>NZ_JAHWGH010000018.1:72008-558849 GCF_019334305.1 Rossellomorea orangium
CTCCAATCAACAGACGAAAAGTTTGACTATCACAAAAGAAATGTGGAGATTGCGTATGCCACTGCTTTTTCATTCGTTGCAGTGACTGATTTTCATATAATAGTCCTTTACTCTTTTTACACGCTGTTCAATTCGTCTTTTTCTTGTTAATATAAAACCTCATCTAAAAATATAATCACTGGACACAGGTTTTTTCCCGATTTCCCTTGCCCACACGGATAACTGACCGATGTGATGGATTTCATGGGCCACTACATGCTGCAGAACCTTTTTGTAAGTGAAACTGTAGGTTCTACCAGATCTTGTTTTCATATTGAATTCTTTCTTGTCATAGGCTGGGATCCATAAGGAGAGAAATTGTTCAGTTTGTTGCCGGGTGTTTTCTGAAAAGCAAATGACTTCGTCTAATGTTGAAACGGTATGTATGTCCTTCATCAGCACGGGTTTCCCCTGCAGCTGATTCATCCAAATCTGTTCACAATCCACCACATGATAAAGGTTCTTTAGAATGCTTCCCATTCCGCCTTTCCGCTCTTTCAGCAATTCTTCATTCTCGATTTCCCTGCACCAATCAAACCAGTCACTCCTTACTTCCCAATTATAAGAAAAAAGTTCTATCATTCTCTCATCTATCCTTTCATTATGTCATTTAATACCGCTATTCCATGAACAATCCAACCACAATGATCCGTAACCCATTCAATGCACAAAAGGTCCCATAAATCAGCATTGTCATTCCCGTTCCAAAACCATAGGGATCAAATGGGCTTACAGATAAACCCGTTACAAGCATGATCAAAGGACTGAGAAGGAAACATGTGACCCCCGCCCATATCCGCTTCTTTTTACTGCTTCCTGAAACCTTCACGACTAAAAAATTGGTGAATAGCAAAATCGTCACAAGCATCATTACCAAAAGAAACAATATGCCCCAATCACTCATACCAATATCTCCTTCTTATCTCTAACTATAAGCAACCCAAAAGGAAAGTCCCCAACTCAATACGAGGAACAAGAGACTGGCAATGAAGTAGGGACTCTTATTCGAAGAGCTTGCGGATTCATATTCATACTTGAACTGATTATTCGTGATAAACTTAGCAAAAGTACCTGCCTGATTGAATTGTGCCTTTTTCGAGATGTTTGTCACCCACCCAAGTGCAAAGAAACAGAGACTGGAAATGAAGGCCGTATCCATCAAACTCCAATTTTTTAATGAGCTGACCATTATGGTAGAACTCAACATCAACGTAAACAGAATCAATACGACCGTAAGGAATAAGAATCTTGCAGGTATGATTCTTTCTAATTGTTTACTGAATTGATCGATGAAGAATGCTATCCCCGTCCCGATGATTAGGATGATGATCGTTAGTAAAACATTAAAATAGTAATACAATTTATTGACCTCCATTCATAAATAGTTAACCTCCTAAAACGAAAAGAAGAAGAAGATAGCATCGATGACTCCCAAACATAAAAGAGTGATGAGTATAGACGTTTTCTTCCAGTATCTTTTAAAGTACAAAAATAGCAAGGTGAAATATAAGAATCCTGCAGTGAAAAGGAATACAAAGAATTCCCTCGTCGACTTTCTATCAACATGGACTCCCTTCACATGAACCCATTGCAACTGTTGGTTGATATCCAGTGGGACCGTGAAGAACATCAGTCCGAATCCAATCAGCATAAACGCTCCCAGTAAATTTAGAAGGGAATACATACTCAACTGTTTTTTTGTATGATGATCTATAATCGTTTCATAATCAACATCGCTCTTTTCAACTCTTAATTCCATAAAAAAATCCTTTCTGCCTGTTCTTTCCTACTACTACGAAAGAACAAACAGAAAGGTTTCAAACAATACTAAATTTGTCATTTTTTAGCAATATCTTCTCCCAAATATCTGCCTAAATATATACCACTCGCAGCTGCCTGAGATAAAGAATGGGACTCTCCAGAGCAATCACCAATCAAAAACAAATCAGGGACTTCCGTTTCAAAGTTCATGTCCGTCGGTAATTTAGGCTCATAGAACTTCGCATCCATGCCGTACAGGAGTGTATCAGGATGCACCTTCTCACCAATAAGCTCTTCCAAGCAAGCCATAAACTCAAGAAGCGCCTTCCCATACAGATCAGGAACCTCTTCCCGTACATTCCCACATTCCCCGTCGAGGGACGGACCTACAAGATTCCCTTCCAACGAATTTGACTTTCTATGTAACTGAAAATCTTCCAGCCTTTGAACGACAATCCTCTCCCGTCCTTGATTGATGCTTCCAATAATACTCAATGCATATTCCATGGCTTCATCATGGGAAGGGAAATATTGAGGCACGAATAAGCTGAAATTTAAATTCGCACTCGGGCTTTCCTTCTCACGTTCATTTTGTCCATCCGGCATCACAACCCCATGCTGATGTTTACGGATGATCCTCCCACGGGGATTCATACAATACGTGGTTGCACTGAAGGAATCTCTTTCAATCTTCAACTTCGTTTCAAACGTATCCTGCAATATCGACTGCAGCTGATCCCCTTTCATCTCTACACGAATCCCCAGATCCAGACGGGTTTCTCCAGGATGAAGTCCAAGAGATGCGGCTTGTTTTTTCAACCACGAGCTGCCGCTCATCCCGGTTCCGATCACTACTTTTCCAGTGGTGAATTCACCTTTATCGGTTTGGATCCGAAAGCCTGATTTATGTATTGATACCCTATCAACGTGCGTTTCAAAATGGAAATGAACCCTGTTTTTCAGAAACTCATATATCTTTTGGAACACTTCATTCGCCAGAATTGTCCCAAGATGTCGAACCTCCGTTGATAGTGCCCGTAAGCCTGATTGTACGGCCTTATTCGAAAGATCCTTATTTTTTGTACTGTAAATAGGTCTGATGCCGCCACCAAATTCACAGAGGATCTTGTCCACTTCCTTCATTAAGTCAAGGGTATGCTGCTTTCCGATCTTCCTGCCAAGCTCTCCTCCGAAATCATTCGTATAATTGAACTTCCCTTCTGATTTACCGAGGCCGGCAAAGCCGATATATTTACTGCATAGACCCACACAGGTGCACTCTCTACCGGCATCTAATCCACACACCCGCTCACTCAGTTCCTTGCCAACATCGATCATATGGATGGTGAGATGCTCATTTTGGTTCATCAAGGTGTAAGCGAGAAACACACTGCTCACACCTGCTCCTATGATAGTGATGTCATGATGATTTGATTGCATCCTCCGCTCCTCCTTTTAGTTGAATACGTGCCTATGCCACTTTTGCAGCACGGTACCAATATGGTCCCTTGATTTGCTCCCGGTATCTTTCCATTTCAGACGGAAATAACAGGTTTGCATGAATTGTTGGACAGTCATTTGCTCTCTGTAAAAGGATAGGGAATATCCATTTTCCGTGTAACGTTCATTTACAGAACCGGACAAGTTCATCAGCCATGTATGCAGCTCTTCATCAGTCAACCCTTTTTCGACCAGTGCCTCAATGGCTGAACATAAGCGTCCATCCTCGTTATCTACATAAGTTGCTTCTTTGAATATGCATGATTTGACGATATCAAGACTTCTCTGATGAAGCTCCTCTGGAAATTGGGGGTGTCTGATGACTTCCGTTAAATAATCGGCTCCGTGTGCAATGCTATGGGCCCATCCCTTCCTTTGGACATAACCCCGGGTATCGACTTCTGCCTCTAAATAATGAAAACAGGCATGAATTGCTTCCTGGACTTTTTCAGAGGGTAAAAATGGCCGTTCACGGTCTTTAGCCAAAAGTAATGCCAGTACTAAAGATGAAAATGCCCGTGTGAAGACCGAATCATCTTCCTTTTTTCCGATTTCATTAAATAAGTGACTTTCGTCTATACAAATATCAAATAGAAATAACATTTGCTCTTGGGATAGGTGGTTTCCTTCCATCAATCTGTAAAAGCTTGTATAAATCAACGAATCCCTTAATTCTCCATCGATGGAACCAATGTGGTGGACCATATCTTTTAATAATGCATCCATGTCCCAGTCTTTTATGGAGTCTGGACATGTGAAATCGATTCTCCTCATTTTCTCTTTTAAATGTTCTTCCGTTATCATATCCGAATTCTCCCCGCAATAAATCTATTTCTATCCTACCATAAAACACTTTGAGAGGTCCGTCCCTCTATTTATCTATTAAACTATGATGCAAATACGGAATGGAGGAGAGAGTGGAGATGGCACCTGCCAGCATGATTGTATAGTGTGTCCCGATGGATTCTGCCAATAGTCCCGCCAGGAATGCGGCAAGGGGCATGAATACCCACGTCATGAGACGGCATGTGGCCTGCACTCTTCCCAACAGGTGATCTGGCGTCAGTGTTTGCCTTATGGTAATGATGCACGGGCTCATCATCGATGCACAGAACGTCCCGACTGCATTCATGATGACAAGCCCTGTATAAGATTCCATCCAACCGAAACAAAGGATCGATAGTCCTCCGATCACAGAAGAACCAAATAATATGCTGCGATAAGAGAACCGCTTCCGGAACAGGCTCGACGTCACCGCACCCAAAATAGCGCCTACTCCTCCCATTGATAATAACCATCCTATCGAAACCGTGTTCAATTGGATGGAATCCTTAAGGTGAAACACCAATAGTGTAAGGAATAAAGTAGTTCCGAACACAGAAGCTACCATGGCGAGGTTGGTATACAAAATCGGTTTGGTCTTTACGACGTATACAAACCCTTCCCAGATCCCTCCCCAAATCGAAATCACTGGAACCTTCTTCTCCTTCATCCGCAGACTTGCAATGGCAAGGAAAGACAGCAGGAAGCTGACGCTGTTAACCATCAAGGCGTAGCCTGGATTAAAGAAGGAAATAATCAATCCTCCCAGCCCCGGGGCGATAAACACCGCTAAATTGAAAATCCCTGAATTCACGGAATTTACAGCCTGAAGGTCTTCTCCCCTGACAAGTCCGGGTATCGAGGCAAATTGAGATGTATTATATATTTGACTCAATAGTCCAATACCGAACACCGCAGGGTAGATCATCCACATTTCCAGAATTCCCAGTATGAAGAGAACCCCGATCACACCGACAAGTAAGCATCGCCCTAAATCACATAGTAGAAGCAAGTGCTTACGGTTAAACCGATCAGACAGTATCCCTGCAAATGGCTGCAGTAAAATCGGCAGCCTCTCAAGAGCGGCTACGATTCCCATGCTGACAGGTGATCCGGTGATACTCAGTACCATTAGAGGAATGGCGATTAAATAGATCTGGTCCCCGAAAAATGAAATCAAATTCCCACCCATGAATCTGAAAACGGAATAGTTTTTCTTTAAAGGCGGTAGTTCATGCATTTGATTAATACTGACCGACGGTTCTCCCAAGTTACTTCCTCCCCCTTTAGTCCATTAGATAGTGCATCAATTCTTTTGACAGCGATTCTACAGCGTTCTCTTTCAAGCGGTATTTTCCATCCTGGATGTCGACAAGCCTGGCTGATCTGAGGATTTTCAAATGATGATGGACGGTGGATTTCCCCATGCTCAGTTCATTCGTGATTTCCTGCAAGGTGCGTTCTGATCGTTTTAACAATTTCACCATCCTGAGGCGCGCATCATCCCCGAGGGCTTTATGCTTCTGTACAAGAAAATAGTCTGGCATATCCTTATCGTCAGGGTAGATACTTTCATTGGCTACAGGGTAATAAAACACTTTGACTCCTTCTACATCTCCTTCAACATTCCAAGGACGGTAAATGGATTGTGGAATGAGTAGGACTGTGTGGACTGCAGGCTCCGGCAAATAGGTGATGCCGCCTGTCGCCCATTCCACTAAAGCTTCGGGATTGAGCTTTTCACTCATCTCTTTCTTCGACTTTATATCCCTTGTTAATATTCCGGACAGTGTCTCTTGTTCAGGTAGAATCACTTCTTCATACCAGCGGGTCATCACACTCTTTACGTGCCTCTTAAGGTTGTGGACATTCGTCGTGCAGATGAATTCAATATAACCTGGATAATATGGGTTATCATTACTTTCTTGTTTCAATCTGTTCCGTGATGCTACATCACCTTTAGAAGCGAGCATGCGAAATTCCTGCAACTTCATTCCTATATAAGGAATGCAATGGTATTTGAATTTTTCATCTTCCAATTCATCCACATTGGTAATGAACTCATCCAAGGATCGGAATTCTTTTTGATGCAATAGTAGGAGCAAGGATTTCCAGGTATTATTCTTTTCTACATACTCCAAGTCTTGAATCAGTGAACGGGATAAAGATTTTTTTAACTTGTCCCATGATTCTTTGGTTTTTTCTAACGTTTCAATGAGCCTGGTATTGGTTATTGCCGCAATCCCCAAAGCACATTCCCATAGAAGGGAAGCTTCCATTTTCACTTCGTATGTTTCTCTTTTCCGACTGGTCATATGGAGCACATCCATATTGATCCACCCCTTTTCCAAAAATTTCTTCTTAATGAATATTCTATAATTGCCGAACGGTGAATTCAATATAAATCGAACAAAAAAATCAAATGAGTTAATTCTTATAAAAAAATCGTTGAAGATACTTTTCTTTCTGATGATGGAGCAAAAATATTGTTTTTCACTAGCTTTTAAGGACAAAAAGGGTTTAAAGATGCATTTCTAAATGGGGAGTGAGGTTGTTCATTACCGGAATTGCGTCATTTTCTGTCTTGATTGCGTCATAATTTACTTTATTGCATCATTTTGGATGTCGATTGCGTCATTATCACAAGAATTGCGTCAAATCCTTTGTAAATTGCGTCTTTTTGAAAATTATGGAAATTCCAGCCCTCTCTCCGCCCCGATCTACTGCACAGCAAAAAAGCACACAAATCCCATACAGGAATTCATGTGCTTCAATTAAAAGTGTTATGATTTAACTTTATCTTTCTTGATCTGCTTACTTCTCAGCTGACCGCATGCAGCATCGATATCCGTTCCCTGCTCCACGCGCACTCCACAGTTGATACCATGCTCCAGCAGGGTACCATAGAATTCAACAATTGCTTCTTTAGTACTTCTTTGATACTGGTTGTGTTCGTCGACCGGATTATAAGGAATCAAGTTCACGTATGAAAGGTGACGCTTATTCTTCAGAAGCTTCGCCAGCTGAAGTGCCTCTTCCTTATGATCATTCACATCACTTAAGAGGATATACTCAAATGTGATTCGACGATTGGTCTTCTCTAGATAATAATCAATCGCAGGCATGAGTTTCTCTAAAGGATATGCACGATTGATCTTCATGATCCTTGTACGCAATTCGTTGTTTGGCGCATGAAGGGAAACAGCCAAATTAATTTGGATGTTTTCATCAGCAAACTTGTAAATCTTATCTGCCAGTCCACTTGTTGATACGGTAATATGACGCGCTCCGATGGAAAGACCTTTCTGGTCATTTACAACTCGGAAGAAGTCCATCATATTATCATAGTTATCGAACGGCTCACCGATTCCCATAACGACGATATGACTGACACGTTCGCCGTTCCCTGCTTCATCCAGGTGATGTTGAACATTCATGATCTGTTCCACAATTTCACCACTTGATAAGTCGCGATTCTTCTTTAACAGTCCACTTGCACAGAATGTACAACCGATGTTACAACCTACCTGTGTTGTGACACACACACTCAATCCATAGTTGAAACGCATCAAGACGGTTTCAATCAGGTTCCCATCCTCAAGCTTGAATAAGAATTTAATGGTACCATCCTTTGATTCCTGCTTGATTTCCTGTGTGAGTGTATGGAGATAGAAGTGATCTTCAAGAAGTTGAACACAATCAGCGTTCAGGTTCTTCATATCAGCAAAGTTTGTCACACGTTTCTTATATAACCAATCCCATACTTGAGCTGCACGGAATTTCTTTTGACCGTTCTCTACGAGCCAAGACGTTAATTGATCTAATGTTAATCCATATATGGATTTCTTTTCCATTTAAAACCCTCATTTCGAAACTCTACAATTTTCTACTTATCTATACTACTTAAAGTATGGGAATGTTTCAAGGGATTTATAAGTGTTGAGAAGAATTGGAATTCCGTAATATAGTATAACATTAGAAAAATACACCTTTTGTTTACCTCTTTTGTCTTAATGATTGATCCGAAGAATGAAATCGTCCAATTTTTCTTTGTTTTTCAGCTTGTCATTGCACTCATCACTGTCCTGGCATATATAATTCCCTTTTTTAACAAAAGTACCTTGAGCAGATCCCTTGGATTCTGACATGTAAAACCCAATACTAGAAAAGGTGTTACAAATGGTGCAGATCCCTTTTTTACTGCTGTTTTTAAACGTTCCTCTAAATCCTTTTAATTCCCCGTTGTATTCTGCAATCATATATTTTCGTTCCTGACCGTAATCATTCCAGCCTAAATAGGAGATGTCCCGGAAATCAATATCTTCCCAGTCAGGTGTCTTCAATTTTTTAACCTTGGGAAATAACTTTCTTACTGCATGATCATTCACTGTCGGAAAGGGGATCACATATGACTTTAATCCGATTAAATAATCTTCAGCATGTTCTGTATCACGGATATCTTCTATTGGTTTAAGCACCGTTTGCTGTGAAGGCGAAAGTTTATCAAACAGATTTGTCACTTTGTCCTGCACAAGTCCCTTTAAAGCTTGTAAGACACTCAAGTCATTCACGGTTGCATATCCATTGATCAGCACTTGTGTTTGATAAGAAATAAAATTATATTGATCATTCCGAATAAATGGTTCCATCATAATCGCTCCTAAATACCTGTGTTTTATATACCCTGCACTCTTCGATAAACTCGGGTCAATCATTCCTGCTACAGGGTGTTTCCTTATACTATATACCTTTACAGATCATCAGGGTATGTATAGTTTCATTTAGAATTGATCATTACACAGAAAAAAAGCACTGATTCTCTCAGCACTTTTTGTATACGATTTTCTTGATTGTTTCACTTGAAAGGTAATGGTCATCAGCCAATTCATGAATTGACTTTCCATTCCGGAAAGCTGTTCTGATTTCAGCATTTCTTTCATCCATGACCCTTCTAGTACCGGAACGGCTCCCCCACTTAAGGTGCTCTGATTTCGGTTTTGGTATATAGATTGTTTCCCCCTGTACGTATTTCTGGATCTCGCTCACTAACGATGGAGGCAGCACATTATCTGCTTTTACATATTTCATTTCAGTCAGCTCCTTATTTTCTTGTGAATTCAGTCAATAAGGTGCAAAGCCGACTTACTAGAAACGATCTTTCATGGCGATTACATCATATTCCGCCCCATGCAAAGTATCGCCTTTCTAATAATAGGCTTTGCATGAGACGCTCGGGACTCTGGTATGTTTGTATTCACTACCATGTCACCACCTCCCTATAAGAATATTTTCTTCTATTATAAGATAATTCCTGTTTCTAAGCATTATCTTACAAGGATACACTTTTATTTTTAAAAAATATTGAATTTAGAAGCACTCTAATATGGTATAATCTTCTAAATCTTACTAAGGAGTTGTTTAGCATGTTTTCTTTTACCGTAGATCAAGAGATCTCGATCGAGCTATTTCAACAGCACCATAAAAATGAGCTATACGAACTGATTGATTCAAACCGGGATCATCTTCGCAGATGGCTTCTATGGGTGGATAAACGGCAATCACCAGAGGACTTGGAGCCGATCATTCCAATATGGATTCGAAAATACGCAGATAACGATGGATTTGATGCCGGTATTCGGTATCAAGGAAGATTAGTCGGTATGATCGGGCTTCATTATATCGATTGGAAAAGCAGGAGTACAAGTATCGGATACCTTCTTTCCCGAGAGGCTGAAGGAAATGGGATCATCACCCGCGCCGTTTCCTCACTACTACACTATCTATTTATCGAAATGGATTTAAACAGGGTGGAAATTCAATGTGCCATCAACAATAAGAAGAGCATGGGGATCCCGGAACGATTGGGATTCACAAAAGAAGGAATCACCCGGGATGGTCAATGGTTATATGATCATTATGAAGACATCTTGACATATAGTCTGTTGAAAAGGGATTGGAAGGCGTCTTGATAGATTACATATTAACAAACAACCAGCTTCTTCTAGTTAAAGCTGGTTGTTTAGTGTTCACCTTATACTGTACCCTTTATTGATGCACGTCTCTACCGCCTCTCCGATCTTCCTCATGAATTTCTCCAACTCAGTCCACTCGACTGAAGGATCCTGACAGTGAAGCAGTCCGATGACAATGAATTGCAAGTCATCTGTCTTTATGATCCCAATGTCATTACATACACCTTCTAATCCACCCGTCATGTGGAACCAAGGCAATGAAAAACGAAACCCATCTGGATCCTCCTGATTTTTCATTCCTTTAAGAATGGCCTCCCTGTGATCAGGTTTTGAGCTTTCGTGGAGTAAAAGATCCATCATTTGAAACAAACCCTTTGGAGTTCCGATATTATTCACTTTATCTCTATTTTGGTCAGATACTTTACATTCAACATTTAAACGTGCAAGAGATTCATTCAGGTACTGTTCCGGGAGTTCCTCAATCAAATTCATGTAAGACTCGTTGCTATGTTCACAGACTGCTAAATACAGATCTTCGTTTACTACTGAATAGTTACTCCTTGAAACCAGTATGGAGGTAATCCATTTTGCAACGCTTGCCAATGGAAACCACTCATCCTCATTTATGGTAACCGTCTCCTTACTGTTCGTATCATACAGGTAAAAACCGAATAGCGTATTGGCTGGAACTTGTTCAGTGATTAGTCTCTTTAATTTCTCAGTCTCTCTAAGATTCAAACCATACACCTTCCAAAGCCTTCACGTATCTCTCGGCAGATTTCTGCACTCTCTCATGGGCATTTTCCTTCACAACCCGGTGGAACGCATTATATAAACGGTCAAATTTCAAGTCTTTGACCACATCCGCCATCTCGCTCACTTTTCTCGCAGGTAGTGGGATAAGATTTGGATAGCTGTACATGAAGCTTACCCATTCCCTGTCTGCGACAACCTGGATGATATCCCCTGTAAGGAGAATACCTTTGTTGTCGAAACCTTCCTTCCATTGAAGTACGGCACCGCCTTTGAAGTGTCCGCCAAGGCGGTGAATGGAAAGACCATTATGCAATTGCAAGGAATCACCGGACCAATATACAATCCGTTCACTTTCCCTCATCACCCACTCCCGGTCATCCTCGTGGATATAGATGGGAACGTCAAAAACTTCCGCCCATTCCACCTGTGTGGAATAATAATGGGGATGGGACAATGCTATGGCGTCCAAACCTCCAAGTCTAGTAATTTCACTGATCGTCTCTTCGTCAAGATAAGAAATGCAGTCCCATAAAAGGTTGAACCCGTCTTCCTGAACAAGATAAGCTGTCTGGCCAATGGCGAATTCAGGTGTTGTCTTCACACTATATAATCCTGACTCCTCAAGTCTTATCGTATTCCGGAAAGAATCCCTCTTCATATTGTCCAGGGTGGTCCAGGTTTGACCAGCAGGACCTACGTACTGTCTTTCTTCTTCACAAATCAGGCAATGTTCAGGTACGTCCATTGATTCTTTGTACTGTACACCGCATGTATCACATATGTATCTCTGCATACAAAAACCCCCGGGTAAATTTATTAGTAGTACTTACTATCATTCTATCAAAATACCCCTCACTTGAAAATTTTTCCTCAACGAATGGACGCTGCTATTCTGCCGCAATCTTCCCATATACACACGTATCCGTTAACCGCTTTCCATCAACGGAAAGATCTTCATTTCTCAGGGTCCCTTCCAATTCGTATCCGAGTCTTTCAGGTACGGCCCTGCTTTTATGATTTGTGGACTCACATCTTATTTCCACCCTTTTTCCACCGAGCTCGGTTAATGCAAATTCCGTTAATTTTCCGACTGCCTCTGCCATATAACCGTTGCCACTCATCTTTGTATCGATCCAATACCCGATTTCAAATTTCGGAACACTCCAGTCGATGTTGTGAAATCCAGTTGATCCGACAAACTCATCGGTGTTTTTTAAAAATATCAGGTATCTCAGACTTTCTCTAGTAAGAAATTTCGCATGTGCTTCACGTGTGTTGGACTCGGTGTCTTCCACCTCCGGGTTACATAGGGCAAACCCCAGCCACGGCTGTAATTCAGACAAGGATGCTTTAATTGAAGCATTAACCGTACTGCCATCTCCAGGACGTGGCATTCTTAACGTTAATCTTTCAGTTTCAATCATTGTTGGTATATCCAGTAATACTGGGTTCATTTCTAAACACTCCCTTAATAAAAAAATAAAAACCCCCGCTCTCAAGAAATGAATCTTGAGGACGAGAGTATCGTGGTACCACCTCAGTTTACCGGCATGTCACCATACCGACCTTAACGGATAACGTGTATCCGGACCCTGTAACGGGAGTTCCCGTTGCAATGGCTGCCTGCAGCAGCTTCACGCACAGCTCCGAGCCTTTTATCATCATTACCGTGATGTCCCCTTTCCACCGTCAGGGCTCTCTGTTCATCACTTCTATAACAATGAATTTCTCTTCAACGCTTAATTGGTAATATTTTAAATTATTGAAATTATAAGGGAATGGTTCTCTTCCTGTCAATACTCTATATTGGTCTATTCAATGATGGATTCATTTATTTCTTCTATTTATTCAACTGTTCTTATGGGCACTCACGATAAGAAACGATGGCCTTCTTTCTTCATTTTTTAAACCAGGCATCAATTCAATGCCTTCAGGAGTCGGCAGGGGCTCAAGCAGTTTTTCCAATGTAAATCCCTGTTGTATCAAACCATTTACCAACGTTGGTATCGTGCGGTGGTACTTGATCACACCGTCCACATACCAATGCTGCTCCCGTTTCCCTTCATGCCGGTAGTGATCAAGTGCCCAGTGCAGCCGTTCCCCATCAGCATCTTCCCACCAATTCTTCATGTCTTTACGGGCAGTCACGATGGGGTGCTCTATAGAGTATACCAACCTTCCACCCCGTACCAAAAAAGTGGCGAGCTTCTGAATGAGTGATTCGTAGTCTTCGATATAATGAAGTGCCAATGAGCTAACAATCAATTCAAAGGGCTCTCCCGTAAATGACAGATCCTCTATGGGGCTGCATACGTATGTTATCTTTTTATCTGGATGATCTTTTAATGCTCGTGATATCATGTTTTGAGAAATATCCACCCCGACGACAGAAGATGCTCCTTTTTCAATACAGTATTTCGATAAACCTCCTGTCCCGCATCCGAGATCCATTATTCGTTTTCCCGATAGGTCCTGAAGTTCTTCTTTCATGGCAGGCTGTTCAAGAAAATCATTATATGTTCGCCCTGATTCCCGCAGATTCATATACCCTTCAAAAAATACGGGATCATTATAAATGTTTTGTTTCATTTTTCATCCTTCTTTCTCTACTGATCGTTTCTGAAGCACAACAGATCTTAATCAGGAAGGTTTACAGCGAGGAGGAAATCACCACCCGGCTCCAACGCTTCCTTGTTCATGGTTGAATCAAAAACAAAGGCAGGTTGAGTACCCAACACTTTGATTCTGCCATTCTCAACTCGTAAGCCAGTCTCTTCACTCAGGGCTATGACAGGTTTACGATATGTATTTATGAACCGATGAATCAGAGGGTCCTGTTCGCCATCATAGTGACTCCATATAGAATAATCATCCAGATAAGATAAACCTCTTCTGCCCTTCAAGAGAACTGCATTTTCATCCATATGTTCACACGTTGAGATATCACTTCCCATTACAATGGCACCGGCACTCCCACCATAAATCAGTCCACCTTCCTCTTTGAAGGCGGTCAATAAAGTGTGAAATCCTTCCTGAAGAATGGAATGCATCAAGTTGAACGTATTTCCACCGCCTATATAGACACCGGAAAACTCCTTAAGGTCCTTGAGTGACTTCCCTCTTAGATCCCCCCACATCGTTATGTCCGTTATTCCAAACGGTGCGAATACACTATGCACCCATTGATAGCAATCCCCGTATGAAATTTGAGTAGGATCCATCGCTATCGGAAGATATAGCAACGGCTTTCCTCCGTCCAATTCACCTGCGAACACCCGATCGATCTCCCGCGTCTGCTCTTTATCCCCACCACCTGAAAGATACAATACACTCAACTCATTTCCCCCTTCCCATTGGAGGGACGGACCTCCAAAATCCAATCCCTAATAATGTTAATTATAGCAATAAATAGTGTTCAAACGAATATATCTTCTAAAACTGGAGGTCCGTCCCTCTCTATATATTAAGTCTGAAAAAGACGGTTCCTTCATGAAAATTTTCTTGGTTTGTCTGATTTTTGGGCGATTTTTACCTGAAAATAGTCCCGCATTTTCTCAATACCGCGCTCTACTTTCATGTGATACTCTTAAGTTGCCTGAATTATTAGATAAAAGAGGAGGAATTGAAATGAAAAAGAAAAAGATCGTAAGTATGGGACTATCCGTCGGAATTCTTTCTGGGATGTTGGCTTCAGGTGCCCTTGCTGCTCCGTCTAACAATGCTCATTTCCAGATGAACAAAAAAGCAGGCACACCTGAATTTGTGTCTGGCCAATTATCCGCTCCTTCTGGAAAAGATGCGGAAGCTATTGTCCTTTCTTTCGTAGAACAAAACAAATCTGCATTCAAGCTTTCAAACAAAAAAGCGGACGAGCAGTTCAAGGTACTTTCTGTTGAAAAAGACAGCTTGGGAAATACAGTCGTCCGCATTCAGCAAACGTATCAAGATATTCCTGTTTGGGGATCAACTCAGTCAGCAGTCGTGCAGGAAAATGGGGTTCTCCAGGCATTTTCCGGTTCAATGGTGGCAGACCTTGAAGAAAAAATGTCATCCTCAAAAAAGAAAATAAACGCGAAGAAGGCATTAAAGCTTGCTAAGGAGGATCTAAGACAAAATCCAAGATTAGAAAAAGAAGCAAAACCGGAGTTAGTCATTTATGCTGATGGTGACAAGGCTTCATTGGCATACTTTATTAATTTAAATTACCTAGAGCCGTCTCCGGGTAACTGGAATTACTTTATAGACGCCAAAACCGGGGATATCCTGAATAAATATAATGACATGCATGAAGTCAGCGGGACGAACAAAGTAGGGACCGGGAAAGGTGTCCTGGGAGATTCAAAACCCCTAAACACGACTCTCTCAAGCGGAAAGTACTATCTCCAGGATAATACAAGGGGATCTGGTATTTTTACATACAACATGAATAACCGTACTTTCTTTCCGCAATTTTTCTTACCGGGCACCCTTTGGTCGGATAGCGATAATGTGTTGAATGCCACGTACGATGCACCTGCTGTTGACGCACATTATTTTGCAGGGGTCACGTATGATTATTATAAAGAACATTTCAATCGCAATTCCTACGATAATCAAGGTGCTAAATTAGTTTCATCCGTTCATTACAGCAGCGGATACAACAACGCCTTCTGGAACGGTTCACAGATGGTATATGGTGACGGTGATGGCACTACCTTTGTTCCGCTCTCAGGTGGGATCGACGTCGTGGCCCATGAGCTCACACATGCTGTTACTGATTTCTCTTCAGACCTCGTTTATCAGAATGAATCAGGGGCATTGAATGAAGCGATCTCAGATATTTTTGGTACGTTGGTCGAATATGAGAATGGGTCTAATCCTGATTTCGAAATTGGGGAAGATATTTATACTCCAGGCACTTCCGGAGATGCTCTTCGCTCTATGAGCAACCCGGCGAAATATGGGGACCCTGATCATTATTCCAAACGTTACACAGGGACCTCAGACAACGGCGGGGTTCATACAAACAGCGGTATCATCAATAAGCAGGCATATTTATTGAGTGAAGGGGGTACTCATTATGGTGTGACCGTCCCGGGAATTGGACGTGAGAAACTTGGTGATATCTATTATCGCATGAATACGGTGTATCTGACTGCCTCCTCCACTTTCAGTCAAGCTAGAGCAGCAGCGGTACAATCAGCAGCGGATTTATATGGCGCCGCTTCTCCGGAAGTGAATGCTGTGAACCTTTCCTTTGACGCAGTCGGTATCAATTAAATATTTTCCAAGCAGAGATTCAATCAATAATGCTTCCATAAAAAAAAGTCCTTGATCATTTTGATCAAGGACTTTACTGCTTTTATTTAGTGATTTGCTGCTTTATCCATTCCACCCGGCTTCTTGTGGACAGCCAGCTTATCAATTAATTTATTACTTTCAGTATTCAATCCTATTAGATTGACTTTCACACCATTCTGATGGTATTTGATCATAATTTTATCGATCGCGCCAACCGCTGAATCATCCCAGAGATGAGCATGAGTCAAATCTAATGTCACTTCTTTGATATCCTCTGTAAAATCAAAGCTTTCTACGAACTCGGTAACAGAAGCAAAGAATAATTGACCGGAAACCCGATATACCTTTTTGTGTGTTTCACCTGAAGCCATCGTCGTAATGTTGACTTTAGATATTTTAGAAGCAAAGAATACGGCACTTAAAATAATTCCTACCAGTACACCTTTGGACAAGTCATGTGTCATTAATACGGTTCCAACTGTTACTAACATAACGAGTGTATCGGTGAATGGGGTTTTGTGCAGGTTCTTTAAAGATGACCAATCAAATGTCCCGATCGATACCATGAACATGACACCAACCAGGGCAGCCATCGGAATCTGAACAAGGAAATCATTCAATACGAGTATCAGGACCATCAGGAATACCCCCGCGACTAGAGCGGAAAGTCTTCCTCTCCCCCCCGATTTCACGTTGATAACTGATTGTCCAATCATCGCACAGCCAGCCATCCCCCCAAAGAACCCGGAAACGATATTGGCAATCCCCTGGCCTCTTGCTTCTTTATTCTTATCACTTGTCGTATCCGTCATATCGTCTACGATAGAGGCAGTCAGAAGTGATTCTACCAAACCGACAATCGCGATCGATAATGAATAAGGGAAAATGATTTGCAAAGTTTCAAATGTGAAAGGAATGTCAGGGATCAGAAATAGTGGCAGAGTCTGGGTTAATTCACCCATATCCCCGACAGTCCGCACTCCACTCCCGGTCAGCACCGCGAAGACTGTCACGGCAATAATTGCAACCAGCGCAGAAGGCACAGCTTTGGTGAAGCGAGGCAAAATATAGATAATAGCAAGTGCCCCGGCAACCATGGCATACATCACCCAGGTTTCGCCAACGAAATGCGGTAATTGGGCAGAGAAAATCAGGATGGCTAAGGCGTTCACGAATCCTACCATGACAGAACGTGGCACAAATTTCATCAACCGCCCTAACTTGAGGACACCCATGATAATCTGGATCACACCTGTCAATATCGTTGCTGCAAGCAGATATTGTAACCCATGATCAGCCACAAGAGTCGTCATCAACAACGCAGTTGCACCGGTTGCAGCAGAGATCATACCCGGACGTCCACCTACAAACGCAATGACTACAGCAATACAGAATGAAGCGTATAACCCGATCATCGGATCTACCCCTGCAATAATGGAAAAGGCAATGGCCTCAGGAATCAAAGCCATGGCAACGACCAACCCTGAAAGGATATCCCCTTTCACATTTCCAAACCATTCATATTTTATTTTTTCACTAATATTCATAATGCACCTCTTTCAATTATATTATGACTTTCAACTCTCATGAAAGTCGGGGCCGTTTAACACAAGGCACATTATATAATGGATGTTTGCATTTGTGAAACCTCAAAGAAAGCGCAAACACCAAATGTTTCCTTTCTATTACGTCAATTTACGCCTTATTTCTACCCTATTTCAATAACTTGTAAAAAATATCTTCAGTTCATTAGAGGAATATGGAGAATAAACTAGAACTAAATACTAAACGCTTTCATGAAATGAGGGAGATTGTAATGTTCAAAAATATCCTACTCGCAACAGACGGGTCCGAACATTCATTAAGGGCAGGAGAGAAGGCAATTGCTCTCGCTGCTTGCCATGAAGGCTCCAAGATCGATATCGTATATGTCATAGATGGGAAACAATCAAAAGAGGATGTTCTTAAGTCTTGGGGATTTGATGCAGGTGACAAGCGGAAGCAAAAGCTTCAAATTCTTGAACAAAAAGCGAAACATCAGGGGATACTCTATGAAATCATCTTCCTGCATGGGGAACCGGGACCGTCCATCGTTGAGTATGCGAATAAACATGAATTTGACGCAGTGGTCATTGGCAGCCGGGGATTGAACACCTTTCAGGAAATGGTACTTGGAAGTGTCAGCCATAAAGTGGCCAAAAGGGCAAAATGTCCCGTTATGATCGTAAAGTAGTAAAAAGACTTCCGTAAGGGAAGTCTTTTTTTAACCCTTGAACAAATAATCAAAGATCATCGGAACTCTTTCTCTCCATGCATTTTCGTTATGTACTGCCCCCTCAACAATTTCAAAACGGCAGTCCTGAACTTTATCCTTAAGTATTCTATAGACGTACCTGCTTGAATCAATATAGGTCAAATCATCGATGCTTTCTGTATTTTCCTTTGTTCCAATATCCATGTAAAAACGTTCTACTGTTGATAGATCGCTTTCCTTAATAAAGTCTTCGATTTCATTTTGATTGAACCAAAATGCAGATGAAATAGAAGCGACTCTTCTGAAAATATGAGGGTATTTACATGCAGCATATGTAGTGATCAGTCCACCCATTGAACTACCTGCCATGCTGGTTTGTTCAGGATGGGTTCGATATTTTTCATCCATCATGGGCTTTAACTCATTTACAATGAATTCTATATATTCTTTACCCTCTCCACCAATCGACGTCCGATCGGTAGTAAATACATCCGTCATCGCCGTGCTTTTCCAGGGACCGTATTCATCCAGCCTGTTTAATCCTTCATTGCAGTCGATTCCCACCACGATGAGATCCAGCTTTTCTTTTTCAATATATTCACCAATTCTCCATGCCATCCCGTACCCTGCATCTTCATCAATGTAAAGATTTTGTCCATCATGCATATACAGTACCGGGTACCTTGCTGCCGTTTCATGATAATCTCCCGGTAAATAAACGCGAACGGTCCTTTTTCGATTCAAAGGGGTCATAGTGACTTCAAAATGCTCATACATCAGGTTGGTTCCTCCAAGGTTTTTTATGTTTAGTGTAGCATGAAAAGTGTTGGAAAGGCTTTAGTTGATAGAGAAAATTTCATATATACTGAAGAGGTAAAAAGGTGCACATCCTTTAAGGAAATGCACCTTTACACTCAGCTTCATTCGCTTTCGCTTCTATTATAAGAACTCTCCGGCAGTGTATCCCAGAATGATGTATCCGCTTCTTCAATGGAACCATCAGCAATCGCCTTTGCCGTTGCGTCCAAACTTATCACTGCTTGCTTTATCAGATATCCATTGCTCTTTTGTCCAAGGACATAATCTTCTCTATAATGATCGGCCATCCCCCTCATTTCAAATAGAAGTGTTGCAATCCCATACTCGACAGCAAGGCCATTCCGGCTTATTGTAGGAGCTGAGCCGCCGATGTATTTTGACAGGATACCGAACCCGCGGGCCTCAACTGTGTTGTACAGGACAGCACCAAGCTGCTTTGATTTTTCTACCACTTCTGGATCTACATTCTCATTGGTTGGGTATAAAATGGACCCTGAGACAAGTTCATCAGTGTCACCAAGAGTGGTTTCTGCTCCTTGATGATGAAGATCAATCATATAGTCAGGCTTATATTTCTGAAGTACGTTTTCATGAAGGGCCTTCGTTTCTGGTTGATTACGATCCACATGATCGCGATTCAAGTCCACTTCATTTGCATTGTATCTTGTGTGGGTTCCTGCCACATAATCATCCAGTGAGAAATCAACGTCTCCTTCTGCCCCATCGACATTCAAACGTGGAGCAACGAGTATGTTCACGTTCTCAAGCATTTCTTTCACTTCTTTAGAGTTTGAAGTAAGATGCTTGATGAATTGAAGTGCCCCTTCAGTCGTCAAGGCTTCATTACCATGTTGCTGGGTCAAATAAAGAACAGTGGGATTTTCTTCATTGTGTCCGAATTTCGCAAGATAAAGCTCTCTTCCTTTAACAGACTGACCGTAAACTTCTAAAGTCAGTGCATCTGATTTATGATCAAGATGTTGAAGCATGCTCACCATTTCTTCATAGTTATGGAGACGCTCGTTCTTAATGGTCTCATTCCCCTTGTAATCCGGTCCATCTGCCAAAACGTTCACGCCAGGGGTCGAAAAGGCGATTCCTGAAGCTAATAGAGCACTTGAAAGAGTTCCAATCATTAATTTCTTCACTATGTATTCCTCCTCGTATATTTCGTCTCCCTGATATACTTGGATGTAAAAGGTTTGAATTCCTTTACAGTTCTTCAAAATGAAACATTCGAACTGACTTACGGAATAACGGGTGGATATTAATCCCTAGATTGAACCGAGAAATGCTGATTTTTGTCTAACTATTGAATCGAGACTATTTAATCAGGTGAATTCCTCAAAAAAAGAGAAGCCGTAATGATCAGCTCCTCATCAAACCTTATGTTCTCTTATTGACCAAAAACACGTCCTTTATCATTCACATAAACTGTCTTGACCAGTGTTCGATTGAATGTATTCTTCCCCTTTTTCCCTGTTATATCAATCGTCACATTATAGACGCCTTCTCCAAGTGACGGCAGTTTTAATAACCCTTTCTTTGGCTTAATTTTACTTTCTTTTATCTTACCATTCTTATAAAATTCAATTGTCATATCTTCTTGAATGCTCACATCACGATCCTTCTTCTTCAAACTGATTTGGCCCTGATCCATACTTACGCTCACAACATCATTCATCATACTATCAAAAGAAACATTCAATAAATATTTATCCAGGCTTTGAGAGTCAGATTCAAGAGTCCATTCCCCCGGAGGCGGAGTTTTAATCGTAAGTGTATGATGATAGGCTCCGTTAAAATAATCACTTTCATCCTTACTTACATTAAAAGAAGAATAAATTTTATTCTCTGGATCTTTCAGAATCAAACGGGAGGAAGGATTGTTGCTCATCCAGTCAAAAGTGACCGAACTTGCACCCTCTTCCACTTGGATTTTCTCTTGAGTTTTCCCACTGTATTCCCCACCCCTGAAATATGAGTCTGCCTCATTATTGAAGGATGCACGTTGAGTCAACGCTTTCGAGGAATTGATTGTTGTTTCGTTCAAGTAATCCTTAAATAAATTAAAGGTCGACGAACCTTCTTTAATGCTGTAGTGATTCCATCCCCCCACCTTCAATTCCGTTGCGTAAGGGAGTCTTGAGTTATTGACTGTAACCGCCCCATCATTACTTCCATATCCGGAGAGGTATAATCCCCCCCAATATAGGGAACTTCCAAAGCTTCCCCACTTCGTTCCACCAAACGTATAGAATGGAACCTTACTTACATTGGCATTCTGATCCGTTTCAGACCGAAAGTAGCTCATATATCCTGTTTGCAATGAGTAGGTGGCATCATTCTTGCTGCCAAGGATGCCGGCAAGCCAACCTGCCCAGCAGCTATATGCGAGATCTGCCAGCTGAGATCCGTAATGAGGCGTCGAGAGGGTGATGACCCTTGAAACGTACGGGTAGGCGCCATAGTGAACAAGGGCTGACTGAGTGTCGATGCCTCCTTTACTATGAGCCACGACCACCACTTTTTCTCCGTAATAATTGTATATGTCACGGATCTTCTGAGAGAGCAGTGCGCCGTTGTCCCACATATTCTTTGTTGGATACAAATCGATAAAAGCGGTTTCATAACCGTTTTGATAAGCGGTTTCATACATATTGTTTTCATTCCACCAAGTATTGGAAGAGCTGTTCAAACCGTGAACAAATAGAATCGGCTGCTTGGCTGGTGCCACATATGATGGACTCGTGCCAACATACCACTGACCCGGCACCCCTGAAGGGTCTTCAGTCCAGGAACCCGCCTGACTCCAGGATGGCAGTAATAGAAACAAAGCCAAAACGGTCATGCTAATCTTTTTGATCATACCCTCTCTCCTTTTCCAATGTGATAAACATGTAAAGTATATCGGTGGGGATAAAAAGATATGACTCACATTTCTAAATTGTGTAAAAAGCACTAACAGGAGAAAAGTACATCACCCAACTTTCTCTTTCAATATAGAAGGAAACATGCTAAGTTCTAAATACACAACCGATATCGAAAACCGATATTGATTTCCGATAAAAAAGGAGGGTCTTTATGGAAGAAAGAGTCTTGCGGAAATTATTCCTCGGATTCATTCAAATACACATTCTTCACCATGCGAAAGAAGAGCCTATATATGGCACATGGATGCTCGATGAACTGAAAGAACATGGGTACAGCATCAGTTCGGGTACATTATATCCCATCCTTCATTCGATGGAGCAGGATGGATTGCTACTGAAAGAAAACAAAAATGTCGAAGGTAAAATCAGAAAATATTATACAACCACTCCTAAAGGGAATGAGGTTTTGATTGAAGCCAGGAACAAAGCATTTGAGCTTTTTAAAGAAATAAAATAAGTGGGTGAATGAGTATTGAACACAGCAAGTAGAATTAAAACATTAATAGAGATCCTTTTCATTTCAACGAAATTGGGTTTTACATCTTTTGGGGGGCCAGTTGCCCACCTTGGTTACTTCCATGAAGAGTATGTACGCAGGAGAAAGTGGATGGATGAAAAAAGCTATGCCGATCTCGTCGCATTATGTCAGTTTCTCCCAGGCCCTGCAAGCAGTCAGGTTGGGATGGGCATCGGTATTATGCGTGCCGGCATCCTTGGTGGAATGGTCTCCTTTTTGGGATTCACACTTCCCTCGGTCATTGCCCTGATCCTGTTTGCCATCCTTCTCGTCGGAAGTGACGTATCCAATATGGGATGGATACATGGTTTGAAGATTGTAGCAGTTGCAGTGGTGGCTCATGCGATTTTAGGGATGGCCGCTAAATTGACTCCGGACTTAAAGAGGAAGACCATCGCCCTCCTTGCTTTAGTGATTCTATTGATGTGGCAAACCGTCATTTCACAAGTTGTGGTGATTTGTCTATCTGCACTCATAGGGTTTCTACTATATAAGAACGAGTCAGCAGATGATGAAGTACGAATGGAGTTTCCGATTTCCCGAAAGACTGCGGTCATCTCCTTATCCGCCTTTTTATCATTACTGATCGTTCTTCCCTTTCTGAGAGAGATAAGTTCATTGGAATGGGTTGCGCTCTTCGATAGTTTCTATCGATCCGGAGCCTTGGTATTTGGCGGTGGCCATGTTGTTCTCCCTCTTCTTGAAAGGGAGTTTGTTCCGACAGGATGGTTAACAGAAGAACAGTTTCTTGCAGGCTATGGCGCAGCTCAGGCAGTCCCCGGCCCCTTATTTACATTCGCCGCCTATATTGGTGCGGTGATAAATGGCTGGAAAGGCGGATTACTGGCAACAGTCGCAATATTCCTTCCCGCCTTCCTTCTCATCACCGGTGCATTGCCCTTCTGGGACACCCTTAGACGGAATCCCAAGATCAAAGGGGCATTGATGGGAGTCAACGCTTCCGTGGTAGGAATTCTGATAGCCGCGTTTTACCATCCTATTTGGACTTCTTCCATCCTGGCACCGACTGATTTTGCTCTCGCAGCGATTTTATTCAGTATGTTGGTCTATTGGAAGCTTCCTCCATGGATTGTCGTCATTTCAGGTGCACTTGGCGGATTAATATTGGAGTTGATGTAACGTGCGCTGTGTTTCAATCATTTGGAATACACATGGTAGAGGCTAAAAGAAATAAAAGAACCGGGAACTTTCTCTAACGTGTTCGGTTTTGGAGTACAAAATAGTAATTAGAACACATTTTAGAGACACAATTCTCCATATGAATTGGTGTCTCTTTTTTTATTGGCCTTTAATTTATATTAGCACAATAATAGATCGTGAAATGATGTTCTTAAACTAACCAAGCAGGATAGTGAAAAAAGCAATAAGAGAAAAATTTGTAAAATGATATACTTATAAACAGGGGGAGATAAAATGATTTTAGAAGATAAAAGGAGACCAGATATGGTTTTGGAGAAGGTTATAAAGAAGATCAATATTCAGAGTGAGTACAAGATTTTTGTAGAGGAGTTTACAGCTAGCTTGCTTTCAGAGTTCAGCGGGAAGATTCACAGTATTTATATGTGTGGCTCCATTCCTAAAGGTACTGCTAAGCCATTTAAGTCTGATGCAGATTTTACAATAGTATGTGAAAGACCAGAAGATATAGATTATGATAGAGTATCATGTCTGAAGGACCAGATTTTACAAAAATATCGATTCGTAACTAAGGTTGATACGGTTATTTGTTCACTGGATGATGTAAGAAGTAAGCCCAATGAATGGGGATTTTGGATCAAGATAATCTGTGTTTGTATACATGGTACTGATATTGGCGAAGAAGTACCGCCTATTCTTATTTCACCTGAGTTCATATTGGACTTGAATTCAGACACTCAAGAGGCAGTGGATCGCGTTCGCGGTTTTCTATCTAATGCCAATGATGACGCATTGAAATCTAGATATACCAAAGGTTACTCAAAGAAATTAATTCGTGCATTATACTCTTTGGTTTTAGAAGATACAGGGGTTTGGCAAGATGACATTACTAAGATGAAGAGTGCCATATCAGATTATTGCACTATTGATTCAGCTTTAGTTGACTATCTGTATTCGTGTTACTTGGATAGTAATGTAGATGTTGAAGAATTTCTGGTGATTGCAGAAGAAGCATATAGTTATATCGAGAAGGCTTTAACTGCATTGGCTGCTTTCAGAACTTCCTCCGCCTAACAGCGAATTGACGACATGAATTTAAATTTCTATGATGAATTGGATAAATTGACAGCCAAAACGTTATCCAATACCTTTACACAAGACAATTTAAACCAACACAATTTCTATTTTAACTTCAACATAAAATCCCATATATTAGAGAATATTTGTTAGTTAATATTTTTTAGTAATAGAAAAAACACAGTAAAATACTGTGCTTTTTCTGGTTTTAACTTACTTGTGTTTTGTGTTTTCTTTTATTTTGTATTATTTTTTGATAAAACGATAAGCCAAATAAGCTATATATAACGGGGTTGCGATGTAAATCAAATATGGGAATTCCTCGTACGTACCCTTAAAAATGACATATAGTAATGCTCCGATGAATATCGTCACGATTGTACCATACTTAGGCAACGGGACTTCCTTCAAACTCGGGATCCTGATTCTGCTTACCATTAAAAAACACATAGCCGTAAAAATGACCGTTGTTACGATATTCGGAATCCAGTCGCCGAATAATGTCAGAATGGCCAGGATTCCTCCCGCAGCTGTAATGGGGACGCCAACAAAGTAGTGCAGGGACGATTTTGGTGGGCTTGTATTGAATCTGGCAAGACGGTATGCCCCGAATAAAGGGAAAAGGCCGGCTACAATGAATCCTAATAATCCAAATTGAAAAAAGTATGTATAGTATACAAGAAATGATGGCGCAACACCAAAGGTCACAATATCAGCCAAAGAATCCAATTCCTTACCAAGAACGCTGTCTGCATGAAGCATTCTTGCAAGTCTTCCATCCATACTATCAAGCATCATGCCAATAATGATCAAGACCGCGGCATTTTTAAATTGTCCACTTGCTGCAAATCCAATGGATAAGAATCCACAGTATAAATTCCCCAGGGTTACCATATTGGGGATTTTTTTGGTTAGTTTCATTTTTCAGTCCTCACTCTGTCAAAGATTCTACTATTACTAGAATACCACTTTATTTATACTCATAAAGAAAATCGTGAAAAAAATCCAATGAATCCCCTAAAAAAGTACAATTCCAATTTACATTCGATTAAATTAGACATACTATAAACTAAGAAGACCATTACAAATGAGTACAAGAACAAAATTTCAACATATTTGGTGATTTGAACATGATTAGAAAAAAACTGCGGGAATTAAAGTGCCTCACATTAAAGTTACTTCGTCTAAAGGACAATGCACATAGTATCGCATTGGGATTCACAGTCGGTCTATTGATTAATTTTGTTCCATCCTTCGGCATCGGACCGGTCATCTCAACAGCATGCGCAAAAATATTCAAGGGTAACTCATTCGCTGGATTAGTTGGTGGTGTCTCTTTAATTTGGGCATTCCCCTTTTTCTTTTACCTGAACCTTGCAATGGGCCACCTCATCTTCCCATTGGATCCCACGAGTGATGTAGTAGGAGTGGGTCTGCAAATTGGGAAAGCCTTTTTTATCGGTATGCTAATCAATATCCCTATCTTCGGCACTCTGATCTACTTCATCATGAATTCTGCAGTGAAAAAATACAGGGTAACAATGCTTACATTTGTACAAAGGAAATGGAATGTGTGAAGATTTCTTTCTCCCTTTTAATTGAACATCAATTAAATAGTTGAAACCATTCCTCCCTCTTAACCGTATATTCTTATAGAAAACCTTTCGACAGATGACCATTTTTTCACTATTTCATCTTTCACTTTGTTATAATTTAACTACTATAAGTGGAGCATGAAATGAGAAAGAGGAGGATTGAAATGACTGGAACCATTGCAGTAATCATGATTTTTTCCATACCCATTCTCGGTATCATTACAGACCATTTCCAAAAACAATCCAAGTATAAACAGAAAATGATAGAAGATGAACTCGAGCTTGAAAAATTGAAACATGAGAACTTCATCATCGAGACTCAGAAAATGAGACTTGAATTAGAAAAAATGAACCTCGAAGATCCTAAAGAAAAAACCCATACTTCATTATAAAAACGCCACTATGGCGTTTTTATTTGTTATGGGTAAATCCAGGCTTTTTTTCAAATTCGTAAGTCATCCTATCAAATAACCGAAAATACTTCTTGACTTTAACGCTTAAAAGCGTTTAAGATATAAAGCATCGTAATCATACATATTTATTAAGCTACGATGGAATTGCAGTAGTGGACTCCTCCCTGTTATAGAGAGCTGGTGTTGCTGGAAGCTGGCACATAGGAGTTACATGAATTACGTTTCCGGAGCTTCCTGTTCTTCGTTTGAACAGGACGGTAATTGTCCGTTATCAATTTGAGTGGTAAGTATACAAGCTTACAATAAGGGTGGTACCGCGATTAATTTCGTCCCTGCTGAATTTTTCAGCAGGGATTTTTTGTATGATTTTACTTTGGTGCATAAAAGCGTTTAAGTGTTAAACAAATTAATTCTGAGGAGAAAATATTATGAATCAATCTATTCCAAGTCATTTACGTCCATTTGTTGCAAAGCAGCATTACCATGCCTACACCCCAATCGACCATGCAGTATGGCGATATGTTATGCGACAGAATCATCACTTTCTTGAGGACACCGCCCATGAAGCATTTACGGAAGGATTAAAATCATCCGGAATCAATATAGAGGAAATCCCCAAGGTAAGTGATATGAACAGACATTTGGCCAAAATAGGCTGGGGTGCCGCGACTGTCGATGGATTAATTCCCGGTACAGCTTTCTTTGACTTCCAGGCACATGGAATTCTGCCGATTGCAACAGACATCCGTCAAAAATCAAATATCGAGTATACACCTGCCCCTGATATCTTGCATGAGGCGGCTGGCCATGCTCCGATCCTGTTCGATGAAACATACTCAACCTTTGTTAAACTGATTGGAAATATTGGAGCCAACGCTTTTGCAACGGAGGAAGAACATGAAGTATTTGAAGCAACCAGACATTTATCAATCGTGATGGAGGACCCCAATTCCGCAGACGAAGAGATCTGTGAGGCGAAAAGGGTGTTAGCGGAAAAGCAGGATGCTGTAACCGGGCTCTCTGAAGCAGAACAAGTTTCCCGTATCTTTTGGTGGACTGTCGAATTTGGTTTGATTGCTGGTTTGCATCAACCGAAGATTTTCGGTGCTGGTCTCCTTTCGTCAGTCGGTGAAAGCAAGCACTGTTTATCCAATTCCGTGACCAAGCGTCCATTCTCCATCGAAGAAGCCATTCAAACAAGCTATGATGTCACCTCTATGCAACAGCAATTATTTGTATGTGAAAGCTTCGAACAACTCATTAAAATGGTGGAGAAATTCGGAGAGACATTGGCTTTTCGCAAAGGTGGTACGGAAGCAATTGAGAAAGCCATTCGATCTAATCAAATCGCTCACATAGAATTCAATTCAGGGTTACAGGTAACGGGGGTCTTCAAAGAAGTGATGAAAGATGAGCTCGGTAAGGCAATTTACGTTAAGACAAGCGGTCCAACCGCGCTTTCTGCCCAAAATGAGCAGCTGGTACACCATGGAACGGATCGACATGCAGACGGATTCGGTGCTCCGACCGGAGTACTTCAAGGTGGAACCTCTCTTGTATATAAAACTGAAGCTGATTTAAAGAAGCTAGGCATAGAAGTAAATAAATTAATGCAAATCACCTTTGAAAGCGGTATTGAAGTTTCGGGACATGTGACGGACATGGTATTTCACCATGGACATATCATTCTCCTTACCATTGATGAGTGTTTGGTTACTTATGGGGATCGCGTTTTATTTCATCCTACCTGGGGAGCATTTGATTTAGCCATCGGATCTGAAATCGTTTCTGCTCGACCATATGCCGCTGATTATGATGCTTTTTTCGACATTAAACCTTCGGGCGATGAAGATAAGGACAGAGAATCTCCATCTCTTACACCACTTGAGAATCTGTTTGCAGAAGTAAGAGAACTGAGGGAAGTCTCCTTCTCTATTGATCTCATTCATAGCGTAGTAGGTAAATTAAAAGTCGAATTTCCTGAAGAATGGCTTCTCAGACTTGAAATACTTGAACTTCTTGAAGAGTATGAACCGGAGTCCCTTATAAAGCAGGAACTACTTAACGAATTGCTTGAATTAAAGAAACAAGATCGATTTGCACGTCTGATTGAAAACGGACTTGATGTGATCTACGATAGGAAAGGCGTCACGGCATGACGAAATTGAATGAGTCATACATTTCTCAAAAACTGAAGAACTTAGAAAAATGGCAGCTTAAAGAAGGAAAATGGATCGTAAGGAAATACCGTTTCAAGGAGTACCTTGAAGGGATAAGGTTTGTAAACCGATTGGCTGAACTAGCCGAGAAAGTGGATCATCATCCCTTTATTACAATTCAGTATAAGCTCATTATTGTAGAATTGACATCTTGGAATGAGAAGGGATTGACCGATGTAGATTTCGCTCTAGCAGAAAAGTATGATCAATTATTTGTTGAATTGAATTGAACATAAGATGCAGTCAATATGAAGACTGCATCTTCTTTATGAGCTAAACCAAATATTCTTCTGCCAGGGATGGATTTAAGTACCTTGCCATACCGGTCTTCAAATTTTTCAAACCGTGTTTTCTATAAAAAGCTTCATTCCCTGTAGTCGAGATCAGTTGAATACATGATATGTTTTTAAGTTGTTCCAATAAATCTCTCATAATATAACTTGCGATTCCCCTTCGCTGGTAATCACGATGGACGACTACATCATAAATCGTCGCATTGAAAACGCCATCCGTCAGTGCTCTTCCCACTCCGACAATGCGCCCATCGTAGACAGAGATGGAAACAACATCACTCCTTTGAAATATGATAGAAATCACTTCAATCGAATGTTTCATCCAACCTACTGATTCATACACATCTTTGATTTCATGGAGTTGACCCTCTTCGAATTGGTTAACGATTGTTACTTTCACCATTAAGTCTCTCCTCAATCTATATTCTCAATAGAGTATTTCATTTTCAAAAATTCATAAATGCTTCCGTTTGTTTGTTGCATAAACCTCCCTAAAGCTTGAAACCCGACTTTCGTATACACTTTAATCGCACGTTCATTAAAAGTCGCCACGGACAGACTAAAGGAACTTGCAGAATACTGAGTTCTTGCGAATTCCAAACCAGCTTCCGTAAATTCCTGTCCCTTCCCTTTTCCAGTGAAATCCGGTCTCATTCCCAGTCCGATATCTACAGTTTCATTCTTTAATACATGAAATGAATAAAAACCAATCATCTCACCATTTTGAAATACGGAATAAATCGAGTTTCCACGCTGTTTTTCATCTAAGAATTCAGCTAAGTCTTCTTCATCTGCCGCCATATCATAAAAAGCATATTCCCCCTCGTATTTCCATTTTTCTGCAATATGTTCAGCCTGCTCCTGTGACATGATTTGAAACGTATAACTCATAAAAATCTCCTTTTCATCGAAAAAGTTTTAACTTTTTTCTTCTAAATCCTATAATCCTCTCACCCTTACAATTTACAGTTTGGTCTCTTCATGATTAATCAAGGTTCCCCACTTCTTACCTGAGCAAATTCTTTTCATTGTTCCCACCTGCTCAAAGTTAAAGATGTGCACGGGCAGTTTATAGTCACGTGCTAACAGGAGAGCTGACTGATCCATGACCTTTATATTATTTTTGACGACGTCATCATAATTTAAATTATGATACATCTTCGCCTCTTTATTCCGTTTAGGATCAGAGGTGAATACACCATCCACCCCTTGCTTCGCTACCAGGATCGCATCACTATTCGTTTCTATTGCTCGTTGGACACTGGGATAATCCGTCGTAACGAACGGCTGCCCGTTCCCCCCTCCGAAAATGACGATGTATCCTTTATCCAGATGGTGGACGGCCCTGAGACGTATATACGGTTCTGCGACAGTTGAGACAGGGATTGACGTCATGACTCTTACTTCTTTATCTGTTTTGCTTTTGAGAACACCCCTTAACATCAAGCTGTTAATGATTGTCCCGAGCGTACCTATACTGTCAGCCTCTACCCGCTCGATTCCCCAAGCATCTGCCAAACTGCCCCGAAAGATATTGCCTCCTCCCACCACTAACGAAACTTCGATTCCCATGTCTACAATCGACATGATTTCGTTTGCAATATGTTCTAGCTCTGCTGTTCCAAAGTTATTCCCTTCGTTATCAGCCAATGCGCCACCGCTTAATTTAATTAACACTCTCTTATATCCCATTTACTTCCCTCCCTGACATAAAAAAAAGCTAAAAAGTAAAGAATTACTTTTTAGCTCTTGCATAGAAAAGAAGAAATACTGCTAGAGTCCCGGTGCAAAGTGCTCATTTCTTCTCCCCCATTCTTTCTATTCTGAATTTTCCTTCTGTTAGTTTATAGAAAATACAGGAAATGGTCAAGTGGAAATTAGTAACTTCTACCTTTTCAGCAAAAGAAAATTTCCCCTATTTATTCTGTTACATCATCTCGCCATTCAGTTTATGGATCACTTCTTTTACTTGAAGTACTCCCAGATTACCCTCCTTCCTTTTTCTGAGCGCAACCGATTGTTGCTGGATTTCTTTATCCCCTATAACCATCATATAAGGAACTTTCTGCATCTCGGCCTCCCTGATTTTCAATCCCATTTTCTCAACGCGATCGTCTAGTTCAACCCTAAATCCTTCCCTTTCTAATTGAGACTTCACTTCTTGTGCGTATGGAATATGCACTTCGGAAATTGGAAGAATCTTCACCTGATGTGGAGCTAACCAAAGGGGAAAATCCCCTCCGAAATGTTCAATGATGATGGCCATGAAACGTTCAATCGATCCATAGATAGCGCGATGGATCATTATCGGTCTTTGAACCTGATTATCATCACCAATATATTCACACTGGAATTTTTCAGGCATCTGGAAATCAAGTTGAACCGTTCCACACTGCCAACTCCTCCCCAGGCAATCCAGAATATGAAAGTCGATCTTAGGTCCGTAGAAGGCTCCATCTCCATGGTTGATATGATAGTCGACGCCTCTATCTTGCAATACGCCCTCAAGATCACCCTCTGCTTGATTCCATAGGGCAACTGATCCCATAAAATCCTCGGGGCGAGTCGAAAGCTCAACTTTATAATCGAAGCCGAATTTCCCATAGAATCGATCAATGAGATCGAGCACTTTATGCAACTCTGCCCGAATTTGATCTTCCCTTACGAAAAGATGAGCATCATCTTGAGTGAAGGAACGAACTCTCAATAACCCGCTTAATGATCCTGATAGCTCATGACGATGTACCAGTCCAAGCTCCCCATAACGGATAGGCAACTCCCGGTAGCTTCGTCTCTTGCTCTTATAAATCAACACGGCTCCTGGACAACTCATCGGTTTGATGGCATATTTCTGATCATCCACTTCAGAGAAATACATATTTTCATGATAATGATCCCAGTGACCTGACTTCTCCCACAATTCTTGTTTCATCATGATCGGCGTCCTGATTTCCTGATAACCTGCCTTCAGGTGCTCCTTCTTCCAAAAGTCCTCCAATTCATTTCGCAGCAACATTCCTTTCGGTAAGAAAAAGGGCATCCCAGGAGCCTCCTCCATTGAAATGAATAATTCAAGCTCCTGACCCAATTTCCTGTGATTTCTCTTTTCTACTTCTGATTGAATAGACATCTATTTTCCTCCTTATGATTTTTTATATAAAAAAAGCCGCATTCATCCCTAACCAAGGGACGAATGCGGTCGTGGTACCACCCTAATTCCGAAGTGCCAAAATAGCCCTTCGCTCAAAGTTGATAACGGTTTGCCCGATTATGGATACTGTAACTTCCCCATAATAGCTCCAAGGTGGTAAACCATTTTCCTTTCTTCAGGGCTTGCAGCCTGATGACCCTGTTCTCTGGTAAGAAAGCCAAAATGTTCATGTCCTCTTCTTCGCACTGTATTCAGTTCAATAAAAAAACCGCACTCATCCCTAACCAAGGGACGAGTGCGGTCGTGGTTCCACCCTAATTTCGAAGTGTAAAATATCATACTTCGCTTAAGTAAGATAACGGTTATCCCGATTATGGATACTAAAACTTCCCCATAATAGCTCCGAGGTGGTAAAACATTCACTTCTCTTCAGGGCTCTCAGCCGGTGACCCTGATCTCTGAACAAGAGATTTACGAATGAATCATGTCCTCTTCTTTGCTTTCGTATAATATATTCGAATTCTGATAAAAGTGTTATTGAAATTATATGGGAGTATTTTCTAACTGTCAAGAGTCATATTAAACAAAAAACATCAAAATGATACCGACTAGAATAAGGCGGTAAACGGCAAATGGTAAAAGCTTGACTTTATTGATTACTTTTAGAAAGAAGCGGATCGAAATATAAGCAAAAAGGAAAGCACTTATAAATCCGACTATTAAGAACGGCATGAATTCCGCATTGAAATACATCCAGTTTTTCATAAGTGACAACCCACTTGCCCCCATCATAATCGGCACTGCCATGATGAAGGTGAAATCCGAAGCAGCCCGATAACTTAAGCCGAGTAATACACCTCCGGAAATCGTTGAACCGGATCTTGAGAAACCTGGCCATAATGAGAGACATTGAATCAGTCCAATCATCAAAGCCTTCTTATGGGTGATGCCATCAACGGTTTCCACCGTTTTTACTTTTGGCCTGAACAGATCCGCAGCGATCATGAGAAATGCGCCGATCACTAAGCCTGCAAGGACACTGTTGATAGAAAATAGATGCTCATCGATATAATCTTCAAATAATAAACCGAGGATGACCGCTGGTAGTAGCCCAACGAATATATGAGTTAGTCTTAATTTGGATGATCTCTGTTCGTTTCTTGTGTTCATTCGCAACAAGTCTTTGAATCTATCCCGAAACACGATGACCACGGCAAGGATGGACCCTAGCTGTATAACTACTTTGAACGTATTCGCAGGGTACTTCCCCAATACCTCTTTCGATTTGATCCAGAGGTCGTCCACTACGATCATATGCCCCGTGGAGGAAACGGGCGCAAACTCCGTCAGTCCTTCTACCATCCCGAGAATAAATGCCTTGAGCAGTATAATATATTCCATGTTTTTTCTCCTCTAAAATAGGTGATGTTTTTTCACTTGTTTTGAAAAAGAAGCTCTTCTCATTACAATCTAGAATATAGTACTACAACTCAATCCAGTGGACAATAAGAACTTATACACATAAAAAAACACAGAAACAGGTGCTAACCTATTTCTGTGCCAATAGGTAGTATGGTCAATGGATATCTTTCTTCTTGAACCTTCCCCCTCTTACCTCAGCTATATCGGCTATGGCAAGAAATGCGGAAGGATCATGCTCCGCCACGATGTCCTTCAACTTGGCCTCCTCAAGACGCGTGATGACACAGAATATCACTTTCTTGTCATCTCCTGAAAAAGCCCCTTCTCCCTTTAAATAAGTAACACCCCTGCCTAACCGGTGAAGAAGGGCATCCCCGATTTCCTCGTAATTTTCACTGATGATCCAAACGGACTTAGATTCATCCAACCCTTTTATCGTAATATCTATGATTTTAAACGCTACATAATAGGCAAGTAACGAATACATCGCTCTATCCCAACTAAAGACAAATCCTGCACTAGCTAAAATGAAAAGATTCACAAACATAATGATTTCACCGACTGAGAAAGGAAGCCTTTTACTGGATAAGATGGCGAGGATTTCAGTTCCGTCGAGGGACCCGCCGTATCGAATGACCATGCCTACCCCAATACCAAGAACGATTCCTCCGAATAATGATGCCAATAGAATATCTTGAGTAAAGGCTGCAACTGGGTGGAGGAAGGTTGTAGAAATCGATAGAATGACAATGCCATAAAGCGTAGAGAATGCGAAGGTTTTCCCGATTTGTTTATAACCGATGAAGAAAAAGGGGATGTTCAAGATGAAGATAAAAAGTCCTAGCTTAATGCCCGTAATATGCGAAAGCATGATTGATACACCAACGATTCCTCCATCGATGACCTGGTTGGGGACAAGAAATATCTCAAGACCGACAGCCATGATCACAGCTCCGATCGTTATCAGAATCGTCCTTTTCACTACCTCTTTCAAAGGGATCTTCTTATGCATGACCTTCACTTGCCGGGGTTCATGTATGATCTCACCTTCCATCACCATTCCTCCTCTTTAAAGATACATTCACTCTACATCAGCTGAAAAACGGAAATGTCTAAACCCTCAATCCAAATCACACCGACTATGTATGCTGCCTTCCTGACCAACCCCACATAAAAAGCTTGTATAATGTATATATTCCATCCTCCGAGCTAAAATTCCTTTAATTAGGGAGGGACGGACCTTGAATTTAGCACTCATCAAGCAGGAACGAGGTGCTTACATCCACCCCAATCGTGCTTTAACACTACATTTCTCCGTGGTGGGGTTCCAAAATAACAGTGATATTGGAGGTCCGTCCCTCATAAGGCAGTAGGATTTGACTAATACGGAAAAATGAAGTATTTTTAGTATTTGTATGTTCATGTTTCTATGAGCTTTGAGCAGCGATCTTTAGTTATGTAGTTTTTTGGAGGCTTTACTTTGATTACATTAATCAAATCATTACTGGTCAATATTACGATTTTATTTTCTTTCACTTATAACGCCAATGTTTTGTTTCCTTTTAAGGATACACAAAAATCCGCCTATAAACACAAGATCACTTATGGACTGGTTGCATCATTTGGCGCACTCTTATGTATGCTCTATCCAATTGAAACCCTTGGAGAGACTCACTTCGATCTGAGAATGATTGCGATATTGATTGTGACGATCTATGCCGGTTTACTATCCGGATCTATCGTCCTCTCTTGCGTCATCATATTCCGCTATATTATCGGTGGTCCTTACGTCGGCGTGGGGATTGCTGTTTCAGTGCTGGCATTTGTGATTGGTATCCTCTTCCGCAGCTTTCTATTGAAAACACAGTTTAAGTTAATAGTAAGTACGATAATCTTTATCATTCACGCCATTCTGTACATCATCATCATCAACATGTTCGTCCCGATATTGCATCTGCCATTTTATTTCATTTATTTTTCCGTTTTCTACTTTACATTTCTTGCGTTGGTATTCATTATTGAGCATTTGATCCGCACGAATAAACAAATAGAAGAGATGGTCTATATGGATAAACTGAATATGGTCGGACAGATGGCTGCATCGATAGCCCATGAGATACGCAACCCCCTTGCAACTGTGAGAGGATTTATACAGCATCTAAGCGAGGATTCAGAGGATGACCGATTAAAGAAATATTCTCCTCTCATCCTGAATGAACTGGATCGAACGAACAAAATCATTACAGATTATCTAAGTGTCGCAAAACCGAGCAGCTTTAAATTATCCAGGCTCAACCTTAATAATATTATTAGGGATTGTGTGGATTTGTTAAGGCCGTTTGCAGCGTATTCCAACACTTCGATCCATTTCGAAAAGGTCGGATCCCACTATATTAAGGGTGATGAGGATCATATGAAGCAAGCCATCATGAATGTGATTAAAAACGGTATTGAATCCATTGAAGACCGAGGCGAAATATCTATCAATCTCAAAGAAGATCCCTTTACACAATCCGTCATCATTATTATTTCAGATAATGGAAAAGGAATGACCGGAGATGAATTGAAGAAAATAGGTTTACCCTTTTATACTACTAAGACCAAAGGGACGGGACTCGGAAGTATGGTTACAAATAAGCTTATTCGTGAAATGGGTGGAATGATCGAATACGAAAGTGAATTAAATAGAGGAACAGTTGTCAAGATTCGACTGCCGGTTTAATCCCAAAAATAAACTTCTAAAGAGCAAGAGCCTCGGTTTTTCCCAGGCTCTTTTCTTATGGGCTGGTCTTCGCTTGATTCTACTGAACTATGATACACTTATATTATCAGGATTTTCCAATAATCTCATAGAAAGAAGGAATTATTTGGTGAGCAAAAGAGGCACGTTCCTATTTTTATTCTCTGTGATCATAGCATTCAGTATTTTCTCGATTCTAAACAAACCGACTGAAGAAGATTTTAAGAAGTGGCTCTATAATGAGCATCAAATCGACTGCAATGAAGACTGTTCCATCGTAGAATTGGAGAGTGTTCATGGGGACATAACCGAAAGAATAAAATATTCTGATGCAAGTGGGACATATTCTCCCGGTCTATTCACTCTCCGCATAAACAGACAGTATAAAAGTTTAAATGATCCTGAGCAAATGATCACGATCGATGTGATTGGATTTAATGGCAGATTCTATCCCCTGCATTCTGAGGAGGAGCTGTAAAAGGAAATCGACTAATTTACATAATCAAATTACAGTCAACCACACTCTCCACCTTTTCTATTTAAAACCAATAGGCCAGGACAAAAATGTTCAACCTAAATAAAAATCCGAACGAGGATTCGAATCCTGTTAAGGTTAACGAATCGTTCGGATTTTTATTGTATTAAAACCATATTGAGGGATTTTCCAGGTACCAGCAGTTGATAGGAGTGCAACGGAGACTTCTGGCTTGGGTATATAAAGTTATGCCCCGGCCTCATTAATTGCTCCTATTCCAGAAACCTTAATAAATCACCATACAAAATATCATCTGACATCCTTAATTCTTTACGTACCAATTCCTTAAATGGTTCGCATCTTGATTCACTGACTGATTTCTCGCTCTTCTTACTGTAACAAACATTGTCTTGAAAGATGTATTCCTTAGTAATGAAATCTCCATCTCTGAAAATGACTGGATGATTTTCATCACGGGTGAACAGACTGTGACCGAACGAAAGGGTATCCTTCGATCCAATTCCCAATAAATGAAGGACGGTGGCCCGAATATCAATCTCTCCTCCAATGGTTTCAATCGTTTTACCTTCTTGTCCGGGAACATGGATAATAAGGGGAACCTGCTGAAGCTTGGCATGATTCACTGGAGTATCCTTCTGACCTAGGAGCTCGAACACACCTTGTTCATATTTTTCGGAAATCCCGTAATGATCACCATAAAGGACCACAACCGTATCATCATACAACCCATTTGCTTTAAGATTCTCAAATAAAGCCTTAATCGCTTCATCCTCATATCGCACCGTTGTCACATACCGGTTCACAACATCTTCTCTCGTGTCCGCCTGTTCAATGAACTGATCTCCTTCTTCCAACAGAAAAGGGAAATGGTTTGTCAATGTGATAAGACGGGTATAGAATGGCTTGGGAATTTTCTCGAGAAGGGACGTCGTCTGTTCGAAAAAAGGAATGTCCTTTATACCGTAATTCACCGAATTTTCTTCCGTTACATTGTAATCTCTCTTGGAGAAATAACGATCGTACCCAAGAGCCTTATACATGTATTCACGGTTCCAGAATGTCCGGTCATTCCCGTGAAAAACCGCTGCAAAATAATCTTTCTTCTCTTTCAGGATATGAGGTAGGCTCCTGTATGTATTATCCGGTTTCCTTACAAAAGCTGATCCGCTTGATAAAGGGTATAATCCCGTATCAATCATAAATTCTGCATCTGATGTTTTCCCCTGTGCCGTCTGATCATAAATATTGCTGAAGTATAAACTGTCCTTTATCAATGAATTTAGAAACGGTGTAATTTCTTCTCCATTGACTTTTTGGTTGATAACAAAATTCTGAGTGGATTCCATACTGACTAAAATCAGGTTTTTCCCTTCAGCAACCCCAAATAAGTCAGAAGGTTTTTTCTTTGAGGATTTTGTGTATTGAATGGATGCCTCCGTGTCCGATTTACTTGCAAGAAGCTGTGACAATGGGTTCGTTGCTGCAATCCCGATATCGTAAAGGTGGTAATTAAATGGGCCAACAGATTTCACCAGTTGCTCCCTGTCATATGACTCAGCAAATAAATATGGGGATTTTAGTAATCCAATTATTAAAGTAATCAATAATAAAAACATACTAAATCCTAAGTAGTTTAATTTCCATATTCGTGACAAATTGACGGATTCCGTCTTCTTTGTCTTGAGTATCCAGCCTGCTAATATGAGATCAGACAATAAGAGAACATCCCAGGGGCTCATCAATTCAAAGGTACTCGGGCCAATCCCCCCCACATTTTTAAACTGAAAAAGGATTGGGACTGTTATGAAATCCGAATAAAACCGGAAGTACAGAAGGTCCCCGTACAGGAGCCCGGTTGCAATCCCCATAATAAGAACAAGGAGAAATGGTTTCACCCTTTTAAAGAAGTAAAAGCTGAATCCGATCAGGAGCATTAACGATCCAACCGGATTGAAAACAATAAGTAATAAGTCCAGGAAAGATTCTATTTGAAGGTTAAAACCGATAAGCGATACAACGACGGTTTTTATCCATAGTGACAGTATTGCAACACCCAGCAATTGATTTTTTCTTAATCCAATAAGAAAATCTTTCACCCTACTCATTGCATTACCTTTGTATCAATCATTTTCTGAAATTCTTTGTTGATCATCGCCATTGCATTCAAAACCTTTCTTTCATTATGCGATCCCATTAGTGCTATCTGTACCCAATTTTTGTTGAGGAGATATCCACTTTCATAACTTAATAAGATACCATTCTTTTTACAGGCATCCCCGAATTGTCTACTACACTGTTCCCTATTTAGTTCAATCGTAATCACACCGGGTGAATACGATTCACCTTCTAGTATTGTTAACCCCCCTTCCTTTAATAACTGCCTAACTTTCTTTGATAGTTCGAGATTTTTTTCATAATCGACCACCCTCATCGCTTCCTTTAGAGCACTCAGAAGGTTGGATGAGTGAGTATATGGGACTCCTTTGTTCTCCGTATACATTCCCACATCCAGGTATCTTGGAATCGATTGATTTGGTTTCATTTCATCACGATGAAAAATAAGCGCCAGTCCGGGATAAGATCCGAGTGCCTTACCACTAACCGAGGTGGCAAGGTAAACATTTTTAAGATCAATCGGAACTGCCCCAACTGAACTGCACGCATCTATACAGAGCTCTACATTGTATTTATGGCAGAGTGAAAGCAGTTCCCCAATATCATATAAGTACCCTGTAGAAGTTTCACAATGAACCGTCCACAGCCATTTTATGCCCGGATCACATTGAAGGACAGCCTCTATTTCTTCTATTGTAATTATTTCATTCCATTCCTTTTCAATGGTTTGAAAAGATAAATCGAATCGTTTTCCGTGGTCCACCAACCTCGATCCAAATTCTCCATTCGCAAGAATCAGGCCGTTTCCAGCAGCACTTTTCAATTGGGCGGCCACCATGTCATTCGCAAGGGTACCGGTGCCCACTGCAACCTGTACATGATTCGCATGTGTCATTTCACATAAGTTCTTTCTTATTTCTTCCATTTCTTTCAGAAAAACGCTGCTCCTATGAGATAATGCGTCTGTCTTAAATGCATCTTCCACCTTTTTATGACGAGGTACGGGACCTGGGAGTAGTGAATATGGACGTTCTTCAAACGTCTTCCGAATCATTAAGCGCTGAAACGCTTTTGTCGAATTCTCAAAGCTTTCACGAGTCAGGTACATAGGCTGAAACCTCGCATGTTCATCACCAACAAGATTGGCAAACGGACGAAAGCCGATACGTTTATATAGTTTAAGTTGACGAACGGTACCTGAAATGAGTGCAGTCGTATATCCCATCTCTAAACAATATGATACCAGGCATTCACATAATTGATAAAATACCCTCGTACTTCTATACTCTTCTTTTACAGACAGTAGTCTGATTTCACATGGAACGGCATGTTGAGGTAAATACTTATCCAAGTCCTTCAGCTTTTGATCTAACGAGAAAGGGCGTTCTGACCGAACAGCGATCATTCCGACAACTTCAGTTTCAGCCTTTGCTATCACATATGTATTCTCATCATGAAACCTATCTTTAAGCTTGCGACTATCATTCTTTTGATGTTGAGGGATCTCCTCTACAAAAGTTTGATAATTTAAGGAATATATTTGTTGAAACTCATCTGGATCGCTAGCAATCTTATATTTAAGAGCCTGATTACTCATTATTGTACCTCCTATGTTTAAACTGAATGATGAAATGACCGATTGTGGAAAACAAGGACAGTCATGAATAGAAGCCCCAAGCCTGCTGATAATATGAATGAATCCTCAATCAGAAATGATGTGATCGGTATGGTCCCCATTGAAATGAAGCCCGCCATGGTGTACCTCCTGATGACTAGATATAAAACACCCATCATGATGGCGAAGATTCCGATACAGAGCGGGCAGAGAAATAAAGCTGAAGCCAAGTATGCTACAACCCCTTTTCCTCCATGAAATCCAAGTTGTACCGGAAACAAATGACCAATCAACACCAAAATCGAGCTTAAAACTAGATAGCCCTCTCCCTTTAGTAGGGTGGAGGTGATAAGTAATGCCAGGATCACTTTACCTGCATCAATCAGGATTGTTAGTAAGAACCCCTTCTTACCTGTCACCCTTCCTGCATTAGTAGCTCCTACATTTCCGCTTCCAACCTCCCTGATATCTTTTCCACTGAGTATCCTCACTACATAATAAGCTCCTGTTATACTGCCCAGCATGTAAGAAATCACTAGGATCACACTTACTGTCAAGCTATGAATCATCTTCCATGCTCCCTGCTTTTTATATATGTTAATAGACGTTTGAATGAAGTGAAAAGTTTCATAAATTTACCTTTTTCCCTCTTCTTTTCTCCTTATTAAGAAAAAAGGGGCATAGAGAATGAGAAAAATAAAAAAGCTGATCGCTTCAAGAGAAATGAGGTACCATGGATATTCCCCCAAATAGTCGATCGGACTTGCATTGTTAGGTTTATGCATTAGAAACATGTAATTCGCGCCTACCAGTTTATTAACCGTATAAGCTACTATCGCAATTCCATTCAAAGCAAGGAATGCCCTGATCAAGGAACCGAATGTCAGACTGAATTTCTCTACCCAAACCATGTATAAACAAGCCAATACAATCGTCAAATGTGCCAGGAAAAATTGAAAATACCTGAAGTGAGGAAATCCAAAAAACAACTCTGGAGTAAGAATGGCAATAAATGCACCTGACATACTTGCAAAGAAACTCACCTCAAAGATTCTATAGCTATTGGTTAATAACATGATCGTACAGAGATACAAGGATAGTGAACATAATTGGAAAGGAAGATTAATGGTAAGGTCCCAATGACCATTTATGAAATACCACGCCTGAAAAGAAACCTCACTCAAAATAAGTATAACAACCAGCAACCACTTCAACAAACTTCCCTGAATTTGGTTTCTGCTTATGTATAACCCCATCATGCATCCCACAGAAACAACAATGGCCGCAATATGAGAAACCGAAAACAACTCAAACGGATACTCCCCATACCTGAAATTCAAAATCTCCCGAAACATACCCTCACCACCCCAACAAACTACCATCCATACTATATTCTCCCAACACCCCTTCATTTCCTTTAAGGGACGGACCTCATTTTCCAAGTTTCTATTCCTTATATACAGCCATTTTCCACCAATCTGACAGGGACGGACCTCCCATCAGTGTCCTTCCATTAAATATTTTCATAAGAACACCTCCCAATAGAAAAGCAAAAAAAAATCCCATTCCAAAATTGAAATGGGATTCAAGACTATTGAACCTTCCGCAATGGGAGATTCTGATTTCTGTAGATGAAATCAAGGGCAAGCCGGTTGAATTCAGTCGGCCTTTCTACATTACAAACGTGCCCGCAATCTTCAAGATATACAATCACGGCAGAGGGATCCCCTTTTGTATCTTCATAAAGTGATTCAACGAAAAGATGATCTTCTTTCCCAGATATGTAGAGCTTTGGAATATGTGATGCCTTTTCCTGTACGGAGGCATAAGTTGCTTTAATATATGGTGTAAGTCTATACCACGCCAGAAAATCCTGCCGCTTCATTCTCTTCGCTTCCCGGATGAACAATTTCCTTGAAATACTATGATTGCTTCTTGGCATCATGACATAGGCAAATAATTTATATAACCACATGAACGGCATTATGTTCTTTACTGCATGACCAATCTGCAACAAGGTGTTTGAGAACAGTGTAAATCGAGTGATGCACCCTCCCAAAACAGCTGATTTAACACGATCGGGATTCTGCTGCATCAGATGGTGAATGACGACTGAGCCGAGGGATATCCCGATAAAATGGGCCCGTTCAATATTGATTTCATCTAGCACCTCCACGACTTCACGTACAATTAAATCAATCGTAAAAGGTTCATCAAAAGATTCAACCCCTGGTGATCTGCCATGACCAGGTAAGTGAATCGTCACTACATTGTAATTCTTCTTGAAGGTTTCCAATTGTTTGCAAAAGATCTTTGATGTTCCCCCTATTCCATGAAGGAATACCACATATTCTTTGCCGACTCCCTGATGTACGATGTATTCTAGCATCCATTTCTCCTTAAAAACAGCACAACCTACCAAAAGAATAGAATGAATCATGGAAATGAACCAAGGACCGTAGTATCGAAAATAACGGTTTTGACAAATCTGCACGATTCACCCAACACTTTTGAAGCCTTACCTTAATGTATCTTTATTCTATCCTACATAAAGGCTCTTTGTCATATAGAATCTATGGAAATTCTGAACTTTTTGTGATGTAAGGGAGTATATTAACAAAGTATTGGATTTCTTACATATTCAAAAGACTACCTTATAGTATAAAAAGCCGCTAAGCCCACAGAAAATTTATGTCTCACGAAGTTTTTCAATCTATTCTTCAAAACATCCACATTAAGCAACGTAAGGAGTGCTACTAAGAATACAAAAACCATTTTTGAATACATCATTCTCCTCCTTCTACTTTAATCATTTAGGCTGCCCCAACCATGCTCCTGGGGAGGTTTCTCCATCCAGCCCCTTTCCACTAATAATTTCAGACCATCCGAACCATATTTCATGATTTCAGTCACAAATAACGTGTAATGAACAGCCAGGTCCTTTCTAGTAGACATCGTAATCGCATGGCAGAGTGTCGAAAGGCCGACTGAATTTGACGAAGAGATAAAAAACAGCATCAATTTCTCTGAAAATGGAGCTATTGTGGAAGAAGTGATTTCCATTGAGACAGGATATGTTGGAAATGCATCGTCTTTCACAAGCACATTATTGAACGTCGTAATCTGCCTTTCACTCAGCTTCTTTCCTTTTTTTAAATATTCTTTGACTTCTTTGTCTTTAGATGTTTGTATAAATCCTCTTAAAAGGATGATTCCTATGCAATTACGTTCAATCACAAAGAATAGCTCACTCAGTTCGAGTGCATTGAGAGGCCTCCGTTCCCCCAACCAGCTTTCCATTAAAGAAGGCTGATGGGAAATATACTCAATGGATTGAGGATAATTCATTTTGGGTGGACGGTCATAGATCCCCTTTTCTAACATTAATTGAAGAGATTGTTTATACAGAGATAGAGATTTCTTTAGGCATATTTCAAAAAATTCGTATATATCATTACGGGCGACAGCTCCGACAATCGTTGTGAAGTGACTGCTCGTAACCTGGCCCCCCCTATATACAAAACTTAAAGCAAATAGGTCTGAATACAGAGGGGGGGCAGATATATCGACATCTTTTTCTGTGAAGCCGTCGGGAATCGGAAAGCCTTCAGATAAAAAGATACTCCTGATTTTTTCCATCGTTTCTAAATTGATTCTCAAATTTTCCTCTACCAAGGTTTTAATTCCCTCGTCTTTCAGGTATGTAAGAAAATGAGTATAGAAGCAATTTGTCGCCGAGCACTTAATATACGTCGTCCATAAAGCGGAGATTTCTGCAGTAGTCATTCTGATGTCTTGGTCCCCCATCTTAAGACTCCTTTTCTTTTTTTTAGCTGTTTTCGCAAAGATTGTTGCTATTCGCATACAAACTAAGATTTACGATACTCTGTCATTTAAGTTGTGGTGCAGGAGGGTGAAGGGAACTGCTCCGCTTTCCACGGACGTTCGGCCGAGCCTCCTCAGCACAAATCGCTTCCGGGGTCTCGGCACGCCCGTTTTCCGTAGGAGTCTACGCAGTTCCCTTCACCCTCTAGAGTAGTATGTGTTGACAGAGCAAATGGTTTGTGACCATCAGTTTAAAAAGAGTAAGGGACTATGAAATAAAATCAGTCACTGCAACGAATGAAAGAGCAGTGGCATACGCGATCTCCACCTTTCCTTTGTGATCGTCAAACTTTTCGTCAGTTGATTGTAGCGGAAGGTGCTCGACTCCTGCGGGAAACGCTGGACAGTACGAAAAGCGGAGGCGGCTTGTTTAGCCCCGACAAGCATAAGATGAATGGGCTAAGAAGGCGTTCTTTTGCCTTCTTGGGCCATTTAGCTTATGACCTCGAGGGGCTAGCCGCCGTAGCTGGACAGGTGAGACCCCGCAGGCGCAGCCGAGGAGGCTCATCGCCAGCCCCGCGGAAAGCGAGCACCTGTAGCGGAAATCAACCGCCACTCGCTACATCCAAAAGCAACAATGTTAACGAAAACAGCCAAATGAATAGAAAAAACAAAAAAAGCAGGTGGCGTCCACCTGCTTTTAATGAAGTATTAAATTGAATTAGTCGTAAGATCCTGATTTTCCTGGTGGAGCTTTTTATATTGAAAATACATGGTTATTCTCCATGGAACAATCATCCCAAATGCAAGTATCCAGAACATTCCGCTCAGCTCCCCGTAGTCAATGGAAGCACTGAGGATCGACTTGGCAACAATACGGATTAACAGAAGACCAATCAAAATGAACGCAAACGCTTTGGAGCGTTTCAAATAAATATCATTTTCACGTATTTCAAACTTAGAGGTTTTGATTAACAATAGGGAAAATACCATACCGACAGTAATGGCCTCTAAGAATTCACTTATATTGACACGGAAGACTGGGAATAAGAACATCAAGGCACCAGTACTCATGAATAGTGGTGGTAAGATAATCTTCTTACCGCTTACCGGTCTTTTCTGTGCTTTCATCCTAATAAAAATCACCATAAATCCCATACAAATCGCTACAATGGATGAAGCAATCATCATACAGCATCATCATCCTTTTATAATCTACTTTAAAATACCTTTCCTTATTATAGCTTAATTCAAGAAAAAACGAAAACACAAAAAGAGAGAATGAATAGAAACTTCAATCTCTCCATGGATTTATGATCCCAACACCCTTTTAATAGCTTCATCTACACGCACTTCGTCAAATGGTTTAACAACAAAGTCCTTGGCTCCTGCTTCAATGGCTTCCACTACAACTTTTTGTTGTCCCATTGCAGAACACATGATCACCTTTGCTTGAGGAAACTCTTCCAGAATCTCCTTAACCGCTTCAATCCCATTCATCTCAGGCATGGTGATATCCATCGTTACCAGGTCTGGCTGAAGCTCACGATACTTCTCTACGGCAATAAGTCCATTCTCAGCTTCCCCAACTACTGCGTGACCGCTGGATGCAAGCATGTTTCCAAGAGTCAATCTCATAAATTTCGCATCATCCACTACAAGTATCGTTGCCACAGATGTTTCCTCCTCGTATACACTATCGATGTCCATTGAGTAAAATTACCTGAATAATCCATTTAAACTATACCATAAAACGTAATGATTATTCAATTTATTCTGTAAATCTTCAACTGAAAACTCATTAAAATCCTTGAAACCCACCAAATATCGTCGTAAAGTACGCAAGAATGACTGTCATCCAATCAAAGAATAGCATGATTCCTACAGCAATCATGACGTATCCCCCTATTTTCACGATCTTCCCGCTGTTCTTTCTGATCCATTGCATCTTTCCGATAAAAAATGACAGAATGAAGAAAGGAATGGCAAACCCTAATACGTATGCTGTCATATACATGACGCCTGAACCTGGATTCGTTGCCGCCAGAGCCAGTACCGAAGCAAGGATCGGACCTGTGCAGGGAGTCCATCCGGCAGCGAAAGCCATACCGATCAGAACGGAACCGATATATCCTGCAGGCCTATTCTTAAATTCATATCTGCGGTCCTTCATCAATGATTGGGGTGTAAAGACGCCGATGACGACTAAACCAAATATGACGATAAAAATAGCCCCAAGTTGGCGAATCAGGTCTTTATAGTTCAAAAAGAAGTTTCCAATTAATGATGCCCCAAAGCCGATGGCGATAAAAATGGCCGAAAAACCGATCAAGAAAAATAACGTATGTAATAAACTTCTTCTCTGGAGCATGGCATTATCCGTTTTCAGTTCATTGACACTCATCCCGGTTATGTAAGATAAGAACGCGGGATATAAGGGTAAGCAGCATGGGGATATGAAGCTTAAGAATCCTGCCCCGAATGCTAAGAAAATATTAATGTCAGACATTTTTACATCTCCTACTTTTCAGTATATATGTCTATTCTATCAAACAATGCCCTGAACTATTAGGAATGATTGTGTGAAAGATTTGTGACCATTTGATTACAATGCCATATGACTCTTTCATTTGTATTAAAGTCTCTTTTCTTTTTTAAAAACGGCTAATTTTACTTTGAAAAATAGTGCTCTTTTCGTTATACTAATAAAAAGTTACAGTTATTACTAGTTTTGTATTCCACTTGACAGGACATACAAAAGAAAGGAAACAGCCGTGTCTAAAAAAGAGCTTCTCGAACGAATTGAAAAAAAGCGTGCTCAATTAATTGATATTGTTGCTGAAAATGGACTCACGTCACCTCAAGCTATTCAATTTAGTCAGGAACTTGATCGTCTGTTAAATAGCTACAACTCTCAATACATAAAAAAATGCTGCACACCCCAAATGAGTTAATCAAAACCTTTTAAATAAATTGATGATTTTCTATTTTAATATAAGAACGTTAAACAAAAGGAGACTCCTGCCTATACGGAGTCTCCTTTTGTTTACCCATATCCTTTTAATCCCCCGATACTGTATCTTCCATCCCTTGGGTCAAACCATTCTGAAGGAGATACATTTTATGATAGATCCCTCTTTGAAGGAGTAACTCCTGATGACTTCCGCGCTCTACAATTTCTCCTTGGTGTAAAACCAGGATAAGATCCGCATCCTGGATGGTCGACAGCCTGTGGGCAATGGCGATGGTTGTTCTCCCTTTTCTCATTTTGGTCAGGGCACTTTGAATTGCCTCTTCCGTTTCTGTATCTATGTTGGCTGTGGCTTCATCAAGTACAAGTATTTTAGGACTGGTTGCCATTGTACGTGCAAAGGCGAGCAGTTGCCGCTGACCACTTGAAAGAGTAGAACCCCTTTCAACCACAGGATGATCATACCCTCCAGGTAGTTTCTCGATAAAGGCATTCGCCTGTACGAATGTAGCTGCCTCTTCAACCTGTTTATCAGACATGTTGGCGTGATGCAGCTTGATATTATCCCTTATGTTCCCATAAAAGAGGAAAGGATCCTGAAGGACCAGCCCCAATTTCTGACGAAGTTCATCCATCGGGTAGGTCTTGATGCTCCTGCCATCTATTAGAATGGTACCACGGTTAAATTCATAGAATCTCATAAGCAGATTGATGATGGAGCTCTTACCGCTCCCCGTATGTCCAACAAGGGCAACTGTTTCACCCGGTCTTGCTGTGAATGATATATTTTTTAAAACATCCATTTCCCCATCATAAGAGAATGAAACATTGGCAAATGTAATTTCTCCTTTCCGTATCGTTTCACTCCTTTCATTCTGTATGGTCTGCTCAGGTGATTCTTGAGTTTCATCCAATAAGTCGAAAACACGCGAGGAGGCTATGACCGCCTGTTGAAACATGGACAACCTCATCATGATTTGATTCACTGGTTCAAAAAAGCGATCCAGATAGTTCACAAATGCATAAAGGACACCGATTTCAATCGGAGAATCCATTGATGTTATACCGAAATAACTTAAAACGACAATTAAGGCAGCCACATACACAAGATCGATGGCCGGCCTTAATAATAATCCGTCCACTTTGATATTCCTCATTCCTGCCAGATAATGTTTCTCATTAATATCCCCGAACTCTTCCCTCATTCTTTTTTCTTGCCGGAATACTTGAATGATCGACATCCCTTGTAGGGACTCACTGAGCTTTGCATTGAGCTGACTCAATCTCTCCCGCATATCCTGATAGAAAATGGAGCTGTATGAACGATACAATTTCATAATCATGAAAATAACCGGCAGTATGAATAAACAGAAGAAAGCTAACCGGGGGTTTAGAACAAACATGGCAATGAAAATACCCGTTAGAAGGAAAGCTCCTTGAATGAACGCTACAAGGACACTCACGAACATATCCTTGATTGCTTCAGTATCATTCGTTACTCGGGAGACAATGCTCCCTGCCGGGGTATGAACAAAGTATTTCATACCAAGTCCTTGCACCTTTGTAAAAACATCCACCCTCAATTGCTGGATAATCTTCAGGGCGATCTGTTGAAATGTTAATAACTGAAAATATGTAATCAACACATTCCCAACCTGAATCAATAAATATGCTCCGGCTAATCCTGTAAGGGGGCCGTACGGGAATACCCTCGGCGTTAGATAATCATCAATGAATATTTTTATGATGATCGGTCCAAAAACATCTCCGGTGGTGGTCAAAAGCAATAATGAAAAAGCGGCCACTATCATCTTTTTATGGGGCTTTGTATACCTCATGAGGCGGTAAAAAGTTTTTCTCTGATCTTTCGGTGACATCGTCTGTATCCCATTCATCGCTTATCCTCCATGTTCCACGAGTTCTTCTAACTGTTGGCGAAGATACATTTCTTTATACCAGCCTTTTTTCTTCATCAACTGAAGATGATTACCACTTTCGATGATTCTCCCATCTTCCAGGACGACAATCAGGTCTGCATGTTGAATGGCACTTAGTCGATGAGATGTGATCATCGTCGTCTTACCTTCCCGATTTTGTTTTAGGGAAGACAGGATGGACTCTTCGGTTTTGGCATCCACTGCTGACAGGGAGTCATCCAGGATTAGTACTTCAGGCTTTAATAACAGTGCCCTTGCAATGGAGATTCTCTGCTTTTGTCCACCAGATAATGAAACTCCCCTTTCACCCACCACTGTCTCATAGCCTTTCGGAAACCGGCTGATGTCGTCATGTACGTGAGCAAGTTTTGCTGCCATTTCGATTTCCTCTGTTGATGATAAGGGATTAGAAAACGCTATGTTCTCACCAATAGTGGCAGAAAATAAAAAGTGATCTTGAGGCACATATCCGATACTTTCACGCAAACACCTTAATTTATAACGTTGGACGATTTCGCCTCCGAACCTGACTTCTCCCATGTATCCTTCAAATTCTCTCAAGAGGAGCCTTAACAGAGTGGTTTTCCCCGCTCCTGTTTTTCCGACGATACCAACGGTCTGACCCTCCTTTATAGTTAAATGAATATCTAGAAGGGCCTGGACTTCCTCACCCGGGTACGAGTAAGAATCAATATGGTATTCAATATCCCCTGATGGAGCTTGATCAAGTGCATCTGGATCATCATGAATGTCCACTTGTTCATTCAAAAGGGCTGAAACACGTTCATAAGATGCACGTCCTCGCTCAACAATGTTAAATAGCCATCCGAATGCAAGCATAGGCCAAATTAAGAGTCCAAGATAAGTCGTAAAAGAAATCAACTCACCGATTGTCATCTCCCCGCTTATCACAAACCTCGATCCGAATACAATTGAAAGAAAAAAGGAAATTCCTACGATGATCGAGATCGTCGGATCAAATAAAGAATCTACCCTTGCAACAGACATATTCTTCTGAACCACCTCTTCTGATTGCACCCTGAACGACTCAATCTCCTCTTTTTCCTGTCCAAAGGTCTTAAGCACTTTAATGCCTGTAACACTTTCCTGGGTTTTATCATTCAATGCCGAAAACGCTTCCTGAGCGTGATGAAACCGTTTATGGAGGAGCGTACCATAATAACTCGTCAAAACAGCCATGAAAGGCATAGGAATAAGAGCTATGAGCGTCAGCTTCCAACTGATAGTAAACGCCATAGCCAACACAACAAAGCCTCCCGTTGATAAAGAGTCTACAAGTGTTAATACGCCCACTCCCGCAGTTTGTTGAATCGCTTGCAGATCATTTGTTGCGTGAGCCATCAGATCCCCTACACGCCTTTTTTGATAGAAAGCCGGCGACATTTTCGTAAAGTGATGATAAAGTTCATTCCTCAATATTCGAGAAAGCTTCGTAGCGGAACCGAAGATCATGATTCTCCACACAAAACGGAGACCATACATGGTTAGCGCTGTAGTTATCAGAATTAATATCCAATTAACCAAATCTTCCGTTGTCAACGACCGTTCCTTTATTGAATCGACCACGAATCCAACGATTTTGGGAGGAATCAATTGGAGAAATGCGACCAACAACAGGAGGATGGTTCCGGATAAATATGACTTTTTCTCCTGTAGAAAAAACCACTTCAAATCTAAAAAGACCTTCATTCTGTCCCCTCCGAATCATGAATTAATCGACTCTTTATTTTACCAAATTTCAAAATAATGAGAAATATATTTTTAATTTTGGTTAAAAGGGTTTTGCATGGAACGTTCTGTTGTCTATAAAAAAGAGCACCTCTCAAATTGAGAGGTGCTCCTACTTATATTCTTACCCTTAGTGGATCTCTACAAATGGTTCCTGGTCTACTTCTTTGACAATGGTCGCTTTAAGACCCTTTGGTGTTTTCACGTATAGATAAACCGGTGTGTGAGGGAAGTAATCGACGATTTCAGGACCGATTGCCTGAGCAAACCCTATCAATTCGGTTTCTTTCACCATGCCGGTATGTACATCAATGACGAGTTTGTTTAACGAGTCTTTCTTATATAACCCTTTGCCGACAAATTCAATATCCTGATGTGAAAAGTATTTTGACACATAATCTTCAAGATCCCGGATTCGATTATATAGATCGCGGTCCTTCTCTTCCCCTTCATCACTTGGGAAGTAATAATATTTGTCGGATAAATCATCCCACTTTTTTATTCTGTTATCGTTCTCATCCAAATAGGTTGTTGCAATATAATTTCCTGAAACGACACTGTTTAATGGTTGCAGCTTGTAAATCGAAATCATGATCGGTACATTTTTTAATTCTTTTATCGCTTTTACCCTACCAGCAACTTTGGCAGCTATTTTTTTGCCGTATTCTTCCATCATTTTCTCATTTATTTTGGCTTCATCGAAGTGCATAAGCTTCTGATCATCTTCCACACGGATATAATCCACTGAATTCATGGCAAGCCCGAGTGAAATCCCTTTAATTTCACCTTCTGAATCTACATAATTCTGTTCATGAATATACGCCAGGTACATAGGATTTTTCTTCTCAAGCTCCATCTGCTGTTCCCATGTCATATCGTCTGTAATCTTCAATGGAGGGTTAAGTCCTGATTTATTGGATTTGGATTCCCTTCCTAACCATGAACTCAATTTCTTTAAGTATTGCCCCTCTTGATAAACATATTTTTCAGGCGAAAAATGCTCAGTGGACAATGACATTAGCCCCGTCTCTATTTCATCCATATCACTTCGATTATTAATTGTCATGGTAATCAAACCGCGATTCACCGATTTTTTTTCTTTATCTACGTTATAATTTAAATATTCCCGTGCATCACTTGCTGCACTATTTTGAATTTCAAGCGTTTCTTCATCGATCACTTCTTGAGGCTTGTTGCTGCATCCGGCAACAAGAATCAAAAGAGACAGTGAAACAATACTCCATTTTTTCATATATGACTCCCTCCGGACTATATTTTATCATATATTTTATTTCAACCTGAGGGATAATGTTTAAGTTTTTATAATTCCATAAAAATAATTCCATTATCCTAACGGAACGAATTGGGCGGCACTACCATCAGCATTCCCGATCAATAGAAAAAGCACTCATCACCTGAGTGCTTTCATCTATTACTTCATGTTCTTATTCATTGCATTCATCATTTGATTGATTTTCTTCTGGGATGGTTTTTGCCCCATTTGCATCATCATCATGCGTAACATTTGCTCGTTAATTGGTGGATTTTTCTTAAGGTAGCTCATCATATATTTACGAGCAATGAAAAATCCTAGTGCAACTCCAGCAAGCAGTGCCAGAACTCCTACTAGAATGAGTAATCCAGTCGTTCCCATATTCTTACTTCCTCCTTCGTGTTGTCCTTCTAAAAGTGTACTAAACCCTGAAACATTATACAATATTTTGGTCAAAATTTCATATTAATATATAAACTTTCTTTGCTTTATTGGTTTTAACCAGCCAAATTGTTCATTTTTTATATCGATTGCCAATAACTGGCCCATATTTCTCCGTAAAATTTCAAAGAAGATATACTCTGATATATCTTGCCCCCACGCATGCAGAGTCATAGACTTTTCATTTAGAACTAGGGTGGCACCCGATTCCTCTTTTTCAATAGTGGCCACGGAGTCAATCCAGGCTGCACCTTCAACTTTCATCATTTCTTGCTTAAGAAGCCTCTGTGTAGGAAGGTATGGAATAGGCTTCGTAATGTAATCTACTTGTTTTGAGACAATATCGTGTTGATCCCCTGTACTCGATTCCCAATCAGAAAATAACTGATAGAACATTCTCTCCCGACCATAATAGTGCTGTACAAACAATTCTTCAATCCAATAGATTTGATAATTTCGCACCATTTCTCCCTCCTACCTTTCTTTTATATAGTATAAATCAACTAGAAGGGAGTCATTGTCATAAATTGTTGAAAATCTGCACTAGTTTTGTCGAAGGCATTCTACCTAAAGATTAATGGGAGATTATTCGTATAAGAGTTACTTACCCATCATCCATTCTTTTCAAAACATACAACTCAAAAAAAAGCATGATCCTACAAAGCGAGGATGTATATAAAAAGGTCAACTCCTTAAAGAGTCTAAGGAGCTGACCTTATGCATTGACTATTGCTGAAGTAAAGCTTTGATTCTTGATACAACATTTTCAGAAGTGAAGCCATACTCTTCCATGACTTTCGCTCCTGGAGCAGACGCACCATAACCATTTATCGCCAAGATGTCGCCTTCATCCCCAACATAGCGATCCCAGCCCATCGGAGAGCCCATTTCAATCGCCAGACGTTTTTTAACGCTCTTAGGTAGTATGGATTCTTTATATTCTTTTGATTGCTTCTCAAATCGGTCCCAAGATGGCATGCTCACAACGGACACGCTAATACCGTCCTTTTCAAGGGCATTCTGTGCTTCTACAGCGAGATGCACTTCGGATCCGGTAGCAATCAGGAGGGCATCAGGCTGATCTTTGCCAGAAGCTGAAACCACATAGGCTCCTTTATCCACCCCGTTATAAGCTTTATCGGCCGTGCCTTTAAGAGTTGGCAGATCCTGACGAGATAGAACTAACATCGTCGGTTGATCCTTAGACTCTAAAGATAACTTCCAGGCAGCTGCGACTTCATTACCGTCACCCGGGCGGATAACAGAAAGATTTGGCATTGCACGAAGGGATGCAAGTTGTTCTACAGGTTCATGTGTTGGACCGTCTTCACCGACAGCGATACTGTCATGTGTAAATACATACGTGACAGGTAAGCCCATTAGAGCAGCTAAGCGGATAGCAGGTCTTAAATAGTCACTGAATACGAAGAATGTTCCACCGAATACGTGGAGACCCCCGTGAAGAGCCATTCCATTCATGGCAGCACCCATACCGAATTCACGGACACCGAACCAAATATTACGTCCTTCATATGATTCAGGCATGAAGTCCTTCTCGTCTTTAATCATTGTTTTGTTCGAACCAGCAAGGTCAGCGGATCCACCGATGAATGAAGGAAGATTTTTAGCAATGGCATTCAACACTTCCCCGGAAGAAGCGCGGCTGGCCAGTGCTTTTCCTTCTTCATAAACAGGGATATCCTTATCCCATCCCTGTGGAAGTTCCCCTTTGATGGCTGCTTCTAATTGGGTAGCCAATTCAGGATGTTCCTCTTTATACTTGATGAACAGATTTGCCCAATCCTGTTCTTTCTCAGAACCGGCTTGTTGAATCTTTTCTTCGAAACGGCTGTACACTTCAGCAGGAACATGAAAATCCTGCTCGAACGTCCACTGGTAAGCTTCTTTCGTTAGCTTCATTTCATCTTCCCCTAGTGGAGCACCGTGTACCGCAGATTTACCTGATTTATTTGGGGCGCCGTATCCGATGACCGTTTTTACTTCGATCATTGTCGGGCGTGTTGTATCCCCTTGAGCCGCTTCGATAGCTCTTGAGATTTCTTCGAGATCATTTCCATCTTCAACGCGGATGTATTGCCAGCCATATGATTCAAAACGTCCCTTAACGCTTTCAGAGAAAGATTTATCAAGATCTCCATCCAGGGAAATATCGTTTGAATCATATAGAACAACAAGTCGACCTAATTTTAAGTGAGCAGCCAATGAAGCGGCTTCAGAAGAAACACCCTCCATTAAATCTCCATCACCACAAATTGAGTATGTAAAGTGATCAACCATATTGTATTGGTCCTTGTTGTATGTAGTGGCCAAATGTCTTTCGGCTAAAGCCATACCTACAGCCATCGCAATCCCTTGACCAAGTGGTCCTGTCGTTGCTTCCACACCTGCAGTATGCTTATACTCAGGATGTCCAGGGGTTTTACTTCCCCATTGGCGGAATTCTTTAAGGTCCTCCATGGACACATCATATCCAGAAAGATGAAGCAGGCTATATAATAGCATTGATCCATGACCTGCGGATAAAACAAAGCGATCACGATTGAACCATTCAGGATTTTTAGGATTATGATTCATGAATCTTGTCCATAGGGCATACGCCATCGGAGCTGCTCCCATAGGCATTCCCGGGTGACCGGAACCTGCTTTTTCAATTGCATCGATTGATAATGTACGAATTGTATTAATTGCTAATTGATCTGTGTTATCAAACATATGTCAGACATCCTTCCTTTTAATGTACCTTATTAATATTAATCTTCTTTGATAGTTTATACAACTATCTTGAATGATAACATGACTTTATCACCGTTGAAAAACAAAAACCCTTGTAAAAGTAATCGTGATTCCCTGTTTAAAAAGCAAATGCAATCACCTAGAAGGGAGCTGTGAGTGAATCAATGCAAAAAGCTGACAAGTCTTTTAATGGGACTGTCAGCTTTTAGATTAGTGCATTTTCTTTTTGGTTTGTATATCTTGAATTTTTTTTGGTGTAACCTCATTGCCTTCCGGATCGAAAATCCTTGTATTTTCGATTGTTCCTTTCATCGACTGACGGAACGTTTCAAGATATTCTTTTCTAAGCTTGGTCTGTTCCTTTGCTTCTTGTTCAGTAAGACCACTGCTCTTTGACTTTTTGGCAAGCTCGTTGATACGGTTCATTTTTGTTTTTGAAAGCATCTATAAAAACTCCTTTATTGCTTAGTCGGCATACGATAGAATTTAACTTAAAATGTACAGTATTCTATCGCCATGTTACTAGATTAAAGGAGATAAAACAAGGGTTAAGCCTCATCAAGGGACGTCATATATTCCTTGAAACGTCTGTGCACCGTAGCTTTAGAGACATCATAGCCAAACCCCCTTAAGGTAGCGGCAATCTCTGCAAACGTTAATTCATTCTTCCTTAATCGTACTATTTCCCCAACCGGAACTTCAATTCGTTCCCTGCCATCTATGTTCCCTTTGTTCTTCAAGTTTTTATGTGGTTGAAAACCATTTTCCACAGCCCTTTTCATACCTCTTTTGATTTTTAAATTATGAAGTTTCCTTTGATATTCTTCTACCATACTGACAATGTTAATGACCATAGAATCAGATTCGGACAAGTGAAGTTCCCCATTATGGGTATGGCTGATGATCTTTACACCCTCTTTTAACAAGCAGTGAATAAGGGCTATTTTTGCATTTCCCCTGCCGATCCTCGTCTCATCTTGAATGAAGACAGCTTCAATGCTATCGTCTTTCACCCTGTCCAATAGTTCTAATACACCTGGACGATCCAATTCAAATCCGCTGGCTTGGTCTTTAATTACTGCCACTATATCAGAATGATACTCCTGTGCTAATTTTATCAGCTCTATTTCCTGCCGCTCCAGGGATGTCTCCTGTGAATCTTTCTTTGTACTTACCCTGCAGTATATTACAGCTTTCATCTTCTATCCCTCTATTCTTCATTCATTACCAGTTCGTAGTCTGATTGTGTTGATATGGTTGGGTTTTCTATTGGTAGTACAAGTGAATCACCCGGCTTAATGGAAAACGAGGTTAATTCATTTTCCTCTCCCACCCAGGCGATAAATTCTTCCACTGTCATAGAATATTCTTCATTATACTGTTTGGCAATAGTCCAAAGAGTGTCTCCATCCTTGACGGTGATACTTTGATATGAAGGCTGATTGGCTGTGTTGATGACTAAATAGGCAGCTGATAAAAGAACTAAAGCAATAAATATGATTATGTATGAGAATCGAGACCAGATATGTGTTAACATAAAATTACCCCCTATACGAATGTTTGTTCTGTTTCGTTATGATCATTGTAATACGAACATCCGTTTGGTGTCAATGAAAATTCGAACTTATGTTTGTATCAATGGAAGAGACATGCTATAATGGGAACATAAGATCTATAATAGAGGTGCGTGAACATGACAAAATTGTCTAAAAGACAGCAAGACATACTCGAATATATTAAAATATCAGTTAGAGAAAAAGGCTATCCGCCTTCCGTACGTGAAATCGGCGAAGCCGTCGGTCTTGCTTCTAGTTCCACCGTACACGGACATTTGGCCAGGCTTGAAAGTAAAGGTCTGATTCGGCGCGATCCCACTAAACCAAGGGCTATTGAAATTCTGGACTTAGATGAGGATACGATACCTCGACAAAGAGTGGTGAATGTTCCACTAATCGGGAAGGTCACCGCAGGTCAACCCATCACAGCAGTGGAAAATGTCGAAGAATTCTTCCCACTACCCGAACGGATGGCACCTTCGGATGAACAGGTTTTCATGTTGGAAATCATGGGGGACAGTATGATTGAAGCCGGGATCCTCGACGGGGATTTTGTCATTGTACGCCAACAACAAACAGCGAATAATGGGGATATTGTCGTAGCCATGACGGATGAAGACGAGGCAACAGTTAAACGTTTCTTTAAAGAGCGTGATTACGTCCGGCTTCAACCTGAAAACTCAACTATGGAACCGATCATACTCCGAAACGTTTCCATTTTAGGCAAAGTGGTTGGTGTGTATCGTCAAGTACATTAACAGTCATATCCCGCATGCATCATGCCTAAAGCTTTACCATCAATAATAACCATTAAAAAATCCGGGAATGGAGCTGATCAGTGCTCCATTCCCGGATTTTTTGATCTATCTTCACTTTATGAACTTAATCTACGAACAGTCTGTTTCCGGAAAGATAAAACCCCCGACACCTAAAGTGTCGGGGGTTCTTGTTATTAATACATTTGGATATATTGCTCGCGCTCCCAAGGATGTACTTGTGTACGGAACATATCCCATTCGATTTCTTTCGCTTCCACGAAGTGTTCGAAGATGTGTTCTCCAAGAGATTTAACGATTACTTCATTTGTTTTAAGAGTTTCAAGAGCAGCATGCAATGTTGCCGGTAGATCTACGATACCTGCTTCTTCACGCTCTTTTTTGTCCATAACATAGATGTTGCGGTCAATCGGCTTAGGAGCTGGCAGATTGTTCTTCACGCCATCTAATCCTGCTGCCAGTAATACAGCCATTGCCAGGTAAGGGTTTGCCGCAGGATCGACACTGCGCACTTCAACACGTGTACTTAATCCACGAGAAGCCGGAATACGGATTAAAGGGCTTCGGTTACGTGCAGACCATGCAACATAACAAGGTGCTTCGTATCCTGGAACTAGACGCTTGTATGAGTTGACAGTTGGATTTGTAATTGCCGTAAAAGCAGTAGCATGCTTAATGATACCAGCCAGGAATTGGCGGGCAGTATCACTTAGTTGCAAATCACCTTTTTCATCAAAGAAAGAGTTGACACCGTTTTTGAATAGTGACATATTACAGTGCATTCCTGAACCGTTCACTCCAAATAATGGTTTTGGCATGAAGGTTGCGTGTAAACCATGTTTACGTGCAATCGTTTTAACCACTAATTTAAATGTTTGAATATCGTCACAAGCCTTTAATGCATTTGCATACTTGAAGTCAATTTCATGCTGACCAGGTGCTACTTCATGGTGAGATGCTTCGATTTCAAAGCCCATCTCTTCTAATTCTAAAGCGATATCACGACGGCAGTTTTCCCCTAGATCGGTAGGAGCTAAATCGAAATAACCACCATTATCGTTTAATTCTAATGTAGGTTCACCATTAACATCTAATTTAAAGAGGAAGAATTCCGGCTCAGGTCCAAGATTGAAGTCAGTAAACCCTAGCTCTTCCATTTCACCTAAGATACGTTTTAGGTTGTTACGAGGATCACCCTCGAATGGAGTGCCATCCGGATTGTAAATATCACAGATCAATCGGGCCACTTTTCCTTTTTCAGCTGTCCATGGGAAAACCAACCATGTATCCAAATCAGGGAAAAGGTACATATCTGATTCTTCAATACGAACGAATCCTTCGATTGAAGAACCATCAAACATCATCTTGTTATCCAATGCTTTTTCAAGCTGACTTAAAGGGATTTCTACGTTCTTTATCGTCCCTAAAATGTCAGTGAATTGTAGTCGAATGAACTTTACTCCTTCTTCATTCGCTAATCTTAACACATCATCTCTAGTATACTTTGCCATTTACGTAATTCCTCCTCAAGTTTATTAAAGGTTTATTTAATGAAAAAAGCGTGACATATCACCTTGACGAAGGGATGATCGATTGAATCGACCGGAATGCATTAATTCATTTCGAAGCAATTTACGCAGCTCATCGTCAGATAGATCCTGTCGTGCCTTTTCTTCCTTTTCATTACTTACGTCAGATACTACTTTGTTTTCATTATGACTGGACACAGAAAAAATCTTTTTAATTCCGGCCATGTTGATACCTTGATCTAACAGATCCTTTACTTCTAATAACTTATCAATGTCATTCAAGGAAAAGAGCCGGCGATTCCCTTCAGTTCGTGCAGGGTTTATCAGCTGGTGCTCTTCATAGTATCGAATCTGACGAGCCGTTAAGTCCGTGAGCTGCATGACAATACTAATAGGAAATAATGCCATCGTTCGACGAATTTCATTACCGCTCATCTTGATTCCTCCTTTTGTTTTCCTTCTTGAGTATATTATATGTAATGTCAGGAGTTCTGTCAATCAAATGTTAGCTTTTCTTACATAAGTAATCATTAGAAAAGGATAGTCGACTTTAGACTATCCAATTACTTCTTTATTATCCTTTTCAAATGGTGATTAAACCTTTTTGGATTAACTTGTCTATTGCCGAGCAAACAGCGATTTTGACATGTGAATAAGTCAATCCACCTTGAACATAGGCAACATATGGAGGTCTAATCGGTCCATCAGCTGATAATTCAATGCTCGATCCTTGAATAAACGTTCCCGCCGCCATAATGACGTCGTCCTCATAACCAGGCATATAGTTTGGATATGGAGTGAAATGTGAATTGATTGGAGAGGCAAACTGAATAGCTTGACAAAATGCAATCATCTTATCTCGATCATCGAATTGCACCGACTGGATTAAATCAGTACGAACGGCAAATGGTGAAGGATCAGTGTTCATCCCGATCTCTGTTAAAAGTGCCGATGTGAAGACAGCACCCTTCAGTGATTGCGCCACCACATGCGGTGCCAGAAAGAATCCTTGATACATCTCCTGCAGACTGTACAGGGATGCTCCCGCTTCCGCACCGATTCCGGGAGAAGTCATCCGGAATGAACAGGCTTCTACGTATTCATTCTTACCAACGATGTAGCCTCCTGTCTTAGCCAGACCTCCTCCGGGATTTTTAATGAGGGAACCGGCTATGAGATCTGCACCGACATGACAAGGCTCGAGTTCCTCTACAAATTCACCGTAGCAGTTATCTACAAACACAACGATTTCAGGGTTGATTTCTTTAATGAAATTGATCATTTCCTTTATTTCTTCTATTGTAAATGAAGGTCGATTAGCATAGCCTTTAGAGCGCTGAATTCCCACCATTTTCGTTTTAGTAGATATCGCCTTTGATACCGCTTCAAAATCGACTTTTCCTGACTGATCTAAATCGACACTTTGATAGCCAATCTGGAAGTCCTTGAGAGATCCTGTCCCCTCTCCCCGTATACCGACAATTTCCTCAAGTGTGTCATAAGGCTTCCCTGTAATGTAAATAAGTTCATCACCAGGTCGAAGCACCCCAAACAACGCGATGGAGATCGCATGTGTACCGGAAATGATTTGAGGCCTTACAAGACCCGCCTCTCCCCCGAATACATCAGCGTAAATACTTTCCAACGTGTCTCTCCCGGCATCGTCATATCCGTATCCAGTTGACGGGATAAAGTGAGAATCACTCACCCGGTGTTTTTGAAAAGATCTTAGAACGTTGAATTGGTTACTTTCAGCACGTTCGTCGATTTGTTTGTGTATCTCCTTGATGTCAGACTCTACTTTGGATACCAGCGGTTTTAATGTAGTTCCGTTTACTAAATGTTCAAACATAAGATTTTCGTTCCCCTTTTACCTATGAAATTTCTTGATGCTTCCTGCAACTGGGTGGTCCTCAAGATGAAATCCGGTCAATTCATACACAGTACGTTCTTCCAGGAATTCCAATTTCTTTAAAATGGTTTCACTCTTCAACTGTGAAAGAAGTTTTCCTTCATCAGCCGGAATAAACGCATGATAAGGTACCATATGTGTTTTCACGATATCTTCTATTTTTAATAATAGCTTTCCTCGATCTCTTTCGCTTAAGGCACTGATCAGGATGCAGTCCGATTCCCCGGCAGGCACAAATTCCGGGATCATAGAATCCCTCTTATTATATACCGTTAATTGTGGCAAACCGTCCATATTCAAATCCTCCAATAAAGATTGAACAGTCTTTTCATGCTGACTGTAATCAGGATTGGAACTATCTACTATATGAAGCAGAAGGTCAGCTTCTTTAACCTCTTCAAGGGTGGACCTGAATGCCGCGATCAAAGAGGTCGGTAAATCTTGAATAAATCCTACCGTATCTGTAAGTAACGTGTGATAGCCGCAGGGCAACGTCATTTTCCTGGTCATAGGATCCAATGTAGCGAATAATTGATTTTCTTCATACGAATCTGCCATAGAAACTCTATTGAACAATGTGGACTTACCAGCGTTCGTATACCCAACGAGAGCGATTTGAAAGGCTTTATTACGTTTTCTTCGTTCCCGGTATCGTTCTCTATGATCCACAATCGTTTGTAAATGCTTCTTGATTTCATCGATTCTCCGGTGAATATGACGTCGGTCGCTTTCAAGCTTCGTCTCACCCGGTCCCCTCGTTCCGATTCCTCCTCCCAATCTTGAAAGGGATGCTCCCTGACCGATTAATCTCGGAAGCAGATATTGAAGCTGAGCAAGTTCTACTTGTAATTTCCCCTCTCTTGAACGGGCCCTTCCGGCGAAAATATCCAATATCAGCTGGGTGCGGTCAATTACCCTCGCACCTAACACACTCGATAAGTTCCTTATCTGACTGGGAGATAATTCATCATTAAAAATGATGATATCCGGTTCAAGCTGTTCTTCTAAAAGGACCAGTTCTTCCACTTTTCCTTTTCCTATATATGTACTCGGGTGTATCCGGTCGCGCTTTTGTGTGATGGTAGCGATAACCTTACCTTGAGCGGTTTCAGTCAGATCTTCAAGCTCTCTTAAACTATATTGAAAACGCAAGTCATCTTCTTCCAGCTGACACCCACCCAGTATGACTTTTTCTATCGCTTCGTTCTTCAATGATCATCCTTCTTTCTTTCCTTTTCATTCTATTTCTCATCATATCAAATCCTCCCCGTAAACTCTATGTAAAAAGGAATGAAAAATGGTTGCAAATAAGCACATACGTGTTAAAATCAGTATGTTTGATTATGACATAACACCACTTCAAGATTCTACATAGTGGCATGTAGCATATTGTAATAGGGTGAGGAGGAATGTGTATGACGTGGGAAGTACTGAGTATCATCGGTACCATTGCTTTTGCTATTTCAGGAGCTATCATCGCCATGGAAGAGGAATATGATATCCTCGGTGTTTATATATTAGGGATTGTAACTGCCTTCGGTGGGGGAGCCATTCGGAATTTACTGATTGGTGTACCGGTATCTGCACTTTGGGAACAAGGAATGCTGTTTCAGATTGCCCTTCTTTCCATAACAGCCGTATTCCTATTTCCTAACAATCTCTTAAAACATTGGAGAAGATGGGGAAATTTCTTTGATGCCATCGGTCTTTCCGCTTTTGCGATACAAGGGGCATTATATGCCTCTCAGATGAACCATCCCATCAGCGCGATTATCGTTGCTGCCGTGTTGACAGGGAGTGGCGGGGGAATCATCCGTGATCTTCTGGCAGGCCGTAAGCCTTTAGTTCTGAGATCTGAAATATATGCTGTGTGGGCCGTTCTTTGTGGAGCCGCAATAGGACTTGGCGTTGTTCATACTGCGTTGGAATTGTATTCCTTATTCGTCATTACGACGGCTTTGCGCGTTCTTTCCTATCTATATAAATGGAGGCTTCCGAATCGGAGTTTACGCGCCCATGTATAAAAAAACAATGCATTCAAATTTGAATGCATTGTTTTTTGATTATCATTTATTTATTCTGAGGACTTCGTAAATACGAGATCGTTACTCCGAATGGTTAACAGATCATGCCGATCAAAACAATTCTCCAGCAAGAGTCTCATCGCCTGAGCCCTAATCGATTTTTCAAGTATATTTCGAACATATCTGCCATTGGAAAATGCCACTGGAGTTAGAGTATTTTTAGCTACATTCAAATGTTCGCGAATTTTCCTTTCTGCATCATGACTCAACAAATATTGCTTCTCATCCAGCATTCTCTTACCGATTTCCATCAGCTGATCAACTGAATAGTCAGGAAAGTGAAACACAAGGGGAAATCGTGATTGAAGACCTGGATTCAATGTGAGAAAGTGCTCCATTTCTCTCGAATAACCTGCCAGAATCAAGATGAAATCATGCTGCTTATCTTCCATATGCTTCACAAGTGTATCAATTGCCTCTTTTCCAAAATCCTTCTCTCCACCTCTTCCAAGCGAATAAGCCTCATCGATGAATAGAATGCCGCCTAAAGCCTTTTTCACCAAATCCCGTGTCTTCTGTGCCGTATGACCAATATATTCACCGACAAGGTCAGCCCTCTCTGCCTCGATCAAATGCCCTTTCGAAAGAACATTCATTTTCAAGAAGAGTTTCCCTATAATTCTTGCCACAGTTGTTTTACCTGTACCCGGATTACCTTTGAACATCATATGGAGAGCCTGTTTTCCAGCTTTCAGGCCCATAGCTTCCCGTTTTTTATTTACATATATCCATGCATATATCTCTTTCACCATTTTCTTCATGTCTTCCATCCCAACAAGAGAGCCAAGTTCTTCTTCGATTTCTTTCAATGCCATGTGCTCTTGAGGGAGGGATTGAGGGACTGATTCCAGCGTTTCTCTTATTGAACTCCTTTTTTGAGAATTAAGTACAATGCTGATTTGACCGTTATTTTTCATTCTCATAGGTTGATCCAAACATTTCACCTCACCATTCTGAAAACCATATCCGCATATAGACTATAAGGGAAGGATACGATTGCTATTCTACGTTGATTTTTTTCGACAAATAAAAAGAATCCTGTCTATTCCTGCGCTTTCCCGAGAAATAAATAGAATTACGTTGCGAATAAATGGTTTGTGCTGTACCTTTCGTTTATCAATTAACCTGTGTGATTTATTTCCAATCACCCGATCTTCAGATTTCAAGGTTCATTCTTTATTCATGGTAGCAATAAAAACGCCTCTCTTATCATCCTATTCACTTATAGAGCATTTCATTAATTATTCTTGCGCTTATCACAATCTCCATAATATAAAAAGCTGCCACAAGTGGCAGCTTTAGCATAAATCTTAATTCGTTTGTTCTTCAAAATTTATTTGAACATTTCGCTGTGGTGCGAATGTTGAGATGGCATGTTTGTATACCAGTTGCTGTTTACCTTCCGTTTCAAATAGGACGGTAAAATTATCAAACCCTTTTACTTGCCCACGGATCTGGAAGCCGTTTAAAAGGAATACCGTTACGAGTGAACTGTCTTTTCGCAATTGATTCAGGAATTGATCTTGGATATTAATGGATTGTTTCATGGTTAGTCCTCCTCTTCTATCTCTACATTAACTTATTCGACTTTAATTGAAGCTTTCCTGCAATAAATTCTGAAATGTCTTCAATAATTTTGGCATGCTTACTTTCTTCTGACATATCAAACCAGGCTACTTCCATTTTATTTCTGAACCAGGTGAGTTGACGCTTAGCGTACCTCCTGGAGTTTTGCTTAAGATTTTCAATTGCCTGAACCAGGCTAATGGTACCATCAAAGTAATCATAAAGCTCTTTATAACCAATTGCCTGGACTGACTGAACATCCTTCACGCCTTCATCGAATAGTCCTTTCACTTCATCCAGGAGACCCTGATTCATCATAAGGTCTACTCGATAGTTTATTCTCTTATATAACAGTTCCCTATCCATGGTTAAACCAATCAACGCTACATCGTACTGCAGCTCATGTGTTTGGTTTTCCTGAAACTCACTCATAGTTTTACCGGTACAATGAAAAATCTCCAGAGCACGGATGACACGTCGTGTATTATTTGGATGAATATTACCAGCCGACGAAGGATCTACCTCGGTAAGCTTATGATGAAGCCATTCGGATCCATGTTTTTCAAGCTCTGCTTCTAATTCTGTCCGATACTTTTCATCCCCTGGTGTTTCTGTAAATTGATAATCATATAGGACCGATTGTATGTAAAGCCCCGTTCCTCCAACAATCAAAGGGACTTTCCCCCGTGAATGAATCTCGGATATCTTCTTCCTTACAAGTTGCTGAAACTCGGCCACAGAAAATGATTCTTCAGGGTTTTTAATATCGATCAAGTGATGGGGCACGCCTTCCATCTCGTCATTGGTGATTTTTGCGGTCCCTATGTCCATTTTTCTATATATTTGCATGGAATCACCACTTATGATTTCTCCACCAAACCTTTTAGCAAGCTCAATACTCGTCTTGGTTTTCCCTACTGCAGTGGGGCCTATAAGGACAATCACTTTCTCTTTTACCAAATTTGTCATGTATTCACTGCTTTCTATGTAAATATCTCTTTACATATTATCGTACCATAATAATAGAGGGGATGAAATCACATCTTGTCAGTATGTCCGTTTCCATGCGTTTTATTCCAACTATCATGTCTTCTATGAAGAGAATGTACCCTTTTTTGTCTTTACTAAAACGTCATAAAGAGGCTGGGATATAACTAAATCGATACATTCTAATGACGAACAATGAGATCACGTGTTACACCACTGCCCGATTTCGTGCAAGACTCCGCTTTCCTCGGGCGGAAGGCTAGCCTCCTCACAGCTTTCGCTCCTCGAGGGGTCTCACCTATTCCGCTTTTCCCGCAGGAGTCTACATCTTGCACTCCAATCAACAGCTAGAACCTGCTTAATGCATGGATTAAGCTTTAGCACTTAAAAATTAAAATACTAATAATTTAGAGTTTTGTTAAATCGATGTTCGAATTTTTCCTATCTGAAACCTTTTTGTCCCAGCCTCTATGTTTATTCCGGCTTCATGATCAAATGATCACCTCCGGACTTTTCAAGGGAGGTCTTATGATATTCTCCCTTTACCCAAGCGTCAATTTGATTTTGGTACCACTCACTTTTGTAGTGACCTGCCTGTCCTGGACCTACAATATGATATCCATTGTCCATATCCGCAGTATCAATCACAAATCTCCAGGAAGCACCGTGATTGACAATTCCTTCGTCATTATAACTTGCGGCCTCGACTGTCACCCTGCTTCCTCCCACAGGGATAGGCTCTTTAGCGTTCAAGAACTTTTTAAGGATAGGAGAGGCACTTGATAATGGATGTTCGAAATACACTTTATGATACATCCCCCATTCCCATTCATCCATCGAAGTTCCATATGCATCTTCAAGCTCACTCAGAGCCTTTGTGAGTGACGCAGCCACAAATGATTCGTATCCGCCTCGATCCTCAAACCATTTTGACTCTTTCCCAGCGTGTGCTTTACGAATGAGTTCATCGACAACACTTTGGCGTCCTTCAAACAGTTTCATCATTTCTTTCGGTACCTCTTTTTGAAAGAGCCCAGTTGAGATTTCATTCATCCATTGATGAAAGATCAAGGGAGCTGCTGAATCTTTATCGTCTAGATAATTCCATGAGTTTAAAATCTCAAGAGCATCTGATTGTTCAGCGGTCATCGTAATTTTTTCTAAATCTCCAGTCAGCATAGGAACAAATTCCCTGGCGTGTAAATTCTTTTGATCCATTTGCAGGTTTTCCATATCTTTAAGAGTCAGTTTATTTTTATCTTTCAAGTATTCTGAGATTCTCATATAGCGATATGGTTGTGCCCAATGATGACTAATATGGTATGGATAATCATCTGTCACAACCTTATTATTCGCTGTCGCTAAAAATCCTGCTTCAGGGTTGATCACTTTCGGAAGTTCATCAAATGGTATAAAGCCCTGCCACTCATAATCAGGGTCCCAGCCTGGAACGGGAAGTAGTCCATCCCCTTTCTTCCTGATTGGAATTTTCCCATTTGCTTTGTATGCGATCGTGCCATCCTTAGAAGCAAATACAAAATTTTGTGTGGGAACATGAAAGTCCTTCAAAGCCTCTTCGAATTCAGCCCAATTGTTTGCTCTATTGATATTGATGATAGCAGAGAGTTCAAGACTTGGATCCAATGCTGTCCATCGCATTGCCATGACCTGCCCTGACTCCTGTTGATGGGCAAACTCCGAAATCACAGGCCCATGCCTCGTTATGGTTACTGTATAGGGTATGGTCTCACTATCCTTTACTTTAATCGGTTCTTGTACAATAGTCGCCTTTTCCCACTTTCCATCATACAAAAACAGATCTGGATCCTCTTCATTCCGTTTCTCTATATACAAGTCCTGAACGTCCGGCCCCGTGTTCGTGACACCCCATGCTATTTGTTCATTGTGACCGAGGATGATCCCTGGAATACCTGCGAAAATCACCCCACTCACATTCACATCCGGGGATTCCAGGTGCATCTGATACCATATGGAAGGAGTACCTAATGAAAGATGAGGATCATCAGCAAGTAACGGCTTGCCATTCTCTGTCTTTTCTCCACTTACCACCCAATTATTGCTTCCGTTAAACTCAGGGGGGATAACCGCTGCTGCAAAGGATTTCTCCAAATCTACCTGACTCTCACCTATATCTGATAGAATGGTAGGCGCTCCGTCAGGATAGGAAGGAAATAAATCATACGCCTTCTCCTTCGGAAGATTTTCGAGTGCCCAATATCTGAAAGCCTGCCCCTGCCAATGACCTCCTAAATCAAAAGCCATGTATTTACCAATCGTCAGTGAATCGATGGGAGTCCATTCTTCAGGCTTATACCCCAAGAGAGTAAATTCGACAGGGAGCCTGCCCTTGTCTGCGGCTTCTTCCATATAGGCATTGACTCCATCGGCATACCATTCAAGAAGCTGTTTTGCTTCATCGGGATATGCGGTAAAGGAAACTTCCGCTGCCCTTCTCAAGCCAAATGTCCGGAAGAATTTGTCCCGGTCCACAGCCTTCTCACCTACGACCTCACTTAATCTTCCCGAAGCCTGCCGCCTGCTTAGATCCATTTGGAATAAGCGATCCTGAGCCTGAACATATCCTTGAGCCATATAGAGGTCTTTATCATTTTGAGCATGAATATGCGGTACACCGTCTTTATCCCTTACTACTTCCACAACATCTGATAAACCGCTCAACGATATGGTACCTGATGTAACTGGAAGGGACCTGTCGATATAATAGTTTACAAAGATTAATAGTCCAAGCAGGAGAAATAAAATACTTCCTGCAGTCCACAATGTAATGGTAAGACGCTTATTCTTTTTCTGTTTCTGAAGCTCAATGCCTCCATTCATTTCATTTCCCCCTAAATTATATATAGAATTTTCTGAATAATAATCATAACTCTATTATTAGCTCTTCAGGAGGGGAATTCCTTCTCCCAAGCAGGAGAATTTTATCATGAACGATTTACTTTCAAAGCTATTCACCCCAGATGGGAACAGGCCGTTTCAATTTAGGTTTCATCCCATTGACATTTACGGGCAATGATCCGCCTACCGTGAATAACATAAAAAGCCTTTGATTGAATTAATCAAAAGCTCTTCAACCCTTACCTTGCTTTCGCAATGATACCGTTATGAACCTTAATATAACCGTGCTGTAAAATATCTGCCCCATTTTCATATAAGTAAAGCCCCATTTGTTCAACGGTCATCAATTCCCTGTAAGTGTGGTTCATCACATCCGCCATCACTTCGTAATACACTTTCGATTTAAATTGTGCTCTTGGTGTTGTCAGGACCATATAACCATTCGGCTTCAGGAATTTACGATGCCACTCAACTACTTCAGATTTAAATTCATCCGGAAAATGTTCTAATAGTCCCACGCTCAAAACAATGTCAAACTCTCTTCCAAAGGCCAAGTCCCTGATGTCCGCAACGATGTATGTCGTATTGAAGTCTCTTTTATAATACGTCTTTAACCCGCCGGTTGAAGGATTTGGCCCGAGGAAAGGGTAGCTTTCCGGAAATTCGCCGAAGCGCGTAGCACGACAAAATGGATCATAATCAACCATAACGATTTCACTACCAGGATATAGGGCTGAAAGCTGCATTGCTTCATATCCTTCCGCGGCTCCCAAAAATAGTATTTTCGGCTTAACGACATCCAGTCCACTGAACAACGCTCTCTTCCCTCGGGGGTCCCATACCCCGTCCTGGACTCGATGTACATAATTCCATAAATGAAGCCTCAAGTGATCCCCAAACGCTTCTGTGGATTTTTTCACATCCAGCTTCAATGCGTTCCTCACTAAGCGGATTCTACTCTCTTTCAATTCAGCAGGCACGTCCTTTACAAACCATTCGTGGAAAGAACGATTAAACATTTCCCATGACGTATGGACTGGTAATGATTTCTGATTCTCCTCTTCCCAGTTCTTTTTTTCTTTGGCAAACGTCGTTACCTCATAAGGCTTCCCAACGTCTTTCCAAGTTAAGGTGGACCAATCTCTGACACCCTTCAATGTTACGAATTTATTATATTCCTTCTCAGAAAATTTCCTCTTATCCACTCGATGAGATGCTTCAAGATAGGTTTCTTCACAAAAAGATTCATTGTTTAATGATGTTTCAACCTTTATCAATCGAACCTTCCCCCTTCTTAGAAAACGCTTACATTTCTCCTTAATTACATTAAAGAAAAAGTGTCAAAACCCTTCTTTTTTTCTAAAAGTATTTAGTTACCATAATGTTATTATCGTTAATCAGTTTTGAACTCGTTTATAATGATATGAGAATTGGGTAGAAGGGATTTAGGAGGTGGACGCATGTCCTTCGATTACGAATTAGATTTTGATTCCATTGACTTTCGAAAAAATCCAGAAAAATACCGTGTCGGTCGTGGAGAACAAGGCGTTTTACTCGTAGAGCCATACAAAAGCGAGATCCTCCCCGAGTGGCGCTTCAAAACACCGGATCATGCTAAAGAATCTTCAAATACCATCTATAACATGTTTCTTCAATACAAAGAGGACAATGACTTCGTAGGAATGGATATGGCAAGAAAATTCCTTCAGATGGGCTACACGAGGGCAAGAAGATACGCCAATTATCCAGGGGGCAAGAAGTATAATGATGATGGAGGTATCAACGATCGAAAAATAGATGAACAGAAAGCCGAATCTGCCGCCATATTTGAATCCACATGGAAGCTTGCGAGGGAGGATAAAGACTATTTAAAGCGTAAGAAAGAACACCAACGTAAATATGGATGATGACTAAATGGGGATGAACCGCTTATCGGTCCATCCCCTGCTGCATTCCCTACATGATTCGCTTGAACATTTTTTCCATTTCATAGGTTGAATAGTGAATGATGATTGGCCGCCCGTGTGGACAGGTGAAAGGATCGCTTGTCCCTCTCAGCTCATCCAGTAACGCCTGCATGTCTTCATTTCGCAAGTGATGATTGGCCTTGATGGAGCCTTTACAACTCATCATGATGGCTGCTTCTTCTCTCAACTTTTTAATATCTACCCTGTTCATTTTAAGGATTTGCTCAATCATATCTTCAATGGTTTGCTGCTCCTCCCCTTTAGGGAACCACTGAGGGTGAGCACGTACAATGAAGCTATTATATCCGAAATCTTCCAGAAACACTCCCACTTCTTCAAGGAGCGAGCGGTGTTCGTTGATCTTAATAAACTCATCCGTTGAAAATTCAAGGGTGAGGGGGACGAGAAGTTCCTGAAGCTCTTTCGCTACTTCCCCTACTCTTTCTCTATAATACTCATACTTGATCCGTTCCTGCGCTGCGTGCTGATCGATGATATAAAGCCCCCGTTCGTTTTGAGCGAATATATACGTCCCGTGCATTTGGCCAACAAGATAAAGTGCTGGAACCCTCGGTGTTTCCTTTTCATCCTCTATGAGATCAATTTCCTGTTCCATGGTATCTTCTACTACCGGATCGTAGGAGGGATTTTCATAGGGGACCTGTCTCCTTGTTTCATTCACTTCCGGGGCAGGGTGCTCTGGCTCATATAACTCAACCTTCTCCTGATTAGGAAGCAGCCTCTCCCGAACGGAGTCTGCGTTACCTGGCCTCTCCTCCTGTCGTCTTACTGAATGATCAAGGTTCATAAACGTTTGCTCTGATTTCGGCTCGCGAGCTTTAGGGGTGACGGATCCTGCAGGGATCAGTTCCTTCCCTTTAAACACCCCTTTGATTCCTTCTGTCACCAACGCATTGAGCTCGGCTTCCTTACTGATTCGGACCTCCATCTTAGACGGATGCACATTCACGTCCACAAGGATCGGATCCATCTCTATACTGAGCAGCACGATAGGGTGACGGCCTATCGGAAGAAGTGTATGATAACCTTCCCCAATCGCTTTCGCCAGTGCATAGTTCTTGATGAACCTACCGTTTATCATAGTGGAAATGTAATTCCTGGATGCACGTGTAACCTCAGGGAGGGATATATATCCCTTTACTTTAAAGTCAAGGGACTCCACTTCGATGGGTACCATTTTCTTCGCTATCCCCACTCCGTAAATGGCGGCCAGAACCTGCAGGACATCACCATTTCCATTTGTATGCAATAGTGATTTACCGTTATGGAGCAGTTTGATTGAAACGTTAGGGTGAGCAAGGGCAATCCTATTCACAACATCCGTTATGTTCCCAAGCTCGGTATGAATGGTCTTCATGTATTTCAACCGCGCAGGTGTATTGAAGAATAGTTGTGAAACGGTGATATCTGTCCCTTTTCTGGAAGATGTGCTTTCTATTGAATTTACCTCTCCACCTTGAAGTTCAATGCTCGTACCCGGTCCATCTCCTGTACTCGTCTTTAAAGAAAAGTGTGAAACAGAAGCGATACTCGGCAGGGCTTCTCCCCTGAACCCTAATGTCCGGATGCGGAATAAGTCATTCTCATCCTTGATTTTACTCGTTGCATGTCTCTTAAAGGCAGTTGTGACATCTTCCTTTTCGATTCCGTCCCCATTATCTATGATGCGTATCGACTGTAAGCCTGCTTCCTCAATGTGGATTTCAATGACGGTTCCACCTGCGTCGATACTGTTTTCAAGGAGTTCCTTCACAACGGATGCAGGTCGTTCCACCACTTCCCCTGCAGCAATTTTGTTAGAAAGCGAATCATCAAGCTGGAATATTTTCATCAAAACCCCACCCCCTTACTGCTTTAACTTCTTTTGGATACCATATAGAGTGTTCATGGCGTCCAGTGGCGTCATCTCCAGAATGTCCAGTTTCTTCAGTTCATCCAAACATTTCTTCTCTTTAGATGTGAGTTTTTCCTTTACACCTGACTTCTCTGTCTCAAAGAAGGATAGCTGTGCAAGATCTTCTACACTTTTTTCCTTTATCTCTGAAGTCGTTTCCTTGGAAACAGCCACTTCATTGGAAGATATTTGGTCTTCTTTCCGTTCAAGATCAAGAAGAATTTCATTCGCTCTCCGAATTAAGACTTCAGGCAATTCGGCAAGCTCCGCAACATGTATTCCGTAACTCTTATCTGCCGCACCTTCTTTAATTTTATGAAGGAATACAAGCTTACCATTTTGCTCCATCGCACTTACATGAACGTTTCTCACTTTTGGAAGCTCTTCCTCAAGCACTGTCAGTTCATGGTAGTGAGTGGAGAACAGGGTTTTCGCCCCAATATGTTCATGAATGTATTCAATGATCGCTTGTGCCAGTGCCATCCCGTCATAAGTTGAAGTTCCACGTCCAATTTCATCGAAAAGAATGAGACTCTGTTGAGTGGCGTGAATAATCGCATTCTTCGCTTCAAGCATTTCTACCATGAATGTACTCTGCCCGGAGATCAAGTCATCTGCAGCTCCGATTCGGGTGAACACTTGATCGAATATAGGCAGGTTTGCCTCACTGGCAGGGACATAACAGCCGATTTGAGCAAGGATGCTCGTTAGGGCCACCTGTCTCATATAAGTGCTCTTTCCCGACATATTCGGCCCGGTTATAAGGAACACTTCGCTTTCTTGATCCATATAACAATCATTCGGGACATATTCCTGGGCACCCATGACTTTTTCCACCACGGGATGACGTCCTTCTTTCAGTAAGATCCTTCTTTCATCATTAAAAATAGGGCGAGTGTAATGACGTTTCTCACTGACTGTTGCGAAACACTGCAGGACGTCCAACTCACTGACAAGTTTCGCCAGTTGTTGAAGACGGGGGATAAAGTCCTTAACCCTCTCGCGAATCCCCAGGAATAATTCGTATTCCAAGTCCACGCTCTTTTCATCAGCTTGCAGGATAAGCGATTCCTTCTCTTTTAATTCTGGGGTGATAAACCGTTCAGCATTCGTTAACGTTTGTTTCCGTTCATAGCGACCTTCTTCAAGGTGTTGAAGGTTCGCTCTCGTCACTTCAATATAGTAACCAAATACCCGGTTAAACCCTACCTTGAGAGACCTGATCCCGGTGCGTTCCCTTTCATCCCGTTCAAGCTGTGCAATCCACGATTTCCCGTTTTTACTAGCATCTCGATATTGATCCAGTTCATCATGATATCCGTCCTGAATCAAGCTTCCTTCTTTAATAGATAGGGGGGGGTTTTCTACTAATGCCTGTTCCAGGAGATCTGTCAATTCTTCACAAGGATCCAGCCTATTGACAAGCTCATCTGTTGCTTCATTTCCCAAAGACTCTACAAGGTGCTTTAGCACGGGTATTTGCTGCAAAGATTTCTTCAATTGGATTAAATCACGTGCATTGACATTACCGAAGGCAACCCGCCCTGCAAGCCTCTCCAGATCGTACACCTCTTTTAAACGGTCTCTCAGATCCTGTCTTTCGAAAAAACGTTCCAATAATACTTCCACTACGGTCTGACGCTTCTCGATTTCTTGTTTGTTAATGAGTGGACGATCGATCCATTGCTTTAAGAGTCGACCTCCCATGGCAGTCATGGTTTCATCCAAAAGCCATAACAGGGATCCTTTCTTTCCTTTGGATCGGATTGTTTCCGTCAGCTCCAGGTTCCGCTTTGAATAGTAATCCATTTTCATATAATGATTAAGCTGATACGGCTCCGCGATCTGAAGGTGATCCAAGCTTCTCTTCTGTGTACGGAAGAGATAATGAAATAGAAGGGACGAAGCTTTAATGAGCTTTCCTTGTTTCAATGGATCAACGAGATGATAAAAAGCATCTCCGGGGCTGGAATCTTTTTCATATGATAAGGTAAGATCATTTCTTTCTTTAATCTTTCCTTGTACTTCTTCCGAAAGATCTGGGTGGATAACGACTTCTTTCCCCCCGATCGTTGATAATTCATTCAACAGAGCTTGAAGGCCGTCTGTCACAACGGTAACCTTTGTTTCCCCCGTGGTTAAATCGCTATAGGCCAGTCCATAGGTGTGATCTCCAAAATCGGTTACTGAAGCAATATAGTTGTTTTCTTTATCATTCAACCCTTTACCATCCATAACCGTCCCTGGTGTAATGAGCTGAACCACTTCTCTTCGGACAACCCCCTTGGCTTGTTTTGGATCTTCTGTCTGTTCGCATATGGCTACTTTAAATCCTTTATTGATAAGTTGCTCTATGTAATTAGGAGCAGAGTGATACGGTACACCGCACATGGGAATTCGTTCCTTTCCTCCCCCATCACGGCTTGTCAACGTTATTTCAAGTTCCTGCGAAGCTCTAACGGCATCGTCAAAAAACATCTCATAAAAATCACCTAAACGAAAAAATAAAAAGGCATCCTGGTATTCTGCCTTTACTTGTAAATATTGTTTTATCATTGGTGTATATTGTGTCATGGTTCATCCAAACCTTTCCAAGTAAATCTGCTTTTCTCGACTATTCATTATATCATACGGACAAGGGTTGAAGCATGTAGTAGATTGAGGAAGCGCATGGGATGACCCAAATCCAAAAAAAATTCGCTTCCTACCATCAGGAGCGAACTTTCAACGGGCTATTCTGCTTGCTTAGCAATACTTGATTCATCTTGTAAACAATTGGATTTTGCTTTCCTCTTATACAAATATTTATATAGTAAGTAACCGGTGATGACGACTGCTCCACCGATCAGAAGATAGGTTTGGACATGGCTCATCATGGATTGGACGGATTTCAAATTTCCATTTTTCCCGACAATTAACATCGTGAGGGTAATCGGGAATATTCCTATGAAAGTTAACCCACCAAATTTCCATTTATTCACTTTACTGATCCCTGCAACATACGAGATATAATTACCGATTCCAAGAGGCCTCGTTATGGCTATGCTCCATAAACCGCATTTCCGGAACCATTTCTGACCCTTTTCGATTTTCTTTGAGCTCGTTTTCTCTTTTATTTTATCCTTTAGCTTAAATCCGATGCCATATGGGATGTAACTAAATATGGTATAAACTACACTGCTTGCGATTGCCAAGATGATTAGCTTTATCCAGGATGGATCCAGTACATATCCATAGGTGAGCGTGACAAGGGCACCTGGAAAAGGCAGCGAGGATGCTTCAATGGCATTTCCGGCGAATAACCCCCACATACCTAACTCCTTTATTAAATTCATGACGAACTCCAACATCGACTCTTTCCCTCCACGATTCATTTACAAACCCTTTTCCCTGTTTTGCCCTAAAATAACACAAATGAAGGATAAGATTTCATCCACTGGAGGGAAATAATGTTAGCTCAAGATTCCATTACTTTATCTCACTGGCAAATGTTTGCCCATCTATTCTCCACTGATCCTCCAATGTATTTTTGCGAAAATAAAACTGAATGTGTTTTTCCTCTTGGGCTTGATTGGAACGGATCCATTTCACCCTGAACTGATATTTCATGGCCACCAGGGAGGGCAAATCCTCTACAGGAAGAAGCGACCTTTGTGTAACCTTGATATGCTTCACGGATGCCAGGCTCTTTTTTATGAAACGTTTGTTTCCCGTCATTATTTGTGAAAGTAGTTCTTCATCCTGTTGATTAATAGCAAGCTCCAGGACACTGATTAATTCATAGGGATCTAAACGGTACAAAAACCTGTCAAGTTCACCTCCCGCTTTCAATATCATGACCTTATGGGCTAAATCTGGAGTGGGTGTCTTATGGGTCGTACTTCCATAAAAATGGACACAGAAATGTCCTGGAAAATTATTTTGGAGGGCTCCGGCTCCATGGGGCATTCCATTCATGGATGCAGAAATGAGCTGGTCATTCACCAATACAAGTATCGCACGACGATCCCAGCTCCATGTTCCACCGTAGATTTCCTTCATTATTTTCGTATCTTTTTCTGTAACAGGCTGCACATCCGCATGTTTACTTCCTGCTCGTCTTTGGACTTCAAAAGACAGTCCGGTCTCCACATCAATAATTGTAAAATAGGATTTATTTGGAATGATTTCCTTTACTTGTTCCCAGGGAAGGATCTCCACTTGAAAACTTGGCACAGCTCCTGCCGACTCTCCTCCCAAGAATAAAAGCAATGACGCGACAAAGGCAACTCTCAATATATAAAGCATGTACGAAACCTCTTTTTTTCCTTAGTTTTTGTCAGGAAATTGCCACTTCATTCACTCAATTTTTGGCAAATAAAGCTGAACATGAAACGGACCGACTTAACGGATACTACCAACGAAAGGAAGGGTTCACATGCTATTGGTTAAATTGGCTGCAATGGGACTGTTAGTGATCCCGGCAATGGAAGACCTTGATCAAATACATATCGATATTCCAAATCAAGCAATTGTTTCTGTGGATCGACAGGACTTGGATGTAAAGTTGCTGGATGAACCATTAATGAATGAAAAACATTATGAGAAGGTTGTTTCTCACCTGCAGAATATGGTCTATCATCCTCCTCAAAATGCCTATATTAACGTACACGGCAGGATCGTTTCCGAAGAGGCGGGATATAAGCTTAATGAAAGAAAATTTCGTGAGCTGATGGAAGATTTCCTTTTCTCAAAGGGATCTGCTAGAGTCGATCCTCCCTTGCTGACTCTTTATCCCAAGGTGGATAGTGAGATTCTCGCGCACATCCGAACACAAAAGATTGGACAATATGTCACGTACTTTAATACTCATAATGAAGAGAGGACAGAAAATATAACCTTGGCAACCGAGAAAATCAACAATACGGTGGTGTTTCCTGGGGAAGTGTTCTCTTTTAATAAAGTAGTGGGGAAAAGAACGAAAGAAAAGGGATATAAAAAAGCGCCTGTCATTGTAAAAGGGGAACTATCTGAAGATATTGGAGGAGGTATCTGCCAGGTATCATCCACTTTATATAATGCAGTGGATCAAGCGGGCGTTTCCATTTTAGAACGTTACCACCATTCCAAACGAGTTCCATACGTACCCAAAGGCAGGGATGCTACGGTCAGCTGGTACGGTCCTGACTTCACCTTTAAGAATGCTTACAACCAGCCCCTTCTTATTCGGGCAAAAATAATAGGGGGGCAAGTGATCATTACCGTCCATTCCTCGGACCTCATCAATGTGAAAAAAAGAAGGGTTCCAAGTGCTTCCCAGGAATTACCGCAAGAAAAACAAGTCGATCACTCACTACAAGATTAAACGCACCGCGCTACTCCAAGTGGTGCATTCTATACTAATAAATTCTAACATTCAAATCAAAAAGAAGGCATCTGCATGTGCAGATGCCTTCACTTAATTAATTCAATTGCCGAATACCTTCAATGACAGTTGATACCAATCGATCTAGATCTTCTTCTTCAATATTTAGAGGTGGGGATAGAGTCAGAACATTATTGAATCCTGCGACAGTGGCACCATTTTTCCCAATGATGACTCCTTGCTGTTTACAGTATCCAATGACAGCATTGACCTTATCAAGGTCTAATGGTTCCTTGGTATCCTTGAGAGTCACCATCTCGATTCCGATCAATAATCCCTTTCCTCTTACATTCCCTACATACGGGTGATCTTGCAGATGATTTATTAACGTGTTTAATGCTTTTTCCCCCAGGTCTGCCGACCGTTCAAAAAGCTTTTCATTTTCCATGATTTCAATGTTTTTTAGAGCAAGGGCACAGGCTGCAGGATTTCCTCCAAATGTGTTGATATGGCGAAAATAATCATATTCCTCAGAACCCTTAAATTCTTCATAGATTTCACGCTTTACAGCTGTAGCGGAAAGAGGTAGATATGCACTGGTAATCCCTTTTGCCATCGTAATGATATCCGGTTTGACGTCATAGTTCATAAAGCCGAACGCCTTTCCCGTCCTTCCAAAGCCACAAATGACTTCATCCACTATCAGAAGGGCTCCATGCTTCTCACAAACTTCCTTGGCTGCCTTCATATAGCCCTCCTGAGGCATGAGGATCCCCCCGCCGGTTATGATGGGTTCCATAATCAGAGCAGCCACTGTTTCACTCAATTCCCATGTCATGGCCTGATCAATGGCCTTTACTCCAGGAAGGTCCCGGGAATCCCCGCCTTTCACTTCATCACGATATGCGTCCGGAGGGGCAACATGATGAAACCCAGGAGCCAATGGTTCATACTTATATTTGCGCTGAGCCTGCCCTGTAGCGGCTAGTGCTCCCATAGAATTCCCGTGATACCCTCTATACCTGGAGAAGATCTTATATTTTCCGTGATCACCTTTTTGCTGATGATACTGACGGGCGATCTTAAAGGCCGTTTCATTGGCTTCTGATCCACTGTTAGAAAAGAAAATCACATAGTCATCACCGAGTAACCCGTTTAATTTATCTGCAAGTTCAATGGCTGGCTGATGACTTTGGGTAAGAGGAAAATAAGCCATTTTTTTTAGTTGCTCGTAAGCAGCCTCTGCTAATTCCTGTCGCCCATACCCGACGTTTACACACCATAACCCCGCCATACCATCGAGATACTTCTTACCGTCCTGGTCTGTTATCCACGACCCGTGGGATTCTGTCACAACCATTGTTCCGTCGGGATTATATGGTTTCATGGAGTGCCAGATGAGTTTTTCATCCCTCTTTGACCATACATCTTGAGATTGCCCTGCTTTTACCATGAAGATTCCCCCTTACCCTGATTAAAAATCAAATCGAGAAGTAATCATTTTCTTCCTAGTATAGAAATTTACTCCATCTTTACCGTTTACATGCATATCCCCATAGAAAGAATCCTTCCACCCCGAAAATGGGAAGAATGCCATTGTAGCAGGTACCCCCACATTGATGCCAAGCATCCCTGCGTCTGCTTCCTCCCTGAACTGACGAACGGCGCCAGCGTCTTTCGTATATATCGTTGCACCATTCCCATACCTTGACTGTCGGATGTAATCCAATCCCTGATCTAAATCTTCTGCCCTCAATAAACTAAGGATCGGGGCAAACATTTCTTCCTTCGCAATCGTCATTTCCGGTGTCACATGGTCGAAGATCGTTGCACCTAAGAAGTTCCCTTCCTTGAAATCATCCATTTCTTTTCGGCCATCCCTTATGAGGGACGCCCCTCCCTTGATTCCTTCTTCAATATACCCAAGAGTTTTTTCGCGATTTTCCTTTCGAATGACCGGAGTAAGCAGTACTTCCTCATCCATTCCATTGCCGATGCATAATTCATCTGCTTTTTTACTTAAAGCCTGCACGAACTCTTCATTTTCACCTACCACGACAACCGCACTGCAAGCCATGCACCTCTGACCTGCACTTCCGAATGCTGAGCTGATGATATGCTCTGCCGCTTTATTTAAATCCGCATCGGGCATGACGATGTGGTGATTCTTTGCTCCGGAAAGTGCCTGCACCCTTTTCCCTTGAGAAGCCGCTTGTTGGTATACATACTTCGCTACCGGCTGGGAACCGACAAAGGATATGGCGGCGACATCCTTATTCTCCAATAAGCCATTGACAACATCATGGGCCCCGTGGACAACATTTAAGACTCCATCCGGCATACCCGCCTCTGTCAATAACTCTGCCAGCCTGTTGGCTAGAATCGGGGTTCTTTCAGACGGCTTCAATACGAAGGTATTTCCACATGCAATGGCAAGTGGGAACATCCATAGCGGCACCATCATAGGGAAGTTGAACGGGGTAATCCCGCCTACAACCCCCAGGGGATAACGAAACATTTCCGAGTCAATATCTTCCGCGATCCCGCTGAGGGTCTCACCCATCATTAAAGTAGGTGCACCGCAAGCAAATTCGACACATTCCAATCCACGCTGGACTTCTCCATAAGCTTCTTTGAATGCTTTTCCATTTTCTTGTACCACAAGCTTAGCCAACTCATCGTGATTCTCTGAAAGCAGGGAGTGATATTTGTAAAGGATGCGGGCTCGTTTTGGCACAGGAGTCTTCTTCCATGTTCGTGAAGCATCCTTGGCGGCTTTCACAGCCATCGCTACATCTTCTTTCGTTGAGATCGGTACTCTGGCAATCTCTTCATTCGTGGCAGGATTCAGGACCTCTAAAGTTTGTGAGCTGAGGGAATCCACCCATTTACCACCAATATAATTCTTCAATACGGCTACATCCTTTTTTATTACAGTCATATTCAGTTCCTCCTTAATACTCTTTGTAATAAATGTTTTCAACGAAGTGCAGAACTTTCTGTATGTTCGATACTTTCATTATGAAAGAAGTTGGTAGGGGTTTCATTAGACATTGTGTAAAATAACCATGCATTTTCATAGGACACTTTCACTCGTTGGCCAAATGAATCGTCTAAGGACCCCTTTTAATTTATCTTCGTTTTTTCTATAAGGCTAAGTGGCTGCAAGTACTCATGAGCAGCCAGCAGAAATTCAATTGTCACCCGTTTATCCGAAGACATGAAATCCTCGCCCAGGAGATCTTCTATTTTTTTAAGACGATGGTAAAGTGTTTGTCTTACAATAAATAACTTTTTTGATGTTTCTTGTTTAGACCCCTGACAAGACAGAAAAATTTTAAGGGTCTTCATTAAATTCCCAGCATTCTCCCGGTCATAATGGAGTAAGGGGGAAAGATACTCCTCTATCATTTCCCATAGATTCACATTCTCATTTACGATTGATATCAACCTGTGCAAATGAAGGTCATCAAAGAAAAAATAATTTTCCCTTCCTGCCTTTTTTGAGCGGAACTTAAGAGTCTCTTTAGCCGTTTCATAACTTTTATGAATGTCCATCATTTCCAATTGATACTTACCAGTAGCAAATACTGCATCGGTTGAAGTTGTAAAGAAACCTGATTTAAGAATCTTTTCATACGCGTTAGTCAATCTGGACTTCCAATCGCCGCTTCTCCGGGTATCCAGGAGAATAAAGATTAAATCTTTCCCGATTCTTTCAGGTACGAGTTGGAATCCGAATTGTTCGAAAATACTTTTTGTCACCAGGTTGAAAAAGGTTAAATCTAATGTCTCTTTCTCTTCCAAGTTATGAGTCTGTAAGACACATACGACTCCACCATGAATTGCACTATTCTGCTCATCCATGAACGTGGCAAGTCTCTCGTATGATTGATCCCCTTTTAACCATGACATGATCCATTTCGATTCTTCCAGTCGTTTTTGTTCATGAAAATACAGTTCCCTCATTAGATATTGAGCGAGTGCCGTTGATGTTCGATCCAGGACTAACAGCTCATACTCACTAAAAGGATGATTGAAACGATACATGAAAAGCTCGGCATATTCCTGATCAAAAAGGATCACCTTCGTCGAAGCAAAGTGATGATCTTGTGCCTTTTTGTGACTATAGTATTTCTGAAGGAGGATCTTTTCTTCAGATGAACACATATTTGGGTGAACCTCTACATCTTGCTCTTTCACCTGAAAAAGGACAACTACATCCAGCTCTTTATGTAACACTTGAAGAATATCTTTACAATGATTGATAGAAAGCAGCATCTTGTTTAAACTTTGAGCAAATGAATCAAGTTTCTTAATCATCTCATATTGTTGATTGATTATGACAGCATGTATATCCTGTGTGATACTGACAAAAGGAACTTCTCTCTCAAAGACAATGATAGGGAAATTAAACGCATCGGCACATTTTAATACAGTTTTCGGAATGGTTGAGATATTCGTATCAAGCTCGATACAGATAGCAGCTGCCTCACACTCTACCAACTGATGTATAAGAAAAAGGAAACTCTCTTCTTCCTGCAGGGCAAGGCCAGTTGACAAAATTAACTCATTTCCGTTAAGCAGGTTCTTTATCGAGGTGACTTCCACTACATGCACCCATTTGACCTGTCTAGAGAGCCCCTTCTGTCCAGCAATCACTTTAGCATGTTCAAAGTATTTTCTTCCCAGAATATCTTCCACTGAAAAATAGTAATGACTCTTCATCCTCTACTCCTTTCTCAGTAAATGGAGAAAAAGGATTGGCAGAACCAATCCTTCACTTTTCTTCAAAATGGGGGATTGCAAACTGTATCTCTTCATTCCACCATTTCACTAAATCTTCTTCTGTCAGGTGTTCTGAAGACAAGACGGATAACAGCCAGTCTATGAATTCATCCGTCGTTTGCATATTTTGAGTGCGCGGTGACCATTCATTACCAGAATCGAAAATTAAGTCACTCATCAAAAGCCCCCCTGTATTTTTATTGTGTATGAAATAAGAGATTTGAAAAATACTTTCGTGCATTCGCCGTTTTCACATGCAGAGTGGCACTTCTTTTATTTTCAGTATGCTTAAAAACGACGAACGCCCCACTAAGATTTTCAGTGACTTTCTCAATTTTGAATCCTTTCTGCAAAAGAAAATCAATCTTATCCCTTTCACTTAAAAACTCTTGATAATCGGACATCTCGACACCCTTTCATAATCTTCTATGGGGGATTTTTATTTCTACTTAGGAAAAACTTGTGCCCGTGGGGGATTTTTCGATGACCGGTTCATGCTCTTCTTCAATGACCCAATCCCGACCTACAGACAGCCCCAGATATTTCTCATCACTAGGATCTGAAAGCTCTGCCTGCTCATATTTTTTGAACCACCAGAATTTTGCTAATACGTAATAAGAAAGGGCACCGACACCAAATCCCACTAAAAACGAAAAATTCGGGACGAAATAGGAAGCGACCGCTCCAAGTATCCATGCAATAAAACCTGCAAGGTTTACTCCATTCATATAGCTGAACTGTCCTCTATCTTCGTATAGATCAGGTACATTGACCCTTCTTTTTCTTATGAAGTAGTAATCTGATATTAATATTCCGACAATCGCGGATAAAATGCCCCCTACAAACAATAGTACCGGGATGATCACACCGAAAAGATTCCATGGCTGTACGATTGTGCCTACTATGCCTGCAGTTAAGACACCTGCCCAGAAAGGGAATTTCGGTCCTCCTACATTGGAAAAGATAGTGGCTGCAGGAACAATATTCGCAGCAATATTCGTGGACCACTGTGCCAGAACGATCATAAGCAGGAGTATTCCTAAAACAAACCCGCCGGCTGCTTCCTGCAGGGCGACCACTGGATCATAATTTAAAACGGCGATATAAGAGATTCCACCTATCAATACCATAAATGCTTGAGTGATTGGAAGGGCTACAAGGTTACCAATCAATGAACTCCGATTTCTCTTGAACCAGTTTCGCTCATTACTTGGAGCTTTCATGAAGCGTGAAATGGACGGGATATCAGCTGAGAGTGTCGCCCAAAATCCCATATTACTAAAGATCACAACCAGAAATGCAGTAATAGTGGCAGCACCCGTCACAGGACTCTCCACCCAGCTCCATATATCTCTTCCCTGACTCGCAGCGGATTCAGATAAAGAAGAATACATCCAAACCGAAATCAAGATGATGACCGGAGCAGCAAGGTCTGCAAAACGTTCTACCGCTTTTATTCCAAGGGCCGTGTTTACCAATTGAAGAACAGCAAAGATCAGGAAACAAACAAACCAATTATCAAATCCAGATAAAATATTAAGAATTCCATTCATCGCTGTCGCTCCAAAATATGTGTTGATTCCAAACCACATGGAAGCCGCGAGTCCCCGAACAACTGAAGGGATGTGGGTTCCTATCGTACCGAATGGTGCCCTCATGTAGACAGGGAAAGATACTCCGTGCTCGATCCCGATATCACCGGTTAAGGTAATAAAAAAACCGATGGCAAGAGAACCGATGATCGTGGCAAGAACTACAAGTGGTAAAGGCAATGATACGACTCCTGCCCCTCCGATGGCGAAGGTTGCCAGAACCACAACCATTCCCACCCACATAAATGAATAACCAAGCTTTGTGATTTTTCTTTCACTTTCTTTAATCGGTAGTAGATCAGGAGACTTTAAATAATTACTTTTCAACTTGAACACCCCATTTTCGTTTGCTTCGAATGGCAAAACCAATCTTTATACAAGAGTGGCAAGCTGATGGAGGTATTGGACTTCCTTCCAATCAGCTCACAGGAGTAGTTCTACATTTAAGTTGGATGTGTTAAGAAATGCATGATCAGGACTTGGAGGATTGTAGTGCTTCACTCTCTTCGTTTGAAAGAAGCTTACCGTATTTCGCTCTCTTAATGTAGTTTCCAGAACCCAATTTCCCTACGAATTGTTTATCTTTTATGACATATTTACCTCTAGTTAAAACAGAAACCGGTTCACCTTTCACCTTCATGCCTTCAAATGGGTTATAATCAGCGGCCATATGATGGGTCTCGGCAGAAATGACTCTTTCGGCATCAGGATCAAAGATGACGATATCGGCATCAGAACCTACGGCAACTGTCCCCTTCTGCGGATACAAGCCAAATAACTTTGCGCTCCTTGTAGACATGATATCCACAAATTGGTTCAAGCTTATTCTCCCTTTCTCAACTCCTTCTGAGAATAATATGGAAACACGGTCCTCAATGATAGGTCCGCCATTCGGAATTTTAGTGAAATCTTCTTTCCCAAGATCCTTCTGGCCCTGGAAATCAAATGAGCATTGATCAGAGCCCAATGTCTGGAGCTGCCCGCTTTTCAATGCATTCCACAGAACATCTTGATGCCATTTCTCCCTTAGTGGAGGCGACCAAACGTATTTGGCCCCTTCAAAGTTCGGGCGTTCTAAATAGGTTTGATCAAGGACCAGGTACTGAGGGCACGTTTCCCCCCATACATTCAAACCCTTGCTTCTTGCAGCTGAAATCTGTTCAACTGCTTCAGAGCATGAAACATGAACGACATATAATTGGGAATCCGCTAATCCTGTTAATTTAGCTGCACGGCCAGTGGCTTCCCCTTCTAATTCGGGAGGTCTCGTCAGTGCATGGTAGATAGGCTCGGTCTTGCCTTCTTCTAAAGCTTTTTCGGTTAAATACTCGATGACATCGCCATTTTCAGCATGTACCATGACAAGGGCACCCAGTTCGCGGGCAGCAATCAATGTTCTAAATAGCGTTTCATCGTCTGCCTGGAATACATTTTTATAAGCCATAAATACTTTGAATGATGTGATTCCTTCCTGCTCCATGACTTCTGGCAGCTGAGAGAGGACTTCCTGATTAATTTCCCCGATCATCAAATGGAAGCTGTAATCGATTACAGCTTTATCTTTTGATTTGGCATGCCAAGTATCAATGGCATTTTGAAGCGGTTCTCCCTTATTGGTTAAGCAGAAATCAATCAGTGTGGTCGTCCCTCCGAATGCAGCCGCAATCGTTCCACTCTCAAAGTCATCTTTTGAAACCGTTCCTCCGAACGGCATCTCAAGATGGGTATGTGGATCAATCCCACCAGGGAAGATATATTTCCCTCTGGCATCAATCACTTCTGCTTTGTCTGTTTCAAATCCTTTGCCGATTGCTGCAATCTTTCCGTCCTGAATGAGGACATCGGCTTTATACGTGTCTGTTGCTGTTACGATTGTTCCATTTTGAATGATTTTATCCATTACAATACCTCCTGATTTATTTCACTGCATTCATTTTGGATCCTGATAGATTACTCATCACAGCCTGACGATCATTCCAGGTCATCGGCATTTGGCCGCTCGGAACTTCTATCATATCGATGGCACCGTCAACCGGGCAGACAATCGAGCATAAATTACATCCGACGCAATCCTCTTCCCTTACTTTCAAGATGCTATTTCCGCTGGGGTCCTTTAGCATGTCGATACATTGGTGAGAAGTATCTTCACATGCAATGTGGCACTTATTACAATTGATGCAAACATCGTTATTGATTTTGGCCACAACACTATAGTTGAGGTCAAGGTTACCCCAATCGGAAAATCTAGGAACGGATTTACCGACGATTTCCTGCACGGATGATATGCCTTTTTCATCAAGGTAATTATTCAAACCATCGAGCATATCCTCCACGATCCTGAAACCGTGATGCATGGCGGCCGTACACACCTGTACTCCCGATGCACCCATTAACATGAATTCGACTGCATCCTGCCAGTTTGACACTCCACCCATTCCTGAAATCGGGACATTGATTCTCGGATTCCTTGCACACTCCGCCACCATATTCAGGGAGATTGGCTTGACCGCGGGTCCACAATAACCTCCGTGTGCCCCTTTTCCAGCAACGTGAGGGATGGTATTCCATGAATCAAGATCAACTCCGGCAAGACTATTGATGGTGTTGATCATGCTTACAGCGTCTGCTCCCCCTCGTACAGCAGCCTCAGCTGTCACGGTAATATCCGTAATATTTGGGGTCAACTTTACAATGACAGGGGTCTTTGCCACTTCCTTGGCCCAATGGGTTTGTTTCTCAACAAGCTCTGGTACCTGACCGGAAGCAGAGCCCATACCCCGTTCAGCCATCCCATGGGGGCAACCGAAATTAAGTTCTAACCCGTCAACCCCAACATCTTCTACCTTCTTTACAATTTCATGCCACTTCTCCTGTTTCGGTTCGACCATTAATGAAGCAATGATGGCGTGATTCGGAAACCTCTTCTTCGTCTCATATATTTCTTTCAGATTCACTTCAAGTGGGCGATCGGTAATAAGTTCGATATTATTGAATCCCGCCACCCTTTGGCCATTAAAGCTAACAGCTGCAAAGCGTGAAGAAACGTTTATGATAGGTTCGCCTAATGTCTTCCAGACCGCTCCTCCCCAACCTGCCTCGAAAGCCCTTTGAACTTGATAACCCGAATTGGTTGGTGGTGCAGATGCCAGCCAAAAAGGATTTGGTGATTTGATTCCAGCTAAATCGATGTTTAAGTTTGCCATGAAAATCCCCCCTCTAATACACTCTTAATTCACTTTGACAGCTGTACATTTCTCATGTAAATGATAGGCTGCCTGTTTTCCTTGTTCAGCTGCCGTAACGACCATGGCCTCTCCTACACCTTTTCCAAATACAATATCCCCACAGGCAAAAATCCTTGGATTTGACGTTTGGAAGGTTTCACGGTCAACCTTAACGACACCATCTGAGTGTTCTAACCCGAATTGTTCTATCAAATTCAAATGTCTTGTTTGGCCGATCGCCTTGATGACGACATCAACAGGTAAAGTAAATTCTGAGCCCCTGACTGGAATCGGGCGTCTTCTTCCATCCCTTCCTGCTTGACCAAGCTCCATTTTGATGCATTCAATCCCGGTAACATCACCGGCTTCATTTCCGATGATTCTTTGAGGAGCCGTCAGCCAGCGGAATTCAACTCCATCCTGCTTGGCAAATTCATATTCAAAATCATAAGCTGTCATTTCTTCTTTTGTTCGTCGGTATAGTATTTTTACATTCTCCGCTCCTAACCGCACTGAACAAGTCGCTCCGTCAATGGCAGTGTTCCCTGCACCGATGACGACTACTTTTTTACCCACATAATTGTGATTCAAGCTGCCACTTTTGGTTTCCTTCACAAATTCAATGGCATCATGCACACCATGCAGGTCTTCTCCTTGAATTTTCAAATCCGGGACAGCGGACATTCCGGCAGCAAGAATGACAAAGTCATGTCTTGAGGTAATATCTTCAGCGGAAATATCTTGACCTACCTTTACATTCGTCCGGATATCAACATTCAATTTCTTTACTTGCTCCACTTCCCAGTAGGATATACTTTGAGGAAGGCGGAAGGAAACGATGCCATAGGTATTTAACCCACCTGCCTCTTTTTCAGCCTCATATATGGTGACTGCATATCCAAATCGGGCAAGCTCTCTTGCAGCTGAAAGCCCGGCTGGCCCCCCTCCGATAATCCCCACACTCTTCCCATTTGCTTCTCCTGCTTCGAATAGAACCGTCTCATTATGCCTTGCCCAATCTGTTGCATACCTCTGTAAGTCCCCAATCATGATCGGCTTTGTGGAATGGTTCAATACACAAGCCCCTTCACAAAGCTCCTCTGTTGGACAGACCCTGGAGCAGCTGGCCCCGACAGGATTGGCAGACATGATTGTCTTTGCGGACCCCTTTAAGTTCCCGGAAGCGATTTTTTTAATAAATGATGGTATATCGATACCAGTGGGACAGGCTTGAATGCACGGCGCATCGTAGCAATACAAACAACGATTCGCCTCTTCCACTGCCTCTCTGCCCGATAAGCCCTCATGAGCTTCAAGAAAATTCTTCTCGAGATTGAGTAACGAAGGTGTACTGGACATATTGACTTCCCCCTCTTCATTTCATAGAGATAAAAACCTGATTATGTTCTAACGATGCATACCTTTATGATATTAAGGCAGTAAAGCAGTCATATCATTATAGGTTTCCGGCCTGCGGTCACGGTAGAACTGCCATGTATCCCGTACTTCCCTTAATAATTTTTTATTCATCTCTCCTATGACCACCTCATCCTGGTCCCTGCTTCCAACTGAAACAAAGCCTCCTCTTGGATCGACCAGATACGATTGGCCATAAAATTCACCCATATTCCAGGGACCTTCATACCCCACTCGATTGATGGCTCCTAAATAGTAACCGTTTGCCACTGCATGAGCAGGCTGTTCAAGTTTCCATAAATATTCTGAAAGGCCGGCTACAGTCGCAGATGGATTGAACACGATTTCCGCACCTTTCAACCCCAGTAACCGTGCTCCTTCAGGAAAATGTCTGTCATAACAAATATAGACCCCTACTTTCGCATAAGCCGTATCAAATACCGGATACCCAAGGTTTCCTGGTTTGAAATAATATTTCTCCCAGAATCCGTATCCTTCTTCTCCGACTCCCACGTGGGGAATATGTTGCTTTCTGTACTTCCCAAGGTACGATCCATCTGCATCGATGACTGCTGCCGTATTATAATAAGTGGCGATACCTTCCCGTTCATATATAGGCAGGACGATTACGACACTGAGTTCTTTGGCTAATTCCTGAAATTGTTTTGTAGTAGGACCATTCGGGATTTCTTCAGCAGAATCATACCATTTGGGATTTTGTTCGGAGCAAAAGTAGGGACCATAGAAAATTTCCTGCAGGCATATTATTTGAGCACCTTTTTTCGCTGCATCCCTCACCAAGGATATATGTTTTTTAATTGCCTGCTCCTTATGGGTTTCAACCGCCTCACTTCCATCCACATCATGAGAAGCCTGAATCAGGCCAATCGTTACCAAATCCGACATTACATTTCCCCCTATACGTTTAGATTATATAAAAATAGTAAGCGCTTTCATTATTTTTTGTTGCATGAACTTACACTTACTAGATTTCAACGAATAATTAATTTCTGAATTTTTATTATTTTCACTTTATTTTAACTCGTACCGATTCTTATTGCACTAAACATTTTGTAAAATGAACGTCCTTCATCATTTGTCACTATGTATATTCTTTTTTAAAAAAGTCTTCTTGTCCGTTTCTCATAAAGTACCATACTCACGTTGCGAATTTTGTAGAATAATTTAATTAAATATTAAAAATATTCAGTTTTTATTCGACAAAATTCTTAGCATCCCCCTCTTCCCCTTAATCGATACCATTCCAGCGGATAAATTTCAATCATAAAAAAACAGCCTAATCTATCGAAAAGGCTGTTTTTTGTCGAAGTTATGAATTTACAGATCTCATTTTCAGTGATTGGTGCCTTACTGGTCTGTATCTTTTTACTTGTATAATAAACCAAGTCAAAACAGCTAACCATATGATCGATCCAAGCATCATCGAAGTGGAATAGGAAAGCCCAAACCCCTCTGGGGCATAAAAAATGTAGGTGCTCACCACCCCTGTCATAAATAAAGCTGGCACACTGCATATCCAGTGAAATTTTGCTTTTTGCAATAAATAAATGGCTGCCGTCCATAACATGACTGTCGCAACTACCTGGTTCGACCAGCCGACATATCTCCATAGAAAGGTATAATCGATTTGAGTCAAGAGGAATGTAGGTACTGCGACTGGCACAACCAAAAGTATCGGCAACCACTTTCCTTCTACATCCTTCTTTGTTAGGTCAGTTAATAAATCAGCAAGCATCATCCGGGAGGATCTGAGTGCAGTATCCCCCGTTGTCACAGGTAGAATGATAACACCAAGGATCGCCAGTATTCCACCGAGCGTCCCCAATGTCGTTTTACTTATCTCATTGACTACACCTGCGGGTCCTCCCGAAGCAAGTGCTTCTTGAAGACCGCCTGTTCCATTGAAGAATGCCATACCCGCTGCAGCCCAAATCAAAGCGATGATTCCTTCAGCAACCATGGCCCCATAAAATACTTTTCGTCCTTCGCTCTCTCTTTTAAGCGTCCTTGCCAAAATAGGGCTTTGTGTGGAATGGAATCCCGAAATGGCACCGCAGGAAACTGTAACCATCAAAAGTGGCCACAAAGGCAGTTCAGCAGGATGCATGTTTTTAAATGATAAATTCGGTATCGGATGTTCAAAGAAGAATAAACCGATTCCGATTGCTACCGCCATAAAAATTAAAATTGCTCCAAAAACCGGATAAATCCTGCCGATGATTTTATTGATCGGTAATACTGTTGCAATCAGAAAATATGTAAAGATCAGGACCAGGCATGTCATAAAATTAAGCGGTGTCACTTCTGCCATAAGTTGTGCGGGTCCGGAAGTGAAGGCAGCCGCTACTAGAATCATTAATACGATTGATAGAATATTCATGAGAGATTGGAGAGACTTCCCTAAATATTTCCCTACAATGAAAGGAAACTGTGCCCCATTATGTCTAAGAGAAAGCATCCCGGAGAAATAATCATGAACAGCACCTGCGAACAATGTACCGATAACAATCCATATAAAGGCTACAGGACCATACAATGCCCCTAGTATTGCCCCGAAGATCGGACCTAACCCCGCAATGTTCAAGAGTTGAACCAGGCTTGCTTTCCACCAGCTCATAGGCATATAATCCAAGCCGTCTTTTTTGGCAAATGCAGGTGTCACATTTGAATCATCAACACCGAAAATCTTTTCTACCACCTTTGAATAAATGAAATAGCCAACTACTAGAATACAGATGGATGCAAGAAATGTGAGCATCACGATGTCCTCCCTTCACAATTGAAATTAACGTTTATTTTAATACGGAAAACGACAAATAACAACAGAATTTTCTAAAAATATTATTTTTTCAGAATAAACCAATAAAAGATCATTTCATGAAAATTGATTAAACCAATAATGAATACGCATACATTATGTTAAAAAATTTTTATAATATAATCAAAAACGCATCCCCTCCAGGAATGCGCCGCAACTCCATAAACTGTTATAACTTCCTTCTTCTAAATTCTTCATGAGCCTTCAAAAATTCTTTATTATTTTTTTCAGTTGCAATCTCCAAGGGCGATTGAGTCTTTTCTGACTGCATGCATGGTTCTTCTCCATAAGCAAGAAGCATAGTCACAATCTCTGCACTCCCATCAAAAGCAGCAATATGTAAAGGCGTGTGCCCCGATGAATCGGGTTGATTTACATTCGCTCCCTGGTTAAGCAGAAACTCCACTAATTCTTTTGAAGCCTTACCTGCAATTCCGGCATGCAAAGCGGAGTTCGAAGGAATATAAGAAACTTTTGAATTGGATACGGAATTGATATCGGCTCCAAAATTAAGCAGGAGCTTAACAATTTCCATATGATCGAAATGCGCCGCCACCCCGAGGGCCGTTAAACCATGTTCATTATCCGCGTTACAAAGATTTGTATCATTTCTTAACATTTGTTCCACTTTCGTGTTATCGCCTCTTTCGATTGCCTCAAAAAACTCTTGAATTGTTATAGTTGTCATGAACTCACCTCTTTTTTTTCATAATTACAAATATTCTACCAATTCCATTCAACAAAAGATAGGGATGACTGCCAAAATAGGCAGTCATCCCTATGAATCATTACTGATCTAATTTTAACTTAGCTAAAGCATCGGCCAAAGCAGTATTGACAGGCTCTTCTTTTTGCTGTGTTTTCAAATATTTATTAACATCCCGTTTTGTTGCTTTGCTATTCTTTTCTTTCTTTTTCCTATCGTTGAAGGTTGATAGTTTTTCTCTATGCCCACATACACAAGTGAACATTTGGCCTTCCCCTTCTCCCCTTAATTCCAGACGCTTATGGCAGTTCGGGCAGCGGGCATTGGTTTTCTTGCTAATATTCTTACGATGTCCACATTCACGATCTTGGCAAACAAGTTTCTTTCCATGCTTATTGTTGATTTCAAGCATCAAATTTCCACAATCCGGGCATTTTGTGCCAGTAAGATTGTCGTGTGAGAATTTCTTTGTAGAGTTCTTGATTTCACTGACGGATTTCTTCGTATAATCTTTGATTTCCTTCAGAAATTCTTGTTTTTTTAGAGATCCCTTAGCAATCTTTTCAAGCTTCTGCTCCCATTCTGCAGTCAAAGTCGGTGATCTTAGTTCATGAGGAGCCAGTTCCAATAACTGCTTTCCTTTAGAAGTGATAAAAATGTCTTTCCCTTTTGGCTCAATGACTCCGGAATTGAAGAGCTTTTCAATGATATCGGCTCTTGTTGCAACGGTACCAAGCCCCCCTGCCTCGTGGATTGTGGCGAGTAGGTCTTTATCAGTCTCTTTCATGAACTTTTTAGGGTTTTCCATAGCAGATAATAAGGTACCTTCATTAAATCTTCCTGGAGGATTTGTTTGACCTTCCGTCTCCTTAATAGAGAGGACAGCATAGACAGCCCCTTCTTCCATTTTTGAAAGCATTTGTTCGTTTTCAGAGTCAAAATCGTATACTTCTTTCCAACCGGGTTCAACGATTCTTTTCCCTTTTGTATGAAAAGACTCGGATCCTATCTTAGCTTCTACTGTCGTTTGTTCATACTGATAAGGAGCAAGAAAGACGCTGATGAAGCGCTTTACGATCAAATCATAGATTTTCCTTTCCCTATCCTGTAACCGCTGTAAGGAAGGTGTTTCTTCCGTAGGGATAATGGCGTGATGGTCTGTCACCTTCTGATCATCCACATATGCTTTAGACAGTTGCACCTGCCCCTGTAATGCGACATGCGCCATCTTTCGATAAGGCTGTACATTTACAGCTCTTAATCTGTCCTTAAGGGTGCTCACCATGTCACTCGATAGGTGTCGACTGTCTGTCCTGGGGTAAGTCACCAACTTATGCTGCTCATATAACTTTTGCATAATGGAAAGGGTTTCTTTAGCTGAATAGCCGAAGAGTTTATGTGCATCTCTCTGCAATTCAGTCAAATCATAAAGGGATGGTGCAAAATTTTTCTTCAGTGTCTTCTTAACTGATTGAATGGTGATTTCTTTCTTTCCTTTAATTGATGACATGACTGAGGTCATTTCTTCTTTTGAAAACGTTCGTGTATCTTTATTCTTTCTGTTAGTCCATACGAAGGTTCCTTTTTCTGTTACCGCCTGTATTCCATAATAAGTCTGTGGCTTGAAATTCTTGATTTCTTCTTCCCGCTGAGCAATGATGCTTAGTGTTGGGGTTTGTACACGCCCACAGGATAATTGTGCGTTATGTTTGGTTGTAAGCGCTCTCGTTGCATTCATCCCTACATACCAATCAGCTTCGGATCTAGCCTGAGCTGCCGCATATAGGTTTTCGTATCTTTTTGCATCTTGGAGATTGCGGAAACCGTCCTTTATGGCTTTATCGGTCACAGAAGAAATCCATAATCGTTTTAACGGTTTGTTCACCCGGGCTTTCTCAATGATCCAGCGGGCAACTAGCTCACCTTCACGACCAGCATCTGTCGCAATGACGATTTCCTTTACATCCGAACGATTCATTTGTGCTTTTACTGTACTGTATTGCTTTCCTGTCTTCTTAATTACTACCAGATTGAGGGCTGGTGGAAGCATGGGTAAATCCTCAAGCTTCCATGATTTATAGCGATCATCATAGCTTTCAGGCTCTGCAAGGGTCACCAGGTGGCCAAGTGCCCATGTGACAATATAATCGTCCCCTTCCAGAAATCCATTTCCTTTTTTCGTGCATTGAAGTACTCTAGCGATATCTCTGCCGACAGAAGGTTTTTCTGCCAGGACTAAGATCTTTTTCATGTGAAAAATCCTTTCATTACTGGGTGTATATTTTCTATATCTTTTCTATTTTAACATACAATAAAAAGAGTAGTGCATATTGGTTCACGACTTCATGGAGAATGTACTATACTTAGAAATGTTGATTTTAATAAAGGAGCCATTGACTATTGCAGCAAGATACACGAAAAAGCTCCTTCCTTCCTCATGAGGCTTGGGGCATTATCATCATTTTATTAATCAGTATACTATCTAAAGGTCTTGGAACGCTTTTCCCACTGATCGGAAGCTTATTATTCGCAATCTTGATTGGAGCATTCCTCCAAAATACAATGAATCTCCCTGAGGATTTTAATCCGGGTATTCAGTTCACTTTAAAGATTCTATTAAAGGTAGCAATCGTTTTTCTTGGAGTTGGACTTAGTCTCTATGACATCTTCTATATTGGGCAAAAAGCACTTTGGGTAATCTTTTTCTCGGTTTCAATCGGGATTACCGCCACTTATTTTGTAGGTAAATGGATGGGGGTCGACAAACGATTGAGCCTGTTGATCGGTATCGGCACCAGTATATGCGGGGCCACGGCTATTTCAGCCGTAAAAGGGATCATTGGGGCAAAAGAAGATGAAACCGCTTATGCGCTTTCTACAGTCGTTTTCTTTAATCTTATTGCATTTGCCACCTACCCTGTCATCGGTCACCTGCTTCATATGTCAGATCTATCCTTTGGAATCTGGGCAGGTACAGCAGTCCATGACACGTCTTCTGCGGTTGCTGTAGGATATGCGTACGGAGATGATGCCGGGGAAGTTGCGACGACGGTCAAGCTAGCCAGGACATTATTTCTTATTCCGGTCATGTTTATTCTCCCTTTCATTATAAGGAAGAAACACACAGGTGAATCTCAGTACAAAAAGGTATTCCCATGGTTTGTGTTATTGTTCTTGGCTGTGTCCGTGCTGCACACATTTGAAATGATACCTTTCACGATCGAGACGGCTCTTCAGAATTCTTCCAAGTTTTTGATCATCATGGTCATGACAGCTGTAGGGCTTCAAGTGAGAGTGAATGATATCAAACGTTTAGGAATCAAACCCCTCCTGACGGGACTTATTGCTTCTTTTACTTGTGCCATCATCAGCATATTTCTCATTCTTTAACATAAAGAAAACCAATCATCACACGGTGATTGGTTTTCTTGAATAAAAAAAGAGCATCTGGACAGATGCCCGCTGTTTCTTTATCCATTCTGCGACGAATAAAATTAGCTAAGAAGGAAAACTAGGAAGAGGCCGTCTTCCTAGTTAACGTTATTCTTCGTCGCCTTCTAAGAAGTCTGGATCTAACTCTTCAAACTCTTCATCATCCAAGTCACAATCCCAGTCTTCATCGTCACAACCTTCTGGATTCACAAGGACACATACTTTTGTTTCTCCAATAACTTCCACTAGGAATTCTCGTTCGACGTGAACGATGATTTTGTTACCGTTTGGTGAAATTACCGCTTCGCAGCAATTAGGCTGTTGTAGTACTCGAGCACATACTTCAATATCATCTAAGCAGTCGGGGTCACGGTATTTAAGTTTGATGCAGTCTGTATATTCTACTCTTTCAGTGACAACGGAAGTTTTTGTGTTGTCGCTGTGGGAGTACCATACGTTGATATCGTAAGAACCGTGAACTTCTACCTTCTTGCCTACTTTGTGTGCTTCATACTGATGATTAATGATCCAGCAGCCTAAAATGCTCGATGGATTATGCGGCGGGCAAATCGTATGATGAGACTGTGTAAATTTGCGTCCCTTCGCTACGACCGCTTTAGTGATAATCTCTCTATATTCTGCCATTCGAGCGAACCTCCTCATTCATTTTCAATTCATCTTATGCGACTAACTAGGTGTTTGTGCGAGTAAATTTAATTCCGTAATGGGATTGTTGCGAGATAATGTATTGTATGCGAATACCCATTGAAGGTTCCGGAATGCACTTCACGCTGACATTGAAATAATGGTAAACTTAGAAAGAATTCAAGTTCATATTAATGAGGAGGAAGCAAATATGGCAAAAAGTAAAGCAAAGAAGAAAAGAGACCATCAATTACGGAATACAGGTCGTGACGTATCGATTCACCGGGGTACTACTCCTGATTTTTCGACCATGATGAGGAGAACGAAAACCAAAAAAGAATCATTGCTAAAAGAACAGACAAAACACAAAAAACGACCTTTGCCAGGAAATGATATCCCTTTAAGCAAAGATCGTTTTTTTATTGGTTTTTATTTTTCAGTTAAGAACAGCTTCCAGGTGTTGAGTTTTTCACATGAGAACCCGTTTCACCGCGGAGTAGGTCTCCCCCGGTGGTTTCAATAATGTGATCGGTCACATTATTAGAGATAACCGAAGCAACGATTTGAAGTAAATCATTCACATCTGTTTGTGACTCCTTAAATTGTTGGACAACCGGAATTTCATCGATTTCTTTTTCAAGATTTTCTATTTTTGCTTCCACCATTTTTAGTGCTTCAATTTTTCCGTAGTGCTGGAAGTTAACGGCCTGTTTTTGTAAACTCTTGATACTGGCGATCATTTCACGGACTTTCTGATTTTCATGGATCTGTGCTTCAGCCCGTTTAAAGAAATCCACTTCCTCTGTTTCAGCAATCATGGTTGCAAGCTCCTCAGCCCGCTTCATAATATCGTCTTTTGTATACTTTGCCATATTATTTCACCTCTACCGCTTCCTGAAATTCTGTTCCAATTTGACCTTCTTCAACCATTTCCCCATCCAATGACCAGGACTTGGCATCAGTGATCTTTACTTTCACTATCTTCCCAATGGCTGTTTTAGGAGCCTTGAAGTTTACAAGTTTACTCCGTCTGGTATAGCCAGCCAAAATCTCGGGGTTCTTCTTGCTTTCTCCATCCACAAGCACCTCTACGATTTGACCCGTATAGTTCTTCATCGCCTCAGCAGAGTATTCCTTCACGACGGCATTCAAACGTTGAAGTCGTTCTTTTTTCACTTCCATCGGCACGTTGTCATTCATTTTTGCTGCAGGTGTGCCTTCACGCGGAGAGTAAATGTATGTGAATGCCGATTCAAATCCGACTTCCCTGTATAACGAAAGGGTTTCTTCGAATTGCTCATCTGTCTCATTAGGATATCCAACAATGATGTCTGTTGTAAGAGCTACATCCGGCATGGCGGCTTTTATTTTCCTCACTAATTCTAAGAATTGTTCGCGGGAATATTTTCGTGCCATGATTTTGAGAACATCTGTTGAACCTGATTGTACCGGTAAGTGAATATGCTCAACGAGATTTCCTTTCTTGGCAAGTACTTCAATTAAATGATCATCGAAATCCCTTGGATGACTTGTCGTAAATCTGATTCGCGGAATGTCTACTTTTCGAAGGTCATCCATCAGATCGCCCAGACCATATTCAATGTCTTCGATATCTTTCCCGTAGGCGTTAACATTTTGACCCAGGAGAGTGATTTCTTGATATCCTTGTGCAGCAAGGTGCCTTACTTCCTGAATGATCTCTTCAGGTCGACGGCTTCTCTCTTTCCCTCGTGTATACGGAACGATACAATACGTACAGAACTTATCACAGCCGTACATAATGTTGACCCAAGCTTTGATGTTGCCACGGCGTACCTTTGGAAGGTTCTCAATGACGTCACCTTCTTTAGACCAAACCTCTACGACCATTGCTTTGGACATATAAGCATCAGAAAGGATTTTAGGAAGGCGATGGATATTATGAGTTCCAAAGATCATGTCCACCTGTTGATAGGTTTTCAAAATTTTATTTACGACCGATTCTTCCTGGGACATACATCCGCAGACGCCGATCAACAGCTCCGGCTTTTCCCTTTTTAAATGTTTCAGATGCCCCAATTCCCCGAACACCTTATTTTCTGCATTTTCACGGATGGCACATGTATTTAATAGGATGACATCTGCATCGTCTGTCGAATTTGTCGCTTCATAACCAAGAGCCATGAAAATCCCGGCCATCACTTCAGTATCATGTTCATTCATCTGACAACCATAGGTCCGGATGTAGAATTTCTTTCCTTCTCCAAGTCCTCTATATAGGTCATCGATTGTAAAGTCATTATGATATTTGATTTCTTCTTTCCCACGCTTCTTTGCATCTTTTAAGGAAGGTGGGATATAGACACTCTCAAAGTACTTGCTGTAATCTTTATCAGATTTTTGGTCCGTTGGAGATACAGACTTCACTTGTTGTCCATGTTTCCGCTGCTCTTCGTTCATGAAAAATCCCCTTTCTACCTCTATAACCAAACCGTTTTCTTCTATATATAAAGCCGGCCGAATTAACAGGATATACATTGTTGCACATTACTATAGTATAAAGGTTTTCAACCTTACATACAATAGAGGCGCTTAAGTGTTGAAAAATGTTTCATTCCTATTTTAGCTAGTAAATCAGCTGTCCTTTGATAGTTTCTCTACATATCCATTCTTTTTCAAACAAACTGGTAAACATCTTCATCTGCCCTTTGAGGTTAAACAATGAGCGATTTTGTACCGTAAGTCTATTTTTATCGTTTTAGGCTAGAGGCTCAATCGAATATTCCTTTATGGACGTATGATAAATAGTAGTAAATTGTAAAGGAGTGTAAAAAAATGAGTTATAGTCAAAATTCAAAGACCCAGGACACATATTTCCATGAGGAATATTCAAACCATAAATGCCGGGAATCTCATTCCAAGCATTATGATCATTGCGTCAAAGACGTATTAGAAGCCATCCTTGAAGCTCAGAAGAAAGTAAAGAAAGACCACAGCTGCGAGACATCCTGTAAAAAGTCCATTGAGGATTTGCTATGTGAAAAAAAGAAACACAAAAAGAATACCATCCCCTTTATTTTATATTGTGGATGCGAGCCATTTAAAGGCACTGGTGTCACAACCTATCATTGTCATTCAAAAAAGAATAAAACATTCAAATGTATTGAAACCTATGTCTTCAAAATAATAGACCTGGATCACAAATGTGCGACCCTTGAATTATTAACATTTAAATCGGACCATAAGGGTGATTCTCACTCTCATCATGATCATAAGTGTGGACTCTCTTCTCCTTGTAAACAGATAGACCACAAAAGTGTGGAGGACTTGATGGAAACCGGAATATGTATCACTGTAGACTTGTCTTGTTTCTGTGCTATTACCTGCCTGCCCGCCGTCCATTTATAAAAATCCACACATAAAAAAAGGTGAACGAAAATCGTTCACCTTTTTTCATCCTCCAAACGCCTCAAGCAAATCGTCGATTTCTTTTAATCCTACGGTTGTAGGATCCTGTTCTTTTCGACTCACGATGGTACATTCGTTTGAGCTCTTAGAGGAATCATATCCATTTTGAAGAAGAAGTCTTTTTAAACTTGATAATTCTTCAAGTATGGCATGATCTGATGCCACATTACCTTGAACAGTTTTAGAGTGATGTAAGTAATCATGCAAAGCAGAAAAAATAAAATGACTCAACGTATTGTTTTTAGAATGATAAGCGATTTGATCCTGTATCTTTGAAGTGATGGCTTCTGTTTCCCCAGTTTTTACATTGATGAAACTCTCTGGGATCGTTAGAATCGTTTCTTGAAAGTAATCTGAGTATTTCCTAGGCATTTCCATCACCCTTTAGCTCTTTGTATATTCAATTTGTGCAGGATTGTTTTTTAATTGATTTAATTTTGCAAGAATCATAAGACCCGACACATTTAACTTTTCCATATTGGAAGGGAAAAATAATTCTATTGGGCGTCCTCTTTCTGCCCATTTCACTGCCGCTTCCCTTATATGAGATTCGGCTATTTTAGCGGCTCCACCTACGGCAATGTATTTGACAGCCCCTTTGATTTCATTTGAGCTATTTCTGACCCGGTCGAAATGCTCCAGATATTTAATCGCCAATGATTTTAACTGTGGAATGATATATTTGCTTATATCCTTTTTCACACCTGCGAATGGTTCTACATACCACTCGGATTGACCGGCCACCAGCTTTTCCTCAAGTTCAGATCTTGAATCGAACTTGTATAACTCATACTTACTGACCTTTTGTATGATATGATCTAAAAACTGGTTAATCCCAAATGGCTCACCCTCAATGGATGCCACTGGCTTATTGTTTTTGATCCCCACAAAATCGACTGAGTCTCCCCCAAGATCACCAATGAGGATTCCTTTGGCAGAATCCTGTAAGAGAGATTCATCTTTCACTCCCAATGTCTCACTATCCCGGGTTAACGCCAGGTAGGCACAGGCTCCTTCAGCACCGATAATGGCATTTTTAATATGAAGTCTTACGACAATTTCTTTAGGAGCGATCATTCCTGGAACCTTATGGAGATACACGGTATGAGTCCCGATCAATCGGCTTTTCAATGTATCTTTCCGTTCTTTATATTGAGTAGTCGGCAATGAAACCGCCAATTGATCGATTTCAAAAGTGACATCAGTATCAGATTGATTGTTTATTACGGCATGATGGGCCAACAGTCCAAACAAGAGGGTATAAGTACGGTCTTCGTCTACTTTCTGATTATTAAACGAGGTTAAGCTCACATTACGCTGTCTCGCTGCTGCTTTACCGATATAAAAGGTATCTCTCTTCTCATACAACGCTGAACTGTTCACTTCGACAATTAAATTGTCTTCTAATAAAACATCCTCATCATCGTAAGGTTTCTCATAAAATTCCTCGTCAAATAAAGCAATTGCATTTGGCATGAAATACTCTGTTGTTTCACCTTTTATTGAAACAATCGCTTTATAAAAGCTGTTCCCTAAGTCCACCGCAACATAATTATGCCTATCCATTACATCCTCCTCCTTCCTTAAAGCCTATGCCGGGATAGAAATCATCTGTGCACGTACCCAGTCATAAATTTTTCAGTCCTATATCGTAATGTGTAAAAAGAACGATTTCTACTAGGAGCTTTTTCTCTAGTAAATTTCCACTCTTATACTGATTCATTTAACCACTCTTAATAGATTCTTTCAGCATACTATAAAGTGTAGTTTAAATAATGTTTATTAAATAGGAGGAAAAAAAATGAGTGATTATAATAAGAATAGAAATTGTGTGAGCGTAGATAAGTCTGCTTCACTCGATCACTGCGACAACACAACAGTCGACCCCATTCTAACCCCGGCAGGTGAAAGAATTGTCCATGTTCCAGTAGATTTAGGAGTATATCGTGTATCTAGCAATCTTGAAGCACATATTAAATTCCCTGAGCCAGTGATGGAAATCAAAGATGTGAAAAAGAAAGTGGAAATTGTCCAGTGCCGATTAATGACGATTCCAACCAGCAATGGAGACTTCAGTGAAGATGGGACACAATTTCCCCTGTTATTATCAGGTTATGTACGTAAAAACATCCAATATGCTACACCATGTGGGGGATCTGGATTCGATGGATCCTGTGTATCTTCAGACATTAAATCCTTGACGGTCCGCGTCCCTTTTAAATGCATGACTACGATTACCCTTGAATCTCCAGTCCAACTCCCAAGAACGAATAACCGTCAGGAATTTGATTTCTTTAGAGCTCAAGAACTAGGGACAGGCTATCCTGAAAAGGATCAATATTTATCAAATGACATCTCCCAATTCCATCAATACTGCACGAATTACTATAATCAACTTCCATATTGCGAATTGCTTTCAAGCAGCATTCTAGAGTGGGATGAATCTACAGATCGTGTATCTGAAGGTCCAGTAGGTGAAGGATACTTTTACAATATGCTTGAAAAAATGTCCATCAACTTTACTGTAAAAGTATTACAAAAACAGCAAGTCCGTATTAACGCATTATAAGCAGTTGCCCAGTATCATCAGCACTCCCCCTACTGTATGAATACAGTAGGGGGAATGCTTTTTTTCACGTATCCCTAAGTGGTTGTAAATCATTCTTGATTCATTTGTCTTTTTACATATAGGCTCAGGCCCAAACAACAATTAATCTAAATCATAAGATGGCATTATCTTGCTTTAGGAGGCCCCTTATGTTTGATAACCATAATAAAATGTCTGATTGTCATGCAACGTCAAATATGCATGATTGTAAAAGCCAGTGTCACCATCCAAAAGTCAGTATTGGAAAAATCGTGACCAAAGTTCCTGTTGTATTGGCTGAACTGACACTACAGGTAAATGTAGATGCGACGATTACCTTTCCAGAAGCCGTTCTGGAAATTAAAGATATTAAAAAAACGATAAAATTAACCCAGTGCAGACTTCTACTTCCTTCTAATAAACTCTTTGTAAAAGGGTTTGTCCGAAAAAACATCCAATATGCAAGCCCTTGTAAAGAAATTGAAGAATCGTCCAACTTTTCGATCGCATCAGATCTTCACTCTTACACCGTAGATATACCCTTTCAATGTGTGACAGCCATTAAGCATTTCTTATCAATGCCTGTCATGCCAGAAGTAAATAATCGTCAGGAATTTGACTTCCTTATCTCGAAACCATTGCCGTCCGGGTATCCAGAAAAAGATGAATTACTAACACACGATTTATCTCAGTTCCATCAGGAAAGTCATCAATATTACAACGAAATTCCTTACTGTGAATTAGTTTCCAGTAAAATCATCGAGTGGGATGAAGCGATCGATCGCTGTCCCCTTCCTCATTCCGGTCCGATTGGAGAAGGCTACTTCCGCACAATTGAAGAAAAAATGGTCATAGACCTATGTGTTAAAGTCCTTCAGACCCAGCAAATCCGGGTAACCTCCACTACGAATGATGATTGCGACTGAAAATGACAATTCATTCATTACTGAGAGGAGGCAGCGGATTGAGTGTAATCCTAAAGCGCACCAATCCCCGTGAAAATGAGAGATAAGAACATGGATGAAATAGAAAACCATTTCATGAAACGGATGGAAGAAAACGAAAAAACCAGACAAAAAATAACTAATAATCATTCATCTCAGCCTTCATTTTCTCTATTTAATCTTACCCAGAAACAAGATTCTTCCGTTGAAGAGAGTGTAACGAATAACACGAATATTTCAAAAGATATTATTTTGCTCAGGGAATCTCAGGTCAAGAGTGATTCTTCCCCTACATTTTTCCCTCCTCCAAAGGTGATGGATGTGGAAATAAACCAAGAAGAGACTATGAGTGGTACCGATGGGTCAGAAGATGAATCGAAGGAAATGAAGGAATTGGTGCAGGATTACGAGGAAATGGATAGTCCTAATGAAAGTCACAGCCTCGATCAATTGACTTCCGATGATGATAACGAGATTGAGCCCTCATTGGTTGATGAACTTCCCATTGAGGATCTCGAAGTAGGAACTGAATCTGCCTCGATAAGAGAAGAGATCTTTATGATGTTGGAGGAAGAGATGGAGGAAGAAGCAAATCTCCTTAAAGTACAAGAAAATGATCAAATACATGCTCTATCCTCTATCGAACAAAGTGGTATATCTAACGACGATACATTTGAAGAAAGTAATCTCAACTCTATTCTGGATCTTGATTCTGTTGATCATCATCAGCCTTCATTCAATCAATTTTTAGAAACCATTTACTGTGAAAAAAAATCAAATCCGGTAGTAAGTAAAAACACTGATTTCGTTCGTTCCATCGGTTCCTTAACCTCCGTTCTCAAAAAAATTTCAACTGAGCGGGTAAAGATGAACGAAACTCAGGATATTATCAAGGAAAGCGAACATGATGATACTAAACTGACGGCACTAAAAGAACATTTCAAACATGAACTACTTTCAGCGGAGCATCTCGCGGAAGATGTGATCGAAACAGCATTTTCTGGTTCTCGTTCGTTGACTGTAAAGATCCCTGTTGTACTGTCTACATTGCGCATTGAAGTCGACATTTTTGAAGATTTGGATTTACCTTATCCAATTGAACATATACTGTCCATCAAATGGTCCATCAAATCTCTTAAGGCACATATCCCTACACCGTCTTCTATTGTATTTCTGAAAGGGACTCTTATTGCTTCGATTGAATACGTAAATTCAAGGGAAACAAGTTCTGTTCATTCTGTCAAAATCCCTATACAATGGAATCACACCAGTCCTACACGGTGGATACATCCACCGAATATTCCTATGAGTGATCAGAGAGAATATACATTCCTCGAAGATGACAGCCAAGATACAATCACTCATCAAGAAAGTCATTCTTCCTTTTGTGATTCTATTCAACATTTTCTACAAGATTACACGTTTATCAGTCAGCAAGAATGTATAAAGCAAAACGGAAGAGCAACCTTAAAAATCCAAGGATGTTTACAGTTATGTCTTCATTTTACACAAGAACAATTTGTCCAGATTCAATCGGAAAATTTACTTTAATGATAAGTATAAAAAGGAAGGGGTACACCCTCTAGGTGAACCCCTTTTGCCCTCATAAACTTTATCCTATTTGTTATCTTCGTATTCTTTTCATGCCCACCGGTAAGAACCGCGTTATAGAGTCTCCCTAAAAACAGTTACATCTCATCATTAACGTTGGATGATGTTTCGGAAACGATCAAAGACTACTTCTGGACCTTGCTGATCTTCACCTGCATCAGTATCTCCAGCCATTTGTTGTTTCTTTTGGGTTAATTTAATAAGAAGGTTAATGTCCATCTTTTCTGTGATTTTATTAAAACGTCCCCAATTATCAAAGTTTTCTGTAATATCCCACTGATTTACTGCAGATGCAAGAAGTTTGCATTTAATAGGCTCGTTATTGATTTCGAACGTTAATGAACCAAATTCGCAACGGGATGCACCCATTCCATCTTTAGCAAGTTCTCTTCTTTGCAACACATTTTCCTTAATGCTGAAGTCAATTCCAAATGGTTTATTGACAGGATTAGCAAGTCTCACCCGGTCATACGCTTTAAAAGGAATGTCAACACTATAATCTTTCACTACACCGTAGGAACCTTCTACATATTGAATGTTCTTGTGAACGATTCCTTCTACAAATAATTTCACGTATTCCGGGAACCCTGGTACAGGAATTGCTTTACACTGGGTGAGTGAGACGTTTTTCTCGATGTTTTTAATGGCACTTGCATAAGTTGGAAGATAAATCTCCGCTTCAGTTAAAGATTGAAGAAATACGTCTCCAAGTACGACCGTTACTTCTTCCAAGTCAAGGTCCGGTACGTATGTTTCTGTAAATAAGCTTCTAGATTCTGCTTTATCGCTTGATGGTTGTGGAGGGCATCCATGTTGACCAAATCCGCAGCCTGTATTCTTTTTCATATCTATTCACTCCTGTTAGTCATAAATTTATCAATAGAAAAGTCCAAAAGTATTGCGAAGTTAGTGAATATTCCTTTTCTATCGACTTACTATAATCTATGATTTTTTTCATGAAATGAGTGGACGAGTGTCGGTAGGCTTCAACATATTTCTAGCACTACTTCTATTATTCTAGTAAACTTCAGTCAAAAAGCCCCATACTCAGGTAAGCTACAGATGATCTTAACAGCCAGGGCTTTTTGTAACGTTTACCCAAATGGATCCATACAATAGAGTAAAAGTCTATAGGAGGAGATTACGATAAAGGAGGAAGCCAAATTATCACCTATGTACACGATTTCTGATCAAGAGGTCCTTTATTTGAAATCTGAAATAGAGAGCCTGAATAAAACGATCCGAACGCTGAAAAGTAGTTATTTATATGCAGAAAATGAGTACCATAAGGACCAACTTCAAAAGGTGCAGGAGGAATTGACCCTTGCTCACCGACACCTGGATGAGAACGAAACAGTTGAACGTGAACTCATTAAAGACCGAAACTTGTTTCAAGAAGGCAAGGAGAAATTAGAAATTCAAGTACGGGCACTTCATGACGCTTTACATGACAAGGAAGAATTACTGCAGCAGCATCAAGTAACCAAGAATGAACTCCAACAAGAGCTCCTTTCAAGCAGACTCAAGCAGAAGCAGCTATCCCAGAAAATATCGGAATTAGAGAAGAACCTACAAGACATCTCCAGTAAAAATCAATCATTGCTGGAGGAGAACATCCTCCACCTAAGAAAAATTGACAGTTTAAACAGTGATCTCCAAGGTAAAAAAAATCATATTTCAGATTTGAATTCGGCACTGGCTCATTCTGAAGATACAAAGAAAGAAATCTTTTATAACCTGATTTCAAAAACCGAAGAATTAGAAAAAGTAATGTCTGAGAGAAAACATACCATTGATTCATTGCAAATTGCGAAAGATCAATTATTAGAAGCAGAAAAACAAAAGATGGAGTACATTAAGACATTTATCAGTTCATATCAAAAACACTTTGAAGAAAATGAATGGTGGCTGTCTTCCCAATTTGCGGATATAGATCAACGAACCAAACAACAGGATGAACGAATTGAAGCGGTCGAGCAGGAACAAGAAATTCAGTTTACCCTACAGAATGAGGTGTTGGAGGAGAAGTTGGAGCAGGTTGAGCAAAGGTTTCTGAATTTCATTACGGAAGTCGACTCCATACGTGAATATAATTCCACATTGACACATAGTTTATTTGAGCTTAAGAGGCTGGTGGAGAGCCAAAAGCGCAGTCAGACACATATTATAACAGCACGTCAAAAACCTTCTGTAGAGAAGATCTCAACAATGATTGAGAGTCCATATTCTGACGATGAGAAGGAATAAAAAGAGGCTGGGACATAACAAAATCTATACACTATAAAGACGAACAATGAGATTACGTGTCACACCGCTGTTGATTTCCGTGCAAGACTTCGCTTTCCTCGGGCGGAAGGCGAGCCTCCTCACAGCTTGCGCTCCTGCGGGGTCTCACCTATTCCGCTTTTCCCGCAGGAGTCTTCGTCTTGCACTCCAATCAACATCTAGAACCTGCTTAATACAAGGATTATAAAAATTAAAAATCCGAACGAGTTAGATTTTTATCAAATCACTCGTTCGGATTTCTCTTTATCTGAAACCCTTTTGTCCCAGACTCTTTTAGTTAAAATGTAATCTTGATTTTATTATTTGAAGAAAGTTGGAGTTCCTGATCTTCAAATAAAACAAACCCTATTATGGTCGATGATTCCTGTTCTTCAAGATTATCTACCGTAAATTGTAGCCCTTCTACTGCTAGCGTTTCACCTGGAGGTATAAATGTTTCCTGTATCGACTCAACCCAATATTCTCCAGTTGAGAATGCCTTTTCAAGCCAATCCTTCCCCATATACTTCCATCCTTGTGCACCGTTTTGCCCCTGTATGGAAAAAATTTCGCTCATCTCAGGTGGAAGAATCTGTCCTCCAATTTCAATCTTATCAGGTGGATCAACCCGAAAGCAGATCTTCGGATTCGTTAAATCTACATTCCCTGTGTTCTTTATGAAAAAATCAGCTTTAATGGAATAACGTTCAGTTTTTCGATTAGGTATAACATTGTAATCAAAATATATTTCCGCATAGGGCTTCTTTTCCTGGGATTCACGGATTTTTCGGTTTGCTTTTCGCATTTTCATCTCTTCGTACGTTTTATCATCCATTTGGATGTCTTTACTCGCCTTTTTCTTATCAACCGTAATTGGATCAGCTGGCCCTGTTTGATTACTCTTCGTTTGTAATAAATGGAGAATATTTAGATCCAGTAAACTGGGCTTTTGATTACCGAGGAGTGTTTTCAAGATACATTGGGTTAGAATTGCAGGAGATTCTTTCAACAAGAACTCTTCGTCTTCGCAACTTATGGAACAACGCAAATGAGGAATGGAATGATTCTCCGACAACAAATAGTATCCCTTAAAGTGCAACTCGTCTTTATATATTGAGAGACTTTTTTTGACATTGATGGAATTCAGTCTTTCATTATAACCAACAGATATAGTTCTGCTGGCTCCCTTCCCTTTACTCGACACTAGTTCAATAAATAAATCCCCGTTCCTGATTTTCCCGGTATCACTTTTTGTAGTAACGTCAATTCCATAATCGGTTAATATCCCTGTCACTTTTTCATCAATTTGATTGTTTATACTACCATTCGGTGTGGTTACTGATAACCATACTTTCTTTCCATGAAGCGAACTTTTCACTTCCACCATTTGTTCTTCTTCGTTCAGATGAAATTGGTGGTTATTCTCCGCACAGTAAAGTTGGATGGCAGCTATGGAATGTGCCGGAATCGTTCCCCAATCATAATTGTTTATTTTTAATTTCATTAATATGCTCACCGCTCTTCATTCTTATTTGGTCTCTTTATCTTATGACTCAATATGTTCAACTATGATGCATGAACACTATCTCTCATTCCATGTACACCAACAGAGCATATATACATATGATAAATTGATGGATAAAAAATTAAAGGAGAGAGCATGTAGTGCATAAAGATCATTCAAAGGTATCTATTATCTTTCCAGTAAAAAATGAAGGTTCCAATGTAAAAAAAACATTAAACTCACTATTTTCCACTGCCACTAATATTAAATATGAAGTGATCATCGTGGACGATGCTTCTGACGATGGATGCTGTGATTTCCTGGAACAACCCCACTTTAATAATAAAGTGAAAAAAATTCGAACAATGGGCGTTGGGCCATCTGTAGCCAGGAATATAGGGGCTGAAAGCGCTACTTCTGACTACTTGATGTTTTGTGATGCTCATTTAACATTCCAACCTCTTTGGATAGATAAATTATTGACTCCTTTGAAATCAGATTTGACGGATGTTGTTTGTCCTGCAATCGCCTCAATGGACGACCAGAAAATTGTGGGGTTCGGGCAAACTTTAAATAGTAGTTTAAGAATACAATGGCATAAGAAAAGGCCCTATTTATTCCATACTGCGATTATTCCTGGGGGATGTTTCTTGATCAAACGAGATGTCTTCTTCAAAGTTGGTGGATTCGAAACTGGGTTTAAAACCTGGGGGCATGAAGATGTAGAATTGTCCATTAAACTGTGGTTATTCGGTTACAGATGCAGCTGTGAGCCATCAGTCACGATTCTGCATTTATTCAGAAAATCACATCCATACAAAGTGGATTATGACGGGGTTTATTATAATTTACTAAGGATGGCTTACCTCCACTTTGATCAGGAGAGAATTAAAAAAACCAAGGATTTGATCATTCATCGGAGTCCAAAAAAAATCGAAAGCCTGGTTCTTAAAGATGGAGTGGAAAAAAGAAGAAGAGAGTATTTTCAAAAGAGGGTTTATAACGACGAATGGTATTTCAAACACTTTAAGATCCATTTTTAAAAGAAACAGACCATTTCTGCTTACATCTAATGAAATGGTCTGTTTTTTATTCTCATCATAAAATTAGTAATTTAACAACACTTGTATATTTCCAAGGCATTCTAATTTCTAGATTCATATAAAGAAAAATTCAACAATAATTTTGTTAATTGTTAATGATAATTTAAGGGGGTTTCAGCCCTTTTTTTAAATATCCATGTTTGTCCCATATTATCTTATACCCTTATTCATACATTAATAATAAAGGAGTTGTTTAACATTAGTAAGATTTCAATTCTTATTCCCTTCCAACCAGCAAACAAGGATCGAGAGTTATTGTTTAAATGGCTCGTAAAATTTTATGAAAATACACTTCCTGAAGCTGAGATTTGTATAGGTCATTCCTCAACTAATCAATTTTCAAGATCTTTAGCAATTAATAATGCTGCAAGGAAAGCATCTGGAGAAGTGTTTGTCATTGTAGATGCTGATATTATTTGTAATCCATATGTCATTCGTAATGCCGTTAACACACTAAAACATTCAACATGGATTATTCCTTATACAAATATTGAGGATATTTATCCCATCAGTACAAAAAAATTATTAACTCAGACGCCAAAGTGGCCATTACCACCGAATATAAAGTCAACTAAAAGATTTAAAGGCAGTAAAAATTTTGTGAGTTTTGGTGGAATAAATATTCTAAAGAGAGAATCCTTTTACTCTGTTGAAGGATTTGATGAAAGATTCATTGGATGGGGTGGAGAGGATGATGCCTTTCGTTGTGCAATGAATACAATATGTGGAGATTTTATTAGAATAGATCAAAATGTTTTCCACTTATGGCACCCTCCTGCTAAAGCAAGGAGCAATCCAAATTATAATAACAATGTTAATCTTGCATTACGATATTGTAATTCGAGCGGTGATATAACCGCTATGCAAAAACTAATTAAAGAAAGTAAAAGTTTCAAAATTAGTAAAAATAATTATTAAGTGCTTAGTTTAAAAATAGAAAGAGCTACATTAGCATATTTCTCAAAATAATAAGGTTTCCCCTCTTAGTACAACTCCAATTAATATATGTTGATTGGAGTTTTTTATATTGACTTCAATTCTAAATCCCTTATCTAATTTCTCTCAATTGACTAGAAAAACTTAGATATGATAAAGCATTAATAAGGTGTATATTGGTTCACTTAAATATTATTAATTCTTAATGATAGCAGCCCTGTCGTTGGCCACTGACTTTGTATATTATATACAGAATAAAGTTACGTCTGAATAAAATTGTGAATGATAGGAGGGACAAGGTTTAAAATGCGGTCATCGCAATTCCTTAATCATATATTACAATTCTTAATTGTAATGAGAAAACCCTTGAAATAGTAAGTGGTCCTTAGATAAAACACCATATTACTTCATACAGAACATTTCATGGACAATCAGTCTGTTTAAATATCCAATAGTAAACTACTGCTACTGTATTTATACAGCTGAAGTGGGGTGAACAATAAATTTGATTACAACTCAGATTTTTAGGGGGGATGAAAAATTGCAGAAGAAAACGATTTTAATCATTAGTGCAGATTATAAACAAAGACCTTTTCCTGATTTTCATTACCTTATGGATGAACTTGAAAAGGGTGCCAATATTATATTGTGGCAAAAGTCAAGTGATATCAATGAGATTTTATTCAATATTGACAAGGAACCAGATTTCATCTTAATTAATGACTACGGTGAAAAATTCACACCTAAAATCACTAATTTAAGATCGAGCTCTATTCCTAAAGGGGTAATTGTTCATGACCTTCATTACGAGAAATCAAATAGAAAGAGAATGTTTTTACAGGATGAAATTGATTATATATTTTCTTATTACAGGGATGCTTTTATCCAATTTTATCCTGAATTCGCAAATAAACTCATATGGCTTCCGCACCACGTAAATACAGAGCTATTTAAAGATTATGGATTATCAAAGAGCATAAATAAATTATTAATGGGCTCTGTATCCCCTTCAATATACCCACTTCGGGCAAAGATCCTTCAAACTATGAAAAACAAAAAAGATTTTGTTTACCATGCTCATCCGGGATATAGAAAGTTTTCTAAACAGGAAATGCAAAAACTGTTTATCTATGAAAATTACGCAAAAGAAATCAATCGTGCCAAGATGTTTTTCACATGTGATTCTATTTATAAGTATCCTGTTTCTAAATACTATCAAGTTTTAGCTTGTAGAACCCTCTTATTAGCTCCATCATCTCCGGAACTAAAAGATTTAGGGTTTATTGCTGGCAAGCATTTTGTTGAAATTAATTCAACAAACTTTGTAGAAGTATCGAATTATTATTCCAAAAATGAAAAAGAGTGCGAAAGAATTGCTGAAAATGGATATAAAATGGTCAGGCTAAATCATACTACAAAGATTAGAGCTGCACAATTACTGAAGAGTATTCATTCGATTTTAGAAACTGAATCAATATAAGGGGGAGATAAAATGAATACCAGAATTGGGGTTATGATTCCTACAACTCTCGGGAGAGAAAAAACTTTGGAGTGGACAATCCTCCATCTACTCAATTATTTAAAGAAGCCATTTACAGTGTATGTTTATAACGATATCACATCTCCTTTATCTGTTAGGCTTACAAGAATAATGAAGAGTAGTAAGAGAAATGACGTAGATATCATCGTCTTGAATGACCGGAGAGAAATCAATACTGAAAGAGTTGGTGCTGGAGGGTCAAGGCACTATTTATTTCAAGCAATGAAAGGTAAATACGACGTTATCATTTCACTGGACGATGATATGCAAATTACACCACATTGGTTTGAGCATATAGAAGAAGCTATGAATTACTATCCTCATCATAGCGTTTTTTCTTCAGGTATGAAGCGACCTGGTGGTGCGGAGATGATTTTCGGTGCAAAAATGGAATTCGAAGGAAATTCATTGATTCGCAAACGACTTCGAACTGTCTATAGAAACTTTCAAATAGCAGACTGGGGACCTCTTGGTTGTCTCGTGTTGTGCAGAAAAGCTATAGAGCCAATAATAAATTTTCCAAAGGTTTATACCTTGGATGATGAAGCCTTTTTTCTAGAACTAAAAAACAAGAATATTCATCAGACAATTGTTGCAACGAATGCAATAGCAATTCATTGCCCAATTCCTACTCCTAGTTCAAATCAAAGATCAAATGATTGGGTTTCTCATTCTCAACAATATTTAGAAAGTGCTTATCAAATAACAGTAAAGTTAAAAAATTGAACAGCAAGCTTGAATTAGAGCGCTTAAAGGAGGCAAAACAAGTGGATATCATGATTTCAGCCGTTACTCAAAGAACAGGTTCCACATTAGTGCAAAGGATATTTAACGAAAGAAAAAATACGTTGATATGGGGTGAACACTTTGGAGCATTAACCGATTTTCATAATATTTATAAAAATACGACAGCTTTCTACAACCGTCATAAAGGGACAAGAAAATTATATTTCAAAAATGAAGATACAGGTATTTCAACATCTTGCTTAATGCCAGATATGTCTTACATTGAAAAAGCCATGCAAACCTCTGTCAGGACCTTTATAAATGAACTTTATGCAGAAAAAAGAAACTCGTACGATAAGATTGGATTTAAAGAAGTACGATATGGAAAAGAAGAATTAAATTTATTTAGAAAATGTTTTCCTTATACACCAATCATATTATTAGTAAGAAACCCTATTGACATAAGAAAAAGTATGAATGGTAGTGCATGGTCCAGGAATGAGAATCCATTCAACCAATTCGTTAATGAATGGAATAGTAGAGCAAAAGATTATTATGAACTATCCCAAAAAGATCCAAATATGTATTTGATTAAATATGAGGATATATTAGAAAGGAAGCCAAACGCTCTTCGGATTATTTCTAAATTAGGGGATCTTTCTATCAATCAGATTAACAATGTAATAGGTAAAAAAATTAGTAGCACATCAACTGAAATCCCACAAATTCAAGAAAAGCGAATTCGTGACATTTGTGGTGAGACTATGAAGCTATTTGGTTATTAATAACATTTGGTTTTTTCTTGCCATGAATCTGATAAAACTCAAATGAAAAAGCCACTTCACCAAATTAAATTTACCAACAAAAATAAAATTACCTTTTACGTGAATATAGGAAACAATGCCATGTACGAATAATCTATATGGCATTGTTTTTATTTGATATATACAAAGTTTGCTTTTTTCAAAATAACGAGTTTATGTATTTTCTCAGTTGTATTATAGTCTGTTACTATATATTCGTCATTAAGAACCTATATGTAAGGATAGTAATGCAAGCCATATTCCAAGCTTGATCCGTGCTTTTACTTTTGAAAAACCATCTATCTATTTCAACATGCTTTCCACTAACTGGATATAGGTATTTGAACATTTTTCTTTAGTGCCCTATCCAAATGATGTCCATCACATAAAATAATAGAAAGAATATCTACATTTACTAATGAAAGGAGAATGATTTTATGGTATCTCCACATGGAGGCACCCTCGTTAATCGGGTAGCAGAAGGAGAAAGTAGGACTAAATTGTTAGAAAAAGCAGAGAGTTTTTTTTCTATTACATTGGATGCATGGAGTCTCTCCGATTTGGTTCTAATTTCTATAGGGGCTTTTAGCCCATTAAATGGCTTCATGAAACAAAAGGATTATCTGCAGGTTCTAAAAGAAATGAGGCTAAGCACTGGAGAAATTTGGAGTCTTCCTATTACTCTGTCTGTTTCACAAGAGACAAAAGAAAAGTTGTCCATTGGACAAGTCATTTCATTAAAGGGAGAAGATGACGTCACTTACGGAGTGATGGAAATAGAAGAAATCTATCAATACAGTAAAAAAGCCGAAGCATTATTCGTTTATAAAACAGCCGATTCAAGTCACCCAGGTGTCAGCAAAGTGTTTGAAAAAGAAGATTATTATGTAGCAGGTCCCGTAACCTTACTAAATAAACCTGAAAGTATATTTACGAAAGACTTCCAAACTCCAAAACAATTAAGGAAAACTTTTCAATCACTTGGATGGCGGACTATTGTGGCCTTTCAAACACGTAACCCCATTCATCGAGCTCATGAATATCTCCAAAAAACAGCACTTGAAAATGTAGATGGATTACTTATCCACCCCCTTGTCGGGAACACAAAAGCTGATGATATTCCTCCTGATATTCGGATGAAGAGTTATAAAGTACTAATAGAGAATTATTACCCTAAAGACCGGGCGCTATTGTCAGTCTTTCCTGCTGCTATGAGGTATGCTGGGCCTAGAGAAGCGGTTTTCCACAGCATCGTCAGAAAAAACTTTGGATGCACTCATTTTATTGTGGGTAGGGACCATGCAGGGGTTGGTAATTATTATGGAACATACGAAGCACAAAACATTTTTGACCAATTTAATAAAGAGGAACTCGAAATTGAAATACTTAAGTTTGAGCATGCATTCTATTGTATCAAGTGTGCTTCTATGGCTACTGCTAAAACATGTCCTCACGATAACGAATTTCATATCCACCTTAGCGGTACCAAGGTTCGAGATATGCTTAGAAATGGACAGGTACCTCCTAAGGAATTCTCAAGGCCAGAAGTGATAGAAGTGCTGCTTGCAGAAATGGAAGACAAACAGGTATAGGGATAAAAAGGAGCCAACACCATGATTGAGTTTTATTTTGTATCTATAGTTGTAATATTGATGCTATTTTGCCTGGTCCTTGAAATAGGGAAACCTGAATTCATTATTCCCTCTACGCTTCTTCTGTTCATGGTTACAGGGGTTATTACAGTAAAGGAAGCAATCAATGGATTTTCTAATGAAGGAATGCTTACGATCGGACTCCTTTTTATTATTGCAGGTACAATTCAAAAGAGCGGATTGGTTGATATGCTTTTACAAAAATTGTTGGAGAAATCTATATCTACAAAACATGCATTAACTTCTATACTCCCCCCCATTTCCTTGCTCTCTGCCTTTATAAACAATACCCCTATTGTGATTGCATTCACTCCATTAATTAAAAAATGGTGCGAAGAAAACGGCTTTTCTCCTTCTAAATTTCTTATTCCTTTATCTTATGCAACCATCCTAGGTGGGACGATTACGCTAATCGGCACCTCAACAAATTTAGTCGTTCATGGACTATTGTTAGATAAAGGATTTGAAGGTTTTACCTTCTTTGAACTTGCAAAGGTCGGTATCCCTATCACCATATTTGGACTGCTTTATCTTATATACTTAGGACCTCACCTTCTTCCAAATCGAAAAAGCACTGCTTTGCAAGAGGTTGAAAATCTTAGGGAATTTACTGGTGAAGCATTGATCACAAAAGACTACCCATATTTACACGCTACAATCAAGGAAGCAAAATTAAGAAGTTTAAAAGGTGTATTTCTGGTAAGCATCGTGAGGGGGACTAAAACCATTGCACCCGTCTCCAATATGACCATTCTTAAAGAAGGGGATCGATTAATATTTTCCGGGGACATTTCAACGATTACTGAACTACAACATACAAAAGGACTTGAGCTCCAAAGTTGCATTGGTGAAGATTTTCCGAAAAAACACAAACTAGTGGAGGCGGTCATTTCCCATCATTCCCCCTTGATCAACAAGAAGATAAAATCTACAAATTTCAGAAGTAGATATGATGCTGCAGTCATCGCAGTCCATAGGCAAAACCAACGTCTAAGATCAAAAATAGGCGATATTATGATAAAACCTGGGGATGTCATATTACTTGTTGCCGGGCCCGAGTTCAACAAACGGATTGAGTCCACTGACTTCTACTTTACTTCCGAACATTCTAAAATTGTCCAAACAAATGAAGATATCCGTGAAGGATGGTACGCTGTTTTATTACTTGGTATGATGGTTGCTTTAGTTACTTTAGATTTTCTCCCAATGATATCGGCCATGTCCATTATCGTCATACTTTTTATTTTGTTTAAGTTGCTCAGTCCGAGGGAAATGAAAGATTTTATTCAATGGAATGTTCTTCTTATCATTTCTTGTTCATTTGGAATCGGCTATGCATTGACCAATTCTGGTGTTGCATCCTTCATAGCAGATGGATTAATCAAACTGACCACTCCATTTGGTGTGTTTGCGGTTATTTTATCTATATACATGCTAACCAATTTATTTACAGAATTGATGACAAATAGTGCAGCTGCTGTGTTGATGTTTCCTATCGTTATTGAAGTAGCATCTATCTTGCATATATCTCCCACTCCATTGGCAGTTGCCGTAGCTATTGCTGCTTCGGCAAGCTTCGCTACCCCGATTGGTTACCAAACAAACCTTATTGTTTACGGACCCGGTGGTTACAAATTCATAGACTTTCTAAGAATAGGTCTTCCATTAAATCTTCTTACCATGCTTGTCACATCGACACTCATTTATTTGTTCTGGATTTAATTTAATTATGGAAGGTGGTGAATATGATGAATGAAAACAATATTAAATGGCATGAAGGTAAAGTGACAAAACAACATAGAAATGCATTAAATCGACACAAAAGTGCCACCCTCTGGTTTACAGGGTTATCCGGGTCAGGAAAATCAACAATCTCTGTTGAACTGGAAAAATCACTCTATGAAATGGGGATTAGAACCTATAGACTGGATGGTGATAATATCCGGCACGGTTTAAACAGTGATCTTGATTTTTCAGACAAAGACCGAAAAGAGAATATTCGTAGAATCGGCGAGGTATCTAAGTTGATGATTGATGCAGGACTTATTACCCTAACTGCATTTATTTCTCCATTCAAAAAGGATCGTCATTACGTTAGGTCTTTAATGGACGATGGGGAATTCATTGAAGTATACGTTTATGCAAGTATTGAAGCCTGCGAAGAAAGAGACCCAAAAGGCCTTTATAAGAAAGTAAAAGAAGGAAAGATTAAAGGATTTACAGGAATCGATTCACCTTATGAAGAACCTGATTCACCTGAAATCCATATTGATACAGAATCTTTGACGATTGATGAATCAGTGGAAAAAATCCTTACCTATCTTAGATACAATCAGTACCTGTGAACAAAAATATAAAATGATATTCGTCTTTAAACTTGATCGCTTGGAGCAAAAATTGTTAAATTTGCTCACTTAAACGAACCCTTTTAATAAAATGACTTATAAGCCTTACATTACGAGTAGAGGTGAAATAGATGTTAGACCAAGTTAAAAAAATAGCAATTATTGCAGGGAAAGAAATTATGAGTATATATAAAAAAGACTTTAAGATAGACTTTAAAAAGGATGACTCCCCTTTAACAACTGCCGACCAACTCTCCCATCATCTCATTATAAAAGAGCTAACAGACTGTTGGGCAAATATCCCTATTCTAAGTGAGGAAGGTGCTTCTATCCCCTATCATGAACGCTCTGGATGGGAGACATTTTGGCTGGTAGACCCTTTAGACGGAACTAAAGAATTCATAAAAAAAAATAACGAATTCACAGTGAACATTGCCCTCATTCATAATGGGGCTCCTGTACTTGGTGTCATTTATGCACCTGCTTTAGACACTCTCTATTACGCTAAAAAAAATGTAGGAGCATTCAAACAAATAGGAGCAAATAAACCGATCTCTTTACCAAATGTTTCAGTGACTGATCACAAATCTGTTGTCACCAGTCGTTCACATCTATCAGAAGAAACGATTTCTTATTTAAATGAACTGAAAAAGAAGGAAGGGAAACTAGAAACCATTACAGTTGGAAGTTCATTGAAATTTTGTCTAATTGCTGAAGGGGCTGCACATTATTATCCACGACTTGCTCCCACCATGGAATGGGACACTGCCGCAGGTCAAATTATCCTTGAAGAAGCTGGAGGAGCTGTAATAGTTCAAAACACGGGCTCAAAGCTTATGTATAATAAATATCATCTTACAAACCCTTCATTTACATGTTTTATGTAAGAATTAAAAGTCACTCCTAAATTATGACTCTGAGAAAAATTTAAGGACAATAACTATTTGTCCTTTTTCTCTGGAAAAACATTCATTCTTTTTTCTTTTGGATGACTAGCAAACTATCATACAACACAAAACCCGTCGAGCTATGAAATACTCTCAACGGGTATTAAGCAATTATTTATTAGAATTATTTTCATACCTCCAAGAGTCTACACACATAGAAATAATGTTCTTCTTTGCTCTCCAGCCAAGCTCTTGAGTTGCTTTAGATACATCTGCATAACAGATTGCAATATCCCCATGCCTGCGGCCTACGATTTCATAAGGTACTTTGACTTTATTAGCTTCTTCAAAAGCTTTTACTAAGCCAATGACACTTGTCCCTTTTCCTGTCCCCAAATTATAAACATGTGCACCTTTCTTTAAACCTTTTAAGGCTGCTACATGCCCTTCGGCAAGATCTTCAACATGAATATAGTCTCTTATAGCTGTACCATCAATTGTTTCATAATCCCCTCCAAAAATTCTAAGTTTATCGAGTTTTCCAATAGCAACTTGCGTAATGTAGGGCATTAAATTATTCGGAACACCTTTAGGTTTCTCCCCTATTAATCCACTTTTATGTGCGCCTACTGGATTAAAATATCGAAGAATTGCAACTGAAAATTCAGGAATTGCATTAGATACATCAGATAGAATTCTCTCGCTTATCATTTTTGTTTCACCGTAAGGATTCGTGGTTTCCATTAATTCCATTGTTTCAATAAATGGCACTTTATTGGATCCATAAACAGTAGCAGATGAACTAAAGACAAACCGATTCACTCCATATTTAACACTTGCCTTAGCAAGGACTATGGTACTAACAATGTTGTTAAAATAATAACTAATTGGGTCATTTAATGATTCACCAACAGCTTTTAGACCAGCAAAATGAATAATGCCATCAATAGAATGTTTAACAAAGAGTTCCTCTACAGCGTATTCATCCGTTACATCAATTTGATAGAAAATTAATTCTTTATTGGTTATTTTCATTACTTTATCCAAGGTTTCAACTTTACTATTACATAGATTATCTGCAACTATTACTGAATATCCTGCTTCCAATAAAGTAATACAGGTATGAGAGCCAATATAACCAGCCCCTCCAGTAACTAGTATATTCAATACATATTCAACCTCCTCCTATTGTAAATAGCGTACTCTTGAATGACAATAATCTTTTTAAGATAAGATATTACTATTTCATTCATAATTGTGGTGATAGAATATAAAAAAAGTTTGCTAGATCTTATATTTTGAACATCATTCTAATCTTCTCACCAAGACTAATAAAAAATTTCATTTTATTGGGAGTCAGAAAAATAAAAAAATTCTTATTATGGGTATTCGTGTTATTTTCTCCCTGAGAGAGTAAATAGCATACTAATAGTCCCAGGCTAATTATGCCCTGAATGTTGAAACATTAGAGTTCAAGAGAGCCATTAAGTTAAAATAACTCTCTTTGAACAACCTCAACTTCCAAGGCATATCCTTTCGTAATTCTATAACACTTTATTTCAGCATTTGACAGGCTAATTGAAAGAATGAAATAGTAAATCGAGGAATCAGGAGCAAATAAGATATCATCTTTCGAAGGAATGGCCATCCCATTTGGGTGAGAGTGGTATACTGCAATCAAATCCTCATTTCTTTTCTTTATTTCATGTGAAATCATTCTTTCTTCATTCACATCAATGGCAAAAGTAAACGGGCTTGGATTTACATTAGTTGTTGGCCATATTTCAGAACATATATTATTTCTTCCAGAAATAAATCCACAGGCTTCATTAGGTAGTTCTTTTTTACAATGCCTTATTAAACATTCACTTAACTTTCTAGATAGAATGATTGATTCTTTAGGCGTTACACCCGCAGCCTTTAAATTTAAACTTCGTTCGCTTCGCTTCCATTTGTTTTTTTTGTTCTTTTTTGATTCCAATGGGTGTGCTTTTTGACTGCTTGTATATTTTATTTAGATCTTTCGATTGCATCTTCTTCCCCCCTTTCAAATTCATCGAATGTATTTATTCGGGTTAAACATGGTTCGTTTCGAGTCAGAAGACATCGGAATATTCCCATATTCTTCAAACTGGGTATTTACCTGAGGAGCTTGTTTCTTCTGCTGTTTCATTTTGTTATAGAGGTCATTTTTCTTATTCGATTGGGATTTGAGATCTTGACGAAGTTTCACAAGTTCTTGTTCCAATTCGATTTCCCTTTGATTCTTTTCACTCTGCTTAGTCTTATTTTTTTCATCTAATAAGGCCATCTGTCTTTCAAAATGTGATTCTCTTTGCTTAAAATCTTCAATTTGACTCTTCAATGCATGGAGCTCTTCCTCATAATGTTCTTCAATTTTTTTTAGCTCATCATGCAAATCACTCGTTTTTTGTAAGAAACTTTGAGTGATCTCCTCTCTCGTATTGCCCATATTTAATGATTCCTTTACTTCATTAAATTTGGAGGAATATGAAACTAATTGCTCTTCAATCAGATCAAGCTTCTTCAGAATTTCAGGGTGATTATTCTCTTCTTTACCCCATAAAAATTTCCACATTTTTGAATACCACCTTTCATTTTTTCCCACTGTATATTGTTTTCGTTGCTTCCTTAACCACTCTAGTTGTGTATGGAAATTATTTGAGTATTCCTCTACCTCAATAGAACTTTTACTACCTGGTAAAAAGCATCTATTTGCATCAACCAACAAAGATAATGCATCATTTTTAATTCTTTCGAGCAATGATTTTTTTTGATTATGAGTGCTTTCATAGATCACTCTTATCTCAGGGATGGGAGAAGGAAATGTACGATCAGAAACTTCCGAAAAATCCCCTTCAAACATGCCTTTATCATTGTCTTCTCGGATTTTAGTGCCTGGGCTTATCTCCTTCAATTCGTCATGTAAAGTTTCTTTTTTTAGCTCATGCTTCAACTGAATATAAAGCTCATGCTTCACTTCAAGATTTTGAAGCAAATAGTCAATCTGTTCCGTCAACATTTGAATGGTATGATGATTTTCAGCAATTTCTAATTGATATACCTTATGCTTTGATCGTTCCCTGGACAACTCCTCAGACACTTTTCGTATCCTGTTTGAATAATGATTATATAGAGACTCGAGTTCTTCAGATATCAGATGAATATCCTTTAATACTTCCGGAAATTCTTGTGACTTACTCTCCTCCTCGTTCATCTTATTCATCACCTCCATTTAGTTTTTTTATTATCTTATGTAAGGTTTGTATACATGTTAAAAAAAAGGAGAGAGTTACCTCTCTCCCAGATTTAATTAATCATCCAATCCGCCAAGTAAGTCTGCAAATGTGTCACATTCACTGTATTCGACCAAAGCTTCTACTACACCACTATCAAAGATTACAACGTTAGCAGTGTTTCTTAAGATTAAACGGAAGCCTTCTGAGATCGGTCCAAGTAAACCTGTGAAGATTTGCAATTCGTAGAACATTTGTTCAGGTACACCATCAAAATAGCGGACACCTTCTCCAACTGCTGTCAATGCTTCCTCTCCGCAAGTAACGTTGTCGATAGAAGATGGATCAAAAGTAAAGCTGTAGTCAGGTTGGAATCCTGTTCCAGTCGGAGCTGGTGTTGGACCTACTTCAGTATCTGTGAAGGAATAGGACCATGTACTGTCTGCTAGTGAGCATTCTTGACAAATTTCTGCTCTTAGAGTGGATAGACCTGTCACCACGTCTGATGATGCACCAGAACCGATTGTGGCAAGAGTATCTTCATTTCTTGCTAGAGCAGTTGCCTGGCATTCACAGTTATCAACCGGGAATAATCCTGGACATTGACGAGGGAACTCAAGCAGGCTTAAGTCACATTTTAGTTTTTCCTCACGTACTGGAATATTGTTCGGACGTGGGAAGCAGAATTTAGCCAAGACTTCAAGTTTAACTGGATACTCAACTTGGATATCTTTACATAGTACGACTTTCAATGGGATCATTGGTCCAAATGGATCTGGTCCCATTAATACTCCCATATTCGAAGTAGCAATAACCTGAGTCGCTTTGATATTTAAGTTGTCGTTTGTGATACCAACTGGTACGCAAAGCATGATTTCGTCAGTGAACTGAGTACGAATAGTAAATGAACACTCAGCTACTCCATCAATCAGGATCGTAACATCTACAGGAACTGTCCAGACAATAAGGACTTTCCCTGGGTTACCATTTTCAATGATGGAACCTGAAACGCTGACGTCAGACGGATCTACAGGGGCAGTTTGCACCTCTACTCGCTGACCCGCTGCTAAAGCTGCACTAACTGCCGCACGACATGCTTCATCTGGAATAAAGTTCTTGTTCTCATACTTATTAGCGAAGAACACCCAGTCATAAACTTTATCTACGAAGATACATTCCGGTGCTAAATCATTGGGATCCAAAGGTATACCCGTCGGTGTTGGTGTAGGAGTCTGGGAACCCCTAATTTGTTTACGCTTCTTCAAACAAATCTTCCTTTCTTTTAATGAATATTTATATCACACTATATCCTATGGACGAGAACGAAATTGGTATAGAGTAAACACCTATTTATTCAAAAAAAATTTAATAGGCGTATTAATAGTTTTTTAAATACTATTAAAAAATAGGCAGTTTCTATAGACGAATGACAGTACAGCAGCATCTTAGCCGTCATATGATATACCATAAGGAAAGGAGGAATGTTAAACAAAACTGATTGAATAAGCCAGATTTTTATATTGACACAAACTGAAACATTCATATATAAATTGATTCAAACTTTTAAGGTTACGCTACTTCCTTTAAATGAATATTACGAACGTGAACAATTATCCTATCATTGCAATGATATTAATTATAAATATAAAGGCCATGTAAACGCTGGGAAGTTTACATGGCTTCTTTCATGGACAAATACCATTCATCCTGATACTGACATATACATATGAATAGCAAACTGCCGAAAGGAGTATATAAGCATGAGACAACTTTCACCCTTACAGCTTCAGCAGCAAATCATCCATTATAAATCGGAAATGGAAAAGTACAAACGAAAATGTGAATCATTAGAAAACGAATACCTTTCAAAGAAGTACTTCTCCCTCCAAAAAGAAAATGAACATTTACGCAGTCAGATCGAAACCTATCTTCATCAGATTGAAACTAAAGATTCTGAAACACAACTCGAATCCTCAAAATACCAAGCGCTTCTTAAAGGACAGGAAATGGAAATAAAAAAGCTTCGTAACGTTCAGAATCAGGTTAAAGAGCAACTTCGCAAACTTCTTCAATCTCATATAGCGAATTCAAAGGTACAAATAGAACAACTTTTTGAATTAAAAGAATCCCTTGAACAGGAAATCATTTCAATTCAAAATGATAACAGTTTCCTATTAAAAGAGAATGATTCTCTATTCAAAACGAATCACGAGTTGGCGATACGCTTATATAAAAGAGAAGTCGAATTATGGGAGCTTGAAACCCTATTGAAAGGTAGGAATGAAGAAGCTGCATCTCGGAATCAGCATATCGAGATTGCCTTTGCCCAAGATGAAAAAGCTCGTATCATGAATGACAATGAATATTTAAAAAAACGCATTTATTTAAATGAGATAGAATTATTTGAAGCAGATAGTCTTCTCTCAGAATCCCAGATTTATTACGAGAATGTTATTGAACTTCAAAAGGATCAACTTGACCATGCATTCATGGTTCAACAAAATAAGGATGCATCTATTCAACAATTCCAGGAGAAACTTAGAAGGCTTCAGGGGGAAAACAACTTGTATACTCAAACACTGAAACAGTTCAGATTGAGCATTAAAGAAATGAAGGAAGCGGGCTTAGCTGTCGATGAAGGAGAATCCAAAACATCCAAAGATACTTTGAAAAGATATGAAAATACCATCCATCATCTTCAATTCACCAATGCGGTTCTGATTGATGAAATCAATAAACTAAAAAACAAACCGGGCTCCTGAAGAAGCCCGGTTTCTACCATTACATAAATTCTTTTACTAATTCTTCAAACTTACGTTGATCTAACGTTAAATCATGAGTGCTTAGGGGTTCATCCGAGTAACCCGCCACAAGGTCCTGGTAAGACGGCTGTTGTTTGTTTTGATAAATCAAGCCAGTTACAAGTCCGTCCTTTTCCATTAGCGTATTCATTGCCTGTTCACGATTTGACGGGTCATAGCCTTCTACCTCAGCAAGTTTTGTAAGATTCTCTTTAAACCAATCGTACGTATTGATTTTATTATACGTTACACAAGGACTGAACACATTGATCAGCGAGAAACCTTTATGATTAAGTCCCGCTTCAATTAACGCTGTCAGTTCTTTTAAGTCAGATGAGAAACTTTGTGCTACAAATGTTGCACCTGCTGTCAATGCCATTTCCATTGGAGCAAGGGCCGGCTCGATCGATCCTTCTGGCGTAGACTTCGTTTTGAAACCGGAGGATGAACGTGGAGACGTCTGCCCCTTAGTCAATCCATAGATCTGATTGTCCATGACGATGTACGTCACATCGACATTACGGCGGATCGCATGGATTGTATGCCCAAGACCGATGGCAAATCCATCACCATCTCCTCCTGAAGCGATGACTGTTAAATCCTTGTTCGCCATTTTCAAGCCTTGGGCAATTGGAAGTGACCGGCCATGAATTCCGTGGAAACCATATGAGTTAATGTATCCGGAAATCCGTCCGGAGCAGCCGATACCGGAAACGACCGCTAACTGCTCCGGATCAAGCCCGACGTTTGCCGATGCCCGTTGAATCGCAGCTTGAACGGAGAAGTCACCGCACCCTGGACACCAGTTTGGTTTAACATTATTTCTAAAATCTTTAAAGGTAGCCATGGATTAGTTCAACTCCTTACATCTTGAATGAATTTCATTTGGCAAGTACGGTGTGCCATCATACTTTGTCATTTTAATGATTTTATTTCCGTACCCAACATTCATTTTGATAATATTGGCTAGTTGACCGGTAGCATTATTCTCAATCACGACCACTTTCTTCGCAGATTGCATAAGTGGCTCTAATTCTGCTGCAGGGAAAGGATGAATCAAACGGACGTGTGCATGGTTCACTTTCAACCCATCTGATTCCAAGCGGCTCATTGCTTCTTCAATCACTCCCCGTGTAGAGTTGAATCCTACTAATAGTAGGTCAGACTCTTCATGAGGTGCATGGGTGTGAATCGGATTCTGGAATTTGATGTTCTCAAGTTTACGCATCCGTTTATCCATTTGGGCTTGTCTATTCACAGGAGATTCAGATGGCTTTCCGGTTTCGTCATGCTCTACACCCGTTACATGATGAATCCCATTTTTCATTCCCGGGATGACACGCGGAGATACTCCATCTTCTGTCACTTCAAAGCGCTTGTAATACTTCTTAGGTTCTAATTCTTCCAATTCAGTTTCACTTACAGCAAGCTTTCCTCTTCGTATCTCCACCTTACCGTAATCAAGGGGTTCTACAGTTTGTTTCCCCAATGAAAGCTGTAGGTCAGATAGAATGATCACCGGACATTGATATTCTTCCGCCAGGTTAAAAGCTTCCACTGTATCATAGAATGCTTCCTGAACGGTGCTTGGAGCTAGGACGATCTTAGGGATCTCACCATGCGTGCCGTAAATCATCGCCATCAGATCGGACTGTTCCTGTTTTGTCGGCAGGCCTGTCGAAGGTCCCCCGCGCTGTGTATCCACTACTACAAGAGGCTGTTCTGTCATCCCCGATAGCCCGATTGCTTCCATCATGAGTGAAAGTCCGGGTCCCGCTGAAGCAGTGAACGAACGAATGCCGCCATAGTTCGCTCCGATTGCCATAGTTGCAGCGGCAATTTCATCTTCTGTTTGAATGACGGTCCCACCTACCATTGGCAGTTTCTTAATGAGATATTCCATGATTTCAGAGGCCGGAGTGATCGGGTAAGCAGCCATTAGACGAACGCCACCTGCCAGGGCACCAAGTGCAATGGCGTCGTTTCCGATCATGAACATGCGCTTGTTGCCGTCAGCTTCTTTCATCTGAAGGGAACCGACATTGTCACCAAGCTGGGTTTTCATCGTTTGATAACCCTGCTTGATCGCTTCCATATTTTTTTCTACTACTGTTTCACCCTTACGGCCAAATATCTCTTCAACCACTTCCTTGAATACCCCTGGATCAAGATTCAGAACGGCACATGTCGCACCTACTGCCACCATATTCTTCATAAGGGAAGTTCCGAGCTCTGTGGCTAATTCAGTGAATGGCACAATATACAGGGATGCATCTGTATCTTCCGGTTTCTCCGGCTTGAACTTTGCATCCGCTATGATCACACCTTCGCTATGTAATTCCTTATAATTCACATCAATCGTTTCCTGGTCGAATGCAACCAAGATATCTAAATCATCTGCAATCGCACGAACTTGTGTCGTACTTACACGAATCTTATTATTGGTATGTCCTCCTTTAATGCGGGAGGAGAAATGGCGGTAACCATACAAGAAATACCCAAGGCGATTGAGGGCCATCGAGAAGATCTCACCTGTACTCTCAATACCTTCACCCTGCTGGCCGCCAACTTTCCATGAAAGCTGTTCCTTCATTTATTACACCCCTTCAATCAATATTTGCAACGCCCATTAAAGAAACATATTCTCTTCACTAGGCTCTATCATCTATTACGGTTGCACCTTTTACATTTCATTCACTCTATCAGTTTATCACTTTTCCATTTAAATCACTACTGTATTGAAGAGATTGTAAGTTTGCTTTTCTAATCTGGAAAATCATAATGCCACTATAAGTTGACCTATAGTGGCACGTTTGGCGATCAATCCGGTAACCTCTCAAAAAAGTTATCAAACAAGAACTTTTTCACTTGCTTTTCACTGTAGTATCGATGAAGTGAGTTAATCAAGTTATCATATTGAACATATGAAGACAGTCCCTTTACGGTTTCATCTATACCGTCAAAATCTGAACCAAATCCGATATGGTCCTCCCCTCCCAAACTGCATACATGTTCGACATGCCGGATTACATCCGCAATTTCTGCTGTCCCTTTTTTATTTAAAAAAGGTGGGACAAAGGTGATTCCCATCACGCTGTTCTTTTTAATGAGCGCCTCAATCTGGTCATTCTTTAAGTTTCGCGGATTAGGACAAATTGAGTAGGCATTGGAATGAGAGGCTATTGGAAAATCTGCCGTTTCCATTACATCCCAGAATGCGTTCTCACAGAGATGGGAAACATCTGTCCATATACATTTTTCGTTTAAGAATGTTACCATGTCATGACCAAAGTTGGTTAACCCTCCTCCTCTTGGTTCAAGGGCACCGTCTGCTGCGGCGTTTGCCCAATTCCATGTCAGACCGACAGATCGGACTCCCAACTTATAGAGGATTTCAAGCTTAGTAAGGTCCTCCTCCACTGCCTCAGCACCTTCAAGGGTAAGCAATGCCCCAATTTCATCATCGGCAAGACGTTCTACGTCACTCTTCGAAGTTATTAATTTCATCTTTGGGTTCCGGTCGAGAACCTGATGATAAAACATATTCACCATCTCCATCGCCGCTTGAAACCGTTGTCCTGGCTTTAGCTCCGATGGAATATAAATGGCAAATAACTGAACTTTCCCCTTTCCTTGGAGAAGCTGGGGATATGTAATATGTAAGGATTGTTTAGATTGAAACGCTCCACTACCAGGTTCTAAGTAAAGCTTCAACAATACATCACAGTGTGCATCAAATATCATTTTTTTTCCTCCTCCCGATCTTTATTACTATCGTCATTTTACTATAGTATAAAGGCTGTCCACTAAAGGTTCACCTTTAATGAACAGCCTATGGTTAATTATCTTGGTTCTACGATCAACTTTATCGCCGTACGTTCTTCCCCATCAATCAAAATATCCGTAAATGCCGGGATGCATATTAAATCTAAACCACTGGGTGCCACAAAGCCCCTTGCAATGGCAACGGCTTTAACTGCTTGATTTAAAGCCCCAGCTCCGATTGCCTGGATTTCGGCTCCCCCTCTTTCACGAAGAACACCGGCGAGTGCACCAGCTACAGAATTAGGATTAGATTTTGCTGAAACTTTTAATATTTCCATTCCTTTTCCTCCTTGTCATTTCCCCCATACCGTATGTCCGTGGTAAAGAACAAACTTGGTATAAATGATTCCACTGATACTATATTCGGGAAATGGACAAATCATTCCGCTAACACTGAAAAAGGAAGGAAAACATTAATATTCTGTCATGAATGGATGGTCCTCGTTTATGAGAATACGCTCAATTTTCTTTGCTTTACCTGTTTTATTATCAATATCGATTAAACATGCACTTAAGATCTTACGACCCGTTTTAGGTACTTCAAAACGGACGGGTAAGCTGGTTTGAAATCTCTTTAAGACTGAATCCTTGCTCATTCCCAATACTTCATCGTAAGGTCCAGTCATCCCTACATCACACATGAAGGCCGTCCCATTTGGCAATATCCGGTTGTCTGCCGTCTGTACATGCGTATGGGTTCCAACCACTGCCGACACACGGCCATCCAAGAACCACCCAACCGCCTGTTTCTCACTCGTTGCTTCTGCATGAAAATCAACAAAGATAATGGATGTTCTCTTCCTGGCTTCATCAACCAGTTCATCCAGTGCCTTAAAAGGGTCATCAAGAGGAGGCATAAAGGTTCTCCCTTGTGCATTGATGACCGCAACCTCTTTCCCGTATACCTCTCTAAACACCAAACCGCTCCCCGGGGTTCCTTCTGGAAAATTGGCTGGTCGTACCATTTGCTTAGAAGAATCGATAAAATTAAAGATATCTTTATTATCCCATGTGTGATTTCCGAGAGTCACCATGTTCGCACCGTCTTGTAAAAATTGTTTGTATATTTTTTCTGTAATCCCTCTGCCTGAAGCAGCATTTTCACCGTTCACGATCGTAACATCCGGTGAATGCTTCTTCTTCAGTTTAGGCAAGTATTCTGTGATCATCTCCCGGCCCATAGAACCGACAACGTCTCCAACAAATAATATTTTCATGAAAATTCCCTTCTCTATATGTAATAAGCCATAATGTTATTGTATCACAAATAACCAGAGGACTATTCATCCGAAATAGTCTTCTTGATCGGTCATCCCCTGGGCGAATAAAAATAAAAAAAGCTGACTTGAAAAGGGACGTCCCTCTTCAAGTCAGGCTCTTATTTCGCGTATTCAACAGCCCTTGTTTCACGGATGACCGTTACTTTAATATGGCCTGGATAATCAAGTTCGTCTTCTATCCGTTTACGGATATCCCTTGCCAACCGGTGGGATTCCAGGTCGTCAATGGCTTCCGGCCTTACCATGATACGAACTTCACGGCCAGCCTGGATCGCGAAGGATTTCTCAACGCCTTCATACGACTCTGAGATCTCTTCAAGCTTCTCTAAACGACGGATGTAGTTTTCAAGCGTCTCACTTCTTGCTCCCGGCCTTGCAGCGGACAATGCATCAGCTGCCGCAACCAGGACTGCAATGATGGACGTTGGTTCCGTATCTCCGTGGTGAGAGGCGATACTGTTGATGACAACAGGGTGTTCTTTATATTTCGTTGCAAGTTCCACACCAATTTCAACATGGCTTCCCTCAACTTCATGGTCGATCGCTTTACCGATGTCATGAAGTAATCCGGCACGCTTAGCCAGTCTTTCGTCCTCACCAAGCTCTGCTGCCAGTAATCCGGAAAGGTATGCCACTTCCATTGAGTGCTTTAGAACGTTTTGACCATAACTTGTACGGTATTTCAAACGTCCAAGAATCTTGATTAAATCCGGGTGAAGACCATGAACCCCAACTTCAAAGGTTGTCTGTTCTCCGATTTCACGGATATATTCATCCACTTCACGTCGGGATTTGTCCACCATTTCTTCAATTCGTGCAGGGTGGATACGTCCATCCTGTACTAATTTCTCTAATGCAATTCGAGCCGTTTCTCTACGAATCGGATCGAAACCAGAAAGAATAACCGCTTCAGGAGTATCATCGATAATTAGATCAATTCCTGTAAGTGTTTCCAGCGTACGAATGTTACGTCCTTCTCGTCCAATAATTCGACCTTTCATCTCATCATTCGGTAAGTTCACAACACTAACCGTTGTCTCTGCCACATGCTCGGCAGCACAACGTTGAATAGCCAGTGAAAGGACTTCTTTCGCCTTCTTATCTGCATCTTCCTTGGCGCGGGTTTCATGCTCTCTGACCATAATGGCGATATCATGGGAGAGTTCATTTTCAACGCGATCAAGAATGATTCCTTTCGCTTCATCACGAGTCAGGCTCGAGATACGCTCTAGCTCTGTTTGCTGTGATCGTACCATCTCGTCCACTTTGCTTTCCATCTCTTCAATATGTTGTTGTCTCTCGTTAAGAGTCCCCTCTTTTCTCTCGAGTAAGCCTTCACGCTTATCAAGCGATTCATCTTTTCGATCGAGGTTTTCCTCTTTTTGCATCAAACGATTTTCTTGTTTTTGCAATTCATTTCTTCGTTCACGAAGGTCATTTTCCATTTCAGTGCGAAGTTTATGATTTTCATCCTTTGCTTCCAAAAGTGCTTCTTTCTTCAGAGCATCTGCCTCGCGCTTCGCATCTTCTAAAATCTGCTCCGCTGAACCTTTAGCACCAGCAATCTTTGCTTCAGCAATGGACTTACGAATTAGGTATCCAACAACTACACCGACGATTAGGCCAAGCAAAATGAAGATGATTGTAATAGGTTGCATTATTTCACCTCCTCTTGCTATGAACTGTCATGTTTTTTACATGTCGGCTTGTACATTGCTCAATTGAACAAAATATACAGCGCTAGGCTTTCAAATATTCATTCGAAAAATTTGTAAAATATACATGTTAATTTTAAATCTCTGAAAATTTATTGTCAAGGGGTTGAGCCCTCTATCACTAGATTTCTCAAGGGTTTTTTTGCAATCGACAAAAATTGACACTGTCATAGTGGGCTTAGTAATACTTTTTCAGCAGCACCATCTTTTTCAATTTTTTTGACCAGATGCGATGATAGCTGGTCAATCGCGGTATGTAATCCCTGATTTAAACCGATTACACTTCATTATTGAGAAATAGGATTGTTACTATTTTCCACCAATACATACATTCCCATACATAATAAAGAGAAGCAAACCAAATCACGGCTGCTTCTCTATCCCCACTTAGTCTTCTAAAAGACTTAATTCACCTTGATCATCCGTTTCGGCACGTCCGGTATCCAATCCGTAATGTTCACGGATTTTCAACATGATTTCATTACGGACCTCAGGATTTTCCTTAAGGAAGATCTTCGCATTCTCACGTCCCTGTCCTAAGCGCTCTTCATTGTAGGAGTACCAGGCACCGCTTTTCTGAACGATGTCCAATTCAGACCCAAGATCGACGATTTCGCCTTCTTTAGAAATCCCTTCCCCATACATGATATCGACTTCGGCTACACGGAAAGGTGGGGCCACTTTGTTTTTCACGACTTTTATCTTCGTTTTATTCCCTACCATTTCATTGCCCTGCTTGAGGGTTTCGGCACGACGGACTTCCAAACGTACAGAAGAATAGAACTTAAGCGCACGTCCACCTGGAGTCGTCTCGGGATTCCCGAACATGACCCCGACTTTTTCACGGATCTGGTTAATGAAAATCGCAATGGTCTTTGACTTGTTGATGGCACCTGAAAGTTTACGAAGGGCCTGTGACATTAAACGGGCTTGAAGACCTACGTGGGCATCTCCCATCTCACCTTCGATTTCTGCTTTCGGTACAAGGGCCGCAACAGAGTCAATCACGATAGCATCCACAGCTCCACTGCGAACCAATGCCTCAGCGATTTCAAGTGCCTGCTCACCCGTATCAGGTTGAGAAAGCAATAATTCATCTATGTTCACCCCGAGCTTTTGAGCATATTCCGGGTCAAGTGCGTGCTCAGCATCAATGAATGCCGCTTGACCACCTTGAGCCTGAACCTCTGCAATAGCATGAAGTGCCACTGTTGTTTTACCGGATGATTCGGGACCATATACCTCAATGATTCTTCCGCGTGGATATCCACCTACTCCAAGGGCTGCATCCAGTGCAAGTGAACCACTCGGGCATGTGACTACTTTTCTATCAGTCTGTTCCCCAAGCTTCATGATTGAGCCTTTACCAAACTGTTTTTCTATTTGTTTTAACGCCATATCCAAGGCTGCTTTACGATCGCTCACAAATCTTCCTCCTTTAAATATAGAACTTGATTATGACAACTTATAAGCTTGTCTCAAATCCAACCTATCTATACTATAAACGTTTTTAATATAGAAAACAAGAAAAAAATCGAACATTCATTCGGTTTTTTTCTTTAGAAGATTAGGACTGAATATAGTGATGAATGAGACAGGAAGGAGGAGAATGAAAGGAACAAAATCGAGGGGGATATCCAACCAAATACGTTAAGAAGCTGCCTCCTATAAAGGAGACAGCTCTGTCCTAACTCAATTCCTTGATCAAATAATGCCAGCCGTACTTCGCCGTTCTATTGCGGTTTCCATTTCTGCCCCCTCCAAGATTCAAAGGGAACGCCTTAGTCATACCATCTTTCATGGATAATCCAATCCAGACAGTCCCTGCAGGCTGACCTTCGAATGGACCTGGTCCTGCCACCCCGGTAAAGCTGATTCCTATGTCAGTGGCAAACAATTCCCTTACATTTTCCGCAAGTTCCCGGGCACACTGTTCACTGACAGACGAATATTGTTTCAAGGTGCTTTCTTTAACGGATAAAATCTTTTTCTTGACCTCATCCTGGTAGCAGACCACACCACCACTCAATACTTCTGAAGCCCCGGGAATGGATGTCAACTGCCCTTGGAATAGTCCTCCTGTTAAACTCTCTGCAGAAGACAGTGTAAGGGACTTGTCCTTCAGCAAGTTGAAGCCGACTTCAACAAGGGAGTCGTGGTTGTAACCGTAGAAATATTCTCCGACAATCTGAAGAACTTCCTTTTCTACCTTATCTAATAAAGATACGGCAATATCTCTTGACTCATGCTTTGCCGTCAGCCTTAAGGTCACTTCACCATCACCGGCCAAAGGGGCGATGGTCGGGTTGGTTTGATTCTCGATCAGCTCTTCTAATTCCGTTTCAAGCTGAGCTTCCCCGATCCCGAAGAAACGAAGGACCCGTGAATGGATGACTTCTTTTTTCTCCATTAAGTTCAGGATCGCCTGTTTTCCATACGTTTCGAACATCGGCCGCATCTCAGATGGTGGACCGGGAAGAAGCATATACGCCTTGTCTTCCTTTTTCAATAACATACCAGGAGCCATGCCATTTTCGTTCTTCAGTACGTGTGAGTCTGTTAAGATAAGGGCTTGCTTTTCATTATTCGGTGTCATTTCACGATTGACCGTTTGAAAATATGTCTTTATAGATTCCAATGCCTCGTTATCCATGCTAAGAGTCGTCCCTAAAGAATTCGAAATGGTTTCTTTAGTCAGGTCATCCTTCGTGGGTCCAAGTCCACCTGTAAAGATTAACAAATCCGCCCGTTTTTGTGCTACTTCAATGGCGTGCTTCAATCGGGCAGGGTTATCCCCCACACTTGTATGGTAATAGACATTCACACCCAAGTCAGCCAATTGTTCGGAAATGAATTGGGCATTGGAATTGACGATTTGCCCCAGCAGCAATTCGGATCCAACGGCAATGATTTCTGCATTCATCTTTATTCCCCCTAAATTTGGTTAAAAGAAGGGGATGATTCTTGTTGAATCCATCCCCTGGTATACTCTATTATTTCGAATTTACAAATGCTTTCTTGTTATGTTTGAAGTAGTCCCACCCTGACCAAATTGTAAAGAACATCGCCACCCATAGAGCAATGGTTGCAAATGGCAGATTGATCATTTCAAATATAGCGTTATGCAGGAGCAGGGCTGAAATGGCAATGATTTGTGCCCAAGTTTTAATTTTCCCGAGTTGACCTGCAGCCACGACTTCCCCTTCCCCTGCCAGGACAAGTCGAAGCCCTGTTACGGCAAACTCACGACTGATGATGATGATGACGATCCAGGAAGGTGCAAGTCCCAACTCGACCAACACGATTAAAGCGGCTGAAACAAGGAGTTTGTCAGCCAGGGGATCCAGGAATTTCCCGAGATTCGTCACGAGATCCAGTTTTCTTGCATAATAACCGTCTATCCAATCCGTTGTCGCCGCAATGATAAAGATCAGGGCACCGACAAAATGTTTGACGGGCATTTCCGCCCCAAGAAACATCATCTCACCCCAGTTTAATGGTGCGAGCATAATGACTAAAAATAATGGAATTAAAAATATCCTTGATACTGTAATCTTATTAGGTAAGTTCACCTTTCTACCTCCAATACTTAAAAAACGGGTCTACATTTAGTATGTAAGAAAAAGGAGTTATTAAAACTCCTCTCCTTGACATTATTGCGCTGTTTTCGGTTCATAATTGATGATGATATCCTGCCTCACGACATCCGTGGCTGAGATTTTATACTCAAGTTGTTTACCGTTCACAGTTACATCTGTGTTCGAAGCATTCCCAATTATGAGATATGCCTGTTTCTCGCCAGAGAAGTCGAATTCTTTTTTGTTATCCTTCTTTAATAAACCTTCGAATAGCAATTTATCATCAGCATTATAAACACCCACCCAAGTGTCCCCTTTCGCTGACAACTGCAGCTTGAACTCTTCTGCATTTTTTAGTTCATATGTCGTTTTATACCCTGACGAATTCACTACTTCTAAAGATTGTTCCGGCTTTTCTTCATCTTTCCCGGCTTTTTGATCATCTGCAGGTTTGTCTTCGTCAGTTTCATTCTTACCGTCGGCTACTTCAGGTTTTTCACCTTCAGCACTCTTATTTTCATCCACATCCACTTGAGTCCGATTTTCAGATGGATTGGCCTCAGGTGCCTTGTCCCCTACTTTTCCTTGCCAAAATACCCAAGCTGCTATCAGTGCACCCAAGACGAACAGGACAATGAGTAGCTTTGGAAGGAAGTCAAATACCTTCGTAGAGCCTTCTGATACACTTTTACGAGACTGAACCCTTGAAAGGGAGACCGGTATTTCATCTTCATAGGTTGTCGGGATATCCTCCTTATGCTCTTCAAAAATCATTTCTGGAGGAAGCCCTACCGCTTCACAGTATTGTTTAATGAATGCCCGTACATAAAATTTACCGGGCATTGCATCATAATTCCCTTCTTCAATTCCGATTAAATAACGTTTTTGAATCTTCGTTATCCTTTGCAAATCATCAAGGCTGTAACTTTTAGCCTCACGTGCTTCCTTTAAACGATTTCCTAATTCCGTCACCACTTAACACCTTCCAATATTAAAAATCAAAACCTCCAAAATCGGAATTTTGAAATAGATTATTTTGTTCTACCAATTCGTATGTAATTTCTTCATCAGGATCGTTTCTAAGTTCAATGATATAATCAAAATCTTCTAGTGAATATTCAGAGTTTTGAACGAAAACATCAGGATGTTCGATTACTTTCACAGCAGGCAGCCTCATGATTTCCCTCACCAGCTGCCAATGCTTCTCACTTGCACGTCGTGTCGATACAATACCGTCTATAATAAAAAGATTTTCTGAGGAATATTCATCCTCGATCAGTTTGCTTCGAATCGTTTGCTTTAATAAAGTAGAAGAGACAAAAAGCCATTTCTTGTTTGCGCATACACTTGATGCCACAATGGATTCGGTCTTCCCGACACGGGGCATCCCTCTTATCCCAACAAGCTTATGTCCTTCCTGCTTGAATAATTCAGCAAGAAAATCAACCAATAAACCGAGCTCGTCACGAACAAACCGAAACGTTTTCTTATCATCGGCATCACGCTGGATGTAGCGTCCGTGTCGAACGGCAAGCCGATCCCTTAATTTCGGTTCCCTTAGCTTTGTCACGTTGATCGTATCCATCGTTTGAAGAATGGACTCAAGCCTCATGATCTGTTCGTCATTATTTGCAAGGAGAAGCATTCCCCTTCTTCCTTCATCTACGCCATTTATGGTCACTATATTTATAGAGAGCATTCCTAATAAAGAGGATATATCACCTAAGAGGCCTGGACGATTCTTTTGAATTTCATATTCTAAATACCACTCTTTGCGTTCCATTGGTCCCCTCCTGAAGGCTGTGACATTCCGATTTTGACAAATTGTTAGCATGTATTTAAACATCTAGGTATTATAATAAATGATTTTCAGGTAATAGAAAAGCAAAACCTATATAAATATGTAGAATTTCTCATTTCACAAGTGCTCTTTCCGGTGGGCCACTTTCCATTATCGCGGAAGTTCCTTATATAAGAAAAAGGAGAGGGAAATCCCTCTCCTTAGCGAGTACCATTGTTGTTAACAAGTTTCACCATCATGTTCGCGATGGCATGTTGCTCTTCAGGAGAAGCGACAGACCATAAATCCGCTAATACTTTTTCCTGATCATTTTTAGCTTCAACCTGATTGGCAAGATAGTCACCAATTTGGTATGCTAAATCATTTACCGTTTCATGCTCCATGCCGCCGTGCTCTGCCTGGTGAAGACGGTCCCCTAAAAAGTTTTTCCAATCAGACCAGTTATCTAATACAGACATTTGTCATGACCTCCTTTATTGAAATACAACCTTAGTTTGTATCCCGGAAAGAAAATTATGCGCCTTAAACAATTGCCCTAAGAAATATTTTATGTGTACCAGCCCCCATTGACAGAAAGGGTTTGACCGGTAATATACGTCGCCTTGGAAGATAATAGAAACTGAATAGAATCTGCAATCTCGTCCGGTTGGGCGAAGCGGCCCATTGGAATCTCATCATACAAGGAATGTTTATCGTCGTCTGTGAAGGCGCTCATCATGGCGGTTTCTACAACCCCTGGTGCAACTGCGTTGACTCTCACACCACTTAGAGCGAGTTCTTTACTCAAAGATTTAACAAATGCCAATTGGGCACCTTTAACGGTTGAATATACAACCTCACAAGCCCCGCCAATCTGACCCCAGATCGAGCTGACCATAACGATGCCCCCTTTTCTTTCAATGATCTTTGGAAGCAGCTTTTGAACAAGAATTAAAGGGCTTTTGACATGTAGATTGATCATCTCGTCCATATGATTTTCAGTTTGATCCTGGAAGAGTCCCCAGCTTGAATTCCCACTGCAATATATGATGGCATCAAGCCGGAAAATCGACTCTACAAGCCTCCCCACTTCTTCCGGTAAAGACAGATCCGCACGGATGGGGATCGCTTCCACTCCGAATCCTTCCACTTTATGTATTAACTCTTCCACAGCCTTTTTATTGGTATGGTAATGCAAATAGAGGTTCCATCCCTCTTCTGCCAGTTTAAGGGCTGTACTGCTGCCAATACCACCGGATGATCCTGTAATTAATGCGAATTTCATTCTGTTCACTCCAAACAAATATAACATAAAGAGAGGAACTACCCTTAAAAAAGAATAGCTCCCCTACTGTCATGATTTAGGTACTACCTGACACACGGTAAAACGTTCTTCACTAATAATCGAATCAGCAACAGCCTGAATATCATCATATTTCAACGCTTCAAGAGTCGGTACTACTTCAAATAAATCCATCTCATTAAACGCGTAGCGTGTAAATTGATTGGCGATATATTCAGGAGAGTTAATGGCACGAAGGAATGAACCGATCTTTTTCTTCTTCGTTCTCTCAAGTCCTTCTTCTGTGAAGAGAGATTCCTCTTTCGCTTTCAGAAGAAGTGATTGTACTTTCTCAGCCAGTTCATCTGGTCTTTCCGTATCACCACCTACAGTAAGGAAACCAAAGCCATTTTCCTGCGTATAGTCATAATGGAATGTTTCATCGATCAAGCCATCATTATAAAGTTCAGAATAATGAGGTGAGCTCTTTCCAAACACCATATCGAGGAAAACATTCATGGATAGCTCCTGTCTGAGCATTTCCTTGCCTTGTTGATGCGGCTCTGGGGCTTTAAGGCCAACCAGGCATTTAGGACTCTGCACATTCATCTTAAGCACTTGTTTCGTCTCTGCAACGGTCTCTGGTTCATCCTCAAATTTCCGTTTGATTTCAGGCATCTTTTCATAATCCTTCTTTTCCTGATTTGAACGGATCTGATTCATGATTTGATCGGGATCTACTGAGCCCACCACAAAGAGAAGCATATTGCTCGGGTGGTAGAATGTATTGTAACACTGATACAGCATATCTTTCGTAATTGGAGTAATGGACTCAATGGTACCTGCGATATCAATCTTCACGGGGTGATTCTTATACATATTCTGTATGACGCCGAAGTATAGTCGCCAATCCGGATTATCGTCATACATCGTGATTTCCTGACCAATGATTCCTTTTTCTTTTTCCACCGTTTTTTCTGTGAAGTAAGGGTCCTGGACGAAATCAATAAGCGTTTCTAAATTCCGTTCTACATTGGTCGTACTTGAGAATAGATAAGCAGTCCGGGTGAAGGAGGTGAAGGCATTGGCAGATGCTCCCTGCTTACTGAATTGTTGGAAGACATCTCCATCTTCTTTTTCAAATAGCTTGTGTTCCAAGAAATGGGCAATCCCATCGGGTACCTTGACGAATTCATCTTCACCAAGAGGGACGAAATGATTGTCTATGCTTCCATATTTCGTTGTAAAAGTGGCATATGTCTTATTGAATCCTTTTTTTGGAAGGATATATACGTCCAGCCCGTTTGACATCTTTTCATAATACAAATTTTCCTGTAATTGATCGAAGGAAATTTTCTTCATCTTTATCCCTCCATTCCTGTTAGAAAGTAGATTGTATCGAGTTCAACTTTATTTGCCGCTTTCACGATATCTTCTTTTGTCGTTTTTTCAATTTCATCAAGCCAATGTTTCAAGTCGATTTCTTCATGTGCTACTGCATTATGATATAGGACCTCGACCAGACCTCTGGATGTATCAATCGTTTCAAGGAGCTGATTCCGGATGACTGCTTTCGTCTGTTCGATCTCACCATCTGTAAAATCCCCGTCCTTCATTGCTTGAAGCTGCTCGTTGATGATGCCGACCGCTTGATCATACTTCTCGAATTCGATTCCTGACATGACCATCAATAAACCTTTATGACTCTCGAGGCGGCTCGCAGCGTAGTATGCCAGGCTCGCTTTTTCCCTCACGTTAATGAACAACTTGGAATGGGAGAATCCACCGAATATACCATTGAATACTTGAAGGGCGAAATAATCAGCATCTCCATATTTCGTATGTGTACGGTAACCCATATTCAGCTTTCCTTGTTTCACATCCTGCTTCTCTTTTACGACGTTTTCATTTTCTTTCCTCTTCACCTCGGAAGAATCCACAGATTGAGGACTACGTTCTTTCAATTCGAAAAGTTCATCACAGAGATTTTCAACTTCTGAAACGTCTACATCACCGATTATATACAGATCAAACTGATCTTCAGTTATCACTTTTTGATAATATTCGTATAAACTCTTGGCCGTGATGCTCTCCACTTCTTCACTCACACCGTTGACATGAAGGGCAAATCTCTCGCCTTTACACATTTCTTCGACAAGTCGTGAATTGGCATAGCGCATTTTGTCATCATAAACGGCCTGAATTCGTACCTTTTGATTCCGCTTTTCCTTTTCGACTGTTTTCTTGTCGAAACCACCCTCTTCAACATGAGGGTTTTGCAAGACATCTGCCAGGAATTCGATGCCTTTCTGAAGTAATGGTTCGGAGTCCTTCAGAAACTTTTCGTTTGCGATCTCAACAGACATACTGACCACATGGTACTCACCTTTTTTCCCTAAATCCACAAAAAAGTTCGCTCCATATAACTCATCAAGATAGGAGCGTAATTCCGTCGTGCTCTGATAGGTCTTCGTACTGCTTTGCATGACATGGGGCAATAATCCCCGTAATGTAACGGTTTCCGGATCAAGGGGTGCTTTCATTTTTAAAACGAGGCTGTTGGTTTTATACTTATCCGTTTGAACGATATGTAGCGTGTACCCATGTTTCTTCTTGACTATTTCGTTAATGGCTGTCATCGTACCGTCCTCCTTAGTTCCATGCTTCCATCATTTTGGTTTCAATCATTATAAACACCCTTATTGTGTGGTATTTATGTATAACTATACATGTAGTGAGAGATTGATTTCAAGCATCTTCCACTGTTGGTAAAATACTCATTTGAGTAAACTATTATATGCCTATGAATTTCCCATTATGTTTGAAGCGAAAACCATTTCAAACGGAGTTTAAACAAAGAAAAAGGATATCCCTATTTTCGGGATATCCTTTTCACTTGATCTCGATTTTATTAACGATTAACGGTTTCCTTTGATGTATGGTGTACCAAGCGCTTTAGGTGCGTCTGCACGTCCGATGAAGCCTGTCAATGCAAGGATGGTTAACACGTATGGAGCGATCAATAGGAATACACTTGGAATGTTTTCAAATAATGGGATGCTTGATCCGATGATGCTTAAACTTTGAGCGAATCCGAAGAAGAGGGCCGCTCCCATGGCTCCAAGTGGATGCCATTTACCGAAGATCAAGGCTGCAAGTGCCATGAATCCTTGTCCGCTGATCGTTGCATGGCTGAAGTCTGAAGAAATCGCCTGAGCGTATACTCCCCCGCCGACACCTGCAAAAGCACCGGAAATGATGACACCGATATAGCGCATTTTCGTTACATTGATTCCCATTGTGTCTGCAGCCATAGGATGCTCCCCTACAGAACGCAATCTCAGACCAAATGGGGTTTTGAACATAATGAACCAAACAATGAAAGATACAAGAATCGCAACGAATGGCGGCCAGTATGTGTTGGAAAAGAAGATATCTCCAATAACCGGAATCTTGTGAAGTAAAGGAACATCGACCTTCCCAAACCCTTCAGAGATGATATCCGTTTGACCTTTTCCATAGATACGTTTGACTAAGAAGAGAGTCAAACCGACTGCCAGCAAGTTGATGGCTACACCTGATACAACCTGGTCAGCCCTGAATGTGATGGAAGCAACGGCATGCAGAATAGCAAGCAGTCCCCCCATCACCATGGCCACAAGCAGCGCGACCCAAGGAGTCGCTGCACCGAAAGTATCTGAAAAAGCAAGATTAAATACAATACTTGAGAAAGCACCGATGACCATTAGCCCTTCGAGTCCGATGTTTACTACACCTGAACGCTCTGAGAACGCCCCTCCCAAAGCAGTGAAAATAAGTGGTGTTGCCCAAAGCAAAGTTGATGGGATGAGGATTGTCAAAATATCAATAAAACCCACTTATTTCACCCCCTTTTTACTAAATCGTTGAATCAGATAACGGATCATATAACCAGATGCTACAAAGAAAATGATAAGGGCAATGATGATGTCTACCAGTTCATTTGGAATTCCAGCATCGAGAGGCATATTCAGCGCCCCTACTTTAAGTCCTCCAAATAGAAGAGCTGCGAACACAACTCCGATGGCCGCATTACCACCAAGAAGGGCTACAGCGATTCCATCGAATCCGACCCCTGTAAATCCTCCCTTGATTGAAGCATAGCCGAATGTCCCAAGACCTTCCATCGCTCCTGCAAGGCCGGCAAAAGCTCCCGAGATGACCATGGAAAGGATGATGTTCCCATTCACGTTCATACCTGCATATTGTGAAGCATGCTGGTTGAACCCTACAGAACGAAGCTCATACCCACGCGTTGTCTTTTCAAGCAGGAACCACATAATGAATACACATGCAAGGGCGATGAAAATCCCCCAATGCAGACGGGAGTAATCTGTCAAACTTTCAAAGAAAGGTGATTTCAATGAAGCTGTATCTGCAATCATTTCTGTACGATCTTTACGATCAGTAATGACATCACGGATAATGGCATTTGTAACATGAAGAGCAATATAGTTCATCATGATCGTGACAATGACTTCATGTACGCGGAATTTCGCTTTAAGAAGTCCCGGGATAAAGCCCCATAGCGCTCCTGCTAATGCTGCCGCAATGATGGCAAGGGGCAGGTGGATCAGCTTTGGTAAATAATCAAAAGCAACCCCTACCCATACAGCTGCAAGCCAGCCCACGATCAATTGACCTTCCACCCCGATGTTAAAGAGACCCGTTCTAAAGGCGAAGGCAACAGCCAGTCCTGCCAAAATATATGGTGTTACTTGACGGATTGTTTCTCCTACATAATAGATCTCCCCGAAGATCCCATTCCATAATGCAGCGTACCCGGCAATCGGGTCATATCCACTCACCAGCATGATGATCGTTCCGACAATGATACCTAAAAGGACCGAGATTACCGGGATTAATATATTTGTTAATCGATTAGACATTTGATTTCCCTCCCGCTTCCTTCCTTTTTGAACCAGCCATTAACAAGCCAAGTTCTTGTTCGGTTGTTTCCCTTGGATTGACGATCGCCACAATTTGACCCTCATAGATAACGGCGATACGGTCACTTACATTCATGATCTCATCGAGTTCAAATGACAGCAGAAGAACCGCTTTTCCGTTATCTCTTTGTTCAATCAGACGTTTATGGATAAACTCGATCGCCCCTACATCAAGGCCCCTGGTCGGCTGTGCAGCAATCAATAAATCCGGATCGCGGTCAACTTCACGGCCGATGATTGCTTTTTGCTGATTCCCCCCGGATAAAGCACGGGCAAGGGTAAATTCTGATGGAGTCCTGACATCAAATTCCGATATCAGTTTTCTTGCCTGATTGTAAATATTCTTATAACTAAGTACCCCTTTGTTGGAATACGGTTTTTGGTAATAAGTCTGAAGAACCATATTTTCCCCAATAGGAAAATCGAGTACCAGGCCGTGTTTATGCCTATCCTGAGGAATATGACCTACGCCTGACTCATAAATTTTGCGAGGCTTCATATTTGCGATTTCTTTACCATTCAGTTTAACTGAACCACTGTCGACTTTATGAAGACCTGTGATGGCCTCGATCAACTCACTTTGTCCGTTTCCATCCACACCGGCTATGCCAAGGATCTCCCCTGCTTTCACCTCAAGGTTTAAGCCCTTTACAACAGGGACATTTCGATGATCTTTTACGTTTAAGTCACGAACCTCGAGAACATTATCACTAGGTGTAGCTTCTTTCTTCTCCGTTTTAAACGTAACTTCACGTCCCACCATCAGGCTGGCAAGATGATTTGGATCGGTCTCTGTAACTTTCACAGTCCCAATCCCTTTCCCTTTTCTGATAACGGTTACATTATCACACACTTCCATAATTTCTTTCAGTTTATGGGTGATGAGAATGATGGACTTACCTTCTTTAATCAGAGTTTTCATGATTTGAATGAGCTCTTTGATTTCCTGTGGAGTCAATACAGCAGTTGGCTCATCGAATATCAGGATTTCTGCTCCACGATAAAGTGTCTTTAATATTTCCACACGTTGCTGCATACCTACTGAAATTTCAGAAATCTTAGCATTAGGATCTACTTTCAGACCATATCGTTCAGAAATATCGAGAATATCTTTTTCAGCTTTTTTAATATCGACTGTTGCCCCGGACTTCGGCTCTCTTCCGAGAATGATATTTTCCGTTACAGTGAAGGTATCGACGAGCATAAAATGCTGATGAACCATCCCGATTCCAAGATCATTGGCTATGTTCGGGTTGGTAATATTCACTTTTTGCCCTTTCACACGGATTTCTCCCTGCTCAGGCTGGTACAAGCCGAATAACACGTTCATCAATGTCGACTTACCGGCTCCATTTTCACCAAGAAGCGCATGAATTTCACCTTTTTTGAGCTGGAGGGTAATGTTGTCATTTGCTACGATGCCTGGAAATTCCTTACGAATATTCAGCATCTCGATTACGTAATCCATTGCTAATCACTCCTTGCATAGACTAGGGATATTTATCTAGTAGTTAGAGGTCAGACCTTAACACGCCAGAAAAAAAAGGGTTTCCCCGAATAAAAATCTAAATGAAAGATAGAAAAGTTCTATACTTCAATTAAATTTCTATTAACATATGAATCTCTTATTTATCAGGATAAGCGGCCAGCGTTAGCTGGCCACCTGTCCCATATGCTATTAGTTAGCTGAGAAAGCTTCCGCATCCTTGATTGTTTCAGGAACGGTTACTTCACCGCTAGTAATTTTTTCTTTCCATTCGTCTACTTTTTTCATGACTTCATCTTTGTTGGAAAGCTCTGCATTTAATTCAGCAAGCCCAACGCCGTCTTCTTTAAGACCGTAAAGGATTTGTTCCCCTCCTGGGAAGTTTCCTTCTTTTGCTTTAGTAGATAGATCTACTACAGCGTTATCAACGCGTTTCAATGCTGATGTCAGGATGATATTATGATCTCCTACTTTACCTTCTGCAGATTGATCAGAGTCAACGCCGATTGCCCAAAGTTCACGTGAAGGATCTTTTTCTTTCAGGTCGCGTGCTTCTTTGAATAAACCATTACCAGTTCCACCAGCTGCATGGAAGATCACGTCTACATCTTGAGTGTACATTTTAGATGCGATTGTTTGTCCAAGTTCAGCTTTGTCGAAAGCCCCTGCATAGTCTGCAACGATTTCTGCATCAGGATTGACTGCTTTAACACCAGCAATGAAACCAGAGTGGAAGCGTTCGATTACCGGAATCTCCATACCACCGATGAATCCGATTTTGTTCGTTTTAGTCGCAAGTCCTGCTGTTACACCAGCAAGGAAAGAAGCTTCCTGTTCCTTGAACATGATGCTTGCAACGTTTGGTTGCTCTACAACAGCATCAACGATTGCGAAATGTGAATCTTTTTGTTGTTGTGCAATTTCAGTGATTGCACCTTCCATAAGGAAGCCGATACCATATACTAAGTCAAAATCTTGACGAGCTAATTTGTTTAAGTTCGTAGCATAGTCAGCATCAGATTGTGATTGTAAGTAGTCAAATCCATCTTTACCTTTTTCCAGGTCGTTTTCTTTACCGAAAGCTTTAAGGCCTTCCCAAGCTGATTGGTTGAAAGACTTATCATCTACTCCACCAACGTCTGTAACCATTGCTACTGTGAATTGATCTTCTTTGTTACCTTCACCACTAGATGCACCTTCTTTGTCCTCGCTTGTTCCACAAGCACCTAATAATGTACCTGCCGCCAGAACAAATGATAACGCTAAACCGAATTTACGTTTTTTCACCTAGAGTACCCCCTATTATTGTAATAAATTAGTAGTAAGATGGATTGCTGTTATATGCGCTTTCTTAATACCTGGAAGCTAAATTTGTCTGACCTGAAATAGTTTACGGAATACAAGATCGGCTCATCATTCTCGTCAAAGTGCATTTGCTTTAACACGAGTAAGGCCGTCTCCGGTTCGCAATTTAGAATAGGGGAGATTTTATCGTGATAACCCATTGGTTCTATTTGTGCCACTGCATGAGTGATTCTCTTATTCTCTCGTTTTTCCAAAACGGTGAAAATCGAATTATCCTCATGTGTGAAATTCCTTGGCATTACCTTCTCAGGAATCTTGTCTACACAATATACAACCGGTTCTCCATTAGCGGTTCGAACCCTTTCAATCAGGATCACGTCGTCCTCTTCATTGCATGTAAACCTTTTCACGTCATCCTCAGTAGCTTCTTGAGTTGTTGAGCTTAAGAAAATGGTCCCTGGCTCCATACCAGCCTGCTTAATCATGTTCGTTACACTGTTCAACTGCTCGATACCGGAAGTAAAGAGCGGTTTCGCGTTTACAAATGTACCTACTCCATGACGTCGTACGATGACACTTTCTTCCTCAAGAATTCTGAGAGCTTCCCTAAGAGTCGCCCTACTTACACCTAATTGTTTGGAGAGATCGAATTCTGATGGAAGCTTCTCTTTCTCTTTGTATACTCCCGCCTCGATATCCTTCTTCAAACGATCAATCACCTGTAAGTATAAATGCCGATTGTCTGTTTTTATTGTCACTGGAACCACCACCACATTTTCTCAAGACATCAGACCTCTGATGTATATCTTTCCTACTAATCGAAAATACTATAACACTTTTCTTTTGATAAATAAATAGCATTGTGTGATTTTGTCGAAAAAAATGATTAGAATGACAATTTCGAATCCTTTTTTGTAATATTTTAGAAAAAATAACCTTTTGAATGGGTTTTCATGGGATATTTTAACTATATTTTTACAGGGGTATCGTATTTCATTATCAATCTTTACATACATGCAACAAGAGCATTACTTTTGTAAACGCTTTTAATAGTATAACATATTCGTGGATAACTACTTATTTTTATATGTTTCCAGTACTCAAATGGCTTTATAATCATAAAATCACCTAAAAAAAAGGTGTGTTACCCCATTCTGAATCATTAGGGTAACACACCTCTTATTTTTATGAACTTTGTTCTTCTGAAGGCTTGCCCACAAGGACCGTTCTCGGCTTGCTGCCTTCATAAGGACCAACGACTCCCCTGACTTCCATTTCATCGATCAGTCTGGCGGCTCTCGTATAGCCAATCCTGAACCGTCTTTGAAGCATGGACACAGAGGCAGTCTGCATCTCTGCTATTAGCTGGACGGCATCATTATATAATTCGTCTTCCGCTTCGCCTTTTTTCTCATCTTCAGGCACTTCGTCGGGAATCATTTCTTCCTGATACTGAGCCTTTTGCTGAGAGATGACAAAATCAACGATTTCTTCTACTTCTTCATCTGATAAGAAAGCTCCTTGAACTCTTGTAGGCTTGGATGCTCCTACAGGCATGAACAGCATATCTCCCCTGCCCAATAGCTTCTCTGCCCCTCCTGAGTCCAATATCGTCCTTGAATCGGTTTGAGAGGATACGGCAAACGCAATCCTCGAAGGGATATTGGCTTTAATGACTCCCGTGATAACATCTACTGACGGACGCTGTGTCGCTATGATTAGATGGATTCCTGCAGCACGTGCCATCTGCGCAAGCCTTGTTATGGCATCCTCCACGTCGCTCGAAGCGACCATCATTAAATCGGCAAGCTCGTCGACAATGACCACAATGTATGGAAGAAGGGGCTGCTTATCATCGTTCTCATTATTTTGTCTCTTCACATATTCATTATAGCCTTCTATGTTCCTTGTGCCAGTATGAGAGAATAGCTCATATCTGCGCTCCATTTCACTTACAACCTTCTTCAATGCCTGTGAAGCTTTTTTGGCATCTGTTACAACTGGTGCCAGGAGATGGGGCACACCATTATATACATTTAACTCGACCATTTTGGGATCGATCATCATAAGCTTTACTTCATGGGGCTTGGCCCTCATAAGAATACTGGTAATAATACCATTGATACAAACACTCTTACCGCTTCCTGTTGCCCCTGCTACCAGTAAGTGAGGCATTTTATTCAGCTCAGCGAGAACCGCTTCACCTGTAATATCTCTCCCTAAGCCTATCTGCAATTTGGCATCGGGTTTATTATGTTCCTTCGCTTCAAGTACTTCACGCAGGGAGACCATGGCTACTTCTGAATTCGGCACCTCAATACCGATAGCAGACTTACCCGGTATCGGAGCCTCTATTCGGATGTCTTTTGCTGCAAGGGCCAGTGCGAGATCGTCACTTAAATTAACGATTCGGCTTACTTTCACTCCTACATCCGGATGCACTTCATATTTAGTTACGGCAGGGCCAAGATGGACTTGTGTAACCTTTGCCTTTACACCGAAACTTTGAAATGTTCTCTCGAGCTTTGCGGCATTGGCGTGGATCAATTGATATTCATTGCTTTGATCTGTTTTTCTTGGGCTTTTTAATAAAGCAATTGACGGAAGCTTGTAATCTTTATTTTCCACTTCAGTGAAGGTGATGGGGGGAGCAGTCTCCGCTTCACCTTCTGACTGGTTGAGATTGTTCGACTCAGCTTCTTCTTTTTCATCCGTTACAGCTCTTTGAGATGGTGAATCATCTTTAGGAATTTCGCCATATGCACGCTCTGCAAAATTCGAGATGATCGGTTCCCTTTTTTCTTCTTCCTGAGGAAGCACTGACTCAACCGATCCCTGGCTTTTCTGCGGTGCATCTTGCTTCTTCTTCTCTTTTATCTCTTTTTTCTTGGATTGTTCCTCTTTCCAATCACTCATATCTTGCTTAAATGCTGACCATTGTCCACTCATGAAGGCACCGAACCGCTTCCCCGCCCTTCCGAGTACATCACCTAAGGATTTACCTGTCACTAGAATGATGCCGATCATGATGAAGGTTGCGCTTACGATCCTTGCACCTTGTGAATCAAAAAGAAAATAAGAAACGGCAAACAGAACGCTGCCGATCATACCTCCTCCAAGATCCGATGTACTGGTTTCACCTCTGATATCCATCCAATACAAATCCCATGTATTCATAATGACACTTGGATTATCGAATGACCCGCCATTGGAAAGGAGATCAAATAATTTCACGTGACTCAATAGCAGGAAACTTGCAATGATAATGTATATCCCGACCAATCTGCGGCTGAATAACATTGGTACTTCTCGCTTAATCATAAGGTAACCCGCTACATATAGCATCCATAAAAGGGCAATCATATACCATTCCCCAAGGAAGAAACGATAAAAATATACAAGTGCTTTCCCTACAGCGCCAAGCTCAATGATGGAAATCAAGCTTAGGGCGGAAAGGATGAGTCCGATAATCTCATATTTAATCGTCTGTTTTAATGTGGAGCTAGTTTGAGAACGTTTTTTTCTTTTTTTTCGTTTTGCCAATCCATTCACCTAAATTCTGTTGAAGTCTACCAAAGTTATGTACATAAAGATGAAGAAAGGGCTGACCCTTTGGGGCAATGTGTGTGCCTAAGGTGTCAGACCCTTCCCGTAAACTTATCATATCAATAATCGTTTGCAAGTATATTATAGCATAACCACTATTTGGGGAAAATCCTCTTTCTCACTTAATTGTTGATAAATTCCCCTGGGCATATTTGTTCATTCAAGTAATGTGCAGGATCACTGCTCATGACCCGGATGATTCGATACTTGTTTTCTTCCTGCTGGACGAGGATGGGAATGCCCTGATAATCCATCATCATTTGACCGCTGAATTCACTGGCTTCTGTCGGGAATACAAGATCATTGGGTACCACTGTATAAAGAATCATTGAACAAGCCCCTCTTGCTGATCTGACTGCTTTCTCAGATCGATCAATTCATTGATTTTCTTGATTGCTGTACCGATACCGCCAATACCATCTATCAACCCGTATTCCACTGCATCATCCCCCACCACATTTGTCCCAATATCCCTGGTAAGGTTACCTTTTGCAAACATAAGATCCTTAAAATCTTCTTCTGTAATATTGCTGTGTTTTGTGACAAAGCTCACCACTCTGTCCTGCATTTTATCAAGATACTCAAATGTTTGTGGCACCCCGATGACTAACCCGGTTAATCGAACAGGGTGAATCGTCATGGTAGCGGTGCTTGCAATGTAAGAGAAGTCGCATGATACAGCAATCGGCACCCCGATACTATGGCCTCCTCCGAGAACTACAGAGACTGTGGGTTTGGATAGTGAAGCAATCATTTCAGAAATGGCTAATCCAGCTTCTACATCTCCCCCGACTGTATTTAAAATGACAACAAGTCCTTCAATTTTAGGGTTTTGTTCAATTGCCACGAGCTGTGGTATGACATGTTCATACTTTGTCGTTTTATTTTGGGGCGGAAGCTGCATATGTCCTTCGATTTGTCCTACAATCGTCAGACAATGGATATTAGAGTCTTGAGAAAGCTGTGGAACATTGGTTTGACCTAACTGTTGTATCTTCTCCATTAACCCGGAAGGCTTGTCTTTTTGATCATCTTGTCCTTTGTTCGGCTCGTCCTGCATACGTTCACGATTTTGTTCCATGAAAACATCTCCTTTTTATTCCCATTCTCTTGTTATTATTTAAATATGGGAGTGTTTTCATACTTCATTCTTTAGCTTCAAATAAATATGAGGCTATTTGTTCGAAAACAAATAGCCTCATACTTTAAACTTCCATGATAATCGGCAAGATCATCGGTCTTCTTCTTGTTTTATTGAATAAGTAATAATTCAGTTGATCCCTGATTTCCTGCTTGATGGTTGTCCATTCAAAGGAGCCTTTTTGCAGATAAGAATGAACCACATCGGTCACAATCCCCCCTGCCCCTTCGATCAATTCCTCGGACTCCCTTACATATACGAATCCCCGTGAGATGATTTCAGGTCCGGCAACAATCGATTTCGACCTTCTGTTAATCGTGACGACAACCGTAAAAACTCCGTCTTCTGACAATAATTTACGATCTCGAAGGACAATGTTCCCTACGTCTCCAACCCCGATGCCATCAATCAATACATTCCCGGCCTGTACACGTCCGCTCATCCTCATCTTGCCGTCCTTGTATTGAAGGACGTCTCCTTTATCCAAAATAAAGATCTGCTTATGAGGAAGTCCTGTATCATGTGCGAGCTGAGTATGCGCGACTAGCATCTTGTATTCACCCTGGATGGGAATAAAGTATTTAGGTTTCATGATATTCAACATGAACTTCAAATCTTCCTGACTACCATGGCCTGATACATGAACCTTTTTATTGGCGGTCAATACATTTGCCCCGGCTCTAAAAAGCATGTCGATCGTCCTGCCGACAATCACTTCCATGCCCGGAGAAGGGGTGGCTGTAATGAGGACCGTGTCTCCTTCCTCGATGTTTACCAGACGGTGTGAACGCTTGGACATCCGTTGAAGTGCCTCAAACGGTTCTCCTTGAGTTCCTGTCGCGATGATGAGGATTTCATCTTTGGGGTAATCACCAATTTCGTCTATGCCGATGATCATTTCATCCCTGACATGAAGATATCCCAGTTTCAAGGCTACATCATACACTCTCTTCAAGCTCTTTCCAACTACCGCCACTTTACGGTTATTCTGGTCTGCAGCATCAAATAGCTGCTGAAGCCGAATTAAGTTCGAGGCGAAGCATGCCACAATGACTCTCCCTGATGCTTTCCGCAAGGCATTTGTAATATGCTGCTCTATGACTGCTTCAGATGTCGTAAATCCCGGTCTTTCTGCTTCTTTACTGTCAGATAACAAACAAAGGACGCCCTTCTCACCTATTTGTGCCATCTTGCCTAAATCCGGACGATACAAATGTTTGGCTGATTGATCAAATTTGAATTCACCTGTATGGACGATGACTCCTTCAGATGTATGTATGCAAACACCTACTGAATCTGGAATACTATGTGTGGTCTTAAAGAACGTGACATTCACTCCGTCAAAGTTAAGGTAGCTATCTGAGTGTACTGTATAGAATTTCACATCTTCCCTGACATTTTCGTCCTTCAGACGAGCTTTTACAAGTGCATTTGTCAAGCGTGTACCGTAAACAGGCGCTTTGATCTTACTTAATACATACCCAATCGCACCTATGCTGTCCTCATGTCCATGAGTCAGGAAGATTCCTTTGACCCGGTCTTTGTTTTCAATCAGATACTGAATGTCCGGGATGACGATATCGATTCCCAGCATTTCGTTTTCCGGAAACATGAGTCCCGCGTCGATCACGAATATTTCATGATCCACTTCTACCACATACATGTTCTTCCCGATTTCTCCTACTCCCCCGAGTGGTATTACTTTAATATTTTCATTCTTTGTCTTACTCACATTTATGTCCTCCTATGCTGTTCCTTCCCCGATCTTCAATCAGTTATATCCATTATACTTGATACGAATTTGGGAGTACAACCAATTTTATCCTTACTAATCAATATTAGGAAAAACACTGCAATCATCTATACTAACTACTATTTCTATACTGCACGGGTAAATCCTTCTTCTTTATAGCAATTAAATCATGACAATCTATAGATATGACAAAAGACCGGAAAGGAAACTCAATCCTTCACGGTCTTTTGAAAATTAAATATGGATTAGCTTACAATGACTTCTCCAATAATTGAGATAGCTTTGCCCTTTCCACTTCTGTGAGTGGAATTAAAGGTAGACGAACAGAGCCCACGTCCAGTCCCTTCATCTGCAGAGCCGTTTTGACCGGGGTAGGATTCGGACTCATGAACAGCCCCTTCATGATGGGTAGGAGACTTTGATGCAGACGTGCTGCATCTGCCGGTTTCCCATTTAGAAAGGCAGAGACCATATCCTGCATTTTGTTTCCGATGACATGGGAAGCTACAGACACAACTCCAGCTCCGCCTATGGATAATACCGGCAGGGTAAGACCGTCATCTCCACTGAATAACATAAAATCATCGGATGTATGTGAAATGATTTCAGTCATACTATCCAGATCACCACTTGCCTCTTTTACGGCAACGATGTTCTCGATTTTTGAAAGGCGGATGATCGTTTCGGGTGACACGTTGACGCTCGATCTACCTGGAATGTTATACAGCATCACTGGTAAGTCTGTCGATTCGGCGATTACTTTAAAATGCTGATACATCCCTTCCTGACTCGGTTTATTGTAATACGGGGCAACCAGCATGATTGCATCAACGCCTGCCTCTTTTGCTTTTTTCGTAAGCTCTATCGAGGCATGGGTATTATTGCTTCCCGTCCCAGCAATGACTGGAATCCTTCCATCCACAACTTTCACTACATGCCGAAATAGGGCAACCTTTTCTTCTTTTGTTAAGGTAGGTGACTCCCCTGTCGTCCCTGCTACTACTAACGAATCCGATCCGTTGTCGATCAGATACTGAATTAACTGAGTCGTTTTAGTAAAATCAATATTTCCTTTACGGTCAAATGGCGTAACCATTGCCGTAGAAACACGGCCAAAATTCAATCTAGTCACTCTCCTCTTGTGATTATCCCACTTTGAATGCAGCACTTCTCTCTTGTAATTGAAACGTATCATGCAGGGCATTGATGGCATTGATCAAGTCCATTTCTTTCACCAGCACCCAAATGGTCGTATGACTGTCCGCAGATTGAAGAATGCGAATCCCTTCATTGGAAAGGGAAGAAACAATGGCAGAGGTCACACCCGGTACTCCGGTCATTCCCGCTCCAACCACTGAAATCTTTGCACACTCCGATTCAATAACGGGGTCATGCCCCATGTTCCTAAGAACATTTATTGCATCATCAGCAACTGACGACCCCACGGTGTAAACGACTCCCCTTGGGGATATGTTAATGAAATCTACACTTATCTCCTCTTTGGCCATAGCCTTAAAGACCTCAGCTTGAAGATTGTATTGATCTTCCTTAGCAAACACTTTAATTTGGGTTAGGTTGGATACATGAGCAATCCCTGTTACGGGATGACTCCTGAACTCTTTGTGCGCTTTCGTATTCTCAAGCGTGGTAACAAGGGTACCTTCGCCATTAGAGTATGTGGAGCGAATCCTGATTGGAACATTCGAATTCATGGCAATCTCAACCGCCCTGGGATGTATCACCTTGGCACCCTGGTATGCCATATTACATACTTCGTTATACGAAACAACCGTAATGGGTCTTGCCTTGGAAGAAATCCGTGGATCGGCGGTCATGACTCCCTCCACATCTGTGAATATATCAATGTAATCCGCTTTTAATGCGACGCCAAGTGCTGAAGCTGACGTATCACTTCCACCTCTGCCGATGGTTGTGATATCTCCATCCTTCGTTGCTCCCTGGAAGCCTGCAACTACCACGACATCATGCCGCTCGAGTTCATTTACCAAACGAGTGCATTTCATCTCGATGATCTTTGCGTTGTTAAAATCATTATTTGTCCGGAAGCCGGCCTGGGCTCCGGTAAGAGCTGTTGATCGGATCCCATGCTCTAGAAGCATATTGGAAAATACAAGGCTCGAAATGATCTCTCCACATGACAACAAGAGGTCCTGCTCCCTCTTACTGATTGAAGTATTCCTGCCTCCGATTAATGATAATAGTGAATCTGTCGCATAGGGTTCACCTTTTCTTCCCATTGCCGAAACGACTACCACCACTTTATATCCTTTTTCGATTGCTTGTTTCGTATGAGCCATTGCCTTGAGGCGGCTTACCTCGTCACGTACAGAAGTTCCACCAAATTTTTGAACGATCACTTTCATGACTACACCTCATTGTCATATGTTCAAGAGGTATGATAAAAATAGTAGTGGATTGATAGACATCTTCAGCTGGATCGATCCCTCTTTATTATTTAATTAAACCAAGCTTCATTAAACTTTCTGCGATCTGGACCGAGTTCCAAGCCGCTCCCTTCAGTAAGTTGTCAGATACAACCCACATATGGAAGCCCCTATCTTCATCAAGATCTTTACGCACCCGGCCTACAAATACATCCGGTTTTCCCACTGCATGAGCAGGCATTGGATATATTTGTTCTTCAGGAATGTCCTCAAGCGTTACGCCTGGCGCTTCCCGGAGAAGTTCATGGATCTCACTCACTGAAACAGAATCCTTCTCAATTTCAATATATACACTTTCAGAGTGACCTGTTACAACCGGTAATCTGACACAAGTAGCAGAAACCTTTAACGAAGGCATATGCATGATTTTTTTTGTTTCATTGATCATTTTCATCTCTTCAAACGTAAATCCGTTATCCTGAAATGTATCAATTTGTGGTATCGCATTGTATGCAATTTGATAATGTTTTTTGTCCCCTTTAACAGGTAAAACAGCAGGCTCAAAGGATTCCCCTGATAAAATGGCCTGTGACTGGGCATGAAGTTCATCTATTGCAACGGCCCCTGCACCTGAAACAGCTTGATAGGTAGAAACAATCACTTTCGTGAGGCCATATTGTTTGCGGATGGGCTCAAGTGCTGCAACCATTTGAATAGTCGAACAGTTAGGATTGGCAATAATTCCATTATGCTTCTTGATATCCTCTTCATTCACTTCCGGTACTACAAGTGGAACATCAGGATCCATCCGGTACGCACTTGTATTGTCCACAACGACTGCCCCGCGTTTTACGGCTTCAGGAGCAAGAAGTTTGGATACACTACCCCCTGCACTAAATAATGCAATATCGACTCCTTCAAAGCTTTCAGGCTTCGCTTCTTCTACCGTCCATTCCTTGCCTTTAAACATAACAGTGGATCCAGCTGATCGAGCTGATGATAACAAGGTCAATTGTTTTATAGGAAAATCCCTTTTATCTAAAGTTTGAAGCATCTGCTGTCCTACGGCACCTGTGGCACCCACAACAGCTACATGTAATCCCGTTGTATTCAAAATCTTCTCTCCTTCCAACCATTCAGTATTTTCATAGTACAATAGGTAAATGAATTTAGTCTATTACTATAATAAAGAATATTTTAACATAAACAATTATTCGACAATAGGAATTTTTTATTTCAAGTTGCGGTTCTTTCATTTAAGCAGCCTTCTTATACATGCATGAAAAGAAGGTCATCATAAAAGGATAATGAGATGACCTTCTTCCTGTATTAATCCAAATATCTTTCAATGATGACGGGTTGAAGCTGCCTTCCTTCCATCGCTGCTTCTATTGTTTCCTGGATCAGTGTCATCCTGGCCACCATTGATTTAGGCTTAGCAACAGGTGCATCCTGCCCAAATGGAATAAAATAGATGTCTTTTGTCGAAATTAATCGCATCAAATTCACACCATTTAATCCAAGAGCATCATTTGTGGAAATACCGAGCACCACAGGACGATGATTACGAATCGTTGCCTTAGCAGCCATCAATACAGGAGAATCGGTCATGGCATTGGCAAATTTACTCATAGAATTTCCTGTTAAGGGTGCAATCACCATGCAATCCAATGGGATCTTCGGACCAAGTGGCTCTGCCTTGACGATTGAATCGATGACTTTATGACCTGTTACTTCTTCGATTCGTTTGATCCAATCTTCCCCTTTACCGAATCTTGTCTCGGTGTTCATAACGGTTGATGTCACAATCGGCATGACTTCCGCTCCATTATTCACTAATCGCTCGATTTCCGGGAATACTGCATCATACGTACAGTGAGATCCTGTCAAACCAAACCCGATACGTTTTCCTTTCACACTCATGATGAACTCTCCTTTCCTAAATCAAAATCCTTCTCTAATAATTGACAAAGGACATTCGCCAGTATCTGCCCAGCCGTTTTCGGTGCTACAATTCCAGGGAGCCCTGGGGCTAATAGCGCTTTTATTCCACGCTTTTCTGCATAACGAAAATCTGTACCACCAGGCTTTGAAGCAAGATCGATGATTAACGTATGTGCAGGCATCTTAGCAATGACAGCAGCCTTCACGATATGCACTGGAATTGTATTAATACAAATGTCACAATTCTCAACTTCTTTTTCCAGATTATCCAAGTGAAATGGCACTAACCCCATTTCCGTCACCCTTGCCAGATGTTCACTTTTACGAACCCCGACCTTTACTCTTCCACCTAAATGATGAAACGTTCTAGCTACACTCATACCGACTCTCCCGAGACCCAATATGATGATGTCAGATCCATGTATAGTAAAGTCTGTATGTTGAATAGCCATCATAATCGTTCCCTCTACTGTAGGAATGGAATTATAAATGGCAACGTCGTCCCTTTCAAACAACTGAATAAGTTTACGGTTCGTTGAAGTCATGATTTTATCCAAGTATGCATTACTAATTCCTGAATAGATCGTACAGTGCTCTGGCGTCTCAGCTACAATTTCTTCGGTTAACATGATTTTCTCATTGGAAAAAATCGTATCTATTTCTCCTTGAAGATTCGTGCCTGGTACAGGTAATATGATGGCATCAATCAACGAAAAATCCACTTCATCAAGTTTTTCCTTCGAAGCCCCTGTAAAGGCATGATCTAGTTGTTCAAAACCTACGAGCGATATTTTGGCATCCAACTCTGTAAGCTTTCGAATGATCTCAAGTTGACGAGCATCTCCGCCTAGAACTGCGATCTGCATTCCAGTCAGCATCACTGATTTCACCTACTTTTAACATAATCGCTATTCTAAATCCCTTTTCACTTCAACAGTGTATGTTGCACCTGACCAATGGGTGAGAAGAAAAGGGGCATATGAACGTTTTGAAAAAGTAATCAAAAAAAATAAACGGGCACTAACCCGTTTACACAATTGTATTGTTTCAGTTATTCTTCCGATACTTCCAAAATGATCATGTCTGCCCCAATCGTCCAGATTTGATGCCAGGGCACCCTGATTTCTCCACTTTGCTTTCTCAACCATTTTCCTGTTGGTATGATGAGGGCGTTGATACTGCCTGACTTATCATTGAATTCAAGATCAGTTTGACCCAGGATGCCTAAACGTTCCGCTTTTTTATAATCAACGATTTCTTTCCCGCTTAATTCACTTAGCCTCATTATTAGTATCCCTCCAAAAAAATGCTCTTTAGTACAATGTATACACTGTCCATTGTTTTAGAAGCAGAAAGTTTAACCTCGGTGGAGAGGATTGGCATGTAAAAAAGCAGACCAATAAAGTCTGCTTTTCTTGATTAATTCTTCATATTTTTTGGCAGAACTCCTTCAGGGCTGATAAGAGCCGAAGCATAATCATCTGTAAAGATGCTCAAGGCCAGTCTATTGACTTTATCCATCGTCACACCATCAATTTCTTCGACGATTTCATCCAGGGTACGGTGACGTTTCAATAGTAATTCATTTTTGCCATTTCTGCTCATGCGGCTATTGGTACTTTCCAGACTCAGCATCAGGTTCCCTTTTAATTGCTCTTTGCTGTTGAGTAATTCTTTAGAGGTGATTCCATCTGCTTTCAGTGTTTCAAGTGTACTGTTTATCGTATCGAATAATTGATCTAACTGATTTGCCCCCGTGCCTCCGTAAATGGTCACCATGCCGCTGTCCTCGTATGCTGAGTGGTATGAAAATACAGAGTATGCAAGTCCTCTCTGTTCTCGAACCTCCTGGAACAGACGGGATGACATACTGCCGCCCAATACGTTATTTAACACAATCAAATTGTATATATCAGGATGACCGATTTTAAGACCATCGAAACCTAAGCATAAATGGGCTTGTTCCGTGTCTTTCTTACGGGCGAGCTTGTTGTTGTGAAAAACAGGTTTCATACGATCTTCCGGCCCTTTGCCACCTTCATAGGACCCGAATAGCTTTTCGACTTCCTTGATGAATGTTTCGTCGACATTGCCTGCAACAGACACGACTACCTGGTCAGGAGTATACATATCATGCATGTACTCCTTTAACTTAGCCTGATTGAATGAGTTCAATGTGTCTTCGGTACCAAGGATCGGATACCCAAGTGGATGCTCTTCATAGATGGCTTTACTTAGTAAATCGTGAACGATATCGTCCGGAGTATCTTCATACATTTTGATTTCTTCATATACGACATTTTTTTCCTTCGTCAGTTCTTCTTCAACATAAGTTGAATTAAAAAACATATCTGAAAGTGTATGTAATGCGTAGTCGGCATGGTTGTCCAACACTTTTGCATAATAACAGGTATATTCCTTTGAAGTGAATGCATTGACCTGTCCGCCGATACTGTCGAATGACTCTGCTATTTCGCGTGCAGTCTTAGTCTTTGTACCTTTAAAGAACATATGCTCCAGAAAATGGGAAATTCCATTATTTTGTTCTGTTTCATTTCGTGAGCCGGTCCCAATCCAGACTCCTATTGCTACGGAGCGAACGTGTGGAATTTCTTCCAGCACGATTCGCAGTCCATTTTGGCATGTATATTTCTTAATCAAGAAAGTTCCTCCTATTCATGATGCAAAATTACTGCTTCTTCTTACTATTTCCCTGTTGTGACGAATTATCTGCATCATCTACGATTCTCTCTTCTTTTACTAAACTTGAGATCGTACCGAGCCGCAAATCTTTGTCTTTTATTTGAAGGATCAACGAATTTAAGGAATTCGCAGTTGAAGCTGTCGGATGCATGAGCACAATCGCGCCGTTGTGCATCTTTCGCATTACGCGTTCAATCAATACATCCGGCTGTGGCTTTTGCCAATCAATCGTGTCCACACTCCACATGATAGTCCTCATTTGCATTTCATCCGCAATGCTCACAACTTCATCCCGGTAACTGCCGCTTGGAGGAGCAAACCATTTCACTTTTTCCCCCGTAGTCACTTCAATCATTTCGTTCGTCTTTTTTAATTCCTCTCGTACCTTGGCGGTTTCTAACGTCTTCATATCCGGATGGGAGTAGGAGTGGTTACCCACCTCATGACCCGCATCCACAATCATCTTCGCCAGGTCCGGGTTATTCTTGACCCATCTCCCCTCTAGAAAGAACGTAGCATATACCTGATGTTTTTTCAAAGTTGCAAGCATATCGGGAATGTATTCATTGCCCCAAGCTACATTGATGATAAAGGACACCATGGGTTTATCAGGATTTCCGCGATAAACTGGTGAAGCGGGTAAATCTGGTAAATGTTTTTCAGGTGGTATTTGCTTGTAAATCAGTTTATCTTCATCAAACGATTTTTCTTTTTTCATATTTTTCAAGGATGCCTCTACATCTACTTTTAATCCATTATATCCTGGTGTAGCTTTCCAAACCGTATCGATTACAGCATCCTGGGCTGGAATTTCTCTCGATTTCGCTTCCTCTTTTATTATGCGGGTCAAGTCATTAGTCCCACTATCCCCATTCACAACTACCGCTTCTTGTTTTAATCCCGTCACATATCGATCTGTTATAGGATTCTCTACAACTACTAAAGTCAGAATAGCAATTAGACTAATTCCAATCAAGTATTTTTTTTCCATCCCTGTCCACCTTCCTTCTCCTACAAACATATGTAGGAAAAGAATAGCGTAGAACATCCGGCGCTAAAGCCGTTCAACAGATAAAAAAAGCCGTCCCGGAGGAGAGAAATTGCTCCTTACAGGACAGCCTGCCATTCTTTAAAGATTAACCTTGGTTTTGTTCTTCTTTTTCTCGCTGTTCTTTAAGAACGGCTTTTCTGGATAAGTTGACTCTTCCTTGATTATCGATGTCGAGTACTTTTACAAGGATTTCATCACCTATTGCCACTACATCTTCCACCTTGCGAATACGTTCTTCTGCAATCTCAGAAATGTGGACCAGGCCGTCTTTGCCACTGAAGATTTCTACAAATGCACCGAATTTCTCAATTCGTTTTACTTTTCCAAGATACATTTGTCCAGCTTCCACTTCTCTGACGATATCTTCAATCGTTTTCTTAGCCACTTTGTTCATCTCTTCGTCAGTTGAAGAAATGAAGATTGTACCGTCCTGTTCGATATCAATCTTAACACCAGTCTCATCGATGATTTTATTGATTTGTTTACCACTTGGTCCAATAACATCTCTGATCTTATCAGGATTGATATGCATCGTCAGGATCTTAGGTGCATATTGAGAAAGACTTGTTCTTGATTCTCCGATTGTAGAAAGCATGCTCTCTAGAATCTGCATTCTTCCTTTTTTCGCTTGTTGAAGGGCTTCTTCAAGGATTTCACGTGACAGTCCATCAATCTTGATATCCATTTGAAGAGCAGTTACTCCTTTAGATGTACCTGCTACCTTAAAGTCCATATCACCGAGGTGATCTTCCATTCCTTGAATATCCGTTAAGATAGAATAGTTTTCACCGGATTTGATCAGACCCATAGCAATTCCTGCTACAGGCGCCTTAATAGGCACACCGGCGTCCATCATCGCTAACGTACTTGCACAAATACTCGCTTGAGAAGTAGAACCGTTAGATTCAAGCACTTCAGAAACAAGACGGATTGTATAAGGGAAGTCTTTTTCATTTGGAATGATTGGATCCAGGGCTTTTTCTCCCAGTGCTCCATGTCCGATTTCACGACGGCCAGGTCCTCTGATCGGTCCTGTTTCCCCTACACTGAATTGAGGGAAATTGTAATGGTGCATGAATCGTTTTGATTCTTCGATTCCTAACCCATCAAGAACCTGTACATCACCTAAAGCACCCAGCGTACAAATACTTAGTGCTTGAGTTTGTCCACGAGTAAATAATCCTGAACCGTGTGTTCTTGGCAATAAACCGACTTCTGAAGAGAGTGGACGGATTTCGTCTACTTTACGACCATCAGGACGGACTTTATCTTCCGTTATCAAACGGCGAACTTCATTTTTCACAAGTTTGTCCAATACTTTTTTCACTTGCTTCAGGGCAGCTTCGTCAGCCTCCTTTTCTTCTTCATATACAGCCATTACCTTATCTTTTACAGCTTTTATCGCTTCTTCACGGGCATGCTTCTCCTGGACCTGGATGGCAGGGATCAGTTCGCTTTCACATAATGCACGAACTTCTGCTTCAACATCCTGATCAAGTTCAGCAAGTTGGATATCCAATTTCTCTTTACCGACTTTAGCAACGATTTCCTCCTGGAAGGCAACTAAACGCTTAATTTCTTCATGACCAAACATGATTGCTTCAAGCATTGTTTCTTCCGGAACCTCATCTGCACCCGCTTCTACCATGTTGATGGCATCTTTTGTACCGGCAACAGATAAATGAATTTCACTCTTCTCTAATTCCTCAACTGAAGGATTGATAATGAATTTACCATCAACTAGACCCACGATAACTCCGGCAATCGGACCTTCGAATGGGATATCAGATACAGAAAGGGCTAATGATGAACCAAACATTGCTGCCATTTCAGAAGAACAGTTTTGGTCTACACTCATCACAATGCTGATGACTTGAACTTCATTACGGAATCCATCTGCGAACAATGGTCGGATAGGACGGTCAATCAAGCGGCTGGCAAGGATTGCTTTTTCACTTGGGCGACCTTCACGTTTAATGAATCCTCCAGGGATTTTACCCACTGCATATAATCTTTCTTCATAGTTAACCGTTAATGGGAAGAAATCCAAAGGTTTTGGCTCTTTCGAAGCTGTAGCACTGCTTAATACTGCCGTATCACCATAGCGTACCATTACCGCTCCATTCGCTTGTTTGGCAAATTGGCCAACTTCGACCGTTAATTCTCTTCCAGCCCAATCAATGGAAAAGGTTTGTTTAGTTTGTTCCATAAAGTGTACCCCTCTCTTTATATATCACTAAAGGGTTCGGCCTGTACCCAACCCGGATAAACTTAAAAATAATCTATATCATGCACATTTGCGCTGTTATATTCGCTTGAATAAATCTTACTGACTATGTAAATACAGGATGCTGTATCATAGTGGTTGATTGAGCCGTCCATTGGTCAATCGAGTACTCTATGTACATATTATGTATTTTAGACAAAAACAATCAAATTGAATACTTTAAATAAAGAAAATGTATAAAAAGAAGTGGAGGATCATACAAAGATTTCCACTTATGAAAGCTAAAGAAAAAGCGGGACATAATCCCGCTTCCTTTGTCTGTTTATCGACGTAAACCTAATTTGTTAATTAACTCACGGTAGCGTTGTACATCTTTCTTACGTAAGTAAGATAATAGATTACGACGGTGACCTACCATTTTAAGAAGACCGCGACGAGAGTGGTGATCTTTCTTGTGAACGCGTAAGTGATCGTTCAGGTTGTTAATTTCTTCAGTTAGGACAGCAATTTGAACTTCTGGAGATCCAGTATCGTTCTCATGTACTTTGTATTCACTGATAAGTTCGTTTTTACGCTCTTTAGTGATAGCCATCCTTTTCACCTCCTAATAATTTCTTTCAAATCCCCTGTTACTGAGCAACCGTTGGTGAATCGTGATGCCAAGCAAAGGTTCATTTCATACGCTATTTAGAATACTACTCTTTTATATAAAAATCAAGTGTAATCGTTAAATTTTCGTAAAGTAGTCTATAGCCTGGTCCTTATCTTTCTGGATTTGAGAGATTAATTCGTCAATTCCGGAAAACTTCTGTTCATCCCTGATCCTATCATACCATTCTATGAACACTTCTTCTCCATAAATGGAAGTATGAAAATCGAAAAGATGAACTTCAATAGAGAGGGAGTAGTCATCGGGATTCTTGAACGTTGGTTTATAGCCAATGTTGCACACACCGTTGAACCATGTATCATGAATTTTCATCCTGACTGCATAGACCCCCACCTTTGGGGTCAGATAGTTATCAGAAAGCTCGATATTGGCTGTGGGAAAACCTATTTTCCTGCCTCTCTTATCTCCGTGTATGACAGTCCCCTTCATTTTAAATGGTCTGCCAAGGAGCCTCTGTACCCTGTAAACGTCTCCTTCTTTTAGGTTTTCCCTAATTAAGGTAGAGCTCACTTTCATATCCAGTTCATTATCTGTAAGTTTTGAAATAGTCGTGGATGTAAATTTATCCCGTGAGTGAAATGGAAGAGTTTCCATCGTTCCTTTCCCTAGTCTTCCATATGAATAATCATACCCTGCCACTACATGCCTTACATTTAGTCCGATAATATATTGATCAACAAAGTCCTGTGGAATCAAGCTTGCAAATTCTGATGTAAAGCGGACAATAAATAAATAATCCACGCCGAGTCCTTTAATGATTTCTTTCTTATCTTCAAGAGGTGTTATGTAGTGTATATGCTTGTGTTTATGCCCCAATACGACGGAAGGATGCGGGTCAAATGTCATCACAGCGCTACAGACGTTCATATCCTTCGCTGTATCTACGGCTGCCCTGATCACCCTCTGATGGCCTTTATGAACCCCATCGAAATATCCTAGTGCGAGTACCAGGGGGGGGAAATCATTCTTACTAATTGAATGTGGATGATGTACAGTTATTACTTTCACAGTATTTCACCTTTTTCACTAGTCGTTGAAAAGCACTTTGACAGGCTTGATAATCCCAGGCTTGTCCGGATGCCGCTGATAGATGGCAATGACCTTACCTTGATACTCCATCACTACCTCTGGGCCTTCTGGCCAATCCTCAGGCTCTTCTAAGCGTGCTCCGTTCTTCACTTTCTCTGCTAATGTATCACTAATTGCCTTTTTCGGCAAATGAGAAAGCCCCATTTCCAGTGGAAGAAGAAGGTCTTGTGAACGTTCAGTCAGAACGAACTCTTGTATCTCTTCGAAAGTGAAACAATCTTCTTTTCTAAAACTGGCAGATTGCGTCCGGGTGAGGGCGGACATATGAGCAGGATACCCAAGTCTTTTCCCGATTTCAACGGCAAGTGTTCTTACATAAGTCCCTTTCCCACATACTACTTCAAAAGAAAAAGCAGGATTATTCCTGTCTAACTCATTCCAATCCTCCAGTAATTGAAGACTATGGATATGAACCGTTCTTGAAGGCCTGTCAACTTCTATCCCCTGCCTTGCATATTCATATAACCGCTTTCCATTCACTTTGACCGCCGAAAACATTGGGGGTGTCTGAGTGATGTCTCCTGTCAGATCTTGAAGGATTTCTTCAACCTCCTTTCTCGTTATCATTCGGTCTACCTTCTTTTCTTGAACTTTCTCTCCCCACGCGTCTTCTGTTGTGGTGGAGGAGCCCAGGGTGACTTCCCCTTCATAGGTCTTTCCCGATGCCGTAATATACTCTGCTATCTTGGTTGCCCTTCCGATGCAAATGGGCAGAACCCCTGAGACTTCAGGGTCCAAAGTACCGGTATGGCCAACTTTCTTCGTTCTGAGAAGCTTTCTCAGCTTAAAGACACAATCATGGGATGTCATTCCCCGTGGCTTCCATAGGGGCAGGATTCCATTCATCTTTATACCTCCAGTGTGCATTGTAGAATATTTCAAAAAGGAAAACATAAAGGACCGACCCTTTGGAATTGTACTTCCGTCCGGATCAGCCCTTTCATGTTACTCTTCTGTATCTTTAGATTCTTCTGGTTCATCTTGAACTTTTCTTAATAAAGATTCAATATGATTACCATAATCAATCGATTCATCAAACTCAAAAATAATTTCAGGTGTTTTACGAAGGCGGATCCTCTGCCCTACTTCAGAGCGGATAAATCCTTTTGCCTTCGCGAGGCCCTTAAGAGTATTTTCTCTCTGGTCTTCCCCACCTAGAACGGTAATATACACTTTTGCCTGTTGTAAATCCCCGGATACTTGTACATCAGTAACCGTTACAAAGCCAATGCGTGGATCCTTTATTTTGCGTCCGATAATATCGCTGAGCTCTTTCTTCATTTGCTCGCTAACACGATTCGCACGATGGCTCATCAATATCACCTCTTATATTTCGTTAATGGTTATATGTTGATATAAGCCCGTTTATTATAGCGACTCGATTTGGGTATCCAGTCGTTCCCACTCAGGAAAAGAATCCATGAATTTCAATGCGTGTTCGATCTCCCGTTCGCTCGCTCCTTTGGAAGAAGCGACGGCAACGATGGCAATCCTGGTACGCTGCCAAACATCCTGATGCCCGATTTCAGCAACCGATACATTGAATTTTTGTTTAAGGCGTGTCATGATCCTTTGCAGGACAGCCCTCTTTTCTTTCAATGAGTGAGAGTCATAAATCATGCACTCACATTCAACATATGTGATCATTTACGTGTGATTTCTTCCATGATGAAGGCTTCGATGACGTCGCCTTCCTTCACATCATTAAAGTTCTTAATTGTAATACCGCATTCGTAACCTTTAGCTACGTCTTTTGCATCATCCTTAAAGCGCTTAAGGGCATCCAGTTCACCTTCGAAGATAACGATTCCGTCACGGATTAGTCGAACTCCGCTATCTCGTGAAATCTTACCTTCTGTTACATAGCTTCCCGCAATCGTACCGACTTTAGACACTTTAAATGTTTGACGGACCTCTGCCTGACCAATGATCTTCTCCTCGAATTCAGGGTCAAGCATCCCTTGCATAGCGGCTTCGATTTCTTCCATTACCTTATAGATGATGCGATGTAGTCGAATCTCTACGCCTTCTGCTTCTGCCGTACGTTTTGCATTTACATCAGGTCGAACGTTAAAACCGATCACAATGGCATTAGAAGCTGAAGCCAGTGTAATATCAGATTCATTGATAGCCCCCACACCTGTGTGGATGATCCGGATATTTACACCTTCAACTTCAATCTTCATTAACGAGGCTGCCAATGCTTCAACCGATCCTTGAACATCCGCTTTAAGCACAAGGTTCAAGTCTTTCATTTCCCCCTGTTTCATTTGTTCGAACAGGTTTTCAAGGCTTACCTTGGACTTTTCTCCACGCTGGGCTTGAAGCGCCTGGGATGCACGTGCTTCTCCAACAGAACGGGCAGTCTTTTCATCTTCGAATACGACGAAACGATCTCCCGCTTGTGGAACATCATTCAAACCAGTGATTTCAACTGGAGCAGAAGGTCCGGCTTCTTTCACACGGCGGCCAAGGTCATTGACCATTGCACGGACTCGTCCGAATGTAGTTCCTACTACGATTGGATCCCCTACTTTCAACGTTCCATTCTGAACGAGTAGAGTAGCTACAGACCCGCGGCCTTTATCCAATTGAGCTTCAATGACAGTTCCTTGTGCAAGACGATTTGGATTTGCTTTAAGCTCTTCCACTTCACTTACAAGAACGATCATTTCTAGAAGATTGTCGATCCCTTCACCTGATAATGCAGATAATGGTACGAAGATAGTGTCTCCACCCCATGCTTCAGGCACCAATTCATATTCGGTTAATTCCTGCATCACACGATCTGGATTGGCAGCTTCTTTATCCATTTTATTAACAGCAATGATGATCGGTACTTCTGCCGCTTTCGCATGGTTGATTGCTTCAACCGTCTGAGGCATGACACCGTCGTCAGCCGCTACAACGATAATCGCAATGTCCGTTACTTTGGCACCACGTGCACGCATAGTCGTGAAGGCAGCATGTCCCGGAGTATCAAGGAACGTGATTTTCTTGCCGTCCACTTCCACTTGATAAGCACCAATATGCTGAGTGATCCCGCCAGCTTCCCCCGCAGTTACTTTCGTATTACGGATTGAATCAAGCAGAGTGGTTTTACCATGGTCGACGTGACCCATGATGGTTACAACAGAAGGACGTTCTTCTACCTGATCTTCAGTATCTTCAGTGAAATAAACTTCCAGATCTGTAGCATCCACTTTAATTTCTTCTTCTACTTCGACTCCGTATTCCCCTGCAATCAATTCGATTGAGTCCTTATCCAGCTCCTGGTTGATGGTTGCCATGACACCAAGCATGAATAATTTTTTTATGATTTCAGAAGGCTCCTTATGAAGCTTTTTAGCAAGTTCTGAAACCGTTAATGACTCGGAGAACGTTATCTTTGAAGGAAGTTCTTTTTTCTTGGCAGGCTGTTGTTGCTGAGGAGCCTGTTTGAAATTTTTGTTTTGCTTATTTTGTCTGTTATTTTTGTTTTTGTTGTTATTGTTATTATTGAAGACCTTCTTCTCCTTTGATTGGTGCTGTTGCTCGTGTTTTTTTCCTTCACGGCTTTTAGGCGCTGTCTTTACTTTCTCCTTATTAGGAGCATCTTCTGACTTTGCACTTGTTTTTGAATCTTTTTGGGCAGATTGCCCTTTGGAATCACCTTTATACATTGCGTCTAATTTCGTTACTGCGTCATCTTCTATAGTTGCCATATGGTTTGATACCTCAATATTAAGTTGCTTTAATTTTTCGATTACATCTTTGCTTGAAACATTATATTTTTTTGCATATTCATAAACACGCGTCTTGCTCATATGTTCACCCCCACTGAGATTCATCGAGCAGTTCGGATAATTTTTTGGCAAAGCCTGCATCCATGATGGCTACGACTACCCTTGCCTCTTTTCCTATGGCTTGACCTAGATCATGCCTGTTTTCCACTAAGCATACCGGGACATGATACGATTTACATTTGTCCGTGATTTTCTTGTTTGTATTAGCAGAAGCATCTTTGGAAAGAATGACAAGTTTCGCTCGTCCACTACGAACTTCTTTAATAACAAGCTCTTCACCTGAAATAATCTTACGTGCCCGATTTGCCAATCCTAAAAGTGACATCCAACGATTCTGATTCATACGCTAAACGTTACTCCTTCTCCACAAGGCTAATCAATTCATCGTAAAGAGATTCATCTATTTTCGCTTGTAATTGATTGGCTAAAGTATTTTTCTTTTTAGCTTGTAAAATGACGTCTTTATCCTTCGAAAGATAAGCACCACGTCCGGATTTCTTTCCCGTCGGATCGATGGAAACCTCGCCTTCTTTGGATCTAACAATACGAATCATTTCTTTTTTTGGTTTCATTTCACCCGTTGCTACACATTTGCGCAAAGGAATCTTCTTGTTAACACCCATCTTACTCACCTCTTAATCTTGATTTTCAAAATCAATATTTAAAGGCTCGTTGTCGTACTCTTCCTCTTCATCCTGAGGTAAAAAGGCCTCTTCGCGAGGATACAACCCTAATTCCCTTGCATCTGTCTCACTCTTGATATCAATCTTCCAGTTTGTCAACTTAGCTGCAAGACGAGCATTTTGACCGCGTTTACCGATCGCAAGGGACAGTTGATAGTCGGGAACGACGACCCTGGTTGCTTTATCTTCTTCATTCACCTGTACATCCAATACTTTGGATGGGCTTAAGGCATTGGCGACGAAAGTCACTGGGTCTTCCGACCACTGAACGATATCGATCTTCTCACCTTTTAATTCGTTTACAATGGCTTGAACACGGGCACCTTTGGTTCCTACACATGCACCTACCGGATCCACTTCAGGGTTTTCCGCATGAACAGAAATTTTAGAGCGGTCGCCGGCTTCACGTGCCACTGATTTAATTTCCACTGTTCCATCAAAGATTTCTGGAACTTCAATTTCGAATAGTCGTTTCAATAATCCAGGATGTGTCCTTGAAACAAAAATCTGAGGACCTTTTGTCGTCTTCTCTACTTTCGTAATGAACACTTTAATCCTGTCATGAGGTTTATATGTTTCATTTGGCATTTGCTCACTTACAGGTAAAAGTGCTTCGATCTTTCCTAATGCCACATAGATGAAACGATTATCCTGGCGTTGAACGATACCTGTCATAATGTCTTCTTCACGGTCAACAAATTCAGAATAGATAATTCCTCTTTCTGCTTCTCTCACACGTTGAGTCACAACCTGTTTAGCCGTTTGAGCTGCAATACGCCCAAAGTCCTTAGGAGTCACTTCAAGTTCCACAACGTCTCCTACTTCGTAACTTGGATTGATTTCTCCTGCATCTTCCACTGAAATCTCCAGACGTGAATCAAATACCTCATCTACGACTTCCTTCCGGGCGAAGACTCTCATCGTCCCCGTATCAAGGTTAAGGTCTACACGGACATTCTGTGCTTGGTTAAAATTTCGTTTGTAAGCTGAAACAAGGGCTGCTTCAATCGCTTCAATGATGACATCCCTTGCAATGCCTTTCTCTTTCTCTAAAACAGTTAGAGCATCTAATAACTGCGTGCTCATGGTGGTTTCATCCCCCTTTATAATGCGGTTCGTTCCTATGAAAATGTAACAGCCAATCGTGCAATGGCTATCTTATCTGTTGGAATTTCAACCTTCTTTTTTCGAGTCTTAATGGTTACTTCTAGTGATAATTGGTCTGAAGTATAGGAAAGAAGTGTCCCTTCGAAGGCTTTTTCGCCGTTCAAAGGCTCATACGTTTTTACATAAACGTTTTTGCCAATGGCTTTCTCGAAGTCCTTGTCTTTCTTTAAAGGACGTTCAGCCCCCGGTGAAGAAACTTCTAAAAAGTAATTATGAGGAATTGGGTCAATTTCATCTAACTTTTCACTAAGTCTTTCACTTACTATTCCACATTCTTCAATGTCAACACCTGAATCTTTATCGATGAATACACGAAGAAACCAGTTGGATCCTTCTTTTACATATTCCATGTCGATGAGTTCTAAAGACATGTCATCTAAGATTGGTGTAACAATTTCTTCTACAAGTGTTGTTATTTTGCTCATACTTACCTCCTGGTCTATAGGAAAATCTTGCACCAAGACTAGAAATGATAGTTCAAAAAATCTCCATGTAATAACGAAAGAGTGGGGTGCGACCCCACTCTTCTACCTTTAGAGCTATCTTTAGTATTTCCAATAAAAATATACCATAATCAACATTTTTATGCAAACAATTCCCATGGTATCAACTTAAAAGAGGGATAACTGATTCTTTTCAGGTAAAGCTTCCAGGCATCCGTGGTTGTCAAGATATTCTATAATGGTCTTGGATACGCGGCCTCTTTGTTGAAGGTCCTCTTTTGATAGGAATTCCCCATCTTTCCTTGCATTCACGATATTGATGGCAGCATTGGTCCCAAGTCCCGGTATAGAATTAAACGGAGGGATCAGTGTATCTCCATCGATCACAAACTCGGCGGCTTTTGAACGATAAAGATCTACTTTCTGAAACTTATACCCTCTTTCACACATCTCAAGTGCCAACTCAAGGACCGTCAAAGTATTCTTTTCTTTCGGAGAAGCATCCAGGCCTTTACTATTGATTTCCTCTATCTTGGCTCTTACAGCCTGAGAACCTCTTACCATCGCTTCGATGTCGAAATCCTCTGCACGGACGGTAAAATAAGCCGCATAGTAAAGGAGAGCGTGATGGACTTTGAAATAAGCGATACGAACGGCCATTAATACGTAAGCTGCAGCATGGGCTTTCGGGAACATGTACTTGATTTTCAAGCATGAGTCAATGTACCAGTCAGGTACCCCGTTCTTCTTCATCTCTTCCACCCATTCATCCTGCAGACCCTTCCCTTTACGTACAAACTCCATGATTTTAAAGGCAAGTGAAGGCTCGAGCCCTTGATAGATCAGATATACCATAATATCATCACGACACCCGATCACTTCGCTCAGGTTGCATATGTTGTTATGAATGAGCTCTTGTGCATTTCCAAGCCACACATCGGTACCGTGGGAAAGGCCAGAAATTTGGACAAGCTCGGAAAAAGTTGTCGGCTTAGTATCTTCAAGCATCTGACGGACGAACCTCGTCCCGAATTCCGGGATACCTAGAGTACCGGTCTTACACATGATTTGCTCTTCCGTCACTCCAAGTGATTCGGTACCGCTGAAGATTTTCATCACTTCAGGATCATCTGTCGGAATCGTTTTAGGATCGATTCCCGACAGATCCTGCAGCATCCGTATGACAGTCGGATCATCGTGTCCAAGAATGTCCAGCTTCAAAAGGTTGTCATGAATTGAATGGAAGTCAAAATGCGTCGTTTTCCATTCCGAGCTCGAATCGTCCGCAGGAAACTGGATAGGTGAGAAATCATAGATATCCATGTAATCCGGCACTACGATGATTCCTCCCGGATGCTGTCCGGTTGTTCTTTTCACACCGGTGCATCCACTGACCAAACGATCAATTTCTGCCCCACGGATTTGGAGCTGATGATCATTCGCGTATCCCTTAACATACCCATAAGCGGTCTTTTCGGCAACAGTTCCGATTGTACCAGCACGGTATACGTTGTCCTCACCGAATAGAACCTTTGTATAGTTGTGGGCATTTGGCTGATACTCCCCCGAGAAGTTCAAATCGATATCCGGAACCTTGTCCCCTTTAAATCCAAGGAAGGTTTCAAACGGAATATCGTGACCGTCTTTTTTATAAGGAACACCACAATCGGGGCAGTCCTTATTAGGCAGGTCGAATCCTGACCCCACTGATCCATCGTCAAAGAACTCGGATTTCTTGCAGGACGGGCATACATAATGAGGCGGTAAAGGATTTACTTCCGTGATTTCAGTCATGGTCGCTACAAAAGACGAGCCTACCGATCCACGTGAACCGACCAAGTATCCGTCATCCAGTGATTTCTTAACCAGCTTATGGGAGATCAGATAGATGACCGCGAAACCATGTCCGATGATACTCTTCAATTCTTTTTCAATCCTGGCTTCCACGATTTCAGGAAGCTCTTCTCCATAGATGCTTTTCGCCATAGCATAACTCATACGACGCATTTCTTCGTCTGCACCTTCGATTTTCGGTGTATAAAGATCATCTCTGATCGGCTTGATGACGTCTATCATATCGGCAATCTTATTGGAATTATCAACGACAATCTCTTTTGCCGTTTCTTTCCCCAAGAAGGAGAATGCATCGAGCATTTCATTCGTTGTCCTGAAGTGAACATCAGGGAGCTCATGGCGGTTCAAGGGATTCGCCCCACCCTGTGACCCGACCAGGATTTTACGATAAATCTTATCTGTTTCATTCAGGTAATGAACGTTTCCGGTCGCCACCACAGGCTTGTCCAATTTCCGGCCAAGCTCAACGATGTTCTGGATGATATCTTCCAGGTTCTTCTGACTTTGAACGATGTCTAATTCAATTAAATGCTGGTACACTTCTTTCGGATGAACTTCAAGATAATCATAGAATTGAGCCTTTTCTTCGACTTCTTCTTTCCCCTTCTGCATCATCCCTTCGAACACTTCACCTTTATCACAACCAGAGCCAACGAGAATTCCCGCGCGATACTTCTGTAATTGAGAACGTGGAATCCGGGGGACACGGAAGAAATAATTCATATGAGAAATGGATACCAGCTTATATAGATTTTTCAATCCTTCTTCCGTCTGAGCAATCAATGTACAGTGATACGGCCTTGACCGTTTGTATGAGTCCCCTTTTCCCATATAATCATTAAACTGTTTATGATTCGTGATTCCTTTTTCCACAGCATCTTTCAACATTTTCAGTAAAAGATATCCCGTTGTTTCGGCATCATAAATGGCCCTGTGATGCTGTGTCAATTCAATATCGAATTTCTTCGCCAATGTATTTAAGCGGTGGTTCTTGAATTGCGGGTACAGAAGCCTTGCAAGCTCGAGGGTATCAATGACTGGATTGGCAGCTTTCTGTATGCCGGCTTTTTGATATCCTGCATTCAGGAACCCCATATCAAAGGATGCATTATGGGCGACCAGTATATCGTCGCCTACCCATTTATGATATCTATGAAGAACATCATTGATTTCTGGAGCTGTTTGTACCATGTCATCTGTAATTCCCGTCAGCTCTATCGTCGTAGCGGATAACGGATGATGTGGATTGGCAAATGATTCGAATTTATCAATGACCTCTCCATCTTTGATCTTCACGGCTGCAAGCTCAATGATGGTGTCGTAAACCGCCGAAAGTCCGGTCGTTTCCACATCGAACACGATAAATGTGCTATCTTCAAGAGGAAGGTCACGGTCATTATAAGCAATCGGCACCCCATCATCCACAAGGTTAGCTTCCACACCATAGAGGAGTTTAATATCGTTTTTCTTACTTGCGTTGTAAGCTTCCGGGAAAGATTGCGCTACAGCATGATCCGTTATCGCAACAGCTTTATGCCCCCATTTTTTTGCTTGGGCAACCAGGCTAGCCACTGAAGAAACGGCATCCATCTGACTCATGGGTGTATGCATGTGAAGCTCTACTCTTTTTTCATCGGCCGGAGCCGTATCCAGTCTAAGAACAGGCTTAATTTCATTGACATCATTGGCGATCATGACAAGGTCGCGTACAAATGTATCATTTTGAATGCTGCCACGACAGCGGACCCACATCCCCTTTTTCATCATGTTCATGACGGCAGCGTCCTCTTTATCCCTGGAGAACATCTTAACGAGAATGGAACTTGAATAGTCCGTCACCTTAAAAGTCAGTAAAGTACGTCCGCTTCTGAGTTCCCTTGTTTCACAATCGAACACATATCCTTCGATGGCGATACGCCGTTCTTCATCATAAATCTCTTCAATTTTTCGGAAGTCAGCATCGTCCTTGATCGTGAGACCAAGTATGAACGGACCGCTCGGTGCATCACTTGCACCTTCTTTTTCGGCTTTTTCCATTTCAATAAGAGCCTGTTTCGCTCTTTCCTGGTCCTCTTTAAGCTTCTCTTCTAAAAATTTCTCATATTCGTTGTTTTGTTCTTCTACCTGACCTACCTCTGCATCGAGCACCAATTTAGGGAAACCGAAGTTTTCAAATGTCGAGGTAATCATATCACCATATTTCCTTTTCAACTGCGTAGCTTCTGTATCATTAGAAGCCTGAACAATTATTTTGTTTCCATTTATTTTAGGCTTTTGCGTATTTAATAATTTTAATAAGGGCGGAGATATTCCTTGGATTTCTTTCACACAGTCCTGCCAGTAATCCAAGATATGCTGATCCGTCACATTCGGATTCAACACCCTGATCGTATAGCCTACATTCGCGATATGTTTAAAGGATGTTTGCAGCGCGATGGAAAATTTGCTCCATACGTTACAAGGGATGATTTCTTCAAATGTGAAGTGAAAATGCCATTTCTTTTCCTTACGATAAACTGCCAACTTTTCAATTTCAGCGTGTCTGAAATACTGAACAAAGGCATCTTCTGTTAGGCCTAACTGCTGCAGCAGCAATTGAAACCTTTCTCTTTTGCCCAGGGGCTTCTCATCCATGTTCTTTTCCCCCATTTCTATTCGTGTATCATACTTGTTTACAGAATAAAAAGGGCTGACAGCAAAAGGATTGCCTCCTTTAAAGTCGAGCCCTCTTAGGTTTACGAAAGTGTCTTGAATAGTTCTTGCAGCTTGGTCAGGAGTTCATCTTTATGAACCTCCAACATCTCGCCGGTTTTTCTTACCTTTATTTCGACGATTCCTTCTCCCGCTTTCTTTCCGACCGTTATACGGATAGGGAGACCAATCAGGTCTGAATCGGCAAATTTAACGCCTGGACGTTCAGCTCGATCATCCATTAATACATCATACCTGTTTTCTTTGAATGAGGCATATAATTCGTTTGAAAGTGATTCTTGGGCTTCATCCTTCATGTTGATTGGAATTAAATGAAGGTCGAATGGCGCGAGATTCGCCGGCCATACAAGACCTCTATCATCATTGAATTGTTCTGCCACCGCGGCTAAGGTACGGGAAACCCCGATTCCATAGCACCCCATGATAATGGATTGAGATCGTCCGTTTTCATCCAGGAATGAGCTTCCTAAAGCTTCTGAATATCTCGTACCTAATTTGAAAACATGTCCAACTTCAATCCCTTTTGCAAATACAATCGTCCCATTGCCGTCAGGTGAAGGATCCCCTTCCTGAATAAAACGAAGGTCTGCATACTCGGATACCTCGAAGTCACGTACAGGGTTTACATTCTTAAAATGGTATCCTTCTTCATTTGCCCCTGCAACACCATTGCGAATGTATTTGACTGCCTGGTCCGCTACAATCTTTACAGGAAGTGAGCAGGGGCCGATTGATCCAATCTCACATCCGATAACCTTTTTCGTTTCTTCGGCTGACGCTAATTCAACCACATCGGCATTGAAAAGATTCTTCACTTTTATATCATTGATTTCGTGATCTCCACGGGATAACACCAATACATGTTCATCGTCGACTTTAAATAGAAGAGATTTAATGCATCGATCCTTCTCTACGGATAGGAAAGTCGATACTTCTTCTATAGACTTGCTTTCTGGCGTTGACACCTTTTCCAATGTCAACATTTCTTCATTTAATTCGTTGTATGAATCAACCACTTCAGCCATTTCGATATTCGCGGCATAATCAGATGAATCAGAATAGGCGATCGTATCTTCTCCAACCTCTGATAACACCATGAATTCATGGGTATCCTTACCGCCCATGGCACCGGAATCAGCGATGACCGCCCTGAAATTCAAGCCGCATCTACTGAATATATTGGAATATGCCTGAAATAATCCATCATATGTTTCGTCCAGGCTCTCAAAAGACGAATGGAAAGAATACGCATCCTTCATGATGAATTCTCTTCCCCTTAAAAGTCCGAAACGGGGACGTTTTTCATCACGGAATTTCGTTTGGATTTGATACATGGTTAGTGGCAGGCGCTTGTACGATTTGATTTCATCCCTCACTAAGCTTGTAATGACTTCTTCATGAGTGGCTCCAAGGGCAAATTCCCTGTCATGACGATCATTCATTCGCATCAATTCCGGTCCGTACGTTCCCCAGCGCCCCGATTCCTTCCATAGCTCAGATGGTTGGAGTGCAGGCATAAGCAATTCAACCGCACCTGCCGCGTCCAATTCCTCACGGATAATTTCTTCTACTTTTTTTAACACTTTATTTCCCAGCGGTAAAAAGCTATAGATACCACTGGCATTTTGTCTTATGAATCCTGCACGCAAGAGAAGCTGATGACTCTTAATTTCTGCATCAGCAGGTGTTTCTTTCAGCGTCGGGATGAATGTATTTTTTTGCTTCATCTACTAGCACCTCAGTTACCATATATATTATTTATGTAGTGTAAGAATTTCCTTTTCACTATTTTAACTTAAATGAACAGGCAGTGACACCCTCATTTTTTGATTACAAAGGGAGAAACTGCCTGTTTATGATTCATAGATTGAATTCTACAAGAAAAATCTCTGAATGTCGTTCCATGTAACGACTAGCATTAGTACCATGAGAAGGGCAAATCCGACAAAGTGGACCATCCCTTCCATTTGCCGATCAACCGGTTTCCCTCTAACAGCCTCAACCGCAAAGAATAGGAGTCTTCCTCCATCAAGGGCCGGGATCGGTAATAGATTCATGATCCCAAGGTTGATACTTAGGATGGCTGCCCATCTCATTAGATAGTATATTCCGGATTTCGCAACTACATCTGTTGACTGATAGATTCCGACAGGTCCCGATAAGGCGTCGATAGAAAATTCACCCGAAACCAGTTTCCCCAGAAGGACAAAAATCATTTTCGTCCATTCATATGTTTGCTGGGCACTGTTGGTGACCACTTTCAGTGGAGACTTTTCGACCGGGCTATGAACTCCAATGATCCCAATCTCTTCCCCCTCAATTTCCTGAGGTTTTGGTGTTACAGGAATCTCGGTGTTGGAACCCCCGCGGTCAACATTGAACCTGAGTTCATCTCCTGGATGCTTCTGAATGATGGTTACGATATCATCCCATGTGGAGATTTCTTTCCCGTCAATACTAAGGACCACGTCATCCTTTTGAAGCCCTGACTCTTTCGCAGCACCGTCTTCAGTCAATTCTCCCAGTACAGGGTCATTTGTCGGTACCCCTTGTAATAGGCCGACAAGAATGAAGATAAAGAAAGCCAAAATAAAATTGAATAATGGTCCTGCAAAGATGGCCAACGCCCGCTGAGGAAGAGTCTTGGATGCGAACTGCCGGTCCCATGGGGCTATTTGCGTTTCCACACCATCTTCAATGAAAACAGCCTCTCTTGAAATAGAGAATGTTTTCAGCTCTTCCTCATCTTCTTCATATCCACGGATGTGAAGCCTGTGCTCTAAATCCGCTTCTTCCACTTCAATGACACGGATATTCGGATAGCGATCTTTGTTATTCAATACGATTTTAACAATCTTTTCATCCTGGTCCAATACAAGGCCAACACGATGACCTGCTTTAAGCTCCACCATTTCCGGATCTTCCCCCGCCATCCTGACAAAGCCCCCTAGAGGCAATAAGCGAATGGTGTAGGTTGTTTCATTTTTTTTGTAAGAGAAGACTTTAGGCCCGAATCCAATGGCAAATTCCCGGCAGAGAATCCCTGCGCGTTTAGCGAAAATCAGATGGCCCAGCTCATGAAAAAATACTAAAGCCCCAAAAATAACAATAAAGGCAATCACCGTTTGCAAATAAAAAACCACCTTTTTTATAACCTGTTCATAACAGATTTAAATGTTTAAGTTAAACTATAAGAAACATGTCCACTATCAGTCTACGCTCCTGCTCATCCAAACATGCGCAGTTAGTGCATTACACCCAGCTAGCAACGAGTCTGCGTGTCTGTAGATCGATTTCATGAATGGTATCAAGATCAGGGGTATGTATAACATCGTGTGCACTGAGCGCCTTTTCAATATATGTTTCAATATCCAGGAAAGATATCTTATTTTCCAGGAATAGCGCAACGCTTGCTTCGTTTGCCGCATTTAAAACGGTCGTCATACTGCCACCGATCCGTCCTGCTTCATAGGCAAAAGCCAGGCACCGAAAGCGATTCTGATCCATTTCTTCAAAGTGAAGCTTACCGATCTCAACAAGGTTGAGCCGTTTCCCTGGTCTTTGGATTCTGTCTGGATACGTGAGGGCATATTGAATCGGAACGCGCATATCCGGAGTCCCCAGTTGGGCCATCACAGATGAATCATGGAATTGAATCATGGAATGAATGATACTTTCTCTATGTTGCACGACATCAATTTGATCGTATGGGATATCAAATAACCAATGAGCCTCGATCACTTCCAACCCTTTGTTCATCATGGAGGCAGAATCAATGGTGATCTTTGCTCCCATTGACCAGTTGGGATGATTCAAAGCTTCATGAACCGTGACACCGATCAATTCTTCCCTCGTCCTATCCCTGAAACTGCCGCCTGATGCTGTAATGATTAACTTTTCTATATTCTTTTCTTTTTCCCCTTGAAGAGCCTGGAAAATGGCAGAATGTTCACTATCAACAGGCAGCAAGGTTGTTCCTTTGCGTCTTGCCGCTTCCATCACAAGATGTCCCGCGGTTACGAGGGTTTCCTTGTTGGCAATCGCAATCGTTTTCCCTGCCTCGATTGCTTGAAGCGTTGGATATAATCCCACACTTCCCAGTACAGCATTGACGAGGATGTCAGCGTCATGATGACACGCCACCTCTACCAACCCTTCTTCCCCATATAGTATCTTCACAGACGAGGGGATTTCCGTTGATAAGGTTTCGGCATCTTCTTTACGCTGAACAGAAACGAGTCTGGGATTGAATTCCGTGATTATTTTCCTGGCTTCTTCTATATTTTTACCAACAGACATGGCAGTCAGATTGAATTCTTCAGGATGCTCGCGAACGACGTCCAGAGTCTGAAGTCCTATCGACCCCGTAGCACCCATTAAACTGATATTCTTCAACTACTACACTCCTCCCGAATGAAACTCCCCCTTTTTTGTCCACGTTACAGCAGGAAATGAAGAAGGGGCAGTACAAATAGTAAACTATCGAAGCGATCCAGCATACCACCGTGACCCGGCAGGAGATTTCCTGAATCCTTTACTTTATAGTGTCTTTTTAAAGCAGATTCAACTAAGTCACCAACCTGTCCGAAAACAGATAGAATGGCGGTGACAATCACCAGCTTAGGGATGCTCATATCAAGGTCGGTGAAAAATGTCATAACGACTCCGACGATGACGGCACATACAATACCTCCAATAAAACCTTCAATGGTCTTATTCGGGCTAATTTCCGGCCAAAGCTTTTTCTTCCCCATTGCTCTTCCGATGAAATAGGCACCTGAGTCGGTTGCCCAAATGATAAATAATGCATAAAAGACGAACTGAACGCCTTCTTCTAAGCGGATTTCCATGAAGTAATAGAAACCGATACCGACATATAGAACACTAAGAAGAGAGAACGCCGCATCCTCGAAATTAAACCGATTCTTAGTCGCAACCGTATATGTTAAAAATAATAATACGGCAAGAAAAGCCAACTCAATTTTGGAATAGCCGAAATCTGATATGATCCCGATCGTTTCCGTCGGAATGAGGAAGACCCACAAAAGGGCGAGGGATAGTAATCCGGGAATGGTTAAAATCCATTGCCCCTTCATCTTTAAAGCCTCATATAAACTGATGGATGCGATCAAGTACATTAAAATGATAAATGGTGTTTCACCAAATATGATGATCGGTAAAAATATTGCTGCCGCTACCACTGCTGTAATAATTCTTTGTTTCATTAGGATTCCTCACTTTGTAACCCACCAAATCTTCTTGAACGACCTTGATATGCTTCAATGGCTTCAATTAAATGTTCCCTGCCAAAATCCGGCCACAGTACATCAGTAAAGAAGAACTCTGTATAAGCCAATTGCCAAAGCATAAAGTTACTTAAGCGGATTTCTCCACTCGTTCGAATAAGCAGGTCTGGATCTTTTAAGTCTCTTGTCATTAAATACTTTGAAAATACTTCTTCATTCAATTCTTTCTCATCTAGTATTCCATTCTGCACATCTTTTAAGACATGCTTCATGGAATCAATGATTTCCGAACGGCTGCCATAATTCAAAGCAAAATTCAGGATTAGTCCATCATTATGCTTAGTCGCTTCCATCGCTTTTGTAACGGCTGCCTTCGTATGATTCGGCAAGGCATCCGGCGAACCCATCATTTTCACTTGTACGTTCTCTTCCACCAGCTCAGGAAGAAACGTTCCTAAAAATTCCTCGGGCAGCTTCATAAGAAACTCAACTTCCATTTTAGGTCGTTTCCAATTCTCTGTCGAAAAAGCATATAAAGTCAAGGCTTCAAGTCCCAGTTCATTTGCCAGTTTGGTAATTCTACGCACACACTTCATACCTTCATGGTGTCCGGCTACCCTTGGCAAAGCCCTTTTCTTTGCCCACCTTCCATTACCATCCATAATGATCGCTATATGACCCGGAACCGGGTGTTTTAGTAATTCTTGGAATCGAACATCCTCTTCCCCGGAAGTTTGTTGTCGTTTCCATTGCTTAAGCTTGTTTAGCATAAAAAATCCTCCACCAACAATCCAAAAAATATTTGCCCTTACTATCATATCAAAAAACAAGGAAGATATCTTTAAGAAAATAGATTATGTATATTCGTATCCGGTTTGAACGTAGTGGCGTTAGGGATCCACCCTAAATGACCTAAACAACAAACTAAATACCAAGGGACCGCCCCATAAGGAATATAAGTTCACTTATAGGTCGGCCCCCCGGGATTCGTTTATGAAAGATTATACTTCCAGCATTTCTTGTTCTTTATCTTTTGCAATATTATCAATCTTGACGATGCTTTCGTCTGTTGCCTTTTGAACATCATCTGAGTATCCACGAAGATCATCTTCAGTGATGTCGCCGTTTTTCTCTTTTTTCTTCAATTCATCGTTTGCATCTCGGCGAATATTGCGGATAGCCACCTTTGCATCTTCTGCTTCTTTTTTCACTAACTTTACGAGCTCTTTACGGCGCTCCTCCGTTAATGCAGGAACCACGATGCGGATGATGTTCCCATCACTTGTAGGTGTAATCCCAAGGTCTGACTTCAGGATTGCCTTTTCAATGTCCCCTAAAGCTGATTTATCATAAGGCTGGATAACAAGCATACGGGCTTCAGGAATTGAAATACCTGCTAATTGATTAACCGGTGTCGGTGCACCGTAGTAATCAACCGAGATCTTGTCGAGTAGAGAAGCATTAGCTCTTCCTGCACGGATGCTTGCTAGCTCACGTGAGAACGTTTGAATGGCTTTTGTCATTCTTTCTTTTGCATTTGTTATGATCGTGTTTGGCATCATGATTTCCCCCTTACGATTGTACCAATATTTTCACCGGTGATGGCTCTCTTAATATTCCCATTCTCCATAATAGAGAATACAATAAGTGGAATATCATTGTCCATACATAGTGAAGAAGCTGTTGAATCCATTACGGCAAGACCTTCTTTCAGGACATCTAAATAAGAAAGTTCTTCATATTTAACAGCACTTTCGTCCTTTTTAGGATCTGCAGAGTACACACCATCTACGTTGTTCTTAGCCATAAGGATGACTTCCGCTTCGATTTCAGCTGCTCGAAGTGCTGCAGTTGTATCAGTAGAGAAGTATGGGTTACCCGTACCTGCTGCAAAGATCACAACACGTTTTTTCTCTAAGTGACGAATGGCTCTGCGTCTAATGTACGGCTCTGCAACTTGTCGCATATCTATGGAAGTTTGGACTCTCGTTTCGATTCCCAGCTGTTCAAGGCTATCTTGAAGGGCCAATGAATTCATAACGGTAGCAAGCATCCCCATATAATCTGCAGATGCACGGTCCATTCCCATTTCACTGCCTATTTTACCACGCCAGATATTTCCTCCGCCAACGACAACTGCCACTTCTACATCAAGTTCGGCAATTTCTTTAACTTCCTCTGCTACATTTTTAATGACAGAAGGATTGATTCCGAAGCCATCATCACCCGCTAATGCTTCTCCACTAAGTTTCAGAACGACACGTTTGTATTTTGGAACGCTCATGGGAACCTCCATAAAATAGAATTTTTCTTGAAAAATAGGGAACACGCTAGGTGTTCCCTACTAAAAATTGTTCAACTTTATCTGATCTTACTTGTTTACTTGGTTCATTACTTCTTCAGCGAAGTTTTCTTGACGCTTCTCAAGACCTTCTCCAACTTCGTAACGAGTGAAATCAGTTAAAGTAGCTTTATTTGCTTCAAGGTATTGACGTACTTTCTGATCTGGGTTCTTAACGAATGTTTGATCCAGGATGCAGATATCCTCGAAGTATTTACCAAGACGGCCTTCCACCATTTTCTCAACGATGTTCTCAGGCTTTCCTTCGTTTAACGCTTGTTGCTTAAGCACTTCACGCTCACGTTCCACTTCTTCAGCAGAAACCTGATCGCGTGATACATACTTAGGATTTAAAGCTGCAGCGTGCATCGCAACGTCTTTCGCTACACTTGCATCAGTAGTGCCTTCTACCACTGTAAGAACAGCGATACGACCACCCATATGCAGGTATTCACCGAATGCAGCGTTGTCGCCCTTAGTACGGATTTCAAAACGACGTAATGTGATTTTTTCTCCGATTTTTGCGATTGCAGCGTTGATGAATTCAGTTACAGTTGAACCATTTGCCATTTTTTGCTCTAGTGCTTCTTCAACAGAAGCAGGTTTGTTTGCAAGAAGATGGTCAGATAGTTCTTTAACAAGGTTTTGGAAGTTTTCGTTTTTCGCAACGAAATCTGTCTCTGCGTTCACTTCAAGAATGATTGCAGTGTTTCCTTCACTAGCGATGTACGTAGTTCCTTCAGCTGCGATACGGTCCGCTTTCTTAGCTGCTTTCGCAATCCCTTTTTCACGTAGGAAGTCAATTGCTTTGTCCATATCTCCGTCAGTTTCTGTTAACGCTTTTTTACAATCCATCATTCCAGCGCCCGTTTTTTCACGAAGTTCTTTAACCATTTGTGCAGTAATTGCCATTGTAGGTTTCCTCCTTAGTTTGACTATGTAGACTTTATTCACCGTTTGGTGAAAGTCATAAAATGTACTGCTTCTATAGTAGAGTGCAGTAGATGTGAATACTCTTTAAAAAAAGGTGATAAGGGTAAGCCCTCTTATCACCTTTCATTCATTACTCAGCTGCTACAGCTGCTTCTTCACCTTGTTTAGCTTCTAGGATAGCGTCAGCCATTTTACCTGTAAGAAGCTTAACTGCACGGATTGCATCATCATTCGCAGGAATGACAACATCGATTTCATCCGGATCACAGTTTGTATCAACGATACCCACGATAGGGATATGAAGTTTACGAGCTTCTGCTACTGCGATACGCTCTTTACGAGGGTCGATGATGAATAATGCATCAGGTAGCGTGTTCATATCTTTGATTCCGCCTAGGAATTTAACTAAGCGTTCATGTTCTTTTTTAAGTTGAACTACTTCTTTCTTCGGAAGCACTTCAAAAGTTCCATCTTCTTCCATCTTTTCGATGTTTTTAAGACGTGTAATACGTTTTTGGATTGTTTCGAAGTTTGTAAGTGTTCCACCTAACCAACGTTGGTTGATGTAGTACATACCAGCACGTTCTGCTTCTTCTTTAACAGACTCTTGTGCTTGTTTTTTTGTTCCAACGAAAAGAACTTTACCGCCGTTACCAGCTAATTCTTTCACGAAGTTATAAGCTTCTTCAACCTTTTTAACTGTTTTTTGAAGGTCGATGATGTAGATGCCGTTACGCTCAGTGAAGATGTATCTCTTCATTTTTGGGTTCCAACGGCGAGTTTGGTGTCCGAAATGTACACCAGCTTCTAGCAATTGTTTCATAGAAATTACTGACATGTGTGTTTCCTCCTAAATGGTTTTTGTTTTCTCCTCCGTTTCCGTCATCTTGTAGTAGAAACTATCCACCTAAGATAGCACCATCTACCTCAATCGAGAAACGTGTGTGATAACACCATGAATACTATAGCATACCTGCACCAGCCAATCAAGGACTTCCTACATAATTTGACGAAATTTCAGTAACAACTCAATTTCTGTCTTGCCCTTTCCAACAGACTTTGCTATTTCTTCTATGGACATACCCATCTCGTTCATAGAGAGGATTTGATGAAGGAGGGGATCATGCTTCGATTTACCGGGTTTCGTATCCAAATGATCAATGGGCTCAGACTCAGGACCTTTCGTCTCAAGATATGCCTCCGATGCACGTTTATATCCGGTTCCAGTCCATTTCGATTTCTTCGTTGCATTAGCATTAGGTTCCGGATTATTTCCTTGCGGTGGATTTTTTTCTTCGGTGTCGTTATGCATTTGAGATTTCATGTTCCGTATAAATTCATCATTTTCTTCCTTCATTTCGATCAGATATGCTGAAATGACGTCTTCCATTTCAGCAATAATCTTCTTCTGATTTTTTTCCACTTCGGAATACCGGTTTTGTCTGGAGTATAGTATGACAATTGAAAGCAGACAAACGATATTGAGAAGAAAGGATAAAAATAGTAGAAACGCAACCATGTTATCACCTTATCTTTTGTATTTACTACATGCAGTTCGCATTCTCACTTGGCAGTAAAAGGACTGCCCCCTAATGTTCCATCTTGGGACAGTCCAACCGTCTTTTCGAACCTTTCTGATATTACGATCCCAGCAGTTTTCGTAATTTGAAAATGGATTTTGAATGGATCTGTGAAATTCGAGATGTTGATAACTTCATGACTTCCCCTATTTCTGTCAGAGTAAGTTCTTCCTTGTAGAATAAACTTAGTACAAGCTGCTCTTTCTCTGAAAGGGTTTCAATCATTCTTTCTAATTCAGCCAGTTTTTCACCCTTCAAAACTTCTTCCTCGGGTGAAATGGTTTTGTGATCTTTAATAGAGTAGTTCTGAGATTCATGATCCTCATCAGTCAATTGCTCATCCATGGAGAGAACATTGGCAAAGAAATGTTCATTTGTGGTTTGGTAAACTTCCTCAGGTGTCATCTCCAGGGAAGCTGCTACTTCATCGGCAGTCACGTGGCGTAAAAGCGATTGTTCCATTTCCACGGTCTTAGCCTCGATTTTTTTTGCCCGGTCCCTCGTAGAACGTGGAAGCCAGTCTTCTTTCCTAAGACCGTCAAGAATGGCTCCTCTGACCCGAAAGGAGGCGTATGTATCAAACTTTAAATCCCTTGAAGGGTCAAACTTCTGAAGAGCATCCAATAATCCCATCAACCCAAGACTCTTTATATCTTCTCTAGAGACGTTCCTTGGCAACCCAACGGAAATTCGCTGAACATGATACGACACCAGGGGCATGTACTTCTTCACTAACATATCCCCCGCTTCAGTATCACGACTGTTTATCCATTTCTCCCAATATTTTTGTTCATCTGTTCGAGTGGGTTGTTGAGACATAAGAATCCTCCTTGCTAACTATTTTCTTTCGCGGGAACGGTTGGCTTCTTGATCATTTAAACTGAAATGGGATCCATACCTTCATAATTCCTTCGTCCCTTCATTGACTGTCCGGACCTGGAGAATCCTTGTTGAGGTGAAGAATTCGATGGTTCTCCCTTTGTTGCCCCCTATATCCTCTGCAACTACCGGAACTTTATATTTTAAAAGGGTTTCTCTTACGGCTTCTGCATTCCTCGGTCCAATCCTCATCACATCACTCTTGGATTGGAATTGAAACATCTGCGCACCACCCGCCATTTTGCACTGAAGTCTATTCAAGTTTGCTCCCCGGTTTTTTAACTGTCGTATGAGCTCTTCAATTCCTGTATCGGCATATTTGGCCAAATTGAGTGTTTGATCATTCCCCAATGAAGAATAGGGAAGCATTACGTGAACCATTCCGGCAAGCCCAATAAGCTCATCGTACAAAACGACCCCTACGCATGACCCAAGACCCGAGGTACGAATCGAGCTTCCGTTCAGGGCGATATTCATATCTGCGATTCCTACCTTGACTACAGAGCCTGTGATCATCATAGCTTTACACCCAATGCCAGAAATATGATTTCTAATGAATCCGGGTCGGGCAACAGGAAAAAATGTCCTTTAACACTTTCAGACTCATCCACTTCCTCTTCTTTCAAGGCAGTGTCTATGACGATTGCATAGTCACTTACCTGCGAGATTTCCAGAAGTCCGAAGCCTATGATCGCACCTGCCATATCGACAGATAAAGCAGGTACAGATGGTAATAGCTTAAGGCTTGTGAAATCAGACAGAGATGACAAATAAGAACCCGAAAGGATATTTCCAAGTTCCTGCATGGCAGATAACCCCAGCTCTGAATAGGGAGGGTCGCTAAATGAAAAGGAACGATCGTTAATCATGGTCCTGATATACACGGACGCCTCATCAAGGGGCAACAAGAAGAACATACTTCCCGGTGCTTCCCCTTCGATTCTAAGAAATACACTTACGACAACGTTATCGGGTCCTCCTGCCATATCCATCATCTCATCAAATGACACGACTTTAACGCTGGGTACTTTCATATCGATCTTTTTGTCAAGAAGCGTTGATAGGGCGGTCGCTGCATGACCAGCCCCAATGTTTCCGATTTCTTTCAATATATCCAAGTGCATTGAAGTTATTTTTTTTTCATAGCCCAAACCTATCCCTCCTTTTAGATGGATTCAAGAATTTTATCTAAATGGATAAGGATCAGGAGTCTCTTGTTCTGTTTTACAACTCCACCTATGTACTCAGCCTCTAATACACCAACTACTTCGGGTGAAGGTTCGATCGCTTCTCTTGAGACATCCAGTACATCATTGGCAGCGTCCACGATCAATCCAACTTCTTTATCGTCTAATCCTGCAATGATCACTCGCGTACTCTCCGTTGGTTCTGTTGGCGGTAATTCAAACCGGCTCCTTAGATCAATTATTGGTGTAACCACTCCACGTAAATTAATAACACCTTTTACATAGGAGGCGGTCCTTGGAACTCTGGTAATATGTTCAAGCTTCTCTATGGATTTGACTTGATTCACAGGTATGGCATATTCCTTGTCAACCAATTGAAAAACGATAAGCTTTAAATCTTCCACTGCATCTACTATTTCACTCATTACCCGTACCCCCTACTTTATTAATGCATTACAATCAACAATCAGTGCTACCTGTCCGTCTCCCAGAATAGTTGCACCTGAAATCGCAAAGACTTCATTTAAATAATTCCCTAATGATTTCAATACAACTTCCTGCTGACCAATAAAGGAATCAACGACCAGCCCGGCCATTTTCTCTCCTTTTCGTACGATGACCACAGAATATAACTCTTCTTCCTTTGAATGTTTCGGTACTTCAAACACATCCTCAAGAAATAGTAACGGCACAACTTTCCCTCTAAAGTCAATCACTCTCTGATTATGTGCTTTCATGATTTCTTCCTTTTTCACAATAGCGGTTTCAATTATAGAAGAGAGAGGGATGGCATACTTTTCATTTTCGATTTCAGTAAGCATGACAGAAATGATTGATAATGTGAGCGGCAGTTGGATGGAAAATAATGATCCTTGTCCAACCGTGGAGTCTATTGTAATTGAACCTCCAAGCGACTCTATCGTCGCTTTTACTACATCCAATCCGACACCCCTTCCGGAAATATCCGAAATCTGTTCAGCTGTAGAAAAGCCCGATGCCAGAATGAGCTCGTAGATTTGTCTATCTGATAAGGTTTTGGCTGTTTCTTCTGAAACAATACCTTTCTGGATAGCCTTTTCGAGGACCCTCTCTTTGTTGATCCCCGCTCCATCATCTTCAAGTTCGATAAACACATGATTTCCGCTATGATACGCTTTTAACTTGACGGTTCCCTGTTCGGATTTACCATTTTTGACACGGACTTCAGGATTTTCGATTCCATGGTCCAGGGCATTTCGGATTAAATGGACAAGGGGATCCCCGATTTCATCAATCACGGTCCGATCAAGTTCCGTCTCAGCACCTATGATTTCCAATTCGATTTTTTTATTCAGGTCTCTTGCCAGCTGCCTGACCATGCGTGGGAAACGGTTAAATACCGTCTCTACAGGTACCATACGCATATTGAGAATAATGTTCTGCAGGTCGCCTGATATTCTCGTCATCCTCTCCACCGTTTCATTCAACTCTGGATTATTTAAATCCCTTGAGATTTGTTCAAGCCTTCCTCTGTCGATGACAAGCTCCTCAAAGAGATTCATTAGAACATCGAGTCGTTCAATGTTCACCCGAATCGTTTTGCTAGAAGGGGCCGATTGTTTCGATACGTTTCCGGCCGGTTTATTTGCTTGATCCTCACTACGACCTTTTTCCACTTGCACTTTTTTTGCAGGCTCTGTTATTGAATCTTCTGGTTTATTCTGATTCTGAAGGTGCTCTGCCGTCAGCTCTAGAACAGTGACTTCCTCAACTTCAGATACTTTTCGCACATGATTCTCTAAGTCAATTGCCTCTTCTTTCGATACAACAGCTATAACGAAAGAATGATCGAACTGCTCCTCTTCAAGCTGATCAACCGTGGGTAGGGATTTAATGACCTCACCCATTTTTCCAAGCACTTCGAAAACCATATATACCCGGGCTGCTTTAAGCAGACAATCCTCCCGCAAGGTAACGGAAATTTCAAAGCATCGGAACCCCTGCTCATAGGATTCCTGAATAACCGTTTGTTCGAAAGCTTCGTACTGCATGGATAACAATTCTATGTCAGTCGTTGCGGCAGCCGCAGCGACCTCATTCAATGCGTGAGAGGAAGGAATCGTCTCTCCTTTTTCAATTGCCTGGAGCATGGCTACTACTTCCGTTACATCCCGCTTACCATCTCCTCCATCTGCAATGGAAAACACCATGGCTTCAAGATCATCGACGGACTTAAACACAATGTCGAGTATTTCGGGTGTTACCTTTATTTTTTCGTTTCTGATGGCATCAAGGACATTCTCCATTTTATGTGTAAGGTTAGCTAAATCCTCAAACCCCATCGTGGCAGACATCCCTTTTAAGGTATGAGCTGACCGAAAGATCTCATTAACGATTGCAAGATCTTCCGGTTTTTTTTCCAGTTCCAGCAGCTGTTCATTACAGGTTTGCAGATTTTCTTTGCTCTCTTCTATAAATACTTCTAAATATTGACTCAATTCCATATATTCCACACCTCTCTAATCCATGTACGTCATTATTGATCGAGGAATATTCCCGATATGTTCCACCCTGTCAACTAGCTTTGTTGCGATTGCCGATTTCGGCATCCCAAACACAATACATGTCTCTTTTGATTCTGCAATGGCCCGCACATTTCCGCGTTCTTTAAGCTTAATCAACCCTTCGGAACCATCAGAACCCATACCTGTCATGATGACGGATATTTTGCTGTAATTCCGAATCAGACTAGCAGACTCGAACAATATATCCACAGAGGGTCTATGGCCATTTCTAGGTGCTTCATCCTTTGAAAGCTGAATCGATAGAGTCTTTCCATTTTCCATTATTCTGGTGTGGAAACCACCTGGGGCAATATAGGCTGTGCCATTTTGAAGAACTTCCCCATCTTCGGCTTCCTTTACATGAATGGCAGATTGACCATCTAAACGGTCAGCGAGTGATTTTGTAAATCCCGGAGGCATATGTTGTACCACAACGATTGGCGCTTTCAGCTGATGCGGCAATGCTGTCAACACGTTTTGCAGAGCGCGTGGGCCTCCTGTCGATGTCCCAATTAATATTAACTTAGGGGGATTTAATCCCATGTGACGGTCAATTGATAAAGGCTCTGTATCTTCACTCACGGTTGATAACGGTGCACACGTTGATTTCTTTTGGTACACATCCCTTATTTTCGTAACATTCACCTTACTTGCTGACACTACTTTCTCTACCAGCTCTTCTTGAATCTTATGAAGGTCCAAGGAAATGGTACCAGAAGGTTTCGCGATGAAATCAACGGCACCAAGCTCCATGGCTTTGACGGTTTCCTCCGTCCCTTCTTTCGTTGTAGAAGAAATCATCACAACAGGTACCGGGCATTCCTCCATGATGCGCTTCAAAGCTTCGATCCCATTCATCTTGGGCATCTCCACATCAAGGGTGACGACATCGGGATGGAATTTCTTTATCTTCGTGATCGCGTCTTCTCCATTCCTTGCAATGCCAATCACTTCTAGTTCACCTGTGGCCGTTAAAAAATCACTAATCAGCTTCCTCATAAATGCTGAATCATCTACAACTAAAACCTTTTTCATTCAGGACTTTTACCTCCCAAAAAATAATTTTCGAATCGTCTTTACAAAGCCTGTTCCTTTAGTACCCTGATATTCCGTTCCCGTTAGATGGTGAACCATCGCTCGAAGACTCAACGACATCACTGAAGATGGATGACCTACGACAATCGGCGTTTGATTGATGACGGCCTTCCTGACTGCTGAATCCTCTGGAAGGACTCCAAGTGATACGATTTCTTTATGCAGAAACTTCCTGACGGTTTCTTGTAATCTAGTAATCGTTTCAAGACCTTCTTTTTTGAACTCCGCCCGATTGCATATGAGATAAAACGGTTTTTCCCCATCTCTTAAATAAATATATTTCATCATAGAATAGGCATCGGTTACAGATGTTGGTTCAGGAGTCGTAACAACGATGATTTCATCCATTGCTAGGAGAAACTCCAGTGTTTCTCTTGTAGCACCTGCACCCATATCAAAAAGAATATAATCATAATGATGAGTCGCATAATCCATCACCTCGAAGAAGCGTTGTACTTGCTTCTCCTGCCAATCCACTATATTCTTCAAGCCATTCCCGCCGCTTATGTAAGAAATACCATGAACATTCTCACATATAATCGTGTCGATTTCTAGTACTTTTTCCTCAATATAATCCATTATTGAGTAGGTATGATGACTCCCTAGTAAAATATGAATATTCCCCATCCCTATATCCAGATCAAACAGGAGCACCTTTTTATTCTCTTTAGCAAGAAGAATGGAGAGGTTCGTCGATATATTCGATTTACCAACCCCTCCCTTTCCACTTACAATTGCGATCGTCTTAGCAGGAACCGAGTCTGTCAGGAGCATTTTCCTCCTTAAGTTATACGCTTGATCTTTCATGGCAGAATCCTTTCATAAGCAATCGAACGATTTCATCCTCATTCACTTCTGTAATATCTTCGGGGACATCCTGGCCATTTGTTACATAAGCTGCACCAATACCCGCTTCAGACATCATATTGATCATTGATCCGTAGCTCGACGTCTCATCTAGTTTCGTAAAAATAAACCGATCGATATGAATCGAAGAAAATTGGGAAATGATCTCCCTCATGTCTTTTTCTTTACTTGTTAAGGATAGAACCAGATAGGTTTCCATCTGATGATCAAAATCAATGACTTTTTGCAAATCCTCTACATATTTCTTTTCCCTGAAGTTACGACCCGCCGTATCAATGAAAACATGATCGTAGTCCATGAATTTATCGATCGCTTTCTTAAAGTCCTCTATTTTATAAACGACTTCAACCGGCACATTCAGAAGACCTGCGTAGGTTTTTAATTGCTCAATTGCAGCGATCCGGTATGTATCTGTCGTGATGAAGGCGATTTTCATCCTTCTTTCAATCACTGCTTCTGCAGCCATCTTGGCGAGCGTCGTTGTTTTTCCCACCCCTGTAGGACCTATGACATTAATATATTTTCGTTTATAGCTTATTCCTCCATATTCAATTCCTTTTAAATGATGATGAAGAAAATGCTTCACTTCTCTGGTAGCCCACTCATCCCGTCTGTCCACTGGCAGCGTTCCGGCTTGGATCTTTTTTTCCAACTGGTCTCCCAGTTGAAACAAAGTTGAATCACTCACATCATGGTTCATTAGGTGAAAAAGGATATCCTGCACTCCCTCAGTGAATGTTTCAAATCGATTTTTAGATTTCAGGGTGGTAATCATTTGTTTCAATTCCTTTAATTCCGCTTCAACCGATGAATTAGATTCATAGTTTTCCTTTTTCTCATTAGCCGGCTGAATGATTGATTTCGAAGCGGTCTTCGTTTTCACTCTGCTGATTTCCATCTTTTCATTTTCAACATCTGGATCTATGGCAGCGATGACTTCAATCATTTTTTTCTTAAACAACCCCATGAATCCGCCTATGTAGGTGACTTTAGAATTTAATATGACTGCATTTTCTCCCAGTTCAGACCTAACCTTCTTCATGGCTTCACTCATTGTTGAAGCAGAATATTTCTTTACCTTCATCCTATATTCACCACCCCTAAACTTTGTACTTCAACATTTGCCTCTAATTCGTTATACGATATGATCGGAACCTGTGGAAAATATCTTTCCGTCAGCTGTCTAACGTACATTCTCACTGCTGGTGAACACAGAATGACGGGAGATTCTTCCATCAGGGACAGCTGCTCTACTTGATTTGCAACAGCTTCCAAAATGCCCTGCGAGTCATTTGGATCCATGGATAAATAATTGCCATGTTCCGTTTGCTGAATGGAATCCGCTATCATTTTTTCCACCTTGCCGCTCATGGTGACCACCTTTAACGAAGTATCACCCTGAACATATTGATTCGTAATCTGTCTTGCGAGTGATTGCCTTACATACTCTGCTAATAAATCTGTATCCGAACTCATCTTCCCATAATCTGCGAGAGTTTCAAAAATGATAGGTAGATTGCGAATAGATACATTCTCTTTTAATAGTTTGGAAAGGACCTTTTGCACTTCCCCGACTGTTAATGGATTCGGGGTCACTTCCTCAACAAGGATCGGGTAAGATTCCTGCAGATGATCAATGAGTTGCTTCGTTTCCTGTCTGCCGAGGAGTTCGTGAGCATTGTTCTTGATCATTTCCGTAATATGAGTCGAGACTACAGATGGAGGATCCACTACTGTATAGCCAAAGATCTCTGCCTGCTCCTTCATTTCTTCTGAAATCCATTTAGCTGGAAGTCCAAATGAAGGCTCGATGGTATCGATTCCTTCAATGGAATCATCTTCCACCCCAGGACTCATGGCTAAGTAATGATCTAAGAGCAACTCGCCACGGGCCATTTCATTCCCTTTGATTTTCAACCGGTATTCGTTGGGCTGAAGCTGAATATTATCCCGGATCCTGACAACAGGGATGACAAGGCCAAGTTCTATGGCCAATTGCCGCCTGATCATGACGATCCTGTCGAGGAGGTCTCCTCCCTGATTTGTATCAGCTAATGGAATCAATCCATATCCGAACTCAAATTCAATTGGGTCGACATTCAGAAGATTCACTACGCTTTCAGGACTCTTCATCTCATCCTGCTCTACTTCTTCTTCCATTTCCATCAGGTCTGTTTCATTCTCTTTAGGTGATCTCGATAGCATGTATCCACCGACCCCTAACAGGGCGGCAACAGGGATTGTTAAGATATCATTGATGGGAGTAGCGACACCGAGCATAAAAATCGTGAACGCAGATACATAGAGCATGACGGGATACGCAAGCAGCTGGTTCATAATATCCTGACCAAGATTTCCTTCGGATGCGGCCCTCGTGACCACAATTCCTGTGGCTGTCGAGATCAAAAGTGCCGGAATTTGACTGACGATCCCATCTCCCACGGTAAGCAGTGAATAGCGGGTTGCCGCCTCTGCAATCGGAAGCCCCTGCTGAGTCATTCCGATGATGATCCCGAAAATTAGATTGATCATGACAATGACAATTCCTGCAATCGCATCACCCTTTACAAATTTAGAAGCACCGTCCATTGCACCATAGAAGTCGGCTTCTTTCCCCACTTTCTCACGTCGATTCCTTGCATCATGCTCAGAGATCATACCAGCATTTAAATCGGCATCGATGCTCATTTGTTTCCCCGGCATAGCATCGAGGGTAAAGCGTGCGGCAACCTCAGATACACGTTCGGATCCTTTCGTTATGACGATAAATTGAATGACAATCAATATGATGAATACCACAAGTCCGACAAGTATATTTCCACCTACAACGAATGTTCCAAAGGTTTCCACAACGTCCCCCGCTTCACCCTTACTAAGGATTGATCTCGTTGTGGAAACATTTAGACCCAATCTGAAAAGCGTCAATAGTAATAATAGCGATGGAAATATAGAAAACTGTAAAGGTTCATTCATATTCATGGAAATTAGGAGGACAAGTAAGGCAAGTGAAATATTAATAATGATCAATAAGCTCAATAACCACGATGGGAAGGGAATGATAAGCATGGCAACGATTAATATGACACTTGCTAGTACGGATAAATCTCTTGCTGACATTGTTTCTCTCCTAACTGCTTACATCTGGTTTTTTATTCGGTAAACATAAGCTAAAATTTCTGCTACTGCCTTGAAAAATTCTTCAGGAACGGCATCCCCTATTTCGGCTGAATCATAGAGTGAACGTGCGAGTGGCCGGTTCTCTACCATCACGACATCATTTTCACCTGCAATGTATTTTATTTTTTGGGCAAGGTAGTCGACACCTTTTGCCACGACATATGGGGCATCCATTTTATTTTCGTCATATTTAAGGGCAATGGCAAAATGAGTGGGATTGGTTATCACCACATCCGCTTCGGGTACTTCCTGCATCATTCGTCGCATGGCCATCTCCCGCTGCCTTTGTTTAATTTTCGACTTTATAAGGGGGTCACCTTCAATGTTTTTGTGTTCATCCTTCAAATCCTGTTTCGACATCCGAATGTTCTTCTCAAAATCATATTTCTGATAAAGAAAATCAAAAAGAGATAAGAATAATAGAGCCAACGAAGCTGCAATGCCCATTTGGATCGTTAAACTTGCCATCGTCGTCAAGGAATCCCCAACCGACTTAAAGGATAGACTCAGTACCCGGTCGATGTTCATCCAGAGGATGACAAATGTTATCGCCCCTACAAATGAAATCTTTAAGATTGATTTCATTAATTCTACAATTGCCCGCAATGAAAAGATTCGTTTAAACCCTTTTATGGGGTCGATCTTCTCCAATTTAGGCTGTAAAGGCTCTGTCGTGAACATAACGCCCACTTGTATATAATTAGCGACCAAACCGGCAAGGAGCGCAACGAGCATGATTGGTCCAAGAAGTAAGGCTATCTCCTTCATCAAGTCCATCGTGATGACGTGAACGGTATTTTCCGTAAGATCCATGAGCATATATTCCTGAAATGTTTGATGAAACAAATCAAAAACGATATCCCCAATATAGGAAGCACTGAAAGTCAGAAATAAAAATACGGCAAGAAGGATGATGGCTGTATTGACATCCTGGCTTTTCGCCGTTTGACCTTTCTTTCTGGCGTCTTCCCTCTTTTTCGGGGTCGCTTTCTCTGTCTTTTCCCCACTGAAAAACTGTAAGTCTAATGATAGCCACTGCAATTTACGTGCCTCCAATAATTTTCATTAAATCCCTCATGGTTACAAACATCATTTCAAATAACTGCTGCACGACAGCAAACGTGACCCCCATGACTATGAACAATACGATAAACGCTACGGCAATCTTAATAGGAAAACCCACGACGAATACGTTTAACTGGGGTACGGTCCGTGCTACGATTCCCAGTGCCACGTCTACCAGGAATAATGTAGCGACCACAGGAACGGACATTTGGAAGGCAATGACGAACATGGAATTAAAGGCCGAAATGACGTAATCGGCTAAGTTCTCATTACCAAATGGAATCCACGGCCGGTCGATGGGAATTAATTGATAGCTATAGAAGATCCCATCGAGTAATAGATGATGACCATTAAGGGCAAGCAATAGCAATAGGGCGAATGTATACAGATATTGTCCTGTCAAAGGACTTTGGGCACCTGTTTGAGGATCAATCACGTTTGCAATGGCAAAACCCATCTGAAAATCTATGAATCCCCCTGCAATCTGAATGGCAGACACAATCATATAGGCAACAAAACCGATCAACAGGCCGACCATGGCTTCTTTCATGATCAATAAGAAGTACTGGCCATTGATTTCAAAAGCCTTTGAATCAATGGTGTAATACATCACCCAGGAAAGCACAACTGAAAAGGCGATCCGGTGCTGTGCAGGTATATTCCGGTATGAAAATAACGGCATCGTGACAAAAAATGCCGAAACCCTGACAAACACGAGCAGGTATACCGATAGAACGGGTACGAGTTCAGCCATTCTCTTACCCTACGAACCTTGTTAAATCCGAAAAAATTTGAGATGTATATGTCACAAGCTTTGTTAACATCCACGGTCCAAAGAAAACAATACCGATCATGACGGCCACAATTTTCGGGATGAATGCAAGTGTCTGTTCTTGTATTTGTGTTGTGGCCTGGAATATACTGACGATCAACCCGACAACAAGGGCCAAAAGCAACAATGGCCCTGACACGATGAGAGTTACGTAGATTCCCCTCTCTGCTATGGCAATTACGGATTCAGCATTCATTGAAACTCACCTACTTAAAAGCTTTGTAAAAGAGATTTTATTACTAAATACCAGCCGTCCACTAAAACAAACAATAAAATTTTGAACGGCAGGGAAATCATGACTGGCGGAAGCATCATCATCCCCATGGACATAAGGACACTTGCTACGACCATGTCGATGACCAGGAATGGAATGAAAATCATGAAACCGATTTGAAACGCCGTCTTGATTTCACTTAATGCAAAAGCCGGCACTAAGGATGTAAGCGGAATATCTTTCACTGACTCCGGGCGTTCAGCACCTGAATATTCCAGAAATAACTCCAAATCCTTTTGTCTTGTCTGCTTACTCATAAACTCTTTAAATGGTATAGATGCCTTGTCATAAGCTTGTTCCAGATTGATTTCCTCATTAAACAAAGGAGTCAGGGCTTCATCATTCACCTCTTGGAAAGTAGGAGCCATAATAAAGAATGTAAGAAATAAAGAAAGTCCAATTAACACTTGATTTGGCGGCATTTGCTGTGTGGCAAGTGATGTCCGTACGAATGACAGGACAATCATGATCCGGGTAAATGAGGTCATCAATATCAGAATACTTGGTGCGAGCGATAAGACGGTGAACAGCAATAACAGCTTTACACTCGTGGAAACATTATCTGCCGAACTGCTGTTAAAAAACTCCATGAATTCATTCATCTGAATGATTCCCCTTGTTCTTTAACTCTTCAAGCATCTTTTTTCTTCCCTTGTTCATTTCCTCAAGCTGGGATTTCAACTGTGACTGAAATGAGCTTTCAGCGGATTTAGGAGCTGTCCCCTTAAGCTTCGTCATCAAGCTTGATATCGTTGTTTTAGCGATAGGAATTTGGGGTTCTTTATAGTAAGAGAGAATCTCTTCTTTTTCCCCCTCATCCTTTACCTCTTTTAAAAGCTGTATGTCTTCACCTACACCGAGTACGAGTACCTGTTTGCCTACCTTTACAATCTGGACGGAGCGATTACCTCCAAGAGGGGCTCCGCCTAAATGATTGATTAACTTTGTCTGTTGAAACGATCTTCCCTTTTGATTGATGAACTTCAATAATAAATAAATGAGTGCCACGACAAAGACCAGGGCGATGATCATCTTAAGGTAATCTACAAACGTAACGGAAGTGGCGATTCCTGTTTCTGAACCATCCCCTCCATTCGTTTGTTGCCCACTGCATGTATCCGGATGTTCAATGCAGTCCTTCACATTATTCACTTCTGCATGTGCTGTATGTTGCACGGATCCAACCAATAGGAAGAACAGAATGCTTATTAGAATTTGAAACTTTTTCAATACATGCACCTTCTTATTGATGTTAGCTTAACGCTTTCTGAATCGCTTCAATGACGCGATCGGCCTGGAACGGCTTTACGATAAAGTCCTTCGCTCCCGCCTGGATGGCATCGATGACCATGGCCTGTTGTCCCATAGCAGAACACATGATGATTTTCGCACCGGCATCAATCGCTTTGATTTCTTTCAAAGCTGCGATTCCATCTTTTTCAGGCATTGTAATATCCATGGTGACAAGGTCCGGTTTTAATTCTTTATATTTATCGACAGCCTGACTTCCATCCGCTGCTTCTCCTACTACCTCAAACCCATTTTTTGTTAAGATATCCTTGATCATCATTCTCATAAAGGCTGCATCATCCACGATAAGAATTTTATTTGCCATTATCTTCATCCTCCATCATCTAATTAAGAATCATTTCATTACTTTAATTTTTTTATTCGATCACTTTGACTGACGATGTCCGTAATCCGGACGCCAAAGTTTTCATCAATCACAACGACTTCTCCCTTGGCCATTAGCTGGCTGTTCACCAGTATATCCACCGGTTCTCCCGCTAACTTATCCAGTTCGATGATCGATCCTGAAGATAATTCCAGGATGTCCCTGACTGATCGGTTTGTTCTCCCTAGCTCCACTGTTACCTGAAGGGGGATATCCAATAACATATTCAGGTTTTTGGTTTCCTGCTGTCCTAGGCCAGCCGGTTCAAAGCTGCTAAATGTAGCAGGTTGCACATTTACTGGCTCAGTGTACGATCCTTGGCCACCTAAATGCTGTGGATGCGACTGTGTTCTGTCTGAAGTTTCCTGAGCATGATGATCTAATGATTCTGGTGCTCTATTAGGTGCGTCCACAGGCGAAGCTGCAACTGCCACTTCTTCCTCAGCACCACCATTCATCAATTCATCTACAAGGCTTCTGGCAAAACTTAACGGCAGTAACTGCATGATATTAGAATCGATCAGATCTCCAATCTTTAAAGAAAAAGATACCTTTACAAGAAGATCCTGATCCGGCAGATTCTCCTCACCTTCGCCTTGTGGAATATACATAAGATCAATAGACGGAGGTGAAATATCCACTTTCTTGCTGAATACCGTCGACATGGATGTAGCAGCAGAACCCATCATTTGGTTCATGGCTTCCTGGACAGCACTGAGCTGAATTTCACCTAAATCACCCGAAGGATTTCGGCCATCCCCACCAAGCATCAAATCGGCAATGATTGAGGCATCCGATTGTTTAATCACCAGTAAATTCACACCGGAAAATCCTTCAGTATATTTAACTTGGATGGCTACATATGGATGTGGGAATTCTTCCTCTAAATAATTCTTATTAATAATGGATACTTTAGGGGTCGTTATCTCTACCTTCTGGTTAAGCAATGTGGAAAGTGCTGTTGCTGAACTCCCGAAAGATATGTTCCCGATCTCACCTAAAGCATCTTCTTCCATCGAGCTGATATAATCACTCATATTGATCTCTTTACGGTCTTCTATCGCTTCTTCAGGCTCTGCTGATCCTCGAAGCAATGCATCTATTTCATCTTGCGATAACATATCATCACTCATCATCGTCTTCTCCCCCCTTCAATGAATCTAATATTTGGACAGCCATTCTTTTATTTGATTTACCTGGCTGAGCCGTAAACTTAGGAATCTCACCCACTCGAATAGTCAAAGGATCATCGATTCGTGTTTTCATTTCAATGACATCACCGATTGAAAGCATAAGGAATTCCTCAATCGTAATATCCGATTGGCCTAATTCAGCGACAATCGGTACATGCGCCTGCTTGATTCTTCTTTCAAGAAGAGCGGTGTCTTCAGGGTTACTTTCCTTCCGTTTTGACTCCATCCAATAACTGCCTGATAGCTTCGGAAGAATGGGCTCCAATACAACGTGGGGAATGCAAATATTGATCATTCCACTCGTTTCACCTATCGTTGTATTCAACGAAATGACCACTACGGTCTCATTGGGAGAGACCATTTGTAGAAACTGAGGATTTACTTCAAATTCTGCAAATACCGGATCAACATCCACCACTGTGCTCCAAGCTTCTCTGAGATTCTCAAACGCTTTTTCAAATAATTGGCTCATGATCCTGGTTTCAATTTCAGTCAATGACTCAACCTTATTGACGCTGACCCCTTTTCCACCCATCACACGGTCCATCATGGAATAAGCAATATTCGGATTGATTTCCATGAGGATCCTTCCGTCAAGCGGCGGCAGTTCATACACATTCAAGATTGTCATTTTCGGAACGGAACGTATGAATTCTTCATAAGGAATTTGATCGGCAGAAGCCACGTTTATTTGAACATATGTTCTTAATTGGGCAGAAAAATAAGTCGTTAAAATTCTTGCAAAGTTCTCATGGATTCTGGTCAGACTTCTGATTTGATCTTTGGAAAACCGGAGTGCCCTCTTAAAATCATATACTTTGACTTTTTTCTCTTCTTCTTCTTTCTTGAAATCATCCGCACTCATCTCCCCTGTGTTTAGGGCAGATAACAATGCGTCAATTTCGCTTTGGGACAATATTTCACTTGCCATCTCTCCACCTCCAAACCTTCCACTCGCTGGTGTCTCATTGAATCATCATAGAGGTGATATACACTTTTTCTACTGCGCCTTCCTGCATAAGGGAGTTCACTTTGTCTTTCACCTTGGTTTCGACCAATTCTTTACCTTTTTTCCCTTGCAGTTCTTCCGCTTTCAATTCTGAAAGCTCTTCTATGATAATATTATTTACCTGAAAGTCTCTCTTTTCTAATTCTTTCTTTGCTTTCTTGCTATCCGTCTGGATTTTAAAAGAAATCCGGATAAAATCGTTGCTCATTAAATTCGTTGTCGTTTCAGGTATATCCACCGAGTTTTCTATCACTTCCTCAATGGAAGGCCCTTTTGCCTTCTCTTCCCCTGAAAACCTAAGAATGACAACCAAGGCAATAACACCGACGAGGGTTATGGTCACCAATGAAATCATCATGATGGTAAGGGCTTTACTCTTCAATTTTTACTCCCTCCCTCCTGTTGTAAATTCAGTAGATTCGCTTTTTGGTAGAAAGAAAGTGACAGGGCATCCACCTCGTCCACTGTTTCTTTCACAACATACCGTCTACCGTTCGTTAACAGGATGGTCGTATCAGGAAACGCTTCGATTGTTTCTATGTATAGGGCATTTAACGTAAACGATTTACCATTCAGTCTTGTTAAAGTAATCAATAGTTTTTGGGACTGACTAAGCGGATCAGCTGCTTACCGATCAGTCAGTCCCTTCCTCCCTTAAGTACGTATTATCGCTTCAAGTTTACAAGCTCTTGCAGGATTTCATCTGACGTCGTGATGATACGCGTGTTTGCCTGGAACCCACGTTGGGCAGTAATCATTTCCGTGAATTCTTCGGAAAGGTCTACGTTTGACATTTCAAGAGATCCGGATTGGAGTGACCCGCGTCCATCTCCTGCAACCCCCTGATTCGGAAGACCTGAGTTGTTCGAAGCCTGAAACAGATTGTTTCCTGCTTTCGTCAACCCACCGGGATTGGAGAAAGTAGCCAACGCCAATTGGCTCAGCACTCTTACTTCACCGTTTGAAAACACTCCGTTCACTTCACCGGAAGAACCGATATTGAAGCTTTCCAGATATCCCTCTGAGTTTCCATCAACAGTATCTACGTTAGCAGAAGAGGAGCTGTCGAACTGAGTGATTTTAGAGAAATCCAGGTCAATAGTTTGTGTCTGAGTTCCACCTGTTTGATTATCTAATGTAATAGGAAACGGCATCTGAGAAGTCATTTTCCCTTGCTCGTCGAAAGTCAATGAAGTCGTTTGACCTTGAGACAATGTAACATCATTTGTAAGACTGGAGATCGTAACACCCCATGTATTCTGGGCTGTCTTTGTCATTAATAATCTAAGACTGATATCCTTTCCGAGCGAATCCTTTACTTTGGTTTCCAGTTCCACTTCTGTACCATTTGGTGCACTGGACTTCAAGTTCCCATTGTAGGAAGCTTCTGTTGTCGCTTGTGGTGCCATGGTCGTATTCGTATCAATTTTAATATCCTCAGCACCGCTTTTATTGACTTCACCCGCAGCATTAACTGGATACCCCTGCACCAAATTCCCTTGACCAGTCACAAGATTTCCATTTGAGTCCAAATAAAAGTTTCCTGCACGGGTGAACATTTCGTTGTTACCTTGTCTGACAACGAAGTATCCGTCTCCTGAAATGGCAACATCCAATGATCGTCCGGTTGTCTGAAGGCTCCCCTGTGTTTGAATTGTATCAATTGATGATAAGGAAGATCCCAGACCCACTTGCTTTGCATTCTGACCTCCACGGTTAGCAGTTGCTCTACTGGCACCGGACACGGTCTGGTTCATGAGATCCTGGAACGTCACCCGGCCTTTTTTATAACCGTACGTATTCACGTTTGCAATATTATTACCGATGACGTCGAGTTTTGTTTGAAAATTTTTCATTCCACTTATACCTGAATACATTGAACGTAGCATGAATGTTTTCCCCTTTCGTATGAGCTGCTTCAGTCATTCCACAGCGTTAGGCTTCCTTTTTAAGGTCCGGCCTATGAATCAATTAATATCGTACCGTTAATATTCGTGAAAATTTGAGAATAAGCTTCTTCTCTGTCCAATGCCGTGATCACTGTTTGATTCTTAGCACTCACAATCAAGGCGGCGTCCTTCAATATCACGAGAGAATCCTTTACGCCTTTCCCTTTTGCCTCATTCACTCTCTTCCCGATTTCATCCCAGGTCTCCTTAGAAATGGAAATCCCTCTTTGTTCCATCCTCACCTTCGCATGTTTACTTATTTGTATTGGACGTACGTCTTGAATCGCTTCGTCCAATTGAGCTGAAAAAGACGGGCTTGCAGATCGATTAACTGCTTTCTTATGGTACTGAGGTGTGATAGGTTGCGGTGAGCGATGAAAATACGTCTTTTCCATTCAACCACTCCCTATGATTCAATTTTCATCAATGCTTCACTGGAGATTTTCTCTCCTTCAACTGTATGAACCCAGATTTGTGAATCTTTCTTCGAGACAGACTGAACAACTCCGCCGAGCTCGCCTTCTTCCCCGTTCCATGTCACTTTTTTACCTATTAACAAGGAAGCACTTACGAGAGAAGAATCTCCGCTGCCTTCAGTATTCACTTGAGATATATTTCCCGGAGTCAATATTGTTCCGTCTTCCATAATGAATTCTACAGAATCCCCCTTAAAGCGGACACCTTTCACAAGACCTTGTCCTTCTTGAATTTCTGGGGTTTCAGTCGATTCCGATTCGATGATTTTATGCCAAGTGACTTGTTTCCCTACAAATTGATTGTAAGCGATCAATTGTGTTTGACTTTGATTGTCCACGAACTTCTCCATCGTTTGAGTCAAATTCGTCATTTGTTCCAATGAAGAAAATGTAGCCATCTGAGCGATGAAATCCTTATCTTGCATCGGATTTAATGGATCTTGATTCTGCAATTGAGTCATGAGGATTTTCAGGAAATCATCTTTCCCTAAAATGTCTTTTCCTCCTTCACGTTGCTTCGTTTGAAGGGTGGAATACAGTAAATTCGGATCGATTTTCGTCATGTCATCACCTATATTTCGGTATTTACGAGGTAATCCTTAAAGGATTTCTCCCCTTCTTCCTGGGTCATGCCAGGTTGTTCAGATTGTGGCTGTTTATGATGTTGTGAAGACTGCTGCTGCGATTGCCCTTTATTCTGTCGCTCCGTGTCTGAGAGTGTCTGCGATATCTCTATCTTCTCCACTTGCAGATTCTGAGACGAAAACGCATGCTTCAAGCCTTGAATTTGAGAATCCAGCATTTCTTTTGCAGTGGAGGTTGATGCCAATATTTTGGCTGTCATCACACCGTTGTGCTGAAGAAGTTCAATTCTTAGTGATCCTAATTGCTCCGGATAGAGTTTAATCAATAATTTACTCATGTTTGGTTGAGACACCATATTGGACTTACCGAGAATATTCTGGAATTCTTTCACAAATTGCTCATATTGAAGGGACTTATTATTTGGCGCAAGGCTCATTGAAAATGTTTCAGACTTGGGAAGAGAAAAGTGAATTTGATTCCCCTGTACTTGGATGCTTTTCTTTTCTAAGGCGTTTGCCTCTGCTTCAGCAGGTTGAGTATCCGCTTCAATCGCTTGGCGGGTATAAGCTTCTTTAAGGAGACGTGACCAATCTTTTGATACATTAAACATTCCTGTTAATGTACTTTCAATTCCTTTTTTCAGGCTCTTCATCATCTCTTTAAGTTCATTTGCTTTTGATGCTTCTGTGATGTGCATATCACGACTTTGAGTGAATAATTCAATCACCTTAGCCAGTCTGATGACATCCTCTACACGCCCCTGGCCTTCTCCCTGTCCTTGAGGGTTATCTTTCTTCATCAAGCCTTTTATATCATTCGTAAGGTGAGATTGCAGAAGTTGCAGTGTTGCAAGCAGGATGTCATAATCGTCTTCTCCATCAGCCTGAGGTCCTGCTGTCTCCGTTCCTAATAGCGCAGTTTGCAGTTCAAAATAAAATGATGCGATTTCCTCTACATTCACACCTATCATTTCAGCGATCTGACTAATATCCAGCCCTTTTACTTTTGCCAGATCATCTATCTGCTGAGACGTAAGACCGATACCTGCAAGATCAACACTACCAATAAGATCTTCGAGGTTAATGAGAAAGGTCTCTGAATCTTGCTTCGTTATCGGGGTCTTCATTACATTCTGATTGGAAACAAACCCCAGAAGATGGCTAGAGAATCCTTCAATATCTGCCTTTGGAAGTGTCGACTCCTGACTCGAGACTTTTATTGAATTTACCCTCTGAACACCGATTCCTATTTCCATCATGTCACCTCCTTTACATACAAGCTAATTCATTCATCGGTTGAAAGAAGCCCTGTATATCTTGCAGCATCTTCCGGTGGCATTTTTTCCAGTATATCTGCAAGCGTATCTGGCTTGATGCTAGAAAGAATCTTCATCGCCTCTTCATCTTCCATCTCCATGAGAACAGGGGCTGCGCTCTTTGCAGACATCGCTTCGAATGTGCTTACAACTTCTTTAAATGCACGCTTGTTTTCTTCACCAATCTGACGTAGTTCTTCAAGCTCCCCTTTCTGCTGCTGAATGGTTGCCTGGAGTTGTTCGTTACGATTATCCTTTTGATCCAATTCGCTTTGAAGCTGGGCCATTTTAGCTTCTTGATCTTCAATGGAGGCATTTAAAGTGAGAATCTTCTCTTGTAATTGTTTTTGGTCCTCAACATCATTTGAAGGGATGACCTTGGCCAGGAAAGGAATTTCCGAGCTTAATGATTGTGCCTTTTCAAAAATATTTATCCCTGCAAACGTCATGATGACCAACGCGAAGGTGATTGCAAACAAGAGAGGAATGATGATGATGAAAATGAATCTTTGAAAACGACTGTACGAATCTTTCTTTTCCTCTTCTATTACCTTTGCCATGAAATCACCTTACTCCCCGTTTCAAATATTGGGCGACGGACACTTCGTCTAACTGCTTATTTTCTGCAAATTGGATATTCTCCAGGAAACGCTTAAAATCTTTTTCTTTCATCTTTTCATATTTCTTGACTTCAACATTCATATCCACTAGCTTCTCTTCGTACCAATTCATCCGATTTCTCGCTTGTATCACGAGATCCTGATAATAAGAAATGGTTTTCTCAAGATTAGTAATGAATTGTTGATGGTGACGAATATCCTGAACAGATAATCCATCCTGTAATTTTGTTTCCTGATGATTCTCAAGGGATTCTTTCTTTTTCAAAAATTCATAAAGTTTCTCGGCAACTCTTTCAAATTTTTCGATTGCTCCCCTGTACATCTCCTGTACTTCATCTTTTTCTTTTTCTTTCACCGTTAAAATCCTTTGGAACTTATACTGATAACTCATTTGAATCATCCACCTTTTTCCGATAGCTTGATAAGCTCATCAACACTTGCAGTAAGAGATATCTGTTCATATACCCCCTGCTTCAGGAAAGAAATGATTCCCGGATAATAGTTAATGGCTTCATCCACTTCACGGGAGGTCCCTTTTTTATAGGCTCCGATTTGAATCAAATCTTCCGAATTCATATACGTACTTAATAACTCCCTAATTCTCGTGGCAGCATGTAAATGTTCTTTTGAAGCCAGGTGGTTCATCAATCTGCTGACACTCTTAAGAATATTGATTGCCGGGTACTGCCCTCGATTAGAAATTTGACGGTCCAGTACGATATGACCATCGAGTATCCCCCTCACTGTATCCGAGATGGGTTCATTTAAGTCATCACCATCAACCAGGACCGTATAAAATGCCGTAATGCTCCCATTCAGGTTGGTTCCTGTTCTCTCGAGTAACTTTGGTAATATCGCAAAGACTGATGGAGTATATCCTTTGGTAGTAGGTGGCTCTCCCACCGCCAGTCCGATTTCCCTCTGTGCCATGGCTACCCTGGTGGCAGAATCCATCATCAGCATGACGTCCATGCCTTTATCACGGAAATATTCTGCAATCGCAGTTGCTGTGAATGCTCCTTTTATTCTCATGAGTGCAGGCTGGTCAGATGTAGCGGCCACAACAATGGTTCGTTTCAGCCCTTCTTCACCTAAATCTCTTTCAATGAATTCTCTCACTTCCCTGCCACGCTCACCTACAAGTGCAATAACATTCAAATCCGCTTTCGTATTCCTCGCAATCATTCCTAGCAATGTACTTTTTCCGACACCGCTACCGGCGAAAATCCCAACTCTCTGTCCCTTTCCAACTGTCAACATACTGTCGATGGCTTTTACGCCAACCTCCATTTTTTCATCGATTGGAGGTCTTGATAAGGGATTGGGAGGTTCCTGTTCCGTATAGGATGTGCTTAACCCTGACGGTAATTGACTGCCATCGAGGGGGTGTCCCAGGGAGTCGATCACTTTTCCAATTAAAGATGGGCCAATCTTGATTTCCAAAGGCTTTGATGTGGCCTCTACTAGACTTCCTGGAGAAATATCCTGCATGTTTGTATAGGGCATAAGGATGACTAAATCATCATTAAAGCCGACAACTTCTGCCTGGATCACTTTTTGCTTGCCCCGGGATATAATATGGATGTGACACACTTCGCCTACAGAACTTGCAGGTCCTTGTGACTCGATCATCAACCCTACAACCCGCTTCACTTTTCCATACTTCTTGAAAGTCGGAATGTGGGGGATATGTGCTATAAGATCTGCTGCTTTCATCCCGAATCACCTTCCAGGAGATGGTGTAGCTTCAGCTTTAATTCATTTAATTGAGAATCGATGCTGATCATCACTCGTCCCTGATTCGTTTCAATGTAACATTCATCGGGACCGAGATCTTCATTCGCATAAATGAAGCATTGAATATCAGTCGGGAACATCACTTCGAGTTCTGATTTATTCTGTGCAAGAAGCACATGTCGGGAAGGATGAACATGTATTTGGATGTGTGGTAAATCCCTCACTTCCTTCAATCCCCGTTTCACGATAGAAAGGAATACATCCGGTTCTTCATTAAGCTTTTGATTCATGATTTTCTCTGCACTAGTGAGTCCAAGATTGAGAATCACTTGCTCTGCCCTCTGGATATAATCTTCATATTGTTCCTTGTTCCAGTCGACTAATGTATTGGCTTCCTGCAGTTTGGCCTGATATTCTTCGTAGCCTTTCCTTTTTCCTTCTTCTTCTCCTTGAAGAAACCCTGCGTTATAAGCCTCCTGCATAAGCTGCTCACGTTCTGTTATCCAATTATCCTTTTCATACAGTAAGCGCTCTAGTTCTTTTTCTGCATTTTCCCTGGCTGCCCCGATGATTCTCTCTGCTTCTATGGTCGCTTGCTCTATGATCTGATCTCTACGCAGAGAAGCATTTCCAATGAGCATACTCTCCTCTGGGGTTGCCTCACCTGTTGGCTTGAATTTCTTGAGGGAAATGACTTTTTGGTTTTCCCCATCACTTTGAGCTAAAGTAGACTTTATGATCCTAGACAATAATATCGTCCCCTCCACCACGGGCAATGATGATTTCACCTGAATCCTCTAATCTTCTTATCACTGCTACAATCCGTGACTGAGCTTCTTCTACATCACGCAAACGCACCGGCCCCATGAATTCCATCTCTTCTTTAAGGGTTTCGACCATACGATTGGACATGTTCCTGAAGACCACTTCTTTCACTTCGTCACTTGATACTTTAAGCGACAAAAGAAGATCTTCATTATCACAATCACGTATGACCCTTTGAATGGAGCGTCCGTCCAGGGTAACAATATCTTCAAAGACAAACATTCTCTTTTTAATTTCCTCTGCCAATTCGGGATCTTGAATCTCCAAGGCATCAAGGATCGTTTTCTCTGTAGAACGATCCACCCCGTTCAACACTTCTACTACAGCTTCCACTCCACCGGTTTGGGTGTAATCCTGTGTGACTGTCGCTGAGAGTTTACGCTCGAGAATGGCTTCAACCTCGCTGATCACTTCTGGAGAAGTACCATCCATCACTGCAATACGTCTTGCGATATCCGCCTGAACTTCCTGTGGTAGTTCAGAGAGGATCTGGCCTGCCTGCTGTGGGTCAAGATAAGACAGAATCAAGGCAATCGTCTGAGGATGTTCGTTTTGGATGAAATTAAGAATTTGAGCAGCATCCGCTCTCCTTGCGAAATCAAAGGGCTTGACCTGCAAAGATGAGGTCAGGCGATTTATGATGGCTGAAGCCTGATCAGAACCCAGCGCCTTTTCTAATACGGTTTTGGCATAGCCGATCCCACCTTGGGAAATATAGTCCTGGGCGATGGCAATATGATGAAACTCTTCTAAAATCTCTTCCTTCGCTTCCGTTTCTACTTTCTTCACTCCAGAAATCTCCAAAGTCAATTTCTCGATTTCTTCTTCCGACAAATGCTTGTACACAGATGCAGAAACATCAGGACCAAGGGAGATCAGGAGAATGGCTGCCTTTTGTTTACCTGTTAAGCCTTTCTCTCTTCTAACCATGTTCATCCCTCCTAATCCTCTGCTAACCAGGTGCGTAACAATTTCGCAAATTCATCTGGTTTATCTTTAGCCATTCTTTCAAGCTGCTTCCTGCGAATCGAGCCCTCTGTTTCTTCTTTTGGTTCGATTTCGGGTATATGCACAGGCTCCCTTGTTTCTTCATATTCCAGTTCTTCCATCGAATCTTTCTTACGGGATCGCATTAAGAAAAATACTAATAGAAGAATCACCACTAGCAGAATGCCACCAATGACGTATGTCCACCATGGGAGAAAAGGTTTCACTTTAGATGGGACATCCACTTTTCCATTAAATGGTTGGACAGAGACGACCACTTTATCCTGGATTGCTTCGTCTGTCAGTTCAGGGTTTGCATCTTTGTCAATGGACGTTCGGACGATCGTGGACAATACTTGGCGTATATCATCCACCCGATCCTGCGGTAATGACGCTATTTCTTCTGGGTTAGGCGGTTCCACCATGACCTGAATCCCAAGATCCCTTATTTTATATGGGCTTTCTACAATTTCTTTTTTTATGCGATTAACTTCGCTGTTAATCGTTTCTTCCATTCGCTCATAGTCACCATTTGATTCTGAGCTGGAACCGTATGTAACCCCGCTGTTGGTCGGTTCATTCCCATCTCCCGCTCCTGCAGTGCCACCTGGATTAGCTCCTTCTCCAGAGAAGGTTTCAGTGATTCGCTGTGCACTGACAGCGATCCCTTCCATGTTTTCTTTATCGACAGGCTCCACTATGTTTGCTTCACTGGTTTCCTGGGTAAAGTCAATGTCAGTGGTAACGGAAACCACTACCTTGTTAAAACCGATCAGCGTACCGAGCATATTCTGTACCTGTCGTTGAATATCCCGCTCAACCTCTTTCTTTACATTCATTTGTTGAGCAAAATTACCGCTTCCCGTAGAATTATTCTCAGATTCTAAATCAAAATACTCAAAATATTGATTCATGATGACGATATTCTCAGTAGGGAGGTCTGGGACACTTTTCGAAACAAGGTGATAAAGTGATTTGATTTGTTTCGGATCAAAAGTGAAACCAGGCTTTGTATCCAACACGATGGATGCAGATGCATTTTGAACATCATCACTTAAGAAAATTTCTTTCTCTGGAAGATTAATCATGACTTTAGCATCCTGGATTCCATCAATTCCCTTCATCAAATTCGCCAATTCAGTTTGCATGGCATCCAGCTTCATAACATTGAATTCATTATCTGTCATACCGAACCCGGCATTTTGACTAAAAAAGGTGTAGTCGATGCTCCCGGAGTTGGGGATCCCCTCTGCTGCAAGTTCAACTTTCAGGGTATCCACTTGTTCCTTTGGTACCATGATGGTCGATCCACTATCAGTAATTTCCGAAGGGATTCCTCTGCCATCCAAATTTTCTTTAATGGTTCCCGTTTCAGATGGGGATAAATTACTATACAAAGGTTCGAGTTTCGTTCTTGTTGTAAAATAACTCATCGCCCCGATAAGAATGACTGATAGCAGGAAGATGGATCCCATACTGATTTTTTGTTTTCTGGTTCTACTTGTCCAATACGTTTTTATCTGTTCTGTATATTTCTTAAACGATTCATTCATTACAATCCTCCGGTACTCGACTGCATGAGTCTACTACATTGGCATTCTCATAATCTCTTGGTAGGCTTCCACTACTTTGTTACGCACTTCCATCGTCGTTTGCAGGGTGATACTCGCCTTTTGTGAAGCAATCATCACTTGATGAAGGTCAACATTTTCACCCCTGACAAGTTTTTCCGTCAATTGATCCGACTGCACCTGCATCTTATTGACTTCATCGATTGAATTTTTTAATAACTGACTGAAATTATCGGATCCAACTGCAGGGGAATTATTTTTTTTTGCGAGTGACGGACTAATAATCCCAGGTGATATCGAATTAATTTGATGAATTGCCATAGAATTAAAACCTCTCTCTATTTACCAATTTCTAATGACTTCATTAACATCGCTTTATTTGCATTAAAGACAGTTACATTTGCTTCATACGAACGCGTTGCTGAAATAAGGTCCACCATCTCTCTCAATGGATCGACATTCGGCAGACTGACATATCCCTCATCATTTGCATCGGGATGTTCTGGATCATAAACCATTTTAAATGGAGTTTGTTCATCTTCCTCAATCCTTGATACTTGTACGCCTCCGGCTGTGTGACCGTCTTTCGTATTCATCGCCTTGTTCAAGAAAGATGAAAACTGATTTCCCTTAGGCACCATAACCACAGACTTCCTTTGGTACGGCTGCCACTCGCCATCCACCATCTTCCCTCTTGTTGTGTCGACATTCGCCATATTCGATGAAATGACATCCATTCTTAACCGTTGGGCGGTAAGTGCGGAAGCGGTTGTATTCATACCCGTAAACAAGGTCATGATCATTTTCCTCCTCTTATGACTGATTGGAGACTGTTAAACTTTCCATTTATCCTGTCAGTCAGGGCATTGAAATAAATCTGGTTCGTTGCCATCTCTGACATTTCCTGATCCATGTCCACTCCATTACCATTATGGTTATATTGAAAAGCTGACTTCGTCTTGACTGAAGGATGTTGATTATCAGAACGAAAGGAGAAGTGACGTTGATTTGTTCTTTTAGCTTCAAATTGTTGAAGGGACTGATCAAAAAACGTCTTAAACTCTACTTCTTTAGCTTTATAATTTGCAGTATCAGCGTTCGCGATATTTTGAGAAATGACTTTCTGATTTAATGAGGCATAATTCAGCCCGTTTTCCAGCGAATTGATTGTATTGGAAAAAAGTTTCATGGTAGGCACCTCTATCCGTATTTTGACATGAATCAACTATTTTTGACATATTTAGCATACAACAGTATTTATTGTAATGTTTAGCAACATTAGTGTCTATGAATATTCCGTAAATTTTCTTGAAAGAGATGGATAATCATCAATTTCGTGACTTTTAATCCACTTTTATCCCTTATATTCCCATGGTTGTTTTTAACATAAATAAATATATTTTACTTTTATTGTTACATTAACGTTACAAGAGGTAGTGATTTTAAAAACGGCACGAGCATAAAAACTTTAAAATGGCACGAGAAAAACATCACCTTTCTTCAGGTGAATGCATTATTCTTTCAATCTGGAAACATTAGTCTCTCTATGTCGAATTGAGTCGTAATATTGTTGTAACTTTATTGTACTATCCGTACAATAGATGACAATACCAAAAGAACGATTGCCAGTAGTTCATTCGACTTATTTTCCCTAAACAGTCTGACATTTCAATTCTTTCAGCCTACATATGCTAATTTGATAAGAGGTTGTTCACTCTGTCGCTGCTTTTTCTTGTCCTTATACCTCAAAAAAAAAAGCTGTTTCCAAAGGGAAACAGCTTTTAGAATATTAGTTTGTACGTAATTTATCCAATTCAACTAAGAATTTATTATTTAATACTTTAATGTAAGTACCTTTCATTCCAAGGGAACGCGATTCAATGACACCCGCACTCTCCAGTTTACGTAGGGCATTAACGATTACAGAGCGTGTAATACCGACCCTGTCGGCAATTTTCGATGCTACAAGCAGTCCTTCATTTCCATTTAGTTCTTCAAAGATATGCTCGATGGCTTCAAGTTCACTGTACGACAATGAACTGATCGCCATTTGTACGACTGCCTTGCTTCTTGCTTCCACTTCGATTTCCTCGGCTTTCTCACGAAGAATCTCCATTCCCACAACAGTTGCACCATATTCACCCAGAATCAAATCGTCATCTTCAAAGCTTGCTTCCAGACGGGCAAGGATCAGCGTACCGAGTCTTTCTCCCCCTCCGATAATCGGGACGATCGTCGTTAGGCCGTTTTTAAAAAATTCTCTATTTTCAACAGGGAAAGCAGTATATTCACTGTTTACATCCAAGTTAGGAGATGTTTCCTGTACGTTGAATAAGTTTTGAGTATACTCCTCAGGAAATTGACGGTCTGCAAGCATTTGTTTCATACGCTCGTTTTCAATTTGTTGATTGATGGCATAACCCAATAACTTACCGCGACGACTCACAACAAATACATTCGCTTCAATAACCTTACTTAGCGTTTCTGACATTTCTTTGAAGTTCACCGGTTTCCCAGCTGCTTTTTGCAACATGGCATTGATCGTTCTTGTTTTACCTAATAAATTCATTACGTTTCCTCCTACTACAACTAAAGTGTATCTATTATTTAATTTGTTATTATCCTTGATCCATCTACCTTTACCCATAAGAGGGAAAGTGAAAACTTATAGGATAAACTGACTTAAATCCTTATCTTTGGAAATTGCGCCTAATTTATCATCCACATATTGCGGCGTGATCTTTACCGTATCCAATGTGATTTCAGGTGCTTCAAAGGATAAGTCTTCAAGAAGTTTCTCCAAAATAGTATGAAGTCTTCTGGCCCCGATATTATCGGTATTTTGATTAACATCATAGGCAATTTCAGCGAGTCTACGAATAGCATCGTCAGAAAATTCAATTTGTATACCTTCTGTTTCCATTAATGCGATATATTGTTTTATAATTGCATTATCCGGTTCAACCAGGATCCTTACAAAGTCATCTGTAGACAATTTCTGAAGTTCAACCCTGATTGGAAAACGCCCTTGTAATTCAGGGATAAGATCAGAAGGTTTGCTCATATGAAAGGCACCTGCAGCAATGAAAAGGACATGATCTGTCTTCACCGAACCATATTTAGTTACAACGGTCGACCCCTCCACCACAGGAAGGATATCACGCTGAACACCTTCTCTGGATACATCCGCTGAAGATTGCCCTGAGCTCTTGCTTGCAATCTTATCAATTTCATCAATGAAGATAATCCCGGATTGCTCGGCACGGCTGACTGCCTCCTGGGTCACTTCATCCATGTCAATTAGCTTTTGGGCCTCCTCATTCGTCAGTAGCACCCTTGCTTCTTTTACTTTTAATTTTCGCTTTTTCTTTTTCTTAGGCATGAAATTACTTAGTGCATCCTGCATATTCATACCCATTTGTTCCATCCCGGATCCTTGAAGCATATCAAACATGGATGCTTGCTGCTCCTCGACCTCTATCGTGATGAATTCTTCTTCCAATTCACCATTTTCAAGTCTCTTTTCCATCCTTCTTCTTTGCTCTTGAAGTGAAATCTCTTCTTGTTTCTCTTCTTCTTCTTCAGATGTTGACCCTTGAGTCGCATTACCACCAAAGATCATTTCAAACGGGTTCTTATAAGAAGAGGGTTTCTTCTTGGATGGGACAACAAGTTCAACCAAGCGACGATTCGCGTTTTCAGCGGCTCTTTCACGGACGCCGACCATTTTTTCCTCTTTTACAAGGCGAACGGACGTTTCAACGAGATCCCTGACCATCGACTCGACATCCCGCCCGACGTAGCCCACTTCAGTAAACTTGGTAGCCTCCACTTTTACAAAAGGGGCACGAACGAGCTTCGCAATTCTTCTTGCAATCTCTGTTTTACCGACTCCAGTCGGTCCCATCATCAGAATGTTCTTCGGAATCACTTCGTCTTTCAATACGTCTGACAGAAGACTACGTCTATAGCGGTTTCTAAGAGCGACAGCAACGGCTCTCTTCGCATCCTTTTGACCTACAATATATTGATCCAATCTTTCGACTATTTGCCGAGGGGTTAAGTGATCAGTACTCTTCATCAAGTGGCACACTCCTTACTCCTAATAGTGTTAGAGAATGTCGTTACAAAGTTGAAAAACGACCTTTTACAGTTCTTCAACAATAATTTGGTTATTCGTGTAAACACATATATCGGCAGCAATCTGAAGGGAAGACCGGGCAATTTCTTTAGCAGACAAGTGGTCACCGGCATAAAGTTTCAATGCCCTTCCGGCAGATAGTGCATAATTACCTCCTGAACCGATGGCAAGAATCCCATCATCAGGTTCAATAACTTCACCTGTTCCGGAAATCAGCAGAAGGTGACTTTCATCCATTACAATCAACATAGCTTCAAGCTTTCTGAGCACCTTATCGCTTCTCCACTCTTTAGCAAGCTCGACTGCGGCCCTCTGGAGATTTCCATTGAATTCTTGAAGCCTGCCTTCGAACATTTCTGACAAAGTGAATGCATCGGCGACAGAACCCGCAAATCCGGCCAATACTTTTCCGTTGAATAATTTACGCACTTTTTTTGCCGTGTGCTTCATGACAACGGAATTGCCGAATGTAACCTGTCCGTCACCTGACATGGCACATTTGCCTTTATGCTGCACTGCAAAAATAGTGGTTGCATGGAATTGTTCCATATCATGACCTCCAACTCTTCTAAGCACGGGGATGATGTGCTAAATAGGTTTTTCTCAGCTGATCTTTAGTTACATGCGTATAAAGCTGAGTGGATGATAACTGAGCGTGTCCAAGAAGTTCCTGGACCGTCCTTAAATCGGCACCATTATTCAATAAATGAGTAGCAAAGGTGTGCCGCAGCATATGAGGATGTATTTTCCCCGTTAATGATGCATTCTCGATAATCTTATTTAAGATCAGACGCACACCTCTTTGGGTTAACGCTCCTCCACGATGATTGACCAACAGTTGTGTGTGTGTCTCATTCTTCATCAACTTGGGCCTGGAATGTGTTATGTATTGTTCAAGGGCATCGTGTGCGAAGCTCCCAAATGGGACATATCTCTCTTTATTCCCTTTACCTTTCACCAGGATGGTAGATAAGCGGAAATCAACGTCAGCCAACTGTATACTCGTACACTCACTTACGCGGATTCCCGTTGCATAGAGTAGCTCAAATATAGCCCGGTTGCGTATGTCCATTGGTGTGTTCCCAGCGCATGCTTGAAGCAGGGCTTCAATTTCCTCCTCATAAAAGAAGTTAGGCAAACGCTGTTCTTTTTTGGGCAGATTGACAAACGAAAAAGGGTTCTCGAGCAGCTGCTTTTCCCGGTTTAAATAACGGTAGAAACTTCTTATGCTGGAAACCTTCCTTGAAATGGAAGATCTCATTAATCCATGATCATGAAGCTTAGTTAAAAAAAGCCTCGCATCTGAATACTCGACATCTTTTAATGAACGTAAACCTTGTTCTTTCATAAATACGTAGAACTCTTCGATATCATGACGATATTGTTCAAAAGTATGAACAGAATAATGCTTTTCTATTTGTAAATATTCAGTAAAGGATTGTAATTGTTCATCTAATTTTTTTTCCATGTTTAACACCTCACAAGGGCTACTAAATAGTAACACAACAGAGCTACCCTTGCAATGAATTTTACACTTTTTTCACAAAGTTCTGAATTGTTTCTAATGCCCTATTCGCGTGTTGCTCATTCCGCTCTTTTTTACCTTTAACCTTTTTTGGCAGATCAGGGAAAAGCCCAAAATTGGCATTCATCGGTTGAAAGTTATGTTTATTCGCTGTGGTGATGTATCTTGCCATACTTCCGATGGCCGTATCATACGGAAACACAAGTGGTTTTTCTTCATTCGCAAGTTTTGCCGCATTGATCCCTGCGATCAGACCGCTTGCTGCTGATTCTACATACCCTTCAACCCCTGTCATTTGACCTGCGAAAAAGAGGTGTTCATGACTCTTCAGCTGATAGGTATCCTTTAGAACATTTGGTGAATTGATGAAAGTATTCCTGTGCATGACACCGTAACGGACAATATCCGCATTCTCGAGGCCAGGGATCAAACGAAGCACCTCTTTCTGTGGCCCCCACTTTAGATGGGTCTGGAAACCGACAATATTATAGAGTGTCCCTGCGGCATCATCTTGTCTTAATTGTACTACAGCATACGGGCGCTTTCCCGTTTTAGGATCTTCTAATCCAACCGGTTTAAGCGGTCCGAATAACATTGTCTTCCTTCCCCGTTCAGCCATGACCTCGATTGGCATGCAGCCTTCGAAGAAAACTTCTTTCTCAAATTCCTTCAACGGGACCGTCTCCGCAGCAATAAGGGCTTCATAGAAAGTATTGAACTCACTTTCAGTCATCGGACAGTTCAGATAAGCAGCCTCCCCTTTGTCATAACGGGATTTCAAGTAGACTTTATCCATATCAATGGAATCTTTCTCAATGATTGGTGCAGCTGCATCATAGAAATATAAATGTTCTTCCCCCGTAAGTTGCTTGATTTGCTTTGACAGACTTTCACTTGTAAGGGGTCCGGTAGCTATTATCGTAATCCCCTCGGGTATGGTTGTAACTTCTTCATTCATCACCGTAACATTCGGGTGATTTTTCACTTTATCTGTAACCAACGCTGCAAATTCATGGCGGTCTACGGCCAATGCCCCTCCAGCCGGAACGGAACAGGCATCAGCTGCTGACATGATGACTGAATCCAAATGTCTCATTTCTTCTTTTAACACTCCTACTGCATTCGTAAGAGTATTTGCCCTTAGTGAGTTACTGCACACAAGCTCTGCAAATTTATCTGTATGGTGGGCAGGTGTTTTAACAATGGGTCTCATTTCAAATAGATTGACTTTAATTCCCCTTTTAGCGATCTGCCAAGCGGCTTCACTACCTGCTAGCCCTGCTCCGATGACGTTTACTGACATGATTCTACCTCCTACAGTCCGAGCTTTATCCAATCTGCATTGTACACGAAGGGACAATGATAAGAAAGATAAATGTATATTGAAAATGTATGATGATTATGACAAATTTTGAAACAAAACACAAAAGGGCTGACCCATTAGGTAATAGAGAAATCACCTGTTGGGACAGTCCCTCGTTACATTGTATTCGTTCATTGTTCAACAATCAATGTTTTTATTGACTCTGTCGACAATTTTGGCTGATTCAGCAGTTCTTAGTGATTAATGGCAATTCTCCAACAGGTCCTCCCGGATTAAGAATCGTCGCCAAGAATGACAAACCAATCTTATTTCTGAGGTTCTTCCTTATAATCACAGTTCGTACACTGAATTTGATTACCTTTTTTAAGCTTCTTCTCTACGAGTAACTCAGCACATTTAGGACATTTGCGTTCAATCGGTTTATCCCAGGATAAGAAATCACACTCAGGATACTGATCGCATCCGTAGAAAATACGTTTTTTCTTACTTTTCCGTTCAATGATGTTTCCTTTTTCACATTTAGGACATTTTACACCGATCTCCTTGACGATCGCCTTGGTGTTCCGACAATCCGGAAAATTGCTGCAAGCCATGAATTTCCCGTATCTACCCATCTTGATCACCATCGGATGCCCACATTCCTCACAATCTTCCCCGGCGGGTTCATCGCGGATTTCGATTTTCTCCATCTCATTTTCCGCTCTTTCCAAGTGCTTTTCAAAGTCTTGATAAAAGCGATCGATGATCCTTTTCCACTTGACATTACCGTCTTCAATATCATCAAGACTGCGTTCCATGTTTGCTGTAAATTCGACATCAATGATATCCGGGAAGAATTCCCTTATCAATTCCAGAACGATTTCACCAAGCTCGGTTGGAATGAAACGCTTATTATCAAGAGTCACATATCCCCTGCGTTGAATCGTATCGAGAGTCGGCGCGTAGGTGGAAGGTCTTCCGATACCGAGTTCCTCTAAGGTCTTAACCAATCTTGCTTCGGTATACCTTGGTGGCGGCTGGGTGAAATGTTGATTCGGGTCAATGTTTTCACTTTTCACCTTATCACTTTCTTCCAATGCCGGAAGAAAATTATCTTTTTCTTCTTTTTGATCGTCAGACCCTTCTACATATACCTTCATGAATCCTGGAAACTTCACTTTCGAACCAGTCGCCCTGAACATGACCGAATTGTTCACAAGATCTACACTCATGGTGTCCATGATGGCAGGAGCCATCTCACTGGCAACGAATCGTTCCCAGATCAATTTATAGAGCCGGTACTGATCTCTTGAGAGAAACTCTTTCACCGAAGATGGATCCCTTAAAGTGCTGGTTGGTCGAACTGCTTCGTGGGCATCCTGGGCTTTTTGCTGTTTTTTCTCTTTGCGGTCAGACTGCTTCATAAATTCCTGACCATATTTATTCACGATGTATTCATTTGCTTCTTTTTGAGCTACTTCAGAAATACGGGTGGAGTCCGTTCTCATATAGGTGATAAATCCAACGGTTCCTTGTTTTCCCATCTCAATTCCTTCGTACAATTGTTGAGCCAGCATCATCGTCTTTTTAGCCCGGAAATTTAATTTCCTGGCTGCTTCCTGCTGTAGGGAAGAAGTGGTAAACGGAGGAGCCGGATTCCTTTTTCTTTCCTTCTTCGTCACTTTATTCACTTCAAAGGATTTTCCTTTTACTTTTCCGAGCACTTCTTTTACATCATCCTCGGTCTTCAATTCAACCTTCTTCCCGTCAATTCCATAAAATGATGCTTGGAACGTATCGTTCCCTTTCGTGAATTCAGCTTCTATGGACCAGTACTCTTCAGGGGTGAAGTCTTTGATTTCATTTTCTCTGTCAATAATTAAGCGGACGGCAACGGATTGCACCCTGCCGGCACTGAGCCCCTTTTTGACCTTTTTCCATAGTAACGGGCTAATATTGTATCCTACCAATCGATCCAGAACCCTTCTGGCTTGTTGTGCATCGACCAGGTCCATGTTGATTGCGCGGGGATGTTTAAAAGATTCTTTGATTGCATCCTTTGTGATTTCGTTGAATACCACACGGCATGCAGAAGATGTGTCCATATCCAGACTGTGTGCAAGATGCCACGCAATCGCTTCCCCTTCTCTGTCGGGGTCGGCCGCAAGAAAGATTTTCTTTACTTTTTTCGCTGCCGTTTTCAGTTCTTTTAATACAGGTCCCTTGCCGCGTATCGTAATATACTTCGGTTCGAATTCGTTTTCAACGTCCACACCCATCTGACTCTTCGGCAAGTCGATGACGTGACCCATTGAAGCCCTTACCTTATATTTTTTCCCTAAATAACGTTCAATTGTTTTCGCCTTAGCCGGCGATTCCACTATTACTAAATAATCTGCCATCCAATAAGCCTCCTTAAAGAGGAAAATAATCACTGTTTATAGTACCTTGGAATGTTCAAGAGCAAACGGAAACGTTTACACTTATATTCACATAGGTATGAAATTGATTTCAGTGTAGAATAGTATTGCACTTAACTATTTTTTTCTCTTAAATACAGTTTTGATACCTGTTGCAAAATGTATAACAGTTTTACCATAATTGCAACCATTTTGTATAAATAACTTGTATTTATTCAATTCTTCACGTGTGAAAAACGGTCTTGATCTACCATTTTTTCTTCATTTTTTCCGTTTAAACATGAAGTTCCGAAAAAATATCTTCTATTGATAAGACCATTTTTGCTCCTTCTTGAATGAGTGTGTTTGTCCCTTCTGCCAAAGGGTCATAGATCGAGCCGGGTATACAGAGCACTTCCCTTCCTTCATTCAATGCATAATCTGCCGTTATGAAGGTACCGCTCTTTTTTCTGGCTTCTGTAACCAGGACAGCGTCACTAAGACCACTGATGATCCGGTTTCTAAATGGAAAATGCCATTTTTCGGGTTTTGTATACGGTGGATATTCTGAAATAAGCAAGTGATGATTCATCATATACCCGGCAAGGTCAACATTCTGTCTTGGATAAATATGCTGGAACCCTCCACCCAGTACACCAATCGTTTCCCCCCCTGATCTTATCGCTTCTTTATGAGCGATCGTATCTGCACCCTTAGCGAGTCCGCTTACGATGACCACTTCTCTTTCGGTCAATTGAGGAATCATATTATGAAGAATTTTTTCAGTATAGAGGGTGGCATTTCTCGAGCCGATCACTGCCAATTTAGTTGAGCCTTGAAGCAGTCTCCTGTCCCCTTTTAAAAAGAGCAGGAAGGGTGGATCATATACGTTTTTCAATAATTCAGGATAATCATCATCGAACAGGGTGATCCACTCTATATCATTTTCCTCATAGAGTTTCATATAACGATGGGAAGGAAAGGAATGAAGGTCTTTATAGAAGAGTTCTATATTCATAGAGCTTGCAGTGGTTATTTGTTGGAGCTTGGTTGGGGATAGATTAAATATAGAGTGAAGATGACGATAGCTTTCTATCAGTCGTTTGATTCCTTTTATACCTATGCCCCTGCAATGATGAATATGAAAGAGCATTCGACGATTATCTTTCATTTACAACCTCCTGTACTTATATTTATCAAAGATAAAACTGAGACTGATAGCATTGCTATCAGTCTCAGAACTGGATTAGTGGGTTTTACATTTATCGAGGATACCCTCTTCTTTCAGTACCTTGATCAATGTTTCTCCCATATCTGATGGTGTCGGAGCCACTTGGATTCCACATTCATTCATCACACGGATTTTCTCATCAGCCGTTCCTTTACCTCCTGAAATAATCGCACCGGCATGGCCCATACGCTTCCCTGGAGGTGCCGTACGTCCACCGATGAATCCTACTACAGGCTTGGTCATATTGGCTTTGATCCACTCAGCTGCTTCTTCTTCAGCTGTACCGCCGATTTCACCAATCATGATGACCGCATACGTATCTTCGTCTTCATTGAAAGCTTTCAATACATCGATAAAGTCTGTTCCATTTACAGGATCTCCACCGATACCTACTGCCGTAGACTGTCCGATTCCAGCTTGTGAAAGTTGGTGTACGGCTTCATACGTCAGTGTACCAGAACGGGAAACAACCCCAACGTGACCTTTTGTATGGATGTAGCCAGGCATGATCCCGATTTTACACTCGTCAGGAGTGATGACTCCGGGACAGTTCGGCCCGACAAGGCGTGTTTTCTTACCTTCCATATAACGTTTAACCTTTACCATATCCAGTACTGGGATATGCTCTGTGATACAAATAGCCAAATCAAGCTCGGCATCTACCGCTTCCATGATTGCATCTGCTGCAAATGGTGCAGGAACATAAATGACGGAAGCATTTACGCCAGTTGCTTTTTTTGCTTCTTCAACAGTATTGAAGACAGGTACGCCTTCAACCTCTGTTCCGCCTTTTCCAGGTGTAACACCTGCCACGATCTGTGTACCGTATTCAAGCATTTGCTTTGTGTGGAAAAGAGCTGTTGATCCTGTAATTCCTTGTACAACAACCTTGGTATCTTTATTAATAAATACGCTCATTAGTCCCCCGCCTTTCTCAGCCTACTTGCTCAACGATTTTTTGTGCGCCGTCTGCCATGGATTCAGCTGCAATAATATTCAATCCTGATTGATTCAGGATTTCTTTTCCTAAATCGACATTCGTACCTTCAAGACGTACGACAAGAGGTACTTGAAGCCCGATTTGCTTAGCTGCTTCTACTACACCTGTTGCAATCACGTCACATTTCATGATTCCACCGAAGATATTCACGAAAATACCTTTAACGTTTTCATCAGAAAGGATGATTTTGAATGCTTCCGTTACCTTTTCTGCTGTGGCACCGCCCCCAACATCAAGGAAGTTAGCGGGATCTCCGCCATAATGCTTCACGATGTCCATCGTAGCCATGGCAAGACCTGCACCATTAACCATACAGCCGATATTACCGTCGAGGGAAATATAGCTCAGGTCATATTTAGATGCTTCGATTTCTTTTGCATCTTCTTCTTCAAGATCGCGTAATTCAATAACATCTTTTTGACGGTATAATGCATTTGAATCGAAGTTGAACTTCGCATCTAGTGCCATTACGTCTCCGTCACCCGTTACAACTAATGGATTGATCTCAACAATCGAAGCATCCTTTTGGATGTAAACATTATAAAGACCCATCATGAACTTTGCTGCTTTCCCAACAAGTTTTTGAGGAATATTGATATTGAAAGCAATGCGTCTCGCTTGGAAACCTGTTAATCCAACTACTGGATCAATGTACTCTTTAAAGATTTTTTCAGGTGTTTCTTCTGCTACTTCTTCGATTTCTGTACCGCCTTCTTCTGAAGCCATAAGGACAACCTGGGAAGTCGCACGATCGAGTACCAGACCTACATAATATTCTTTCTTGATATCACAGCCTTCTTCGATAAGTAAGCGCTTTACTTCCTTACCTTCAGGACCAGTTTGGTGAGTTACTAAAGTTTTACCGATTAACTCATCTGCATATGTACGCACTTCGTCAAGGCTTTTAGCGATTTTAACTCCGCCAGCTTTACCTCGACCACCTGCATGGATTTGGGCTTTAACTACATACACGCTGGAATCTAACGTCTTCGCCGCTTCTACTGCTTCTTCAGCTGTAAAAGCCACTTTACCATTTGGTACGGACACCCCGTAATTTCTGAGGATTTCTTTACCTTGATATTCATGGATATTCATTTTCCATCCTCCTATCAAACTCTTCAAAAAATAGACTGCGCTTTCATTGTATAAAATGACAGTATATATGTCTACCATTATGCTAAAAATATTATATTAATTTAAAAATTCTGAACATATTTTGATAGTATTCGTCCTCATCACGCCATGTTTCTTGAGGGTAACGCCCATAAATTATTATACTCAAAAAATATATTTTACATTTCGAACTATTGAATTCATATATTAAATACAGGGAAAAACCATTATTTATTCCTTTTTGGATATACCTCTGTCCAAACGATAGATGAATGCAAAGACTTCTGCCACTGCCCCGTATAATTCCTCCGGGATCGATTCACCGATATCCAGGTTCCCGAGCAGGGACAGAAGGCTCTTATCTTCTTGTACAGGTACACCATGCTCAGCCGCTTTTGAAAGAATGTTGTCAGCAATCATGCCTTTTCCTTTTGCTACGACTTTTGGAGCAGACCCATGATGCTGATTATACCCTAATGCGATTGCTTCTCTCCGCTCGTGCCGGCTTTTCATATTTTCACATCAACTCCGGAAAATGTTCGATTAGACTCATCACTTAAGATTTTATCTGATAGATTTGCATGTTTATCAGGGGCCTTCACCTTTAGGGTCGAAAACTGATAGTCAAGCTTATCCAGTCCTTCCTTCAACTCTGGAATGAATGATTGTGACAAAGCTTCGATCCCAGGGTGGTCATTCCAAATAGTTAGGGAAATCACACGATTTTGAACCTGCATATCGATCAATGTTTCATTGATTCCCTCCAGGTTCAAATAGAATAATACACGGCAGTAGTCCCCATCTATTACCCCCTTCTCTTTTTCTTTTCCTGTCCACTGTAATGTGATATCCGTGTTTCGCCCAAACAGATACAGTGGAAATTGTTGCACGATTGTCAGAAACGGAGATTGGTCCTGGGATTGAAGCACCTGATGGTTCATTTTCAGAACAATGTCATCTGCTAATTGGCGGATGTCTGGTGCAGAGTGATGCAGGCTTAGCCCAATGAGATGCTCCTTGAGTGTCTGACCCTGGATCTCATATCCTTTATGAAACTGAGCTTCATAGTTGATCCCGAAATCACCAATCACCCTTTTCAATACTTTAGCCAATTCTTCTCCCTTGAGTTGTTGAGTGAGTTCTAATACCGTTTGGTGATGAAGCTGTTGAAAGATCTTCTCCTGATTGGACGAAGGGACACGCCCTCCCCACATTTCTTCAAGTCTGGTCAGATTCTTCTCCAACAGATTCTCCTTTCCCGCCAATTTGACAAGCTGTTTTGCCGCTGATTCGGAAGCACCATCTTTGTTTCCCGTCAGTGTGTTCAACCATTTTTCAACAAGGGAGTCAGCTGCTTTTTGGGATTCCGGCCTGCTGCCAATCTTCGCTGAAATCTGATTCAGTTCATTCCGAAGATTCTCAGTTGAACGATTTTGGGGTGAAGTGCCTTGTAAAAGCTCTCCATCTCGCTTTCCTTCTGAAGTTTTCCCTTCCAGAATCATCCCTGTTAACCCTTCCTTCCATTGATGCATGAATGTTTCATTCGAAAAGAATCCAAGGGTCTTCAATAAATCAAAATGGCCCAATCGGTTTGAAAAGGTTTGGGAAGAATCTGCTAACCCAGTCAAGGCTTTGATGACAAGGTTTTCGGATATGATCATCCTTATAGGTTGCTGAAGCTTTTGAAGCAAATGAAGAGTGCCTGCATCCCTCCCTGTTTCCCTCAACTTTGAAGAGAGTGTGTCCAACATGGAAATGAAATCACCCTTTTCTCCGGATTTCATTGAAGAAAATATCCTGTCTGTAAACGGTAAATTCCTTTTTGCCATTTCAACAATTATCTTGATGTTAAGAGATGCCTCTTTGCCATTGACATACTTCTCTGCAAATAGAAGCATTTCTTTATGAATGGGTATCTTATTCTTCACAAGCTCCATCACTAATGAAGTCATTTCTTTCTCTTTGGTCGAAATGGATAGATGATGTAAGAGTTTGGATGCAATACTCTCCCCATCTTCATTTTGAGATGGTATCAACTTGAGGCTTATCCCACTCTCCGTTTGCTTCACCTCCACCCAGTACCGCTCTCCTTCTTTCAAAGGAGCTTCGAGTTTTGCCACAAAACGCTGACCATTAGCAGATACTTCTGCAGAATCATTACCCAATAGCTTATGTACTTTTATATTTAATACCTTTCCTTCTTGTAATGAAAATGGTTTCCCGCCCGCAGTGGGGAGTGGCTGACTGCCTGCAGGACCATGAATGTGGGTCATCTTTCTATCCCCCTGTCCCATGATTTAGTCGTAATACTGGAACTCATCCTTTTATATTTGGCTGTTTAAAAGCGCTGGGTGACAGAGCTTAGCGAGATTCTGTTTTCAAACGGATCATCTCTACGAAATACGCTTTGTATTTCCATTTTGTCACTTAATGACCGGAGTGAAGAATCTCTTTTACTGGTGCAAAGCTTTTTCGATGAAGAGGTGTGACACCTAATTGCTCCAATCCGATTAAATGGTCTTTTGTTCCATAGCCTGCATTTTTCTCGAAAGCATAGCCGGGATATTTCAGAGCATATTCCTTCATCATCCGGTCCCTTGTTACTTTGGCGATAATCGAAGCTGCAGCAATGGAAATGCTTTTCGCGTCTCCTTTAATGATTGACTGACTCGGATATGGTGATTGAATTTTCATTGCATCAATCAATAAATAATCAGGCTCAACCGGCAGCTCCACGATTGCTTCATTCATCGCCTTTTTCGTCGCTTGATAAATATTGATGGAATCAATCTCTTCAGCATGAACCATACCTATGCCAATTGATATGGCGTGCTTTTGGATATATTCATAATACTCTTCTCTTTTCGCCTCTGAGAGCTTCTTGCTATCATTCAACCCCGCCAAATAGAAGTTAGATGGCAGGATGACGGCTGCCGTGACGACCGGCCCTGCAAGCGGTCCCCTCCCCACCTCGTCTATACCTGCGATATGGGTAAAGCCCTGTTGGCGAAGCTCCGTTTCGTACCGTGTGAGAATATCGAATTCTTCTTTCTCCTTTTCCTGCTTCATCCGTTCCCGATCTAGCTGCATCAGAAGTTTCTGAACCCCTTTTCTATCATCCTGTTTCAATTCCTCCAAAATCGGATCAGAATCAGACAGTGTCCCGATCAATTCTTTTACCTCTTTGATCGTTCTATGTACTTTCGTCACGTTTCTTCCTCCTCGTATATATCGGATAATCCCTGCAAAAATAAAGAGGCTGTGTAAAAGAGATTCGTCCCTTTATCCAGCCTCTTTTCGTTATTCATCATGCTGCTCAGTTTCACCAATGAAATCAAACGTCATGGGTCCTAATTGTACATTCCGGATATCCCTGACGATAATTTCAGACGTCTTGTCATAATTCACTTCTCCGCCTGCCATCAGACAGCCCCGTTTTGCCCCGATCTTATCGAAGCTATCCACAACCTCTTCCGATATCCCATCGAGGCCGTAACGCTCTTCCAGTCGCTCAGGATAGTGTTCTGCAAGAAAGCGCAAACCATATACAGCTATATCCTGTAAGTTCAGGATCGTATCCTTGATTGCACCTGTTAACGCCAGTTTATAACCAACCTTTGGATCTTCAAACTTCGGCCACAGTATCCCCGGAGTGTCAAGCAATTCCAGCTCTTTACCGACTTTGATCCATTGCTGGGCTTTTGTAACTCCTGGGGTATTTCCGGTTTTCGCAATATTTTTCTTCGCCAACCTGTTGATTAATGTAGATTTCCCTACATTAGGAATCCCCACTATCATCGCCCTGATGGCACGTGGTCTCATCCCCCTCGACTTCATGCGGTCGAATTTATCTTTCAGGATTTCTTTAGCTGCCTGCACGATGACTTGAAGGCCTTTGCCTGCCTGTGCGTTTACCGAAAGGGCAGTGACACCCTGTTCATTGAAGTAGGCAATCCACTCTTTCGTCCTCTTAGGGTCAGCCATATCCGCTTTGTTTAATAAGACGAGTCGCGGCTTTTGACCGATAATTTCTTCAATCATCGGATTTCTTGATGATAATGGAATTCTTGCGTCTACTAATTCAATTACAATGTCTACAAGCTTTAATTTCTCAGTAACTTGCCTACGAGCTTTAGCCATATGCCCTGGAAACCATTGTATTGTCATATGACCACCTCCAAACGACTTTTTTCTATTATTTCACCAAACCGAAATCTTTAACAGGCCAATAGATCACTTTTGTGTCCCCGATCACTTCATCCGTCGAAACCGTTCCGATATGGCGACTATCCTTACTGAATCGACGATTATCACCCATCACAAAGATTTCCCCATCCGGAACCGTTTCTTCACCGGTAATATCCTTCAACGTGAAATCTTCGGTTAAGACACCACCGTTCAATTGGTCTTTGTATTCTTGTAAATATGGTTCAGCATAAGCTTTTCCATTAATATATAGTGTATCATTTTTATATTCTACCTTATCTCCCGGCAATCCAATGACACGCTTGATATAGTCCTTGTGTTCAGGCGCATGGAATACAACGATATCGAATCTCTCGGGCTCGCCAAGTTTACTTACAATCATTCGATCACCATTATGTAAAGTAGGCATCATAGATAAACCATCAACCACTATAGGTGCAAATAAGAAGAATCTGATAATAGCAGCCAAACCTACTGCAATCAACAGTGCCTTCATCCACTCCCACCACTCGTTTTTCTCCTTAACCACATCTCCACCACCCAAAATATTTTCTATCTTTTTCTATTCTACTAGAAATCCTTCTAATTCTCATTAAAAAAAGGTGGTTTCCCTAAATTAGTCTTGATTCTCCCTTAAGCCCAATATGACGAAAGGTTTTAGGAAAAGGAAAAGGAGCTTGTCTCCAAGCTCCTTTTCTTACGTTCTTATCGAATTTCTTTAATACGAGCCGCTTTACCACGTAGATTACGTAGGTAGTAAAGTTTCGCACGACGGACTTTACCGCGACGAATAACTTCTAACTTAGCGATCTTTGGTGTGTGTACTGGGAAAGTACGCTCAACACCAACACCGTAAGAAATTTTACGAACCGTAAATGTTTCGCTGATACCGCCACCGCGGCGTTTGATTACTACTCCTTCGTATACCTGAATACGTTCACGAGTACCCTCAACGATGTTAACGTGTACACGTACTGTATCACCAGGACGGAAAGATGGTAGATCAGAGCGAAGTTGTTCTTTCGTAATATCTTCGATTAATTTGTGCATCTTTTTCAACTCCTTCCAACAGATGCTCTTACAAAAGCGATAGATTGCAGCGGAACATCGGGATCAATGACTCTGGGAACTAACTCCTCAAGCCACAAAGAATATAATATCATATGGGCATGCAGGATGCAAGAGTCTATTTAGACTTTCTCCATTCTTCAATCCATGCCTTCTGCTCATCTGAAAGTGTATAACTCTCCAATAAATCGGGTCTTCTCTCGAAGGTTCTCCTCAGGCTTTCTTTCTCTCTCCATTCCTCTATCAGGCGATGGTTTCCGGAAATCAATTCGCCTGGTACCTTCATTCCTCTGAAATCGGCTGGACGGGTGTAATGAGGGTGCTCCAGTAGCCCTGACGAGAATGAATCCAGTATAGGGGAATCCTCGTTCCCCAGAACCCCTGGAAGAAGGCGTACAACGCTGTCGATGACCACCATGGCCCCAAGCTCCCCACCCGTGAGTACATAATCTCCGATGGATATTTCGTCTGTCACAACATGCTCCCTGATTCGTTCATCATAGCCTTCATAATGACCACAAATAAACACGAGGTGATCTTCTTTCGCAAGCTCCTCTGCCTTTTTCTGGGTATAGCGTTCTCCCTGTGGGCACATGAGGATGACTCTTGGCTTTAATTTTTCTTCTTTCTTCAACGCCTCAACTGCATCAAATATCGGCTGAGGCTTCAAGACCATACCGGCTCCCCCGCCGTAGGGATAATCATCTACCTGATTGTGTTTGTTATCCGCGTACTCACGGAAGTTAATCACATTATATGAAACGGCTTCTTTTTCAGTAGCTTTTTTTAAAATTGAGTCACCGAAGATACCTTCAAACATTCCTGGGAATAGGGACAGGACATCAATTCTCATCATGATAATAGACCTTCCATCGGTTCAATGGTTATGAGCTGCTCCTCGATATCGACACTGATCACAATATCCTCTATGTATGGGATAAGGTACTCTTTTCCCCTCTCTCCCTTTACTACCCATACATCGTTCGCCCCCGGACTCAGGATCTCTTTGACGGTACCCAGATCTTCTCCTCCGGTCGTCACGACCTTACAGCCTACAATCTCGTGGAGATAGTATTCCCCTTCGCCAAGTTCCTGCAGCTGGTCTTCCTGAACCTTCAGAATTCCTTCTTTGAACTTCTCAACCTCATTGATATTTTCAAAGCCTTCGAAGGTAAGTAAGTCAAAGCTTTTATGATTTCTGTGAGATTTGATCACAAGTTCGATTGGGTTTTGTCCTTTATTTTGGAACAAATAAAGGGTATTTCCTTTTTGATAACGTTCTTCAGGGAAATCGGTTGTGGAAACGACCTTTACCTCCCCTTTGACACCATGGGTATTGACAATCTTCCCTACATTAAACCACTTTTCCATCGCATTCACCTCTTGCATTAGCGTATTTCTTTCACGATACCATCTTCTATTACTATCGTCTTTGAAAGGGTTTCTTCCTCCCAATTGTCACCAACTTGGATGTCCATCATACCTTGGACCTCCTTTTCCTTCAGCTCGCTTCCAATTGGCAGGATGTCCAGCTGTTCCATCTGAAAATCCAAAAGTTTGATTTTCTCAGCACGCTCATTTAATTCTCTTTCAAAATGCTGATTTAATTTAGTTGACGGGTATTTCTTTCCCCTCTCAATTTTTTTCATTTCGAATTGCAGCTGGTCACTTTCCTTTTTCAAATGAAACTTCTGGTTTTCATATCGTCTCATCAGCAGGTCTTTACTCTTTTCAGTCAGAACCTGTTTAACTGTAATTGTATGTATCACTTTCAAACGTTCTTCCTCCTCCTTCTATTCACCCCTCACTGAAGTTGAGATCCTTAAGGGTGTTCTTAGGGGAGTGGCGGCTTGTATGAGGGCCTCATAACCCTCTTTTACTATCATACCATTGATTAGCAATATTCCCTATGAAAAAGGGGACTGACGTCTTAAGGCTAATAAGTAACCTTTATGGGTCAGTCCCCTAATTCCTATAGATGGTGTCAGGAGCTTATGAAAGCATCCTCACTCCACTATCTCTAAAAAGATTTTCTTCTGTTGTGAAGATCCTGCTGCAGCGTATACCACAGTTCGAATCGATTTAGCTACTCTCCCTTGTTTCCCAATGACCTTTCCCATATCCTCGGGATGAACGGATAACCTATAGGTTAAGCCGTTCGTTCCTTCATCCAAATCGACGCGGACAGCTTCAGGATGGTCCACCAAGGGTTTCACAATCGTTAGAATAAGATCTTTCATCGATCTAATCGATTACTTGCTGTTTTTAGCATTGTGGAATTTTTCCATAATGCCTTGTTTTGAGAATAAGTTACGAACTGTGTCAGATGGTTTCGCACCATTAGATAACCACTTAAGAGCTAACTCTTCATCAATTTTCACTTCAGCCGGCTTAGCAACTGGGTTGTAAGTTCCAACTGTTTCGATTTGACGTCCATCACGTGGTGAACGAGAATCTGCAACTACGATACGATAGAAAGGAGATTTTTTTGCTCCCATACGTTTTAATCTGATTTTTACTGCCATAATTAAAGCACCTCCGAATAGTTTCACACAAGTTAGTATAATATCAAATGTGTATTTTGTTTGTAAAGTGTTTTTTCTTAACAGTTCAATTTTTCTTTTAAAAAGTTGAACGAATTGCTTACATAAATGGGAATTTCATCCCTTTTTTCTTACCTTTTCCTTGCATGCCGCTCATCTGTTTCATCATTTTCTTCATGTCCTCGAATTGTTTCAGAAGGCGGTTCACCTCTTGGATGGATGTACCGCTTCCTTTGGCAATCCGTTTACGACGGGACGCATTAATGGTTTCGGGGTGAATCTTCTCATCACCCGTCATGGATTGGATAATCGCCTCAACGTGACTGATCTGCTTGTCATCGACTTGAATCTTATCCAGACCCTTCATTTTGTTAGCTCCCGGCATCATTTTGAGCAGTTCATCAAGTGGACCCATTTGCCGCACCTGACCTAATTGATCAAGGAAATCATCAAATGTGAAAGACATGGTACGCATTTTTTGTTCCAGTTCTTTCGCCTTCTCTTCATCCACATTAGCCTGGGCCTTCTCAATGAGGGACAATACATCCCCCATACCTAGAATCCTTGAAGCCATGCGCTCAGGGTGGAATGCTTCCAAGGCATCCATCTTCTCGCCCATCCCAACAAATTTAATTGGTTTTTCAGTGACGGAACGGATGGATAATGCTGCTCCGCCTCGAGTATCACCATCAAGTTTGGTCAGCACAACACCGGATATACCAAGAGCTTCATTAAAGCTTTGGGCGACGTTAACTGCGTCTTGACCAGTCATGGCATCTACAACGAGGAAGATTTCATCCGGGTTCGAGAGTTCTTTTATTTCTTTTAACTCTCCCATCAGGTTTTCATCGATGTGAAGTCGACCTGCCGTGTCAATGAGAACATAATCGTGATGTTCTTCTTTTGCCTGTTCAATGGCTTTTCTCGCAATTTCCACCGGACTTACCTGATCTCCCATTGAAAACACGGGAAGGCTCAATTGCTTTCCGATGGTTTCAAGCTGCTTGATCGCAGCGGGACGGTATATATCGGCAGCCACTAAAAGCGGTTTGCGATTGTGTTTCTTTCGAAGCAGGTTCGCAAGCTTACCAGTGGTCGTCGTTTTACCGGCTCCTTGTAAACCAACCATCATGATGACGGTTGGAGGACGTTTTGCAACGGCAATCTGACTTTGTTCGCCACCCATCAAGTTCGTAAGCTCCTCTTGAACAACTTTTATGACCTGTTGTCCTGGTGTCAGACTCTTCATGACTTCCTGTCCGACAGCCCGTTCACTTACCTTCTTGACGAATTGCTTCACCACTTTAAAATTAACGTCAGCTTCTAAAAGAGCAAGACGAACTTCACGCATCATTTCTTTAACATCCGCTTCAGAGATCTTTCCTTTTCCACGGATTTTTTGAATTGTACCTTGCAGTCGGTCGGCTAATCCTTCAAATGCCATTCATGCCGCCTCCTAATCCAATATTTCAAGATCATCAATGAGTTTTAAACAAAGAGAAGAATCGATTGATGGCTCTTCTATTTTTTGTCTTAATTGATCAAGAATCTCGTTGCGTTCCTGAAATTTATTAAATAATAAAAGCTTTTCTTCGTACTCCTCAATCATGGCCTCTGTCCGCTTAATGTTATCGTACACTGCTTGCCGGCTAACATTATATTCCTCGGCGATTTCACCCAATGAGAAATCGTCCAGATAATAGAGGGACATGTAGCTTCTTTGCTTTGGAGTTAACAAAGACTGATAAAAATCGTAGAGATAATTCATTCTGGTCGTTTTCTCCAGCACGGATATCCCTCCTTGTTAAGTGAAAAACCTTTACATATGAAGAATACAGTGTTTATGGGTGTTTGTCAAGGATACTTATTGATTTTTCATAGGTGAAACCCATTCCGTACTCTATGAAAAAAAGAGCAGCCTGCAAGACTACATCTTCAGAGTCTCACATCAGGCTGCCCTATCAAGTATGATTTATTCTTCTTGTTGATCTACGAGGGTTGAAAACAGTCCATATACGTACTTTTCAGCGTCGAACGGCTGAAGATCATCCATTTTTTCTCCCAGTCCTACATATTTAACAGGGATTTCGAGTTCGTTTCTGATTGCAAGTACAATCCCACCTTTTGCTGTACCATCCAACTTCGTCAGGACAATTCCTGAGACGTTTGTTGCTTCTTTAAAGGTTTTCGCCTGTACCATGGCATTTTGACCTGTGGTTGCATCAAGAACGAGCAATACTTCGTGAGGTGCTCCAGGAATTTCTCTTTCAATCACCCGCTTGACTTTTTCAAGCTCTTTCATTAGGTTTACTTTATTTTGCAATCTACCTGCTGTATCGCAAATAAGAATGTCTGCTTTTTTCGCTTTTGCAGATTGAACGGCATCAAACATCACTGCCGCAGGATCGCTTCCCGCTGCCTGCTTAATGACCGGTACCCCGACGCGCTCACCCCATACTTCAAGCTGTTCGATGGCTCCCGCACGGAATGTGTCACCTGCTGCAAGAACAACATTCTTACCCTGTTCTTTGAACATATGAGCCATTTTTCCGATGGTTGTCGTTTTCCCTACCCCATTAACTCCGACAAACAGTAAAACCGTCAGTTGGTCTTCCTGAATGTTCAGGGTACTGTCCTCTTCACGGTCCCCCTGGTAGATCTCAACGAGCTTTTCTGAGATGACAGATTGCACATCTTCCGTGTCTTGAATATTTTTCCGCTTCACTTCAAGCTTAAGTTCATCGATCAACTCCATGACGGTATCAAAGCCGACATCCGCTCCGATCAGGATTTCTTCCAGCTCCTCAAAGAACTCCTCATCGACTTTGCGGTATCTCGCGACCAGGTCATTCACTTTAGATGTGAAGTTGTTTCTCGTTTTACTTAAGCCATCTTTAAATTTCTCTGTTACATTATCACTCGACTGTGTAAATTTATCTTTAAGCTTCTTAAAAAAACTCACTTTCCCACACCCTTTTTAAGTTTCAAGTAGTTCCTTTGTTTCCTGTAATCTGACAGATACTAATTTAGACACACCGGATTCCTGCATCGTAACTCCGTATAGTACGTGCGCTTCTTCCATGGTACCTTTCCGATGAGTGATGACGATGAATTGTGTCTCGTCACTGAATTTCTTTAAATATTGGCTGAATCTCTGTACATTTGCCTCATCCAGTGCCGCCTCCACTTCATCGAGTATACAGAATGGTACCGGACGGATCTTTAATATTGAAAATAGCAGGGCAATGGCGGTCAGCGCCCTTTCCCCACCGGACATCAGCCCAAGGTTCTGAAGCTTCTTACCCGGAGGCTGGGCTACTATATCCACACCGGTATGAAGTAGATCAGACGGATCCGTCAGCTTTAACTGAGCTCTCCCCCCGCCAAACAATGCTTTGAACACTCCTTCAAATTCCTCCTGAATACTCGTGAAGGTTTGATCAAATCGTTTAATCATTTCCGTGTCCATTTCATTGATGACTAGATAGAGGGTGTCCTTCGCTTCTGACAGATCATTTTTTTGATCAACTAAGAATTCGTACCTTTCCTTGACACGTTCATATTCATCAATCGCACCCAGATTGACAGTCCCGAGTTCTTCCAGTGCCAGTTTCACTAGTTTAACTTTCTTCCTTGCTTCATCGACTTCTATCGTAAGGGGGTAATCTGCCTTCGCCGCTTCAAATGATAGCATATACTCATCTCTTAGATGATCAAGGCGGTTCTCCAGCTCAACATCAAGACGATTGATTTTCACTTCCTCGTCTCTTAATGCTCCGACCAGTCCTTTATGTTGACGCTTCAACTCTTTAAGCTCGAGCTCTTCATCTTCTACTTTTTGCTGAAGGGCTGAGCGCTCGTCCCGGCGCACAGCAATCAACCCAGAAGTTTCTTCCTTTTGAACTGCACACTCTTCAGCTTTTTTGCCGATCTGTTCTTCACCGGAGAAGTTATCCTTCATTTCGGTCTGCAGCCATTCAAGGTCATCCTCTAAAGTTGCTTTTCGCTTGTTTGTTTCCAGTATTGTATTTTGAACTCTTTTCAATTGATGGCGGCTGTTAACGAGCTGCTCATTCCTTGCAGCAAGTTCTGCCTTAATATCACTGATTTCATTCAGCAAAGCATCTTTCGAGGTACGTTCACTGTTTTTCTGACGCGTCAACTCACTAATCTTTTGATCAAGATCGGAAACCTCTTCACCTATTTTTTCGAGAGACTCTTCCAATTCCTTTGTTCTGGAATCATGTTTTTCCTTAATCGATGTAAACTCTCTTTTCTCCACGTCATATAAGGAAAGCCTGTCGTCAAGGTTTTGCTTGGACAATTCGATTTCACGGAGCTGCGAAAGAAGTTCCTGCTCTTTAAGACGCAAGTTCTCTCCTTTCACTCTCATTTCTTCCAGCTTCTTCTCGCGGAAAACGCTCTCTTCCTTGAGTGACTTCACTAGGGATTGAAGCTCGCCTGTCTGACTTTCCATAGCAGAAAGCTTTTCTTTCATCTCTTCAAGTTCACCTTTTCTGGATAGGAGTGAATTTTTCTTCTGCTTTACGGTACCACCAGACATCGATCCGCCGGGATTGACCACATCTCCATCCAACGTAACGATCCGATAGCGATATTGAACAAGCTTGGCTATTTCGTTAGCGCCTTTTAAATTATCTGTGATGATGACATTACCGACCAGGTTGGAAATAATCATTGTATAGCGATCTTCAAATTTCAGGAGATCCGCTCCAACCCCAACAAAAGAAGGGTGCCCTTTCAGCATATTTCTCTGACTTTCCGGAATCGATTTTCCTTTAATCACATTCATCGGCAAGAAAGTGGCGCGCCCATATTGGTTCTTCTTCAAAAAGGCAATCGCTTTTCGGCCATCCTCTTCGGTATTCACCACAATATGTTGCATCGAAGCAGCAAGAGCCGTCTCCATTGCCGTTTCATACGATTTTGGAACAGTAATAAGTTCAGCAACAGCCCCCTGGATGCCTGTTAACCGGCCTTCACGCTCCTTAAGGACTTCTTTCACCCCTTGGAAAAATCCTGAATAGTCTTCTTCCATTTCTTCCAGCATTTCTTTCCGGGATTTTGCTTGTTGAAGGTATTGAAAAGCCTGATACAGGGTTTTTTCCTGTTTTTCATATTTGGCTTTCACAGTTTCAAGCTTTTTCTGTTCTTCCCGGTACAGGAAGATATGCTCTTCGATATGTTCTTTTTGCTCTTGAAGTTCTTTCGACTTTTCCTTGTGGCGCAGATGTAATTCGTCACGCTGCGTGACATATTTTTCGTTTTCTGCCTCCAATCGGCCATTACGGCTCGATTGCTGTTCCAACTGCTGCTTCAGGTATTGAATTTCATTTTTCGCCGATGCTTGTTGATTTAGTTTTTCGATATAATCACTTTTATAAGATTCAATGACATCTTCAATGTTTTCATTGTAATGCTTGAATTGATTCTGTTTCGTTACAAGGAGTTCCTTTAGCCCGGATACTTCAGAATTGATTCTTTCAAAGTCAAGCTCTGCTTTCTCTTTTTCAGTAGCTAAAAGATCGATTTGTGTTTTTGCTTCCTCAATGGATTGCTTCAACTGAGATTCGTTTGTGGAAGAATTTTTCTTTCGTTCCACCAAAACCTGTTTTCTACCTTCAAGTTTCTCTAATTCCTCACTGGTAGCAAGGAGAACTTCCTGCAGGTTTGAGATGGACTCATCGAGAGCGGCTATTTTATCCCGCGTTCGAGTCAGGATTGCTTCTTTTTTGTGGATCGATGCAGAAAGGGACTGCTCCTCTTTCCCATGTTTCTCGAATTCATCACTAAGACGTTCCCACTGCTTATGTAAATCTTCAATGTCATAAACGGTTAAGGCAACTTCAAACTTCTCAAGTTCTTCTTTTTTCTCCAGATAATCCCTGGCCATAGAAGCTTGAATCTTCAGGGGTTCTACCTGCCCTTCCAATTCGTGAAGGATGTCATTTACACGATTAAGATTTTCCTGTGTTTCAAATAACTTATTCTCAGCCTTTTTCTTACGTGATTTATACTTTAATACCCCTGCAGCCTCTTCAAAGATCGTTCTTCTTTCTTCAGGCTTACTATTCAGGATTTCTTCTACTTTTCCCTGACTGATGATGGAAAATGCCTCTTTCCCCAGACCTGAATCCATGAAAAGCTCAATGATGTCCTTCAGCCTGCACGGCTGTTTATTTAGCAAATACTCACTATCTCCCGATCTGTAGACCCTTCTTGTGACACTCACCTCACTATAGTCGATAGGAAGTGCACCGTCCTCGTTATCAAGAACAAGTGTCACTTCCGCTATATTGAGTGCTTTTCTGGAATCACTGCCGGCAAAGATGACATCTTCCATTTTAGAACCGCGCAGGCTTTTGGCAGATTGTTCACCAAGTACCCACCTGATTGCGTCTATAATATTGCTTTTTCCACTTCCGTTTGGACCAACGACTGCCGTGACACCCGGGACAAACTCCACGGATATTCTTTCTGCAAAAGATTTAAACCCCATTACTTCTAGTTGTTTGAGGAACATCTTCTTTCCCCCTATTTAGCGTCTAGCTTCTGTTTTAACTTTTCCAGAGCCTTTTGTGCGGCTTGTTGTTCAGCCTCTTTCTTAGATCGGCCCTTTCCAATTCCCAGTTCTTCATCATTTAAACTCACTCTGGAAATGAATTGGCGATTATGGGCCGGACCGCTTTCTTCCAAGATACTATATTCGATCATACCTGCGCTGCCTCTTTGAACCAGCTCTTGTAACTGACTCTTGTAATCCATCACATGAGAAAAAGCACCGACATTAATCTTTGGATAGACAACTTTTTCAAGGATTGAAACGACCGTCTCTAACCCTTGATCCAAATATACCGCCCCGATAAAAGCTTCGAAGACATCGGCAAGCAGAGCCGGTCTCTCACGTCCCCCGGTCATTTCTTCCCCTTTTCCCAGGAGAATGAGTTCACCGAAGTTCAATTCGATTGAAAACTTCACCAAGGATGGCTCACAAACGATGGCCGCCCTTAATTTCGTAAGTTCACCCTCGCTCATCATGGGATACTTCTTGAAGAGAAATTGAGATACCGTCAATTCCAGGACGGCGTCACCGAGAAATTCTAAGCGTTCATTGTCTTCATAAGGCTTGCGACGATGCTCATTCACATAGGATGAATGAGTAAAAGCTTGTTTAAGGAGTTTTTCGTCTTTAAATTGAATTCCCATTTGATTTTGAAATGTCTTGAATTTCAAATCATTTTTATGTTTAGATAATCCGTTTCTGCTTTGCTTTCGCATAAGGCACTCCACCTTGCTAATATGTTCTCAATGTATACTAATCAAGTTTATTCTAAAAAAATGATTTACGCAAAAAATTCTTGCGTGTGAGGTTAGAACACAAATAAACTTGGTAGAGATGAAGCCCCTACCAAGTTTTAAATGGTTTGAATATAAGATGACAGGTGCCATCTGTCAATTCAATCTAACGATTAAGCCTTTGCTTGTATGTAGTTCACAGCATCACCTACTGTGCCGATTTTTTCAGCATCATCGTCAGAGATTTCCATGTCGAATTCATCTTCAAGTTCCATAACCAGCTCAACTACATCAAGGGAGTCAGCTCCTAGATCTTCTTTGAAAGAAGCTTCAAGAGTTACTTGAGATTCATCTACACCTAGACGATCAACGATAATTTTTGTTACACGATCTAATACTTCTGCCATTTTTGTCACCTCCCCTCAAGTATTATAGAGCATTTTGACCTCTAATGAAAAGAGTATACATGAAAACGATGAATATTTTATTATTTCCTTACCTTTACATGACCATTCCGCCATCGATGTGGAGAGTTTGTCCCGTCATATAAGCAGCTGAATCAGAAGCAACAAATGTTACTGTCTTTGCGATATCTTTCGGGTCCCCAAAACGGCTGAGAGGGATTTGCTTCAGCATTTCATTGCGGACATCTTCAGGAAGCTTATCTGTCATATCCGTGGAAATGAATCCAGGAGCAATCGCATTCACCGTGATGCCGCGTGCTGCTAATTCTTTGGCCGTAGTTTTCGTCAATCCGATTACACCGGATTTGGCTGCTACATAGTTTGCCTGTCCCGGATTCCCGCTTACTCCGACTATGGAAGAGATATTGATGATTCTTCCACTTCTCTGCTTCATCATTTGGCGCGTAACGGCTTTCGTACAAAGGAAGACACCTTTAAGATTGATGTTGATGACATCATCCCATTCCGTTTCTTTCATCCTCATCAACAAATTATCTTTCGTGATGCCGGCATTATTCACAAGGATATCGATAGAACCAAATTGACCGATCGTTTCCTTCACCATGGCCTGAACCGCTTCACCATCCGATACATTACACTGGACAGCGATTGCTTCTCTGCCTAAGCTCTTGATTTCATCTACCACTTCGTTTGCTTTCGCTTCGCTTCCCGCAAAATTCACTGCAACATTACAGCCTTCACGGGCAAGTTCAAGAGCAATCTCTCTTCCGATTCCACGGGATGCTCCCGTAACAAGTGCCACTTTACCTTCTAAATTCATTTACGCTTCCTCCTTCAAGGCCTGAATGGTTTGTTCCAAGGATGCTTCATCTTGAACGGAATAAGTCTTCACTCGTCTGTTTACTTTTTTCACTAATCCTGAAAGGACTTTACCCGGTCCTACTTCGACAAATGTATCCACGCCCAACTCAAGAAGCTTCTCAACTGTATCTTCCCATTGAACAGGGGAGAATAATTGTTCAATTAATAAACGCTTGATCTCTTCACGTTCGGTCACAGGTTTGGCAGTTACGTTTGCTATGACTGGTACAGAGGCATCTTCAATCACAATCGAATCCAGAATCGATACAAATTGATCCGCAGCAGGCTTCATCAATTGAGAATGGAAGGGCCCACTGACTTGAAGGGGGATGACCCTCTTTGCTCCAGCTTCTTTCGCTTTTGCCGATGCAAGCTCCACACCCTTCACCGTACCTGAAATGACGATCTGTCCAGGACAATTTAAATTTGCGAGCCCGACGATATGACCCTCTTCCGTTACTAGGTCGGTAACTTCCTTAAGGGAATCTCTATCCATACCAAGAACAGCCGCCATCGTGCCTTCTCCATCCGGAACTGCTTCTTCCATGAATTCCCCTCTTTTACGGACAGCATACACACCATCTTCAAATTTCATGGCACCTGAAGCAACCAGGGCAGAATATTCACCTAAGCTGTGTCCGGCTGTATAGTCCGCCGTAATTCCTTCAGCTTTTAAACGATCGAGGATAGCCATACTGGTCGTTAATAACGCAGGCTGTGCATTTGTAGTCTGCGTAAGCTCCTCCTGTGGACCTTCAAATATGACTGAAGAAAGATTTGTACCCAATCTTTCATCTGCTTTCATGAAATACGACTGTACCTCAGGGTATTGATCAGCTAAATCCTTTCCCATTCCCACCGTTTGGGAACCTTGTCCAGGAAAGATGAACGCAATTTTACTCATATTATTCCACACTCCCCTTAATAGCATCTTTAATAGTATTGGAAACGTCGTGCTTCACCATTTCCCTTGCCTGTCTCATGGCATTATATAGCGCCACTTCATTCGATGAGCCATGGGCTTTGATTACCGGGGCCTTTAGCCCAAACAATCCTGCTCCGCCATACTCAGTATAATCAAGCATATTCTTTAATCCTTTAAGGTCATTCTTCACCAATCCTGCAGCAATTTTATTTTTCGTTGACGCCGTAAAGGTCTTTTTAAGCATGGAGAAGACAGAAAGTGCCGTTCCTTCGATGGTCTTCAACACCATATTACCAGTGAAACCATCTGTTACGACTACATCGGCCGGTCCATCCAGCAAGTCCCTGGACTCTACATTTCCGACGAAATTTATTGGCAGGTCCTTCATTAACTGGAATGACCGTTTCGTTAATTCATTTCCTTTTTTGTCTTCTGTCCCAATATTCAATAACCCTACGCGTGGATTTTTAATTCCTCTCACATTTTCGGCGTAAATGCTCCCCATGAGGGCATATTGCGCAAGATGCTCAGGCTTCGCATCAACATTTGCACCCAAATCAAGCATAAGGAATCCATTTCCGTCAAGGGTAGGTAAAGTTGGAGCAAGGGCTGGGCGTTCGATGCCTTCGATTCTCCCGACGATAAATAGTCCAGCCGTCATCAGAGCACCTGTGTTCCCGGCAGAAATACACGCATCGGCTTCCCCGTTTTTGACCGCCTGAGCCATCAGTACCATGGACGCGTTCTTTTTACGCTTTACAGCTCTGACAGGCTCGTCGGTCCCCTCAATCACTTCATTTGTGTGTACGATTGTCAGCCTGTCTGAAGGAGTGATGTATTGTTTGATCTGTTCTTCATCACCATATAATAGCACTTCAATATCATTAAATTCATTCAATGCTCGCTTCACACCGAGTACGATCTCTTTCGGGGCATGATCTCCGCCCTTTGCATCAACGGCTAATTTCATCTACTCTTCATCCTTTACAGATTTTTTAGAGCGATACATTTCAAATTCACCTGTAAAAACGAGCTCACCACCGACTGCACTTTGAACTTCTACCGTTGTTCGGTCCTTTTGATCCTTCATATGTATCACTTTTGCTTTCGCTACTACCCGCTCCCCTTCTTTTACAGGTCTGGTAAAACGGATCGTTGACTTGGCGGTCAAGGCCAGGTCATCATTTATGACGGCTACTGCAAGTGAATTTGCTTGAGCGAACAAGTGATGTCCCCTTGCAATTCCGTTTCTGACAAAAACATGCTCCTGCTTCACGTCAAAAATGGAAATAGCACTTTGGTCTAATTCTATATCAATAATTTCTCCAATAATTTCTTCGATAGGCAATGACTTTACTTCGTCTTCAAACGATTTCTCAGCCACATACTTAATTCGTTCACGAAGCTCAGGTATGGATAATTCCATACGATCCAAACGGATTGTCTGAACACTCACCCGAAACCGTTCCGCTAATTCTTCATCAGTAATGAAAGGATTTTCTTTAATCGTGTCTGTCAGGTTTCCCTGTCTTTCTTTTTTCGAAAGTCTCAATATTAACACCGTCCAGTATTAGTACTAGGTACTAATAGTAGTATATAATCTAAAAAAGCAGATTGCAAGAAATAATCTCACAATCTGCCTTTCTAGTCCAGCTTTTCCCCTTCTAATATTCCTGACCTGGCCAAATACTCCCTGAGCGGTTCGAACTCGGGATCATGCCAAAAATGGTCTGATTGAATCAAAGTAGCAGCATCATCCCTAGCGACTTCCAATGCCCGGTAATCATGCACCATATCGGCCACTTTGAACTCCGGCATACCACTCTGCTTTCGGCCGAAGAAATCACCCGGCCCCCTCAGCTCAAGGTCTTTCTCACTAAGAACAAATCCATCATTTGTTTCGGTCATGATCTTCATCCGTTCTTTCCCGACTTCGGTCTTCGGTTCAGCAAGGAGAATACAATATGATTGATGTTCTCCCCGTCCTACCCGTCCTCTCAGCTGGTGAAGCTGACTCAAGCCAAATCGTTCTGCATCATAGATGAGCATAAATGTCGCATTCGGAACATTCACACCGACCTCTACAACGGTAGTGGAAACAAGCACTTGAAGATGATTCGCACTAAACTCCCGCATGACTCCATCTTTATCTTCAGGATGAAGTCTTCCGTGCATGAGTCCGACTTTGTATCGACCTTCGAAATAGTGGACCAGTTGATTATAAACGTCTATGGCATTCTGCACATCCAGCTTGTCTGACTCTTCGATCAGCGGACATATCACATAAGCCTGACGCCCCTGATCTAATTCTTTATCCATGAACGAAAGCACCCTGGGTAACATATCCGCTTTCGCCCAATAGGTTTCAATCGCCTTTCGTCCTGCAGGCATCTGATCGATGATACTGACATCCATCTCACCGAATACCGTGATGGCAAGTGTCCTTGGAATCGGGGTCGCAGTCATGAACAATACATCAGGGCTCTCTCCTTTTTCTCTAAGGACCCGCCTTTGATTGACACCAAAACGGTGTTGTTCGTCGGTGACAACGAGACCAAGGTGTTTGAATTCAACATCTTCCTGGATCAGTGCATGGGTTCCAATGAGAATATCGATTTCTCCCTCTTTCAGCTTGTCCAGTAATAGACGTCGCTTCTTTCCTTTTACAGAACTTGTTAGAAGGGCGACGGAAAGTCCCCTGGGAGAAAGCAGTTCACTGAGGGAGTTCGCATGCTGCTCTGCTAGAATTTCCGTCGGGACCATCAAGGCCCCCTGATATCCTGCTGTCACACTGGAAAAAAGGGCAATGGCAGATACAACCGTCTTACCGGACCCCACATCCCCTTGTAGGAGACGATTCATCCGATAAGGAGATTTCATATCTGCTGATATCTCATTCACTACCCTTTTTTGGGCATCTGTCAATGGAAACGGCAAAGATTCAATGAATGCTTTAACCTTATCCAAATCGTAAAGTTGTTGTATACCGGAAGAATGTTCCCTTTCGAATTTTCTCAGGGCCTGCATCTTCAATTGAAACAGCAGAAATTCCTCATACACGAATCTCCTTCTCGCCTGTTTCATATCTTCGGTGGAATCTGGAAAATGAAGATGATACAAGGCATCTTTCCGACTAGAAAGCTTATATTTTTCCATCAAATGAGAGGGTAGATTCTCGGTGATCATATCGCTATATTCACTGAAGCCCTTTTTGATGAATTTCCTGAGAGTATTGTTTTTCATTGTGCCCTTCAATGAGTAAACCGGCTCAAAATCACCCTGCTTGTCCTGAGGTCCAGAGTGAAAATACTGGACCGTTATGATTTGTCTGTTTTTATCCCATTTACCTGTCACAGTCACCGTATCATGAAGATTTATTTTCTTCTTCAAGTATGGCTGATTAAAAAACACAGCTTGCACTAAATTCCTGCCCACCAGTATCCTCACGGTCAATCGTGATTTCTTTCTGCCATAAAACATCAGTGCAGGTTCAGAATGAACTTTCCCTTCAACTGTGACCCGCTCATCGTGTGCAACTTCTTCCAAATCCCTTAGCCTGTAATCCTCGTAGCGATAGGGTAAATATTCCAACAGATCCAGAACAAAAAATATCCCCATATCATTCAGCTGTGAAGCTGTTTCTTCACCAATCCCCTTGATGTTCTGGATCGTCAGTTCTCCATTACGAGTCTTCACGTTTACTCAGGGAAACCCCAAAGATTTTTGCTTCAAGCTCTCTTCCGGTCGGTGTAGCCGCCAGACCCCCTTGAGCCGTTTCACGCAGTGCCACCGGCATTGTTTGACCGATTTTATACATGGCATCAATCACTTCGTCACAAGGAATCCGACTAGTAATGCCTGCGAGAGCCATATCTGCCGCAACCATCGCATTGGCAGCACCCATCGCATTGCGTTTCACGCATGGAACTTCTACGAGACCCGCAACGGGATCACAAACGAGACCCAGCATATTCTTCAAAGTGATCGCCATGGCTTCTGCTGATTGACTAGGCGTACCTCCTGCCATTTCAACGATGGCGGCAGCAGCCATTCCACTTGCAGACCCCACCTCTGCCTGACAGCCTCCAGCTGCACCTGAGATCGATGCGTTATTTGCCACAACAAAGCCAAAGGCACCAGACGCAAATAAAAAGCGGATCATTTCATCCTTTGTAGGATTCAGCTTGTTTTTCACAGCAAACAAGGTTCCCGGCACTACCCCCGCAGATCCCGCAGTAGGTGTTGCACAAATGGTCCCCATCGCTGCATTCACTTCGTTCGTTGCTACCGCTTTACTGACCGCATCCAATATCGTATCACCGCACAATGAACGTCCTGAATCAATATATTTCTGCAGTAATACTGCATCACCGCCAGTCAATCCTGAATGGGATTTAACACCTTCAAGACCTCTCGCTACTGCCTGCTCCATTACTTCCAGGTTCTTCTCCATCTGACTGTAAATTTGTTCAAATGTTTTACCTGTAAACTCCATTTCCTGTTCGATCATAATATCAGATATTTTCTTATTCTGACTTTCAGCAAGTTCAACCAACTCTGCTACATTTCGAAACATTCCAATAACCTCCTCGCCTCATGTAAACGCTGTCATTATAGTAATTGTTTAATCGGAAATCCGTGTTACCTGGGTAATGTTCGGCAAAGAGCTCAATTCCTTGATAACAGCCTCATCAATCGGCTGATCGACCTCAATGGTCATCAAGGCCATTTGGCCTTTCTCTTTCCGGGATACATCCATGTGACCAATGTTCAATTGATGCTTGGCAATGATGTTGGATACAGATGCTATCGCACCGAACCGGTCATCATGCACAACAAGTATCGCTGGATGATGCCCTGAAAGTTTAAGCTCAAAGCCGTTCAATTCGATGATTTCAACTTTCCCGCCACCAATGGAAATACCGACAAGCTCTATTTCACCCTGCTCATCCCCCATGCGGATCCTAGCCGTATTCGGATGATCCGTGATGGCCTCTTCTTCTTGAAATTTAATTTTAATCCCTTTTTCCTTAGCTACTTTTATCGATTCGATGATTCGCTCATCAAATGTATCATAGTCAAGAATCCCACCTACGATGGCAACGTCAGTTCCATGGCCTTTGTACGTTTTGGCAAACGAACCGTAAAAGGAGATCGTCGCCCATTTCGGTTCCCGCCGAAACAAATTCCTTGCCACTCTCCCAATTCTTGCGGCACCGGCCGTGTGAGAACTGGATGGACCAATCATAACAGGCCCTATAATGTCAAATACACTTTTATATTTCATCGCTTTTCCCCCTAACTATACATCCAATCTATACTACCATTCTAACATAGATGAAGGGGACAAACTCTTATAGAGCTGCCCCCTCGCTTCATTCCTTATTCAACTGAGAATATATAGGAGTAAAGTGGCTGTTTACCATTATGAACTTCCACTTCAACGTCTTCATAATGCTCTTCAACATAATCTCTGAGTGACTCAACCTCTTTTTCCGTTACACCCTCACCATAGAGAATGGTTAAGATCTCGGAATCTTCATCCAGCATCTTTTCCAATAAGCTTTTAGAAGACTTTTGACGGTCAGAATCGGAAACGACAATCTTGCCTTCTGAGATTCCCATGAAGTCATCCTTTGAAATCGCAACACCGTCAATCGTTGTGTCTCTGACAGCAAATGTGATTTGACCAGTCTTGACCTGCTTTGAAGCTTCCGTCATCAACTGCTTGTTATCTTCAACCGTAGCAGATGGATTGAAAGCTAGCAATGCCGCCATGCCTTGAGGAACTGTCTTCGTCGGAACGACAGCTACTTCCATTTCAAGAACTTCAGCCGCTTGCTCAGCAGCCATGATGATATTCTTGTTATTCGGCATGATGATCACTTTCTTGGCATTCACTTCTTCAACGGCTTTCACGATATCCTCCGTACTTGGATTCATCGTTTGTCCGCCTTCAATTACAGCAGTGGCACCGATACTCTTGAATAACTCGGCAATGCCTTCACCCATTGATACGGTAACAATGGCAAAGTCGACTTCCTGGGTCTTTGCCGGAGCTTTGACCGGTTTAGACTCCCCTACAATACTGCTATGCTGCTGTCTCATGTTTTCAATCTTGATATTGATGAGACTTCCATATCGATGACCATATGTTAATACATCACCAGGTTGTTCAGAATGGATATGTACTTTAGCCAACTCTTCATCACTTATTACGAGCAGCGAATCACCGAATTCACTCAAATCCTGACGAAAGTCTTCTTCTACAAAGGATTGTTTATCCTCTTCGAATCGGACCATGAATTCCGTGCAATAACCAAACTCAATATCTTCAGTGCTCATGAAATCCTGGGCAGCTTTGTGATGCTCAGCGCTGACAAGGTCATTCATGGACGGAAGTGATGACTGATTGGATACTTTTTCACCTTTGAGCTCTGCTAGGAAACCTTCGTAAACAAATAGAAGCCCCTGTCCACCACTATCGACTACTCCCACTTCCTTTAATACAGGAAGTAAATCAGGTGTACGATTCAATGAAGCCTGTGCTTCATCGACGATTGCCTGCATCAACTTAACGAAATCAGTTTCTGTTTCAGCTGCCGTCACACCTTTTCGTGCAGCATCTTTCGCAACCGTTAGAATCGTTCCTTCTACAGGTTTCATCACAGCTTTATAAGCCGTTTCTACACCTGTTTGAAGTGCGTTGGCAAACTCTGCACTCGATAAGGATTCTTTCCCTTCAATCGCTTTACCAAAGCCTCTGAACAATTGGGATAAGATAACACCTGAGTTACCTCTTGCCCCCATTAATAACCCTTTCGAAAGGGCAGTAGCCACATTTCCGATATGATCTTGAATATGGTTCTGGACTTCCTTCGCTCCAGAAGTCATTGATAAATTCATATTTGTTCCAGTATCACCATCAGGAACAGGAAAAACGTTAAGCGCGTCAACCAGCTGCGCGTTAGCAGATAATTGAGTGGCACCTTGTATCACCATTTGGGCAAAACGTTTTCCTTCCAAAGATGTAATCGACACGAATCTTCCTCCTCACTACGGGTTCGTGACACGAACCCCCTGCACAAAAATATTTACTGAATCTACCGCCAAGCCGACGGTCTTATCAAGAGTATATTTAACCTTGGATTGTACATTATGGGCAATCTCAGAAATTTTTGTACCATAACTCACAATAATATACATATCAATATGTACTTCCTCTTCATCTTGACGAACAATCACTCCGCGAGTGAAATTTTCTTTACGTAAGATATCTGTGAAACCGTCTTTAATTTGGTTCTTTGAAGCCATTCCAACAATTCCGTAGCAATCCACCGCTGCACCTCCAGCAATCATTGCAATGACATCATTCGTAATATCAATTTGTCCGTACTGCGTTTTTAATTCGATGGACATGGAATGTTTTCCCCCTTTAATTACATGCTTGGCTAAAAACATTTTACTATAAGTATGCTGTTTTTGAAAGCTAAACTATTATCTCAAGCTTCATTTGTTGGGTTTACCCTCTATTTTTTCCTTATTATTCAAAGATTAATCATTCTCATTCCAAGAGTATATGTCTTCCGTATGACTGATTTGATCATGGGAGAATGAAAAAAGACGCCTGAATCAGGCGCCTTTCCATTTTAAGTATTATACGCGTTCTACTTTACCAGATTTCAACGCTCTTGCAGAAACCCATACTTTCTTAGGCTTTCCGTCTACAAGAATTCGAACTTTTTGCAGGTTTGCACCCCAAGTACGCTTGTTCGCATTCATTGCGTGAGAGCGAGCGTTACCTGAGCTTGCTTTACGGCCTGTTACTACGCATTGTTTTGCCATAATATATTCCCTCCTCACTAACAAGAAGCTGAAGTTAATTTCAGTTCCACATTTCGCTTATTATCATAAAGATACTTTAATAATTTATCACACAACTTTCTATAATGCAATACTACAATTTAAACCTTTCAAGAAAAAATACTTTACAGACATAAAAGCGGAGGCGGCTTGGTCAGACCCGACAAGCTTAAGGTGAATCAACCGGAATGGCGTTCTTTGCCATTTTGGTTGATTTGACTTATGACCTCGAGGGTCTAGCCGCCGGAGCTGGACATCGCAGAAAAGCGGAAGGGGCTCGCCCTGAGGTGACAAGCATTTCTGGAAAATCCCTGAAGGCGCTTTTTGCCTTTGGGGATTTTTCAGAAATGACCTCGAGCCTCAAGCTCCTGGAGCTGGACATATCGAAAAGCGGAGGCGCCCGCATTTTCAAGAGGGGCACTACTTCTCGATTGGGAGATCATGTTAATCATCAGAGCTAATAAATAGCCGGAAAAATTCCGGTTATTTTGAAATTACTGTTTAAAAAAGATGAAATAGAAGGAAAAATTCCGCCTATTAATTCAAATAAGCACAAAAATGAATGATCTTCCTATTATAAGCGGAAAAACTCCGCTTAATATCCCTAATTCAAGGTTTACTCTGTATATAACCGGAAAAACTCCGCTTATTTTTTGCTGGATCTTCTGGGCGGGACATCTTATTGAAAGATAAACATGAACAGTATCAAAAGTCAAAAAAAGAAGATGGCATCAAGCCATCTCCAACAAACCATTTATTCTTTTTTAAACGTTCCCAACATCGCCCTCACAAGTCCACCCAGGAATTTCGGTAATTTAATTGTATAAAAGCGCATTTTTAGTCCCTCCCCACAATCTAAAGAACGTAATGTTTCGCTTGACAACAGTTCAGTCTATTCAAGCAGTTTCAGTTAAGTACATCTTCTTTTCTGTCTGGTCGATAGAAGCATTAATCACTGCTTCTTATAACCATTAATATGCCATTTGAAAAGGAAAAAGTACCAGATGATTGTATAAGTTCATTACTAATACATAGTGTGGATCCTCTTGAAATATTCCGATTTTTTAATGGATATTTAAAGCCTGAGAGGGTGATTCCTTCAACGTTTTCGGTAACAGGAACAAAGGAAATGTATTGGTATTCCGGGATTTCCAGGACGGAATATTCCCCAGATTTCGCAAGGTATAATCGATTCTGGACGTCTATGATTTCCACAGGGATGCCCGTTTCTAAAAGGCTTGGCATCATCAATAATTGAAGGTTACCCATAAAGTGGTCCAGGCGTCCGCCAGTAGCACCAAAAATGTTGATTTTCTCAGGCCGTTGTTCAATTGTCCAGTTGAGTGCAAGTTCCAGATCCGTTTCGTCCTTCTCAGGCTGGAATCGATTGACCTCCTGCACTGTTTCCCTGATTTCCTCCAATTCCGTAGAGCTTACGGAATCAAAATCCCCAAATGCGACCCATGGATTGATATGTTGTTCCATTAAATAGTAAACGCCCCGATCCACACCAATCCATTTAGTATTTTCACTTGAATAGGCACTCAAATCAGGTATATATCTCCCGGGTCCGCCTGCAACAAGATTGATTTCCATATCCTACACTCCCCTTTTTTATAAAAATAGACTGACCCCATTAGGGTCAGCCTGATGCCATTTAAACGAGTGCTTTCTTCAATTCTTCAATTGCTGCCCTGCGATCGGGCTTATTATAGATGGCAGATCCCGCAACAAACACATCTGCACCCGCCTCTGCACAAATAGCTGCCGTTTCAGGGTTGATGCCCCCGTCCACTTCAATTTCAAGAGACGGATTTACTTCTTTCGCCCACTCGCGGATTTGCTTAATCTTTGGTACAACGGATGGAATGAACGATTGCCCGCCAAATCCAGGGTTCACGGTCATCAAGAGGACCATATCGACATCCTGTAGGATCGGTTTAATCAATTCTGCAGAGGTTCCGGGATTCAGGACGACACCCGCTTTAACGCCCTTGCTTTTGATCATTTGGATCGTCCTGTGCAGATGGGGATCTGCTTCTACATGGACGGTGATATAATCAGCCCCCGCATCGGCAAACGCTTCAATGTACTGACTTGGGTTTTCGATCATCAAATGAACATCCAGAGGTAAAGTCGTCAGCGGTCTGATTGCACTCACGATCATCGGTCCAAGTGTAATGTTCGGAACGAAGTGACCATCCATGACGTCTACATGAATATAGTCCGCTCCCCCTTTTTCCACATCTTTAATTTCATTGCCCAGCTCTGCAAAATTGGCAGAAAGAATGGATGGTGCGATTTTCATATTTAGTACCTCGGCTTTCTTTCTTTGATTTCTTTATGAAAAGTTAAATAGTGATCGTAACGATATGTTGGAATTTCTTCCGCTTCAACAGCCGCTTTCACAGCACATTTAGGCTCATTGATGTGAAGGCATCCCCTGAATTTACACTCTTCGGATACTTCCACCATTTCCGGGAAGCACCTTGGCAGTTCTTCTATTTCAAGCTCTGAAAACTCCAATGAACTGAAACCGGGCGTATCCGCCACTAATCCATCTTCGATATCGATGAGTTCCACGTGTCGTGTTGTATGTTTCCCCCGCCCGAGATGCGAAGAAATCATTGCCGTCTTCAGTTCCAATTCAGGTTTTAACGCGTTCAAAAGAGACGATTTCCCCACTCCGGACTGACCGGCAAACACCGAAATTTTATCTTTTAAATACGGAGTCAGCTCCTCAAGACCATGCTCTGTTTTGGAAGACGTCATCAAAACTTCATATCCAAAAGAGCGGTACTCGCTCACATATTGTTCAATTTTTTCAGCTTCTGCAGATGTCACCAAGTCCATTTTGGTCACGCAGATAAGCGGTTCGATTTCCTTGCTCTCCACCAGCACAAGGAAACGGTCCAGGAGCGCCGGACTGAAATCCGGTTCACTTGCTGAAAAGACTAATATAGCTTGATCGACGTTGGCAATCGGAGGGCGTACCAATTCATTCTTTCGATCATGTACTTTCAAGATATACCCATCGGTTTTATTTTCGGCTTGAAATTCAACATAATCACCCACAAGCGGAGTGATTTTATTTTTGCGGAAATTGCCTCTTCCCCGACATTGCGTAACGCTGCCTTCTGAAAGGACATAGTAAAATCCACTCAATGCTTTAACAATTTTTCCTTCAGGCATTCGAAACCTCCTATTCAAAAGCGTTTATCTGAATTATTTAGCTATCTCCATTATGTATCATAACCATTATAAATGAAATTAAGAAGACTGTCCCGTAGGTTCATGAAAAACCCGGGTACAGCCCTTTGGAAAGTGAAAATTATTCTTCTTTAGGATATTTGGCAGTCCCAGAGTCAATTTCCTGACCATCTCTCAATATTTTATACTTACCGTCCTTACCATCTTCTAACTGAAATGAGAGAGTAAACTCGGTGTCTTTAGTAATGCCATCAAGTTGATCAGGTTCCTCATAGGTACTATCTTTGTCTTCAATATAAATTTCAACTGGCTGCGGAGTTCCGTCTTCTTTTGTATATGGAACCATAATTTTTAATGTGACTTCTTTAGGAGGTAATTCCTCTTCCTTTGGTGGTTCCGGGCCTTTTGACATTGTTACATAAACTGTTTCCCCTTGGAAAGTTGGGGTACCTGGTGATGGATCATGAGATTTTACTTTCCCAGCTTCAATAGTATCGGAGAATTCCTCCGGTCTTTGTTCAATCTTTAAACCTTTTAGGTCTGCATATTGATTAAGCTCTGCTTTTGAATATCCCTCTAAATTCTCCATATCAAACGGCTTGGAGCCCTTACTCACTGTAAAGGTTATTGTCGTCTCTTCAGGTACGACTTCATCTCCAGGGGAAGGATCTTGATCGGTAATGGTTCCAGATGGTTCATCATCGTTAAATTCCTCTTCCTTTTCTATCGTAAAACCTTTATCCTCAAGTTCTGATGCAATTTCATCAAAATTCTTGCCGACATAATCCTCTACTTCCACCTTTTCTTTTCCTGTACTGACATAGATATCAATTTCCGACCCTTCATTCGCCATTCTGCCGGCTTTAGGATTTGTCTTGATTACTTTACCTTCGTCTACAGTGTCGCTTGACTGCTCCTTAGTTTCACCGACAACAAACCCTTCTGAAACAATCATTGAAACGGCTTCAGTTGTGTTTTTACCCGCCACATCGGGAACCTCAATCTCTTTCGGCCCCAATAATCCAGGCACCAACGTAAATGCGGCAACACCCAACACAATCAGTAAAAAGAACAAGCTGATGATGATGATCGGCCATTTTCTTTTACGTTTGTCCTTCTTTGCTTTTTTGCCTTTATCTTTCTTCTTTGCTTTTTTCTTATCTTCCTTTACCGGGACCGTTGGCTTGGTTTGCACGATATCGGTATTGGTTTGATGGACGATCGTATCATCCAGATTAGAATATGCCTTTTGATCCGTGATGACCGGAATCGCTTTTGTCGCTTCATCATCAAGCGGCACTGCGAATTTGGGTTCATCCATTCGATCGGGATCGAGTGCTGATGTCAGGTCCTCGTCCATTTCCTCCAGGCTTTCATATCGTCTGAACGGGTCCTTGGCAGTGGCTTTCAACACAATATTCTCTACACTTTGAGGGATATCGGGATTCCATCTTTTTAAAGATGGTGTTTCAGATTGCAAATGCTTTAAGGCAATCGAGACGGCCGATTCACCAGAGAATGGCAGCCTGCCCGTCAACAATTCAAACATGACGATACCTAGTGAATAGATATCCGATTTTTTTGTCGCCATTCCCCCCCTTGCCTGCTCGGGAGAAAGATAATGGACGGATCCAAGAACCGAATTGGTTTGAGTGATACTCGTTGCACTGAGGGCCATTGCAATCCCAAAGTCCGTGATCTTCACATTTCCATCTTCATCTAACAGGATATTATGTGGCTTGATATCCCGGTGAACAATATGGTTAAGATGTGCATGGGACATGGCTAATGTCAGCTGCTTCATGATATCGATCGCCTTGTCGACATGAACCGGTGAATACTGCTGTATGTATTGCTTTAACGTCATGCCATGAACATATTCCATGACGATATAATAAAGGTCGTCCTCTTCGCCTACATCATAGATGCTCACAATATTCGGGTGAGCAAGGCTGGTAGCAGATTGGGCCTCCCGTTGGAAACGTTTAATGAATTCCTCTTCATTGGCAAAGTCGATCCGGAGCATTTTGATGGCCACTTCACGATCTAGAATCACATCGTGTGCTAAATAGACGTTGGCCATCCCACCGCCACCGATCAGTTTAATAATTCTGTAACGCCCACTGATGCGCTTACCTTCCATCATGTTATCACCCGCTTTCCGTTTCAGCGGCAAACTCGACAATTACTACGGTAATATTATCTTCACCGCCATATTCATTGGCTAAATGAACGAGCGACTCCCCTTTATTTTGAAGAGAGCGATCCTGCTCTAATACTTCTTTCATTTCTTTTTCAGAGACTTTATTAGATAGACCATCCGAGCATAGAAGAATGACATCTTCCTCTTCAAACATAATCGTTTTAATATCCATCGTAATCGAAGCTTCCGTTCCGATCGCTCTAAGTATCACATTTTTTCTTGGATGATGCTCTGCATCTTCCTTCGAGATTTCTCCACTTCTGACTAATTCATTCACCAGGGTATGATCTTCTGTCAGTTGGTGAAATCCATTTTCGTTCAGGATATAGCCTCTGCTGTCACCAATATTCACGATTGACGCGAATAAAGAGGTGCAAATGGCTCCGACGAGTGTCGTCCCCATCCCCTCGCACTCAGAATTGGATTGTGAATAAGTATATACTTCTTTGTTTACTTCGTTAATAGTTGATTTTAACCAATTTTCAGCTTCATCAGCGGTGTGAAATTTCTCAGTTTTCTCCCATAAGTCCTTCAGGATGGATATGGTCAGCTCGCTTGCAACGTCACCCGCTCTGTGGCCGCCCATCCCATCTGCTACAACAGCTAAATGATCTCCATGATGATTCACGAATACGCCGGCACTATCTTCATTTAACTGGCGCACTTTCCCTTTGTCCGTAAAATAAACCGTCTTCACTTAGGTCACCTCTTCTCTTCTTATGCCCTTCTGTTTATTACAGATGGAGCATCCTTCACATAAGAACGACTTGATCCCCGTAATAGTGGTAACGGGAATTCAAGGATTCGATTCTTTAAGGTCTGTTGTACTTTTACGACTTTAATAGTGGATTTTCCTGCTTTACTTTCAATCTTTGATGTAATCCGACTCAATCCTTTTTCCTGAAACAGGAAATAAAAAATCCGTCCCCGCCGAAATCTTGAGGGAAAACCTGGAGCTGGTTCCCTTCAATGAATGGTGTTATCGGCTCTGGGAGCTGATCCAAGGGATGTGGCTCAAACTCAGGATGATCGCTAAGGAATGACGACACAGTGCCTTCATTCTCATTTCGATCCACGGTACATGTGCTATAAACTAATAACCCATCTTTTTTCAGTAATGGGGCTACTGCAGAAAGGATGTCCAGTTGAATCTTTTGTAGAGAGTGGAGGTCCGATTCTCTTTTGACGTATTTGATATCTGGTTTTCTTCTAAGCACACCAAGTCCCGAGCATGGTGCATCGACTAAAATCCGGTCGAAGCTATCATGATCAAACTTCTCTCCAGCTTTCCGACTATCAAGGGCTGCCGTTATCACGTTGGTTAATCCAAGCCTCGATGCATTGTCGTCGATCAATTTCACTTTATGCTTATGCAGATCAAGTGCGTGCACTTCACCCGTCCCTGAAAGCTTCTCTGCAATATGAGTTGTTTTCCCGCCTGGGGCTGCGCATGCATCTAATACCTTCATCCCTTTTTCAAGCTTTAATGCATATGAAACGAGCATCGAACTTTCATCCTGTATACTGCATTGACCATTGAGATAGCTTTCTGTTTTTGCAAGATTCCCTCTGATTGATTGAATCCCTTCAGGTACGATCGGACTTTCTTTCACTTCAGTCCCGTTTTCCAACAGCTGCTGTACGAGCTCTTCACGACTGATTTTAGTCGTATTCACACGTGCCGTTTGGTTTGGTGCGATTAAATTGGTTTCGCACATTTCTTTCGTTTTCTCCAAACCGAATTGTTCTTCCCATCTCTTCACAAGCCAATATGGATGACTCGTCTCGATTGCCACTCGTTCAACTGGATCCTTTATGGAATCAAGAGAGGGTAGACCTTTTCGCTGCACGGATCTCAGCACCCCATTTACTAATCCTGAGATTCCTTTATGCCCTCTCTTTTTGGCGATTTCCACCGCTTCATAGAAGACGGCACGATCCGGTATTCTGTCAAGATACACAAGTTGGTAGAGGGATAATCGTAACAATTGACGCACCCAATCATCGAGCTTCCCTTTAATGAATGGGGCCAAATAGAAATCAAGGGTCATTTTTCGTTGAATGGTTCCATATGTCAGCTCCGTCAATAAACCAATATCCTTCTGTGGCAGTTCATTTTTTTCAATGACGGAATGAAGCAGCAAATTACTATACGATTGATTTTTATCAACCGCTATGATAACATCTAGCGCTGCTTCGCGAACGGTTTTATTTCGTTTACTCATCGTTATCTCCTAACATCATGCCGGTTTTTAAATGAGCTCCTGCTCCTCGGAGGTAGTCCTTTGCACTCATTCTTTTCTTACCTGAAGGCTGTAAATCGGTAATTTTGATGCCCGTTGAATTCCCGGTTGAAATGATGAAACCATCCTCTTCCACCCTGATGATTTCGCCAGGTGAAGAAGTGACCCCGCTTACTTTCTCTCCCCACCATATTTTCATGACCGATCCTTCCAAAGTGGTGTAAGCAACCGGCCAAGGGTGAAGACCCCTGATATGGTTGTAGATTTGCTCTCCGTCATTCTTCCAATCTATTTTCTCTTGTTCGCGTTTGATATTGCGTGCAAAAGTGGCTTTAGAATCATCTTGTTTCACTGGGGATATTTTCCCTTCCAACAATTGCGGAATCGTATCAATCAACAGTTTGGCACCCGCAACGCTTAATTTGTCATGCAAGGTCCCCACATGATCCCGTTCATCAATATCTACTTCCACTTGACTGATGATGTCTCCTGCATCCAGTTTTTCCACCATATACATGATGGTGATTCCCGTCTTCTCTTTACCTTGTAGGATTGAATAATGAATAGGCGCACCGCCTCTCAATTCCGGAAGAAGTGAGGCATGTACATTGATGCAACCATATTTCGGTGCCTCAAGGAGAGCATTGGGAAGGATTTGCCCGAACGCAGCGGTCACAATAAGATCAGGCTTTAAAGCAAGCACCTGGTTTAACTCATCTTCATTCTTAATCTTTTCGGGCTGATAAACCGGGATACCATGCTTTTCAGCTGCCACTTTAACAGGCGGCGGGGTGAGGATCCTCTTTCTTCCCACAGGGCGGTCGGGTTGAGTCACAACCGCGATCACGTCATATTTTTCATCTATTAATGATTGAAGAACAGGAACCGAGAAATCCGGTGTTCCCATAAAAATCACTTTTGTCATTAAGCTTCATACCCTTCTAATTCTTCTTCTGTGATATATTTCTCTACTTTGGATGTAAATAAAATGCCGTGAAGGTGATCGATTTCATGTTGAATCGCCCTTGCCATAAAGTCTTCGGCTTGAAATTCAACCGTTCTTCCTTTTCGATCTTGTGTACGCACCTTGATGGAGTATGGACGGGTCACTTCACCATATAGACCAGGGAAACTGAGACATCCTTCCAGGTCCGTTTGAGATCCGTTCGACTCTATGATTTCCGGGTTGATCAATTCGATTGTTCCTGAATCATCCCCGATGTCGACGACGGCTACTTGCAGGTCGATTCCCACCTGGGGGGCAGCAAGTCCCACTCCATCAGCCTCAAGCATTGTGTCATACATATTTGCAAGTAATTTCTTTAGTTTTTTATCAAAATCCGTTACCTTCTCACACTCTTTTTCGAGAATGGCATTTGGGTGCATTACAATTGGAAGTATTGCCATAACTGTCCTCCATTTTTCTAATTGATTACATCATCACATAAGGATTCACATCAATGGAGATGGTTAGCCCCTGTGATGTATATTGTTTTTGGAACTGATCAAGTACTGTTTTCAATGTGATGCCAAGATTTGGTTCCCGTTTGTATTTTATCAAACATTGGTATCGATATCTATTCTTGATCCTGGGAATCGGTGACGCCACAGGCCCGAGAATGATTGTCGTATCAGATAGCTTAGAACGGACGTAAGATGTCATCTTTTCCGAAATATCCACTACCTTCATGACATCCTCATGACTTAATGTGATCAGTGTTATGTAGTAAAAAGGTGGGTATGAGCCCATTTTCCTCATCATCATTTCCTGCTGATAAAACCGATTATAATCATGATCAGACGCCAACTCGATCGAGTAGTGCTCAGGTGTGTAGGTTTGAATGACGACTTCACCTGGTAATGTGTGCCTGCCAGCCCGCCCGCTCACTTGTGTCAATAACTGAAACGTTTTCTCAGCAGCACGGAAATCCGGCAGATGCAGCATGGTGTCTGCACTAAGAACTCCGACTAACGTGATATTCGGAAAATCGAGACCTTTGGCGATCATTTGGGTACCAAGAAGGATATCCGCCTTTCCTTCCCCGAAAGCCGTTAATAGCTTTTCATGGGATCCTTTTCGGGATGTGGTATCGACATCCATGCGAATGATCCTTGCATCCGGTAGGAGCTTCGTCAATTCTTCCTCCACCTTCTGAGTGCCCGTTCCAAAGTAACGGATATGCTCACTCATGCATTCCGGACAAGTGGTAGGTACACTTTCTTCATGACCGCAGTAATGACATTTCATCCCGTTGGAAAATCGATGATACGTCAAGGAAATGTCGCAGTTAGGACATTGCAGGACAAAGCCGCAATCCCTGCACATGATGAAGGAGGAGTGTCCTCTGCGATTAAGGAATAGCACGGTTTGCTCTCCTTTTTCGATCCGGGATTGAAGCTTTTCAAACAGGGTGGTTGAAAACATGGAACGGTTACCATTCCTTAATTCCTCCCGCATGTCCACGATATCGACAGATGGGAGCGGGCCGTCATTCATACGTTTATCCAGTGTCAAGAGCTCATATACACCTTTAGAAGCCCGGGCGAATGTTTCCAAAGATGGGGTCGCACTGCCTAAAATCACTGGACAACCATGGATTTCGCCTCGATAGATCGCCACTTCCCTCGCATGATAACGAGGATTTTCTTCTTGCTTGTAACTCGTTTCATGCTCCTCGTCGATGATGATGATCCCTAAATTTTCGAAGGGGGCAAAAACGGCAGAGCGTGCACCTACCACCACTTTCACTTCTTTGCGTTGGATCTTTCTCCATTCATCATATTTTTCACCTACTGACAATCCGCTGTGAAGGACGGCAACATCGTCGCCGAAGCGTCCTTTAAAACGGTGGACCATTTGTGGTGTAAGGGATATTTCAGGAACCAGTACGATGGCTTCCTTCCCTTCCTGTAAGACACGCTGGATCGATTGTAAATAAATTTCTGTTTTCCCACTACCCGTTACACCATACAAGAGAAATGTGTGATGCTCTTCTTGATCGATGGTACTCAGTATCGGACGAATCGCCTGATCTTGCTGTGGGGTCAACGGAAGAGGTGAAGTATTCTCAAATACTCTATTTTGAAATGGATCCCGGTACATTTCAACGTTCTTCTCAATGAGGATCCCCTTATTAACCAACGATTTGATTGTACTTGAAGTCGTAGACATGTCATCCAAGAGTGTGGACTGGAGGATACCATCTCCACCAGGCGTAGAATCGATCATATATTCAATAATTTGTTTTTGTTTACTTGCCTGGGGAGGCAGACTGTTTTTCACTTCATCCGCTTTATCAGCCGGTACATTAAGATAAAGCTTACGAACGGTTTTCTTACTGCCTTTTGCTTTCACTCTGTAAAGGACTTCAAGGTTACCTCGTTTTACCTCTTTATGTACAAGCGGGAGAAGGCCGCTTTCTTCGATCACTTTCCAGGCGACGTCTTTTCCATTCTGAAAGAACCGCTGCAGGGAGAGATGAAGTTCGCTTTTACTCCTGTTTTCTTCCAGCCGAAAGTATTTTTCATATTTTGCTTTCATCGCAGCCGGCAGCATCGCTTGAAATGCTGATATTTTAAAGCAGAGCGTCTTCTCTGTAAGCCAGTTCCCCAGTGTGAGTAGCTCCTTATTCAAAACCGGTACAAGGTCCATCGGCTCGATGATCGATTTCAGCTTCGAGACTTCCCCTTTTTCCTTTAATTCAATGACAAAGCCCTGAATCTTCCTTGGACCAAATGGAACGATGACTCTCATGCCGGGAACGATGCTGTCCATCCACTCATCTGGGATGATATAATCATACGTCCGATCCGTCTGCATGGCAGGAACATCTACTATGACACTAGCTACGTTCATGTGCGGTACCCTTCTCCATTTGAGCAATCGCTTCTTTGAAGATTTCTTTAGCTACCTCTACTTTTGGTAGTAATGGTAACTCACGATCGTTACCTCGATTTGTCACAATGATTACTTTGTTCGTATCTGTTCCGAATCCGGATCCCGACTCCTTCACATTATTCGCGACAATCATATCCGCCCTTTTTTTCTCAAGCTTAGCTCTGGCATACTCTATGACATTTGTCGTCTCTGCTGCAAATCCGATCAGGTATTGATGGGTCTTTCTCTCACCAAGGCTCATTAAGATATCCTTTGTCCGCTGGAATTCAATCACGAGATTTCCATCTTTTTTCTTTAACTTGTCCCCCAGGATTTCTTTAGGGCGATAATCAGCAACCGCAGCGCTTTTCACAACGATATCAGCAGACGGGAAAGCTTCGTGGACGGCATTGTACATGTCTTCTGCACTCGTGACGGAAACATATTCAACACCCTTTGGAACGGGTAATTCAGAAGGACCGGAAATCAGCAACACCTCTGCCCCAAGGGAAACCGCCGCTTCTGCAAGGGAGAATCCCATTTTCCCGGTAGAGCGATTAGAGAAGAAACGTACAGGATCGACCATTTCCCTTGTAGGACCTGCTGTTATCACTACTTTCTTTCCTCGTAAAAGCATAGTTTCTTTGTCACCATTTGAAAAATAATCACTGATCAATTCGACTACCTTCTCCGGTTCTTCGAGTCTTCCCTTCCCTACATATCCACATGCCAGATACCCTTCACTTGGTTCGACAAATTGGTAGCCAAACTCAAATAGTATATCAATATTGCGTTTTACTGCCGGGTGATCATACATATGTACATTCATGGCCGGGGCGATCCACACTTTCGCCGTCGTCGCTAAGATGGTTGTGGTGATCATATCGTCCGCAATGCCGTTTGCAAGTTTTCCAATTATATTGGCCGTTGCAGGTGCCACCAGTACCAGATCGGCCCAATCCGCTAAATCAATATGAGCGATTTTAGATGAATCCTTTTCATCGAAAGTATCCCAGTATACATCTTGACGTGATAATGCCTGAAACGTGAGGGGGGCAACGAAATTTCGTGCTGACTCTGTCATGATCACTTTCACTTGTGCACCCTCTTGAACAAGCTTGCTCGTCAATGCCGCTGCTTTATATACAGCGATTCCACCAGAAACACATAATAGTATTTTTTTCCCCTGCATCATTCTACTTTCCCCCATTACTCTTTATCCTCTTTATATTATGAAGGATATTAATAGAAAAAGAAAATAGGGTTGTCCCGAAAGATGATGAAATCTTTCGAGTCAACCCCTGGAGTTATTCAATAAGCACACTGCCGTTTATTCATCAGAATAGACTGCTTTGGCATCTCTTTCTTTCATAGACAATTGACCTGCATGGATTTCTTCAAGAGCTTTCCCTACGAACTTATGAGAATCATAACGGTTCAAACGATAATCACCCGTGTCTTGAAGGTTCCTTGCACGCTTAGCAGCAATACTTACCAGCGAATATTTAGAATCGATCTTTTTCATTAATGAATCAATGGATGGGTTTAACATTTACTCAGCCTCCAGCATATTTAAGTATCGTTGTTGCACGCGTTCCCGCTTGCAGTGTTCTGCCTGAACGATGGATTTAATTTTGTCTACTGCATGTTCAATCTGATCATTTTCAACAATGTAATCATATAAATTCATCATTTCAATTTCTTTTCTTGCTGTATTCATTCTACCTTGGATCAAATCGTCCGTTTCAGTTCCTCTAGTGACGAGGCGGTTTTGAAGTTCGGATAGACTTGGGGGTGCCAGAAAGATAAACAGTCCTTCAGGAAATTTATCTCTTACCTGCTGTGCACCTTGTACCTCGATTTCAAGAAAAACATCTTTTCCTGCATCCAGTGTTTCACGTACATAGTCCACAGGAGTCCCGTAATAGTTCCCAACGAACTCTGCATACTCCAACAACTTGCCCTCGGTGATGAGCGCTTCGAAGTCTTCTCTTGATTTGAAGAAATAATCTACACCATCCACTTCTCCTTCACGGGGTTTCCGTGTGGTCATCGAAATGGAATATTCAAACTTTGTATCTTCCTGGGAAAAAATCGCTTTACGAACTGTTCCTTTCCCTACACCTGATGGTCCGGAAAGAACGATCAGCAATCCTTTTTCTTTCATTTATTTACCCTGCCCTTCTTCTACTAAATCCTCTTTATCTGTCAAACGATGAGCAACGGTTTCGGGTTGAACAGCTGAAAGAATGACGTGATCGCTGTCCGTAATAATGACCGCTCTTGTTCTTCTTCCGTATGTAGCATCAACGAGTGTTCCACGATCCCTTGCATCTTGTATCAGGCGCTTGATCGGGGCTGATTCCGGACTTACAATTGAAATGATCCGGTTAGCTGAAACGATATTTCCAAATCCTATATTGATGAGCTTGATCGACATAATGCTCCTCCTAATCAATAGTTTAGTTTCGCCGGAATGCCGGAAAACTAAACTTCTTATTCTACATTTTGCACTTGTTCTCTCAGCTTCTCAAGTGTTGATTTCAGTTCTACCACAATGGTGGCAATGAAGGAATCATTTGCTTTTGAACCAATTGTATTGACTTCCCTGTTCATTTCCTGGATCATGAAATCCAATTTCCTGCCTACAGGGCCTTCATTCATCAATGTGGAATGAAAATACTGAATGTGACTTTTAAGCCTTGTCAATTCCTCTGTGATATCTGATTTATCCGCAAAGATGGCCACTTCCGTAAGGATACGACTTTCGTCAAAAGAATTTTCATTGTATTCTACTATTCTTTTTCTTAATCGTTCCCTATATAGATTGACCACTTCAGGGGCATGCTGGGTCAGCTCCCCTACGCTCAGCTCAAATTTTTGGAGATGTGTGAGAAAGTCATTCTTAAGGAGCTCACCTTCTTTCTCCCGCATCCTTCTGAGATCCAACACGGCTTCATCAACAGCTTTTAATACCAAGTGCTCAAGCTCTTCATTTTCTTCTTCCATTTCTTCAACCATCACAAATTCTTCTCTGTCTAACAGATGGGATAGTTGCACTTCATCATGTAATGAGAAGGTTTTTTTCACCTTATTTACTAACTGATAATAATCTTGAATGAGCTTCCAGTCAATATGCAGGTTTTTATGTACGAGGCCTTCACCGCTGATCGTGATGAAAATATCCACTTTCCCTCTTTTGACGCTTTGGGAAACTTGTTTCTTTATTTTATCCTCGAGCTTCAATAATTGACGCGGCATCCTTATATAACACTCACTGAATCTGTGATTAACGGATTTCATTTCTACCGTTACAGAATGTTGTTCAGACTCTACTTTGCTTCTGCCAAAGCCTGTCATACTGACAACCATTACGATCACATCCAATCCTTTGACGGTTTACGTATGTAGAACAACGCTGATCTCCCTATCTTGTACTGTTCATTCAGCGAAGGGAACAATCCCTTATAATCGATACATCACTATTTATATAAAAAAGGTAATAGAGGATTTTCTCTATTACCTTTTGGATTATACCACATTTCACTGTTTTTTTCTTGCAAAAAATGACCCTGCAAGTAAAAACGTCGGAACTGAGCTTAAACCGATGATTAAGAGCCAGTCCTTTAACACGATCGGCACCGTATGGAAGATTGGCTGCAATGATGGTACATAGATGACGATCAGCATTAAAATAAGCGAAGATAATACGGCCCAGACAAGATACATGTTCCCAAAAGGATTTCTTGAAAACACCGAAACTTCACTACGGCAATCAAACACATGGATCAGCTGTGCCATGACCAATGTAGCGAACGCGACGGTTTGGGCATAAGCCAGATGATCAGGGTGTGTCTTGTAGGATAACATGAACGCAAGTAAAGTCGCCCCTCCGATCAGGAATCCCCTTGACACGACTTTCCAGCCGAGTCCCCGTGCAAACACACCTTCTTTCGGATGCCTCGGTTTCCTCTTCATAACATCATCTTCCGGCTTATCCAGACCTAATGCCATGGCAGGAAGGCCATCTGTCACAAGATTCACCCATAAAATCTGAATCGGGACCAACGGCAGTGGAAGGGCAAGAATCATGGCAAATAGCATGACGAGTATTTCACCGACGTTCGACGCGAGAAGGTACCGAATAAATTTCCGGATATTTTCATAGATGTTCCTGCCTTCCTGGATCGCTGATTTGATCGTAGCAAAGTTATCATCCAAGAGAACCAAAGAGGAAGATTCCTTTGCAACGTCTGTACCGGTTATCCCCATAGCCACTCCAATATCAGAAGATTTAATGGCCGGGGCATCATTTACCCCGTCCCCGGTCATCGCTACTACATGCCCCCTATTTTGCAATGCTTTGACAATCTTCAATTTATGTTCTGGAGACACCCTTGCAAACACCGATACTTCATCCACAATTTCTTCCAGTTCATGTACTTCCATCTGATTTAAAGCCTTACCGTCGAGTACGCGATCTTTATTTTTCAATATTCCCAGCTGTTTCGCAATGGCTTTGGCCGTCAGCACATGATCCCCGGTGATCATGACCGTCTTGATGCCGGCTGCACGACACTCTTTTACCGCTTGCTTTACTTCCGGTCTTGGGGGATCAATCATTCCCTGCAAGCCGATGAAAGTGACACCTTCTTCTATGTCTGACTCCGTTAATGACTCCCAGGCCCTATCCTTGATCGGTTTATATGCAATGGCAATGTTTCTTAAAGCGTTAGAAGACATGTCATGGATGGCACCCTCTACTTCTCCCGTGATTTCTGAGGATTTCCTTTGGAGCCTTCCTTCCCAAAGGACCGACTCGCTCTTCCCGACCAAAACATCCGGGGCACCTTTGGTTACAGAGAAGTACTTTCCATTTTGATCAACTGCGATGATACTCATCATCTTCCTGGTGGAATCGAATGGGAACTCTTTCACAATCGTAAATTTTTTCTGTAATGACTCTCTTGAGAGTCCCGCTTTCAAACCTGCAACAAGCAGTGCTCCTTCAGTAGGATCTCCATCGACAATAAAGCTTCCTTCACGGGTTACGAGTTCTGCATGGTTACAGAGCATTCCAAACGTCAATAATTGCTGTAAGGCATTCTCACTATGAGGAGTCACACGTCGCTCCCCGTTATAGAATTGTCCGTCCGGCTCGTATCCTGTTCCAGTTACCGTCCACGTTTTCCCGCCGCTCCACAGATGGGTGACCGTCATTTTATTTTGAGTAAGGGTACCTGTCTTATCCGAACAAATAACCGAAGCACAGCCTAACGTTTCAACAGCCGGAAGCTTTCGAACGATTGCCTTCTTTTTAATCATCCGCTGAACGCCCAGTGAAAGAGCCACAGTTACAATGGCCGGTAACCCTTCAGGAATGGCTGCAACAGCTAATGAAACCCCTGCCAAAAACATTGTATACATATCATGGCCCTGAATCACACCGATTCCCACCACCAGCGCCGTCAATACAAGTGCAACCGTAATGAGGATTTTCCCTAATTCTTCAAGTCTTCTCTGAAGAGGGGTCGTCATGGTTTCAGCCTTTTGAATCATATCCGCAATCTGTCCCATGGCTGTCTTCATGCCAATCGAGGTCACGACACCAATCCCGTTTCCTCGTGTGACCATCGTTCCCATAAACGCCATGTTTTCCAAATCTCCAAGACTCATATTCTCACCATTGACAGGTTGAGTGGATTTTGCAACTGGAACTGATTCACCCGTAAGTGCAGATTCCTCTATCTCCAGGTTATTCGCTTCGATAAGGCGTACATCAGCACCGATTCTGTCTCCACTGCCAAATCGAATAACATCCCCGATGATAACCTCTTTTGAGACAATCTTCACCCACTTTCCATCTCTCAATACCGAGACTTGCGGTGCAGAAAGCTCCTTTAATGCCTGCAGGGATCTTTCCGCTTTTCGTTCTTGGAAAAACCCTAAAAAACCGTTTATAAGTACAATGGCAATGATGGCAATCGCATCGATGTATTCCCCAAGCAATCCCGAAATGAGAGTGGCTGCCAATAACACGAGAACCATAAAATCCTTGAATTGACTGAAAAACAATAACAAAGCAGACTGCTTTTCAGCTTCTTCCAATTGATTGTATCCAAACTGTTTCCGTCTTTCTGCTACATGATCTGTTGATAGCCCCTCTTGATAATTAGTATTTAATGACTGCTCTATGTCCTCTTGTCTCATCTCATGAAATTTCATGCAACCATGTCACTCTCCTCCTACGATACGAAAAGTTATCCTTCTCATAGCATTCTTATTCAGACTCGTCCTAAAAAATGATATGATTTATATAGGTTTTGCATTTTACCAAGGAAAGAGGAAAAATCGGTTACCTTCGTTACATTTTAGACAGCAGGTAAAACGGATAAAATGTAATTACACTGAAATTGATTAAAGCAGAGGATGTTATATATGTCATTTGATGGATTATTTACAAGAAATATGACGAAAGAATTGAATGAAAGCTTATTGCATGGACGCATTAATAAAATACATCAACCATATAAAAACGAAATCATCATGATCATCAGGGCGAACGGGAAAAACCACAAAGTGCTCTTGTCGGCTCACCCAAGTTATTCACGTGTCCAAATAACCAAAGAAAATTATGAAAATCCTTCTGTCCCACCGATGTTCTGCATGCTGTTACGAAAACACCTTGAAGGATACATCATTGAAGGCATCAATCAGGTGGAATTGGATCGGATGATCATTTTCGAAGTTAAAGGAAGAAACGAAATTGGAGATATTTCTTACAAACAATTAATCATTGAAATCATGGGACGGCATAGTAATATCATCCTGGTGGATAAAGGAAGAAATATGATCCTTGATAGCATCAAGCATATTTCACCTAGCATGAATACACATCGTACAGTATTACCAGGCCACACGTATGTACTGCCGCCCCAGCAGGACAAGAAAGATCCGCTCGAAGCTACGAAGGATGATGTCCTGAGAGCCCTTGATTTCAATGCCGGAAAGCTCGATAAACAGATCGTTCAATCCTTCGCAGGAATATCTCCGCTTTATGCGAAAGAAGTCATTCACCGGGCAGGGATCGGAAACCAGTCAACCATCGCTGAATCATTCTTATCATTGATTCATCATGCAAAAACCTTTGACAAGAATCCGACCCTTATCACTGGTGAGAAAGAAACATTCTACTGGATGGATCTTGAGCATCTCAAGGGTGAAAAACATACCTTTTCTTCCTTAAGTGAATTGCTGGACCGATTCTTCTATCAAAAAGCTGCACGGGACCGCGTCAAGCAACAAGGGAACGACTTGGAGCGGTTCATCCGAAATGAACGGGATAAAAACATCAATAAAATCGAGAAGTTAAAGAAGACTTTAGATGACGCCCAACAGGCTGACCGCTATCAATTACTCGGGGAACTCCTTACGTCGAATCTGTATGCCGTGGAACGTGGCATGACGGAGGTCAGCGTGGTTAATTACTATGATGAAAATGGGGAAAGTATAACGATTCCGCTTAATCCTCAAAAATCTCCTTCTGATAACGCACAGAATTATTTCTCCCGTTATCAAAAAGCGAAGAATGCCATTACGATCGTTCATGAACAAATCGAAAAAGCTCAGGAAGAGATTGTGTACCTAGAGCAACTGCTGCAGCAATTAGAATCCGCTTCTACAAAAGATGTTGAAGAAATCAGGGAAGAGCTGGAGGAAGAAGGTTACCTTAGGGCTCGTAAGCAAACGAAAAAGAGAAAGCTCAATTCCAAGCCTGTACTTGAACAGTACACTTCAAGTGACGGTACTCAAATCCTGGTTGGGAAAAACAACAAGCAAAACGACTACTTAACCAGCAGGGTCGCTGGAAGAGAAGAGATTTGGCTTCATACGAAGGATATACCGGGCTCTCATGTTGTCATCAAGAATCCCAACCCTTCTGAACAAACCATCAAGGAAGCGGCCAATATCGCTGCCTACTTCAGTAAGGCACGTGAATCAAGTTCGGTTCCGGTAGATTTCACCGAAGTCAAACAGGTAAAGAAACCAAAAGGCGCAAAGCCGGGTTTTGTCATTTATGACGGACAACAAACCGTGTATGTAACACCAGATTTGGATCTGGTTCGAGCGCTGAGGGATTAATATTGAGAGGAAGCACTTTCACTCCGTCATATTTTGGACTGGAGTGGGAGTTTTTTTGTTTTGAGCTTTTTATGGGAATATTGAGGATTCTCTCGAACAGCAGACATATTGAACTTTTTGCATGTCAAAAAAAGGCAGATAATAGATATGATGGTCCTTCCCCTCGAAATAATAAAAAAAGCAACTCACATACGAGTTGCTTTCCCACTTAACTTCCCCAATTCTCCGGGTCTTCTTTCCAACGCTTCAATTGTGCTAAATCATCTTCTCGGATGATTCCACTCTGGACCGCTACTTCCAATAAACTTGAATAATCCGAGAGTGCAAATGATTTAATATCTTGTTCTTTAAGCATCCTTTTCCCTTTATCCAGTTCATATGTGAATATAGCGACTACCCCTAATACGTCACATCCTGCTTCTCTTAAGGCGTCAACCGCTGTTATACAGCTTCCTCCCGTTGAAATTAGGTCTTCCACCACTACCACCTTTTGCCCAGCAGCCGCAATTCCTTCAATCTGCTTTCCTTTTCCGTGGGCTTTGGCCTTTGACCTGACATAACACATAGGGAGGTTTAACTTCTCGCTAACCCACGCAGCATGGGGAATTCCCGCCGTTGCCGTACCTGCAATGACCTCTGCATCAGGAAAGTGCTGCCGGATCATCTCTGACAGTCCCTCTGCGATGCTATTCCGTACAGAAGGATAAGATAGTGTCAGACGATTATCACAATAGATGGGTGACTTTATTCCCGATGACCACGTAAACGGCTCTTCCGGATTTAAATATACAGCTTCGATGTCTAATAATTTCTTTGCTATTTCTTGTTTCATGCTTTGCCCTCCCATTCCTTTACGATCCGTTCATAAGCGTGTAGCGGTTGATCTGCACCCGTGATGCTTCTTCCGACGACTATGTAGGAAGAGCCTAATTCTCTTGCCAAATGTGGAGTTGTGACCCTTTTTTGATCTCCTGCATCATCTTCAGCTAAGCGAATTCCAGGAGTGACACGTAAAAAGTCATTCCCACAATATTCTTTAATCATAGATGCTTCACGTGGAGAACAAACCACTCCATCAAGCCCTGCTTGTTTCGCAAGGGTTGCATAGTGTAAGACAGATTCATCGATGGTTTTAGGGATCAATTGCTCTATTCGCATTTGTTCTTCTGATGTCGATGTCAGCTGTGTAACTGCAATTAGAGAAGCGCGTTCATGGTTGGCCGGTGTACCTGCGTATAAACCTTCCAACGCCTTTTCCATCATTATGCTGCCACCTGCTGCATGCACATTGATAAGCTCCAGGTCAAAGCTCGCTAGCCCCTTCATGGCTCCGTAGACTGTGTTGGGAATATCATGAAGTTTCAGGTCCAGGAATATCCTATGATTTTTATTTAAAAGCTTCTCAAGTATGACAGGGCCATTTTGAAGATAGAGCTCCATACCTACCTTTACATGTAAACTTTCCGAAAATTGATCCAAAAAGTTTGATGTCATCTCCCAAGAAGGGAAATCAAGAGCTATAAACGGCTTTTGAGTCATTCTTCCCCCAGCTCCTTCCGGTTAATTGCGAAATATGATCGACTCCAAGTTCATCGAGTAATGGCGGTAGATCGTTTATGATTGTTTTGCATACGAATGGATCAACGAAGTTTGCTGTCCCGACTGCAATCGCGCTTGCTCCTGCATAGAAGTATTCGATGACGTCTTCAGCCGACTGGATTCCACCCATTCCGATGATTGGCAGGTCTACTTGTTGACTCACTTCATAAATCATCCGGATGGCAACGGGTTTAATCGCAGGTCCTGATAGGCCGCCGGTTTTGTTTGCCAAAATCGGCTTCCCTGTCTTCATATCCAATCGCATTCCGAGGAGTGTATTGATCATTGTCAAACCATCCGCCCCACCTGCTTCAACGGCCTTTGCCATTTCCACAATATTGGCTACGTTCGGTGACAGCTTTACATACAGGGGAACCTGAGAGACTTCTTTTACCTTCTCGGTCAATTCTTTCGCTACTTCAGGGATAGTCCCAAAAGCAATTCCTCCTGTTTTAACATTAGGACAGGAGATATTAAGCTCCAGGGCTCTCACGTTTTGAGCGGAAGAGATGACTCTTGCCACTTCAACATAATCCTCGACCTGAGAGCCTGCCACGTTTGCGATGATCGGTACATCATATTGTGAAAGCCAAGGAAGTTCCTTTTCCATCACACCGGTGAGTCCGGGATTTTGTAAACCAATTGCATTGAGCATACCGCCATTCGTTTCAGCAACCCGGGGAGTCGGATTACCAAAGCGCGCCTCTTCCGTCGTCGCTTTGATCATGATTGCTCCAAGCTCGCTTAAATCATAGAACTGACTATATTCCCGTCCGAATCCAAAACAACCTGAAGCAGGCATGACAGGGTTTTTTAGAGATAATCCGGGTAATTCGATTTGTAATGACTTCATAGAAGCACCTCCCCTGCAGGAAATACCGGGCCGTCACTGCAAACCTTCACATAACTCGCCCCTTCAGGATCATCCTGTTTATGACAGACACAGGCGAAACAAGCCCCGATTCCACAGCCCATCCTTTCTTCCAATGAGATGAAACCACGTTTGTCATCCAATTGAGATTCCAGCGCTTTCAGCATGGGTGTAGGACCACAAGAATAAAATACATCAAAGGCTGGCTTTTCTTCCTTGATAACATCCGTTACAAAGCCTGCAGTACCAAGGGATCCATCTACAGTTGCAATATATGTGTCTCCGAGTTCCCGGAATTCATTTTCGTAAAAGCTGACAGCTTCATTTTGAAAACCGAGGATATGGTTCACTTTCCAACCGCTGTCAACCAGCTTTTTAGAAAGACCGTAGAGGGGAGGAACTCCAATTCCTCCACCTACTAAAAGTGCGGTCTTATTTCCACGTTCTACGGAGAATCCATTTCCAAGTGGGCCTAATACGTCGACCCTTTCTCTCGTTCCAACTTTGGAAAGGAGCATCGTGCCTTTCCCTTCGGCGCGGTAGATCAATGTCATGGTCTTCTCATGAAGGTCATGGGATGCGATGGATATCGGCCTCCTTAATAAGGGGTCGATTCCAGTCCCGACTTTCACGTGAACAAATTGGCCTGGAGCCTTTATTTCCTCCACTAAATCTCCTTGAAGTACGATCTCGAAGATGTTTTCAGCAATCCTTTCATGAGAAAGCACGACCATCTTTTCGTTTACGATCATTGAAACACCGCCTCTTTCGCTTTCGAATGTGCTTGCAGTGCCTCGGCAGAGAATGTCATCGATTCAATCACTCTCAGGATGGCTTCGGCAGTATCCAGTGAAGTTAGGCAAGGGATGCCATTTTCCACTGATTCCCTTCGAATTCTGAACCCATCCCGGGCAGGTTGTTTCCCTTTGGTCAATGTATTGATGACAAGCTGTGTTTCACCACTCTGGATGATATCTAATAATGTAGGGCCGCTTGACCCGATTTTATCTACTTCACGAACAGCAATACCTGCTTTTGTCAGATGCTCTGCCGTACCCTTTGTTGCAAGGATTTGATAACCAATATCGATGAAGCGTTGAGCCAGAATCACGGCTTCGTCTTTGTCTTTATCTGCAACAGTCATGAGAACCGATCCATATTCCTTCATCTGCATTCCCGCTGCAACCATTCCTTTGTAGAGAGCTTTTTCCAATGTGAAATCTTTCCCCATTACTTCACCTGTAGATTTCATTTCAGGCCCGAGAGTGATGTCCACCCGTCTTAATTTGGCAAAGGAGAAGACAGGCACTTTAACGTACACTCCATGCTTTTCAGGGATTAGCCCCGACTCATATCCTTGGTCCTTAAGGGAAATTCCAAGAATCGATTTGGTCGCAATATTGGCCATCGGTACATTTGTGATTTTACTGATGAATGGCACTGTGCGACTGGATCGCGGGTTCACTTCCAGGACAAAGACCTCACCTTTTGAGATGACATATTGAATATTCAAGAGGCCCACAATATTCAAGCCTTTAGCGAGTTTCGTCGTGTAATCGACAATGGTTTGCTTTTGTTCTGGCGTCAGCTGTTGTGGAGGATACACAGCAATGGAGTCACCTGAGTGGACCCCGGCCCGCTCGATATGCTCCATGATTCCAGGGATGACGACGTCTGTTCCATCCGAAATGGCATCCACTTCAATTTCTTTTCCGATCAGATAGCGGTCGATTAATACAGGGTGCTGAGGATTGACCTTTACGGCATTCTTCATGTACATAAGAAGCTCTTCTTCCCTGTAAACGATTTCCATTGCCCTTCCGCCGAGAACGTATGATGGTCTGACTAGGACCGGATAACCGATGTTTCCAGCTATAGACAGGGCACCTTCCACAGATACTGCCGTTTTCCCCTCCGGTTGTGGAATCCCCAGTTCATTCAGAGTATGTTCAAATTTATCCCGGTTCTCTGCCCGGTCGAGATCCTCAAGGGTGGTACCGAGAATCGTGACTCCCCTTCTGACCAACTCGTCTGCCAGATTGATTGCCGTCTGTCCGCCAAACTGCACTACGACGCCCTTAGGCTTTTCAAGATCAATGATATGCATGACATCTTCTACCGTCAGTGGTTCGAAGTATAATTTATCCGAAATACTGAAGTCAGTCGAAACCGTTTCCGGGTTGTTATTCACAATGATCGCTTCATAACCTGCTTCTTTAATCGCCCATACTGAGTGAACCGTTGCATAATCAAACTCCACTCCCTGTCCGATCCTGATCGGACCCGAACCAAGGACGATGACGCTCTCACGTTCAGTGACCCTGGATTCATTCTCATCTTCATAGGTGCCGTAGAAGTAAGGCGTCTCTGATTCAAACTCTGCTGCGCAAGTATCGACCATTTTATAGACAGGCGTCAGGTCATGTTCTTTTCTCCAGTTATACACTTCTGCTTCTGTACTATCCCATAGCTTGGCCACGGTGATATCTGAAAAGCCCATGCGCTTAGCTTTTTGACCGAGTTCAAAGTGGAAATGATTCTGAGATAATTCCTTTTCAAACTCTACGATTCTATTCATTTTATATAAGAAGAAGAGATCGATTTTACTCCATTCATGTATGGTTTCAATCGTTACCCCTCTTCTAAGGGCTTCGCCGATGTAGAATAGGCGTTCATCCCCGGCCTTTCGAATCCTTTTCTCGATCCACTCGTCCGTCAATTGCTGTGCATCACTCAGTTCCATGTGATATGTGTTGCTTTCAAGGGAGCGGATCGCTTTCAGGAGTGACTCTTCGAAGGTTCTGCCGATCGCCATTACCTCTCCTGTTGCTTTCATTTGGGTACCCAGGTTACGCTTTGCCGCTTCGAATTTATCAAATGGCCATCTTGGAATCTTGGTCACCACATAATCAAGTGCAGGTTCGAATGATGCATATGTTTTGCCAGTAACAGGATTCATCATTTCATCCAGGGTAAGACCGACTGCTATTTTGGCAGCAAGCTTCGCGATTGGATATCCAGTAGCTTTAGAAGCAAGTGCAGAAGACCTGCTCACCCTCGGATTCACCTCAATGATGTAGTACTGGAAGCTGTCCGGATCAAGGGCAAGCTGAACGTTACAGCCCCCTTCTATTCCCAACTCCCGGATGATATTCAAACTTGTATTCCTCAACATCTGATACTCACGGTCACTTAAGGTCTGACTAGGTGCTACTACAATCGAATCTCCCGTATGGATACCAACCGGGTCGATGTTTTCCATATTACACACCACGATCGCATTATCTGCTGCATCTCTCATAACCTCATATTCTATTTCCTTGAAGCCAGCAATGCTCTTCTCCAAGAGACACTGGGTTACCGGGCTGTACTTCAATCCTGAGCTGACAATCTCGATCAATTCATCTTCGTTATGACAGATTCCACCGCCGGTTCCACCAAGAGTATAAGCAGGGCGGACGATGACTGGATATCCAATTTCGTTCACAAATTGATAGGCTTCATCCAATGAATGAATGATTTCACTTTCCGGTACGGGCTCACCCATTTCATTCATCAAATTCCTGAATAAGTCACGGTCTTCCGCTTTCTCGATGGCAGAAAGCTTCGTCCCGAGAATTTCCACTCCGCACTCTTCCAGAACCCCTGATTGAGCGAGCTCAACAGCCATGTTCAATCCTGTTTGACCACCTAATGTAGGCAGCAGGGCATCCGGTCGTTCTTTGCGGATAATCCTGCTGACAAACTCCAATGTCAACGGTTCGATATACACTTTATCAGCCATTTCGGCATCCGTCATGATAGTTGCAGGATTCGAGTTCACCAGGATTACCCGGTAGCCTTCCTCTTTTAGGGCGATGCATGCTTGTGTTCCGGCATAGTCGAATTCTGCCGCCTGTCCAATGATGATAGGTCCACTTCCGATAACTAAGATGGTTTTGATGTCTGTACGTTTAGGCATGTTGAAGCTCCTTTCTTTTCTCTTCTTTCATAAGTTGTAAGAAATCATCGAATAAGTAGTTTGAATCTTCAGGTCCCGGAGATGCTTCAGGGTGATATTGAACCGTAAATGCCGGGAAGTCCAAGTGCTTCAATCCTTCTACTGATCCATCGTTTATTGCAGTATGTGTCACCTGTAATCTCGAACCTGCTAAGGATTTTTCATCTACTGCATATCCATGGTTCTGAGAGGTCAGCGCAACTTTACCTGTTTTCAAATCTTTAACCGGATGGTTGCCTCCACGGTGGCCGAACTTCATCTTGAAAGAGTCGCCACCACAGGCGAGAGCGAATAATTGATGACCTAAGCAGATGCCGAAGAGTGGAATTTCACCCAGAAGTTCTTTGATTGTTTCTATCGCTTCCGGTACATCTTTCGGATCCCCCGGTCCATTTGATAACATGATTCCGTCAGGCTGCAGGCGTCTGATTTCTTCCGCGGAAGTATCATAAGGCACCACTATTACGTCACAATCACGTTTATTCAATTCCCGTAAGATACCGTGCTTCATCCCAAAATCCATCAACACCACGCGATAACCTCTCCCGGGGCTAGCATAAGCTGTCTTCGTGGAAACCTGTTTTACCTGGTCAGTCCTAAGGGTAGTATCCTTCAATTTATTTAGCATGTCTTGTGGATTATATTCAGCAGAACAAATGATGCCTTTCATGGCTCCATGCTTTCTGATGATCCTTGTTAACTTTCTGGTGTCGATATCTGAAATTCCTGGAATACCTTTTATTTTTAATAATTCGTCCAACGTTGATTCATTTCTCCAGTTTGAAGGAAAATCAGCCACTTCTCTGACAATGAACGCTTTTATGGCTGGAGAGATCGATTCAAAATCGTCCCGGTTGATTCCATAGTTCCCTATAAGCGGATAGGTCAGGGTTACAAGCTGTCCGCAGTAGGATGGATCGGATAGAATCTCCTGGTAGCCAGTCATACTCGTATTGAATACAACTTCACCAATACTATCTTCATTTGCTCCAAATCCTTCTCCCACGAAAACTGTTCCATCGTCTAAAATGAGTTGTCTTTTCATTGTTCGTTTCCTCCTTCATTCCATACAAGAGATCCCTGATAAAAAGTTGCTTTCGGCCATCCTTTGCACTCCCACTCTTTAAATGGAGTGTTTTTACCTTTTGATATAAATTCAGCCGGGTCGATCATTTTTTGTTCATTTAAATCTATAAGAGTAAAATCGGCTCCTCCTCCTACTTCAAGTAGTCCAAACGGAAGATTGAACAGAGAGCTCGGTTTAATCGTCATCCAGTCAATCAATTGCTTCAGAGTAAAGATTTCTTTTTCCACAAAGTGTGTATAAAGCAACGGAAAGGCTGTTTCCAATCCCACGATACCGAATGGAGCGAGCTCTATCCCTTCTGACTTTTCTGTTTCTGTATGTGGTGCATGGTCGGTAGCGATAAAATCGATTGTTCCATCCAGTAAACCTTCTATGAGCGCTTGTTGATCCTCTTTACTTCGAAGAGGCGGATTCATCTTGAAGTTGGGGTCAAGTCCCGGGATATCATCTTCACATAACAGAAGATGATGGGGAGTTACCTCAGCTGTCACATTGATGCCAGCTTTCTTCGCGTCCCGGACCACCCTTACTGATTCTTTTGTTGAGATATGACATACGTGATAATGCACTCCTGTTGCCTCTGCCAGAAGCACATCCCTTGCGATATGTACGGCTTCACATATGGAGGGGATCCCAGGCAGGTCATGCTTCTTTGAGAATTCACCTTCGTGAACCGCTCCACCATAAATCAATGTATTTTCTTCACAGTGGGCGACGATGGCGGCATTGATACTTGCTGCAGTTTTCATCGCTTCAAACATCATGCCGGCAGATTGTACCCCCACTCCATCATCGGTGAAGGCAAATGCCCCCATTTTCTTTAAGGCAGGTAAGTCATTCATGGTTTTTCCAATTTGACGTTCCGTAATGGCGGCATACGGTAAGACCCTGACAGTACCTGTTTCCATGATTTTATTGTTTAGAGCCTCGAGGTTTTCAACTGTATCTGGAACCGGTCTGGTATTCGGCATAGCGGCAATGGTTGTGAATCCACCCTTTGCAGCTGCTTTTGTACCTGTTTCAATCGTTTCTTTATGTTCGCCGCCCGGTTCTCTTAAATGGACATGCAAATCGACAAATCCCGGGGAAAGCAATAACCCTTCTGCTTGGAATTCCTGGTGATCTGTCCCCTTCAATCCTGGACCCATCTCGATGATTTTCGTATTCTCCACCTTGACATCCACATTCTCTAAGTCACCGTTTTTTGTTAGAACACGTGCATTTCGGATTATCCATTTCATCTCAAGTTCCCCCTGGTTAGTTGTTTTCAAGCGCTCTTTTTAAAATAGCCATTCTTACGAATACTCCATTTTCCATCTGTTTGAAAATCCTTGATTGTTCACATTCAACCAATGAATCTGCAATTTCCACTCCCCGATTGACCGGCGCCGGATGCATGATGATGCCAGTTGGTTTCATTCGGGCTCTTCTACTTTCTGTTAATCCGAACGATTCATGATATTCCTCTCTTGACAGACTGGATGTACTTTCGTGGCGCTCGTGCTGGATACGCAGAAGCATGATGACATCAGAATCTGTTATACATTCATCTATAGGCATATATTGATGTCGATCTTCTGAAGGGAACCATTCTTTCGGCCCTGAGAAAAAGACTTCCGCACCTAGTTTAGTGAGGGCTTCTGCATTGGACCTGGCTACCCTGCTATGGGCTATATCCCCGATGATGGAAACCCTGAGTCCTTCAAATCCCCCGAATTCCTGACGTATAGTCAGCAGGTCTAACAGACATTGAGTAGGGTGATTCCCACATCCATCTCCACCATTGATCACACTTATGTTGAGAGGTGCCAGTTCATCAAAGTATCGTTCAAGAGAATGACGGATGACGACCGCCTCGACTCCGATGCTTTCCAACGTTTTCACCGTGTCATACAAGCTTTCACCTTTCTGGACGCTCGATGTTTGTGCTTCAAAGGGAATGACTTCAAGTCCAAGCTTCCTTTCAGCCATTTCAAAGCTGCATTTTGTCCTTGTACTTGCCTCGAAGAAAAGGTTGGCCACATATTTACTTGAACCATCCCTCCATGTTTCTCCTTCTTTAAAGCGCTCGGCCTCATCCAATATCCGAAGTATTTCCTCTTTGGATAAGTCTTTCATCGTCAACAAATTTTTCACCATGAGCCCCCCTATCTTACCTTTTATTTTCAAAAAAACACCCTGCCATTTTTCTGACAGGGTGTTTTTGAACATACCAACCGGGACAGTGCGGAGATCCCGCATGTCTTGTTCAAATTCACCCTTCCTAGACTCTCTGGACCATGTTAAAAGGTGGTTCTATGCAACATCTTGCTTAGCATTTTCTTCTTGGAATAAGTTGTTTTCTCCTTCACTTTCCTTCCTTCCCGGTAATACCAGGTTCAGGAACACTCCTACGATCGCGGCAAGGGCCATACCCGACAAGGATACATTCTCATTGATTTTCACAAATGCTCCTCCCACCCCGATTACAAGGATGACACTTGAGATGACTAAATTCCGCTTGTTACCCAGGTCTACTTTATTATCGATCAGCATACGGAGTCCGCTTGAAGCGATGATTCCGAACAGTAGGATCGATACACCACCCATGACAGCTGATGGAATCGAGCCGATCAATGCCGTTATTTTCCCGATGAATCCGAACATGATGGCTAACACTGCTGCCCCACCGATGACGAAAACGCTGAACACCCGTGTAATGGCAAGGACCCCAATGTTCTCACCATACGTTGTATTCGGAGGTCCACCCAGGAAGGATGCAATCATCGTCGCTACCCCGTCACCGAGAATGGAGCGGTGAAGGCCAGGCTTTTCAATAAAATTCCGTCCTACGACCTTACTTAATACCATCTGATCCCCCGTATGCTCTGCCAGGGTCACCAGTGCAACAGGGACCATGATGGATACGATTTCCCATGAGAAGCTCGGAGTGTAATCTATAAACGGGACAAAGAAGTCCGGCATCTGGAAGAAGGGTGCATCGATCACTTGTTGGAAGTCTACTAGCCCTGCGAAAACCGCGATGACATATCCGCCAATGATCCCTGCAAGGATCGGCACCATTCCAAGAAAACCTTTGAAGTAAATCGAGCAGATGACCGTGATGGCCAATGTCGCAAGTGCCACCATGAAGTGCGTGTTGCTGTAAACCAATTGCTCTGCTCCAGGATTTTCATACATGGCCATATTCACAGCCGTTCCGGCAAGACCCAACCCGATGACCATGATAACCGGCCCTACAACAACCGGAGGCAGGATTCTAATCAGCCATTTTAAGCCAAGTTTCGAGATGAGTAATGCTACGATTCCGTATACAATACCTGCGAGGAAGCTTCCCATCATGGCAGCCTCGGGACCCCCAAGACTCTTAGCAGCAAGGATGGGCGCAATGAATGCGAATGATGATCCCAGATAAGCAGGTATTCGTCCTTTAGTAATCAGGAGGTAAGCAAGTGTTCCCAACCCACTTGATATCAAGGCGACTCCCGGACTTAAACCCACCAGGAATGGAACCAGTACTGTCGCTCCAAACATGGCGAATAAGTGTTGTATACTTAGTGTGACCCATTTCCCTATATTCGGTATTTCTTCTACATCTAATACGATATCTTGTTTTTGATTCATATCTGTTTCCTCCTCTGATACCCATATTTCCCCATTAAAAAACCCTCTTTGTCCTAAAGAGGGCACAAAGAGGGTACAAGAAGGCCTGTTTCCACCTTCAAATCCCATCCTTTGTCAGCCTCACTGGACCGCTCTTAAAAGGACTTCCGTTATTCTTTTTCGTATATTGTGACTGCGTCTTCCTGATCTACTTCGGTTAAAGCAACCATGATTTTCTCAGAGCTTGAGGTCGGAATGTTTTTCCCGACGAAATCCGCCCGAATCGGCAACTCCCTATGTCCCCGATCGACAAGGACCGCAAGTTGGATCTGACTTGGCCGGCCAAGGTCCATTAAGGCATCCAAGCCCGCTCGGACCGTTCTCCCAGTGAATAATACATCATCTACCAGAATGACTTTCTTGTTTGTAATATCAACCGGCAGGTCAGAACCTTTCACCTCTGGTTCGTGATCGTCTGTTTTCTTTGTTAAATCATCTCGGTAAAGCGTGATGTCTATTTCGCCGACGGGAATTTCTTCCCCTTCAATCGCATGAATCCGTTCGGCTAATCTGTTGGCGATGTAAATGCCTCTTGTTTTGATTCCTACAAGAATGCAATCTTCAATCCCTTTGTTTCGTTCAATGATTTCATGAGCGATCCTTGTAAGTGCTCTTCGAATGGCGGGTTGATCCAACACCGTTGCTTTCTTAGTCATTTACAGCCACCTCGCTTTTTAATTATTCGCATAAAAAATCCCTCTCACCGTTAAAGATGAGAGGGCAGACTTATCGTTATAATCGATTGCACGCCAATATAATTGGTCGTACATTGCTCCTTCTCAGCCTCACGGGACCGTATTAAAGGTTACGTATTCAATTAATTACATCATAAAGCTTACGTCGAAATTTGTCAACGGTTATTTTCAAGATGGTTAATCAACTTTGTGAATTCTTCAGGTAACTTTGCATGGAACTCCATATATTCTTCCGTTCTTGGATGAACAAAGCCAAGCACTCCGGCATGAAGGGCCTGTCCTTCAATACTCAACGTTTTACGAGGACCATATTTCGGATCTCCCGCCAGAGGAAAGCCGATGTACTTCATATGCACCCGGATTTGATGGGTTCTTCCTGTTTCCAATTCACATTCTACGAGAGTGAAATCTTTATATCGGTCCAATACCTTGAAATGGGTGACCGCTTGTTTTCCATTATCTACGACAGCCATACTCTGGCGATCTTTTGGGTCCCTTCCGATCGGAGCATCTATCGTCCCGTATTCGTGTGGGATCAAGCCATGTACAATGGCCGTATATTTCCTGGTTACAGACTTCTCTACTAACTGGTTTACAAGATGTTCATGGGCCATATCATTCTTGGCTACCATGAGTAAACCGGATGTATCCTTGTCAATTCTATGGACAATCCCCGGTCTTAGAACTCCGTTGATGCCTGAAAGATCTTTACAATGATACATCAATCCATTCACCATCGTTCCTGAATAATGTCCAGGAGCTGGATGGACGACCATCCCCTTTGGCTTATTCACGACGATGACATCGCCATCTTCATAGGCGATATCCAGATGTAAGTTCTCCGGTTCCACATCCAATTCTTCCGGTTCAGGGATCGAAACCGTAATCACAGCGTTCAAAGGACATTTTAAGTTTGGTTTAACATTTTCATCATTGACTTTGATATGACCTTCTTTAATCCATTGCTGGACCTGGGAACGGGACCATTCTTTATTCAATTGACTTACAACCTTGTCAATACGTTCTCCCTGTTCTTCTTCAAGTATGTTGTGCTGAATTACTTCCATTTTTGTTCTCCTTCTTTGCTTTTCGTTCGTCTAAATACATGTAAATGAGTAACAATGCCACTCCAATGGTTAATGCTGCATCGGCAATATTAAAAATCGGAAAATCATAGGAAAAAATGTATGTATTTAAGAAATCGACCACTTCTTTTCTAAAGACACGATCAATAAAGTTTCCAATTGCTCCACCAAGCATAAAAGCGAGACTAAGACTAAACAAAGAATGCCCTTTTGCATGGACTTGCATATAATACACGATACCTACAATCACAACTAATGTAATAACATAAAAAAACCACATTTGTCCTTGGAGGATTCCCCATGCTGCACCTTGATTCCGATGAGAAGTAAGATAAAAGACATTATCGATAATCGAAATGCTTTCTCCCTCGGTCATTCGTCTCACAACCAACCATTTTGTTAATTGATCCAATCCAATAACAATCAAAGCCAATAAATAATAATACACAAAGGCAACCTCCGAACATCGTTAATTGATTACCTTTGCATTTTAGCATAAAAGGGGAAATAAAGACACTGAAACTAGAGGAGATTGATGGAAACACAAGAGAAATTCAGGAGTAGGATGAAATCTTCCCAAACCTTCTCCAGTCTAAGGCATTCTCAATCGATGTACAGGTTGGATTCATCATCATGTAATCAAAAGGAATTTCTTCCCCGCTCATTTCACAGTATCCGAATTGATTATCCTGGATACGAACCAAAGCTTGTTTCACCTCGGTAATTTCTTCGTCAATATATTTCTGTATTAAAGGATGTTGAGATTGACTTGCCTCAAGCTCCTGTAAGGATGTCATCAGCTCTTCTACAATAGATGTGTATCGGTCATATGTCATCTTGATCCCTCCACTTATAGTATGGAGGAAATAGTCATGAATATTGTGTTGCAAGATATAGCAATTATGGAATTTGAATGCGGGCGTATAAAGACAGAAAAAAGGTGACCCGCCGATCGGCAGGTCACCTTTTCATTACGCCAGGTGAGAATAGCTTTCTTTCACAACAGACGCACAGCGTGTGCATAGGGTTGGATGATCTTTATCCTCGCCAACTGTTGGAGTCACAATCCAGCAGCGATCACATGTTTCACCATCAGCTTTTTCGACAACGATATTGTTTTCACCAAGACTTAAGGCATGCTCAGGGGCTTCATTTACCGCTCCACCTATTTCAAAGGCAGATACGATAAATAATTGCTTTAAGTCTTCTTTGATGGAATGTAGTAAGCCTTTCGTTTCATCATTCACGAAAAGAGTCACTTTAGCCGTCAACGATTTCCCGATAATCTTCTGGTTACGTGCTTCCTCAAGAGCCTTTAGTACATCATCTCTCAATTCAAGGAATGCATTCCATTTTTTCTTCAATTCATCAGCATTGGCGAATGTTTGCACTTCAGGCATATCCGTCAGTTGCACGCTTTCTCCCTCTGCTCCCGGTATATATGCCCAAATCTCATCTGCTGTATGAGAAAGGATTGGCGACATCAGTTTTGTCAGGGACACAAGACATTCATATAAGACAGTCTGAATCGCACGACGCTCGTCATGATTTTCTGACTCGATATAAAGAACATCCTTGGCAAAATCCAAGTAGAATGAACTTAAATCCAATGTACAGAAATTATTCACTGCATGATAGATGCTCGCAAATTCATACTTATCGTATGAGTTTTTCACATTTTTCACGAGGTCATTCAGCTTTACAAGCATGAATTGATCGACTTCTCTTAGCTGATCGAACGATACAGCATTGGATTTAGGATCAAAGTCAGAAAGATTCCCCAATAAGAAACGGAAGGTATTACGGATCTTTCGGTAAACTTCAGCTACCTGCTTTAGAATAGGATCTGATACGCGTACATCCGCTTGATAATCAACAGATGCGACCCAGAGGCGCAGAATGTCGGCACCGAGCTGTTTCATGACTTTCTCAGGAACCATGACATTGCCCAGTGACTTACTCATTTTCCTTCCGTCACCATCCAGGGCGAATCCATGACTCAATACGCCTTTATATGGAGCTTTTCCAGAAACGGCTACACTCGTCGTTAAAGATGAGTTGAACCACCCGCGATATTGGTCAGAGCCTTCTAAATAAAGATCTGCCGGACGTTGTAGATCCTCTCGTTCCTCAAGGACTGCCTGATGCGAAGAACCTGAGTCAAACCAGACATCCATGATATCCTGTTCTTTTGTGAACGTCCCATTCGGGCTTCCTTCATGAGTGAATCCTTCAGGTAGAAGGTCTTTCGCTTCTTTCTCAAACCAAATATTCGACCCGTGTTCACGGAAGAGCTTAGACACATGATCAATCGTTTCATCTGTAATGATTTCCTGACCATTTTCAGCATAGAATACCGGTATTGGCACACCCCATGCACGTTGACGGGAAATACACCAGTCCCCACGATCTCTGACCATATTGTAGAGGCGTGTTTCTCCCCATGCCGGAACCCATTTCGTTTCATTTACCGCTTCTAATAACTCTTTACGGAATTTATCGATAGATGCAAACCACTGAGCGGTCGCTCTGAAAATAACCGGCTTCTTCGTACGCCAATCATGTGGATAGGAGTGAGTAATGAAGTTTAACTTGAGTAACGCACCCACTTCCTGAAGCTTATCAGTAATCGGCTTATTGGCTTTGTCATAGAATAACCCTTCAAAGCCAGGAGCTTCCGATGTCATAACCCCTTTATCGTCTACAGGACATAACACTTCAAGGCCATATTTTTTCCCTACAAGGAAATCATCCTCACCATGCCCTGGAGCTGTATGAACACAACCTGTACCAGAATCAGTCGTAACATGCTCTCCAAGGACGACAAGTGACTCTCGCTCGTAAAGCGGGTGTTTTGCAACGATACGCTCAAGCTCAGCACCAATTACCTTCTTGGATACAGAATAGTCTTCCCACTCAAGATTCTTTGCTACTTCTTCAAGTAAATCTTCAGCTACTACATAGCTGTTTCCCTTCACATTGACAACGACATAGCTAAGATCAGCATGAACTGCGATTCCAAGATTGGCAGGAATCGTCCAAGGAGTTGTCGTCCAGATGACGAGCTGGGTTCCTTCCTCCAGGACACCCTTTCCATCTGTAACGGCAAATCCAACATAAATGGATGGGGAACGCTTATCCTGATATTCGATCTCTGCTTCAGCAAGTGCTGATTCACTTGATGGTGACCAATAGACTGGCTTTTTCCCTTTATAGATGTATCCTTTTTTCGCCATATCACCGAACACTTTGATCTGCTGGGCTTCATATTCAGGCTTCAGTGTAATGTAAGGATTATCCCAATCGCCTCGTACGCCTAATTGTTTGAATTGCTTACGTTGATTATCCACCTGCTCATATGCATATTCCTCACATAATTTACGGAATTCTGCGATCGTCATTTCTTTGCGTTTTACGCCTTTATTTGTTAAGGCCTGCTCGATCGGCAACCCATGGGTATCCCAACCCGGAACATACGGTGCGTGAAATCCACTCATGGATTTATATCGCACGATGAAGTCCTTGAGGACCTTATTCAACGCATGACCCATATGAATATTACCATTCGCATATGGAGGTCCGTCATGAAGGATGAATAAAGGACGATCACTTGTTCTTTCCTGAACCTGTTGGTAAATGTTCATTTCTTCCCATTTCTTCTGTGTATCCGGCTCGCGTTTCGGTAAATTCCCTCTCATCGGGAATTCCGTTTTTGGCATTAATAAAGTATCTTTATATTCCATGAAACTCTTCCTCCTAAATCGTTAATCTTTATTGCCATCATTTCTAAATCCTTCGCGTCTTAATCAGAACAGGTGTACTTTACTCATTTATATTAAAATAAAAAAAGCTTTCTCATCCCTGATAAAGGGACGAGAAAGCTTTCCCGCGGTACCACCCTCATAAAGATCGTAAATGATCTTCACTTGTTAAGATTCGTAACGTGAATAAATCGCTAGTCATTACTCTTCTATCCGAATTTCATGAGTAGGGCTCGAGGGTGATATTCCGCTCTCTTTTCCTTGTCGGGCTCACACCGTCCCCGACTCGCTAGAAAGGATGTATTTAAAAGAACGTACTGTCCCTGTCTTAACCTATGACAATTAAGAATGTGTTGTTCAATTATATGAAAATATTGCGCTTTTCGTCAAGACAATGTCTCTTCTTCTTTTAATGTTTTTAAATCCGTAGCATCCAGATCAAATTCCATCAATTGATCCCAATCATTTGTATCTAGGAGATCAAGCTGTGCTTCGATAAGCATTTTGAATCGGGTCCTGAACACTTTTGACTGTTTTTTGAGCTCCTCAATCTCAATGGCAATCTTACGGGCCTTTGACAATGATTCGTTCACGATTCGATCAGCATTCTTCTCTGCTTCTTTAATGATGAGCTTTGACTCTTTCATTGCATTTCTCTTGACTTCTTCCCCTGCTTCTTGAGCAATGACGATTGATTTGTTCAACGTTTCCTCAATGTTGGTAAAATGACCTAAACGTTCATTCAATGAGTTTAAACGTTCTTCCGTTTCTTTCTTCTCACGGATCAGAATTTCATAATCTTTAATAATTTGATCTAAAAATTCATTAACCTCATCCTCATCATAACCACGAAAGCCACGACTAAATTCTTTATTATGTATGTCTAATGGCGTTAAAGGCATGGGAGCCACCTCCAGTACTTGGTGAATTACATATTTATTATAACTAAAATTTCGACAGTATGTGGGGGAATTCCTTTATTTTTCTGAAATTATTTCAGTATTCCAACAGAAATTCGCCATTTATCCCGTTTTGTTCTTCCTTCTAAGGACAGTAACTTACTTCTTCCGTATCCTCTTGCGGATAGTACATCTGAAGCTTCAACTTCGAAAGATGGATTTTCAACGGTTTTCCAATTCACTTTCACATGACCGCTCTTAATCAATGTTTGAGCCTTTTGACGTGAATCATTGTAAATTGCAGCGAGTACGACATCAAGCCTTAATGAACTGACAGTCGTTGTTTTGTCCTGCCACTCTTGTTGACTCTCCATTTTTTCATGCAATGGTATTTCCTTTAAAGATGCCTTGGCTTTTCCAATTTGAGTGAGTTCCATGCGAACGTAATCTGAGATTTCATCTGCAAGCAACAAATGGATGGCCTCTTCACCGGTCACAATATCCCCGAATTTATCCCGTTTTAATCCAAGAGACATAAGGGTCCCTAATACCTGCCTATGTTCTATTGTAACAAACTTCGATGGATACTGTATTTCAAATACCTTTATACCAAAATCTTCTTCCTGCGGCTGAAAATAGGAGGGATATATTAATGCTCGTTTCCGTTCCGTATCTTCCGGAAAGAAAGAAAGCCGGATTTCATCGTTGTTTCCTATAATCGACTCGACAATATGCTGCTGTCTTGGATCCAAAAAGTCCGTCCGTTTCGGTGCATATTGGTGTTCTACAGAATCCTTCCACTCTAAGACAGCATCTACAAACTCTTTCTCATCAGGTCTAAAGTGTTGATAAATTGAAGACATGAGTTCATCCCCTCCTTGTTTTACCCAAAATAAAAGGACTGAAACGGATTGACCGGTTTCAGTCCTTTATGGGTTACAGCTCCAATTAAATAAGCCATCTAAATAATTGCGTTAAACCTGATTGCGCCAGGTTTAATACAATGAATGCCACAATTGGTGAAATATCAATCATCCCGATCGATGGAACAATCCGTCTGAATGGTTCCAGGTACGGTTCACAGATTCTAGCAAGGAATTGCCCAATCGCTGTCTCTCTTGCATTCGGGAACCAGGACATTAAAATATATATGATCAACGCCCATGAGTAAATTTGAATTAAATTAATTAAAATTTGATAAACCCACAACATAATTTACATTACCACCTCGAATCTGATAGGTCTTCCTCTTTCAAGAACTCAGAAATATTACCGCTTACTTCTACATTGTCTGGTGTGCACAGAAAAATATTATCGCCTACACGCTGAATGTCGCCTCCGATGGCATAAACTGTGCCACTGAGAAAATCGACGATCCGCTTTGCCTGATCATGTTGTATCCGCTGAAGATTAACGAGTACAGACCTGCGATTCTTCAGATGGTCTGCTATTTCCTGGGCCTCCGCATAAACTCTTGGTTCAACAAGAATCATTTTTGAAGATTTCTGTACACTTTGAAGGCTCACAACATTTTGTTTTGAATTAGACAGCTGCGACTTCATAGGCTTTTTCTCCTCGTATTCTTCTTCGTACTTTTCTTCTTCATATTCATATTCATCTTCATCCAGCAAAAAGAATGTCTTGAACTTTGACTTAATACCCATTTTTATTCATCCCCTCTCAGTCATTTCCAACTAATGCAGTTCCAATACGAATAAACGTGGCACCTTCTTCGATTGCAATCCTGTAATCATTGCTCATCCCCATGGATAATTCTGTACAAGGGGCGTAAGGAAGCTTCAGTGATTGCACGTCATCTTGAATTGTCTTCAGCTGCCTGAAACAAGAGCGCAAAAATGCTTCATCATCTGTATGTGGAGCCATCGTCATTAATCCTACCACTTTAATATTGGAATAGTTTTTTAAACTATCAATAAATCCCTTTACTTCATGGGGTGGAATACCATGTTTGGAGCCTTCTCCGGATACATTCACTTGAACGAAACAAGAGACAGGCTTTTCAGCCCTTTTATGAATTTCTTTCGCCAATGACAAACGATCCAGGGAATGTATGTATGACACTTTATCAATGATGTTTTTGACTTTCCTTGATTGCAGGGAACCGATGAAATGCCAATAGGGCTTGTCCGAAAGTGCTTCCCACTTGGAGCTCAGTCCATCATCGCGATTTTCCCCTAAGTGGAGGATACCTGCTTCGACCGCCTCTTCTGCCCGTTCAATCGATACGTATTTGGTGACTGCGACAATTGTTATGTCTTCTGAGGTTCTTCCGCTTCGTTCACAGGCACTTTGAATATGTCCCTTGATAGCCTTAAGATTTTCTGTTACCTTCATTCTATTTCTCCTTCCAGCCAATAAAACTCATTATTCTCCCCGTTTTACCACCATCTCTACGATAAGAGAAAAATTCTTCGTGACAGGACGAACAAAAACTGGAAGTACGGATTTGATCAGGATTTAACCCGCCATGAATCAAGAGCTTTTGATTAAGCTTTTTAAGGTCGAGGTTATACTGTCCCTCTTCCTTTAAATTATAGGGTAAGTTGTTTTCATCTTCTAGTGTTTTTTTCACTTTATCGATTACATAATCGTCCACTACGTAGCAATCACTGCATATCGAGGGACCAATCACGACCTCCAATGAAGAAATGGAGGACCCTTTCTTGACGAATTCATTGACCATTTTCGGACCAATACCAAGAACCGTCCCTTTCCATCCTGCATGAGCCAATCCGACCATCCCTGTTTCCCTGTCCAGGAAATAAAGGGGAACACAGTCTGCATAACACATGGTTAACAGAATATCCCTTTCCCCTGTCAAGAATCCGTCGGTATCTTTAATGCTGCTCTTATAATCTGTTGCACCTTGCCCCGCGTCCTTTAAGCATGGAGAATAAATGTTGTTCCCATGTGTTTGTTCCGCCACTACCCAGCTAAAGAGAGGCATATCAAGATCTGTTGCCAGCCGTTGGCGATTGTGAATGACAGATGTTTCCTCATCACCTACATGAAGCCCCATATTCAATGTATCGAATGGTTCGGAACTTACCCCGCCTCTTCTTGTGGTAATACCTGCAATTAGTTTTGGGTTTCCTTCCGTCCATTCACCGATGGAGTAATAAGCTTCTGATTCATATACAAAAGGCTCTTTCAACACGTTGAATCTCCTTCTTTTTTAATTAAGTGTACCATAGTCTTTGAAGATTCGTCATGTTTCGGGGGATTGTTTCGGTTCCTGTAGTTGTCCTTGAATATAGTGGCTGTCTTTGTATCTGACCAGTATCACATCTTCGCCGATTTTCACAATACTGCTCCAGGGGATCACAATATCTTCATCCTTGCCAAAAAAGCCTAATAGTTTCCCACCGCTGCCAATTACAATAGCCTCGATCCTTCCTGTATCCAGGTTGATTTCAATATCTCCAATATTCCCTAACTTCCGCCCGTCTGAAATGCTCACCACATCTTTTACCTGAAACTCAGATATACGTACCATCTTTCTTCACCCTCTTTTCAAGTTGATCCATATGGGTTGATAATGGTGAAAAGGCATTAAGACACCATTCCACCTATTTATATTAGTTATTTATAGTGTATGCAGCAAAAAGAAAGGCAGACCTTCCCGAAGGATATCTGCCTTTCTTTTCTATTCTCCAGCTCCAGGGATTAGAGGCTCGAGGTCACAATGAAAATTCCCCATAAGGCAAAGAGCGCCTTTTGGGGATTTTTCATTGTGCTTGTCGGGGCTGAACGAGCCGCCTCCGCTTTTCTTATTTCATTGAATATTTTTGTTCATTTGTTTGATTGCTGCTTTTTCGAGTCTTGATACTTGGGCTTGTGAGATGCCGATTTCGTCTGCGACTTCCATTTGGGTTTTTCCTTGGAAGAAGCGTTTGCTGATGATGAGTTTTTCACGATCATTTAAACGTCTCATCCCTTCTTGAAGGGCAATTTCTTCAATCCAGTGAAAATCACGGTTCTTTTCATCGCTTAATTGATCCATTACAAAGATAGGGTCTCCACCATCATTGTAGATCGGTTCGAACAGTGAAACAGGATCTTGAATGGCATCGAGTGCAAAGACGATCTCCTCGTGTGATACATCCAACACTTTTGCAATTTCTTCTGCAGTCGGTTCCCTGGATGTCTCCCCCATTAATTTCTCTCTTACTTGTAGAGCCTTGTACGCAATATCTCGTAGTGAACGGGACACTCTTATTGGATTATTGTCCCTCAAATACCGACGGATTTCACCAATAATCATTGGAACCGCGTATGTAGAGAATCGGACGTTTTGACCTAAATCAAAATTATCGATGGACTTCATCAATCCAATGCACCCTACTTGAAATAAATCATCAACATATTCACCACGGTTATTAAAGCGTTGAATTACACTTAAGACGAGGCGCAGATTACCATTGACCAGTTTTTCACGTGCGGAGATGTCCCCCGCCTGCATTTCTTTAAAAAGTATTCTCATTTCATCATTTTTGAGTACTGGCAATTTGGATGTATCCACACCACAAATCTCGACTTTATTACGTGTCATTCTTTCCCCTCCTTGTAGGAGCTGCTGTACAAAATTCAGTATTTCCTTGAAGAGGAAAAATATGCATTTCAATCTGACAAGCTGTGGTCGACATATTCCGAATCCCTTCTGCCATCTGGTTAAATGAGTGGTAAATTTTTTTGGCTGTTTTCGTAAACATTGTTGCTTTTGGATGTGGCGAGTGGCGGTTGATTTCCGCTACAGGTGCTCGCTTTCCGCGGGGCGTGAGTTGAGCCTCCTCGGGCTTTGCCCTGTGGGGTCTCAACTTTCACGCTATTCCCGCAGGAGTCGAGCACCTTCCGGAACAATCAACTATCCAGAAGAAGTGTTTAACAAACACAAAGGAAATGTAGAGATTGCTCCGTTTAAAAAGAATAAAGGACTATAAAATAATAAAGCCACTGCAATGCATGAGATAGCAGTGGCATAATGGTCACAAACCATTTTGCTCTGTCAGCAACTTACTACGTAAAAGGGTGAAGGCAACTTGCGTAGACTCCTACGGAAAACGGGCGTGCTGAGACCCCGGAAGCGGTTTTTGCTGAGGAGGCTCGGCCGAACGTCCGTGGAAAGCGGGACTGTTCCCTTCACCCTCCTGCACCAGATCTTAAATGGAAGAGCAACGTATGCGGTTAGCAACAATCTTTGCGAAAGCAGCCATTTTTTTAAGAATCAATGGAACAAGAAAAGCCGAACTTTTCCATGGAAAAGTTCGGCTTTAAACGTTAAACCATTTTATTAAATTCTTTCTTTAAGCGCTTAATGATTCTTTTTTCTAAGCGGGATATATAGGATTGCGAAATACCGAGCATATCCGCAACGTCTTTCTGGGTTTTTTCTTCTTCTCCCATCAAGCCGAAACGAAGCTCCATGATTTGTTTTTCCCGTTCCGAAAGCTGATGAAGGGCATTGAAAAGCAACTTTTTATCAACGGTAGCTTCAAGGTCTTTGGTGATGATATCCTCATCCGTACCAAGTACATCGGATAATAGTAATTCATTTCCATCCCAGTCGATATTAAGGGGTTCATCAAATGAAACTTCAGACCTTATCTTATTGTTCCGTCTTAAATACATCAGAATCTCATTCTCGATGCATCTTGATGCATAAGTCGCCAACTTGATTTTTTTCTCTGGATTAAAGGTATTCACCGCTTTTATGAGGCCGATAGTACCGATACTGATCAGGTCCTCAATGTTTATCCCGGTATTCTCAAATTTCCGGGCAATATAAACGACTAATCTTAAGTTTCGTTCAATTAATAATGATCTTGCTGCCTTATCTCCATTGGGCAATTTATTGAGTAGTACCTCTTCCTCTTCTTTCGACAATGGAGGAGGAAGCGCTTCGCTACCACCTATGTAGTAAATTTCATCTGTTTTCAGTCCAAGTTTGATTAACAGTTTGTACCAGTAGTATAAAAATTTGAATTTGAATTTTTTCATTGTTGCTCCCCCTTCTATTTCTTTAAATTGTGAGTATAGTAGTAATAATTGAATCAAGAAACATTGAGTACCGGTTTCCGTGAAGCCATTTTCGGATGGACGATCGCTTGAAAATTCCCGTCTGCTGAAAGAGGCTCTTCCCTAAAAGCAATCAATCCATTGGGTATGGCCCATTCAGATTCATGATCTTTCAATACTAATGAATCAGGCTTTATGGCAGCGAGAAGCTGACTTTTCCTTCCTACCGATTGTGCCGGTATTATACGCATCCTGTCAGACCAGCAGGCGCCGATTTCTTTCTCACCAGAAAAAATCTCTTCAACTTCATGGCAAAGTGCTCGCATATCATGAGGGATATCACCCTCGATTCCTGCAATGGATAAGATCATGACAGGGTTTTTGGAGATTGGGTCCTGAAGCTGGTTTCCGCTGTCTACAAGTCCTGAGACCGTACAATGAAAATCTTCAATCTTAATACTCACTTCCAGGAGCTGATCATATTGAAGCTTCACATGCTCAATGCTCTCCACCCTGCCTTTTGAAAAATACCAGGCAAGCGGCAGTGCGAGCATTACAAATACCCAGCTTATCGGGTCACCAAATCCGCGTATGCTTGCAAGCAGCATGGATGATTCCCTGCTTGGATCAAAGCTTATAAAATAATGAGTCCCTATTAAAATTCCACCGGTAAAGAAGGTGACGAAATAGAACATAAAAAGATTAGATAAGTAATAGCGCAATCTTCTATAACCAAAAGCTGAAAATACCATGACAACGGAAAATAATAATTTTACAAAAGGGTTCCCAGTAAAATGAGCAAATGGTGAAAAAGCCAGGAGAATAATGATAGAGCCTATCAAACTGCCGACCCCGATTCTCCAGAGGGCATATTGTCTCTTTAAGATGATCCCTGTTAACCATAGAAGGAAAAAGTCTACTAACAGATTCAACAACCAGATGACATCCAAATATAAAGTCAATCTCTACCCTCCTTTTCACATTTCACCCAGCAGCTAAAAGTCACCAGAGGAATGACTTATCAGAAGTATATCGTACATACCTTTTAAAGGTTGTCATTTTTTGTATGCTTAGAAGGAAAACTTTTCGGAGATATAAACGAAAAATGTCATTAAATATAAGGGGATTCTCGCTATGATTTTAGAGGGGAATAATGAAAGCGAAAGCAAAAACCCCCAAGGTAAGATACCTTGGGGGTTTTTGTTTATAATCGGTAATTATCTCCGACGGTTACGGTTGCGAAGGAATGTTGGGATGTCCAATGTTTCTTCAGCACCTTGATTGGAAGAAGTTCTCACAGGCTCTTGTTGTTGAGGCTGCTCTTCCCGTTTAGGCTGTTCCCTTTTAACCGATGGGCTTGGGTTTGGACTTTGATTTGGTTTCATTCCACCAAATGTTGGTCGTGTTTGTTTTGGAGGCTGGATGACCTCTTCATTGAAACCTGTTGCGATGACGGTAACGACAATATCATCTTTTAAATCTTCATTGATGACTGAACCGAAGATCATGTTTACTTCTTGATCTGAAGCAGATGCTACGATGTCAGCCGCCTCCTGAACTTCGTATAGGCTCAATGACGTTCCTCCTGTAATGTTCATCAGGACACCTTGAGCACCGTCGATGGATGTCTCAAGCAATGGACTTGAGACTGCTTTTTTCGCTGCTTCAGTGGCACGGTTTTCACCTGATGCTGCTCCGATACCCATTAGCGCTGATCCTTTGTTAGACATGATCGTCTTAACATCTGCAAAATCCAGGTTGATCAGACCAGGTGTAGCGATGAGATCCGAGATACCTTGCACACCCTGACGTAAAACATTATCAGCTTCACGGAAAGCTTCAAGCATTGGAGTGCTCTTGTCCACGATTTCTAGCAGGCGATCGTTTGGAATGACGATAAGGGTATCTACGCCTTCCTTCATGGCCGCGATACCACCGCTTGCTTGGTTTGAACGCTTTCTGCCTTCAAATGTAAATGGTCGTGTCACGACACCGACTGTTAACGCGCCAATTTCACGGGCGATTTGAGCGATTACCGGTGCTGCACCAGTACCTGTTCCTCCGCCCATTCCGGCCGTAACAAAGACCATGTCCGCCCCTCTAAGGGCCTCTTCGATCTGCTCTTTACTTTCTTCAGCAGCCTTTTTACCAACTTCAGGATTGGCACCTGCACCTAATCCCCTGGTTAATTTGCCACCGATTTGCATCTTTATTTCAGCTTTAGATAGATTCAAAGCCTGTGCATCCGTATTGACTGCGATAAATTCAACACCTTGAACACCATGTTCGATCATGCGGTTTACGGCGTTGTTTCCTCCGCCACCGACACCAATAACTTTTATTGTCGCTAATGAATCTAAATTTGTATCAAACTCCAACATGACAAATCCTCCTAACTCGTCGAATCTATGGATTCCTTTATTTATTCAAAGAAGTATCCAAAGAACTTTTTCACTTTTGACATGGCCTTTTCATCTTCATGTTCTTCTTCTTTTACCTTTGCAGGCTTTGGCTTTTTATTAGCGGGTTTTGATTGACGCTTCTCGGCGGCCTCTACGGGCACCGGTTCTGCGCTTACAGATCTTCCTTGCAATCTAGCATTCTTCTGAGCATATTTGATCAATCCAACTGCTGTCGTATACTGGGGTTCCCTTACTCCGATATAATCAGGAATTGCCACGCGTACACGATTTTGGAAAACGATTTGTGCTAATTCTAACACACCTGGAAGATTTGCTACACCACCAGTCAGTACATATCCACCTGGCAGATCCCTGATTCCCAATCGCTTCAACTCATGGCTTATGAGGTCCAGGATCTCTTCCAGCCTTGCTTCTATGATATCAGAAATTTCTAATTGATTAAATTGCTGATGTTGATCACTGCCAATAATTGGCACACTGAACACTTCATCTTCTGACGCGTGGTCATAAAAAGCATGTCCATATTTCGTTTTGATTTTTTCCGCATCGTCCGTCGATGTCCGTAAACCGATCGACAAATCTTTTGTGATATGCTCTCCGCCAACGGGAAGCACAGTCGTAGCCTTCAGGTGCCCCTGTTCAAAAACAGCGATGGTTGTAGAACCGCCACCGATATCGATCAAGGCAGCCCCAAGGTTCTTTTCATCCTTGGATAAAGCAACCGTACCTGCAGCTAGTGGCTGAAGGACGATATCGACAATTTCAAGTCCAGCCTTCTCTACACACCTGAGAGTATTATGTAAAATCGTCTTAGATCCAGTAATGATGGTCCCTTCCATTTCCAGCCGAACACCGATCATTCCACGTGGATCTGTAATCTCATCCAACCCATCAACAATGAATTGTCTTGGGATCACATTGATGATTTCCCTTTCTGGAGGTATCGAAACAACCTGGGCTGCATCCATCACTCTCAGAACGTCTTCATCGCCAATCTCCCTGTTGTCACTCGATACTGCCACAACTCCATGACAGGATTGAAGTGAAACATGATTTCCTGTAATGCCTACGATGACCTGACTTATTGATAAACCGACCATCCTTTCAGCTTGTTCAACTGCCTTCTTGATTGTATGAACAGTTTCGTCTATATCTACGATGGAACCTTTTCTGATTCCTTCTGAGTTCACATTTCCTACACCGATTATGTTTAAGGAATCATTCGTCATTTCACCAATGATTACTTTCACTGTGGATGTACCGATGTCTAGGCTAACGTAAATTTCATTGCTGTTCACTCTATGGCACCTCCTTAAAGAATGTTTATTTGGAACAACAATCCTAGAAAAACATGATTCTAAGTATATCTTAATATGATATTCGTCGTAACAAAAACGATTCCCTTTTAAAATTCTAATTTTTTTCTCTTTTTTCTTGATTATTTGACCAATTGCTAATCATTATTCGTCTAATCACTGCTATGTTCTGGAATAATCTTACTCCAAAAGCAAAAACAGCCGCCAAATATAAGTCTACACCAAGATGTACCCCCAGAAAAGCTAAACTTGCTGCTAGTAAAATATTAAAAAAGAATCCAGAAACAAAGACCTTATCATCATAAATATTTTGGAGGTGGGCACGAATACCGCCAAATAATGTATCCAAGGCTGCCAAAACCGCAATCGATAAATAATTGGAATATTCTTCTGGAATCCTAATATCTGTGAGAAGCCCAAGGAAGACCCCTACTAGCAACCCTAAAACGGGAAGCCACATATTACTCGTTCCCTCCTCTTTCCTTAACCGGTTCCATGAAACGGACCCGGATTGTATCCTTATATTCCGGAAGCACCAGCTTTTCTAAAGGTTTTGAAATGTTCACCCGAAGGTTATCGATAAAGAAATCTTCCACTGACCTGGAAACCTGCATGCGGTTATACAAATCCTTGGCTGCTTTTACATCTTTGGTCAGCACTCGTACCTCGAACGGGATTTTTTTTATCGTATTGCCATCTACCTTCGTATCTCCGTTAATATCCCTTATGACTGAAGTGTTGATCAATCGATGACCATCAATCGCAATATCAACAGCATCATACTGATTCAGTTCATTTACAAGCCTTTCCAAAAGTTCCGGGGAAACGTTCTGAACCTTTTCTCCGAGAAGGATTTCCTCCATTGAAGGCTCAATGGTCAGGATGAGTCCGGGGCCAGTCTTTTCAGTCAGTCCCATTTCAGTCTTTAATTCCTCCAGCGTCTGCTTCAGTGCCTGTTCGGGACTTGATTGTTGCTCTGTCTTGTATTGTTCAAGCTTTGCTTCTACGGAACGCGTTTCAGACAATAAATTGGAGTTAACTTCCTTCTCTTTCAAAAGAGCTTCCCTCAGCTCCCAAATATCCCGTGTATCCCGGACCACCGGCTCTTTTACAGTCTGAAACTGAATGGCGACCATAAATCCGATTATCACCGTAATGACTGTAAAGCTGATTTTCAGTTTGTTATCCATTTAGTGCACCTTACTTTCAAAACTGACCCTCATCCTGAATAAAGTCTATCATCCGCTTTTATGCAAGCAGGATTACGATTCACCAATCGTAGGTTCCAGGATGACCGTATTCTCTTTTTTCATTTCAAAGATGATATTATCATTCACTAGCTGATCTTTCACTCCGCCATTGATATTCATGGCAGAGGATAGTACGTCCGGATCACCGATTGCCGTGATTTTGAACGGAGCAGGGTAATCGATCCCATCAATCTGTATGACTGGACCATTACAAAGTATGTATGAATCATGCTTCAGCCTTTGCCCATTAATGGCAACCACAGAAGCCCCTGCTATATATAATTCGTTAATGACCTTGAATACATGGTGTTCATGCACAATATAATTATTGGCGTTCTCTTCTTCAGGATCATACTGGGCATCTGATAAAGTAACGGTTACACCCGGACCTTTCACTTTCGTCTTGCCCAGGTACATTCGATACTTCTCGGCATCTTCTGCCAAATTAAAATAAATTTGTTTCTCTTTAGAAAATTCTTTCTCCATATTCCCGATCTTCTCCTGTTTCTCATAAAGCTTTTCCTGCAGCTGATTGTTCTTCTGCTGATACTCCAGGATTTGATCTCTTAATGCTTCTTCCTGTTTCCATTGACCATTCGTCCGATTCCCAAGTTCTGCTTGTTCTGTGTTTGCCAGACTGAATGAAAAAGCAAGGATGAAACCCAAAACCAGACACACAAGAGAGAGGATCACGTGCTTACCTCTCACCCTCATCCTCTTCATTGCTTTGTTCACCTTCCGTTTCGTATGCTCTGAAATAAGAACCAACCTCTAAATCAATGACCCCTTTAACTTCAGGATCTAATTGACTGACAATCGAAGGATAATGCACCATTTTCTCAGAGAAACTTCGAATGGTTGCACTCACTTCGAACCCATCGTTCATAAATAGAGTCAAATGATATTGATCTGTTTTCTTAGGGACGAGATTGATCTCTGAAATGAGATGTTGAACTTCATCTGGTAGCTCGCCTAATTCCTTCACCATTTTGACCAGGACTTTATCTTCTTCGAATCCCCTTAATAGGGGAGCATCGACGGGTACCGCCCCGGTCCCTTTATCCAGGACCTTTCCATTCGATAATATGACAAAGAATTTGTTCCCCTTAGAGAGGTACGCTTTCTTATCATATTCATGAATGGTTATTTCGTAAGAATTCGGGAATGTCAGTTCAACCTTCGCATCCTTCACTTCGGGCAGCTTCTTTAATTGTTCCACGGTCTTATCTTTGTTTACACTCCAAACATTCATGCCACTGTCAATTCCACTTTCTTGAAGAACTTTCTTATTAGAAATCAGTTCATTCCCATTAACATCCACCGTCTTCACATGACTAAGGGGCGATTGAAAATAAACAACCGACAAAATCATCAGGAAGAATAAAGAAAGTAATAACATAAGTCTGCGATTTGCCTTCTTTTTTCGGTGTTGTTTTAATTTAGGAATTCGATCTTCAATGGAAACAACATTTTCTTTTTTCATTTCGTTCTCCTCAATTTCACTTTTGATTCATTATGTCATGGATAAGATATACTCATCTCGTCTTATAATGAAAGTACTCTTTATATTGGGATACCCCCTATTTTATACGAAGGCATCACTTGTTGAAAGAGGAACAGAACGTTTTCTGCCATAAACCTTTGTTTGAAACAGAATAATTGTTAATAAGTGTTACCCGGTGACAACAAGTCTTCTTATCCTCTGATGACAGGATTCGCTAAGATGGATTGTTCATACCACTTTTAGCATATGTACGTTTATTCACTTTCTAAAAAGATGGCCACCTTATGTAATTCACTCTTGGACCCTATTTTAAACAACAATTGAAGCATTATGAATGCATGTCATTGAATTGTAAAAGTTTTGGTTAACAAAAGTAACAAACTCTCCTTTATTTTGAAAAGGTATGATTATTATGAATTACGTATATGTAATTTATTGTAACATCCCTTCTTTGAATATCCTATCGTTATTTCTTTAAATACTTGGAATTTATTTGTTTTATTTCACAATCAGAAAAATAGAGACCGACGAGTACAACGGGAGGAGCAAGAAAACGATCTTTATGGATCGCTCTCCACTTCTACCATTCTGTTTCTCTCGTCAATCTCTATTATGAAACGTTAATTCCTCGTGTAGCGGCTGATATTTAACAGGACTCCAACAGCCATGAGCATAAGCGTCAAAGATGATCCCCCGTAGCTAAGGAATGGCAATGTGATTCCCGTCACGGGCATCAGCCCTGTTACTACCCCTACATTGATCATCACCTGTATGGCAATCATGGATACGATTCCTAAAGCGAGAAAGCTTCCAAACAAGTCGGGTGCACCCAACGCGATCCTGATACCCCTCCATAAGATTAATGAAAATAGGATCAGTACCAAAGTTCCCCCAATAAATCCGAGTTCCTCTGCCAGAATGGCAAATATAAAGTCATTTTGTGGTTCCGGTAAGTAGAAAAACTTCTGTCTGCTCTGACCCAGTCCTAAGCCGAATAAACCTCCCGGCCCTATTGCATATAAGGATTGAATAATTTGGAATCCACTGTTTAACGGGTCCTGCCAGGGGTCCAAGAAGGAGGTTATCCGTTTAATCCTGTAGGGTGCAGAAATGACGAGCCCCACAAACCCCAACAAACCGATCATTCCAAGGCCTACGAAATGTTTTATCCTTGCCCCTGATATAAAAATCATTACAACGGAAGTCCCGACCATTACAGTACCTGTTCCTAAATCCGGCTGCAGCATAATCATTCCAAAAGCTGTAAAGACGAGCAACAGTGCAGGCAGGACTCCTTTTCTAAAAGAAGTAATGTACTTTTGATTCTCAGATAAATACTTTGACAGGAAAGCAATCATGGCCAGTTTCATGAACTCGGAAGGCTGAATTGAAAAGGCACCGACCCCTATCCAGCTTCTTGAACCATTCCTCAATACGCCTATACCGGGTATTAATACCAGGACAAGAAGAACGAAACAAACGATAATAATGACTTTTGACCATTTTCTCCATGTCCAGTACTCTACGTTCATGATGAAGAACATGGCAACTAATCCCACACCAGCAAAGAGCACCTGCCTTTTTGCAAAGAAAAAGGAATCATCGAATTTGTAATCGGCCCAAACGGCGCTGGCACTGTACACCATGATCAAACCAATGGCAAGTAAAGTGAGTGTAACCATAATGAGAATAAAATCGGGAGTCGATTTTTTTAAAGGCAAGCGTAAACACCTCGAATTGACAAATTTAGAGCCGTTCGAGCAATGAAATCTAATCCTGATGTCTAAAATGGTTAAGTATCGATGCTCTATATAGACAAGCCCTCTTTAAAGCTTATGCACGGCCTCGATAAAAATGTCACCACGTTGTTCAAAAGTACGATATTGATCCCAACTCGCACATGCCGGGGATAACAATACGATATCCCCTTCCTTTGCGTGCTCATAAGCAACCGGAACTGCCTTTTCAACATTATCGACAGGAATGATGGTTTGTATCCCTGCTGCTTCTCCTGTCTTCACGAGCTTAGCTGACGTTTCCCCAAAGGTGATCAACGTTTTAACATTGGACAGGTAAGGTATCAGGTCATCGAATTCATTCCCCCGGTCCAACCCTCCCGCCAGCAATATGGTAGGAGAGTTAAATGCATCAAGGGCGCTTTTCGTCGCCAGGCTGTTCGTTGCTTTAGAATCATTATAGAATTTAATCCCCTTTACTTCCTTGACGAATTGGGTGCGGTGTTTCACTCCTCCAAACGTACTCAGTACCTTCTTGATACTGTCATTGGATACACCATAGATTTTACAAGCCACAACGGCACAAAGGATATTTTCAAGGTTATGAGCGCCAGGCAGGACGATTGAGTCCAGTTCAACGACACGTTCCTCCTTGAAATAAATCGCCCGATCTTTAATATAGGCTCCTCCTTGTACTACTTTTTGTGTTGAGAAGAGTATCACCTGAGCTTTTGTAAAGCTTATCGCTTTATGTACATGCTCCTGGTCCCCATTGATGATCAGATAATCATTTTCGGTTTGATTTTTTGTAATATTGGATTTCGCTTTCCAATATTCTGTCAAGTCCCCATGATAATCAAGATGAGCATCATAGAGATTTGTAATAATCGCAATATGAGGAGCGAATTCCTCTATCCCCATCAGTTGGAAGGAAGAAAGTTCAACTACCATTTTCTCGTCTTTTTTTGCTTTCTGTGCAACCTCAGAAGCGACGGTACCAATATTCCCTGCTATTAGTGGCTTTTGGTTATCCTCCCTCAACATTTCGAATAGGAGAGTGGTCGTTGTCGTTTTTCCATTTGTCCCCGTGATCCCGATCATTTCTGCTTCAGAAATCAAATAAGCGAGTTCCACCTCGGTTAAGATAGGAATATTCTTTTCCATTGCTTTTTTTATCAATGGATTATGGTATGGGATTCCAGGATTCTTGATTACATATTGAAACCCCTCATCCATCAGCTCTATGGGGTGACTTCCACATATGACTTTGATCCCTTCCTGCAGGAGTCCCTGCGCCTCAGGGTTCTCTGACAAAGGCTTTTGGTCATTCACCGTTACAAATGCTTCTAACTTATGTAGGAGAGAGGCAGCACTTACCCCACTTTTTGCCAATCCTAATACCAATACTTTTTTATGTTTGAATTTCGTTGTATTTTTCATTTATAACCACACCTCGATATAGATTCCCAATACGGCAAACAGCAATCCCACCGTCCAAAAAGTAACGACGACACGCCACTCACTCCATCCGACCAATTCATAATGATGATGCAAAGGGCTCATCTTGAAGATCCGCTTTCCTGTTGTTTTAAAGGATGCGACCTGTAAGATCACGGAAAGAGTTTCGATTACGAAAACCCCTCCAATAAGGATTAGAATGATTTCAAGCTTGGTCAGGATGGCAATCGCTGCGATCGCCCCACCCAGTGCAAGAGATCCAGTATCCCCCATGAATACTTTGGCAGGATGGGCATTAAATACGAGAAAGCCCAGGACCGCTCCCACAACCGCCACACCGAAGATGGCAACATCATATTGCGATTGGCTCCATGCAAGCACGGCCAGTGCTCCAAAGGCAATCGCACTCGTTCCGGATACGAGTCCGTCCAGACCATCCGTCAAGTTGACAGCGTTTGAGAATCCGACCAGCCAAAAGATGATAAATACACAGTAAAACCATCCTAATTCAATGGAAAAATCCGTTAATGGAATCGACACCGTGGTCGGAAAGTCATTCTGCTTAAAGATGAGATAAAAAATAACCGAAATAATAATTTGACCGAGCAGTTTCTGCTTGGAAGTCAATCCCAAATTCCGTTTCATCACGACTTTAATAAAGTCGTCCAAAAATCCCAATAATCCGAAACCTACGGTGACCATGATCATTAAATATGTCTCGGGGCCAGGATCAGAGTATTTCCCAGTCATGACAAATGTTGTAATGACAATCGAAACCAGGAACGCGATCCCGCCCATCGTCGGTGTTCCGGTCTTTTTCTGGTGTGACTGCGGACCTTCATCCCGGATGCTTTGTCCAAACTTCAATCTTCTGAGGAAAGGAATAAACACAGGGGCAAGCAGTACGGTTATTAAAAATGACATGATTATCGTAAAAAGTATCACTTGTTCCATCATGGCTATTCCCCTCCTTTTTCTTTTGTCGTATCCAGCTCATGAGAGGATTCGTTCAAGGATAAATCCACTGCTTGATAATTAGATTCATTAGTAAATATAAACTTCGTCATAATTTCCCACTTTTCTTGATTGTAATTTTGTTTGTAATTCTCTAGTAAGTGTACATAAGCCAGGTATACATCATCAACCATAAATAATGGAAAGTGATTCGGAACATAAGATGGAATGGGATCATCTTTCCGCCATAGGGAAGCGATCGCACCCATTTCAATACTCTTTAAAAGATCGATTTCATCACTAAAAGGGACATAAAGTCCCTTCTCCATCGTCATACTAGTTGAATTAGAAACTATTAAAAACGTAAATCCCGGCAAGTGAATTCCTTTGGTATCTGGAAACAATCTCTTCACTTCATCATAAAAAAGCATTTTCACATCCCCTTGATGAAGTTTCTCGCAACTTCCCGATCATCAAAATCGAACACATCGTTTCCTATGATCTGATACGTTTCATGACCCTTCCCGGCAATCAACACCACATCTCCAGGTTGTGCAAGATTCAACGCTTCCTTGATCGCTTCTTTACGATCAATGATCAATTGGTATTGTTTACCGAACACTCCCGATTCCATATCTTTTAATATACTCACGGGATCCTCTGTCCTGGGATTATCAGAGGTGAAAATCGCATAATCTCCGTAATCACACGCGATTTCCGCCATAATAGGCCTTTTGATCCTATCCCTGTCCCCTCCACAACCGACGACTACTATCACTTTGCCGTTTGTGATCGTCCGGGTGGTTTCGAGTACGTTTTTCAATCCATCCGGGGTATGTGCATAATCAATGATGACTGAAAAAGGCTGACCCTCAGAAACCGTTTCAAATCGCCCCCTGACCCCTTTTGCCTTCTCAAGGCTCCTTATACTATCTTCGATCGGTATGCCCGCAGCGAACGCTGTAGCTAAGGCAGCAAGTGCATTGTAAACATTGAATTTCCCAGCATACTTTAAAACCATCTCCCATTCCCCGAATGGGGACACAAGTGTGAATACGGACTCGGTTGCCCCGAGCACCAAATCCTTAGCAAAAAAGTCAGCCGAAGAATGGAGACCATATGTAAGTACGTGGGCGGCTGTGGACCGGATAAAGTAATCTGCTGCTTCGTCATCCTTATTAATAATGGCGTATTTAGGGGATTTCTTAAAATAAGTATTCCCTAATTGGGAAAACAATAAGCCTTTCGCGTTCCGATAATCATCCATGGACTTGTGATAATCCAGGTGATCCTGGGAGAGGTTTGTAAACACTGCGATATCATAGTCGCAGCCGTGTACACGCCCTTGATCCAGTGCATGGGAAGAAACCTCCATGATGGCGGATCGCACCCCTTTATCACAAAATCGCCTAAATGTCCGTTGAAGGGTTAAACTGTCAGGAGTCGTGTTATGGCTGACTTCCAACTCATCACCCACTTTAATATGCATGGTTCCGATTAAACCGGTCTTCATCCCGCTCTGGGTGAAAACCTGATCAATTAGATGGGTGGTCGTGGTTTTTCCGTTTGTTCCTGTCACCCCGACCAAGAGAAGCTGGTGGGAGGGTTGTTTATAGAAATAGTCTGCTAATATGGCCATCGCTTTCTTCGTATCAGGAACAATAATGACGGGAATGTCTGCATCAAGTGTCCTCTCTGCAAGGATGGCTGCTGCACCATTTTTTTCGGCCACCCCGGAAAGCGAGTGGCTATCAACCTCTAATCCATTGATACAGATAAATAAATCACCATTCTTCACTTTTTTATGGTGGTTCGCGATGTTTGAAATAGCTGGATTCCCTTCACCCTGTACTGAGAAAAACGGTAGTACTTCCAGCAAAGTGTGCAATCTCATCTTTTCAACTCCTCACAGGTAGAAAGCAACCTTTTTATATTTTACAAAAAAATACGTATGAAAGCTATCAACCTTTTAACTTAGTTCGATAACTTTATTGATTTACGTACTTGCCTTATAAGTTCCCGGGGACATTTTCAAATCAAATCCCCGGGATAGATGACAAGGGTAGCACATGTAGATTTTCCGCATGACTATTCTGAAAGATAAACCCTCACTTTGGATCCTTGTTTGATTTTCACCCCGGGATCGGGAGACTGACTTACCACTTTTTCCCCGTTTCCGCTTACATCCAGGTCAAGGTTAACGAGTTGCTCCTGAAGTTCATTTTTCGTCAACCCCACCAAATCAGGTGTTTCAATCAGAGGAGTGTCCGTCCACGTCATTTCTTTTTCAATTTGACCTTTTCGTTTCGGTACTCCCATTGCTTCCAGACTATCACCAATGATACTTCCACCAATCGGGGCGGCGACGACACCACCGAATTGAATCGTCCCCTTCGGATTATCCACTGCTACGTACACGACAATTTCTGGATCATCCATAGGTGCTACTCCCATAAAGGAAACGATGTGATTATTTTCAAGATATTTACCATCTTTGGCTTTCTGGGCTGTTCCTGTCTTTCCCCCTACCCGGTAACCATCTACATATGCTTTCTTACCGCTGCCTTTGGCAACGACACTTTCCAGCGCTTCGCGGATCTGCTTGGAAGTCTCTTCTGAAATGACCCTATCCTTGATTTGCGGTGTCTTTCTCATCACAACTTCTCCCGTTGCAGGATCAATTAGCTCTTTTGCAATGTAAGGCTGATACAATACGCCTCCGTTTACAGCTGCAGATACCGCTGCTACTTGCTGAATCGGGGTAACAGCCACACCTTGACCAAATGCTGTCGTCGCTTGCTCTACTGGTCCCACCCGATCAAGATTGAACAGAATACCCTTTCCCTCTCCTTGAAGATCGATGCCCGTCTTTTCACCAAATCCAAAATTATGGATATATTCGAAGAGTTTCTCTTTCCCTAGCCTCTGTCCCAGTTCGACAAATCCCGGGTTACATGAATTCTGTACGACTTCCAGAAATGTTTGCGTGCCGTGCCCACCGCGCTTCCAGCAGTGAAGGGTCGATCCAGCCACTTCAATGTGACCAGGATCATGGAACGTTTCTTTATAGAGGTCGACCTTCTTCTCTTCCAGCGCCGCTGCCAGAGTAATGATCTTGAACGTGGAGCCCGGCTCATAGGTACTCCAAATCGGCAGATTCCGGTTATAAATCTCTTGGGGGACATTTCGAAAGTTAGCCGGGTCAAACGTCGGCCTGCTCGACATGGCCAGTATTTCACCATTGTTTGGATTCATGGCGATGGCGATGATGCCATCGGGATTATAAGTCGCCTCGGCGATGTCCAATTCCCGCTCCACGATGGTTTGCACTTTGGTATCAATCGTTAATTTCAGATCCAATCCATTTTCAGGTTTTTCAAAGTCATCCGCCATATCTGGCATTCTCTTTCCTTTTGCGTCTGAGAAAAATTTAACATACCCTTTATCTCCACTAAGCTCTTCATCGTATGAAAGTTCAAGTCCCATCAGTCCCTGATTATCAATCCCTGCGAATCCAAGGACATGGGATAAATAGCTTCCGTAAGGATAATAACGCTTAGAATCCTCTCCTAAATAGACTCCCTTTAGATTGAGGTCCCTTACTTCTTTTGCTTTATCATATGAAATCTTTCTGGCTTCCTTAATCAACACCATATTGGCTTTCTGTGTTACATATTTATATGCAGATTCTACTGAAATATTAAGGACGGCCGCCAGTTTATCTGCTGTCCCTTGTGGGTCTGTGATCTGCCGTGGAACGACAAAGATCGTCGGTGCACTTTGATTCCCGGCAAGCTCAACTCCATTACGGTCTACTATTTTTCCCCGTTCAGGTTGAAATGGGATATTTCGACTCCAAGAGTCTTTCGCTAAGCCGGTAAGCCAGTCCCCTTTAAAAAACTGAACATACCCAAGCCTTATATCTATGATGGAGAAAACAAGGACTCCTACTATAAGCGCTGCAGCCAACCTTTTCCTTACCGTTACATTGGATACTCTTTTCACAAATGGAACCTCCCCTTCTATGGCTCGTTCCATTATATGCTTGGACTTATTGGGGTATGTTTGAAATCAATGAAAGACTCGTGATGGTGTAGGCAGTTCTACTTGCGGGGAGAGAAGAAAAAATAAAAGGGTGACTTTGATGAGCAACCCCCATATCCCTAGCCTCAATTATGCACGCAGCTAAGGTGGGGGATGTCTCATGCATTAGTCATCCCTTCATTATTCGTTTACTGGCTGTTCATCATCCGCTACCTGGGCAGATTCTTCTTCAGGAGTCTTGAAGTTGATGACAAGGGGCTCATTTTTCTTAACCTTTGCCCCAGGCTGAATGTTTTGACTGACAGCAAAACCATTTCCGACCATATTCATCTTTAAACCGGCGATATTGGCTACCTTGAAGACATCTCTCACAGACCACCCTTTCATATCCGGAATGGTCATGTCGCCGTCTGTTTTAATGACGACCCTTTCGCCTTCAAGGATGGCGTTTCCACCTTGAGGCAGCTGTTTGACCACCTGGGAACCATTCCCGACTACGATAGGAGTGACCCCTGCTTTTTCAAGATCTTTTTTCGCTTCTTCCAGGCTCATTTCCCTCGTATCAGGCAGTGACTGTTTTTTCAGGCTCACTTTTTCCTGAGGTTTGATATTCAGGTACTTTAAGCTGTTTTGCATGACAGGATTGAAAACCGCCGATACCGGATCAGAGCCGATTTCAGTCGGCTCCAACTCAGGCTGCTGTACCCCTACGTAAACAATTAACTGAGGATCATCGATGGGAGCCATCCCCATAAAGGAGAAGAGATAATTTTCTTTACCCACCATATACCTGCCATTTGCGGGATCAGGGATTTGTCCTGATCCCGATTTTCCACCAACTCGATATCCTTCTATCGCAAACTTTTGCCCTGTACCATGTTCAGATGTGACAGTCGTCTCCAGGTATTCCCTCGTCTTGATCGCTGTTTCTTTCGAAATGGGACTTCCGGAAACTTCGGGCTTTGTTTCTTTGATCACTTTTTTCGTATTGGGATCCACGATTTTGGAAATGACATAAGGTTTCATCATTTTCCCATTATTCGCAATCGCTGACTCAGCCTGTACCATTTGAAGAGGTGTCACAGTTGTTCCCTGACCAAAGATGGTCGTGTATTTTTCAATCGGATAATGATAAAGGATAGAACCTGAAGCTTCGTTTGGTAACCCTACATCCGTCGCCTCACCGAATCCAAAATCATGTAGGTAATCCTCATATTTTTTAAAGCCGATTTTATCAAGGAGATTCGCAAATGCAACATTGGAGGACCTTTGGACGCCTTCCAAGTACGAAATTGTCCCCCACCCTTCTCCGCCATTGTGATCCCGGATTGGATTTGGAACATTTTCCACATAGAACTTACCAGATTCATAGGTTTCATTGGGATTGAACTTTCCTTCATTCACCGCTGCAGCCAGAGAGAAGGATTTCATCGTCGACCCGGGCTCATAGGTGTCTTCAACGATGATATTGGTCCAGTTATCCAAGAGTCCCTCTCTTGTGTCCGGGTGAAAAGTAGGTCTTTGTGACATAGCGAGAATCTTTCCCGTCTTCGGGTCGGATACGATCGCAAACATTTTCTTCGGCTTATATTTTTTTTGGACTTCATTCATTGCCTCTTCAAGAAATGTTTGAATCTTCTTATCGATGGTCAGATAAAGGTCATCCCCATCCTCGGGTGGAGTCACATGTTCATCTGCATTCGGCAGGAGATATCCCCATACATCACTCTTATATGCAACAGAACCATCTTTCCCTTTTAACACATCATTGAAGCTTGCTTCGACTCCCATTTTCCCAATTGTTGTGGAATCACCGTCATCGTCCGTCGTTTTTTGTGCGAATCCGATCAGATGTGAAGCAAAAGAGCCGTTAGGATAAAATCGTTTCGCTTCCTTCCTGAACGTTACACCTGGAAGATCTTCTTCCTTGATTTCAAGCATTTTCTGATGTGATAGGTCTCTCCCGGGAGCACCGAATTCTACTTGATAAGGTCCTTTTTTATTTAAACGGTCATAAATCTCGCTCTCCTTCATATCAAGATATTCAGCGAGAACTTTGGCCGTTTTTTCCGGGTCGGTCACGTGCTTCGGTTTTTTCGGATCACTCGTGATGCTTGGGTCAAGTATAGCAACCAGGGTATACGCAGATGTATCCTCTGCAATGACCTCCCCTTTACCGTCAAAGATTGTTCCTCTATGCGCTTCTAGAATATGACTTTTAATATATTTTTTTGCCGCCTGTGATGCCAGGACTTTTCCTTCCGCTTCCCCAGTGACCTGAATGGTGACAAAGCGGACCATTAATACAAAAAAGAGCAAGCCGAAAATCCCGAAAAGGATGGCTGCCCCTATGTTCATACTTGGTCTCTTTTTCATTATTGTTCAACAACCTTAACATTCTTTTCTTTCAAGTTAAGTCCAAGTTCCTTCGCCTTTTCAAGAATACGTTCATACGTACTCAATTCACTCACTTGAAGTTTCAGGTCATTGTTGGCCTTTTCCTGTTTTTCAATGGTGGTTTCAACGTGCTGAACCTCTTTGTTGACATCATAGATGGCGGCCTGTGTCGATACGATTTGAACGGCCAAGAAACAAAACACCATGGCGAATATGGCCACAAGGATTTTTTCACCCGGTGTGACAACGGACCTTCTTCCCTCATTCAGTCTTTGTGGTTTGGCTTGAACGGACTGATAAGATTTCTCCACTTTTTGCTGCTCGTAATTTCTGGCTAAGTTACTCAAAATTCTCCCTCCTGTTTCCTTCTTTTTATATATTTTTTTCTGCGATTCTCAATTTAGCTGACCTGGCACGATTATTTTCTTCTAATTCTTCTTCGCCAGGCAGGATCGGTTTTCTCGTAATCAGTTTAAGTTCCGCTTCATAACCCTCAGGAATAATAGGTAAACCTGGAGGCAGGTCAGGTCCTGACGCTTTCTCCTTGAACATCGTCTTACAAATCCTGTCTTCCAGGGAATGGAACGTAATGACACTCACCCTTCCACCCTTATGCAGAAGCCCTATTGCCTGCTCCAAGGAATCTTCGAAAGCTCCAAGCTCATCATTCACGGCAATACGGATTGCTTGAAACACTCTCTTGGCTGGATGGCCACCCTTTCGCCTAGCGGGTGCCGGAATCCCATCCTTGATCAATTCCACAAGTTCCCCAGTGGTTTCAATCGCTTTCACTTCACGGGCCGCTTCGATCTTTCTGGCGATTTGCTTCGAGAACTTTTCTTCTCCATATCGATAAAAGATCCGGACCAAATCCTCAAAGGACCAATGATTAACCACATCAAAGGCCGTTACTTCCCCTTGTAAATCCATCCTCATGTCAAGAGGCGCATCATGGTGATAACTAAACCCTCTTTCTGGAGTATCCAGTTGAGGTGATGAAACACCAAGATCGTATAAAATCCCATCCACACTATGTACTCCGAGTTGTTCAAGTTCTTCTTTGATATGCCTGAAATTTGATTGGACGAATGTCACTCTGTCCTGATAAGCAGAAAGTTTTTCTTTCGCATGGTTGATGGCTGTTTCATCCTGATCAAAGCAATACAGACGACCTTCTGGCGATAGCTGACTGACAAGATATTCACTGTGCCCTGCACCGCCTAGCGTACAATCTACATATACTCCATCTTTTTTAATATCCAGACCGTCTACGGTCTCTTTCAATAATACAGTTGTATGTTTAAACATGTTGAATTCACCTTTCCAATCGAACGTTTTGTGGCGGGCTAAATATCGAACCCTACCATATTCTCTGCAAGTTCAGCGAATGAATCTTCAGATTGTGTGAAATAGTCTTCCCATAATGATTTACTCCAAATCTCAATTCGATTGGAAACTCCTAAAATAATGCATTCTTTATCCAAATGTGCATAATTCACAAGTGTAGCAGGAATATTCACCCTGCCCGTTTTATCCAGTTCACTCTCTGTTGCTCCCGAGAAGAAAAATCTGGTGAAGGCACGGGCATCTTTCTTAGTCAGTGGCAGGGCTTTAAGCTTTTCCTCTAATGAACGCCATTCATCCATAGGGTAACCAAACAAGCACTGGTCAAGCCCCCTGGTGATGACAAATGAATCACCGAGGTGTTCACGGAACTTGGCAGGTACAATTAAACGGCCTTTATTATCAATGTTATGTTGATATTCGCCCATGAACATATGCACTGCCCCCACTTTCTAACACAAATGTACCACATCCCCCCACTTTTCTCCACTCTTTTCTATATTCTTTTCTTGCATAATATTCCCTCTTTTTTTCATTAGTCTTTTTCCTGCTTTTCCAGACAATTTTCCGGTTGAATAATTTGTCAATATCCAACAGAAAAAGGACCTAATTCGCACTTTACAACGAATTGGGTCCTTTTTTATATTAATGGATCATATATATATCACTTTATGCGCTCCATCAAACGTAAAATCTTGAAGAGTCAGATCTTTCACGAAATCTGGGCCGTACTTATTTAAGAAATAGAGGATATTCCAGGTTCTTTCCTGAGGTCCTTCATTGGGCCTGATACTGTTTTCTACTTTCATAAATTGAGAGAACGTTAATGAGTGCTTATCTTTCAGCGCTTTCTCTATCTTTTTGCGTAAATAATTGAACTGATTATGATGGAACTCCAGATTCTTTTCGATAATGGGGGCCAGCCCTTGATCAATCGAAATGGATTGTTTCAAGATTTCCTCATATTTACGAGTGAGTTCCTCCTGGATTTCGTTCATTTCCTTCTCAAGTCCCGGACGTTCAAGAGTCTTCCAAAAAGCATCCCTGGCAGTCGTTACTCCTTCTGTAAGGACTCCTTCAAGCGTCAACTGGAGTTCCTGCATCCTTTTTTGGATGTCCCTTTCCACTATCGTGATGTTTAATCGGGGCACAACAGGAGGCATCTTTAAATCCACATGTTCAAATGCCTTCTTCAATTCCCCCCAGTATGCAATTTCGCCCGGACCTGCAATAAATGCGAGACTCGGGAATAACCACTCCTGCATCAATGGCCTTGTAACGACATTATTACTAAATGATTCAGGATTATTCTCTAGAATGGTCAGCAACTCGGCTGAAGAAAATATCTTATTGCTACTTTTCTCAATGAACACTTCACCATCTCTATCCAGCAGCGCCCTTTCGTTCTGAATCTGTAGAAAAAGATTGGCGGCATCAGGGGATATTTCCAATTGAGTGCCGAATCCACTCTCCTGAATGACTCTTTGTTGTTCCAGTACAGCATCTGTTATTGACTTACTGCTTTCAATCAAATGATGAAAATGCGACCCTTCAAGTCTTCTGAGGGGAGGATAAGACGAATCAATGACCAGCAGTCCGAAATCTTTAAATAAACTCATGACAAAATGCGCAAAAAAGCGAACGATCGTTTGTTCCTCGTCTATCATCTTATTGAGTTCTTTCAGCATTTCTTTTGAATACTCCGTCTCACCTAGAACGGTCATGATGTCACCAGCCCAATCCTTCATCACCGACTTTGTATACGTGATGTGAGAGGTCATCTTTTTTTCCAGTACCCTTTCAGGATACCCAACCTTCTCAAGCTTCGTTCCTTTTTCAACGAATATATGATTCACTTCTTGATAATCGTGATCTTCTCCGGCAATCCAAAAAACCGGGACAACCGGATGTTTTAATTCTGCTTCCTGCTGCCTCGCTAATTGAATGACTGAAATGATTTTATGTATCGTGTAGAGGGGACCGCTCATAAGGCCAGCCTGTTGCCCGGCTACGACGGTAACTGCATCATCCCTCAATTTCCCAAGGGATTCTTCCACTTTATCGGACGTAGGCAACCCTTCCATATAAGAGGAAATACAGGTTGTCAGTCCTTCTCTAGGGAATTGTCGCGATTGAAGGTCTTTCATACGGTCCTGGTAAACTGAGGGCATGTTGATATTATAGTGAAAAAAAGAAGTGACAGGCTCTTCTTGGTTTAAATATTTAGATGCAAACAGATTGATTGCAGGAATGTTTAAGCTTTCCAAATCCATGTGATTGACTCCTTTTCTAGCTCTTTATATCCTAACGATGAGTATATCATTCCACATAAGGAAAAGGAAAAATCCTGCCTGTTAATTTTAATTCAATTCAAGAATTCTAAGGATGAGGCCGGTGATCATCAATGTGATATACGCAGTGAAAAACAAGAGGAAGTTGACTCTCCAGAAGCCTCTCAATACTTTGGGATAATGTATCTCACCTTTTGCCTTCCAATACATAAGGGCAAACAGTACCCCGATGGAACAAACCACTATAAAAATGAGCCACAGGTACGATGTCTGCCAAATGGCTATGACAATAAAGTGAACAGAGACAATTAATAGAAAGGTGGTTATATCGATGGCGATATGCACCGCTTTCCGATGACTCTTCATGATCTCCTTTGCAAGAATAAAACTAATGAAATATCCCAAAAATGGAATCATAACGAAAATGGCTATGATTGTAGAAAAAACGGACGCCATTTTATCCCCCCAGACCTTCTCTTTCTATTCCTTTAACTAATCTGTAAAGTACATTCATGTTGGGTACAAAATGGTGTTCTTCTTCTGCTTTATCCAGAAGTACGCCTAAGATCGATTCGATTTCCGTTTCTCTTCCCGACTCAATATCCTTCAACATGGAAGATTTATTCAAATATGTATTCCTGCAGATATCGACTACTTTATTAAACGATATGACTTCGTCCATTTGAGGGAACAAGAGCATCAACTCTTTGAATACATCCCTTTGTAAATGCTGAAAAAATGAATTTTCGACCAGTTTACCGTTCGTTACACCGGTCAGGGCTGTCAATGGATTGATACATACATTGACGAATAATTTGGTCAGGAGCATTTTTTCGAAGTCAGGTTGGATTGAAAAGGGAAATGAATGGACACTCTGTGATACTACTTCTTGCATCACACCCCAATTCCCTCTAATTAATGCAATATTAATCCCTGCTTCCCCTAAATGATGTACAGTGACATCATTTTCTTTCATTGCCCCATGCTCGACCGAACCCGCTATCAAATGATGATGGGGTAATGATTTCACCCACTCGATATGTCCTATCCCATTTTGGACAAACATAAGGGGACGTTCTGCACTAAATTTGAAGAGAGTCTCTCTAAGTGAGAAGAGATCATACCCCTTAACAGCTACAATCCCAAGGTCAAATTCCTGAACTGACTCGATCTGATTGACCGAAGTGACCCTGGTATTGATGGTAGATCCATTTTTAAGTATAGTTACTCCGTTATGATTCAGCGAGCGAGCCTGTGATTCTCTCCTCACAATAAGGGTGACATCGAATGATTGGCCCAAATACCCGGCAATCAAAAGACCAACCGCTCCTCCTCCTAAGATTCCTATTCTCATAAAGACCCCTTCTCCTGCTTCATTTATGAACATTTTACCAAATTTCCCTCATGAAGAAAACGTATAGGCTAAAAGAATCAATCACCTTTATAAAAAGGGCCCGTTCCAAAAAGAACGGACCCTTTCTTTCACTACATTAGACAGGATATACAGGATGTTTCCTTTCACTGAAACGTACATCCTTTGATTCATAAAGTTTATAACGCTGAATCAATACAGAACGTAATTCATTCGGAGCTGTAATTTCATCTACTATTAATTCAGATGCCAACTTGTATATGTCTATATGCTCTTTATATTCTTTCTGTTTCTCCTGGACATACTGAATTCTTTCCTTAGGATCTTCAATGGCCTGAATCTTATTGGAGTAAACAGCATTCACCGCTGCTTCAGGTCCCATTACAGCGATTTGTGCAGTCGGGAGGGCGATGCACACGTCAGGGTCGAATGCCGGGCCAGCCATGGCATATAAACCGGCTCCATAAGCCTTTCTGACAATGACAGAAATTTTCGTAACGGTTGCGGAGCTCATGGCGGCTATCAGCTTGGCACCATGTCTGATAATCCCCGCTCTTTCCACTTTTGTCCCGATCATGAACCCGGGCACATCAGCGAGGAATAGTAACGGTATATGGAACGCGTCACATAATTGGATGAATTTAGCGCCCTTGTCGGCCGAGTCATGGAAAAGGACCCCACCTTTCACTTTCGGTTGGTTGGCAATGATCCCTACTACCTTCCCGTCCATTCGTCCGAAACCTGTGATCAGTTCGGGAGCGAAGAGTTTCTTCATCTCAAAGAAGCTTCCTTCATCAATCAAAGTGTCGATGCAATCATACATGTTGAATGGCGCATTTTGATGTTCCGGGATGATATCTTCCAACAGTTTTTCATGTTTAGGAGCAACTCCATCTACCACCTGTGGCTTGTGCTGATAATTCGCCGGGAAATAACTTAAGTATCTCTTCGCTTCCTCGATCGCTTCTTCTTCGGACGCTGCAAGAAGGTCCCCGCAACCACTGACGGTACAATGCATTCTTGCACCACCCATTTCTTCGAGTGTCACTTTCTCACCGATTACTTTTTCTGCCATCCGCGGGGATCCAAGATACATGGACGCATTGCCATCCACCATGATGACGATATCACAGAAAGCAGGAATGTACGCCCCACCGGCAGCAGATGGTCCGAACAGGACACAGATTTGTGGAACCATTCCGGACATCTTAACTTGATTATGAAATATTTTTCCTGCACCGCGTCGATTCGGGAACATATCCAATTGATCGGTGATACGCGCCCCCGCAGAGTCCACCAAATAGAAGATAGGTACCTTTAAGTTAAGAGCAGTCTCTTGGATCCGTATGATTTTCTCTACCGTTCTCGCACCCCAGGAACCAGCCTTTACAGTGGAATCATTGGCCATGACGCAAACAGTCTGCCCTCCCACTTTCCCGATGGCGGTGACAACCCCATCGGCAGGTAAATCTTCCGCCTTATTGTTGGCAAACATCCCATCTTCTTGATAATCCCCATTATCAAACAATTGTTGAAGACGATCACGAACAAACATTTTGTTCTGTTCTTTTAATTTCTCATGATATTTAGGCTGACCGCCAGACGCAATTCTGTCTCTAGTTTCTTCAAGAGTATTGATGATCGTTTTGGATGTCGACATAATATCCCCTCCGTCGTTTTATGTAAATGTATAAAAATCGATAAAGTCAGAGGATCAATAGATCTTCTGACTTGTTGAAACGCTTATCCTTCGATAACGAGTAATACATCGCCTTCGTTAACAAAGTCACCGATATTCACTTTTATTTCGGTTACTTTCCCTGCCGCTTCGGCTTCAACGGGAATCTCCATTTTCATCGATTCAAGCATAAGAACAGTATCACCGGTTGACACTTCCCCACCTTGTTCCACTAATACATTTAATACAGTTCCGGCCATTGTTGATGTGATTTCTTTCATGATTGATTCCTCCAGTTTTCCTCTTAAGTATGAATTGATTATGGAGCATTTCGCCCCTCATTATGTGTGGTTGGCTGTTAAAAAGTCCTGCAACCATTTTGTGGTATAAGATCCTTCAATAAATCCTTTGTCTTCAATAATATCCTTGAATAGGCTGACATTCGTCTTGACCCCTTCAATCTTTACGCCATCAAAGAAGATCTTTGCTTTATTCAATGCATCCGATCGGTCATTACCCATAATGATACATTTGGAGATCATCGGATCATAGAACGGGGTAACCTTGTTGCCCTCTTCATATCCGCTGTCGATACGGATCCCCTCACCCTCTGCCCATTGCAGTGTTGTTAATTGGCCTGGGGAAGGATAGAAGGTTTTCGGGTCCTCTGCATATACTCTAAACTCAATGGCATGGCCGTTGTTCTGGATTTCCTCCTGTTTGCATAACGGGAGAGGTTTCCCTTCCGCCACGAGCAGCTGCCATTTCACAAGATCCAGTCCGGTGACCGATTCAGTGACGGGATGTTCCACCTGGAGACGTGTATTCATTTCAAGGAAATAAAAATTCTCGTCTTCGTCAACGATAAACTCCACCGTTCCTGCATTGGTATATCCAACTGCCTTACCGGCTTGTACGGCTGATGCAAACATTTTCTCCTTGGTTTCTTGAGATAATGAAGGAGAAGGTGACTCTTCAATCACTTTCTGATTTCTTCGCTGAACGGAACAGTTACGCTCGTAAAGATGAACCAGATTCCCATGGTGATCTCCGAAGATTTGCACCTCTACGTGTCTCCCATTCTCAATACATTTTTCAAGGAAGACTTCCTCTTTTCCGAAATAAGCTTTAGCACGGTTTTTAGTAGAGTCAAAGCTTTGAACGAGCGCTTGCTCATTTTCACAGCGAATCATACCGATTCCACCGCCTCCACCACTCGCTTTCAACATGACAGGATAGCCTATTTCGAGCGCAACGGCTTTGGCTGCATCAATCGTTTCCACTCCACCGGCACTTCCCGGTACTACCGGAACAGATGCTTCCTGCATCACCTTCCTCGCCTCGACCTTATCTCCCATCTTGTCAATGATGTCGTGAGCGGGACCAATAAAGGTGATCCCTTCTTCAGTCACCCTACGGGCAAAGTCCGCGTTTTCAGACAAGAGACCATATCCGGGATGAATGCCATCCACCTTTTCCTTCTTTGCGATTTCCAGTATATTGTCCACTACCAAGTATGAACGATTCACTTGTGATTCACCTATGCGGTATGCAACATCCGCGTCTTTTACAAAGGGCATATCCTGATCTGCATCTGAATAAACCGCGACTGTTTGAATATTTAATTGTTTACATGTTTTGATGATCCTCGAAGCGATTTCTCCCCTGTTTGCAATTAGTATCTTCTGCACAATCTCTCCCCTTTCTTCACAGAACACATCTGTTCAATATACGAATTCTACAAAAATCGTCGAATTCCTTCTTCTCCATTGTAAACGTTTTCTAAAATAAGTGCAGAATTTTTTGTATTTTTGTTATATAATAATAATAAATATGTGCTCTACGTTTAGAGTCATTGCAAACGGATACATGATATGTCACGTATCCGCAGATTTTTTAAGCATTATAGGAGGTTGTACTATGGCAGTTAAAGTAGAAAAACTAAAAGTAAATTATAAAACTCTGGAAGAGTTTAAGAAATTTAAAGAATATGGTGTTCAGGAACTTTCCATGCTCGAAGACTTACAGGCAAATATAATCGAAAACGATAGTGAATCTCCTTTTTATGGAATTTACTTCGGTGATACCCTAATTGCTAGAATGAGCTTATATCAACGGAATGCCCGTTTTGATCAATATTTCGATCCTCCACAAAATTATTTGGAGTTGTGGAAACTTGAAGTATTGCCAAAATACCAGAACAAAAGCTACGGAAAAGCATTGGTGGAGTTCGCCAAGGAGTTTGGCTTACCGATCAAGACAAACTCCCGTATCAAATCACAGGGTTTCTGGGAGAAAATGGGCTTTGAAGCTGTAACATACGAGGTGGAAAGAGATCTAGGAGAAAATCCTTATGTCTGGTTCCCTGCAGGTGTCAAAGAACAGAAAATCAGTTAACACAAAAAAGGCTTGCTCAAATTTTTGAGTCAGCCTTTTTTCTCTTCATTTATTCAGCCTTTGCAGATTCCCATTCTTATCCATTTGAAACTTCACCTTATCTTCATTTCCTTGGAGGAGAGCCATTTTTCTCGCTTTCTCAAAGATCGCCAATAAAGATTTATGATCTTCTTCGAGGAGGGTGTACTTCTCTTCATATTCTCTTAACTCTTCTTCTGCTCCTTGAAGTTTATCCTGAAGCTGTGAGATTTGTTCAGTAAGCTGACTGTTTTCATTCCTGACTCTCTCTTCATTCCTAACGGCTTCTTCCGCTTTTTGGAGATATTGGATCATACTCCCCATTGAGAATGCTTCAGGGGCATCCTGCGTGCTCACTGCCTTGGGGGTTTCCGGCTTTCCTTCAAGCGTCTTAGATAATGCTGAGTGCTTCTTGGAATGCTTTCTTTGTTTTTTGGCGAGTTCGATACCTGACTTATACTGTTTACGTACAAACGAGTTCCATCTAAAGCCACATGCCGCGGAAGTCCTCGATAGTTTTTTTCCTACTTCATCAAACGCCTGCAGCTGTGTGCCCCCTTCACGGATATGACGCAGTACCACTTCGGCTAACAATACATCTTCATCCTGGCTCCAGGCATCCTGTCTATTTGAAGACATTTGAATCCCCCCTGTTTAATCAGTTTCTCCATACATATGCTCTTACTAGAGAAGATAGAATCATCATCACTATTTTAAATCCACAAAAAAAAGAACAGGCTTCTGCCTGTTCCCTCTTGCCATATTCTATTCCTTGTTAAAAAACTTGTCTACTGCTTCATGGTGCTCATCACGCGCCCATAGTACCGAGCATCTTTTTATTTCCTCTAAAATATTGTCTTTTATTCTTTCTTTATCCCACTTGGCTAGAAGTTGATGCTTATAAGCTTCTAATACTCCCCCAGATTTCGATGAGATCATATTGATGAGCTGAATATCCTGCAAAGGCACACTATCATCCACTACTTCGTCAATAAAACCACTTACATATAAGGCCTCCGCTGTTTCCAGCCTTGCAGTCATCAAGAGCGAAAGGGCAAGGGACGCAGGAAGTCTCTCAAGGAGCAATGTGCCTCCTCCCCACCCGGTGGTAATGGCAAGATTCCCTTGAACGAACCCCATCCTAGCGGTTCTCTTCGCCACTCTGAAGTCACATGCGGTGGCGATCTCACATCCTCCTCCAATCGCAGTGCCATTGATGAAAGCAATTGTAGGCTTCGGTAAAAAGGCGAGCCTTGTAAGGATGCCACCCATACGACTTAGCATCCCATAACTTTCACTTTCTGTTTTAAGGTTATGGAACTGTGATAAATCCCCGCCGGAACAAAAAGCAGAATCCCCACTCCCAGTTATAACCAAAGCTTTCACCTGGTTATTGTGAGCGCTCTCTTCCATGGCCACCTCCAGCCCATTCATCACTTCATAGCTTATTGCATTTCGTTTTTCAGGTCGATTGATGGTAAATGTCAATATTCCTTCTTCATTCATATGTATTAAATATTCTCCCAAAAGAACCCCCCCTAATATCTTACTTATAGTGTATGGTGTTCTGATCGGGATGAACAGGCCTTTCTTCCAAAACGATCAAAAAAAGCGTGAAGAGCCATGGTCTCTTCACGCTTTTATGCGGTGTAAACGATTATTTGTTTACAACTTCTTTTCCTTTATACGTTCCGCACTCTTTACAAACACGGTGTGCCAATTTCATTTCACCACAGTTTGGGCATGCTACCATACCAGGTACACGTAGTTTGAAGTGTGTACGACGTTGTCTTTTTGCTGTTTTAGAAGTTCTTCTAAAAGGTACTGCCATTCTTCCCACCTCCTTAAAAGAGATTCATACTCATTATGAAGCCAGTCGGACTGGTACTTCGCTTTTAAGAGTTCTTGTTTTGATCAAGAAGTTTTGCTAAGTCAGCGAGTCGAGGGTCTACTTTCTTCTCTTCCTCTTCTTCGACTTGATAAGCTTGTTCCTCTGTCATCACTTCCCAGTTCTTACCAGAAGGCATCTCATCTTGTTCTCTCGCTTCATCACTGATCACTTGCATCGGAATCTCAAGTAACAGCAATTCTCTGATAGCTGGTTTTAAATCAATAACATCACCTTGTATACGATGTACTTCCTCTTCCTCATACTGATCATAATCAGCCTCATTTAGAAGATACGTCTCAATCGTATGAATGTCAACTGGTAAATCAACATCCACAAGGGTTCTTGAGCAAGGTAATACTAACTTCCCTTCTATATGAAGATGGAAAGTGACACGGTTTGAACCGATATCTGCCTTTCCAGACACTCGGATAGGAGAGACTTCTATAATTTGGGGATCTACTTCTTTAAGTTCATCCAAATTAATCGTTTCGTCTATGGAAAGTCCCTTGTCTCTAAATTTTTGTAATTGTATTATTGACCATTTCAATGTCATCACCTCAAGGCAACAAAAGTAATTATAGCTTTCATAATACCGTTTGTCAATATTTTTTCTTTACACTCTTTACAACCATAGTGTAGTAATTATAACGTTTAAATATAAGGTCTTTCAAATATTTTATTAAATTCGTTATGATTCTTCCAAAAAAGCGGAGTATTTGGATTATTTCCTTATATAATGAACATCAGAGGCACGTATGAAGATTAGAAAGGATGTGGGAGAATTATGAAAGCGACAGGTGTGGTTGTAGAATACAATCCCTTTCATAACGGGCATTTACATCATTTAAGGGAGACTCGGATAGCAACGGGGGCTGATATTGTAGTGGCAGTGATGAGCGGTCACTTCCTCCAACGTGGAGAACCGGCACTCGTTTCGAAATGGTCCCGCACCAAAATGGCTTTGGAGGCCGGGGTGGACGTGGTGATCGAGCTTCCATACAGCTTTGCCACACAGCATGCTGAAATATTTTCAAAAGGAGCCATTACGCTCTTTGACAGGATTGGGTGTGAGAGCTTTTGTTTTGGTAGCGAAGATGGGGATATTCACGCCTTTGACAAAACGATTCAATTTATCCATACCAATCAAGAGCAATATGATAAGTACATACGGGACTTTATTCAGGAAGGGATGAGCTACCCTTCTGCCCTTGCAGGCGCATATCAAAAATTAGAGAAGGAGGGATCCCTGATCGATCTAAGTAAGCCTAATAATATTCTGGGATTCCATTATGTTGAGGCGAGAAATCGACTCTCTTCATCCTTGAAGGCATATACCATTACACGTGAATCGGCCGGGTACCATGATGAACATTTCGCATCACCTTCAATCGCCAGTGCGACCAGCATCCGAAAAAGTATATTCGGCGACGGCGAAAATCACGCAATCAATTCTTATCTACCTGACAGTTCCGTCCAAGAACTCTATAGCTATAAAGAAGAGTACGGGAGTTTTCACAGGTGGGAGAATTACTGGACCCTTCTCCAATACAAAATTCTTTCTTCTTCAAAAGCCGAGCTTCAGGATATATATGAAGTAGAAGAAGGGATCGAGAATCGAATGGTAGAATACGCCAAATCCTCTATGTACTTTGAAGACTTCATGTCTAATCTAAAGACGAAGCGCTATACATGGACACGTCTGCAAAGAATGCTTCTTCACATATTGACCGATACACATAAAGAGAATATGAGGAATAGGCACGCCACCCCGGAGTATATCCGCCTCTTGGGGATGAATAAGAAAGGCAGGGAATTCATCCACCAACAGAAAAAGAGTTTGTCTCTTCCACTGATCAGTAAACTTTCAAGCGCCGATCAACAAGCCATAAGTTTGGACGTCAAGGCAGCAGAAATTTATTCATTGGGGCTACAGAATTCGTCCGCTAGAAAAAAACTCCTCTATCAGGAGTGGTCACAACCACCAATCATGATTTAGACGACCATCTTATAATTGCGAAAGAGACTGCCCCCGGAAGGGCAGTCTCTTTCATTATTTATCGATTGTTTGCAGGAAGGCCAGGGCCTCCTCAAATGACCTAACCGGAACCACTTTCATATCTGTTCCAATATCTTCTGCGGTCCTTTTAGCTGCAACATAGTTCGACTCAAGATCAGGGTACTTTTCCTTCATTTCTTTTGTGATCGTTTCATCGGGGGCAAGGAAATATTCCGCTCCAGCTTTGTCAGCGGCGATTATTTTTTGTTCGATGCCGCCGATGCGCCCGACCTTCCCATCCTCAGAAATAGTCCCGGTGCCTGCGATTCTATGACCTTTAGGCAGATCATCCTCCGTTAGCTGGTCATAAATTTCCAAACTGAACATCAAACCGGCAGAGGGTCCTCCTATTTCCTCAGTCTCCAGCTTTACAGGGGGGTCTGTCACAATTTCTTTATCATCGCTTAACGTGATGCCGAGACCCACCTTATCAGGTACATCGGGAAATGCTTCCAATGGGATCGTTTCAACCTTTTTGTTCTTATTCCGAACGTATGTGATTTCCACCTTATCCCCTTTCGCCTTACCGCTTACGTAGTCGATGAATTCCTGAGATGACTGAAACGTTTGACCATCGATGGCCGTGATATGGTCCCCTGGTTTCAGGACATCTTCAGCAGGCATGGATGGGTATATGTTCAATACATAAATCCCTTTATAGTTATATTTATAAGGTTTCCCGGCTTTTTTATATGCTACTTCAATCGCATGGCTTTGCGAGTTGTTCATGAGTTGCAGTTGACGTAAATTATATTCCTCATCACTTTCATGAGGACTTCTGATCTCGTCGACAGGAAAGATATATTCATATTTTCTTATGCTGGCCATCAAATAAGCATAAATATTCGCTCTTCCCATCCGCACTGTTGTCAGCATCAATTCTCCGTCATCCTGATACCCATTCTCCACATGAACAATTGGATCAAGTTCATGAGCACTGCCGGGTTTTGTCACATAATAAGGGAGATAGTAAAAGGAACTGGCAACCATGATAATGGTCATGATGACGAGTGTTCTTATTAACGTTTTCGTTTTCATACTCTTTACTCCTTCCAATTGTCTAAAGCTTCCTGAATTGAAGGAATAACCTTCTTTGCTTCTTCTTCTCCCATATCGATGATTTCCTCAATGTTTTTAAAAGCCCTGGTGCTATACATTTCGACATGGGGTCTGATCATGAAATCAGAAGCAAATTCCCGGTGGGCGACGATTTCTAATTGTAGGATATCAATGCTTTGCATGATGACGTCATAAATGGTAGTGATTTCTGCATTTCGTTTTACGTGTGATACATCCACCCCTATGACGATATCCGCTCCCATTTCTTTTACAACCGAGACCGGAACCCGATCGATGACGCCTCCGTCCACCAATAAACGGCCATTTATCTTTTCAGGTACAAAGATTCCAGGTATGGCAATGCTCGCCCTGACAGCACTTGAAATGGGGCCTGTTGTGAACACAACCTTCTCACCGTTTGTTATATCCGTTGCCACCACGCTGACCGGAATATTCAAATCTTCAATATTCTTATTATGAGTAAATAGTTGAATGAATTCTTTTATTCTTTTCCCTGAAATAAACCCCATCTTGGGCACGGTAAAGTCTATATAATACTTCCTTCTGAAGGTGGTGGAAAGCTTGTATAGATCCTCCATCTTATGCCCCACCCCATAGAAGCAGCCAACAAGAGCCCCCATGCTGCTTCCTGCAATCATATCGATCGGTATTTTCGCATCATCAAATGCCTTTAAAACACCTAAATGAGCAAATCCCCTTGCTCCACCCGAGCCAAGGGCCAATCCGATTTTTGGTCTATCCATGCCCTTCCCCCTTTTCCCGAGCTATCGGTATAGTCATCATATGGTCTATTTCAATTATGTATGAGTATATTGAATAATATGAGGACAAGTTGAATTAATCTCATTTTATCATTCTTTTCCTGTTTCACAAGGGATTGAAATAGAAGGAACTATATTCTTAGGGGAGGAAGTCCGGTTGTACAAATCTAAAATGAAAACCTTGGCTTTATCCATAGGTGTGACGATATTTGCAGCTTCTCTCATCTTGATGCCCGGGGAATCTCTCGAGGCATCCATCAGGGGTCTTGATATGTGGTGGGAGATCGTCTTTCCCTCTCTATTACCGTTTTTCATTGTATCGGAGATGTTAATCGGGTTTGGTGTTGTCCGATTTATAGGAGTCATGCTCGAACCCTTGATGAGGCCAATCTTCCGGGTCCCGGGAGTGGGCGGATTTGTGTGGGCGATGGGAATGGCATCAGGCTTTCCCGCAGGGGCTAAATTGACTGCCCGTTTGCGTCAAGAGGATCAGATTACAAAACTTGAAGGGGAAAGACTCGTTTCCTTCACGAACTCTTCCAATCCGCTATTTATATTCGGTGCTGTTTCTGTTGGATTCTTTCAAAATGCGACCCTTGGAATTGTGTTAGCCGCTGCTCATTATATTGGGAATATATGCGTCGGGGTCGTCATGAGGTTCTATGGAAGGAAAGAGGACCAAGAGATGATAAGGAGCAAAACGAAGAAAAAAGGATTCATCATCAAGGAAGCATTCTCGGCACTTCATCAAACCAGGATTGAGGATAAACGGCCAATCGGGAAACTCCTCGGTGATTCTGTCACTTCATCCATCCAAACTTTATTGATGATAGGCGGTTTTATCATCTTATTCTCGGTTATTAATAAAATGCTGTATCACCTTCACATCACGACCTTTTTTGCAGAAGGGTTATCGGCTTTATTTATCCTGCTGCAATTACCTGAACTGTTAAGCATACCTTTTATCTCAGGACTATTTGAAATCACTTTGGGATCCAAGCTCACCAGTGGAATTACAGAGGCAACTCTGCTACAACAGGCGATTATAACGAGTTTCATTTTGGGGTTCTCAGGATTTAGTGTCCAGGCTCAGGTGGCAAGCATCCTGGCAGAGACGGATATACGGTTCAAGCCGTTCTTCTACGCAAGATTTATTCACGGGCTCGCGGCATCGATGGCTACCATCCTCCTATGGAAGCCGATTTATGGCAGGTTCTCAGATGACCAGCTTTCCAATGCCATACCGGTTTTCGCCAGACATAATGACGCATTTTGGACCGACATGCTTTACTGGTTGAAGTCAGTCGGTCCTGTCATTACCATCCTAAGCTTAATTGTATATATCATCCTTTGTCTAAAGACAAGAAGTACCTAAAGAAAATAGGGTTGTTCCACATTGACCCACCATCTTGCCACCTTGTGTGGAAGTTCGAGGTCCATAGCGAGAAACAACCCTGGTTGATTATTTGCTCTCATATTTCTTCTTTAATGATTCTTCCACTCGTTTAGGTACCAGTTCAGAGATATCGCCACCGTATTTGGCCACTTCTTTCACAATACTTGAGCTTAAGAAAGAATACTGGTTATTTGTCATAATAAAGAACGTCTCGATTTCATCATCAAGGACCCGGTTCATAGACGTAATCTGCATTTCGTATTCAAAGTCCGAAACCGCCCGTAACCCTCTGATGATTGCTTTGGCGTTTACATTCTTAGCGTAGTCTACCAATAATCCTTGAAATGAATCGACTACCACATTAGGGATGTCCCTGGTGACTTCCCTAATTAACTCAATTCTTTCCTCAACAGAAAATAGTGGTTTTTTTGAAGAATTATTCAATACTACTACATAGATTTGATCGAAGACCTTAGCCCCTCTTGTAATAATATCTAAATGTCCGTACGTAATAGGATCGAAGCTCCCCGGACAAACTGCTATGCTTGGCATATCACTGCCTCCTGTCTATTAATGACTTTCTTCATTCATTCCTCTTGAAAAAATAGAAATCCGTATGATCCCATACGTTTCTTCCCTCACCTTTCTCAACCTGCCCGTACTTTCATCCAGAGTAATTTCAGAGCCATGCTCACACATGACGTAACCGCTTTCATTTAGAAGGTTGTGTTCATCGATGAATTCGAGGAGTTGTTGAAGCTTTTGCTGTTTGTATGGAGGATCCAGAAATATATAATCAAAGACAATTTCTCTTTTTACGATTGCCTTTAACGCTCTTGTTGCCTCGTTACGATACAGTTCACTCTGATCCAATAATTGGCAATCCTCAAGATTGGCCTTGATGGTTTGAAATGCTTTTGCATCACGGTCCACAAAGATAACGGAATCAAGTCCTCGACTTAACGCCTCGATTCCCAGTCCACCGCTACCAGCAAACAAATCCAGTCCGGTCCCTCCATCGAAATAGGGTCCTAACATATTAAATATTGACTCTTTTACCTTATCTGTTGTGGGCCTTGTCCCACTTCCTGGTACAGCCTTCAGCGGTCTGCCCTTTAACGTACCTGATATGACTCTCATAATCATCCACCATATATGTATTTTTTCTTCACTATCCTATCATATCTCGACACATATCGCCACATTCTAAATTTGCTTGAAAAATGTATAAAATCATTTTGATAGGTGATAATGAAAGTAACAGCATCCTAACTGATGTTGTTGCCAACCGCGGAGAAGACTTACGATTCCCCATAAGTTCTTCCTCCGGTTTCTCCTCTCCCTTTGCCTTCTTTCCAGTGATGGATATAGAAGGACCCTGCAGAATATTCTGCAGGGCTTTTTTTATGTTCCATTCGAAATGTTGATAACATTCTTTTCTTCCGACACATTCACCTTGAACAACTTCTCCAACCAATCGATATCTATATAAACTGAACTCCCTATCTTTTGAACCGGATTCTCGTGAGCACCGTAGATTTCTTCATTGTATATGAAAAAGTCTTCATTCACATAGAACCTTAATGTATTTCCACTTAATGATGTGAAATACTCACCGGGCTCCACTTCTTTCAACTCGATTCCTAAATCGTTAATGGTTTCGGTGAACTGAATGAACTCTTTTTGTTTATATGCTACATACGAGAGTTGTTTCGGTTCCTGATTCATCAAGATCGTTTTATTTCCTTTCAGGAAGAAAGGTTGCTTCTCATCTCTGTTCACATTTTCTTCAAAAAATGTGGTCGTAAGCCCTGTCACTCTGCTGAGGGCATTATCCAGGATTGAAGGTTCAACTGTTTGATTTTTGACCATTCGCCTGAGATCATTCCATTCAGACAGACTTAAACCGTCTTTTAACTGTTTATATGCCCAGGCAGATTCACCAGCGGGGGGAACCTCGTTTAGAAGAAGGCCTACTACCAATTCCCTTAACCAAATCATGTCGTCTCCCGCATTTAATGTTTGATATAACAAACTTCTCCTGATATTTCTCACGGCTTCTCCTCCAGATGCATCATCCATGATGATCAGGTTAGAAGAGAAAAAGGGTTTGATATTCTTCGATAAGATGACGGTGACAAAACCATTATCGGAGTCGAAAGAAGCCAGTTGATCGGTTAAGCCGGATCGGTCAATGTCCTTCCCCAACACCCTTACAGATGAATAGTCTTTTGCTTTCCAGGCTTCTTTTGTCCACAGTAAGGCTGAGGGACCACCTTTACCACTGAAGGAATAATAATCGATATAATTCATTTTTTTAACGTTTGCAGATGAATACCCTGCTACCCATTTTCCAGTTCTAAGGCTCTTTTCGGATAACTGAATTGAGGTACTGGAAGTCGAAACATCAGAAAGTACAGGAAACCAGTTCCCTAATAATAGATAACCCGCATCGGGGGATTGGTTTATAGAATACGTAATGATGATTTCCTGTGGAACCTGTTTAGGTACCCTTAATTGAAATACTCCGTTTTCTTTCGTCAGACAATTCTTTCCTTCTGTATCTTTGCACGTGAAATTCCCTGCCCTCTCCGGCCATAATATCGGAATGGGATCAGATATTCCCGGCGGAAAATGAATGGTTTGGGTTATCTCAAATTTGCCTTCATTATGAATAATGGAGTAAGATTGATTGACTTTTACAATACCGGAATCTCCGGCACTTTCAGTACTAAAGCCCATCCATTGAAAGAAGAGAATCCCTGAACTAGTCAGAATCATGATGGAACACAATGTAATTAAAAACCGCTTCATACTCTACCCCTTACCGTGTAAGCTACTTAAAGAATAGCAGATATGAATGGAAAATGGTGCTACAAATTTATGAATTCTATAAGTGAAATACACATCTTTACTTATGACTGGATGTCTGAAATAATAAGAAATTGATTAACCAGGGAAGAAAAGGGGAATGAGATAATGATTCAACGATTTATTGAATTAGGAGAAGGCTATTCAGATATTTATGAGCTTTTGGAGCTTGCAAAAGCGAATAAAGAGCGTTTACAGCATATGCTCGCTTTCCATACCGTTGTGAATAACCGTGAGGTAACCTCTATCGCTCTTGCGATGAAACCTACAGAGGAAGGGAAATTCCAAGCGATTTATATATGTAGAGAAGGGATACCAAACCCTCATATTAAACCAAACCAGCGCTACTCTTTATTCGAGGAAACCGCCGCTTCGCTTGATAAAGTTATTATCCAGATGGATGTGAAGCCCTCGACTCTTTTTCCGGAAAACGTATTGTATTATCAACACCTTATTGCGATTCTGCGATTAAATCATTATATCCTGCCGTTACAGTAGATGTGAATTGCCCTTCACCAATGAAAAAAGCTGCCAAACATTTGTCTTTGGCAGCAATCACTAAAATCCCATTTTGTAATCATATTCCTTCGCTTTATCCGGTCGGGAATTTTCAAAAACGGACTTGATAAATGGCTTAAAGGAAGGATCTACTTTTTTCACATAAGAATACGTAGATATTCTCTCCATCACAGAGTCAATTTCATCCTGATTACAATACAGCACAACATATTTCATTTTCTTGGATACATAGTGGACATTTCCGAATCGCCTTAGGGACTTGGCATGCTTCAAACTATGTAACCAAACCACTAAACCTTGTCTTTCTGTTAACATATAGTTTCCCCTCTAGGAATCACTTTTTTATAAGTCTAGCATAATCATGCAGGGGTAAGCAATACGTAATGGTATGAACTTTCATTAAATAGAGCTTACAGTGAATACTACCTAATGAAGTAAAGAACGGAGGGCCACCATGGACTTGAATGTGATATGGGACTTTTTCATTGAACACCTGAATGAGGAGGACGGGATTGATGGGGCTTATGTTAAACGGAGCGCTGGAATCCCCTTCATCTATGTCCATTCCAATAAAGGGAAAAGTGATATTGAGTACTCCATTAAAAAATGGTCGGCTAAGGCCATGAGGGGAAAGAGACTGCATTCTGATACCATTTTCTTCAGAGAAAAAGAATCATTATATGTCTATCGGCACCGATTCTATGTTCCCCAGGAAAAAATGTTCTGCTGCGGAAATCTCTGCGTGGATTGTGTTCGATTAAAGCAGTAGTTTCTTCATGCTAAAACATGAAAAAGAGCAGACACGCATGTCCGCTCTTTTTATATGGTTTACGCCGAACAGCCACAGCTTCCGCCTGAACCGCATCCTCCCCCACAAGATCCTCCTCCGCTGAAGAAAGGATTACCTGAAGGGACCTTTACATTTTTAGATACAGAATGGCCAATTAACAAGCTTACTTGATCAAGGAGATCTTGTAACTCATTTTCAGCTCTGCGGAATTCCGCCACATTATCATCAAGATCCATTTCTCTTTTTACTTCCCTGATTTCTTTCATGATCGATTTGTAATCAGGATGATAACGGCCAAATCTCTGGACTTCTTCGTAACTCTCTTTCATGCGGGAAAAGGTTTGTACCTTCCGTTGAGTTTCAGAGTTATTACGCAGTTTATATAAAGACTTACGATAATTTTCTGCCACATCAGACTCTAATATCCACTGAGATAATTCGTCAGCTGAATCCAATATTTCCATTCTTTCTATAGTAGCAAGCATAATGCCCACCTCCGTAACAGTATTTTAACATGTTTAACGGATGGAAGCGAATAGGCTTACTCATTTTTTTATTTCCTACCCCATTTGCCTGTACCCAGGAATTTGAGGAAATACGCATTTTATTGAATCGTTACATAGAACTGCTCTTTCATTCCCAATGATTTGTTATTCTTTCCTACAATTTCAATATTGAGAAGATGCACACCTTTTGGTAACCCTTTAACGACAAAGGCAGCCGTATGGTATTCTTTATACAAATTCCCCGCAGTAGAACGGACGACAATTTTCCCTTTTTTTGCACCTTTTTTATCTGCAGTAAAGGTAACACCCGGCACGATACATTCTATATACACCTGATTTCCTTGGACCATATGTTTAACGGACAGGGCCTTTTGCTCAGGATTGGCAGCTTCAACTTTCTGTGTGAAAGAGAAACTTTCCGGTTCAGGCATTTTTTCCTTACAGCCGCTTAATATAATTACCAATCCGACGGTAAAAATGATTTTTTTCATTGTCTACACCACTCCTTACCTTTAGCCTTGCCCAACCGCTTCCTTTTTTACTCAAAATAATGAAAGGTCCGCTTTTACTGCTTTACGGCAAAAAAAATAGTACCTTAAGCATCGGCACTATTCATTGATTGAAACATACTGATCATCATGGAAGCCATTTGGACTCCATTAGAGAATTTTTGAACGCGGTGTGGAATCGTTTTTTGGAAATGATTAATAGACGCAATCTCGAACTTCTCTAATTCATTTGGATTTCGGGAAAGTGTGCGGTACCACATGGGTTGATCCCTCAAGAATAACTTCAGATCTTCTTTAGCATAAATATATTCAATGATGTCAGGCCTCATCTTCGTTTACCTCCTAATCTTTTCTGAAGGAGAATGGGTGTGAAGGTTTGGCGGGGGCTTCTGATTTAGTCGCTGTTCCTGATCCCCTGCTGTTACTTGATTGGAATTGACTGAGCACACCCTGAACCGTCCCAAGTGCTTCACTCAAGCTGTTAATATGTTGCTGCAGCTGATTGGCGTCCATTTTCTTCACCATTTCTCCCACTTGGTCCATCCATCCCCCTTTGCTTTCCGCATTTGTAGATGGCCTTTCATTTTCTTTTTCCGCTTCACTCTTATACTTATCCCATCTTGTGTCATCTTCCCCAAGCAAATACCAGTCTTCAAATAGATCTTGCCAATTAGCATCGCCGTTCCGGACATCTTTAACGATTTTCGGGTGCCTTTTCACAAATCCTTTAAATTCTTTGACTTTAGGGTGTAATGATTTACCCATCTATGAACACCTCCATTACAGGCATCTACCTATTACACTTTATGAAGAAATGAAAAGAATGGTGATACATTCCTTTTTGTAGTAATATTTACATGTATATTGGGCATTTATTTACTTAACAGTCACCATTGCCCCGTGAATACTTAAAAAGGATGTATGATCATGAAAGAACAAGTAGAAAATTTATTCAATGAATGCCTTTTAAGAGCTTCTGATGAAGATCTCCTAATCATTAAACAGCTCCTAGAAGGCGTGCAACGAAAACAAAATAACGAAAATGAATCAATCATCGGCGGGATTTTCGCTATGGATAGGGAAATGGAAGCCGGAAACCTCGAGATAAGCATCCCGATCACACCGGTTACATATAATTCATTGGAGATTGTTCATGGAGGTGTGACGGCCACTTTAGTTGATACGGCTATGGGAACCTTGGCGAATATGATGCTTCCTGAAGGATATGGTGCTGTCACAACGAACTTAAACGTGCATTACCTGGCACCTGGTGTAGGAGAACGACTATCTGCCCATGCGACAATCGTTCATCAAGGAAGCAAAACCATTGTAGTGGACGGAAAAGTTGTCAGTTCAGAAGGAAAAATCGTGGCACACTCGACTGGTTCCTTTTTTATCTTTAAAAAGCAGCAGGAAAAAGTATAAAAAAAAGAATAGGTGGGTTCCCATGTCAAACTTGGGAACCCACCTATTTTAATCTTCGTCTTCGACTTTCTCAATAAAATTCTGGGTATAAAACCTTTTGTATACTCCTACACCTAGATGCGTAAAATTTTGCTCCAACAAGATTTTACGGTGGCCTTCTGAATTGAGCCATCCGTGCACAGCTTCAGGGGCATCAGTATATTGCGAGGCAATATTTTCTCCTGCTGCCTTAAACCGCACATCTTTCTCTTCCAGGCGATGCGTCAGATCACCCAGGGTGGGTGAATCATGTGAGAAATAATCTTCGTCATACATCTCTTTGCTGTGTCCTCTCGCTACCTTGGCCGTTTCCTCATCCCACAGAAGGGTACCTTGTTCAAACTGATTCCTGATAACATTTGTAATTTCAAAAATCTGCTGTTCACTGGCAGCGTTAACTTTATCCCATTCATCTTCACTCGGTTCCATTTCCTCCGCCAGTTCACCACGATACATCATTTCATAAGGATGCATCTCAATCAATGTCGGACTGTCCAGAAAGCGGATGCTCGTCAGCCTGCCAGTGAATTTATCCAGATAAAGCTGAGCATAAATATTTCCAAGTGGGACGAGCAGACGTGTGTTCAGGTCTTCTTCGTTCAATTCAAATTGATAGGAACCTGACTCATCGTTCACCACGATTTCAGAATCGACGATTGTAAAACGGTAGATGTCCTCCAAACGCTGACCAAGCTTGTAGGGGGCAACATCTACCTGGTTTCCGATTGCATAGAGGGTGACTACTTTATGATTGACAACGCCCATTTGTATGTATTGTTTATTTGAAATCGGATACACCCACCATTCATACCCATAGGAACTCGGCTCTACTCTTTCAGGTTCACCGAATGCTTCTTTTACTTTTTTCGTGTCCTTGCCTATCCATACAGATAAGCCTGATGATGGTCTTTCCCCTGGTGTCTCGATCGTTTGATTCAGCTGATTGTCTTTGTTTTCCTTTAGAGTTTGGGTTTCTGGACCTTTTAATGGTTCGTTTTCCTGCTTTTGACCCTGATAAATACCAATAATTAAAATAATGACAAGAATGATCAAAATACGTAAAACCGTTCTCAGAATTTTCCCTCCTCTCTACTTTCTCTTTACGTTATATGCTGTCGCTCCTAGGAACAGTATACCATTAAAGTTGAAGTTCGAAATATCTACAATCAAGAATAGCATATTTCCCATCGTTCTAAAACTGCGCACTCTTCAATCCTTTCTTGTAAACGATTAAAGGGATGACCATGTTTATAACATGACCACCCCCGCAGTTAAAATGGCTTATTCCTGAAGTTGGACTCAGAAATATTCTCTAATGCCACATATGCCTGTTTCCCTAACGATTCCCTAATGGCCAGATCACCAAGAGAAATCATTCCCACTAATCGTTCCCCTTCAACGACGGGAAGCCTCCTGATCTGATTTTCAGCCATGATGTGTGCAGCTTCATCTGCTGATGTCTCAGGTCCTGCAACAATTAAATGTGTGCTCATAATATCTTCCACCTTTGAGGAAGCCGGATGCTTTTCTGCAATGCACCTGAGGACGATATCCCTGTCGGTCATCACTCCCACGATTTTCTCTCCATCCACGATGGGAATGGATCCAATATTGTGTTCTTTCATTTTAAGAGCAACTTCAAACACATTATCGAGTAACGTACAGGTTTCAACTTCTTTGGTCATTATATCCTTGATTTTACTCAAATTCATCATCCTCCTACACATGAACATTTGCTCTTCTATTTTTATACTTTCTGTAAGAAGATATTCACCTTAAAAAAAATCACCCTATTCAAATGATTCAAGACATTGCAAGATAAAGATTTTTCCACTATTATAAAGAATGAGAAATACTGCATTTAGTATCAATGTACATACACCGATATAAATGCTTCTACCATACGGAAAGCATGAGGAGGATTCTTCATGCAAGCCAATATAGGAGGAAAAGATTATGCGTTTTGAAGCAACTGAATTTGAAAGCTTAAAAGTCGATTTAAACCGATTAGATGAAATCATGGAATCTCATGGATTGGTCCGTGCAGGACAGTGGGACTATGAGCGCGTGACTTATGATCGCAAATTCGAAATAAGAGAAGGCATCTTTTATTTACGCATCCAGGGACTGGCAGTGGAAGGCGATGTGGGGAAGCATGACGCCGTTATTCAATTAATGACACCTCTGCTTGGTAAACATTACTACCCACATGGAGTGGAATATGGTGAAGGTGAAGAATTCCCTAAACATCTTGTCACTACATGTGAAAAGCTATTAGCAGATGTTAAGAAAGATGCAACGAACTTCGCATGGTAATTTGCTTTAGACTGTCTGTCCTGCAGACAGTCTTTTCTTTATTGTCTTCTCTTTATCATGTTCCTCAACCATCCATCAAACTTGAAGAATGGTTACAAAACCTTCAAAATTTCACTTTCTTCCCACTGTTCATTCTTCTCTGACTCTAATATAATGATAAGTAAGAGGTTCCTGTTAGAAAGGGGTACACAATTGTCCAAGTTTTTCACTAAAAAAGTATTAATGATCACCTTGATCATCTTACTGATAGCATTAATCGCCTTTTTTATACTTCCGGTTTCCGTAACTTTGATTACTGCGATCATCACCGCACTATTTCTCGAGCCTGCTGTGGGCTTTATTCAAAGACGATTTTCAACTAAACGGAGGTTCGCGGTTCTTTCCGTTTTTATTCTATTTTTGCTCCTCATTAGCGTTTCCTCATTTTTCGTCACCACTAAAGTGGTTGGAGAAGGAATCAAGCTTATCGAAGATGCACCCAAATACGTTAATCAATTAAGCGATATATGGCTCGATTATGAAGACCGATTGCTGAATGCAACAGAAGATCTTCCCGATGAACTCGTCAAGAGCTTTAGTGAAGACGTCCAAAGCTTTCTAAACAGCGGGAAAACGAAAATCCTTAATTCTTTCAATATTGAAAGAATCAGCCTTTTTTTATCGTATATCCCGAATTATCTTGTAAGCTTTCTCGTCTATTTGATCGCTCTATTTCTATTCATGCTGGACTTACCCCGGATCAAGAGATCCATTTATGGTCATTTGACAGAACGAACTGCTGAAAAAGTTACCTTTATGACGTCAAGACTTACATACGTCATTTTCGGATTCTTTAAAGCGCAATTTCTGGTAAGCATCATCATCTTTATCGTATCCTTGATCGGACTTCTTTTCATTTCTCCTGACGTGGCAATCGTCATGTCGATCATTATTTGGATAATTGATTTCATCCCACTGATCGGATCAATCGTCGTGTTGGGTCCTTGGGCAATCTTCCATCTGTTGACGGGAAACATCGCTCTCGGAACTCAATTGGCCGTTTTGGCCGCCATCCTTCTGATCATCAGGAGAACCGTCGAGCCAAAGGTGATGGGAAGCCATATCGGACTATCCCCACTTGCTACACTGATCGCCATGTATCTCGGCCTGAAACTCTTTGGGGTATTAGGATTCATCATAGGTCCATTATTACTCATTGTGTTTAACTCAGCGAAAGAAGCAGGTATCATCAAAACCAACTTTAAATTATAAAAGGACAAATCCCGGGGTTCTGGGATTTGTCCTTTTTATATCTTCTTGGAGAATCTGTCTTCGAACGCAAATATCCCTAATAAAAAACCTACTATGTGCAACCACATAATAGGTTTTGGTTTAATAACCGAGAATGGCTCTGATGACTGATGTCGTCTCTCCGCCCTTGTAAAAAACATAAAGAAGCATATAGACCGCGACACCCGTGATGGCCGTGAAGAACCAGATGAAGCTTGTAATCGGGCCAAGCTTACGATGCTTTTTAAGCTGGTCTTTATACCCTGTCCATAGGCTCAGGATACCAAATACGGCGCCAACCGTGGCCAATGTAATATGAAAGACCAGGAAGACCGTATAATAAAGCTTTATGTCGTCAGGACCACCGAACGATGTGTTTCCGACAAAAATCGTCCTGCTCAGATAAATAACGAAAAAGATAAGGGCAAAGATTCCCGCGAGTGTCATCGTTTTCTGATGTTGTTCAATCTTTCTCTGTTTAATCTGCCACCATCCTATCGCCACAGTGACAGCACTTAACACGATAAAGCTCGTGCTTATTGTAGGTAATATAGGTAAATCCATCTCTTTTCCTCTCTTTTCTAAAAAATGCTAGCATGAGTTAATTTTAAAACCCGGATAGTTGAACGCTATGTATGTACAGGCATAACTTCACCTGGGCTACACCTGTATCATTTCATTGCTCCTGTAAGGGTGAATCTGCTACAGGTTCATAGGAATGCTTCTCCTGCTGCTCCTGGTCCTTTTTGTACCACTGGAAGAATAAATTGAAAAGAACCACACCAAACACGATTTCCTGAACAATTTTCATCAACACTCCACCAAGCTGTTGATCATTAAGTGTTGACATGGAAGTAAATAATTCCGGTCCTGTCAGTGTCAGGCCTTCAAGTGTATTCACCGGTACACAAAGAGACAACGCTTTAAGCCATTCATTTGGATCATAGTACGTTGCATACATCGGATTTTCCGCAAAAATGATTAACCCGCATGCCGGTGTCAATAATACGGCACTACCCAATATATAACCAATGCGTTTTAATCCACTTAATTCAATATCTTCATCCACTGGATTGATCAATGGCCACCACATAAATACCGCTAGAAGGAATAATATGAAAGTGGTCAATCCATGGAGAGTCACATCCGTTCGTACGTTATCAAAGACTAACGGGATATGATAGATGGAAAAAACCAAGTTGAATGACAATAAGGAGATCAGCGGCTTTGTCATAAAGCTGAATACCGACTTGACAACCGGCAGTTCAATCGTGGCTTTCCAAACCCAAGTTGGTATACCCAAAATCAATAATGGCGTGAAGACTAGATATAAAAATGCCATCTGTGTCATATGAGCAGAAAACAATATCCCACTAAGTACCTCTACAGGAGAGCCTTTAATCGCATAAAGCAAAACCATCGATACTATAAAAAATGCCGCTTCTTTTCCCGTCAATTTTCTATTATCCTTAAAACTGTCCCTCCACTTGATCGTGATCAAAAAGTAGAGTACAGTCAAAAACACCAACGTCATGAGAAAAAAAGGGCTCCATAACGCCATAAACCCAAAAATAGCCAAATGCATCTTCTCACCTCATTTCACAATTAACACCTACCCCCATTATACTGACAACCCTCCCCCACTTCAATCTAAGGTAATGACAAGTTCATGAACAATTAGAAAAGCGAAGGCGGCTTGGGCAGGCCCGACAAGCATAAGTCGAATCAACCGGAATGGCGCTCTTTGCCATTTTGGTTGATTTGACTTATGACCTCGAGGGACTAGCCGCCGGAGCTGGACAATGAAAAGCGGAGCCGACTGGGTTGGCCCGACAAGCACGAAAAAAAGCCAGCCAAAAGGCTGACTTTTTCTTTAGATCCATACAATTGTTAAAAATGTTAACACTGTGATAAATGCAACAAGTGCACCGGAATACAGGAACAATGATGGTGCTTCATGACCTTTATGACTCATGTGCATGAAGTAATAAAGTTGAAAAACCAGTTGAACGACGGCAAGTAAGAGAATGAATGGTACCACGAAGTACTTATCAAAATCCCCTGCCACTGCAATAAAGGCCACCAATGTTAAGAAAATCATTAACATGAATGATGTTAACTGCATTCTCATGTCTTCTGCATTCTTCTTACGACGGTATTCGTAATCTACACTTGGGTTACCTGAAGTTGATTGTTGATTCGCCATCAGTTTATCCCACCATTCCCATTAAGTATACTACTGTAAAGATAAATACCCATACAACGTCGATAAAGTGCCAATATAGTGAAGCTAAATAGAACTTCGGAGCATTGTATAGATTTAAACCACGTTTTGCATTACGAAGCATCAAGCTTACAATCCATAGAAGACCGAAAGCAACGTGTCCCCCGTGGAAACCTACAAGAGTGTAAAAGGCTGAACCAAATGCACTACTAGTAAAAGTATGCCCGTATTCATGTACGTAATGATTAAACTCGTAAATCTCCAATCCAAGGAATCCGGCACCGAGGAGAACAGTAATCAATAACCAGGCCTGCATCCGTTGGAAATTATAGTTCTTCATATGATACATCGCATACACACTTGTCAGTGAGCTTGTTAAAAGAAGCATCGTTGCTAAAAACGATAGCGGTAAATCAAATAAATCCGTTGTAAGTGCATGACTGTCACTTGGAACTTTATTTTTAAGAGCTAAGTACGTTGCGAATAGAGATCCGAAAAGTACTGTTTCTCCACCAAGGAAAAACCAGAAGCCCATAAATTTATTTTTCCCCTCAAGGGTAGCCTTTTCAGGGGAGGCCGGCCAGGTCTTTGGCGTGAACTTTTCTTCAGCGTGCATTATGCCTTACCCCCTTTATCGTCATCCATTAAATCTTCTTTGTGTACATGATACCCATGATCGTCCAATACAGAACGCAGGAACATGGATCCCAATGTAATCAACATACCGATGACTAGTACCGGCAGTGCCCATGCTTTATCATCAACGTGGTACATTGCACCGAATGCTGCAATGAACAATCCAAGTGAGATGAAGAAAGGAAGAATGGAGTTATTCGGCATATGGATATCACCGATAGGCTCAGCAGGAGTTAATCCTTTGTTGCCTTCCATTTTCTCTAACCAATAAGCGTCCAGACCACGGATAAGCGGAGTTTGCTTAAAGTTGTAGAATGGTGGTGGTGACGGGATCGCCCATTCGATGGTACGTCCATCTCCCCAAGGGTCATTGGCTACCTTCACTCCTTTAACTTGAGTGACAATAATATTAATCACATAAACGATGACGGCTACGCCCATGAATCCGGCACCGATGGAACTTACTAAGTTTGCCGTTTCGAATCCTTGACCAGGCAAGAACGTCCAAACACGGCGAGGCATTCCCATAAGTCCAAGGAAATGCTGAATGAAGAAAGTCAAATGGAATCCGATAAAGAACAACCAGAAAGCAATCTTCCCTAAGAAGTCATTTAACATCGTTCCAAACATTTTAGGCCAGTAATAGTGTGTACCTGCCAATAGGGCAAATACTACTCCACCTACGATAACGTAATGGAAATGGGCTACTACAAAATACGTATCATGGAACTGATAATCTGCCGCTGCAGAAGCCAGCATGATTCCTGTTACCCCACCCGCTACGAATGTAGGAATGAAAGCTACAGCATAAAGCATCGGAGTCGTGAATGTTAAACTTCCTCCCCACATGGTAAGGACCCAGTTAAAGATCTTTATACCTGTTGGGACGGCGATGGCCATAGTCGCTACAGCGAAAATAGCATTCGCGATTGGTCCTAATCCTACTGTGAACATATGGTGAGCCCATACCATGAATCCTAAGAAACCGATCAATACGGTCGCAAATACCATGGATGAGTAACCAAATAAGCGTTTTCTAGAGAAATGTGGAATGATCTCAGAGAAAATTCCGAATGCCGGTAATACTAGGATGTATACCTCAGGGTGACCAAAGATCCAGAAGAAGTGCTCCCAGATAATTGTATTCCCTCCATTCGCTACATCGAAGAAATTCGCTCCGAACATACGATCAAATAACATTAGGAAAAGTCCTACCGTTAATGCCGGAAACGCGAAAAGAATAAGTGCAGATGTAACAAACACTGTCCAAGTGAATAATGGCATACGCATATATGTCATTCCTGGAGCACGCATATTAATGATGGTAACAAGGAAGTTGATACCACCTATCAGCGTACCTGCACCGGCTATCTGTAACCCGAGTACATAGAAGTCGATTCCGTGACCGGGTGATGCCATGGATAGAGATGCATATGAAGTCCATCCTGCATCTGGTGCTCCTCCCATGAACCATGAAAGATTCAGGAATACCCCTCCTAAGAAGAATAACCAGAACCCTAATGAGTTCACGAAAGGAAACGCAACGTCACGAGCGCCGATCTGCAATGGTACGACTGCATTCATGAACGCAAATATTAGTGGCATTGCAGCCAAGAATATCATCGTTGTACCGTGCATGGTTAATAGTTCGTTGTATAAACCCGCACTAACAAAATCATTGTTAGGAACTGCAAGTTGTATACGAATGATAAGAGCTTCCAAACCACCGACAAGGAAGAAGAATCCTCCTGCCATTAGGTAAAGGATGGCGATCTTTTTATGGTCCACTGTTGTCATGTAGTCCCATACAGTCGCGCCGAAGCCTTTTTTCTGTGCATAGCTACTCACGATTAAACCTCCCTTTTACTAATCCCCAATTAATCTTGAACCTTTAAGCCCATTAAATACTCTGCAAGTGCATCGATTTCATCTTCCTGCAGGTTTCCATATGTACCTGTCATCTTATTGCCTGGTTTGTACTGCTCAGGGTCGGAAATCCAATTTTTCAACTCTTCTTCGTTATGATCTAATATTCCGGCAATACGGGAACGCTCACCGAAGTTAGATAAGTTTGGTGCCAGTCGAGCTGATTCAGGTCTTCCATCCTGTGGTGATACTGCATGGCAGCTTAAGCATTTTTTGTTGAAGATTTCTTGTCCTTGTTGTGCTACATCAGAAGTCGGTTTCGGCTCCCCTGCATTTTTCATATCTTCAACCCATGCTGTGAATTCTTCTTTAGGAAGCGCTTTAACTTTAAAGTCCATTAAAGCATGTGAAGGACCGCAAAGCTCCGCACATTTACCATAGAATAATCCGCCTGCCTCTTTAGACTTATCCCCGTCAAACTCAAGGAAGAATGTATTCACACCATCAACGTTTGTATCAATCTTTCCTCCTGCAGCAGGAATCCAGAATGAGTGTTTTACATCTGAAGCTGTCACATTGAAATATACTTTCTGATCTGTTGGGACAACTAAATCTTGAGATGTGATAATCTTTTCATCAGGATATTCGAATTCCCACCAGTAAAGGTTGGCACGTACATTCACGACTAATGCATCACGATTGCCGTCTGCATCCTTTTTATCCATTGCCTTTGTATCCGCTAACTCGAATGTTGCTGTAACAGTAGGGACGGCCAGGATAATAAGAAGAATGATCGGAATAACGGTCCACACGATTTCAAGTGTGTGACTTCCTTCTACTTGCTTAGGGATTTTTGTATCCCCTTTCTTTCTACGGAAACGAACAATCGCAACCATATAGACAGCGATGACTACAATGATGACCAATACCATAATTAATGTTGCAAGTATCATCAAATCATATTGTGTCTGTGCAACTTCACCGGCTGGCTGCAATGTGGAGAGAAATGGCTCTCCACAGCCAGAAAGAACCAGCGCTAACATTGCTAGAATTGAGAATAAGCGCCACTTAGATAGCCTTGCTTTCATAGCTTAATCAAACCCCTCTTTCATGTAATGTACTTTGGAATAAAACAAGGACCCATAAAAATATCTATTTGGATTTCTTATCAGAAAGAATTCCCACTAATCTTAAAGTACCGTAACGATGACCATCGCTACGAACAAGATAGTCAAGTAGTTTAATGAATAAACGAACATAAGCTTTGACCACTTAATATCATCTTTCATCTTATAACCTGCCAATCCAAGTGCCAGCCAGCCAATATTAAAGGCTGTTGCAAGGACAAAGAAAAACATCCCGAGGTCCATCAAGAAGAACGGGAGTGGTAATAGTGCCGCAACCCAGGCTACGATATGATGCTTCGTAGTGGCGAACCCCTTCACTACTGGAAGCATAGGAATATTCGCTGCCCTGTATTCCTCCACTCTCTTCATCGCCAAAGCATAGAAATGGGGAGGCTGCCAGATGAACATCATCAGGAATAATACCCAAGCAATCACATCGAGGTTTGCATCAACAGCAGCCCAACCGATTAATGGCGGAACCGCACCTGAGATACTTCCTACAATCGTGTTACTCACATATTTTCTCTTTGACCACATTGTATATAATACAACATAACTAAATACCCCGATCAGCCCAATGACTCCTGCAGTGATGGTCGTCATGAATAACATGATGAGACCGACTGCAATCATGATTAACCCAAGGGTCAATGCTTTTGGTCCATTGATCTTACCTGTTACGGTAGGTCTTTCTTTCGTTCGTTCCATCAAGTGATCGATATCCCGATCATACACATTATTGATGGAGCAGGACCCCGCAATAATAAGGGAAGAACCTATCAACGTAAGAAACATGATATCCAGGGAATTCAGAAAGTGTGTATTCGTAAAATAAAAAGCTAACCACATACCTGTAAAGGTTGTAATTAAATTTGAATTAACGATCCCGATTTTAATGAGTGCCAAAAAATCTTTCCAAGCAGTTGAAGCTGTCACATCTGCTTTCTCAACGTCTGTCATGATTCGACTGTTAGACATTTTCTCTCTCCTCTCTATAAAAAGCAAAGAGGTTTGCTTCCACCTCTATACTATATAGGAAATGATTAACTATTTCTATATTCCTCTGTAAATTCATTCACAGATAAGAAATAGTATATATGCTATCAATATTATATTAAACCATATATTTTTTCCTTTTTGGGGGAGAATTAGACAATTATGTGAAGAAATTGTGAAGAAAGAAACACACACAGGTTTCTTCAAATTTCTACAAACATTTTAATCCCATCATACCACAAATCATGTCAAAGCGCTTACAGATTTTGTTTTTACGTAAATTAGTCCTTCCCTACTATTACTATTCTCTATTCTCCCTAGATAAATGCTCATAATTCTGTAACATTTTATCGGTTGAGTTTTTCAACCCTTTTATGTAATATCGTAGAGGCATATATATTTTTCTACTATATTTATTTATAGAAAGTGTGTAGAGTCTATTAATTAAGAAGGTGAATAGATTGCATAAAGGTGTTCACAAAGGATTAAAGTGGCTTGCCGTTTTAACTACATTGGGTATGTTATTTGTTCTATTAGGCGGTGCCCTGGTAACGAAAACAGAATCCGGCATGGGCTGCGGGCGATCTTGGCCCCTTTGTAACGGACAGTTAATTCCAAGTGATATTACATTTGAACTTGTTATAGAGTTAGCACATCGCGTTGTATCCGGCGGTGTGGGATTATTAGTTCTCGCATTATCAATATGGTCATGGAAAGCGATTGGATATAAGCGTGAAACAAAATTCCTTGCGGCACTATCATTCTTTTTCTTGGTATTACAAGGCTTGATCGGAGCTGCAGCTGTACTATGGGGACAATCTGATTTCGTCCTTGCTCTGCATTTCGGTATTTCCCTTATTTCCTTTGCTTCCATATTATTATTGACGCTTCTGATATTTGAAGTCGATCAGAAGTTCGATGCGAATTCATTGGTTATCGACAAAAGAATGAGATTCCATACGGTTGGTGTGACGATTTATAGTTATCTTGTTGTTTATACGGGAGCTCTCGTACGACATACTGAATCGAGTTTGGTGTGTAAGGACTGGCCACTATGTGTCAATTCTTCCCCCGGTCTGCCAACGAATATGTATGAATGGATCCAGATGGGGCATAGGGCTGCAGCAGGTTTTATTTTCTTGTGGATTGCATACATTACCTATATTGCCATCAAAGAGCATAAGCATCAGAAAGTGATTTACTGGGGCTGGATCATAGCATTCACCCTCGTTTGTCTGCAAGTGATGAGTGGCGCACTCGTAGTGTTCACAAGATTGAATCTGGCGATTGCGTTAATGCACGCCTTGATAATCGCTTGTCTGTTTGGGTTATTATGTTACTTCAACCTACTTGCTTCAAGGAGCAAGCGGAAAGCATAAAAAAAAGGATTCCAGGGGTCATCCCCGGAATCCTTTTTAATTATGCTTTATTCACTTCAATCAATAAATCTCCTGGACTAATGGCATCACCATTCTGAACATAGATGTCCTTAACCACTCCTGCGAAAGGCGCTTGAACGGTCGTTTCCATTTTCATGGCTTCTGTGATCATGAGATGATCTCCCTTTTCAACCGTTTCCCCTTTTTCTGCAATGACCCTTATGACGGTCCCTGGCATGGAAGCCCCGATATGGTTTTCATTTTTCATATCTGCCTTCATTTTTGCAGCCACAGTAGACTTGATGCTTTCATCTTTGATGACAACTTCACGCGCCTGTCCATTCAATTCAAAGTAAACAATCCGCGTACCATCCGCCTGTGCCTGACCTATGGAAACCAGTTTCACAATGAGGGTTTTGCCCGTTTCGATTTCCACTTCTATTTCTTCACCGAGTCTCATTCCGAATAGGAATGTCGGAGTATCCAGAACGGAAATATCCCCGAATTGGTCCATAGTGTTTGCATATTCCATGAACACTTTAGGATATAAGGCATATCCCAGGGCGTCAAAGCTGGTTACAGGGCGTTCAAGATCCTCGAAGAGCTTCTCTTTCAAGGCAGTGAAGTCTACATCATCCAACAGCTCTCCCGGACGTACGGTGAGGGGATTTCGTCCTTTCAGGATCACCTTCTGTAAATCTTTCGGGAAACCGCCATGCGGTTGTCCCAAATACCCTTCGAATAATTCCACAACAGAATCCGGGAAATCGATCTTCTCACCTTTTTCGATTACATCCGCTTCGGATAAATCATTCTGAACCATGAATAAAGCCATGTCCCCCACGACTTTAGAGGAAGGTGTCACCTTGACGATATCGCCAAACATGTGATTCACCCTGGCGTACATTTCTTTTACCTCTTCCCAACGGTTACCGAGTCCAACGGCTTTAGCCTGCTGTTGAAGATTGCTGTATTGACCGCCAGGCATTTCATGCTTGTATACCTCAGAATGAGGGGACATCATGCCACTTTCAAAGTCAGTATAATACTTACGTACGTCTTCCCAGTAGTGAGACAGGGTTTCCAGTGAATCAATGTTCACATCCGGTTCTCTTTCGGTTCCTTTTAATGCATAATACAGCGTACTGGCACTTGGCTGAGAGGTTAAACCAGACATAGTGCCGAGGGCCGTATCAACAATGTCTACACCCGCTTCTACTGCTCTTGCGTATGTGTAGATCCCATTACCACTGGTGTCATGAGTGTGCAGGTGAATTGGCAGGCTGATTGTGTCTTTTAATTCCGAAATCAACCGGTATGCTGACTGTGGCTTTAAGAGTCCCGCCATATCTTTAATGGCAAGGATATGGGCACCGCTTGCTTCTAATTCTTTTGCAAGATCTTTATAATAGTCAATACTATATTTTGTACGGGTCGGATCATCGATATCACCGGTATAGCAAATGGCTGCCTCGGCGATTTTTCCGCTTTGCCTTACGGCGTCAATTGCCACTTCCATCCCTTTAACCCAGTTTAAGCTGTCAAAGATCCTGAAAACGTCAATACCTGCGAAAGCTGATTTTTCAACGAATTCCCGGATTACATTATCAGGATAATTTTTATACCCTACGGCATTGGAGGCCCTCAGAAGCATCTGGAATAATACATTTGGAATTCGCTCTCTTAGAGTCAATAATCGATTCCATGGATCTTCCTTCAGGAACCGATAGGCTACATCGAAAGTCGCTCCGCCCCACATTTCATAAGAAAACATATCAGGCAGCAGTTGGGATGTAGGCTCCGCGATCTGTTTAAGGTCGTTAGTCCTCACCCGCGTAGCAAGTAATGATTGATGAGCATCCCGGAACGTTGTATCCGTCAGTAATACATTGTTCTGCTCTTTGACCCATTTCACAAGACCATCTGCACCGTGCTGGTCAAGGATTTGTTTTGTGCCGTGCTTAACATCCTGATTAATGTCCAGGGCCGGGATTCGCGGCTTTGAAAAAACCGGCTTTTTCTTCTTCTCTACCCCCGGGAAACCATTTACGGTTACATTCCCGATATAAGACAGCATCTTCGTTCCCCTGTCCTTACGTTTAGGGAATATGAACAGTTCAGGAGTCGTGTCGATAAATGATGTGTCATATTGACCGGATATGAAATTTTCATGTTTCACAACATTCTCGAGGAATGGGATATTCGTCTTGATCCCCCGGATCCTAAATTCTTGAAGGTTTCTGACCATTTTGGATGCAGCCTGTTCAAATGTCAGTGCCCATGTCGAAAGCTTGACAAGAAGGGAATCGTAATACGGCGTAATTACCGCTCCCTGGAACCCATTACCTGCGTCAAGACGGACTCCGAACCCTCCCCCTGACCGGTAAGCCATGATTTTTCCTGTATCTGGCATAAAGTTATTTAAAGGATCCTCCGTTGTAACGCGTGACTGAATGGCAAATCCATTCGTTCTGATATCATCCTGAAGGGGAATGCCAAGTTTATCACTATGCAGAGAGTGACCTTCTGCTATCATCAGTTGTGATTGAACAATGTCTACTCCTGTTACCATTTCCGTAATGGTATGTTCCACTTGTACACGGGGATTAACTTCAATGAAGTAGAACTGATTATTAGCCACAAGGAACTCAACGGTACCGGCATTCACGTATTTCACATTGTCCATCAGGCGGACTGCCGCTTCGCAGATATCCTCTCTCAGTTGATCACTTAAAGATACAGAAGGTGCAATTTCCACTACCTTCTGATGGCGCCTTTGAATGGAACAATCACGCTCGTATAAGTGAACGATATTACCATCCTGATCACCAAGGATCTGAACTTCAATATGTTTAGGATTTTCCACAAATTTCTCAACGTAAATCTCATCATTTCCAAACGCCGCTTTGGCTTCTGATTTGGCTCGCTCATATGCTTCCTTTAAGCTTTCCAGATTGCGGACGATACGCATCCCACGTCCACCGCCGCCTAGGGAAGCTTTAATGATGATCGGGAAACCGTGTTCCTTCCCAAATGATATGACTTCCTCCAATGTCTCTACAGGTCCATCTGTACCTGGTATAACAGGTATATTAGCCATTTGTGCCTGATGGCGGGCCTTAACTTTGTCACCGAACATATTTAGATGCTCAGAATGAGGGCCAACGAAATTGATTCCTTCTTCTTCACAACGTCTGGCAAAATGTATATTCTCGGACAGGAAGCCATATCCGGGATGGATGGCATCGACACCCGCATTTTTTGCAATTCGAATGATTCCTTCTATGTCTAAATAAGCATCAATAGGCTTTTTCCCTTCGCCTACTAAGTATGCTTCATCAGCTTTGTAACGGTGATATGCCCCAGAGTCTTCCTTGCTGTATATCGCCACGGTTCGAATATTAAGTTCAGTACATGCCCTGAACACACGGATGGCAATTTCTCCGCGATTTGCTACCAGTACTTTTTTAATTTTCTTCAATACTCTCTCTCCTTTTGGCTGTTCATGATTGAATTTTCCAATAATGCAGTCTATTAAAAAAGGGCTGTCCCGAAAGATATTTAAAAAGTATCTTAGGGGGCAGACCCTAGACTTAGAGTGTTAGATACTCTATCAAAGTGACCTACATTTTTACACCATATATTTTTTTGCTATTATCCATATTCTCCGAAGGATAGTCATTTTCCTTCTTTATTTTATATTTTTCTTCATATTTTACAAACATCGACACATTCACAAGGACACCCATCGACAAAGATAGCACCAATAGGGAAGAACCTCCGTAACTGATGAACGGAAGTGGAACCCCTGTGATCGGGATCAATCCGGAAACCCCTCCCAGATTGATGAAAGCCTGGATTCCTATCATACAGGAGATCCCGATGGCAAGCATCGTTCCAAAGGGGTCCTGACACTTCACACCGGTATAGATTCCCCGGAGCACAATATAGGAAAGTCCGAGGATGACAAAGCTTACCCCGAATACCCCGAGCTCTTCGGCAATGATGGCCATGATAAAATCTGTTTGGGGTTCGGGTAAATAACCCAGCTTTTGGACACTCTGCCCTAAACCAAGGCCTTTCACTCCGCCGGATCCGATGGCAAGGTATGAATTCACCAGATGGTACCCCTCGCCCTGGGCATATTTGAACGGAGACAGATAGGCTTCGATCCTGCTTAGCCTTTCTTTAGTGAAAATGAAGCCCCTTGCGAGGTAAATGACAGGAGACAATACGATCAAAAAACCGATTCCGAGGCCGGCAAGCTTAAAAAATGTCTTATAGCTTATTCCAGAACAGGAAATAACGATCGCTCCGATGGCGAATATGATTGCTGCCGTTCCGAAGTCAGGTTCTAAAAATACCAAAAAGCAAATAAAGCCCAAAAACAATAGAGGCGGTGCAAGTCCTTTATTAAAATCATCTATGTATGCCTGTTTCTTTGAGTATACGGAACCTAAATAAATAATAACGGCAAGCTTGGCAAATTCCGATGGCTGAATAGGCATGAAGCCTAAGTTGATCCAGCTCTTTGCATTGTTCACTTCATACCCGAAAACATGGACGGCAAGTAACAATCCAATGATGATGACCATCAGACTCTTGATGATCTTACCGACCTGAAAGGCTTTGTACGGAAACCATGCTGCTACGGTAAAGGCAATGAAACCTATAATGATATTGACCATCTGCCGCTTATAAAAATGATCGCTATCCCAGCCAAAACGTTCTACGGCCATGACCATACTGGCACTATAGATCATGACAAGGCCAAATAAACATAAAAAAACATAGACAGCGATTAATGAGTAATCATAGGACTTTGCTATTTTTTTAATCATGACATTTCAATCCTTTTTTTCTTATATCTTTTTCTTCTTTCTGTGACATTGACCGTATTTAACAAAAAAACTCAAACAACAGTTCTATGTATTGTTTGAGTTGTCATGACTATTTTACTTTTTTGTAGATGCTTCATGAAGGGCAGAAAGTTGTCTTTCCAAAGAATCAATCAGTTCTTTTCCATCTTGATCATCCACTAGTCCCAGCCGGACGGCAAATTCTATTTCACGGGATAATCCGAACATCTGGGTATCCAATACTTCCTCATAGAGAGGGCATTGGGGCATCGTTAAATTATCCATTTGAACTTTAATTAATTGTAAAATCTTTTCTGCGTCTGCCTTTAATAGCTCATAGGCTTTTTCTCGATGATTAATTGTCATTTCTGACGCCACAGTGATCCCCCCATTCCGAACAAATAACCTTCCTGTCTTAAAATTTTATCGTTAAACCCGAGAAATTGCAAGAAAAATAAGTGTTTTCCCCGGGATTCAATGACAAAATTTCGAACGATTATTTTAATGAAATCAATGGGCACTATGCCATAAGGATGTGATTTTCAAGTAGGGTTCCTTATTCCCTAAACTGATGCTAAAAAATACTCCATGAATATTCATCACTGAGCATCTGTAGCAGTTTTAATCCTGCACTGCTATTACCGACATCATCCAATGCAGGTCCAAAAATTCCGATCCCGCACTTACCAGGTACCGATCCCATGATGCCGCCTGATACTCCACTTTTGGCAGGAATCCCTACTTTAATGGCGAACTCGCCGGAAGTATTATACATGCCGCATGTCACCATAAATGTTTTACACACTCTAGCCACATCACGGGTAATCACTTCACGACCGCTTTCCGGATCAATTCCATCATTTGCAAAAACCGCACCCATTTTTGCAAGGTCAACACAGCTCATTTCGACGGCACATTGCTTTGTATAGAGAACGAGCAGATCTTCAACATTCCCTGTAATCACACCATGCTGCTTCATGAAGTAACAGAGCGATCTGTTAAGGTTGGCCGTCTGCAATTCTGAGTAGGCCACGTCTTCATTATAAGAGACCGTTTCACCCGTCATATGATTGATGAATTCAATAAGTCGCTGCCACTTTTCCATTTCGGTGTTACCTTTAATCATGTTTGTCACAGCGAGTGCACCAGCATTGATCATTGGATTAAGTGGTTTTGATGGCTTATGGGTTTCCAGTTTCGCTATGGAATTGAACGGATCGCCCGTTGGCTCCATCCCAACTCTGGAAAATACATATTCTTCTCCATAATCCATTAATACAAGTGCAAGGGTAATGACTTTGGAAATGCTTTGAAGTGTGAATTTCTTTAAATGATCTCCTGCATAACAGGAATGATTATCCAAGGTGTAAATACTGATTGCCAGGTCATTGGGATTTTGATCCTTCAATGCCGGTATGTACTCCGCTACCTTCCCTTCAGATGCAGCGGGTCTTGCTTTTTCTACCAATTCTTCCAACCATTCCTGAGTTTTTATCATTTGTCCAACATCTCCTTTTGTCCTACTTATAGTTTCCCTATTTCCGTGTATTGAAAACGCTGAAAATGCTTTCATCTAATGTGACAAACCTTGTTAGAACATATATACTGTTATTATCAGCGAGAGGAGGAATCTGAAGTGGAAAGCATCATACCGATAAAAGGGAAAGTGAAATATCCGATTACATTGGATTCGGGAGTTTGGATATTCGATGATCGAAAAGTGGATTTGACTACATATTTTGATGATACAGCAGAAAAAGTGGATGAATTAGAAGAATATACAAAAGCAGTTTCCAAGCATTGGTCAAGGGAGATTCAAGAAGGTGCAACCTATCCGCCTACTTTGAAGACCGAGAAGAAATATGAGAAGGAGAAGATTCTTAACGGAACGTTCGCCATTCCGTTATCTCCATTCCTTAAGAACGCGGAGCCCTATCCAGAGGCAGCTGCGATCGTGATAGAAACGGAAAACGGGGATCATACTCTGGATTTAATTCAGGCAGATCAGTTATTGATCGGATTCTCAAAAGACGGTAAGCCACTAAGGGAAAACGGTCCTGTTCATATTTTTTATATGGATGGTTCGAATAGAGAGAATCCCATCACGGATGTCAGGGCATTTCGCGTGGAATGACAAATGAGAAAAAACCGGTTCAGGAACACCCGAACCGGTTTTTTCATACCTTATAATTGTGTTTCAGATCCCTATTATTTACAATATATCCGCAGCAAGTTGAGCTAAGCCCGATCTCTCACCCTTCATCAACTTCACATGGCCGGCTAACTTTTGATCTTTGAACCTTTCTACAACATACGTCAATCCGTTATTATATTCATCCAGGTAAGGGTGATCTATTTGAGCCGGATCGCCCATTAAAACAATTTTACTCCGTTCCCCTACGCGGGTCAGAATCGTTTTCACCTCATGCTTCGTCAAGTTCTGTGCTTCATCAATGATAATATATTGATCCGGTATGCTTCTGCCTCGGATATAGGTCAATGCTTCAACCTCGATCGATCCCATACCAGCAAGAATATCATCAAGCTCGCCTGGTTTCTTTGTATTGAACAAGTATTCGAGGTTGTCATAAATCGGCTGCATCCAAGGTCTTAATTTTTCTTGCTTTTCTCCTGGAAGGTAACCGATATCTTTCCCTACAGGAACGATTGGCCGCGCAACGAGTAATTTATTGAATTTATTGAAATCCTCGGTCTGCAGAAGACCGGCTGCAAGCGCCAAAAGCGTCTTACCTGTACCTGCCTTCCCTATCATGGTCACCAGGGATATATCATCTCTCAATAATAACTCGGTTGCCATTGTCTGCTGTACATTACGCGCTTTGATTCCCCACATATGTTCTTGATCATATACCAGCTTTTTCACTTTTAGTCCACTTGAATCCACCATTCCAAGAGCTGATGCCGAGCTTCCAAGAGCATCTTTCATGATGAGGAACTGATGGGAATAAAATCGCTGTTTCGTTATATCAGTAAGGGTCAATTCCCCTTTATCATAAAATTTATCAAGGAACTCTCTTTCCGTGTATAGTTCAACGAACCCCGTGTAAATATCATTCACTTCGACGACTCTGTCACTAAGGAAATCCTCCGCTTGTAACCCGAGAGCATCTGCTTTAACCCGGACAAGGGTATCTTTACTGACGAGGATGACCAATTTCCCATCCTTCTTTGCCTCTTCCTCCAGTGAAAGGTTTTTAGCTACTGCTATAATCCGATTATCGTTTGTTTTCTCTACAAATATATCCTGGAGTTGCTGAAAGGAGCGGTGATTCAGTTCAATTCTTAATGAACCTCCTGTATAAAGAGGGATTTTTTCATGGAGCTTTCCTTCTTGCCGTAAATTATCTATCAGCTTCGATACATGTCTTGCGTTTCTTCCGATTTCATCCATATAACGCTTTTTGGAGTCCACTTCTTCTAAAACGACTGCAGGTATAACCACCTCATTATCCTGGAAAGAAAAGATGGCTTGTGGATCTTGTAATAAGACATTGGTATCTAATACATAAATTTTATTCAAATCGATGCCTCCTGCTCCTGATTTCTTATTACTATTGTATGTAGCCAATGATGTTCCGGTTATTCCCAGCTACTCAAATAGGACGGCCCGTTTCTTAAAATATATGAATAAACGTATAAAGATAGAAGAAAATTACACAATAAGAAAAGATATTGATTCTAAATCGGGAGGTATTCACATGTCTAAGCTCATCTCTCTTCTAATGGTAACCATCATCCTTGGAGCTTGCGCCAATAAAAATGAGGTCGGGTATAAAAATGATGCAAACAGCAAAAACAATAAACCCATTACAGTTCAGGACAGTAATATTCAAAAGGTTGAACGAAAATCGGGTCAACAAATTTCCAAGCACCTGGTAGACTTGACGACCAGCGTACCGGATGTGAAGGATGCAACGGCTGTCGTGATCGGCAAGTATGCATTTGTAGGAATTGACATCGATTCCGATGTTGAACGTTCACAAGTCGGTTCAATCAAATACTCTGTCGCAGAAGCACTCCAAAATGATCCTTACGGTGCTGAAGCCATGGTCATTGCTGACCCTGACCTTTATGCCCGCCTGAAAGAAATCAGTAAAGACATTCAAAGAGGGGAGCCTGTTCAGGGCATCATGAATGAGTTATCCGATATATCTGGAAGATTGATGCCTGAAATCCCTAAATCATTAAAGCAAACAGATCCTGAAAATGCCCCGAATGAACCAAAGAAAAAAATGAATAACGCGAAAGAAAAAGAACTTAGAAAGAAACAAGAAGATCAAACATACAATAAAATCGATTAAAAAAGCATGAAACTAAAAATAGAAAAAGCCATGAAAAAGCCTAGATATCTAAGCTTTCTTCATGGCTTCTATTACTTGGCGGTCCAACCGGTCAGCGGCCGTTTTATCATATGTCTTCTCATAGGCAGGCTCGGTGGAGATTTTCGAACCATAAAACATGACATCCCTGACTTCATGAATGGCAAGTTGAATAAGGGCAAGCTTTAAAGGCACTCCTGAAAGGCTTTCCAGAGAAACGCCGGCTTTCCCGGCAATCGAATATGTTGATTCATTAGCGATTAAATTGACGACCACAAGCGGATTATCCTTTATGTTCTTCACGATTCTTGAACGTTGGTCGACAGCGAATAATAGCGTCTGTTCGTCTTTGGCAAGAATCCAAGAGATCGCACTGACATTGGGTCCATTCGTTTCATAGTCAACCGTAGAGACTGTGACAAACCGCTCCGATTGCAGTTCTTCAAACAATGCAGGAATCAACCCCGGCTCGACTCTATTAGCCATAAAATCCCCCCTGAGACGTATTCTGAACGTTTTCGTTTCTAAAAGTGGTCATCCTGATTATACTATATCAAATGCCAAACTTAAAAGCATACGGGAAAGTTTAATAAAGCGTTTGACTATACTACATGATATACTAATGAGACTAGACTTATGATAAGAATAAATAGAGGTGTACGTGATGAGAGTAAAATGCGCTTTATGTGAAGTAATTGAAAATATTGATGATTATTCCTTACAGGCAAAAAAGCTGCGGAACAGACCTATTCATACCTATATGTGTGATAAATGCCACGAACGGATCAAAGAGAAGACGGAAGAACGTGTCTCGACTGGAAATTTTAAATTTTATCGTTCCCCGAAAGTAGAAGATGACTTTTAAACAAATCAACAAAGGATTTGTCATCGGACTTATTTCCGGTACTTTATTGGGTTTATTCCTTAAAGGAATGCAGGCAGTAACCGGGATTAAGGTTTATGTACTATTGCTAAATGTCGATTTCATCCCGATATTCACTTCAAAACATCTGCCAGAATGGCTTGAATTCATATTTCACTTGGCCATATCCTGTATGATCGGTATATTATTTGTTTACATACTGGAAAAATGGGATGTTACAAGAAAGGGTTCATGGATTCTTTCCCTTGTATTATCATTCCCTACAGTGTTCCTTTACTTTCCTTTATCCTATTTAGCGATAAAGGATGTTCCCGGCTTATTTGACAGTACGGCCATTTTTATTTGGGCAGTCGGCCATTTATTATATGCTTTAAGCCTGCCGTCATTCTACATACCCCTGGCCAGGGCGAAATCAAAATAAAAAAATCTGCAGTCCCTTCTTATCTGGACTGCAGATTTTTTGTGCTTAAAACGTGCCTTTTTTCTTTTCGTTGGTCAAGCGGATCTTATATATGATTAAAATCAGGGCCGCCACCACTAATCCCTCCGCTACAGGCAAAAAGATGCCAAGAAACGTAAGGACTGTACATCCCAGAATAAGAAAAGTATAAATCAAAATGGATTTCATCACTGGCAGCTTTTTCGCAAAACCGAGCTTATAAACTAAGATTGAGAGCCCAACTATGGTTATATAAAGCAACCACATACCCATTTCCGCGTTTTGATCAACACGGTAAAGGGATGCGAAAAAGGACAAACGCTCTGTTACATCCATTTCCTACTCCCCCTTCACTTAGTTTATTGAGTAACCTTATTTTTCTTTTCTGCTCTTTCACGCTCATTTTTATCAAGGATCTTTTTACGAAGACGGATTGACTCAGGTGTTACTTCACAATACTCATCATCATTTAGATACTCGAGGGATTCCTCTAATGTCATGATTCTTGCTTTTTTGATCGTCACGGTTTGATCCTTATTAGCAGAACGTACGTTAGTCGCCTGTTTCAGCTTAGTGATATTAACGGTAATATCATTCTCCCTCGTATGTTCCCCTACAATCATCCCACCGTAGATTTCTGTACCTGATTCAACAAAGATAATACCGCGGTCTTCGACTTGCATGATTCCATATTGAGACGCTTTTCCTGTTTCCATCGATACAAGAACACCTTGACGACGTCCACCAACGCGCCCTTTTTGTAGAGGCTGATAGCTGTCGAATGTGTGGTTGATGATACCATACCCACGGGTAAGGGTCATAAACTCAGTTGAATAACCGATTAATCCACGTGCAGGAACCATGAACATTAAACGAACTTGACCATTTCCGTTGTTCACCATATCCAGCATTTCACCTTTACGTTGACCAAGGGATTCAATTACTCCCCCCATATATTCTTCAGGAATATCGATTTGAACACGCTCTACCGGTTCACTTTTCACACCATCGATTTCTCTGATGATAACCTGTGGTTTTGATACCTGTAATTCATAACCTTCACGACGCATATTTTCGATCAGGATAGAAAGATGAAGCTCTCCACGGCCGGATACTGTCCATGCATCAGGTGAATCAGTTGGTTCAACGCGTAAGCTTACATCTGTTTGCAGCTGAGCCAGTAAACGCTCTTCAATCTTTCTTGATGTCACGAATTTACCTTCTCTACCTGCAAACGGACTGTTGTTTACAAGGAATGTCATTTGAAGTGTAGGCTCATCAATGCGCAGAACAGGAAGTTGGTCCTGATGTTCAACCGGACAAACCGTTTCACCAACATTGATATCTTCCATTCCGGAAACGGCGATTAGATCCCCTGCTTTCGCTTCTTGGATCTCTTCTCGTTTCAATCCGAAGAAACCGAAGATTTTCGTTACACGGAATTGTTTAACAGAGCCATCGAGCTTCATCAACGCAACTTGCTGACCAACCTTCATTGTTCCTCTGAACACACGACCGATTCCGATACGCCCAACGTAATCATTGTAATCAAGCAGTGCAACTTGGAATTGAAGGGGATCTTCAGAGTTGTCAACTGGTGCCGGAATGTGCTCAATGATGCTATCATATAAACACTGCATGTTTTCGTCCTGTTTCTCTGGATCCGGATCTGTACTTGCTGTACCATTGATAGCAGAAGCATAGACAACCGGGAATTCAAGCTGTTCATCATTCGCATCAAGTTCAATGAATAATTCCAATACTTCATCGATTACTTCTTCCGGACGTGCTGATGGTTTGTCAATTTTGTTTACAACTACGATAGGTGTAAGATTTTGCTCAAGTGCCTTCTTAAGAACGAAGCGAGTCTGAGGCATACATCCTTCATAAGCGTCTACTACTAATAGAACACCATCTACCATTTTCATGATACGCTCTACTTCTCCACCAAAGTCAGCATGTCCTGGTGTATCAAGAATGTTGATACGTGAGTCTTTATATTGAATCGCCGTATTTTTCGCCAGAATTGTAATACCGCGTTCTCTTTCTAGATCATTTGAATCCATCGCACGTTCTGAAACTGTTTCATTTTCGCGGAAGATTCCGGATTGCTTTAAAAGCTCATCTACTAATGTCGTTTTCCCATGGTCAACGTGAGCAATAATAGCAATATTTCTAAGGTCATTTCTTAATTTCATATTTCCACTCCTGAATATTGGATTTCTTTATAATATTAAAGATACTATTTTTCAGTTCAACTAGACCATTATATCACAGCATTGACAAAAGCCCTAATAAATATTTCACACTACCCATTCATTCCCACTAAAAGTTTCCATAAACATTTTTTGCGTTCTTCCTCTTTGTCTCTGTTAACCATTGCACATTATTGAATTGATAGGTAAAATTCAATAAGAATAGCATACTGAACATTGGCTAAGGCAATCAATTTTTTTGGGGGTACTAGAATGGCAAATATAAAATGGATTTTTGTTCTTTTTTCAATTTTAGCTGCAGTTTCACTGATGGGGATTGCGATTTCAATCAGCTTACAAAGTATGATGCTTGCAGTCGCAAGTTTCATTTGTTTATTCATTGTAATGGGATTTGGTTTTAAGACGAAGAAGAAATACAGAGAAGAAGGTAGATTATAAACTGCAATTAAAATGAAGGGGGAGCACTGATTGCTCCCCCTTCATTTTTTTAATCATTTTTGTGAAGATATTCGGTCAGGATCGTTTTATGCAGACCAGGCTTACCTACGAATACCGAGCTCTTGTTCAAAGGGTTTAACGGATTCCCCTCTAGGTCTGTCACGACACCGCCAAGCTCTTCAATCATGATTTTACCGGCAGCGAAGTCCCAAGGGGCAAGCCGCATTGTTAAATAGGCATCAAGCCTCCCGGAAGCGACATAAGCGAGCTCCATTGCGGCAGATCCATACGACCTTGTCCCTCGAACATCCTGTACCAGGGGAGCAAGAATGGTCGGATCAATACGCTTGTTCTTTGTCACCCATAGGGCATTTAAAGCGACGATCGCGTCTTCTACAGGGACACTCTCAAGCTGCGGGAGCTCTACGTCGTTCATAAAGACTCCTTTTCCTTTATTCACAAAATATAATTCATCATGAACCACATCATATATGTAACCTAACTTCCCTTCATTCCCATTGTATATCCCTATGGAAATGGCAAAGTTCCGTTGCTGATGAACAAAATTCATCGTACCGTCGATCGGGTCGATAATCCAGGTGATACCGGATAACTCTTTAAAGTCATCTCCATATCCTTCTTCGCCCAGGATTTGGTGATCGGGATATGTATTTCGAATGTTTTCCGTAAAGTAGCGCTCTGTGGCTTCATCCATATCCGTAACCAGATCATTCCGGTTGGATTTTGTTTTTATGTTCAACTCTGATTTGAATGACTGACGAATTCTCTCGCCGGCTTCATGGATCCACGTTCTAACATTTTGATCTAATTCAGTCCAATTTGTCATGTGTTATTAGCCTCCAATGTGCATAACGAAATGAATATAGCATTTACTAATATGGTCTATTCAGATAATCTTAACCCTTAGTCCCCATTCATTCAAGTGAAGAGACTTCGTCTGGAAGATGGTTTTACCCCATAAAAAAGCGAACTCTCCAACACTATGAGCTCGCGTTCAACAGTAGATTTTGTTATCAGCATATTTTAACCCTTTGATCGTTCGAAGCTTTATAAAGCCTTCATTTTCATTAGCTCTTCCCTGATACTCATAAGTTTCTGTTTGGACTTGGTCTGGGTTTCTGTATTCTTCGTTTGGATTGCCTCGAATAATACGGCTAATTCATAATCCATTTCAAGTCGCAATACATTCATTCTTTGTTGCTGGACATCGCGTTTTTTTGAAGTATTCATTACTTGTTTCATGGCCATACACCCCTTCCGAGTATTAAATTTATCTGATTGTTCTGATAATATTTACTACATGTTATGAAATACCAACTCATCTTGTAACTAAAATGTGCAGACACCCATAGATAAATCAATTGACTACAAGCCTGGGTCTCTTTATGGTAAGATATTGTTGGAAATAAGGAGGCTACAACATGACGTTTAACGGTTTCACAGAAGAAGACTTCAACGTATTTAAGATTGAAGGGCTCGACGCCCGGATGACCGGCATCCAGGAACAGATTAGGCCTAAACTGGACTATCTTGGTGAACATTTAGCCCCCACTCTTAGCACTTGGACCGGTGATGAGATGTTTTATCATGTTGCAAAACATGCCAGACGCTCTGTAAACCCTCCAGATGATACCTGGGTTGCATTTGCGAATAACAAACGCGGTTATAAAAAACATCCTCATTTCCAAATTGGATTATGGGAAACCCATGTATTTATTTGGTTTGCGATGATCTACGAAGCTCCAGGTAAAGTTGAATTCGGTAAAAAAGTAGAAGATAATGCAGATAAGATCAGATCCATGATTCCTGGTCATTTTGTTTGGTCTGGAGATCACACAAAACCCGACGCTGTACCTTTTTCTTCACTGTCACAAGATGAATTCATTGCTCTAAGTGAAAGAGTTCAAAAAGTAAAAAAAGCTGAACTTCTATGCGGTCTTCATTTAGATCGGGACACCGCCATTAAGCTTAATGGGAATGAATTAATCCAAGAGGTTGAAAGTGCCTTTGAAACACTTTTACCCCTTTATAAAATGAACTAAACCATATGACTGTAGGGAATAATGCAGAAAGAACGATCGCCAAAACTGGCGGTCGTTCTTTTTAATTCATGGATATTTTATCTGCACCCTGATCCTCTTTCATTTTCTTCACTACACGATAAGAGGAATATCCGCTGGATTCTTCAAATTCATTGCAGATCCTCTTCTCTTCTGCTTTCCCGGGGACAATTTCTTTGAATCGTTTATATCGCTTCATCAGGTCTTCTCGGGAAACGCCTTTTTCATAGGCTTTTTCAATCGCTTCAAAAAAGGCGATCACGTCAATGACCTCTTCTGTTGACCAGTCTATATCAAATGGGTATTGATATTCCATTTTGTAAAACAACTCCTTTTGCATTAATTCCATTTCTTCCGAATGTCCTCACCTTGAGTGATCATTCTTTCAATGAGATCTTTAACTGAAGGGATGTCCTGGATCAACCCCATCACTTGTCCTGCCCATGCAAACCCTTTGTCTGCTTCACCATCGTATATATATCGCTTATTTGACTCACCGCTTATGTATGATTTTAATCCTTCATATCCAGGATTCGACTGTTCCGCATTCAGGATCTTATCGGTCCATACGTTGGATATGGCTCTGGCAGGGGCCCCTAAAGATCGTTTAATGACTACTGTACCACTCTCTTCTCCTTCAATCAAGGCGCGCTTGTACACTTCTGACGCATGGATACACTCTTCTGTCGCGATAAATCTCGTTCCCATTTCCACTCCCTCCGCTCCGAAGCTGAGGGCGGCCATTAGACCACGACCGTCTCCTACACCACCTGAGGCGATGACGGGGATTCTGACGGCATCCACTACTCTTGGAATCAAGACGAATGTACCGATATCATCTTTACCCAGGTGCCCTCCCCCTTCCTGCCCGACGACCATCACAGCATCAGCGCCAAGTTCTTCAGCTTTCTCTGCCTGTCTTTTTGACGAGACCAGCACTAGTTTAACGATATTCTTCCCCTCAAGCTGTTGAAACAGTGGCGTCGGGTTTCCTCCCGTCACGGAAACGACCGGAACGTTTTCTTGAATGGCGATGTCAACAAACTCCCTGAAAGGACGCCCATGTTGACCGATGGCAAAGTTCACCCCGAATGGTTTATCTGTTAAAGACCTAACTTTCACTATTTCTCTTCGAAGCTCTTCCGGATTATCCAGAGACATGGCAGTGATCTGGCCAAGTCCTCCTGCATTCGATACTGCCGCAGCAAGCTCAGCATATGCCAAGTGAGCAAGTCCTCCCTGAATGATTGGATACTGAATATGTAATAACTCTGTAACCCTTGTTTTCCAATTCATATGAATCCCTCCATATATTCATTTATTCTCGATGAGATGGGGAAAATCCTTTTCATTTGTTTGTATAATAATTTGAGATACGGTCAGTCTTACATGTAAGAGAGATAATGGTTGAATTGGTGAGCAGTGTTGATTTTTGGCTCATTCGGGTGAAACGTACGTTTCACCCGCCTTTCAGCTATGCTGAAAGGTCGTCCAGTGGGAGAGCAGCCGCCAGAACAAGCTCGCTTGTTCTGGCGGCTGCTCTCCCACTGGACGGAAATGAGCCAAAAATCATCGGTATATCTACTTTTTTTTGTGCTACGAAAAAATATCCCCCCAGATGGGCGTATGTCACTATGCAAAGATTTTCTTAAGTGCTATAATTCTTTTGTTTGTTGGAAATATCGCAGGAAATGGCATGAAATTGTGGTCAGAATCTTATATAATGATATCTTTAGCAAGTAGCGTGTTATGAAGAATATAAAGAGGTGTTGAATGAATTGTCTCAGAATGAAACGCCGTTGTTTACCGGCTTAATTGAACATAGTAAAAAAAATCCCGTCCAGTTTCATATTCCCGGTCATAAGAAAGGTGCAGGGATGGATCCTGAATTTAGAGAATTCATCGGAGATAATGCATTGTCCATTGATTTGATTAATATTGGTCCTTTGGATGATTTGCACCAGCCTAAAGGAATGATTAAAAGAGCACAGGATCTCGCTGCAGAGGCATTCGGTGCCGACCATACATTCTTCTCTGTTCAAGGAACCAGCGGCGCGATCATGACGATGGTCATGAGTGTGTGTGGTCCCGGGGATAAAATCATTGTTCCTAGGAACGTTCATAAATCTGTTATGTCTGCAATCGTATTCTCAGGAGCGACTCCAATCTTTATTCATCCCGATATTGATGAGGACCTTGGAATCTCTCACGGAATCACAACAGATTCTGTCGCAAAGGCATTGGAACAAAATCCTGATGCAAAAGGTGTACTCGTCATCAATCCAACCTATTTCGGGATTTCTGCAGACCTGAAAAAAATTGTGGAAATTGCTCATTCATATCAGGTTCCAGTTCTGGTTGATGAAGCACATGGTGTTCATATTCATTTCCATGAAGACCTTCCCCTATCAGCCATGCAGGCAGGTGCTGATTTAGCGGCTACAAGCGTTCATAAGCTTGGGGGATCCATGACGCAAAGCTCCGTCCTTAACATGAAGGAAGGACTCGTTTCTGCCAAACGTGTTCAAACCATACTAAGTATGCTCACGACGACTTCCACATCCTACTTACTGTTGGCCTCTCTTGATGTTGCGAGGAAACGGCTGGCGACTGAAGGACGGGAGCTCATATCTAAAACGATTGAACTCTCACAAAATATCAGGAAAAGAATCAATGAAGTGGATGGATTATATTGTGTGGGGGAAGAGATTCTTGGAACGAAAGCCACCTATGCATATGATCCAACGAAACTGATTGTTTCAGTGAAGGACCTCGGAATTAGCGGATTCGATGCAGAAAAGTGGTTAAGAGAGGCTCATAATATCGAAGTGGAAATGTCTGACCTTTATAATATCCTTTGTATCATCACACCTGGTGATACTGAAAACGAAGGAAATCAATTGGTTTCTGCTCTAAAGGAGCTTGTTACAAGCCTTAAGAAACAAGGGGACATGGATCCTATTAAAGTGATGCTTCCTGATATCCCTGTGCTGTCCATTACACCTAGGGATGCGTTTTATGCAGATACTGAGGTGATCCCTATTGATGATTCCGTGGGTAGGACAATCGCTGAATTTATCATGGTCTATCCCCCAGGTATTCCAATTTTTATTCCAGGTGAGATCATCACTCAGGAAAACATTCATTATATCAAGACCAACATAGAAGCAGGGCTCCCTGTTCAGGGACCTGAAGATTATGATTTGCGTCACTTAAGGGTCATTAAGGAACATCGCGCCATACGATAAAAAAAGGATGAAGAAGGGCTCCCCTTCTTCATCCTTTCTTATTTATAAGAACCCCTTTAAGAAACTGTTAATTCCCGCTCCCCTAGCAGTTATTAATCATCTAATTCTTTATCGTCGTTGCAGTCACAGCAGTTAGAGAATAAAACAGAAACCTTCTCATCTTCGTAATGCTCAATTGTGCTAAGGCATGATTGACATACAATTGTTCCCATTCTTTTTCCTCTCCTTCAGGTTGTTTTGTAAACGCTTTATCTTATCTGTCTCTATAATAATATAACACATTTAAAATATCAAGCCTAAATTGTATAACATATTTAACTTTCCATTCTTCCAATCAATCACACTATTTGTCATAAGATTTTATGTAAGTGCTTTCTAAGATATGAAAAAGTTTAATAAAAAAACCGCATAAATGAAGCGACTCATTTATGCGGTTCCATTATTCAATTGTTTTGATCCGATTCGGATCCAGCGTTTCATACCCCTTTGCACGAAGGCCTTTAACAATATCCGTCAAAGCTTCGCTGGTCCAAGTCCGATCGTGCATGAGGAGGTTGGCACCATTATTGAGATAGGGACTGTTTATCATGATATCCGCTATGGCTGCTTTGCTTTGGTATTGCTTTTCCCAATCATAGCCGTAAGTCCAATTCATCAATGACATTTTTTCTTCTTTCGCAAGCTGGCGACTGAAATCAGTGTTTTGTCCAAATGGCGCTCTGAAGAACTTTGGCCTTTCTCCAGTTATGGATTCCACTACATCACTGACAGATAGTATTTCCTCTTTTTGATCTTCGGGTGAAAGATCTTTTAAGCTGCTATGACTATACGTGTGATTCCCGATCATAAATCCCATATCATAGATCTTTTTTAATGTTTCTTTTTCCTCAGGTGTATCTAGGAAATGACCATTTACGAAGAAGATGGCAGGTGCATTCAATGCTTTCAGGTCATTTGCCATTTGAAGGGCATGCTGATCTGGTGCATCATCAATGGTCAGAAGCACTACTTTAGGATTGGCCTCACCGATTGGCTCGATGCTCCAATTATTCTCATTAATCTTATAGTCCTGCGTCTGAATCACTTCTTCCGAAGGTTCCACCTTCTCTTCCTTATCCGTTTCTTTCTCTTCGGTCTTTGCGCTTTCCTCCGGCTTTTGATCCTCATTTTTCACTTCAGTCTGGTCAGACTTCTTATCTGCCTGGCTGGTGCCGGCTTGTTCACTTCCGCAAGCTGTTAATAGTAGAAGGGTTAATCCCGATGCTAGAATCTTTTTCATGTCTCTCACCTTTCCGCAGTCACTTTGAATATTTTAACATATTTCAAAAAGAATCTGGGAAAGAATTAAAATATTTCCATTATATTTTCAAATGCGATTTTAAAAACAAAAAAGCAACTGAGACTGAAGGAAGTAATAAATAATGTAAGTCGTCTGGACTCCACAATTTTTTTGGCAGCCATAAAGGCAAGGTAAAAAAAGAGGACAAACATTATCCATTTATACTCCAGGTGGTCTTTATCAGAGATCCACTCAGCAATCGAAAACACACTCCATAAAATCATCTGAACTAAAAAAGCAAGATACGATTTCATGTCCATAACACCCTTTAGAAAGTTTATTTACATAAGCCTTGATTATCTATTTACCCGCTTTGCGAAATAAAAACCTTTGGAAAAGCTTATTCACTTATTGTTATCTGCTATTCATCGTATTAACATAGTATATTCTTTTGACGTTACTTTCATTATGTATGTCTTTTCAATTTTGTAACATTTTAATGACTCGACTCTTTTTAAATTACCCCTATGATAAAATGTGACGTAAGATCACTAAAAGAACACTATTGTACAGATTGGAAACTACTCGTTCATAGCATCGTTTAAGAAAAGAGGATGATGTATGAAACATATATTAACTTTTGTGATACTTACTTCCACCATGTTGCTTCTGTCTTCGTGTGATGATATCTCTAAGAATAAAGTGGCTTTAGCTCAGGATCAGTTTATCGAAAAACAGGTAATCTTTTTTACAGATGAAAGAAATGTCTCACAAGAAATACCCTATTACGATGCTATCATTGAACTTAAAAGTCGGTATCCTGATCACTTTAAAAAGCTGAAGGTTGTCAGCCTAAACAGTGAAGCCACAACTGAAATCGCCGATACACCACCTACCTCACCAGCCATTGTAGTGGTGGAAAACAATCAGATCATATGTAAGGTGGAAGGTCACACTTCTAAGGAAAATATTATCCAGCCTGTCACCAGGGCGATTAAATCCTGGTAACAAACAATTGATATAGTAAAAAAAGGATGGTCCCCGAACCTGGGGACCATCCTTTATATGAACGATTATTTTATTATATGGATCGGGCTCCCCATTGCAACTTCTGCTGCTTCCATTGAAATCTCACCTAACGTTGGATGAGCATGAATCGTCATCGCAACATCTTCGGCAGTCATTCCGGATTCAATTGCAAGTCCTAATTCTGCGATCATGTCTGATGCTCCAGAACCTACAATTTGAGCTCCAATAATCAAACCGTCTTCTTTACGAGTTACAAGCTTCATGAAGCCATCACTTGCATTAAGAGCTAAAGCACGGCCATTCGCAGCGAATGGGAATTTAGCAGCTGTTACTTCAATGCCTTCTTCTTTCGCTTCCGCTTCAGAATAACCAACTGTTGCCAGTTCGGGATCTGTGAAGCAGACAGCCGGGATACCAAGGTAATCGATTTCTGCCGGTTCACCTGAGATGACCTCAGCAGCGATTTTACCTTCGTAAGAAGCTTTGTGAGCAAGTGGTGGTCCATCAACGATATCACCGATAGCGAAGATGTTCGGGATGTTCGTGCGGCATTGTTTATCAATTTTGATAACTCCGCGGTCTGTCATCTCGATTCCTACTTCTTCAAGACCGATTTCATCTGTGTTTGGACGACGGCCAACCGTTACTAAAACGTAATCAGCTTCAACCGATTTCTCTTCGCCCTTCACTTCATATTTAACAACGACTCCGTTGTCACTTTCTTCAACGCCTTTAGCCATTGCTTTCGTTACAACTTCAACGCCTTTTTTCTTAAGCTCTTTTTTCACGACCGAAGTCATTTGCTTTTCGAATCCGCTAAGGATATCGTCAGCACCTTCTAAGATCGTTACTTCTGATCCAAGATTCGCATAGGCAGTACCAAGTTCGGTTCCGATGTAACCTCCACCGATTACAACAAGCTTGCTTGGAATCTCTTCTAAAGCAAGGGCACCTGTAGAATCAAGCACACGTTTAGAGAATTTGAAGCTTGGGATTTCAATCGGGCGTGAACCAGTTGCAAGGATCAAGTTGTTGAACTTGTATGTTTGAGCTGAGTTGTCATCCATTACACGTAGTGTATTGGCATCTACAAGGTAAGCTTCACCGCGAACGATTTCAGCTTTATTCCCTTTAAGAAGTCCTTCAACACCACCGGTTAATTTCTTAACAACGCCAGCTTTCCACTCTTGAACTTTATCGAAATTCACTTTTACATTTTCAGCAACGATACCCATATCATCAGAATGTTGTGCCTGATGGAAACGGTGACCTGCTGTGATTAGAGCTTTAGATGGGATACACCCAACGTTTAAGCAAACTCCACCCATGTTTTCTTTTTCGATGATTGTCACTTTTTGCCCCAGTTGTGCTGCACGGATTGCAGCTACATATCCTCCGGGACCTGAACCGACTACGATTGTATCTGTTTCGATTGGGAAATCTCCTACTACCATTGTATTACGCCTCCATTAATAATAATTCTGGATCGTTCAACAAACGCTTGATGTGGTTAAGTGCATGTTGAGCAGTAGCTCCGTCGATCATGCGGTGATCGAAGCTCAATGATAATGCTAACACAGGTGCCGCTACAATTTCACCATTTTTAACCACAGGTTTTTCTGCTATGCGTCCAACACCAAGGATAGCAACTTCTGGGTGATTGATTACCGGAGTGAACCATTGTCCGCCTGCAGAACCGATATTCGTGATTGTGCATGATGCACCTTTCATTTCATCACCTGAAAGTTTACCGTCACGTGCTTTTCCAGCCAATTCATTGATTTCATTTGAAATAGAGAACATGGACTTACGGTCTGCATTTTTCACAACCGGTACTAATAGACCTTTGTCAGTATCAGCTGCGATACCGATGTTGTAATAATGTTTCTGCACGATTTCACTTGTTGAATCGTCAATTGACGTATTAAGAGCCGGATATTCGCGTAGTGCACTTGTCAATGCTTTTACGATGTAAGGTAAGAACGTTAATTTAATACCTTTATCAGCCGCAACTTCTTTGAACTTCTTGCGGTGAGCCCAAAGTTTCGTCACATCGATTTCGTCCATCAATGTTACGTGAGGAGCTGTATGCTTAGAATTCACCATCGCTTTCGCAATCGCTTTACGCATTCCGCTCATTTTCTCACGAGTTTCAGGATATTCACCTTCAGGAGCTTTAGGTGCAGACGGTGTAGATTCTGCTGCTGGAGCATTTTCTTCTGTTTTCACTTCTTCCTGAGTAGCAGCAGGCTTGCTGTCTCCGCTTAGGAATGCATCGATATCTTCCTTCACGACACGTCCATTTTTACCTGAACCTGACACTTGACGGATTTCAACCCCGTTTTCCCTTGCATACTTACGTACTGAAGGCATCGCGATTACACGTTTATTAGGGTCTACTTCTGCATCAGATTTCTCTTCTGCAGCTTCAGGGGATGCATCTTTCTTTACATCCTGACCTTGTTCAGCAGTAGCTTGAACCTGTCCTTCTGTTTTCTCTTCAGCTTTGGCTTCTTTCTTTTCTTCTTCTCCGCCTTTGAACTGCAGATCCTCATAACCAGGTGCATCGAACTTGATAAGAGTATCTCCTACAACGGCTACTGTACCTTCGTCAACAAGAAGTTCTTCAACGGTTCCTGCAACCGGAGAAGGAATCTCGACAACAGCTTTATCATTTTGCACTTCACATAGTACATCGTCTTCTTCCACTTTATCGCCCGGTTTTACAAACCATTTGACGATTTCACCTTCATGAATACCTTCACCAATGTCTGGTAATTTGAATTCGAATGACATGGACTCGACCTCCTGTATTGAATAATGATTTATAGATGAATGTAATGGTTCTATCTGTCTCTAGTTCTAATATCTATAATTGGAAAAGAGAAGGGTGGAATGCCCTTCTGTTTTCATTTGAATATCTTGGCAGGGCTTATTCCACCCTATTCATTAGAAGTTTAGTACTTTTTTCGCCGTCTCGATAACATCTTTGTGGTTCGGTAACCAGATTGGCTCTGCTTGAGAGAAAGAGAATACTGTATCTGGCGCCGCTACACGAAGAACCGGAGCTTCTAGGCTAAGAATTGCACGGTCATTGATTTCAGCAACGACATTCGCTGCAATACCTGCTTGTTTTTGAGCTTCTTGAACCACGATGGCACGGTTTGTTTTTTCAACAGATGCCATGATCGTGTCAATATCAAGTGGACTTACAGTACGCAAATCGATTACTTCAACTGAGTGACCTTCTTTTTCAAGCTCATCTGCAGCTTTCAGTGATTCGTGTACCATTGCTCCGTAAGAGATGATCGTAAGGTCTGTACCTTCACGCTTCACATCTGCCTTACCGATTTCGATGGTATATTCCTCTTCAGGAACTTCTTGACGGAATGAACGGTATAATTTCATATGCTCTAAGAAAATGACTGGGTCATTATCACGGATGGATGAAATTAAAAGTCCTTTAGCGTCATATGGAGTTGATGGAATCACAACTTTTAGACCAGGTTGTTGAGCCATCAAACCTTCTAAGCTGTCCGCATGAAGTTCTGGAGTATGTACTCCACCACCGAATGGGGAACGGATTGTGATTGGTGAAGTATACGTACCACCTGAACGGTAACGCATACGCGCCATTTGTCCACTTACTGAATCCATTACTTCATATACGAAACCGAAGAATTGGATTTCAGGTACTGGACGGTACCCTTCTAATGCTAAACCGATTGCTAAACCACCGATTCCTGATTCTGCTAGTGGAGTATCGAATACACGGTCTTCACCGAATTCTTTCTGAAGCCCTTCCGTTGCACGGAATACACCACCGTTAAGACCTACGTCCTCACCAAAAACTAAAACGTCTTCGTTGTTGCGTAGTTCTGTGCGCAGTGCATCAGTGATCGCTTGAATCATTGTCATTTGCGCCATGGCTTATTTCGACTCCTTCTCTTTGTAGATTTCTAATTGTTCTTTTAGATTATAAGGAAGTTCTTCATACATGTTATTGATGAAGTCAGTCACTTTTTGTTTAGGAGCTGAATCTGCTTCCTTGATTGCTTTTTTGATATCTTCTTTTGCTTCTTCGATCACTTCGTTTTCCTTCTCTTCACTCCATAGTCCTTTACCTTCAAGGAATTTACGGAAACGTACCAATGGATCTTTCTTTTCCCAATCTGTATCCATTTCTGATGTACGGTAACGAGTTGGATCATCACCAGCCATTGTATGTGGGCCATAACGATAGCAAAGTGTTTCAATCAGTGAAGGACCTTCACCATTTACTGCACGGTTACGGGCTTCTAACGTTGCAGAATATACCGCTAATGGATCCATACCATCTACTAAGATACCAGGGATACCTGCAGCAACCGCTTTTTGAGCAATCGTACGTCCTGCAGTTTGCTTATCACGAGGAGTAGAAATGGCGAATTGGTTATTTTGAACAACGAAAATGGCAGGAGCTGCATAAGAACCTGCGAAGTTGATTCCTTCATAGAAATCACCTTGTGAAGATCCACCGTCTCCTGTATACGTAATGGCAACAGCTTTCTTACCACGTTTCTTAAGACCAAGAGCCACTCCGGCAGTTTGGATGTATTGAGCACCGATAATGATTTGTGGTGATAATACATTTACCCCTTCAGGAGCCTGATTACCTTGGAAATGTCCGCGTGAGAATAAGAATGCTTTAGTCAATGGAAGACCGTGCCAGATGATTTGTGGAACGTCACGATATCCAGGAAGGATCCAGTCTTCCTTCTCAAGTGCGAAGTGAGAAGCGATCTGAGACGCCTCCTGTCCAGCTGTTGGTGCATAGAAACCTAAGCGTCCTTGACGATTCAGTGAGATTGAACGTTGATCAAGAATACGAGTATAAACCATACGGCGCATTAATTCCTGAAGATCCTCATCAGAAATCTCCGGCATTGCGTCTTCGTTTACTACTTCGCCTTCTTCGTTCAAAATTTGGAACATTTCAAACTTGTCTTCAATTTGTTCGAGCGTCTTAACTGCATCGAATTGTGCCTTCTTTGATTTAGAAGCCATCGAAGTCACCTATCCTTTCTTTATACATTTATTTTGGTTTTTTTACATACATAGTTTAGATTACCCAAATTCAGTATGACCTACCACAGTACTTGCGGATACACACACTAATGGTAGTTTTCCACAAATACCAAGAAAGAAAACCCGAAATTACATTCGAGTCTATCTGTATCAGTCGGAACTTCATCTTGACTAATACAATTCTTAAATACCTTTCCTAGTTTACAATATTAAAAATCACTTAGTCAACGACAAAGTATCATAAATTAATGTTTCTTAACGATTACTTAATCAACCGCTACCAATTATTTTCAAAACTGTATCATTGTTATCAACAGTGCTGTTATATATAAACTTTTCATATAGACGCATCTGTTATAGAGTAACGAACCTATATGACAAAAAAAGATGAAGGTGGGATCTTTGCCCTCCTTCATCTTGTATGTACATTTACTCAGGCTCTTTGACATCAAGTTCTGCCTTTGAGTAAAAATCTTGTTTTAGTTTATTGAATTCATCTGTTTTTGTATTGTAGTCCTTATTGAATTCCACGATTTTTTCATATTGTTCATTGATGGATGTAATCTGCTTTTCAAGTTCTTCCATTTTAAGGTCTTTCTTTTTGAACATATTATAAAGTTCTTTATCAAGAGAAAGGGCCTCTAAATATGAAGATGTAAGTTCATCATGAATCTGATACCGTTCCTTCATAGTCTCGTTGAGCTTCTTCGCTTCTTTTTTCAACTCTTCCGAATCCAGTTCAGTCATATATTCTTCTGCTCGCGCAAACTCATCCTTAGCTTGATTCATGGATTTGCGTTCTTTTTCAATATACTCTTTTCGTCTATCGATGTTTTCCAGAGCTTCATCAGAAAGTTTAACAATTTGGTCAAATTCTTTCATTCCAAGATCCATGATTTTAGAATATAACTCTTTTTCTTTTTTTTCTGACTCTTGAAGAGGCTTTTGAACGTCGACATATTGACTTTCTTTAGCTACGGTTTCTTCAAGAACCTTGTACAAATCTTCCTCAGGTGTAGAACCACCGACACATCCCATAAGTAAGAAGATAGCGGCTCCTAAAATGAAAGCAAAACGAAATTTCGACACAACTTGATCCCCCTTAACTATTTACCACCTTCTACTATATCTATGTCTACAACTTTTGACAATAGGGATTTACAACTGTGGAAAAAAATGTCGATTGGACTATTATTCCTATTAAAATGAATATGTATTTTAGTGATGGAGTATTCCTGCTAAATTCAAATCTCCTTCATTAACTTTTCATAAGGATAATGGTAGACTATTATCATACATAATAGATTATCTTAATACGTAAAGTAGAAAAGGAAACATCCGGGTATCCGTGTCCGGTATCTTAAATCCTTTCATTTCATTCTCTACTTTACGTGAGGAGGAAAAAGCATGATTACCATGAATGACATTATCCGTGAAGGTCATCCTACATTGACCACGGTTGCGAAGGAAGTACCTATTCCACCATCCCAAGAAGACCAGGAAACATTGAGAAGCTTATTAGAATATGTAATAAATAGTCAAAACCCTGAAACAGCAAACAAATATGGATTGAGACCCGGGATAGGTCTCGCTGCACCTCAGATCAATGTGTCAAAACGAATGCTCGCTGTCAATGTCACAGACAATCAAGGGAAGTTATACAGCTATGCCCTATTCAATCCAAAAATCATCAGTCATTCCATAGAAAAAGCCTATTTAACTTCAGGAGAAGGATGTTTATCAGTCGACAGAAATGTTCCTGGTTTTGTCCCACGGTATGCCCGGGTGACCGTTAGAGGCTGGGACGTAGACGGCAATGAAGTGAAGCTTCGACTGAAAGGACTTCCAGCCATTGTGTTTCAGCATGAAATCGACCATCTGAACGGGATCATGTTCTATGACCATATTAACCCGAACAATCCGTTCGAGCCGATCCCTGATGCCATTGCAATTGAACGATAAACCTAAAAAAGCCTCCTGATTCAGGAGGCTTTTACATTTTTTAGATTAATTTAAGTTCCTTCAAGCCGTGAAATATTCCATCATCATCCACATGTTTAGTGATCAGATCGGCATGGTTTTGTACTTCCTTAACGGCATTCCCCATTGCAACACCAGTTCCAACTGACTGGATCATCTCAATATCGTTCAAACCGTCCCCGAATGCATAAACATCCTCCATGTTGAACCCAAGCTTAGCAATCATCTTTTTGATTCCTTCAGCCTTCGATCCCCCTTTTGGCAGAATATCCATGGAGTATTGATGCCAGCGGATAAATGTGAAATCTGTATACTTCTCCCGGTAAAAGGCCTCTTCCTCTTTTGAACAGAATAACAGGGATTGATAGATGTCTCTTCCTTTATAGAAATCCGGATCAAAACCCGGGTGGGGAAACTTCAGGCTGTTCATACTTTTTTCAATATATTCATGATGCTTATGGTTCGATTTCATTGTTTTATGATTCAAATGGACAACCGGGTGTTCCTTCGTGTACGTATCCTCTAATAACTCTTCCAATGTTTCAACTTTTAAAGGGTTGGTGTAAATCACTTCATTTTCAAATACCACGTACTGCCCATTGAATGAAACAAACGATTCAATTCCCAATTCCTCTCTCAGATTTTCATACATAAATGGCGCTCTTCCAGTAGCGATGGCAACATAAGTTCCGTTTGCCTGCAATGAGCGAATGGCTTCTTTGGTTGCCTGAGGGAGTTTCTTATCGTGATCTAGCAACGTACCGTCTATATCAAAGAAAACTATTTTAGACATGATCGTTCTCCTTTTCAAAAATATTCGATTGCTAATCTATTTTACCCGTTGTTTAAAGTAATCCTTTACGGTAGAAATGTCAATGAAGAGGCCCAAACGAAACCATTTACCAAACTTAACCATGTAAGAGAATCCATAAATTCCGTACAATATAAGTAACACAACAGAGACGTCCGTATTATTGTTCCTTTACTTCATAGGAAAATCTCGGTAAACTATTAATAAGGAGTGATCCACCATGTTAAAGAAGCTGAGAAAAAAGCTTTTAAAACAGTGGAAAGAATTGCTTAGAAAAAAAACGATTGCATAATCTTTTTTCCCTGATCGACTTTATGGAGAAAGACTACTAAAATGCACGTATTTCGGATATACTGTCATACAATTGGACAATGAATAAGGGACTGACGCCACTAGTGAGCTTTTCGTCTCCATTGGTATTAGTCCCTCTTCTATCTTGTCACGATTCAGTTAAGGATTATTCAAAACTTTATTTACACTGGAGAATCCTTTATAATTTAATACATACGTAAACTATATGATTCGTCCTTGTCTGAATGACAGGCTAAAATATAAGAGTCGTGGGCAATGATTGCTGGTATCTGAACATTGTTGCAAAACCTGTTTTTGCCGCCCTTCGATCATATCGTTCGCCTTGTGTTAAGGAAATGATTCCTTGATCATTATCGTTTTTTTACCACAGGGCGTAAATGAGCCATACCTGAACATCGACATGTTCAGGACCGCACAGGTATTTATACCGATTAGCCGGGAATTCATTATGCCCGCTAATGTCGTAGCTCCAGCACCCATCCCTGATGGACACGGTACACATCCCTGAATATAGGAGCCTTGCTTCATCAGGTACTTGAGGGTGCCGCTTATGTTATGTAGTTGATAACTTTTTTATCATAGAAGAAAGTTAGATTTTTTGAAAACGGATAAGGAGAGAGAAAAATGATTTTTAAAGTATTTTATCAAGAAAGTAAAGCAGAAGTGCCTGTACGCGAATGCACTCAATCCCTTTACATGGAAGCAGATTCAGAACGGGAAGTACGCCTAAATTTGAAAGACAAACCGTATAATATCGAATTCGTACAAAAGCTTGAGGGCGCTTTTTTAGAGTATGAACAAAACCACCATTCTTTCGAGTTGGAGCAATAATACAATGAAATTTGTAAAGAATGACCAAACCGCTGTATTTGCCCTTGGCGGTTTAGGTGAAATCGGTAAAAACACATACGGCGTACAATTCCAAGACGAAATCATTTTGATTGATGCAGGGATCAAATTCCCTGAGGACGAGCTGCTCGGTATCGATTACGTTATACCTGATTACACGTATCTCGTGAAAAATGCCGATAAGATCAAAGGTCTTTTCGTGACACACGGACATGAAGACCATATCGGTGGTATCCCATACCTGCTGCGCGAGTTAAACATTCCGATATACGGCGGAAAGCTCGCATTGGGACTGATCAAGAACAAGCTTGAGGAACACGGCCTGTTACGAAATGCGAAATTGAATGTCATCCAGGAAGATGATATCGTGAAATTCCGCAAAACGTCCGTCACTTTCTTCAGAACAACACACAGCATTCCTGACTCTTACGGAATCGTTGTCAAAACACCACCTGGAAATGTCGTTCATACGGGTGACTTTAAATTTGATTTCACACCGGTCGGTGAACCTGCGAACTTAACCAAAATGGCTGAAATCGGAAAAGAAGGCGTCCTTTGTCTTCTGTCTGACAGCACAAATGCTGAGGTTCCAAACTTCACTATGTCAGAACGCAAAGTCGGAGAAAGCATCAATGATATTTTCCGTAAAGTGGACGGTCGTGTGATATTTGCAACATTCGCTTCAAATATCCACCGTCTGCAACAAGTGGTCGAAGCGGCAGTCTTCCATAATCGCAAGGTCGCTGTTTTCGGAAGAAGTATGGAAGCGGCCATTACGATTGGACAAGAATTGGGATACATCAATGCACCTAAAGATACTTTCATTGAACATAACCAGATCAATCGCCTTCCAGCGAATGAAGTGGCTATACTTTGTACCGGATCCCAAGGTGAACCGATGGCTGCATTATCAAGGATCGCAAACGGCACACACCGTCAGATCCAAATTCAGCCTGGTGACACCGTTGTATTCTCTTCTTCACCAATCCCGGGGAATACAATCAGTGTAAACCGTACAATCAATCTTTTATATCGTGCCGGTGCAGAAGTCATCCACGGACCATTAAGTGATATTCATACATCCGGTCACGGTGGACAACAAGAGATGAAGCTGATGCTCCGCCTGATGAATCCAACCTTCTTCATGCCGATTCATGGTGAGTTCCGTATGCAGAAGATGCATGCTCAACTCGGTGTAGATTGTGGCGTACAGGAGGAAAATTGCTTTATCATGGATAACGGCGAAGTACTTGCATTAAGCAATGATTCCGCACAGGTAGCAGGAAAAATCCCTTCTGGAAACGTCTATATCGATGGAAGCGGAATTGGTGATATCGGTAATATCGTTCTTCGTGACCGCCGTATCCTTTCAGAAGAAGGATTGGTCATCGTTGTTGTGAGCATCGATATGAAGGATTTCAAGATTGCTTCAGGTCCGGACCTTATTTCAAGAGGTTTCGTGTACATGCGTGAATCAGGTGATCTTATCAATGAAGCACAGACGCTTATTTCTAAACATCTAAACAAAGTTCTTGAAAGAAGAACCTCTCAATGGTCAGAAATCAAGAATGAAATCACAGATACTCTGGCTCCATTCTTATATGAAAAAACAAAGCGCCGCCCAATGATCTTACCGATCATCATGGAAGTGTGATAATAGGAAGAGGCTGACCAAAGCGGTCAGCCTCTTCTTTCATATTATAGAACCTTCTTCTCGAATCGGTTAATATCCGTATCTGCCCCGATAACGATGAGGATGTCCCCTACACGGATCTGTTCATCCGCCTGTGGGGAAACAATGATATCTTTTTCTCTTTTTATCGCTACGATGTTGATTCCGAACTGTGCACGGATATCTAAATCGATCAGGGAGTTTCCACTAAGATTTTCGTTTGCGACAATCTCCACAATTGAATGTTCGTCGGACAATTCCAGATAATCCAGTACATTATTAGAAATGATATTATGAGCAATCCTTCTTCCCATATCCCTCTCCGGATGAACGACTTGATTGGCCCCGATCTTCCGGAGTACCTTTTCATGATAATCGTTCTGTGCTTTTACCGTAATATTCTTCACTCCGATTTCCTTTAACATTAATGTCGTCAGGATACTCGACTGAATATCGTCGCCAATTGCGACAATCACATGATCAAAATTACGGATCCCGAGGCTCTTCAAGACGGATTCATCCGTAGAATCAGCGACTACCGCATGTGAAGCAATGGAAGAGAACTCATTCACTTTATCTTCATCCTGGTCGATGGCCATGACTTCCATTCCCTGATCTGTCAAAGAACGTACAATACTGCCTCCGAACCGGCCCAATCCTATTACTACAAACTCTTTTTTCACCTATTATCCCCCCGCAGTCTCTATACACTATATTTTAGCACAAAAAAAAGGAGAAAATGAAATTTCTCCCTTTCCTTTTTGTGTTTCTCCGACTACTTGTTCCCTTTTACATAATCGGCATCAAATAAGAACAGCCTCATTAAAAGATACAGGGACGGGATCAATAACAACAAGCCCGCAATGAAGACGATAACAAGAGCCATCCCCATGGTTGGATTCGTGACACTCGTTTCAATCGTGATAAAAGGTTTCAAGATATAAGGTAAATGGGACGCTCCATAACCAAAGAAAGCAAAGAAGAATTGAAGCATGACAAGGGTGAACGCCAGACCGAAATGTTTTCTTCTATAAATGAAAAGTGACGCTCCAAGGAAGCATAGCAGAGATAATCCGAACATCCACCATATATCAATGGCACTGGTGAAATGCTCAAGATTATGTTCTCTCAAGGATACGAACACAAGTAAACTGGCTAATATGGTCGGTGGGCTCCAGAATAGTGAAAACTTCCTCAGTTCCTCCCTTGAATCCAAATCTCCAGCCCGATTGGCATAATAGGTCAGAAATGTCGCACTAATGAATAATACCGATACAATCGACAGAACGACCACGCTCCATGAATAGGGGCTGGTAAAAAGTTCCTTGGCAAGGAATACTACCTTATCCCCCTGCTCTTCCAAAAATCCGCCTTCTGAAATTGTCAAAGCCGTTGACAAGGAGGCAGGAATCAACAACCCTGTTGCTCCATATAGAAACAAATAAACGATATTATCTTTTGAACCATAGTTCCCGAAAGCATAGAAGCTTCCTCTTATGGCAAGTAATATGATGGCAATACTTCCCGGCAACAATAAAGCCGTTCCATAATAGTAGGCAGTGTCAGGAAAAAATCCGACCAAACCGACAAAAAAGAAAACAAAAAAGACGTTCGTCACTTCCCAGACAGGAGAAAGGTATCGACTGATCAGCACATTCAGCGTGTGCTCCTTCCCTTTCATCCTGCCGTAAAAGGCGAAGAATCCGGCCCCGAAATCGATCGAAGCCACGATTAGATACCCATATAGAAAAATCCATAAGACAGTAATCCCCATGATTTCCAAACTCATACCCATTCCTCCCTCAAAACAAAGTCAAGTGCCTGACTCAACAACTAACTCACTTTCTTAGGAAAGCGTTGTTCCAACTCGGCTTCTGCAGGTTTGTTTTTAAACATTTTTATTAATACAACTACACATAAAATGCCAAGTAGTATATAGAGACCCACGAATAGTGCGAACGTTAATCCTACTCCATCCGCTTTTGTCGCAGCCTCTGCCACCTTCATATATCCACGCAGGATCCATGGCTGTCGGCCAACTTCTGCATATATCCAGCCGAATTCGATGGCAAGCATCGCCAAAGGTCCACTCGCAACGATTCCCCACAATAACGGCTTATTCCATTCATTTCGTTTCTTCCACTTCCAAAACAGAATAAATATTCCTGCAATGAAAATACTGTAGAATCCGATGGAAACCATAAGATCAAATAAATAATGAACCCATAAAGGGGGCCGTTCATCTTCAGGAAATTCATTCAATCCAATGACCTCTGTATCAAACGAACTTCCAGCAAGGAAGCTGAGAAAACCAGGTAATCGAATCTCATTATGCACTTCGTTGTTTTCATCAAGCGTTCCAAAAACAATCAAATCCGCATTCTTTTCCGACTCAAAATGCCACTCTGCCGCTGCCAGCTTTTCCGGCTGGTACTCTGCCAGGAATTTGGCCGACAAGTCCCCTGCCAATGCTGAGCCAAAAGCAAAGATCAGCGCTGATACCATAGTCAGACGTAGGGCTTTCTTATGATAGTCCCCACCCTTTTTCCGAAGTATCGCAAATGCTGTAATAGCAGCTAATATGAGTGCTGATGTTAAGTAGGCAGTCGTCAAAACATGAAACACTTTTGTTGGTGTCGCCGGATTTAACATCGCTGCGATCGGGTCGATATTGATCGCTTTTCCATCTTTCAATTCAAATCCCTGCGGCGTATTCATAAACGCATTCACCGTCGTAATGAATAAAGCGGAAGCAGAAGAACCAATCATTACCGGAATCGTCAGTAGCCAATGGATCCACTTATTCTTAAATCGATCCCACGTATAAAGGTAAATCCCCAAAAAGATGGCCTCAAAGAAAAACGCAAAAGTTTCCATGAACAACGGCAGGGCAATCACCTGTCCGGCTACCTGCATAAACGATGGCCACAAAAGGGACAACTGCAAGCCAATAGCAGTTCCGGTCACGACCCCGACGGCAACCGTAATGGTAAATCCCCTAGCCCATCTTCGTGCAAGCAAAAGATAATGAGGATCATTCCGCTTGATCCCCATAAACTCGGCTATCGAAATCATGATCGGAACCCCTACCCCAATCGTTGCAAAAATGATATGAAACGCAAGGGTTGTCGATGTGAGCATCCTACTTAAAATCACACTATCCAAAACCATTCTATACTCCCCCTACCGGATTACTTTTTAACGTAAACAGCTCTTTCTTACTGTTTATCACTTATTGTTCATTATAAAACCTGGGATAGAGTATGTGAAGTATTGAACATGAATATTTTGTGACGTTTTTCACAAAGTTTCACTATTTAAAACTAATATCCAGTAAAAAAACCCCACACACCAGTGCAGGGTCCCTCAAACCATAACTCACATCGCTTCCAGCATCCTGAACTGTGACTTCACAAGTTCAAAATAATCTCCTTGCTGATCCATTAATTCATCGTGGTTTCCGGACTCTTTGATCTTTCCGTTTTCAAGGACAAAGATATTATCAGATTCCCGGATTGTGGACAGACGGTGAGCGATGATGATCGCGGTTCTTCCGTTCAATAATTTCTTCAGGGCATTTTGAATCTTGACTTCTGTTTCGGTGTCTATGGATGCGGTTGCTTCATCCAGAATGATGATGCGTGGATTCGCCAACAGGGCACGTGCAAAGGACAATAATTGTCTTTCACCTACAGATAACACATTTCCCCTTTCCTCGACTTCGGTTTCATATCCATTGGACAGCTTTTCGATGAATTCATTGGCACCGATTGCTTCAGCTGCCTTTATGACCTCTTCATCGGATGCACCAGGGCGTCCGAAACGGATATTTTCCATGATCGTCCCGGAGAAGATGAATGTATCTTGCAGGACGATGCTGATTTGACTTCGTAAACTTGAAACCGATGCATCCCGAAGGTTCACTCCATCAATTTTGACAATTCCGTTAGTCGGGTCATAAAACCTGCTGATCAGGTTCGCAATCGTCGTCTTTCCTGATCCTGTATGCCCAACTAGTGCAACGGTTTGGCCAGCTTTCATTTCAAGATTGATATTTCGAAGCGCTTTTCGTTTATCATCATATGAGAATTCTACATTTTCAAATTGAATTCTCCCTTTGATGTCCGTCAGATTCAAGGCGTTAGCTTTCTCATTAACAATTGGCTGTTCATCCAGAAATTCGAATATGCGCTCTGATGAAGCCATCCCGATCAAGAGTTGATTGTAAACTTGACCTAGTCTGGAAATCGGCTCCCAGAACATCCCAAGATAGAATGCGAATGAGACGAATTCACCAAGTTCCAGTGAACCATTTTGAATCAAATGGGCTCCGAACCAGATAAGTACTGCTGTCCCAATGGCGTTTGTCAATTCCACGAGAGGTCTGAACATGGCATTCTTCTTTGTCGCTGTTCTCCAGCTATCGAAGTTTTCAGTATTGACTCCATCAAAAAACGCCATGTTTTCTTTTTCTTGAGTAAACGATTGAGTCACCCGGATTCCCTGGATGCTTTCATTAAGATGAGAATTCAGCTTCGACTGCTTAAGACGAACCATCTGCCAGGATCTGCGGATGTTTTTTCTGAGGCTCGTCGAGATGAAAAACATGATCGGTAAGATCACCATGACTGCAAGTGTCAATTCAGGGCTTAATGTAAAGAGGATCACGATGATTCCGATGAGCAGAATGATGTCCATCAGAAGATTGATGACTCCATTTGTGAATAGCTCTTGAAGGGAGTTTATGTCATTCATGATCCGCACAAGGATCGAACCTGCGGAACGCTGATCAAAGAAACGATGGGAAAGCCACTGAACATGGCTGAATAGATGTTTCCTCAGGTCATATATCACTCCCTGACCGAGTTGGTTCATCCACTTGATCCTAAGGACGTTGGCCACATAATTCAGGACGTACAGCCCGGCAATGATCCCTACAAGTGTGAATAGGAGGTCCCCATCTTTCTGCCTGATTGCTTTATCGAGGGTATATACCCCGATCAGGATCGGGATGATCAACCGGACAGCCGTTGTAATCAGTACGGTAATAATGGACAACGGCAGCAGTTTCTTCGAATAAGGTTTTAAGTATGTCAATAACCGATAAAGCTGCTCCCAGTTAAACGGTTTGTCTATCACCTGGTCTGTGGAGTAGTGGAAGCGGCTCAGTATTCTTTTATTTTGCTTATTTTTATTACTCAATGGTCCTCACCTACCCTTCCTGAGTTTGTAGTATTTTTTTCTGGTCTTTATATTGAATGTCGTAGATTCGCTGGTATGGTCCATTATTTTTCAATAAGAACTCATGAACCCCTCTTTCTACCACTTTTCCGTTTTCTAGGACAAGGATTTCATCCGCATGCTTCAGAGAAGAAATACGGTGCGCGATGATAAAGGTCGTTCGATCAGACATGACCTCTTTCAGCGCTTTTTGAATCCTGAATTCTGTTTCCATGTCTACGGCACTCGTAGCATCATCCAGTATCAGGATCGACGGGTCGGTACAGATTGCACGTGCGATGGCGATCCGCTGTTTCTGACCTCCCGAAAGACCCAATCCTCTTTCTCCCAGCCTGGTATCATAGCCATCAGGTAATTCGGATATGAAATCATGGGCTTCTGCCCGTTTGGCCGCTTCGATGATCTCCTCCATGGATGCTTCAGGTCGACCGTAAGAGATATTGGCTCTGATAGTGGAAGAGAATAAAAATGATTCCTGCAGAACAAATCCGATATTTTGACGGAGTGACTTCAGTGAGTAATCTTTTACATCTCTTCCATCAATGAGGATCTCCCCTTCTTCCGGTTCATAGAAACGCGTAATCAGCTGAGTGATACTTGTCTTCCCTGACCCTGTGCCACCGATCAGCCCGATGACCTTACCGGGTTCCACTTTAAATGAAATGTCCTCTAGGGCAGCTTCGTCATGCACAGTGTAATTAAGTGATACATGTTTGAACTCCACTTCGCCTTTCATTCGATCGACATGAATGACATCATTATGATCTTTAATCTTTTCATCCACTTCGAGAATTTCCAGTAACCTTTCTCCTGATGCCTTTGATTGAGAGAATAGGTTGATCGTGAATCCAAGATTCATGATTGGCCAGATGATATACCAGACCAGGCTGTAAAACGCGACAAGCTCTCCTGGTTGAAGATTGCCATTCATCACCAGATACCCTCCGTATGCAAGTAGTGTCACCACACTCACATTGCCCAAAAACTCCATCAAAGGAAAGTATTTCGCCCAGATATCCGAGGTGAACAGATATTTATCTTTATAATCACCGTTGGATCGGTTGAATTTGCTGATTTGAAAATCTTCACGGGACAGTGATTTCACGGTATTGATACCTGAAATATTTTCCTGTACATTCGTGTTCAGTTTACCGAATGACTTTCTTATTCCCCTGAAGGCAGGATGGACTGCCTTATCGAATTTGTATACAGCAATGGCAAGGAACGGCAAGGAAATCAATGTGACAAATGTCAAGGATGGAGAATAATAGTACATCACCCCGAAGCTGACCGTCACCAGCATGAAAAAGCGGAGCAATTCAGAGAAACCGAAGGATAAGAAAAAGCGAAAGGCTTCGACATCCGCAGTCAACCGTGACATCAAGTCACCTGTTTTGGCATTATCATAATAGCTGAATGGGAGATACTGAAGCTTCTCATACAATTCGTTCCTCAGACGATAGACAGATGTGATGCCGAATAGATCTCCATTGTATTGTTGGATAAAGGTAGCAATTCCTTTCACTACCATAATGGCGATGAATCCGAATGCCAAATATGGGATCCACCCATATTCCCCCTGTAAAATGACATCATCGATTGTTATCTGCAGTATCATCGGATATACCACTGTGATGCCCGTAACAAAAATCAAAAAGATCATTGAAATGATAAAATGCTTTTTATAAGGCCAATAAAAGGCTTTCAATTTTTTGAATGTATCCATAATTCCTCTCCCCTCCATGTTCCATAAAAAAACAACGTACTACTAAATATATCGGGTTTCGAAATATTTATCCACCCTTTTTTTAGAATTTTTCACACTTTATGAATTATCACTGTAGTCCCATTATTCATTTTTATCTTAAAGGTGCAGCCATCTAAAAAGATCAGCCTTATGACTGATCTCACTCTTCATCTTTTGTATCGTTTTTTTCTTCAAGCTATCCTTCCTGTATTTCCAACATGAACGTTAAACCTTTTTCAATCAGGGAATAATTCAATATGCTTTTTGCTTTTTCAACCACCTCTCCTTTGACATACCCTATGTAGTTTTGTGTATACTAGAGTGGTCATTATTTAATAAGAAAGGATGTTTTGGTTTGGGATACATACTTGGTCTTAATGCATTAAGTGATCGACTGTCCAATTTCAATTGGGGCGGTCTATTAGTGACGATTGGAATAGGTGCACTGCAAATCTTAGCGATATGGATCACTTTTATCATTGTAAAAGGTGCAGCAAACAAAGTGATCGAAAGGATTTTTGATAAATATAGAAAGAGAAATGATGTGTCTGAAGGCCGTGCCCAGACGTTACAGGGGCTTTCTAAAAATATTGTCGGCTATATTCTGATCTTTGTTTTCTTTGTTACAATCCTGCAAATATTTGGTATCCAGGTGACTGCGATCCTTGCCGGTGCCGGGATTGTCGGACTTGCCGTAGGTTTTGGAGCACAAGGATTGGTCAGTGACGTGGTCACAGGTTTCTTCATTCTTCTTGAAAAGCAGGTTGATGTAGGTGATTATGTGACGACCGGCAGCTTCTCAGGGATAGTGGAAGAGGTTGGTTTACGTACGACTCATATTCGTGGATTCGATGGGACCCTTCACTATGTGCCGAACAGAGAAATTACAAGTGTCAGCAATCATTCTCGCGGAAACATGAGAGCACTTGTCGATATCGGGATATCATATGATGACGACATCGATAAAGCAATGATCGTGCTTCAACAGGTATGCGATACGATCGCACAGGAAGATGATAATATTGTCGATGGTCCCAATGTTCTGGGTGTTCAGACACTTGGTGCCTCCGATGTTGTTCTCCGTGTGTTATGTAAAACGAAGAACATGGAGCAATGGGGAGTGGAACGGAAGCTTCGTAAAGCGTTGAAAGAAGCACTCGACCAAAATGGGATCGAAATTCCTTACCCTCATCAGGTTTACATTGAAAAGAAAGAAAACTAAATGCTAAAAAAGAGAAGGCAGCGCCTTCTCTTTTTATTTTCCCCTTCTCTTTTTAGCTTCCAGAAGACGCTCAAGACGTTCGTCATCATGTGATATTATAGGTTCTGACTTTTTCTTCTCCCTCTTCACTTTCTTTACAGGTTCATTTGTAACACTTGTCGCTTGTAGTGATGGACTGCTGTCCGTTTTCTGCCATCGAGGGTTTTGGTCGTGTTGGCGGTTTCTTGCCACTTTTTTGCCAAGCTGTTCGACATTTCCTTTTTCTTTTATCCTTGTATCTGAAGTCTTGGCGGATTTGACCCTCTTGTATAACGTCATCAAGGGACCAAGCCCGAATCTTCTTACGTATATCTCACTGAAAAACAACAGAAATCCCGCAATGATCAGTGCGGACTGAATCGATTGTTCTTTGTATGCTCGGGTATGAAGATCCCTGAAAGCATCCTTCAGTGAAGAAGACTTCTTTCCGGCAGTCTTCTCTACGATTGTATCAAGCGCCCGGTGCCCTCCCCTGAAGCTGTACTCTTTGGAATAAGGGATTGAAAAACCTGTCTGGTAAGAGCTTTCGGAACTCTCTCCTTTATTTGATATATTCATATTGTAAAGACCGGGGGCTAATCGTTCTTCAAATAAGACTTCATAATCACCCGGTGCTTTTATTCTCGTTGTGGCAGGAATCGTTTTTCCATCTTCTGATAAAACATTCACCTCAAGGGGCGATACATTTCCTTCAGAGGATGATAGATTTAATTGGGTATTTCCTTTTCCTTCTTTCACATCAATGGTGAAGGGGTTCGAACTTATGTCTGGAAATGATCTGTCAACAAGATCATTTACGAACACCGGCCACCCTTTCCATCGTGCAAAATCCCCCGTCCATTTCCCACTCGTGTCGGAGGTAAAGGCAAATGACCTTCCAAGTCCGTATCTCCAAGTAGCCAAGACGGGATCCTCTTTCCCGCTCTCCATTTCCATTTGGGCTGTCCCTTTTAACGAGGTGGCGATATAAGCATTCATTTCCGGAACACCATCTTGAAACAAGGTAGACCATTCTGCCGATGCAATCCGGGGATAGAACGGCTGATCTTCAATATAGGTTCTGGTCGTAATCACTGTCTCCCTGGTCAATATGCTGGGGATCACACTGGCATCCACGACATCATAGAACCTTCCCTTCCCCCACTGCGATAAGTCGTCCAGCAGTGCCCTGTCTGCCCCTTCACCGATGGCAACAGTGGATAAGGTTATCTGTTTATCATGTCCCTCTTCCACAAGATTCTGGTAGCTCCCTGTTGTGGCTGATTGTCCGTCTGTCAATAGAACGATATGCTTTCTCTTTAATGGGAGGTTTTCAAGACTCTCGTATGCTTGCTGCAAGGAGGTGAAGATTTCGGTTCCACCTCCGGAAGATATGGAGCGAATCTGTTCTTCTACTTTTTTACGGTCAGTAAGAGGTTTCGTTTTAACAATTTCCCATGGCCGGTCATCGAATGCAATGACTCCCAGGGTATCCTTGTCTCTTAGAAGAGAGACCGTTCTCGCGGCTGCTTCCTTGGCAAGGGCTATCTTATGGCCGTTCATACTGCCTGATCGGTCCAGTACGATGACAAGTCCCAGGGACGGTAATTCCTTCTTACCTTTAACATCCATATCTACAGGAAGTAATCGTTCAATCGGGGTTTTAAAATATCCACCTAGCGCAAAGCTGTCACTTCCCCCAAACATAATGAAACCTCTCCCGAACTCTTTCACGCTTTTTTCCATGAGAAGCATTTTTTCCTGGGGTATACTTGTTGCAGGTACGTTATCAAACAGTATACTTTGATATTGCAGGTAAGATGTCAGCTTGCCGGGCAATTGTTCCGGCTTGTATACATCGACGGTAACTCCTTTTGAATTCAGAATCGGGGTCAATGCACTTTCGTCGGATGAATTTTCCACCAGCATGACTTTGGCCGGACCTTCTGAGCGGGCCAGTTGGAACAGCGTATTGTTTTCGGGATTCTCATCCCCTTCTGAGAACACTTCTGCTTTATATACCAACAAGCCGCTACTTCCGACGGCATGCTTGAAGGTAAACTCATTTTCGCCTTCCTGTACTTTGAGGTTTTTCTTGATGATGGTTTTATCATTCAATGAGACGCGCATCTCAACCTCTTTTTGATTAGTGCTATACGTGTTGACCTTAATATTTGTTTCTTCTCCTTCATATTGAATGGGTGGTACAGAAACACTCTGTACCGCCACATCTTCTGACCTATCCGATGAAACAGGGATCCAGTCTACCTCAATCTTTTTACCATTCAATATTGGAATGATGTCTTCACCTGATCCCAAAGTTTCCTTACCGTCCGTTAAGGCGACAATTCTACCACCATCAGGAAGAAGATTCGATGAGTATTCGAGTCCTTCCTGAAGATTTGTATCACCCGCATTCACTTCCCCCCGGAACGAATCCATTTCTTGTTTCGAATCGGAAACTGTACGTTCTATTTCAGCATTTTCACCAAACGATACAACCCCATATCGATCTTGTTCTTTCATATCGTTGGAGGCTTGACTGATCAACTCAAGGATCTGATCCTCTTTAGTTGAGACAGAAGCTGAACGATCGGCTAAAAAGATGACCGATTTTGCCTTATCAGGGAATACAAGGGAAGGATCGGCAAGGGCCAAGATCAACAGAAACATGGCACTCCCCCTTAAAACAAGAATGATTTTCCCATCTTTTCTCAAAGGCTGCCCTTTAGCATAAAGGAAGAGGACGAATCCCAGGGGAATCAGGAACCATAACCAGAGCACTTCATTAAATTCGACTCCCACGTCTATAAACCTCCCACTCTATAAATAACACCAAAACGGCTAACATCAGAAGCAATGAAGAAAAGGTTTCAGGGATGGCATCCTCCTCTTTTCCCCCATTTCCTTCTGAAGGGTTCTGTGTAAAGGACTCACTTCCCAGACGTTTTTCCCTTTCGTCCAGTCTGACACTGAAGTATTTAATCGCTTCTCCTTGAACTGCCTTGTAAAGACCGGGGATCAAAGGAGCTTTAAATCGTTCATCCAGTTCCGATTCTTGTATAAACTCATCATCAGCTGTATAGATATCCCACTCGCCACCGGATAGAGAAATGGTCCTTTCTTCTCCAGGCTGGAAATATCCGATGAATCCTTGATCCTCTGAAAGAAACTGATAAACATTGTGAAGGAAGAGCGGAAACCCGGCATGCAGGGGAAAATCTGTGTCATTCAAATGCATGTTCAGGACAACGAGTCTGGTGCCTTCCTCTTCTCCCTTCTGTAAGAGGGGTACGGAATCACTTTCTACCAATGTATCCAATCCTTTTCTATCAATGGAACTTGCCTTTTCAACAAAGACTTTTTCTAAATCCACATGCTTTAAAAGAGGATCTTCGCCCCTTACGTTGACTTCTGATGAAAGGCTATTCGACTTCTCAGAAGATTGTGGAATGATCATGGCAGGATTTTTAATCGATAATCTTTCCCACTGCTCGTTCGTTGTAACAATGATCCCGTCACCAAGCTTCACCCGGTCCTCTTCAACGGTTTTCACATCCACTCCGAGTGATTGGAATCCCTTTAATAGAAAAGGGTTTAACTCCCCAACCACAGAAATCGGCGGTTTGGAAATAGCCTGAATACTTTCAAGAACATTATCCATTTTGAAATCATCCTTGAAGGCAATTTCCGCTTTGTAAACGGGACTTTCAGGCAATTCAGGCAGAGAGACAACCGCTTCTTTACCTGCTTCAATTTCAATGTCCTTTGAGGCGATCATCTTTTCATCATCGAAAATGGTGATCTTCCCGATTTGTTTGTTCCTGCTCTGATTTTCAATGACAGCGACTCCCTGATAGAAAGTCCCCACTCTCTCCACCCCGAAGCTTGCGAGAGAAACATTCTTTGCTTCCGGCAGGAGGTTATGTACCTGAATAGGAGTCGTCACCTTCTCCTTTGTAAAATCCCGCTTTGTTACCGAGTCAGAGTAGACATGGATAATGGATTTGGGTCCTTTTCCGAGCGCTTGTCCAAGGCTCAGCGCCTTCTTCATATCTTCATGATCATTCGTCAATGACATCTGTTGCAAATGGTCCACCGCCACTTGCTCGTTCTTCTCTCTTGAAGTAATGGTAGAGACTGAGCTACCGACGCCGAGAATGGTGATATCCCCTTTGGTATCTTTGATCAAAGAGCGTATCTCTTCTTTGGCTAATTCAAGATGTGTCTGACCATTCACTGATGCATTCATGGAAGCAGAGGTATCCAATAAGACGATAACATGACCTTTTTGGGCCATCTGCCCCTCTGTATATGGATTAACCAAAGCAAGCATCAATAAGAGGAGGATCAGTACCTGTAATAAAAGGAGAAGATTCTTCTGTAATCGATGGAACCAAGGTGATGCCTGCCATTCCTTCATCACCTCTTCCCATAATAGGTTGGAAGGTACGGTATGATCCCGATACTGCTTCCTGAAGAAGTACATTAATATGACTGCAGCTATAAAAAATGAAAAGAGAAAAAAGAGTGGATTTCCTATTCCCATACCATCACCTCAGCGTATCCATCCATTTTCTTTGAAATGCTTTAAGAATACTTCATTCAATGGGGTCATGCTATTTGTCAGGAGGTAACCAAAGCCCCACCTTTTACATAATGATTCAATATGTTCATTGTGTACCCGCAATCGTTCCTGATAGTTCATCACTATATTCCGATTTAATGATACATTTACATCCTTATGGTTTTCACTATCTATTAATTTCACATCGCCCAGATACGTCGGGGACATTTCTTCTTCATCGAGTAACTGTATAAAATAGATCATTTCATTTTTTACAGACAGCCTTTTAAGAGTATCCCTGATCAGTGATATGGGTTCCAAACCATCCGAAATGATGAAAGAAACCGGATTTTTCTTACGGACACCCTTTTCCATTTCCTTAAAGAATGAAAGACTCTCACCTTCCGCAATGTTTGATGATAGTCCCTGTATATCAAACAGAATGGCTTTTGCATCACGTGGACCCTTCTTCGTGAAAGTCTTCTGTGAAGGGGTTCCGACACAATTCAACGTGAGATGGTCATCATTCGCGAGGGCAACGAATGAAATGGCACCTGCCAATTCTCTCGCTCTCTTCCACTTTCTACCTTCTTTTACCATAGAATTGGTGCAGTCAAGATAAATATGGACCTTTATTTCCCTCTCATCCAAATATCTTTTAATAAAGATCTTATTCGTTCTGGCATAAACATTCCAATCGATTTGCCTGACATCGTCACCAAGCTCATACATTTGATAATCTGAGAATTCAAGGGAACTGCCTTGATAGTTTGCTATGCGTGAACCCTTCTGATGTCCCATTCTCATTCGATTCCCTCTGATTCTGTGCCTTTTCAACTGTGCCAGTAACTGGCTGTTCCAAAAGGATCTCATCGGGACTCACCCTTTTGAACCCAATCGATTAACTCATGAATGAGTTCATCGGTCTTCACATTCATCGCTTCCCCTTCAAAGTTCAGGATGATACGGTGCCTTAGAACGAGAGGGGCGACCTTTTTAATATCTCCCATGGATATATGGTACCTGCCTTCTGTCAGAGCCCTTGCCTTTGCCATCAGTATGACATTTTGAAGCCCTCTGGGTCCGCTCCCATATTCAACATATTGCTTGATACTTTCTGTCGTCTTCTCGCCATCTGGATGTGTTCCGTCAATGAGGTCTATGGCAAAATCAATCATCTCTTCTGTCACCATAATTTCTTTAACCAGTTCCTGAATCCTCAAAAGCTCCATCTGACTTATCTTCTTCTTGAGATGAACCTCATCGGTTCCAGTGGTACGTTTGATAATTTGTTTCAATTCTTCTTTAGATGGATAGGAAACGATGATCTTACTCATGAAACGGTCAACCTGGGCTTCAGGGAGTGGGTAGGTTCCTTCAAGATCAATGGGATTTTGAGTGGCCAATACAAAGAAAGGCTTTCCAAGCGTCATGGTTTCACCTACCACTGTCACCGTATGCTCGGCCATCGCTTCCAGCAGGGCACTTTGGGTTTTTGGGGTTGAACGGTTGATTTCATCGGCCAATACAAGTTGGTGAAACAAAGGACCTTCATGAAAAACGAATGGGTGTTCATCATCCCTGACTTGCTTCATGACCATGGTGCCGGTAATATCTGTAGGCATCAAGTCAGGCGTGAATTGGATCCGGGAGAAACTGAGATCCATCACATTCGAAATGGAACGGACAAGCATCGTTTTTCCTACACCCGGTAACCCTTCCAGAAGAGAATGCCCACCTGCCAGGATGGTCCATAGAACCCCTTCAAGAATATCCTCCTGTCCGACAATGTACCGCTGGACCTCTCTTTTTACTTCCTCCATTTTTTCAGAGGCATCTCTGAACTGATGTTCCTTATCTTCAATATTCATCCATTTCACTCTCCCGGATCTATTTCACTAAAATAGGACTCTATAATATGTTCTAAATCTTTTGGAATGGTCGCTCGACTTGCACCATTCCGATATGAAGAATAGTACTCTTGATAGACTTCTTCATAAGATCGCAAGGAACCTTTTTGGACCGGTCCATCGGTCTCGAACTGATCTCCCCGTTCACCTTTCCCTAATTCTCCTGAATCAAGTTCTACAGAATTCTTTCCAGAAATCTTTTCAGGTACTGAGAGCATTTCCCTGGAACCCTGACCACTTCCCGCACCATTCCCATTGCCTGCAGCTCCTTTCCCGCTGCCATTGCCTCCACCGGCACCGGATCCATTTCCACTTTGTCCCGTAGAATTTTGTGTTCCGCTTCCCTGCCCCCCATTTGCAGTAGATGGCTTTTGATTTGTAGTCGAAGCGGTGTTTGGTTGACTGGAAGACGATGATCCTTTTTGATGCGAAGAAGGCTTTTGAGCCACTGTTCCGGGATCTGTCGTCGTACCACTTTCCCCGATGGCTTTCTGTAAAAGCTCTGCTTCTTTTTGCATCTCTTCTTGAAGTTTAGCCAGTTGACTCATCCCCTCTGATCCCCTGGTTTCATTCAACAGGTCTGCTAATTCTTCAGGTGAGTCAATACCTTGATCTTTCAATGCTTTCATCAGTTCATCTTTCTGTTGTTCTGACAGCTTATTCAATGATTTCATCAGTTTACCGTCAGCATCTTCTAGGGCCTTTTTTATAGTGGGTAAGTTTAAACGATCCAGATCATGTTTCACTTCGAGCAGCTTGGCATTTTGTTTCTCCACCTTTTTCTTCTTAAGATCCAGTTCCTTTACGACTTTGTTGATTTCTTTGTATCTCTCTGCCGCCTTCTTCTTATCCTTCAACTCTTCGTTTTCCTTTAGCAGTCTTTCTTTAATAGCGGCATTTCCTTTCTTTTTCGCCTGTTCCGTTATACGTTTGTCTGACTGAGCGATGATCTCCCTTTCCCGCTCCATTTGGTTTGCTTGTTGAAAAGTGGCATCGCGTTGAGTGTAAATCAGAAAGGATAAAAGAACGAGTGATAGCGTAGTCATCAGCCATTTCGGCCGCATAATCTTTTTCCGATATCCCTTGATTTCTGGAAAAGCCCTTAGCATTCTCTCCAGGGCATCCCGGGTGACCAATGGTGATAAAGGATGATCACTTTGAAGACTGCTAAAAGCTGCAGTCACACGATTATCTTCAATGAACCGGTCATAGAACAAGGCGCTATCCTTTAAGGTCGGCCTTCTATTGAAAGTCACCATTCCACCGGCGATAAATATAAGGGTGATCCCGCTCCAAAGGATTCTATCCCAATACGGAATGGCGATGATCGATGCGAGAGTGATGACGAATAGAGCAAAGGCTCCTGCATAGACAAGCAGGAGCTGGAGAGAATTCCAACATTCGTTGATCAAAAGCTTTTTCCTTATTTGCTTAAGTAATTGAAAAAATTGATTCGAGTCCATTTTCTCACCCTCTATTTAGTGCTCTTCACCTTCATACTCGGTCTTAGCTTCAAAATGCTCAGGGACAGAGATATTACAGCAAATACTGTATATATACTCAGGAATGAGATCCAAAGCGGAAACTTGATTCCACTTCGTGTATAGATTTCTTCAATTGCCATCGGTTCAAAATGCCCCATGATGACAATGGCAGGGTTGAACATCGCAATAAGGTAAGGGACAGGAGTGGTCTGATTCTGGTATGGTCCGTTCCCCATTGCCATAGAAAGCATGAAGAGAAACAACGTCCCCCCTACGAGAAACAGTACCGTTGCATAGGTTGTCACCATGGATACAATGGTTTTACGGATTACAGTTGAATAAAACACTCCCATTGAACCAAAGGTGAACACGAGAAATAAGCTGTACCCAAACACGGTGAATAAATCTGAAGGGGATACGCCCCCGAATAAGAAAACAAAACTATAAAGCGGCAAGCTTGATATGACTAGTAAGAGTAAATAGGAAACGGACGAAACGAGCTTACTCAAAATTATGCTCATGGAACTTTGTTCTGTCGTTAACAACATACTCAACGTTTGTTTCTCCCTTTCACCGCTGATGACACCACCAGTCAGACCGGGGGTAATGAATAGTACGAGCGCAAGCTGCAAGAATGAGAGAATCATAAACATCACCCTGCTCTCTTCAGGTCGAAAATAGCCCGTATTTGAAAACCGGGTTTGCATATAGATGAACCCGATGACGACAATACCTATGGCAATCAAGTAGCACAGCATCCCGATGAACGCTTTAAATGAACGGAACCGGAGCTTGAATTCTTTATTTAACATGGGATTGATGAATAATGATCTCATGAAAGGGTCACTCCTTTCGTTATCTCCATAAAGACATCCTCCAAGTTTGTTTCTGTTTCTTTGAAGCTCAGAATGGGAATGTCATTTAAGATGGCTTTCTTCAGTAATTCAATCTGCCCTGTTTCTTCTCCCTTATAAAGGAACTGAAGGGTCTTGCTTTCTTCGTTCACTTCGATCTTGGAAACAAAAGGATCGTCTTCAAAAAATGCAGCCGCACTTTCAACAAGCCCCCTCACTTTCACCACAATCAGCTTATCTGCCTGAAGTTGAAATTGAATGTCCGATACAGAACCATGTGCAACAAGTTTCCCATTATCGATGACTCCTATTTCATCACACATTTCAGCAAGCTCGGGAAGGATATGGGAGGAAATCAGGATGGTTTTCCCCATCTTTTTCAATTCCTTAAGGATTTCCCTCATCTCGACCCTCGCCCTCGGATCAAGACCCGAAGCCGGTTCATCAAGGATCAGGACCTCCGGATCATGGATAAGGCATCTTGCCAGACAGAGTCGCTGCTTCATCCCCCTTGATAAAAGGTCCACATAGGAATCTTTTTTATGAGAGAGATTGACCAGTTCCAATAGCTGCGGAATGAGCTTTTTTCTTTGGGCAGCAGGGATTTTGTAGCTGGCACCGTAGAAATCAAGATATTCCTCTGCTTTCAATTGATCATACACACCGAAGAAGTCGGGCATATATCCAATTTGTCTCCGGACCAATTTAGGCTCATGGCTGATATTGAATCCATTCACCGTAGCGGTTCCAGCTGTGGGGGCAAGAAGTGTCGCAAGTATAGAAAACGTCGTAGATTTCCCTGCTCCATTCTGACCGACAAATCCGAATACTGTTCCTTTTTCAATGGATAAATTCAGATTATCCAAAGCAAGGAATGACCCATAACGTTTCGATAAATTTTGAATTTCAATCATGGTTGAACCTCCCCTTTCAGCACAATGGAAGGAAGGCGAACAAATGGATCCCCTTGTGAGCGTTTTTCGAATTCGAAAACGATTTCTCCATTGTCATTCAAATAATCTTTCATTTTTTCCTTTACTTCAATTGAGTTCGCTGATGTCTCTTCCAGGTTTATCTTCTCTTCCGTTTGCGGGTCGACAAGTGAGAATTGAAGGACCCCTCCGGTATGAAGCGTCATATTCAAGGAATGTAGATTGACCTTGGTAAGATCGATCTGTTTAGGGAGCTGAATGGTCATTTCATATGTACCATCCTCGATTCCTATTTCATCAGCGCCATTAGGAGAATAATGCTCGATGATTTGCCCACTCAGCGGTTTAACATCAAGATCAAGTTGCTCACTGCGAAGCGTAAATGCGCCTTTATAATTCCCAAGTGAAGGAAAGTGTTGATAAAGTAGCGAGAAATTATCGGATTTTGATTCTTTATCCTTGATGCTCATCTCAAAGATGCTGGCTTCGGTATATCCAAATATGACCGGTGAATTACTTTCATTATCGGATGAGATCATCTGTGCTGCGAAGTTTTCCAATCGTTCCTTTTTTTGTTGTTTTATGCTTTGTTGATTCGGGAAAGGTGCCGCCATATTAGGATTTCCGATCGGTGAAGACAAATAATCGGTTGAAAGCTTCTTATCGATTTTAAGGCTTTCCCCAGCCTTCACTTCACCCACCCGATAGATGCGGGAGCCTGACCAAATATATACATCTGTAAAGTCGTATGGGAAATCATTCAGAATGGTCCCTGTAACCGTTTTATCCTTTAATACTAATTCAGGAACAAAGCTTCCCAATTTATTCTTTTCACTTGTACCAAGAACTGTCCTTGTCGACCAGTACTCTACATCCCTGAACGTGATCTTTCTTTTATCCTTACTTAGTTCTTCTACAGCAAACTGGTATTGGCTCCCTCCACCCGGGTTATTCCTTATCCTAGCCGGTGTCAGCTCCAGTTGGTTCTTATCAGATACAAAATCATAGTCTCCACCGGAATTCGAAAGGGCTGTAAATGCTGAAATGCCGTGAACGCTTTGATCATCTTCTACTTTTAATATGTTCATTTGGTTCAGATGCGGCTTAGAGATTCTGTCTTTGGCTCCTGTAACGAAGATTCCTGTAGAGACAAGGATGGAAATGGCAGGGATGATCCACCATGCCTGTTCACGTTTATCTAATTTTCTTAATGCAAAATATAACAGTGGCACAATGACAATCAAATAAATGATTAGAATAATAACTAAAGTACTGACTTTAAAGTTTGTAGATGGAAAGAGTTCATTGCTATCCGCTACTTCATAATAAATTCTTTCCAAAAAGCTTTGATCGCCATTTTGCTGCCCAAGCAGGAAGTACGGTTCGGTTTTTGACAACATGTTTGCAAACCATTCATCATAATGTTCCCATCCGTTCAAGACGGGATCCCCCAGTGAAAAGGATGTTTGCCATACTTCCCCCAACCCTTTGGCATTCATTGCGACTAAAGGGATATCATTCTGCTCAACGATCACTTCAGCATCTGGATTCACCTTACCTTTTAAAATGGGTAAAGAACTGAAAGAAGGGTTAATGCTTTTCTTCACATTAAAGGAAGAGGTATCAGAAAGCGTTCCTTCCTCATTCAATGTAAGAGGGACCATATCCGATAATGGACCCAATGTATCTTCCTGATGAGGCGAGGCACCAACCATTAATACTCCTCCATTTTTAACCCAGCTCATAAGAATCCTCTGCTGGGTCCCCTTGAGTTCAGTCAGATTGAACTGGTCAATGACAATATAATCAAGCATTTGTAATCCGTTCTTTTCTTCAGGGAAAGTCTCTTTGGTAAGAGTCAATGTCTCAACCGTATTTCCTCCCATGGTAGAACCTTTGATACCTTTTAATCGATCGGGGTTTTCACTTAATAGTCCGATTGTCGTATTGTTGCTATAAATGAAATTAGGTGTTAAACGTTTATCTCCTTTAAATTTCACTTCTTTTCCGTTTTCCCATGATCCCTCAAACAGATGAATGGTCTGAAGATTTGAATTGTGTCTGATCTCATCGTTAAAGCCGGGAATGGAAAATGTGTATGTACGTTCTGAATCGGCAGGGACGTCTATGGACAATGCCCTTGCTCCTCCGGTTTGATAAGATGGTGCATAATCAAATAATAGATCGCCTTTGAAATCGGAACCTGTATTTTCAACCTTCACTGTAATAGGAAAGCCTCGACCTTCTTTTACTTTTCCGTCAATTCCTTCTTCCACTGAAATTTTCATTTGTCCTTCGGCTAGTGTTGTGTCCTGTATTAACAGAAACATCAAGACGCCTAAGAACGTGACAAATATTGCTTTTGCCAACCTAGTCACATGCATTCCCCTCTCCCTTTCTCTATCTCTCTTGAACATAGACGAAATGAAATAGGAAAAAGTTTCTTTTTTTCTATCTTCTTTTTCCTTTTTCGACCAGTTCTCTCAAGTGTAATATTACACTATCCACACATAATCTCAAGGGCTTTTTTACATAAATAGTATTTTTAGAGTTCTTTTTATGATTTTTTTTGATTATGATCGAATCGAGTGTCGGTTGATTTCCGCTACGATCGACTGACTATGTTGAATTAGGTAGGACAAATGATTACAAAAAAAATCCGAACGATCATTCGAGATTCATTTATGAAAATCGAATTCGTTCGGATTTTTTATTGTTTTTAATATGAACAAATTGTGTGGTTAGAATGTTCCCACCCTTAACGTGGTTCACATTGAGATTATACTGTACTGATATAATCCGTCAGTAGTGTGATGGCAAAGTCGATTGCTTCTTCTTTGGGATTTAATTTGCTATGGTGAAGTCCATAAGGGGAGTCGACACCCAGCCAGAACATAAAACCGGGTATTTCTTCAAGCATGTAACCAAAGTCTTCACCAGTCATAGCCTCTTTACAAATGACAAGGTTTCTGTTCGTTTCCTTTAAAAAAGACATAAAGTGTTTTGTCCAGCCTGGATTGTTGTAAACTTGATGATACATGCTTCCATAATTCACATCAATGTCACAGTCATAGCTGATTTTCATTCCTTCGATCAACGCTTCTAAACGCTTTTTCACGCTTGCCATAGATTGTTTGGAAAGCGTACGGATCGTTCCTTCGAGTCTTGCGGTTTCTGCAATGACATTCTGAACTGTGCCACTTTCCATCTTTCCTACAGTGATGACTGCACTGTCCAAGGGATCGACGTTGCGGGAGACGATTGACTGCATTTGCGTGACAAAGGATGAGGCCACGACAATCATATCCTTCGTTTGATGGGGATAAGCAGCATGCCCGCCTTTTCCTTTAAAGTCAATAAATAATTCAGATGTATTGGCAAAGAGCAGTCCCTCCTTGACGGCAATTGTCCCCACTTCATATTCCGGGGCAATATGTAAGGCAAATATGCAATCGGGCATCCATTCCTTCATGATATCACTTTGAAGCATCGGTTCCGCACCTCCAGGTCCTTCTTCTGCCGGTTGGAAGATGAAAAGGAGATCATCTTCTATCGGATGATCTACAAAATGGGTCAGAACCCCCAATTCAATACTCATGTGAAAGTCATGTCCGCACGCATGCATCCTCCCTTCATGTGTTGAAGGAAAATCCAACCCTGTTTCTTCCTTGATCGGAAGACCATCAATGTCTCCTCTGTAGCCGATCAACTTTGAAGGATTGGTGCCATGAACCTTAATGAAAAGACCTGTTTTCCAGGGTTTGACCTCTAATCTGTCAGCAGGGAGGCCGGATACGTAATCCAATAAGTATTTCTGTGTCTTGTATTCCTTGAATCCAAGTTCCGGAATTCTGTGGAGATCTCTCCTTATCGACTTAAAATCAACGGTTGACATGGGTATCCTCCTATAATGAATTAGATTGTGAAGAAAGGGCGATTACAAGAAAAGAACAGACGTCAGCCGCCCGTTCCCTCTTTGATCTTGATATGGTTGAATTACAGTTGACGCAATTCTTGTTTAATTTCCGTTTTTGATTTGGTCTTGTCATCAATGTCTTTCAGTTTCTTTGCCGGAGTTCCCGCAACAACCGTGTAAGGAGCCACGTCATCAACGACAATCGCACCTGCTGCAACGACAGCCCCTTTTCCGACCGTTACTCCTTCAAGTACTACTGCATTGGCACCAATGACGACATCATCCTCAATGACAACCGGTTTCGCAGATGGCGGTTCGATGACTCCGGCAAGCACAGCGCCCGCTCCAATGTGGCAATTCTTTCCGACTGTTGCACGTCCCCCAAGTACTACATTCATATCGATCATTGTTCCTTCTCCTACAACTGAACCGATATTGATCATCGCACCCATCATGATGACTGCATTGTCACCGATTTCCACCTGGTCACGAATGATGGCACCTGGTTCAATACGTGCTTTCACCCCTTTTAGATCAAGAAGAGGAATCGCAGAATTGCGACGATCATTTTCTACTACGTAGTCTTCGATTTTATCTTTATTTTCTTCAAGGATAGTTGAAAGCTCGCTCCATTCTCCAAAAACCACACCCGAAGTTCCTTGAAGGAAAGTCTGGGATGAGCCGAAATCGATACTGTCCAGATTCCCTTTCACATAAACCTTCACAGGAGTTGATTTTGTACTATTTTGAATAAAAGAAATAATTTCGTTTGCATCCATCATGTTCATAAGAATTCCCTCCGTAATTATGTATAAATTCAGAATTCATTTCTTGAATTACTTTATCAGATTAAAGGGTGGAAGACAACCCATAAACGCAAATCCTATGAGTTTTCATGTATGAATTCGTTTACAACTTCTACAAAGGCTTCCACTTGTCGTAATTGAAAGGCAGATTCGTATCCGAGTAACCAGGTATCACGATGGATAAGTGAATCATGCTCATCGATCAGCGGAATCTTATAAATATCCTCTTCCATACCATCTAACGTGATGGCAGGCAGGATGGCATAGCCGATTCCGTTTAACGTCATCTGCTTACATGTTTCAATTTGATCCACCACGATCGTCCGTTTAGGGGTTGTCTGGAATTGACGATGCCACCAGTCCTGTATTTCCTGATAATAATTGGAGTCACTCTTGAATTGAATAAACGGCCGGTCTGTTTTCATCACCTCATCGATGGTTTGAATCTCTCTATCCACCAAGTACAGCGTGTCTTGGAATAAATGGTGCTTCGGCCCCTTCCAATCCGGAGTCCCCCTAATGATCCCTATATGGACTTCATCTTCATAGATCGCTTTAAGAATTTCACTGCTCCATCCCGTCATTAAAGAGATCTTTGCGTGAGGATAGGTCTCAACAAAGCGTTTAAGTACCTTGGGAAGCCAATTTTGACCCACAATCGATGCGCAGGCAATCTTCAATGTTCCGTGCACCTCAAATTCAAGAGCTTGTATGCGCTCCTTTACACTCTCTTCCTTCTGAAGCATTTCATCTGCCAGTTTCACAACAAGTTCTCCTGCTGGGGTCATGGACAGACCTTTTTGTGAACGGAGAAATAGTTTTGTCCCCCACTCTTTTTCGATCGTCTGCAGTCTTTGGGAGAGAGCAGGTTGAGATACGAATAACCGTTCCGCTGCTTTCCTCATATTCATTTCCTGTGCAAGTACGTGGAGCAGTTGGTATTCCGAGAATGCCATATCCTTCACCTCCATAAGTTTTTCTTATATTATATCTTAACTTATATAAAATTTCATTATTAGTCGGAATGGAATACACTGTGAGTAGATGGAAAAGAGGTGAAGTATCTGTGGAAGTGATTTTATTTTTCACTGGCTTGGTTGTTGCACTTATAGGTACTCTGGCTGGAAGTGGTGGGCTGATAGGCATGCCGGTCATGCTTATTATCGGATTGCCTATTCATACGGCCATTGCGACCGCCAAATTTTCAAATATCATCAGTTCATTTTCGAGCTTTGTGTATTTAGTAAAGGACCGGAAAGTAACGTGGAAGGAATGTTTGCCGATTCTACCTATTGCTCTGGCAGGGGGACTTTCGGGGGCTTTTCTGTCAGATAAGATTCCCCCATCCATGCTTGAATGGATGGCATTCTTCTTCCTTCTCACTGCCTTGTTATTAAGTCTTTTCAAGGGTTTGAAGCCTAAGGAACATATCAAGAATTACCATAAGGCATACGGATATTTGTACGTCATCAGTACGTATGATGGTTTATTCGGACCTGGCCAGGCAACCATGCTTATGTACACTCATTTACTTCATGGTCTGTCTTATTTGAAATCCGTTGCACTTACCCGTTTTCAAACCTTTGTCAGCTGTTTCGCAGCATTCACTGTTTATTTTCATAATGGTCATGTAGAATGGAACGTCGCCATCCCATTTGCATTAGGAGCTCTGCTGGGGGCTCAATTGGCAGTCAGACTGGCATCAAGGCTCTCTTTGAAACATTTACACATCCTTTTAAATGTTTTGACTTTCATCCTCATTCTTCAACTCGGAAAGAACATATTCTTCTGAGTAAGAAAAGCAAAGAGGATGACAACGATGTCACCCTCTTAGTTAGTGAACTTATGTAACTGCTTTAAAGGGTTTAGTCCCTTTTAAACAGCTGTCGTTGAAGCTGCTTTAACACTACTCTCCTTGTCATGATGCCCTCGAAATAGCCATCGTCTGACACCACGCATAAAAATGGGTGATCGACCAATAATTCCAAAGCCTTCTTGAAGTCTGATTGTAAGGAGACAATCGGAAAATCTGCAGTCATGACTTCTTCTACCTTTTTTGCTTCAAGTTTCTCAAATTCAAAGCGTTCGAGGCCAAGTATTGAATCAGTGATTAAACTTGAACTGATCAAGCCCTGAAAACGAAACGTTGGATCGAGGACAGGGATGGCTGAGTAACCACTTTTTGTAAGTAATAGCAACGCATGTTCCAGGGAATTTCCTACCTGCACATGAGCTACCTTCTCAGAAGGAATAATGAAATCCTTAATATTCGTTTCTAATAACTCCTTGCTACTCAATGAAATCATGTATAACCCCTCATTTATAAAAATAAGAATTGTACCGCCCCGTATCTTCCAAAGATGTAGACACTCTACATTTTAACATATTGGAAGAAAAATGTATGCTTTAAGGATCGGTTCAAAGACTAAAAAAGATAACCGATTGGTTACCTTTTGCATGCATTAATCCTGTTGTGCTTCTTGAAGAAGTTCAAATATCTCTATAGCTGTAATGTCTATGTTATCGAAAGGAAAGCTGTTTCCTTTTTCATTCATGACTTCGATTTCAAATGTATCCTGCTTGGGTAAATACTTTACCTCACAGATTTTTTTTCCATTGTATTCGAAGAATCGTTGTTGAGTTTCCCCTTGTTCACCTTGTTCTTGCAATGATTTTAATCTTTGTATAATTCCAAGAAGCTGAGACATAATCACTCTCTCCTTTCCTGATCTAATTCTTGGTCATAGCTTTTGCATTGTACCAGATTCTATCCTGTTAAATCTAATGTTTTGTCCTTTTTCAATCAAATTTCCTTTATAATGAAAGGGTGCAAGTATTCTCTTCCAGGGAAAGGATTGATTCGATGAGTATTTACCGTATAGATTCCCAAATATCATTAGTTGATCTCATGGACTTATCATTAAAGGAACGCACAGGTAGTTATATTTTGAACGAAGAGGCATTGACCGTTATCGAAACATCCGCCAGTCCTTCCATACCTCATCTAAAAAAAGGTCTCTCTAAGTTAAACATTAATCCTGAAGATATTCAATACATAATTTTGACTCACATCCATTTGGATCATGCCGGAGGTGCAGGTCTTTTTCTGAAAGAATGCCCAAATGCAAGGATTATCGTCCACCCAAAAGGAAAGCGTCATTTAATCGATCCTACTCGTTTGATAACAGGCGCTAAAGCGGTTTATGGAGATAAATTTGAAGAACTATTCCATCCGATTGTTCCAATACCTGAAGATCGAATCATTGTAATGGCAAATGAAGAGCAGCTAAGTCTTTCTGAGAGATGTACGTTGACGTTTTATCATACTCCGGGACACGCCAATCATCACATCAGCATATATGATTCCGCTTCAAATGGAATGTTTACAGGTGACACATGTGGAATACAATATACCATTGGTTCGAAGCGTTTTTATTTCCCTTCTACCTCTCCGAATCAATTCGATCCTGAACAGATGAGAAATTCTATCTCAATGTATAGAAGCCTTAACCTCGACCGATTGTATTTCGGTCATTATGGTGTGACGGAAGAAGTATCTTTTGCTCTATCTGAAGTAGAAAAGTGGCTGGATCTATTTATGAAAAAAAGTGAGGGCAAGTACTCCGCACATGTTACAATGGAGGAGAATATAAGAACGATCACTACTCTGTTATTCGAACTGACAAGCAATGAATTGGTTCAAAAAGGAATCGATCCCGACAACCCTGTTTTCCGATTATTGCAGCTTGATATGAATGTTTCGGCAATGGGGATCGTGGATTATTTAAACAAACGACATAAAGGAGATCATTCATCATGAAGGAAGTCACTCTGTATTCACAACCAGAATGCCCACCATGTGAAGTGGTTAAAATGTTTCTGAATGAACATAACGTGAAATATAAAGAACTTAACATAAAGAAAGACGAACAAGCTAGAAAGTATCTTATTACCCAATTGAAGTCCTACTCCACCCCTACGATAACCATCGGTCCTGAGGTCATTACAGGCTTTGATTTGGAAGCACTGACAGCTGCTTTGAACATTGATTAACTGGAGTTACCACAAAAAAGTTGGCCATTAGCCCTGAGATTAATAGCATCAGGGCTAATGGCCAACTTTTACTTTGTTATCTGGATTGAACACCTTCAGGTAAATCATAAGTGATAGATGAAACCTTCCATGCGCCTTCTTCTTCACTTAATACTACAGCTTCAATTCCACTATTGGTTGAATAAGGACCTTCTCCCTGATTCTTTCTTTCTTCATAGACATACCATTTTCCATCTATGTATTCAGCTCTGGTAGATTCATCATACTGAAAAAATGGTATATAATGCGAGGCAAAATCAGATCCGAATGTAATAAAGCCACCGTCTATCTCATATAGATTTTCATCCATAAAGCTTGTTGTAAGTCCCTCTGTAAGGTATTTTGACAGCTTTGTTTCGATCTGCTTTTTCGACTGGGGTTGTTCACCTAATGACACTTGTGTATGAAAGGCGTCTCTTACAAGATTCACTGCATTATTCTTTGTGAACTCTGATGCCTCTGTCTGACTGACTTGTCCAGAAGCCGCTGTAATGAGACCTACTATTAATAATAATAACCATACCTTTTTCTTTTTCACGTGCTTCCCCTCCCTTAATCATTGGATGAAATTATTGTAGCAACGGAAAAATGTCGATTGGGTACCATTCACTCGTTAAATTGTTACAATGACTGACATATTTTTTGGTTTGGTTGTAAATTTCCCCCTGATCATGACGGTTAAACACCCTTTTTGTGGAACATTTAACCAAAAAAAGAATGTTGCATGAATTTCATGCAACATCCCAGGTATATTATGCTAAGTAGCGAATAGACCAATAAATAATGAATAAGGCGATCAGGATGGTCCCTATAAGAATAGACAAAAACACCGGATTGCGAATGTACGGGTGTTCCTTTACAACGTCGGGAATATCTGTGTCAAAATCACCTTTCAACCTCTTCTCCTGACCGGCCAACCTATAGGTATATACAAGAGAATAACCGGCTAGTGCCAACACAATCAAGGCAAGCACAATCATAAATACACTCATTATAGCCCTCCTTACAAAATGTAGTTAAGGATAATTTGTCCTAACAAGTCAGAGCTATACAAGAAAAGCAGAAGGGGCTTGCACTGGGGCGACAATCAAAAGATGAATGGGCCCCGAAGGCGTTCTTTGCCTTCTTGGTCCATTTAGCTTATGACCTCGAGCCTCTAGCCGCCGCAGCTGGACAATCGAAAAGCGCTGGCGGCTTGATCAGAGGTCAAGCGTAAGATGAGTCACCGGGAAACCATGTTAAAAAAGCAAACCGTCCTCTTCAAATAAAAAGTCATATGAGAGATCCATAAAAAGATAATGATCATTTCCAAATGGGTAGGAATATGTGCGGATCGATTCGCCTGAATCGATGTCACTGTAAATATCAGACAATAATCCTTTTTTATTGATCCTCATTCGAATGATATTTTCCAGAAAGTATGGACGCCAGCTCCAATTCTTGCCTTTGTACCTTGGTTCGACCATCCATTTTTGATCGATCTTCACCACATTACTCGTTACCTGGAACCCGTTTTCATCGCATATATACAAACGAAAGCATTTATCAGTAAAATGCATGGCCAGATCAAATAAAAGCTCATCGAACACTTCAGTTTGTTTCTTTAAGATCATCAATGTTTGACTGATTTCTTTATGGAGGACTTCCGCAAATTCATAACCTGCTTCTAGATGCTTCTTTTCATATCGGATATAGTCCTGACATTTTTCTTTGAGCTTTTCCTTTAAGAGATCCGGTTCTAGGAAAGAGTCAGACGGATGCTTTAGATAAAAGCCCTGATAATATCTTCCCCCATTCAGCCAAGCAAACTGAAGCTGATAGTTGATTTCGATGTTCTCGAATAAAAGGGATGCACCAATCTTTCGTGCAAGCATGGATAAACTATATAAAATATCTTTATACACTCTGTTCCCCGCATCATTGCGTAATTGATACAGATCCACTTTTAGAATATCCGGTGAATAGTGGGAGAGCCTATCCAGTTGACCACTGTTACCTCCTATATTATCGATTGCGATCTTGATTCCATATGTTTTGTAATAGAGGAGGAGATGAACCAATTGATCAAAGTCTCCTACAAAGGATTTTTCGGAAAGTTCAATGACAGTCCGATTCAAGTCCAATCCTTTCTTTTCATAATCGAGGAGCAACTCAAGGAAGGACTCACCGTGGTCATGCATAAGTAATCTTGCATCGCGGTTAAGAAATATGTAACCTTCCTGATCCTCTTCCAGAAATTTCTCCAGGGCCATACGGGTGACACGCTCATCCACTTCAATCTTATATTCATCAGGTATCTCTTCATCCCCAAAGAATGGGCCGAGACTTTCAACGGAACCATTCCCTGTATCCATTCTCCCCAGCACTTCGTATCCGATGATTTTATGTTCATCCGCACTGAAGATCGGTTGAAAGTACGGAATCACTTTTTCTATATTGGTTAATATCTCTAATGCATCCATTCGCACTCCCCCACCATCACTCATGTTTTTGCATAATTATAACACATCTATTAAGGGGACCTGTAAAATTTAAAAAGCCTTCCCTGCTCTGCCGCTTAGACATGAGAAGGGAAGGCTTTATCAAGTTGAACTCATAATACTCTTACATTTGATGATTAAAAGGGAAAGGGGTTCAGCCATTGGCCTCCATCCATGGTAATGCATTCACCGTTAATATAGGCTGCTTTTTCCGAGGCGAGGAAAAAGGCAAGACCAGCGATTTCTTCAGGTGTCCCCAAACGTTTTAAAGGGACACTGTCGATGGTTCTTTTGGCTGCTTCGTCTGAAATCCAAAGTTTTTCTGCTCCTCCCGTTCGTTCAATAGGTCCCGGTGCAATCGCATTTGTACGTATACCGTATTTATGTCCCCATTCAACGGCAAGAGTCCTCGTCAATGATAGAACACCTGCTTTGGCAGCTGCCGAATGAGCGACACCTGCCCCGGCATTCCAAGCATATGTGGCAACCATGTTGATGATCGATCCCTTTTGATCATTTTCGATCCAATAGTTACCGACGGCATGTGAACATAGGAAAGTTCCATTTAGAACGATGTCTATGACGGACTTCCATCCATTAGGAGTTAGCTTTTCTACAGGACAAATAAAGTTTCCTGCAGCATTGTTAATAAGCACGTCGATTTTACCGAATTTTTCTGACGTGAACTCGACCATGGCCTTCACATGTTCCTGCTCCCTCACATCCATTTGAAAGACCTCGATATTTCCTTTAAGAGATGAAAACTCTTCTTTCACTGACTGAAGCCGTTCTTCATTCCTCCCTGTGACGACAACACTTGCACCCGATTCCACGAAGTGTTTTGCCATATATTTCCCCATACCATTTGATCCGCCTGTTACAATGACTACTTGCTCTTCTCCCATATGTAATCCCCCTTATTAATGAATGAATACTCACTCATATATTATCATATAAAAAGGTGTTACAACCATCATTACATAAAAAAAGACTGATTTTTAAGAAAATGGCATCTTCTAAAAATCAGTCCAAAAAGCTAACTGTCCGGATTATTCACGATGAGATCATGTAGCTGGGCTAAGGCTTTGATGATCGTCTTATTTCTTTTATATCCTTTTGCTTCAACAGAAACATCATTATATGAAACAACTACCTGACCTAAAGATCGAGGAGATTTAAAGCCGAATACATACACTTTAACCGTTCCTCTTTCGGTAGGGAGAAAGAGGATTTCCATACGTTTTCTCTTTTTCATAATCCCTCTCCTTTGCAGAGCATTCGGAACCTTGATTCATATAAAGAGCTCATACTCCGATATTATATGAATCTTTTACTCTCCTCTTTTTAAAATAAGTCATAGGAATTACTCTGTCAAACATTCAGTAAGAACCTCTGTTGTTCATATATGGTTTAATGTTCATGAAAATCGCTTCTGTTTCATTACATAAGGACAAATTGTTTTTCTTCGATTTCCTTTGCGCCTATCGGCTTACTAAAGAAATAACCTTGGGCCTTCTGGCACTTTGCTTCCTTCAAGAAGTCGACCTGAACCTCCTGCTCGACTCCCTCGGCAATGACTTCAAGTCCCAGACTATGTGCAAGGTGTATGATGGTCGTTGTAATGGCAGAATCCTTCTGGTTCATCCCGATCTCTTTTACGAAGGATTGGTCGATTTTCAAGATATCAATGGGAAAACGTTTCAAATAGTGAAGTGAAGAGTAACCCGTACCAAAGTCGTCCACTGAAATAAACACTCCAAGATCTTTAAGGTTCTTCAGCATTTTTAATGTTTGTTGCGTATCTTGCATTGCTCCCTCCGTAATTTCAATTTCTATGCAGGAAGCAGGTATAGTATACGTTTTCAAATAAAAATCAATCGTTTCTACTAAATGTTCTTGCAGGAATTGCTTTGGAGAAATGTTGATTGCCACTCTCACCGAACTATACCCCTTGTTTCTCCATTTCAACAATTGTATACACACCTGCTCTAAAACCCATTCGCCTATTTGATGAATCAAACCCGTTTCTTCTGCCAATGGGATAAACTGTGATGGTGACACGAATCCAAACTTACGATTATTCCACCGAATCAACGCTTCGAAACTGTCAGTGGTACCTGTCGATAAATTGACCTGTGGCTGATAATGAACGTATAACTCACCTTTCTCTATCGCTTTTCTCAAGTGCGACTCCATAATAATATAATTAGGAAAACTTGACTTCATATGGGTTTGATAAAAACGATAGTGGGCACGTCCTTTTTCCTTCACCTCAAATAGAGCCTGTGCCGCTTTTTGAATCAGGGAATTGGAGTCGTAACCATCAGTAGGGTAACGGCTGATTCCGATAGAAGGCGATATATAGAATTCCTGATTCTCTATTGTAAAAGGATTGAAGAACAATGCCAGTATCTCTTCTGCCTTTGTCTTTGTATCTTCAAAACTACTATTTTTCAATAGGAAGATAAATTCATCTCCTCCTTGCCTGTACAACAAGCACTCTTCATTCGTCAAGGTGCAGAGACGCTCGGTGATCTTTTTAAGAAACCTGTCTCCCTCCTTCAGCCCCAGCGTATCGTTCACAAATTTAAATCGGTCTAAATCGAGGTATAATAAAGAAAGCTCAACTCCTCTTTCTTCCATATTGTGAATGATGAGGGGGATGTGATCATCAAGTGCCTTTCTATTCCATATACCTGTTAGCTGATCATGAAGGGCCATATAATGGATGATTTTACTTTGTTCATGATGAGTGGTCATATCCTTTGCGATGATATAGCATCCGTCACACTTTTCTTGAATGACAATAGGGACCATTTTTAACCTGGTGATCTTTTCTTCTCCCTCTTCACTCACCAGAAGACAATAATCGATAGAAGACGGAACCCCAGATAATGCTTGAAAAAGGGATTCCCCCAAGACTTTACTATTCTGAGGGCTGAATAACTCATAGATATTCATGTTCATTAACTTTTCCTTTGAATATCCGGAAAGTGAGCAGCAGGCTGCATTTGAACCCTTAATGATTCCATGCGAGTCCAATATAAAGATGGCATCGAGATTATGTTCGATGATGGACTGGTATCGCTCCTTCGCTTTCTCTAATTTCATCTTTTCTTCAATTGAAGGGGTTATATCTCTTGTAATCGCAACGACATAACCCACTTGCCCTCTTTCATCCATGATTGGTGTCAGGATGGATTCATTCACTACCTTTTCACCATTCACATTAAAGGAATCCTGATAGCTTATACATTCTCCGGTTTTGACCAGTTGCAAATATCTCTTCTTTAATTCCAATGCCAATTCTCCAGCTATCACTTCCTCCAAAAAAAGCCCCATGTCTTCCTGCTGGATTGACGTATACCTCCTTGCTGATTCATTGACGTATACATATCTGAATTCTTTTCCTTCTTCCACCTTCATAATAAATATCATATCGTGTATATGCTCTAAAATAGTTTCCATCAACACACTGTCATGACCTTGACTGATAATGACGTTACTGTCTGTCCATTCCATGGATTCTTCATCCTTTTGTACTCATATATTTATCTGCAACCTGCATACTGATTCCACTCACGGGTCCATACATTATTTTCCTGCATTCGTGTATAAATGCTTTTTTCTGATTCCTAGTACATGCCGCATACCCTATCCATTCCTCATGCCCAATAAATTTAAGACAGGCGCACAGATTGAACATGAACCATAGACTAAATATAGAGAGAGGAGGTTTTTTCATTTATGTATCGACAATCATATTACCCATATAGAGGCTATCCACCATATAGAGGAGGAGATCAGCGTTTCTTCCCATTCTTTGGATTACCATTTTTAGCAGGTGGATTAGCAGGTTTGGCCATAAGCCCTTTACTGTTCAATAGACCATGCTACGGTCCTGCATGCTACCCGCCTTATCCGCCATACGGAGGATACCCTTATCCTGGAGGATATCCACAACCCTATGGTGTTAACAATTATCAATCCTCACCGTATAATCTTACGGAGAATATCAATATATACCCCGGAAAATAACAACAAGGCTCACCTGAAAATGTAACTTTTACATTATTTAGGTAGAGCCTTAATGACGTCTTCTCTATAAAGTCCACCGCATCTATCACATAAACCCATACAGTCATTTATGCATGTCATTATCCGAAAATGATACCCCGTCCCCTTTCCAATCCCAGGAAAAGAGGGTATAATAGAAATGAGAATATTAGAAAGGAGCAGATATCTTGAGAAACACTAGTAATCCCACCCCTTCTTCCACATCCGTCAGTACCCTCTCTCAAGCTATTTTCACTGTCAACCGTCATGCGAAAACAGCAGGAAACCCAAAATACTTATATTCATTAAAAAAACGTGCCTTAATGAAAATGATCCTGGAAGGTAAGGCGAAGAAAGTTGGGCTTCACTTCTCTAAAAATCCAAGGAATAGTCAGCAACAATCTGATGTCTTAGTTGATTGCGGAGAATACACCTTTCATCTCCCACCAACAAAGGAAGACTTCAAAGAACTTCCACACCTGGGTTCACTCGATGAAAGCTTGAGAAATCCGAAATGCAAAATGGGTTTACAACAGGCTAAAAGAATCCTCGAACAATATACAGGAATGTCCGATCAGAGTGATCAGATACGGAAGAGTGGAAAAAACCAGTATCAAAAGCCTGTATTTAAAAAATTGGGAGATAGCTTCTTTTAATACCCATTGATTTTAGTACTGTAACGCATATATCTTCTAAAGGGTTTTGACTATTGTCAGAACCCTTCTTTTGTTTTAAACAATCATAGGATATAATGATCGATCTTTAGAATTAGCTCTGCGATCTCAGGTTTGCTGATTTGATCCTCAGCCCCGACCATTTCTCCTTTATGTCTTAAATCCTTTGTAATAAGGGATGAGAATATGATGACAGGGAGTGCATGGAGCTTGGGATTCTCTTTGATGCGCTTCGTCAAATGATGACCATCCATCTGCGGCATTTCAATATCAGTCAGTACAAGTTGTACAGAATCTGTGACGTCAACGGACTCCTCACCAAGTGACTCCAGATATTGATAGGCATCCGCCCCATTTTCAAAGAACTCTACGTCGTCATACCCTGCTTCCATTAATGTGTCATTCAAAAGTTTTCGAAGTAAGGGTGAGTCCTCCGCAGCAACAATCTTCTTATTTCTTCTCTCCCGCGGTCCTAATTTCTTTACCTGGTCAACCCGTATTCCTGTCTCAGGATTTATTTCAAGCATAATACTCTCAAAATCCAATAGTAGAATCATCGAGTCATTCCGCTTGATTACACCAATAATTCCTGAATGCCCCCCTGAATACATTTCAGAAGGTTTTTCAATCTGATTCCAGGAAATACGATGAATCTGGGTGACATTATGTACATGAAAGATAACCTTCTGCTGATTGAACTCAGCAACAATGTACTTGGACTTCTCCGTTTCCTCTTCTTCAACACCGAGTACCCTGGCCATATCAACAACCGGCAGTACCTCGCCTCTCAATTGGACGAGTCCCTTGACGTGCGGGTGGGAATGGGGAATCGGTATGACCGTCGTCGGCTGTATAATCTCCTTCACTTTAATCACATTAATACCAAATTTATTGTTTTGAACTTCGAATTCAACAATTTCGAGTTCATTCGTTCCACTTTCAAGAAGTATTCCGTTTGATTGGTTCAATTGTCTTCGCCCTTCCATAATTATTGCCCTCTCTTCTTATATCGAACAATAGCCGACTTTTTTTACATACACTAATAAAAAATGTCGCCACACCCTCTTACAGGACAACGCATTATAAAATCTGAGTAGAATTGACGGGCCAATACATACTAAGAAAAGGAGGTGCTGATATGACTGACCGAAGGGATATCAATAGCAAAAGTCACCCTGATTTCGATGATATAAGCGACCACATAATGCCTGCTCAGAACACTCTTCCCCTTATCGCTCTTGGAAAGAACGAAGAAGGCAAGGATGAACAGGATGAACTTTCTTATATTGAAGGGCAAATGAGCAGGAATCAGGGAAAAGATGGGAGAAGTTCCTAGCATGTCCACAAAAAAAAGCGATTGATTTCAATACTATCAATCGCTTTTTCCCCTATACTCCGCGCTTATTTCCCCATATTAGAGTATGAAGTTGCGGAAGTACCCGTACATTATTTAATTCTTCTCTACTACATACTTTTTCTATGAGTGTTTCATAATCCATGAGCAGTTCGGACACCAGTTTATCTGTGTCTCCTTCCGTTACCGAAGGGTTTCCTGTTTGAATATAAAATGGGACGGAAGGATAGCGATGGTGTATACCTGTTGCATATTCCAAATCCTTTTCATCGAAGACAACCACTTTCAAGCTGAATTGCGAACCATGATCTTGTAACCGATGAATGATTAGGTCAAGCTTTTCGTAGTCGGTATTCATGCCGGAGCTTGGCGGCTTTGGGGAAAGGGTAAGATCGCTAATATCATAAAACCAATCCTGCCAGCGGCTCCCTTGGGTTTCAAGAGCTGTTTCAATTCCATTTTTCTTCAATATGTCGATCAGCGCTTTAAGATTAGCCAACAGAGCTGGATTCCCTCCTGAGATCGTTACATGAGAAAATCGATTTTCTCCAATAACTCTCAGTCTATCCCACACATCTTCAGCTGTCATTAGCTCTATGTCTTCTTTCGCAGATCCATCCCATGTAAAGGCTGAATCACACCAGGCACAGCTATAATCACAGCCGGCAGTCCGGACGAACATTGTTTTTTGCCCGATGACCATCCCTTCACCTTGAATGGTAGGACCGAACACTTCTAGAACCGGTATCTTCTTCATTCCTGTCTCCCCTTTGGTCTGTAAATGACATAGCTGGTAGGAGTCTCTCTTAAAAACACCTGAACACATCGGGGACGGTGAGGAAGTGTGTCCAAATGATCCTGGATGATTTCCCACATAACCTTTGCCACTACTTCAGTTGTAGGAAATTCAGTACCTCTCTCGGGAGAAAATCTTTCATCCTGATTGATGATGGTATGATCAAATCGTTTATGGATCAGTTTTTTGATGTGCTGGAAATTAATAAGGAATCCAGAATCATCGAGTTGATCCCCTCCAATTGTAATATTGGCGAAGTAGGTATGACCATGCACTTCCTGACAACTTCCAGCATCAGCATGCGGAATAAAGTGCGCTGCTGCAAAATGCATATCTTTATTTAATTCAAATTCATAAGGATGATCGGGAGTCGGATAAATCTGTTGGATCATAGACCCTCTCCCCCTTTTTTATCGTTTACATACTCTTCTAATCCCTTTTGTCTAAGTTCACATGCTGGACATTCGCCACAACCGCTGCCCTTCAACCCGTTGTAACACGTAAGGGTATTTTCCTGGATATATTTAAAAGCCCCTAGATCATCTGCCATTTCCCACGTTTCTGCTTTATTGATCCACATAAGGGGTGTATGAATGACAAATTGATCATCCATGGACAGATTGAGAGATACATTCAACGATTTAACAAACATGTCCCTGCAGTCCGGATAGCCGCTAAAATCGGTTTCGCAAACACCTGTCACGATATGTTTCGCACCAATCTGCTTTGCCAGAATCCCTGCAAATGACAAGAATATTAGGTTTCTTCCCGGCACAAAGGTAGAAGGCAATTCCCCTTCTGCCTGTGTGATTTCTTCATCTGCCCTTGTCAATGCACTTGGTGCAAGTTGGTTCAATAAACTCATATCCAATACATGATGAGGCACATTCAGGTCCTCTGCAATCTCGCGTGCACAGTCCAGTTCCGCAACATGTCTCTGACCATAGTTAAATGTCACTGCTTCTACTTCTTTAAATGCTTTCTTTGCCCAAAATAAACACGTTGTACTATCTTGACCTCCGCTGAATACCACTAACGCTTTCTCTGTGTTCATATATGGTTCTCCTTTCTCTTCTACAGGCTCTTTTGCCATGAAAAGAAGAAAGAGATTCTGTAAAACTCTATAATATCGGCAAAAAATTGCCACTAACAAAAAAATAACGACACCTAAGGATGTCGTTTTCCTTAGTTTTTTATAGAGGGTTGTGCTAGAACCTCTCGGGAATCATCAGTTTCCCAATTCTTCTTCTATTGTCCTCAACTAATATAACGTTTTTCCACAAAAAAATCTACATTTTTAAACCAAATTATCTTAACTCATTCAGAGATCAGTTGCAGTATCCCTTATCCCTCCTCATAATGAAAAAGGAATACAATTTTTTGGAGGGTATGCCATGTTTACTGACATGTTGAATTTCATTAAAGAAGTGGACAAATTAAAAATAATCGAGCGTCGAACATACGTAAGCGATGGGAGTAGAAGAGAAAATAGTGGTGAGCATTCCTGGCATGTATGTGTGATGGCTATGACCTTATTTGAAGTGTATGAAAAAAGGGAGAAAACAGACCTTTTCACTTCCATTCAGATGCTCCTTCTACATGATATCGTGGAAATTGATGCAGGCGATACTTATGCCTTTGATGTCAGCGGCTATGAGGATAAGCGTGAAAGAGAAGTACGGGCTGCCGAGAGAATCTTTGGGCTCCTGCCTGAAGGGACAAGAAACAAATATAAGTCTCTTTGGGAGGAATTTGAGGAAGGAAAGACAAATGAAGCCCTATATGCATCAATCATTGACCACATTCAGCCTCTTCTCCTGAACGTCTCGACAGAAGGAAAATCATGGTTGGAACATAAAATTTATGCTCATCAAGTGTTAAACCGAAATCAATGGATCAAAGACATTTCCCCTCGAATTTATTCCCAGATATGTGAATGGGTCGACATCGGCATTGAAAAAGGATGGCTTATTGAGGACTAAAAGCATGAACAAGGGGAATTCCTTCTGGAACCCCCCTTGTATGAACTGATTATTTTAATCGAAGAAGTCTTCTCCGCTTTCTTCGCTTTTTCGTGCTGAACTTGAGCCACCCTATTTTCATAAAGAAACCGAACATGATCAGAGCGATAAGTCCCATGACCCCAAGAACGATGAAGTATCCACTTCGCTCATTCAGTTCAGGCATATAGACAAAATTCATTCCATATAAACCGGCTATAAATGTAAGAGGCATGAAAATCGTCGTTATGACAGTCAAGGTCATCATGATATTGTTCATTTTATCCGAATTGATTGAAAGATAATTATCACGAATATCCGATGAAAATTCACGATAGGATTCAAGCATTTCCACGAGCTTTATTAAATGGTCATACACGTCATTGAAGTATAGCTGCTCTTCTTTCAACGAGTTTAATCTTCCTGAGTTGCTGATTCGATACAATAGATCCCTCATTGGCACAAGAGTTCGTCTTAGCTTGGACATATCATGGCGAATATCAAATAATTCATCCATCAAATCACTATCCGCTTCTTCGTTCGTGTTGTCCTCAATGGTATTGAGGCGATCTTCAATCTTATAGATAAGCGGGAAATATTCGTCCACCAATCGGTCAACGATTCCATGCATGATCTTAAACGGACTAAGCTGTTCCCCTTCCTCCTTCACTCTTTCCCATAAATGATTTAATTCGTCGACTCGCTGTTTATGGAAGGTCACAATGAAGCTTGAATTCACAAACATATTCACCTCATGGGAATCATGGGTTTTAGGATTGATTCCGTGCATAAGGACAAATATATACTGTTCATAAAAATCGAGCTTTGGGCGCTGACTGAAGTCATCCAAACAATCCTCGATCGCAAGGGGGTGAAACCTGAAATATAATTTAAGCAACCTGATATCTTTGCTGGTAGGCTCTGAAAAGTCCACCCAGTACCATTTTACATCTTTTTCTTTTATTCTGGATAAAGGTACATCACACTGAATGTCCCCATTCTCCTTGATTATATTCGTTCGAATCATATGGCTCTCCCTAACTGACTTTTTTTCATTTTATCCTTTCCCTTTTTCTCCTCCATTCAAACAAAAGCACTACGTAAAAACTCAAATTAATGGTAGAATATGAATCAAATTATTAAAGTAGGTGTACATATTGGAACAGCATATTAATCCCTTGGTCAGGGACATTCAAATTTCAGGGATACGAAGATTTTTCAACATGGTTGAGGGGATCGACGACATGATTTCCCTTACCATCGGTCAACCTGATTTCCCCACCCCCCAGCATATTAAAGATGCCGGAAAAAAAGCCATAGATGATAATTTTACTTCGTACACCCATAATGCAGGATTCCTTGAATTGCGTGAAGCTGCTGCTTCATTCGTCAAAGAAAAATACAATATACATTATGACCCGAGAGCCGAAGTCATAGTCACAAATGGTGCCTCCCAGGGAATCGATGTGATTCTTCGTACGATTCTTTGCGAAGGAGATGACTGTCTTATCCCTGGACCTGTTTATCCAGGATATGAACCCATCATTAAACTTTGCGGGGCAAATCCGGTCCATGTTGATATTACTCAAAATGAATTTAAATTAGATGCTGCTCTTATTGAAAAGAGCTTGACCCCATCAACCAAATGCATCATCATTCCTTACCCTTCCAATCCAACGGGGGTGAGCTTATCAAAGGAAGAATTGAAAGAGATCGCCGATTTACTTAGAAACCGGGAAATCTTTGTGTTGGCTGATGAAATCTACAGTGAACTTACCTATGACGGTGCTCATCATTCCATTGCAGAATATTTAAGAGAGCAAACAATCGTTATCAACGGTTTATCAAAGTCACATAGTATGACCGGGTGGCGTATCGGTCTTGTCTTTGCTCCAGAAACCATTTCCAGCCATCTTCTGAAGGTTCACCAATACAATGTGTCCTGTGCTTCTTCCATATCGCAAAAGGCAGCATATGAGGCTTTGACCAAAGGGAAGAACGATGCGATGGAGATGAAGGATGAATATAGGAAGCGAAGGGATTACGTATATGAGCGGTTAGTCCAGATGGGGTTTGAAGGTGTAGTTCAACCACAAGGAGCCTTTTACTTTTTCGTGAAGATCCCCGATGAATTACGTTTAAGTTCCTTGGATTTCTCCCTGGCCCTCGCAAAGGAGAAAAAAGTCGCCGTCGTACCCGGAGATGCCTTTTCAAAGCTCGGTGAAGGATATTTCCGACTTTCTTACGCGTGTTCCATGGAACAACTGACAGAAGGACTCAACCGGCTTCAGGCCTTTATCCAAAGATAAGAGGGACGGACCTTTTCAAGGTCCGCCCCTTTCTTTGTATTACCCTTTATATTCACCATTATTTTTGGATGCTTTTTCTTTTTTGGCTTTGTCATTGTGGATTTTATTTGTTGCCGCACTGCCTATTTCATGTGCAAATTCTGAATTGATTTTTGAAGAGTCGAAGCCTTTTTTATTTTTTTGTTGTGGATCATTCTTTTTTGTTCTCTTTGCCATCGTTCATCCACCCCTTCTATTGTAGTGCTGATTCCCTTAAGGGTCAGCATATGCTTATTATTCATCTCAGGCATTTGTACTATACAATTGACAATTATGAAAGAAAAAAAGAACCAGCCTCTATAAAAGAGCTGGTTCAAAAAAAAGGAAAAGGGGGTGTTAGTGAGAAATTAATCTCCAATTTCATGCTTAGTTATAGAATACCCGCTTTTAAATATGGTAAACCTTCCTTTAAAACTTTTTTTAAGAAAATTACAGAGATTTTTTTATGCCTTGAAGGCAGAAAAGTTATTTTAGTAAAACACTTTAAAAAAGCGCTTTCATAAAGTATAATAAACAAGGGAATTCCGAGAAATGAGGTGCTGTCATGTATAGTAAGGAACAGTATGTCTTCAAGGATAATCATATACATAAAGCCGTTATCAGGAATTATAGGGAAAATGATTTCGATGCATTGATCTTGATCCAACAAAAAGCTTTCCCACCTCCTTTCCCATCAGATCTTTGCTGGAATAAAGATCAGCTTACACAGCATTTATCCCATTTCCCCTTAGGTGCCATATGTGTGGAAATAGACGGGAAAGTAGTTGGCAGCATGACAAGTCTGATTGTAGATTTCACTCCTTCGGATCCCCCACACACGTGGGAGGAAATAACGGATAATGGATATATCAGAAACCATAAACCCAATGGAAACACATTGTACGTAGTGGATCTTTGTATCGCACCGGACTACAGGGGATTTAAGCTGGGGAAAGTAATGATGGAGGCCATGTATGAAATTGTGGTGCATTTACATTTGGAACGCTTACTTGGCGGAGCCCGCATTCCCACTTATCATAAAGTGGCCGACACACTCCGGATTGAAGAGTATATGAAGATGTTGACGCGCGGTGAATATAAAGATCCGGTGATAACCTTTTTATTACAGGCTGGCCGTACCCCACTAAAGGCGATCAAAGATTATATTGAAGATGAGGAATCCTGCCATTACGGTGTGTTGATGGAATGGAGAAACCCTTTTAAAAAGAATTATATCCCCTAAAATAAAAAAGGGATTGAAAGAACATTATGTTCCTTCAATCCACAAGAAAGGGGGAAATGAGAATAAAAGGCCCAAAGGGTGTGCCTTATCCTTATTCTTCAAAAATACAGTACCCTCATTTCAACCATTTAAACCTTTATTTACTCTATTGATGTCGCTTTTTTCACTAAAGAAATTACCGCATCATTGGTGTCTAATTGCAGTGCTTGTTCTGCGAGTTCTTTCATATCAGCAGTGTTTAGCTGTTTGATTTGAGAACGGGCACGCAAAATGGAAGTGGCACTCATTGAGAACTCATCCAATCCTAATCCCAGAAGGATCGGTACAGCAATCTCATCTCCAGCCATTTCCCCGCACATACCAGCCCATTTTCCTTCTTTATGAGCCGCGTCAATCACCATTTTCACAAGGCGTAAAATGGCAGGGTTGTACGGTTGATATAAGTATGAAACGCGCTCGTTCATGCGGTCTGCAGCCATAGTGTACTGAATCAGATCATTTGTGCCAATCGAGAAAAAATCGACTTCTTTGGCAAAGACATCTGCCATGACAGCAGTTGATGGGATTTCTACCATGATCCCCACTTCAATATGATCAGCTACGTTCGTCCCGTTTTCAAGAAGAGCTTTTTTCTCTTCTTCAAGTACGGCTTTCGCTTCTCTAAACTCTTGAAGGTTTGAAATCATCGGGAACATGATTTTCAGGTTTCCATACGTACTTGCCTTTAATAGCGCTCTAAGCTGAGTACGGAAAATATCCTGCTCATCTAAACAAAGACGGATTGCACGATACCCTAGGAACGGGTTCATTTCTTTAGGTAGGTTCAAATAAGGAAGTTCCTTATCTCCACCGATGTCAAGAGTACGAACCACTACAGGTTTCCCTTCCATCCCTTCTAATACGGCCTTATATGCCTCAAATTGTTCGTCTTCAGAAGGTAATTCGTCACGACCCATGTATAGGAATTCTGTACGGTACAGACCTACACCTTCTCCGCCGTGATTTTTAACCCCTTCAAGATCCTTAGGTGTCCCGATGTTTGCAGCAAGTTCAACATGCTCTCCATCCTTGGAAACCGTTGGCTCGTTTACAAGCTTAGCCCATTCAGCCTTTTGTTCTTCATAACGGGCATGCTCTTTCTTATACTCTTCGATGACTTCAGGAGTCGGATTAATATGTACTTCTCCATTTAATCCGTCTACGATGATCATGTCACCATTTTCAACAGAGGAAGTAATGGATTTTGTCCCCACTACAGCTGGAATCTCCATTGAACGGGCCATAATTGCGGAGTGGGATGTTCTTCCACCGATATCAGTTGTGAATCCTTTTACAAATTCACGGTTCAGTTGCGCCGTGTCAGAAGGAGTCAAATCCTCTGCAATCACAATAACCTCTTCTGTCACCATGCTTGGGTTCGCAATTTGCACACCCAGCAAGTGTGAAAGAACACGTTTTGTCACGTCACGAATATCAGCCGCACGTTCTTTCATGTATTCATTGTCCATGGATTCAAACATGGAAACGAACATATCCGCTGTTTCTTTAAGTGCGAATTCAGCGTTTACATTTTCTGATTTGATTTTGTCTTCAATGGGTGTCAATAATTCTGGATCGCTTAAGACAAGAAGGTGTGCTTCAAAGATTTGGGCTTTATCTTCACCTAGATCAACTCTTGCTTTATCACGGATCGCTTCAAGCTCTGATTTTGACGTGGCAATGGCTTCCCCGAAGCGTGTTACTTCTTCTTCAGCATTGTCTACGCTTTTCTTTTCAAAGCTTAAGTCAGGTTCAACTAAACGGTACGCTTTCGCTATGGCAATGCCATTCGAAGCCGCAATTCCTTTTAAAAGACTTGACATTACTCAGCTAAACCTTCTTTGTTCAATGTTTCTTGAAGGCTGTTTAACGCCTCTTCTTCGTCACTACCTTCAGTAATGATTGTGATTTCTGCACCTTTACCAACACCTAAAGACATAACACCCATGATTGATTTTAAGTTTACTTTCTTTTCTTTGTATTCTAGATGTACATCGCTGTCGAATTTGCTTGCCGTTTGAACTAGTAGAGTTGCCGGACGAGCATGAATTCCTGTTTCAGCTGTAACTGTAAATGTTTTTTGTGCCATGTAAATCGACTCCTTCATATATCTTGTTTTTGGTTGCTTCATAAAAGTAATGGATTATGAAGAAAACGTCAACTATTTCTAGCGATTAATCCATTATTCCTATAAAGCTGTTCAATAAAAAAGAATAGCATGCAATGAAGAGATACACAATTGTAAAGCTTGATTTTTTTAGTATTTCATAAATTTGCCACTGTTATGAACCTATTTATGTAAAAATTGATGTATTTCTGTAATCGAAAAAAAACCAACCCTTTTAGAAACCACCATTTTAATTAAGTGGTGGAGTCTTTAGTATGAGTCAGTTTTTTCATTGACATACTATTCTTTTTCTACCACATGGGTTTTTGGCTTGGCCTTCATGAGATTATAACCGATTTTTGCCTTGATTATGGTTCCCTTCAGTGTCATTTCGTGATCTTCAGATGTGTTTGTATACACATTCACCAAATCACAAATGCAGCGAGAGAATAATTCTGACAACTGTTTTAATTCTTGGATACTATGCTTACTTTCATTTTTCATCAATTCTTCCATTACATCAATGGCAAGACTTTTGACCCTTAGTGCCTGTTCTATTTCATATTTCATATGGGATCTTCCCCTTCCTATCATTCTTTCTCTAGCATATGCCGTGGAAACTAGATTAGAACGGAAAAACTCCACCCTACAGAGCTTATATATTCAATTGGGCGTCCTTTGTAAATAATTGCTTATACCCCAATATGATAAAAAGGATCACGGTGAGTGCTACACTTCCAATAATGCCTAATAGAATGGCTATTTGATATTCGATGGCAACCAGGGGACTTATCCCAGAGAGAATCTGACCTGTCATCATTCCAGGCAAAAAAATGATTCCCATTCCAATCATATTATTAAGAGTGGGAAGGATGGCGGAGTCAAACGCATTATCCACATAGATCTTGGAGGCAGCTTTCGGTGTTGCCCCAAGCATCAACGCCCCCTCTACTTTCTCCCTCTGATCTTTCAATCCCCCGAGTAGCGTATTGATTCCAAGCGTAATACCCGTCATCGAATTCCCCACAATCATTCCGGCGATTGGAATAAAGTATCTTGGTTCATACCATGGTGAAAAGTGGATGACGACCATATTGAAGTAGAATAGGCAAACAAGAGTCCCAATGAATAATGAGAAGGCAGCCATCCCTTTCAGTTTGAAATGCATCTCATATTTAACCTGCTTAAAAATATTCCTGATGGCAAATGCCTCCATAATCAATATGATACTCAATGTAAGCAGGGGGCTTGGATGATCAAAAATATAAGTAAGTATGTATCCAGCAATAATGAGTTGAATCGTCATCCTGAAAGAAGCGAGTAAGATTTGCTTTTCCCTCGAAACCCCCCTCCACTTTACGATGAATAATAATAGAAGCACAAACACATAAGCTGCGATGAATCTCCATAATTCTATGTCAATGATTCCTTTTTCCACTGTCATTCTCTCCTTCGTCTATTTCTCAATCGTAATGATTTCTTCGCCATATTCTTCAGCCACATTGGTAGAGTGGGTAACCATAATAACGGTTCCCCCATGCCCATTTGCACATTCAATAAAGCTTTTCATCACTTGGATTTCGGTTTCTTCGTCAAGAGCAGAAGTGGGTTCATCCAATAAATAGACGACAGGTTTCATTAATAACACCCTCCCGAGTGACAATCGCTGTCTCTCTCCACCTGACAGCTGCGCTGCATGAGCGTCTAAAGGCATATCCAATTTGACAATGTTGAGTATCTTCAGGAGCTCCTCCCGACCTGCCGGAGGTTTTTCTGAAAAAATAAGGCCACTCTGCAGATTCTCTTCTACTGTTTCTCCAAATAGGAGAGGTGTTTGAGAAATCATAACAGCTTCTCTCCTATGCTTCACAGCGTCCAAACTCTTTAAGGGATCTCCCTTATAAAGGACCTGTCCCCTGTCTGGTATATTCATTTTATTTAATAATTTCAAAAGAGTCGATTTTCCTGCACCACTTTCCCCTACCAGACAAGTAGTCTTGCCCTCAGATATGTCCATCTCCCTAATATGTAAAATATCTTTAAAGTGCACATTTATTAATTCAAATAACATGGGCAGCCCTCCTCATATTTATCATACCCCATGTAAAAATAATTAAAAAAAGCTAATGCAGGGAGAATCGCCTTCTCTGCACTAGCTTCTTCTGCTATTGATCATTCTTATCGTTCAAATGTGCAATATGTCCATCTATTTGACTGGTGAAGAAATCGATTTCATCCTGACCAGGCACGAATTGTCCGTACCTTACTTGTTCGTACACAGTGAAAAAGCGATCCGTTCCACTAAGTCCGATTCTGTCGAACCATAATTGAACATTCTCATTCGGGTATCTTCCTGCCCCGCTCCTTAAAGCTTCCTCTTCAAGCTTCTCCATCGATAGCCGGATAGAATCCCTTGCTTTTGAATAATAAATTGGTTCTTTACTGCTTTCTTCAAAAGGAGTGATGATGTGTTGAGTCGTCATGCTGTAAGAATCCCTTTCACTTTCTGAAACGTGAAGAGACTCCTTTCGTTTCTTGATCAGATAAATGATGACAAATATGACTAATAGAATCAGCAGAGCCTCGTCCACCCAGGAAAATGATAATCCCTGGCTGAGTTCGTAAGTTTGAGTCTCATCAATATTCTGTTTTTCGAGTTCATTCCCTGTACCCTTTTCAGCATCGCTTGAAAACATGTTCATGATTAAGTCTCTTAATTTTAATAGTTGATCATAAATCGGATTCACCAGGAAAGAGATTACCCAAAATACTTTTTCGGCTCCCCAATAGATCCCCTTACTTACCAACGAGCTGAACATTGCCAGTACAGCACCTGCCACTAGCACTAAGAACCAGAAAACAACTGGTTTGAAGAGCATTTTTCCTTGACCGTGTTTCATACCACTGAGCATCCTTTGGATCGGGGTGAACGTGATAATGATTGAAAATAGAATTAAGAGTAAGGAGTATACGATATACGTATTTTCCAGATCTCTCATTGAACCCGTCAACAGGGAAAACGCTGCCACGCTTAAAAAGATAAGGATTGAACCGCTGCTCACTTCAATGGCGTGATCATGATTGTTGATATAAGTTGAGATTCTCCAATGGAGAAATAACAGGGCACACAACATGATCAACCATGAAGCAGAGAAGAAGTAAATACCAGTACACAGAGAGATGAATAGGGCCGCAATCAATTGTTTAGTCATCGGTTGATTCAGCTTACTCAAAGCGACTGTTATCATGATGGAAATAAATACAGTAAACAGAGCCGGGACGTAGCCGTTAATAATTACTTCTTTCGGAAAGAGGAACGTAATGAACAATAGGGTAAATAATACATCTATCCCCACTAACAGTCCCAATTTAATCAAAACCATCTGTTTTGATTTGGTCAGGAAGGTACTTTCAGCGAACGATTCCATAAAGTGACGACTCCTTGTTTTTGTTCTACTTTTAACTTGAAAACTTGTATATTTTGTTTCTCTATATTTGTTAATAGAGATTCTTCCCGTTTCTCCATGACACCCGCTACGATGAAGATGGAAGGCACTAATTGACGCAGGTAAAGAGATTTAAGAACTATATGGAATGGAACGGTAAACTCATCTGTTGAAAGAGTAGATAGGAGCTCCATGCCTCTTTGCCTGTGAACCCTTCCTATTCCCGGCGGGAGGTAATAATAAGGGGTCAGACCCTGCGACCTTACATTTAGTACAAGTGAGAACGTGATGTTTTGTTCTACTGCAAGCTGCATCATATAAGACGTATACTCTATTATTTCTTCCAACTGATTGGTAATTGCATAACGATCGGAAATATTGATGGCGATCATCCACTCTTTTTGGGTTGCTGGCGCGTAGATCTTTGTTTGAAGGCTTCCGGTCCTGGCCGTTGCCTTCCAGTGAACGTCTTGGAACCGGTCTCCCTGAACGTAGTCCCTCGTTCCGATTTGGTGAAAGACATCATAAAATAATGAATGTTGAATTGGGACGTCTCCCTGCTTCCAGGTAAGCTTTTGTTCTGCCATTTTAACAGGTGAATTTACAGGAAATACGATAATGGTGGATGGAACATTATCAAGTAAATCCAATAGGACTTTTCCACTTCCGAATAAATGAGGGATTTCCAACTGCATCTTGGTGATTCTGCATAATCCTCTCCTCTTTCCAATAATCGGTATGGAGATGATTCCTTCATCATTTTTGCGGATGGAAAAGGGAATGGACACTTCTATATTGTCCCCAACTCCGGTCGTGTACGGGTATCCCTTAGGAATGACGATATCTTTAAACGTGACCTTTAAAGTCGCCCCCCAAATGGATATTCCTCTGTTCTGGATCTGAAATTCCCACTTCTGCTCCTCATCAGCGTGGAGCCTCAATCTCTTTATGGTTCTTCCAATACTGATACCTTCCCCGACTTTCACCATATACCATTGATGAACCCTGAAATAGAGAATCATCAATAGAAAAATACCTAACCCAACATAAGATTGAACATAAAAACTTACTGCACCGACAATGACGAGTAATACTAGCGTCATGGATATGTAAGGATCTTCAACTATCTCCCGTTTCCACTTCACCGAGCCTGCCCCGCTTCAACAGGGGTAATGGCCATCTCTACGATCTGCTCGATGACTTCCTCTGGCGTCCTGGTCAGGGATGACTCTATTGTTAATTGAATACGATGCTGAAGAACATATGGAGCAACCGCTACAATATCCTGAGGCTTCACAAAATCCCTGCCATCAAGAAAGGCTTTAGCCTGGGAAGCCTTTAGAAGTGCCAGGCTGGCTCGCGGACTTGCACCTACCTCCACCCATTCGTGCTCCCTTGTCCCCCTCGTAATTTGAAGTATATACGTTTCGATATCCTCAGATACGTGGACTTCTTTGACACGGCGTGACAACGATTGAAGTTCTTCAAGACCCATTACTTTATTTACTGTACTCAAAGGTTCCGATGATTTAAATCGGTTCAAAATCCCTCTTTCCTCTTCAAAGTCAGGATAAGTAAATGGTATCTTCAATAAAAACCTGTCCAACTGTGCTGCAGGCAGCGGGAATGTCCCTTGCTGGGATTCAATGGGATTCTGCGTGGCAACCACGATGAAGGGAGGAGATAATGGAACGGTCTCCCCATCTATCGTAATCTGCTTTTCTTCCATTACCTCCAGTAGACTTGCCTGGGTTCTCGGAGTGGCCCTGTTGATTTCATCCGCCAATAAGACGTTTGTGACGACGGGTCCCGTCCTTAACTCAAATTCCTGGGTTTTCGGATTAAAAAACTGTATACCCGTTACATCACTTGGTAACACGTCAGGTGTGAATTGAATCCTTTTGAAAGCTCCATCAATGCAGTGACTGAATGTCTTGGCCAGTAATGTTTTACCAGTACCCGGCACACTTTCCAACAGAACATGTCCTTCTTGAAGTAATGCAATCATCAAAAGGTCTATCTCTTTGTCTTTACCCACTAATACTTTATTCATTTCTTTCTTAATTAAGGCCAAGCTACTCATTCTTTTTCCCCCTAGTTTTCATACGAAGATTTAATTTAATTTTCTAACAATATCATTTTCTTATTTTACCATAACTCTTTGTTAAATTATCCCTTTTCTTTTATAAAACCGACTACTCTAAAAAGAGGGGGGCTAAACTTTTATCATATGAAATGCCGTTTTAATTACCTATTTTATTGATTAGTCTGCTGATTACTGCATCTGGGCATTTATAGGATGGAAAATCAAGTCAATCCCAAGAGCTGATAAAATAGACGGAAAGATTCCGCTAATTTCTTCATTAAAAGGAGAGATGAGCGAAATAAAAGGAGAGATTCCGCCTAACCACTCAAAAAATTCAATACTTGCTGATTTTTCTGTGCATAAACGGAAAAACTCCGCTTATTTTACTTTTGCTGGCTCTTCTATATAGGGCAAGACATCTTATTTAATAGACGAAGTTGAAACGTATCACAAGTATTTAATCGCTAATAAAGAAACTCGCCAAAATAACTACGGCGAGTTTTACTTTTATATATACAAATCATGATGCTACTACCGAAGGGTTGACTCAGTGCGTGATCGGGTCTTTTCTCCATAATATCAATCTTTACAAATCTTTATTCTATTCCTTGAACAGACCATACATCCTTCCCATATTCTAGAAAAAAAGATGGGAGTGTAAAAAATAAATGGTTATCAGCTTAATATTTGTACTGTGCATCGGACTTATCAATATTGTCGTGTTAAGAAGGGGGTAGTTTCCATTGCCCTGCTTCCTTCATGCATTCAATGCTTATAAATCATCTTTCGTGTCATTCCACCATCCACAACGAGATTCTCTCCTGTAATGAAATCATTATCAGTGTTCGCAAGGAATAAGCATGCCCTCGCTATGTCTTCGGGCTTACCTACCCTTCCTGACGGATGCTGTTCATGATCTATGTCCCTCAAGGAAGTATAATCTTCTGTTTGAATCCAACCAGGACTAATGGAATTGACCCGAATCCCCACCTCGCCGAGGGTGATGGCAAGTGAATGAGTAAGACTGATAATCCCGCCTTTCGTCGCTGAGTACGCCTCTGTATCCGGTTCAGACATTGAAGCTCTTGTGGAAGCCATATTAATGATAGAGCCTCCACGCCCCTTCATTAACTCGGCTGCTTCACGGCTGCAATAATATACGCTGCTTAAATTAGCTGCTAAAATCTCGTTCCAATCTTCAGGTTCCATCTCCCAAAATGGCATGAATCTTGAAACACCTGCATTATTAATCAAAACATCGACCACACCGTGTTCTTTCTTAATGATCGTGAAGGCTTCTTTCACTTGTTGGGGTACTCCTACATTCACTTCATGAAAGCGCGTGCTATATCCTTCTGCATTGAGCGTTCTGGAAAGTTCCTTCCCCTTCGCATCATCCATATCCATGAATTCTACAATGGCACCTTGCTTTGAAAATTCTTCAACGAGGGTTCTCCCTATCCCGTTGGCTCCACCTGTTATGCACACAATATTTCCTTTCAATTTCATCTCTCCCTTGATTTTCATTTCCTATATAAGAAGGATACCCTACCCAAAAGCTCACCAATCCTCATGAATAAAATTGAAAAAGGTTAACCTGCTGAAATCCCCCCTTGAAGTAGGATAGGGCGATTTCATAGGTTAACCTTCTATTTATTGAATGATCTTTCTTTGACTTGTCTTTTTAGTATCATTGCGTTGATGAATATTGATCAAGGCATCCAGCTCTTCACTCAGTTGAATGGTTGTGGGGCTTTTCAACCCAAAACGAATCCCGGACTGAATCATCTTCGAGCGTACGACCTCAATTCGTGTGGCTATTGTACCGTTCATCAACATCACCTCTGCTTCTTTTCTCTATTTTACTATTAATTCTACTTAGAGAAAAGGAAAAGTACTTACGTTTTTCATATCAATTATATCTATACATTATTTAGCGAATCGATGCTTCCCTATCGTCAACAATGTTTCCCTGCTTGTAATCCAGTCACTTGTAGATGTTACAGGATTATAGAAGAATAAAGAGCCTTTCCCCTGCCCTCTGAAAGCCAGGGCTTCATCAACTGCATCTCTGGATTCTTGTGAAGGTGCCTGGTTTATTTGTCCGTTTTGTACTGGTGAAAATGCATAATGTCCATTAGAAACCTGATAGATGACGTTTTTAATAGAGTCAGGGAATTCTGAAGAATCCACCCTGTTTAATACAACCGTTGCGACTGCTACCTTACCTGCATAAGGTTCACCTTTTGCTTCTGCATGAACAAGTTTCGCAAGTAACTCCCGATCTTCTGCGGTTACATCACTGTCAGGAATAACGATTGATTGACCCTGATATATTTCATTTGATTTAAGATCATTTTCTTTCTTTAGTTGAATGACGGATACGGATTTCTCCTTACCAATTTCCCAGAGGGATTCACCCTTTTCTACCGTGTGCACTTCCCCTGCAGCAAATGTTTGAGAAGAGAATGTCACGAAAGAAAGTGCAGCAATTCCTATTATAAAGCTTTTCTTAATCATACTTCTACCTCCTAATAAGCGCTCACCAATAAGATAACAATGTATAAGGAGAATTTCAGCAGGTAAAGGTTACCACTGATCGTTCAAGCTTCAATACTAAATACAGGAGTTGCCTCATATACTGGTCGTAATCCAGGAAAGAACAGAGCACTTTCGAAACAGAAAAAGTGGGGGTTCCCCACTCTTTTAACTTCTCTGTGTATCTAAATAATGAAAGAGGATATTTCCACCTTGCTGGGCTATTCCCCGAAAATGTTTAAAATCCTCCTGTTTCACAAGTATTGCTCGAAAGGCGAGGAAATCTTCTTTCAACACCTTTATTTCATCAATTTCTCTTGTACGCAATAATTGCAGTTGCTCAAGAATGTCCTTTTCACTCATACACAAACCTCCATCCTTACTATGACTATTGTAATTTCAAAAGGTAGATCATCACAAGCCATAATTTTTAAATGAAATTGTTAGAAAACTCTTTACCTTTCCAAAACTTTCCGTCAAAATATTAGTAATTGTTTGTAGAATTTTGGCAAAAAGGAGCGACATTTGATGAAAAAAGCAGAAATAGGGAATGTGATTGAATTTAAAGAAGGATTAAAAGGAATCGTTGAAAAAGTGAATGAAAATTCAGTAATTGTCGATTTAACTTATATGAAAAATTATCGGGAGCTCGAGTTGGAGGAAAAGACCGTAGTGAACCACAAGAACTATAAAATTGTAAAGGCCTGATAGAAAATAAGCTCTGCTTATGTTCGGTGGAGGACTTTCCTCCACTATTATTATTTGAGTACTGAAGCGAAAAGGTTTAATGCATCGGCTTTGAGGATATTCTTATAGCATACTGTTCATAAGGTGGATCCCTCGAGATGAATATAAATATACATATTTTTAATAAAGCCCAAAAAAGTTTCTGGTTTGTCCCATTCTTATTCTCCATGATATCTTTATTGCTTTCTCTCCTCACCTTTTATTTTGATTGGTGGTTGAGTCAGCATGACTACCCGATATTCCCTAAGGTGTTGTTCTCAAATTTCAACCTATCGATGACGATCATCAGCACTATTGCTTCATCCATCATGACCATGACGACCATTACCTTTTCAACCATCATGGTTGTCCTTACAACGTTTCTTTCCCAGTATTCACCAAGGACTTTACAGAATTTCATCAACGACCGACCTACTCAACGTGTGCTTGCCATTTTTGTTTCGGGTGTGGTGTACTGCATCACTCTGCTGGTTCTTCTTAAAGATGAATCAGGTCAAGAATTATACATTTCATCTGCATTTGCCGGAATCGTTGCGGTTATTTGTCTATTTGTCTTTGTTTATTTCGTCCATCATGTATCTAATTGGGTGAAGGTTAGTAATTTGATCCATAACATTACCATCAAGACAAATAATAAAATTGATAATAGTTACTTATACAGAAGAAATGCCATCCAAGATGAGCCATCGACTTTCAATGAATCTTTCTTTAGTGAAACCGAGCCCTTTACGATGTACAGTGAAGCATCTGGATATCTACAACAAATCGATATAGAAGGAATGATCAAGAAAGCGGGAAAGGACAAGAGTATCGTCCGTATGGTGAAAACACCTGGGGAATACTTACTTGAAGGAACCCCCGTTATGACCATCTGGACTATGACAGATGATATAGATGGGGAAGATTATCTTAGCTACCTTGTACTTGGCCCTGATAAAGAACCTATGGAAGATATTGAGCTCGGAATCCGGAAGCTTGTGGAAATAGCCTTAAGAGCCATTTCCCCCGCCATCAATGATCCCAATACAGCGAAAAACTGTATCGAAGAGATCGGAATCATTCTATCGAAGCTCGCTAAACACAAACTTCCCAGCTCTTACTTGACAGATGATGAAAATCAGGTACGAATCATATTAGAACAACCCACCTTTGTCGATCATCTATACAAAAGCTTTTATCAATTGAGGCATTATGGGAAACAGGATGTTTCCATCATTGCAGAAATCCTCCGCTCCTTGAGAATGATCGGTGAAAATAATAGCGAAGAAACGCAGAAAATGGTATGGACCTTTAAGAATTATATTTTGGAAGGGATCGATTATGACAGCCTCCAGAACCTTGATATTCAGTACATCATGAGACACCTTGACGAACTGGCCAAGGGATGCGGGCAAGGTGATTGGGATAAAGACGAAGTCCGAAATAAATATTTTCCCGAGAAGTACAAGACGGAGGACGCATATCATCATGATCATGGTTCATAGATCTAAGCCAATAAAAAACGGATGCCGTCAAGCATCCGTTTTTATATTATTGTTTTTCTTTTTTTCCTTCTGAAAGTTCCTTGAACGAAGAAACTTTTCCGTGCGGATGCTGCTCTTCTTTCCTTACATTCCACTGTCTTTCTTTTTCATGCTTGGACTGTGTCATGATTGCCACCCCTTTTCAATATTTATTCTCTATTAACATGGGCAGCGGGCACATTTTTTACTCTTTTTAATGATTATTTATTCGGTTTCATCCATAGAAGAATGATAAATAACAAACTCATGTACCCAAACAGAGGATACAGATAGGATAAAAGTTCACTGTATTCGAAAAAGCTCAATGAATAAATCATCAAGAAAATACCTGTGAAAGTCAACAATGAAGGGCCCTTCCAATAATTACTCAATTGCTTCTCAAGACCAAATACGCCTCCAATGACGGATGTGAAAATCTCACCATAAATAATGAGGATATAAACAAAGTAAAAGCCGGATACAAATGATTTCATCACGACCGCCATTGGAATCTGGTAATCGGTTACGTTCGGAATCAAGACAAGAGTGATATGACTGGATATTAAAATAAGCGTCAGAAAAAATCCGCCAAGATATCCCCCATATTTAATGATTTCCCGATCCTTCACTTCTCCGGCAACAGGAACGAGAACAGCCTGTGCCATGGCGAGATTGAAGGCTACATAAGAAAAAGGGGCCACGACCGATTTCCAGCCATCTTCAGCATGAGGAATCATCAGAAATGCGTCTAAAAATGCTGCATGGCGAACCGAATACACCATCAGAAACAGATTAAAGACAATCATAAGGGGAACGACAAACGTATTTACAGCAAATAATCCTTTAATGCCCACCATCATCGTGAAAAAACCCAAAGCGATGGTCAACAGAATGCCCAATTGCTTCGATAATTGGAGCTGCTCCTGGAAAACGGCTCCTGCCCCTGAAAGCATGACGGCTGAAACGCCGATCAGCATGATCATCATTACGATATTCATGATTCTCGCAAACCATTTTCCAAATAAGTATTCGTTAAATTCTTCGAAAGACTTCGCTTTAATATCATGGGATTTAAGCATGATCTTGGTTCCCATCGTAATGAATAAGTACCCGCTCAGTAAAATGGCAATAAACCCGACAAATCCAAATCGGGTAAAAAACTCGACAATTTCCCTTCCCGTGGCAAATCCTGCTCCTATGACTGTTCCTACATATACCGCTGCTATCTGAAACGATCCAGCAATTTTTTTCATCCCATCACCTCTGACACCTTCTACTTCACCTTATGTACAAGCAGGGAAAAACAGAAGCAAAAGTAGATAATTCTCTTAGAAATCAGCCGGTATAGAATGTGAGGACATAAGAAAAGCAGCCGCAACAAGTACGGCTGCCAAATATCATTTACAGGGATGTATCATCTATCCCATTTAACCATTGCCTGATCGGTTCAATCACTTTTTGGACTGTTCCCTCCCGGAATGGGGAGTCTAAATCAGCTGCTTCCACTAATTCCGTGAAAGAACGGCTGCCACCCAGCTTACATAAGGCGACATAATCATCCCATGCTCCTTCTCGATCAAGATTCATTTTCTTCCAGAACTGAAAAGCACAAATTTGAGCCAATGTATAGTCAATATAGTAGAAAGGTGAATTGTATATATGGGATTGACGCTGCCAGAACCCTCCACTTTCCAAATATGAAACATGGTCATAGTCCTTATGGGGCAAATACTCTTTCTCGATCCTCCTCCATGCTGCATTGCGTTCAGCAGGAGTGGCCTCTGGATTTTCATACACAAAATGTTGGAATTCATCGACAGCAACACCGTATGGAAGAAATTGCAGTGCTTCACTCAGATGAGAAAATTGATACTTATCCGTATCCTCTTTAAAGAAATATTTCATCCACGGCCAAGTGAAGAACTCCATACTCATGGAATGTATCTCACAAGCCTCATACGTTGGCCAGATGTATTCCGGTATATCAAATCCTCGGCTTGAGTACACTTGGAAGGCATGACCGGCTTCATGGGTCAACACATCGATATCCCCGGACGTCCCATTAAAGTTCGAGAAGATGTATGGTGATTCATAATTGGCGATATACGTGCAATATCCTCCTCCCGCTTTCCCTTTCTTCGCTTCCAGATCCATAAGGTTCGCCTCAATCATGAAATCAAAGAATTCCTTTGTCTCAGGTGATAACTCTTCGTACATTTTCTTACCGTTTTCAATTATCCACTGAGGGTCGCCTTTAGGAGCTGCATTTCCCGATGTGAATTTAAATCCTTCATCATAAAATTTCATGGAGTCGATACCGATCCGCTTTCCTTGTCTTTCTTTCAGCTCTGTAGAAAGAGGAACGATGTGCTCCTTCACCTGATCACGGAACACCTTCACCATATCAGGTGTATAATCCGTTCTCGTCATACGATAGTAACCCAGTTCCACAAAGTTTTTGTATCCTAATGTAGTCGCTATCTTATGACGGAGTTTGACCAATTCATCGAATATACGATCTAACTCTTCCTGGTTTTCTTCGAAGAAAGAGATGGTGGCCATGGCCGCATCTTTCCTTGTACCCCTGTTCACCGATTGTGTGAAGGGTCCCATCTGAGCCAATGTGCGCTCTTCTCCTTCAAATGGAATCTTCGCAGACGCCATTAATTTTGTATATTGGGAAGACAGCTTATTTTCCTTTTGAAGCAATGTGATGATTTCAGGGGAAAACGTCTTGATTTCACTTTCTGCAAGAGAAAACAACTGCTTTCCCCACTTATCTTCCAATTCTTGACGAAATGGAGAATTCACGAGCTCCCGGTAATATTCCGTCACCATACCTGAAACTTCAGGCATCATATCATCGATGTACTCCTGCTCCTCTTTGTAAAAGGCATCATTTGTATCAATGGAATGTCTGATGTAGCAAATGTTCTGCATCGTATCGATGTTATGCCGGATTTCATTGATTTCCTTAATGGCTTCCACTTGTCCAGAGACATCCGAAGCAGCTTTGAATTTCTGGAGAACCTCCTCGAAAATCGGTTTAATCTCTTCCAGGTTTGGTCTTTCATATGTAAAATCTTCAAACTTCATAAATTGTGCCTCCTCTTAAATTTATCCCGAATATAGTTATTCGACTTCACATTCCGATTCTCCTGTTAATGGACAGAATTGATCATTTGTTATTGCAAAAAAAAAAGCCCCATCTAGAATAGACAGGGCAGGTTGGTTAATGGAGCTTAATAGGACAGATCTTTAATGGATAGTCCCAACTTTTTGAGCATTTGTATTGTTTCTTCTTTTTCATCAGGAGATAAAGCAGACATCAATTCGTGAATCCGCTCTTCATGATTAGGGAATATATCATCGATTAACTCTCTGCCCTTTTCAGTGATCTGAGCATAGGTCACACGACGATCCTTAGGACACGCGACACGCTTAAGGTAGCCTTTTTGTTCCAGCTTATCGACTACATAGGTAATACTGCCGGATGCTAACAGGATCTTTCCGCCTATTTGCTGCAAGGGCTGATCTCCCTTATGATAGAGGAGCTCCAGGACGGCAAATTCAGTGGGATTTAATCCATTCTCTTGAATATTCTTATTTATCTCTTCATTCAAGGCTTTAAAAGCTCTTGACAGGACTATGAAAAGCTTCAATGATTGTTTTGAATCCTGAGTTTGGTTCATGGCATTCATTCCTTTAAAAATAAATATCTCAGTTTCAAAATATTATACAAATAAATGCTTTCTTTGTCAAATTCCAGAATCCGAACATGGATAAAACAGAAGGGACGGTGCGTGCGCACCGTCCCTTCTGTTTTTGAAATTACGACAAATTAGAATGTTTGTCCAGATGTGAAAGTGGGAATGTTCGAAGGTTCTCTCTCTTGTAAACCTTGAATGATGGGGAGATCTTGATGAGTGGTCACGATGCAGTGCGTTTTAATAAACTTTTAATGTACTGACCGAATTCACTTGATGATTCCTGAGATGTGAATGGCACAACATTATGTTTGCACTTTTCATAATCGTTTAAAAGCTGGTCCAATTGCTGGCTGCATTTGATTGTCTCCTCCGCACAAAGTCCGAGGCTACCTCCAAGGGTAATCATTTCTGAGCGTTTTTGACTGATTCTCATTAATAACCATTTTTGTTTTAATAGGCGACCCATTTTCTACTAAACTCCTTTTTATCTCCTAGTCTTTATAAAGTAAAATCGTTACTTGAGAATTATCGCAAGTATTATCAGAAAAGTAAATAGATTCGCAAAACAAGACAAAATAACTAGTAATGTTTCTTTATTTGACATTATTCGCCAAAAGTTACGTCTGTCCAAATCTAAAAATCTTTAGGAAAACAACTTAATAACTAAAGAAAAAAAGAGGCTGGGACATAACAAAATCTATACACTCTAAAGACGAACAATGAGATTACGTGTTACACCGCTGCCCGATTCCGTGCAAGACTTCGCTTTCCTCGGGCGGAAGGCGAGCCTCCTCACAGCTTGCGCTCCTGCGGGGTCTCACCTATTCCACTTTTCCCGCAGGAGTCTTCGTCTTGCACTCCAATCAACAGCTAGAACCTGCTAAATACATGGATTTTTCTTTATCTAAAACCCTTTTGTCCCAGTCTCAATAACTTTGTCCAAAATCCTTTTTGTCCAAGCATCATCATGATAGTTGATTAATAGATTGGCACCCATCCTTCACTGGTTACGAAAATCCGGACTGCGACTACTTTCTTATCATCGTTTAAGGTGAAGTAGTGGCGGATATTTTCAGGAACGGAAATCAAATCACCCGGATTCAGATGTACTTCAAAGAACCCCCCGTCACTTCCTTGAATGACAAATACTCCATGCCCATTAACGATGAAGCGAACTTCATCATCTGTATGATGATGTTCCTGTTGGAAATTCTTTAATAGTTCTTCAAGATTGGGTGTCTCTTCCGACAGGGAGATGATATCCCATGCCTGATATCCCCTTCTTCCTGAAATGTCTTCTATTTCATCTTTAAATGCAGACAATATTTGTTCTTTATCACTTTCCGTCAATACATATTTGTCATGGAGGCTTTCATCCAGTTTACCGATGTTCCAATGTTCATAAATGACTCCCTGTTCACTTAAATACTTTACTACCTCTTCTTGATTTTCAATGACTTGGTTTTCTCCCTGGATTTTAATTGTCGTCATGATGTGACTCCTCCTTTAATAATGGATTGATTGCTGCCGAAAGATAAAAGAGTGAGTTTATATTGAAACAAAAACTCACAAGCTTCTAATAGTTTTTTAGCTTCAAAACCGGTTCGTCCCCATACCGTAATGCCGTGGTTTCGAATGAGCACTGCCCCTTTATCTTCTTTAACATGAGGTTGAAATTCATCTCCCAGAGTTGGAATATGTGCATGATTTTGAATGATTGGTATCTCCAGGGAATCATGTTCCCCCCATTTATCCCACGCCTTAATCAGTTCCTGGTTTCTAATGGTGATCACACCAGCCTCCCCATACAATTCACTGATCACGTTATTCGCGACTGTATGTACATGCAGGCTGCAGCCTGCTGAGCTTCCTGTGAAGACATGACTGTGCAGAAGCGTTTCGGCTGAAGGTCGCAATTGAGTATCTTCCATCGCCTCACCGCGTGCATTTACAAGGAGAAAGTCTTCTTTTGTATGCTTCCTTTTATCCTTACCGCTTGCCGTCACGAGGAAAGTGGCAGGAGCAGAACCGACTCGCATGGCAAGGTTCCCGCTTGTCCCCATAAACCAGTCCCTGTCTGCTAATTCTCTTTTTATTTCAGCAAGTTCTTCCCATTGTTCCTGATAATGTTTCATCTTACCACTCCTTCTTTCTCAAGGGCTTCCTTACAGTCATGAAAGGTTTCGAAGGGTATGAAGGGAATTCCATTTTCCATGCATTTTTCTGCAAGAAAGTCCCTTGCCATCACTGTGTCTCCCAGTTTTGCCATCTCAAGATCTGTGACTGAATCCCCGATGACGAAGACCTTCGAACCTTCGGATAAAGACAAAGTTCTAAGAATCGATGGTTTACAACAACCGCATCCCCCACTTCCACATTGTTCATCACAGGGATGGGGCCAAAGGATGGAAATGGTTGAATCATTGAAGCTCGCTTCATTACAATAGACTCCATGAAAAGGACCGTATGCTTCCAGCAAGGGATGAACAAAGAAATCGAGGCCTCCGCTTACGATGTACAAAGGAATTCCGTGCTTTGCCGTATAATCCACAAATTCCTCAAAACCTTCACGTATGACAGCTGAATCTCTTAAGTACTGAACCATATCCTCTTTCTTTGATGAAGGTATGAGTGAGAATAACCTGCTCACTCCTTCTTTTATGGATAGGGTCTGATCTAAGATGTCATCTTTAATCGCCTCCCATTCCGGTGGGGCAAAGGTTTTCATTAACGAGATGATATTATCGGTTTCTGTGATCGTTCCATCAAAATCACAAAAGATGATCGGACGCGTCATTATACTTTCACCTCTTCTCCCCACAGGGATAGCGCTTTATGAAGCTCACTATGAGTTTCCGCAGCCTCCCGCAGAGTCACACCTCCCATTACGGCATCCATCGCTTGCAGGAATGCCTGTCCGCCACCGATTGCCCCATCCGGATGCCCATGTATTCCGCCTCCTGCATTAATGACACAGTCAAGACCAAAATCTTTCACCAAGAGCGGCACAAGGGCCGGATGAATTCCGGCAGAAGGGACAGGCAATACTCTCTTGAAGAAAGGATCTTCCCTGGTCAATTCTTCGCTAATGGATAGAACCAGGTCCTTCTTCAATGCGACACTCCCATAAGGAGAAGGAAACAGTGAAAAATCAGCACCGGTCATTCGAAGAAATTTGCCCAGCCATAAGGAATAACTGACACCATACGATGGCGAGGCAGCCACTGCTCCGGCAAATGCAGGGTGAGCCATGATCGGCAGGGAGATGTCCGGATCCTCCCTCAATTCCTGGAGAACATCAAGGCCGTAGGAATAGACATTGAATAGAAGGGCATCCGCCCCAAGTTCTCGCGCCTTTTTAGCTTTTCCCCTTAATTCAGAAGTTCGCCCTGTAAGATTCACGGCATATAGTGTTCTCTTACCAAATTCCTCAAACACTTCCTGTAACACTCTTTTCCCAGTCTTTATTCTTTCAGTAAATGGTGTGAGAGGATTGTCAAAGAGAATTTCATCATCTTTTACAACGTCGACGCCACCCAATGCCTGTGCTTTTAGTTGGTTTTCCAAGTATGAGAGATCCCTGCCGATGACGCCTTTAAAAATGCTCATCAGTAATGGCCTTTCCTTTACACCCGTTAACTCCCTGATGCCATCAATACCAAACCGCGGTCCAGGGTAAGTCTTTTTAAGATCATCGGAAAACTCTAAATCTACTAATTTCACTTCACCATCCAGAGACAGCTTCCCGAAAACGGTAGTTAGGACAGCCGGTAGATCATTTGAAAAATTATGACCCGGATAACCAATCTGCACCAAACCACTTGTACCATCTTCCCTTTCGGACTCACTGACGGAAACTACCCTCCCCTTGTACTTGCGTAATTGTTCTTGTTCCAGAAGTGGTAAGTCCGTCCATGAACCGACTGTTAATCCAAGAGCGATTCCTTCAGCTTTTTTTTCAAACGAACCTGATTTCCCTTTTATTTCATATGTTGCAATCACTTCACTCAATGTATTTCTTCCTCCTTACAGACATTCTCCACGCTTGCCCTTAATCTCCCTTACAACAAAAAAACCCCTTCCCGATAAGAAGAGGTTTTCAATCATCACTCTTTCTTATCTGTCAGCTCATTGGCTGCAAGAATTAGCACCGTGCTTAAAAAAGTCGGTTGCCGGGCTTCATAGGGCTGGTCCCTCCGCCTGCTCTTGATAAGAATTTCATTATTAAATAATTCAGTTGGATTATTGCACCATTTCCGGTTGCTGTCAATCCCCTTTGTGAAATAATTCTAAATTTTCTATACGGGAAATCGCTTCTTTAATACGATCGTGTGAGGTTAATAGTCCAACTCGGACGTACCCTTCCCCGAATTCTCCAAATCCTACACCCGGTGCCACAGCAACGTGTATAGTTTCAAGTAAATAGGTGGAAAACTCCACGGATGTGAATCCTTCAGGCACCTTCAGCCATGCAAAGAAGGAACCTTGTGGTGCTTTTACTTCCCAGCCTATTTCCTGAAGTCCGGAGATTAATAGATTCCTTCTATCTTCGTATGTTGCAACCAGTTCGGCCACGCAATTCTGTGAACTTAATAAAGCCGTTGTGGCTGCTTCTTGAATCGCCCCGAACAGACTGACGTATAAATGATCCTGCAGGAGATTGATCGCTTCAATGACACTCTTATTCCCAACGGCAAAACCGACTCTCCAACCGGCCATATTATACGTTTTGGATAACGTATAAATCTCTATCCCTACGTCCTTGGCACCTTCTGTTTGCAGAAAACTTATGGGCTTTTTGCCATCGAATCCAATCGCGCCATAGGCAAAGTCGTGGATCACACAAATATCATGCTGTGCCGCAAATTCCACTGTCCCTTCGAAAAATGATGCAGTTGCGGTTGCTCCAGTAGGATTATTGGGATAGTTGAGGAACATCAATTTGGTCTTTTCTAATTCCTCGCTGGAATGAATGCGATAATCAGGTAGAAATCCATGTTCTTCCTTCAGGGGCATCTTGATCATCTCAGCTTCCGCCAAAGCCACACCTGATACATAATCCGGATAACCTGGATCGGGTACTAATACCCCGTCACCTGGATTCAATAAGCATTGGGGGATTTCAACTAGCCCTGCTTTTCCCCCAAACAGGACGGCTACTTCTGTTTCCGGATCGACCTTAACCCCGTATTCACGGAAGTAGAATGAAGAAATAGCCTCTTTAAAGGACGTTAACCCTCGAAATGGAGGATATTTATGGTTGATCGGAGAAGCTGCAGCTTCTGTCAATTTTTCCACGATATGCCGAGGCGTCGGCTGATCCGGGTTTCCCTGGCCTAAGTTAATGACGTCATGCCCCTCTTTCATCGCAGCATTCACTGTTCCTGCCAGCGATGCGAAAAATTGTTGAGGCAGTAACTCCAAACGTGCTGCCTTTTTAAAGTTTTTCATACACTCACCTACTTATTTTTTGAAAATTAATTACTTTCAAATTCTAGTCACAAATGATATAACGAAGAATAAAGAATGTAAAGGAATATATTCAAAAAAGTACATGAGGTGAAGATAATGATTCAAAAGATCGGACTCGCCCAAATGGACATCGCATATGGGCGTCCAGAAGAAAACAAAGGAAAAGTAGAACATTGGGTCAAAAAAGCAAAAGATGATGGCTGTCATACAGTCGTTCTTCCCGAGCTGTGGACAACAGGCTATGACCTTACAAGGATGGATGAAATTGCAGATGAAGAAGCAAAGGATTCCTCTTCCTACCTTACTTCCCTTTCAAAAAAATATTCCATACATATCATAGGTGGATCTGTTGCGAACAAAACGAAAGAAGGGGTAAAAAATACACTTTTAGCCGTTGATTCTAACGGACAGTTGGTCAAACAGTATTCAAAACTTCACCTGTTTAAACTGATGGATGAACATCTTTATTTACTTCCAGGACATGAGGACGGAATGTTTACTCTTGATGATACAAAAATGGCTGGACTCATTTGTTACGACATCCGTTTTCCAGAATGGTTCAGAAAGCATGTACTATTGGGAGCCAAGGTTGTTTATGTGGTTGCTGAGTGGCCGCGAGCAAGAATCGATCACTGGCAAACACTCTTAAGGGCACGTGCGATCGAAAATCAATGCTTTGTTATCGCCTGCAACCGTGTTGGCAATGATCCTGACAATGAGTTTGGAGGGTGCTCCCTCATCATTGACCCTTGGGGCAAAATCCTTGCTCAAGGTACTCACACAGAACAACTGGTTTCAGCCGCAATCGATCTGCAAGAGGTAGAAGAAGTCCGTAGGAAAATTCCCATCTTCCAGGATCGGAGACCGGATTTCTATTAATTTCAAAAAATCATTGACATGGAAAATACTTCAATGGTACTATTCAATTCAAATGAAACATTCTGAAAATTAATTAAATAGTGTACGCAACTCTTATCAAGAGCTGGCTGAGGGATTTGGCCCTATGAAGCCCAGCAACCGACCATCATACCGTTGAAAAACGGGGCGCTCTATGCGCCGGATTGATCAATCCAGTAAGGCACGGTGCTAATTCCAACAGAAAGATAGTCTTTCTGAGAGATAAGAGGCGACGAAGATGAATCTTCAAGCCTCTTTCAAACATGGAAGAGGCTTTTCTATTGCCCCGGAAAAGCCTCCATCACACCCCAAAAGGTGCATCAATAGGAGGAAATACAATGGCACTCACCAAACTCAATACGTATCAACCACTTACTGAACTTTCTGCCATAGCGTTGGCCAAACGTCTAAAAATTTTTGATGATGCTTCTCAATTAACTTGTGAAGAAATCGGAGATGGAAACCTGAATCTGGTCTTTCATGTAGTTGAACGGAGTACAGATAAAGGGATCATCATCAAACAAGCTCTTCCTTATGCAAAAGTTGTTGGTGAAAGCTGGCCCCTGACTATCGAGAGGGCAAGGATTGAAGCGAGTGCCCTAAATCTTCAGAGGTCATTTGTTGGAGACCTCGTACCGGAAGTATATTATTCTGATCCAGCACTAGCCATTACCGTGATGGAGGATCTAAGCAAACTCACAATTGCTCGCACAGGCCTAATCCAAGGAAGCAAATATCCTAAGCTATCAGAGGATATAGGGACATTTCTCGGGAATACATTGTATTTCACATCGGATTATGCCTTACATCCCTTTAAGAAAAAGGAATATGTGAAGGAATTTTCAAATCCTGAACTATGTAAAATTACCGAAGACCTTGTTTTCACGGATCCTTTCTTTAATAGCGAAACTAATGACTATGAGGAAGAACTAACCGAGGATGTTCAACAATTATGGGATGATTTCAAGGTGAAACTCGAGGTGGCAAAATTAAAGAAGAGCTTCTTGACTGAAGGCGAAGCACTGCTGCACGGGGATCTTCATACGGGCAGTATATTTGTCGATACCTGCCAAACGAAAGTGATCGACCCGGAATTTGCATTTTATGGACCAATTGGTTTCGATATAGGTCAGTTTATTGCCAACCTCATTTTCCAAGTAGTCTCAAATCCTGAAGAAAAAGAAACCATTCTTGATACTATCAAAAATACTTGGCACGTTTTCTCTTCAACGTTCGCGGGACATTGGAAAGAGAGCGGAGATGCCTATACGAAAGTCGATGGGTATCTTGAATATGTATTGGAGAAAAGTTTCCGGGACAGCATCGGCTTTGCAGGATGTGAATGTATCAGAAGGACGATCGGTCTTGCACATGTGGATGACCTGGAGAGCATCAGTTGTAAGGAACGTAGGCTAAAAGCAAAACGGGCCTGTTTGAACATTGGAAAAAGACTCATTATAAACCGTACGGATATTCAATCGATCGAGGAACTTCTGACGATTGTACGGTCACATTCTGAATGAAAAGGAGATACTCATGACACAAACACTTACCATACCAACCTCACTCGAGTGGCATGAAGATCATTTACTGATCCTTAATCAACAAAAGCTGCCAAATGTAGTTGAATATCTTAAACTTAGAAATCTGCATGAATATTATGAAGCGATTGTCTCACTCAAAGTAAGGGGGGCACCGGCAATCGGGATCACTGCGGCATACGGGCTCGCTCTAGCCGCAAGTCAATATGACACAGAAAATCTGAAAGAGTTCATGAGCCTTTTCACACGTGATAAAAAATACCTTGCAGATTCAAGGCCGACTGCTGTCAATTTATTCTGGGCATTGAACCGCCTGGATAAAGTACTGGAACATGTACAAACCGTAAATGAAGCAAAGACCGATTTGATTCATACAGCTATCCAGATTCATACAGAGGATGAGGAGGTATGCAGGATGATCGGGGAGTTTGCCCTGACAGTATTGGATGATAAGCGTAAGGTTATGACCATTTGCAATGCCGGAAGCATTGCCACAAGTAAATATGGAACTGCACTCTCCCCTTTTCACTTAGGAAGGGAGAAAGGGATCGGGTTTCAAGTGTTCGCCTGTGAAACTCGGCCAGTGCTTCAGGGTGCTCGTCTGACTGCTTGGGAACTTCAGCAGTCAGGTGTTGACGTGACCCTTATTACCGACAGCATGGCCGCTCATACTATCAAGGAGAAAGGAGTGGAAGCGGTGATAGTCGGCGCTGACCGTATAGCTGCAAATGGGGATACTGCAAATAAAATCGGAACATCGATGCTTGCCATTCTATGTAGCCATTACAGTATTCCTTTTTATGTGGCTGCCCCCTCCTCCACGTTTGATCTGGACTCTAAGACAGGTGAGGATATCCCCATAGAAGAAAGAGCACGTGAAGAAATCACGACGATGGCAGGCTCCATCATCGCCCCAGAAAATGTCCCAGTTTATAATCCCGCCTTTGACGTGACCTCGAATGAGTTGATTGCTGGTATCATCACAGAAAAAGGAGTGTTGTATCCTGACTTTGAAGAAAGCATAGGACGTGCCATTGGAGTAATTTAAAGAAGAGAAGGGACTTCACCTTCTCTTTTCCCCTATCTATCCGGTTATATCAGCTTGGTAGAAGCCCACATTTCCCTCGGATTCACCTCGTATATGCCATTTTCACGGTACATGAACTGATGGATGATGAATTCTCTCCTTAATGTGGCAAAGTCTTCATGGAATTGTTGAATATATTCATTCAATTCTTTTTCCTCATACTTTTCACCCACTTTGAGTCCCTCCACCATATGTTCGAGTATGAATAGTTTTTTCTTTTGTTGTGAAGGAATGGTCTTGATCCGTCCATTTTTCTCCAGGAAATTATTTTTCACTTTCTGTTTCTCTTTCATTAGTTGTTCTGTCAACGTTCTTTCCCCTTTCTCTTCATGAGCAAATCTGTGAAGAACATCCCCGTGATGATTTAGTACTTTTTTATTCAGAAAATAGTAAATCGTGTTTTTCTCCCGTCTTGAATAGACAAGATTGCATTCTTTAAGCTTCGTCAAATGATGGGAGATTGTGGGTGCCGTAAGCCCAAGTTTCCCCGCAATGGCCCCTACGTGCAGGTTTTCTTCTGCCAGTAAGTAGACAATCTTAATACGGGTCGGATCCCCCATTGTTTTATGAAAAGCCACCTGTTTACTAAGCTGCAAAAGTTGCCACCCCTTTTTATAATTAGATTATCATCTAATTAGATGATAATCTAAACAGGTGAAAGAATCAATCTGTTTTTTCAGAAAGATTCATCAAGTCTGTGGTAACTGGTGCAAGATGCATAAAAAAAAACAGATATAATCCCAGGGGATTATATCTGTTTTCCTTAACTTTCCAGTGACAATAAGATTTCTTTTTTATCGATTTGCGTACCTGCATAGCCTGTGAGTTTCTTATTCTTCCCGATGACTCGGTGACAGGGGATGATGATGGGGAACCGGTTTGCTTTATTCGCCTGTCCAACTGCCCGCACGGCTTTAGGTCTACGAACGGTTTCTGCTAAATCTTGATACGAACAGGTTTCACCATATGGGATGTCTTGAAGGGCATTCCATACTTCCAATTGAAAGTCTGTTCCTTCTATTTTCAGAGGAAGATCAAATACTCTCCTTTCCCCATTAAAAAATTCATGCAGCTGTTCCTTCGCCTTTAGAAGAATGGGATGATCCGCTTCATTGGATACTTCTTCTTCAACGAACTGCACAGAAAGCAATTGATTTTGATCTGCAGAAAGCTTAAGGTTCCCGATGGGACTAGCAATAGTGATTGAATGAAACGACATTTTAAAGGACTCCTTTATGATTTTGGCAAATAAATATGGAAGATGGTCCCTTCTCCAACAATGCTCTCAACCTGGACGCTTCCTTTATGCTCTTTAATAATTTTAAAGCTTACCATCAGGCCAAGTCCAGTCCCTCGTTCCTTTGTTGTATAAAAGGGTTCACCAAGCTTTTTTATTTTATCTTTTGAGATCCCGCCTCCCTGGTCCTTGATTTCGATATGAATCATTTCTTCTGCTGTTTCCTTGATGCTGATTGAAATGACCCCGCCACCTGACATTACTTCAATGGCATTCTTAATCACATTGATGAATACCTGCTTTAACTGATTGGGTTCAGCTACGATAGACGGCAGGTTCACCTGATAATTTTCCTCATACTGAACATTATGCATGACTGCCTGGGCACTTAATAATTCAACCGTATCCTTCATGATTTTGATTAAATCCGTTTCCTGGAATTGGATTGCCTGAGGCTTTGCCAGTACCAGAAATTCCGTAATGATCGACTCAATTCGCTGAAATTCAGAAGTGATAACATTAAAGTACATTTCATGATCTTTGCCCACGCTGTTTTCCAGCAGTTGAATGAACCCTTTAAGTGCGGTCATCGGGTTCCTGATCTCGTGGGCGATCCCTGCAGCAAGTTCCCCCACAACACTTAATGTATCTGATTTTCTTAATTGTTCCTGCATTTCAATCTGATCTGTAATGTCACGGATGATAGTTAAATTCAAGTTGGAAAGTAAATTATATTTAGATGATAGCTCTACATATTGAACTCTTTCCCTATATGAAGTTAACGTCTTTAAAAACGTCGCTTGACCGTCCTCTTTCAACTGCTGCAAATATTCATCATACGATTCTTCACCAGGCTCTATATTCAATATTTCCCGAACATCCTTACCGATGAGCTGATCTTTTTCCATGTTGATGATTTTACTCACTTCAGGATTTGCATCTACAACAACATAATTATGATTCGTCAGCAGCAATCCGTCCAAAGACCCTTCGAAAATCTTCCGGAACCGTTCTTCGCTTTCTCGTAATTCCTTCTCCATTTGATACCGTTCACTGACATTACGAAATATCGTCATATTATATCCATCAACGGAGTGAAGTTTGGATGTGAATTCCAGATGCTTCAGCTGGTTGTTTGGCATGAGGAACAATACCTCATCCCGCACTGCTCCGCTTCTGTTCAATTGTTCCATGACCAAATCGAATTTTTGGCTTTCTAGAGGATACACGAAGTCCCTGATTTTTTTTGAAAGGAGTTCGGATAGGGTACACTCGAATATCTTCAGGGCAGATGAGTTCGCTTTAAGAACCCTGCCGTCTTGATCCCATAATACAATGGCATCAATTGCTTCCTCAAACAGCCCCTTGAACAACTCTTCATTTCGCTTGAGTTGAATTTCCATCTGCCTTTTCTCCGTGACATCTCTAAGAATGGCCATGTGAAGTTTGTGATGAACATATGGACTTGTCGTGAATTCCACGATTGAAATGCTTTGAGATTTCTTGATCGGAATTTCACCGCGGGCTTTTTTGTTCTGAGATATCAATTCTTTAATCTTATCGATCTTATAGTGAGCATTCTCCGGAATGAAAGAGCTGATATTCCTGGAGGTGATCTCTTCCTTATCGAGTCCTACTTGTAAACTAAAGGCATGGTTTACATCATTGATATTACCATCAATATCGAATAAGACGATCCCTTCTGATGCATTTTGAAAAATGTTAGATAATAAATGCACGTTCAAATGATCTTTGCGCTCCTTCTCCTTCAGTTCCGTTACATCCTTGAAGTATAAATATGCATTGGGAGAAATGGTCGATTTTTTAAGCAATAACTCAACATGAATAATTTTATTGTCATTGACGTTCATCAGAGTTTCATCCTCTAATGTTTTCCCTGTTTCCATCACTTCTTTATAATGGGTCACGATAGGAGCTGGTACAGAGGAGAAAAATATGCTGAACAGCTTTCCGACTGCATTTTCATCACTTATTTGCAGGGTGTCACATGCCTCGGGGTTGGCATAAACGATTTTCAACTCATGATTGATGACAAGCATCGGCATGGGTGAAGCTAGGCAAATTTCCCTATCGATGGGATGACATTGTTCCTCGTTTTGCTCTTTCTTTAATTTACTGCTATTAGTCATTTCTTCATCCCCCTACTATTTTAAAAGACGACCATTGGCTTAACTCTTTATAGAATTCGCATAGCTTCCCATACTTTTGGTGATAATTAACAATGAAATTCATGTTTTGCTCATTGTATCCTAGGGTAAGAATGAATGAGGATTAAACTATTCTAAAAGATGGTGAAGATATGAAACAGCGCGACTATTACTTCGACAATGCCAAATTCATTTTGATCTTTTTAGTGGTATTTGGACATATTATCCGGTCCTATATTGAAAGTGACCCATTTATCCTTTCTTTGTATAAAACAATATACACCTTTCATATGCCGGCTTTCATTCTTGTGGCAGGATTTTTCGCAAAAGGGTTCTATAAAAAGGGGTATATCCAAAAACTTGCAAAAAAGCTGATACTCCCTTACATTGTGTTTCAATTAATCTACACAGTGTATTATCACTTTCTTTATAAGGAATCAACATTCGAGGTTGATCCGCTCAATCCACACTGGTCATTATGGTTCCTTATAAGTCTATTCTGTTGGAACGCTTTGCTTTATGCTTTCATCAAGTGGTTTAAGTTTAAGCCGGGAATCGGCCTGACAGTGGCTTTCTCCCTTGGACTAATCGTGGGATTTGCAGATGTCATTTCAAATTATTTGAGCCTTTCCAGAACATTTGTCTTCTTCCCGCTTTTCCTTATGGGATATTATATGGAAAAGGAGCACTTCGAATATTTTAAAACGAATAAAGCCCGTTTAGTGGCAGGTTCATTATTTGTACTTGTATTTTTGGGAATGTATTTTGTCCCTGAATTCTCAGATAAGTGGTTGCTCGGTTCCAAACCTTATGGGGACTTCGCATGGAATAACACTTTCAGTATGGCAGTCAGGGCAGCTGTTTACTTACTAAACATCGTGATGATTTTCAGCTTTTTTACATTCGTGCCTACAAAGAGACAATTTTTCACTAAATGGGGGAAAAATACTCTCTATGTTTACTTGCTCCATGGTTTTCTCATACGTTTATTCCGTGAAAGCCAACTTAAGGACACGATTGACCCTACTACAAGCTTGCTTTTGTTACTCGGGGTATCTTTCGTGCTAACGATGCTCTTTTCAACGAAATTCTTTACCAGCATCACTCAGCCTATCATAGAGTTTAAATCAACAAAATTGCAGAAACTGCTTTCCAAAAGGGAAATAAAAACAAGATAAACTTCAGTAGAAAGGGCTGACCCAATTGTATGCACGGGTCAGTCCCTTTTCTTGTTAAACTATTCTCTTAAATCAGGCAGACTAGCTTCCATCTAACACAATTTTCAAAAAACTATTATTTACTTAATATTATTCGCACAATTTCCTAAAATTCCTTCTAATAGTTACAAGAAATTTAAATTCATTTTAGACAAACATTGAGCTTTTTCGCAAGCTTCGATAAAATGATAATCAGTATGATGTACGAACATCTTTGGTCATCTACCATATAGTAAAAGAAATTCATATGGCTGAGCGCCGGATTGATTTAGAATAGAGGAGATTATTAATGAAGAAAGTCGTCTTAAGTACGTTAAATGCAAAATATATTCACACAAATTTAGCCATTCGCTGTTTAAAGGCTTACGCAGAGCCCGAACATGAAATAGAGCTCTCTGAATACACCATCAAAGATCCAACTCTAAATATTGCTACCGACTTATTTTCAAAAAAGCCTGACATCATAGGTTTCAGCTGCTACATTTGGAATATAGAAGAAACCATTAGGGTTATTAAGATTCTCCGGAAAATCATGCCTGAGGTTACGATCATCCTCGGAGGTCCAGAGGTGACATATGATGTTCCATATTGGCTTGAGCGCCTCGTAGACGTTGACTTTATCGTCATAGGTGAAGGGGAAGAATCCTTTAAACAATTATTGGATCAGCTTAATGGTGACCGGGATTGGTCCAAAGTACATGGAGTGGCATATTTATCTGAAGGAAAACCAGTCATCAAGCCCCAACAAAATAAAATCGATTTACGGGACGTCCCTTCTCCTTTTCGTTTTCAGGAAGATTTGCCTCAGCTTGGCAAACGCGTGACCTATATCGAGACAAGCAGAGGATGCCCTTTCCGATGTCAGTTCTGCCTATCATCTATTGAAGTGGGCGTACGCTACTTTGATCGTGAGAAGGTAAAAGAAGATATCCGCTATTTGATGAAGCATGGTGCAAAAACCATCAAGTTTGTGGATCGTACCTTTAATATTAGCCGAAGCTACGCAATGGAGATGTTTCAATTTCTCATTGATGAGCACTTGCCGGGTACTGTCTTTCAATTTGAAATCACGGCAGATATTATGCGGCCGGAAGTAATTGAATTCCTGAACGAACATGCACCACAAGGACTGTTCCGTTTTGAAATTGGCATTCAATCTACAAATGATGAAACAAATGACCTTGTCATGCGGAAACAAAATTATAAAAAACTGACGAGAACCGTCACCATGGTGAAGGATGGAGGAAAAATTGATCAGCACCTCGATTTGATCGCAGGTCTGCCCGAAGAGGATTATCATTCTTTCAGGAAAACCTTCAATGATGTATTTGAATTGAGACCTGAAGAGCTACAATTAGGGTTCTTGAAGATGTTACGTGGGACTGGATTAAGAATTCGGGCCAATGATCATCAATATACGTATATGGATCATTCTCCCTATGAGATCCTTGGGAATAACGTATTGTCTTTCGACGATATCGTACGGATCAAGCAAGTGGAAGATGTATTGGAAAAATATTGGAACGATCATCGGATGGATCGCACCATTGAGTATTTGGTTACGGAATGTTTTGAAACACCATTTGATTTCTTCCAGCAATTCGGATCATTCTGGGAAAACAAAGGGTGGTCACGAATCGGTCATCAATTAGAGGATTTATTCAGACGATTGCATGAATTTATATCCACTGAAACGAGCTTTCATATTCCAGTCATTGAGAGTCTGATGAAACTGGACTATCTGGAGAATCAGAAATATAAGCCTAGAAAACCATGGTGGACACATGAGCTGACAAAGGACGAACGATCAACCATTTACCAAAGCCTGTTAGCTTCTCCTGTCATTGCCGGTGAAGGATTCGAGAGCTTGAACCTGAATGAAAAAGAGCTGTATAAACATACTTTGCTCGAAACAATTCAATCCAAAAGTGGTCAGGAGCAATATGTACTTGCCTACTTCGAACCTTCTTCCGGTCAATCGACAGTGTTTGAATTTGACCGTGCACTTGTTCAATGATATAGAAAAAAATGTTAAGCAATTGCTTAACATTTTTTCTTTTTTTCTTGTGTTTTTGTTTGTTTTTGTGTCACTTCAAAAATCTTGGCTGCATTGACATCTCCAAATTCCTGGCCAAATTCTTCACGAAAGGACTGTTTTTTTTCTTTCATCAGCCTCTTCCCTTTTTACCTTTTGATGAATTTCTATTTTTTCCTTTTGCCGGGTCTTCTCCCTGGGTGAATTCAGCCGAAAATTCAGTTTCTTGCTTATTTTTAAGCGGGGTTTGATTGTTTTTTTCTGCTGCATTGTATTGTGCTTTTCTCTTCATAATGACTCATCTCCTTTGCTGACCTTATTTTTCCCTTCGGCTCCTTTTCCATTCTTCTAATAATAGGCATTTCAGGCTAAGCAATGATCTTAGAGGCTTATAGAAAATCTTGAATAAAACAAATGTTTAACCGAAAACTAAGCAAAAAGGCAGAATGAGGATCTGACATGATATTACTTTTCTTATTGGCATACGCTTTGATTGGTTGGAAATTTGGCAATTGGAAGGATTTCTATCATTATTACCCCACGTTATTGTTTTTCATTATCGGGGACTTACTTTCACAATTTCTTTTATATGACTATTCGATGTGGGAATTCCGTCCGGTTACTCCTTTCGGTAACTTCCTTCATCTAAATCATACACTGGTTTCATTGAGTAAAATGATGATTCAATATACAGTGACTATCTCCATCTTTATCGGAAGACTCCCCTCCAGCTTTCCTGGGAAGATTGGGTGGATATTTTTATGGACGAGTATCTATGGGCTTACTGAAGGTATTTCCTACTTTTTTGGAATGATGACGTATCATCACGGATGGGGTTTGAGTTGGGATATCCTCTTTAATCTTATGATGTTCACAGTACTGATCGTCCATCATAAAAATCCAATCTTAGGTTGGGTCATTTCTTTTCCCATCATCATATTCCTCCTCCTCTACTTCGACGTACCTTATTCTGCATTGAAATAAACAGCATCCTCTCGTCTCACACTATGTACTATTCATTTGCAGTAAAAAAAACGATGCTCCAATGAGCATCGTTTTCAAAAGGTTATCCAATAATGACCCGTTCTTTTGGATAATGATATTTTGCTGTCTTTTCTTTTCCTCCTATCATAAAGAGGAATGAAAGGATTCCCACTCGACCGATAAACATTAATGCGATAATGACACATTTTCCAACAGACGATAGTTCTGAAGTAATGCCCATGGAAAGTCCCGTCGTTCCAAACGCAGAGGCAACCTCAAAGACAATTTCCATAATAGAATGATCCTCTGTGAAGGTGAGGATGATGACAGATAGAAAGCAGATGAAAATGGCCATCATCGTCACTACAAGGGATTTAATGACATCCTGCTGGTGAATTTCCCTCTTGAATATTTTGATTGTTTGATTCCCTTTGGCAAAATGGAATAAAAATAAAATATTCAGTGCAAAAGTCGTCGTTCTGATTCCACCACCGACGGAGCTGGGTGAAGCCCCTATAAACATAAGTGCGCTCATGACCAACAAGGTAGGAGATGAAAACTCGGCGACGTTCATCGTAGCGAGTCCCCCATTCCTCGTTGTGGCTGATTGGAAGAAGGCATAAAAGAAGGACTCATGCCACTCCATGCCATTAAAAAAGCGATTATATTCAAAGATGAATATGACTAATGTTCCAAATACCATCAATCCAAAAAAAGTAACGGTAGTGATCTTTGAATATAATGAAAAGTGATGTCTGTTTCGCTTTTTGCTCATAAGATAATCCTTCGTCTCAATCAGAACGGGAAATCCAATAGCACCAAGCGTTAGTAATATGATGTTAATGAACTGAACAAAATAGTCATTGGCATAAGGAATGAGTGACTGACCTGTAATATCAAATCCAGCATTTGTCGTTGCGCTCACGGATGCAAATAGTCCCTGAAGAAAGGCTTCCTGCCACGTCGGGTAGTAGCCAAAGAAATAGACGCCTAAAATAAATGCCCCTACGATTTCAATAAAGATGATCAAAAGTAATATTTGCTTTAACAGACTAACTAGACCTGCCAGGCTCGTCTGGTTCTGGTCGGTCATGATCAAACGGCGTTCTTTCAAGCCTATCTTCTTCCCGACAATCAACCAGAAGAACGTTCCGAGAGTCATGATGCCTATTCCACCAAATTGAAGAACAAACATTAGAATGAAGATACCTGTCGTATTAAATGTATCAACGGTACTCACAACGGTTAATCCCGTCACACTCACAGCACTGACAGCTGTGAAAATTGCATCTAAAAAACTCCACTCAGCCCCGGATTTATGTGCTATGGGAAGGCTGAGCAGGATCGTGGCAATCGTCACGGCAAGAAAATAATAAGTAACGATGACTTGTGCAGGAGTTAATTTATTTAAATTATATCTAAGCTTATACCACATATATGTATTTCCCTTTCAACTTTATTTCCTTTTCTATCTTAAAGAATATAGCAGAAGATTGAAAGGAAAAATGGATAATTTCTTTTATGTTTATTCTTCCTTTAATAAAAACCTCTTAAACAAATTAGAATCATAATCCTTTATTTTAATACAAACAATGCAATTTCGGCGAAATATTACCATTCATGTTCGACTTGGTTAATACCAATAATAGTACTACTGAAACATTCATTGTTTCAAATTTATCAGTAAGGAGGAAAACGACCATGGCTAGAAGTTCAAATAAATTACTCGTTCCTGGTGTTGAACAATACCTTGATCAAGTGAAATATGAAATCGCTCAGGAGTTTGGTGTGACTCTAGGATCAGATACTGTTGCACGATCTAATGGATCCGTCGGGGGAGAAATCACTAAGCGTCTTGTAAAGCAAGCTCAGTCTCAACTGACTGGACAACAAACTAAATAATATGGCATATGGGTAGCTGGTGTTTACCGGCTACCCTTTAATTCGTCAAAAATAAAGACCCATTCCATGAATGAGTCTCTTCCATTAATCTTTTTTGTCTTCTTTTCGATCCCAATGGTCATCTTTCTTTTCTTCTTTGCTGTTATGATGGCCATCATTCTTATCGTAATCCTGATTTCTGTTTCTAACATCTCTATGGTCATTGCCTGATTGGCCATTTCCTCTGTACCATTTGTCACTATGAGAAGAATTACTATGTTCTGGATGATCCGGTTTTTCTTTCTCCTCATTCTTTTCCAGGCGAGGATTTTCACGTTTGTACTGATCATCAGGTCTACCATCGGCCTTATTGTTGTTATATTTCTCTTCTTTTATAGAAGGATTCGCCTTTTTGTTCTTCTCTTTGGGCTTCTCTTCTTCATGAACCGTGTCTGGCTTCTTATTTTCTTCCTTGATCACGGCTTTCTCTTTTTCCGGTTCGATCCCATAATCGTTATTTTTTTGTTCCTTTTCACGAATGAGGGAACCAGCAGTCATTCCTTTTTCCGATGCTTCTTCCCTAAATTGTTGAGACGTTTCTTTCACGATGATGTTAGAGCGATGATCCGAACTGTAATCCTGAACAAACTCATTAAGTTCATCGAGTAATTCATTTTCCTTTTTGTGATCGGTATCATCAATGAAGGAAGAAGTGATGATGACATTTTGATTTTCCTTTAAATACCCTAATCTTTCACTTAACTGAAAGATCATTTTAGTCACTTTACCAACATCTTTATCTTCCCATTTACTCATCTTCTTTAGTAGAATTTTCGCATCATCATTGAATGGCTTGATTTCTATGACCTTTTGTTCTTTATTCAATGTTAATTCCATACTGGGATTGATATCGACAGAAACATAGGCGTAAGCCCGATCGTCCTGTAACACAGCACTTGAAAACAGGGCAATGATGAAGACCAGGGCCGTAATCAATGAAGTCGAAATTCTCCAATTCCATTTAAGAAATGGCTTGGTGTTTGTCGATTCTTTATGTACCGGAAAGAATGGGATTTCTTCCCCTATTGAGTACTGTTGGTCGGGATGCTTTCTTCCATTCAAAAATTCCCCTTCTGGTGTCATCATAACCAGGATATCCTGTTTGATTTCCATAATGATCCCTTTTTTCATATCTCTAACCGCCCTTTTAAATAATCCCGTAAATATACATAATCCCCCATAAGGATAAGAGAAATGGCTATAATATATTTCCTGTTTCTCTCAATGGTCTTTCTGCTTACGTTTACCTGCTTCTCTAATTTTTTTATTGGTAACCGTTTTTTTTCTATAAGATAATCCACTATTTCTTGTGAACTCACTACCGTATTGGCAATTTTAATGGCATTCAGTCTCGCGTCTTCATGTTTTGGGGAATGCTCGACAAGCTCGTGAAAGGACAACTTGTAGTGAGACAGTTGTTCCTGGAATGACAAAATTTCTTCACGTCTCTTGTTTGCTTCCTCCTGTTTTGTAAATTCATCTACAGAAACAATTTGATCGATAGTCAAATTGGCAACTTCATCACCGTCATCAACCAGACTCATATCAATGCTTATATCCTGAAACTTCCCATTTTTTCTGATATAATCAATTACTTTTCGTTTGACGATGACTTCAGAAAAACTGATGAGAGAGGATCCTCGCTCATGATTATACTTCAAGATAGCGTCATGAAAGGCAATCAGACCGATACTGAATTCATCATCACTTTCGTAAATGTACCTTTTACAGACGGAAGAAACCGTTTTTTTAATAAAGGGCTTATAGTCTTCAAGAATTGCATTTAATAATTGTTCATCACCATTTTGTATTCTAACCGCCATTTCTTCAAGCGATTGCTTTTTCTTTTGTTTAGCGAGTAGAAATAGTAATACATTTAACATCAGCCTCACCCCATCCTGCACACTATTATACTCATAAGATATTGAATGTAAAAGGAGAATAGGGAGAAAAGGGTTGTATGACAACCCTTTTCTGACTGATGTTCAGACAACGTTCAGCCTCTACCGTGTGATCCTGGAATATTATTCTTTATGGTGACCCTTACCGTGTTCTTTACCTTTTTCTCCGTGCTGGCGGTTCTCATCTGATTTTGAATGATGTTTCTTTTCTTCATTTTTCTTTTTATTGTATTCCTTTGCTTCTTCTTTCTCTTGTTTACGTGCTTCTTTTGCTTCTTGCTTTATCTCTTTATGTTGATTTTTCCATTCGCTTTTTGCTTCTTTTTTCTCTACACGTGGATTAACTGTTACTGGTGCAGCCTTTTCTTCTTTTACTTCTACCTCAGTAGTCTCATCAACTGACTCTTTTGCATCAGCCTCAACTGCTTCATTGTTTTCCACTGTTGTTTCTTCTATATTTAGCTCATCTTCTGCTTCAGTTTTTTCTTCTGCCTCAGCTTTTCTAGCTGCTTTTTCTTCAATTTTTGCGAGCTTTTCAGCTAATTTCATATAGCTCTTTTCTATATTTTTCTGAAGAGCCGCTTTTGCTTTAGGGTTTTTTACTTTTTCTAAGTTCGCCTTAAGAGACAGGATGTTTTGAGCCATCATTTCTTCCATTTCACTCATGTCATCTGAATTCTCTTCAGTTTTTTCTTCTATATCAGTATCATCGGCTTTTTCTTCTTCTATTACAGAATCTTCATCAGTAGCGTCGTCTTCTTCTACCACGGTTTCATCAGAATCAGCTTCTTCTTTGTCTTCTACTGTTGAATCCTCTTCACTTTCATCATCCGACCACTGATCTTCAGATTGTTCAATCATTTCGATAGCGTTATTTAAGGCATCGATGGCTTCTTCTTGTTTGCCATCTTTAAAGAGCGCTTCGACTTCTGCCAATCTTTCTGATGCATATTCAGCTAACAACTTAGCTTCTTTTGCGTCATCCATTGTAAAAGCAAGCTGAATTTTCTCAATGGCTACCTTTGCAAAATAGAAAAAGTCACCAGGAAGCAGGGAAGGAGTCTCTGTAGATTCCTTCAGATTTTCGATTTCCTTTTTGGCCGAATTTAGCATGGCATCGTCGTTCACTGCCACCGTTTCATTTGTTGTACCTTGTTCTAATTTGATGGAATCAAAGTTTTCGTCATTGGAATTTGCAAACGCTAATGAACTTGGAAAGCTGATAGAACTTGCTACAAGTACTGCTAAGGATGATTTCATGATTTTTGATTGTTTCTTCATATGTAACACCTCTGGACTGTTTTTTGATTTGGCCGATCGATCGCCTTATTAAAGGAGTTACGTATGAAGATTTTTTTTTGAGGGGGTTTTATCCAAATAAAAATTAAGAAGGGTCTGAATGAAGCACTTACTTAATGCATAAATCTGCCATCGAATCCCGTGATGAAAGGGGTATCGCCTTAAAGAATATGGTTTTATAAAAAAAGCTAACAGAGAAACTCTCTGTTAGCTTTAAACATATTTATTCAGCTTTCGCTTTTGCTTCAGTTCCTGCTTCTGTTTGTTTTGCTTTTTTCCTGGATAATAAATAGCCTCCGACAGAAAGCAGGATCAATACGCTCCAGAATACAAGCTTCCACGCTTTGGATTCAGGGAAATGGTGATCCAGAATCGCCACATCAGGATGTGCAAGTGTAAACACCGCTAGCTTCACTCCAACCCAGCCAACAATCAGAAAGGCAGCTGATTCTAAAGTAGGGTATTTCTCCAATAATTTAACAAACCAAGTCGCAGCAAAACGCATGATGACTAATCCGATGATACCACCGAGGAACATGACAATAAACTGCCCTCCGTCAATCCCACCCACATCAAACCATCCTGTTGGTTGAAGTGTTACGGCTAAAGCTACGGCAGCTAGCATTGAGTCCACAGCAAACGCGATATCTGCAAGCTCCACTTTCAGTACAGTAGTCCAGAAGCCTGAACCTTTCGCAGGCTCTGCCTCCACATCCCCAGTGTCTTTTCTCTTCTTAATGAAATGATGGATGGCCACGTAAAATAAGTAAATAGCCCCAATTGCCTGAACCTGCCACACATTGACTAAGAATGAAATGAGAAATAGTGCAGCGAACCGGAATACAAATGCCCCCAAAAGCCCATAGAATAGCGCTTTTTTTCTTTGTTCCACCGGCAAATGTTTGACCATGACAGCCATTACAACCGCGTTATCTGCAGCTAAAATCCCTTCCAGACCTACCAATATCAGCAGGACCCAGCCATATTCCAACAACATCGAAGCATCCATACATATAGTCCCTCCTATTACATAGTTAGCTTTCCAATAGGCAAGGAATTTTATAAAATAAAAAGACCCTTGCCTAAATAAGGCAAAGGTCTTGCTTAGCATAAAAATATGCCAACAAAGCCGATGGCATACACCATGAATTGACGACTTTGTTTAGGTATGAACCTATAGCTACTCCCCTTTGACAGGTAGAAAACGTTATTTATATACGCTTATTGTACCTCATAACCGGGACTTCGTAAAGATATAAGATTTAATGAAATCGAATTAGGATGGACCGTATTAAAAGCCCGATCAGTATACCTGGAATGACAAACAATATAGGTAAAAAGATCGGTCCGATAAATTTACCCAATATGTACACTTTGGGGGAATACATCAAACCCACAGTCACCATATAGGCTGACATAACAAAAGGCAAAAAACTGTACCTCGACTTCGAGCCTTCAGCAAGCTTATATGCATCCCACATAGCAAACATGTATAGACAAGGGTAGAACATCAGCCATTGATAATCAATGACACTTGCAGCCTTATGTGTCTCCCCTAAAAAGCTGTATATAATCCCTAAATTAAAATTGCTTTGGACATTGATGATGATCTCAAGAATGACAAATAATGCGCCCTTAAACCACAGACCGACAAGCAATTGAGGAAAACCCGGCAGAGCGATACTCCATAGAATTCCTTCTAATTTCGTTATAGATGACTTCATGTGCACCCCATGCAAGAAAATAAATGGTGACGGACGTCCCTATTCATGCGCTTTATGAGGTAGCTGTGTATGTAACGGTCTGTGTATCGCTTCAGGGAAATGGCCATCTTGAGATTCCTCCTATTGATGCTTCTCCTATTATTTTTACCATATCTCTCCCAATTATTACGTTGTTTGCACGTTTGTAAGAATCTGTCCCTATTAATCAATCTTCACATGCAGCTTTTCATCTAAGGAATGTTGGAGGTAAAAGGCCACCATGTGCTCGATTTGACTGGAAAGGGTCGGACAGTGAATCGATGTGCCTTTTAAATCTTCTTGTGCCATTTGACAATTGAATCTTCCCTGTAGAGTGAAATAATCCAATGCTTCTCGTTCAACTCTCAAATAGCGGCGAATAAAACGAAAACGGAGTGCCCAATAGGGGAGTGATAAAGGGATTTTTCCGACTGGTTTCTTTTTTAGCATGTGCCATAATATCTTTTCATACACTTCCTTGACGGTCAGAGGCTCAGGATCGGTGATATGATACGTCTTTCCAATCCCAACCTCTTCGTGACCCAGATGAACGGATGCCCTCACGACGTACTCAACAGGAACGATATTAATAAAAGAAAATCCTTCACCCAAATAGGGGATCCACGGGAGAAAGGATAATTGTTTAAACATGTTCATGATAAAGTAGGGGCCATCGAATTTTATTGTTTCTCCCGTCTCTGTATGTCCTTTTACAATACCGGGGCGAATGATGGTGACCGGGAGTATTCCCTTTAAACCGTCCACAAGAACTTCTGCTTCAAATTTTGTTCTTTCGTAGAAGTTATGAAAGCGGTCAGGTCGAATCAATTCACTTTCCAATACTTCTCCTTTGCGGGAACCGGCTATAAAAGCGGTGGAAAAATACACATATCTCTTTAACCCGTTAATGGTTTGACAGAATTCATTCACATGTCGTGTACCTTCTACATTCACATTCTGTGCCAGGTCCATAGGGACGGCTAGATCATATATGGCTGCTAAATGCCAAACAAACTCCACTTCATCTCTGATCTTATGGATGTCTTCCACAGACAAATCAAGGTTCGGTGCGGTAATATCCCCTTCGACAAGGATTAACTCAGCCTCTGACAAGGACTCCAGTTTCCAAATGGAATCCTCCGCCTGTTTTCTCATTGAGCCAAGGTGAAGAAAGAATATCTTTGATGCTTTATTCTGTCTCAGTAACTCCTCTACAATATTCAGACTTAAGAAACCAGGAAATCCAGTGATAAAATACACGCCTCTATTCATTTCTACTCTCTCCCTTCAATAAAAAAAGAGTCAACCCTCCTTCTGAAGCACCTCATCTAAAGAGAAGATACTTAGCATTCGGGTTAACTCTCGTTGTGTTTTTTATTCTTATGGCTTCTTCATTCTTCTTGTTTCTTTATCAAAGAAGCTGTATACAATCGGTATGACATATATGGTTAATAATGTTGAGCTGATTAATCCCCCAATGACCGCGATTCCCATTGGTTGATTGATTTCCGTACCTTCCCCTATACCCAAGGCGAGAGGCAATAAGCCGAGAATCGTGGTTAAGGCTGTCATGAAGATAGGTCTTGCCCGGTCCTGAACCGCTTCGACGATGCTGTCAAAGCTACTGGCACCGGCTTCTTTCCGTTGATTGATGTAATCGACAATGACGATTGCATTATTGACAACAATCCCAGCAAGGACAATCACCCCTATGATTGCCGAAATGCTGATAGGAGTTTGTGTAATGCTAAGGGCGATCGCTACTCCAATGACCATAAGAGGAACGGTGAACATAATGACAAACGGATATTTAAATGATTCGAATTGTGCCGCCATGACCATATACACAAGCACAATGGCTAACCCAAGGGCAAGGACCATGTCGTCAATCGAATCCTCAAGAAGCTCACGGTCCCCACTGAAGGAAACGAGTGTTTCATCTGGAAGGTCCAAGGATTCTATTTTGTTATCGACTGCCTTTGAAATGCTCCCAAGATTGGTTCCTGATGTATACTTCAGGGTAAATTGAACGGCATGCTGCTGGTCGATTCTCTGGATGCTGACAGGACCATCTTCTATGGAAAAGTCGACGACGGAATTTAACTGAATGTACTTTCCCTGACCATTCGGAATGAGGAGCTTCTTCAAAGAATCAAGATTTTCGGTAATATTCCGGTCGTACTGAACAAGTACATTAATGACATCAGAATTTCCAGTAACCATTTGAGTAGTCAGCACGCCACGGGTTACATCCTGGACAAGATTCCCTATTTGTGCAGGTGCCAACCCTTGCTCAAGAGCCTTTTCCCTATTCACTTTCATTTGAACCTCTTTTACAGTCTCCATTTGATCTGTCGAAACTTCTGATACATCCTTCATGTCTTTCAATGAAGTGAATAAAGTATCGACTGATTTATCCAATCGCAATTGATCCGTATCCCTCAAATTAAACGTAAGGGTTTGAGGACTTGATCCGGAAGTGGACTGTAGATTAAAAGAAACCTCAGCAGATTGATTTACCTTTTGCGCAGCTTGTTCCACTTCAGGCTTCGCTTCATCTGCAAAGCTAAAAATCGAACGGTCCCTCTCATTCAAAGGTTTCATTTTCACATAAATTTCTGCAATATTCCCTTTGGCACTTCCTCTGAATGATTCTTCCTGTGTTGTTCCGACAAGACTTACGAATACATCGACATCCTTTTCCTTCTCCAATTTGTCCTCAATTGCTTTTACAACTTTATTTGTCTCATCAATAGATGCTCCATTTTCTAATTCGACCCTCATGTTGAAGAAACCTTCATCTGTAGGTGGTAAAAATTGAGTTCCCACCGTTGTTAGGCCGAGGCCCCCTGCTACCAAGGTAATAAGTGTGATGAATAACACGATGAATCGATGACGAAGTGCCCATTTAACTGAACGGGCGAAATTCTTCCTGCTCTTAGAACGTCTTCGCTTCGCTTCCATATTCCCTTTAGGTTTTTTCAAAAGTCTGCTTGCGAGCATCGGGATAACCGTCAATGCCACAATGAGTGATGCCAATAAGCTGAATGAAATCGTCAGGGCAAATTCTGTGAATAATTCACCGAGCAGACCGGATATGAAGACAACCGGAAGGAAGACAGCAACCGTCGTCAGTGTTGATGCTGTGATGGCACCCCCCACTTCTTTTGCCCCGATACTGGCAGCTTCCCTTGGACTTTTCCCAAGAGATAAATGGCGGTAGATATTTTCAATAACGACAATCGCATTATCCACGAGCATCCCTATGCCGAGAGCCAATGCCCCCAAAGTCATTATATTCAATGCGAAATCAGCAAAGAACATGAGAACAAATGTAACGATGACAGAGTAAGGTATCGCAACCCCGATGATAAGAGGGCTTTTTACATTTTTAAGAAACAGAAAGAGAACGAGCATGGCAAAGGCTCCGCCAATTAAGAGGGAATTGGCAATATTTCCAATCGCTTGAGTAATGTAATCGCCTTGATCGAACAAGACATCGGCTTTTATTGATTGATATTGATCCTGTTCCAGGAGACGATTCAGCTCCTTTTGAAACGCTTTAGAAACAGAAGCTGTGTTTGCATCTGATTGTTGCAAAACACTGAACAGGATGGCCGGCTCTTCATTAGCCCGGGTGATCGTATCGGTATTCTGTTGCTTTTTCTCCACGGTTGCGACATCTGCAAGTGTGATCTTTTTACCTGATTGAGGATTCACCTGAAGGACCAAATTCTTTAATTCTTCAACGGACTGAAGCTTGCTAACAACTCTTGTGGTCAGGGTTTGCCCATTTGTGTCTATCGTATCACCTGGAGCAGTTACATTATTTGCCCGGATGGTATTGACTACATCTCCCTGACTTAACCGGTTATCCTTTAAAGACTGCTGATTTAATTCAATGACCACTTCATCTTGTAATGAACCTGATACGTTTACATTGGCGACACCTTCGACTCGTGTCAGCTCCAGTTTCAAGTTTTCTGATAGCGCTTTTAGATTATCGCCCTTCCCTTCTTCCCGCAATGAGAACTGAATGATCGGGAATTGGGCAGGATCAAATTTTAAAAACCTGGGATTTTCTGCTCCATCAGGAAGTGGGGTTTGGTCCAATCTTTGCAGGACATCATTTTCAATGTCGTCAATCGATGTCGACCATGAAAATTCAAGAAGAATGAAGTTTGAGCCTTCCCTTGAAGTCGATTGGATATTTTTCATCCCAGGCAGGGTAGACAAACTTTCTTCCAGGGGCTTCGTTACCTTTTCCATCACTTCCTGTGGGCCTGCTCCCGGATAATTGGTCACCACGACCCCTACGGGTGGATTCAGGTCTGGTATGAGTTTCAATGGTATCCTAAGGAGTGAGACCCCTCCCAAAATAAGGATAAGCAGCATCGTGACAATAGTAAAAACAGGACGACGTATGGAAAAATCACTAATCTTCAATGAAATGCTCCCCTTTCTATATCTATATCGTTCTCTTCGTTTTGTTTTTGGAAGCAGTTACTGTTAACTATAGTCTCTTCAGGAAGATCCTTCAATATTAAAGCGTCTGAGGAATAAAATACACGATTATTTAATTGTAATAAATAATTCCATCCTATCTGAGTACACTATTTTTTATACTGTAACGTAAGGAGCATTAAAATGGCGAACTGGGTTCCCTTTGTTTTCCTTAGTCTTTTCAGCATTTTCGCATTATGTATGATAGTGGTTAAAAACCGTCGTATATCTGCTAAAATCATTCTGTTCTGGCTTTTCATCTCCGGATTGGCATATGTATTCGAATATATTATTTTTGTCCTATTCAATAGCTATACGTATCATCCCCATATATTATCGAATAATTACAATGACAGCGTATTGGGATCAATCAGCTCTCAAGCATTTTCAGTTCCGGTTGCCATTACGTATATTGTTTTGTATCGGTCGACTATAAGTAGAATCGCCATCATCATCGGCGTATTTTTCGTGATTGAAACCTGGTTTATATACACAAATTTATATGAGCATCATTGGTGGGAATCGTATTATACTTCATTCTTCCTCATCATTTCTGTCATACTGGCCAAAACATGGTGGAAGTTTCTTGAATACCGCTCCAATCATTATATTCAATTTATAACGTTATTCTTTGCCCTCTCAACCGTCACGCTTTCGTTAGCCTGGATTCTTTCTTCCCTTTTGAAGCTCTATATGATACCGATGAATCATTTTTCTGACCCTGTCAGAGATTTGATTGCAGGCAATGCCATATATATCTGGTTTACCACCTACTTTTATTGCCTGGTGATATTTTTCAGACCGGGAGATTGGAAATCAATTTTTTGGAGCGTCCTCTTTCTCTTTATGATTGAGTCCTTTATGGTTCAAGAGGGTAGATTACTCCTTGAAAGCTACTGGATGATATTTATACTTCCTCTTTTTCATTTGACTATGATGAGTTTGGGGAGCCATTATTATAAGCAATATTTTGACACGTATATCGAATTGCAGAGAAAAGGACTGTCCTTTAAGTGAATCGACCTTCTTCTTTAGAAGTAATTGATTCACAAGGACAGTCCTTTTCGGTTTATGTTTATTAATTGGATATGACAGGGTTACGGTCGGTTCGTTCTTTTTCAATCGTCCAACCTGTGAATCCATATAGGATGGTTATGACAGGCGAGATGAGGCAGAAGACAGCAAACGGTAAATAATCAAGTGTTGAAACACCCAATACATCTGTCAGGAAAATACCACACACACTCCATGGAACGAGAGGATTCACAACTGTACCTGCATCCTCCAACGTGCGGGATAAGGTCTTTGGATGGAGTCCCAACTTCTTGTATTGAGACTGAAATGCTTCACCTGTCAGTAAGATGGATAAGTACTGCTCCCCCACTACAAGATTGATACCGATAGCAGATAGTGCAGTTGAAAGAATCGTTCTTCTCCCCGATTGTATGATGGCAGATACCTTATCCAAAAGTGACGGAATGATTCCGAGTTTAAACAATAATCCTCCAAGGCTGAGAGATAATATAACGAGTGAGATGGTAAACATCATGCTGTTCACTCCCCCTCTTGTTAACAGGGAGTCAACGGATTCCACCCCAGTCTTGGAGGTGTAGCCTGAGAACAACACCTGGAAGAGTTCACTTACCTTTAATGCCCCGTGAAAAGAAGATAATAAGACAGAGACGGCTATTGAAATTGCAAGAGTCAATAACGCCGGAGTTTTGTATATGATCAGTACCACCAGCAACAGAACTGGGATCAGACTATACAAATGAATCAGGTTCGTTTGCTTTAACCCTTCCTGGAGAGCATTCAGCTGTTCGAAATCCACCTGTCCATCCCCGGGTGATAAGACCGCAAAGACAATCAGTGTAATGAAGAAGGCGGGAACCGTTGTCCATGCCATATTCCGGATATGGGTAAAGAGATCCACTTTGACGATGGACGAAGCAAGATTTGTAGTATCAGACAATGGAGACATTTTATCTCCGAAAAACGCCCCGGAAACAATCGCTCCGGCTGTGATGGCCATAGATAATCCCATAGCTTCACCAATACCGATCAACGCAACACCGATGGTCGCGGCTGTAGTAAGTGAACTCCCAATCACTATCCCGCTTAAAGATGTAAGCAAGAAGGCAATAGCATAAAAATAATGCGGTGTTACAAATTCAAATCCATAAAACATTAAGGTGGGAATGGTTCCACTGATCAGCCAGCTGCTTACCAGGAGTCCTATAAAGAAAAATAATAAAATGGCACCCAATCCCCCCTGTGCACCGGCGATCATTCCTTGCTCGATCTCCTTGAATTTCACTTTGCGGAGAAGACCATAAACCATTAAAAAGAAGAGAGAAAGGATGATGGGGATGTGTGGGACCGACCCAACACCTATGATACTTACACTAATGATTCCGAGTACTGCCAGTAATACAGCGGACGCTTCAGGAACAGAAGGTTTATGAACGCTTTTAATGTTTAACATTGTAACACTTCCTTATCTAGATGTATTTGTATTGTTCGAATGGATGAAGGAATACAAAAAGAACCCTCCATCCCCCGATAGGGACGAAGAGTTCTCCGCGTTACCACCCTAATTGAAATAAACGAAAAAGCCCTGGTCAACCATACTTTTCCATTTATCCCCACTTCATAAAGGTTGTCTTTTTTATAAACACCATGGAGTGTTTAGGAACAATGTAATTCAGAATTAAGCCGGCCTGGACTTCCACCTGACGTCCAGTCTCTGATTGCTGTCCAACTGATTCCTACTGCGTTGTTCAAGACAAATATGTGATTGTAACGTTAAGAGAAATTTTCGATTCTTTCTCTCTTGAACGCTTTTAAGCTTTTATGCACTAAAGTATTTTATAGTAGTATATTATCACGTTCTTATGATTTGTCAAGGAAATGCTTTAAATTCCCCTAAAAAATACACCCCACCCGATTTATGGGCGAGGCTTGTACAGCTTAAACGAATTGGGACTCAGCAAATGGCATCAGCGCTTCTTCGGTTGGTTTCCCAATGAAATACCCTTGTGCATAGTGCATACCGATATCTTTACAAAAGAGCAGTTCTTCTCTTCTTTCTATTCCTTCTGCAAGGACGAGAATGTCTAATTCCCCTGCAATCTTCATCACTTTCCGTAGAAATTCCTGATTTTGTTCAACCTGGTCACAGTGATCGATAAATGATCGGTCAATCTTTACATAATCCGGTTTAAGCAATGTTAACATTTCGACTGTTGCAAAACCTGAACCCACGTCATCAAGAGCCACTTTCATACCTTCTCGTTTATATACGTCAAGAACAGAACGCAAATGATTTACATCATCAATCTTTTCAGTTTCAACTACTTCAAATACAAGGTCTTTGGGGTTCACACCGCATTCATTCACAATCTTGAAGGTATGTCGCAAACAGAATTCAGGGTTATATATGGTCGAAGGGAGAAAGTTGATGAAACTCTTCGTCCCTGGATCGATTTGACCTTGTCTGCACTCGATTGCTGATTTCCTTGCTTTCTGATCCAACATGGAATGAAAGCCGGTTAGAGATGCGACTTCAAATAACTCGGCTGGATTGATCCTGTCTATGCCATTATCTGCACGTAAGAGAGATTCATATCCATACAAACTGAAATCATCAAGAGCAATGATGGGCTGAAGATGACTCTTGAACTCACCCTGTTGTATGACGTTTACCATCTTTCTATGTTTAATCAAATGAAGGAACTTCCTTGCAGGGAGGAACGCTCCATGCTGCCTTGAACAATTTATACTGCAGCTCCATCCATCACTAGTCATCAATGATTCTATGCTTGAGAGTCTCCCGTAAAGTTCATTCAGGTCGTCGTATTGAAATGCATATGTGTTTGGTCCCGCCTTTTGAAAGTTTCCAGTCAACGGAACTGGATGGGGTCGTTCATTATGTAAGAAAAAGAATCCTTTCTCATGATATTCCATCTGTACTCCACAGCTTTTGCAAGCATACTCCATTTACATCACTCTTCCTTTCAATCAAACTGCATAAAATACCCATACCCACATACTAATTCTTTTAACCCAAAAAACGCCAGGAATATCCCTTTATTTTAGGAAAAAATAACTTGATATTTGTAAAAATATGTATAGTATCAGTTCATTAACGTAAGTGAGAAGGAATCCAGTTATAATCAAAAGCACCCCTCCTGGAACAGAGGGGTGCCTTCACTCATTTACATTAAGCTGTATAATCGAATATCAGGGTTTTTATCATTGAACCATCTCATGGCAAAATCATTTTCAAACAAGAAAACCAAATTGTCATGACGATCTTTTACCAACATGCTGCGGGAGCTGGACATGGATTCCTTGACATCTTCTTCATTTTCAATCCATCTGGCAATTTTAGATCCGATTGGCTCCATTTTCACATCAACATTGTACTCATTTTTCATTCTGTGCTCAAATACTTCAAATTGCAGTTGTCCAACTGCTCCAAGGATGATATCTTCTGTGCGGGTCTTATAGTATTGAATCGCACCTTCTTGAACGAGTTGAAGAATCCCTTTTTGGAAGTGTTTCTGCTTCATTACGTTCTTTGCAGTTACACGGACAAAGAGTTCCGGTGTAAACTGAGGCAGTTTTTCATATTGAAATCCCTGCTTCCCTTGGACGAGTGTATCACCGATTTGATACGTACCCGTGTCATAAACCCCTATGATGTCCCCACTGACTGCTTCATTTACTGTACTGCGGTCATCTGCAAGAAACTGAGTGGATTGAGCAAGCTTTATGGACTTTCCTGTTCGGGAAAGGTTAACTGTCATTCCTCTCTCGAATTGACCTGAACAAATCCGTACAAATGCAATTCGATCGCGGTGAGCTGGATTCATATTGGCTTGAATTTTAAATACAAAGCCCGAGAAATCTTCTGCCGTCGGCTCAATTTCACCTGCGTCAGAATTTCTTGGCTGGGGAGAAGGTGCAAATTCCAAATAGGTTTCAAGGAATGTTTGTACCCCAAAGTTGGTTAATGCACTCCCGAAAAACACGGGAGATAGCTCCCCATTTGCAATCCTTTCACGTGAAAATTGATTACCCGCTTCATTCAGAAGTAATACATCTTCCAGTGTTTGATGATAAAGATTGCTATCTTTAAGCGAATGCTCTCCTTCTATTTCGCCTTCTTCATTTAAAGGAATAAAGCGATCGTCTTCTTCCACACGGAATTTTTCGATTCGGTTATGGAAGCGGTCATAAATCCCTAAAAACTCCTTACCCATACCAATCGGCCAGTTCATCGGATAAGATTGAATTCCTAATACTTCTTCAAGCTCTTCCAATAATTCCAACGGCTCCCGCCCTTGGCGGTCAAGCTTGTTGATAAAGGTGAAGATTGGAATGCCTCTCATTCGGCAAACCTTGAAGAGTTTAAGCGTCTGGGCTTCGATCCCTTTTGCTGAGTCAATAATCATAACAGCGCTGTCTACAGCCATTAATGTTCTGTAAGTATCTTCAGAAAAGTCCTGATGACCAGGAGTATCCAGGATATTTACACGATAATCATTATAATCGAATGCCATAACAGAAGAAGTAACCGAAATCCCCCTCTGCTTTTCGATTTCCATCCAGTCAGATGTAGCGAACTTTCCTGATTTCTTTCCTTTAACTGTTCCAGCTGCACGAATCGCTCCTCCGAATAGAAGAAGCTGCTCTGTTAAAGTTGTTTTCCCGGCATCCGGGTGGGAAATGATGGCGAAAGTCCGTCTCGACTGAACTTCCTGTATAAAGTCTATTTTCATTCATAAAATCCTTTCTCGTCATTCTCACTTTCTCATCATATTCGTTCTAAAGTAACAATGCAACAAAGAATCAGTGCCATGCTAAGGCTGAATCTTTTCTAAAGGCTGTTTTCGAAAACATTGTTGTTCATGCATGTGGCGAGTAGTGGTTGTTTACAGCGAGAGGTGCTTGCTTTCCTCAGGGATGCGCAGTGAGCCTTCTTCTACATCTCAGCTGTCCATTGAAGGATACGGGAACTTAGGATCTCGGCTGTCTCAGGTGCGATCCTTTCCTTTAAAGATTGCATTAATTTCGTTTGCATATGTTCCTCTTCATATGTAAATGAATAAGACCATTGGATATCTGGAACAGCAATGACGAAAAACTCTTCTTTCTTATTTTCATAAATAAATACTTTTTGTTCCATTCCTTCCAAAAAATTTTTTCTGATCTTCATTTTTGTATCCCCTTTCATGAAAACGCTGTATTTGCGCATACTAACGACACTGTTGTCCGTACAACTTTCGACAAATCTTGCATTTGTAGGTTGTCAGACGTCTGAAAGAATTGTAAAATAAAAAACCGAAAGCATCAAGTTTCAATCATACTTATCGAAGAGGTGAAAGAAGTGCAATATTTATGGGGTATCATGGGAATCATTGTCGTAATGGGAATTGCTTTTGCATTTTCTAAGAACAAGAAGCGGGTTAATGTCAGAACAGTCCTTGGTGGGCTTGCCATACAGTTATTTTTCGCTTTTATCGTATTAAAGACGTCTTGGGGACAGGGCGCCCTTAAAGGTTTGACCGAAGTGGTGAATGCCATCATCAATTATTCCAACGAGGGTATCACATTCCTGTTTGGTGGACTTTACACTGAAGAATCTAACATAGCGTTCATTTTTGCATTTAATGTACTTCCAGTCGTTATTTTCTTCTCAGCTTTAATTTCAGTCCTTTATTATCTTAAAATCATGCAATTCTTCATCAAGATTCTAGGTGGAGGTTTGTCAAAACTATTGGGTACCAGGAAAGCGGAATCATTGTCTGCCGCTGCCAATATCTTTGTTGGACAAACGGAAGCGCCTTTAGTTGTAAGACCTTTCTTATCGAAGATGACTGAATCAGAACTCTTCGCCGTCATGACGGGAGGATTGGCATCTGTCGCGGGTTCAGTCCTTGTTGGATATTCTCTGTTAGGAGTTCCCTTGGAATACTTGCTTGCTGCAAGTTTCATGGCTGCTCCTGCTGGTCTCGTAATGGCCAAGTTATTTGTTCCTGAAACAGATGATTCTCCTGAACCTGAAGAGTTTGAAATGGAAGCGGATTCGGAATCCGCCAATGTGATTGATGCTGCTGCAAACGGTGCAAGTGTCGGGCTGCAATTAGCTTTAAACATCGGTGCGATGCTTCTTGCATTCATTGCGTTAGTTGCGTTGATTAATGGATTACTTGGATTGGTTGGTGGATGGTTTGGATTTGACAGCCTTTCACTTCAGCTTATTCTTGGTTACGTATTTGCACCACTTGCCTTCGCAATCGGAGTACCATGGCATGAAGCGGTTACAGCAGGAAACTTCATTGGGCAAAAACTTGTCATTAATGAATTTGTAGCTTATTCAGCTTTCGCTCCGGAGATCGGGAACCTATCCGATAAAACAGTTGCGATTATTTCATTTGCATTATGCGGCTTCGCCAATCTTTCCTCACTTGGGATTTTACTTGGCGGACTTGGTAATCTTGCACCGAACCGCAGAGGAGATATTGCCCGCTTGGGATTAAGAGCAGTCGCAGCAGGTGCACTTGCTTCATTATTAAGTGCTGCCATTGCAGGAATGTTCATATAATATCTCTTCATCAAAAAAGAAGCGTGCCGTTAACGGCACGCTTCTTTTTCATTTTGGATTTCATTTTCAGGTATGAAAAATTTGTCATTTGTCAGACAAGTCCTGCACTTACCCGATTTCTTGGCAACATAGAGCCTTTGATCTGCAAGAGCAATCAATTTCTCGGGTTCATCTGTTTCAGAAGATTGAGCCTGACCAAAGCTCATGGAGATAGGCAGTGGCTCCAACTCCTTTAACCGATCGTATAATACGTAAAGAAACCTTTCAAGGATACTGTCTTCCATGTACGGCAATATAAAGACGAATTCCTCTCCACCATACCTAAATGCCTGACCATTATAAGCTTCGGCGTGAATACGGAAGACGTCACCTGCCTTACGTATGAGATCATCACCTGTTAAATGACCATATTCATCATTCACTTTCTTGAAATCATCTATATCACCAATCAGTAAGTTGAAGCATTCATTTTGTTCCAGCCTGCTTCTGAACCTTTCCTGAAACGAACGGTGATTTAATAAACCTGATAAGTAATCTTTATGGGCGAGATGATGATAGGCCTCTTTCTGAACATGCTGGGCACGCTCCCTCAGCATGATTAATGCACCGAATAATCCAATGATCCAAAGAAAAAACAGATTGAATGTCAATGTGAAATATTCGTGAAATTCCGTGATGTCAACAGTCACTAATCCCATCGCAATGTAAGCTGTGCTAAATGCTGCAAGTGAAATTAACGCCCCCTTTGTTCTCCAATAAATCGTGGCGTGCATCACGAATAATATGGAAATCGGATAAAGCGGACTATGAATCCCTTCAGATAAGAACATCAGCCAGATCAGTGCCAGATAATCGAAAACGATACCCGCTTTCAGAATCAATTTCAAACTGCGCTTGTCCTCCCTTGCCCGTATCAGGGCTATTTGAGTCACCAGCATATACAATACTCCGGATACCAACAGATAAGGAAAAACCGTCTTATTGGTGGAGATATTTTCTGAAAAAGGAGGAACGTAAAATAATAGGGTGGCAATCAAGACGAACAACCACCTTAAAGTTGAAAACAATTTTTCAGTTTCATAATCATTCAAGTATAATGAAAATTTCATTCGCGTCATTCTTTCATCATTTAATAGATAGTTTAAATTTACCAAAGATTGTGAATTTCGTCTATCGTTATCAAAAAAAGACAGACCGCTTTTTAGTGGTCTGTCTCCCATCACGTTATTCAGTTATCCCATACTTCATCTTGCTCTCTTCTATGGCGATTTGTTTATCGCTATGAGGATATTTTGTATTTTCGATGATTTGATAATCCTCATGTCCTTTTCCTGCAAAGATGATGATATCTCCAGGTTCACTCACTTCGATGGCATGCTTAACTGCTTCTGCACGATCACCTATGAGGGCAAATTGTTCATGCTGCATCCCTTTTTCAAGATCATTCAGGATGCTGTCGTATTCTTCATATCGCGGGTCATCTGTCGTTAAGATGACGTAGTCCGCCAGCGATGCTTTTTCTGCCATGGTCGGTCTCTTTGACTTGTCTCGGTTTCCACCGGTACCTACAAGAAAGATGATTTTATTCTCCTTAAACGGGAGCACTGATTGTATGGCATTCTCGATGGCATCAGGAGTATGGGCGTAATCGATATAAACAGATAACGGCGCCTTCATCTCTACCTTCTCCATCCGACCATTTACAGGAGGAAGATCACGGACAATCTCTACGAGCCTGGATATTTCCATTCCTCTTGCATAAAGGCAAGCGATGGCCGTCAATACATTATACACATTGAATTTCCCTAAGAGCTTCATTTCCACATCGAAGCTTCCTTCGGGAGAATTTAATGTGAACCTGGTTAAATCATTGAAGTATTCTACATTGACAGCTCTGAAGTCTGCGTTTTCTTCCAATCCGTAACTGATGACTTCATGTGGAGTCATATAGCTGTAGCGATGATACCATTCGTCATCTGCATTCAGCACGACATACTTTGGATTTTGAAGGTCCTGACCCAATTGGGAGAATAAAAGACCTTTTGCGTAACCATAATGCTCCATCGTTCCATGATAATCCAGATGATCATGACTCAGGTTTGTGAAGGCAACCACATCAAAGTCGATACCCCATAACCTTCCAAGAGCCAAGCCATGAGAGGATACCTCAAGTGTGAAGTTATCTATGCCCCTGTCTAACGCACTTTGCATCATCTGCTGATTTGTTAAATTGTCGCATGTCGTGTTTTCACTTGGAAGCATCTCCCCATCAAGGTTAAAACCGATGGTGCCTGATAATGCTGAGCGTTGATTCGAGCTTTTCAGGATGGAGTGGATCAAATTGCTGACCGTGGTCTTCCCGTTGGTCCCTGTCACTCCGAACACAGTGAGTTTTTGTGACGGGTAATTATAGAATTTATTCGATAATTGAGCGAGCGCCTTGAATGTATCCTTCACTACGACTAATGCCGCTTTTTCTAAATCGATATCCAGTTGTTTTTCCGCCACTATCACAGTAGCACCTTTTTCAACGGCCATTGCTGCAAAGTCATGCCCATCCACTGTGTATCCTCTAGTGCAGACAAACATGGTGCCGTCAGTCACTTTTCTTGAGTCAACGTGAATATCGCTAATGGCAGAAGGGAGTTCACCGTAAATCGTTTTTAATTTCATGCTTTCTAACAGATTATATGTAATCATTCTTATACCTCATTTAGTTAGATTGTTTCTTTATTTTATCTTATCATCTTAGCTTTGATAAGAGAAATACCTCCTAAACTAAGAACTAAATTTTCTCACACAAATGTCACCTTACCCAAGCTTTGCGCGATTGAAACCAAAAAAGCCCCCCATCACCCATAGTACGGATGACGGAAGACTCCTTGTTCATTCAGTGACCATCTTCGATTGCACATAATGCCAAAGTAATGTTTCAGTGTGAAGGATCGAAGACTCATGTGTCCGTTCATAGGCATGAGATGCGTCGATTCCCGCACCTATCAAACCATGGACAATATCAAAACCTGCGCGGATCGCCGCTGAAGCATCTGAACCGTAATAAGGATAAATATCGACCTTATAGTCGATGGCATTCTCTTCTGCCAGTGAAATTAGATGCTTGCGAAGTCCGTAGTGATATGGTCCGCTTGAATCTTTCGCGCATATGGAGACCGTGTATTCATCCGTACTTTGCCCGTCGCCGATTGCCCCCATATCGACAGCTAAATACTCAATCGTTTCATCAGGAATATTCGAATTCCCCCCATAACCGATTTCCTCATTGTTCGAAATCAAGAAATGCGTTGTATATGGAAGCGTCACGCCTTCAGATTGGATGTGGCGTATCAATCGTAAGAGCATCCCTACACTCGCTTTATCATCCAGATGACGGGATTTAATAAATCCGCTGTCTGTAATTTCAGCACGGGGGTCGAATGATACGAAATCCCCCACTTCAATGCCAAGTTCCCTCACCTCTTTGGCATTACGCACTTTTTCATCAATCCGTACTTCTATATTTGTTTCGTCTCGTTTCGCTTCGCCTGCATTTTTGTAAACGTGAACGGATGTTTGATGCATGAGAATGGTTCCACTGAATGTTTTGCCTGAAGAAGTTTCAATCTGACAGTACTCCCCTTCCACTGCATTCCATCTGTAACCACCGATCATGGATAAGCGTAACCGGCCATCGTTCTTTATTTCCTTGACCATGGCACCGAGTGCATCTACGTGCGCAGTTAGCATGCGGTGTCTTTCTGTATCTTCACCAGGTAATGTGATGATCAGGGCACCCTTCCGATTCCTTCTCATCTCTAAATGTAAATCTGACAGATATTCCTCGACAAAACTCATGATTTTATTTGTATTACCTGAAGGACTTGGAATTTCCACAAGTTCCTTTATCAATTGAATGGTTTTCTTCGTATCAGGATATGTATTCATTTAACTCCCCCCTTTCGTTATTATATCGTCTTTTGTCAGATAACTACAAATCTTCTTCACCGAATATTCCAGCGGATGTTCCTGGTTTTATTCAAATTCCTTTCAAATCTCTTCCGTTTTCCCTCATGAAAAGGATGCAGAAATCCACACTCATCACAACTGAGGAAAACGACATTCCCCCCCAGCTTCTGTCCTTTTGGATACATCACGTGTTCACTTCCATATTCCTCCCTCATAAATAATTCATTTTCCGTTAACGATGAGTGGCCACAATATAAACATCCTTTAAACACATTTTTCACCGCCCCTTTTTGTACATGCCTATGAAAAGAACGGGAATACTATGAGAGGATTTGTAAAAAAGTTCTGCTCCCTTTTCTACCGAAACGAATCACAATGATTAAAGACAGGAGTGATAGAGTGAACTCATCAACATTAGACAGCTTACCTCAAGGCAAGAAACATCCTAAGGGTTTATATCTGTTGTTCTTCACTGAGTTATGGGAACGCTACAGTTACTATGGAATGAGGGCCCTTCTGGTTCTATATTTAACAACCGCTTTTGTAAGCGGGGGCTTGGGTGTCGATCCTGCAAAGGCCTTGTCCATCTATGGTATTTATACAGGCAGTGTATACTTCACTCCTATTTTGGGAGGGTGGTTGACTGATCGATATATCGGACTGAGGAAGGCAATAACCATTGGTGGAATCACAATGGCATGCGGAGACTTCACCATTTTCCTTACCCACTCCCAAATCGGTTTATATGGGGGACTTGCCCTCCTCGTCCTTGGCAATGGATTCTTCAAACCGAATATTTCGACGCTCGTCGGTGAGCTCTACCCAAGGAATGATAAACGCAAAGATGCAGCCTTTACCATTTTTTATATGGGCATTAACCTTGGTGCACTATTCGCACCACTCATTGCAGGCTACCTTGCAGAAGACCTGTTTCTCACTACCATGGCGGACGGAACGATGCATTACGGATTCAAATGGGCATTCCTTGCATCCTCCATAGGGATGATCACCGGACAGATCATCTTTAGTTCATTGAACAACAAATATCTTGGAACTGTTGGGCTGAAACCAAATAAACAGCTGGCAGAAGAAGCAAATGAAGATCGAAATATTCCACTGTCCAAGAAGGAAAAGCAGCGGACAACGGCCATCCTGATTCTAGCCTGTTTCGTCGTATTTTTCTGGGCTGGATTTGAGCAGGCAGGGAGTTCATTCACCCTTTACACAAAAAACTTCATTGACCGGGAAGTATTTGGTTACACAATACCTGTTGCCTGGTTCCAATCTGTGAATCCCCTGTTCATCGTGATCCTTGCTCCCATTCTTTCAGGCGTATGGTTGCGTCTATCACGATCCAAAAGAGGAGACCTGAATATGACGACAAAGATGGGTATCGGAATGATCCTCTTGGGTCTCGGGTTCATGGTCCTCATTCCTGCAGTCATGCAGACCGGTTCAGATGAACAGAACATCACGGAAAAAGCCAACTTGTTATTCATCATCTTCACGTATTTGCTTCATACACTTGGAGAACTGTTCCTTTCACCTGTAGGATTGTCATTAGTCAGTAAAGTCGCACCCGTTAAGATTGCGTCGCTATTGATGGGAGTATGGATGGCTGCCATTGGGGTGGCGAGTCTCCTCGCAGGACAGCTGGCTTCACTCACAGCAACCCTGGGTTACTTAGAAATTTTCGCTGTCATTGGAGCTGTAGCCATTATCCTGGGCCTTGTTTTATTAACCATATCAAAGAAGCTTGTCGTTATGATGAAAGAAGAGGGACAAGTGTGAAGGGAAAAGGTACTCATAGTAGAAAAAATCGCTTGGCTCTGAGCCAAGCGATTTCTATTTCAGCGTCTTCTCCGCTATACTGCCGTTCAGCAAACCACCGATCAAGAGGATGGTCGACGAAATATAAAACCAGACCACCAACGTGATGACACTACCCAACTGTCCGTAAAACTGTGAGTAATCGTTCAATTTAACATACGTTCCATAAATCCAGGAAACTCCCTGCCACCCGAAAGTCGCAACCAGAGCCCCAGGAATGACATGAAGAAATGATATACGCTTACTTGGGACGACCATATAAAGAAAAACGAAAAGAAGGAACATGAAGACTGAACTCAGCCCCCATTTACCGATCACCCACGCCTGACTCCAGTCACCGTTAATCTTACCTTCTGTAAACCGTGCATGACGGATATACTCCTCTACTACCGGAACGATGAGGGAGAATGAGATAAGAATCATAAATCCGACAGTCAGCAAGAGATCATAAAGCAATGCGATGATAAACGGCTTCTTCCTTTCTATACGATATGCCTGGTTAAGTGAACGCACCATCGATTGAACGGCCATTGACGAAAGCCAGAAGGTAAAGAATATTGAAATGGACAAAACGTCCCCTCTTTGATCGTAAAGGATCCGTTCAATATTGCTTTGAATGATGGCGTATGATTTATCCGGCGCAAAAGGCTTGATCAGAAGCAACACATTTGTTTCGGATATGGGAAGAAAACTGATCAATGAAAACACAGAAATCAAAAATGGAAAGATGGATAAGAGTAAGTAATATGCCAACTGTGCAGAATGATCAAAGAAACGCTCCTTGAAAAATCGAATGATAACTGCCTTTGAATGGTGCATAAAATTCATAATCTAGACTCCTAATAAAGAAAGGATATTCTTATTTTCCCCTTTCTTTTGCAATTCAATCCAATTTGAACCACTTTGCTCAGCATTCCGTTAAAGATTTCATGTGCATGATTACCCTTTTCTCCACTCCTCTTCCAATAACCCAAATAATAACGAATCTCTCCAACCATCATTCATTTTCATGTGATGGCGAATCCTTCCCTCAAGAGTCATTCCGACCTTTTCTAACACTTTTCGGGAAGAAATATTTTGAGGATCACAAGTAGCTGAAATCCTGTGGAGGTTTAATTCTGAAAACCCCTTATCGACCAATTTCCTCGCTACGAGTGTTCCTAAGCCCTTTCCCCAATAATCGGGATGAAGAATATAGCCGATTTCCCCGGAACGATGTATAAAGCTATTGATGTTAATCTCACCCGCTCCGATCACTCTTCCGACCCCACCATCAACCAGTGCATGTACATACCTGCTTTGCGGAACCACTTTTTCATCTTTTAAGACGTCATCAACATATGCCATTGTCTCCCGCGCCTTATTCGGACCCCAACTCTGAAACATTGAGACCACTTCCAAGGATGCATAGTCATGAACATCCCTCCAATCTTCTTTCATAAAACGTCGAAAATAGAACTGGGTAGAAAGGAGCACCTTCTCCACATCATTCACCTCGCATGATTTCTAAATTGTTCTAATTTTAACATGTTTCTCATGATGCAGAACAAACATTTAACAGAAAGTGATACAAAGAAGGAAGATCCCTGTTGAAGATAAAGGGAGGATTTCCATGTTCCCTTCAAGAAATATATATCAAGGGGGATCAATCAATTGCATCTCTGAATCAAGCAGAAGAAAGGGAGAAATATCAATGGTAAACAAAAAAGACTCTATGGGGAATGAAGAAGTATATACTGATTTTATTAACAGAATGACTTATGGAGAATATTTGGGGCTCGATACATTATTAGATAGTCAAAAAAGGTTATCAGGTCACCACGATGAAATGTTGTTCATCATTATACATCAAGTCAGTGAGCTATGGATGAAATTAATCCTTCATGAAATCCGTGCAAGCATTTCGTCCATTCAAAAAGGGGAACTATCACCGGCATTTAAAATGCTTGCACGTGTTTCAAAGATTCAATCACAGATCATTCATGCATGGGATGTGCTGTCAACACTCACCCCATCAGAATACGTCCAATTCAGGGACAGTCTCGGTCAAGCATCTGGTTTTCAATCGTACCAATACAGGATGATTGAATTTGCCCTTGGGTACAAAACGAAGCATGTGCTTGAAATTTACAAAAAGGATCCAGAGTTATTGACTCTGCTTCAAAAGGCATATGAAGCACCTTCCCTCTATGATGTTTCCATTATGGCTTTAGCAGATGCAGGGTTAGCCATTCATGAAGATGTCAAGAAACGTGATTATAAAAATCCTTATCAAGAAGACCAATCTGTGCTCGAAGCCTGGACAACCGTCTATAAAAATCCTGATCAATATTGGGATTTATATGAACTGGCCGAAAAACTGATAGACATTGAAGATTGGCTGCAGCAATGGCGGTTCCGTCATATGAAAACAGTGGAAAGAATCATTGGCCATAAAATGGGTACTGGTGGATCCAGTGGTGTAGGCTACTTGAAAAAGGTTCTTGATCACAGGTTTTTCCCGGAGCTATGGGATGTTCGCAGCAATCTTTAATTAAACTGCAATCGGCAGGTTTTAGAAGCCTTTAAATTAATGTAATATTCTCACTTTCTATCATTCTTGCTCATTAAAGACATTCATCGGGGTTGCCTTTTGTCATTTTACCTGATATTATGTAAGAGAATTATTTTTGTTCGGAATGGAAGGATGGACAAAGTTTTTAAAGCTTTTCGCCTTGAAGTTACGTGAGCAAGAATAGTAATACAATTGTGTGGAGAACACACGAGGAGGTAACATTATGTTAGAAGGTACAGTTAAATGGTTTAACGCAGAAAAAGGTTTCGGATTCATCGAGCGCGAAGGTGGAGACGACGTGTTCGTACACTTCTCAGCTATTCAAGGCGAAGGATTCAAAACTTTAGAAGAAGGTCAAAAAGTTTCTTTTGAAATCGTTCAAGGAAACCGTGGCGACCAAGCTGCTAACGTAACAAAAGCATAATACATGCTAAACCGGAAGACTCTACTCTGTAGAGTCTTTTTTCTTTGCCATCACAATGAAAAGTGTATACAATATTCTTACCATGCTTTCTAGGAGGCTTATATGTATGGCAAGACACTCGTTTCATATCTCTACTGATTGGCCAGGACTCAGGAATGATACAGGTACCCTGAGCTCAGAGAATTTCAATACAAAAATATCGATCCCCACAGAGATGGACGGTCCCGGTATCGGTACAAATCCCGATGAAATGCTTCTTGGGGCAGCCGCAACTTGCTATATCATCACTCTTGCAGCTATGCTTGAAAGAAGCCGTATAGAGAAAACGAACTTAACCATGACGTCCGAAGGAATAGTAGAAGTCGTTAAAGGGGTCATAACCTACAAGGAAATCATCCACCGCCCAATTCTGACACTGGGTCCCGCGACGGAAGAGAAAGACATCACACTTGCAAAGAAACTAATGGTGAAAGCAGAACAATCATGTATGATCACCCGTGCCATTAAAGGAAATGTCACTGTTCAGGTAGAGCCGGAAATACATATGTAAACTCATTAATTGAAAGGGCATCCGACCGGATGCCCTTTCATTATGAACACTGTGTTACGATTCTGAGTGAACCAGCTTCACGAGCATGTGAGAAAGCATATGCTGTTCTTCCTTACTGCCTGCTTTCCATAGTTCATATAATAACTTTTCTTCCCGGTTTTTTGGTTCTTCATGAGCGGCAAGATAGTCCCCTACCTTCTGTGCTGCCTTTGCCTGCTGCTCTTCGCTCATCCCCAGCTTATCCGCTAAGGAAACTTTGTTACCTAAGTATGATTTGAAATGATCAAAGTTAGAAAGAATATCCTCTTTTTTATCCTGGGACATATTTCCTAAAGCACTGTCCACCTTTGACTCCATCTTTTCTTCTGTAGAATGATTTGCCATGTAAACAACCTCTCCTCTCATTCAATCTACTATGTATATTCCCAGGGTAAGAATTGTTAAACCATTTTTTCTTTTATTTGGAAATACTATTTCTCATAAACCTCTAACCTTCCCGACTCTCTGTATTTTGTTTAAATGGAATAGGATTTGTGTAAACAATATAGGTGAATAGATCTAATGATATCGTTAGGAGGAAAATGAGGATGGGTAATAAGAAAGTAGCAATCATTACAGGAGCAAGCAGTGGGATAGGTCAGGCAACCGCAAAGGAATTAGCATCAAAAAATATAACGGTGATGCTTGCGGCAAGACGTGAAGAACGATTAAAAGAATTGAAAAATGAAATAGAAAAAATGGGCGGCACGGCTTACTATCATGTAACAGACGTGACGAACGTAGAAGAAATGGAACAGCTCGCGAAAACGACAATAGAAGAAGCCGGACAAATAGACATATTGGTCAATAACGCCGGACTCATGCCCCTTTCTTTAATCAACAAAAGAAAAATCAAAGAATGGGATCAGATGGTTGATGTCAATATTAAAGGGGTACTATATGGGATAGCCGCTGTCCTCCCTTATATGGAAAAACAGAAATCAGGACATATCATCAATATCTCTTCTGTTGCAGGTCATAAAGTGATGCCCGGAAGCTCAGTCTACAGCGGGACGAAGTATGCGGTCCGTGCGATTACAGAGGGGTTAAGGCAAGAAATGAATGCTTCTCATAACATCCGTACAACCATCATTTGCCCAGGTGCAGTTGCGACGGAACTGACAGAGACCATCACCGACGAGGACATCCTAGCCGCATTCAAGGATCGTGAAATGAAGCCACTCGACAGTGAAAACATCGCAAAAGCCATATCATATGCAGTCGAGCAGCCAAGTCATGTGGACGTCAATGAGATCATTGTCCGCCCTACCCAACAGGATATGTAAACAACAAGGAGGAATAGGTTGATGAATACACAATTTGATAAGCTATTTATTAATGGAGAATGGGTAGAAGGAAGCAGCGAAAATTCCATTCCCAATCAGAATCCATTTAATCATACGGAAATCGGCTCTATTACAGCAGCCAGTAAAGAGGACCTCGACAAAGCCTATCTGTCAGCACAGGAAGCTCAAAAATCCTGGGCTCACGAGCTACCTCAAACAAAGAGGACCATCATGGAAAAGGCAGTCTCTATTGTTGAGGAGAACAAGGATTTAATCATTGACTGGCTCATCAAAGAATCCGGCAGCACGTATATGAAAGCTGCAGGGGAAGTGACCGTTTCCATCAATAGTATGAAGGAAGCGGCAACCTATCCATATAGAATGGAAGGGAAAATCTTACCCTCTCAAGTTCCGGGGAAGGAAAACAGGGTGTATAGAGAACCACTTGGTGTGGTAGGCGTCATAAGCCCATGGAATTTCCCCTTTCATTTAGCCGTCCGATCCATTGCGACTGCCTTGGCAACCGGAAACGGAGTCGTCGTTAAACCCGCTACACATACTCCCGTGACAGGCGGACTTTTATTTGCAAGTATTTTTGAAGAAGCTGGGCTTCCAAAAGGATTACTAAATGTCGTAGTGGGGAAAGGGTCGGAAATCGGGGATGACATCGTGACGCATCCTATCCCACGATTGATTTCCTTCACCGGTTCAACGGAAGTGGGACGCCGAATCGGTGAGCTTGCAGGAAAAACCCTCAAGAAAACCGCTTTGGAACTCGGTGGAAATAATGTATTTATCGTACTTGATGATGCAGACCTCGATAAGGCTGTTGAATCAGCTCTTTTCGGTAAATTCTATCATCAGGGACAGATTTGCATGAGCATCAACCGGATCATGGTCCAAAAAGGGTTGTATGAAAGATTCGTGGATAGGTTTGTATCCCGAGTGAAAGAGCTGAATGCAGGAGACCCATCCGATAAAACGACTCATATCGGCCCTTTAATTGATCAAAATCAAGTTGAGCGAATTCTGAAGGATATAGAAAGCAGTAAAGAACAAGGAGCAGAGGTTGTGCTCGGCGGCAGTGCGGAAAAGAACTTATTATACCCGACGGTTCTGACACATGTCACGAACTCGATGCCAATCGCAAAGAATGAAATATTCGGACCGGTGGCTGCCATCATCTCGTTCGAAGACGATGATGAAGCCGTTCGATTAGCCAATGAACATCCATACGGATTAAGCGGTGCAGTCCACTCTTCCTCCATTGAGAGAGCAACGAATTTGGCACATCAAGTGGAGACAGGGATGATCCATATTAATGATGAACCTGTTAATGACGAACCGCATATGCCATTTGGTGGTGAAAAAAATTCAGGGCTGGGACGATTTAACGGAGAATGGGCACTCGAAGAATTCACGACGGTGAAATGGGTAGCCGTTCAACATAAAAGAAGGGATTATGGCCCTTTTATTGAAAAAAGATAACAAAAAGCGAGTCTCGTTGACTCGCTTTTTGTATTTTATCCGGTTTGACTTCCTTGCTCACAGTTCATCGAATCCATTTGCATCAGACGTTTTCGTATATTGTCTTGATTTTTGTTCAAAGAAATCGGTCTTCCCTCTATCCACTTCCTGATACGCTATGATCCATTTAAGAGGATTGGTCCTGTAACCCTCGAAAGGTTCGTCAAAACCTAACTGTTTCGCTCTTTTATTCGCCATGAATTTTATATAGTCCTCCAGGTCGCTCAGTAAGAGACCCTCCATATTGGAGCCAATGATTTCCCTCCCCCAGTCTATTTCAAGGAGGGCAGCCTGTTTAAATGCTTTCTTCCCGAAGGTACGAAGCTCCTCCGTTTGATAAGACGGATTTTCATTCAAGACCTCTTTAAATATCTTCTCAAATAATCCGACATGGAGCTGTTCATCCCGATTAATGTAATTGATCATCGTACTGGTTGCCACCATCTTCTGATTTCTGGCCAGATTATAAAAGAAGGCAAAGCCCGAATAGAAAAATAACCCTTCCAGGATGACATCAAATATGATCGATTTTAATAAATTTTCAACCGTTGGTGATTCTACAAACCCTTTGTAGCCATTTGTAATGAATTCATTCCTTTTTATTAAGATGGGATCTTTCTTCCAGAAATCAAATACTTCATCCTGCTTGCTCTTTGACACGATGCTCGATAAAACATAACTGTAAGAATGATTATGCACAACCTCTTGCTGTGCCAGGATGATCATCAGGGCATTAAGGCTTGAATCCGTTAAATAATCTGCCACTTTACCTGCATAGTCGGTTTGGACGCTGTCAAGAAGAGCGAGCAATCCTATTATTTTCAAAAATGACTCCTGCTCTCTTATTGAGAGAGTCGGAAATTGCTTGATATCCTTGGACATGTTGATTTCAAAAGGAGTCCAGAAATTCCCGAGCATCCTCTTATATTTCGGATAGGCCCATGAAAATCGAACATCATCCCAATTCAAGATATTTGAGCTTTCACCGTTAATGATTCCTGTAGATTTATTAGGTGCCTCTGAATCAATTAGGACCCTTTGTTTCAATTCATTCATCTTATACTCTTCCTCCCTGGTCTAGCTATGACAGCTTTCGCATTCTTCAAAATCGGATACCGACGTTGACCTGACATAATAAGTTGTCTTCAATCCGGATTTCCAGGCGTCCAGATGCAGCTCCAATAAATCTTTCGCTTTAATGTCATTTCTCACATACAGATTAAACGAAATCCCCTGGTCGATATGCCGCTGCCTTTTCACATTCTGTTTTACACTCCAATGTTGATCCACATGATAAGCAGTTTTGTAATACCAGGTTGTTTTCGGTGATAGATCAGGAGCGGTGACGGGAATCTTATAATCTTTCTTTTCTTCGGAATACTCCAACCTGAAGATCGGATCAATGCTCGCAGAGGATCCCGCAATGATTGATGTTGAGGAATTGGGTGCAACAGCCATCAGATATCCGTTACGAATTCCTTTCGAAGAAACCTTATCCTTCAATTCAGCCCATCTCATACTGGAATATCCGCGTTTCTCAAAATATTCTCCTGAGGACCATTCAGATCCGTCAAAGCATGGGTATTCACCCTTCTCGTCCGCCAGTTCGCAGCTGGCTTTTATCGTGTGATAAGCAATTTCTTCATAAAGAGAGTCGCAATAGTCCACCGCCTGACTGCTTTCCCACTTCATTCCTTTTAGTGCAAGAAGGTGATGCCATCCGAATGTTCCCAACCCGATTCCCCTATACCGTTGATTGGTCAATTGAGCCTGCAGGACAGGAAGATCATTCAAATCGATTACGTTGTCCAATAACCGTACTCCTATCGATACAACCCTCTTTAACTCATCATCCATAACGGTTTTGGCTAAGGAGATGGAGGCAAGATTGCAGACGACATAATCACCAGGAGACTTATAGGTCACAATTTTTCCATCTTTAATTACTTCTTCTTCTATAACGGTAGGACTCATATTCTGAGCGATTTCCGTACATAAATTACTGCAATAGATCATTCCTTTATGGGAATTTGCATTCAGGCGGTTAACCGTATCACGGTAAAACATATAAGGTGTTCCCGTTTCGAGCTGTGATATCATGATACGCTTAAAAATGTCGATGGCCGGAACCACTTCCCTGGAAAGGAGCGGATGATCTACACAATCCCAGTACTTCTCTCGAAATGATCCCTTGCCTTTCCTTTCATCATAGAAATCTTCCAGTGAATATCCCATGACTGTTTTCACTTCATGAGGATCGAATAAATACCAATCTCTCCTCTCCTCAACTTGTTCCATAAATAGGTCCGGTATTGAGACTCCTGTGAAAAGGTCATGGGTCCGCTGTCTTTCGTCCCCATTGTTCAAACGTGTATCCAAGAAAGGAAAAATGTCTTTATGCCATACATCTAGATATACGGCAATCGCCCCTTGGCGCTGTCCTAATTGATCGACGGAAACCGCCGTATTATTCAGTTGCTTCATCCAGGGGATAACACCTGAACTTACCCCTTTAAAGCCTTTGATATCACTTCCTCTGCTCCGGACCTTTCCTAAATAAATTCCTAATCCCCCGCCATTTTTACTCAATGTGGAAACATCTGTATTGCTGTCATATATACTTCTTAAGTCATCTTCCACAGTATCTATGAAACAGCTGGATAACTGGCCATGGCTCTTCCCTGCATTCGCAAATGTAGGGGTTGCCACCGTCATATACAAGTTGGAAAGCGCCCAATAGGCTTCTTCAATCAAGGAGATTCTCTTTTCTTTCACTTCATTCCTGAACAGGGTCATGCTTATGATCATAAATCGCTCTTGTGGCAATTCCAGAATGGCGCCTTCATGGGACTTTGTTAAATATCTCTCGGCCAATGTAACAATTCCTATGTAAGTAAGGAGATGGTCCCTTGTCGAATCCAGCTTGGAGCCCAAGTAGTCCAATTCTTCTTTGCTATAACTATCAAGCAATGCAGGTGTATATAATTGTGAAGAAGTTATATCTTTGACCACTTGATAAAAGGAGCCGTACGGATTCTTATCTGTTGTCCCCCTTGATAAGGCCGTCCTCTGATATAAATCCTTTATATACAGTGATGCGGCGACATATGTCCAATCCGGTTCATGTGCGGAGATACGTTCAACTGCTGTCAGGATCATAAAATGATAGAGTCTTTCTTTATTCATGTCCTGTTGTTCAGCATAGAGCAAAATTTTTTCATTGTATTCGGTGAAATAAAGATCCGGAAACCGACTGTCCAGACTTTTTAGAATCTCTTCTACCTCTTTTATCCGTTCATTTACTGTGATTGACAAAATGATTCCTCCCATTATGAATAGTGGGGAAGGAGTAAAAAAAGCCCATCCTTCTAAAAGGATGGGCTTTATATAGACGGAGATATAAATAGACTTTAGCCTATTACAATCCTCGCTTTATCCTCCCAATTCCCGAAGAAGATAACACGTGATAAATAAGGCAGGTCTCCTGGCTAGCGCTTCACTCTACTCTAAGGCCTTCCCATCTTATCGACAGTGGCAGTTCCTTATTTCGTCGGCACATACAGTTGCGGGGACAGCTCCGGTTTCACACCGGATTCCCTTTTAAGTCTCAACAGACACCTTATTCACAGGTTATAATCAATATATAGTTAATTAATTACAAAAGAACACAAAATGTTGTGTTCTTCATCATCATATACGATTTATTTTAGAAATACAAGCAAATCTATTAAACTTTTTCCAGTATCGCTCTTCTTCTATTTAGAGTCAAGCATCAAGATGGTTTCTTCTTTTAAACATTAAAGGCTTCTTTAAACTGTGGACTTAATTCACTCCACACATCAAATAGATTGCCATCAGGGTCCGCGAATACGAAATTAAGACCACTGTGGCCCCTGTCCTCGATCTTCCCCGTCTCCACTCCCTGATCAAGCAAACACTCTCTCAAGTTGTTTAAATCACTTATACCATCCACTTCAAACGTTAAGGAAAATCGCTTATTTCGGTGCTTATCCAAAAAATTGCTGCTTTCTCCTTCTATCGAGCTCACCAAAAAGATACTTTGATGGGCAAGATCTAAAATAGCTTTATCTTCGTCCATATAGTTCAACTTGGCGCCTAACTTTTCCTGATACCATGTACTCGCCATTTGGACATCACTTACCGGGATGTAAATCGTCCCCACTCTTATCAGTTGCTTCATCTTCTCTCTCCTTTTAATCGTAATACTGTTACCAATTCAACAAAAGGAAGAAAATCCCTTCCCATTGGAATATGCCTATAATTATTATTTTCGTTGAAAAGGGCAGAAGAAGAATGAATACTCTCTGCAAATGGACACTGTTCAGTCCTCATCTTCTTTTATGTTGGTTGAGCTCATGCCCCCCTCTCTCTATAATTCAAATAGAAGGTTGTTTGACAGTATTCTTTGGTCCCCAATATTTTTTTCAGGTTGTTTAAATGGAGTATTCTCGATTTAAGCAGCCTCTTTTTTTAATGTAGGCTGTTTTCGTAACCATTGTTGCTTTTGGATGTAGCGAGTGGCGGTTGATTTCCGCTACAGGTGCTCGCTTTCCGCGGGGCTGGCGGTGAGCCTCCTCGGCTGCGCCTGCGGG
>NZ_JAHWGH010000019.1 GCF_019334305.1 Rossellomorea orangium
GGACAGGTGAGACCCCGCAGGCGCAGCCGAGGAGGCTCACCGCCAGCCCCGCGGAAAGCGAGCACCTGTAGCGGAAATCAACCGCCACTCGCTACATCTAAAAGCAACAATGTATATGAAAATAGCCAATAAAAAAGACAAAACCAGCCTCGGGTAGGGAGACCGGTCTTGTCCGTCTTAAGAAATGTTAAGCAAAATAACGATCCGTTACTTTTTTTACATATGCTGTGGTTTCTTTGAACGGCGGGATGCCGTTGTATTTATCAACGTTTCCTGGCCCAGCGTTATAAGCTGCCAGGGCAAGGTGGACATCTCCATTGTATTTATCGAGCATTTGCTTTAAGTACTTGGTGCCCGCAAATACATTTTCTTCAGGATCAAAGATGTTGGTGACTCCGAGGCCCCTGGCAGTACTCGGCATGAGCTGCATTAATCCAGTGGCTCCTGCAGGGCTGACGGCAGACGGGTTGAAATTGGACTCCTGTTTAATGACCGATTGAATCAGTTTTTTTGGGAGGCCATAGTGATCAGATGCCCGGGTGATGATCTCATCGATATCCTGAGGAGCTGTTAAGTTTGGCTTGTTCACAGTCGAAAGCTGATGGAGGCTTGTAGTCAGGGATAAAGCTGGATTTGATTGTAGTACCCCATTGACTGCCCCCAGCGTATTTACTGGAGATACGTTTGTATGAATGGCCTGAGTTAAAAGTTGTTGAAACAGATCACTTGATCCACCGGTTCCATTTTTAATAGAAGAAACTGAACCTAAGCTGTTCAGGGCTTGTAGCTCCATCATCGTTTTCAATGCTTGAACATTCATGTATAGGACTCCTTATTGCTTAAACTGATATTCTTGTAGTATATCGGTCAAGACTCATCTTGTTTTAATTTTTCCGTGTAAAAACGTTGTATTTTATTTTCTGTCACACGGAATGGAATTTGGTGCTGCTCCAGAAGGTCAAGGAATATGGCTTCACCTGAAGTGCGCTCTTTCACTTCATATTCGAGCTCGTAATCCTCTTTTTGTAAGTAAGAGCTTTTATCGAAAACAAGAAGTCCATCCCGATAGTCAATTTCAGCCCGAGTGGTTGATAGTGTCCCGAAGTGTTTTAACGAAATAGGTGAGATGGAAAGAGTGTTTAATGCTTCTTTGACCTCTCCTTCGGGAAATATTCCCTCTTGCAAAAGAGAATGTGTTTGATTTTTTGATAGGGGTTGGTTCGTTTCTAATAGATCTTCTTTTAAGGGGGTTTTTAATGTTAATGTGTACACTCCGCTTTTCTCCCGGATTCTGAGGGCGGATCTTTTCTCTTTTAATCCATAATCAGGTGTATCGAAATAATGGTTGTCCTGGGTGATGAAGTTCTCCTCTTCTATCTGAAAGTATGTTGTTAAGCGTGTGAATTCCTCCAGAGTAAGGAGATTCTTGAATTCTATTTCTATTTCCTGTGACATGACAAGCATCCTTTCTTATCAATCTCACTCTATTATCTCGTTAATAATAGGGAACTTCAATGTTTAGATGAAATGGTTGTCTTATGTTAAAATGATACTGATTGTTTAATGGAAGGATGAAGAAACGCATGAGGAAAATTGTTCAAATTCAACACACAACATATGAAAACGGTACATTACACTTACATACTGATCAGGAGGAGCTTATTCAAGGTACAACTGCAGCGGGTCAAATCATAGCAGACTCCGATCGCTATGCATTCGTATACTTAGTGGAAAATGCAGAGGAATATGTCTACTTATATTTGGAAGAGTCCATTTGGCCGGAATTGAAAAAGGCTCTCCATGAAAACGCGGAAGTGGTGGTGAAAAGTGAAAATACTTCCCTGGAATTAGATCGATTCGTTGAAGAACTTGACTATCTTGTAGGTAATATAGAAGGAAACGGGAACTACGGTGACGAAATGGTTAAAAAGGTAGAGAACGTATTTCTTGAAAAGTAGGCGCAAGAGAGGTGAGGGAAATGAATCACTGGGAACAATTTTTAGCTCCATACAAGCAAGCGGTTGATGAATTAAAGATTAAGCTTAAGGGGATGAGGGGAGAATATGAACTTCATAATACTCATTCTCCCATTGAGTTTGTGACAGGCAGAGTGAAGCCTATCGCAAGTATTCTTGATAAAGCTAATCAAAAAGGAATCAAACTATCTCATATTGAAACAGAAATGCAGGATATAGCAGGACTCAGAATGATGTGTCAATTCGTTGAGGATATCCATATTGTTGTGGAAAAACTACGCAGCCGCAATGACTTTAAAATCATTGAAGAAAGAGATTACGTAACCCACAAAAAACCTAGCGGGTATCGGTCCTATCATGTTGTCATTGATTATCCCGTCCAAACCATCCAGGGTGAAAAAAACATCCTGGTAGAAATTCAAATCAGGACGCTTTCTATGAATTTCTGGGCGACGATTGAGCACTCTTTGAACTATAAGTATAGTGGTCAAATTCCTGAACAAGTGCGTCTCCGGATCCAACGGGCTGCTGAAGCCGCCTTTAGGCTGGATGAGGAAATGAGCTTGATTCGGGAGGAGATTCAGGAAGCACAAGTCATTTTCACGAACAAAAAGGAGAAGGATCAGCGTAGGGGAAATTCTGAAGCAAAACAATCATGACAAGAAGGGGGTAAACGAATGAAGTTCGCGATTACATCAAAAGGTGATTCAAAATCCAATACGTTAATGCATAAAATGAGAACCTATCTACAGGATTTCAACTTAATTTATGATGATGATCAACCGGATATTGTCATTTCCGTCGGTGGGGATGGCACGCTTCTCTATGCATTCCACCGTTACAGATCGAGGCTTGATAAAACGGCTTTTGTCGGTGTACATACGGGTCACCTCGGCTTTTATGCCGACTGGGTGCCCGAGGAGATCGAGAAACTCGTCATTGCAATTGCTAAGACTCCCTATCAGATCATTGAATACCCGCTGCTGGAAACGATCATCCGTTATCAGCATGGCGGAAAGGAAACACGCTATCTTGCTTTGAATGAGTCGACCGTCAAGAGCGTCGAAGGAACCCTTGTCATGGATGTGGAAATCAGAGGGCAGCATTTTGAACGATTCAGGGGAGATGGTCTTTGTCTTTCGACTCCATCAGGCAGTACAGCTTATAATAAGGCTCTTGGAGGTGCGATCATACACCCGTCTTTACCCGCCATCCAATTCGCTGAAATGGCGTCGATTAATAATCGGGTTTTCCGAACCATCGGATCACCTCTTATTTTACCAGCGCATCATACATGCATGTTAAAGCCCGTGAATGGGCCGGATTTCCTCGTGACAATCGATCACCTTTCACTTCTTCATAAAGATGTAAAGAGCATTCAGTATCGTGTCGCGGATGAGAAGATTCGTTTTGCCCGCTTCCGTCCTTTCCCATTCTGGAAACGGGTGCATGATTCGTTTGTAGCGGATGAATAATGGCTAATGGTAAGATGAAGAATTATACGCTCCAATGGACAATTCCTTCAGACTATGAAGGAAAGTTGATGAGAGAGTTTCTTATCGATCAGCAGATTTCAAAGCGGACCCTGACAGCAGTCAAGTTTGATGGAGGAAGCATCACTGTCAATGGGAATGAAGAGAATGTGCGTTACTCCTTATCAACTGGGGATATACTTGAAGTGCGATTTCCAGAAGAGAAGCCGAGTCAAGCGTTAGTCGCGGAAGAAATACCTTTGTCAATTGTTTATGAAGACAATGATGTCCTCGTCGTTGATAAGCCTTCGGGAATGAAGACCATTCCAACTAAAGATGAACCGACAGGAAGCTTGGCAAATGCCATCTTAGGTTTGTTTGTTCAAAAGGGTATTTCATCAACGGTACATATCGTTACCCGATTGGATAAAGACACATCGGGACTTGTTTTAGTTGCAAAGCACCGGCACGTTCATCATCTTTTCAGCCTTCAGCAGAAGGGCAGGGAAATCAAAAGGACCTATGAAGCCCTTGCTGAAGGTGTGATGAACGGATTTGGAATGATTGAAGAGCCGATCGGACGGAAATCAGACAGTATCATTGAAAGAGAAGTGAGAGCAGACGGTCAGTATGCCTTGACCCATTACAGGGTGGAAGAACAGTTCCGTGATTTTGCCCACATCGAGTTAAGACCCGAAACCGGCAGAACCCATCAAATCCGGGTCCATATGTCATCGATCGGACACCCCCTGGTTGGAGATGATTTATATGGTGGGGGTTTAATGCTGATGGGAAGACAGGCTCTTCATTGCAGAAGTTTACACTTTTTTCATCCTGTTGAGAAAACCTGGATGACCTTTTTGGTCCCTATGCCTTTTGATATGAGGGCGGTGCTTGATAATGAAAAAAAGAGATCCTTTTCAGATTGACTGATAGGATCTCTTTTTTTATGAATGTTTCAATCTAAGTCCCTGAATTTCTCCACCACCAAAGGCATGTCAGAAGCTACACTCACTACCTCGATTTCGGGGTATCTTAAAGCGGTAAGCTTTCCACCGAACACAGCTCCTGTATCAATATTAACCGTTTTGTTCACCATACGGGCTTCTTTCACGGGTGTGTGACCGTACACAATCCAGGCATCTCCTTTATAGTCACGTGCCCAATCCTTCCTGACAGGTGTACCGTCTTCATTCTTTTCCCCGGTGATATCACCGTATAGGACAAACGTTTTGACACGATCATTCTGCTTACCGATTAATTCTTCCTTAATGCCGGCATGAGCTATGATCAGTCTGCCCTCATCCAATACATGATACAATGGGGATCGCTTATACAATTCCAGGAACATTTTCCTGTATTGATCCCTTTCCGTTTGCGGCAGGGCACTTAATTCCGCCACGGTAGTTTCAAGGCCGTGAAGGATCTTGACGTTGTTGCCTAAGAAATAGCGGTACAGTTTATTACAATGGTTACCGGGGACATAATAGGCTGATCCTGTCTGAAGTAATTTGTAGACTGTGGATATCGTTTGAAGTGAATGGTGTCCACGGTCAGTAAGGTCACCCACGAAGCCAAGATTCCTCCCTTCCGGATGAACAGGAAGGCCGGTGGTCCAGACATATCCAAGCTTTTTGGTCAAAGCCCGAAACTCTTCATAACAACCATGAATATCACCGATGATATCAATCTTCATCTCTATCCCACTTCCTTTGATGCCTTTTTTCTTTTCTTTTCCCGTATTTTATGACATATTAATGTTTCAGTATACATATTCTGAGTTTCGTCACTCAATAGATAGTATGACATGATAAATGGAAGGAATACATACATGGTTATTATTTCTTGAGAGACAATCGTCTCGAGATTTGCTAGTATTATTACGACCATATAGTTATGAAGGAGGGTTATATGATGTCTGAAATTACCCAAGATCAAGAAAGAGATAGAGATAGGGATAAGCAGGAAAGAGAGATGTATGATGAAGACCTACTCATTAGAGCCCTTCAAGACGAAGATCTGGATCTTTTCCGTTCAGAATTTGTGCAGTTACACTCTTATGATCAAGCGAAATTTTTCTCTAAAATAGATGAAGATTTAAGAAATCGTTTATACCATTATCTTTCACCGGAAGAAATGGCAGAGCTTTTTGAAAGCCTTGATATTGATGAAGAGGACTATCAGGATATTTTAGCTGAGATGAATCCTACATATGCGGCTGAAATGCTTTCCAATATGTATGCCGATGACGCGGTTGATGTATTGAATGAGCTGGATAAAGATCAGGTTGTCAGTTATTTGACGATCATGGATGATGAATCAGCGAAAGAAATAAAAGAATTACTCCACTATGAAGAGTACACAGCAGGAAGTATCATGACCACTGAGTTCGTGGCCATCTCGAAAAATCAAACAGTCCGTTCAGCCATGTATATATTGAAAAATGAAGCACCTAATGCTGAAACGATTTACTATATCTATGTAGTGGATGATGATAAAAAGCTAGTAGGGGTCATTTCCCTTAGAGATTTGATCATCAGCCACGATGATGTCATGATCGGGGAAATTATGAGTGGTCGTGTCATGTCTGTGGGGGTCAGTGAAGATCAGGAAGCAGTCGCACGGCAAATGAAGGATTATGACTTCCTTGCCCTGCCTGTTGTTGATTTTCAACAGCATCTTCTAGGAATCATAACAGTTGATGATATCATGGACGTTATGGAAGAAGAGGCATCCGACGATTACTCCAAACTTGCGGGTATCGCCGATTTGGATTCCATTGACCGAAGCCCTATAAATGCTGCCAAAAAGCGTCTTCCTTGGCTGATCGCCTTATTATTCCTCGGTATGTTTACAGCAAGCCTCATCGGACGGTTTGAAGATACGTTGGATAAAGTGGCCATTCTTGCCGTGTTCATCCCATTGATAGCCGGTATGGCTGGAAATACGGGGACTCAGGCACTGGCAGTCGCCGTTCGTGGGATTGCGACTGGGGACCTTGAAAAGGAAAACAAGATGTCCCTTGTCATTCGTGAAGCGGGTACCGGGCTTATTACAGGTACGACTTGCGGAATTGTAGTCAGTATTGTTGTGTATGTGTGGAAGGGTGAATTCTTCCTTGGGATCCTCGTTGGGGTATCCGTATTGATCTCTTTATTCGTTGCGACACTTGCAGGTACATTAGTACCCCTTCTTATGCACAAGCTAAAAGTGGACCCGGCCGTCGCTTCCGGTCCTTTTATTACGACGATCAATGATATAATAAGCATTTTAATTTATTTTGGATTAGCGACAATGTTTATGAATTACCTAATATAGAGAGAAGAGGGGGAGGAATGAATGGAACAACATGCATCCGTTTCATCGCTTGTCATCGTTATTCTGGTAGCTTTTTTAACTCCCATATTGCTACATCGATTCAAATTGAATTTTATCCCGGTTGTCATCGCAGAGATCATTATGGGATTGGTTATAGGAAAGAGCGGTTTTAATCTCGTCCATCAAGATATGTGGTTGGAAACCTTGTCTACCCTGGGGTTTATCTTCCTCATGTTCTTAAGCGGTCTTGAAATTGATTTTACCGCATTTTCAGGCAGGAAAAAGAAAAAAGAAATGTTACCTAATGGAAAAGAAGAACCAAATCGACTAAAATTGGCTATCATCATTTTTATCGGTATTTTCTTTGTATCACTTGGACTGTCTTATCTATTTGTCCTATTCGGACTCATTGATAATGCATTCCTTATGACGTTGATCATTTCGACGATTTCACTTGGTGTTGTCGTTCCGACGCTTAAAGAAGCCCATATCATGAAAAGTGCCATTGGGCAGATCATTTTACTCGTAGCAGTCATTGCAGACCTCGTAACGATGATCCTGCTTGCTGTGTTCGTGTCACTTTACGGGGAAGGGCACGGGAATATGTGGCTTCTTCTGATTCTCTTCGGTGTCGGGTTGATGTTGTACTTCCTTGCGAAGAGATTGAAGAACAACACCTTCATTAAAAGTTTATCGACAGGGACCGTTCAAATCGGTACACGGGCAGTCTTTACACTAATCATGCTGCTTGTGGCGGTTTCTGAAACGGTGGGAGCGGAAAACATCCTGGGAGCGTTTTTAGCAGGTGTGCTTGTATCCTTGCTTGCACCAAATCAGGAAATGGTCCATAAGCTTGATTCCTTTGGATATGGATTCTTAATTCCGATTTTCTTCGTGATGATCGGGGTGGAGCTGGATCTTGGGTCCCTGCTTAGTGATAAGAAGATGCTGTTACTGATTCCGTTATTGGTACTGGCATTCCTTGTTTCGAAGATCATCCCTGTCTACTTATTGAGGTATTGGTATGATACAAAAACTACGATTGCTTCCGCATTTTTGCTTACCTCAACCTTATCATTGGTGATTGCAGCAGCGAAAATCGCAGAAAGAATCGAAATCATTACTGCTCAAATGAGTGGGACACTTATCCTGGTCGCCGTGATCACATGTATCATTACACCGATCATCTTCAAGAAGCTTTTCCCGAGGGAAAGTGCAAAAGAGAAGAAGCTGAAGATTACGTTCCTTGGAGCCAATCAGTTAACGATGCCCGTATCAAGGGAACTTCAGTCATCTCTGTATGAGCCTGTCCTGTACCACACGAAACAGGATAAATCGGATCGAAGCATCGCCGATTCCCTGTTCACCATCAATGAAATTGATGATTATGAACTGGGTACGCTTGAAGAAAAGAATATCTTCGAATCAGATATCCTTGTGATTTCCACAGGTGATGAAGAATTGAACGCAACACTTGCAGTGACGGCTAAAGAGTATGGTGTAAACCGGGTGATTGTAAGGGTGGAAAGCCCTGATCTGCATGAAAGTCTACGTGAGCAGGATATTGAGGTTTACTCCGTATTCTTATCAACAAAAGCTTTGTTGCGGGCTCTCATCGAATCACCGTCCGTCATGAGCATCCTGACAAACCAGGAAACATCCCTATACGAAATCCGAATGTTAAACAGTCAGTTTGAGGGCATGACGCTCAGGAAGTTCCCATTCACGGGAGATGTCATCTTTGTCCGTATCTTCAGAGGAAAAGATTCCATCGTTCCCCACGGGGATACCGAACTTCACATGAACGACCGCCTCATTGTCACAGGCAGCAAAGAGTATGTGGATGAACTTAAACGAGAATTAGAATTCTGTGAATACTGCTAATGCATAATCCACTTCCCAAGAGAATATTTTCTTGGGAAGTTTTATTTTACAGAGGAGTTTTTACTTACATCACCTAATAGTAATATAAGGAATAATAAGGAGGAATGAATGATGTGGGAAAAGAGAATTATGGAAATCAGGGAAAAGGTAAGGGAAAGCCTCGAAGGATTATCATTTGCAAAACTGAATGAAAAACCTTCGCCAGAGGAATGGAGCATCGCACAGATTGTTCTTCATTTGGCCGGCGCAGAAACACGCTTTTTGACCTTGGCACTGGATTCAGCTGAAAGTCATTCGGGCAGGAGCGAAACGGATGTTGATTTATCCGTATTTGATGACCCGGCACAAAAATTAAAAGCACCGATCGAGCCCTCTACCAATAAACAAAGCAGGGAAGATTTATTGAAAGAACTTGATGAGTCACGATCCCTCACGACCCAATTTCTAATGAACTATACAAAAGAGGGATTAGATCGCCAATCGATGAATCATCATCGCTTCGGGAAGATGCCGATCTGGCAGGTTCTTGAGCTACTCGGTAAACATGAACAAAGACATTTGCAACAAATTGAAGATGTGAAAAAGAGAATAGGATAGGAATCTTCTTTTCTTTTTAACGGGTTTGAGTTAGAATTAGTAGTAGGTACTAATAACATGTATTAATTAGGAGGATAATAATGACTCTTTCATTAAAAGGAAAAACATATGTGGTAATGGGAGTTGCAAATAAGCGCAGTATCGCTTGGGGAATCGCCCGTTCTTTGCACCAATCCGGTGCACGTTTAATCTTTACATATGCAGGTGAGCGTTTTGAGAAGGGTGTCAGGGACCTTGCAGAAACACTTGAAGGCGGAGAAGATTCACTTGTGCTGCCATGTGATGTGACAAGTGATGCAGATATTGAAAAATGCTTTGCGACAATCAAGGAGGAAGTGGGTGTCATTCATGGTCTGGCCCACTGTATCGCGTTCGCAAACAAAGAAGAACTTGCAGGAGATTATATGAATACGACAAGAGACGGCTTCCTGCTTGCTCACAATATCAGCTCTTACTCCCTGACGGCGGTGGCCAAAGTGGCGAAGGACCTTATGACAGAGGGTGGAAGCATCGTCAGCATGACGTACCTTGGTGGAGAGAGGGTCATGCAAAACTATAACGTGATGGGTGTAGCGAAAGCTTCTCTTGAAGCAAGTGTGAAATATCTTGCGAGTGATCTTGGGAAACATGGTATCCGTGTAAATGCCATTTCTGCCGGCCCGATCCGTACGCTGTCAGCGAAAGGTGTGGGAGACTTCAACAGTATTTTGAAAGAAATAGAAGAGCGTGCTCCACTTCGCCGTAATACGACTCAGGAAGAAGTCGGGGATACGGCAGTGTTCCTGTTCAGTGATTACTCTAGGGGGATCACCGGGGAGAATCTACACGTGGATTCTGGGTATCACGTGTTAGGTTAATAGCATATTTAAAGGGCTGGGGAATTTACTTTCCTGGTCCTTTTTTTATTCTTCAGTCAAATCAGAAGGCACTTCCTCATTTATTCATCATTAACGTTGTGAATTCGTGAGGATTTTTAGGTAATAACGAAACCCCTGGGCGCCTTTTGCATACATATAAAAGTGGAGAACAATTAGGAGGTGTCTTAGTGAGAACAGAGAAAAAAGCGGGGAAGGAACCTTTGCTATATATTAACCAGCCAAGATTAGATGAGGTGAAAGGCAATATGCAGGTGACTTACCGTTCACCCAAGAAGCCGCAGACCAAAACTCAACCTGAGAACCAGATTTCATCAGCCACTGAACAGCTGGAAGCATCCGAGAGACAAGAGAGACAGGAAGAGAAATACTTTGACGAGCAATTATATATTCACCATGAAGATCAGGTGGAAGGAGCTAAAGTCGAAGCGGTAAAATCGATTCCTCAACCTCCCGAACGCAAAACGGCGGCCGCTACTTTTAGGAAATTGAAACCTTTCCGAGAGCTGTCGATCGAAGAAAAAATAGACTACATTTCGGAGAGCATCTACGGAAAGGTACCTTTTCCTTGTGAATTCTCAAATGGTCGGATATCAGTCAAGGGTGTCATGCTCAATGATGATGGTGATACTATAACTGTAAAGAGCTTTCAAGGTGAAGAAGTGAAAATGAAAAAGAATGAGGTTGTATCCATTAAAATGATCGGCCTTCAATAAAAAAAAGAGCCAGGCGGGATACCCGGCTGGCTTTTTATCTAGACTTTAAAGGATCAGTCTTCGCATTCCAAGAATACGTGTACGTCTTTGATACATTGAATGGCACAGAAGCAATCCAGGTCAACTGTAATACATTCTCCTGTAAATATCCATTCAGTGTTGTTGCCCATGGTTTCCATTTCAGAACCAGAACCTGATCTTGAACCTGATTTAGAACCAGTCGTATCTGCATAGTCAGGCTTCAGCACTTGAAGAGTCGCACAGCAGTTATCGAATACTTCTTTCACCCGGAAAAATGGTGATTTCCAAGGGCATCCTTTGATATGCGCTTTAAAAGTCTCACCGTTTTTAAGATACAATTTGAAGATACGAGTATTCAAACGGTTAGTAGGACTCACCATTGAACCAAGTGGCTCAAGGAAACAATCGTTTTTACAATCGTTACACTCTTGATTTGCTTCGTCTTGGATATCTTTTATAGCACGGACGGCTTGACATACGCAACCACGATCTTTTGAACTTTTGTCTTTATCTCTTCCGCAACCCATATAGAAGTTCCTCCTTAAAATGAATTTCATTTACATTACTAACATATTGTCATGTAGGCAATTAGGTAACGGACATCTGCCCTCTTTTGGAAATTTGGGCTTGGATAATTTGAAATGTGAAGGGAGTTTTTTCATTGCAGCTGACTTTAGTGGAGTTGATTGCCCTTGGTTTAGCCGTCTTTCGACTGACCCATCTGATTGTATTGGATAAGATTACGGAGTTTCTAAGAGCGCCATTCTTTGATGAATCTATTGAAGTGGAAGAGAACGGTGAGGAAGCCATTTATCTTACACCTAAAAAAGGTGGCTTAAAGGGTTTTATAGGAGAGTTATTATCCTGTTACTGGTGTACCGGAATTTGGGCATCCTGCTTTCTATATGGTGGGTTTTTCTTCTTTCCATTGTATTTCAACCCTCTCATCACCCTTTTAGCTGTAGCCGGGGTTGCGGCTATTTTAGAAGCGGCCGTCCAAAGTTGGAAAACTGATTGAAGACGTAGGTAATTAGTGGAAACAAGCTAGGGTTTCTTCACATATACTGAAAAGGGAAACAGGGTAAAGGAGGAAATGAAAAGTGAAGAAAACCTCTGGAAATACGAAGAAACAAGGAAACTCATCCACTAAGAAAAAAGGATGCGGTTGTGGATCGAAAGTGAAAAAAAGCTAAGACTGCTCAAACTGGGCAGTCTTTTTTTCATAAAAAATGACTTTATGAAAAAAATAATGGGTGAGTACAAAAAAATGAGGGATATAGCATGAACAAGAATTCAATCATCATTCCACTTGCTTTATGTGTGTTGATCGGATGCGCTAATAAAGAAGATGGAAGCGACAGCAAGATAGCTCTTATGAAAAAAACCAATCCGCCGCCGATCGAATTAGTGGATAATCCTGAAACTGACAGCTACGGTCATGCCATTAAAAGGGAAATTTCCAAAATGGAGGAACTCTATGATGTGGCTGTCATCCAGGGAAAAGAAGAAACGCTGGTTGTATACAAAGTAAAACATCTTCACCGATTTAAAATGAAAAAGATCGAAAAGAAAATGGATCACTATCTGGAAGATAAATATCCTAAGGAAGATTTCATTTTATCCAGTGATTATAAAATCTTCCTCGAAACCATCCGCTTAAAGGAAAAGCTAAAAATCGGCTCGATTTCAAAGAAGGATGCCGAAACCAGGTTTCAGGAAATCGTGAAGCTTCAGAAAGAAAAAACGTAATAGGAGGGATGTTTGTGGGGAAAACACCTAAAACACCTGAACAGAAGAAGTATGAGCAGTTAGAAAAACAATATGAAACGAAGCGGCCCCTCCTTAAAAATGTATTAAAAGCATTCTTTGTCGGAGGCTTCATCTGTTTGATCGGACAGGCAATCACGTATGTGTATATTTATTTTTTTAATTTCACAGAGCAGACAGCAGGAAATCCTACGGTTGCTACAATGGTGTTTTTGGCCATGCTTCTGACGGGCTTCGGCGTTTATGACCATATCGGGCAATTTGGCGGCGCAGGCAGTGCGGTACCAGTAACTGGATTCGGGAACGCCGTGATTTCTGCAGCGATTGAGCATCGAACAGAAGGCCTCGTCCTCGGAGTTGGAGGAAATATCTTTAAACTGGCCGGTTCAGTCATTGTCTTTGGAGTGTTCTCAGCCTTTGTCGTTGCCTTGATCAAAACGATATTAATACAATTGGGGGTGATCTGATGCTGAAAGGTAAAAGGTCATGGGTGTTCTCATCAAATCCGGCAATCCTTTCAACAGGGGTTGTCGGCGGTCCTTTTGAAAAGAAGGGGAATCTTACTGCAGATTTTGACCAGTTTTATGATGATACTTGGATGGGGCAGGACACATACGAAAAAGCCAATCGAACTCTCATTGAGGATGCTGTTCAGATTGCCTTGGAGAAACAATCTCTTCAAAAGAGTGATATTCAATTTTTCTTGACTGGGGACCTGATCAATCAAATCACTCCTTCAAGCTTTGCTGCAAGAACAAATGGTATTCCATATTTCGGTTTGTTCGGAGCGTGTTCAACTTCCATGGAAGGCCTCGCTCTTTCAGCATTTTTAGTTAATTATCATGGAGCTCATCACGTGGTCACTGGAGCATCCAGTCACAATTCAGCAACCGAGAAGCAGTTTCGCTATCCTACCGAGTATGGTGGACAGAAGCCGCCTACAGCACAGTGGACCGTAACGGGAGCGGGTTATGCCGTGGTCGGCGAGGGTGCATTGGTCACCATTCCTACTCCAAGGGTTACGTCTGCCACCATCGGTAAAGTCATGGATATGGGTTTGAAAGACCCATTCAACATGGGAGGGGCGATGGCACCTGCAGCAGTGGACACGATAGCAGGTCATTTTCAGGATCTGGACAGAGATCCCTCCTATTACGATCTCATCATTACAGGGGATCTGGCGAAAATCGGGAGGCAAACAGCTCTTGAAATGCTGAAGCAAAAAGGCTACATGCTAAGCGACCAGCAATTTCAAGATTGCGGGATGCTGATATACGGGGAAAACCAGCCGGTCCAATCAGGGGCAAGCGGGCCTGGGTGTTCGGCTACCGTCCTTTACGGTCATTTATTGAATGAAATGAAGAAAGGTACCTATAAACGTATCCTGGTCATAGCGACAGGAGCATTATTATCACCCCTGACATTTCAGCAGGGCGAATCGATCCCTTGTATTGCTCATGCGGTTTCGATCGAATATTTGTAGGGCTTTTAAAGGAGGTTACAAAGTGTTAGCGATGTTTTTTTGGGCTTTTACGATAGGCGGTATCATCTGTGTAATCGGTCAATTACTGTTTGATGTAGCGAAATTAACCCCGGCTCACACGTTAAGTCTGCTCGTTGTTTCAGGCGCCATCCTCTCAGGGTTGGGACTTTACGAGCCTTTGATTGATTTTGCCGGGGCGGGAGCGACCATTCCGATTACGAGCTTCGGGAATGCACTTGTAAATGGGGCCATGCAGGAATCACAGGAACATGGGCTTGTCGGGGTACTTACTGGTATGTTCGAAGTCACAAGCTCAGGGATTTCTTCTGCTATCATATTCGGATTCATTGGAGCGCTTTTGTTTAAACCAAAGGGATGATTGAGGTGAGAATAGATGCCTGAATACTTACAGGTGGCATTACGCAGTATTTTTATCCTGCTTTCCTTGTTTGCCATCACCAAATTGTTAGGCAAGAAGCAGCTATCTAAATTATCCTTTTTTGAATATATCACAGGAATCACAGTGGGAAGCATTGCCGGAACGCTCTCAATGGACTTGAACCTGCCCTTAAGTGAAGGGTTGATGAGTATATTATTATGGTTTGCTTTTCCCCTGCTGTTTTCCTACCTATCCCTGAAGAGCATCCGCTTTAGAAGATTTGCTGAAGGGAAGCCGGCTGTATTCATAAAGGATGGAAATATCGATGAAAAGGCATTAAAAAAAGAAAAATATTCTGTAGATGAACTTTTGGAACAATTAAGGAAAAAAGACGTGTTCAGGGCAGCCGATGTAGAATTTGCATCACTTGATACAAATGGGGATTTAAGTGTCTTATTGAAAAAAGAAAAACAGCCTCTTGTTCGAGAAGATGTATTTGGAATATCACAAAAATCCACCCCACCACAAGCTGTAATTACAGATGGAAAAGTCGATCAAAAAGCGCTGTCCGAAGTAGGATTCCCCCTGCCATGGTTAGTGAAAGAATTATCAAAAAGGAAACTGAAGATAGAGTCCATCTTTCTGGCACAGTTAGATTCTGAAGGCAACCTGACCTTTGATCTGTATGATTGGACAAACACACAATAAAATATCCAATAGCCCATACGTTATCCTCACTTTGTACATATGTTATAAGAGACTAAAGGTAAAAGAGAGGTGAAATTATATGTATGGATATGGATACGGTGGCTGTGGATATGGCGGCGGCGGTTATGGTTCGACATTTGTATTGATCGTTGTGCTTTTCATTCTCTTGATTATCGTTGGAGCTAGCTTCTGTTAGAAAGGGGTACAAAAGGCAGAATCCTTAAGTTGAATGGATTTTGTCTTTTTGTTTTGTCCGAAAGGATATTATTTCATTTTAAATTCACGCTCCTGGGTTTTTGACATAAGATGCTTATAGTTAAAAGGAGGCGTGATGAAAATGAATAATAACTTTTTTAAGAATTTAGAGAAGAAGACAGGCGTTAACATGAACGAAGTGTTGGAGCTTGCTAACTCATTACAAAATGCGAACTTTAAAGATGAAGCAACGGTCAGAAGCGTCATCAAGCGTGTATCTAAAATTGCAAATAAACCTGTGAACAAGGAAATGGAAGATAAAATTGTCCAATCGATCGTCAACGACGGAAAGCAATTGGACTTCAGCACAATTTCCAATATGTTAAACAAGGGAAAGAAATAAAATAATCCTCACAAAGATAAGAAGAATGGACATAAAGAAACGTGAACTCACGTATTTTATGTTAATTCTTCTTTCTTTTTGATCGGAACTCATGTGTGGCTTTGAAGTTATGCGTCCACACGTTTCTCAAAATCCCAAATTGGGTACATAAAACCAAGGAGGTCATAACAATGGGATACATTGCGCCAATTCCTCACTATCAGTATAAACAATATCAGGAAAGAGATATGAAAGTTGATAAACACCCGTTCAGCTTTTTCCCCATACAGCCCATCAAACCACTGAAAAACAAATCACAAACCAACCCTGAAGCAACAGAAACCCGTTATGGAGACCATCATTCAAATCAACATGAAAATTCATACCAGCCAACTTTCAAAGCACCCATCCCTTCAAGTTTATTGGCTAAACTAACAGGAAAAGGGAATCACATTAACGAATATGTTTAGGGAACCGATTCTTTGGAGGTATGATCGTGAAACTTCAGAAATTCACAGAACATTGCTTTGCATTTACCGGTGCCGTTAATATCGGTTATTGTATGAAAGGGGGAAAGGGGCTTTTGATCGACAGCGGATTGGATGATTCATCCATGAAGAAGGTGATCAGGATATTGGAGGATGAAGGACATCCTCTTGATTATTGTGTGATCACCCATGCCCATGCCGATCATTTCGGAGGTGCCTGTCATCTTAAGAAAAAGTACAGCATACCAGTGTATGCCCCTAAATTGGAAAAAGCAATAATGGAGAATCCTATTTTGGAACCCATTTATTTATTCAATGGTGCGGTTCCTATACAAGATTTACGCAATAAATTCCTAGAAGGACAGGCAGTAGAGGTGGAAGGGGAGCTCATGGCTGGAAAGAACACCATTGGTCCGTTCACCTTTGATGTCATTGACTTACCGGGGCATTCGTATAGTCAGGCTGGACTTCTGGTCGAGGGTATTTTATATGCAGCAGATAGTTATTTTGGAAGTGAAACGTTAAAGAAGCACGTGATCCCCTTTATTGTAGATGCGGACCAAACATTGGATTCATTAGAAAAACTCCTTCACATCTCATGTGAAGGAGCGATCCCCGGGCATGGAAGCTTCGAAGAGAATTTAACTAAAACGGTGAAGGAAAATATGGATCTTCACGAAGAAAGATTGAACTCTCTATTAGCCTTGGTAAATGAAAGTCCAAACGGAGAGACATTCGACCGAATCTTTAGAAGATATTTGGACCTCGTCGGCATCTACGTAGCGAATGTGGGGCAGTGGCTACTGTTCAGAACATCGGTGACAGCCTATCTTACAAGCCTTGAACGCAAGAAACTTCTGTCATTTTCAATCGAAAAAAATGAACTCATGATCAATCCACTTTAATACCCTTGAACCAATAAGGTTTTTCCATCCTCCCATTCGGCGTAAAGGACGTCCTTGGAGGAGGGGAAGCCTTGTTTTTTTAATTCATTCATCAACCAAGCTTCTTCTTGCCCGGCAAGGGTCAAATTATCATAAACAATTTCCCCATCGACGATCAATGAAAGGGGGAGGGTGGCCGACTGGATGGGTAGTTGAAGATCCTGACGTTGTACCATGTCATAAAGAGGCTTCCGAATGACGCTCAACGTGCCATCTGATTCCAAAAGGGCATATTCACATTCTCTAACAGCGAATACATCCTTTGCCCGGAGTAAATGCTGAAGCTGATTCAAATCCAGATGATTCTTCTTCAGTTCATTATAATTTATTTTGCCTTTATTAATGATTAATGATGGAGTTCCTTCAAGCATATGTCGAAAACGCCTTGATTTCTGAGTGAAGTATTCCGTAATGAAGATCAAACTACCCCATATCGAGATGGCAGCAAGAATTTGAAACACGGTTGTTTCCCCGTCATAGAGGGAGTTCCCAACTAGTTCCCCAAGAATTAAAGCGGAAATGAAATCAAAAGCTGATATTTGAGTGATTTGTGTTTTTCCCAGGATTTTTGTCAAGATGAGCAATGCGAAATATCCAACGATCAATTCAATGGCTATAGATTTGATTTCCATGGATTCTCCCCCTTTCCATACACTTCTCCATTATCGACGAGAGCAGTTCTGAATATACGAAGAAAGAAATAAAAAAGAACATGAAATCTGGTTCAGAAACCAGATTTCATGTTCTTTTAAATATGTTTGCTCATTGTTTTATGAGGGATGCCTGCGTCAAGGAATTCATCGGATGTAACTTCATAGCCCAATCCTTCATAAAAAGGGATAGCGTAGGTTTGAGCGTTTAATTTCAATTGTGATAATGGCTGATTCTTTGCATATTCTTCAATACCGAGCATCAGTTCACGACCTGCACCTTTTCCCCTCATGTTTTTCAGGACGCAGATTCTTTCTACTTTGCCCATCCCGTCTAGAATACGGAATCGGCCGGCACCGACAGCGTTGTTTTGTTCATATAAAATGAAGTGAATGGAGTCATTCTCATGTTCATCAATCTCTTCTTCAAGGGGAACCTGCTGCTCTTCTACAAAAACGGTTTTTCTAATAGTAAAAACATCTTGGATCTGTTCTTCTGTGTTAGCAACTACAACGTTCACGTTATTCTTCCTTTCCTAATCGGAATGTTTCGTAAACGGTCCAGGAGCCATTTTCTAACTGATACAACAAGTGAAATCGGTCGATTGTTTCTTCATGATCGATTCCAAGCATGCTCAGTGATCCAAAGATGTCCGAATGCTCATCATTTGAAAGTTTCTGGGCAATGGTGATATGAGGAACGAAAGCGAATTCCGGCTCGTCACCCATGAAATTCTGATTATGCATATCATCGTGCAACCCTTGCAGTTCAGGCTTAGACTCAACTTTGAAATAAATGACGTTATTCACAGGTTGAAAGGAGCTTACTTTATACACTTTTAAATTGAATGGATCGTATTTTTTTGAAATCGCGGAAAGTTTCCCGGCAATATCTTTGATTTGATCATCATCTGCGCTAAAGACGTTTTTTAATGTCAAATGTGGCGGGACCAATGCATAATGAGGATCATAGCGTTTCCTGTAAGAGTTCGCGATATCTTGTAGCTTTTTCGATGGGAAAATGACTATACCATAATTCATTTTCTTCAATCCTCCTCTATTTAACTATCATTGTAATAAGTACAGTATAGCAAATTTTTCAAAAATTTAATATAGGGCGAACGAAAGAGGAATGATGTGATTCCAGAGTGTTGACGTTCATAGGCGGCAAGGGTTGTCCCCTCGCCGGCTAGAAAGTCATCCTGATCAGCTGAACATCATTTTGACAGCGCGTTTTAAATCTGGCTGCCAATACTTCCATGTATGATCTCCGTCGAATTCATCGTAGAAAGAAGAGAACCCTTTGCTGTCGAATAATTCATGAAGCTGTCTGTTGGGTTGTAAAAAGTCCTTTATCTTCCCGTCAGTCGTCTTCACTTCGGTTTCCCCTTGGCCTATGATGTGGTAGATGCTTAGAAGATGAGGCTGTGTGAACCCTTCCACTGCATCCAGTACTTTCTCATCGACAAAAGGTGATTGAAGGAGAACCTTGCCAAATGTATGAGGGTATTTCAATGCGGTCATAAGCGACACCGTTGCTCCCAATGAATCTCCAACAAGGGCACGCCCCATACCCATATGATAGGTCGGATAATGCTCATCTAAATAAGGAACCAATTCATGTGCCAGAAAGCGGATATAAGCATCATTTTCCTCACCATGGGGGTGGTATTTCCTTCTTCGATCCTCAACGTCTTTATACGGTACCCCCACAATGATCATATTTTCAATTTCCCTGTTTGAAAGCAGTTCATCCGCGAGTCGCGGGATCCTTCCCAGTTGGAAGTAATCTTTCCCATCCTGAGCGATGAGCAGGGAATATTTATAAAGAGGAGAGAATGTTGCAGGCAAATAAACAAGCATCTTCATCTCCTCATTCAGTTCTTTACTAAAGAGGGTTAATTCGGTTACGTTTCCTCTTGCGGTTGTCATGACGATAGCCTCCTATAATCAGTGTTAACGTTTACAGGAAGATTGTATCATAATCTCTTACATAATACCCGAAAGCGAATTCCGATACGAATATTCAAAAAAGTGTTATAATTTTAATAGGAAAGTGTTTGTATAGAGAGGGGATTTAATATGAATAAACCTGTTCATTCAAAAGATGTGACCAAAGCTGCATTAAAAAGGCTTAAGGATCGTGGTGTTTCCATAGAGGATATAGCCGATATCGTCTATGAAATGCAGTATCCATATAATACTGATCTCCATATGGAAGATTGCATTGATAGCGTGAAAAAAGTGTTGTTAAAAAGAGAGATTCAGCATGCCATTCTGGTAGGAGTCGAATTGGATCAGCTTGCGGAGGAGAAAAGACTTTCAGAGCCCCTTCAATCAATTGTCGAAATGGATGAAGGACTGTTTGGAGTTGACGAGACCATTGCACTGGGAGCAGCCTTGGGATATGGAAGCATTGCCGTTACGACGTTCGGTCATCTGGATAAGAATAAAATCGGTATCATCAGGGAGTTGGATACGAAAAAAGGGAATGGTGTACATACCTTTTTGGATGATATTGTAGCGAGCATCGCTGCCAATGCATCTTCAAGGATTGCTCATACTCAAAGGGACCTGGAAGAAAATATTTCTGAAGAAGATAAGCTGAAGTTTGAGGACGAGGAATTGATCGGCTGAAACAAACACCTGATATATAACAGAAGGGACTGATGGATGCTCATACATCATCAGTCCTTTTTGTGAGGACAAATTTACGTCTCAGAAGAAAAGAAGTTGCATTAAATGGAAACGCTTTATACATTCCCTATGCATTTCCGTGCTCTTTGCCTTAGCCCCGGGTAAGGGTTTCGGCTGACTGGGGAATGATTCTAGAAGGGTTTTTATGAAAAATGTTAAAACTTTATGTATTTGATTTGACAAGATTGTTACAGGCTGTGTTACAATTATTTCGTTAACGTATAAAATTTAATAGGGGGAATTAGAATATGAAAAAACGCAGTTTATTTCTAAGCACTGCACTACTTCTAGTTCTATCTGTCATTCTTGCTGCTTGCGGCGGCGGATCAGGTGGAGGTTCATCATCTGATGGTGAAGGAAACAAAGAGGTTGACTTCATTGGTATTGCTACAGGTGGAACAGGGGGTACATATTACCCGTTAGGCGGAACATTCGCTAAGATTATCGAGGATGAAACAGGAATCAAGTCCTCAGCATCCACTTCAGGTGCATCTGCTGAGAATATGGCCGCTGTGAAAGACGGCAAAACTGAAATCGCTTTTACACAAACGGATATTGCTTCTTATGCTTCTGAAGGAACGGAAATGTTCAAGGATAACAAGGTGGAGAACGCAAGAGGTATCGCGACTCTTTATCCAGAAACAATCCAAATCGTTACAACGAAGGATTCTGGTATCAAATCAGTGGAAGACCTTAAAGGGAAAGTCGTTTCAGTTGGTGAAGCCGGTTCAGGTACACTATTGAATGCAACTCAGATCCTGGAAGTACACGGAATCAAACTGGAAGACTTAGAAGCTCGTAACCTATCATTCGATGATTCAACTACTGGTATTCAGGATGGTACAATCGATGCGGCGTTCATCACGTCTGGTACTCCGACTGGAGCGGTCGAAGGATTGGCTGCGACAGAAGACATCGCGATCGTACCTGTCGAGTCAGACAAAGTCAACGAGTTGATTGAGAAGTACCCTTACTATTCTGAAGATGAAATCCCTGCAGGAACGTACAGTAAAGTGGACGATGCCGTGACAACCGTGGCAGTTCGTGCCATGTTAGTGACAAACGCTGATATTTCAGAAGATGTCATTTATGATGTAACAAAAGCCATTTTTGAAAACACAGATCAAATCACCCACGCTAAAGGTAAGTTGATTAAGGCGGAAGACGGCCTTAAAGGTATGGGAATCGAATTACACCCTGGTGCAAAGAAATACTTTGATGAAAAAGGAATTTCAATGGAATAGGTTCACACCAGAAGATGAACAAAGGGATAGGCCGCTTACGGTCTATTCTTTTGTTTTGGTTTCAGCTAAAAGCCTAACAATGGAATGGTGGGGAATTCTTTATGAGGAAATATACATCCCTGGGAGCAATTCTCCTGATTCTATGTATCGGATTCAGCCTTTTTATACCCTTACATACCTTTTTGGTTGTAGAACCGAGAAGTACAACAGGGGACTCTGTCCTTTTCAGCCTCACCGACAATCATTCGTTTTCGGTTCGATATACTCACTCTATTCATTTATCAGAAGTAGAAGAGTTTTATGTGACGACATCCTCAAATCAAATTCAACAAACTAAATTACTTTATGAAGATACTGCCATTGGTATGCCGGCCAATGCAGAAGGAAATGAAATCTTTGAAGTGACGAAGGAAGGCAAGTATTTAATTTCTAATATGGAGAGAGTGTTTCCTTACATTGATATCAGGATTGGCCAAGTCGTCGCGAATCACCGTCTCGTGCTTGACGGGAGGGAATATCCTTTAGCAGACTATTTTGATAAAGGGTCTGTCGTTCGGGTTCAATTGAAGAAACAATCACTTTACAACCAGTGGAAAGGAGTGACTGTAGTTGGAAAAAGATAAAGAGTTTGAATCTTTGACTGCAGAGCAACAACAAGAGTTACTTGAAAAATACGATCCGGAATCTTCCACCAGGAAATTCCATCACGGAACGTTCAAATGGATAATATTCTTCGGGTTATTGGCATTTTCTTTATTTCAATTAGTAGCATCCATCTTCCAATTCATCCCACGGCAATTGCTTTTGTCTATACACTTAGGGTTCGCCCTTTCATTAGTGTTTCTGTTATTTCCTGCCCGCAAGAAATATTTGAAGAAAGACAAGATTGCCTGGTATGATATTGTACTTTCAGCCATTTCTGTAGGAATTGGTGCATACTGGCCGATCATGCAGGATGATATCGTCAGCAGGGTCGGATTGATGACTCAACTGGACTTTTATGTCGGTTTCGCTGCTATGATTCTTGTATTGGAAGCTACTCGACGTGCGGTGGGGTTACCGATTACGATCATCGCATCTGCATTTATCCTATATATGTATTATGGCAGGTTGATGCCTGGATTCCTGGCTCACAGGGGTTATGATTGGGACGATATCGTGAAAACGATGTTCTTCACAAGTGAAGGGATCTTGGGGACACCATTATATGTTTCAGCCACATTCATCTTCTTATTCTTATTGTTTGGGGCATTCCTTGTGAAGACTGGCGTCGGTCAGTATTTTAATGATTTGGCCGTGTCCATTGCTGGTAAACGTGTCGGAGGACCTGCAAAGGTTGCGATCTTCTCCAGTGCCCTTCAAGGGACCATCAGCGGGAGCTCCGTTGCGAACGTCGTGACATCGGGTTCCTTCACAATCCCTATGATGAAAAAACTGGGGTATCGTAAAGAGTTTGCCGGCGGGGTAGAGGCTGCCGCTTCAACCGGTGGTCAGTTGATGCCACCGATCATGGGAGCTGCTGCTTTCCTGATGGTGGAATTCATCGGCGGTATTTCGTATTGGGATATTGCCAAGGCTGCCTCTATTCCAGCCATTCTTTATTTCACAGGTATCTGGATCATGACACACTTTGAAGCGAAGCGGATCGGCCTTCGGGGTTTATCCGATGATGAGATGCCAGACCGTAAAGAAGTGTTCAAGAAAATTTACTTGCTGCTTCCAATCCTAACGGTCATCATTTTGTTAGTGAGCGGAATGAGCGTCATGCGTGCGGCACTTTGGTCTATTGTTGCCACAGTCGCCATTAGTGCGATTAGGAAAGATACAAGAATCGGTTTCAGGGATGCGGTAGATGCGCTTGTGGACGGGGCGAGGACAGCTTTGTCTGTAGCAGTGGCAACAGCCGCAGCAGGTATGATCGTAGGGGTCGTGACTAAGACTGGTCTAGGGTTGACCCTTGCGAATGGTCTGGTTGACCTGGCAGCGGATCTTACCAATTCCACCGAAGGTAAGCTGATCCTAACATTGGTGTTTACGATGATTGCGTCGATTGTACTCGGCATGGGTTCTCCAACTACGGCGAACTATGTCATCACATCCACGATCGCTGCTCCTGCAATCATATTATTGGGAGCACCTGAGTTAGCCGCTCACTTATTCGTATTTTATTTCGGTATCATTGCTGATATCACGCCGCCTGTGGCACTGGCTGCCTTTGCCGCCGCCGGGGTGTCGGGAGGAGAACCGATACGGACAGGGGTCAATTCTGCTAAGTTGGCCATTGCCGCTTTTATCATACCTTACATGTTCGTATTGTCCCCGGAATTGTTGATGATCGATACAACCATCCCGAGGCTGATATGGGTTGTCTTTACGGCCGTGACCGGGATGATGGCGATTGGGGCAGGTATGATCGGTTATTGGTATCGTAGAGTATTCGTCATCGAACGATTCCTTTGCGTAGCTGCAGGATTATTACTCATTTATCCAGAAGGCATGTCTGATATCATTGGTTTGGTTTTATTTGGAATCATGCTTGCACTGCAATTTTTCATTAAGAGAGAAGATAAGACACCAACAAGAGCAACAGCATAAAATAAATCAAGGCTGAGCCCACTATGGGTTCAGCCTTTTGTATTGGTAGGATCAGCGGAGGGTGGGGGGATAAGAAACTGCCAAAATGTCTTGAATTTTAAACCTGCGAATATCATTTCTGAAGAAGCAGTAAGCGGTGATATAGTCTTTTTCAATTCTCCTTACCAGTACCTTTCTCTTGGTACATTCAAGCCTTGCATTCATATAAATCATTTCAATCGGCTGTCGTTCTATCAAAGAACGCTGAATTTTGATCAACATTGGGCACCCCGGGTGTTATTGATACAAATAGTATATGCGAACAGGTGTTCTTTTATGCATTGGAAGATGAATTCAGAAAAAATTTACGATAAGTCATTGACAATTCTCATTATATGAATATAATAGAATATGTACCTTGCATCGCGACTTGTTAGCTCAGTGGGAGAGCACTTCCTTGACAGGGAAGGGGTCGTGGGTTCGAATCCCTCACAGGTCATACATATGGAAAAGCCTGCATCCTTTAGGATGCAGGTTTTTTGACGTCAAATGTGCAATGGGAATGAAAAAGGACTCTGCTGTGTTCATGAGAGAGTCCCTGTCAAAATAATTATTAAGATGATAGCATTTTTATTTTAATTCCAGTTCCTCTTCAAAATAAAATGTGCCTGGATGTTCTTTTACGATATATGAATACCGCTTCATGTTTTTTACATATTGCCACTTCATTACTGTCACTGTTTCGCCAGTTTCCTTGATTGTCACCATAGAACCATTGCTAAACCGATTTTTTGTGGATTTCATTGGGCACTCCCTTTCATCTTTGTTCATTATACCACAGTTTTCCCCTGATTTTAGAACCCCATGAGTGTTTATATTAGTAAAACGGTTACATCCGCCAAAAGGTCGATATCGTTGAATGAAAGAGGGGGAAAACAAGTGAATGGGTTAAAAAGACATATACTGATCACGGTATTCAGTACAATTATGTAGGAGGTCTGACTTTCAAAACTTCTCCTTCAAGAACTTGCTTATTTGTTTCATTACTGTTATTCTATAAAAGAATTATTTTTGTCCGGTATACGAGGGAAGAACACGATTTGGTTTTCACCTGATATCGCAAGAATAGTAATACATGGTGCTCAAATGCACTTTAGGAGGCAACAAACATGGAAAATGGTAAAGTAAAATGGTTTAACGCAGAAAAAGGTTTCGGATTCATCGAAGTAGAAGGTGGAGACGACGTATTCGTACACTTCTCAGCGATTCAAGGTGAAGGTTTCAAATCTCTTGACGAAGGTCAAGAAGTATCTTTCGACGTTGAACAAGGTGCTCGTGGACCACAAGCAGCTAACGTACGTAAAGCATAATCTAACTTTACAACTTCAAGAACAGGCTCATTCGTGAGCCTGTTTTTTTATGGGGATTTTAAGGGAATGGAGAAGAGGGACGGACCTTGAAAGGTCCGTCCCTCTATTTGGCTATACCTTTTTAATGGATATCGCGTCACGTAATTTTTGCAGGGAGGCTTTGGAAAGTTCTTTTCGTTTCTTCATGATGTTTACATAAAGGGCGTCAACGATACTCAGCTGACTGATTCTTGAAGCCAGTGCTTCTCCACGGTACTCGGTTTCCTGTGAGACTGTGAATAGTGGAATGTCCACTCTGTTGCTTAAAGGAGATTTAGCGAAGTGGGTGATGGCAATGGTCTTAATACGATTTTTCTTTGCAACCTCCAATACTTCCAATAAATCTTTGTTCGCTCCTGAGTGAGAGATAAAGACGATCACATCTTCTTCTGTTAGCTGAGAAGCCGATATCAGTTGCATATGGGAATCATTATAGGCGGTAGTGGCCATCCCTGTTCTTAGGAACTTATGATGGGCATCCATGGCAATAAAACCGGATCCCCCTGTACCGTAGAATTCGGTTCTTCTTGCATGAAGCATTGCATGAACTGCTTTTTGGAAGGCTTCCTCATCCAATATCCTCAATGAGTCTTCGAGGCTCCTCATATTGGATCGGAAAACTTTTTGGGCGATCACGCCTTCTGAATCTTGTTCATTGATGGTTTCATGGATATCTTTAATCGGCGTCACAATATCAGAAGCCAATGAAATTTTCATTGCCTGGTAGCCTTTATAGCCCAATCGTTTGCAGAATCTGAAAACTGTGGCATCTGCAATACCAAGATACTCTGCGACACCACTGATGGTTGTGTGGATAATTTTTTCAGGATTAGCAATAATAAAATCAGCAATCATCTTTTCTTTTTGACTAAGTTTCGAATAATGAGAACGGATTCGTGGAAAACAATGTTGAGCGTTTTCATCCATGGTTAAAGAAACCTCCTATGGGACATCTGTGAAAATAATTTTAACTCAATTAATGAAATAAAAAAATATTATTTCATAAAAATCCACCACGAAAATTTATTTCGTATTATAATAATAACGGTGAAGAGTTGTATTTATTCGTATTGAAAGGAATGATCGTTTATGACAAAACAACAAATAGGAGTCGTTGGAGTCGGAGTAATGGGTAAGAGCCTTGCTCTGAATTTTGAAAGCAGGGGCTATTCAGTTTCTATATATGATGTGTCAGATGAAAAGGTAAGAGAGGTACTGGATGAGCATAAGGGAAAGAATCTGGTTGGAACTCATGAAGTAAATGAATTTGTACAATCCTTGGAAGTACCACGTAAAATATTGATCATGGTACCTGCCGGGGATATTACTGATAAAGCAATTGATTCATTGCTTCCTCACCTGGATAAAGGCGATATTCTCATTGATGGTGGTAACACGTATTACGAGGATACAATCCGCCGCAACAAGGATTTGGATGAAAAGGGAATTAACTTCATTGGAGCAGGAGTTTCAGGTGGAGAAGAAGGTGCCCTATATGGCCCTGCGATTATGCCAAGTGGTCAGAAAGAAGCGTATGATCTGGTTGAACCTTTCCTCACTGCCATTGCAGCAAAAGTAAAAGGAGATGCCTGCAGTACATACATAGGTCCTGATGGATCCGGCCATTATGTGAAAATGGTACATAACGGAATTGAGTACAGTGATATGCAGCTCATTTGTGAAGCGTATTATCTGATGAAAAATGTACTTGGTTTAAATGCAAATGAGCTTCATGAGATTTTCAAAGAGTGGAATGAAGGTGAACTCGACAGCTATCTGATTGAAATCACCGCAGATATCTTTACAAAGGTGGATGAAGAAACAGGCAAGCCTCTTGTCGATGTCATTTTGGATACTGCCGGGCAAAAGGGTACCGGGAAATGGACGAGCATCAGCTCTCTTGAATTAGGTGTACCATTGTCGATCATCACCGAATCCGTTTTTGCACGCTTCATCTCAGCAATGAAGGAAGAACGTGTGAAGGCAAGCAAGATCCTGAGGGGTCCTAAGAATAAAGAATTTAAAGGAGACAAACAGGAATTCATCGAGATGATTCGTAAGGCATTGTACTTAAGTAAAATCTGTTCATATGCTCAAGGGTTTGCACAGCTTCAATCGGCTTCAGATGAGTACAATTGGAATTTGAAACCAGGCGAAATTTCTATGATCTTCAGAGGTGGTTGCATCATCCGCGCTGGTTTCCTGGAAGAAATCAAGAATGCCTATGACCGTGAACCAGGCTTAACGAATCTGCTCCTTGATCCTTACTTCAAGGAAATTGTAGAGAATTATCAGGATGAAGCCAGGGAGGTTGTGGCCACAGCCATCAAATTGGGTATTCCTGTACCAGGCCTTGCCAGTGCATTGGCATATTATGATAGCTATCGATCTGAATCGCTTCCGGCAAATCTGCTTCAAGCCCAGAGGGATTATTTCGGTGCCCATACGTATCAGCGAATAGACAAAGAAGGCACCTTCCATACGGATTGGTTATCTAAATAATAGAATGAAGAGCCCTGTGGGATTCCCGCAGGGCTCTATTCATTCGTCTTTCGTATCGTGTTTTTTCTTTTCGTCCTGCTGGTCTTTTTTTAGTTCGTCAATTGGAATAGGGTCGACGTTTTGCTCACTCTCATGCTGGTCGAGGATACTTTCTTCGTCCTTGTCAGCATTCTCAGGGTTATGATTGGTGGTATTTTTAGACATGATGCATGTTCCTCCTTATAATGATCGGTTCTTATACCTTACCCCCTCTGGAAAGCAGAAAACCTCTAAAAGGATAAAAAAAGAAAGCCGCCTTTTGAGGGCGGCTTTCTGAAATGAGTTAGATTTTCACATCAATTTTAGCATTTTTCTTTAAATCTTCGACATGCTGAACAAGTTTTTCTTGTTTCTTCTGTTGTTCCAGCTGTGTTTTGATCTGTGGTTTTACATCTTCATACTTCGGTGCATCCTTAGATTGCTCACTGCCTTGTTGGCTGGCATATTGATCATAGAATTTCTTCATTTCATCTTCGGTTACTTCGTCTACCTTGATTTCTTTATCAACATAGTTCGTATATTTAATATTTTCAGCAATCTGGGTTTTCAGCTCATCCATCGTAAATCCGGCTTTCTTCATGGCTTCTTCGAATTGCTTTTCATCTTTGTATTGCTTTTTCACTTCTTCCAACTGTTTATTGATTTCATCCTCAGATGCCTTATAGCCCTTTTCGTCTGCTTGTTGCATAAGAAGGGTTTGTCCTACAAGGCTATCGATGGTTTGATCTTTGATCTTCTTAACTGCATCCTTACTCGTTGGATCCTGACCCATTTGTTGGTACTGCATCTGTGATTGAGTCAACACGTTGTTGAAGTCTTCACCTTTGATTTTTTCATCGTTGACAATGGCAACGACCTTATCTTTCTCTACCTTTTGTTCATCCATTTTCTTTTGCATTTCTTCCATCTTCTTCGCTTGCTCTTCTTGTGCCTTTTTGTCAGAGGCTTCTGTTTTCGGTTTATCGTCAGCTTTTTGGCTCTCCTCATCCGAACCGCAAGCGGCTAGTCCAATTGTTAATAGTGCTAATAGTAAAGTCGTTAATAGTTTCTTCATAGTAGACTCCTTTCAGAACTAAGGTGTGATTTCCAAAAAAATCACTTAATGCGCATTTTAAATGAAAAAGCCCCAAAAAGAAAGTATTTAGGCTAAAAAGTATTGATTGTAATGAGGATGACACACAGGTAAACTGGTGCTCCTCCTCGTATTCACCAGTATGTATACGTTTCCAAAGAAGAAATCACCTCCAAATAGTATATGAATTTCAAATGATTATTACAATAAGGCTGTTTTCGCTAAGATTGTTGCTTTTCATACACAGATGCGAATGCTTTGTCATATAGGGTGTGGTGCAGGAGGGTGAAGGGAACAGTCCCGCTTTCCACGGACGTTCGGCCGATCCTTCTCAGCAAAAACCGCTTCCGGGGTCTCGGCACGCCCGTTTTCCGTAAGAGTCTACGCAGTCCCTTCACCCTCTAACGTAGTAAGTAGTTGACAGGGCAAAATGGTTTGTGACCATCAGTTTAAAAAGAGTAGAGGACTATTAAATAAAATCAGTCACTGCAACGAATGAAAAAGCAGTGGCATAAGAAATCTCCACATTTCCTTTATGAAAGTCAAACTTTTCGTTAGTTGATTGGAGCGGAAGGTGCTCGACTCCTGCGGGAAACGCTGGACAGGTGAGACCCCGCAGGCGCAGCCGAGGAGGCTCACCGCCAGCCCCGCGGA
>NZ_JAHWGH010000001.1 GCF_019334305.1 Rossellomorea orangium
CCTCTGATTAAAAGTCAGATGCTCTACCAACTGAGCTAATGGCTCATCTTATAAAAAACCAAATGGTGCCGGCAAGAGGACTTGAACCCCCAACCTACTGATTACAAGTCAGTTGCTCTACCAGTTGAGCTACACCGGCAAGGTGAAAAGGATAGATATTTTGCTGATGCAAAACAATGAAGTTTATTTTACTTTCGTAAAAAAACATGGTGGAGGATGACGGGATCGAACCGCCGACCCTCTGCTTGTAAGGCAGATGCTCTCCCAGCTGAGCTAATCCTCCGTGTTTTGGTGACCCATACGGGATTCGAACCCGTGTTACCGCCGTGAAAGGGCGGTGTCTTAACCGCTTGACCAATGGGCCGTTTATTACATTGTCCTCTCGAGGACATTTATTACTATATCAGTTAATTTCGCAGAAGTCAACTTCTATTTAACACTTTTTATTATCGCAAACGAAATACCTCAAACAATATTCATCACAGAATTTAAAGATATCACAGAACCTACTTTCATAGCAATATTTTTTAGATTCTCTAATTCATTAAGTTTTTTTCCTATTAATACAATGAGCACGTGATTAAAACTATCTATGATTGTTCATCATTTTGCCTACCCCTCTTACCTTTTAAGTATATAAAAAACCGAGGAATTAATCCCCGGAATTTAAGATTATTAAAGTGCTTTGTACTTATATAGTAGATGATTAAGCTTGGACGTTGGAGACTGGAATGAAAAATATAGTTCATATCCTGCCTCTAATCTATAGTACATCAGCCAAGAATCGTCGGCTTCACTATAACCTTGAAAGAGGGGGTTGCCAATTCGATCCTTTATTTCAGCAGGGGTTTTACCGATCTTTCCACCATCCATAATGATTGCTCCAATGGGAGAATCTATATTACTATCTCCACCAAAGTAGGTACACCCATTAAAGTCCCTTCCATAACCGCCTTCGTAATATCCCTTCCATTCAGGGTCATACGGATAAAAATTCATGACGTCCCTGGATCGCACATCGTCTACTGAGAATTCACATCCATTTAAATAGCCGTTATTTGCGAGATCCATAAAATGTTTATTTAATATGGAAGCTGAAATGTCCTCTTTTGCACCTATAAGTACCTTGTAAGTATAAGCTTTTTTTCGATCGTTTTCCCCTGGCATTATGGTGATAGTCCCTATTCCGGTTTTTATAGGTACTATAGTCTGTTCGTTTTCAAATCTTAATACATCGTTATCTACTATTACCCTACTTTTTTCATTTGTTAATTTTTTTAGAGAGATGAATTGGAAAGGTTTCAGCACAAAAAGCTTTCCATTATGGTGATTAGATTCTATTTCCCCCTCGATGATATGATAATTTATCTGTACAGGTTTCACGACAGGCATCGTTACTTTGAATTTGCCATTCAGGGCTCTAGCAAGAAAAGCGGAAAATTGTTCCCTTGAAAGCTCTTCCTGTGGCCGAAACGTTCCATCATCATACCCCTGAGTTACTCCTTCAGCCACTATTTTTCCTATCGAAGAAAAGGCATTCATGTTTGGAGAGATATCATAGAAGAGGATATCCTTAGATATTTCTAAGTGAAACGCACGAGCGATAATGATCGCCATCTGCCCCCGAGTTACGATGGCATCCGGTCTAAACGTTCCATCAGGAAACCCCTTTATGACTCCTTTATTCACAGCTTCAGCAATATAACCAGAAGCATAGCTCTCCCTTGAAACATCCGGAAAAGGCACTTCTCTCTCTTCTCCATCGAACTCCAAGGTTCTACCGATCATTGCGGCAGCTGCTGCTCTGGTCACCTTTTCCTGAGGACGAAAGGTACCGTCTTTATACCCTGTGATGATGTCTTTATCTATAAGATAAGTAATTTCCGGATAAAAACGTTGTCCTTCATTAATATCATTGAATGTTGCAGCATAAGTAGCAGGTGTCAGAAGTAAAAGAGTAACAAGTAAAGCAGGCAAACAAGTAATAAATTTTTTCATTTTCGCACCCCCATTATGTAGATATATTGTGAACGGGAAAAGTATATACCTTTTTATTCCATTCTTCATAAAGAACGCCAATACCTCCTTAAACGGAAAACATATATATCTATTAGACTTAAGTGAATGTGAATATTCATCATTATTAGTAGACTTACATTATTTAGTCTTGTTTGACTGAGGAAGTTGTAAAGGTAGAGGTGGGCAGCTTTACCCACTTACATTCCATTTGTGGTTATTAATACCATTGTGACATAACATTAACATTTGTTACAATTTTGTTGTAATTTATTTCAATAGGGAATTAGGGGGAATGACGGTGCATTACATAAGGACTGGATTGGTTATTTTACTTTCATTTCTGTTAGGGGTTGGAGCTTTTTCCAATAATGCCAGCGCAAATGAAAATTCGTTACAAAGCTACTACATTTCTGATATGGATGTCAGCGACTTCGGGTTTGGTGAAGTTAACGACTTTGTTTCAGCAGATATTATTGATGGATTTCTAGATTCTAAGACCGGTGATATGCTTTTTCAACCGAATAAGAATATTACCAGAGCTGAGTTTACTAAAATATTAATAAATGCCATGGGAATTGAAACGAACTCATCTTCCCAAATTTTTAAAGATGTGTCCCCTAATAAGTGGTATTTCGATTATATTAATACTGCTAGTTCACTTGGGATCGTGAACGGGTTTTCGCCAGACCAATTCCAACCAGGAAGTTTCATTACACGTGGGCAAATGGCAGCTATGATTGTCAGAGCTTTTGAAGATACCATCCCGTTTCCAGCTTCAGTAGGGCAAATCTTTCCTGATGTACCCTCTCACGTCAGATTCGCAGATGAAATCAACAAAGCCGCTTCATTAGGTATCATTCAGGGTCATCGTGATAACACGTTCAAACCAGGGACTCTTGCTGATCGTGTGCAGGCCGTAGTCATTATGTACCGCGCGCTTTCAAATGAGACTGAAAGTTCAGTAGAGGAAAATGACGTAGCAAGTTTTGTACAGGAATTTCTAACAAATGAATCCGAAGCATTTTCAAAGAACATTTCAATAGAAGTGTACAATAAATACACAACTGGCTTTTACAATGCTTATGCCACAGATATCGTTAGGCGTAACAACGAATTAATAGATCAGGGGTACGAGGTTACGTTGTCTTCTGATTTAACTAATATGAAAACATCCGTAGAATTTCTGACGAATCGTTTTGCTGAAGTAAAAGTTACGGGAACAACCAATTATGGGAAATACGTTTCTCCTGAGGGTAAGATCAAAGAAATCAATTCTACAATGAATAATGGTTACTACTTCCTCAAAAAGACTGAAAAAGATGGATGGAAGATTTACGATCAGTATCCTGAAGAAAGTAAATAGGTATTTGAGAAATTAACAACAAAAAAACGAGCAAGGAATCTCTTGATTCCTTGCTCGTTTTTTTAATAACGTTTTCTTAAATGCCAATTATCTGAACTAAGGTCGTCATCTGTATCCGTTCACTTTTACTGAAAGTTTCTTATTGTTGTATTTAGGTTATTCACTTTCGTTTCGTGATAACTTACTTTTTTTTGTAACTTCACTTTAATTTTGGAGTCGATACAACTATCAAGTAAGATCTGGTGATAATGTAATCTCACAAAATGCCACTTGTGTTTTATTTTCACAATACGCTTTTTATACATTCTTAACATATCCTCCCTCTGTTTCATAAATCGCAGGAGTCCGTTTTCGGCAGCTGGCAGGCATCGCCCATAAGACATTAGCCCCTTTAGCATTGCGTCACCATTTTTCAATGGATTTGCCCTTGTCGTACGAGTTATGAAAAGAATAAAACCACACGTCATCTATGAATATTTAACCACAAATAATAACATAAAAATGAATCATATTGCCCACTTTTAGAATCTTACCACATAAATCAGAAAGGTGAACGAAATATTCTTAAAAGAATATCTCGGGACGAATGGAACATATCCCTTGATCCTATTGCCATCCCTTCTTCTCAATCACAATAAAACACGTACTATCCGGAAGACATACTGGAATTCCCTCTTCGTCTGTAAGCTCGATTTTGGGTAACAGATGCCCCTCATACCCTTCCTGCAGGTAATGTTCAAATATCAGAATATCCACTTGATCTCCAAGAGTCCTGTGGATGAATTCCCGAAAGGCAGATGGAGTGAAGTAGCCGAATTGCTCCTGCACTTCGTGAGGGTATGCCTCCTCTCCCCATGTATACGTATAGAGGAATTCCATCGCATCGTTTACATTCAATAGGACCGCATCTTCTCCTGCTGAACTATAGGTGATCGCTCTCCCTTTGAAATCTCCGACGTATCTCTTGAAGAAAGCGAGACCATGTGGATCTTTAAAGCGAATGATACGCTTCTGCTCTAAAGGCTCTGTCATGATACCGTCCCGGATGATGATTCTGCCTTTTGGCCTCAGGGCTTTAAGGGCGCTCCTTAAGGTTTGGGCGATGACTTCATGATTGAACTTTTTGCCCTCGTAAGGGATATAGGAAAACATCTCATGAAGGATGGAAGAGAATACAATTGTGTCGGCCCCTTCCTTCCCGATGTAGTCTTCGAGCTTGAGAGCATCTCCCTGCATGACGTCCCATGGGGCATTTTCCCGTTGCTTCTTCCGCTTCAGTTCCTCTACCACATTGACGGCAATGTCGATTCCTATGACTGCGGCCCCCGTATGGTGACGGGTCAACAAATTCAGCATGACTCCACCGCCCGGACCAATATCAATCATGGTCTTCCCAACGGCGTAGTCAGAAATCTTCTTCTTGAAGTCCTGGGAGCTATTCATATCACTCAGGTAGGTTTGCTCATTGTTCAGTCGGTCGTAGGCATCCTTCCTGAAGTTGAATAGGTCATATAATAGAACGATTGCCCGGTCATATAGAGGTGATTTCTCAGCTTCCTGACAGAATTCAATTAACTTCTCCCCTGCCCGTGAAAAAGAAAACCCGACTCCCGCCATCTCTTCATGTCCATGAAGGGGAGCAGCCTTCAGTGAGACATGCTCATTTCCAGGAAGCTTTCCATTGAGGATCTCCCTGATCGTGTACTCGCCAAGATACGATTCTATGATTCTTTTTTTGTAGATATTGACGGTCTTTCGGCCTTTATAATCGTAGTAGAGTTCCTTCATCATTGGCTCAAAGGAGAGTTGTTCCAATGAAGAATACCGCTTCTTTTGTTCAATGAGCAGAAAAATCTTCATACACTCTTCAAACGTAAAATCGGTAAGGGCAGCCTCCACATACCACATATCCATTCGTTGAAAGAACCGGTCCAGAAGGCTTTCCGCCTCGGGGTTAGCCAGTATCCACTCATTATAGACAGCGTCAAAGTCTTCACCTCGTAAAGCAGCTTGGCTTCTGAGCCTTCGCAATCTTTCGGGTAAGGTCTGTTCCCGGTCCATATCCCCGTTACAGATCCAGCGGTTCACCTCTTCCATTTCCTCACGTACCGAATCCCAGACTTCAGGGGATACCCCCGCTACAATACATTGATTCAGTACATATAGGTGTGGAAACATTTCTGGTTTGACGATACGTATCAGGGGCTCCATGGATGAGTACCGGACTTCCCCCCTGATGTATTGCCCCGAGAGTCCGTGAGTCTGGATCAATACGAACAGAAGCTCCTCCCGTTCACGATTCCGTTCTTCTTCAGATCGTTTTTCCATTTCTGCGGCATAAATTTGGGCCGACCCTATGTTGTGAATGGCAAGTTGAAAACCCTTGTCAATCCACTCTTTTCTTTGATGAGGAAGTCCGCACTTAGCCGTTTCACTCCACTTCAGAACTTCTTCCACGCATTCTTTCTGATCATCGGGTAAACTCAATCCATCCAGCACATGAAGGGTTCTTTCCACGTAATCCAATACCGGATTCTTTGCCATCTGTTCAAGTGATTCGACTTGCTCCAGGTTCACATTTTTCTCTTTTGTTAATGAAAGGTATTTTAACCATGTATGTTCCCGCAGGATAAGGGTATTCCCAGATTTCAGCTCTTCTATTGCGCGTAAGGATGAAAGCATCGTCATCGCTCCCTCTTTTGATTTCATTACCATTCCATTTTACCCCACCTCTCTCCCATTCTGGTAAGGAATGTATAAACTCCCCTCGTCATAGACTTAAAGTAGAAAGAAGGGAGCTGGTCTCAATGCTTGAGTGGAGTGCTGCCATAGCAGCCGTCGCATTTACGATCCTCGTTGTATATCTGATTTTGACATTAAGAAGGGTCATGAACACACTGGACGAAACAAAGAAGACCCTCGCTGATACGAGGAGCGCCGTAAATGGCATTACAGAGGAAGCAGAAGAACTGATTCATACGGCCAATCAAATTTCCGTTGATGTGAAAGGGAAAATGAAAGCCGTGGATCCATTGGTGGAATCCGCACATGACGTCGGGGACATGATCCAGAGTGTGACAAGCTCGGTGAAACGGGCAGCTTCGCAAAATCGCACACCTAAAACGATTCATACTCATGAAAGCAAGCCGGTGCAAATTAAATTGAAATAAACGACAAAGAGGCCGGAACTGGGCCTCTTTATTTCTAGTCTACGCCAGTCCCGTCCCGCTGCCGGCGACCTCCCATAACCAATAACCGTGCATCAGGCAAATAACACTATAGGATACTGCTGCGGTGATAGACACAAGAAGTAACGCTTTTGAAGATCGTTTCAGAGGGTTGAGGTGATAAAGAAGGATGAGAAGAAACACGGACAAACCTCCCTTGAAGAGAAGAAACAGCCATGGATTTGTGTGATAAAGGGTATTCATGAGAGGGTTGGATTCGGTTATATGTCCGTAATGCAATCCAACCATGGTCAGGAATGCGTCTAAGAGGTTGAGGAGTAAGATATATAGAAGCAGGTATCTCATAAACTGATTTCTCCCATCCATTATAAACTGCAGGAACGTTCATTATAATGAATTACCCTACTTTCAATTAAGAACAAACCTCTTCTATAAAAAAAATGAGGCTAATCACTTTTAAACAAACGTTTAATGAGTTCTATTATCGTTAGTATGTATAAGAAAGAACAAGCTATTCAAACGTTTGTTTAAATAGCTTCATAAAAAAATCTCAACCTTACGAATAAGGTTGAGATCATATTCGACGGGAGCATCCCGACAAACCGATTAATGCTTCTTTTTATTCTTCTCTTTCTTCCCCTTCTCATCCACTTTAATCACCACAGTGGTCAACGGATCCAGCGTCAATGTACCTTTCGTAAATGAGAAACCGGACTTCTTCGAGACAGGTTTTGTACCCGCTTCATCGTTATCCACGACTACTTTTCCTTTCGAGAAGTCATATTCTCCGATTGACAGAGTACGAGCTTTGTTATCTGCGTTCACAAATACATAGTACTCACCTGTTCCATCGGTGGAAACATTCTTATACGCAAGGAGCAAATCGGTATCACCCATTTCAGGAATATCCATCAGTGATACATTCTGATCCACCAGCTCTTTGTCCCCTAATCGGAACGCATTGGTCGATCTTCTCAGCTTGATCAATCCTTCAGTGTATTCCCTTGTGGTTGTGTTTATCTCGTATTTCTTTTTGTTCGTTGCTTTTTCCCAGTCAAACATGTTGATGGCGTCGGATGAATCGTAGGAATCGTGGATGAAGTAGCCGAATGGGTCTCCATTTTCGTCCTCTAATTCATGGTATTTCTGTTCAGGTACTCCTTCACCGAGCCACTGCTTGGTTCTTCCGTATTCCTGGCCGGCGTGGAGAAAGGCCGTTCCCTGGGATGTCAGGATCATGGAGTTGCCGACTCTGATCCGCTTATGGATTTCCAGGTTGTTCTCCGGAATAGCTGGATCTTTCTTAATCGATTGGGCAATCACATCGTACAGCGGCAGATTATCATGGGCTGCGATGTATTGGACCATGTCGCCCGGGTCGTCGTCAGCCGTGTTGCCCGGCTGGCCTTTGATGTTGTTGAAAATCGTGTTAATGTCGCGCGCCCCTCCTGTCAGGAATCGCGGCTCACCTTCTGAACCAAATCCGGATTTCAGTTCGTTACGGATTTCGTCTGAGAACACGCCCACGTCGTCCGTTTTATCCATCCAATCCTGATCGGCTCCCATCCCTTTTAAGGAAGGATCTGAAAGGTGACCGGCGAATGTTCTCCAGCCTTCCCCTATGAAGAGGGCGTCCGGGTTGATTTCAGCCGCTGCGTCATATGCTTTCTGGACTGCTGGATAGCTAGCGTCCCCCATCATATCAAAGCGCATACCATCGATCTTGTATTCGTCGAACCAGTATTTCACCGAGTCCACCATCAGCTTCTCAGCCATTACATGGTTGGTAGCGAGGTTATTCCCGAAGCCTCCAAGGAAATTCCCCTGCTCATCCTGGAACGCATAATAGTTTGGAACAATGTCATTCAGTGTACTTGTTTTCGCCATATGGGTGTAAACGACGTCGAGGACGACTCCCATACCCTTGTCATGGATGGCATCAATCAAACGCTTTGTTTCTTCAATTCGTAATTGCGGATCAGTAGCATCCTCTGAATACGCACCGTCCGGGGAGAAGTAGCTGTGAGGATCATAGCCCCAGTTGTACTCATTGCCCCCTGCGGAATATTCAAGCTCCCGTTCACCCATCTTCGTTTCATCGCCGTAATACCAGGCCATGATCGGAAGCAGCTGGACGTGGGTCACACCCATTGATTTGATGTAATCAAGCTTCTTGATGAAGGCATCATACGTGCCCCATCGTTCTTTTTTCAAATCCTTCTCAATGGACGGATCAGACGTGAAGTCACGGACATGGATTTCATAGATGACCGCATCCTCCCGTTTTTCATAACCGTCGATGGAGGCATGACTGAATTTCTTAGGGTCCGTCCCTTTCAAATCAACGATCGCCGCTTTTCCAACGTTGTCGCCGTCAGGGCCTGCTTCACCTTCTGTGTTCACGGTGAAGGCGGCCATGGATTTGGCGTACGGATCCAGTACTTTTTTCGTTACGCCGTCATTCGTGACTTCGTATTGATAGTAGTAGCCTTTCAGGTCTTTCACTTTTAAGTCTTTCGCTTTGACCTCTGTCGACCAGACGCCTTTTTCACCAAGCGTCAATTCGATGCTGCCGATTTTCGTCGCCGCATCTTTTTTATCATAGAAGTTTGCGACCACTTTGCTTGCTTTCGGAGCCCATAGTTTTAAGGTTGCATCGCCCTTCTTGTATGTCGCCCCTAGGTCGTCTCCATCATAGGCATACTTATTATCAAGGAGCCTCCATCCAGCTGCTGCTGAAACGGTCCTGCCTGAGTAAGTGATGGAAAGTGGCAGTTTCTTCAGGTCAAAGTCAGCCTTCACTTCCACTGTTTTATCTCCCGTGATCTTGACGCTGTTGACCGTTATGTCCGCTCCGTCCTTGTCCTTGAGTGTTAATCCGGACATGAGCGCTTCCTCTGTCAAACCATCTGTCATCGTAAAATTCAAACGGATTGTGTCATCGGAAATGACTTCAGATGATACAAGTCCCGTTGCCACGTCACCATGTGGGGAAATGAAGACGTTATCTTCGCCGTGCTTCACCCATAGCTGATCATACTTATCGAGAAGGTTGAAGGTTTTGTCTCCTCCGTCTTTCTCACCGGTTTCCTCATTCAATACAAGGAAGCCGATTTGTTTGGCGTCTTCATTCAACTCAACGTCCACATAAGCACCGTATCGATCCTTTTTAGAAAAATCCAGTGCGCCTGTCGGCCAGTTCTCTGTCGGGGATTTCACATCGCCCCACGTCCATAGACCGAAGTTTTCATAATTCCCGTCTTCACGGTCATAGTGGATGCGGACCGTATTCGCAGGCAAATCAACCGGCTCATACGTGTACACTTTGTCCGATCCCTGCTCGATCCAGATTTCATTGACGTCAGGTGATGTGATGGAGAAGGCTTTGTCTCCTCCGTCTTTTCCTGCATCACCTTTTGTCACATCCATGACAAGGAATCCGATGTTTTTCGCTCCTTCTGCAAGTGGAACGTCAATGTATGCACCGTAGCTGTCCGTTTTCTCGAACATCGTGGCGCCTGTCGGCCAGTTGGCAGATGGAGATGCCACATCATTCCATAGCCACGCACCAAAGTTTTCGTAGTTGCCGTCAGTGCGGTTGTAGTGGATACGGATGTTGTTTTCCGGTACGGGTTCCGCTTCTGGATCTTCTCCGCCACCGGAACCTGCCACTGCACCTGTGATGTTTCCACCTTCAACGGTGAGTAGTGCCGTACCGCCGTCTGCTTTCTTCGGCAGGGTCAACGTTACTTCACCCGCACCAGTCGTCGTGTAGGTTTCCCCAGAATAAGCGTTCGTCACGACCGCATCGGGAGAATCCACTGTCAACGTGATCTCTTTCGCTTCGTCAGCCACGTTCAATCCGACGTATACCGAGTCGTCTTTATAATCGCGGGAGAATAAGAGAAACTTATCGCTGTTCGATCCTCCAACAGTATGTCTCTCACCCTTCGCGAACACATCCGAGTGCGCACCCCGGAAGTTCAGGATCTCCGTGTAGTGATCCAGCACATCGTTGTTCTCTACATCTTCCCAATTAAGGTCATAGCGGTTATCATACTGAGGATAATTATTCGCTCCGCTCTGCCCAAGCTCTTCACCGTAGTAGATGACTGGCTGCCCTTTAGAGGTTGCCTGAAGGGATGCCGCAAGCTTCAATTTACCCTCGTCCCCGCCAAGTGAATACAGGAATCCGTCTTCATCATGGCTTCCAAGGAACTGACCGAGTGTGGCCGTGTTATCGATCTTTCCGTTCCGGGCCGTCAATTTATCATTGGCCGCTTTCAGGTTGCCGTTCACAAATTCACGGGCGATGTCCTTGAATCCGAAGTCGAGGAGGGAATCCATCATGCCTGTATCCAGGTAGCCGTAATCATTGTCGGCACTTGCACCCCATGCTTCCCCGATCATTTTGTGCTTTGGCATTTTTTCCGTGATGGCGTTTTTGAAAGCCATCCATGTCGCGTCTTCCACATGCTTCACCGTATCGACACGGAAATAGTCGATGGTATTGCCTTTATCTGTCTTCGCTTTCTCGATCCAGTCGGTCTGCCAGTCGATGATCTGCTGGCGCACTTCAGGATTTTCGGTCATCACGTCAGGAAGTCCGGCTAGTTCACCGACCACTTCGTCTGTTCCGACATTGCCCTGACGAAGGATATCGCTGTACTTATCACGCTCGGCGTCCGTAGGATATCCGGCTGGACGCTGATCCGCAGGCAGCTCGCCGTCGATTTCTTTCAAGCCGTAACCAGTGTGGTTCAACACGACATCCACCATGATCTTGATGCCGCGGTCGTGGGCCTCATCAATCAGATTATGGAAATCGTCCATGCTTCCGAAGTGCGGGTTGAGTTCGCCGAAATTGCTCGCCCAGTAGCCGTGGTAGCCGAAATATGGCTCTCCTGCTTCCCCTTTTCGCACATCATACTTGATATTTTCCACAACCGGACTGATCCAGATTGTGTTTACGCCGAGCTTATCAAGGTAATCAAGCTTTTCCGTGATTCCTTTGAAATCACCGCCTTGATACGTTCCGCGTTTCGACTGGTCGTAATTCAGGTTGTAAGGATCATCGTTCGACGTATCCCCGTTGAAGAATCGGTCTGTCAGCATGAAATAGATGATGGATTCATCCCAGTCAAGGTCGGAATCCCCGACAGACTGCCTTGCTTTCACTTCGATTTCAGTGCTTCCTTTGTAGACGTTCCCGTAAGAGTCCGTAACGGTTAACGGAATCGTTTTCGTCCCTGCCGTAATGTCGTCATCAACGGAAAGGGTCACTTCATTCAGCGAAGGATCGATTTCAAGCTTGTCGGATCCTCCTAATGAAGAAACGTCCGCCGTGATTTTTTGAATGTTCAGGCCGTCTGTCAGACCGTCAATTCCGACACTTAAGACAGCGTTTTTATTATAGTCCACAGCTGCAGGAGCCACGGACCCTGTCACACTTAGGTCGGCTTTTTGAAAATCAAGAACTGATTTTCCATCGACGGTATTGTACGGATCACTCACTTCCGTCGTCACGCCATCTTTTGTGACTAAAAAGCTGTACTCATTTTCCCCGTTAGGAATGTTTTCGTATGGGAGGATGAAGCGCTCATTCTCCGGCTCATACGTCATTTCCTTTGTTTCACCGTTGTATTTCAATTCGACTTTATCAATACTGTCCATTGCATCGTTTTTGAAAAGGTCTTTGTCACGATAGTAGAATGTCGCGTTACCTTGATCGATGACCGGAGCCGAACCATCGGGAACAATGCGGATCTTCTCAACACCGCTTGTTATGTATGCCTTGGTGAGGGTGTCGTTCTTGTTCACCTTGATGAAACGGTCTCCGAATTCCTTCTCCGCCGTATTCCAGTCCTCTGTACTGCGAAGGACGAATCCGAATTGCTCGGTTTCAGGTGCCACGGCGATGTTCGCGGTCGCCACTCCGTTTTCATAGGAGTCGAAGTTGATTTGATCATCCTTCACACCTGTGTTCCATGCCCATATGTTCCAACCATCATACGTTTCGTCTTCACGGTAATACGTGAAGCGAACCGTGCGGTCACCGGAATCCGCTGCTGTCGCCGTTTCATTTCCATCGGCAACGGCAGAAGCCGCCGGAGTAAATGGTGACCACAGACTGATCAGCATCATCAGTGTCATAATCATTGAGATGTGTCGCTTTTTTCCATTTCTCATTCATGTTTTCCCCCTTAATTGGATAAGTAATATAATAGAAGTGCTCGTGGTGATGCTTGTGGAAACGTTTGCACAATTGATTAAAAAAATGTGAGGTTAAATCCGGAGTAGTTATTTCGCACTAATGCAAACGATTGCAATTATCTGTCTTTTCCATTTTACAATAGATGAGATGGGGGTGGCTATATGACTATTGGGGGATTTTTTTCATATTGTACTTGTTCAGTAGAAGCTGGTTTTCTCGTTTCTATCGTTTAGAAATGAAGAATTTGAATACCTCTTACCCATCCATATATAAACCTATATTCACTCGCCCCAACATATAATAAAAGGAGGGATTTCAAGACAGGGGTGAGTTTTATGAAGAAAATGGTTTCACTTACTTACTTATTCGGAGTTGTCTTCATTTTAACCAGTGCACTTTATTTTTTCGCTTCAAACTGGCAAATGTTTTCGAGGCTTGAGAAAGTGGCTTTAGCGGGGATTTTGATTGTATTGTTCTATGGAGCCAGTTTTCTGTTGGACCGTGTTTTGAAGGGAGCCCATTTCCTTTCAAATTGGCTGCTGGTCAGCGGGGTGATCTCCTTCGGACTTTCCGTAGCGTTGCTCGGACAGCTGTACAATTCCCACGCGGACAGCTATTTATTGTTTCTAGTCTGGTCTATTCCCGCCTTGCTGTTCAGTGTTTACACAAGGTATGGCGGATTTTACGCATTGACCCACATCCTCATCCATTTGACGATCTATTTTTATCTGTTCCCTTCCACTCCATTCGGGCACTGGACCTTCGCCCATACGTGGATTGCATTCGGAGTCGGCATAGCGAATATGCTCTTATTTTTGATTATCAGAAAAGGATACATCCATTCAAAACCATTGCTTTACTTGAGTCTTGTCTCTGCCAACCTCCTCCTTATCGTTACGGCTTTCGATAACCCGTATTCCGCTTTGTTTACCCTGTTTTATGTAGGTATCCTTGGATTTGGGGTGTACTGGTATTTTCATAAGGAAACATCCATCTTTATCATTCTATCGATGTTCGGAACAGGCTTTATCATCATCAAAATGTTTGAGCTGATGGCAAGATATGTGTCCAGTTTGTTCTTCTTCGGTCTTTTACTGGCCGCCATTCTGTTATTAGTGGGAAGTGTTTTCATTGTGAACTACTTACGAAAACATTCCGCTTCCCGTCACTGGACAAAGACGATCTTCGTAGCAAGTGTCACGACCATCGCTTCTGTTTTCATCGTGGCGTCTGTATTCGGTCTGCTTTCACTGTTCATGGTGGATGTCTCCATGATCACTCTATTTGTATTGGCGACGGTATTCCTCGTGATTCCCAGTACAGTAACGAACTGGCCGTCTCCGGTAAAATATTCGCTTATGATGACCGGCATCGTGATCGGGATGATAGCAAGTGTGTTTGATGAATTTTCATTTGTGATGTTCTTCGTTTTCGCCTTTGTGTTCTACTTTGAAAAACGGACTTCTGCAAGATTTATCTTTTACCTGCTGTTTCAATTGAATACAGCTATTTTCTTGGGGCAAACGATGGAACTGGGCGCACATGCCCTTCTTGTGGTAATGGTGTGTTTAAACATGATCGCCTACCTTGGGCTGAAGAATAAACAGATCCTTCAATATGGAGCGTTTCTCAGTGGGTTCATAGCCCTTTTCTCGTTAACGACAATCGATTTATCGTTTATTCTTCATATTATCTACTGCACCCTGTTTTTCTTTATAGCAACCTTATGCGTGTATTTTTTCAGAAAGCAGGGGCTTCATCTTTATTGGGTTTCATCCCTTGTATTCTGGTTCATGCTTATCGTCCAGTTGTATTACGATCTTGCCTGGAAGCTCGTTCATAAATCCGTGCTCTTTGCTATGTTGGGCATCGTCTTCCTACTGGTGGCCGGCCACCTGGATAGGAAAAGTGGGCCAGGACGGAAATCGCACTCGATCCTGGCAGAGAAAAAGCTCGGTATCCTCTTCATCATATGCCTTCAAGTCGGGTGGATCGGGTATCAGGTGTATTCAAACGAGACCCTTTTACAAAACGGGGAAACGGTCATTTTAGAACTTGAACCAGTCGATCCAAGATCTCTCCTGCAGGGGGATTATGTGGAATTGAATTATAGTATTTCACAACTGAAGGATATCTCTATAGATGACACCCGCTCCGTCACCATTGTGTTACGTAAAAACACTGAGGGCATCCATGAATATTCAGGGATTTACCGCTTTCACGGAAAATGGAATACACCTTATAAAAAGAAATCCGGTGACGTCCTCCTAAACGGAAAGGTTACAAGCTCGTGGGACAACAATGCCCAGATCTCATATGGAATCGAGCATTTCTTCATCCCAGAAGGAACCGGCCTCAATGTGCAGGAGAAGATGAAGACTGCGGTGGTGAACGTGAGTAATAAAGGGGATGGGATATTGGTGCGTTTAGGTAGATAGAATGTGATAGGAATACTATTAATTTATAGGAGGATGCTGCAGTGGGGATTGTTAAAGCCTCCTATTGAAACTTTTTCAATTGCCACCTATTTTTCATTCATCATTAGAATGTATCTTAGAAATGAAAGTAAATTGAACAGTTTTGAAAGTTGATTAAGAGGCTGGGACAAATGTACTTTAATTATATCCCAGCCTCTTTGCCTTTTCACGATCAGCTTTTCTAGTTTTTCTATCCCAATACTTCATATCTTATGGATCCCGTTTTCTAGTAATGATTTGATATCTTGCTTTTTAAAAAATTGTCATAATTTAGCAAATAATGAAGTGAGTTATCTCTGCTCCTATTCCCTGTTTCATTCAAATTTTACGGCTTCAAGATGGTATTCATTATCTACATTAGGCGGACCAGCATAATGTATTTGGACTTTTTGGCCTGGTTTCAGCTTTTTAACTTGAGGTCGCAAATCTAAACTCACTTGAAATCTCATAATGACGCCCTCTACTTGGAACTCCCAACTATGGAGATTCTCATTTTCCCCTATATACTCTGCTTCTTTAGAGAACCTCTCTATCACAGCAGGTTCTTCGGTCCCTTCATTCCCAAATAGGGATGATGTACACCCGGTCAAACAGATGCACCAACTGACGGCTAAAAATATGGTACTGACTTTTGATACCTTCATGATTCCTCCTTGACAGTGGATTTTTCATGGCTTCCCCTGTCCCACTGGTGATACATTAGACGATGGGGATTGAAATGCGTTACACACAGAGCAAAAGGATCTCAAGAAATCGATCTTTTGAAATGATTTGATGTGTTTTTAGTACGTCTTCCTTGGAACAGACTCTCTGCCCACCCTGATAAAATCCCGTTCATGGAGATCGTGTTCATGAGTCTCAGGAAGAGTCTCGTCTGACATCCCTTCATCAGCTGCTTCTCCATAACCGGCCTCATACACACTCTCCACCCCATTCAGAATCAGATTGATGGATACAATCGTCAATGCAAAGAACGTAATCGGGACCAGTACAATAAAAGGATGAATATATAGCATCTCGAAATAATCCCCGATCAATCCTGACCACTCAAAGGACAACGTCTTAGGTGGATCTTGCATCGGCGAGAAATCAATGACGGTCCCTCCGAAGAACATTTTTAACAGGCCGAGATGGGCAAGTATAATTAATACCTGATTAAGCTGTTGGATAAAGAGGATGACCAGCTTTTGAATCAAGTGTTTTGTTACATGGAAGACAAGTATTCTGAATGTGCTTGCGCCTAGCGTTCTAGAAGCGATGACATATTCCGTTTGAAAAATCTTTTGAGTTTCTTTGCTCACATATAACACCACACTTGGTAATGGGAGCAATATCAATATGACCGCTTCAAAAAGAGCGCGCTTATAAAAAGGTTCTGCAAAGCCATCAATGGGCATGGATAACACATTGATTAAAATAAAATAAGAAATCAATGTGATAGGTATGACAGAAAATGTGCCGAGAAAGTTCTCTAATACGTTAAATGTTCTTTTGAAGTATCCGCTTAAAATGGTTCCAATGAGTGCCCCTAATATGATTTGGACAAACGCTATGCAAATGGAGATACCAATTGTATATTTTGCCCCCTCTACTATGACATGTAGCAAATCGTTTCCATTTGCATCCGTTCCCAGTGGAAATTTGAATGATGGTTTAAATGGAGCTGTTTCAACGATTTGCCCATTTTCATACAAAGCATCCATATCCCTAATATTACCTTGATTGAGAATCGTGTTGGAAATGCTCGCCGACAGTAGCAACGTGATAAAAAGGAATCCAACCAGAAAGCGTTTATTAGTGAACAATGATTTAACCACTCAGACTCCTCCCTTCTTGATGACAGCAGGAACGAATAGTTCGTAACATTGAAAAAGGATGGAAATCGGGTAATAGATAAACAATAGACCGATAAAGAACACTTCTGGATATGGATATTGTAAGATGAAGGACATAATTCCGGGTACATTGAATAGATACTCCACGATTAATAAATTGGTTAAGAAGAATAGAATGATGGTTTTAGAGTAATGAAAGCAGGAATAAATCGTATTCCTCAGGACATGCACGAAGATGACCCTTCTGAAAGTTAGACCTTTAGCAATGGCCAGATTTGCATAGCTTTTAGAGAGTTCATCGAGCATTTGAGAGATGAGTAATTTCGTGATAATCATGGTTGGAGTTATGCTCAACGAAAGGATTGGAAGAATAATAGCCTTCTCTTCCCCATAAGAAGCAAAGTTCAAGAACTGCAGATTTGTTCTCTGATAAAACCAAACGACCAACACTTGAAGTACGATTATGTAAAAAATATCCGGAACTGCTTGTACATAGGTGAAAACTTCTTGAAATACGTCAATGACTTTTTTCTTGAAATTCACGATGATAAAAGCAACGATAAGGGAAATCACTATTGAAAGCATCAATGATCCCCCCATCAGTACCAATGAATCCTTTAATGGAGAAATGATCGTTGGAAAAATTGGTCGGAATACATTTCTTCCTGTACTGAATTCTAAATCCTTTATGGACGTTAAACTCATAAGGACCTTCCCTATGCTTTGAAAATACACGTGGATAGTTGGTTTGAATCCTTCGAACAAATATGGAATACAACTAATGAGGAGTATGGCTGTAAAGGAAGATACCATCTTCCAAATGAAAGACAATAGTGCGTTAACGATAGTCAAATGTCATCCTCTCCCTATAATTTGGCGCTGGTTATATGTTCAAATGCTTAATTTTGCTTTGAAGATGATTGTTAGCGAGGCGTTCACTGTCACTAGCATGTTCTTCATACTCATTTGTCACTCTATTTCCCTGTAATAACTTCATCAGCAACTCTTTGGATAACTCATAATAACCGGCAGCCTTCTTATATTTTAATTGGTGCTTATAATATTCACCCAAGTCATCACAGAATCCTGAAAGAATTAAATACTTATTTTGGCTCAAGAGTTCTGGGATAATGCTTTTCTCCATAGCCCGGTCCAGCTCCTCCATTTCTTCTCTCATCTTTAGATGAAAGTATATGTACTCAGCTTTCAGGGAAGATAATGATGGATTTTCCATTACCTTAGAATAAACATTCCCAAGACATTGCAAGGCTTCGCGTTTCATGTCCACCATTGCATATTCTCTAATGAGGGAGAGGGTAATTCGTGCGCTATGGAAAGAACTAAAGTCAGATAGCTCTTTATATATTTCCTCTAACAATTTTAGCGAATCGTCATGCTGTCCTAATAGGTTATACAGACTGCTAAGGTTGTGTTTAATTGGTGCTATTATTTCCTCATAATCTATTTCCTTCGCAAGGTTCAAGGCAGAATCATAGTGTTTAAGGGAAAGCGTGTACTGAAAGTTCCGTTTCTGGCATATCCCTAAAAGAGTGTGACAATCGACACACCTTTTTAACATATACATCGTTTGAAAGTATGCCAAAGCCTTTTCGGCGTGATGAACAGCGATGTTTGAAAGATGATTATTGGCCGTTATTAAAGAGAATACATAATGAAACTCCGCAAGCTCCAACGTGGTCAGCTCCAGAAATGAAAGAAACGTTTGAGCCTCTTGAATATTCTGTAATGCGCCGTGGAATTGACCGATGGAGTAATAGTAATTTGCACTAAATGTATAGTAATAGAACTTTGTTTTTAACGGCATATCAATCACTTTATCTTTCAATTCCTGTATTTCCGAGGGGATAGATGTCATATTATTATTCCACTGAAGATGATATTGTATCAAAAGGACTCGATACTCAAGATGTATGATCTCATTCGTAAATTCCCTATCTTGAAAGTAGCGATACAATTCATGAGATTCTTCTCTTTTTAATAATAATGTTCTCCACTGCGATAAACGTTCTTGTATTTGAGACAGAGTATTGTCATCTGTTACATATGCCAGCCGACTTAATAGCATATGGAGAGTTTGATCGCTTGGCTGAATCATTTCATTTTCAATCTTAGATAAATAAGAAACAGAGCAAATTCCTTTGGACAAATCCAATTGGTTCATTTGTTTCTTCTTACGCAAGTGACGTATTTTATGGCCAATCGACATGTTCGTCATTTCAATCACCCCTTTGAACAGCTTCAATTCCAATTTTAACTTAAAATTCCAACATTTTCTCTTTTACATCTACTCACTTTCCTCTTATTTCTGACCTTTCACCTTCCTTTTCAGTTCAAGAATTTGAACTGTCTACACAAGTTTGGGTTATTAAGATGTCTTGATGATAAAATAATATAGGATTAATTGAAAATTCCTACGTGATTGATACAAAAATCATAACCTTGAGGCAAAAGGTAAGTCGCTCTGTCACAGCAACCCCTTCCAATTTTCTTCCAACTCTATTAGACTAGTACTGAGGAGGGGAATAATTTTGAGAAAATTATTTTGTATTTTGCTAATGGGTACATTATTCTCTGGATTAGGTTTTTCATCTGTCAGTGCCGAAGGGTTCACAGATATACATAAGGGAAGCTCATTCTATGAAGAAATGATGTACCTATATAACGAGGAAATCATTAAAGGCTTTGAAGACGGGGAATTTAAGCCGGATAGAGCAGTTAGTCGCGCCCAGGCTGCCATCATGATTGGCAGGATTCTTGATTACAGCGATGAGCCCCGAGAATCAACTTTTTCAGATGTGGGAAAAACCACTACAGGATCGGGGTTTATCCAAACAGCCTATGAAAATGGGATCATTTCAGGTTTTGGAGATAATACGTTCCGTCCAGATGAACCTGTCACACGAGGTCAAATGGCGATTATGATTGCCCGTGCTTTCGAGATTAAAGATGAAGCGATTGTTCCATTTAATGATGTATCGATCCACATGAAAGCGTACCGTTCCATCCGCCAAATTATTTCATTTGGCGTAACGGAAGGATATCCGGATGGGAGTTTCAAGCCTGACGCCGAACTGAGTCGCTCGCAATTCTCCGCTTTCTTAGCTCGTGCTGTCAGCGATGATTTCAGGTTGAAGGTCGATGCTTGCGGATATGACCCGGAGTCACGAGTGAATCCCGATCGTCAAACCGTCAATTGCTTAATTACGAAAGCTGCACTTGAATTTGACGACGTGGTACCGCCTGAAGTGGTAAAAAGTATCGCTTCGGTCGAAAGCAGTGGATGGAAGCAATTTGATTCTAACGGAGAACCTATTATTAGCGATGATGGCGGCATTGGGATCATGCAGCTCACTTCCCCCTATGAAGTCGACGTTAACGAAGAAAGGTTAAAGTATGACCTTACGTATAACATTGAAGCAGGAATCAGAACGCTTGCTTCCAAATATAAGAGTTCTTCTCTGCCTACGATAGGAAATCAAAACCCTATGAACCTGGAAAACTGGTATTTCGCTATCATGGGTTACAATGGCGCTGTGGCAGTGAATAGTCCTTTCTATAAAGAGACGGGTAATCACAACTTTAATTCTTATCAGATGAAGGTGTACCGGGACATGGAGGACAATGGAGTGGTCACTCCCCAGATCTTCCAGATTCCCATGACTGTGGATGATTTCCACTACGGCGATGATACGGATTGGGATATTGTATTTAAGAAAGATCATTACAATTTCTATGCCGACTATACACCGTCAAGGCACTACTTTAAACCAGATGATCTGGTTGTTCACGTCGGAGACACTCTACGCAATGACGCGACAACCAAGTCGACGGGAACGAAACTTCAATCAGCAGAAAAGCTGAAGATTATAGCAGCGCCTGAATATGACTTAACTCCAAACTCAACAAATGAATTTGTTTGGTATCCTGTTGAAGTTGTAAGAACTGGACAAAAAGGTTATGTAGCTTCTTATAATGTGCGTGAGCTTCCATAATAAAAGGTCAAGTAAAAGACGAGGGGGATATCCCCTCGTCTTTATGATATTTGGGACATGGCACCTGTTCCCTTATCATTATTCGGTTTCCATTTCTTTATCCATAATCCTACTAGAATAAGAGCAATGCCTATTATGGTAAGAAAAATCAGTGACATAGTACTTCCTTTTTGATGCGGTAGGTTGGTGTAATATCCATGCGATTCCCCAGATAACCCTCTTATCCACTGCGTTTCCATTTTCGACTTGGTCTTAAGTGTGAAATCACTTTTCTTTATGACTCCATTTTCATTAATGCTATACGTCCGATACTTTGCAGGAGCTGAGCCTGGTGAATTCATCTGCATGGCAACGATAAATGACTCTTTACCTGTCTGATTATCTACCATTGTTTTATACTGAATCATGTCAGCAAAGACGCTCATTCCTTCTTCCTTGGAGTGGAGTTCTCTTCCTTTAAGAGCAACCACTTGTTCATCCTTCACCTCAAAAATCAGATCAGGCTTTTTCTGGCTGTTTTCCTTCAGATCTTCCATGAAAGTATTCAATTTCACCCCATGAAACACTTGAACCGGATCGATTATGCCGTCTTCTTCTAATGAAATGAACTCATACCGTTTATCAAAATGACTCTGATAAAATGATTCTCTAATCGTCTGGATGAGAAAATAAGCTACCAGAGTGATAGACAGTACCCCTGCGATAATGAATATAATACTCATATATTGAAACCGTTTCTTATTACTATGTGTCATTTTCTCCTCACTCAAATCATTTAATTTAATGGGGGGTAATTGAGTAGTCTATGTATCTCCCATTTAAATCATCTTAATAAAAGTAGAACAAAAAGTTTGTATTTATTTGTTGATGAACGCTGAAAACTTTTCGACAGTTTGGGACAATGACATGGGCCCTAGTCATCCCCCTTCAAGATTCCATTATTTCCATTTTTTTCTGATAGCTAATTTAACATAAATGAAATATTATCAATCTGTTAGTAATATTAATTTGAGAGGGGAAACACCACTTGAAAGCATTAAAAATGTTAATTTGTTTGGGGTTGGCACTTATTGCAATGCCTCTGCAGTCAGCTCTTGCCGCTGGCGGAAAGACGATTGATCACTACATCCCGATGGACATCGATGGGGATCACTGGGCATGGGATGAAATCAATGACTTTGTCAATGCCGATATCATCGAGGGATACATGGATGAAGACATGAATATGTATGTAAAGCCAGGAGATAACGTAACACGTGCACAATTCACAAAAATCCTTGTAAAAGCACTATCTCTGGAAAACAGCGGCACCCCTAAAACGTTTAAGGACGTTAAACCATCTGCCTGGTATTATGATTATGTAAATACCGCAAGCAGTTTAGGCATTATCAACGGAAAACAGAACGGAACTTTTGCACCTGATGCATACATAACGCGTGATCAGATGACAAAGATGATTGTACTGGCATTCGAAAAAACCGTAAAATTCCCTTCCGTGACGACTCAAAAATTCCCAGATGTCAATAAAGATTACTGGGCATATGATTATATTAATAAAGCCGCAGCTAAAGAAATTGTACAAGGCTACGGAACAAGCTTCAAGCCGCTCAATCTTGCTACAAGAGCACAGGCAATCGTCATGGTTCGCCGCGGGCTTGCTCAAGAGCAAGCCAATTTACCTGATGCTGAAGGAGTAAAGTCCTTCCTTAAAGGTCATATTCTAAAAGAGAATAGCCTGGTGGAAGCCAATGCTTATGACAAATTGATGGCATTGTACGAAGAGAACGGCACCGGGTATTACTTAACGGAAGCAAGGGAATTGGGAGGAATCTATTTCCCTGCCGAAGACGGGTACACTGTAGAGATTAACGATACCAATCTTTCATTAAACATTCTATCAATCTCTGACAGATTCCTTACAATTGAAGCAACGGGGATGATTGGCAGATTCATATATAAGAGTGATGACTTCAACATGGACTTCACTTCTAAAATGGATGGTGCTTATAACCTGAAGCTTGATTCTGAAAGTGGAAAGTGGAAGATTTATAATTATCTTCCTTATTTCGATGAAGAGGCATTTGAAGAATAGGACTTCCAGTTGCTTTCATTCAAACAACCCGCCATTCCATGGCGGGTTGTTTCCGTCACTAATGCCTAATTTTCTCTCCACTATTTCCTCCATCATGTACCCCTCTACTTCTTTATTTCATAGCTTAGACGTTTAACAGGGGTAAGTTGTCTCAATGTTTTTGAATAAAATGGAAAAGGGTCTGATCCCTTGTTCCATCAGTTCTTTAATAATGGATATACCCTTATTCATACTTTCAAAAAATATTATTAAGGATTTAATAATTCACATGAAATTCGAATGGCCATAAGAAGATCTAATTGGAACCTTGCTACTCTGCTTTGTATTAAGATAATTACTTGAAGGGCTATTGGCAAACCACTTCACTTCCATAATAGAAAAATCTGTTAAACTATACCTACGAGGAATTTCCAGGAGGTACAACAATGGACTACTCTGTAATCGGAACAAAGATTAAAGAAATGAGGAAGGTTGTCGGACTCACTCAAGGTGATTTGGCAGAGGGTATCTGTACTCAGGCACTCATCAGCCGGATTGAAAAAGGAGACATATATCCAAATGCCACTGCTCTGTACCAAATTTCCGTGAAACTAGGGGTCGACATCAATTACTTCTTTGAAATAGGGACCACTCCCAGGCTCGATTATATTCGGGAAGTGGAAAGGCAATTGAAATCGTTAAGAGACACATGGGATTATAAAGGGATGATCGAACTGGTTAAAGCAGAGGAGAAGAATCCACTATTTTATAAAGATAATGAAAAGCTACAGTTGCTCTATTGGCATAAAGCGATTTACCTGCATGAAGACAGGAAAGAATCCGAAGCCGCTTTAACTCTCTTACATAAAGCCTATCAGATGACCGCCCATCACAAAAAGGCCATGTCTGAACGAGAAATGCAAATCCTTTCCGCCATAGGAACCATTCATGCCGCACTAAATAACCATGAGGATGCACTTGACTATTATGATCAAGTCGAAACAGCCATGAAAACGACAGACCATTTACATGAGAAGGCGATCAAAACCAAGTTATTCTATAATACAGCCAGGGCCCTGACACGCAGTGGAAGGCTTAATGAATCCACGGATTATTGCCTTAGGGCAATCAAGTGGTGTTTCGAGGAAGAACTATTATGGGGATTGGGTGAACTTTATTATCAAATCGGATACAACTATGAGCTCACCGGCGATTTAGAGAAGGCCCTCTCTTATATGCAACCCGCCTTTCATATGTTTGAACTGAAGAATGACAGAGTACATATAGAGTTTCTTGAGAAGAAGATGAATGAGATGAGGAAGCGAAGTAAAGGGACAGGTGCCTTTCCCCACAACTGAACCACGGATAAAGTACCTAATGAATCGGGACAGAGGACCTGTCCCTATGTCTCATTTACCTTCCCCTACTTACATAAGCTTTCACTCCATCAAAAGACCTCAAAATAAAATATCTACTTACAAACATACTCCGCATCAGTTTGTTCATACCCCTACCATACCTGCGATTCTGAATAAGTCCGACGGCTTCATGGAAAGTATCCCTGGCCTGTACGTACTTTACCCTTTCAGCATCATGGGCATTGCTGTCAGTCCATTTGGTAATCGTAGAAGCCATTTTAGAAAAGTCTTCTAATTTGTTTTCCTTGTACAAAGAAACCAATTGCCGTGAAATCATGAATTGTTCCAGCATATAGCGCTTGGAAATACTATTGTCCCTTAGACGGTATTTTAATACGTTCTCTTTCATTTTCCCTATTTTTACGTTCCTGCTGACCGCCCTCAGAATGAAATCATAATCTTCACAATAGGGAACTTCCCTGTAGCCATTGAGCATTTCATAGACTTCCCTTTTTAAGAACCAAGTAGGGTGGGTTGATACATTTGTATACTTCAGCCTTCTTTTGATTTCATCTCCAGCAAGCTCCAGACCTTCCTCGTCAACTAGAATATTTCCCTTTTCATCCATGAGGATCATCTCAGAGAAAACAAAATCAAAATGGTTGTTTTCTAAATATTTCTTCTGTAATTCTAATCGATTGGGCAGCGAACGATCATCTGCATCCATTCTGGCAATATAGTGACCACGACAGTGTTCCAGAGCCCGGTTAAGACTGCTAACCAATCCTAGATTTTTTTCGTTTATCAGAACCTTCACACGGCTGTCGGTTTGCTCATGATTTGAAAGCAGTTCCCTAAGCTCATCATGATCCGGATTGTCTAAGACGACGATCAATTCAATATTTTCATAGGTTTGATTTAATATGGATTGCATGCTTTCTTCCACCCAGTTTAGCTCTTCATTGTATGAACTCATGATGACTGTAATTAACTCGTTCATCGATCGTTTCTCCCCTATCCCTCATTAAATACATAATCAGTCATTTGCCTTGATATTGCTATCACAGGAAGCTTCTTACCAAGTTTCATGTCATCTTTATGAGCGATTGGATAGCAGTAGTAGATGTAACGATAACCTACATTATTGTTAAATAGTCTCTGTTCCCAGGAATGTTCTTAATAAAGAACAAAAAGACCCTCTACTTCCTGCTAATCTAAGAATATACCCATACGTATTATTTTACTACAGAAAATTAAATATTCTAAATTTTTTAGAGGCAATACCGCATGGCATTTTAATATTTCCGTTCCCACTTAGTTACATAAAAAGGCTTATAATGGATATAAACCTTGCCTGCAGGAGGGCGATTTATTTGAAAAAGATGCTAATCAGCTTTCCAATCTTCCTTACTTTATTAGGAGGCTGGTACTGGCTTGAGAAAAACGAGCCTTATGATGAAGTTTTTATGATCCCAAGGGATTATAAGGGGTGTGTGAATGTAGTATATGAAATACACGGAGTTCCACCACTGGAAGTGAAGGATCATTCTATTCAATACAAAATGGATCATGACGGAATACTGCTTACCTCCTCTCCTCCTGATTTTGGATGGGAAGGAAAAGAGAGCTCCGGGCTACACGATATCGATTCCTTCTATATTGATGAGGAGGGAATGAAAATAAACGAAATCCCCAAGACGAGATCGGGCCCATCGTCTTGGGAGAACATAGTGAAAACGGGAAAATCCTTTCCAAACGATTAACCTTTTCGGTCAACAATGAAGGAGTATCCTGCGATCAAAACTTTGAAGAATTAGAAAAGAAGGTAAATGAAAAGTTGAAAGTTGAGTGATGGTATCAGAGGTTTTCTCCTGATCGGGGTACACTTTATCTTATAACGAACATGTACATTGTTTAAACACCTGTATAATGGTTTCATACCTTATGCAATCAGCAGTAAATTTCCCTCATTAAACGTTTGATTAAAAAGGATAGCTTCCGGTTGCTGTTAAACGCGAACCACTCTCCTCTCGTAAAAACAACTAGTCTAATAAACTACATTTATATGTTATAATAAACAGGTAATTTTTACTATAAAAAGGAGGTAATTCCGATATCAACTTCAAGAATTTTAAAATGGACAACAGGTGCTTTTGAAGCGATTTTAGGTGTTCCAATACTGGGGGCAGCCATCATCATCGGTTTTTTATGGTTTCCACTGGTCATTATGCTTGTCTTACATATTACAACTCTAATTCTTACAATCAAAGATAAAGGCGCCACTACCGGAAGTATACTGGGAATCGTCACGTCCTGCATCGGCTGGATTCCATTTGTGGGCATGGTTATGCACGTCGTTTCCGCCATCTTCCTCATGATTGATGCCGCTAAAACAGATAAGACTTCCAGGGAATATCTTTAAATGGGACGGAGGGACAGGTCCCTTGTCCCACTTCATTCATATGATGGGCGATTCATTATCTCATTTAAAGCATCCGATTGAATATAGAGTATCAACACGATAGAAACCAATAAGAGCAAGAGGCCATAAAGTGTACGATTTCTTCTTTTCAACGTAGCATTAAATTTATACAGAGCGGATGATAAAGGTATCGCAATTAAGCAGCAGACACCTATCATCAAGACAAGTGATGGATCCATATATATGTTCACGTATAATCCTGGAGAAAGATCTTGAACGGACTGAGCCAAGAATGGCAGGGATAAAAACGTCAAAGCCAGCAGATTTAAGACTGTCATGATATAAATCAATATTTTCATAGGACATCTTTCCTTTCTTTTAACAGCTACAGGAAGACACAGTCCCCCATGTTTAAGAGTAATGATACCGTAAGCAAACCCTTCCTTCCCGGGTATAGGAGTCGATATTCTTTATATAAGGACCATATCTACTTTTCAAATGATCGTAAAACACCTTCTGAATCTCCTTCCCTTTTTGCATTACCCATTCTCCATAATACCACTTTTTAACATAAATGAGGTGGTGGGATGGAGGCACCTACCCATTGCCCCAAAGAACTTTCTGTAAAAAATAGGCCGGAAGATCATTGGAATGTATGTAAGATTGCTTACCATAGGAGGGATTTTACTGAGAAACTTACTTGGTCTTATTATTTTAATCCTGTTTGTTTTGGCTGGATGTGGTTTGAAGACACAAACCTTTTCAGAGTTTTACCCAAGAGACCTTGATGATGTAACAAAAATCACTTTAGTTGACGGGAGTACAGGAAATAAAAAAATCATGACAAATCAAGAAGTTATCAAAAAGTTTTTAAATCAAATAAAGGACATTACGTTCACCCCTGATGACAATCAAGAGGAAAGAACCGGCTGGCGGTATTCCATTACGCTGTACCAGGAGGGTGAACGTACTTTTCAATTTACTCTAACAGAGATAGAAGAGCATTATTATCACTCCAAGCCGGATATTTTTCCAATTGTAGATGATTTTTATGAGAAGATTGAAATGACAGAAGAGTAGATGTTTTTTGATATACAAAAGGAGACAAGGGGGTGTGGCCCTTCGTCTCCCTTCGGGACAGTGTGACTGCCCTCATGATCCGCTTATTTAATCGTTGACTTAAATTCATAGGTACCTTGTCCTGATTGGACCGTATAGACTACATAGACTCCGTTGGACGCTAACAGCCCTCCAAAGTTATAAGTGATCCCTAATGAAAACTTCTCGTAAGAGCCAATTTCTGTATTTATGCCTGCATTATTCAGCTCAGTTTCAGTATACTGGGATTTCCATGTGTCTCCTTCATAAACTTCAACTTTTTTAACGGTTACGTTGTTCGAGCTATAATTATAAAAGGACATGCTCAAGCCTTTAATGACATTGTTAATTTGACTAGTTCCGTGGCTAAACATAAGTTGTGGTCGGTCTGTGACTTCAATCACACTCTCAGCTGATTGACCATTTCCCAGTAGAACGGTAATAACGGCAGTACCCTCTGCGTGGGAAGTGACAAGTCCATTTTCATCCACAGCGGCAACGGTCGGATTATCAGAAGTCCAGGTCATATCTACCTTGTCGGAGACTTCCTCAGGTGTAACCGATGCAGTCAGCTGATATGTTTTATTCGTATTCATCGTCTTTTGGCTCGTGTTTAGGTTTACTTTTGCCGATTCGATTAACAAATCTTGAATCCGGGCCTCTGCCGCTTCAAGTTTGTTTAATCCTTCGATGGTCATGTTCTGATCAAGTTGTAATGCAGCGTTCACCTGTTCACGTGCTGCTTGTACCTCAGAGCGATCTTCTAATGTAATCGTATCCGGGAGAGCCGCTATACGTTCCTCTGCCTTGCGATCTGCTTTTAGTATTTCCACATCAGATTCCGCTTGTTTCAGGATATCGATTCCTTTAATATCTGCGTTTGCATCCACTTTTAATACTTCATTTACTTTAGCCCGGGCTGTTTCAATAGTATTTGCAGCATCCAACGTAACCGGACTCGGAATCAATTCGATTGCGCCCTCTGCTTCGTTTGTAAGTGCAATCAACTGAATGGTATGCTCGGCATTCTCCAACTTTTTAATGGATGGAATCACAGCTTCAGCTTCCATCCCATAAATCGAATCTACTTTTTCTCGCGCAGCTTCCACTTCTTGTTGATCATCCAGGGTGATGGTTTCAGGCAATGATCCAATGAGTTCTTCAGCATCCTTGATTGCGTAAAGAAGTTCGATGGTGTCTTCTGCTTTTTCAAGGGTTGCAAGGCCTTTGATCATATCTTCGCTGCCTCTTTGAAGCACTTCATCGACGAGCATCCGGGCTTCTTTGATCTTCTCTTCATCTTCCAGAGTAATCGTTTCTGGTAATGAGGCAATGATTTCATCTGCTTTTTGAGCATTCACGTCTTCAGGAGTCGCTTCAATGATGATTTTTAGAGATGTTTTTAATTCGGTTCCAAGAATTTCACCTTGAATAACATGCTCTCCAGGGGAACTGAAATCAACCATTTCCCAGCTCACCATTTTTTCTTCCAGGTTATTTCCCCGCATAAGAAGGTTGACTGTAGTCGGAAGGGTAACGTCCATATAGGTATGGGCATGGATATCTTCAGGCTGAATGACCTTCAACAATACTGGATCATACGGCGACTCTGATCGATAAACGAATAGAGCAAACTCACCACGTGTAATCTGCTGACTTGTTCCAAATAAGGTGTCTGTTTTCCCTTGAGTGATACTATTCGCAATAAGAGCTTTTACATATTCCATGTAACGGCTGTTAACATCCGTAAACGGCACATCCGCATCGCCATTAAGCTGATAAGCTCTGGCCATGATGATCGCCATTTCCCCACGGGTTAATGGATCCTCCGAACCGAAACTGGTTGCGGTTTTACCATTGATAATCCCATGTTTCTTAAGGATGTTTACCGCATGTTGTGCCCGTTTAGGGACATCTTTGAATCCGGCATCCGGTGCTTCCTCCCCGACCAAATCCAGTGCTCGGGCAATCATGACTGCTGCATCTGCACGCTTGATTTGTTGAGTTATGCCAAAGCTTGATTCAGAAAGACCATTTGTAATGTTCTCCTTGACTAAATAATCGACAGCGAGTTCATACCTCACTGATACATCTTTAAATGTAAAGGCCGAGGCAGTCGTTGCTGTTGCAGAGATCACTGCGGTTGCTGCAGCTGCTGCAAGGACCTTACGAATTCTTGTTGAATAATGACCCAATTTCAAAACTCCTTTTATGTAATGTTCTAGATGTGAGATTAGTAGTTTCTATATAATTTTCTTGAACAATAATAATTTTACTAATCTGGTACGAAACACCATGGGTAATTTTATCATAAAAACAGGAGGAAATTACCGCATTGTTATTGGTAATTTCCTCCTGTTTGACTGGGATGGGAGGGGAAGCATGGGGACGGTTCTTCTGCTTCAAAAATACAACGTTGTTTATTAAAATGAAGCAAGAGAACCGTCCCCTCGCTTCTACAAAAATATATTTTGACAAATTGTAGAAAAACCTCACTCTATGTAATATACTGAATAAAAATGACTCATTGAGGAGTTTACTAGGATTCCTATTCTTACAAAGGAGCACCCATTTAAATGATCACATTATCCTTGATAATCGTCGTCTTAACATCTCTCATTACGTACATAGGGGTCAAGTTCATTATCCCCTTCGCCATCAAGATCAATTTCGTCGATAACCCCAACAATCGAAAAGTACATAAGAAACCTCTTCCGATGCTTGCAGGGGCCGTGTTTACTGTCGTTACCCTCATCGGCATTCTGGTATTAAAGTGGTTCGATTATTTACCAACGAATCTGACCATCGCCTTACTACTGGCGGTCGTGATGCTAAGCACCATCGGATTCATCGACGACTACTATAAAACAAAATCTAAAGAATTCTCTCCGTTCCCAAGGCTGCTGGTCCAGATCATCGCTGCGTTCCTGATCGTCCAATTCGGGGACTACGTATCGCAGATCGATATTCCTGTAGTAGGCTATATGGAGCTTTCACCTGTACTTGGTAAGCTGTTCACCATGGTATGGATTATCTTCATCATCAATGTCATCAATTTCATGGATGGGCTGGACGGATTGGCAGGAGGAATGGCCGGGATCTTCGCATTCACGTTCCTGATCACGTCTTTCTTAATGAACCAACCGGTTTCCGCACTCCTATCCGCACTCATGTTAGGGGTGGCGATAGGCTACCTGCCTCATAACTTTTTCCCTGCGAAAATCATTATGGGAGATACGGGGTCTACATTATTTGGATTCATGATTGGAGCCATTTCCATTATCGGGGCCATGAAGACTATCACGGTCATCACCATCAACATTCCTTTGTTAATATTGGCGATACCGATCTTTGATACGCTATTTGTTTTCTTGAAAAGAATCCAACAGGGCCGGTCGATCTTTCATGCGGACAAGCTCCATTTGCATCACCGACTGCTGAGCTACGGATTGTCGCAAGTTCAGGCCGTGATGATTATCTATTTGTTGTGTATTACAACCAGTGCTTCTGCTATTTTCATTTTAATGTCTATTCATTTTTAAAAGCCGGAGATATACGAAAGACGAGGGAAATCATCCCTCGTCTTTTTCGTTTTTGGGACAGTGTACCTGTCACTCTTTCCCGCTACAGCATCTTCAACCGCCAATTAATCTCTTTGATATTAAATTCCTCGTACCCCTGCATTTCTCCCCATTCTTTCATTTCCAAATGGTCAGGATGTGAGGAATCCTTAATGATGGATAGGAATTGATCATAGCCCGGTTCCGCGCCGACATCTTCAGGAGGAGCACTCCCTTCCCCGTCTACACAGATGGGGTAATTGACAGTGGCGTCGTCGAGGACTTGCTCCAGTTCGATGATATGCACCCAGTTATCTCCAAAGTCATAGGTATATTCGATTTTCCCCGATAGGAACGGTTTAACCTGATAGTCCGTTTCCATTTTCACCGGAACACCACCTTCATGAGTCAGGGCTTCTTCCTCACAGACCAATTCCAGGCTCCGCTTAAGAGATCCGTCTTCCCCTTTTTCATAGATGGTGAATTCATGGAGATGGCTGTCATGCCACGCGAAAGCGGTTTGCAGGACTTCATGCAACTCAGGAAACGTGAGGTTTGCCGGAATCCTGATCCTCCTCCAAACAGAATGACCGTCAAGGTCCAATGTCACCTTTAAAACAAACGCTTCCCTGTCGAAAACAGTCTGCCCGGACATTTTCTCCAAGTCCTTATACATTGCCTCATTCGGTTGAAAATAATCATTCTTCCCATCGCCGACCAGTGTCGAACTGATCCACTTACTCATCTTCACCTGAACAATCGCGTCGGGCTCCCAATAATCTTCAGCAAAATGAACGGCTTCACAGGCTTTATTTAACCTGGAAACGAGTTTTCGGTCCTTGGTTTTTGCAAACGTAAATCCAGAAGACGACTCCAGGTAGTCTTCAATGATCTCTTCTTTGATAGATTCAGCTCGAAACACTTCACGAATCGCTTTCACAATCAGCCCATCAATCTTTTTCTTATCCTTCGCTTTCAACCCATAAAGAACAATGGCGTAACGATTCTGATCATTCACAAGCACCGTGAACTTGTGCCTGCCAATCTTTAGAACATTGGCGTGCCATGCCAGTAATGGATTCCGTTCTTCCACCTCATTGACCGGTGCAACCTTCAGTTCTTCAAAAAGCTTCTTGGTACATTGGATCAGCATTGGAACCCTCCTTTTTTATTGATTTGAAGTACCTGTCGCCTCTGATGTCCTATCTACTAATTAAACACTTGTTTATCTATCTTATAAGCATAGTAGCAACAATTCACAGGGTTAATCAAACGCTTGTATAATTTATTGGTGAAAGCACTTGGATTTCCCAGTCATATAGAGTGACTGCAAACACGTATAATTTTAAATATTATGATAATAGAATTTCTGCATTTTTAAAAAGAAAACCTCTTAGTGAAGATAAAGAAAAAGGATTCTGTTTTCGATAAAGAAATGGTGGAATACCACAAGAAATAAAGGAGTTGAAGAATTGAGTTTTTTAAAGATAAGGAGTAAATGAGAGCATGTTCTGAATCTCATCCTATCATATTTAAAAAGGAAGCTTCGGATCTGACCCTTCGCTTACTAAAAGTCCTTTCTTCTATAAACTGTATTTGATGTCAGAGCTGACTCCAGGGAAGCAGGAGAACCGTCCCCCTGCCCTTTTCTAAGATATGATATCTTCCTATTGTTTACAATATTCATTATATCAGTAACAGCTACTTCAGCTACACAATTCATCATAAGAACCAAGGGACTCTGTTCCCTGACAAACCCTCAGTGTTATAAAAGTCAAGTCATGAGACGAATAGGTCCCCCCCTCATCTCTATCACTACCGGGATAGTGTACCTGTCCCCCTGTCCCATTTAGAGAAAACGTCTTCTACTCCGCCAAGATATCTGTTTAAATAAATAATAGGCATATCGTAATGCTATTTTGGTAGAAGAGGTGGTTTTTTGTATTGTGATAAATGTGGGAGTCCTTTAGGAGAAGATGCTTCCATTTGTTCAAAATGTGGAAAAGAATTAAACAAAGATCATTCAGCGAATAAGGAAATGGATGATATAGATACAGCGAGGGCTATCGATCTTGAAGAAGAATTAAGAATATCATTTGTACATAAGAATGTGGATTACTATCAGCAAAAATGGGATAAGATGAAACAGCTTAATAAGACTATCAGTTGGAATTGGGTGACCTTTTTCTTTGCACCTTTTTGGTTTGGCTATAGAAAAATGTACGTTCATGTAGCAGGAATTGCCCTTGTCTATTTCCTTATGGATTTAGTTTTATTTTTAATGGATGATATGATTTCCCTTAATTCCGGGGTGAATTTCTTCACAATCCCTTTTGCAACTGTTTTGGGTTTATATGGAAATGATCTTTATTTAAAACATACAAATAGATTTATCGATAAAGCTAATATTCATCTAACGAATCATGAACAAAAGATGACCTGGTTAAAAAGGAAAGGTGGCACTAGTTGGTTAGGTGTTTTTATCGCTGCAGCCATTTTAATCATCTATACCATCATCTCAATGATTGTTTTCCCAACGAATACTGATCAAATTTCGTATGTGAAGGATGGAGCATTTTATGACTATCCATCACAAACCATTGGTGAAGGTTTTGAACATTACTTTGATGAACGAGAGTGGGAATATATCTCTAATGACAACCCAAATGATGTTGTTCGTTTTTCAGGATTAGTCACTTTAGACTCAGAAGACATTCCCGTAACGATGGATTTCCTTTTAACGGATGACTCCTTTGAGATCAATACTGTAACGATTGATGAAGAATTGATTTCTGATGAAGAGATTAATAAGTTCATTGATACCATTTTTACTGAAGAGTAAATCATATTTATTTTGTTAAAAACATCTATTTTAGATGGATGTTTTTTAATTAGGCGAGGTAAAGACGGTGATGGATGTAATTGTCTATTACTTCTTTCCATCAATTATTATATACCCTCATGAACAACCTACCGTTGAACAACATCTTTTACTTTATCTCTATAAAAGTAAACATCATACAAAGGGTATTTCGCTTGTTTATGGGCTAAATCCAGGGACATATTGTGATACATAGCCCAAACCCTGACTTTATTTTCCGATCTGGTATATTCATAGTCGTAGGTGATTTCAGGATCATCACTAAATACAACTCTTTGATACCAGCACCCTCTTTTATAATCATACACATCTACAAGTACGTTTCTACCTTCAGACGCTTCTTGCAACTCCATTACTTGTTTTATTCTTTCATTAGCCCTGTTTTTATAATCAGCTGAATTAAACTTAAGTCCACCCCAGAAAAGTAAAATGATTAAACCTATAGTGCCTAACGTCCTCAAAATCCTTTTCATTTTCCACCCGCCTTTATAGTGTAATTTTACACTATAAGTGTAAAGCATATGTTGTATAAATACAACTGATATTTTCCGAGAAGCAAGGGGACGGTTCTTCTGCTTCCTCCAATATACCTTTGGAAGCAAACAAAACCGAACCTCTTCACCGTTGAAAAGAAGATGCCCTTTGAACGATATTTGTTCAAAGGGCATCTTTTTATATTTCTATTAATGGTAGAAATTAGTCTCTCATATAAAGGATGTTTTTATGCTTCGACAACCACAATACCAGCAGAACCAGGACCAAAGTAAATGAGACGGCGAATTCAGCTTTCAACATCAGTATCACTTCTAGTTTTTTCTTTATTAAAAGAGCCAATCAAAGACTTCCGGATATCAAATTCAAATCCTCTTGCACTGTTCCTACTTCCCTCTTATGGAAGCAAGAGAACCGTCCCCCTGCTCCCCTTTCCATCAATTATTATATCCCCTCGTGAACAACCAACCGTTGGGAATAAACTGACCCAGCCTGAGCAGCTGGCTAATGCGGTTTATCTTCTTTCATTGGAGGAAGCGGATGCGATTAATGGTAGTGTCGTGATGGCGGATGAGGGGTATGCTTCGTTTAAATAATGAGTGGGACATAGGGACATGCACCTTGTCCCTCTTCCCAATCAAAGATATTAGATATAATCACCCAATCAGTTCTCACCCAATATAAAAGAAAAAGAAATGGATTTCAACAAAGAAATGGACTCATGGTCCCGTGCCACAACTAACTTCATAATGATTCTCACCAGTTTCTTTGGCATAGCATGTAGAAGGACTCATACCCGTTTCACTCTTCCATGCGTTCCAGATAACACTGAATCTTTCACCATACTGCTGATCTTTGTAATCATCATCCGAAATAAATGAGAAGAAACTTTGATAAGTATATCCCTCATTGTAAATATAATTTCTTATGGCACTTCGTGGTGAATCATCATTCCGGACTACTGGAGCAAGTAGTGGAAGAGATATAGCTAAGGTTAATATTGCAATAACTATGATAAGTACGCCTTTTTTCGAAAAGAACTTTTTCATATAACACCAACCTTTTATGGTTAATTATTCCACTTATAATATAACTGAAAGGCCAATGAAACACATTGGCCTTTCGTACTACTTATTACTTAATATCAGAAAGGTATCGAACTCCGCCTTCTACTGAAGTGAAGAATTCCCTTGTTACATTTAATCTGTTTGTCGAATGATAGCTTACCAAAATTTTAGGATTCGCAAATGCTGTAACGATGGCAGTATGATCCATCCAACCGTCTGGACTATTCAGAAAATATTTATTTCTATAGTCATAGTGATACACATCCCCTAGGAAAGCATGAGCATAATCGTCTGTCACTGTGCTCATTAAAATTCCACCTGATTGACGAATATAATCTCTAAATGCTCCTGCGTTGACCCACGCATCTGTATAAGCCTTCCATTCTGTGAAGTTAGGCATTCCACCAGCCTTTATGGATTGAGAAACAAAGTTTGTACAATCTTCACCACTATAATATTTATAGCTGGCTGTATTTGGACTCAAAGCATATTTTCTAGCATATGCGGCTGCATCAGTACCATAATAACTGTATGAAGCTGCAGCTAACGCAGGACTACTTTGAAGTTCCATCTTTAGATCTTCCTTATTGTTGACCATTGAAATGGGTTCTTTATCTACTTCTTGTTGGTATCTTTCTAAAAATGTGTCTAAAGTTAATGTATTATCTTTATTTTTTGCTTCTGCAGTACTGGAAGTTAATTGTATAGCCTCTGGAGATTCCGCAATATTCTGAATACTCTTTTCACTCATTTTACTCGTTTTATTTAATTGTGATGGAGTAACCTTAATTTCTAACTTAATATCATCTCCAAGTTGCGTTAATACATCCTGTCCTTCAAATTTGAAGCTTCTAATAACATATGCTTCAACATAAGATTTTCCCTGTTCATCTGTATATACATCAAAATTTTGAATGTCATAAGTGAACTCTTGTAGTTTGCGCTTATCCACTTCAGTAGTACCATAATATATTAATACAGCTTCATCAGTTTCTGTCAGCTTTGATACCTCTGAATTTTGAAGAGGAGAACTTCCTTCAAAATCCTTCTTTTGCTGTTTAAGCATTTTGTTTAAAGCTTTCTCACCAATTTTTTGTAAGTTTTCTAGATTGTCTGCTTTCTCTACTGGCTGACTGATTGATGTGGACGCCATAGAAATAGACGGAATCCCTGTAACGATTAGTGGAACTGATAGAACTAACCCCGCTATAAACTTTTTCATTTAAAAACTCCTTTTTGTCATTTTTTGTTAACGTTAACAACATTTACATCTTATCACAAAATATTACAAATAAAATATTCTTCTAGTTATATTTTACTAAGTAAAAAGTTTCATATATGTAGATACTATTGTTACTTAAAAATATCTTCTAAATCCCCTATAGGTTTAGCTCAATCCAAGTAAGATTGGCACTTTCTTTCGCAATTGTTAGCTATTTCTTGTTACAATACCAAAAAGGTGCTCTTAATAGAGATGTATTTCATGAAAGTTCTGCTATTTTCACTCACACCGATCACATTCATTTCCGATTTAACAGAATAAAAAATGTAAAAAGGAGAGATACACATGGCCAAGAACTTATTTGATTTAACTGGAAAAGTTGCAGCCATCACGGGAGCAACGCGTGGGATTGGACGTTCAATGGTATTGGCACTGGCAGAAGCCGGAGCAGATATTGCCCTACTTCAAAGGAATCCGGAGCATACTGAAGTGAAGGAAGAAATCGAACAGCTTGGAAGAAAATGCTCCATTGTTTCTTGTGACCTTGAAAAGGTAGAAGAAGTCAAAGCAGCCATTCCCAATGTGATTTCAACATTTGGAAAGATTGATATTTTAGTAAACAATGCAGGTATTCAACGCCGGTCGCCTTCTGTTGATTTTCCTGAATCCGACTGGGATGATGTTATGAATATTAACCTTAAAGTGGTTTGGTTATTATGTCAGGAGGCAGGGCGTCACATGGTTGCACAAGGAAAAGGCAAGATCATCAACACCGCTTCCCTCCTTTCCTACCAAGGTGGACTAACCGTTCCAGCGTATGCAGCAGCAAAAGGCGGTGTGGCACAACTCACGAAAGCACTTTCGAATGAATGGGCAAAAGATGGCGTCAACGTAAACGCCATCGTCCCTGGCTATATTGCTACAGACATGAATACCGCCTTACTAGACGACCCCGTCAGAAATAAACAAATTCTTGATCGCATTCCAGCCGATCGATGGGGAGAACCGGACGATTTCAAAGGAACCGTCATCTATTTAGCTTCAGACGCCTCCAACTATGTACATGGTCATTTAGTAGCCGTTGATGGGGGATGGCTTGGGAGATAACTGGGACAGAGGGACAGGTTCCTTGTCCCAGAAACACAAAAGAGACGAGGAGGTAAATTCCCCCTCGTCTCTTTTCATTTTTGGGACAGGGTACCTGTCCCCTCGTCCCACCACTAAACCTTCAGCATCCCCAACACCTTCTCAACCGACTGAACTGACTTATCCAAGTAGGATTTCTCCTCGCTTGTCAGCGAAATCTCGATGACGCTTTCAATTCCATTTCCGCCTAATACGGTAGGGACTCCTAAGTAGACGTTCGTATAGCCGTACTCTCCTTCCAGGTAGGCGATGGAAGGTAGGATTCTCTTTTTATCCATTAAGATGGCTTCGGCCATTTGAACCATTGAGGCTGCGGGGGCGTAATAGGCACTTCCCTGGCCAAGGAGGTTGACGATCTCCCCCCCTCCTTTTCGTGTTCTTTCAACGATGGCATCGATTCTTTCTTGTGGAAGGATTTTTTCGAGTGGAATGCCTCCTGCATAGGAATAGCGCACAAGTGGGACCATATCATCTCCGTGTCCACCGAGGACAAATCCTGTGACATCCTCGACGGAGACATTTAACTCCTGTGCGACAAAGGTATTGAATCGTGCTGTATCAAGGACGCCTGATTGTCCGATGACCCGGTTTTTGGGGAATCCGGTGGTTTTATAGCAGACATATGTCATGGCATCGACCGGATTGCTCAAGACGATGATATAGCTGTTCGGGGCGTATTTCTTTACGTTTTCAGAGACATCCGTCATGATTTTTTCATTGGTGGCAACCAGGTCGTCCCGGCTCATGCCCGGTTTTCTGGGCAATCCCGCTGTAATGAGGACGAGGTCGGCATCTTGAATGTCTTCATAGCTGGATGTACCTGAAATCTTGGCATTAAAGCGCTGTACAGGACCCGCTTCGAGCATATCCAGGGCTTTGCCTTTGGTCGGATTGGTTTGCGAAGGAATATCAACGATGACGATATCTCCAAGGTCTTTTTGAGCGAGCATCAGCGCTGCGGTGGTACCTGTGAATCCAGCTCCGATGACGACAATCTTTCTCCTTTTAAATGACATGCTTCTTTCCTCCGTTCTCTATCATCCTTGATTTTCTTCACCGTTACTACTTCGGTGATGGATTTTCACTATTGCTTTCTGCTTTTTTCGGATCGGCTTTTGAAGGTTGCCGAACTTCCTCCTTTTTCTTAGAAGGTCTTTTCCCTTTAGGCTGCGGACCCTTCTTATCAGGCTTTACCTCAGGTAATGTCTTATCTTTCAAAAGAACATTCCCAATCTCTTCATCCGGATGAGGAATAACCAATGCGGATACGAGTTCTCCAACCCGTTTGGCAGCTTCTTTCCCCGCATCGACGGCTGCCTGCACGGCACTGACATCTCCCTGGACCAAAACGGTCACGAGGGCGGCATCCACTTTTTCCTGTTTGACCAGCGTGACATCGGCTGATTTCAACATGGCGTCCGCCGCTTCAATGGAACCGATCAGTCCTCTTGTTTCAATTAATCCCAATGATCTGCTCATCGTTCTTCACCTCTTTCCTTTTCCACATCAATCGAGTCAATGATTCCTATAATGAGGGCATCGATGGGCAAATTAGGGTCCATGGACATATTGGCCGCTGCACTTCCCCGGGTTACCAGTACTTGATCCCCGACGCCTGCCCCGATCCGGTCCACAGCAACGAAGGGCACTTCCTTCGACTGGCCATCCGGGAGTTCAGGCTGAACGACGAGGAATTTCAAACCTTTCAGATCATCCTCTTTCCTTGTCGCCCATACGTTGCCAATTACCATCCCTAATTGCATGATCTTCTCTCCCCTTCTTTAGTCCATCACCTTGATCCTCTTCCCTAAATCCCTTGCTGTATCACGTGCCAGCGGGGTGATGATCGTCTGTTGATCGACTTTGATTTCATCTTCCTGATGATCTTGAACATCTCTTTGTGTGAGTAGTGGTTTCTTAGGCACAGACGCCGTCAATTCCTGTTTTCCATCTTCCCTCTTGTGATCGATGAAGGTACTCCATTCTTCTACCTTAACTCCAAATTTCAGCAACAGCTTTTTGTAGGAGAGTAACTGCTGAATATAGTCCGAGTCCTGTCTGCTGTGATCAAACAGAAACTGGCTAATATATTTCTTCGGAATGAGCGTGACGGGGACATACTCCAGGATACATCGTGACAGGAGTTCACTTTCGGGCGTATCCCCTATACCGAGTGCCCCTTTCACGAACAAATCCTGTGTTGCCTCTAAAAATACAACTCTCTCAGCTGTATGGAGTTCTGCGTGTTCAAGAGAGTCGCAGAATAATAGGTTCCACGATGATTCCATTTTCACTAATTGCTCTGGCTCTAAGCTTGCCGTATCCCCTATCACAAGGAGGTTGGGCTTTGATATATAAGTCGGCTGGATCTCTTGAGTATGGAGCTTCTTCAACACCTCTATGACGATTTGTTCAACTAATTCACGATCAATCATAGAATCTCCCCGTTTTCACCAGTGTCCCTTTCGTTTGCCCTGTGATTAAACCGGCATTTGCTTCGTCCGTATCGACATGCATTTCAAGCCTGTACCTGGAAGAGACACGAATCAGCACCTTGGCCAATGTAATAGGACGTTCGCCATCCACCTTTACTTCCACATATTCTCCGTTTTCCACTCCAAATCTCTGAGCGTCTTCCGGTGTCATGTGAATATGCGTCTGGGCAATGATCAGTCCCTCTTTCTTATAGAGACTTCCTTTTGGACCTACGAGCGTGATAGGAGCCGAGCCTTTTATGTCACCGGATTCCCGAAGAGGGGACTTAACCCCCAGTTTAATCGAATCGGTCCGGCTCACTTCTACTTGGGTCATGGTACGTGCAGGACCAAGAATACGCACTTTTTCAAGGCTTCCTCTTGGTCCGGCAATGGTGATTGATTCGTTTGCAGCGAATTGACCGGGTTGGGACAGATCGGCCTTCTTCGTCAGCTTATAGCCTTCTCCAAAGAGAGCTTCCAGGTCTGACTGACTTACATGGCAATGCCGAGCAGAAACCGCCATTGGAACAGAGTCCTTCTTTTCTGTTTCCTGAGATAATCGGGACATGACTTCTTCCACTATCGTTTGAATGGCTTGATTATTCATGTTTCATACTCCTCACTGTTTGACCGATTTAAACTTCAACCGCTTGCTTCGGCAGGATGCTTTCTAATTCGTTATGTGGGCGTGGGATTACGTGAACACTCATGATTTCGCCTACACGCTGTGCGGCTGCAGATCCTGCATCAGTTGCCGCTTTGACTGCACCAACATCCCCTCTTACTAATACTGTTACGATTCCGCCACCAACATGGACTTTTCCGACTAAATGTACATTTGCAGCCTTTACCATGGCGTCTGCTGCCTCAACGGATGCTACCAATCCTTTTGTCTCGATCATTCCTAGTGCCGTAAGTTCTCTACTCATTTTTCATTCCTCCAATTTAATGTAATTGATATTGTTTAATGACTTGATTCACCATTTCAGTAATCTTCTCAGGGTTCATCTCATTTTGAGGTACCTGCTTTAACACCTGTTCTACAATCTCTTCTACCTCTTGATTCTCTTTCGCATCTTTTGCCTTAGCCGGAACAGATGGAGATGCTTTCGGGATGGAAGGCTCCTTGATCCCATAAGCCATTCTTTTAATATTGATAAGATGACGGGCAGATACATTATCGGAGGTGATATTGCCACCGAAAGATCCGCATCCGAGCGTCAGGGAAGGCTTCAAGCCTGTTGTAGCCCCTACTGCACCTATGGATGACAAAGTATTGACCATCATCCGGGATACAGGCATCTCAATGGCCATTTCCTTCGCCACATCATCATTGCTCGTATGGAGGGATAAACTGTGACCCCTTCCACCTAAATTAAGTAGCTTTAAGCAATACTCCTTCGCTTCCTGGTAACTGTCTGCAGTATATAAGGCAAAAATCGGTGACAGTTTTTCAATGGAAAAAGGAATATGCTTTCCAATTCGGGTTTCTTCTGCGATTAATACTCTCGTGTCTTCCGGCACCGTGATCCCGGCCATCCCTGCGATTTTCACCGCATGCTGACCGACAATATGAGGATTTAATTTACCGGGTGCAGGGGAGATGATCTTCTCCATTACAGCCTTCTCCTCTTCATTGAGAATGTATCCCCCGTTATTCCGGAGCTCCCGCATCACCATTTGTTGAATATTTCGGTCGACCACGATGGCCTGCTCCGTCGCACAGATCGTTCCATTGTCGAAGGATTTGCTGTCTACAATCATGGACACAGCCTGACTTACTTTCGCTGACTTTTCGATATACACCGGAACATTTCCCGGTCCGACTCCATAGGCAGGCTTGCCGGAACTATAAGCTGCCCTGACCAAGCCGCCGCCACCCGTTGCCAGGATGACATCGATATCACGGTGCTTGATCAGCTCATTGGTCGCTGCCATGGACGGCTTTGAAATCCAGCCGACCAAGCCCTCAGGAGCCCCCGCTTGTATAGCGGCCTCATGGCATATTTTTAATGCTTCCACGGTACAGTTCACCGCCCGGGGATGGGGACTGACAACAATGGCGTTTCTCGTTTTTAACGAAATCAAGGTTTTGAAGATGGCTGTTGAAGTAGGATTGGTAGTCGGGATGATGCCTGCCACCACTCCGAATGGATAGGCAATTTCCGTTACTTTCTTTACCCGATCCTCACCTATGATCCCGACGGTCTTTTCATCCTTGATCGATTCATAGACGTCCCTGGATCCGACTTCATTTTTGATTTTCTTGTGTTCCACTAATCCCATGCCAGTCTCTTCTACAGCCATTCGAGCGAGCTCAAGTGATTTTGCGTAAGCGGCTTCTGCCACCTGCTTCACAATGTCATCTACTTGTTCCTGACTAAAGGACAAGTATTTCTGTTGCGCCTCTTTTGCCCGACTGACAGCATCCCTCATTTCCTGGATGGACTGGAGATCTTTATCAAGTTGCACGTTACCACTCTCCTTTCCTGTTCTTAGTGGTGATTAATATCTGGTTGGATTGTGTCTGATGTCTGTGATAGCTTCACGAAAGGCATCTGCCGCAGCCTGACAAGCCGACTGTGATCCTGTCAGGAGACCTCCTCCAAAGTTTGTCTCGGATGGAGGACCGAAGAATTTCACCAGTTCCACATCTGCAGCCTTTAACGCAGCATCCAGGCCATATACCGCTTCCAGCGGCGGGGCGATCAGATAAGCCAGAGGCTCTCCCTGTTGAATTCCCGCTTCTTTGGAAAGATACGTCCCGGTCCGCGAGACGACATGGGCATAGATAGCATGACACTTCTCATCATCCAAGGCTTCAAAGAAAGCTCCTGACTCTGAAGTTTGGATCACTGCTTCCATACCGCTTTTCACTTCATCAGGTGATGGACCTGCCATGATCCCGATCATCTCTCCGGATAGCGGACCTGATGCGTGGGCCGCGCCTCCGTAGAAGGAACGGGCATACACCACTTCCACTTCAGCCCGCTTTGTCGCTTCATCTAAAGCCGTATATCCAATGTCATCGACGGTTGAGGTGAAGATGGCCAGGCTCCTGTGATGAGGCTCAAGTTTAAACTGTTTGGCTAATTCGTTATCTACATTCGGAATTATCCGAATGGCCAGGATATCCGCATGGATCCGTTCTAATGCCATAGTCGTCCCCTCCTATTCTTCCTTCTTCACAAGTGACACACCGCTTGCTTCATACTTTAATATCTTCTGAATGACGGTTCCGAGATAAGCGCCTGCTTCGACAGGCGGGATACCACCTCTATGAATGTTGGAGATCACCATGCGATCCGCTTCGATGGTTCCCTTTCTCGGTTCGTAGCATAAATAGGCACTTAACGATTCTGCGCTGACAAGACCCGGCCTTTCGCCAATCAATAAAACGACGACCTTAGGCTTCAGCATCTCCCCGACATCATCCATGACAGCCACCCGACCCTTTTCGATGTAAAAAGGGGTCCCCATATCAAGATCGAGACTGGTAAGAGACTGTTTTAATGAGAAATAGACATCCTCCACATTTTCTTCGATCGCACTTGAACTCAGGCCGTCTGAGACAACGATTTGAACGGTAGGGGATGGTTTGCACCGCTCTGAAATGGTTTGTTTCGCTTCTTCCGAAAGCTTTCTCCCGTAATCGGGTCTACGGATATAGATCTCTTTATCCTCAACCATGGTGTTCACTTTAAATAATTCCAGGCGGGATAAAAGCGAAGAAGTGACATCTCCATATACGGCATCCACAGCCGCTGCATGATCATAGCGAAATTTCAACCAGTTGTCCGTTTTGGGCCGTACACCTGCCCGCCCCACTCCGATACGTGCCGGCGTCTTATCCCTCAGTTCTTGTAATTCATCAGAGACGGTTTTTTCTTCCTTGTCAGTCTCCTTTTTCTCCACACTCATTCGAGGGGGATCCGTGTAGGGAGTGAATGTAATGAACTCTCCCTGATCTCCGAAAGGCGACTCCTCTGGTCTGCGCTGATACGTCTCTTTATTTCCAGTGCCCTCGGAAGTATGATCCCAAAACGTAACCGGGGACGCCGTTGTTTCTGCTGTCTGCTGCTGGCTTTGCATTTTCTCCATGACCAGTTTTGTTACTTTTTCGATAAGTTCTGGATTCACTTCCTTCAACTCCTATCGTGAAAAAATGGTCGGGTCTCCGGCAATTTTACTAAGCTTACCGTTTTCGAAGATTCCCATTTCCTCAAGCCATTCTTCAAATACGGGGGATGGACGCTTCTGCATCGTTTGTCTGATGGCGGCCACGTCATGATAACTGAGGGATTGATAGTTCAGCATGCAATCATCCCCCATCGGAGTAGCAATGACAAAGTTGACACCCGAAGCGGTCAAGAGGACACCCAGATCCTCAATATCATTTTGATCCGCTTTAATATGATTCGTGTAGCACACATCCACTCCCATTGGAATGCCGTGCATTTTCCCCATGAAATGATCCTCGAGTCCCGCCCTGATAACCTGCTTATTGTTGTAGAGGTACTCAGGGCCGATGAAGCCCACTACCGTGTTCACAATGAACGGGTCATAACATGCCGCAAACCCGTAGTTTCGTGATTCAAGGGTCATTTGATCAATGTCGAAGTGGGCTTCAGCCGATAGCTCGGAACCTTGACCCGTTTCAAAATATAATCGCTGCGGTCCGGTTCCTGTACCGAGTGCTCTTGCCATTTCATTCGCTTCTTCTAATAAGGAAGCGGTGATTCCAAAGGAACGGTTTGCCGCTTCTGTTCCTGCAATGCTTTGAAAGATCATGTCTGCCGGTGCCCCCTGTTCGATCGCCTTCATTTGCGCCGTCACATGGGCAAGGACGCAGTTTTGAGTAGGGATCCCCCAATCGTCCATGAAACTCTTGGTAGCATGAAGGAGACGTTTGACACTTTCAACTGAGTCATCCACAGGGTTGATGCCTATGACGGCATCCCCCATTCCGTAAGAGAGCCCTTCTTTAAGGGAGGCGATCATCCCGTCCACATTATCGGTCGGATGGTTTGGCTGCAGCCGGGAAGCGAGGGTTCCTTTATAACCGATCGTAATGTTACAGGTTGATAGGACTTCCATTTTATTCGCTGCATGGACAAGATCCAGATTCGACATGATCTTTGCCGCCGCCGCGATCATTTCACTGTTCAGTCCTCTACTGATTCTCTTTAAATCTCTTCCGGAAGTGGTGTCAGCGAGAATATACTCTCTCAACTCTGCCACGGACCAATTCTTAATCGATTCATAGACAGGCTTATTCACCTGATCCTCAATCATTCTGGATACTTCGTCTTGTTCCGGCGAAAGCAGGGGGTTCTCCCTGATATCTGAAAGAGTCAACTGACTCAATACTTCCTTCGCCGCGATGCGCTCCTGAACTGTTTCGGCAGCAATACCTGCCAGCCGGTCACCTGATTTTTCTTCGTTTGCTTTAGCAAATAATTCTTTCAAGGTTGAAAATGAATACACTGTTCCTGCGTATGTGGTTTTAAGCTTCACACCCATGCCTCCTTTCTCAATGATGGAAGGTTAATGTTTTGATGACGACCGGAACGACGCTTGTCTGCAAGAGGTGACCAATATCGATATAATCCCCGTGCTCTACATTGATTTGATCGATACAAAGGATCGTCTGTCCTGGATTCATGACCTTGAGTGTCTGTCCAAGAACTTTCGCATGGTCACTTTCAAGGACAATGACAAGCGGCTGATCAGGCTTGGGCTTGGTTTCAACAGCCGAGAGTAATGCTTTCGCCATCCTCTGGACATCCCGAAATCCCAGATACGGAATCTGAGTCAGATATAAGGTGAAATTGATCCCCTCTCTCTGCGAATCATACACCTCCACAGCTTTCTCAATCGCTTGGGGTATACGGCTTAGACCCTCTTCCAGATCGTATCCGAATGGGATTTGATAGACCGGTAGATTCCTCAAAGGAAGATCCCTGCTTTCGACATGGATGGTAGCTCCGCTGATTTCAGTCGTTTGCGTCCCGGCTCCAAGGACCGTTGCCCGGACCGTTTCTTCAGGATTCACCCACTTCCAACGGGACAGCTCTTTGTTTTCTCTAAGAGAGGCTGCGAGCATTTCTCCCAAGTCTTCATAGTGTGCTACTGAGGCTGATGAACTTTCATATCGATAGATACACTCGCTGATTCCACCGGAAAACATGATTTCATCTATACTTTCCGTCCAGTTCGGCTGATGTCCCAGTAAAAGGGGGAGATCGGAATCCAGCAACTCCCGATTGAGCATTCTCGCAATGACATCTGCCATAAGGGCTGTGATACCCTTTAATTCTGACGAAGGGGGTGTATCCCCTTCTCGGAAGGAGTACCCTAAGTGTTCCATGATTCTCCCAACCGGAGGGGAGATCCGTTGAATGCGATCTCCCTTAAATTCAATCAACCTTCCCCCTATATGAAGCGTGCAGGTTCCACATAGCCTTCCGGATTGATAAACAGCCACGTTCGCCGTGCCACCACCGATATCAATATTGGCAACGACCTTCCCCGTCTTCTTTGAATATTCGTATGCGCCGGATCCCTTGGCTGCAATGATTCCCTCTAAATCAGGGCCTGCAGTCGCCACAAGAAATTCGCCGGCATGATCGGATAAATGGTGGACCATTTCCTGTGCATTTTTCTTTGTTGCTGTCTCACCCGTGATGATCACGGCACCCGTCTTAATATCCCTTGGGCTGATACCCGCTTTTTGATATTCCTCATTCACTAATCGTTCTACTGCTCCTATATCGATGGTCGTGCTGGACTGAAGTGGAGTCCTGAAAATGGGGCTTCTGTAAACAATCTCTTTGTCTATGATTTCAATGCGGGGCATATGGGTCCCACCCGCCATATTCATAAGAGAAAATCGACTGATCACCATCTTGGTCGTACTGGTCCCGATATCGATCCCGGCACTCAGGATCACCTCTTTTTGAGGTTCGTAACGTTTCAAAGCATCCACCTCCCAGCTGACATATCCATAAAAAAAGACGCCCAACACAAACCGTCATGAAACATGACGATTGTATTGAGCGCCTTTGCCCGAATATCTTATTATAATTAGAATATAGTCTATTTTTAGAATTTTGTAAAGGTTTTCATATAAAGAATACGCTCTCTTTATCCAACGTCGACACATACTCTCTCATCTCATCCAGAGAATGACAGTTTACCAGATTACGAATTTCCTTCATGCCCTTTCCATCAAAAGATGACGTAAGCACGATCGGACCAGATGGAATCACCCGTTTCAATTGCCTCACAGCTTCTTCCACATCGGCCTCCCGATGATCACATTTCGTCACCACACCGATGGGAAGCTTATTGATACCGGTACTGAAATTAGGGGGGAAAATCGTCTTCTTCCTGGTCGCATCCTGTAAGTATAAAACATGAGTCACTTCCAATGAAGTTGCCATGATGTTTTTATAATAAAAAGGGTTTTCGGTATATTCTCCTGGAGTGTCGACGATCCAGTCGGAATAGCTCAGAGACTGTGTCTTTACGGCTGTTTGCTTTCTTCCCAGAAGAGCATTCGTCAAAGTCGATTTCCCAGCACCGATCGATCCGATCAGCATAGCCCGGTTTTTTCTCGTCATCCTTCATCCCCCCTTTATGATTTCGTGATTCGTGAAGGGGTGTACTGCAAGGTTTCTGATAAAAATCGATTGATTTCTTCCATAGCCATTTCAACGGAAGAAACACTTCCGACAATCACCAGACTCCCGGTAAAACGATCAAGAAACCCTATCTTCACGTCGGCTGCCTTCGTTGCCAAGTCTCCTGCGATGATGACCGTCTCACTTGGCGTCAGGGTCAGTATCCCCAACGCCCCCGCCTGCTGTATCCCTAAGTTCTCAAACATGCCTTCGTCAGGGTTGGCGATGACATGGCTTAATGTAACCTGCTTCCCCGGTACAAACTCCTGAATAAACCGCTTTTTCTCATCCATGATGATACCTACTCCCTCCGCTGTTGCAGCATGCTTTTACACTGCTTTCGCTTTATCCTCTTCATGCTCTTCTAGATATTCATCCTTCCCAATAATTCCGGCAGCACGATCTTTCTTCTCGAGCTCAAGGGCTTTCGGTACGGATAGCCAATAGGCAAGGCCAATTCCGATGATCCCTGCTGAGAATTTCCCGACAATGATCGGGAGGATGAGGGTTGGCTGAAAGTTGGCTGTAAAGGATAAGTGATCCCCGAGTAGAAAGGCCGAACAAACGGCAAAGGAAATATTGATGACTTTATCCTTTGGAGGCATCGTTTTGACCAGCTTGAACATAGCCAGAATGTTAGCAATGGTCGCGACGATTCCGGCACTCCCTTCTTTACTCAATCCCACTTTTCTTCCCATGGCTTCAAGTGGTCCACCAGCATATTTCTGCAGTAAATACACCATCGGGAAAGCACCTGCAAGCATAATCCCGATGTAACCTGCCGTCTCCAACGCACGGAATTGATCTTCTTGATCTGCCATAATCGGATGAAATCCCCAGCCCCCCAAAACGGTGGAAAAGACACCTGTGAAAATTTCAACGATTGAAAAGACAAGAACGAGTTTAATGGCGGCATCCATAATCCGTCCAAACCACATGAATCCATTGATCATTAAATCTGGAAGGAAGTAAAGTCCTACGGCAATCAAGATCACAAACAGAAGGAGCGGACTTAAATTCAGTAAAATCTGCCCGTACCCCAGCGCAAACTGGTATTTGGCTTCTCCTGAAGTTGAAATGAAATCCCGGACATATGAATTGGATAATAGAATGATTGTACTTGAAATAAGAGCACCAATCGGAATGGTCAATACGCCCGACATGACTCCAAGGGCCATATATTTATGATCGCGCTTATCGAGCATCGCAAGTCCCATTGGGATCGAGAACACAATAGTTGCCCCCGCCATGAAACCGACGATCATCGCCATGATCCACCCTTCCTGTGTCTCTTTTAACACTTCGGCTAATTGATAGCCCCCCATATCCGTCGCCAGGATGGCTGTCGCAGCAACGGCAGGATCAGCCCCGATGGATGCGAAGAATGGACCACATACCTTGTTAATGAACCATGAAAGATACGGAATCGAAGCCATGATTCCGGCAGCAGGTACGAAAATATGCCCAATCGCGTGCAGCCCTTCCATAAACTGTGCCCCGAGACCTTCATCACTATTACGAATCGCGGCGAATGCCCCCAATACAGCACATGTCATAATGATATAAATCACAATATTCCCGATCATTTCCATACAATTACCCCCTTGTTTGATCTCAACACTAGAGTCGAATTTTTTCTTAAAAAAGGCATAAAGGTGCCTAACGGTCATGAAAAGCACTAACCGCTTAAGCACCTTTGCCTGGTTTTATTCACTTGTATTGAAGTTACTAGTCTTTATATTTTAGGAGTACCTTTTTGGCTACGATTTCAAGAGATAGTTGCTTGTCCATGCTGATTTTTCTCATTTTATTGTAGGCCGTGTTTTCCGGCACATGAAATTTTTCCATGATAAGTCCTTTTGCCTTTTCTATCATTTTCCGACCTGTCAGTTCACCCTTCATATCTTCTACTTCTTGTCTGAATGCTTTCGCATTTTCCGCTTGCTGAAGGGCAATTTCAACGGCAGGAATCAGGCTTGATTCCTTCACCGGCTTCACCAGATACCCCATGATATTCGCCTGTTTCGCTTTATCGATGTATTCCCGCTGGCTGTAAGCCGTCAGGAGGAGGATGGGGATATTCGTGCGTTTTGAAATGATTTCACTTGCCTTCAGGCCGTTTAATTTCGGCATCTTGATGTCCATGACAATTAAATCCGGGTTGGTTGAGAATGCTTTTTCCACAGCGCTTTCTCCATCTCCGACCTGAGCAATGACCTCATAACCCGCATCCTCGAGCATCATGGACACATCCAGCCGTACAAGTGATTCATCTTCCACCACCATGATCCGTTTACTCATACAAGAGCCGCCTCCTCTTCTAACGGAAATCTCACCAGAGCCACAGTACCAGCGCTTTGAGCAGGTTCAATTAGGAATTCACCCGACAGATCATGCTCAATCATCATCTTGACAATATCCAATCCAAGTGAAGGCTTATACTCTGATGAAAGACCTTCGCCATTATCCATGACCCTGACCTCTAACTGGTCTTCAACGCGCATAAACACGACTTGAATCTCACCTTCCAGCATCCGTTTAAAGGCATGCTTCATGCAGTTTTGAATCAATTCATTCAGAACCAAAGCCACGGATACAGCCTTATTCGATTTAATCAGCAACTGAGGGCCGGTGTATGAGATGGTGATCCTCTTATGCCCCTCTGCTTCAGATACGAGCATATTCCCGATTTTCTCCATCAATTGATACAGATCGACCTCATCCACACTTGAAGTGGCCAAGATGATTTCATAAACCGACGCAATGCTCGAAATGCGATTAAGACTTTCAACAAAATATACCTTGCTTTCTTCCGGTAACCCTCTTCTCATTTGTAATCGCAATAAGCTCGCGACCGTCTGAAGATTATTTTTCACACGATGATGAATCTCCCGGATTGCGACCGACTTTACGATCAGCTCCCGTTCTTTTTCCCTAAGTTCCGTGATGTTTTTAAAAATAATGAAGGTTCCATTGGGCTTAATCGAACTGCCAAGCTGGATTTTCTTTACTTTAAAAACGTGTTGATAAAATTTGATTTCCTTTACAAGCAGCTCTTCAGGAGTATCAAGGATTTCTTTGATCTCCGGAAAGTAGTGAGTCAGGTAATCCCCCGGGAGACACTCTCCCATGCCCAAATTCTGAATCATACTCGCTGCTGCCGAATTGCTATACAAAATCTTGCTGTCACCTTCGATAAAGAATAATGACTCTTCGATCACTTCCGGTATAATAGGGTGACTCTCACTCGCACCAATCAAAATTTCGCTCAGTGCTTCTGTTGCTTCTGACAGAGCATCCAGCTTTTGTTGGCGCTGCAGCTGTTCGCTGATGTCCTTCTCCATAATCAACGTTCCGATAACGCTTTCATTTTCACCTTTTATCGGAACAACACTTTGCTCTACGGTCTTCCCTTCTTGTGTAATCGCCCGATTATGAAACACGTGCTGACCTGTTCTCAACGTATATAAAACAGAAGGCTCAAATGGTTCATAAACAAATTTCCCTGCAACAACATTCTTGTAAATCGCTTTGGATGTCGTCGGTGCAGCTTCTGCTACCACAATCGCCTGCGTTCCTTCCTTGGTCAGACAATCCACAAACACATGCGCTTTATTCAAGTCGGCCATTAAGGGAAGATTCATGGCTACTTCTTTAATTTTTCCTATCTCTTCTACGGATAGATCGGTATGAATACCGCATAAATATTCTACTGTGTTATGTTCCATTGACGAAAAACCCCTGTTCAGTACAGAAAATTCTGAATATAGAACATTATATTTCTCCTTTTAAAAGGTTGTCAATGGTAATATCTATAAACCCTGCAAATAGGGAACAATCTATTTCAGCTTAGCATACTTCACTCCACTGGCTTTATTCTTCAGAACGTCCTCCAGTAAATCTGCGAGATATGCACCTGCTTCAACAGGAGGGATCCCCCCATCATGAATATTGGAAATGACGGTCCGATCCGCTTCAACCGTCTCCTTTCCAGGCTGATAAATCAAGTAGGCACTGATACTCTTTGAAGTAGCAAGCCCCGGCCTCTCTCCTATCAATGATATCACCACATCACACTTTGTGATCTCAGCGATTTCATCCTGTATCCATACACGGCTTCTTTTAATAAAGACCGTTTCTCCCAGAGATATTTTTTTCCCCTCCAAGCCCTGAATCAAAGCCGGAAGCAGATCAGAGATATTCTCTTCAACCCCCGTGGAGCTCAGTCCATCCGACACAATGATTTGGACCTGTTTGTTTTTTGAAAGATTGTCTTGCGCCCATTTTCTAGATTCTTCATTCAGTTTACGTCCGCTATCCAGATTCATTAAATATTCGTCCATTGATTCGGACTTTGACTGAAGGAAAGGGAGATTCATCTTTTCCAGGAATTCTTCTGAAACCCCTTTGAATACAGCATCCTGTGCAGCTGCATGGTCAATGCGAAAATCCAGGTATTCCTTGGTTTTCATCCTTGTTCCTGTTCGACCGATGCCGATTCTTGCCGGTGTGATGCTACGTGCTTTTTCAATGACTTCCCGGTCAACCGGTTGATCGACTCGCACAACCTTTTGCTTTTCGTAAGTGTAGTTGGTAATCCCTTGTTTTTCTTCAGATGGTTGAGTATCCGGACTCTTTGTTTCTCCTTTTTTCAACTCATCCAGTACCTGTTGAACGATTGTTTGAATATCCATTTCCGTTTCCTCCCTTCTTATTTAAATATGGAAAGATCTCCTGCCCTTTCTGTCAGTCGGCCATTTTCCATAATGCCCATTTTTTCAAGCCATCCTTCGAACTCCGCCAGTGGACGCAGCCCCAGCATCTCCCTTAAGCTGGCATCATCATGATAGCTTGTATCCTGGTAGCTTAGCATGACGTCATCCCCCCCTGGCACCCCCATATAGAAGTTGGCGCCTGCGAGAGCCGTTAACATCCCACCGATTTCCTGATCATTTTGATCCATTTGCATATGGTTCGTATACGTTGGAGCTATTCCCATCGGCAATCCATGAAGTTTTCCCATAAACAGATCCTCAAGATCGGCACGAATCACTTGTCGGCCATCATAGAGGGTCTCTGGACCGATGAATCCAGAAACATTGTTCACCATGAACGGCTTCCAGTGACGGGCATATCCATACGTTCGTGCCTCCAATGTCTGCATATCAACACCCATATGAGCATCAAGAGACACTTCTGACCCTTGTCCGGTTTCAAAATAAAGCTGATTCGGTCCGGTAGAAGAACCTAATGTCGCCATCATCTCAAAGGCCTCATCCAATAGTTCTTTCGAGACCCCGAAATCATCATTCGCTTCCTGGGTACCTGCTAAACTTTGAAACATCAATGCCAGGGGAGCTCCCCTTTCCAATGACTTCATTTGAGTCGTAATATGTGCCAGTACGCAGTTTTGAGTGGGAACCTCCCACTTTTGCATAAAGTCATGAGTCATGTGTAGAATTTTCGAGACTGACTCCACAGAATCGTTATTGGGGTTGACGCCGATCACGGCATCCCCGGATCCATAGGACAGCCCTTCCTTCATCGACGCAAGGATTCCCTCCAAGTTATCTGTTGGGTGGTTCGGCTGACAGCGGAAGGCCAGGCGTCCTGCTTCCCCAATCGTCGTATTGCAATGAGCCGTCGGCCTGATTTTCTGCGACGCCATCACCAGATCAATACTCGACATCAGCTTGGCGACACCTGAAATCATCTCACTCGTTAATCCTTTACTGATCCTGAATAAATCCGAGGTATTCGTTTGGTGAGATAACACATAATCCCGAAGATCCCCCACTGTCCAACCTGAAATTTCTTTATAAATAAATTGATTGATGTCATCATAAATGATTCTCGTAATCTCATCTTTTTCGTACGGGATGACCGGATTTTCAAAGATATCCTTCAAGCTCATCTCACTTAGCACAATCTTTGCGGCCATCCTCTCTAGATAAGATTCAGCCGCAACCTTCGCCATGATGTCACCAGACTTCTCTTCACTCGCCTTCGCCAGCACATCCCTCACGGAACGAAACTGAAACCTGACATTCTTCACTGTACATGTGTACATATGTTCCTCCCACCTTTCATTCTTAACCCTCTGATAAAACGCTTACAAAGAGGATGAAATCAAAAAGACGCCATAATAGATCAACCAAGAAATGGCTCATCTATTATGGCGTCTTCACCAACTATTTTCACTTGTATGTCCATTATAGCAAGTTGTTTTCTGAAAAAAAAGATATTTCGAGAAGAAAGGGGGACATGGGGACAGGTTCCTTGTCCCATTTTTTAAATAAAGACACGAAGACATTACCCCTCGTCAATTTAATATTTTGGGACAGAGTACCTGTCCCCATGTCCCCGACCCCTACCTATACATATCTGTTAAAATATAAAAATACCCAGGAGGTGACCCCATGGACTATTCAGTAATCGGAACTAAAATCAGAGAATTAAGGAAGGCTGTCGGAATCACGCAAGGAGACCTTGCAGAAGGAATCTGTACCCAGGCGCTGATCAGCCGAATAGAAAAGGGGGACATCTATCCAAGTGCCACCGCTTTATACCAGATCTCGGTCAAACTGGGAGTGGACGTCAACTATTTCTTTGAAATCGGGACCACGCCCCGTCTTGATTACATCATGGAAGTGGAGAAACAACTGAGGTATTTGAGAGTGTATCGAAAATATGAAGAGATGATGGATTTAGTCAGGATAGAAGAGAAGAACCCGCTCTTTTATAAAGACAATGACCATTTACAACTTCTTTATTGGCACAAAGGAATCTATCAGTTTGAGGTCAAGCGGGATGCCGAAGCCGCCTTTGCCCTCTTCGATCAGGCATACCGACTGACCGCCAATCAGAAAAAAGCCATGTCCGAAAGAGAAATGGAAATCCTTTCAAGCAATGGAGCTATTCTTTACAATATGCAACAATATGAAGAGGCCCTTCATTACTATAAAAAAGTCATACAAGCCATGAATACAACCGGCCAACTGCAGGATAAATCAATCAAAACCAAGATATTTTACAGTACAGCCAGAGTTCTGACACGTTTAGGAGAACTTGAAGAGTCAACAGACTACTGTCTCAAAGCCATTAAATGGTGCTTTGAAGAAGAACTTCTTTGGGGACTCGGTGAGCTTCATTATCAAATCGGCTACAACTTCGAGTTGAAAAAGGAATATGCCCAGGCCCTTCCTTACTTTCGACATGCCTTGCATATGTTTGAAATACGGAAAGATGAGCCTTATGTTTCCTTTCTCGTGCCAAAGATTGAGGAAATAGCCAGGCTAATAGACCCTGCCTGACCCCATAGCATTACCTATTCATCATCAACAAAAAAGCTGATGGTGAGGGCAGCCTGAGTGAAGAAACAGACCCCTAAAGCTATACCAGCTATAGCAGAATCTTCAAACAGAAAAAAAATGCCTACACATAAAAGGATGATTAAACTACACGTATATGTAAATATCTTTTTCATTACTTCCACTCTTTCAGGATAAATTTTAACTGGGTGGTCAGGCTGCTGAATGGGACACGGGGACAGGTACCCTGTCCCAGACAACCAAGAATGTGGGACAAGAGACCTGTCCCCGTGTCCCACCTCACATACCTATATCCCTCTCCACTCTCATATAATAAAATATAAACTAAAAAAGGGGTGAAATGTATGAAAAAGGTGATTTCACTGACGTATTTATTCGGGGTTGTGTTTCTGCTGGCAAGTGCACTTTATTTTTTTGCTTCTAACTGGCAGGTGTTTTCGCGGCTAGAGAAGGTAGCGTTGGCGGGATTGTTGATTGTGTTGTTTTATGGTGCCGCTTTTGTAGTGGACCGTGTGGTAAAGGGTGCTCATTTCATTTCGAACTGGCTGTTGGTCAGTGGGGTGATTTTAGGGAGGAGCAGTGAATAGGACACCCTGGTGAGGAAATTATTTTTAAAAATGAAAACAAAAAAAGCCAGGGTGCTCTACCCTCGCTTTGTCATCAAGCTCGTTCCAATAAATTTGTATTCTTCGCTACTTCAATAATTTTCTTAATTTCGTTTAGGTCGATCCCTTCTCTGTGTAACTGATCGGGATCCAAATCGAGCTCTCCTGGCCAAGTGATGGTTTTCAACTCATCATCCACATACACCTTACTGAAAAATTCAGGGTCTCTCAGTTTTTCAAGAATACCCTTCATATGAGGTTTGATGTCTACGAACCTTTTCGACCCATCTGTGAAATCAATCAGTAACCACCCGTCCATTTCAGGAATTGTAGATACGTTATCTATAAGAATCATTGAAACACCTCCTAATTTAGGGGTGGTATCCTGCAAGTTGCTTCATTACGCCTGCAGTCATTCCACGCCTTCATCATATGTTTGTATTACAACGATCATGATCCTCCTCACTTTCATGTAATTTATGCTGGATTTATGACAAGAATAGAAATAATGACAGGTGAATATGTAAGGGGAGACGACGCTTTACCCTCAAGCAAAGAGAAGATTGTTATGAAATGGCTTCAGCTTAATAAAGGTCCCCCCAAATTTGCTGATCATTGGCATACGATTGTTCCACCTTCTTTCTTTATGTCATTAAGTTAAAGATTCACCAATCACTCCCGCACCATGATGTTTCTCACTTTGCGGTCTCCTATGCAGCTTGACCGCTTCCCACATATGCTGTTCCGTTACCTTTACTGAAACATCCATATCAGCGATCGTTCTCGCAAGGCGCAAAACCTTCACCTGCATCCGGTTGCTCCAGTGCTGTTTGGATGACAGCTTATGTAGGAAAGGAAGGTGATCTTCAAGGTCCGGACTGCTCTTCAGTAACCTTTGATAATCCACTCTTCCATTACATACCTCTTCACTGTAACGGTCGTATTGCCTTTCTCTAGCCTCTTTCACGCGTCGTTGAACAGATAGAGAACCTTCTTTTTCATTTACACGATCTTTCAAATGGACGGGAGTAAGACTTAGAAAAATATCAAACCGGTCACGAATGGGCCCGGATAATCTATTTTGATAAGCGATGATTTGCTTAGTGGTACAGGTGCAATAATGAGTGAGGGAACCAAAGTATCCGCAGGGACAAGGGTTCATGGCCCCTATCAGGATGAAGGAGGCCGGGTAAGTAAGGGTAGAATGAGCTCTTGAGATGGTGATATCTCCTCTTTCGAGAGGTTGTCGCAACATATCCAGCGTCTTCTTTGTAAATTCGGCGATTTCATCTAAAAAGAGGACCCCTCGGTGCGCCAAAGACGCCGTGAGGCTGAATGGATAAAAATACGCGAAAATATATCCCACCTATAACAATAAAAAAATGCCCACCACGTATAGTGATGAGCAAGGTAAACGAGTTTCTTCTATATAATTACCTTTTTACTCTTTGCTTTTCTTTCCTTCATAGTGAGTTTTAAAATACTTTAAAACACGATTTTTAAACTCATCTTTTTCTACACTAATTTCAGATTTAAACAGCATATAAAATTTCTCTAATAATTCATCTTTTACCTTATCGCTAAAATCATTATATCTATAAGCAAAATCAGCAATCATCTTTCTAGGAGGATAACCCTTACTAAACTCAAATTTTATATTGTGGTCATTATACTCTTCATAAGCATACTCATAAGATCCAATAAACTTTAACTTTCTAGACAATTTAATTAACAGGTTATCCCTGTGTCTTTTTTCATTTTCGATATGTAGTTTTTTTTGGACTCTATTCATTTCTTCATCAGATAGGCCCAATACAGAAGCCCCTATCATATTTGCTCTCATTTCACTTAATAAAATGACAGCATTTTTCATTAGTTTAGATATTGACCTATCCTTAATAACGGCAATGTTATTATCTCCATATTTTGCGTGGACTAACTCATGTGCCAACATGAATTTTACAATGTTTTTGTCTTCATCCCACATTTTCAATAATACCTTACTAAGTCTGACACCTTTCCCATTAGCAAAAGCTGAACCGTTAAGTAAGTTTTCACCACTAGCTTTTAACTTGTAATCCTGTCCATTAACACCTAAATTTTTACAAATTTTATTTTTTTCTTCATTTACTTCATTTAATATTCTGTTGATCCCCACAACAAATCACCTCATAAAAAATATCACTCTATTATATACATGCAAATAAAGGAGTGCCTATAGACACCCCTTTTTTAGTTTTATTTTATTCTATGAAATTGTTAATAGCTACATTTACTTTTGTACGAATCAGACTTATGCAGCTTGCTGATACTGGTTTTTTTCTAGGATTAAGACAATCTCCTCTTAAAAACCCCTCACTGTCTCTCTTAATCACTTCATAGAAATCCCTTTGTTGCTCTGCATCATAGCCTTCAATAGTAATGAAGTATCCATTCTCACCATCTGGTGAAATTTCCTTTATTGATATAAGATGTCTTGACATAAACAACTTCCTTTCTAGTATGTTAATTTCATCTAAACCTTTTGATTTTACATTTGTCAACAAAAAATTTAAACTTATAAATTTTCTTACAACCGCCATGTATTACCAGGGCAAATATTGCTAGATATAGTATTCATTACACTTCACGTACACATTAAGCGGGATATACTTATAGAACAAACATCTATTGTTTTTTTAGAAAGTCTTTATTTACACTTCCTAACTCTTCCTTCAGGGATTTCCTCATAGCCTTTAGCATTTCTCTCATTCTTTTGTTGTAGTGTTTAAATTGAGTATCTTCTGATTTTGATTGAAAGGAAGAAATTAAAACAGGGATTAACCCATCTTGAAACTTGATAGATTCTTCAACCAACTTATAACATTCTTTTTCTGTTCTCTTGTTGAGAAAGTCCTCCCCTTCAACGGTTACAATATGTTCGAAAATCTTAGTGAATACAAAAAGTGTAAAGAAGCGAACAAGTATCGGATAATTTACCTTCTCAACTGTAAAACGAAAATGTTCGTCTAAATAATAATTTACCACTCCAAAGTTGCTATGAGCGAAAGGAGATAGGAATCCATAAAACGTGTAATAATACTGTTTGTCTTTCCCCGTTTTAAATCCACTTGGATTTATTAGCTCTCCAACTTTTTCACCTTCCCGATTATATATTTCTCCATCTTCTCGGATATTGTAATTGGCAAAGAACAAATTTAAAGGAAAGGTTATCAACTGGTCTATGAATTCTTCATTTTCGTTAAGGTACCTGCTGCTCAGATAACTTTCAAACATAGTTCTTATTAATATTAGTCCATCTTCATTATGTCCCATTTTCAATAACTCTTTAATACTAATTAAGGTTTTAGTGCTCTTTGTAAAATTAAAGTACTCATGATCATATGTAAACTTTGAGTTTGTTTCTCCTGTCATCAACATCTCATTGTATCCGTAAAGGTGTGCTGCATAATCCACGAAATCACGTGATCTAAAAATAAATTTGTTTATTAACTTATCAAGCTTTTTCTTATATAAGTCCTTACTCATCAAAGCTCACCCCTTAGCTACTGCCGGATGATTTTAACACCTAACTTTTTACGATCCCGGCATTGTTTCTTAAATTCTTTAGTCGCTTCTTTATTCCCCATAATAGTTAGAGTCGTAGCAAACTCATCTTTATTGATAGAACGATATAAAGCATTGATCTTTCGCTTAATATAATTTGCAAAGTAAAAGGTAAGAATGGCTCTATCACACTCAAATTCTTTATTCTTTATAAACCAGTCAACTAGCCTATCAACGTGAATTTCATCCGGCAAGAAACGCATCATCTAAATATTGAGCTGAACCAATGACTGTATCGACTGTGAGCGGGGGTCTGACCCCAATATCAAGAATTAAATTTACATGGTCTTGAATTAATTTTGAATAACCTTCCATTTTAGATACTTCGGGGATTTCTTTATTTTTTGCCCCTATTATTTTTATTAGCTGTTCTAAGGATATAAATACATCTCTTCCAGCTCCATGAACTCTTAACGTTCTTCTTAGTTCATTGTAAACTTTTCTGTTTATTCTATATGTATATTGAGTCATATTTTATTACTCTCCTCCATCTCAGTGGTCTAGTTGATTCGCCTTAAATTTTTTAAACCAAAATAAAAATGCCCATCAAGCTTAAATGATGGGCTGTAAAAACAAACCAAATTTTTCATTATAATAAATAATAAATTTTAAATTACTATTTTCATGTACCCTTCTCAATTACGAACCTACTAGAATACCCCACCATCGCCAATTCCATTATGATCTAAATCTACAAGTTGATCATGCTGATCTGGTATTTGATCATGATCCATGTCAAAGAAAGAATCTTGTGCATCTGGTATATGATTGTGGTCCATATCCAAGAAAGGGTCCTGAGCATCAGGGATTCGATTATGGTCATAATCAGCAAACGAATCCATATGATCAGGGATATTGTTTTTATCGTAATCAAAGAAATGGTCCTGGTTATCTGGGATCTGATTATGATCTAAGTCTAGAAACGGATCTGTCTGTTGAAATCCATTTGGTCTAAGTGGATCTTTAAACATTTACATCTTCCTTTACTTTGAATTTTCAAGTGTAGGGAGTTCATTTGATATTTTTAAAATTTGTTCAAAAGCATTGATGGAAAGTTGAGATTCCTCTATCGTTGTAAAAAGACCATTAAGTATCTCTTGCTTTGCTACTTCAGTTGTTGAATCAACCGGCAATTTTTTATAAGTGAAGATCTCAGCAATACGTTGAAGTAGCTTCTCTTTCAACAGCGGTTCTTCAAGTATTGGCTCGTATGCAAAAGCAAGTTTTTTATAGCAATCAACAATGGCATCGTTCACCTTAGAAACGTAATAAGGCATCATAGTTTGAATATAGTGATCAAATAAGTCTAAAGCCTTTCTAAAGTAAAAATCTGTCCTGTTTTGTTCATTTTCTTCTTTTATCTCTTCTTGAAGCTTCATCATATTAGCAGAATTATTAGTGTTCAGTGCCATAAAGGTTGGTGCCAAAAGTAGGGGTGCCGCAGCTCCTCCCGTTAAAACTGTGATACCAACACCCATCAAAGCTTGCAAACCAGCTGATTTATACCCACTCTTTCTTCTTTCATTTACCATCTCTTTTGTAGACCTCTTTGAAATTAACACTCCACATTGCATAAGATTATTTTCAATTTCTAAGAGAGATCCTTTCATCTGGTTGGTTATTCCGATTAAGTGCTTTTGAAGATCTTTAAAATATTTTTCTCCTAGATGCTTACCGTATGCCATGAACAACTCCTGTTCAACTTTATTCAGCACACCTGGCATATATACGGATATAGAATCCATCCGCTTTCTCTGAGCCTGGATGCCATAATATAAATAGCTGACTAAACGAGACGTTCGGTCCTTCTCGCTCATATTCACCTCATAAAATTCTTCAATCCCGTCGTCCAGTACCATTAGCTGACCAAAGTACTCATATAATAATAAGTCACTTACTTCGCGAACCATTGTTCCGTAAAGAGACTTAGGATTCGTATCTACTAATACAGGAACTTTGATAAAAGTAAACGCCTTATAAACAATCTCTTTAAATGAATTAACCGGAAGATACAGTCCCCATGAGTTCTCCACTTCATTAGAAGATAATAGACCAAAAGAGTTGCCTATCCTTTCAAGTTTCAGCTTAAGATTCATCATGTCCCTATTTCTTAAAGTATGGATAGGTTCCTCCCTATTATCTCTGTATAAAACTAAACCCTCATCATTTTGCTCATAGTAAAAAGGTTCCTTAAAGATATCAAAAAGAATTTTCTCATTCTCAAATTCTTTAACATTTATAAAGGAAATGACATGTAGTTTTGATGAATCCAATTCCAAACAGGCAAGGTTTTCATGATTCGTGACCAATAATAGATTACCGTCATTTATGAACGTAACGGTATCGACCATAATTGTTGTAATGGATAATTTTGTGATGTGATTGATAAGATGAATGGAATTTTCTGAAATAGCCGTATCCACTTGTTCTTTCATTTCAATCCCTTCCAACAATCCCTTTATGTACCCAGTATTTTCAAAGTAATAAAATTCATTATCTTCGTGTACCTTTAGCGTAAACTGCTCCTTTACATTCTGCTTGGGCTGAATATAAAAATAATTTTCTCCTATTTTCAAAACAGTTTCCTTAGAGTCCTTATTAAAGTATTCTTCAACATCCTTTTTTTCTTTTGTTAAAAGGACCTTCAAATGATTGCGAAGGACAATCCTGAATGAGGTATCGTCATCTAAAATATATACATCATAAGCAATATTTCTTGAGTCATTCAATTGACATTTTATAAAAGCTGCTGTGATACGTTCCTCATCATAAGCAATATTATAAATAGTCTCTCGATCGTTCATAATCGACAAGAATTCGAGCCTTTGCCGTTCATCCGGGACAAATAAATAGATACTATCTTGATAAACACCCATAAATTCAAGGTTGATATTAACCCGAATAATATGATTCTCTTCTTCAGAAATGTGCGCGATCTCCGCAATATCCAAAGTCATAAACTCCAAAGGCCTGTCGCTATTAATAATTTTAAAACATATTTCATGGTCCTTTATAAGAAACTCGGCAGAATATATGTTGCTTTCGTTTAAATCAGCAAAAAGAAAACAATGCTGATTTTGATTGGGATCTAATTCAAAATGACTTGTACCAAATTGTTCAACTACTTCAAAATAGGTTTGTAAGTCCAAAGAAAAATCAAATTTGAAGTTCATTGTTTTCCCAACTAGATGTACCTTCTCATCTTCCAATTTCACACATATTTTTTTTGTTCTAGGAAAATAGTAAACTTTTTCCTCACTAAAGAATCCACCTGTGTCATGCGCAATAATTCTACCCTGATTGGTCATGACAAGCGAATATACCCCAAAAGAAGATCCATTTTCAATCATAACCTCTGGAGCTTTCCCTTCAAATATCACGTATTCTCCATAATACAAATATTCTTCTATTCCCATCTGGCTATCACCCTTATGTGAAATTATTCATCGACAATATAATACCATATTATTCCACACTACGGTTCTTTTGATGTAGAAAAAATTCAATGTATACCAGGGATATTTTCAACCAAATCCCTTAATCTCATTTTATAAGTACATGGATAGAATAATTTTGATCAACGAGAACTGCGTAGCAAGCTATGTTATCAATCAGTTGCCGGTAACACATTTTTCCATCAATAATCTAAATTCTATTGTTCCAATCAATATAAGACAACTATCTCATGTTACACATTAAGTAACTCTATTTCTCTCAATTACCGTCTCAACTGTCCACAACAAATGGCTCTTAAGAGAGGTACTACTCATGCGGACTTTTCTTTGGTGTAGGTTGGCCATTTTAAATATTTAAGTTTGCCGAAATCATTTTTCTCTAGTTAGAGAGTACATTGAAAAAAGATAAATGCAAACCTTCCCTCGATTAACTAATTGAGATAGGTCAATCACCATTCTTTAATTAGAATTAAGCCATTTAATTATCGGCCCTGCAACCACCACGTAAATAAAACTTGGGCACGAAACGAATACGAAAATGCTCCAACTTATATCCAGATCAGGAATAAAACAAACGATTGACATACTATAGAAAAAAACTAAGATTATTAACTTACTGGCTGGGCTTCAGATAGCGGAATAGATCCGTCTCTATACTTGAACTTTTAAACATCATTTTTCTTTGAGTTTCCCAACTCTTCGAACCCTTGGCAAATCGTCTATATTAAACTTGGATTTGATTACACATGCTGGGAGATATCTAAGATTTATCTGTACGGCAAATTAGACACGACACCATTTAACGATTGAAACAGATATAATAATATTAAATTCCCAAATATGGTTGAATTGTAAAATTATTACTAGTAAAATGGTAAACTGGTACAATATTAGGAGGGGAATTATGAAAAAAAATATTTTTATTGTCACTTTTTTGTGTTTAGTGTTCTTTGTCATCAGTCCGACCATTAGTTTTGCAGCATCTGAATCTTCAGTAAAGATTAATTATAGTTTTAATACTTTTGATGAACCTAGTTTTAACTCTACAAAACTAAATAGTTACAACGCTACAACCGTAAATGTCTTAGAAAAACAGGGTGACTGGCTATTAATTGAGACCATAAACGGGAACGAATGGTTCTATAACGGGACTCTTTCCATAGATCACAATTTTGTTACATATGAACAACCAGAATTTACTTCTACCGAGGTGAATACCTTTTCGGGTGGGAAAACAGTTAATATCGTGAATAAAAATGGACCGAATTGGTATCAAATTTATACAAGTGACGGTAATAAGTGGGTGTACTATGATTCAAGCTTAGGAGATATCCAAATAGATCATTCATTTTATATATTTGATAGACCAACCTTTTCTTCATCAAAAGTAAGTGATAGTTCTGGGAAAATTGCCTATTACGGCGCAACCTCAGCTAAAGCTGTAGCTAAAAGTGGAGATTGGTATCAAATCATTACAGATAAAGGAAATAAGTGGGTGTACACAGGAGAACTTAATATTGATCATAGTTTCACTATTTATGAGAATGCATCATTTAGCTCACCGGAAATCGCCTCTTACACAAAGGCAAACGTGCATATAGTTGATAAAAAAGAGGATTACTGGTATTTAATACACACAGACAAAGGTAATAAATGGGTGTACCATGATCCAACACTTGGATCTATAACGATACCCCATGATTTTTATATTTTTAATAGCCCCTCATTCACTTCTGGTAAAGTGACGGATGCCGGTGGGAAAATTGCTTATTACGGTAAAGGTACTGGCGTTCGAGTTGTAGCAAAATACAGCAATTGGTATCAAATTCATACCGACAAGGGGAACAAATGGTATTATAACGGGACAATCAATATAGATCATAATTTCACCACCTATGAAGCAGCATCTTTTTCATCAAATTCAATCTCAACCTATTCTCCTACAAACAATGTTAAAGTTGTTGACATAAAAGGCGACTGGTATCAAATTTATACCAATAGCACCATAAATAACGGAAATAACTGGGTTTATTTAGGGTCTGAAGGTTTCTCACTCATATGGCCACTACAATACCCTAGAGTATCGTATGACTTTATGGATCCAAGCTATCCTGATCATAAGGGTGTAGATATGGTTGAAGAATATGGAAGTAACGTTTATGCAGCAGAATCCGGAACTGTTATTAAAGTATATAATTCATGCCCTAATTATAGAGTAGAAAAATGTGGAGGTGGGTTTGGAAATCATATTATCATTGATCATGGCAACAACCTTTATACAATTTATGCCCACTTAGATTCCAACACAAAAGGACTATATGGGATGAGTGTTCAAAAGGGACAAGTAATTGGTTATCAAGGAAACAGTGGGGATACAACTGCAACTCACCTACACTTTCAAGTGAAACAAGGGGAAAGTTATAGCACAGCCATTACAGTTGATCCTGATCTTTACCTTCCTGGTCAAAATATTTATAGAGGCTATATGCCAATAACAAGTAATTGGTGGAATTATTAATCTATCTTTAGAACAAAGGCAACCAGAATAGGTTGCCTTTGTTCTAAAAAAATATACGGAATTCATTTATACGCCGATTCTTTCACTAATAACCCACAAATTATCCGTCTAGAATCCTATACAGAAATTCGTTGGGTTATTTTAACAATATTTGCTTATATCGTAACAACTTTAGAGAAATATTCCATACCTTCTTCTAAGTAGTCGAAGTAGGAATCTCTTAAAGTATTATTTCTGCTAACTTGACTCATATGAACAAGAGGTATTACATGTACTTTTCTGTTTTCATTTTTTTCTTCTACTCCTATTTCTGTTCTGAATACATAACCATGAACTTGAGCTACCTTCTTACTCTCAACTTTAGACACTTGGATTTGTTTTAGATCGTACACAGAATTAAAGGCTTCCCAACTTCTAGTACTAAAAACAAAAAGAAGCTTTAAATTTTCCAGAGCAAGAATCTCCCTTTTCAAATATTTCCCCATACAATATTTAAAGTGTTTATGAGAAAAGTCTTTAGTTTCTCCTCGGCATTTTAATCCATCAGTGAAATACACATCTTTGAAAACTTGACCAGAATCAACATACATCTTTAAATCTTGAACATTTTGAATTTGACTACGTATAAGGTTATTTTTATATAAAAGGGAAAAGAATCTTAAGAAAAACTGTTGGTTACCATTACTCGTACTAACTATCCACTTTTTTAATTCGCCTGAGTGGTAAGCTGCTTTTTCAGCATTATTCATACCTCTTAAAGATTTATTTTCTGCCTCTTTAATATCCTCAGGTGGTGTCCCTGGATTTTGCAATACTACTGCTATCTGAGGAATTTGCTGTTGTTCATATATAATTCGATCACAACTTTTTTTATGATTACAATCCGTACAATCATAAACATCTTCTATTATTTCCCTCATAATTTCTCCTCTCCATTAAACTTATAACTCATCCATTCAAAGTATATTATTCAAGGAAAGCTCTCCATAACAAATGGGCCTGATTAAAAAGGAAGTTACTACTTAATCTAAAGAACATCATCAATAGGTTTATTACCTAAAACATGATCTAAAGCTGCAAGTTGAAACCGATATCTACCAAGATGATGATGACCATCATACCTCATATCTTCAGTTATCAATATATTTTTAATTAGTGCAAAGAAAGCCGCTACCGGAAGTTTATGATCCTCAAATCTACCTCTTACCATTCCAGCATATGCTTTTACATTTGGACCATATGACATATCGGTAAAATGACTATTTAGTAGTTCCTGTACACTAAAGTCAGTTCTTGTACTTAACATATTATTTATCTCTTTAAAAATAGTCATGTATTCTTTCCCTGCATGACTGCAAAGATATTTTAAATCCTGAATTATTTCTTTATTCGTAGGGGTCCAAACTCTCATATCATTATTCTCAACATAAATTAATGAAACTCTTGTCTGGGGTCTATCTTTAGGTTTAGTCGAGCTTGGATTATCCGTCCCAATTTGGCGAGTGACTAAAAAGCTAGGGTAGCTTTGATTTTCGATAACATTTTTAGATACAACTACCTCTTCAATAATTTCATGTAAATTATTATGAGTGAATTCCCTATTGCTATCTACTTCCTTTATGTATTGTCCTTGATAGTTTAAGCAAGGCACAACCTTACCATTATAAAAACCGGTTTGGATATTATCCGTAATTTTCCTATCTAACTTTATCGAATCTCCTATCAATATCATACAGATCACTCCTTTTTACCTCTAATCTACTTTTCATACTATGAATACTGATGCAAAAGTAGAACTAAAATCTATCAACAAAAAAATCATAAACCCAATAGGCAGCAAAAAATCCCCTCCTTATAGAAAATTTCACCATTACTTTCATGTGAATTTATTAAATTTATAAAAAATATATTCATATATGGGGGAAACTGTTAATCAAACCCAAATGCCCACACTTCCATGGAAAAAAATATTCCTCCAAAACTTTAACGCACTGACGCTGCACACTATAGATGGGTGGAGATCTCATTCCAGTGGTCAATTTATAGATGAAAATTTTATATGTTTGAATAAGTGTGGAATTAGCAATTCCGCTATATGGTATATTATTACATATAAGTATGTTGTTTTATTGGGAGGGATACAAATAAAAAAAATAATATCATTATCTGCATTATGCTGAAACGTGCTGAAACGGGGACGGTTCCCACTCTACTTTTTCATGCTCTAGAGTAGGGTGGGAACCGTCCCTGATTAACCTGAAATGACAAAAAAGGAAGCATGAGAACCGTCCCCTTGCTTCCCCTACCAGCAATCAAAACCCTCTTCTATTTGCAGTGAAAGGGGAACGGACAGCGTACCCAGTTTAATCCCGCCCCCTCTCTACCCCTTCACCCTATACAAAAAATAAACCGCCACTCCCAAAATCCTCGCAGCCTGCAACTGAGACACCCCTTCAATTTTCTTTACCTTCCTCAACACCCCATCCCTCTCCTTCTTCGGCAAACTTTTCAATTGAGGAATTTCCAATGAGCCAAGGCACTTCCTAATTTCCTCGCGAGCTTCGTCATCCGATAGCCTCCTACTCGAATCACCATAGTCCTCCAGGCAATCGTCTTGATTAGTCCGCTCATTAAATTCTTTAAACCTCTGTATGGCAAGTGATCGACCGGAAGAGAACATAGTTAAAATGAAAAGGGAATCAAGAAGAGATGAGGGATAAACAGGTTCATCGTAATACCCACGGCAGCTGCTCCACTGCCAGTGGTGGGGTTTAGACACAATGCCTGCTTTAATGGGGTTCTGGTGGATGTATCTGGTCACGGTGAGGAGGTAGTTCACGTTTTCAACATTCTCGCTTTTGAACCGGTCTTGGAATAGATGGCCGTTGGTCTTGTACTTCCAGTTATAATAATTCGCATATGTCACGCCGATCCTTTTCATGGCGACAGATATGCTTTCATGAGCTTCTTTAAGCAGAAGGTGGACATGATTCCCCATCAGGCACCAGGCATAAACCGTCAGCCCAGATTTTTGTTTCACCTTCTGCAGAGTTTCAAGAAATGTAAGGCGGTCGTCGTCATCGTGGAAGATTTCCTGCCGGTTCGCGCCTCTGACAATGACGTGATATACTCCGCTCTTGCTCTTTTCTCTGGCTTTCCGAGCCACTTTCTCCACCTCCATTTCTTTTCATAGGATTAGTCATACACCGCCCCTTGCTTCTCTCCTGTCATCAAAGCGGTGGAAAATGAAGGAAGCCTACGCAACAACAGAGCTTCGTTAATCGAAGCATCGGTAATGGACTCCTCTCCCTGTAAGTCAGAAATCGTCCTTGCCAGCCGGATGATCTTGATCTGCACCCGGTTGCTGAGGCCTTGGGTGATCGATAACTGCTGTAGTTCACTCTGTTGGCCGGGAGTTAGCGAACTATTCCTGATCAACTCTTCGAACGGAACACTTCCGTTGCAAATCTCCCTTCCGTAACGAACATATTGCCTTTCCCTGGCCGAGCTTACCCGCTTCATTATGTCTTCAGATGATTCGATCTTGGTGAAATCATGATCTTTCATATTCACTGCCTCCAGGGAAAGCAACAGATCCATCCGGTCCAGAATAGGGCCGGACACCCTTCCTTTATAGGCTTTTATCTGTTTATCCGAACAGGTACAGTATTGATTCTTGGAACCGTAATAGCCGCATGGACAAGGGTTCATGGCTGCAATGAAGATGAATTTGGCCGGGTAAGTCACGGTGGAGTGGGCCCTAGAGATGGTGACCGTTTCATTCTCGAGGGGCTGTCGTAACATATCGAGGGTTTTCTTTGAGAATTCTCCGAGTTCATCCAGAAACAGCACCCCTCGGTGAGCAAGGGACACTTCGCCTGGCTTGGGGTTTGACCCGCCTCCGATGATGGATACGGCTGATGCGGAATGATGAGGGTGACGGTAAGGGGGAAGGGTGATGGAGCTATAAGGGGCACCGGCTAATTGGTACAGGCTGATCTTCTCGAGCTGGGCTTCTTTCGACAACAGCGGCAGAATCGAAGGAAACGTTTCCGCCAACAGGCTCTTCCCACATCCCGGAGGACCATCCATTAACACGAAATGCTCCCCGCTAGCGGCAATCTCGAGTGCCCGCTTCGCAAATTCATGTCCGATGATCTGGTCAAAATTTCTTCCGATCACAGGTTGTTCTTCTGTATTCTCAGTGTGCTGCGTAAATGGAAGCAGCAGCTGCCCCGACAGGACATCCATTACATCACGGATCGTCTCGATGTAGACCAATTCCAAGCCGGGGATCTCGATGGACGGTATGGACGGATCAAACGGAAGATAAAGCGTCCGGAGATTCAGCTTCTTAGCCGCAAGAATCGCCGCAATCATCCCCTCCACGGGAAGCACCGTCCCATCCAGCGAAAGCGCCCCGATAAACCCTGCATCACCCGGTATCTCCTCCTTCAGGAACCCCCCGCTCTTTAATACACCGATTGCAATCGCCAAGTCAAACAACGGTCCGTTCTTCTTCTGCTCCGCAGGTGATAGATTGATGACCACTTTCATATCCACCAATGGAAATCCCAAACTCCGCAAAGCTGCCGATACCCGCTCCCTCGACTCCTTCACCGAAGCATCCGGAAGCCCTACCACCACAATCGACTCCATCCCCTCCATCACTTGGACCTGTACCTGCACACGGTAACCTTCCAAGCCTTTTAATCCAATGCTTGTTACACTGCAAGACATATAGACAGTCCTCCGTTTCAATATGTATTTATTTATAGGGATGCTCATGAGAAAGAAAACATTGGATGAAGAAAAGAAATCCGTACGTTGTTACAGGGGAAAGTATGGCTGTTCGTTTAGTATAAAGGTGGGTATTGTCAGGAGTTGAGTGCCGTACAGTTTAGAACATGGAAAGAAAATGAATAAGAACGGAGTAATTGAAAGAACAACAAAGGAGATGGTAGAACGAAAAGTAGTGGACACAGCTTAATTTACCATATAATTTTAAATATTACAATTATTTACTCACACCTACTCATAGACAGTTGATCCGCCTTTCACCCACAATAGGCGGATCAACTGTACGTAACCCTTTACTACTAAGAGATGCAATACTCAAGTGAAAAAAGGTCAATTTGGAATCGTCTCTTTTGACTCCTTTTGGCCTGGTGCCTGCCCCACCCCTCCTTTATAACAATTAATAGACATAAAAGAAAGAAGTTTTTGGTAATATGTAGTATATTAGAACAGTATAAATAAAGGTATGTTCCATGATTATATTGCATACCATTTCTGGGCGTTTTCTATTAGGCTTAAAAGTTTTTGAGAATTGTTTATCTTATAATTTGTGAGGTTAAGATATGAAAGAGAATCAGTCTATCATCTTTACTTTGTGGGAACGTATTTTCCACTATTTGAGGTATATTTCTTTGTTTGAGTGGTTGAGGTTAGCAGCAGGGAAATGGTCCTTTTTAAGCTTTGTTAAAACGTATACGTTTGTTGATCTTTGGGTATTGTTCCACTTCCTCTTTTCTTTTTCTGCCATTTTGATCTTTAAATACACTAGTTATCCCCCGCTTCATGTTGGGTTAGTGGTGTATGGGAGTCTGAGGATCCTAGAAATATTCGTCTATCAGATGAACGTTTTATTATTCGATGAATACCGTACAGAGGTTAAAGGCAGAACATATTTATTAAAGAGCGTCAGGAGAATGATTCTCTTATTACTTCATAATTTCATTGAAATCATTTTCTGGTTTGGGAGCACTTATATTTTCTTCACCCATAATTTTAGTGTGGATCTAAGGGAAGTCAGTACGATGGAAATCATTTATTTAAGCTTCATCCGTATGACCAATTTTGGATCAAGCAGTCTGAACTATACATCTGGGTTCGGCCTTCAACTAATGTGGTTTCAATCAATAATTGGTCTGTTTATGACGCTGATTGTGTTGGCTAGATTTCTCGGTACCCTGCCTAGCCCCAGGACTAAAGAGGAAAAATGATAATTATAGAAACAACAAGCTGGCTACAATGCAGAAACAGTAGTCACACTCCGCACTTGGTGGCTTTCCTGTCCGCATTATGTGGCTCAAAAGTATGCACTAATAGCTCATTCTGTCTGCAATAATCAAAAGTCAAATTGGAACCGTCCCCATTTGACCCCATTTGACACTCTTTAACACGCTAACGCTGTGCACTTTAGCTGAGCGGGGGTCTGACCCCAGAATTCTCTGAAAGTACATTTAAGTGGAGTGTGGAAAATACTGAAGAGAGATTTCGATTTCCCGATATGATACTTAACATTGACCACGAAGGGTACAATAGGTGGTATTTAGATTTCAAACCCAGTATCCCAGACCGTCGCCCTCCTGGTATTTACATATATCATCTTTACGGTCGAATTGCGATGTTTGATTTACTTGAAACAGATAAATTTACTATTGTAGTTAATGATGAGAAGGAATTCGATATGTTAATGAAAAGAGTACCTTTATCACTAAGAGCAAATTTGTATGTAATGCTAATAGATCTGGAATGGGGAAAAATTCTAAAGGAAGAGATTCTATGTAGATACAGGAAGGATTAATCAAGAGGATTATGCCAGTAATGCAGAGTCCTTTTTGTGTTTATGTTATTTTACCAAGTTAACGCACTAAAGCATAAAGTCGAAAAAACATACCCGCCGAGCTGCCAAATAAGACAGCCCAGCGGGTAAATTTCCTATTCCTTATAATTTTTCTCAAAGCGCCATGCATCTCGACACATGGCAATAATATCACGTTTCGCTGTCCAGCCTAGTTCCCGCTTTGCTTTTGAAGCATCGGCATAGCATGATGTTATTGTTTGTCTGAATAACCTTCTGGATTATTCTTATGCCAACTCCATGCATCAGTAATGATTTTCTCTAATGAATCAAACTGTGGTCTCCAACCTAGGACACGTTTTGCTTTCTCAGATGAAGCAATTAAGATTGCCGGATCTCCCGCTCTTCTCTCTTTTACTTCTGCTGGAATTGGGTGATTCGTCACTTTTCTTGCTACATCAATTACTTCTTTGACTGAGTAACCATTTCCGTTACCTAAATTGAAAATTTCACTTGGATTGCCTTTTCTTAAGTATTCTAATGATTGATAATGAGCAGAAGCCAAGTCCATTACATGAACATAATCCCTTATACATGTACCATCTTCTGTAGGATAATCATCACCGAACATATAAATCCTATCTCTCTGACCAAGTGGCACTTGTAAAATCAAAGGAATAAGATGTGTTTCAGGATCATGATCTTCCCCAATATTTCCACCTTCATGTGCTCCTGCAGCGTTAAAATATCTTAAAGATACGTATTTAATGCCATAAGCTTGATCAAACCATTTCATCATTTTTTCCATGGCTAGCTTTGTCTCGCCATAGGTATTGGTAGGAGTGGTTTCATTATCTTCAACAATAGGGATATTCTTAGGTTCTCCATAAGTTGCTGCCGTTGATGAAAATACAATCTTGCCTACATTATTTTCTTTCATAACATCTAAAAGACACATCATACCATACACATTGTTATGGTAATATTCATATGGCTTTTCCATACTTTCGCCGACTAAAGAGTTAGCCGCAAAGTGAATCACCGCTTCAATAATATGATTCTTAAAGACTCTATCTAAAGCATCTTTATCTCGAAGATCGATTTGATAGAAATGTTCTACATCAACTGATTTTCTATGACCACTCTGTAAATTATCGACAACAATTACATCTTCATTATTCTCCAAAAAATACTTAGTAGCATTAGAACCTATATATCCGGCTCCACCAGTAATTAATATTGACATTTTTGCCTCCTATGATTTATCCCATCTTAACTTTCATTTTAAGACGCATAATTAAAGCATAATCTATTTATCTTCTAATAAATTGCTTGACATATCCGTTTAATTCCTTAAGCTCTTTATTTCTTAGATTCATCACCAGAAACATGCTACTTACAACAAAAAAGCATAATATAATCTTTAATAAAATAAAACCTAACGAAATAGGCAGATCCTTAGTGATTAAAAGTACAATTCCAACTGCCAAAACAGAAGTTAAAATGTGCTTCGATTGCATTTTCCAGTAGTTCGTGATGGGTTTATTAAATTTAACTTTATATAATAGCTTGGGTTCATACCAAACTGTCGTAAATATTCTTGCTAATGCTGTTGAGATTATAATACCTTCGATTCCCCATCTCATGCCTAAAAAAACTGACAGTAATAAGTTTATAAGTGATGCATATAACATAAGGTATTTTATCTCATTAAATAAACCCATCGTCTCTCTATAAATCCAAACTGGATTTATAATGTTTTGTATATAAAAATTAAATGTTATTGCAAAAACTATAGTAAAACCTAACAAATATTCGTTACCAATCCATATAGTTATGAAGTCATTAAATACTAATAGAAAACAAGCCGAAATAAAAGCGCTTAACCAATGGAAAAATAATACTAAAACATTGAAAAAATGATAAGAATTTAACGTATTACTCGAAGCATTCAAATTACCAATACTTGAATAAATAGCTTGAATAAAAATAGTTATAAAAGTTGTAATGGCAGATATAATTAATCCATAATTTGAATAATAACCAACGAAAATAGTTCCTACTATTATTGAAATTAATATATTATCTGTATTGTTCATAATAACAACACCGATTTTATATAAAAAGGTTGATTTTATTTTTTCCTTTATTTCTATTTTTAATTTGCTTATCTCTTCATTTTTATCATTAGTTACAAATTTAAATTTATTGATAAATGGGTAATGTTTATCAGCAATTTTGCTTAAAATAATATTGTTTAAAATAGTACTAATTACAAGTAAGATTAAAAAAATATAATAACTTTTAATTGTAATTAATATTATTATTTGAGCAATGTCCCTAATCAAAAAAGTAAGTGTTTTAACAGATGTAATTATATAATTTTTTTGATCTGCATTTATTAATGCTATTTTGTATGCAAAAAGATAAGATACTACAGAGTTTAGTAAAAAAAGTAAATAATATATTACCAACTCTCTGTATAGAAAAAGTTCACTGTTTATTATTAAATTTAGGAAAGGAACAATCCCTAAACCAATAATGAGAATTGCAAAAGATATCTTTATATACAAACCTCTATAAAATTTTAATAAAGCCGAAATGGTGACTTCGTCATTTTTTGCAACTGGTTTATATAAACTAAAAATCATTACATTTGCAACGCCAAGTTCTGCTAGAGAAAGCACTAATATTATACTATTATATAATCCGTTAACTCCTAAATATTCAGCACCTAGAATAGCTATAAAAACTGTTCTACTTATAAAAGTAGAAAGTAGAATTAATATTTGGCTTCCCAGGCCTAAAATTACATTTCTTAGCGAGTTAGCAGTTCTTGATTGTTTATTCATAACTTCTTCTAACCCCTCAGGGATTTATAGATCCTCTTAACATAGTTGTAAACTCCCATTTTCTTTACGCTAATTATTATTAACTTTTTTATATTCATTTTTATATTTCTTACTGTCCTCTTAATAGAACTTTCCAGCTTTAATAAAGCTAAATTTAGTTTACTCTTTTTTTTCATTATATTTTCAATTAGTTTAACATCTACTTGATCCTTATACTCAAATCTATTTTTTTTAAACTCCAGTATGACATCTAACGTTGTAAATTTTAAATCACTGAAATAAAAATAGTTTTGTGGATTTAAAACAAGATTATCCAATGTCTGATTGTAATATTTTACGAAATCGTGATGATTATGAAAGTAATCGTCCTCTAATACTTTATACTCCTTTGATATAGTCAGAAAGTCAATATCTTCAACATCCCTCAAGCCGTATAATGCCATAGTACTACTCGAATCAATAGTAAACTCTTCTAACGGAAGGTTATATTCAATCAACTTAGCTTTAAGTTTATCTATAAAGTGATTAAACTGCACATAATGGTTAGGTTTCCCATTATTCAAAAATTGTACGGAGTTTTCATTTAATAAAAGATTTACCATTTGTACAACTTCTTCTTTAGTATCGGTAATATGAATCGAGTGATTGCCTATATTAAAAATATCCCTAATTTTCTTCTTTAGGTTTAAAACATCCTCAAAACTTATATTTTCTATAACATAAGCTGTTAGTATCTCATTTTTGTCATAACAAGCATCCCTTTTATTCTTAGCTCCTTCAAAATTATTCTTAATATTGCCAATCCAACCTTGTCCTGAATAGATTTGGAACATCAAATTATGAAGGCCATCATAACCTACTTTTATTTTCTTTTTATATATAACCTCACACGAATTATTTATAAGAGCATCTAGCTCTTTTCTTTTATCTTTGTCCTTTGCTTTAGGCCAAACACATGCAACAAATTGATTCCCCTTTAATTTACAATATTCATTTACTAAGTAGTCAATATATCTCTCATCAAGTAACCTTTCTTTGAAATATTTTACATCATATGTCGCACTCAAATTGTTAAAACGAATAATTGGAACTTTTAATTTATAATAGGCTGCGATCGCAACACGGTGAGCCCCATCTAAAATGGCGTTATTGTAACCTACAGGAATAACAGATTTATCTTTATTTATTCCATTATTTTTAATATTATCTATTAGATTATCAAAAGTTTTAATATATTTTTCTATAGTATTTTTTTCTGAATTACCAGGTTCTGAAAAGCTCCCTAAAGAAAATGCTTCTATATGTGCAGCATACAATTCCTTGATAAAGGACAAATCATATCCCTTATCTTTAAACTCTACATATTTTATTTTAGCGACAAGGTCAATTCTTTCTTTAACTAGTAAATCACAAGCATCAACAATTTCTATGCTATAACATTTATTTAAATCAATATTATTTATCCTGCAAAAATAGCTTGATAGTAACTTTTCTATATCCATAATATCCTCCATTTGCTTTTGATCAAAATGAGAATAATTAAAGCAAGAACTTTTATAATAAAATACTTTAATGTTTTTTCCCCTCATAATTTAACAATAATTTATACTTAAGAACATCTAGCATTATCATTAAACATTTGATGTTTGTAAAAGCAGATTTTATTAATAAGTAAATTCCACTTAAAAATTTCTTATTATAAATTTTCTCTAACCCATTTCCAAAAACGTGGTATGCCTTATTAAATTTATCCCTATATTGGACGCTATAATAATTATTTTCCTTTAAATATTTTTCAATACTAGTTATTATAGATTCATCATTTATCTCATTTTTCCTATAAGCAATTTTTAAATATTTACTTATTAACAGTTGTTTACATAAATCCTTCCTTGATATGCTATCCATCCTAATTCTGTAATAAATTAGGTATTCATTTAATATTCCTAGTTTATATCCATTTTGTATCATTCTTAGCCATAAATCATAATCCTCCGCTGACGGCACATCTCTATATCCATGTAAATTTTCAAGAACTTCTTTCTTAATTAATACACTGGGATGTGTTATAAAACAATTATACGGTAAAATTTTTTTTACATTTTCCGGATTCATTGCAAATAACGGTTTTTTACTAATAACTTTGCCATTTTCATCTATTTCGATTTTATTAGTAGCCACTAAATCATAATCTTTCTCCTCTATATAATTCAATTGCTTTTCCAAACGATCTGGAAAGGAAATATCATCAGCATCCATTCTAGCAACGTATCTCCCCTTAGCAATACTTATGCCTTTATTTAAACTAGGAGCTAAACCAATATTAATTTCATTAATTATGACCTTGACCCTACGATCAACTCTTTCATATTCCTTCAAAATATCTAAAATGGAAGAGTTATCAGGATTATCTAAAACTATTATAAACTCTAAATTCTTATACGTTTGGTTTAGAATTGAATCTATAGAAGCTCTTAAGTCAGATTCTTTTTCGTTATAAGTACTCATAATTACACTTATCACTTTATTCATATCATTTAACAATAGTTGACTATTTCAGACAAGTTCCTTTGACAACTATTGGATTCACTCCCCTTGGTTAAAACTGGTATTTTTCGTCTTTTTTGTAAAAATAATTATAAAAAATATTGTCACCGCAGCTGCTGGGAACAATAACCTATAAGTGAATGTGGAACGTAGTAAGACACTGATTACAAATATATATAAACCAAATAGCCTCATACTTCCGAATTTAATAAAGCTTTTTTCAATAAAACTTGTAAATCCGGAAAGGAAACATGCACCTATAACTACTCCAAAAAACCCTAAATCTTTAATAAATGGATATAGAATTGTTGTATTTGCATTAGTCATTAAAGTAGGAGATATATACCTAGGAATAGAAGTTATACTGGTTATAATATAATCTGATCCATTATATTCAATGCCGAATATTACTGAAAATACCATTAAAAATAGATTGACAATAAAACCAAACGTAGCGGTGCCCCATAAGAATTGTTCATCATTAACTTCATTCAAAATGACACTTAAATGATTAAATCCACTAGTAAAATATTGAACAATACTTTCTATAAAGCTAATATCTCCCCAAGACCTAGAAACTGTTAGTCCAAAAAGAGCAATGACTAAAGTTAAGACTAACTTCTTATTCATCTTTACTTTTTTAAATCCACCGTTTAATGATTTGTAAATAATGAATGCAGCAAAATAAAACAAAACTACATTGAAGGGAAGTTCTCTACCGCCAAACAATAATGTATACATACAAATATCAATAATTGCAATAATAGATAATTTATAATTATACTTTTTGGTAACTAAAGTAATTACAAAAAGTATTGCTGTTACAGTAAATATAGAGTTTACAAAAATTTGGAGTATCAGTAATTCAGAGGTAGTTCCCAATCCCATTTCAGAGTTAAAAGCGTATAATCTTAAAACTTTAAAGCCACCTCTATTTAAAATTATATCGAGGGATTCTAATAAAAATTTTAAAGAATATATCCATGCAATTAGATTAAAAACTACTATTAATTTTAAGTTTATACCACCAGAAATTAAGAATGGCTTCTTTGTAATTTTTAACCTATTCCATGAAAAGTAACTTATATTAAAAATTAAAATGAGTGTAATTGAATAGAATTGAACTAAATCTGAAGGTTTATAAATTCCAAATAATCCGATTGATGCAATACTTGCTGCAATACACCATATAGAACTAAAGAGTACGTTAGGCTTTAGAATCGAATTATAAAGGGTTTTTGTAACTATTAAGATATTAACTAAAATAACTAAGTAAAGAATGGAATACATATCCTAAAGCTCCTATTAATGGCTCAAACTCAACCAATTGAAATATAGTCTATTAGCTTTTAACTTAGAGACTAAGATATTGATTCATTATTATACAAATTAATATATTTATTAAAATTAATTTCTTTATTGTAATATTGATGAGATCTCTCAACACACATTTTGGAGAATTTCTTCTTTCCTGTATCTTTAATTTTTAAAATTGCATTCCAAAGACTACTCGTATCTCCTTTTGGAATAATAAAACCTGTATTGGTATCAACAATCTCACCACTTCCTCCTGTTTCAAAAGTTATAACAGGCGTTCCACAGGCCAATGATTCTATATTTGTAGTAGGGAAATTGTCTTCTAAGGTTGGGTTTACAAAAACATCAGCCGTTGAATAAATTTCTGCTAATTCTTTGGTACTATTTGTTCGTTTTATACCTATAATGTTATTAGGTAGATTGTTTATCTGACTCTCATCAAGACCTACTAAAACGATTTTTTCATCATTGCTAAGGGTATTTGACATCTCTAAAAAATATTTATAACCTTTTCTTGTCTCCCAATCGCTTGCAACACCTAATATAATGAACTTACCTTCCAAGTTATATTTAATTCTAAAATTACTTTTAGTTGGTTTAAAAATATCCAAATCTATCCCATTGTTTATTACTTTCACAGGATATTCTTTTAGGAATGATTTTTTAACTAATTCTGCAAGCCATTTTGATGGGGTAACAATAGTTAAATTTTTTACACCTGTAAACGCTATTCTCTTTCTTTTAAAATTACTCCTAGAACTATTGAACAGCATACTTGATGGATAGCTTCTCTTTTGAATACATCTATGATTTCCCTCTATTCTCCAACAGTCACAACCTGTAAATTCAAAATATGTGCAATGGCCTGTAAAAGGCCAACAGTCATGTAATGTCCATATTATTGGCTTTCCAATTTGCTTTAAATATTCGAATAAGATTTCAACGTTGATATAATAACCATGAATATTATGCAAATGAATTAAATCGGGATTTAATTCATTTACCTCAGCAATAAATTTCTTAGTTGCTCTTTTAGAGCCAAAACCGTGTTTGTCAAAAATTCTTGTTTTAGCAACATGAATATAATTATCATACTTATTTCCTATTCTTATAGCAGTATCACAATTAATCGCATTGCCTCTTCCATAGGCTATATAGCTTTCGTGACCTTGTTCATTTAAGATTGCATGTATATCAGTTGCTATTCTTCCTGTACTTCCTATTCCACATACTGAATTTATCTGTAATACTTTCACTGAGTTATCCCCCAGACAACTCTATTCACATAATCAGTATATGATAATATTATTCTAAGAACCTTATCGGATACATTAGGCATGCTATAATCGTTAACAAGATTTAACGTGTCATTTTCTTGTGTTTCTAATATTTTCAATCCTTGTAAGACCCTCTCTTTCCTTAAGCCAACCATCATAACTGCTGCTTCTTCCATTGCCTCTGGTCTTTCATGTGCTTGTCTAATATTAAGTGCTCTAAACCCAAGAATTGAAGATTCCTCACTAATTGTTCCGCTATCACTTAAAACTGCTTTCGCCTTAATTTGGAGTTTAACATAATCATTAAACCCTAAAGGCTTCATAATTTTCACTAAAGGATTGAACTCAACGCCTTTATTCTCAATCATTTTTCTAGTCCTTGGATGAGTACTCACAATTACAGGCATATTATATTTTTCCGCAATCGCATTTATACTATCAACCAAATCAAGGAAATTCACTTCTGCGTTAATATTTTCCTCTCTATGGGCTGATACTACAAAATAATTACCTTCTTTTAAGTCTAATCTTTCTAATACATCTGAATTCTCAATGTCAGCTTTTCTAGAGTTAAGAACTTCAAACATAGGGCTTCCAGTTTTAATAATTCGATCAGAAGGAAAACCTTCTCTAAGAAGATATTCTCTAGCTATATCACTGTAAGTTAGGTTAATATCAGCTGTATGATCAACTATTTTACGATTTGTCTCTTCTGGTACCCTTTGGTCAAAACATCTATTACCTGCTTCCATATGAAAAATTGGAATATGCCTTCTTTTAGCTGCAATTGCAGTTAAACAACTGTTTGTATCACCCAGGACCAAGAAGGCATCTGGTTTTACCTCTTCAAAAATCGGATCTATTTTAACCAAAATATTACCGATAGTTTCTACTGCTGTTCCTGTAGCGGCATTCAAAAAATAATCTGGCTTTCTTAAATTAAAATCTTTAAAGAACACTTCGTTCAATTCATAATCATAATTTTGCCCTGTATGGACAAGTGTATGTTCAATTGCATTTGATTCCTCTAGTTTATTTATTACAGCTGATAATCTTATAATCTCAGGTCTAGTTCCAACAACCGTCATGACTTTTAATTTCTTCATTATTTATACCTCCACGAAATAAGTGTCCGGCTTTTCTGGGTCAAAACATTCATTTGCCCACATTACTGTTACGAGATCACTCTCTCCTACGTTTACAATTGAGTGCGTATAGCCAATGGGAATATCCACAACTTGTAACTTTTTCCCACTAACTCTATATTCAATAATTTCTTTAGAATCTATCTTTCTAAAGCGAATTAAACCTTCTCCACTAACAACTAAAAATTTCTCGTTTTTAGTATGATGCCAATGGTTTCCTTTTGTAATTCCAGGTTTTGAAACATTTACAGATACCTGCCCTCTTTCAGGTGTTCTCATAAATTCTGTAAAAGAGCCTCTATGATCGCAATTCATTTTAAGATCATATGAGAATTGGCCTTCAGGTAAAAAGCTTAAATAAGTGCTATAAAGTTTCTTAGTTAATGCATCTTCCATATTAGGAATATCTAAATTTGTTCTACTTTCTTTGAAACTTTTTATAAGGCTAGCCAATTCTCCGAGTTTAATATTATGTGTCACTGGCACAACACAGAAATCATTTTGTGTTGTGGGGGTTCCCTCAATAGCCCTTATAAACTCATCTAATACATCATCTATATAACAAAGATTTAGTTCTACATCTGGATTGTTTATTTGAATATCTAAGCCTCTTGCTATATTATGACAAAATGTAGCTACTACAGTATTATAGTTAGGTTTGCTCCATTTACCAAATAGGTTTGATAGTCGATATATATAAACTTTCGTATCAGTTTCAAAATAATAATTGAATAATAAATCTTCCCCAGCCTTTTTACTTCTTCCATAAGGATTGTCCTTTTCTGCTTGAATAGAAGAAGTAAGAAGAACAGGAGCTTTATTATTATGTTTCTTTAAAAGTTCTAGCAATTGAGAGGTGAAATCAAAATTACCTTTCATAAATTCATTTTCATCTTGAGGCCTGTTTATCCCCGCTAAATGAAAGACAAAATCACATTCTTTTGTATATTTTTCAAGTAGTGAATATTCACTTTCTCTAGTAAACTCAAATATTTCGTTATATCCCCTATTTTTTAGCTCCGCGATAAGGTTTTTTCCTACAAAGCCTTTTGCACCAGTTACAAGAATTTTCATAATTAGCACCACCTTAGCTCATTACATGAACTTTTTTATTCCATTCTTTTAGCTCATTCTTCACATAATCTAATTCAAGTAGTTTTTCTTTGATCTGCTCAACTGTAAGAATTTCTGTATTGTCAGAATTATATTCCTCTACAGTAGTAAGTTTTTGATCACCTTCAGCAAAATATTTATCATAGTTAAGATCTCTTTGATCAGCAGGAACCCTATAAAAACCAGGTAAATCTTCTGCCTTTACATATTCTTCTTTTGTAAGAAGTGTTTCATAGCGTTTTTCGCCATGACGAGTTCCAATAATTTTTATTTCATTGTCTGCATTAAAGATCTCCTTTACTGCTTGAGCAAGGTCACCAATTGTACTAGCCGGAGATTTTTGAACCATAATATCTCCCGCCTCGGCATTTTCAAATGCAAAAACAACTAATTCGACTGCTTCTTCTAAACTCATTAAGAACCTTGTCATATTAGGATCTGTAACAGTTAAAGGATCTCCATTTTTAATCTGTTCAATAAATAATGGAATGACTGACCCACGGGATGCCATTACATTGCCATATCTCGTACCACATATAAGTGTTCTTTCCGGTGATACTGTTTTTGATTTTGCAACAAAAACCTTTTCCATCATTGCTTTTGAAATTCCCATTGCATTGATAGGGTATGCTGCTTTATCGGTTGATAGACAAATTACCTTTTTAACTTCATAATCAATAGCAGCTGTTAGTACATTGTCAGTCCCTATAATATTCGTTTTTACTGCTTCTAAAGGGAAGAATTCGCAAGATGGTACTTGCTTGAGTGCAGCAGCATGGAAAATATAATCAACCCCATGCATTGCGTTTTTCACACTTGCTATATCCCTTACATCTCCTATATAAAACTTTAATTTATCATCTTTATATAATTTACGCATATCATCTTGCTTTTTTTCATCACGAGAGAAAATTCTAATCTCTTTTATTTCACTATCTAAGAATCTTTCCATAACAGCATTACCGAATGAACCGGTTCCTCCAGTAATTAATAATGTTTTATCTTTAAACATGATCTCTACCTCACTCACTTTTTGAAATGACTCTCTAAAATCTGAACCGAACGATTTACATTAAAGTTATCTTCTAAATACTTACGACCATTGGTCCCCATCAAATTCAATCGTTTTGACATGGACATCTCCTTAGCCTTATTAATAAGGGCATTTACATCTCCTGACCAAACCCACTCACCACAGTCAGCCTCTTCAATTAGCTCTTTTAAATCAGTAACTTTATCTGTAGCTGCAAGTACTGGCTTGGCATACTCCAAATACGACAGGATGCGAGATGGATAATTTGGTATAGAGAATCGTGGATCTAATACAATCAGTCCAACATCACATTCCTTTGTTATCTGTTCATACTCAGTTCTTGGTAGGTTTTCAATCACAAGAGCATTGTTAATATCCTTTTCCTTTATTGTCTGCTCTAATTTATGTCTATCAGTTCCTCTACCAATAAAAAGAAAGAACATGTCTTGTTCATTCTTGCAACCATCAATAACCTTACATAAAAAATCAATATACTGTGGTCTACCCATATTTCCACCAAACAAAAAAACACACGACTCTTTAGGAATACCAAACTGCTCTCTCATCGGTAATTCACTAACCTTTATACTATTTGTCATTTTTTTAGTATTAGGGAATATTTCAACCTTTGAAGAATTAATCCACGAGTTATGTTTTATTACGTATTGCAAATTAGCATTAGACATACACCCGATGTAATCAGCGGTTTGTAACAATTTCTTTTCCTTTGATTTAAAAAATTGATGAAACAAACCATTTTGCTTTATAATTTCTAAATCTACAGCATTTTGAGGGAATATATCTTTAAGCATTAGATATGCCGGACAATTGAATTGTTTTTTCGCCCATGCTACCAAACCTGCATTGGTCACTGGTGGAGATTCAAATAAAATGAAGTCAAATTCTCTTTTTCCTAAAAACTTTTTTATACCATGTCTCATAAGTAATGGTATTTTTAAAGTTGTTATACCTTTTTCTATAAAACCTACATCGTAGTAGTTTCCAGTTACAATACGTAGGACATCAAAACCTCGTTCTTTCTTCATTTCAGTATGTTGTTTATTTCTAGCTTGTTCCGATACAGCTACTGTTATTTCATGACCAGCTTCATATAATGCCTCTGCTAAATCTGTATAAATAGTAGCCCCCTTATCTGGCTCTGGAAAAGAAGTCGCAATGTATAGTACTCTCAAAAATATCTCTCCTCATTTTCTGCCGGACACTTTATATAATTAGTAAATATAATCTATAAATTCCACAAATGATAAACTTGGTGGCAGCCTACCTGTTTACATCCAACTTTATGGTAAAAGTTAATTGCGCCCAAGTTTCGTACTTGGGTACCAACCTTAATCTCGTTAATACCTTGTTGATGTGCTTCATATTCTACTGCCTTAAATAGGCTAGTACCAATGCCACCTTTAGTTTCTTTCTGGGACACAGCAATTAGCTCAATTACACATGTACTATCTGCATATGAAAATAATAAAAAACCATTAATATTGCCCATTTCATCTTTAGATAGTGCATAAAACTTATCAGTCTTTCCAAAAGAATTAATAACCCATTGATGATAGACCTGATCTCCACCTCGTTTTGCTAATTCAGGGTCCTCTGTAAATTTCGAGAACTGGAAATCTGCTATTCCAATGACTTGATCATTCTTTTCTAGTGCTTGGTGTATTGTTACGTTCTTTGGTTTTCCATCTAAACCTAATAGTTTTTTCTCAAATTGTATATTTATATCTGCCAAAAAAGCTGAGGTATCTTTCCCAATTAACTGTGCATTTATGGGTTCAGAATTCATATTCATGATTGAAATAAACTGATAATCTTTAAACCTAGTTTTTAATTCAAGCCATTTATTTAATGTAAGAGGTTTATGCAGAGTAGATTTAGCACTAGCAACACCAAAAAAGTCTGTATCCCACTTCAATTCATTAAAGGTCGCTACATCTTCTATGTTTTTCATAAGAAATCCCCCTACATTCCTACACCTTTATTTTTATTTGACTTTTCAGTAACAAAAACATCTTCTCGTTTCAAAACTGATATAGCTGTTTTGAAAAATATCTTAATATCGAGACACCAAGACAGGTGATCAATATAGTAAATATCATTTTGAATTCTTTCTTTCCAAGGCACAGTGTTTCTAAAGTAGGCCTGATTATATCCCGTAACACCAGGCTTAATTTCAAGCTTTCTTTCCTCGTTACCTTCATATAGTTCACGATGTTCTGGTAAATCAGGTCTAGGACCAATAATACTCATATCACCCTTAATAATATTTAAGAGCTGTGGTGTTTCATCAAGACTTGTCTTACGAATAAACTTCCCGATCCTAGTTAATCTAGGGTCGTCTTCTGCATTAAAAGTTGATCCATCATCATTTCTTAGATCAGGAGCATTCATTTTCATGGAACGGAATTTATACATTTTATATACTTTTCCATTTTTACCTAGTCGTGGTGCATTATAAAAAATTGAGCCTTTGTCTTGAAAGTAAATAATTGACCCTACAATAACTAAAATAATGAACCAAAATGGTAGGGCTATTAAAGCTAGTATTAAATCAAATACTCTTTTAAAGAAATACTTATACATGCTGTTCCCCCCACCTTAGACTTCATTTAGTGCTCCTTTTAAATTTTCAATAACGTACTCCACATCCTCATCAGTCAATAAAGTATGAAGCGGAAGTGTAATTTCATTAACGTACTGACCAAATGCATTTGGGTAATCCTTAATATTAAATCCTAAATTCTTATAAGCAGTAAACATTGGCAATGGCTTATAATGGACGTTACAAGCAACACCCACTTCAGCCATCTTAACGATTATTTCATTTCTCTGTTCTTCACTGATCCCAGGAATCCTAACCAAATAAAGATGTCCAGACGAAGCAAAGTCCTCACCATAATGCTGTAACCCTTGGATACCTAATGGTAAAAGCGCTCTATCATACATTTGAATTATTTCTCTACGTCTTTCTAGTAAACCGTCATATCTATTAAGCTGTATTAATCCAAAACCAGCCATAATATCAGTCATATTACACTTATAGGCAGGATAAACAATATCATACTCCCACGCACCTTTTTGTGTTTTGGCAAGTGCATCTTTAGATTGGCCATGTAGACTATATAGCATAAATTGTTTATAGAGCCACTCATCATCCAAACCCCAGTTACCACGCCATACAACAGCTCCACCTTCAGCTGTTGTCAGATTTTTTACTGCATGGAAAGAGAAGCAAGTAAAATCTGCTACTTGACCACACTTCATTCCATTTCTATTAGCCCCAAATGCATGAGCAGCATCAGTCATTACAACTACTCTATTAAATAATTCTTGAAGTTCATTGTTGGCCTTAAATAAATTTTTCTTACTTTCTACTATTTCGTATATTGTATCGTAATCACACATTTTCCCAGCAATATCAACTGGAATAATCACTTTTGTCTTCTCTGTAATAGCATCAGCCAATTTAGAATAATCCATTTCAAATGAATCTGGAGCAGTGTCCACTAAAACAATTTTCGCTCCAACATGATCTATTATTGAGGCGGATGCTGTATAGGTATAAGCGGAAGTAATGACTTCATCACCAGGTCCTACCCCTAAAATACGAAGAGTAAGTTCCATTGCTGCTGTTGCGGAATTTAAGCAGACAGCTTTATTTACACCGACATATTCTGCAATTCTTTTTTCAAACTCTTTAGTTCTAGGTCCAGTAGTGATCCACCCAGATTTCATTGCCTTTATAACTTCTTCAATCTCCGCATCTGTTACATCAGGTGGAGAAAATGGGATATTTCTTAATTCAGTATCTATCATTTTATTTTCCTCGCTTTATTTAAGTTTTATATTTAAAGCTTATGAGTTGTATTTAGTTTGCTAAGACTTAATTGGAATCTGTGAATTTCTCTTTCCAACCAACTACTAACATACTAAATTATCTACCTCTGATAGCCACCTCGTAATATCTATTCAATCAACCAACCAAATACGAAATAGATATTCTTGCATTTTTCACCCTGTACCGAGTTTCTTCCTAATTATATATTCCATTCAATCAATCTATAAATCTCACTAAAATCCCCTCAAACCCTTATCCCACAAGTCTTTCAGTACGTTATCTAAGCACGATAGTCAGTTCCCATCCACTATTCAATCCAGTAAAGCATGCAAAAAGGTCCCTCACAAATAAGGAACCCCACCATCATCCCCAGAATCCTCTTCCTCATCAATATCCTCACCATGAACACTACACTCTACAACTCCGTCCAGATAAGTAATAACTCCACCAACCGGACACAACTCAGAACCATTCTCAGTTAAAAAGTCATTAAACACAGCATCACTATGATCCGCATCCACCAAAGTCAAATGAGCACCATACTGCTTTTCCAACTCCAACCGATTAGCAGCACAAACATCCGCCTCTGCTTTCTCTTTAGTACCACCCAAAGAAATCACAGCAATAGAAAATACAATCCCAAGTATCACAATAACAGCTAATAACTCCACAAGAGTAAAACCTCTCTCGCTATCCACCAGCCGCATATTCTTCAACATCTTCACTCCCAACATTGATCCTATCACCAATGCTGTCTCAACAAAGAAGTACATTACCCAAGTCATTGCCACGAAGGGGAAAACACTCTTTTCACCAAGTCTAAACTAGCAACCTGCCAAGTAAGAGGCAGAAGGTCCTACCCCTCAACCCTCTCCCCAGCAACCAACCTCTCCAAATACTCCATCACCTGAGGTCTTAAATCCTCTCTATCCAACGCAAACTCCAAAGTAGCCCGAATAAACCCAAACTTATCCCCCACATCATGCCTCACACCATCAAACTCATACCCAACAACCATCTGCAACTCATTCAACCTCTTAATAGCATCCGTCAACTGAATCTCATTCCCAGCCCCAGGCGTCTGTTTTTCCAAAATCTCGAAAACCTCCGGCCGCAACACATAACGCCCCATAATCGCATAATTAGACGGTGCATCTTCCACCTTTGGCTTCTCAACCAAATCATTAATGTGGAACACACCATTATCCATCTCATGATTATTAATCGAAATCACACCATACTTCGAAACTTCCTGCTGAGGCACTTCTTGAACACCAATCACAGAAGAATTATACCGCTCATACACATCAATCAACTGCTTCAAACAAGGCTTCTCCGGCGAATGAACAATATCATCTCCTAATAGAACTGCGAATGGCTCATCCCCAATAAACCGACTCGCACACGAAATCGCATGCCCCAATCCAAGAGGTTCCTTCTGACGAATATAATGAATATTAGCCAACTTCGAAATCCCCTGAACCTCTTCCAAAATGTCGTACTTTTCTTTCTTAGCCAGAGTCTCCTCCAACTCATACGACTTATCAAAATGATCCTCAATCGCTCTCTTCCCACGACCCGTCACAATAATAATATCCTCAATCCCAGAAGCAACAGCCTCTTCAATAATATATTGAATGGTAGGTTTATCAACGATTGGCAGCATTTCCTTCGGCTGTGCCTTTGTAGCCGGTAAGAATCTTGTCCCTAAACCGGCCGCCGGTATTATCGCTTTTCTCACTTTTTGCATTTCTTCCACCCCTCAATTCACATTCTGTACTAATACTTTCTCTCTCTTATTCGCCAACCCCAACACATAATCAGCCAAATACTGAGGATCAAACTCCGCATGATTCTCAATCAAATTCGAAACCCGCTCATACTCAAAATCAACCGTCTTCCCAATAAAAATCTTAGGAAAAATCGCTTCATTATGAACTTCATTCTCACCCAAAAGTTCCTCATACATCTTCTCACCAGGACGAATCCCCGCAAATTTAATCCCGATTTCTTCTATTGTATAACCCGATAGGTTAATCAAGTTCTTCGCAAGATCCACGATCTTCACCGGTTCACCCATATCAAGGACGAAAATCTCTCCACCTCGTGCCAGGGCACCAGCCTGCATTACAAGTCGTGATGCTTCTGGTATGGTCATGAAGTATCTCGTCATATCAGGATGAGTGACCGTTACCGGGCCACCTGCCTGGATCTGATTTTTGAATAGTGGGATGACACTTCCACGGCTGCCGAGTACGTTACCGAAACGGACGGCCACGAAGTTTGTCTGGCTGTGCTTATCCAGATTCTGAATCACCATTTCAGCAATCCTTTTCGTCGATCCCATGACGTTTGTCGGGTTCACGGCTTTATCCGTCGACACAAGGACAAACGTTCTGACGCCAAATGTATCGGCGGCTTCCGCTACGTTTTTGGTCCCGATGACGTTGTTCTTCACCGCTTCTTTCGGATTGTATTCCATCAGTGGCACATGCTTATGAGCCGCGGCATGATACACCACGTCCGGTTTGTGCGTCTCCATCACTTCGAAGATACGGGAACGGTCCTGTACGTCGGCAATGATCGGAATAATCTCAAACTCTGTTTTATACTTATTTCGAAGGTACATATCGATTCCATAAATGGAGTTTTCTCCGTGTCCCAATAATAGAAGCTTATTCGGTTTGAACTTACTCACCTGACGGCAGATCTCGGATCCGATTGATCCCCCTGCCCCCGTTACAAGAATCGTTTTTCCTGTGAGCTTTTCTGAAATGGTTTTCGTATCAAGCTCCACTGGGTCTCTTCCTAACAAGTCTTCAACTTGTACATCACGGAATTGATTAACGGAAACCTTACCAGAAACGATGTCTTCTAGCATCGGCATGATCTGCGTCTTAGCGTTCGTCTTGCTGCATTCCTGATACACTTTCTGGATTTCCAACTTACTCATGGACGGAATCGCAATAATAATCGTTTCCACGTTCAGTTTCTCCACGAGCTTCGGTATATCTTTCGTTCTTCCTACTACCGTGACGCCGTAGATTTGAAGCCTCTGTTTCTTCGGATCGTCATCGACGAAACCTACAGGAAGTATCTCCGCATCATGATTTTTCATGAACTGGCGGACCAGCATGGAACCTGCTGCACCTGCCCCGATGATGAGGGCACGTGCCTTTTCCTGCTTTGTTTTTATGTAATAGTCTCTGTACATCCTCCAGGAGAACCGAGATCCCCCGATCAGGATGACGTGAAGCATCCAGGTGATGCCGAGTACGCGGACATAGACGTTTCCATTCACTAAGAATTGGATGACTGCCGCAGTCGCGATCGACCAGGTAACGGCACGCACGATGGCGAGCATCTCTCCCACACTCGCATATTCCCATGCTTTATGGTACAGACGGTAAATGAAAGCAAATAGATGATGACTGACCAATAAAGCGATGGAGCTCACGATGAGGGTTGGTAGAGTATAAATGCTGAAGTACGGATTAAGAGTATAATATCCAATATAAATAGCAGTTAACACAATGACGGAATCCAATAACATCAGCAGTGATACTCGTTTCGAATAGCTCATTTGATTTCCTCCTTTTTATATTCACAATGGTTCTTTATGACGAAATTAAATACCTAAGGGAAGAGTATAACGTCTTACATCCTTCCCTTATGCATTTATACCTTCTAAGTAAAACAGTGTCTGAGCGAAAACGCAGGTATGGCTTCCTGCATTCGGAACAACCACATCTTTCAAATAAAGCTAGCTGGCATTCTATTCTTACATTGGATTCCTTATTTCAATCGAATGTTCTTAATAACGCATAAACTAGTTATTAATAAGGAGGTCTGCCCCTGTTTAAGGGACAGTCCCCCTCATCAAAATAAAAGCGTTTTCATTGTTTTTTCATTACTTATTACTACGAATCAAACTACGGGCATCTAACCCTCCCTCACATCCCACCACTGACGACGAGCGTCTAAGGTAAAGCTTTTCTCCACCCACGGCGTGACCGAGTGCCTCCATCGATAATGGTAAGGAGACATTCCCAACATTCTACTATTGTCTTGTGATATCGATTTACATCTTTCAACTAACGACAATAGTACCTCAGGGTTCTACCTGAACGATTAGAAGATTCCTAGGAACTTCTTCTTCTTGATCAATTCAGGTATTTCTTTATAAATATTTTTCCCGTCAATCAGTAATTCAGCATTCTCTGTAAAGTAATAGACCATGTCTATTCCGTACTTTTTCTCTATATGGTCCAATGCTTCTTCCATCTTGAAGGAGCGATTATGTATGTTGTGTGCGTCTGACGCGACCAAGTGTGCCAGGTTGGCCTGGATCATCTGATCTGAAAATTTTTGAATGTTTTTACCGAAGTATCCTGTCAGGCTGGAGGCGGTGATCTGGGTAATGGCCCCGTTTTTGACCAGTTTGTACAATTTCTCTGGTCGTTCAATTAACTCTGCGTTTCGCTCTGGGTGAACGATGACAGGTATCAGTCCTTTTAGTTGAATATCGTAAAGAAGTCTCTCGGCATATCTCGGAACGGAATTTGAAGGAAATTCAATGATCAGGTACTGCGTTGACTGATTAAGGGTCAGGATGTCTCCCTTTTGGACGTCTTCCAAAATCTCACCATAGATGCGGCATTCCTGCCCGGGTAACACTTGAAGATTGATACTTTCCTGTTTAAATGTTTCGTTCAGTTCATTTACGAGGGGAAGGATATCGGATGCGACATTCTCATACTTTCCATTCATATGATGAGGAGTCGCGATGATCGTATGGATGCCTTCAGAAACCGCCTGTTTCGCCATATCGATGCTTTCTTCGATATTTTTCGCACCGTCATCGACACCGGGCAGGATATGACTGTGTATATCGACCATGTTGACTCCTCCTTTTATAGGAAATTCGACTTATTTTTACCCACTCTTTCATTGTACGTTAGTGGGTATATTTGTAAAGGGGTGAAGATTGTCGAATGCCGACTATTTTTTTCCATAATAGTAATAATAGCTTGTATCTTTTAGTTCCCTATTATTTAATACGACGCCAAGCAGCTTTCCTTTTGTTGAAGAAAGCATCTCTTTCGCTTTTACCGCACTGTCAATTTCTGTTGTACCTGAGCTGACGACGAGGACCGTTCCGTCTACTTGGTTCGCGAGTACTTGTGCATCTGTTACGGCAAGGATCGGCGGGGTATCAAAGATGAGCATGTCATATGCCTGATACGCTTCTACAAGGAAATGCTCCATGGCCCTTGAGCTCATTAACTCAGCCGGGTTAGGCGGCACCGGACCACATGTTAAGATGCTTAGATTTTCTACATCTGATGGATTCGTTACTTCCGATAACGTATGCTGCTTTGTTAGGACTGTCGTTAATCCGAATGTGTTCGTCAAGTTAAAGGTGTAATGAGCGGTCGGCTTTCTCATATCCGAGTCGACGAGCAGGACCTTTTTACCCTGTTGGGCAAATACGACGGCTAGATTGGCGGCTGTTGTCGATTTTCCTTCTCCTGGTCCCGCTGAGGTTACAAGGATTGAACGTATTTCACGGTCGACAGAAGAGAAATTAATGTTCGTACGGATCGTTTTATACTGTTCGGAGATCGGAGACTTCGGATCCGTTTTCGTTACGAGCTTCCGCTTGGTGTTCATCAGTAGCTTCTTCTTATTTTTGGCCAACGGTTTCACCTCTTACACGTGATTTTCTTTCAGTGCGACTTGTCGTTTTCTCTTCTTGGTCGCTGATTTTGGTGATGGACCCCAACACCGGTACGCCAAGTAATTTCTCGACTTCCTGCTCGGTTTTGATGGTGTTATCAAGGAATTCTAATAAGAAGGCAAGTCCCACTCCAATCATTAAGCCGACTACGGTGGCGATGGCGATGTTTAAGATCGGCTGCGGTTTAATCGGCGCCTGATTCTCACCTACTTCAGCTTTTGCCAGCACGCTGACATTATCTACGTTCATGATTTTCACGATTTCTTTCTGGAACACTTCTGCCGTCTTGTTCGCAATCTTGGCAGCTTGATAAGGATCCGTATCCTGTACAGACAGATTGATGACTTGTGACTCATTCTCACTTGAAACAGTCAATTTCCCGTTTAACTGAGAGGCATTCATCTTTAAATCCAGATCCGAAATGACCTTTTCCAGAATGGCCGGACTTTTCATAATGACGTTGTATGTATTGATCAATTGAAGATTCGTCTGGATTTCCCCTGGATTATAAGCTGGCTGTTCCGACTTGGATTGATTGACCAGGAGCTGGGTGGATGATTGGTAAATAGGGGTCAAAAGAAAAAAACTTACCCCTGCACTGACGATGATGGCTGTAAGAGTAATCAATAAAATCAATTTCATTCGCTTTTTTAATGTATCCATCAATTCCCGTAAACTGATTGTTTCTTCCATAAGCTCCTCCTAATTTTCAGAAAATATGTAATATTATATCATACAGTATATTGTATACTTTATCTTTTCTTGTAATATTATTAATAAACTTGTCATTTCAAGCTACTATTATATTAAACTATACATACCCCCCTATGGAAAGGGAGTCACATAAGTTGGTAATAATTACTTACTTTTTCCCAAAAAGATGGAGGTTTACATATGAAGAATTTTTTACTAGTACTATTAACAATTGGCTGCGGAGTGATTCTTTTCTTTGGTAACATGTATTGGCAGGATCGCACGGCGGTTTCTTCATCCAATCAATTGTCCCTTGCAGAGTCAAAACCGGATTCTGTCCCTGCTGAACAACATGCGTTCCCTTATTCAAATTGGCCGGAGAAAGCAAAGGTTGCCTATAAAGCGGCAGTGGAGAGCGGGGAAGCGTTTAAGCTGGCCATTGTGGGTTCCACCGCTTTAGGTAAAGAGGAAAATGGTTGGAGTGTGCAGCTGAAGGATGCGTTGGAAGAAGAATTCGGGAGTACATTAGACGTCTCGATCTTCCAATGGGATACGGACTCCCTCCAATTTGTTAACGGGGAAGACGTGGACGAAGTCATTTCCCTTGCTCCGGATATGGTCTTATATGAGCCATTCGCTTTGAATAATAATAGTGTCGGTGTAAATGCAGAGGATAACCTCGATAGCATCGACATCTTCAGACGAAAATTGATGGAAACAAACGAAGATACCGTCCTAATTCTTCAACCGACTCACCCAATCTACGGGGCAACCTATTATCCAAGGGATGTCGGGAAATTGAAGGAATATGCAGAAGAAAAGGAAATACCCTACCTTGATCATTGGAAGGCCTGGCCGAGTGACGAATCACTCAAGGACTACCTGGTGGATACACAGGATACGCCGAATGAAGAAGGCCACTCGTTATGGGCTGGATACTTGGAAGATTACTTTATCTCGCATCAGGAATAAGTGTGAGAAATCACTATCCATTCTCCTATTAATTTGATATGTTAATAAGTAGTCTAAACATTATAAATAAATGAGGGTCATAACCATATGAGAAGCGAAAAACATAAGAAACGAAAGAAACGGACCTGGGTCAAGGTCCTTGGGATCCTGGTGGTCCTGCTGGTGCTTGGCGGCGGCGCCTATGCATATACTGTCTATCATTCTCTTAATAAGGCTGTGGACACCATGCACTCCCCTATTGAACGGGATGTTTCGGATAAGCGTACGAAGGAAGTCGAATTTAACGACAAAGAGCCTTTCTCTGTACTCCTCCTCGGGGTCGATGAGCGGGAAAATGATAAGGGGCGCTCTGACTCTATGATTGTTCTAACCGTTAATCCTGAAGTGAAGTCCGTAAAGATGCTCAGTATCCCACGTGACACCCTGACGGATATCATCGGACACGGAACAGAGGATAAGATCAACCACGCCTATGCCTTCGGCGGTGTGGAGATGTCCATGGATACGGTGGAGAATCTATTGGATATTCCGATTGACTACTATGTGAAGATCAATATGGAAGGTTTCGAGGACATCGTGAATGCCGTTGGTGGTGTGACGGTTCAAAATGATATTGATTTCTCCGTTGATGGACATAATTTCAATAAGGGCGAACTTACGCTGAATGGGAAAGAGGCCCTTGCGTTTACACGCATGCGCCACGAAGATCCTCGCGGTGACTTCGGACGTCAGCTTCGTCAGCGTGAGATCATCCAGGCTGTCATTAATGAAGGCGCGAGCGTGTCCAGTCTTTGGAAGTTTGATGATATCTTCGACGCGCTGGGGAATAATGTGAAAACGAATATGACATTTGAAGAGATGGTGGATATTCAGAAGCATTATAAAGCTGCTGCGAAGGAAATCGAGCAGATCCGGATCAAGGATGGTACCGGTACGAAAATCGATGGGATTTATTATTATTTGATTCCAGACGAGGAACTTGATGAAATACAGGAAATATTAAAGAAGCACTTGGAGATATCGTAAAAAAAGGGGCGTCGAAAAGTCAGGAGCCACTGACTCTTCGACGCCCCTTCTTAAATCAGAGCACTTAATTCCTTAATTCTGTTTTTAATGAATTGTATATGCCTCGTATCCTGTTGAAGGTCAAAAACGATGATGGCTTTCTTCATAAAATTAACGGCGTCTTCCGGTTTATTCATCAGCTCCATGTTATATCCCATTTGATAATGTAATTCACCTAATAGGAATACACTATCTTTCTGCAGACACCATTTTATCCCCTCTTCACAATATTCATTTGATTCTTCCAGTCTATTAAGACGGGTTAACACCCTCGTAATATGATAATAATGCCGTGTTTTTATTGTATAATCATTCAAATGGGGAAGAAGCTGAAGATGATCCTTGACTTCCTCAAAGACCTCCAGCGCCTTATGAATGTCTTCTTTAAAGTAAATGGCCCCCAATGCCACGTAAATTTCCAATTCTCGTTCAAGCAGTATCTTCCCTTTTTTATGGGTGAGATGGATGGCTTCTTTTAGAGTCTCAACTGATTTACTTAAATCTTTCTTTACTTCATATAAGTAGATTCCTTTATGCCACAACAACAACTGTAAGTTTTTGTTGTTTTGTGAAAATAACGGATTATCCAGTTCGGCTCTTACAATATCCATCATTTCTTCATATCTCCCACTTCTACGGAGTATCTGGAGCTGTTGGAAGACTTCCTGAAAGTAATCAAGCCGTGGAGTTGTCCCGATATCAAAAAAGTAGTTCACATCTACTCCCAACTTCTGAGAAATTTGATACAATGTAGAAGCATAAGGATAGACATCTCCTTTTTCAATTTTACTGATCTGCGCTTGTGTACATATCCCCTCTGCAAGATCTTCTTGAGAAAGACCACTCGTTTTTCTTAACTCTTTTATTTTGTTTCCCACTGCTTTAAAATCCATAACATCCACCCCTAAATATGCCTAGAGTTATATTTTTGAAGAAATCAAATGAAAAGCCTATTAATTGGCTTTTAAATTAGGTAATTTGGTACCATATTCAGAATGTACAAAATGTGAATATGTGTTTTAATTATTATAACAAATATTTCTTTTATTTTACCGAACATTGTTTCGAACAAGAAAGGGAGGAAAGTCCTATGAAAAAACGTTTTCTTACAATTTTAACAGCATCGGTTCTTCTTTTTGGTATTGCAGGACTTGCAAACAACGATACTGAAACTGCAGCTGCAAATGTACAGATTCAACAAGTAGAACTTCCAACAACTCAACATTAATTAATATGTTAAAGCTTCCTGCACTCCAGGAAGCTTTTTTCTTTCAGCATAATATTCTTATAGGAATATGCTTAGAGTTATGAAAATAAAGAAAAGAAAACGTTTTACCCATTATATATAAGTTTTTCAGCTCCTACGCATTTATGAGTCAAAATACACATTTCCCTCGGGCGTGATAGGATAAAAGTACATTAAAAGAAAGGGGGCTTCATGATGAAAAGCATAAACATGAAAGTAAATCCTCTATACTCGGACATCGACCTGTCGATCCAGTTCCATTTCGAATTCTCAAAAGGTGATTGTAAAGTCGGGGAAGCCATGGTATCTACGTACTCCCTTAACAACAACGTGACGTATCGCAAGTCCCAAGGTATAACACAAGCCAAGCAGGAAAAATGTGCGGTCATCGACCATTTCGAAGTCGTCCCTGACCTGTCGAAACCCTGCATGAACAAACTGAACCATTTCCTCAAAGTAATCGATATGAAAGAAATCCACTCAGGATACGACTTAACACTCGAGCAGTGATGGTGAGGGACGGACCTTGTAAAGGTCCGTCCCTCTTTTTGTGAAGTTTGTGTCTTTATGACTATTTTTTGTTAAGTTTTAATTTTTTATGTATTACAACAATTCCCCGTGTGGTATCATTATCCTGTTTGACACTACACAATTAAGGGGAGATTTTTTTTGAAAAAGAAGACACTCGCAGGTGCTGCTCTCGCTTTAGGTTTAATTGTTCCTCAAGTTTCACCCTCTATTACATATGCAGAAGTTATGGACAAAGACATTGTCAATCTTCGCATTCTTGAAACAACAGACATCCACGTGAACCTCGTCAATTATGATTACTACCAGGATAAGGCGACTGATAAGTATGGTCTCGCCAAAACGGCAACCCTGATCAAACAGGCCCGTTCTGAATCCAAGAACAGCTTATTGTTCGATAACGGCGACCTCATTCAGGGGAATCCCCTTGGTGATTATGTAGCAAAGGAAAATCCTCTCCAAGATGGCGAAACTCACCCGGTCTATAAAGCCATGAATCTACTAAACTATGATGCCGGAAACATCGGTAATCACGAATTCAACTATGGGCTTGATTTCCTGGGTACATCGTTAAAAGGATCGAACTTCCCATATGTGAACGCCAATGTGTACGTAGATGATCAAGACGATAACCCTGACAATGACAAGAACTACTTCAAACCATATGAAATCCTTGACCGTACAGTGACAGATGAAGATGGTGACGAACATGCCATCAAGGTTGGCGTGATCGGATTCGTTCCGCCACAGATCATGCAGTGGGATAAAGCAAACCTTGAAGGAAAAGTCGTGGCAAAAGACATCATCGAAACAGCCAACAAATTCATTCCACAAATGAAAGCTGAAGGAGCCGACGTCATCGTTGCCATCCCTCACTCCGGTATCGGAAATGTCACACAAGAAGGCATGGAAGAAAACGCAACATATGATCTTTCGAAAGTAGAAGGCATCAATGCGATCCTATTCGGTCATTCTCATGGGGTATTTCCTTCTGAAACATACGCCGGGATCGAAGGCGTCGATGTGAAAAAAGGGACGATCAACGGTGTTGGATCAGTTATGCCTGGTTCATGGGGAGACCATCTCGGTTTGGTTGACCTTGAATTGGAATTGGTAGATGGAAAATGGAATGTGACGAATACAGAAGCTTCCACTCGTTCGATTCTGAAAGAAGACGGTACCCCTGCTGTTGAGGCAGATCAAGATATCCTTGACGCCGTGAAGGAAGATCATGACGCGACGATTGAATGGGTGCGCAGTGCAGTCGGGGAAACAACCTCTCCTATTAACAGCTACTTTGCTTTGGTGAGCGATGATCCTTCCGTTCAAATCGTAACCAATGCCCAGAAGTGGTATGTAGAGAAGTATATAAAGGGAACTGAATATGACGGTATTCCTGTCTTATCTGCAGGGGCACCATTCAAAGCCGGTACCCGCGCAAATCCTGACTACTACACAGATATCCCTGCAGGGGAAATCGCGATTAAGAACGTATCTGACTTATATCTGTATCCAAACACGCTTCAAGCTGTTCTGTTGACAGGTGCTGACGTGAAAGAATGGCTTGAGATGTCTGCCGGACAATTTAATCAAATCGATCCTGATAAATCAGACGAACAGAATCTTGTGAATGGGGATTACCGCTCGTACAACTTTGATGTAATCGATGGAGTGACTTACGAGATCGACGTAACAGAGCCCACGAAGTATGATGCAGAGGGTGTGCTGGTGAACAAAGACTCCAGCCGGATTAAGAACCTGATGTTTGACGGAAAACCGATCGATATGGACCAAAAATTCATCGTGGCAACGAATAACTACCGTGCCAGTGGAAAATTTCCTGGAGTGAAGAACTCAGAAATTATCGTCCAATCTCCTGATGAGAACCGTAATGTCATTATCGACTACATCATGGAGAAAAAGACGATCGACCCTCAAGCAGACGGAAACTGGTCATTTGCACCGGTGAAAGGAAATGCAAATGTTGTTTTTGAAACGTCTTTAAAAGCACAAGATTACATTAAGGATTCAAGTACGTATAAATTCCTTGGCAAACAGGACAGCGGATTCGGAAAATATTCGATTAAGCTGAAACAAAGTGACTCTGTGAAGAAGTTCAGCGATGTGGCTGCCGGACATTGGGCTGAAGATTATATTTATGCCCTGGTTGAAAAAGGAATCGTGCACGGGAAAACAGACACTACGTTTGAGCCAAAAGGTTCTATCACCCGAGGTGAATTCGTTTCTTTACTTGCACGTGCCCTGGATTTAAAAGCTGAAGGTAATCACTTCAAGGATGTTGGTGGAGTACTGGCTGATGATATCAATGCTGCATATGAAGCAGGCATTACAAAAGGGATTACGAAGGACTCGTTTGCACCGAAACGATTGATTACACGAGAAGAAATGGCTGCCATGATCGTCCGTGCTTACGAGGTGAAAGATGGAAAAACTTATACACCAACTATTAAGAATAGCTATAAGGACGGAAAATCAATTTCTTCACGATTTGTAGAAGACGTCCTTTCTGCGCAAGAGTTGGAGTTCATGACGGGATATGGAAGCGGACGCTTTGCTCCTAAAGAGAATGCTACTCGTGCTCAGGCAGCGAAGACGGTTTATATGATGTGGAATAAATAATATTTGGATGACCGGACTCCTTTGGGGGTTCGGTTTTTTTATGTGGAAATATAAGAGATTGTCGATTTTTCTATCGGTTTGAAACTGGTAAAATATGCTACTATTTTGAAAAAGGGGTTGTTAGCATGAATCGATCTACATATATGATCTTTGCAATGGTCCTTCTTCTGTACGGATGTAATCCAATCAACACTTCAAAAGAGGACGTTGATGAGGAACAAATAGACTATATTTCCTCATTTGATTGGATGGTTGATTCGAAAATCGGTGAAGAATCCGTCACATTACACCACGGTCCTGAACATATCGAGAAATTGAAAGCTGCCGGAATTGATTTTAGTCCGTATCAAGGAAAAGATGCGACCATTACCACTTATCAATTGAAAGAAAAGCAAACGACGGGCGATGACTTGGAACTGGTGATATATGAAGTGGACGATAAGATTATCGGAGGATATGGGGTATTAGAGGGGTGGGATCCCGGGTTATTTTCTTTAAATGATAAAGAACGGTTGGTGAAGGATGATATTATTCGCTGATTGAATAGGTAAAAAGCTTTGGCGGGGTATTTCTGATCCCATCGCCAAAGCTTTTTTTTAGATGAGTAGGGACACAATCCGACTGGTCATGTCCCTGTGATGGCTTTTACTTCGTCGGCGAGGTCCGTCCCTCTATGGATATTGTAGAATCTTGAGGGACGGACCTTAGTGATTAGAATTCGTGCCATGCGATTTCAGGCGGGTAGGTGCCGGTTGTTTGGTGTGGCTTTTCGCCAGGTGGAACGTCTGCCAGTTTTCTTCCGTACATATTGAGTCCGTAGCCTTCGACGATAAGCTTAGGAGTAGAGGTCACTAGGATGCGGTATGCGAAATAGTCCCAAACGCGCTCCTCCCCAGTATCATTCTCAGAAATACGTGTTATTTCCTGGATCAGCTCATTTGTCAGCTCTTTTCCTCTTTCTGACGTCGTTCCTTCTTTTACTTTCAATTGGAAGATAAGTGAGGCTTCAGCATCAATTTTTTTCATTGTTACGTCTTCTACTTCATCGTAGTTCATCACTTTTTCTTTAGCTTGGGAGAACCATGTATTGTTGAACTGCATGGGTAGCTTGAGATCTGCTTCTGTGATGAAGCGGACTTCTTTCGTGAGAAATTCTATTGGCATTTTTTTCGAATCCAACTCAACTCGGACTACCTTTGCCTCTAAATCAATTCCTTCGACTTTATAATCACTGCCTGTTTTATCTAGCTTATACAGCCCTTCCACTATCAGTGATATTTCGTAATCTCCAATGATATATTCGAGAGAGACATGATCATTCATCTCGTTATAAAAGTAGTACGGATCCCCTAAAGCGTTGATCACTTGCTTTACAGTGACTGAAGAATCACCTTGAAATTTCACCCCTGACTTATGGAGAGTCCCTCCCTGCTTTTCTGTGAAACTTAACAAGTAATTATCCCCTAAGCTGTAGACTGGCCCCCCCTCATACATTACAGCTAAATTTATATTCCCATATTTATCGGTAACACTCTCGTATGTGTCTCCAATTTCGACACCTGATCCATGTAGGATTCCTTTTGATGCCTGGTCTTTAAATTCACCCGGATTCTCGATAATGGAAGAGAAGTCGAATGCGGGTGGAGTCAAGGTTACTTCTTCTCCCGTCTCCTTTTCTTCTTTTTTTTCGTTAGCCGGCTTATTTATATCATCCGTGTCAGGTCCTTCTTCCCTCACCGGCGATTGGCGTTTTTTATTTTGGGTGTCTTGTTTTTCTTCATCGATTTTCTTTTGGAGGTCGTCCTCCGGTATGAAGGCCGAGTGGTCATTATCATCCTGGGGCTCTTGATTTTCTTCCATTTGATCCTTATCGGCCAGTTCATCTTTCGGTAAGTAGCTGCTGCCGAGAATGGATACGATGAAAATGATGGCGGCCGCTATTCCTACGTTGAGAACCATATTCCAGTTGAAGCCCTTCTTCTTCTTTTGTTTCTGGATTTTCGTCAAGATCGTTCGCTTCTGGCTTGGGATATCTATGTTTTGAAACAGTTCTTTATCTAATTCGTCTTTGAGATTGTGTAAAGGATCTTTATTCATCGGTACCCCTCCCTTGCAGCAAGGTTTTTAATTTCTGTCTGCCCCTGTCCAGACGGGTCCTTACGGTGGAAGCTTTAAGATTTAGTAGTTCGCCAATTTCGTCGGTTGTTAGTTCTTCATAATAATATAATAAGATGATTTCCCTATACTTCATGGGAAGTGCGAAGATTTGTGCTGACACGCTGTTGTTTTCCTCTGTTTGAATGAGCTCCTGCTCGGGTGTAGCGGCGATTTCTTTGTTGAACATGCGGTGGAATTTATCCACCACGGTGTTTCTTCTGAAGTATGCAGACTTCTTATAGTCCTTGCATTGGTTCACGGCAATTCGGTATATCCACGTTTTGTAGGATGAATTCTGGTTGAAGCTGCCCAGTGAATGGTACGCCTTAATGAAAACCTCCTGGCATATATCCTGTGCTGTCGACCAATCCTGCACGTATATATAAGCAAGCTTCGTAATCTGAGTTTCATACTGATCAATCAGTGTCTCAATCAAATGATCACTATGTGTCTTCGTATCGTCCAAGCGCCCAAGCCCCCCTCTCACCTGATGTAATATCTCTGTCATAAAAACCCTCTCCCTAATGTTTACTATAAATGCACCGAGTTGTAAATAAATGGATAGTGCTTGTTGAGGGACGGACCTCCCTTTTCAGCGCTTATTTCGCAGGTAGTCATTTGGAACGTTGGAGTGGTGCGGTTGCGTGGTTCTCGTTCCGAGATGGCGGGAGGTCCGTCCCTCCATATATTAAAGAAATTCCATATCCTTATTGTTTTTCCATTTCATGTTAGACGAAATGGATAAGAGCAATGTCTCACTTTTTCTGAATAAATTTGAAAGAGGTCCGTCCCTTAAATGTGTGGGGCGGACCTCTTTGGTTAATATTAACGATAACTTATTAGACTAGGGAGAATGGTTGGTTATCTCAACTTTTTTCGAAGAAAAGTCAAAATGTGCATTCCGATGTTTGGAATGCACATTTTGAGTACTATTGGATTAACGTATTTAAGATAAGTAAGCTTGCCACCCTGCTCGTCATATCTCTGATGTCTAGGGTTGGATCGATTTCGACGATGTCCATGGTATTGACCTTCGGGTGTTGCAGTGCGGTCTGGATGGCATCTGTGAGCGTATCCGGATGCATGCCACCAGGACCGATTGCGGGGCATCCTGGGGCGTATGCCTGGTCGAGGACGTCCATGTCGACGGATAGATAGATGGTGTCGACTTTGTCTTGCAGCTGGATTAGGGATTCTTGGATGAGTTTGGTTATGTTTTGTTGTCTGACGTCCTTCATCGTATAGACCGTTACACCATGCTCGATGGCGTAGTCATGATAGGCTTTCGCATTGGCGTAGTTGCGGATGCCGATCTGGATGAGATGTTCTCCTTTGATATGTCCCTCTTCTATTAATCTTCTGAAAGGTGTGCCGTTGGTCGGTCCTCCGTCCTCGGTGTTTCTAAGGTCATGATGGGCGTCGAATTGGATGATCCCCACTGTCCCCTTCGTTTCCTTGATGGCTTTGACCGTTGATGTGGTGATGGAATGGTCGCCTCCGAGGATGATGTTGAACGTAGATGCATTTGTTTCGGCTACTGCTTTGGTTGATTCATAGATTCGCTGATGAGACTCTTCTATGGACGTCGGGTGCATGGTGATGTCGCCGAAGTCTATGATGGTTTTCTGGTTGTCGTGGAGGTCCGTCCCTCTCTCGATGTTGTAGGTTGTGAATGAATTCAGGCACCGTCTGATGGCGTCGGGTGCGAAGCTTGCTCCTGAGTGAGAGATGGAGGGTTTGGAGAGGGGGGCGCCGATGATGGCGATGTCCCCTTTCTTCCCTTCTTCCCACGGTGTCAGGAGTTCGGCCGCTTTCGTTGTATAGCGGTCTTTGAACTGTGCCTTTCCTGCCCGCTTAATGTGTTGAAATGTGCTCATGAAGCTTCTCCTTGCGGTATATGATACATCCGTCTTTCATGACGGTGTTGGTATGGTTGACTCCGTAATGGTATGGGACGTAGTGATAATTTGGTACATCCCAGAGGACGATGTCGGCTTTTCGGCCTGTTGCGAGTTTCCCTGCAGAGTCTCCACGATTGATGGCGTAAGCAGAGTTGACGGTGACTGCGTTCCAGATTTCTTCCGGCGTCATTTTTAGTTGTAACGATGCCAGGTTCATGATGAACTGCAGGTTCTCTGTCGGTGAGCTTCCCGGGTTAAAGTCCGTGGAAAGGGCCACTGCCGCTCCTGCTTCCAGCATGCCTCTTGCGTTGGCGAATTTGCCTTTGTTCAGGTAGAAGGACGTTCCTGGCAGAAGGACGGCGATGGTGTCGGTTTCGCCGAGTGCCTGGATGCCTTTTTCAGATGCTCCTACTAAGTGGTCTCCGCTAGTGGCTCCGATTTCCGTTGCCATTTCCGTTCCGCCGAGTGGATCGATTTCGTCGGCGTGGATTTTGACGGAGAAGCCTTTTTCTTTGGCCGTTTTTAGAAACTCTCGAGACTGTTCGACGGTAAATACACCTGTTTCGCAGAAGATGTCTACGAATTCGGCTAGTTGTTCTTTTTCGATGTCGGATAGCAGATCGAGCATTTCCTGTAGGAATTCATCGGAACGGCCTTTGAACTCCGGCGGGATGGCGTGTGCTCCAAGGAATGTGGAGACGATTTCTGCCGGGTGGGACTCATTTAGTTTTTGGGCTACTCTCAGCTGTTTGAGTTCTGTTTGGCGATCTAGACCGTAGCCGCTTTTTGCTTCTACTGTTGTGACTCCGTACGAGATCATTCTGTTCAGGTGGAAGCGTGCTTTTGTTAGTAATTCCTCTTCTGATGCTTCGCGGGTGGCACCCACTGTCGATAGGATGCCGCCACCACGCTTCAGGATTTCTAAGTATGGAACCCCTTGCTGCTTGAGGGCCATTTCGTGTTCACGTGAGCCGCCGAATACCAAGTGCGTGTGCGGGTCGACGAGACCTGGTGTGACGAGCTTCCCTTCTGCGTCGATTCGTTCCGTTGCTTTAAGGGATTGTGCTTCTTCGTGTGTGCCGATCCAGGCAACAAGGCCGTCCTTGATGGCAATGGCCGAATTTTCTAAGACAGGTAGACTGCTCATTGCCTCTCCTTTTAGAGGTCCGTCCCCATGATACATTGTCAGGAGCTGGCCGATGTTGTCGATGATAGTGTCGAATTGTTGTATTGTGGTCATCTTATTCTCCTCCTTTGTTCATTGGGATGTGGATGTTGTGCTTTTCGGCTGTTTTCTCAGCGATATCATAGCCTGCGTCGACGTGGCGGATGACGCCCATTCCAGGGTCTGTTGTCAGTACTCGTTCAAGGCGTTCCTGTGCAAGGTCCGTCCCGTCTGCGACAACGACCATTCCGGCGTGTAGTGAATAACCCATGCCTACTCCGCCGCCGTGGTGGAAGGAAATCCAGGAGCCGCCTGCCGCTGTGTTGATGAGGGCGTTCAGGATCGCCCAGTCACCCACTGCGTCACTACCGTCCTTCATGCTTTCCGTTTCACGGTTTGGTGAGGCAACGGAACCGCAGTCGAGGTGGTCACGGCCGATGACGATCGGTGCTTTTAGTTCGCCGTTTTTGACCAGTTCATTGATGGCGAGACCCATTTTCACACGCTCACCGTAGCCTAACCAGCAGATGCGGGAAGGAAGACCTTGGAATGCCACTTGTTCCTGGGCCATGTCGATCCAGCGATTGAGTGCTTCGTTTTCTGGGAAAAGCTCTTTGATCAGGCGATCCGTTCTATAGATGTCTTCCGGATCTCCTGACAGTGCCGCCCAGCGGAATGGTCCTTTTCCTTCACAAAATAGTGGTCGGATGTATGCCGGTACGAAACCAGGGAAATCGAATGCATTGTCGACTCCTTCATCCTTCGCGACCTGGCGGATATTGTTACCGTAGTCGAATACGATGGAACCGCGGTGTTGAAACTCGAGCATCGCTTCCACGTGTTTCGCCATGCTTTTTTGTGATAGTACTGTGTATGCTTTCGGGTCTTGTTTGCGGAGCTCTGCCGCTGCTTCAAGTGTATACCCTTCTGGTACATAGCCATTCAATGGATCGTGTGCTGATGTTTGATCGGTTACGATGTCGATTTTGACGTCACGCTTGAGGAGTTCATGATGAACCTCTGCTGCGTTTCCAAGTAGAGCGATGGAAAGTGGCTTGCCTTGGTCACGAGCTTCATATGCCATCATCAGCGCTTCTTCGATGGAATCGGTTTTCACATCACAGTATTTTGTGTCGAGACGCTTTTGGATACGCTCTGCATCGACGTCGACTGCAATCACGACTCCTCCGTTCATCGTAACTGCGAGTGGCTGTGCTCCACCCATTCCACCTAGGCCGGCTGTAAGGGTGATCGTTCCTTTAAGGGAGTTGTTGAAATGCTTCTTCGCCAGTGCCGCGAACGTTTCATATGTCCCTTGCAGGATTCCTTGTGTTCCGATATAAATCCAGCTTCCCGCCGTCATTTGGCCGTACATCATGAGGCCTTTTTGATCGAGCTCATGGAAGTGTTCCCAATTCGCCCATTTTGGTACGAGGACCGAGTTGGAAAGCAGGACCCGCGGAGCTGCTTTATGAGTTTTGAAGACACCAACCGGTTTTCCGGATTGAACGAGCATGGTTTCATCGTTTTCAAGGTTTCTCAGTGTGTGGACGATAGCGTCGAAGGATTCCCAGTTACGTGCCGCTTTCCCGATTCCGCCGTAGACGACTAATTCTTCAGGAATTTCCGCTACCTCAGGGTCGAGGTTATTGTAGAGCATGCGGAGAACCGCTTCCTGCTCCCATCCTTTACATTCGAGGTCCGTCCCTCTTTTTACGTGTACGATTCGTTTGTCTGCCTTAACCATTTGTCGTTTCCTCCTTTGTTTTGGTTGGTTTGATGAGTGTGCTTAGGGTTGTTTGCTGCAGCCATTCGTTTGCTTTTTCTATGTCTTTCGAGAAGATCCGGTCCTTTGTAATGGACGGAATGACCTTTCTCGCTGCTTCGTAAAATTGTTTTGTCTTGCTTGCCATGAGGTCCGTCCCTCGATGTTCTGCTGCCTGTAAGTTGCAGATGAGTTCTACGGCGAGGACTCTTCTTGTGTTCTGCAAGATTTGATAGGCGTGGCGTGATCCGATCGTTCCCATGCTGACGTGGTCTTCCTGGTTGGCTGATGACGGAATCGAGTCAACGCTCGCCGGGTGGGCCAGGGTTTTGTTTTCGGATACGAGTGATGCCGCACAGTACTGCATGATCATGGCTCCTGACTGCAGACCCGGCTGCGGGCTTAAGAAAGGCGGCAGGTCGTTGAGCTGCGGGTTCACGAGACGTTCGATCCGTCGTTCTGAGATGTTGGCGAGTTCTGCGACGGCGATTTTCATGAAGTCCATGGCGAATGCGATCGGCTGGCCGTGGAAGTTCCCACCTGATATGATTTTTTCACCATCGTCGAAGATCAGTGGGTTATCCGTTGCTGCGTTCATTTCGATTTCGAGCTTTTCTTTTACGTAGTCAAGGGCCTGCCAGGATGCTCCGTGAACCTGAGGGATGCACCTTAGAGAGTAGGCGTCCTGGACCCGGAGCTCCCCTTGCTTCGTTGTAAGCTTGCTATCTTGTAAGTAGTCTCTGATTCTTTGAGCAGTAGCGACCTGCTGAGGATATCCCCTCACTAAATGAATATCTTCGTCGAAGGCATCCATGATTCCTCTTAATCCTTCCAAGGTCAGACTGGCGATCATTTCACTTTGGTAGGCGAGTTCCTCCGCTTCCAGGTATCCGATGACGCCCATAGCCGTCATCGCCTGTGTTCCGTTGATGAGTGCCAATCCTTCTTTCGCCTGTAGCTGGATTGGGAAAATGTTTTCTTTTGATAGGACTGGCAGGGTTTGATGTACTTCACCCTGATAGTGGACCTCACCTTCACCCATCAAAGCCAGTGCTAAATGGGAAAGAGGCGCTAAGTCTCCACTTGCTCCAAGTGAACCCTGTTGTGGGATCACTGGATGGATTCCCTTGTTGAGGAACTCCGCTAATCGTTCAACGATGACCGGTCTAACACCGGAATACCCTTTTAACAGAGCATTACACCTTAGCAGAAGCATCGCACGTGAAACGTTCTCAGGGAATGGATCACCCACTCCACACGCATGAGAATGAATCAGGTTCAACTGAAGCTCCTCTACATCATCCGCATCGATCAGCACATCACTGAACTTCCCAAAGCCCGTGTTGATCCCATACACCACACGCTTCTCCTTCACAATCCTCTCAACCGCCGCACGACTCTTCCTCACCCGCTCCATACTCAGCGGCGAAAGCTCCACGTGCTCCTTCCCATAAATAACCCTCTTCGCCTCATCCAAACTCAAACTACAACCCGTCAACTCCACCATTTCGGTTCACTCCTTCTATATTAGGGACGGACCTAAAAAAACAAGCTATCTTCGGTTCATTCCCATTGATATTTGCTGTCATTACTCGTTTTTTCTCTTTAACGCTTTAACCTGCCGAGGGACGGACCTCCCGGCTCACATTCCCACACAAAAAGGAGGCTCGACCAAAGACAGACTTCTGCCTTTGGTCGAGCCTCCTTTCAACTAATATCTCTAGGCTCTCATTATTTAAATATGATTGATTCCAAGTCCGATCGTTTCGTGCTCCAATCCCTTGATGGGCGCACCGATCGTCCCGTATAACGCTACAGCGATCCATTCGCCTTCCTCTTCACTTTCATATGGAGTGCCCCTTACAACAGAGAATCGCAATCCCACGGTTCGAAGGATCTCCCCAAGTTGCGTATGTCCCCGGGTGACTCCGGTTAAGGCTTCCATAATCGCGTGGTACAAGGCGTGCATCTCCCGGTAAAGATCTTCCCGGACAAGGTCACTCCGCTTCGCCGCCGTTTCAATCGCGGCCACGATCTTCTGACTGTCCATCGATCCGATCTTCCCGGTGCAATAGCTCCAATTCAGTTCATTGAAATGACGATTCCACTCTTCTTCCTCCCTGTCTAACAGGAGAAGAAGCATGGCATTCTTTCCGATACGAGTATGATCTGTCTTATCCAAGTGGCATTCGCACCTTACATGAAAATTCTAAAAATACTAATAACTACTTTCATTGTATGGTCTGATTCTTAAGAGGTCAACGAAAAAAGTGGTGATTTTAGAAACTTAGAGAGGTAGTTTGGTAGCGTGGTAAAGGGTTTTTGTAGCGGAGCCAAAGAACGGGATGTGGAGGTCCGTCCCTCAAAAAAAGACGTACCTATTCAGATTAGGTTCGCCTGATCCTCCTTTACTCTTCTTGTTTTTTGCCTTTTCCTTTGAATATTTTAGGGTTGTTCATGAGGTAGGTGACGGTGCTGTCATCGGACTTCAGGCACAGGTAGGAGAGGATGTCCTGTGTGTCTTCTTGTGAAAGTGGCCCATCCACAGGATAGAGAGGCAGGATTTTCAATTGGTCGACACCTTCTCGCCTTTCCAGTACAACTTTGCAGTCCTTTGGTGTGTTATCCCCGATTCGGACAAACTTAAACGGGATCGAATGCTGTCGGTCGATGGGGACGGCAAACAATGTGGTGAACCCGACTGTTTCAAGAATCTTGTCCGAATACATGATGCTCTCGAGTGCATGGGAGAACCCCGGAGGCTGATTCACAACAACCAGCTTATTGTAATAATGCTGCCCCTGAAAGACGACTAGAGGCTTCTTTGATTTTTTGACACTTCTTTTGGTAACATAAAAATCCTCGAATACCAGAATATATTCCTTTTTCATTGTTTCCTCCCCTTGGAAATAGTTATTTTGTCCTACACAATATGAATTTCGACATAATTATAGATAATCCTCTAAACTTTTCCAAAAATATATACTTTTTTTCACTTTTTAATTGTATTTTTGTCGAGAGCTTCGTCGTGGACTTCTTTTTCTACGTAATTCTTATAATGTTCGACCTGAGGTATCGGAAAGTAATTGAGAGTACGTTCCTTCGAAAGAAGTGGGTTATCGATGGAGTGAATGTAGGAAGGATAACTGCTCCAAGGGTAAGACTCGGGGCGGATGGTGAGCTTGCCTTCTACGGGATTTTGATGAATATATCTGCTCGCTTTGATGAAATAGGATGGTGTATCGATTTTAGTGGACCCATACCGTCCTTGGAAAACATGTCCGACATAGTCATATTTTTTGTTGAAATACACGGCGTAGCGGGTGTGGAGGATGCGAATGATCTTCTCCAGCGGGACATCGTGGGTTTCGATCAGCAGATGAATGTGGTTGGGCATCAAACAGTATGCGTGGATGGTAAATGGATATTTGTCCTTCGTCTCTTGCAAATACAATAAGTATTTCTTGCGGTCCTCATCATCATGGAACAGATCCTGCTTCCTGTTCCCTCTTGCGGTCACATGGTAAGTCGTTCCCGGACTCCAATCCCGAGGGGTTCGAACCATAACATCACTCCTTCTCTAATTTTCATCATCGTACCCTAATATCTATTCGACACAACTTCCCAAAATCCTCTTTTTTGTTTGAGGGACGGACCTTTAATGAACCGGGTAGAGGTCCGTCCCTCAAGATTTTAGTAGTTGTCCCTTTTGTAATAGATTAATAGATGATTCCCACTATATTTTGTGCTGAGTACTAAGGATGAGTTTGATTTAAAACGGACCCATGTGACCTGTTTCTTTTCTCCCCTTATGGTCAGAAGTCCGATTCTCCCCTTTTTTCTTTCCCCCATTCCATCTCCACCTTTACCCCCAAATCGACAAAATTACAATTATATTTACATTTTAATACGATTTACTGTAGTTTTGTATACTTTTTCCAATTTATTTATATTCGTAATCAAAATAAGCATTTCAAAACGTGTAATTTTCTAATACCTGCACACAAAACCTTTATCTTGAAGAAAAAAGGGATAGTCGGTGAAAACAATGGATTTACATGTAGAGCTACAACATTACCGCAATGACGTACTAGAACTTACCCAGAGAGAAGCCGCCCTTCGTTTAAATATCAACCAAAGTACGCTATCAAATTATGAAAATGGCACAAGAGACATCCCCTACAAGATGCTCCTTACCTTTAAAGAAGTCTATAAAATCCCGACCCACGAAATGAACCGGATCATGTACGGGGAGAAGAGCGACGGCCTCGGACAAAGTCACGACCCCATGATCCTGCGTGAACACTTCGAAGACGATGAGACAAGAGAAATCATGAAAATCCTTCAAGATTACCCAAAACTCAAGCGAACCCTGTCATCCCTCTCCTACTTCACAGAAAAACGCAAAGAGAAATTCACTTCTCAGGTCTACCACCTCTACCAAACGATGAAGGACTGGTAGAGGGACGGACTTCCATTTCAGGAACCGAAGCCTTGTTAAATCAAGGATTTGGTTCCTTTTTAGCTTTGAGATAGAGGTCCGTCCCTCAAAAAAAGCGCTTAGATCCCTGATTTCGGGGTCTAGAGCGCTTTTTGGTTTGAATCTATTGTATATCCTGATTGTAGTTCTTTTTTTAGCCAGTGGATCATTGTGTTAGTATCCATGTTTCCTTGTTGACCTTTGTCGAACGCTTTTTGTATCACGTTCAGTATATGCTGATCATTGTTCGCATTTCCTTTCAAAATGACAACCTCCTACACGTAAAAACATTTTATATCACTTTATTACACTATTAGACGAGGTTTCAAACATCAATTTTATGCTATATTACCAAAAAAAACCACTTTTTAAAAGATAAAATTTAATAAGAATTATCTGAGAAAACTACTATTTACCTATTCATCTTGGGTACTATTGTGTCGATATAATAGGGTATGGACGGAAACAAGGCAAAATCATCGAAAGGTGATGACGCAAAGCTATAGGGGCTACTCATGCCAGCCAGCTGCCAAACCAAGGAGGGATTGTTTTGTCGTTTTTAACACCCGAAGAAATAGTAGAGAGAAAAAAAGCTCGAAAAATGTGGATGTACATAGGGCTATTTATTTTTACAATTGTATTAATCGCTGGAACCACATATTTAACGTACCACATATGAAAGCGTCAATAGACGCTTTTTTATTTTCTTTGATTTTCATTCTACAATTTATGGAAAGTTCCGAGGTTTTTCGATAGAATAAGAGAAGTAATCTAAACTAGTTGGAGGCAACCATTTATGCATAAAGAAGTTAAACTCATCCGGGGATTGAGACAACCATCCTACTTCTTTTATCAATTGAAAGAAATGGAAGTATTAAGAGGATATAGACAAAAAATCCTCCTTGTTTTCATATTGTCTGCCCTTGTCTTTGGACTCATATCTTCACTTGGAATTGGAATGGATCCTCTATCAAAAGAACTAACCACCCTCTCACCCTTTACATTCGAGATGGAGAAGTTCTTATTTCTATTAGGAAGAATCATCTCAGGTCTATTATATGCGGCGATCATCCTTTTTGTACCAGCCCTGATTTTCTGGACCATTTCAGACGAAGGAGAATATCGCAAGCTTGTCATCACCCAAAGCTTGGTCCTGCTCATTTTATTGATTGAAAGACTAACCTATATTCCATTGTCACTTTTTCTTTCACTTGATTGGTTCTCGTCCCCTCTATCACTCGGAGTCATTGCTCAGTACATAACAAGTAAACCACTTTTTATTTACTTACTTGGCTGCTTCTCCTTGTTTAAGATATGGGTTTTCTATATCCAATACAAAGGAGTCAAAAGACTGACTCAGCAAAAAAACTGGCTCATCTGGCTCGTTATTCTGTTAACAAACCTATTATTCTGGAGTGTTACCGCATTTATGGCATTCCTTGATTTTTCAAAATTAATCTAACTATCTAAAGGCTGTGAACAAACATGCATAAACGAACCCTATTCTATACCACCCTCACCGTGTCGCTCCTTTTTATAGGTGCCAATACATATCTCATCGAAAAGGCGGACAGCAAGGTCGACCGGGAAGTCCGCGTCGCCGAATGGGAACCCGTCAACAAAGGGGACCTGGCAAAAGAACTGCCAAAAGCAGGTGTGGTTGCATCAGAAGAAGAAAGCTACCTCTATTTCAATGACGAATTCGGTTCATTCAAAAAGTTCCTCGTCAAAGAAGGAGATCAAATTAAATCCGGGACCCCTCTTTATGAATATGAAGTAACCGATCAAACCCAGCAAAAAAGCTTACTGGAATCAGAGGCCGATCAGCTGGAAGATGAAATTGACAGCATCGAAGACAATATTTCAGATTTGAAACGACTGGAATCTTCTCTTCCATCTGACTCTAGCGACGACAAAGAAATTCCCATCAACGCAAGCGCCCTTCAATCGGAATATGATCTAAAGAAAGAGATTGCCGACAAGGAACTTGAAATCGACCGCCTGGAGAGTCAGATCGATAATCTGGAACGTCAAATCAAGGATATCGAATCGTACGAAACGACCCTGACCGTGCAAAGCAGCGTGGACGGAACCATCAAAGACCTTTCACATGCCGTCGAGAATCCTTTAATCACGATTGCATCTCAGTCCACCATCGTCACAACGGACCTTACGGAAAAAGAAATTACGACAGTCGATGAAAACATGAACGCAACCGTCCAATCGGATGTTGAGAAAAAGACCCAAAAAGGTACGGTCACCAAAGTGGCCTCCCTGCCTAAAAACGATCCGCACATCCAAACAGACAGCATGTATCCTGTCGAAATCAAACTTCAGGACACAAAGAACGAGTTGCTCCCAGGACATCACGTCTTCTTATCTATCATCACGGAAGAAGTGAAGGGTGCGTTTGTCGTTCCAGTAACGGCAGTTGAGAAAGATGGAAAATCAAAATATATGTGGATCCTGAATTCAAAAGGCACCGTCGAAAAGCGCAAAGTGGAAACGGGACTTGCAGTCGACGGACAGCAGCAGATCACATCCGGAGTGAAGGCTGGGGAATACTATATCGTATATCCTGACGACATTCCCGCGTTACAAAAAGGCGCAGCGTTCATCACGGCCCTTGATTGGGATAAAGTTAAGCTGAGAGATTTGAAGAAATTTAATCGACCGACGATTCTTGAGAATTTATTGTTGGGGATTTTGGAACGTAAATAATATAAAAAAACCAAGAATGAGCTGTCACTACATTCTTGGTTTTTTTGTATTTTCAATGATTTCTTCTAATTCTTTCATCCATTATAAAGAATAGGATCGAACAGCACACTGCAGCTGCAGAAAAGCCGGGATTATAAAAATACGTCACTGCCCCAAATCCAATATGTATAAGACCAGACACCCAAAGTCGATTTCCCATAAACCTCATTGCTATCGCTTCAGCTACGATTGAAGCAGGTATACCATACAAAAAATTCCCCAGCAGACTAAATAGAAGGATCATCAGCATCGAAAGGAAATCGATACTATACACATCTCCATCAAAAAGGGATACGAAAAAGTAAAAGACGAATAATCCAATAGTAAAGCCGATCGATGTATAAAGCGCTGCCCTCACTTTACGGGGACCGTATATTAATAATATATTCCTCATACCTGGGAGCACCAGGACTCCGAGCGCCAATGCCACCAAGCCTAAGACCTCTAAAGGAGTTTGCGAGACCATTAAAATCGTCACGACAACCACCATCGAAAAAATAATCATGAAATTCTTTTTAAACACGTTCTTTCACAAACCTTTTTATTTTCATTGTACAACAGCATAGAACACGCAGAAAACCCCTTTTACATACATACTCCTCCCTAACCAACAAATACTAACTTTTAACACTCAACAAAAAGGAGCGCTCCACAAACATGAAAACACTCAAACGCCTCACCACCCTAACCATCCTCCTCTCCCTACTCTCCTTCACCCTGCCCTCCACCTGCCTCTTCGCCGCCCAATCCAACAAAAACGTCATCCTCCTCATCATGGACGGCACCAACTCCGACATCCTCACCCTCTCCCGCTGGTATCGAGGGACGGACCTCCAACTGGATAAGGTTCTGACAGGCGGCGTCCGTACATACTCCGCACAATCAGCCATCACCGATTCGGCTGCAGCGGGATCGGCTATGGCAACGGGTGTGAAAACCAAAGCGGATTACATCGGAATGAACCCTGATGGACGCCCCGCTCTCACCGTCCTTGAAGGGGCAAAGCTGTCAGGCTACCGGACCGGCATCGTGTCGACCTCCCCTGTCCAGCACGCCACCCCTGCAGCCTTCACCTCCCACACCTTGAACCGGGATGAATTCGGTGATATCGGTGAACAGCAGGTGTACCAGGGTCTGGACGTGGTGTTAGGAGGCGGTGCTGCGTGGCTAAAACCACAATCCAAAGACCACGCAAAAGACGACGACGGCATGCTGAAAACGAAGGAAGTCAGCCGTGAAGACGGGGAAAACCTGGTTAAGGAGATTTCGGCCTCCGGCTACGATATGGCCCTGAATAGGGACGGACTTCTGAGAAAAGCCGTATCTTCCAAGCTGTGGGGAGTGTTTGCGGACGAAGACATTTCATATGAATTCGACCGAAAGACGTTAAAGCCTGATGAACCTTCCCTGGCGGAGATGACACGCGCCGCCATGAACCGGCTCTCTCAAGGGGAAAAGGGTTTCTTTCTCATGGTCGAAGGAAGCAAGGTGGATTGGGCAGCTCATAAAAACGATCCTGTCGGGATGATCAGTGAGGTGTTGAGCTTTGACGATGCAGTGGGAGAAGCACTCGACTTTGCCCGTAAAGACCGGAATACCTTGGTTGTTGCCGTGACGGATCACGGAAACAGCGGTTTGACCCTCGGGAATCAGGGAACGAATGGGGATTATAAAAATCTGCCTGCCGAGAAGTTCATTGAGCCATTGAAGAAAGCCAAACTGACTGTTAAGGGCGCGACCTCCCAGCTTAAAAAGAATCGGACTAATTTAAAAGAGGTTCTTTCAAGCTATGGGTTGGGGAACCTGAGCAGTAAAGAGTATTGTGCGATGGAAGATGCGAAAAGTGTCGAGGATCTCGAGAGTGAAATGGTGAGGCTGATGGCAAAGCGGGCAAACCTCGGATTCACTACCCATGGTCATACCGGTGAAGACGTTTTCCTTTATGCTTATGGGCCGGGGAAACCGATGGGGTTAATTGAGAATATAGACATTCCGAAGGTGATCTCTTCGTATATGGGATTTTCATTAACGACTGGGAAATTCGCTTCCTGGTATGTGGACGGAAAAGAATTTTATCGTGGTAAGGGATTTAAGGTGAAAATTGAGGGACGGACCTCCAAAAATCCAGTAATGGTGGCGACGCGTGATGACCAAGTGCTACGTTTTCCGGAAAATAAAGATTTTTATTGGAGAAACGGTGACAAAGTGGGGTTGAAGAGCGTGAATGTGTATGATGGTGAGACGTTTTATGTGCATGTGGAGGAGTAAGGTGGGGATAGGGTAGGGTAGGGTTTAATTGGGATTGTTTATTTTCGGGGAGTTTATTTTCAATTCTCTTCACAGAGTATAAAGATACAACACTTTTGCGTAATCAATACGATATTGATTAGCGACTAGCCGGATGTATTCTCGACTCGCCCTCCCCTCCCCACGGTACCTGGCACCAACACGACCAACCGTGCCAGGCACCACCTCCTCACACCATTCGACAAACTCCCCACCCTCCTTTCCACCACTTCCCCCACCACATGTTCCTTTTCCCCCTCCTTTTGCGTTATAATAAAAGAATGCGATTTTATAGATTGGAGAGGTTGGTTGATGTCGATTCGTATTCAGGAGTTGAAGGATAAGTTGCTTCCCATGAGTCAGTCGATACAGGGTGAGCTGGACCCGAATCTGGATGAGAGCAAGAACGTCGTCTCGAAGGGCCTTCTTTTGTTCCGTCAGAATCTGGTTTCGAACGTGAAGGTCCGGGATGATGAGGTGACGGCGGAGGTGCAGGATGTGACGCCTGTGACCCTTGAGCTGAACTTGTTGTTCCCCCTGTTAAGCAAGTGCTCGTGCCCGCAGAATCAATGGTGCCGGCATCAAATGGCGACTTTTTTTATGCTCTATAACAAGGTCGGCCGGGTCAGTGAGTGGATACAGAATTGGCGGAGTCAGTCACAGCCTGCCACTCAACAGGAGCAATCACTGGATGATCTCATGAAGAAGCACGGCAACCTGAAGAAAGCCAGTGATCTATTAAATGAACGGAAAACACGGGGCAACACGCCTGATGAATGGTGGCAGTTCTTTGACTCCCTTCTTAAAAATGAAGATTTGGAGTTACTTGAAAGACAGCCCTATTTAATGGATGTCCTCGTGCAGAATATTACGAAGCGATTTATGAAGGAAGCTCCCTTCGAACGGGAATGGAAGCCCCTTTATCAGCTTTTCGCGACCCTATATCTATCGATTCACATCGACCTTTATTTAAAAAAACGGAACGTCGAGCTGAGCCGGGAGCAATACAGTATGTATGATTTCCTGTTAGGCGAAATGGAAGACGCTGTGGAAAAACTGTCCATCCACGCCATGCCGTTCAGCTTCGATCCGTATATTGCTTTTTTGAAAAAGAAGACGATCGAGATGAGCGATTCCACCGAGAACAGTACGATGATGAAGGCGGAAGTATACCGCTTCCTCTGGTACTACCTGTTCAAGCAGAAATCGTGGCGCCGTGAAGAAGTGGCGCGGTTGGAAGAGACGGACAATGAGGATACGACCTTTTACAACGTTGCCCTCCTACATCAATATCTCCTCCTGGAGGATCTGAATAAAGCAAGTGAAGTGGTAGATGAGCTCGGGACAGAACTCGTCGCTTTCAGTGAATTCTGGCTCCGTAAATTTTTTGTCGGCAAGCGGTACGAAGTCGGCTTCTTCCTGGTCCGGAATATCCTCTCAAGGATGCCGGATCACCTCGGGACCCTGGATTATTATGAGGCAACCCGGTTCGTCCGCTGGTTCGTACGGATATTGCCGATGGATTGGCTCATGGAAAAGGACAGCGCCCTCGTGAATGAGCTCCTGCTCTCCATGTTGCCGTACAGCTTCTTTTCGTACAATGAGTACTTAATCAGCGCGAAGGCCTATCGTGAGTGGGTCGAGCTGCAAAGATATATGAACTACAGCATCGGTGAGATGGAAGGCATGGGGCTCCGAGATGTGACGAAGGAAGCGCCTGAATTAGCCCTTCCCATCTATTACACCGGCGTCATCACAGCGATCGACCAGAAGAACCGTGACAGCTACAAGCTGGCTGTCCGTTATATGAAGAAAATCCGGACGATTTATAAAAAAACGAAGAAAACGGATAAGTGGGACGTCTATCTCACCTATATCCTCGACAAATACAAGCGATTACGTGCGTTCCAAGAGGAGTGCAGAAAGGGTAAGTTAATCGATGCTTAAACTGTCTTCCGTCAAGATCAATGTCCATACAACTGAATACGAAGACCGTTTCTTCATCACTGCGGAAAACGACAAAGGAGAGCTTCTCCCTCCAAAGGATTGGAAGGGCCAGCTGTTTCTTTGGCATGAAGAAAGCTATTATGGGACCCTCCTTGAGGAAACCGATGGCGGAATTCCCGTCACCCAGTGGCAGTTCCTGACGTTACTTGCAGGCGAGCACTTCAGCGGCATGATCCAGTGGGACTGGGATGAAACCGGGCAGGCGTGTATCGCCATCGCCCCGGTCATTTACGAATCGGTGGAAGCCGGACGCTGGCTCCCGCGGTTCGAGGAATGGCAGGAAAAAGGACTGCAGTTCCACATCCCCAATGAAGTCTGGTCGAACTTCAACGACGAATTCTGGGAGGAAGAGCTCCCCGGTGGAGGTCCGTCCCTCAAATCGTTGACCGAATCCTGGTTTCAGGGTGCGTTGAATGAGGCGATGGCTTCAGGCGGGTCTAGTGCGATGAAGCGGATCCAGAAGCTGAAGGAGAGTACGCTGACTTCAGAGGAGTTGGATGCTTACTTTGATGAGAGACGGTGGAGTGAGTGGATTTCAGGCGGCGATGAAGAGCTGCCATTCTCCATTGGGCTCCGCATAACAGAACCCCTCGATGAGGATCAGTCTTGGGAGCTTGAAACGGTATTGCGGGACAGAAAGAAAGCGAGTCGAATCATATCCCTGACTGAGGACACGGTCCCTCCTTCCTGGAAAAAGCATCTCTCCGACGTTTCGGAAGAACAGGAACGCTGGATAAAGATGATGCCGATTCTCCGTGACACGGACGGTTCCCTGCGGACGGCTCTCGGTGAGCACGATGCATGGGATTTTCTATCCGTTCTGAGCGAGAAGCTCATCGACCTTGATATCGAAATCCTCCTGCCATCGTGGTGGGAAGCGATGAAGGACGCACAGGTACTGGTGAAAGCCAAGCTTAAGAATACCGACACCAGCTACCGTCCTTCTTTCGTTGGATTGAACGCCATGCTCGATTTCGACTGGCGCTTGTCCATGAACGGCGTCAATTTATCGGAAGATGACTTTAATCAACTTGTGGACGATCAACGTCGCTTGGTGAAAATCCGCGGTCAGTGGATGAAGCTCGACCCTGCCATGATCCGCCGTATACAGCAGATGATGACGAAAGCGAAGGCTGAAGGAATCTCAATTCAGGATATGCTGGAGCAGGAACTGGTCCCACGTGATGGTGATGAGTCAGAGTTGGATCCTGATGATGACGAGCATGATCCATATAAATACGCCCGCATTCAGCTGGAACTCAACCGATCGATGAAAAAAATGATCCATCAACTGACAAATGTGTCATCAATTCCGCTGACGGAAACGCCTGATGATTTTATCGGCGAGCTCCGTTCTTATCAGCAGCTTGGGATGAGCTGGATGCTCTTTTTACGGAAATTTGAATTCGGTGCATGTCTGGCCGATGACATGGGTCTCGGAAAAACGGTTCAGCTGATTACGTATCTGCAGCATGTGAAGAAAACCGAGAAACCGGAGACACCTTCTCTGATCATCGCTCCAACCTCAGTACTCGGAAACTGGCAGCGCGAGTTGGAGAAGTTCGCACCGGATTTGAAGGTTCACCTTCATTATGGACCGACCCGTGCGAAAGGCGAAGACTTTGCCGCTACGATCAAGGATGTCGATGTGGTACTCACTTCATACGGCTTGTCTCATATTGATTTCGATGAGCTGTCGCTTGTCGAATGGACCTCGATTTCCCTTGATGAGGCGCAGAATATCAAGAATGCCAATACGAAGCAATCCCGGGCGATCCGCAAGCTGAAGGGTAAGCATCATATTGCGTTAACGGGGACCCCGATGGAAAACCGTCTATCGGAACTCTGGTCCATCTTTGACTTCCTGAACCACGGCTATCTCGGTGGTTTCACACAGTATCAGAAAAATTACATCGCTCCCATCGAAAAAGACGAGGACGAAGCAAAGGTCAAAGAGCTTCAGGCCAAGATTAAGCCTTTCTTATTGCGTCGAACGAAGAAAGACCCTGAAGTCGAGTTGAATCTTCCTGAAAAGCTCGAGCAGAAAGAGTATTGTCATTTGACGGCTGAGCAGGCGGCACTTTATGAGCAGCTCGTGAAAGACACTCTTGCGAAAATCGAGACTTTGAGCGGATTTGAGCGCAAAGGTCTGATCCTGCAGATGCTGAATCAGTTGAAGCAATTATGCAATCACCCTGCTCTCTATCTGAAGGAACCGGATCCAAAATCGATCCTGTCCCGGTCTGAAAAAATGCAGAAGCTGAAGGATATCGTGGAAACCGCTCTTGAATCCGGAGAAGCCTGCCTAATTTTCACACAGTATATTTCCATGGGTGAGATGATCCAGGAAGTGATGAAGGAAGAGTTCAATGTGAAGGTGCCGTTCCTGAACGGTAGCATGGCAAAAGGTAAACGGGATGAGCTTGTGGAGAAATTCCAGAACGGCGAGTTCCCTGTCTTCCTGCTATCACTGAAAGCCGGCGGTACCGGATTGAATTTGACTGCCGCCAATCACGTCGTCCACTACGACCGCTGGTGGAATCCCGCCGTTGAAAACCAGGCGACGGACCGTGCCTACAGGATCGGACAGAAACGATTCGTACACGTGCATAAGCTCGTATCATCAGGTACGCTTGAAGAAAAAATCGATGCCATGCTGATGAAAAAGCAGGCTCTGAACGATGAGATCATCCGCAGCGATCAGTGGGTGACAGAATTGTCGGATCAGGATTTGGAATCTTTGTTGGTGTTGGAGTAGTAGGATTTGCCTCTTTCCTTTTTGGGGAAGAGGTTTTTTTGCTGGTTTGGGTCGCTTGGATAATGGATATATTTGGATAAATACGCTATTAATGAAAAAATGACGCAATTACCCGCGGAAATGACGCAATAAATTTGAAAATGACGCAATCACCCATTAAAATGACGCAATTAATCTTCAGAGCGACTTCATCCTCACTAATACAGCCCCAATTAATCATAAAATCAAAGCCAGAACCCGGTTCAAACGGGGTATTCACTTTCCCAGCCGCCAAGTTTCTCTCAATTCTGTCTCATTTTACACCAAAACTGTACACACCCATCGTAATCTCACGCCACTTTTACAAGTATAATTGTAAAACCCACCCAACCTAAAAAAACACCAGCCTCCCCAAAAGGAAACCGGCTCAACATGAAGATAATAAGGGGAATAAATCACTTGCTCACTTGCTACACATGTTTATGTCTAATGAGGCACTACAGAGGCATCTTGCGGTGACCGTTGGAATTTGAGACATAGCTTATAGGTTGGATCATGCGTATGGAATGAATTCTGGGTTGAGGCTTAAGATGAGGTTTTCATCGTAGGGTATTCGTACCCTTGTTCAAGGGCTGTCACACGTTGTGATAGGTAGAAATGTTCGACATTGAGTCTTGCTACTTTTTTAATGAGATCCTCCGTCATTTTTTCCAATCGATCGATTCTTTGTTCAAGATCTTGCAGTGTGGTCACGACTCCCTCTCCTTTTTTATCATGTTAAAATGGTAATTCAATTGGCTCTTTCTTACTCGATTCTGAAGAAATTGTTGTGGATGGCTTACTGTCCAGGAAGCGCACATTTTCAGCGATGACTTCCGTAATATACGTTCGTTTTCCCTGATCATTATCAAAATAGCGGGTCTGGATCCTCCCCGTCACTCCAACGACTGATCCTTTCCTGCAGTATTTTTCCGTGTTTTCGGCGGCACGATCCCATATCGTACAGAGCACGAAATCCGCGTCAACTTGCCCTTGCTGATTTTTAAATGGCCTTTTCATGGCGATCGTGACACTAAGTACAGATTTTCCTTCCATTGTTTTTCTTGCTTCGGGATCTTTGGTCAGCCTTCCCACCAGGGTCACTTGGTTGATCAATCTCACTCCTCCTTTCTCCTAAGCTGTTTTCATCTTACAACCACTATGCAAATCTTGTAAAATCGTGAATTTCCGAAATTCGAGGCAAAAAGGGCTTGAATTTTGGAAATTCCCCTAGGGAGATTTGGTGACATTTGATCAAAAACGAACAAAAATACACAAAATTACAACTTTCGTCCTTTTTTTCATCAGCGATTGTATTAGGGAAACATTTCGCCCTGTGATATAATTTGATAAAACCTTTTAATGGGAGATGTTCGTTCATGAAAACCTTTAAAGTGATTTCACTGCAAGTTGTGGAGAATGATGAACTGCGTGACTTTGAGCTTGTGGACGGTCTGATTATCAATAAAGAAGACGGACAAAAAACGTGGCTTGTCGAAACGTATTTGTCAAATGAATACATCGAATTTTTCCAAAAAGCCCAGCAACAAAAGGAAGACTTGGAAATCCAGGTTGTTATTTCTCACGAAGCCAATGATCCCGCTGCCTTTATGACATCCATCCGCTGCATCAAGGAGATGGATGAGCATATCAGCATCATGTTTGAAGGGAAATTGAAGAAACAGCGGAACGAATATGCGGAAATTCTGCTTGATGACTTAGTGCAAAAAGGATATTCCGGGGATGAATTAGTTCGCGAGTTCCGTGAGAAGATGGTCTCGAAGCCAAGGATTCCTGCTACGGCAAAGCCGAGCGTGTAATAATACGAGATTAAGTAATTTAATAGGAGATTTTATGATATAATTGGAATTAATATTGTGACTTCTTACAAGAAGTTCAAGGTGGTGTCCCTAGTGATTGGTGAAAGAGTTAAAAAATACAGATTAGAAAAAAGAATGTCTATGACAGAGCTCGCCGAAAAAGCGGGAGTGGCCAAGTCATATTTGAGTTCTATCGAACGTAATCTTCAGCAAAACCCTTCCATCCAGTTCCTGGAGAAAGTGTCAGCTGCTTTAAGAATTCCAATAGATGCACTTCTGCATGATCAACCGGAAGATCAAAATATTGATCATGAGTGGCTTAAAATTACAGAAGAAGCGATGGATTCTGGAATTTCCAAGGAGCAATTCAGGGAATTCATTGAATTCAACAAGTGGAAATTAGAGAATAAATAAAGTCTTGCGAGAAGGTTCGCAAGACTTTATTTATATTAAATCACTTTGTACTCGGCATTCGTATTCGGGGATTGGCTGTGAAGAAATTCCCTGATTTCATTTTTAGAAATTCCCGCGTCAAGTGCTTGTTTAATTAGTTCCATCCATTCCAGATCCAGTTCACGATTTGTCATCATTTTTCCCTCCCAAAATACGATTAAGTATTTCAGGCAGTCCAGCCATCATAGTCTTCAAATAAACATATTCCCCTCATCATTCTTTGTCGTTTCATCATGAAGCCATGCTTATTTTCCAACCTTAGATCTGTGACTTTGCGTCCCCATTTTTCAATGAGTTTGCCTTTGTCTGACTCTTCCATTCGAACTACTTCCATTATACTAATAAACACTTTGACATCGTGTTGTTTTTTGTCTATTCTGTTAATTTACTTTACACCATTTTCTTACATTTTAAACCGTTTTCCGACAATCGTTACCTATTATCTACAAATCCACTTAAACAGATCATGTCGAAACATTATTCTTGTACCTTTCTAGCTTTTTCTTAAGAGGCAGAACTTGATCATTGATATTTTGATAATGACTACTGGGATTATAAAACGCATGATCGGATAAATCCATCCTACACGCCGGACATAGCCATTCACCCGTTTCTGCACTGCTATAGGAAGGTCTGGTACAGCGACTACAGATTTTTTTGTACACATCATCACCTCTTACTTTATTTATATGTTTTTTTAAACTCAATAGACATATTTTATATAACACTCAATTTGTTCTCATTAAAGAACATCGGTTTATTATATATTCTCTTTCACTAGATAGAATCCCTTTATCAATTACAATATTTTCTAATATATTTTTCCATAACGAAAAAACCTCTTCCAAATGGAAAAGAGGTTTTTCAAAATAATAGCTTATTTATTTTCATCTAAACGTTCAATCAAATATTTAGCTTCAAGCTTACAAGAATAATCATAGTCCGTACCTGATTGCTTCTGTAAGTTTTCCAGCATGTCAATTTGTTCTGATGTCGGTTCTTCCGATAGAATTTTTTCCATCGTTTCATTGATCTTTAGTGCTAATTCTTGATGGAATTCATCATCATTTTTAGTCTCATCACTGAGATTCTTGTACCAGGAAGCATGTTCATTTATGTATGTACGCCAACTAGAGATGAAGTCCTGGATATCGAATTTATCTTCCTGCCACTGAATCGAAGCCATGTATTGTTCGAATGAGGTTTTTATTGAACGGGTAATACTTATTTTTGTACCCGATGATAAGTTTTTTAACATGTATGTAAAGTACCCCCTAATCAGTATCCTATACGCGATATTATTTTTACTATAACATAACCGTTTGATGATATGTAGGTAATGAAGTGCTGAAAAATATGGTAATGCTCCCAAAATATATTATACTATTATATTTTACAGTAATGCGTAAACTACTGCAAATATCAGGAAAAAAGCAGAGGCGACCTTCCGTCACCTCTGCTTCCTATTCTTACTCGTCCTTATTATCCTTATCCTTCATATCAATATCATCTTCTATAACGTCTTCTTCAGGCGTGTTTTTATCCTTCGCCGCATCTTTGTCGCCGTCGACATTCTTGTCTTCAGACTCAGGGTATTTCTCTTCATTCATGTCCCCGTTGTCGTTCATGTCGTCATTTTCATCCATGTTGTCGTTCTCTTCCATTGGCGCTTCGTCTTCCGGAGGAGGCTCCTGGTTAGCGTTACATCCAACTAGAAGGAAAGCAGCAAGTGCTGACCCACCAAGGATCGATAATAACTTTTTGCTCATGATGTATGACTCCTTTCTGTATGTTCAATTAGTGTAAGACCGTTACGTTGGTCTTTTGTTAGCTTTCCCGGAAATTGAATTTACTTGCATGGGGGAGAAATTATTTGGGATGTTAAAAATAGGGACCGTTGGAGTGGGATGGTTTTGAACATAAAAAACCGGACCTTATCAGATCCGGTTTCGTACAAGCATGATTCTATTCCTGCTTATCTCCAAGAGCAAACATCATCTCTAATTCACAAGCAACTTCACCGTCAACCGTTGCAACACCTTTCCCTTTGCCGATCGGCCCTTTAAAGCGGATCATTTCCACTTCCAAGCGGAGCTGGTCCCCTGGCTTTACCTGGCGCTTGAAACGGCATTTGTCGATGCCAGTGAAGAACGCCAGACGTCCGCGGTTATCCTCCACCTTCAGCATCGCTACAGCTCCTACCTGAGCCAGTGCCTCGACGATCAACACGCCGGGCATCACAGGATAATCCGGGAAGTGACCATTGAAAAATTCCTCATTCGCCGTCACATTCTTAATCCCGATCGCCTTCTTGCCTTCCTCAACCTCTAAAATCCGGTCAACCAACAAAAACGGATAACGATGGGGAATAATCTCTTTAATCTCATTAATATCAAGCATCTATAACTCCTCCTACCAATATGTATGTACACCTTATTGTACAGAAACAAGGGTAAGAATAGCAAGGAGGGACGGACCTCGAAAACAGGCAGAATTCTCCAAGAGAATCCCTGTATATCAGTGATCTACATCCAAAAAGGACTCAATCTCGAGGTCCGTCCCTCCCCACTGCTCTTCGCAGCTATATCCACGTTCAAAAAAAGGGACGGACCTCGAATTTCAAGCTCCATCAACAGCAGAATCCCTTCATAGCAGGATTTCTTGCGAATAAAGCTAATTAATTCGAGGTCCGTCCCTCAAAGAATTTATTTTTTCACTACGATATCAATGATATGCTGCCAGGTTTCGGCTTTAAAGACGTCGGCTGCGTTGCCGTTGCCGATGCCTGCGAAGCCGATGACGGCACCCAGTGCGAGACTTCCTGCAAGTAGGAGGATGAACAGAAGGATCCTGAGCCAGATTGGGAGCATGCGAACTCGCACCCAGCGTGACGGCTTGGATTCGTCCTTTTGCTTTGCCTTCTTTTCTGCTTTTACTGATTCTCTTGTCGCTTTTTCTTGCAGTAGCTCTTTTTCACTCATAGCATTTAACTCCTTTTAGCGTATCCCATTTACAAGGCCCATCATCTGATCTGCAAGGGAGATCGAGCGCGCCTGAAATTGATATGATCGTTGGACATTCAGCATGTCCGTCATTTCCTTACTGATATCCACATTCGATCCTTCTAATGAATTCTGGACCATGGATATAGCAGTCCGTTCTCCTCCAGTGACGTTCGTCAGTACTTCATCTTCCGTCACGCCCAGTTCATCCAGGTTCTCGGCCAACCCTAACAGATTGCCTCCAAACTGTTGGAGGAACTGAGACTTCTCAACCGTCACTACGCCCAGATTGAACTGTTCTTCCACTCCGCGGGAATCCCTGACTGTGAGAACCCCATTATCGCCCAATTCAAAGGCAGAAGCATCTTCTGAGAACGTCATAACGTTATCATTTTCATCCAGGATCGGCAAGCCGCTTCCGTTCACGAGCATCGCTCCCCCATTCCCGGTCGGACTGACGAAGAATGCTCCGTCCCTCGTATAGCGGACGGCACTCGAGCCGTCTTCCTGAGATAGGACTTTAAAAAACTGGCGATCACTGGTCAATGCAAAATCCAACGCACGGCCTGTCGCTTTCAACGATCCCTGATTCAAAATGAGTTGGGACTGCGATAGCTTGGCCCCGTTCCCTTCCCGGACTCCAAGAGGGGTGAGCCTGCCTGCTTCAAACTTGTCTACACCCTGGTTTTTCACCTGTTGGACGAGCATCTCGGAAAACGAGGCATCCCGGCGCTTATATCCGTTTGTATCTGCGTTCGAAAGATTATGACCAATCATATCCATTTGTTTCTGCAACTGGCCTAATGTATTGGTTGCTGTAATCATCGTTCGATTCATGACACGTTCTCCCCTATTATAAGGTATTCAGTGGCGAAATTCATTTACAATACTTGCTATCCATTGACACGACCGATTTCATTGGCCGCCTTTTCCATGCTGCGGTCATAGGCTTGAAGAACCTTCTGGTTGGCTTCAAATGCCCTGTAAGCCGACATCATGTCTGTCATCGTCCGTGAAGCGTCAACATTTGACCGCTCCAGGAAGCCTTGTTTAGTGGTAAACGAAACATTGTCCTCTTCATAAGCATCAGGAAGAGCCCCATTGTCTTCTCTTGCAAACAGACCGTCTCCCTGCTTAACCAGCAGATTCGGATTATTCGAGTATCCCACTCCCAATGTAGCGACAGCGTTCCCGTCCACTACAATCTGACCGTTCTCCCCAACCGTGAACTGATCACTATCTAGTTGGATCCTGTCACCATTGTCATCCAAAATATAAAAACCGCTGTTCGTCGTGAGGAAGCCGTTTCCGTTCACCGTCAGATTTCCGTTACGCGTATAGCGAGTACTTCCAGCCGGTCCTTCCACCGTCAGGAACACCGATCCCCGGATTCCTGTCTCTCTGTCCACCGGCATAGGACCATCCAACAGGGCCACATCCAAGCCGCGCCCGGTTTCCTGAAGGTCACCTTGAATAAAGGAAGGAATCGTTTCCTGCATGTAAACACCCGTATTCAGTTTCCCCACTCTTTGGTTAAACGGAAGGGTTAACGTTTTCTCAGTGGGAATCGATGTTGAATCCATCCGGTCCATCAGCATTTCAGGAAAGGCCCGCATCGAAGCCTGATCCGCTTTATAACCCGGTGTGTTGCTATTGGACATATTGTTCGTCAGCATCTCTGTTTTCCTCTGTTGAGAAAGCATGCCGGATGCTACTGTATAAAATCCTCTAAACATCTACTTTCACCTCTTAACGGTTATATCGGATCATTACCGCAATCGTTTTACCCAATTCTTCTTCTTGAAATTTTATCGATATTCTCAAGCATCAACCCAGTTCCCACGGCTACACAATCCATCGGGTTCTCCGCAATCAGTACAGGGACTTTCAATTCTTCTGCAAGAAGGGTATCCATTCCATGAAGGAGTGCCCCACCGCCTGTTAAAATGACTCCGCGGTCAATGATATCCGCTGATAATTCAGGTGGAGTCTTCTCAAGGACATTCTTCGCAGCCTGTACGATGACAGCTACAGATTCACGAAGCGCGCCTTCGATTTCTTTAGACGTCACAGTGATGGTACGAGGCAGACCCGAAACCATGTCACGGCCGCGGATGCTCATTTCCCTGCGGTCTTCATCAAGCGTCTCAGAGAATACCGTTCCGATGTTCACCTTGATATCTTCAGCCGTACGCTCCCCGATCAGAAGCTTGTACTCTTTTTTAATATAATTCAGAATTTCGTGATCAAATTTATCCCCGGCCATTTTGATGGACTGACTCGTTACGATGTCACCCATGGAAAGAACCGCTACATCCGTCGTTCCTCCACCGATGTCCACGACCATATTACCCGTTGGATTGAAGATATCCATGCCGGCACCGATTGCCGCTACTTTAGGCTCTTCTTCCAGGTAAATCTTCTTCCCGCCGCTCTTTTCAGCCGCTTCCCTGATCGCCTTTTGCTCAACGCTCGTGATGTTTGTAGGACAGCAGATCAAGATGCGTGGCTTCGAAAGGAAACCCTTTACATTTAACTTATTAATGAAATGCTTCAACATTGCTTCTGTTACATCAAAGTCGGCGATGACTCCGTCTTTTAACGGGCGGGTCGCCACGATATTCCCTGGAGTACGTCCGACCATGCGGCGCGCTTCTTCTCCAACAGCCAATACCTTACCAGTATTCTTATCCAGCGCCACAACCGATGGCTCATTCAAGACGATTCCCTTTCCTTTTACATGAATTAATACATTAGCCGTACCAAGGTCAATCCCAATATCTTTCGCAAACATCTTGTGTTTCTCCCTTCTTCTCCTACAAATTCATGAACTTCATTCATCTATGATTTCACTAGTATGTCATTACGTTTTAACGTTAAGGCAGAACTTTCACCTAATTAATTATTTTACCATAAATATGTCGAAGTGAGATGGTATTTGTCAAAAAAATGTATTGAGATTGTTATTTAATTGGAAATAGATAGGAGGTTTAGGTGGGGATGTTACAGGAGTGTTAATTTTTGATGGGGGATGTTTGATGTTTTTGTTCAGCTGCTGAATGTTTCGGGGAATTCAGCTGTTGAATATTAGCTGTTTTTTGACAGGTGAAATGCTTCGTGAGTTCAGCTGCTGAATTTCAAGGGATATTCACCTGCTGAATCTCCTTCATTATTCTCCTGCTAAAATAACGGGAATAATCAGCAGTCTAATTCCGTACAGATGATAACAGCTGAACTTCACCCTAAATTCAGCAGGTAAACCAAACATATACCCACAAACATAAAAACACACCAAGCATGACCCATCATTATGGGGCTTGGCGTATTTTGGTTAGCTGTGGAGCTCTTCTTTTTTGTACTTTTGCTTGGTTGCCTCTCCACCTCGTAGATGCCGGATTGATTTATGGTAATCAAGTATGGTTTTGACTTCATTTGCGAGATCCGGATTAATTTCTGGCAGTCGTTCTGTTAAATCTTTATGGACAGTACTTTTGGACACGCCAAACTCCTTCGCAATTACACGAACAGTTTTCTTCGTCTCCACGATATACTTACCAATCTTGATTGTTCTCTCTTTGATGTAATCGTGCACACCACTCGACCTCCCTAAATTGGATGTGAGAAGTGTGAAATGAGACTCGCTTTCGCATCAATGAAATAGTACAGACCCTTTGCACATGGGCAAACGGCAGAAAGCCTTATTTAGGACGGCAGCTTCCTGATGTTACAACGTATAAACAAATATTTAGCTAATGATCAATGGTATAACGACGATTCCTCACCTCAAACACTCTCTATTTTGATAGGTTTGTTTCATTTTATTAGCTTGTGCCCACATATATGCACAAAAAACACAATAAGGACAAGGTTTCGCTTGAATTTTCTGAAAAATAATGGAGGGACGGACCTTCCAAGGGAAATTTCATACAGTCATAAATTATTCGACATCATGTGTTTATATTCTCTTTCTCTCCACTATTTCCTGAGAAATGAGTCGATGATTTCGGTAAATTGTCTGATAATTAATGATTTTCTTTATATAAAAGCCTTACCTGGTTTTAACCTAAAGGGTTCCATTTTTCCCCTATGCATTGAAGTATCAAGGTTTTTGCAAAACTTTTCATAGTTCAATAATAATTGTACATTATCTCTCATATGCAATGCCGTTTCGATAACCATTTTATATGGATGCTATTGATATTTTATCTAAATCCAAGGGGGCGGCACTGATCGGTTGGTTGGAGTCCAGGTTAAGCTCCAGAGCTGATAAATAGGCGGAAGAATTCCGGTTAATTTATAGTTAATATTACAAAAAACTGAAATAGACGGAGAAATTCCGCCTATTGACTAAAAAATACCAAATCGGAGTTCATTCTCTATGGATAAGCGGAAAAACTCCGCTTATTTCCCCCTAAACAAGTTTTATTTTGAATATAACCGGAGAATCTCCGCTTATTTTACTTATGCTGGCTCTGTAATTACGATGAACCCCATAACAAGTATTCACCTAATAAAGAAACTCGCCGAGTCGACTTCGACGAGTTCTGCTTTTTATATACCAAATATGATGCTACTATAACTGCCACCTCAAAACAGAATTGTTTAGTTTCACCCTCAGCACAACTATAACCATCACCCTTTAAACTCCACCTCATCATCCACCCAAACTTCCCCATCCTTAAACGTCATTTGTTCCGGATAACGTAGGTCCATGACTTCCTCCTGGATCTTCTGAGAAGGAGCTTTCGTCATAAGGGACACGACGATATTGGCAATCGCTGCCGACGTGGCCCCGAACACTCCCGCTCCTGTATCAATGATTCCAAACAGGGTCACACCTGAACGTGCCAGGAAGATATACGTGAGGGTCACGGCGAGCCCAACAAGCATCCCTGCGATCACTCCCTGGGCGTTGGAACGCTTCCACCAGACGCCGAGTAACAGGGCCGGGAAGAACGTTCCTGACGCCAGGGCGAATGCCCATGCGACTATCTGGGTGATGACCCCCGGAGGATTCAGCGCAACCACTCCTGCCAGGACGGTTGCCACCACGATCGACCACCGTGCAACCGCAAGACGATTTCGCTCTGTCGCATTCGGTTTGAATACGCGGTAGTAAATATCATGTGCAAATGAAGACGAAATCGCGATCATCAATCCACCGGCCGTCGATAATGCCGCTGCCATGGCACCGGCCGCGACAAGCCCGATGACGAACACGCCGAGGTTCGCAATCTCAGGTGTCGCCATGACGACGATATCATTCGAGATGATGATCTCCTTCCATTGAAGAATTCCATCTCCATTCGCATCGGCTACCTGTAGTTTCCCCGTGTCCACCCATGAAGTGGTCCAGGCTGGCAGGTCACTGATTTTACTTCCCGCTACTTTGGTCATGAGAATAAAACGGGAGAATGCCGCATAAGCAGGCGCCGAAAGATAGAGAAGTCCGATGAAGAGAAGAGCCCATGCCCCTGACCAGCGGGCCGCCTTCATCGTTGATACCGTATAGAACCGGACGATGACGTGGGGAAGTCCCGCTGTACCGGCCATCAAGGTAAACATAAGGGCCAGGAACTGCCACTTCGTTCCGTTCGTAAAAGGAGCGAAGTATTCCGACACACCAAGCTCACGGTCAAGCTCCCCTATTTTCCCGACCAGTTCCCCATAGGAAATCCACGGTGCAGGATTCCCCGTGATTTGGAGGGACATGAAAATGACGGGGATCAAGTACGCAATGATCAACACGATATACTGAGCCACTTGTGTCCACGTGATCCCCTTCATCCCGCCGAACGCCGCGTAGAAGGCGATGAGGACGACCCCGATCATCGTACCGACCTTGGCATCAATTTCGAAGAGACGGCCGATGACCACACCCGAGCCCGACAGCTGACCGATCGAATACGTGAAACTGATGATGATCGTACAAATGGCGGCAATGACCCGGGCGGTATGACTGTTATACCGGTCCCCGATGAACTCCGGTACCGTGTACCTCCCGTACTTCCTGAGCTGCGGTGCCAAGAGGAAGGTCAATAATAAATATCCTCCTGTCCACCCCATGATATAGGCAAGTCCATCATAACCAAGGATCATGACGGTACCTGCCAGTCCAATGAATGAAGCCGCACTCATCCAGTCGGCCCCGATCGCCATCCCATTAAAGACCGGTGGAACCCCGCGACCAGCTACATAGAAATCCGATGTCGCCTTCGCCTTGTTATAAACCGCGATGCCGATATATAACGCAAACGTCAACAGAATAATAGACGTCGATACGATAAACTGAGTATCCATTCATTCTTTCCCCCTGTTTCTTTTCTTTTTGATTTAATGGTCCAGCGTTTTCCCGTAGCTGATCTGTTCGTTCTTCCTTTCATCGAGTCCATATTTTTTATCGATTCCGTCACTCACCTTGGCATTGACGTAAAGGAGAATGATGAAAATGACGATTGACCCTTGTGCCCCCATGAAATAGTGAAACGGAAATCCGTTGATGGTGAACGAGGACAAACTTTCGGCGAACAGCACCACACCAAAGGAGGAAAGAAGCCAGATGACTAAGTACAGCGCCATATATCGATTTTTTTCTTTAAAATACTGATCGGCTTTCGCTCTATCAATCTTCTTCATGTATGTAACCCCTCTTCAAACTCATTATTTTAAACTGAAAATGAATTTCACGGTTTCAAAAAACGGTACCGGGACGATGGCGATCTGAACAATAAAATAGATGAATAAAGACAGAAATGGAATGGTCAGAAAAAATGCCCGTTTTTTCCTGAGGGCGAGGATGATGCATCCACCTGTGATAAGTAAAAATGCCATGAAGTAAATCAACGTTTCACCTCCTGTTAATTCTTAATTTTCTGAATTTTATTTATGGAATTATTATCTTCACTGGGAAATGCCTGGTCAATAAAGAAATAACGACATGTCCACGACACATTTTTATTTTTCATTTTACTAAAATAAGGATATTGGTGACTGAGACGCCAGATGTAAATGCAACCGCATTGAAAACGTTTTCTTAGTAAACTTTCCACCTTGTCGAATTTCCAAGGAAATTTTTTGGCATAAAAAAAAGACTGACCTGTATAACGGCCAGTCTTCATTTATTGGTTTATTCTTCGTCTTTAGCGTTGTCTTGGCTTTCTTGTTTCGGTTTAGCCTGGTCCTGCTTTGACTCGTTTTCTTCAGCTTCGCCTTTTTCTTCTGTAGCTTTGTCCTCAGTAGCTTTGTTTTCGCTAGCTTGGTCTTCTACAGCATTTTCTTCAGCAGCTTCAGCATCCGGCTGTTCACCTGAAACTTTCTTGTCTTCAAGTTGTGCTTCTTGAAGAGTGGCAAGAGACTTATTGAAGTATTCCAGTGGATTCACGGCTACATCCGCTTTGCGGATTTCAAAGTGTACGTGAACGCCCGCTTCTTCATTGAATAAGCTCTTTCCTGCTTTGGCAATGGCTTGTCCTTGATCAACTACATCTCCAACCGCGACTTCAAAGTCTTTCACTGATTGATAACGAGTCACGATGCCTTTGCTGTGCTCGATCTCAATTGTGTTACCAAGTAGGGAATCTTCTTGAACCTTTGTGACTGTTCCGCTCATAGCAGCCAGCACATCGAATTCTTTTCCATCTTTAGAGATGTCGACTCCTTGGTTCGGGTAGTACATGTTTCCATACACGACTAGGGCAGCTTCCTGTTCTTCAGCTGATGCTTCAGTGTCGTAGAATTGTTTTTCGATCACTGTATCTTCAGGACTTGAAACAGGCATTACAAAGTTTTCCAATGAACGATTGACTTCTTCTGCAGGCTGGTTGAACTCATTATCAGTAGGAACTCCATCATAGCTGTAATCCTTGGCTTTCTCGTTAACATCATTTCCTGCCTGGTACCACAGAATCCCCGTGATAATGATTGCTGCACTTGCTAAATAGATTGCTGGGTATGCCCAACGTCTTTTCAAAAAGTTTTGAGAAGGGTGTTTCTTTTCTTCCTCTCTCATTTTCATCACCTCTGCAATCATTCTGAACAGAATTCTGAAAATATATACACATCGGCAAAAAAATTTTAATTTCTTATGTTTCGACAAAGTGGGAAGGATTATGTATGTTTTGATAAAAAAGATCGAAAACATGTGACAAACCTCGGAAATATGGGGTTTTGACATTCAAGTGATGCCCCTGCATGGTACAATGATAGAAACAGAAAGGACGACTAGTATATGAAAACGTTACTGAAAGTTGTGCTCTCAACTGCACCTTTTCTATATATGATTCTGATCTGGATCATGTCGGGCAATCCCGATGATGCTGTGCTGCGTATCCCGGATGAAGGCGTGGACCGGTTTGTGAAGGAGTCCCTTCACTTAGTCGAGTTCGGCATTTTGTATGGACTATTCGTGATCGCCCTGCTGGCACACGGAAAGCTTCGGTTCACATTGAATTTCTCGGTGGCACTGATTGCCATCTTCTATGGGTTTGTGGATGAAATCCATCAGTCCTTCGTTCCGTATCGTTCGTCCACGATGATCGATGCGGCCAAGGATCTGATCGGGGTGACGGTCCTGTTCTGGATCGTGAACCGTACCTACTTCAGAAATCCTGATCACGCCCTGACGAAGACGATGAAGAGATTGGAAGACTATTTAAAAAAGGATTGAGTCTCGGTCACTAGACCTGACTCAATCCTTTTTCTTATCTTTGTGCCGTTACCTTCTGAAGGAGTTTAGTGGATTCTGTGATTTTGACATCTTTATAGTAATGGGTCACGATGTCTTGATAATCCTTGCCTTCCTTCGCCATTCCATTTGCTCCGTATTGACTCATGCCGACCCCGTGGCCGAACCCTTTTGTGGCGATGACGATGTGGTCGTCTTTTTTATACCAGGTGAAGTCGGATGATCGGAGTTCCAACTTTTCTCTTATATCACGGCCGGTGAATTTCTTGCCGTTTATTTCGACGCTCGCCACTCTCTTGCCTTCGGTTCTTGACGTAATCGTGCCAACAGATCCATCCTTGGGCAAGGTGACGCCAAGTTTTTGTTCGAATTGCTTGATCGGAATGATTTTTTGATCCTCGAATTTCGGTGAAGCTTTATCCCAAGGACTCTCCACACTGCGCAAATACGGAATATCATCTGCCCAATAGGCTTCTGAGTTTTCGGTATAGCCGTTGCTTGTCGAAAAGAAGGCGGCCGTTATCGGCTTATTGTCGTATGTCAGCACTTTGCCCTTCGTCTCAAGAACCGCTGCTGAGATCTTCTTGATCTTCCAATCGTAATCAGAGCCCCACAGGGTGGCCAATTCTTTTTGATTTTTATACACCTGATGGGAGACGGTATCCGTCACATCGGCTCCCTTTGGCACGGATGGATCTTCTGCGAGAAGCTGGTTCACGATATACGTCCTCGCGGCCAAAGCCTGTGCCTTTAAAGCTTCCTCTTCAAAATCCGCCGGCATTTCACCGGCCACCACACCTACAACATACTGTTCAAGGGGCAGCTTTTCGATGAGATCCTGACTGGAACGGTAGACCGCCACCTCGACCGAGTCTGCCAATTCTTCAACGGGCGGGTTTTTCAGCTTTTCGTCCAAATTGGCCGTTTCCTTATCAGATGAAAAGGGGAGTACCAGCAGAGTGGGTACAATAAAGATGATACTGATAAAGATTGAGAAGATGATCACTACGGGTTTCAACTGCTTCATGTTCGCGGCCTCCAATGAAAGATTAAATAGGAGAATGTCCTAGCACACTTCTCCACTCTCTTTCATATGTATGGTAGTGGACAAGCAATTATGATTGGGAGTTCGGAGAGTTTTTGGATAGGTTGGAAGTTGGGATTGGTTTGGTGCAGGTTTATCGGGGCAATTGTCGAAATTTCTTTTTTGGGGTGATTTCGGTTTTGAAAATATAATGGTGGAATTGAAAATAAAATCGGATTTTTGAAAATAAGTTGGTCGGTTTTGAATATATCTTCTGTCTCTAAGGCCGCAGACCGGTACTCTCCACGGCAATCCAGCCGGTTTCTTCAAAAATAGAGCCGAATCCAGACATAATCCAGTTAATTTCCTTAATAATCCGGCCGATCCACATCAAAATTCAGCCGAAATGAACAATAATCCAGCCGAATTACTTTTTTTACCAAATGCAATCAACCAAACCACCGCACCGCTAAACAAAAAAAGGCAAGCTCCCCTAAAAGAGCTCACCTTTCATCTACCTATTTACGCATCCTTAATCATATCTTGCTCAGAAACAGGTGTTTCCTCAACTTCCTTCACACGCTCGATATCGGCACCAAGGCCTGCAAGCTTCTGATGGAAGTTCACATATCCACGATCTAAATGCTTTAGTTCTGTCACTCGAGTGTAACCGTCTGCTACTAGACCAGCGATGGAAAGTGCTGCTGCTGCACGTAGATCCGTTGCAGCCACTTCCGCCCCTTGAAGAGGTGTTGGTCCGTTCATGATCACAGAGCGTCCTTCGATCTTGATGTCTGCTCCCATACGACGGAATTCTTCTGCATGCATGAAACGATTTTCGAAAACCGTTTCCGTGATGACGCTGGTACCGTCAGCTGCAAGAAGCAAGGCCATCATTTGGGATTGCATATCTGTAGGGAAACCTGGATGAGGCATCGTTTTGATATCGACGGATTTCAGCTTCTCCGGTCCAATGACACGAAGTCCTTCTTCTTCGTCGATGATCGTAACGCCCATCTCTTCCATCTTCGCTACTAATGAAGATAAGTGTTCAGGGATCGCTCCCTTTACAAGGACATCACCTTGCGTAATCGCAGCTGCAACCATGAATGTTCCCGCTTCGATACGGTCAGGGATGATGCTGTGCTCAACGCCGTATAGACGGTCTACACCTTCGATACGGATCGTGCCTGTTCCTGCACCTACAACATTTCCTCCCATTTTGTTCAGGAAGTTCGCTAAGTCGACGATTTCAGGCTCTTTTGCTACGTTTTCAAGGATGGTTGTTCCTTCTGCAAGAACCGCTGCCATCATGATGTTTTCTGTAGCCCCTACGCTTGGGAAGTCCAGATACACTTTGGCACCTTTCAGTCTTCCATCTACTTCAGCTTCGATGAAACCATTTCCTACCTTCACTTTGGCTCCCATTGCTTCGAAGCCTTTCAAGTGTTGGTCGATCGGTCTTGATCCAATTGCACAGCCACCAGGAAGAGCGACACGCGCTTTACCTGTACGACCTAAGAGTGAACCCATTACAAGAACGGATGCACGCATTTTACGCACATATTCGAACGGTGCTTCAATAAACAACTCTCTTGATGCATTCACGATGACTTCACCATTATTGAACTCTACATCTGTATTTAAATGACGTAATACTTCATTGATCGTATATACATCGGAGAGTGGTGGTACATTGGTAATTTTACTTTTTCCTTCACTTGCTAATAATGTAGCAGCGATGACTGGTAAAACGGCATTCTTTGCTCCTTCAACTTGCACTGTACCGCTTAAACGCTGACCGCCGCGGACGATAATTTTTTCCAAGAGTATTCCCCTCCGCGTCCAATTTCTCTATATTAATATTCAATAATTAGGATGGGTGTGCCAATCACAAAGGTTGTCTTAGCGCCCATTCCGCTTTTCCGTAGACCTAGTTGTATATTCATATCATCATTTTTAGTTGGTATAGTCCGTGACATTTGTTCCGAGTAAGCTGAAATGGAATAAAAGTCTTCTTCTTTAAGTGATTCCAGTTCTTTTGCGTCTAATTTCGACATTAATTCGACAGCCTGATTCGACAAAACTTTCTCAAGCTTATCATTGAATTCGCCTTTTATACAAGAGAAAATCAACGGTTTAGTAGTAAAAATGATTTCCATATTTGGGATGAATTCAGACTTGATATACTGCTTCGTATCTGCTCCCAACGCTTTCTGATTTCCGCGCATTTCATACATAATATACGAAACGGAGTGCTCGTTTGTGAGGGTCCTCTGGAATTTAATGGTTTCTTCCCCGTGAGACGTCTGACGATGTCCCACAACCACTACTTCTTCAGCTGACTCTTTCGTCACCCAGTCAAAATCAGAAAATGTTTCTTGCATAGTAGTACTATATTTGGCAAACCCTTTATTCGTGAAGCTTTTTTTGTTTTCCCTTGCATATAGAGACCATTCAGTTATCTGACCTTGAGAATGAACAATGGCTTGATCAAGCTTTTCAATGTCTAATAAATGTTTGGCTTCGATAGTGTTGTTCCCATTATAGACAGTAAGAAAACCTAATCCAACGAAAAAGATTAAAATAATGTAAAGATACCGACCCATTTTTCATTCCTCCCCTTACCTTAAGTCTGTCCGAATAGGAGAAGAACATACTTGAAAATGGTCGTCATCTTTTTACAATTATTGAGGCTTTCTGGTCGTCTTATGAAAAGGGTTTCACTTTGAAACTTTTTCACAAAGGGACGAACACAAAATTAATCTTACTCAAATCAGCCTCCCTTGAAAACATGCAGGAAGACCTATTTTTTGTCAGAAACTCTATTTATTCAAAGAAAACAGGCAAACTTTGAGACCACAGATAATAATCCAGTAAAAAACGGCTGACGGCTGACCCGATCGCGACCGTTAGTAGGATATACAATAGTCTCCCTTGAGCGACTCGATTCTTCTTCAGGAGCTTGTCTAGCTGAATGGCTTGCAGAGCCCAAAAGGTGATCCCGAATACAAATAGATGCACAAGCATGCTGATAAGGGCCTGTTGTCCAAAGCTTTCCACCACTCTTCTCACTCCCTCTAAATTATTTTGGCGCACATAGACCATTTTACCACATAATTCTGTAACAACACATCCATATTAAAAAAATTTAAGTTGAGTTTGATATGGAATTTCGTGGGATTTTATGGGTTTTTGAATTGGTATGAAAGCCCTTGGAAATTTGGCGTGGCATTTCTTGTCTGAGATAGTCGTTTGTCGAAGTCCGTCCCTCAAAATGACGTTATTTTGATCCATCTCTGGACGGTCATTGTGATGGATACTGTGTTTCTATAGGATTCATTCCTATTATGATGAGGTCCGTCCCTCAAAAAAAGCCACCCCTTACAGAGAACTGTAAGGGGTGGCTTTTTTGGGGTGGTGTTTGAAGTGGATGGTGGTTATTTGCCTTTGCTTTTGTTTTTATCTTTGTTTTTGCTTCTTTGGCCTTTCTGCATGCATTCGTAGTAGTAGCCTTGGCATCCACATTTTCTTTGTTTGCCTTTGCCTTTGCCTTTACCCTGATCCTTTTGTTTGTCCTTGCCACCTTTTGCGTCTTGCGGGCCCATTTCTCCCATCATCCATTGGTATTCCCCGTATTGTCTGCATTGCTTCTGACCTTTTCCTTGTCCTTTTTTCGTGCTCATCATTTCATCTCCTTTTGTTCTTTCTTTAGTTTACGTTTCTGGGTGGTGGGGCGTATGGGTTGTCCTCCCAGTTTCTGAGCCTTTTTATCGTGATTAAGTGACGATCCGTGTAGCAAAGACCCTCGCAGCCCGACGACTAGTCCTATAAAAAGGGCTTCTGTAATAGTACGTCGTCACGGCCTGTCACATATACATAAAGTGAAAACGTTTAGATAACTGGAGGGAACGAGTATGAATAAAGAATTATTGGGTTCATTGGTCGGAAAGGTTGTTAAAGTGAACCGTGGAGGTCCTGAGTCGAGTACTGGAAAGGTTTTGTACGGGGGGGATGATCACTTTGCCCTGCTGTCTGAAAAAGATGGGGTGGTTTACTACCATTCGGCACATGTGAAGAGTATTTCTCAAAACATCAAGTCTGGGTTGCCGGTTAAGGAAGAGCTGTCAGAAGAAGGATTGGAGTTTATGAAAGAGGACACATTGGGAGCTTTACTCACAAGCTTGAAATATCAATGGGTCAAGATCAACCGCGGCGGCCCTGAAAAGATTGAGGGGATCCTTGATCATTCAAATGAGGATTACGTCACGCTTGTATTGAACGAAGAAGTTGTACGCCTGGCTACGTACCATGTCAAGAGCATCAGCTACGGCGTGAAACCGGAAAAAGAAGAGAAAACAGAAGAAGAAAAGTAATTCTAAATTGGCAAGGAGGAGTATAGATGAGTAATTTCAATGATTCATTAAAAGCATTAACAGGTCATCAAATCAACATCATGTTGAATGACGGCACGAAGCTGTCAGGTCAGCTGGCAGAGGTCAGTGCTGAAATTATGACCGTCTATTCAAGTGAAAACGAAACATTATATTATCCGATTTCACAAATACAGTCCGTAACGAAAAGCTCTAAGTACGTAAAAGCATTGCCGGTCTCCGGTGAACATCTAAAAGGGGAAAAGATTTCAGATGTATTGTCTCAGACCTTGCTGAACTGGGTGACAATCAACGGTACAGGCAGTGCTTCCTATTCCGGCATTCTTTCGGCAGTGGAAGATGATCATCTCGTCTTGACCCAGGGGAAGGACAGAGTTTACCTGAAGCATTCTTCCGTACTGAACGTATATGATGCGTCTAAGAAGACGACTTCCACCGATACAGACAGCGGCTCGTCTGATTCGTCCGAAAATGCGTCCAACAACGAATCCGATCAAGCAACGTCTCAGAAGCAATCCTCAAAAAAATCTTCAAGAAAAAATGCGAAGAAACGGAAGCCTGCCTTTTACCTCGATGAGATTGAAGGGGCCAATTCTTCCAAGTAAACATGCTCTATTTAACATGATGAAACCCGGGATTGGGAATACACAATGAGCAGCATGTTTAATAAAAGAATAATCTCAGTATCCACTATGGGGTTTTCCAAGAGGGTGCTGGGATTGTTCTTATCATCTTGTCAAAAACTTCATCTTATCAAGCCGATTAGGTCCAAAAATGTGGACAAAGTATCTTGGCAAAGAATCAATGAAATGAATAGCTACCTTGTTCAGAAAGGAGTAACATGCACATGAAAAATGTTTATTCGAAATTCACCGGAGAAGCGGTCATCATTGAAATGACTGGTAAAAAGACCATCAATGGGTATTTAATCGAAGTCGGCAATGAAGTTCTGATTGTCTATAACGGATACGATTATATTTATATTTCTACATCTCATATTAAAAACCTATCGGTCGTATCAAAAGAAGCCATCGGGATCGATGAACCGAAGGATAGTCCCCAGCTTGAGCAGGAGGACCAGTTGTCACTGCGAAAGATCCTCACAACGGCCAAAGGAGTCTTCCTTGAAATCTACACAATGGGCAATCAGCCGATTCACGGCTATATTACGGGCATCATGAATAACTACTTCTCCTTCTATTCCCCTGTTTACAAAACGATGTACATCTCCCTGCAGCATTTGAAATGGCTGATTCCTTACTCTACGAATCTGTCACCTTTCCGCCTCGCAAAAGAAAACCTCCCCGTCAATCCATCGACCGCCGTCACCCTTGCGAGAAGCTTTGAGGTCCAGATTGAAAAATTGACGGGCCACCTTGTTGTATTGAATCTCGGCGTTAACGAAGAGTTGATCGGTAAGATTGAGAAAGTGGACGGCAATATCATGGAAATAATCACGGCTAGGGGAGAATCTCTCTACTTAAATATGCAGCATATCCAGACCGTTCATTTGCCATGAAAAAAACCACCTTTCGATGAGAAAGGTGGTTTCTTCTTTATTAGAAGTTACGTTCGGAAACGTTAATTCTGTTCATGGCACGCTTCAGAGCGAGCTCGGCACGACGGAAGTCTACGTCATCCTGTTGTGCCTGCATGCGGTCTTCTGCACGGCCTTTTGCTTCTTTCGCGCGTTGTACATCGATAGCTTCTGCTGTTTCAGCAGACTGTGCTAGAATTGTCACTTGTTCAGGACGTACTTCTAAGAATCCGCCACTGACAGCTACAAGCTCAGTGTTGCCACCTTTTTTCAGGCGAACCGCACCGATTTGTAGTGGAGCAACCATCGGAATGTGTCCAGGTAAGATTCCAAGCTCACCGCTTTGAGCTTTCGTGCTCACCATTTCCACTTCTGAATCGTACACTGGGCCATCGGGAGTGACAATATTGACTTTTAATGTCTTCATTTTCTTCCCTCCTGGTCCCTAATTATACCTCTACGCCCATTTCTTTCGCTGCAGCCAATACGTCCTCGATCGGACCTACCAGACGGAATGCATCTTCAGGAATGTGGTCGTATTTACCTGCAAGAATATCTACGAAACCTTTTACCGTGTCTTTTACTTGTACGTATGAACCCGGTTGGCCTGTGAACTGTTCTGCAACATGGAAGTTTTGAGATAAGAAGAATTGTACACGACGTGCGCGGTGTACTGTCAGCTTATCATCGTCAGAAAGCTCATCCATACCAAGGATCGCGATGATATCTTGAAGTTCTTTATAGCGCTGTAACGTTTGTTGAACGTTACGTGCAACATTGTAGTGTTCTTCTCCAACGATCTCTGGAGAAAGAGCACGGGAAGTCGATGCCAATGGATCTACCGCAGGATAGATACCCATTTCAGAAAGCTTACGCTCAAGGTTCGTTGTTGCGTCAAGGTGAGCGAAAGTTGTTGCAGGAGCCGGATCCGTGTAGTCATCGGCAGGTACATAGATCGCTTGGATCGATGTTACAGAACCTACGTTTGTTGACGTGATACGCTCTTGCAGTTGACCCATTTCAGTCGCAAGTGTCGGCTGGTAACCAACGGCAGATGGCATACGGCCTAGTAGGGCAGATACCTCAGAACCTGCTTGCGTGAAACGGAAGATGTTATCGATGAACAGAAGTACGTCTTGACCTTGCTCATCACGGAAGTATTCAGCCATTGTAAGACCTGTCAGGGCAACACGCATACGTGCTCCTGGCGGCTCGTTCATTTGTCCGAATACCATCGCTGTTTTCTTGATAACGCCAGAATCGCTCATCTCGTGGAAAAGGTCATTTCCTTCACGAGTACGCTCTCCAACACCGGCGAATACAGAGATACCACCGTGCTCTTGAGCGATGTTGTTGATAAGCTCCTGGATTAATACGGTTTTACCAACACCGGCACCACCGAATAGACCGATCTTACCACCCTTGATGTATGGAGCAAGTAAGTCTACTACTTTGATACCTGTTTCAAGAATCTCAACTTCTGTAGAAAGCTGATCGAATGTAGGTGCTTGTCTGTGAATTGGATCGCGACGAGCTCCTGCATCAACAGGCTCATCTAAATCGATTGATTCACCTAGAACGTTGAATACACGACCTAATGTAACATCCCCTACTGGTACAGAGATTGGCGCGCCTGTATCAAGTACATCGGCTCCACGTTGTAAACCATCTGTAGAAGCCATTGCGATCGTACGTACAGAATCATCACCTAGGTGAAGGGCAACCTCTAATGTAAGTTCAGCTCTATCTGCAATTTGGACCTTTAAAGAGTTGTAGATATCAGGAAGTTGGCCGCTGGCGAACTTGACATCAACAACTGGACCCATTACTTGAAGAACGTGTCCTTTGTTCATCTCTTTCCCTCCTAACTAGCTTTTGACAAAAACTTTATGAAGTCTAAACGGTCTAAATACCGTTAATGTTCTATTCGAGTGCAGCTGCCCCGCCGACGATCTCAGTGATTTCCTGAGTGATCGCTGCCTGACGCGCACGGTTAAATTTCAGTGTAAGGTCACTGATGATTTCTTTCGCATTATCAGTTGCATTTCTCATCGCTGTCATACGAGCGGCGTGCTCACTTGCTTTACCGTCAAGTAACGCACCGTAAATCAAGCTTTCAGCGTATTGAGGAAGCAACACTTCAAGGATCTCCTCTGCAGAAGGCTCGAATTCATATGAAGCAAGCTTTCCAGAAGGAGTCAGATCCGTTAACGGTAATACTTTTTTCTCCGTAACATCCTGTTGGATGGCACTCACATAGTGGTTGTAGAACATGTACAGTTCATCGTATGCCTCGGCCGAGAACATACTAACCGCTTTGTTTGCGATGTCTTTAATATCAGCGAAATTCGGTTGATCCGGAAGACCAACGACGGATTCCATGACATTGTAGCCTTTTTTACGGAAGAAATCAGCACCGACACGGCCCAGAGCAATAATGGCGAATTCATCATTCGAGCTGTGACGCTCTTTAATTCGATTGCTAACAGCGCGGATCACGCTACTGTTATATGCCCCCGCCAAACCGCGGTCTGATGTAATGACCAGGTACCCGGTTCTTTTAACGGGGCGGGAGACTAGCATCGGATTCCTCACACCTTGACTGCCCGCTGCAACGGATGTCACCACTTCCTGGATCTTGTTCATGTAAGGAACGAATGACTTAGCATTCGTCTCAGCACGATTCAATTTAGAAGCCGATACCATTTCCATTGCTTTGGTGATTTGACTTGTCTTTTTGGTAGAAGTAATACGAGTTTGTATATCGCGTAACGATGCCACTGGTTCTCACCACCCTTTACATATTGTCAGATATAGGGAGGGGCTTTAAGAAGCCCTTCCCCCTATAATCCCTTATTCAGACTTGATGAACGTCTTCTTGAATTCGTTGATCGCAGCTTTCATTGCATCGTCTTCAGGAAGACCTTTAGTCGTGCGAATATGGTCTAACAGTTCCGTATGGTTGTGATCTAACCAGCTTAGAAGTTCAGACTCGAAACGACGGATATCTACTACTGGAATATCATCTAGAAGACCTTTTGTCAGTGCGTAAAAGATCATTACTTGTTTTTCAACTTTAAGTGGTTTGTTAAGATCCTGCTTCAGTACTTCTACTGTACGCGCTCCACGATTCAGTTTCGCTTGAGTCGCTTTATCAAGATCTGATCCGAACTGAGCGAATGCTTCAAGCTCACGGTAAGCCGCTAAGTCAAGACGTAGCGTACCGGATACTTTCTTCATCGCTTTGATTTGTGCAGATCCACCAACACGTGATACGGAAAGACCCGCATTGATCGCCGGACGTACACCGGAGAAGAATAGGTCAGATTGTAAGAAAATCTGTCCGTCCGTGATGGAGATAACGTTTGTTGGGATATAAGCGGAGATATCTCCTGCTTGTGTTTCAACGAATGGTAATGCTGTGATGGAACCGCCACCTTTAGCATCACTCAATTTCGCCGCACGCTCCAGTAAACGAGAGTGCAAGTAGAATACGTCACCAGGGAATGCTTCACGGCCTGGAGGACGACGTAGTAATAGGGAAAGCTCACGGTAAGCAGAAGCCTGCTTAGAAAGATCATCATAGACAACAAGAACGTGCTTGCCGTTATGCATGAACTCTTCACCCATTGTGATACCAGCGTAAGGTGCTAAGAATAGCATTGGAGCCGGTGATGCAGCTGATGCCGTTACAACGATTGTGTAATCTAGGGCACCGTGCTTACGTAGGGTTTCAACCGCGTTACGTACTGTTGACTCTTTTTGACCAATGGCAACGTAGATACATACCATGTCCTGGTCTTTTTGGTTAAGGATCGCATCGATGGCAACAGATGTTTTACCTGTTTGACGGTCACCGATGATCAATTCACGTTGTCCACGACCGATTGGAACTAACGCATCGATCGCTTTGATACCCGTTTGAAGTGGCTCGTGTACGGATTTACGATCCATAACACCAGGTGCTCCACTTTCAATCGGACGTGTTTTCGTTGTTGCAATTGGACCTAATCCATCAACTGGTTGTCCAAGTGAGTTTACTACACGACCAACTAGTTCTTGTCCTACTGGTACTTCCATGATACGTCCAGTACGACGAACCTCATCGCCTTCACGAATGTCAGTATATGGTCCGAGAATGATGATACCAACGTTGTTTTCTTCTAAGTTCTGTGCCATACCCATGACACCGTTAGAAAATTCAACAAGCTCTCCAGCCATGACATTGTCGAGGCCATGAGCACGAGCGATACCGTCACCGATTTGGATAACTGTACCTACATCGCTTACTTTCATCTCAGACTGATAGTTTTCAATTTGCTTTTTTATCAGCGCGCTGATTTCTTCCGCCTTGATGCTCATGAATTTCACCCCTCATTTATACGAAAGTTAACGAATTAGTTCACGCTCAAGACGAGTCAATTTACCTTGCAGGCTTCCATCATAGATGCGTGTCCCGATCTGGACCTTGATGCCACCCAGTAAATTTTCGTCTGTCACATTGGTAATTCTTAATGATTGTTTTCCGACTTTTTTTGCAAAAGAAGACGACAATGCTGTTTGCTCATCTTCCGTTAACGGACGTACAGAGTACACTGTCGCATCTGCAATTCCGCGTGCTTCGTTTGTCAATTCAATGAATGCCTCAACCATTCCTGTGATTTCGCCCGTACGGTGACGGTCCGTCATCAGCATCAATGTATTCAAGACATACGGGGAAGCTGTAGAAAATGCTTCCTGAATCAATGACTTCTTCTTATCTAACGTAAGCTTAGGATTTTCAAAGAGAACCGTTAATTCGGCATTCTCAAGGAAAACCGCTCTCACTGTACGAAGCTCTTCTTCGATTCCTTCAAGCTGATTATGTTCTTGGGCAATCTCGAAAAGAGCTAACGCATAGCGCTTTGCAACTGTAGAGTAGCTCATCGCTCTTCCCCTACCTCTTGAATATAATCGTTAATTAACTTCTGTTGATCATCAGCTGAAAGTTCTTTCTCAATGACCTTAGAAGCAATAAGTACTGATAAAGATGCAACCTGTTTCTGGAGTGCAGCCACAGCTTGTTCTTTTTGTGTTTCGATCTCGCGCTTTGCAGATTCTTTCAATCTCTCTGCCTCTTGACGAGCAGTTGCGATGATCTCTTCACGTTGTTCAGAACCTTGTTTCTTAGAGTTTTCAATCATAGATTGTGCTTCAAGGCGAGCTTCTTTCAGAAGTTTCTTTTGCTCTTCTAAAATATTGTTAGCCTCAGTGCGGCTCTTTTCAGCTGCCGTGATTTCACCGGCGATGTGGTCTTCACGCTGTTGCATGATCCCCATTAATGGACCCCAGGCAAATTTCTTAAGAAGCGCCATTAGGATAAGGAACATGATCAGTTGGAAAACGATATCCCCAGTGTTCAGGCCAGCATGAGCTGCCTCACCGATAACGAATGCGTTAGTTAACATACTCGATTCACTCCCTTCAAGAATCGATTGGATCGTATTTTTTATAAATGAACCATTCTTGCAAAGAATCTATTCTCTAGTACATAGGAATGGCGAAGATAATCGTCAAGACGAACTTCGCCATTTAACATGTGTCAGTTTCTATTAGCTTCCTAGTGCGATGAAAGCGATAACTACACCGATGATTGGAAGTGCCTCAACTAGTGCGATACCGATGAACATTGTTGTTTGTAAAGTACCACGTAATTCCGGTTGACGTGCAATTCCTTCTACTGTACGACCTACGATAAGACCGTTACCAATACCTGCTCCTAGTGCTGCTAAACCAACTGCAATTGCTGCTGCGATAAGACTCATTCTAAAGTTCCTCCTTTAATGTATAAGAAAAATATTTTTTACATATATGTTTGTCCACCGTAATGAACAGGTATATATTAATGGTCGTGGCTTACTTTGTGAGCCATATAGACCATTGTTAACATACAGAAAATGAAAGCCTGGATCGATCCGACAAACACCGAGAATCCTTGCCAAGCAAGCATTGGTGCGATAGCTCCGATCGTTCCGCCGATACCACCGTTAACGGCAAGACCCGCAAGTAGTGCAAGCAGGATTTCACCGGCATAGATGTTACCGTAAAGACGAAGACCCAATGTAAGAGTGTTTGCAAACTCTTCAATGATTTTTAGCGGGAATAACCACCACATCGGCTTGAAGAAATCCTTCCCGTATTCGCCAAATCCCTTTAATCTGATTCCATAGAAATGGGACAGTACCACGACCATAACCGCAAGGGTCATCGTGATGGCAGGATCGGCTGTAGGTGATTTCCACCATAATTCACCGTCATATACGACAGAGAATGGCAGACCCAGCATATTGGAAACAAAAATATACATGATAATCGTGAGACCTAAGATATGGAAACGGCCACCCGTCTTCCAGTCCATGTTGCTCTTAATGATCCCTTTAACAAAGTCCATGACCCACTCGAAAAAGTTCTGCATACCGGTAGGCTTCAGGGCTAAGCGACGTGTAGATAAGAGGGCAATAATAAACACTATGGCCGTTGCGACCGTGATCATCAAAACGTTCGCAAGGTTAAAAGTCAAACCCAGAAAATCGGTTGTAGGTGCTCCATGATTCAAAATACTTCACCTCTCTTCCCCGCTATTTATTAGTTTTGAAACTGCTGAAAAAATAATCTATCATAATGACAATATAGGTCGTCATTAATCCAATAATAAGACTTAGGAGATGAAATGTTTCTGGAAATCGTGTGGCAATGATGACTCCAAGGGCGGCTGCGGCCATACGGGAAGTGGTTCCTAACGATCTCACTTTTTGCCCGGCTACCACTGCGTCCCCGAACTTCGAGACCCGCTTGGTCATGCCCCAGTGCATATAAAGACTTAATAATGTCCCTAAAATTAACCCTAAGAATACTGATTTGTGGGTGGTGAATCCCCAACCCAGGACGTAAATAGATAGCACATAAAGTATGTATTTCCGCTGTCTATTAAACATTTGATGGAGTTCCGGCATATCTTATTATTCTCCTAAGAAGAAATGTCGTACAGTTCGAAGCATCGCATAAATTCCTGCGGCGAGACCGAGGAGTAATCCGATGATTAAAAAGAGTGGTGCTGAATCAACCTGCTGATCGATCCATCTGCCAAGGAAAATCCCGACCAGGATAGACCCGACAAGCTGTGCCAAAATGGCCGAATAAATCGCCATCGCTTTATATGGGCTTTCGTTTTTTTGACCCATTTCAACCTCTCCCATTCAAACGAAATTTGAACATGAGGCAAGCATTTCAGACATGATGCAAAACCGATTGCATAAGGGTTTTCGCATTGTGAAAACCTTATCATTTTACATCCTTTGTAAGCATACAATAGGGCTTAATCTATGTCAATGCGTTCAAGTTAAAAAGTTCACAACCTATCCACGTGTTTCTATATTGTTCACATTTTCAACACATTTACTAGAAAAGCGTAGCCGACTGCTCAGGCCCGACAAGCATAAGATGAATATGCCGGAAAGGCGCTCTTTGCCTTTTTGGCATATTTAGCTTATGACCTCGAGGGACTAGGAGGCGCAGCTGGACACCACGAAAGGCGTAGGCGGGTTGGTCTGGAGCGACAAGCATAAGATCAATTGGCTTGACTATGAAAATTGCGCCTCAATCCAGAGACATAAAACTTCTATAGTACCGCTTCCCTACATACTCGCTAAAGTATCAATCTCATAGACACCCTACTTCACATGCCCCTCCATTATATAGAAGATTCCCTTATTGAGTAACCCTTGAATTTAATGTAAATACTTCCAACTGACTTCAAAATACTTTCGTTTTAAAGAATAAAGGTCCGTCCCTCAAAAAGTTGTTTGAGGGACGGACCTTTATTAATGGTTATTCGTTTGGATCGAAGGATTTCGGACGTTCGTCCAGGTGACCGAACTGGTAGCGGATCGCTTGGGTGATCCGGTAGGAAGCCTGTCCATCTCCGTATGGGTTTGTTGCTTTGGACATTTTAGCATGTGCTTCCGGATCTGTCAGAAGTTCTTTTGCAAGCTTGTAGATGTTTTCTTCTTCGTTTCCTGCAAGCTTCAATGTCCCGGCTTCAATTCCTTCAGGACGTTCCGTTGTATCTCGAAGGACAAGAACCGGAACTCCCAATGAAGGTGCTTCTTCCTGAACACCGCCTGAGTCAGTTAGAATCAAGTGAGCTCGGGATGCGAAGTTATGGAAGTCGATTACATCCAGTGGTTCAATCAGATGGATACGCTTATCGTCTCCAAGTACTTCATCCGCCACTTCACGAACGGCAGGATTCAAGTGCACCGGATAGACAACCTGGATATCATCATGCTCTTCCACTAATCGTTTAATCGCGCGGAACATGTTACGCATCGGTTGACCGAGGTTTTCACGACGATGTGCCGTCAACAATACCAAACGGTCATCTCCAACTTTTTCCAATACGTCATGATGATACTCGTCTTTTACCGTCGTTTTCAACGCATCGATCGCTGTATTTCCAGTGATGAAAATACCCTCTTCTTTCTTATTTTCGTTCAGAAGATTCTGGGATGATTTTTCAGTAGGAGCAAAATGAAGATCTGCCATGACGCCTGTCAGCTGACGATTCATCTCCTCTGGGAACGGTGAATATTTATTCCAAGTTCTTAGTCCGGCTTCGACATGACCGACAGAGATCTGATTATAGAAAGCGGCAAGGCTTGCAACGAATGTTGTCGTTGTATCACCATGGACAAGAACAATATCCGGCTTTGCTTCTTTCATAATTTTATCGAGACCTTCCAGTCCGCGTGTCGTTACATCGATGAGTGTTTGACGATCTTTCATGATGTTCAAGTCATAATCAGGCGTGATATCAAAGATATTCAAAACCTGGTCCAACATTTCACGGTGTTGAGCAGTTACTGTCACAATCGTTTCAAAGTCATCTGGATACTTTTTCAATTCCAGTACAAGTGGAGCCATTTTGATGGCTTCCGGCCTTGTTCCAAAAATCGTCATTACCTTGATTGGATTCGTCATTTTTTCGCCCTGCCTTTCTTATTTCGTTCCGTACAAACGATCTCCTGCGTCCCCTAAACCAGGAACGATGTAGCCTTTTTCATTCAGCTTCTCATCAAGAGCGGCGATGAAGATATCAACATCAGGGTGTGTTTCCTTGATGGCATCTACACCTTCTGGGCATGCGACTAAGCACATGAACTTGATGCTGACAGCACCGCGTTTCTTCAATGAATTGATGGCTTCAACGGCAGATCCGCCTGTCGCAAGCATCGGATCCACCAGGATGAAGTCACGCTCTTCCACATCACTTGGAAGCTTTACGTAATATTCAATCGGTTTAAGAGTCTCAGGGTCACGATATAACCCGACATGTCCCACTTTCGCAGCCGGGATCAACTTAAGGATTCCATCGACCATACCAAGACCGGCACGTAAGATAGGAACAATCCCTAATTTTTTACCTGCAAGGGTCTTCGCTTTCGCCTTGCTCACCGGCGTCTCTACATCAATATCCTCGAGTGGCAGATCACGTGTGATTTCAAAGGCCATCAGTGTTGCAACTTCGTCTACCAGTTCACGAAATTCCTTTGTTCCTGTTTCTTTATCACGGATAAACGTTAACTTATGTTGGATCAACGGATGATCAAATACATATACTTTGCCCATTCGACTCTCTCCTTTAAATTCAGTTTTATGTAAAAATGGTTCTTCCACTTCATTTACACCTCAGACTATTGTACATAAAAGACTATTTAAGAGCAACATGAGATGGGAAGTGTAATGGAATCGTTAGAATTGAGAAGATTGGAGGTGGGATTAATCCCCATGATGGGGGCTTAGTTCATTTTTGACTCAGTCTATGGAGATACAAGTACAGGGTGTGGCAGTGATTGCGTCATTTTCAAGTTTTTTGCGTCATTTCAGGTGGGAATTGCGTCATTATTCTTTTATTTGCGTCGTTTTTTCATTTATTGCGTCATTTTACTATCTAATTGCGTCTTTTACCACATTACGGTAAATTAACTACAAAAAAACCTCTGCACCAGGAACATCCATCCCTAATGAAGAGGTCATCATCTATTATCTTTCAGGATATAATTCAAATTTGCTTGTTAAATCCAACACACGCTTGCGTGCTTCTTCCAATTTTGCTTCATCTTCGTGGTTTTTAAGAGTCAACGCCATGATCGAAGCAATTTCGTCCATATCCTCAAGTCCGAAGCCTCTTGACGTAACAGCCGCTGTCCCGATACGGACACCACTTGTAACAAATGGGCTTTCCGGATCGAATGGAATCGTATTTTTATTAACGGTAATCCCGATTTCATCAAGGACTTTCTCCGCCACTTTACCAGTCAAGCCAAGTGAACGAGTGTCGATCAGTAAGAGATGGTTATCAGAACCGCCTGATACTAAATCGATTCCTTCCTTCACAAGACCTTCCCCTAAACGCTTCGCATTGTCGATGATGTTCTGCGCATACTCTTTAAACGAGTCCTGCAGAGCTTCACCGAAAGCAACAGCTTTAGCCGAGATGACGTGCATAAGCGGTCCGCCTTGGATGCCAGGGAAAATAGACTTGTCTATCTTCTTCGCAAACTCTTCTTTACAAAGAATCATACCGCCGCGAGGTCCGCGCAATGTTTTGTGAGTGGTTGTCGTTACGAAGTCTGCATACGGAACCGGATTCTGGTGAAGTCCAGCCGCTACAAGCCCAGCGATGTGAGCCATGTCCACCATTAGGTATGCTCCCACTTCGTCTGCGATTTCACGGAATTTCGCAAAATCGATCGCTCTTGGATAGGCACTTGCTCCCGCTACGATCAGCTTTGGCTTGTGCTCTAACGCTTTTTGTCTAACATCTTCGTAATTGATCAGGTGCTTCTCTTCATCTACACCGTACTCTACGAAGTTATATTGAATTCCACTGAAGTTGACCGCACTTCCGTGAGTCAGATGTCCCCCATGAGATAAGTTCATTCCAAGGACCGTATCGCCTTGTTCAAGGATCGTGAAGTAGACTGCCATATTCGCCTGTGCTCCTGAGTGAGGCTGAACGTTGACATGTTCCGCTCCAAACAGTTCTTTCGCACGGTCGCGGGCCAGATTCTCGGCTACGTCCACATGCTCACAGCCACCATAATAGCGGCGACCTGGGTACCCCTCTGCATACTTGTTCGTCAGCACGGAACCTTGTGCTTCCATAACCGCTTCACTGACAAAGTTTTCAGACGCAATTAACTCGATCTTCGTTCGTTGACGCTCTAATTCATCTTGAATCGCTGCATAAATTTCCGGATCTTGCTTGGCAATCTTACTCATACATATCCCCCTTTAATTCATAGGCCCAACTGCTCTCAAAGCCTCTTTGATTCATTCAATCCCATTCTAACACGATTCACTAAAAGGCGAAATAAAAACCTCTAGTCAAAACGTAACGTTCGTGTTTAGAGACCCTTTTGAGGGACGGACCTCATGTGAGTGAGTTCACAATTATTCACCCGCGCCAACCACTCCCTTGCAAACAGCTTCACAACTACCTTTTTATGAGAACGACTCACCCCCAGAAACTACTAACGCTCTTTCAAGTCCACCCCGGATTCTCCTTATTAAACATCAATCACCCCTTATCCCACTTAATCGTTCGGCTTTGACACCCCGTTTTCCGCCAAAACCAAAATAAAGGTCCGTCCCTCAGGAACGAACCTACAATGATTTATTCGTAGACGGCACGTGTGCCGCCGATGAGTTTTGGCCTTGTTTTAGCCAGGGTGATGTGTGCTTCGCCGAGGCTTTTTTGGCTGACTCTGATCGGGACGGCTACGTGTTTCAGGTGCATGCCGATGAAGGTGTCGCCGATGTCGATACCGGCGTCGGCTTTGATGTGCTCGACCATGACGGGATCACGGAAGGAATGATAAGCCTGTGTCGCCATCGCCCCTCCTGCTTTTCGGACAGGGACGACGGTGACTTCATCGAGACCCCGCTTTTCAGCGACTTCCCTTTCAAGGACGAGTGCCCGATTTAGGTGCTCACAGCATTGAAATGCCAACGAAACGCCCAACGCATCCGCCCATCCCTTCAACTCGTCATAGATCATTTCCGCGACTTCGATCGTTCCAGAAGTACCGATGCGCTCCCCCATCACTTCTGAGGTGGAGCAGCCAACAACGAATACTTGTCCTTTTTTCATCGGAACCTGATCGCTGAAATCTCTCAGGATCGTCTGCAGTTCTTCTTTCAATTGAGCGATTTCCATGAAACCCACTCCTTATTGTTTGTCTTCGTAAGCCGTGATCTTCCCTACTCGATTTGCGTGGCGGCCGCCTTCGAATTCCGTACCGAGCCACGTTTTGGCGATTTCACGTGCCAATCCTGCTCCAATTACGCGCTCACCCATGGCCAGCATATTGCTGTCATTATGTTCTCGTGTCGCTTTTGCGCTGAATACGTCATGTACAAGGGCACAGCGAATCCCCTTTACTTTATTGGCAGAGATGCTCATGCCAATCCCCGTTCCGCAGATCAGGATGCCCCGGTCGAATTCCCCGCTTGCCACTTTTTCCGCAACAGGCACGGCATAGTCCGGATAGTCGACGGATGTTCCGCATTCACAACCGAAATCCTCGTATTCCAAACCTAATTCTTCTAATAATGATTTGATTTCTTCCCTGATATTCATGCCACCGTGATCGGATGCAATTGCGATTTTCATATTCTCCCACTCCCCATAGCCTTTGATACGTTTTATTTTGCCACATCCTCTTCATTATATAAAGCTTTTCAGCATGAAAAAACGGGTATGAGGTCCGTCCCTCATACCCGCTTTTCTTTATAAATGAAAACGTGTTATCGTGCTTTTGAGTGATTCCGCCTGCTCCTTCAGATTCAGAGCCAGCTTCTCCACGTCATTCATGACGACGGCCTGCTCTTTGGTGGAAGCCGATACTTCCACTGCTCCCGCGGATGTTTCTTCTGCGATGGCGGCAACTTCCTGTGACTGCTGGGAAGTGAGCTGGATGCTGTCCATCTGCTGGTCGACCAGGACGGAAATATTTTGTACGGCATCCGCCACTTCATGGATGGTTTTGGTCATCGTTTCGATCATTTCATTGGTTTGTGTTCCTTTTTGCGCTTCAGAGTTTGCAGAGTCAACCTGGGTCGTGATCTGTCCTACGACATGCCCTACCTCGGTTTGAATGTTTTTGATGAGCTCCGAAATGCCTTGAACCGCTTTTCCACTTTCGTCTGCGAGTTTCCGGACTTCCTCCGCCACGACGGCAAAGCCTTTCCCATGTTCCCCGGCACGTGCCGCTTCAATGGAAGCATTCAATGCGAGTAGATTAGTCTGGTTCGCAATATCCCCTACCAGCTGGATGATCTGCTCCACCTTTTTCGCATTGTCCTCAAGTCGGCGCACGGCGTCTAAGGAAGCTTCATTTCCTTTTGCCAATCGGCTGATGCCTTCCACGAGGGAATGGATCACTTCTTTACTGCCCTGCAGCTCTGTCACCATATTCTTCGACATATGCTCGGATGATTTGGAATGATTCTGAACTTCCTGTGCAATCCGGATGACATCCTCCACCGATTCAGCCGTGGATTGAATCGCCACAGCCGAGCTTTCGGCCCCCGCTGAAATTTCGCTGATCGTCCTTGAAATCGAATCCGCCTGAGTGGACGCAATTTCCGATGCTTTCGACAGCTCAATCACATTCGTGTTCGTTTTGTTAAAATTGTCATCGATACTGGATACCATGTCCCGCAAATTATGCAGCATACGGTTGAACGCCAGTGCCAGTGAACGGATTTCATCATCGGACTTCGGTACATCGACCTCGATGGCAATGTCCCCTTCAGCCGCTTTTAACGCCACCTGCTCCAGACGCTGTAGCGGTTTAACGATGAATCCTGCGGCAAAAAACGCAAGCACCGCGGACCAGAACACACCCATGCCGAGGGTCATGATCGTGAACCACAGTTCGTTCATATCCGGTGCAAAAGCAGGTTTGATTACATAAATAAAAAGTGCACTTGTCGTATACGTTACCACGGCAAGAAGCGTGATAAAGAAGACCAATTTCTTTCTAAGCCCCGATTTGTAGCTTTTCCCCATCTTTCTCTCTCCCTGTCTCTAGCCAAGCTTTTTCATTAACTCGTCAATCAATGAATCCAATTCTCTGTATGTATGTCTATAGATGTCCACGCTTCCCCCATAAGGATCCGACACATCCAAATCAGCGGGATCTTCAAGGACGAACTCCTTCAACGTGAAAATTTTATCCGCCACATGTGGATATTGATTCACGATCGCCCGCTTATGATTCGATGTCATCGTAAAAATATAGGAAGCCCAGTCCAAGTTCTCCTTTGACAGTGAACTCGATTGGTGTCTATGTATTATATCGTTCTCTTTCAGCACTTCTTTAGCCTGAAATGAAGCATCATTTCCGTCCATGGCAAAAACACCGGCAGATTTCACCTCGAATCTGTCTTTTCCCTTATGCTTCAGAACCGCCTCTGCCATGGGACTTCGGCACGTATTTCCCGTACAAACAAACAAAATATTCATCACGTCACCCTCCTTAAAGCCTATTATAAAATATTTTCCATCCCGTCCATAGACCATTCACGATTTATACAAAAAAAGACAAGCGGAGGCGGAGCTAAACAAAAAAAGCCCACCCCCGAGGGACGGACCTCAAATTTTATTTATATCGGCAGCAGCAGCTTCACCCCGAACGCAAACAGAATACTTCCTCCAAGCGCCTCGCTGTACGTTCCAAGCACGCCCTGAAATTTTCGGCCGATCAATAATCCTGACCACGTCAAAATGGTAGCGGCTATCCCGAAACAGAATAGGGCGACGGCTGTCCTTGCCCCGAAGATGCCGAGGGTCAATCCGACTGAAAAGCTGTCCAGGCTTACACTCAACGCAAACAGAACCAAACCGAAGCCCACCGGCGAAATAAGGGTCGTGTCCTCTTCCTTGAAGCTCGACATGAACATCTGGATTCCAAGGACGATGAGCAGTACACCGCCTGCGTATGCGGCAAAGGATCCGAACGTTTCCGAAAGAAATTTCCCCGTCATCATGCCAAGGAGCGGCATCCACACATGAAAGATCCCGACAACCAATCCTATATAAAAGACCTGCTTCAATCTCAGCTGAAACATTCCCATCCCGATTCCAATCGAAAAGGCATCCATCCCAAGAGCAAATGCCATTAACATCAAGGTCATCAATTCGCCGATAATCGTTGTCATTTATTTTTTTCCTCCTCCGGACATGCCTACAGAACATGCTTATGCACGTCCAAAAGGAAATAGAATATAAAATAAAAGCCCCTATGAGAGACCATAGGGGAACAACATTTATCTTTTTAAGACCCGGTGACCCGCCGCCTTCTGAAGCCGGTTCATGATCGCAAGCCCGACTCCTTCTTCCGGGAACATCTCAGCAAAAATAATATCCACATCACTTCTATTAAAAGCACGCAGCGTATCGTAGAGATGCTGTGCCACTGTGTTCAGATTATCCCTCCGACCAGCGGAAAGGATGAGATCCGCTTGATAGGCACCAACAAATTCCTCTGTGGTCAGGACGCCGACTTTCTTGCCTTCTTTCCTTTTTTCATCAACGAACCGTTGCACATCTTCCCTTGTTCCGTCCACTAAATAGACAGGGGCGTCAGGGGCATAGTGGGTGTATTTCATCCCCGGGGATTTCGGTGCCCCCTTGCCTTCTTTCAAGGAAGGATCCACTTCCACTTTCCCTACCACTTCTTCCAGCTGTTCTTTCGTGACACCGCCTGGTCGCAAAATCACAGGCACGTTTCCTGTGCAGTCCACTACTGTCGACTCCACTCCGACACCCGTTTCGCCTCCATCGACGACACCTGCAATCCGACCTTCAAGGTCATCGATCACATGCTGAGCCGTTGTCGGACTTGGTTTACCGGAACGATTCGCACTCGGGGCAGCAATCGGGAGACCCGCTGCCTCAATGATCGAAAGGGCAACGGGATGGTCCGGCATCCGGATCCCTACAGAGTCGAGTCCTGCCGTCACCTTCCCGGAAAAGACGCCTTCCTTATTTTTAAAAATGATCGTTAAAGGACCTGGCCAGTACGCATCGATAAGCTTCGCCGCATCCGCAGGAATGTCCGCCACCAGTCCTTCCAGCTGCTCCTTATTCGATATGTGGACAATCAGTGGATTATCAGACGGACGGCCCTTCGCTTTAAAGATTTTCTCCACTGCCTCGTCCGATGTGGCATTGGCACCCAGCCCATAAACGGTCTCTGTCGGAAAGGCCACCACCTCATTTTGTTGAAGAATCCCCGCTGCATCCACAATTTGTGGATAACTTTTGTTTTTATCCACATCACTTTCCACAATCCAATGTTTCATCATATATGTCATCCACCTTTATCTATCCAAACTGCATCTGTGTATAAATCCTGACTTTACAAGTTTCTTTACTTTTGAAAGTATAAAAGAAACCCCGACAATTCTCAAGTATTATCCACAAACTGCGAATAAACCGTCGAGGATTGTGGATAAACCTGTGGATGGTGTGAATAATTCTGAAAAAAGAGACAGTTATCCTCATCTCGCATTTTGTCGAAAGTTCAACGCAAAAAACCGGACCATTTTATGAAGCATGGTCCAGTCCTGAATTCCCTTACAAAATTATTGTCGAAACTTCTATAAATCCAGCTTCATCGTTATACAATTATCCACAGTGGATAACTTTTTCGCATGAACAAAATTTTTCAGCTCATCCACAACGGGATCCGTTTCCTGTTGAAAACCGAGAAGATCGAAGAAAGCTAAAGACGCTTTTCGATTGGAAATCAGATAAAGACGCTCCAGATCCTTTTCTTTGGCAAGCTTTAGGATTTCCTGAAATAGGGCAAATAACTCTTCGCTTTCGAACGAGGATGTCACAACGAGGGAACGCAGGAGCCCGATTTTCTCCTGAACCTCGATCCCGAGGGTTCCAATCAACCGATTATCCCCATCTTCCACTACTAAAAAACAGTCAATGCTATGTTTAATGCCTTCCGTACTTAACCCTGCTTTCATCAAGAAGGCCACAACTTCATGAATGTCCTCACTCGTTGCCTGACGAATTACTTTTAACATCCTTTCATCCTCCCTTTTCTATCATCCTCTAGTATCAATGTATGAAGGTTTGAGGAGATTAGAACAAGAAATGATAGAGAGATAGATTTTCCGCCAAAAAAAAAGCTCCATCCACATGGGATGAAGCTTCCTTAATTGAATAATCCTTTGAATAAATCTACTACGAAGAAGCGAACTTCTACTTCTTCCTCTTCCGTATCTTCGACGAAGACCGGATCTTCTTTTTGAACCGAAGTTTCTACTTCTTTTTCAACCGGGGCGTTTCCTTCTTCTTTATCCTGCTCCGGCATCACACCGGCTTCTACCGCTTCCACTTCGACTTGCTTATAGGCAATCACGTCTTCACTTACCTGAGTTGCGTCTTCAGAATCTACTTCTGTCACTTCATTTCCGCTCGCTTCCACTTTTGTTTCGAAGCCTGTGCTTCTAACAGCATTTCCAGTAGAGAAATCCAGGAAACATAGCGGTGGATAAAGTACGCACCACCAGTTTGCCCCTTCACCTTTTCCAAGAGTGATCAATACCGCTTCGTATTCACCCGCCGGATAAAGATACTGACCGTATAGCTTTGTCGGGAATTCCACTTTGCCGAACTCGACTTTCACCGATTGATCCATGCCTTCTGCCGCCACGACGTCTTCCGCAATTCCCTGAAGCTGCGGCAATCCTTCCTTGATGACTGCCTTCGCCTCATCCTGGGATGTCAGTGTCGATACCCATTTCGTAATCTCTTTGTTCACTTCATCACGGACAAGTCTCTTAACATTCTGGTCCTCATCCAGATCACTGTTGGCCAGGATCCGCAGTCGAATCGCTTCATCAGGGATCACCATCGTCTCCTGAGCCGCCATTTCCTGTTTTGGTATATATAAACTTAGAATCGTTCCTAATGATAGAATCAAGATATACAATAACACCGTATGTTTTGTTTTCATTTTTTATCTCCCCCTCAGTAAAACAGTCTGGTCAAAAGGGGGAAATCTTAAACTAGTAAAATAACATTTTTGTTTGGGGATTTGGTTTTGAAAATAAACTGAATCAGGAGGTTGGAGACCATTTCCCTTCAAAAAAACACCCCCGATCACGAAAGTCGGGGGCGAACATCCTTATTTTCTCACACAAAACACCATACGATCTTTCCCGTTGATGTCATGAACGACTTCTGTCTCAGCATCTGGGAAGGTCTGACGTAATAGATCCGCCACTGTCTCTCCCTGACCGACCCCGACTTCAAACCCGATCAGGCATTTCTCCTTCATGACAAGCGGCAGCTCATCCATAAACCGTTTATACAAATCATAACCGTCTTCCCCACCAAATAGAGCGAGTTCCGGTTCATGACCGATCACGACATCCGATAGAGTTTCGCGATCCGCCAAAGGAATATACGGAGGATTGGATAAAAGAATATCCAGCTTCACACCCTCTTTGATCAGTGGCTGCAACAGATCCCCTTCAAAGAAGCGGACATCCGCGCCGAGTCTAGAGCTATTTTCCGCTGCAGTCTCCAGTGCTTTACCCGAAATATCGACGGCCATCATCTCAAGGGGAAGCCGTTTCGACTCAAGCTTTAACGTAACTGCAATCGCACCGCTTCCCGTCCCGACATCGGCAGCCTTCAACAGAATGCCAGGCTCGAATAACCGCTGCATCTTCTCAAGACCATAATAAATAAGCTCTTCCGTCTCCGGTCTCGGAATCAGCACATGCTCATTCACCAAAAACTCGCGGCCATAAAACTCCTCAGAACCGATGATATGCTGAATTGGCATCCCGTCAGCATGCTCTCGGATTCCCTTCTGAAACTCTTCCCATTTCTCATGAGGGACGGACCTCCGCTGTTCTGCTAAGAGCTGTGACCGTGACATTCCCAATAAGTGCCGCAGATAGATTTCTCCCACATTCTCATCGCGGCCATTTTCAACTAAAAAAGAAGAAGCCCATTTCAGGGCTTCAAATACCGTCACCATGACTATTCTTCCAGTCTTTCAAGAAGTTTGGACTGATCTTCGATGATCAGGGCATCGATGACTTCATCCATCTTTCCTTCAAGGATTTGATCAAGCTTCTGGATCGTCAGGCCGATGCGGTGATCCGTGACACGGTTTTGTGGGAAATTGTACGTACGGATACGCTCCGAACGGTCACCTGTACCTACGGCAGATTTACGATTGGCATCGTATTCCGCTTGAACCTCGCGCTGGAACTTATCGTACACGCGGGCACGCAATACCTTCATCGCTTTTTCTTTGTTTTTGATTTGGGACTTTTCATCCTGACACGACACAACGACACCTGTCGGGATATGCGTTAGACGCACGGCAGACATGGTCGTGTTGACACTTTGTCCTCCCGGGCCGCTTGATGCGAAGGTATCGACACGGATATCTTTATCGTGGATATCGACTTCGACTTCTTCCGCTTCCGGCAAACAGGCAACCGTTGCCGTCGACGTATGGATACGCCCGCCGGATTCTGTTTCAGGTACACGTTGCACGCGGTGTGCTCCGTTTTCGTACTTCATTTTAGAGAATGCGCCATTCCCGTTGATCATGAAGATGATCTCTTTGTATCCACCAACACCAGTGGAGTTCGCTTCCATGACTTCGATCTTCCAGCCTTGGGACTCAGCGAAGCGGCTGTACATGCGGTATAAGTCACCGGCAAACAAGGCGGCTTCATCTCCACCTGCAGCACCACGAACCTCCATAATAACGTTTTTGTCATCGTTCGGGTCTTTCGGGATCAATAATATTTTCAGACGGGCTTCCAACGCTTCGATTTGCTCTTCAAGCTCGGACACTTCTTCTTTTACCATTTCACGCATATCAGCATCCAGCTTATCATCCAGCATCGCCTTTGCGTCTTTATACTGCCCGGTCAGTTCTTTATATTCTCGATATGCTTCTACCGTTGCTTGGATGTCTGATTGTTCTTTTGAATAATCTCTTAGCTTCTTTGGGTCATTCACAATTTCTGGATCACTCAACAGCTCATTTAACTTATCATAGCGATCTTCCACTGCTTGTAAACGATCGAACACAGCTATTCACCTCAATTTTAATCCATAACAGTACAATTATATTATATGGTGTATGTAAACACAAGGAAGAACAGGAATGGGTACAAGGGGAATTCAGGTGAAAAAGGGGCAGCCGATGAGCTCCCCCTTCCATTATCTTTCGGTGATTTTCACATTGATATCGTATCGGGGAATCGCTCTTTGCAGTTTGTCTTTGAGCATGGCTTCCTCTTTATCGGTCTCGGCCATGTTCATTTCTTCCTTCGTATGAGCGGTCACCCACATTTGATTTCCATTGATCCAAACCTCATCTGGTTGGAACTTCGTATTCTCTCTTACGACTTCCCGGGCTTTGTCTTCATATACACCCATTGTGGTAGAAGTCGTACCCTGTGAATTCGTCAAATTGGGGAAATTGGGATTTTGATCCGTGACATCCCGCACGCTTTCATCCTGGCGTTTATCCATTTCCGCCTTGCGGTTATCAATGAAACGGGTACCGCCCTTGTCATTATGCATGCCGTATTCCGACTCCTGATTCACGCCGCACGCTGTAATCAAAAGAAAGAAAACGGTGAAAGATAAAGCTAACAGTAATTTTTTCATGCTTACACACCTCCTGCTATTAGGTTTTCCTGCAGGATGGTGGTTATGCACCGGTCTGGTTTGGGATGCCGATGAGTACAGAGGGAATTTTTGTAAAAATACACAAATAACGAAAAAATGACGCAATCACGTGTGAAAATGGCGCAATAAATCGTAAAACGACGCAATCGCGGCCGAAAATGACGCAATTCCTGCCTGCAGGCGTCTTTGCTGATACCGCCATCTACCCTTGCTGAGTCTAAATCACGCTTCATATAAGAAAAGAATGCGAAAACTCGATCAAACCGGCGATATTCCAATCCATTTTACGTAATCAAGCAGCCACATCTGCCCACAAAAAAACAAAGCCCCAAATCTGAGACTTTGTTTCAAAGAAAATTATACTTCCTTCACCATATCCGGAGTCACGCTCATCCCCGTCGGCACTTCATGGTGATGGCGGCATCTTGGCTCGTACGCTTCGGATGCCCCGACAAGGATGACGGGATCATCGTAACATGCCGGTTCACCGTTGATCAGACGCTGAGTCCGGCTTGCCGGAGAGCCGCAGACGGCACAAACGGCTTGAAGCTTCGTCACTTGTTCGGCAATGGACATCAAATCCGGCATCGGACCGAATGGTTCTCCGCGGAAATCCTGGTCAAGACCTGCGAGGATGACACGGTATCCACTGTTTGCTAATTTCTGGACGACGTCGACGATGCCTTCGTCAAAAAATTGAACCTCATCAATGGCAACGACATCGACCTCTGGATTCAGATCATCAAGGATCACACTGGATTCCTCGACTGCTTTTGCAATGACAGAGGTACCATTATGAGATACAACCGATTCATCGCTATAGCGATTATCTAGTTTTGGCTTATACACAGCAATTTCTTGTTTAGCAAATTGAGTGCGTCGTACCCGGCGGATCAGTTCTTCGGATTTCCCTGAGAACATGCTGCCGCAAATGACTTCTACCCAACCCGTTTGTTTCATGACATACACGAAAGCGCCTCTCCTTCCTTACACGTTGATCTATTGTAAACAGCCTGGCTGTTAGTAAAAACGGACTATTCTTTTACTATAAAGCATTCCTTTATGTACGGGAATCATGCTCTCTATTCAGTAATTTGGCAGAAAAAAAGAGGCACAGCTCAATTGGAACTGCCTCTATTTTTCTAACCATTTTGCTTTAAACGTAATAAAAAACAGGCAAGCATGAAGATCCTTGCCTGTTTTTCTAATAGAAGAGAAGGATGAGCAGCTACGCACAAAGGCGTAGAATGCCTCCTTCTGGCTCTTCATTATTGTTGTTGATTTTTAAGACCGTATTTTTTGTTGAAACGGTCAACACGTCCACCTGCATCAGCGAATTTCTGACGGCCTGTGTAGAATGGATGGCATTCAGAACATACCTCAACGCGCATTTCTTCCGCTACAGAACCAGTTTCAAATTCGTTACCGCAAGCACAGCTAACTTTGATCGTGTTGTACTTTGGATGAATTGCTGATTTCATTTCTTTCATCTCCTTCCGCCCTGAATCATCTGAAACAGAGTAATTTATTACGAAGATATATGTGATATGAGCATAAGCATGAGAGTAATAGCCAGCCCCTTACCACATCCAGTTTTTAAAAACACATTGACACTATTATAACAAGGACAAGAGTTTTTTGCAAGGTGCAAAACTGGAAATTCCAGTCACTCTTCTTCCTTGAAAAATAGTTCGAATACTAGATTAACGCTTCTTGGACTCTTCTGTCAACACATTGAAAAATTCTTCATTCGTCTTCGACTGCTTCAGCTTGCGCATGAGCTTCTCTGCGAAATCAGGCTGATCGGACATGGCTTTTCGGATCGCCCACAGCTTTTCAAGATGATCAGGCTTGATAAGAAGTTCTTCACGACGCGTTCCGGAACGACGGATGTCGATAGCCGGGAAGATACGGCGTTCTGCAAGGGAACGGTCAAGATGAAGCTCAAGGTTACCAGTACCTTTGAACTCTTCATAGATGACATCATCCATACGAGATCCCGTGTCGACGAGTGCTGTCGCAAGGACCGTCAAGCTTCCGCCCTCTTCAATATTACGGGCAGCCCCGAAGAATCGTTTCGGACGGTGGAATGCCGCAGGGTCGATACCACCTGACAGAGTCCGTCCACTTGGTGGGATGACCAGGTTATACGCACGTGCCAGACGAGTGATACTATCCATCAGGATGATGACGTCACGCTTGTGTTCCACTAATCGCATAGCACGTTCAAGGACGAGCTCGGCCACTTTGATGTGGTTTTCCGGCACTTCATCGAATGTTGAGCTGACAACTTCCGCTTCAACCGAACGCTCGATGTCCGTTACTTCTTCTGGACGTTCATCGATCAGAAGAATGATCAATTCAGCTTCCGGATGATTCGTCGTGATCGAATTCGCGATTTCTTTGATCAGCATCGTCTTACCAGCCTTAGGCGGCGCAACGACTAATCCACGCTGACCAAAACCGACCGGTGCAATCAGATCCATCACACGTGTGGAAATCTTATTCGGCGTTGTCTCTAGCTTCATTTGACGGTCAGGATATAAAGGCGTCAAGCCTGGGAAATGCACACGCTCTTTTGCAGAATCAGGTTCTTCCCCGTTCACCATTTCAACGTGAAGCAGTCCGAAGTAACGTTCGTTTTCTTTCGGTGGACGAACTTTACCAGACACTTTATCACCGTTTCGAAGATCAAATCGACGGATTTGTGACGCCGAAATGTAAATATCCTCAGAGCTCGGAGAATAGTTGATCGGGCGCAGGAAACCAAATCCTTCTGATTGAATGATCTCAAGGACACCTTCCATGAAGAAGAAGCCTTCTTGTTCTGCACGGACTTTAAGGATAGCGAAAATCAATTCTTTTTTTGTTAATTTACTATAATAAGAAACTTTGTATTGTTTGGCCAGCTCATAAAGCTCTTTCAGCTTCATATTTTCTAAGCTGGAAATTGTTAATTCTTCCATTATGACACCACGCTTTATTAATTTGTCCTACTTTAAAAAATGAATGTTTTATCATTTTCACAAGAGAGTAGCTGTTGATTTCCGCTCCAGGTGCTCGCTTTCCGCGGGGTGGGCGGTGAGCCTCCTCGGCGCATGCGCCTGTGGGGTCTCACCTGTCCCACTTTTCCCGCAGGAGTCGAGCACCTTCCGCTCCAATCAACTTTGTAATAAACTCTTGCACTAAAATTTGTCTCCCTTTTTTTTAAAAAAGCCGAAATTGGGTAACTTAAATTGAAGAAATAGTTGAAGCATAATTAAAGAAAAAATACTGAAGATAAAAACCTTATCTATTGTAACCATACTTTTCAACAAGAATCAATAACCGGGTAGAAAAAGGAAGGTAGATTTGGTAGATAGGCAGCATTTTTTCAGCTATGAAGAATGAAAGTGAGTGATAAGAGTAGGGATGGGCTGTTTTATGCCCATCCTTTTCTCTTAAATAATGAAGAGTTGGTTTCTCTCTCTGTTTGGTTTCTCTATTATTTCATGACCAGGTTTGGCTTCTTCTGGAGACTGTGGCGTCCGTCGATGAAGCGGACGGTACCGGATTTCGCGCGCATGACGACTGAATGAGTCAGACCGTATGCTCCTTTAAGCTGGACACCTCTTAGAAGTTCTCCATCTGTTACACCCGTCGCAGCGAAGATGGCATCGTCTCCACAGACAAGGTCTTCCATGCGAAGGATCTTGTCCACATCAAGCCCCATGCTGATACAGCGCTGAAGCTCCGCATCGTTTTGCGGCAGTAACTTTCCTTGGATTTCTCCGCCAAGACATTTCAACGCAACGGCAGCAAGAACTCCCTCAGGAGCACCTCCGGATCCGAACAGGATATCTACACCCGTGTGATCGAATGCTGTGTTCATGGCTCCTGCCACGTCACCGTCATTGATCAGCTTGATGCGTGCCCCGGCTTCTCTCAGCTGTTGGATGATATGCTCATGACGGGGACGATTCAAGACAGTCGCTACAACATCTTCAATGTCCTTGTTCTTCGCTTTTGCTACGGCTTTCAGATTATCGATGACAGAAGCGTTGATGTCGATTTCCCCGACCGCTTCTGGTCCAACTGCGATTTTATCCATATACATATCCGGTGCATTCAACAGGTTTCCGTGGTCTGCCACGGCGAGTACCGCCAGTGCATTCCAGCCCCCTGAAGCAACGATGTTCGTTCCTTCAAGCGGATCGACAGCTACATCGACACGTGGGCCGTAGCCTGTCCCCAGTTTTTCACCAATATATAACATTGGAGCTTCGTCCATTTCCCCTTCACCGATAACGACCGTTCCTTTCATCGGTACGGTATCGAATACATCGCGCATGGCAGAAGTTGCAGCGTCATCCGCTTCATCCTTCTTCCCGCGACCCATCCATCGTGCCGATGCCAGGGCAGCCCCTTCTGTTACTCGTACAAGCTCCATTGATAAACTTCTTTCCATTTATATAGCCTCCCGTGTTCCCTTTTGTTTTACAATAATCATAAATTGTATAACATATTGACAGATTTATTGTAACACATTGAGAGGGTTAGAGAGACTTTTTTTCTGAAAAAGTAGGACATAATGGTGCGAACTTGTATAAAATTAATGGTAATAGAGGGTATAGTTGTCGTAAACTGTTCACCATTAGTGAGCAACTGTTGATTTCCGCTCCAGGATGCTCGCTTTCCGCGGGGCGTGAGTTGAGCCTCCTCGGGCTGCGCCCTGTGGGGTCTCAACTTTCACGCGTTTCCCGCAGGAGTCGAGCATCCTTCCGCTCCAATCAACCTGGAGTATTTAATGGCTCCTCTTAATAGAAAGAGTGTTAATAAAACTCTCTCAATAATTCAAACACGTTTCACTAATTCCTACGACTTCATCTGCTCCATTTCCTCAACAGACATCTTCTCACGCCAGATGGTGGCGCCGAGGCCTTCGAGTTTGGCGACGAGGTCGCTGTAGCCGCGGTCGATGTGTTCGAGGCCGGTTACTTCTGTGATGCCTTCTGCCATTAGGCCGGCGATGACGAGGGCGGCTCCGGCACGGAGGTCGCTTGCCTTCACTTTGGCGCCTTGTAATTGGACAGGGCCGTTGACGATGGCTGAGCGGCCTTCGACTTTGATGGTGGCGTTCATTCTTCTCAGCTCGTCGATATGCTTGAAGCGGGCTGAGTAGATGGTATCCGTTACGACGGCAGAGCCTTCTGCGCGGTTCAATAACGTTGTGAACGGCTGCTGGAGATCCGTTGGGAAACCTGGATACACAAGTGTCTTCACGTCGACGGATTTAAGCTTGTCCGCCCGGCCGATAAAGATCTGGTCGTCGTTCGTTTCGACCGGCACTCCCATTTCACGGAGTTTGGCAATGACCGATTCCATATGTAATGGGATGACATTGTCGACGAGAACCCCTTTTCCGACTGCTGCGGCAAGGATCATGAATGTCCCTGCTTCGATACGGTCAGGAATGATGGTATGGCGGCAGCCGTGAAGCTCGTCCACCCCGTCGATCCGGATGACATCTGTACCGGCTCCTTTGATCTTTGCACCCATATTACTTAGTAATGTGGCGACATCGATGATTTCAGGTTCTTTCGCCGCATTTTCGATGATCGTTCTGCCTTTTGCACGTACAGCTGCGAGCATGATGTTGATTGTTGCCCCGACGCTGACGACGTCCAGATAGATGCGGGCACCTTTTAATTCGTCGGCACGCAGATAGATGGCGCCCTGTTCATTGGTGACTTCTGCTCCAAGGGCTTCGAAGCCTTTGATATGCTGATCGATCGGACGTGGACCGAGGTGACATCCACCCGGCAGTCCGATGACCGCTTTTTTGAAACGTCCGAGCATCGCACCCATTAAATAATAGGAAGCACGAAGCTTTTTCACCTTCCCGCTAGGTAAAGGCATGGACACCATTTGACTTGGATCTACACTCATATCCCCATCTTCCAATGTGACTGAACCACCGATCTCTTCCAGAAGATCTTTCAGCGTTCTTACATCTGAGATGTCTGGTAACCCTTCGATTGTGACTGGAGAATCAGCAAGAATGGTTGCCGGGATCAAGGCTACCGCACTATTTTTGGCCCCACTGACTTTAATGGTTCCTTCTAGGGGATAACCTCCTGCAATTTTTAGCTTTTCCATATTAAACTCCCTTCCACTGTCCATGGCAATGCCAAGAACAAAAAGGATTATTTTTCCAATTGAAGACGTTCTAAGAAGTATTGTCTACTAGTGTATACATAATTCGTCAAAACATGTATAGGATAATCGAATTTTTTTCTTTTAGACCGATTGACCTAATATCAGCGGTTGTTCCAATCATTCAGGAAGGCATCAATTCCTTTATCCGTCAGTGGATGCTGGAATAATTGCTTCAATACTTTTAGAGGAACGGTTGCAATGTGAGCCCCTCTTAGTGCCGCTTCTGTAATATGCTGCGGGTGACGGGTCGAAGCCGCGATGATTTCTGTTTCAAGGCCGTGAATTGCGAAGATTTCAGCAATCTTGGATACAAGTTCTAGACCATCATGACCAATATCATCTAATCTTCCTAAAAAAGGCGAAACATACGTCGCTCCGGCACGAGCGGCTAAAAGCGCCTGATTCGCACTGAAAATCAGCGTGACATTTGTCTTGATCCCTTCTTTAGCAAAAGTAGATGTCGCTTTAAGGCCGTCTGGTGTCATTGGAAGCTTCACCGTGATGTTTGGAGCGATTTTCGCGAGTTCCCTGCCTTCTTTGATCATGCCTTCAGCATCTGTCGCGATGACTTCAGCGCTGACAGAACCAGGGACTAAGTCTGTAATTTCTTTTAATCGATCTTCAAATGTTACGTCCTTCTCTTTCGCGACAAGGGACGGATTCGTTGTCACTCCTGATAGAATACCCCATTCAAATGCTTCTTTGATTTCACTCATGTTTGCTGTATCGATGAAAAACTTCATAATCCTACTACCCCTTTTCGACAAAATTTTCAATCATCTTTAATGAACGGAAGGGACTGACCCAAAAAGGTATCAACCCTCTCCTGGTGCCAGTCCCATCCTACTGCATCATTCTATTTCTACCACGATTGGAACGGGTCTAATCTAAATCAGACGCCTTTTCCAAACATTACCTTCATTACGCCTGGTTAGAAGAACCGAATTCGCGCATTTTACCAGCAACTGTCGCTTTGATCGCTTCACGAGCCGGCCCCATGTATTTACGTGGATCATATACTTCTGTATCAGCTGCAAGTACTTCGCGTACCGCTTTAGCAGAAGCAATTTGGTTTTCTGTGTTTACGTTGATTTTAGCTGTTCCGTAAGAAATCGCTTTTTGGATATCTTTTGTAGGGATTCCAGTTCCGCCGTGAAGTACTAGAGGTACTCCAGTCGCAGCTCCGATTTCTTCCATTTCTTTGAATCCAAGGTTTGGTTCACCTTTGTAAGGACCGTGAACAGAACCAAGTGCAGGTGCAAGTGTGTCGATGCCAGTGCGCTCAACCAATTCCTGACACTCTTTAGGATCTGCATAAATAACGCCGTCTGCCACTACGTCATCTTCCTGTCCACCGACTGTTCCAAGCTCAGCTTCAACAGAAACGCCTTTAGAGTGAGCATACTCAACCACTTTAGAAGTGATTTCGATGTTCTCTTCGAAAGGACCGTGAGAAGCGTCGATCATTACAGATGTGAAACCTGCATCGATTGCTTCTTTACATTTGTCATAGCTTGAACCGTGGTCAAGGTGGATCGCAACAGGTACAGTGATGTTCAGGTCTTCCATAAGACCTTCAACCATTTTCACAACTGTTTTGAAGCCGCTCATGTAACGCGCCGCACCTTCAGATACACCAAGGATGACAGGTGATTTTTCTTCTTCTGCCGCTTGCAGGATCGCTTGAGTGAACTCAAGGTTATTCAGGTTGAATTGACCTACTGCATAGCTTTTTTCTTTTGCTTGAATAAGCATGTCTTTCATTGAAACTAAAGGCATGGTTATTTCCTCCTTTTATTCAGTCAGTAAACCATTTTGGTAGAAATGGCGGTGTTATTTATAGCACCTTGTGACATTGTTTACAATTTCACTTGTATCATACCAAAACAGAATTGATTTTACCAACTGAAGAGGCGAAATGTTAAAAATACTACTATTTTCACTATTCACACAAAGGGATCAAGCTGGAATATATTGCTTGACGGCTTTTCTGATATCATCAATATCAAAAGGCTTCGCAAAATGAGTAAGCGCTCCCAAGTCTTTCGCTTCTTGAATCATGTCGAGTTCCCCGTATGCAGTCATGATAATGACACGAATATCCGCATCTTTCTGCTTCATCCGTTTCAGGATTTCAATTCCATCCATTCCAGGAATTTTCATATCGAGTAAAACCAAATCAGGGGAGTGATTATCTACGATTTCAAGAGCCTGGATGCCGTTCGCTGCCTGAAATGTTTGGTACCCTTCCTTTTGTAACACTTCATTCAATAGTATCCTTATACCAAATTGATCGTCTACAATTAGAATCTTCTCATTCATACGTCCCAGTCCCCTTCACATTATGATCGTTATGTAATCCGACAGTAAATGATTGTATATTTATTACTTATTCTCTTTTTATTGTAAAAACCCTTCTTAATCTCAAGATTTTGCTTGAGACCTTTTTCCCTTTATAATAAGCGTTATGATGAAAAATGTCGAAGAAGAATAGTGAAGGAGACCGAATTCTATGATTAAAATGTTCACCACACAGTTAACGGGACTGTTTAAACGGATTTATGATAAGCAGGAATTTGAAATTGAAGACGGAGCGCGACTGCTCGCTCAAGCTGCCATCGGACAGGGGCACATCTATATGAAAGGATATGGGGAAATGGAAGCCGTCACGGCAGAAGCTTTGTATGGCGCAGAGCCTCTCCCTTCCGCGAAACGATATGATGCTTCTGTTGAACTGACTGAAGCTGATCGCGTGCTGATCGTTTCCCGCTATTCAACAGATGAGGAAGCCTTGGCACTCGGTAAGAAGCTTTCTGCTGAAGGTGTTCCCTTCGTTGCTGTGTCCGGTGTCGTCGAAGGAGAAGAGAGCTTATTGGATTTTGCGGACATTCACCTGGATACCAAACTGATTAAAGGGATGCTTCCAGGGGATGAAATCGGCGAGCGCGTGAGCTTCCCTTCGAGCATGGCCGCCCTTTATCTTTATTTTGCACTGGGATTTGTGATTCGTGAGATGTTGGAGGAGTATGAGGAGTAGATGGTTTGAGCCCTTTCTCGGTGGAGGAGGGCTCCTTTTTATACGTCTTTTTTGAACATACTAATTGACGTGATGATTAGAATGGACAATGAATAGATGATGACAGTACAAGATGGTTGAGAGATCAGGTTAAGCACTAGAGTTGATAAATAGGCGGAATAATTCCGCTTATTTCGTAATGTATATAGTAAAAAAGCCGAAATAGAAGGAAAAATTCCGCCTATTGTCTCTATATATACAAAAATGCTGGAATTTTCTGTGCGTAGTCGGAAAATCTCCGCTTATTTATCCCCAAAAAAGATATATTCTGAATATAACCGGAAAAACTCCGCTTATTTTACTTCTACTCGTTTATCAAGAGTATTTAGATTAGAACCTCGCGAAATTTCCAGAAGATTATAGAAAGACTGATATATCCCTAAAACGGTCGATAAACCCAATCCACGCGCTCCAACTCACAAAAAAAAGCCCTCCCACACAGGGAGAGCTCTTCCAAAGATATCTTATTTCCCACCATACGCAAGTGACGCTTCCACGAAGTCTCTGAATAGAGGCTGCGGACGTGTCGGGCGTGATGTGAACTCCGGGTGGAATTGAGACGCGACGAACCAAGGGTGGTCGCTCAGCTCGATGATTTCCACAAGACGGCCATCAGGGCTTGTGCCTGAGAAGATGAAGCCGGCTTTTTCCATTTGCTCACGGTAGTGATTATTGAATTCGAAGCGGTGACGGTGACGCTCGTACACGACTTCCCCATCGTAGGCCGTATAGGCTTTTGAGCCTTTTGTCAGCTTACAAGGATACAGGCCGAGACGAAGTGTTCCACCAAGGTCTTCGATGTCTTTTTGTTCCGGTAACAGGTCGATGACTGGATACGGCGTTTCTGGATTCAGCTCAGCAGAGTGTGCACCTTCAAGTCCAAGGACATTGCGCGCATATTCTACGGATGCAAGTTGCATACCAAGGCAGATCCCAAGGAAAGGAATCTTGTTCTCACGTGCATATTGCGTCGCGGAAATTTTCCCTTCCACACCGCGGTCACCGAATCCACCCGGTACGAGGATTCCATCTACGCCTGCCAGTTTTTCTGCTACATTTCCGTTGTCGACAAGCTCCGAGTTCAACCATCTCACTTCGATGTCGCTGTCGAATTGGTACCCTGCATGACGAAGGGCTTCCACGACAGAAATATAGGCATCCTGCAGTTCAACATATTTCCCGACAAGGGCGATCGTTGTTTTGCGGGATAAGTTTTTCACGCGGTCAACCAGTTCGTTCCACTCGGTCATATCTGCTTCGTGGCAATCGAGCTTCAAATGCTGACATGTAATCTCATCAAGCTTCTGGTCCTGAAGGGCAAGTGGTACAGAGTATAATGTATCTGCATCCATTGCTTCGATAACAGCATTTTTATCGATATCACAGAATAACGCGATTTTGTCTTTCATGTCCTGCGTCATCGGCATTTCAGTTCGCACGACGATGACATTTGGTTGGATACCAAGGCTGCGAAGCTCTTTGACGCTGTGCTGAGTCGGTTTTGTTTTCATTTCACCGGCTGCCTTGATGTAAGGAACGAGTGTACAGTGAATGTACATCACGTTGTCACGGCCGACATCGCTCTTGATTTGGCGGATCGCTTCAAGGAATGGAAGAGATTCGATATCCCCTACCGTTCCACCGATTTCCGTGATGACGACATCAGAATTCGTTTCGCGGCCGGCACGGTATACGCGCTCTTTGATTTCGTTTGTGATGTGAGGAATGACCTGCACGGTTCCACCAAGATAATCACCGCGGCGCTCTTTTTTCAGTACAGTTGAGTAGATTTTACCCGTAGTGACAGAGCTGTATTTCGTCAGATTGATGTCAACGAAACGCTCATAGTGACCTAAGTCAAGATCTGTTTCTGCACCGTCATCGGTTACGAATACTTCACCGTGCTGATATGGGCTCATTGTCCCCGGATCCACGTTGATGTATGGATCGAACTTCTGGATCGTGACGCTCACTCCACGATTTTTCAATAGTCTTCCAAGGGACGCTGCTGTGATCCCTTTCCCTAGTGACGACACTACGCCGCCTGTTACGAAAATATACTTAGTCATGTATATGTCCCCCTTCAAAATAAGTTTGTTTCAAAAAAAGTAGAGGGTGTCTCTTATGTAGTCATGTCATGAATTTATCTTGTTCAAAGAAGGACAAGTCCATTCTCCTAAAATAAATCCATCTGCATAAACCAGCTAAAAGACAGCCTCTTATTATCAAGATGCGTAAAAATGTAAGGGGTCTTTAAAAGATAGATTCGCTCGTTCACGTCAAAGCATTCTTCTTATAAAAACAAAAAACGCCCCACTTACAATCATGTAAGGGGAGCGTGATATACGTTATCTGTCCCTTTTTAGGGAGCCCAAATAAAATACTACCTTCCTAGAGAGGAGAAGTCAAGCATAGAATGAGGACCGAATTTTCAATCATTTCGATGGAAACAAAAAGCCCCCAAAAGGCAATGAACCTGGTGGAGGCTTTAAGATTCGGAGGGATTACTTCTCTTCCTCTTCATCCAGATCTTCTTCATCTTCTTCGTCTTCGTCATCAACGTCATCGAATTCATCGATTTCAAGTTCTTCTTCGTCTTCATCGATGTCCAGATCTTCGTCTGCATCGTCCACATCGATATCGTCATCGTCGTCATCTGTCAAATCATCGTCATCGTCTGAATCATCCAGATCATCATAATCGAGATCTTCATCGTCCAGATCATCGAAATCATCCAGATCCAGATCTTCGTCTTTCTTCTTCGCTTTTTTCTTTTTGCTGGATTTCATCGTAGGAACGGTTTCTTCTTCGATTTGATCAACCGGATACCATTCTCGTAATCCCCAGCGGTTATCGCCCATGGCAATGAAACGACCATCAATATTTAAGTCAGTATAGAATTGAAGTAGACGACTCTTTACTTCTTTATCAGAGATTTCAAGCAAACCTTTGATTTCCTTTACTACCTCTTCAAATGCCATTGCTTGCTTCTTTTCTACTAAAATTTCATGTGCCAGCTCAATGAATGATGTTTGACGCAATTCTTCTTTGGATAATTGCTTAAGACTCACTTTACGCACTTCCTTTCTCTATTTCACACTCTACTAAGTAGAGTAAAAAAGGGCAAAAATTCTCCATTATCAATTTTAACCATATTCATCATTATAAACAATATAAATCACTTTATGCCAGACATATCTGGTTTTTACCACATTTTTTTCACACCTGATTTCAAGAAGGTCTGCCATTCCCCCATTTTTCTTCTCTCTTACCGCTCCTGATCGTCCGGAACGCTTCATAGAATAAATAGAAAGACAGCAGGAAAAAAGGGATGGCCCCCAGTTGAATCTGGTATAAAAGGATGGCGGCGTACAGGGTGAGGATCAATAATATGTAACGTAAAATGGCCTTCACAGTCTCACATCCAAACGTATGTATCGTCTTTTTCGTTCACATTTCTGACAATTTTATTATATAGGAAATCTTACCCTATAACTATTACGTTCATGTTAAAAATTGGTTGAGTTCGTATAAAGGATAGACGGTTTGGCGGGTTTTTAAACTTGTCAGGTGAATTTATTCTTTAGATAGGCGCTGTTGATTTCCGCTCCAGGATGCTCGCTTTCCGCGGGGCGTGAGTTGAGCCTCCTCGGCTTTGCCTGCGGGGTCTCAACTTTCCCGCTATTCCCGCAGGAGTCGAGCACCTTCCGCTCCAATCAACTTAGTATATTACTCAACAATTAGCTATTAGTAAAAAAGAATTTCCCCCATCGTTAAGACTATGCCTGATCATCCCTTTATAGAATGTTCACTGTGAAAAAAGAGACCACTGCACCCCCACAGTAGTCTCATTTCTTTATTCTTTGTTACATATTACGTCTATACTGTCCGCCTACTTCGTAGAGGGCGCGTGTGATTTGTCCGAGGCTTGCGACTTTCACGGTTTCCATGAGTTCTTCGAAGATGTTGCCTCCGCCGACGGCTGCCTGCTTTAAGCGTGTGAGGGCTTCTTCGGTTTTATCTTTGTGCTGTGATTGGAAGTCTCGGAGATTATCAATTTGTGTTTCTTTTTCTTCTTTTGTTGCACGTGCCAGTTCCATGCTGTCCATGTCTTCTTCTGAAGGTGGATTTGGATTCAGGTACGTGTTCACTCCTACGATCGGAAGTTCACCGGAGTGCTTTTTCATTTCGTAGTACATGGATTCCTCTTGGATCTTCCCGCGTTGATACTGGGTTTCCATTGATCCGAGTACGCCTCCGCGGTCATTTAAGCGATCGAATTCTGTGAGGACCATTTCCTCCACAAGATCTGTTAGCTCTTCTGCAATGAACGAACCTTGAAGCGGATTTTCATTTTTGGATAATCCATGTTCTTTCGTGATGATCATCTGGATTGCCATGGCACGGCGGACAGATTCTTCCGTAGGTGTCGTAATGGCTTCATCATAGGCGTTTGTATGCAGGGAGTTACAGTTATCCTGCAGGGCCATCAATGCTTGAAGCGTCGTACGGATATCGTTGAAATCAATCTCCTGTGCATGCAGGGAACGACCGGATGTCTGGATATGATATTTCAGCTTCTGACTGCGTTCGTTGGCACCGTATTTATCTCTCATCACCGTTGACCAGATGCGACGGGCCACGCGTCCGATCACCGTATACTCGGGATCGAGACCGTTTGAGAAGAAGAATGATAAGTTTGGTGCAAAGGCGTTGATATCCATCCCGCGGCTCAGATAGTATTCCACGTAGGTGAAACCGTTCGCCAGTGTGAAGGCAAGCTGAGAAATCGGATTTGCCCCCGCTTCGGCGATATGGTAGCCCGAAATCGATACAGAATAATAGTTTCTCACCTTATGATCGATGAAGTACTGCTGGATGTCCCCCATCATGCGGAGGGCGAATTCAGTTGTGAAGATACACGTGTTTTGTCCCTGATCTTCTTTTAAAATATCGGCCTGAACCGTTCCACGGACGACTTGCAGCGTCTGTTCCTTCACTTCCACATATTCTTCGACTGTGAGTACACGGCCAAGCTCTTCTTCCTTCATGCGGATCTGCTGATCGATGGCTGTGTTCATATACATGGCAAGGATGATCGGTGCCGGACCGTTGATCGTCATGGAAACCGACGTTGACGGCGCACACAGATCAAAGCCTGCATACAGCTTCTTCATATCCTCAAGCGTACAGATGCTCACGCCGCTCTCCCCGACTTTCCCGTAAATGTCCGGACGGTGATCTGGATCTTCACCGTATAATGTTACAGAGTCAAAGGCCGTACTCAGGCGTTTCGCATCATCATCTTTGGATAGATAGTGGAAACGGCGATTCGTCCGTTCAGGCGTTCCTTCCCCGGCAAACTGACGCTTCGGATCTTCTCCTTTTCGTTTAAAAGGAAACACTCCAGCTGTGTAAGGGAATGAGCCAGGCACATTCTCTTTATATACCCAATCCAGAATCTGACCGTAGTCTTTGTATTTCGGAAGGGATACTTTCGGGATATCGAGACCGGATAAGCTTTTTGTCTTTAATTCAGTGACAATCTCTTTATCACGGATCTTCGTGACGAACTGATCCTTGCTGTAGGTCTCTTTTAGAGAATCCCATTTTTGTAAAATTTGTTTGGATTCAGCCGTCAATTTATTTTCGATTTCTTCTTTCAGTGTTTGAAGGGATGTGACGACCCCGTCATTCGTTTCTTTCTCGTTGACTGCTTCGATGGCGCCTTCAAGCTGGAATAATCGGCGGGCCAGGTTTACCTGCTCTTCGGCTTTTTTATGATAATTGCGAACCGTTTCGGCAATTTCGCGCAGATAGTAACGGCGGTTGTTTGGAATGATGACATTTTGCTTTTCAACATCCACATCTTTGGAGAAACTCGTTTTCCAATCCAGCTCCATTTTATTGTTCACTGTTTCGATCATCGCCGCGAAAAGGGCATTCGTTCCAGGATCGTTGAACTGGCTGGCGATCGTTCCGTATACAGGCATGTCATCAAGATCTTTATCAAACAGCATATGACTGCGCTGGTACTGCTTCTGCACCTGGCGTCTCGCATCCTCTGAACCTTTGCGCTCAAATTTATTGATAACGATCAGGTCTGCATAATCGATCATATCGATTTTCTCAAGCTGGGACGGCGCACCGAATTCACTTGTCATGACGTACATAGACATATCACAGATTTCAGCGATTTCCGCATCCCCCTGCCCGATCCCGCTCGTTTCAACGACGATCAGATCATACCCTGCCGCTTTCACGACATTGATTGCGTCTTTGATGGCAAGTGAGAGCTCCGTCTTTGATCCACGTGTAGCAAGACTTCTCATATACACACGTGGATTGAAGATCGCATTCATGCGGATCCGGTCACCTAACAGGGCTCCGCCTGTTTTTTGCTTCGTTGGATCGATGGACAGGATCGCGATTTTCTTTTCCGGAAGTTCGTTAATAAATCGGCGGATCAACTCATCCGTCAGAGAACTCTTCCCTGCTCCACCCGTTCCGGTGATCCCTAATACAGGTGCTTTTTTCGCTAAATTCTTGATTTCCGAAAAAACGGTCTGGGCTGTAGCCGCCACTTCTTCATTGGCCCCGACTTGGTACTCGGCAAGTGAGATCAGCTTCGACACCGTGTTCACATTTCCAGTCGCAAGCTTTTCAACTTCTTGATTGACGCTTCCTTTGATAGTCGGGAAGTCACACTCCTCGATCATTTTATTGATCATGCCCTGAAGACCCTGCGTACGTCCGTCTTCCGGTGAGAAAATGCGGGCAATTCCGTATTCATGGAGTTCCTTGATTTCACGAGGGATGATGACCCCACCGCCTCCGCCATAAATGCGGATGTGGGATGCCCCTCTTTCGTTTAAAAGGTCGTACATATATTTGAAGTATTCGACGTGACCGCCCTGGTAGGATGAAATCGCAATCCCCTGAACATCTTCTTGAATAGCAGCATTGACGACTTCTTCTACAGAACGGTTATGTCCCAAGTGGATCACTTCTGCCCCACTTGCCTGGATAATCCGACGCATTATGTTGATCGACGCATCATGTCCGTCAAACAGGCTCGATGCCGTGACAAAACGTACATGGTGCTTTGGTTTATAAATCTCAACCGTGCTCATATTACTCCCCCTGTTCTCCCTTGTTTTTCAAATCCGATGATTCCTGCAAACAGCAGCTCGATTTGAAGATCGATATATTCCTCAAGTGTGAATCGTTTCTGCATCGCCCAGCGACGGAATCCCCACATCTGTCCCTGGACAAATACATTTTGAGCCAGCATATGGCACTGATTTTCATCAAGCTCAAGCTTTCCGCTTTCCACGCAGCCTTTGATCAGGTCTTCCACCATCCCGACCATTTCAAGTTCCTTGCGAAGCACATAAGGTAAAGCATCCTTTGACAGGGACTTCGCTTCCTGATACATGACAAGCACTTCATCCTGCATCCGGTCCATCACCTTGAAATAGTGGGCGATGCCGAGCCTCAAGCTCTCAATCGTCCCTTTGCCGACGTCCAGTTCCTCAAGCTCCAATCGAACCTGTTCATAAATGCTGTCACACACTAAATACAGGACATCTTCCTTTGTTCGTATATATTCATACAGCGTTCCGATACTAAAACCGGCGGCCTTTGCGATCTCTCTGGTCGTGGTGCGATGAAACCCCTTTTGTTTAAACAGAGAGACGGCCCCACGAATCATCTGATCACGCCGCTTTTCCACCAAACGCTCATCCTTAACCGAAGCATGAACTTCCCTCTTCTTATTCAAAACAATCGACCGCCTTTATATTCCGTTTCTCCCATTGACCCCTGCTGACTGCTTCATCCCCCAACAAAGCAGTCAGAACTCTATCTCTATACCAGCACATACCGGGTCTGGCACCCTTAAGCAGCAAGCGATGTCAGTAACCCCTTTACGCCACGAAACATCCAACAACCCTATCGGGTGCCTGACACGCGTTAGGACGAACCGGGTAATCCCCTTCTAAAAAAAATCCCGGCAACCCTTACTTCGTCACCATCCGCGAAATAACCAATCTCTGAATCTCCTGCGTCCCCTCATAAATCTGGGTGATCTTCGCGTCACGCATATAGCGCTCCACAGGATAATCCTTCGTATAGCCGTATCCACCAAAAATCTGAACCGCTTCTGTTGTCACTTTCATCGCTGTATCCCCTGCCATCAGCTTCGACATCGCCGATTCTTTTCCGTATGGAAGCCCTTCTGACTCCAACCACGCAGCTTGATAGGTTAATAGACGGGAAGCCTCGATGGATGTCGCCATATCGGCGATCTTGAATGAAATCCCCTGATTCACTGCAATCGGCTTGCCGAACTGCTCACGCTCTTTGGCATAGTCGACAGACGCATCAAGGGCCCCTTGTGCAATCCCGACAGCTTGAGCGGCAATTCCATTACGGCCGCCGTCAAGAGTCATCATGGCAATCTTAAAGCCGTCGCCTTCCTTGCCAAGCATGTTTTCTTTCGGTACTTTACAATCTTCAAAGACGATTTCAGTCGTTGGCGATGAACGGATCCCGAGCTTTTTCTCTTTTTTCCCGACAGAGAACCCTTCAAAGTCTGCCTCTACGATGAACGCACTCGTTCCACGCTGGCGCTGTGAAGGATCTGTCAAAGCAAATACGATATACGTATCCGCGATTCCACCATTTGTGATGAAAATTTTAGACCCGTTCAATACGTAGTGATCTCCTTCTAAACGAGCTGTCGTCTTCATTCCGCCAGCGTCAGATCCCGAACCCGGCTCCGTCAGCCCATATGCACCGATCTTCTCGCCCTGTGCCATCGGACGGAGATACTTCTGCTTCTGTTCTTCCGTACCGAATTTGTATACCGGCCAGCCGGCTAATGAAGTATGAGCAGAAAGGGTTACACCCGTTGACGCACACACCCTTGATAACTCTTCAACAGCGATACAGTACGCCAGATAGTCACTGCCGATCCCGCCGTACTCTTCCGGCCAAGGAATCCCCGTCAGCCCAAGCTCAGCCATCTTCTTGAATAAATCCATATCAAAGCGCTCTTCCTCATCACGCTCAGCAGCAGTCGGCGCCACCTCGTTCCGTGCAAAATCACGGACCATCTTACGTATCATTTCATGCTCTTCGGACAATTTAAAATTCATCTCAAGTTCCTCCTCTTATCATCTGCAAACCGGTGCTGGCACCCTAAAGCCGCCAGCCATGAAACCTCACACTATAGGCGCCTGAATGTATTCACTCCGACACCCCGACTGATTAAACCAACAGATTCTTCCCAATTACCATCCGCTGAATCTCGCTCGTTCCCTCGTAAATCTCCGTCACCTTCGCATCCCGGAACAGGCGCTCAACAGGATACTCCTTCGTGTAGCCATATCCGCCATACACCTGAATCGCTTCCGTCGACACTTCCACGGCCGTTTTCGAAGCAAACAGTTTGGCCATACTTGCTTCTTTCCCGCAGGAGATGTTGTTTGAGCGGAGATTAGCCGCACGGTACACAAGTAGCTTCGAGCCTTCAACTGCCGTCGCCATATCGGCAAGCTTAAAGCCGATTCCCTGCTGGGCTGCGATCGGCTTGCCGAATTGCACCCGCTCTTTGGCATAAGCCGTTGAATAATCAAAAGCTGCTTCAGCGATTCCAAGGGCCTGAGCGGCGATACCGATCCGGCCGACATCAAGATTCGCCATGGCGATTTTGAAGCCCTCCCCTTCTTCACCGAGAAGGTTTTCAGCAGGCACTTTCATATCTTCAAAGGTCAACTGAACGGTCCGGGAACCGTGAAGACCCATTTTATGTTCGTCTTTCCCGATCACAAGACCCGGTGTGTCTTTCTCTACGATGAAGGCAGATACGCCCCGGCTTCCTTTCGTGGGGTCCGTTGTGGCAAAAACGATATACGTATCCGCTTCTCCACCATTCGTGATGAAGACTTTCGATCCGTTCACCACATAATGATCCCCACGTTTCTCAGCACGGGATTTCAGGCTCTTCGCATCGGATCCGGCGCTCGGTTCCGTCAGACAGAAAGCACCTAAATACTCACCCGATGCAAGCTTCGGAAGGTACTTTTGCTTCTGCTCCTCGTTTCCGAAATAAAGGATCGGATTGGTCCCTACAGACGTATGAACGGACAAGATGACCCCGATGGTTGCGCTTACTTTTGACAGCTCGTGGATCGCAATGATATACGATGTGAAGTCCATCTCCGAACCGCCGTATTTCTCCGGGATCGTGATCCCCATCAAACCAAGCTCAGCCATTTTATTTAAAATCTCTCTCGGGAATTCTCCCTCTTCCATTTTCTCGATGAACGGCTGGATCTCTGTTTCGGCAAAGTCCCGGACCATCTTTCTCATCATCTGCTGTTCTTCCGTGAATCGTAACTCCATGACTGTTTCCTCCCCGATGTTCGTTATTCGTACGAATAGAAGCCGCGCCCTGTTTTCTTACCGAGCCAACCGGCTTTCACATATTTTCTAAGCAGCGGACACGGGCGGTATTTATCATCCCCGAAGCCTTCGTGCAGGGTTTCCATGATGTACAGGCATGTGTCCAGTCCGATGAAGTCTGCTAACGTCAGAGGTCCCATCGGGTGATTCATACCGAGCTTCATCACTTCATCAATCGCTTCTTTACTTGCCACCCCTTCATACAGAGTAAAGATCGCTTCATTGATCATCGGCATCAGGATCCGGTTTGAAACGAATCCAGGGAAATCCTCCACTTCCACCGGTACTTTATTGAGTGATTTCGTCATGTCTTCAATCGCCTGATACACTTCATCCGTCGTCGCCAGTCCACGGATGATCTCAACGAGCTTCATGACCGGAACCGGGTTCATGAAGTGCATGCCGATCACCTGCTTCGGACGTTTCGTCGCTGCAGCGATTTCTGTAATCGGCAGTGACGATGTATTAGAAGCTAGAATCGTATGCTCAGGAGTGATTTCATCCAATTGAGCAAAGATTTTCGTCTTGATGTCCATATTTTCAACTGCCGCTTCGATGACAAGGTCCACTTGTTTGGCATCGTGGATATCCGTTGAAGACGTCAGGCGGTTCAACGTAGCTGTCTTGTCTTCTTCAGACATTCTCCCTTTTTCAACGGAGCGCGTCAGATTCTTTGTGATGACGCCCATTCCCTTTTGGACAAATTCTTCTTTTAAATCGTTCAGGTATACATGGAATCCGGCTTGAGCACATACTTGGGCGATCCCGGAGCCCATTTGGCCTGCGCCGATGACCATTACGTTTTTGATGTTCATATTGTTCTCCCCTTTGTAATCTATAAGACTGGTAATCCAGTTGGTTTGGTTTTGGATGGATCAGCAGCTGATTTTCAGCGGAAATTCAGCAGCTGAACCTATGTGTGTACCAGGTACAACGAGACCATGATGTACCTGGTACAAAACAGCCATTATGTACCAGGTACAATCAACCCCATCTGTACCAGGTACAACCATCCCCTACTGCTTCGCCACCTCAATCATAATCGCATCCCCTTGACCGCCTCCGCTACAGATCGAGGCAATCCCGACTCCGCCACCGCGGCGTTTCAGTTCATATGCCAGTGTCAGGATGATACGCGCCCCACTTGCTCCGATCGGATGACCGAGGGCAACCGCTCCACCATTTACGTTCACTTTTTCAGGATCCAATCCTGCAATTTTTCCGCTGGTCAATGCAACCGCTGCGAACGCCTCGTTGATTTCAAACAGATCGACTTCTTCCAGTGATTTTCCTGTTTTCTTCAGAAGCTCGTTGATGACAAGACCCGGTGTTTGCGGGAAGTCTTTCGCTTCAACAGCGATGGCAGTGTGGCCAAGGATCGTCGCTAACGGCTGCTTGCCTTCTTTCGCTGCTCTTTCTTCACTCATCAGCACCATGGCAGCCGCCCCGTCGTTTACTCCTGGCGCGTTTCCTGCCGTGATGGTGCCCTCTGAACCAAAGACCGGGCCTAATTTGGCCAGTGCTTCGATGGACGTTTCCTTCCGTGGTGCTTCATCTTTATCGACGACAACCGGATCTCCCTTGCGTTGCGGCACCTCAACGGCGACGATTTCCTCACCGAGTACGCCTTCTTCCGTCGCTTTCACTGCCCGCTCGTGGCTTCTGAGTGACCATTGATCCTGCTCTTCCCTTGATAGTTCGAATTCCTTCGCTGTTTCATTTCCGTACGTGCCCATGTGGACGTTATTGAAGCTGCAAGTCAATCCGTCGTGAACCATCAGGTCTTTCACCTGTGAGTCTCCCATCTTGAATCCCCAGCGGGCTTTCGGAAGGATATAAGGGGCATTGGACATGGATTCCATGCCGCCTGCCACGATCACTTCACCGTCGCCAGCACGGATGATCTGATCACCAAGCGTGACGCTCCGCATTCCGGATGCACATACTTTGTTGATCGTTTCCGTTTTGACATTCCACGGCAATCCCGCATGGCGTGAGGCTTGACGTGAAGGGATTTGCCCCTGCCCGCCTTGCAAAACCGATCCCAGGATGACTTCTTCAACATCTTCCCCGCTTACGCCGGCTCGTTTCAAGGCTTCCTTCACAGCGAATCCGCCAAGCTCTGAAGCTGTGAAACTGCTGAGGCTTCCCCCGAATTTACCAAAAGGTGTTCTAGCTCCATCTAAAATAACCGTTTTTCCCATCTCCATCGCTCTCCTTTATATGAGTTTCATTCGACAAATTGTATACGCTTTCAATTGACTTTAAAAAATTTTGAACGACTCTCGACTGAACGCTCGCTCAACTATTCTCCACAAGAGAAGGGACAATTTCTGTCCCCAATATACCTTTATTGTACTTCAAATTCAGCCTGAACGCATTGATTTTTTAGAAAGTTTTTATTTTTCCATCAAATATATTATTGTAGAAAAACAATAGGAGCGAAACGCAATAGAGACTATTTTGTTTCACTCCTGAATGTGTGTCTAATTCATTATTGTAATGATAATATTCTTTTTATGAAGCTGCCGGCTGATCGTTTTGATTACCACAAACGGCTTTTTCCAGGATTTCTGCGACATCGAGAGTCGACACTGTTTCTTCAACTTCTTTTGCTTTCGTACCATCTGATAGCATGGTCAGGCAGTATGGACAGCCTGAGCTGATGACCGATGGATTGACAGCCAGTGCCTGTTCGGTACGGGAAACGTTGACGCGGTGACCTGCATCTTCCTCCATCCACATGAGTCCTCCACCTGCACCACAGCACATGCCTTTTTCACGGTTACGCTCGATCTCGACCAATTTCACGCCGGAAATCGATTTCAGGATTTCACGCGGTGGATCGTATACTTCGTTGTAACGACCAAGGTAACAAGAATCGTGGAAGGTGATCGTTTCGTTCACTTCGTATTGCGGTTTCAGGCGGCCTTCCTGTACAAGCTGGTGCAGAAGTTCTGTATGGTGATAGACCTCTGCTTCCAGACCAAAGTCCGGATACTCATTTTTGAAAATGTTATAAGCATGCGGATCGATCGTGACAATCTTCTTGATCTCATGCTTTTCAAATTCGGCGATGTTCTGTCCGGCAAGCTCCTGGAATAAGAATTCATTTCCAAGGCGGCGCGGTGTATCTCCGGAGTTCTTTTCCTTATTTCCAAGGATCGCGAACTTCACTCCCGCTTCATTCATCAGCTTGGCAAAGGATAGAGCGATCTTTTGGCTTCGGTTATCGAATGAACCCATGGATCCGACCCAGAATAGGAATTCAAAGTCTTCTCCGGCTTTTTTCATTTCTTTCACTGTAGGAATCGTGACGTCTTCTCTTGCTTCACGCCAGTTTTCACGTTCTTTACGGTTCAGACCCCAAGGATTCCCCTGGCGCTCGATGTTTTGCATGGCGCGCTGTGCGTCTGCATCCATCTTTCCTTCTGTCAGAACGAGGTAGCGGCGAAGGTCGATGATTTTATCGACGTGTTCGTTCATGACCGGACATTGGTCTTCACAGTTACGGCATGTTGTACATGCCCAGATTTCTTCTTCCGTGATGACATCACCGATCAGGCTTGGACTGTACGTAGCTCCTGCAGCTGCTTCTTCAGCCGCTTGAGTGGCACTTGCCATAGCTAATTGGTTCCCTTTTGTGCCATTGAAAGCAAATGTAGGCACCCAAGGCTTTTTCTGTGTCACGACGGCTCCGTAATTCGTCAGGTTATCACGTAATTTTACGATCAGGTCCATCGGGGAAAGCATTTTCCCTGTCCCTGTTGCCGGACACATATTCGTACAACGACCACATTCCACACATGCATAGAAATCGATCATTTGATGTTGTGTAAATTCTTCTATTTTTCCTACCCCGAAGCTTTCGGCTGACTCATCTTCAAAGTCGATGGGCTTCAGCTTCCCAGGGTTGTCTAAACGATTGAAATAAACATTGGCAGGTCCTGCAATTAAATGTGCGTGCTTTGACTGTGGCACATACACAAGGAATGCCAATAAGAATAGTAAATGAATCCACCAGGCAATATAGAAAATGGCGATGGAAGCCGTTTCTCCGATTGCTCCAAGTGCTCCTGCTATCAGTGACGCTATAGGCTCAGTCCAGGCCAGTTCTTCTCCATGCCAGATGAGGCCCATTCCGTTCCCGACAAGGACGGAAAGCATTAATCCACCGATGAACAATAGGACGAGTCCTGACTTGAATCCTCTTTTTAATCGGACCAACTTTTCCACATAGCGGCGATGGAAAGCCCAGACAACCGCGACGAGGATCATCAGTGTGACGATCTCCTGGAAGAACGTGAATCCAGGGTATAAAGGTCCAAGAGGCAGATGGCTACCAGGTGCCAGCCCTTTCCAGATAAAGTCGATTGCCCCGAATTGGACAAGGATGAAACCATAGAAGAACATGACGTGGATCGCTCCACTTTTCTTATCCTTCAGAAGCTTCTTCTGTCCGAAGACATTGACCAGGATCTTCTGGAATCGCTCTTTGAATCGTTTGTCGAACTCCACTTTCTTCCCGAGCTTAATATATTCAATTCTCGTCTTTACTACATACACAAACAGACTCAGTGCATAAACGGTCACAAGGATAAATGCGACCCAATTGAGAATGAGTAACCCATTCATAGACAAACACTCCCCCTTCTTTGGTCTGAAATGAACATCCCCTTTGTTCAAACTTTTACAAACCAAATTAATATTCTGAATAGTTCATATCTCCATTATATTATGAATGAGCATTCAGTCAATGGTTTTTACGAATAAAAATGAAAACCTTTTCATGAACGGATATTCATTTTCCCAAAAGAAACAGGACTATTTATCCCCCCACAGGTTTCAAAAGAACGGGTAAATGGGAAAAGAAGAAAGAATGCAATGTACATAAAATTAAGGACATACTAAAGACAATGCAAATGAGAGAGTGATTCTATGTGGTGGTTGATTCTGCTGTTGATCCTTGCCGCTGTCATCGGATGGATGATGATTGATTTCCGATTGGGAAGAAGTCATTTTATCCGCACGCGGACAAGAAGAGATTATGAGAAACGAATGAGTGATATCCAATTGTTTTCAAGGGGACCCGAGCTTTTCGATCAAATGTTTAAAGAGATGAGAGAAGCAAGGTCTTCTATTCATGTTTTATTTTATATCGTCCAGGATGACCATTTTGCCCTGAGGTTCATGGAATTACTGAAAGGAAAAGCACGAGAAGGGATAGAAGTTCGTCTTCTGATGGATCAGATCGGGAGTCATAACGTCCCTAAATCAAAGGTGAAGGACCTTCGGGATGCGGGTGTGGAAGTGGATTTCTGCCGAAGAGTGAAGCTTCCTTACCTGTTCTTTTCCTCCCAACAGCGTAATCACCGGAAGATCACCGTCATTGATGGTACGATCGGTTATATAGGTGGCTACAATATCGGGAAGGAATACATCGATGAAAATGATAAACCTGAACTTTCTCCCTGGAGGGATTATCATCTCCGCTTAAAGGGCGAAGGGGTCCACGATCTCCAGACAGAATTCTGTATTGACTGGTTCCGTGCAACGAGGAAGGATCTGAAGGATGAAGCGACGTACTTCCCTCCTGCTGAAAAAGGTAGTATTCAGCATCAGATCTTCCCTACAGAAGGCATCAATATCGAAGACTTCTTTGGGAAATTCATCGATGAGGCACAAGATGAGATCATCATCGGAACACCGTACTTCATCCCCACCCCCCAATTGATGGATGCCCTCATGGGTGCATTGGACAGGGGTGTCACCGTCAGGATCATCATACCGAATAATGCCGATCATATGCTGGTGAAGGAAGCGGCCTTTCCTTATTTCAGGCCTCTTCTTGCAAAAGGAGCACAAGTGTATCAATTCATGGACGGCTTTTATCATGCGAAAGTGATGGTTGTCGATGATCATTTCTGCGATATCGGAACGGCAAATTTTGATAAAAGAAGCTTTTTCATCAATTTTGAAATTAATAATTTGATTTATGACAAAGGATTCATTCAGACACTGAAAAAGGAAATGGCTAAAGACATGGAAGCTTCTGATCCATTGAGCGAAAGCGATCTCTCTTCCGTCTCCATGCTCACCCGTGTAAAAGAACGCATCGGTTCAGCCATTTCAATCTTACTTTAGGGGGATGACTCATGAAAGTCCGTTTAGGGTTCGTGGCAAACTCCCTCTCTTTATGGGATGCAAGCCCGGCCAAAACCATGACCTACAAGAGATATACAGAGTTACCTGAGAACGAGCGCATGGATCGCCTGAAGGAAGTGACGGCGTTAAACCTGGAGCATACGAAACGCATCCTCTATCTGTGCGCTGCTCATGAAATTAAACTGTACCGATTATCGAGCTCCCTCGTCCCCCTTGCCACCCATCCGGAAGTGGAATGGGATTTCTACTCCCCTTTTAAAAGTGAATGGAAGGAGCTTGGGGATCTGATCAAGAAATTCGGGATCAGGTCAAGCTTCCATCCGAACCAGTTCACCTTGTTCACAAGTCCCAAGGAGCATGTGACGGACAATGCCGTGAAGGATATGGTGTACCATTACCGGATGCTTGAGTATATGGGAATCGAAAAGGATTCCGTCATCAACATCCATATCGGTGGAAGCTATGGGGATAAGGAAGCGACATTGGTCCGTTTTCATGAAAACTTGAAGAGTCTCCCCCTTGATGTGAAGGACATCATGACGTTGGAAAACGACGACAAGACGTATACGGTCAACGAAACGTTGAGTGTATGTGAAAAAGAGGACATCCCCATGGTCCTCGACATTCATCATCATGAGGCGAATCCGGGTGAAGAGCCACTTGAAGATCAACTGGAACGTATTTTTGCCACATGGGACAGAAGAGACTTAGTGCCGAAAATACATATTTCCTCCCCTAAATCGGAAAAGGCTTTCCGTTCACATGCTGACTTGGTCGATCCCGGATTTGTGGAGGGATTCTTTAAGACGCTGAAGAGCCTCGATCAGGACGTGGACTTTATGATCGAAGCTAAAGCTAAGGATCTGGCGATGCTGAAACTGATCGAAGACCTCTCCTCCATTCGTGGGGTGAAAAGGATCGGCGGGGGGACGCTTGAGTGGACGTAAAAAAAAGATGGGCACGTGGTGTCCGTCTTTTTTTGTTTGGTCGCGTATGTACGATTTACTTGAACACGGATTCGATCCAGGGCTGAATCGCCATAAAGGCTTTGAATCCAAGGTAGATGCCCACGATTCCCGCAATTCCGGCAAGTGCGGGCGGTGCCGGTATCGGTAGCTTGAACAGAGCAAAGATAAACCCGACCAAAAATCCCGTTACTATAGCTAAAACGACCGTCTTCATACCATTCTCCTCCTACATTCATCTACCATTATTATACGTTAAACCGTGAGAAATATAAGAAAAAAAGGTCCACCCCCTCTGAGGGACGGACCTTTAAAATGGACTTTACATTTTTTCCGGAGCTGCTACACCGATTAAAGCAAGAGCATTTTGCAACGTAACACGTACCACTTTCACTAAAGCGAGACGAGCTGTTGTCAGCTCACGATTTTCTTCATCAAGTACTTTGTTGGCATTGTAGAAGCTGTGGAAAGCGGATGCCAGGTCGTTGATATAGTTCGCTACGCGGTGAGGCGTGCGTTTCTCAGCCGCATCAGCGATCATTTGTGGGAATTCACCCAGTTTTTTCAGTAGGTCGACTTCTTTTTCCGTACCGATCAGCTTTAAGTCGATCTTGTCTTCAGAAGAGAGTCCCTGTTCTTCTGCTTGACGCAGAATACTGCAAATACGCGCGTGGGCGTATTGAGCGTAGTACACAGGATTTTCGTTGGATTGTGATACGGCTAAATCAAGGTCAAAGTCCATATGCGTGTCGGCACTTCTCATGGCGAAGAAATAACGGACTGCATCAAGACCGACCTCTTCCACTAGCTCACGTAACGTAACAGCTTTTCCTGTACGCTTACTCATCTTCATCTTTTCACCATTTTTGTAAAGATGAACGAGTTGAATCACTTCGACTTCCAGCTTGTCACGGTCAAAGCCAAGAGCTTCGATGGCCGCTTTCATACGAGGGATGTACCCGTGATGGTCCGCACCCCAAATATTGATGAGTACATCATGTCCGCGCTCGAATTTATCCTGATGATAGGAAATATCCGGAGTCAGATATGTGTACGTGCCGTCGTTCTTAATCAGAACACGGTTCTTGTCGTCACCAAGTTCAGTCGAACGGAACCAGGTTGCACCGTCCTCTTCGTAAACGTGACCGTTGTCTCTCAAAGTCTTCAGCGCAGCGTCGATCTTGCCGTTTTCATATAGGGATGTTTCAGAGTACCAGACGTTGAATGGTACACGGAACATTTCAAGATCCTTTTGAAGCTTCGCCATTTCAATCTTCAGGCCGTACTCACGGAAAAACTTGTAGCGTTCTTCATCGCTTACTTCTGCATATTTAGAACCGAATTCTTCCGCCAGCTTCTTCCCGATTTCGATGATGTCCTGTCCGTGATACCCGTCTTCAGGCATCGCTTTGTCTTGTCCCAGCGCTTGGAAATAACGGGCTTCAACGGAAATCGCCAAGTTGTGGATCTGATTACCGGCATCATTGATGTAGTATTCACGAGTTACCTTATAACCTGCTTTTTCAAGGACGTTACATAGGGAATCACCAACCGCGGCGCCACGTGCATGGCCGAGGTGAAGGTCACCAGTAGGGTTGGCAGAAACGAACTCGACGTTCACTCTCTCACCATTTCCAGCATCTGATTGACCGTATTCCTGATCCTGATCGAGAATCAAAGGAATCAAGTCTGTTAAGTACTCGTTGTTCATGTAGAAATTGATGAATCCAGGTCCTGCGATCTCCATTTTCTCGATGGAAGCTTTGGACTGGTCAAAGTTTGCGACGATGTCATCAGCGATCATGCGCGGAGCTTTCTTCGCAACGCGTGCAAGCTGCATGGCCATATTCGTTGAATAATCACCGTGTGACTTTTCCTTCGGTGTTTCAAGGATCACATCGGGGATCTGCTCCTCTGTTGCGAGTCCCGCTTTCAGAACCGCTGCTTTGATTTCGGCTTTCAGGTTTTCTTGTACTTTTTCGACGATATTCATATCCCTATGCTTCCTCCTTATAGTGAATGGACATAACATAATCCCCAACCGGGCTGTCCTGCATCTTTAACTCGTATGAAAGATTGAAATCCCCTTCAAGCGTCGAGTCACTCTGTGTATGTGAAAGTGTTTTTGTTTTGGTTGTCAGTAAAAGGGTGCCAAGCTGACTTTCGTAGGAGCCGTTCTGCTCCTCGAGTTCGTTGAAGGCCATTCTCATTTTGACTGCTCCGCTCCTGAGGATGAGGGCCTGTCGATCTGTGACTTTGACAATCGTATGAGTGGTCCCTTCCTCCTGCACCTCATCGTACTTTAGAAAAATGGCATCCCCTTTTTCATAGTATCGACCAAATGATACCAATTCAAAAGAGTCACTTTCCTCTCCTATTGTGATCTTGGTTTTCAAGTGAACTTTGACAGGTGTAGAATCCGCTTTTGCCGTCAAACCACTCACATCCTTTTCTTTTTAGGGTCCGATCAAGTGATAGGTCCGTCCCTCAAATGGACGGCCCTTCCTTCTAACTAATTAAGTATAAGAAGTATTGGGGGAAATTGCAATGGAACAGGGTGAGTTTTCATTTTTTGGAGGGGATGTAAGCGGATTTATGTTTTATTTTAATAGATAGTAAGAAGGGCCTTTTCAGTTAGGCAATCAGGTTAAGCATAAGCGCGGATAAATAGACGGAAAAATTCCGGTAAATAGTAATTCATTTTTAATAATGACCGAAATAGCCGGAGAGATTCCGCCTATTGCTTCGAAAAATAGTAAAATGGGGGATTTTTCTGTGCATAAGCGGAATTTCTCCGCTTATTTAACCTCAAAACGAGTTCCGTTCTAAGTATAACCGGAGATTTTCCGCCTATTTTACTTATGCTGGCTCTTCTATAAAGGGCAAGACATCTTATTTCAACGATCACGATGGTCCAATATAGAAACTCGCCCATCACTGCGGCGAATTCTCCTTTTTTATATCATTTCGGCAAAAAGCCCCCACTTCATGGAAGCAGGGGTTCTTTCCGAGGGGCTATTTTTTGATAAGACCGTCCCGTTTCATTTGGTTCACTTGATCGGTGAATGTTGTTTCGAGACTTCTGTACGTCATTCCAAGATCCGCGATACTTTTCTTGGTATCGAATTTTACAGGGTGTCCGACGTTTTTGCTCACATACGGTCTTGTAAGTCCAACTGTAGGTGCAATCAGCCAGATGAGGGGCTTCGGAACCACCCTGGTCGGGAGTGGATACTCATTAGGGAAGTTCTTTGCAATCAGCTTTGCGATTTCGATGAACGTGATTTCACCGCCTGATAGGATGTAGCGTCCTTTCGCTTCCGGTGTGAAGGCTGCGAGCATATGGGCTTTCGCGATGTCCCGCACATCGACGACTCCGGTTGCGAGATCCGGCACCCCTGTCTTAAATCCGCCGGTCAGAAACGATAGAATCGTAGACGTGCTCGTGGAATCCGTCCGTTTGGTGAGTGCCGGCCCCATGACGAAGGAAGGATTGATGGTGACAAGATCCCAGCGGTCCTGAGCTTCCATCATCTTCCACGCTTCTTTTTCCGCTACGGTCTTTGAGTAATTGTAAGGCTGGTGTTCCGTTGAGCTCGTCGTATTCCAATCGTCTTCTGAGAAATGAGGCTTGCCCTTCATATCAATATGGTCACCAAAGATGGCGACGACGCTGCTGGTCAGGACTACACGCTTGACGGACTCTGCCTTATTCACTGATGTTAATACGTTTTGAGTTCCTTTTTTCGCCGGTTCCATGAGTTCTGTTTCAGGATCTTTGATGCCGTTGATCAAGAAGGGAGAGGCTGTGTGGAAGACGTACTCCGAGCCATCGACGGCTTGATCGAAGCTCCCTTCCTTAAGCAAGTCGGCTTCGTAAATGGTCAAGGTCCCGGGAGTGGCAGTTTCAATGTCTTTCAGATGCTGGTATTTTTCTTCTTTTTGCAGGCTGCGGACGGTCGTTCTTACGTCATGACCCTGTTCAAGGAGGTCTTTCACGAGCCATGAGGCAACGAAGCCTGTTCCACCGGTTACGAGTACGGTTGATGGGTTCATATGATCATCCTTCTTTCGTTTTTTTGTAAAGGCTGTTTTCGCAAAGAGTGTTGCTATTCATATTCAGACGAAGGTTTGCGAATGCTCTGTCATATAGGGTGTGGTGCAGGAGGGTGAAGGGAACTGCTTCGCTTTCCACGGACGTTCGGCCGAGCCTCCTCAGCAAAAACCGCTTCCGGGGTCTCGGCACGCCCGTTTTCCGTAGGAGTCTACGCAGTTCCCTTCAC
>NZ_JAHWGH010000020.1 GCF_019334305.1 Rossellomorea orangium
TATTAATTAAGTTTTGCAAAACTGTTGTATCATTTGTGATTCCGTCGCCTTTGGCTCCATAAGATTTGACATTATACGCTATATCTGCCAACTGCGCATTAACCTCATCAATGGCCGTAGGGTTATATTCGTCCGTTATCTTCCATCCACTACCCTCTACATAACGATATGATCTCGCTTCACTCGTCACCCTCACCGTGTCCCCATGATTAGGGTCCGGATACGTTGAATCACGTGTCGCCACCGTATCTACCGCATTGAGGAACGTCGTTTTATTTTCATCAGCAACTTGTTGAGCGTTGAGAGCTGCAGTATCTGCTTCACCGGCTTTTTCAAGTGCATAGTCTCCACTCTCCTGGGCGAAGGTACCTTTGTCGTTTACTTCAATGAATAACTCTTGTAATGCCGTTACATCGTCAGCTTGTTGCTGAAGTGCTACGGAACCAATCGAATTAATCACGTTCACTTTCATCTTCAGAGTTGAAATTCGTTCTAAGTCATCCGCACTGAAAAACTGCAGCTCTAATTCGCCAATTCCGTGCTTCTCCATTTCTTCTTGACCGAAACGATATGTTACTGTGTTCCCTACCGCTTCAAGCAATCGTGATGTAACTTTCTTATCTGTGCGTTTGTAATTGACGACTATTCGCCCGATACCGCTTAAATCCGCATCTGCTCCGTTATCCTTGACCGTAAAATCTATGATGTTCGTGTCACCTTGGATAAACTGCGGAGTGGAAATCAGGTTAGGCTTGCGAATATCAATCGTGATACTTTGTCTATTTACCGTTTCCATGTTTCACCACCGTCCTTTATTTTCCTGTATTGATTTGAATTGAATCGGCAGTCACAGTGATAGATGATTTTCCGACAATCATTTTGATCATATTTTCCGTTTCGATAATTTCGCTCTTTTTCATCACGCTCAACCTCCTAGACATATAAAAAACGGAAGTCGAATCCGATTGAAAAATCAGTCGCTCCCGTTATCTCAAATTCGTTCCAGCCTTGCACCAATGTGATAAGTTGCCTGTTCGTTTGACCAAAGATACTACTGCCGTTTTTCAGCGACCGGATACCTTCTAGTCGGATTACATCCTCTGCTACAGTATCGCCAGTATAAGACCACGTATCGCCTGTCGTGAGGTTCTTTATCGTCAATCCCGAAGAAGCACCCTTAAACTCGATTGTGAGGTCATGTTCACGTGGGTCAATGTCGGTATCACTATCGTTCCACACACTGAATGAAGTCGTGTTAAATTCATACTGAATGGGTGGATCACCATAGTTGGTCGTGACTTGCGACATCATATCGCCTTCTGGACGCAAAGTGGTTCCGATGGATCGAGCGAAAGATGAATATGAGACAAACGGAATTTCAAAGAATCCCCTCTGTCCATCTACCCGATCAGGAGATATGGCACCTTCCAATCTCAACTTCCACATTTTATTCGGTTCAGCTTCTTCGACTACACCAAATTCTCTGCCACTACCTAAGAAAGAAAACAGTTTATGCCTTTGTCTGACGTACTCTTCTTTATCCTCAACATTCAGATACACTTTAGTGTTGAATGGTACATAACCAAATTTACTGTCAACTACCACAAGGCTTTTACTACCATCTAAGCCTTCCGTTTCATTTTGGACATAGGGAGAGGGGTGATTAAAAATCATAGTTTTATAACCATTCTCTTGGAAGTCGAAAGTTTCTCCCTTTTCATTCGTTACCACTATGTTCATCCTCTCACCCCATTCACGATCATTCTGTTTGAATACCTGTTGTTTAAGCCTTCTTCAATGATATCAAGCATATTGTAAGCGTCTTCTTCACTGCCGTTTCCACTGTAATTCAATGTGACGTTCATTGGCTGACCGGCTGCCGCTTCAGTATCACCTTTACTCACCCTGATATCAGGAAGTGACATGAGATTATTCATTAACCCTTTCACTTGGGGAACCGCTTTATCTAAGGAGTCTGAAATAGGACCACCGAAGTCTAATTTATCCAAGTCTGATAAAGGTCCTGTTTTAGCTGGGGAGAACGGTAGGAAGTCCCTGGCTTTTTGAGCAAGGCTTGAAACGGCTCTCAACACTTTACCAGCTGCAGCCGTTATCCCTTTAGCCATCATTTCAATAAGGCCTTTGCCGGCTTTATAGAATGTGGATCCTAAACCAGTTATAAAGCTCACAATCGCCTTGAATCCAGACGATACCTTACCTTTAATACTCTCTACCCCTGCTGAGAATAATGACTTGGCTGTTTCCCATATGGATCTGAACAACGCTGATGCTCTACTTCCATACTGATTGATGTAAGACAAGATCTTGTCAACAAATGCCTTTTGAATACCCGTGATGATTTTAACTGCACCGGATATGATTTGTTTTGTCGCTTCCCACAAAGCTTTCCAATCACCAGTGAAGAGAGCTGCAAAAAACTTAATGATACCTAAGATGACATCTATGGCACCTGATATGATGTTCTTAATGGCATTCCACACTACACTTATGATTTCTTTAATGACCGGCCAGACAACTTTCATGACTGCTAATATCACCGCTAGTTGTGCTTTAATCACACCGGAAATAAGATCCCATACCATTTTAGTAGCTTGTTTAATCATTTCACCGTTTTCCTGCCAAAACTTCCTGACATATTCCATTTTATCTTGAATGAAGTTTTGTATCGCATTTAGAACAGGAGTGATCACGTTTGACATGATCCAATTCCACGCTACCTGAGTTGCGTTTTTAATTGATTCCCACGCAGTCATAACCGCAGATTTAAACCAATCCGTCTTAGTCCAAAGTAAGTAAAGTGCTGCACCAACTGCCACAAGTGCTGCCGCTACAATAGCTGCCGTCCCTGCGACTGCCAAGAATCCGGTAACAAATGGTCCAATGAGCATCCAAACTGCTGAAATTGCCGCTTGAAGACCACCAAACATACCTATACCAATAGCCAATGGAGACAAAATAACCATTAACGCTAAGAATAATAGTCCGAATGACTGAATAGATGCGGCTAAGACGGGATTTAACTCATTAAATTTGTTCATCAGGTTACCTATCCACGTCACAAATCCAATGATTTTCAACAAGATCTCCGCTACAACCTTCGCAATAGGTTCAAACACTTGCGCCCATACACCTTTCATATTCTCGGTGGCCGGACCCAAATTTTCATTAATGGCATAAGCGAGGTCGATGACTGCAGCAGTTGCAATAACAAAAGGAACCGCCATACCGATAGCAAGGAAAGTCATTCGCATTAGACCCATATTAATCATACGTGTCATGTCGTTTAGTTCTTTCATATTTGCGTTCGGTCCTAACATTTTCATAGCTAAAACGGCAGCGTTACCGTTTCTAGCCACTTTTTCAAGGTTAGCCCCTACTTTAAGTAATCCGTTATTCACTGTATATAATGGGTTACCCATCCTGGAGAAGTTAGCCGCAATCTTTTCAGACTGGCCACTTCTTGCGACCATCGTACCAACAGATTGGATGAAGCTCGTTTTCATGAATTCATTATTTTTCATCATTTCTTCTGTTGCTTTCTTGTGACGCATCCCAAGTTTGGTAACCTCGTCCATAAACTCTTTATTGGTGCCTTGATATCCTTTCATGCTTTTTGAAAGTTTAAAGAAATCATACTCGACACCTAGTAAATCCTTTTTGAATGGTATGAGTGCTGCTTTGGAAGCTTGGTAAGATGCTTTCATTTCGTTGGACATCATCTTCCACTTATCAGAGAATCCTTTTACATCCGTCCCCATGGTTTTTGCCATCCCGGATACCGTGGTACCCATGGACTTCATTTCACTCTCAACCACTTTAGATGTCTTTTGGAACTCTGATGGATCCGCACCGATCTCAACCATCATTTGTGCGATTGTTTGGGCCATTATCTCACCCCCATTTCTTTGGATAGAAGCATAACCATGCGTTTACTTTCTTCCGGTGTTGTTTTAGGCTTCTCTTTGTTTGCATTGGGATTATAGAAGTCTGTAGGCTTTTTGGGCTTTCTGAAGTGAGGTGCCGTGATCCAACTAGCCAAGATGGACATTCTTCTCATTTCCATCTCGTTCAACTCTTTGATCTCTTCAATGCGCCTGTCTTCTCTCCACTTCCACCCTTCGTACAATTCAAGGAATTCGAATGGTTGCAGCTTCCAAAAGGATTCATGGCTTAGATTTAATGGACCAAATGCAACTTCTTTAATCCACTTCCAATCCAAGCCACCTTCTAGTTTTTTGACTCTTCGTCACCCTTGCTGCTCTTTGAAATGAGTTTGAATGCTTTGGAGTTGTACAATGCGTCGATAGATGTTTTCATCATTTCGTTGAAGTCAAACTCTTCGTTATTCTCCATTTCCTTTTCGAGCATCTGTCCTACGTGATGTACTTTAAGGTTAGGGTTCTTCCATAACATGCCGGCCCACAAGATATTACGAACCGTATTGAACCCGATCACTTCCTCCGTGATGACTGAATGGATACCTCTGCCGTAATACTCCTCTAGATCCGAGATAGCATTGAAACCGAATTTCAAGATGTGATCTTCACCGTTTAATTTCACTTTTTTATAAGTAGCGTGGTCGCTCATTTAATAACCTCCATAAAAATAGACCGCCCGAAGACGGCCTTGATTGATTGTTTAAGATGCTGGGACTGCAGCTAATTTACCGGATCCTTGTAATGACACATTGTAAGTGGATTCACCGTCATATGCGCCTTCTAATTCACGGCTAGTGACAAGTACATCCCCTTCCTCTACCGGCTGGCCATCCTCTTGGATACGTGCTTTGATGATCAGTTTATTACGTTGAGCATCCTTTAAAGCTTTATATCCTTCTGCGGTCGGAATATATAATCCATCACATTCAATCGTCCAGGATCCCAACCCGTAGTCGAATTCTTGATACCCTGCTGAATCTTCACTCGTCAGGTCGATTGTTTCCGCTTCTTCTGAAAAGGTTGCGTTTCTCTGTCCACCAACAGGCGAAAAGACGGGAGTTGTTTCATCCCCTGTGTTCACTAATAGTACGATTTTTACGTTCTTTGGCATGTAATGACCTCCTATTGCATGATTTTATATCTAAGTCTGATAACTCCGTGTCGAGCATTGGTCACGTTATCTTCTAACACTTCCATAAACTCTCTGCGCTGAAATTCCATAGAAAAACCACCACTCAATGTCAGGGTGGTGGTCAATGCTTCTAATATGAGATTAAATATCTCGTAAACTTCCCTTTTCCCTTTGTAATCGGACCATACATGAAGGGTTAAGGTGATGTCTTCCCCTTCTGTCGTATGACTCCCCCAATCGTTCACAGTAGGGTTCCCGATGGTTACATAAGGATATGCCGTACCTTCACTTACTTCGTCATAGACACCACTTATTTTGCTTGTGAGTGGTGTGTGACTAGCTAACTTTGCATATACTGACATCTGAAGGGCTAATAATGATGTTTTTGTCATGGTTTTCTCAACTCTTTTTCTAAACTTCTGATATAATTAGGTCGTTCCTCTTCGTATGAAGGATTCATAAACGGTTGCGCTCTCATCCCTCTTGTGAATACAAAACGATTTAATTTCTCATCAAAGTACACCCAAGGAGTTGACCGTCCTGGTTTATCACCTTCCGCATAAATACCGGTCCCGAACTCGACATACAAGCCGTAGCCAGACGGATCAATGACTCTACCTACAAATCCACCATCGGCAAATTCTTTGTATATGCCATTTTTAAGGTTTCCTCCGTCAATTTCAGACACAGGAGAACGTGCAACGGACCCATTCTCGATATTTTGAGTGGATTCCGCTACAATCGCCTTAATTGCATTTACTTTTTCAGCCGTATATTGGTTCATTTGTTGAATGGATTTATTTAGGCCCTTCATACTTACATTCATTCTCATTGTCAAACCCCCTTAGGAGGTGTTACTCATTTATGATGACCTTTTATTAGTCATGCTCGAAACGGATCAAATCAGCTATAGTGACTTTGTCTCTAAGGTGTCTACCGTCCCCAAAGAGTATGAAACATATGAATTGTTTATAAAAAATAAAGGGAAGGTATCAAAAAGAATCGTCAAGCAAGGTGAATGGGTACAAGAAGGATTGAAGAAAGGCATTGTCCCTAGACATTGGAAGTAGAACACTTCAAGCATAGGATCTTGTTCATTCCACCCTGGTCTATAACTGAAATGATGTTCAAGTTCATGGATTTATATTTAACCCTCATGTTGGGTTTAATGACCTCGTTATATGGCGTGTATACGTCCACATTAACGGGGTTTTGTATTTGTTGCGCCTGATAGTATTCCCTTCCGCTTATCGGCTGAACATGGGCTTTAAGACTAGTTTGAACAGTACTCCACGTTTTTGTATGTCCTCCCATGCCGTCATCAGTCTCTTCGTATGACTCGATGTCAATTTTATGAGGATACACATTCATACGAAGCGAACCTTTCGATATGGTGCTAGGTATTTCGTGATACTACGTGGTACATCCGTTTCATACGAATACGATACTTGACCCATTGTGTAGCTCTTTACATTGGAAGGGTTCATGCTGAATTCAATGGCTTTCGCTACATACAATCTCACCCCTGACGGCAGCACCTCTTCACCGGCAACCATAAATGAGTTATTGCAGTAGTCTTTCGCCTGTTCAATGAACACTGGTAACATTTCGATGAGGTATTCATCATGATCGGTTGTATCAATCCTCATCATGTTTTTAAGTGTCTGTAGGTCCATTCAAATCACCTACTCTTTGTCGGATTTCTTTTTCTTTTCCTTCACTTCTTTAAATCCTAGTGGTTTATACACAACCTCATAAGCTTTTTCACTTACTTCAATTTCTTTTTCATCACGTTTAACTTTTACCATGGTTTCAACCTCCTAAAAAAATAAGGCGACTACGAGAGCCGCCCTTTATTATGGTGTAACGTCAGGTGTTAATGCTGCAAACGCATCATCAGCGAGTGTCATGAATCCAACGTGCATTGTTGCTCTCAGAGCGAACATATCACGCTCGAATAGGTTAATGTCATTACCTAGTTCATCCTGGATTGTAGAGATTGTAGCATCCTCTGAAATTTTGTATTCAATATTTTGAAGGATTCCGTAACGTGCATAATCCCAATCACCAGCGAGTAGTTCTGCTTTTGAAGAGTCGAACGATTTAGAGTTAACATATCCAACCGGTAGTCCTAGTAATTGAGAAGCAGCTCCACCGTTAGCATCGTTGAATAAAAGATTTCCATTGACATCTTTCGCACCACGCAGGTTCTTACGGAATTTACGAACAGTTGTGAAACCGTCAACGTCTTTGTCTCCGTCTTCCACAAGGGCCATAACAGAGTTTAATTCGTCGTAAAGGTTTCCAAGTGAGTTTAACTCTACTGTATTACCAGAAGCTTGAATCTTCTCGAATACAGATACACCAGAACCGAATGGAGATCCTGTTCCATATAAGGCTGCTTGGTCAAATTTAATAGCGAATGCTTCAGCAATAGCCGGGCGCATTTGAGCGAAGAAATCAGAAACAGTGTAACGCAAGAATTCTTTTGAAACAGGGATGATCACACCAAGTTTCTTTGTCTTCATTTCGGCTTCTAACCATGTAGCCTTAGAAGTCTGGATGCGTTCTCCTTCTCCTACCCAGTAAGCCCCTGGCCCATCTGCTAGGTACGTGAATTTTTTAACTGGTTTGCTCATCGGCTCATACTTAGCGAGTTGAGTAATGGCAGCTTGAGTCATGAAGTCTTTCAGCATCAATGAACCTTGTTCGGATGGCACTTCACCTGTGACGGCATCTTGTAATAATACGTTATCTGGATTGAATGTTGGCATTGTTTTTCCTCCTATTGTCGAAGTGACACTTGACTAGCAAGTGAATCCACGTCGATTTTTCCTGTTTTATTTGTTGGGTTTGAGAAGTCGATATCTCGACCATTCTCCTTAAACTTCGAATCTACTGCCGATTGTACAGATTGACTGAACACTTCCTCTAATTTAGAGAGGTTTTCAATAGTGCCCTCCTCGTTTTCGGCAATAAAATAGTCAATAATGCCATCCGGTAGGTTCTTTTCCTTCGCTACCTTCAGTGCTTTATTGACCAATACTTCCCTATTACGAGCCTTTCGCTCATCTTCAATTTCCTTACGAAGTTTCTCTAGTTCGAGTTGTTCCGGGGATTTTGAAGGGTTTCGTTTCTGTAATTCTGCTTCCACTAAGGAATCTAAGTTGTTCGCCTTCCAAGACTCCAATGATTTGTTATGATAACGGTCTAAATCCGGTTGAATCAGTCGTTTCCCTTCATCAGTGTTCAGGAAACCTTTCACCTTATCAGTAGATACGGCAGATAGTTCTCCTAAATAGGCTTTAACCTCATCGTTATCTTTATTGTCATTGAAATATTGTTTAATATCTTCAAGTTTCATAGTTTACCTCCTAGCCCATAACGTTCTTTCGACCGCCATGTGCTTTAATGTACGTATATTTAACGACCTCGTCAGGTCATAATAAAAAGCCACCCCGTTAGAAGTGACTTGGATTTATATATTATTTTTTTGGTTTGCCAGCCCACTTATCTACACCATTATTCAAAGCTTTCTGCCATGGTCTTAGATTCGCATCTTGCCATGTTTCTTTACACTCTTCTGAACAGTACTCCCTAGCGACGATCTCACTCTTATCCACTTTTTTCTTACACTGTTTGCACTTTTTCGTTCCAAACATTATGAAACCTCCCTTAAATTGGTATCGTGTTTAATTATACGATACATAAAGGAGGAAGTTTCTATTTTTATTTAATTCTTTCCTTTTTCCACTCATCGTAGGTTGTATATGGGATGATATTGGTCTTGCCGTTATCGAGCCTAGCCCTTCTAACGGAAGGCTTTTTACCATTCACAAGGTATAGAGCCGTACATCTACAATTAATGTCATCAGAAGCATTGTTCATGTGTCCAGGAGCTTTACCGTTACCACCTTTAGGAGTGGTGAAGTTTTCATCCTTGCCAATGACGGTCCCATCTAACTTCTGGTGCCAATCCCTCGTATTGCGATCTAATGTAGCATCCCACATTTTTGTCATATCCACGTATTTACTTGCTTGATCTGCGCTATCTATTCTCCCTTGAACCTGTGCCCTATGCGACTCGGTTCTAGCCACCCTCCGAGCTTTTACGGAGCTGAAACCAACAGCCTTCTCAATACGCTTAGATATGGTCGAGTATCCTTCACCAGCCAATAACCCTTGAGTGATTTCGGTTGATATCTTTCTAATGGTATCGTTCCGGTTATACTCCATCAATTTAGGTAATGTGAGTTCCGGGATAGGATTCTGTACTGCAGCTAAGATAACCGTCTTATTCACCTGACCATATCCCATTTTCTTTTGTGCTTCAAACTCATACATGAAGGCTGACTGGAAGTAGTTCTCGATGTATTGGCTAATCATTAAGTTTTGGATGAACTCTGTCAGATACGCATAATCAGAATGGATCTGTTCAGCAATAAAAGCTAATTCCTTTTGTAGACGGTTGTATTTCGTCATGTCCGTGTATGTCAGTTCACCTTTGGATGAATACTTATTGAACATATCCCCTAATTGAGCAAGAAACGACTTCATCCTCTTACCAAAAACATTATCAATATCCAATTCAGCTTGATCAATCAATTCATCCAGGTACTTATCTAGTTCATTCTGGTTCTTCATTTGCATTACCGCCTAATGTTGGTAACTGGTTCATGTATTCGTCATGTTCCTGCTTCATTAACTCTTGTTCGTATTCGACATCATCTACAAATGATAAAAGGGATAAGCGTGTTTTCTCACTCACATTTCCACGTAAATTCATAGTTGTTGTTGCTTCATCTAGGATGTTTGCAGGTAAATTACGCTTAAATGCCGTCCACACACTCAAATAATCATCTTTAGTACAGATATTACGTTTAGCCCACGCACTGCATAGAAGCTTAAACTGATACCTTAAAGCAGCTGTCATTTTACGTTCCATCGTGATACATTTATTCTCTAATGCAAGTAATTTGAAACGCATAGCCACACCGGTTATTTGACCACCAAAGGATTCATCACTGAAATTCACTGATTTAGCGAATCTAAGGATGTTTTCTTCCAATCGGTCAAGGTGATTCTCAATGAGTGTGTCGTTTATGTCCTTTGTTAAGTAAGAGACATCATCGTCCTTATCGAACAATTCAAAGACACCACTCTTTTTCAGGTTGTTGAGTGTTTCCTCATCTGCTCCCAGCCCTCTTAGTACCAGGTAAGCGAGTCGATACTGTTCGATCTCATTGTTAGCATCGGAAATAGTACGATCGTAAGCATCAATAAGGCTTAACACTTTCTCAACGTCTGCCTGCAACTCTTCATTGTTCGGCAATCCGAATAGAGGGCAGTAATCGAACAGGTGAAGCTTCTTTTCCACCTCATCGAAGTCTATCCCATTCTTAGATGTATAGGTGATGTAGTAAGAGTCGTCGTAAAACTCTGCTTTCCACTCGTCGTCCTTCACATTCCAATATCTCAATGCGTATTTAGGTTCTGTGATATCCTCATTCGAGAGAATGATTGTTTCCCAAGGGTTTATATTCTTTATACGTTCCTTTGCTTCAAGGTCAATATAAGCAATCCTGGCACCGTATCCACATATGGCTGATTTCTTTCCCCATTCAGAGTCCTTATCAGCTACGTTGTTACGAAGATTGAAGAGGTCTAACTCCTTTTTCAAGCTCTCGACACTCGCCAATTCCTTATCCACATCGTAACTAATTGCATGACCGAACATGTAACCTACTTTCGTATCAACGATTTCAGCATCGAAACTGTTATTGAGTCGATTATTTACTTTGTGGTCAATACGTTTAATAGTCCCGGTTTCAAAGTCCTCATATTCGATGGGGTCCCTTTGAAGGATCGGTACTCCATCAATGACAGCCTTGTAGCGATTATATAAGTCAATCATTCTATTACGCTCTGGTTGATGTTCCTCAATCATTTCTTTGATGAGTTTGGGTGTAATACCCTCTTTATCTATCTGTTCAATGTAATGTCTCACGCAATCACCTCACTCTTGTACGTTTTCTTATTGGTTCTAAGCTATATCTAAAGGCATCGAGTAAATGGTTAAACTCATCTATTGGTTTGTTAATGAGCTGACCTTCTTTATTACGGTCCCATACATAGTTGGATAACTCGTTGATGAAGTTGACGCATCTAGGATGGACGAATATCGTGAACTGCTGAATAAACTGAATACCCGATTTCACACTATCCGGTCCTTTTTCGGCTGCCTTTAACTTCCTTATCCCGTATTTCCTCAACTCTGCAATACTCTTTGGTTCCGCACTATCAGCTATGATGATTTCCTTCTGATAACCCTTTTCGATGATCTTCTCTGCTATCTCATTATTGAGTAGTCCCTTTTCGTATATCTCATCAAACACGTATATTTCACGATTCTTAATGTCAACAATGGAAGCTGGTAAGGCTGTCGGGTCCACTGTGAATCCAAAGTCAAGTCCGAACGCTGAACGCACACCTTCACGTTTCGCAATCTCACTTGTATCAAAGGCGAACTCTCTCCAATTCGTGAAGATAGCCCCTTCTGCAATCCCCCAATCACCCATACCTTCAATCTTGTAACGTCTGGGATTGTTCTTCCTCATCCATTCAAATAACTCTCTGTCATCGTCACCCAAGAACTCATTACACTGATAATTGGTTGTGAGTGCTAATACATTCGGGTTGTCTGCATCAAAAAAACGCTTCTTCAACCAGTGCTTTTCATTCCACGGGTTAAAAGTAAGCGTTAATTGTTTAAAATATCCTGGTGGTAACTCACCACGTATGGACATATCCACTTTGTCGAAGTCATCTTCATTGGTTATCTGATAACACTCTTCAAACCACGCCCAACATAAGTGTCCTGTTTCTACTGTTATGGATGTTACACTCATTGGATCATCCAAACCTCTGAATAGAATCTTCTGTCCTGTGGGTCTATAAATGATTTCTAACGGTGTTATTTTCACATGCCACAGGTGTTTCACCTGAAGGTGATTGATGGCCCACTTCAACTGAGAGTACGTCGAATCTTTGTGATCCTTAAACACTTTCCGCAACACTAATGTATTGGCGAGTGGATATTCCATCATCCTGTGAATGATATTCAGAGCAGTGGTCACAGACTTTTTGCTACCTCGACCGCCCTTCACAACCCGGTAACGGCCTTTATAATGCCAAAATCGGTTATATCCTTTTCCAATGGTTTTGGCGATATCTACATTTACCGTATTCATTCATCATCATCCACCGGGACATTATTAATAAACGTTACTGGTTGTAAACCTTCATGGTGTTGCTTATCAGTCCACATAGCATAACGCTTACCTAATAGTTCAGCAGCTTTAATACGATCTTTAGCAGATATTTCAATATCATCAATCGTCTGCGCACCTTCACCGATTCCCCTCAGAGTCTGCTCAGTGTGTTCTCCACGCATGATAGAGGTAAGGTATTGAAGAACTTCATCCTGTTCAGCTATGGACTGTTTACGCAGTTCACTCAATCTCTTCTCTATATAGGATTTGATGATAGGTTTTTCAAGGTTTTCTTTTCCTATCGCATATGCCGTCTTTGTACTGTATCCAGCATTGATTGCAGCCTTTGTAATCTCACCTAATCGAATATACTCATCAGCAAATCTCCGTTGCTTCTCCGTCAGCTTCATCTCATTCACCTTCCCCCTATACACTCTTCTTAATTAAACGTATAAGCTTTATACACCTAATTAAAAAGAGTGCCATATAGACACTCTCAGTGATTACTTCTTATTCTTCTTTGGACCTGATCTACCTTCTTTACGGCTATCCTTCTTGCTTGTATTGGATGTGTTTTCTTTGGATACCGGTCCGGCTTTGTGTTCGCCTTTCTTTCCCATTGTTAACACCTCCTTTTAAGCATTTACACATAATGAATCGTCTTCAGTTTATCCTCGCTATACTCAAACACTTCGAATCTCTTATGAGCTGTTGTATATCCATGGTCGTCATGATAGTCGTCCACTCTGTTACCAGTTGGCATTCTCCTCACGACTGCCCCACCTTTATCTAACACTCTCTCATGGTGAAGATGCCCAGTGAATATTTCCCTGGTTGTGGCTCGACTCCACTCCATAGGAAATTCTGTTGAGAAGTTTTCGTTTAGGTTGGTGTCTTTCTTTTTATCCCCATGGTTGATACCAATAAAGTTGGTCCCTAACATATGAACCTTTCTTTCTTTGAATCTGGTATCTACATTCACTTGAGGAAATCGCACCTCTAAACATTTCACGAAGGCCCATGACATTGACTCATCGTGATTCCCTTTCGAATAACAGATATTTACTTTCTTACACTTCTCTATCGCCATTTCAATGATCGGTACATAGAACTTTAATGCTTCATCCCAAGCCAGCTCCATATCCACTTTTTCAATTTCCCTACCGGATGATGTTCTACCTCTAAAGTCATCGTTGTGTAAAAGATCCTGACCAATGATGATCAGCACTTCTTTGTATCCTTTTTGAAGCAGCCCTAATATGGTTTGTTGAGTTGGTTTGTAATACTCATAATCACTGATGGGAAAATGCATATCGAATAATGGGATGTTTAGGTAATCAATATCTCTTGTATATTTCGGTTCAATGTACTTAGGTGGCACCTGTTCGATCTTCTTTAACAGGTTATCTATGTTGAAGCTACTTACTTTCGGTTTGACTGTTATCTTACTGGCGTATAACGTATTAATTCCATCTTGCTTACTGTATGTGTTCCATATGTTGTTCTTAGCAGTAATTAACTCCCATGAATCTATGTTGAACCCATGAGCTTCTAAAAGGAATTTAACATCCTTCTTCTGTTCAGCAGACATTCTCAGGAGCTTATCACTCTTATGTGATCCATCGGGTTCTATTTTGTACTCTTCTTTATATCCAGGTAACTCTTCTTCTTGCTTCGTCCTTACTGCCTTATGTCTTACCGCATGAAAAGTAAACTCCATTTTATATTTCTCTGACATGATGGAAGCAATCTCTCTATGTGTGTGACCCTTTTGCTTTAACTCATGCAGATATTGAACCTCTTCCTCTGTCCATACTTCGTGTTTCATTTTTCACCTCGCACACATTTGGGTAACAGGCATAATACTTTCTTGTCGCTTACATACGTTCCCCAGGTACACCCTTTACACGGATGTTCCTTTGGTTGTATCGGTTTATGTGAAATGGGTTTGTTACCCCTTACTAACTTTTCATATCCCTCATACATGATGATCCTCCCTTTGTTTTTCCTTCTGTACAACACACCTTGATATTCTGTACACAAAGAAAAAGAGAACCCCCACGCAGTCGTAGTGATTCTCTGATTAAGAGGGTTAAACCTTTCATTTTTTGTGATAAAAATACAGGTTCGGAACATAACCACTCTTTATTCGCTTGGCTGAGTGATAAGGATTTGATATTAGTCATCATCTACTTAGCCATAAAACGTTAATTTCTTATAGTACCATTGTATAACGGATTTCCGTGTATTTCATGTCCTTTTTAGTGCGAATTAGTGCCAAAGTATTGCGTTACATCGTCGGATTGTTCATTACTAAAGAAGTTTCCCGCATTCTGGGCATCTCTCTTTTAAAAGTTCGTCTCCGTTAGTCTTTCCGCCTCTTGGCTCGACTTCCTTTACTAAATTCGCATAACATTTAGGGCATTTAAATTTAATTTCCACTGGTTGCACTCCTTTACTACATCGGTCTATTCAGTGTGTCATCGGATAATGCACTAAATAATCTTCTTGATTCGTTCTTTTAAATCACTATAATCTCTTAAATCTTCGTAGGGTAAGTTGTCAGTGTTGTTAATGTAGAACTGCAAAGCTTCAACAACAATTTCTTTTTCTTTTTCACTTAGATTCACGTTTCAATCACTCCTTCGCTACATGGGTCAAAACTTCCTTAAAGCAATCCCATCCCATCAGCCACCACCGCAATCATTTCCCTCTTCAATCGGTAATATGTCCGATGTGGTATGTTGTTGCCGTAATACACATCTGCGTCACTCATGCCTAACATGTAGCGTTGTTCCCATATCTTCTGCTGATCAGGCTTCAGTGAGTCGAAGAGAGTATCTAGCTTCTTCTTGGTGAGCGTGTACTTCTCAATCTCCACCTCATTCAAAGCTAATTCCTCTGTCTGACTGTGGAACTGATTACCCCTTTGCGATTCACTTGCGTCATAGTTGACGGTCATCTTATTTGATTTCATTTTTCGTGATTCTATGATAGCTTCCAACATCCTATATTGGCTCATGAGCTTAACGGCTTTTCGTTTTACCTCTCCTGGTATGTTTGTATCAATGAATTGAAGTTGCTCCACTGTCATTCCCCCTCACTTTCGTCAGTATAAAGCCATCTAGTGTGAAGTAATTCTCTGTTTGTGAATTTATCTTCTTCCCCTTCTCTTATTGCCAATATATAGTTGTCGTATTTATATCCAATGACAATGAACCTACATGAATAGTGACCACTTTTAACTACTTGCCCTTTCTTGAACTCCTGCTCTGACTCTAAATATTTTCGACTTTCCTTTTCCATGATCAGCCTATTTCTTTCCCTACGCATTTTCTTCACTTCATCTAAAGTTTTTTCAGCACCTTTAATGAGCGATAAAACCACAATCGCAAGTAACAATATCAGCAATCCAAAGAAAGTTATCACAAACACTTCAAGGTCACTCATCTTCTCTCCCCCAATGTAATTCCGACTAATGCGATAAAAGCTAGAAACATGATTACACCGTTCATCGGCTTCCTCCTGTTATCGTAATACGTTCAACCGCCCTCTTTATCAATAGCCTTAATCATATCCTTCATGGTAAGCATTGCCCCTGCATAAGAGGTGGCGATACCCTTCCATGTGACGTAATGACCTTCATATATGCCTGATATTTCTTGGTTAATGCCCTCTTGGACCTTACTTCGATAATTGGAATCATTTACCGCAATTTTGTTTGTCTCACGTTCGTATATATAAAACTGCCCACGCTCTGTGCTTGCTTTACCGTAGTAATACTGATACTGGCTTTTGAAGTATCCTGCAAGCTTCCACGCTTCCCTCTCTGCCTTGTTGTAGTAATATTGGAGTTTGCTAAGTTGAAAAGGTGTTAGAGAGTCGATGTTCTCTTCATATTGATTAATGAACGTGAGCATTTGGTTATGTTTTCGGATGACTTCCCGGATAGTGTCCGGGATATCGTCCTTTACCTCTTGCCGGAGAGCTTCAATATCGACTGGCTGCTCTCTGAATATCTCTTCTGTTGGTTGAGTCATCATGCACCTTCTTTCTGTACCTTCTCAATGACCTCTTCCTGGTATTTTGTGAGTTTACTAACACCCTTCATCCCTTTAACAATTTGAGCCAATACAAAGGCATCCCGGACGTTATCTGATGGATGTTCAAATCCCCAATGCTTATAAATAGGCACCGTCATGTTATCCTTCTTCTCATTTCCCTTACCGGTAGCGAACTTCTTTACTGCTGATGGAGATACCTCGATGTATTCATAACCTCTTTTGTATAGCTCTGCTCTGATCATCCAGCCAATTCCGTATTGAGTTGACACTCCACGACCTTTTGATCCGTAAGAGAATCCTTCAATGGCTATAATGTCATTAGGGTGCAATTCCTCCATAATCAAGTCGGCCAAGTCAACGAATCTATCTGGATCACTCTTCAATTTACTTCTGACTTCCTGTTGATTAATGATTTCCCCGTCTCGGTTGAGTATGACTAAACCTGTTTTAGTTGATGGGTCTATACCTACATATCTTGTCATCGTTTCTCCACCTTCACTTTATAAATTTCATAAAGCTCCTTTTCCGGTAGATCGAGAAGGAAATCCTCTCTGTAATTGGATACTAAAGTTATTTGCCAAGCCATTGTGTATTTATCAGGTATATTTTTAATATCCATTTGCTTGTCTCTCATGGTTGATGCGATTTTTTTCATAGTAAGCTTTTTCAATCTCTTCCCAGGAGAATCCAAGTGATTCACCTAAGTGTAGATAGTTATTAAATAATACTCGGTAGTCACCGTCATTTAGCAATAACATCATGTAATCTAAATCCGATGCCAATCTGTAAATTGATCTGAAACCGCCTGTTATATCATGGGTAAATGAGATAAGTTTGCTTGGCGTGAACTTATCCACTCCAATTTCTATCCCTAATTCCAAGATAAAACAAAGGCCGTCAACGAATTCTTCAAGAAGTGGAGGCGTGCCTTTCTGGTTTTTAATTACTCTCCCGTCATCTGTTATAGCAATGTGTCTTGGGTGTTGATTCTTACTCCAAAACTTGAACCCTCTCCATTCATTTGCACATTCGCCAATCTCCACAAGCAATGCAAGGACCAACTTTTCAAAACGATCACTACCCTGATAGTTAATTACTCCACGTAATTCTTTTTGAGTTTCAAATAATTTATCTACGTTCATGCTCCCTGTCTCCTTCTCAATCCGTATTGTTTAATCTTGTTCCGCACCGTGTATTCATCTACACCTAATTCAATGGATACGGCAAAGGGACTGAACCCTCTACCGTACAGTAAAACTAAATCTTCGAGCATAGTTTCTTTCCATTGGCGAATCTGCATTTCTCTACATGCTGCGTATTTATCAGCAAGCGAGCATTCTTCGTTGATGGCTATTTGTAGTAGTTGGCGTTTTGTTGCTGATTCAAAGTCCATATATACACCCCGTTCCTTTAGTGCGTTAAAACGGTAAATCATCATCTGAGAGGTCAATTGGTTTTCCGTCATTAGCGAATGGGTCGTTATCTTCTCTCGTGTATGGTGGTTGATTCCTGTTTTGATTACTTGATTGATTCGTAGATTGCTTAGTCTTATTCGGGAAGTCGAATCCATTTACCACTACCTCTGTGAAATATCGTTTCTGTCCGTATTTCTCAGATACATTGATTTGTAGTGATCCAGTGATTCCGAACTTATCCCCTTTGGAAATATAGTTTGCCATGACCTCTGAAATCTTGCCTATTGCCTTGAAGTTGATAAAGTCCGTATCATATTCACCCTGTTGATTTTTAAAGTTACGTTGTACAGCAATGGTCCCTTTCCCAAATCCTGTTCCTGATGGCGAATAAGAAAGCTCGATATCTTTCGTTGCGTTACCTGTCAGCGTGATTACGTTCATAGTTAATTCCTCCTAAGAATATATGTTCTCTTGTCCATATTTGGATTATGTTCCATACTGATAATTGGATTCTTATGCTCTAATTTCACTTAAACTCATATAAATGTCCGTCACTCACAAGAACTGAGTGCTTTTTACATGCCCTACTTTCCTTTTTCAACTGCTCTTTGTTTATGCCTTCACGCTCGATGATGATCACTGCAAGTTGTTCTCTATCCTTTGATACTTGGTTATAGCTCATTACTCTTCTTGGCAAGACGTTCACCTTCTTCCTCCATGAACTTCTCAAATGCCTTTTCTGTTGTATTCGGTATGAGATTTTCTTGGAAGAGGTCGAATTTATCAGCCCAATACCATTTTCCATAGATGCTTTCACGTTCTTCTTTCAGCTCAACTGCGAATGATCGTTCCTTGTGCGCTTTCATGTGATGTTCTTTGCAGAGTGGCATGAGATTTCTGTACCCTCCCCGACCTTGTTGGGAACGGAATCGAACATGGTGCATTTCAATGTGTGGGTTGTTACAGATCACACAGGTTTCGCCAAAGGTTTCAATGGCTTTGTTATAATCCTTTTTACTAATTGCGCTTCTTACCTTTGCGGTTGGTATGGTTCTTCCTCTTACTGTTCTAGTTTTACGCTTGCGTGGTCGCTTCTCGACAATCTTAGGTGTGTCCTTGTGCTTTTGATGACCCTTTAACTGCTGCGACTTTGAATAGGGATTGAATCCTACATCCATAATTTCACAAGCCCTTTAAGATGTTCGTTCTCCTGTCCAGCTCTTACAGCTTCTACCCTAGCTTGTCTTAGTTGCTCCCTGACGTTCTCTAACTCTGCATCTAGGTTTATTACGATGGCGTGTTCTTTCTGGTACGCATTTTCCATTTTCTTGTACTCTTCAAAATTCTTGATCCGTTCTAATTCAGCTTCCTCGAAGTCGATTTTCATATTTTTATATTTTTCTCTAGGTACAGTGGTCGCTTTCAAATGTTCGATCTTTTCAAACTGTTGATTGATTGCCTTTTCCCTCACATCCAATTGACGCTTCAATGTTTCCACAACGCTCTGTAATTCGTTCTGAGGTGGTTGTACTGTCTCTTTAGGGGTAATGGTAGGCTTGAATACTTTCGGCTCTTTATCGTCCTTTTTTCGCCCGAATACCTTACCAGATGAAATGCCGTTATCCTTCTTCCACTTCGTTAAAGTTGGAGTGCTGACACCCTTTTTCTCCGCTACTTGTTCATCATTCAAACCGACTGCTTTCAAGTCGTTATATTCATTCGTGGTGAAGTCCTTTAATTTCGCCATTTCACTATCCCCTCTCTTTTTACTGAACCCCCAATTGACCATCATTTCCTGAAAGGTCAATGTACTCATACCTAATGCCTTTTTGATTTCCTTTCTCTCAATGTCTTTACCAATCAAGAAGGCTATATCGCTCTTTTTCATATACGACCCTTTATCCAGGACTGCTTTCACTTTAGGATTGTGAAGGAGCTTGTTTCTAAGGCTGTCCACTTCCTTACATGTTTGGCAGCTCCCACATTCTTCATGGTCCCTTAATAGTTCTTCTATCTTCTCGACTGTTTCAGAGCGATTCATCGGATCACCCTTTCATTAATTCCTCGAACCAATCTTTATCGTTACTGTCCAGAGACATGTCAATGAATACTTTCACATCTTCCGGATGTATTTTTGTTTCCACCGGCTTCAACAGATCCACCAAAACTGATTCCTCTTTGATGACTGGATAGCGAACTTTCACGCCATCCTCACCTTCTCTATATAGCTTGATGATCTTGTAGTACCGTTCGTTTGTTGTATCTACGATGAAGGCGTATGCTTTGTACTTGTAGTATTGGATATATACATAGTCACCTTCCAGCATGTTAGACACCCCTTAATTATTAATAAACTTCACCAGTGTCAGATTCTTTCTCATAACAAACTTCACAGACTTTCTTGCCGTCAATATCTTCCCAAACGATTTTATGGTCCTCGTCGCAGAATACACATTCAGCTTTGATTTCTCTCCGTTTCAGATAAGCTACCTTCAACTTCACATGATCTTCCCAGCTCGGTTTTTCATTGTACCTCTTCGCCAAATCACTGTTCGCTATCTTCTCGTACCATTCTTTTGTCATGATTTGCTTTTTATTTTCCATGGTCATCCTCCACCGTTAGATTGGCTCTACTTAAATCTGACAACCTTACGAACGTTGATTGTCCTTCCCCATCAGAGAATGTCAGAACACCGTGTAAATCTTGCCTAAATCCTTTTTCGATGGTTTCTGCCATTGCAGCATGCTCTGATTCATTAGCTTCTTGAGTCAAAACATCTTCCTTCCCACTCTTGTAAAGCAAATTATATTTGATAATCATTTCTTCCCCTCCCCAAAATATGTCTTTAACGCTCCTACCGTTGCCTGGTATTCATTTTGATACTGCTCTACCTTTGTGAGTAGTTCGTTTAGGATGTCTGCCATGGGTTCGTGATGGAGGTTTACTGGTCTGTTCAAAGCTTGGGAGATTCTTTCAGCGTTCATTGTGATTCCTCCAATTCGATCAGCTTATTTAAGTTGAATTTGGCTTTCTCCAGGTCCTGCTTACCGCCCTTATCCTTGTACCTGCTTGTGTACTTGATTACGTTACCAATATAGAAGCCCTCTGCGACCGTATAGGAGCCTTCTAAAGGAAAGTGCTTCTCTAGGTATCCGTTTACGTCTATCTCGTTCTTGTGGTAGTGTGAGGGCTTATTGACAAGATCTGAAGCATTAACAACCTGCCATGTGCCGTTTTTTAAATTGTTTTCAACCTCCCACAATGGCGCAAAGCCTAAATTTCCAGTTCCATCAACTTCGACTACTTTATAACCATTTTTATTAAGCTGAAATTCCGCTCTCATTACGTTCCCATCTATATTTTTGAAGTTGAATTTATCCGGTAGCATATCAAAATTAATGTTTTGCATATTGTCTCTCCCTCTCATACTTTTCTAAATGTTCGTTCATTTTTGAAGAGAACTTGTCTTGGAGGAAGTATGTAATACGTTCTGCGTTGTCGTTCATCCCCAAGACTTGCTTCTCTTTCACAAGGAACTCAATTGTGATTTCTAACCAGTAATATTCATGGGTGATTGCGTCCTCGTACATTTCCTGGATGGTCATTAGAAAATGCTCTCAATTTTGTTGATCTGTTTCAGATACTTCAATTCAACCTTCCCTACTTCTCCGTCCCGGTTCTTTGCTATGTCCACTTCAAGGATGTTTCGGTTATCTTCGGTGGTTTCGTTGTAGTATTCATCCCTATAGAGCATCATGATTATGTCGGCATCCTGTTCAATGCTTCCCGATTCTCTTAGGTCACTCATGAGAGGTCTTTTATCCTGACGTTGCTCAACACCCCTAGAAAGCTGCGCAAGGCATATAATTGGCACATCATAGTCTTTGGTCAAGGCTTGCAAATCGGCGCTAATCTCGGTGAACTGAGCGTGTCCATTGCCGTTGTAATCCTTAGATGGTTTGATAAGTGTCAGATAGTCGATAAAAACAATCACATCACGATCTGGAAACTCCTGTTTAACTTTTCTGATTTTCGCCTTCATTTCACGAATAGTTTGTCTTGGCTTGTCATAGATTTTAATATCAAGCTTGTCCAGTTCTCCGACAGCCTTGGACCATCTACCCTTTTCTGCATTGTCCAGATAGTGGTAAGGGTTCTTTAACTTCATACCGTTGATTTCTCCCAGGCATGAGAGCATCCGTTTTAGTAACGCTTCTGCTTTCATTTCTAAAGAGAAGATGACCGGAACCGCATTATTTTGTGCTGCCCTTAATGCAAGGTTGATAATAAAAGCCGTCTTACCCATGGATGGTCTTGCTCCCACAATGACTAAATCATTTTTCTGGAATCCATCCGTTTTCATATCTATCTTGGCAAATCCACTTGGGATCCCACTGTTATTTTTAGGTGTTTCGATAAAAGGCAAGTTCTGTAATTGTTTCAAGTGTTCTTGTAAGTCGAACTCTTCTTGCGTCCCTTCTTCATCAATCTTGGAGAGGTCTTTAATCAATTCCGGGACCTTTTCTAAATTGAAGTTATCCAAGGACGTTTTAAGAAGTTGCCTTGATGTATGTGCTTTCCACTCTTTCAGAATAATTTGTTCGTATGATTTAAAAGCATTCACTGACGGCACCGCATCTTTATATTGTTTCAGCCTTTTACCGCCACCAATAAATGCAAATCCACTGTTTCCTAACTGATCCTTAAGGCTTGCTACATCGACAGGTATGTTTTTCTTTTTAATGTCGATAATAGCTTTATAGATATTTTGATTAACAGGCTCTAAGAAATGTTGCGCTGATAACGTAATATCGTGTAAAATGGAGTTATCTAATAATATTGAACCGATTAAAAGTTCTTCTGCGTGTTCATTCACTTAGCATCGTCCTTCCAAAACTCTGCTAGGGCAGAAGAATCCTCACGTTCTTTCCTTGATCGTAAGTCAGCGATCGTAGGAGGGAACGTTTTTTCTTTTACATGCAGCTCTGCTTTTTTCATGACAGACGCTGGATTCTGGTCTTGTAAGTTTCTATGCCAGAAATCTAATTTCTCTGGGCTAACTTCAAAAAGTGGGTATCCGAACTTAATCGTTTTGAATACTGCCTTCACTTGCTCTCTCGTCATCATCATAAGTCCTCCCAATTTATTTCTTTTTGTTTTTTAGGTTTCTGCTTTTCTTGTTTCACCTTCATAACCAGTTGATCAAATCGTTTTCTAAGTTTAGAAGGTGATAAGACATTGGTCATTTCAAAAGAATCTTGTTGTACCCACTTCATTAAGTATCTGATTTGTTCCTCAGTTCGTTTATCAATATCAATCATCTTCCTAACATCATCAGACCACGTTTGTAAGTTGGGCTTTTTATACTCTGGGTTGTTATCTCTGATTCTTTCAAAAAAGTAAACTGACAATTGAAAAGGAATAGAGGTTTCCTCGTAAACTTGTTTGCGAGTATCTTTCTTCTTTTCATTCTTTACATTCTTTACATTCTTGTTTGTGTTCATTTGTTGTTCATCTGTTGTTCTGTTGTTGTTCACTTGTTGTTCAGTTTCTTGGTAGTCACCCCATTTAACTATTGATACAACGCTATATTTGTTAGTTTTTTTGATGTTCAACATTCCCCATTGTTCGAGGTTGTTCAAGTACCTCCACCACGAAATCTCACTTTGCTTCATTTTGGGTTTCATACCCTTATTTAAGTCCTCAGAAAGTGATGATCTACCGGTTACAAACTCCCCAGGTTGAAGAGTAATTATCTTGTTTCCCACCAGTTGATCATGCTCTTTATGAGTCGCTTTCATCAGGCAGTACATCCATAATTTGAAGTAGTATGGATCCTGCCATATTGGAGAACACATCGTCTTTCTATATAGCTTAATGTAACCTTGCATGCTATCCCTTCTTTATGAAATGGATGGTGTATTTCATATACAACACCTCCTATTTTTTAAGTGTCAGCAGTTCACCTACTTCGCAATCAAGAGCTGCACAAAGCTTGGCGATTGTATCCGTGTGCATCCGGTGCTTCTCATCGTTTAAAGCCTGTGAAATGGCCTTACGAGATAACCCAGACATTTCTTTAAGTTGCTCGATCGTGCGAACGTTTCTCTTTCCCATCAGCTCGTACAATCTCACTTCAAGATATGGGGATTTCGTCATAAATTTCCACCTCCTTCTATATTAATTATACCACCCATAGGTAATCTGGTACAACCCTTAGGTATCAATTTAAACAAATTTAATTCTTTTAGGGTAAAAAATGAAACCTCAAGTTGTATTTTTCCGTATATCTGAGTATAATAGGTAACGAGGTGATACCAAATGGTCGTAAAAAATAACCTAAGAGTGTTAATGGCGAAAAAGGGAGTCAATATTCAAGACGTTTCTGACGCCACTGGATTAAGTAGAAAATCAATTTCAAAACTTTACAATGAAACTTCTGTACAAATCACGTTTGATGTAATTGCTCGTCTTTGCGTTTACTTTAACTGTGAAGTGGACGATCTGTTATTCCTGGATAAGTAACACCGTAATACAAAACCCTAAAAATAAAGGAGACAACACAAATGGCCCATATTCGTAAAGACTCATCTAAACCATCTACCACTATCTCATTAGAGCAAGCACTCTTGGATCTGATTGAAGATTATCGTTTTACTAAGCGTAAGAATAATCGCTCAGAAGCAATTGCTGATTTGATCCAAAAAGGGTTGAAGCTGGAAGAACTACTTGAGAAAAAGAAAGCTAAGAAGAAGCTGGAAAAGGTGCCTTGCTAAGATGCGAGCGCCTTTTTTCTTTGTATGTTCGTAATACGGCACCTAAGATATAATACACAGCTCCAGGTAAAGTAGCGCACATTAAGTGATACAAGTTTGGTTGGTGTTTGTCACATTTTTTCTGGTATTCTATAATACGATCCGTAGATCAATGTGTCGCACCATCATCGAAATACGCACTAGACTTCTTCTGCATAAACTTCTGTTTTGTAATATTCTATATGCCATTCGTTATATTCTGGGTCTATTTCTTTTTGAAGTGCTTCCTCCCTTGCCTTTGCTATTTTTTCATTCGGACATACACACTGTATTTCATGGACGCTTTCATCCACGTAATTAAGCTTTACCAATACATACATATACATCAATTTCACTCTCTCCTTTTCCTGCACAATATTTGTCTACACTTCATCAATAACTCGTTTGTTGATTAGAAACTCAAACATTGAATCTGAAATCTCATCTAGCTCTTTTTCTCCTGGAACCAAACCTTTCTTAATCAATTGCATGTACAAAAAATCTTTGATTTCATCGGTATCAATATAGATATCTGTCATGCCATCTTCCCCTCCAATTCTTTTACTCTGTTACGATAGTAATCTACTAACTGAGTTCCGGGTGGAATTGTACAAGCTTCTTCCAACGTCCATCCTTGCTTACCCACTCGACTCTGAAAGGTGCGCTGGTTGATTCCATTCTTTTTGATTTCTTCATACACCCACGCAGGGTATTTCCGTTGACGATCACGATTCTGTTTAGCGATTTCTTCCCTGGTCATCGGTGGAGTAGTAGCTGCTTTTTCTTCGTCCCACCCATACCGCAAACGGTTATCATATGTCATCACATCCACTATTCCTAACTCCTTGCATTTGGCTCTCCAAGGCGATTTAGAGTGACGTCTGACAGGTCGTGTCATAGCATCTTCTTTATTCCAGTAGTGGTAATGGAAACGTGCGTATAAGTTTTTACGGTCGATACCACGGCTCTCGGCTAATTTGTAATCTTCCTCTGTGAGTTCATGTTCCTTGTCTATTACAGTCATTTCATCCATTCCTTCCGGCTAAGACTTTACTTCTCTCCTTCTTCATGCGACAGAAATACTTCTGAGTCATGTAAGAACCTTCGTAATCGTCTAATGAGTGTTTTCTCCCTTTCTTGACACCCCAGTTGGACCCCACTTTTGTGATTGGACATATAGGAGTGTGTATCTCCCATCCATCGGCTAACTTCTCTTGTACGGCTTTCTCAAGCTCAGGTAATCGCACCCTCGTAATGTCATGAACAAAGTATTCTAATTCCATACTTTCATCCTCACTTTCTCCAGGAGTCCCGGGTTATATTTAACGTATCCATTGATCACGTGGATGTTATGGCCCTCACTACGCAACTGCTTTATGTAAGTCTCAATTAGGTGTCGTGATACTTGCAGTTCTGTAGAGAGGTCTTTTAGGTCCTTGACGAGAGTTATTTTGCTGATTGTGAGTATTCGCTCTTTGGTGGGTGCATTCATGATTTAACCCCTTGATATGCGTTGCCGATGATTTCTAGTTCCTGGTCGTTTACGATTGCGTTGTATAATTCAAAGATCCCTTTTTCGGTTACGATCGTCCAACTTCCACAAGAGAACTCAACTTCACCTTTCAAGATGTTGTCATCTACATGCCCCCCTGTTCTGTCGTAAGCAAAGTCATTGAAATACACGATGTCTTTTTCATAAATTTCCTTGTCTTCCTTATCCTTTAGACCAGTGGATTGCATGTATTGAAGGTGTTCCAATTTAGGATATCCCCAATCGTGTTCTGAAATATCGGTGGCAGTAATGGTACCGAATCGTTCTATAGAGAACACAACATCATCTTCTTCACCAACGAAGTACATTTCTTTCTTCACGTTATCCCATGCTCTGAACTTAATTTCTCTCATTTCAATTCCTCCAGATAAAAGAATGTATGGATCATACGCTTCACACGACTAGGTACTGCGATATACCCAAGGGCTAGGATGAGTCCTAAGCCCAGGGTGATGGATAGGATGAGTAGTGTGTAGAAGAGATAGAATGTCATTTGGATTCTCCCTCGTAGATGTTTCCAGTGACTTCTCGCTCACAAAAACTCGGTCTACTGTAGTCTCCAAACTCAAAACAACTATTTTCGTCATCCCACTTAACGGCTGATGATTCTTTTACTTCACCTTCGCCCAAGACATTGTATGACCATCCGATAATATCCCCTTCATAAATCTCCTTGCCGTTCTTATCCTTTAATCCGGTGTACTGCATGAGTGGAGAATAATAAGGGTCCTCACTCCCTGCGTATGACATATGATCCTTGAAGCTATCCAGTTCTAACAGTTCATCCCATTCAATCATTATTTTATTTTCCTTGCCGAAAACTCTAAATTTAATTTCAAGCATTCTTCTTCTCTCCCATCATCATTTTTAAAAACTCCACTGTATCTTCAAGGGCTTGGATGTACTCTTCTTTAGATTTCATCACCTATCACCAACGTTTTCTGAATTGATGATTGCGAACGCTTCCTCGCTTGAAACTTCTGGTACTCCTAAGAAACATTCACGATAGTGAGGTTCAAACGTTTCTCTGTTTTTTAAAATTTCACCACAACCAACGCAATAATATGGATGCCAAACTTTACTGATTTTAAATGTTCTTTTCACGTTAAGCACTCTCCTTTTCAGCCTTCGCAATCCATCCATCTATTTTCATGATTACTGCTTCTGCTTGCTTACTGGATAGTTCTGTAACATCGTTTATAGATAGAGCAGCATAAACTTCTGCATCTGTTTTACCTCTAAGCTTCCCGAACGTGAGAGCCTTCGTTTTGAGTGTACCTACTTGTTCGGATGTGATGGGTGCAACTGGTTCAAGTTTAGGTATGGCCCAACTAGGTAACTGAGGATCATCCCAATAGCCTTTTACGTTCGCCTTCTTATCGTTGATGTAGTTCTGCCCTTTTTCCTTAACATCCGCCCAGGTTTCATCGAGGTTATAGAGATAGCGACCTATTCCCCATTGAACGGCAGCTCTCTTCATGCTTCCACTGAATCCGCCTTTAACGGCTTCTATATTCGTTTCCTCTGCTCCATCCCACTTCGTCACCCATTCACCATCAATCTTCACTGAGATACCGCACAGGACCCCTTTATCTCGCCACTCCTTGTATTCGTTTCTCCATCCACCTACACCGAATACTTCATCTAATCGGTTCATGATGGCCCTGTTCGTCACGTAAGCGAGTACAACGGCTTTGTTACCTCTTTGTGTACTCATGGCACGTTGGACACGCCACTCGATGTCTTTTGGATGGAAAGGGGATTGTAAGGCTTCTAGTTGGTTAGTCATGGCTCTCAACCTCCTCAACGTTCTCAATCTCACCATTCTCAATCATCATGTAATACACTTGGTCGGGGATCGGCTGGAAATTGGAGTAACAGGGTTTGCCGTTTACGATGTATATTTTCATTTTCGTTACCTCCTGTTATAATGTCCGTATAATGTTTTCTAGGGGGTCTGATTATGCTTGCCGGCTATCAGCCCTCTAACTTCCGTATGACTTCCTCATAATCGTTTATAAGGTGTTCTGTATGTCTTGCATGTCTACGCAGTTCCCTTGCTGCTTGAATCTTCGTTTCGCAATCAGCGAGCATCTCCTCATGTTGCCGTTTAAGATACCTTAAATCTTTTCGCATCCTCTCCAATGCTGACTTCTCGCTGAACTTGGATATCGACATTTGATAAGTCTCCTTCCCATTCAATTTTCGTATTCTCTAAGATGTAGTAACTGTCAAAGAAAAAGTGAATCTCCTTTTCAATGATGTGTTCAGATGGTTCGAAGGCTCTAAACTTCAAATACACTTCATCATCACTAGGAATCCGATTCTCATTATCGAAACACTCATGGATGTAATCTCGGATGTTATTAACTAACTCGTTCATGCTGCTCACCTTCCCTAAGAAGTGTTTGTAAATCATGATGAACGTCCCAGGCGATATGCGACTTTCCATTTTCATCTTCATAGGCGATATAATGAAGCTCACCGAATGTGTAGTTTAATGAACGTACTTCATAAAATTTACCGTTCAACTTGATATAAGGTGCTTTCATTTTGTTTCCTCCTTATTGCAGATTTTCATCGAAGTGTTCACTACTTCAAAGTAGACAGAAGTTCTATAATTTGCTCTGCGTATTCACCTCTGGTGTAGACCATTAATTGACCTGTTTCGTCAT
>NZ_JAHWGH010000021.1 GCF_019334305.1 Rossellomorea orangium
AACCGCTTCCGGGGTCTCGGCACGCCCGTTTTCCGTAGGAGTCTACGCAGTTCCCTTCACCCTCTAAAGTAGTAAGTAATTGACAGAGCAAAATGGTGTGTGACCATCCGTTTAAAAAGAGTAAAGGACTATTAAATAAAATCAGACACTGCAACGAATGAAAAAGCAGTGGCATACGCAATCTCCACACTTTGTAACAGTCAAACTTTTCGTCAGTTGATTGGAGCGGAAGGTGCTCGACTCCTGCGGGAAACGCTGGACAGGTGAGACCCCGCAGGCGTAGCCGAGGAGGCTCACCGCCAGCCCCGCGGAAAGCGAGCACCTGTAGCGGAAATCAACCGCCACTCGCTACTTCAAAAGCAACAATGTATACAAAAACAGCTTTTGTAAAAGAGGTCCGTCCCTCTAATTGGTTTATATGTTTAAAACTTTAAACATATAGTATAAAAGAAAAGCCCCTTCTGTCAAATAGAAAGGGCTATCAGCTGTTTTATTTTACCCAACCAAGAAGCATCTCACGGATCAGCTTACTGGCCGTATTCGCTGTCTGCTCGGATGGATCATAAATTGGCGCTACTTCTACAAGGTCTGCACCAACGACATTGACGTCAGAGTGAGCGATCGCATGGATCGATGCCAATAATTCCTTCGAAGTGATTCCGCCGCAGTCCACGGTTCCTGTGCCAGGAGCGTGGGCAGGGTCCAATACGTCGATGTCGATCGTTACATAGACAGGACGTCCTGCAAGCTGAGGAAGGATTTCCTTCAACGGCTCAAGCACTTCAAATTTAGAGATGTGCATGCCGTTTTCCTTTGCCCATTGGAATTCTTCCTTCATCCCTGAACGGATTCCGAATGAATAGACGTTCTTCGGTCCGATATGCTCAGCGATCTTGCGGATCGGAGTTGAGTGGGATAATGGCTCCCCTTCATACTCTTCACGAAGATCCGTGTGAGCGTCCATATGGATAATCGCAAGGTCCGGGTATTTCTTCGCGATGGCTTTCATGACCGGCCATGAAACAAGGTGCTCGCCACCCATTCCGAATGGGATTTTCCCGTCGCCAAGAAGGCCGTCGATATAGTCTTCTATCATATCGATGCTTCGCTGCGGGTTACCAAAAGGAAGCGGAATGTCACCTGCGTCATAATATTTCACTTCTTCAAGCTCACGGTCTAAGTACGCACTGTACTCTTCCAATCCGATCGACACCTCGCGGATACGGGCAGGACCGAAACGGGAACCCGGACGGTAACTCACCGTCCAATCCATCGGCATCCCATAAAGGACTACCTGGCTATCCTCATAAGAAGGATGACTCTTAATAAACACATTACCTGAATAAGCCTCATCAAAACGCATATTCTTCAACCTCTCTATTTAGAGGGACGGACCTTGGTTCAGGCCCGTCCCTCCTTGATATTATAGGATTTCACCTTGAAATTTGAGGTCCGTCCCTCAAACTTATTTTGTCAGGTCTTTAACGAATTTCGGCAGGGCGAAGGCTGCGTTGTGCAGTTCCGGTGTGTAGTATTTGGTTTCGATGTCGTGGAAACGCTCTGCAGGTACTTCGATTGGGTCGTGCTTTTTGGAGCCGATGGTGAATGCCCATAGGCCGCTTGGGTATGTCGGGATATTCGCTGTGTACAGGCGTGTGATTGGGAAGATTTCCTTCACGTCGCTTTGTACCTGGCGGATAAGATCTGCCTTGAACCATGGGTTATCACATTGAGCGACGAAGATTCCGTCTTCTTTCAATGCTTTCGAGATTCCTGCGTAGAAACCTTTTGTGAATAGGTTCACTGCTGGTCCGACTGGCTCAGTGGAATCCACCATGATTACGTCATATTCGTTTTCACTTTTCGCGATATGCATGAAGCCATCGTCCACTTGTACGTCCACGCGCTCGTTTTCAAGTTCTCCCGCAATCTCCGGAAGATATTTCTTCGAATACTCGATCACTTTTCCATCGATTTCAACAAGAACCGCTTTTTTCACGCTCGGGTGCTTTAACACTTCACGGATGACGCCGCCGTCTCCGCCACCTACAACCAATACTGTCTCTGGGTTCGGGTGCGTGAATAATGGAACATGTGCGACCATTTCATGATAAACGAACTCATCCTTCTGGCTCGTCATGACCATCCCGTCAAGGAACAGCATATTGCCCCACTCTTCTGTTTCAGCCATTTCTAGATATTGAAAATCCGTTTGCTCTGTATGTAAAGTCTTCTTGATTTTCATTGTGATTCCGAAGTTTTCTGTTTGTTTCTCTGTGTACCAAAGTCCACTCATTGTTTCAACTTCCCTTCTTGTTTTTCAATTTTTATCGATTTTCTCGCTGCTGCCGTACCAAGCTGAAAAAAATCGTATACCACTAGTTTGAGTTTTCACACGTTCACCTAGAGGACAAAGTTAAGCGAAAGCCTGACATAACGGGCTTTACTCCTATTTATAAAAACATCCGCAAAGGACGTCATTTTTATCCTTCCCTATCATGATAAATACAAACATGAGAAAAAGTATAGTGGAATCTAGCAAAATTTCAAGTGAAATTTTTTCTAAACCTTTGAGGTTTAAAATCTCGTAAATCTTTTCATACTAATACTACACGTTAATCAGTATAAACCAATGCACTGATATAAAAAAATCCAAGGTCCGTCCCTCAAGAAATGCGGGCCTTTGCAGGGAAAGCAGGGAGAGGTATGGAACTGATGGCTCGAATGGAGAAGACAAAAAAATATGCGAGATTTGCAGTGGTGGGGGCCCTCGCGGCTATGGTCCTCTTTATGCTCGGGATAATGGGGGTTTTGATCTACGCCAAGGTCCAGGGTCCCCCGCCTCTCGCCGTCCCTCAATCTACTTTGATCTACAGTGAGGACGGTTCTGTCATAGGAGAATCAAATACAGGGGAGAAGCGCTATTGGGTCGGGCTGAAGGAAATTTCTCCGGCCCTCATAGAAGCGACCATTTCAATCGAAGACAAAAGCTTCTACGAGCATTACGGATTTGATATAAAACGGATGGCAGGGGCGGCACTCGCCGACGTCAAAGCCATGTCGAAGGTACAGGGAGCTAGTACCATTTCACAGCAATACGCTCGCAATCTATTTCTTTCCCACGATAAGACGTGGAAACGTAAGATCTCAGAAGCCCTCTATACAATAAGGATCGAGATGAACTACTCCAAGAAGGACATTCTAGAAGGCTATTTAAATACCATCTATTACGGACACGGTGCATATGGGGTCCAGGCAGCCAGTCAGTACTATTTCGGAAAGGACGCCAATCAATTATCCGTATCCGAAGCGGCCATGCTTGCCGGGATACCGAAAGCACCATCTTACTATTCACCCGTTACTCATATGGACAATGCCAAGAAGCGTCAGGAGCTTATCCTTCAGTCCATGACCGAGGACGGGTTCATATCTAAGGAGCAGCAAGCCGTTTCCAAAGCAGCCCAGATCCGCATCACAGGCGAACATGCCCATGAAAAGGTAGAAACCGCCCCCTATTTTCAAGATGTGGTGAAAAGTATCTTGCGTTCGGACTTGGGAATTGAAGAACGTACCATCGAGATGGGCGGCTTGAAAGTCTATACGACACTCAACCCCAATCATCAAAAGGTTGCTGAAAAAGTCGTGAAGGAACAGATTTCCGAAGAATCCGATATCCAGCTTGGATTCGTCTCCATGAATCCGAAAAATGGGTATGTGACGGCTCTCGTCGGGGGACGGAATTATTAAGAAAGTCCGTTCAACCGTGCCGTACAGGCCATCCGCCAGCCGGGATCGACCATCAAGCCGCTTCTCTACTATTCTGCCTTAAAGCAGGGGTTTACGCCTTCTACCACGATGAAGAGCGAATTGACGTCCTTCACGTTCGATAATGGAAAAAAGTATGCCCCTCATAATTACAACAATAAATATGCAAATGGTGATATCACCCTTGCCCAGGCAATCGCACTGTCTGATAACGTCTACGCTGTGAAGACCCACCTCTTCATCGGCCAGGACACCTTGCCCGAAACGGCAAAAGAAAAGTTCGGCTTAACGACCAGGGTGAAGAAATACCCTTCATCGGCTCTCGGGACATCCGGGGCAAGAGTCATCGATATGGTCAACGCCTACAGCATCTTTGCCAACGGCGGCTACAAAGTGAAGCCCGTCTTCATTACGAAAGTGGAAGACTGGTCCGGGAACGTCATTTACGAACATGAATCGAAAAAAGAGCAAGTACTCGATCCGGACCTCACCTATGTCATGACCCATATGCTGACAGGGATATTCGATCCGAAGCTCAATGATTACTCGACGGTGACAGGGATCCAAATCAGAAAAGACGCGACCCGTCCCTACGCAGGTAAATCCGGCACGACCAACACGGACAACTGGATGATCGGCTACTCCCCTCAACTGACCGCGGGAGTGTGGACCGGATACGACAGAGAAAAAGAAATCTCACTCGTCGACGATAAATACTATGCCAAGAAAATCTGGGTCCACTTCATGGAAGAAGCTTTAAAGGATGAACCGGTCAAAAACTTCAAACCGACGAAAGGCGTCGTCGGTGTAGCAGTGAATCCACATAACGGACTGCTCGCCACTGAAGATTGCCCGGTGCAGCGCTTCACCTACTTCGTGAAAGGAACCGAGCCGACGGAATACTGCCATGAACATTTAGGGGAAAAAGAAGCTCCGAAAGAAAAGGCACCGGAGAAAAAGAAGAAGTCTTGGTACGATAAAGTAAAGGATTGGATTTTTTAACAGAAAAGCGGAGGCGGCTTGGTCAGGCCCAACAAGCATAAGACAAGAACGTCGGAAAGGCGCTCTTTGCCTTTTTGGCGTTCTTGACTTATGACCTCGAGGGACTAGCCGCCGGAGCTGGACATTTCGAAAAGCGGAGGCGGCTTGGTCAGGCCCGACAAGCATAAGGCAAGAACGTCGGAAAGGCGCTCTTTGCCTTTTTGGCGTTATTGACTTATGACCTCGAGGGACTAGCCGCCGGAGCTGGACATTTCGAAAAGCGGAGGCGGCTTGGTCAGGCCCGACAAGCATAAGACAAGAACGTCGGAAAGGCGCTCTTTGCCTTTTTGGCGTTCTTGTCTTATGACCTCGAGGGACTAGCCGCCGGAGCTGGACATCTCCAAAAGCGGAGGTAGTCTTTCTAGAAAAATGAGTGTTCACCATTTGGCACAAGTTTCCCGTGAACTGACACAAGTCAAACCGAAACCGGCTCAACGAAATCCCATTTTACCGAACCAACCCCTAATCACACACTATATAGCTATAAAACCAAAACGAAAAACCCCGGGTTTGTGCGAACCCGGGGTCTTTCATGTCCTAGTTTATGTGCAAACTGTGATTTAAGTGTACTTTTTTTCTTCCATAAGGGCAAGATGTGAACGACATATTCAAATAAATGTCACAGTTTGTTCACAAAAGGATGATTTTATATTTTTAACGCTTCCTTAAGCTCATCCTTTGAGCGTTCCCACATGCCTGCATCATGCTTCGTTAAAAAGTCCTTGAGAATGCCTTTGGATTTGTCGTCCAGATGGTCAAGGACGATCTTCCGTTTGATGGACTTATCCATATTATTCACGTGCTCCGGCATGGACTTGTAGCCTCTGCGCTTTTCGCGGTTCACGACGAGCTCACAAGCTGTCACTCCTGCATAGTACGGGCCGTCTTCCATCCGGTCGATGGTCACCCAGATCAGCCAGTACGGCTTACCGCCTGCGGAGTCCTCGCGGTTATTGGTGAATTTGATTCCTTTTTCGATCGGGCTTCTTGCGTGCATGGCACCGATCTCGATCGTTGCTTCCCCTTCTTCTACATCAATCATGACAGGGGAAACATTATCAAGGCTCAATGAACCTACCCCGTAGCCACCGTGGCCGTCTGTCGGATCACTTTTGATGATGTTGAAACCAATGTTCTTTTTCTTTTCCATGAAACTTCACTCCTTTAGCTAAAGATTGAAAAGATCGTCGTGAATATCGCACTGAATGCCTGGTTGGTCGCAGTCATACCACCTTGTAATAACGGCCAGATCGTAAATTCGTCCAGCGGCGTGATCACAATGATCAAAAAGAGCAGAACGCCGTATTGCTCATACTGGGACAGTTTTGCCCTGACATGATTCGGGGACAGATCCTCTATGATCCGGTACCCATCCAGTGGAGGGAACGGCAGTAAATTAAAGACGAATAATAATACATTTAAGTAAACGATCATCTGCAAGAGATCAATGATGAACGGTGGAACACCGACACCACCCGTCACCCCTACAAAAAAGTAAAAGATCCCGAAGGCAATGAACGCGAGCAGGAAGTTACTCAGTGGACCTGCAACGGATACGAGCACTCCTGCCAGGCGCGGGTTTTTGAAACGGGATCTCATGACCGGAACCGGTCGTGCCCAACCAAAGCCTGCGATTAATATTAAAAGGGTCCCAAACGGGTCCAGATGTTGAATCGGATTTAATGTCAGTCTTCCTTGATCCTTCGCTGTCGTATCCCCGAATTTGTATGCCACAAAAGCGTGGGCGAATTCATGAACCGTAAAGGCCATGACGAGGGCGATCACGACGAACGGGAGCTCCTCCAATCGGAAGACGGAAATCGACTCAAAAAGTGAGCTAATGGTATCCAAAGTATGTATACTCCTTTAAAAAATGATTTACTTCCTTATTCCATAGTATACAGAAAAATTCCTGCATTCATGACATTATCATATCAAACTTGCTCTCTCATCCCCTACCCATTACATTTAAAGAGTACGAGCCTACCACAGATTGTACCAAATCCCAAAGCAAGGAGCGAATCATAATGCCTTATATCACCGTCAAAATGCTCGAAGGCCGTTCAGAAGAACAAAAACGGGCCCTCGTCGAAAAAGTGACAACAGCCGTAAGCGAAACAACGGGAGCACCTGAAGAGAAAATCGTCGTGTTCATCGAAGAAATGACAAAAGGTCACTATGCCGTCGGCGGGAAGAGACTGAGCGATCAATAATTCATCTAAGTCTACCTGCTCTCAAGGCAGGCTTTCTCTTTATCCCTCCAAATGGATCTATTCAGAAAAAATGGGCAACATTCTCATCTGAAGAATACGATATACCATACACATATGGAAAGGATTTGAGTGATATGGACTTCAATATCGGCGATGTCGTCTTCCAACTGTTCATGATGGCTCTCCTTTTAGCCATTGTCGTGTTCTTTTTTATGGTGGCAAAAGGATGGCGGAATAGGCGGATCCAGCAGCAGAAACAAGATAAGCAAATTGAAGAAAAGCTTGATCGGATCATTGAAAAAATGGATCAGACACCTAAATAGTGTGAAAAGGGGATCGCCTCAAAACGGGCGACCCCCTTATCTCATATAAGAACGTTCTCTACTGAACGATTTTTTTCGTTTTTAGTCCTTCGATGTAGGCGAAGGCTTCGTCGATTTCTTCTTCTGTGTATTTCTGCTTGCTCTTGAGTGTGAATACTTTCTCCACGACTTCTTCTTTTGGAAGGTTGTCAAAATATAAGACGGTTGAAACCAATTCAAGGAAGCGTGCTGATTGTATGTTCATATCCGTGAGGCAATCCTTTAAGTGGGGCATTTCCTTCTCATAAATCTGCAGGAAGTCTTCCCCTTCTTTCGTGACCGTGTAGCGGTATTGGTAATATCCGCCCTTTTTCTCCTTTACTTCCGAAATGAACCCCATATTACAGAGTTCCTCCACCCGAAGCGTCAATTCTTCCGAATACGGGCCATAAAAATGAAATTGAAATTTTTCCTGAAACGGGAATTCAAGCTTCTTGGCGATAAATATCATCTTCTGAAGCTTCTTCCTTCCCACCACTTCGCCAGAGGCTAAGAAGGCACTCATCAGTTTTGCATGGTCTTTCAACAATGTACTTCATCTCCTACTCCTAGTATCGCATATGTCAGATCCTCATTGGCTGTAGTGTCATTTATGTCAGTTCTAGAATCATCCTTATTTGTCTCTTAATATTCTTCTTCGTCGATTCGTCATATAGTAAATCCACTGGATAGTATAATTTGTGGTCGGTCCGGCGCTTTCCGGAGATGGAATCCACGATGTCCGACTGCCTGGACAATTCGCGAAGCTCCTCACTCTTCATTAACAAATGAATCGGGAGCCGTTCCTCTTCCTCGCCCGGCCTGTAGAAATCGTAAGGAAGGTCTGAAGATGAGTCCACCACCAGGTAGTAATCGGGATCAATCCCCGCCTTTTTAAAGAGGGCTTCAAGCTCACTATGCTTCTTGTACTCCTTCGCAGGATCGAACTCGACGTACTTGAAGAGATTCCTGTTCATGAACCTCTCGCACAAGTCCCGTAATATCGGATCTTCTTCTTCCTGCCAAATTTGAAAATAATACATGATGACCGCTTCATCCAGCTTTAAATAGTCCTGAAGCGACACTTCACCCTCAAATAGGGAGTAGAAATGGATCGGGCTTTGCTTGAAGGAGTAAAACTCTTCATGAAGCTCCTTCGCCCTATGTAGAATCTTCGTCAGGATCACTTCTGCACTTCTCGTCACCGGATGGAAATACACCTGCCAGTACATCTGATAACGGCTCATGATGTAATCTTCCACGGCGTGCATCCCGCTTTGCTTGATGACAACCTGATCTTCACGCGGCCTCATGACTCGAAGGATCCTCTCCATGTCGAAATGACCGTAACTTACCCCTGTAAAATAGGCATCACGTTGCAAATAATCCATGCGGTCGGCGTCGATTTGGCTTGATATCAGACTGACGACCAACTTGTTACTGTACGTCTTCGCAATCACTTCCGCCACATGCTTCGGAAATTCCGGAGCGACCTTGCTTAGAACCGCATTCACCTCGGTATCTCCCAGGATGATGGCTTGTGTGAAGTGCTCATGATCGAGGTGGAACACCTTTTCAAAGGAATGGGAAAAAGGCCCGTGCCCGAGATCGTGCAATAACGCCGCGCATAACGACAATAACCGTTCATCCTGATTCCACTCCGGCCTTCCTGCGAAGACATCGTCCACGATCCGGCGGATGATCTCATATACGCCAAGAGAATGGTTGAAACGGCTGTGCTCAGCCCCGTGAAAGGTCAGATAGGTGGTCCCGAGCTGCCTGATCCGGCGGAGTCGCTGAAACTCTTTCGTCCCGATCAAATCCCAAATCACGCGATCTTTTACATGAACATAGCGGTGAACAGGGTCTTTAAATACTTTTTCTTCATGTAATTTCTGCTTGGCATACTCCATCTTCTACCCTCTTCCTAAACTAGCATATTTCTATTATAGCGACTTACGTCCTGGTCTTCATCTCGAATTTTGTCGAAAAAAATAGGTATTTTTCTTCTGAATGATCAGTCCCAAGCGTTCCGATTTCTTCAAAAAAAGTTGGACGCTTGACAAAAAACCTCTCTTCAATTAATTCTCTACCCCTTAACTAGTTTCCTTTTCCTTAAGGGCGCAAACCTTTATTTTTTTCAAAAGAAAAGAAAAAACTCCCTCAGGTGGAAGTTTTCTTTATTTCTTTATTTTCTTGATTACTTTTTCCATGAGCTCTTCTTCTGTCAACGCCGCTACAGGACGATTATTCACAAATGCGAATGTTTTCTTGCGCCCTGGACCACAATAGGATTGGCACGCAATGTCGATCGGTGCATCCGGGTCGATTTCTTTTAATTTTGGAATCAAGGTCTTTAAGTTAACGGCCTGACAATCATCGCAAACACGAAATTCGTTTGCCATCTGTCCACAACCCTTTCTATCTATTGAAATGGATTTTATTCATCGTAAACATCGATTTATAGAATACAGTTTTCTGTCATGTATTGCAAGAACACATCATTTCCAGCTCCTCAAAAGCCCACCGATACAACGAAACTAGCAGACAGAAAATAATTTTAGCATATTCGTATAAAAACGGTGAAAATGGTCCATCCTTTTATCAACGAATACTTTAAGAAAACTTTGGGAGTTGAGATGAAATGATGATGAAAACAAGACAGGATGCCTGGACAGAAGAAAATGATCTATTATTGGCCGAAACGGTCCTGCGACATGTCCGTGAAGGCAGTACACAATTAAATGCCTTTGAAGAAGTCGGAGACAAGCTGAACCGCACGTCCGCCGCATGTGGATTCCGCTGGAACGCCGTCGTTCGCCACCAGTACGAGAAAGCTCTTCAACTAGCAAAAAAACAGCGTAAGCAGCGCCATCGCATTCTCGGCAAAGATCAAGGCGGCAAGAAAAAGCTATTATATCAGCCACCTACCCCTTCATTTGAAGATTTAGATGCTATGTCTCTATCAATGTCTGAAGCTGAAGAAGAACTGGAATTCGCCGCCGAGTACGAAAACTACGTACCGGAAACGGAACAACTGGGGAAAGAAACCGAACAACCGCAGCAGAACTATGAGGTGGAAGCAAGTGAGGAACAAGTCTATGTGGCCCAACAGGCTCCTGCAGCTAACCATGTGGTGAAGCCATCGGGATTAAAAGGGGAAGTCACACTCGAGAAAGTGATCGCCTTCCTGCAGAATCTGGCCCAAACCAACATGAACTCAGACTACGTAAAGATTGAAAATCAACGATTGAGGCAGGAAATTTCCGATATCCGGAAGGAAAACGCCGAGCTCGAGAAGAAAGTCAAAGCCCTTGAAAACAATTCCGTCACGATGCAGGAAGACTACGAAACATTGATGCAGATTATGAATCGTGCCAGAAAGCTCGTCGTGTTCGATGAAGACGAGTCAAAGGCACCCCGTTTTAAAATGGATCGTAACGGTAATTTAGAAAAAGTGGCTGAATAGATGGATTCCCAACCAGTGCGCCTATGGGCGTGCTGGTTTTTTATTGGGATTAACCAAGAATCTCTTTCTACAAAACTTAAAGTTTGTTCATTTTGGTTAAAAACTGTTATCTAAACCTGGTTTGTGCTGATATAGAGTGGGTATTGGGTTCAAGGAGGGGCGTGTATCCTCTCGATTGCGTCATTTTTTATTTTATTGCGTCAAAATCCGGGGTGATTGCGTCATTTCTGAATTTATTGCGTCAAAATCAACCATAATTGCGTCATTATCTTCTTTTTTGCGTATTTTACCAATTTTACCCAATAAAAAACCAGACCCGATCCACACCGAAGTCCAGCTCTCCCATTTATCCCAACACCTTCTCATTCCGATCCACGACCCGCTGATAATACGTTTCGTACATCCCATACTCTTCCCCTTGAAGGGCGCTGCTATAAAACTCACCGCTGAACCCTTTCAACGACTTCAGGAATCGTAGCATAACATCTTGTATCGATAATTCGACTCCCAGGAGCTCCGATAAAGAGGCCATCACTTCAGGCACAATGTCAGGGAACGTAAATTTCGTCGTCGCATCCTTCAATCCTATCTCATAAAAACGCTGAATCAGCTTCGCCCGTTCAGAGCCGCTTCCGTCCACGCAGAGGTATACCTGAACGGCTACCCCGTTCCGGATCCTCCGCTGGGAGATCCCGGCAAACTTCTGATCGTTGATGCTGAGGTCATAGCTTCCCGGACAGTACGACTGTGTAATTTCCTTCGCTTCGATCTCCACGTCGAAATCCTTGAACATATCCTGAACGAGTAACCACATGGCATCGTAGCCCCGGTTAATGTCTATGCCCTTTTCTGAATCCGGGAACACCAATGATAGGTTCAAAACCCCTTCATCCAATACCACTGCTAATCCACCGGAGTTTCGCACAATATATTGATAGCCTGCTTCTTCCAACACCTCCAGGGCATCCGAAAGAAACGGCAGCTTTGTATCCTGTATACCCAACACGACCGTTTGATGATGGACCCACGAGCGTGCCGTCGGGTCTGACTGGCCTGCTCCGATCACCGTGCATAATGTGTCATCCATGGCGAACGACTGCAATGCGCCGAACATCGGTCCTAAACTTGATTGATCAATCACTCTCCATCGATCTTGACGAAGCAGTGCATATGCTTTTTCTTTATCCATAACGCTTCTCCTTCACTGACAACATGCGAGCTCATTATACCATATGAATGGAGTTTGCTAAAAAAGGGGGGGCAATCCAGGGTTCGTTTTGGTTTGCCTGTTAAAAAGGGCATTCATTTTGACAGCTGAATGTCCATCATTCTTTACCTGTCAAAATTAAAAATAACTTTAACAGTCAAACAAAAAAGCCGGACCTCCAAAAGGATCCGGCTTTCCATTACATGCTATTTACTTACAGCGCCTGAGCCGCCGTAATCAACGCAAGCTTATAAACATCTTCTTCGTTACATCCGCGAGAAAGATCGTTCACAGGAGCGTTTAATCCTTGAAGGATCGGGCCTACTGCTTCGAAATTCCCTAGGCGTTGAGCGATTTTGTATCCGATGTTTCCAGCTTCAAGGCTTGGGAATACGAATACGTTGGCATTACCTTGGATGTCGGCACCAGGTGCTTTTTTCTCTGCAACCGATGGAACGAACGCAGCGTCGAATTGGAATTCTCCGTCGACCGTCAGTTCCGGTGCTTTTTCTTTTGCGACAGAAACGGCTTCAACGACTTTTTCCGTTTCTGGTGATTTGGCTGAACCTTTTGTAGAGAAGCTCAACATCGCAACGCGTGGGTCGATGTCGAACATTTCGGCCGTCTTTGCACTTTCGATCGCGATTTCGGCTAAGTCCTGGCTGTCAGGTGAGATGTTGATGGCACAGTCAGCAAATACATATTTCTCGTCTTCGCGTACCATGATGAATACACCTGATGTTTTACGGACGCCTTCTTTTGTTTTAATGATTTGTAACGCCGGGCGAACGGTATCAGCTGTTGAATGAGCTGCTCCGCTTACAAGACCGTGAGCCTGTCCCGTGTAGACAAGCATCGTCCCGAAGTAGTTTCCGTCCAGGAGGATTTTCTTTGCGTCTTCTTCAGACGCTTTTCCTTTACGGCGTTCTACGAATGCTTTCACAAGCTCGTCCATTCCAGGGAATGATGCCGGATCGACAACGTCACATCCGTCAAGCTTCACACCAAGCTGATCCGCTTTTGTATTTACTTCATCCACGTTTCCTACTACGATCGGTGTCAAGATGCCGTCGCTTGCCAAACGGGATGCTGCTGTCAGAATACGTTCGTCTGTCCCCTCAGGGAATACGATCTTTAACTCTTTGCCTTTTACTTTATCTGTTAATGTGGTAAATAAGTTGCTCAATAGAGGAACCTCCTTGATTTATACATATCCAATCTTAGAATACTCTTCTCATATAGGAATTCAAGGAAAAGGAGAAATGATATCGGTTACACACGAAAAGTCTTTGTTTTCTAACAATTCCTTTTCTCTTTTACCCGTTCCTTCATCATCCTAAGCATGCTACCTAGGATAGTCTGTTCCAGAATTCCCCGGTCTATCCACGATTTGTGCCATTTTAGCGACATTGGGTTTTGTAATCTTACTCTAAGGTCAAACTATGATATAGTAAAGTTGGAAATAGTACTTTAAGGAGTGATTACGTTGGCAGAACCGGCACAAACATTAGATGGTTGGTATTCCCTGCATGATTTTCGCGCGATGGACTGGACTTCATGGAAGATGCTTCCGAGTGAAGAAAGAGACTCTGCGATTGCAGAATTCCACGGATTTTTAGATCGATTGAACAGTACGCAGGATGCAAAGGAAGGAAGTCATGCCCTCTACACGATCGTCGGGCAGAAAGCGGACTTCATGACAATGATCCTTCGTCCGACAATGGAAGAATTAAATGAGTTGGAAAATGAATTCAACAAGCTGAAAATCGCTGAATTCACGATCCCGACATTCTCATATGTTTCTGTTGTGGAACTGGGTAACTACATGCCTTCAGAGGGCGACCCTTACGAGAATCCGTACGTACAGGAACGCATCTATCCGATCCTGCCGAAAGCGAACCATATCTGCTTCTATCCGATGGACAAGCGTCGCCAGGGTAATGATAACTGGTATATGCTTCCGATGGAAGAGCGTCGTGACATGATGAGAAGTCACGGGATGATCGGTCGCCAATATGCAGGAAAAGTGAAACAGATCATTACAGGTTCTGTTGGCTTTGATGATTACGAATGGGGCGTCACCCTGTTCGCCGATGATGTGCTTCAATTCAAAAAGCTCGTATACGAAATGCGTTTTGATGAAGTAAGCGCCCGCTACGGTGAATTCGGTACCTTCTACGTAGGAAACCTGTTAAAAGAAGAAAACATTGCGAAATTCCTTCATGTGAACTAACCATACGAAAAACGACAAGTCCCTTTGGCTTGTCGTTTTTTTATTAGATAGGAGCTGGTTGATTTCCGCTCCATGTGCTCGCTTTCCGCGGGGCTGGCGGTGAGCGAAAAGAGGAAAGGTCGAGACCCCGCAGGGCAACGCCCGAGGAGGCTCGACTTCCTCCCCGCGCGAATCTTGGGCCTGGAGCGGAAAGGAACGGTCCATTTTCAAAACAAACACTCCTCCCTCCTTCATTCCAAAAACACAAGAATATATTATTCCCCCCCTACATAAACATCAAATAGTGAGACATAGCATCTTCTAAAGTGAGGTGGGAAGATGGGTGTTATTCCTTATAACGAGAAGGAAGTAAAGCTCCTGGCTCGACTGATGAGGGCTGAAGCCGAGGGTGAGGGACAGCAAGGAATGCTGATGGTCGGGAACGTCGGGGTGAATCGCGTTCGGTCCGATTGCCTTGACTTCAAGAAGTTGGCGAATCTTCAGGATATGGTATTTCAAAGTCCAGGTGGATTCGAAGCAACCCAGAAAGGATACTTTTATCAACGGGCGCGGCAAAAGGAAATCGATTTGGCGCGGAAGACCATCAAGGGCAGCAGGTACCACCCTGCTTCGTATTCCCTTTGGTTCTTTAAGCCTGCGGGCAATTGCCCGGCCGAGTGGTATAACCAGTCCAATGCGGGACGATTCAAATCCCACTGTTTCTATCAACCCACTAAAGGTGATTGTCCGAAAGTATATTAATTTCATTCAAAGGAGGTATTCGGTTTGGCGAACCAACAATCAAACCCTTATATGCAAGGGTATAATCAATCTGCCTATAATCCTTATGGTCAGTATTACGGTGGTGGTCAAGGTCAAGGACAGTATTATCCCCAACAGCAAGGTGGTGGCGGGAATTATTCGATCCCTTCACCGACAAATGCTCCGGCACCTTCTCAAAATGTCCCGGGGATGCTTCCGATAGAAGAATCGTACATTGAAAATATTCTTCGGTTGAACAAAGGAAAGGTAGCGACGGTGTACACGACATTCGAGAACAACAAGGAATGGAATGCCAAGGTATTCAAGGGGATCATTGAAGCCGCTGGACGGGATCATCTGATCCTGAGCGATCCACAAACCGGGACACGGTACCTCATTCCGATGATTTACTTAGATTACATTACATTCGATGAAGAAATTGAATATGAGTACCCATATGGTGCAGGTGGTTCGATGCAAGGTTACTCCCAACGTTAAAAAAATACCCTGTGAGGAAGCTGACTTCCTTACAGGGTATTTTCATGTTTATAATGTTTTTGCCGCAAATATGACGAGAAGGATCCAGGCAGCGAGGAAGCTTACTCCACCCAGGGGTGTAATCGCCCCGAGCACCTTAATGCCGGAAAGACTCAGTACGTATAGACTTCCTGAGAAGAGAATCGTACCGATCAGCATCAGCCATCCTGACCAGGAAAGCATGGATGTAGGTGTTACATTTCCCATCAACACCCCGACGATGATGATCCCGATCGCATGGAACATTTGATAGAGAACGCCTGTATTCCATGTATCAATGTATTTTTGTGAGATCTTCCCTTCCAATGCGTGAGCACCGAACGCTCCCAGTGCAACGGATAAAAAGGCATTGATGGCACCGATAATGATAAATGTTTTCATGGTGAACCTCCTACGTTTGTTTAAAAGTCAAATAATGAATTGCCATTGGCTCCGTCATCCGTTTCAAGAGGCTCTTCCTTTTGGATGGTGACGGGTTTCTGAACCTGCTGGGGTTCCTGGAAGTAGGTTTGCTGGGGCCCTGAATAGGTCGGTTGGACAGATGGCCCATTGTTTTCCTCAAGCAATACTTCGCACAGGGCTTTTATTGAATACACATGTTCACGGATCTGCTGGGACTTTTCTGCAGCCTTCGCCTTTCCGAGTTCATGTTCGATTTTCTTGATTAATGTTTGATGTGGGATATTCACTCTTGTTGACTCCTTCCACAAGGTATCTCATACAGTATGTACGTCTTTATCCTAATTCTTATTGAAGGATTTCGCAAATATCATCTTTGTTTTGCCTTGAATTTCATACAGGGACTTCCCGAAGATTGAAATACCAACATTGAAGGCATTGCTTTCGTTTTGAACCCGTACCCTTTGCACCCTCTGGGATGAGCCTGTTCCCACGTCGTATAGAAATAGTGACATTGAAAGCAGTTGATCCGTTCTTCTTTTTTCATGCGGCATCCTCCCCCCGAGTGTTTCACGTGAAACATTTCTATTCTATGCACCAGTCGATCTCGTCCATTCCAGCTTCATGGAGGAACGCATTACTTTTCGAAAAAGGTCTGCTTCCGAAGAATCCCCGGTGGGCCGATAAAGGACTCGGGTGTGGTGCAGACACAACACAATGCCTGGATGAATCGATGAGGGACTGCTTCGATTGGGCAGGCTTCCCCCAAAGTATAAACACCATCGGCTTCTCCCGCTCATTCAATACAGAAATGACGTAGTCGGTGAAGCGTTCCCACCCCTTCCCTTTGTGGGAGTGAGCCTTTCCATCCTGCACGGTCAGCACTGTATTCAATAACAGGACGCCCTGTTCCGCCCATTTCACCAATGAACCATGAGACGGAACCGCACATCCAAGGTCCTCTTGAAGCTCTTTGTACATATTTCGCAATGAAGGAGGGATCTTCACCCCTTTTTTCACTGAAAAGCTCAGTCCCTCTGCCTGATGTGGGCCATGATAGGGATCCTGGCCAAGCAGGACAACCTTGACATCCTCATACGCCGTGTAGTGAAACGCGTTGAAAATGTCATGCATATCAGGGTATATGGTGTTTGCTTCATATTCCCCTTTCAACCATTCTCTTAAATGCTGATAGTATTCCTTTTGAAGTTCATCTTCCAATATATGTGCCCAATCATTTTGAAAAATTGCCGACACTAAGAGACACCCTTTCTAGTTACGGAAATCAATCGTCACGTCGTATCCGATTTGTTCAAAGAAACCCTTCAACGACTTTTCTGCGTTCTTCTCCGCTGCCTGAAGAATGCCCTGTTCGATCGCTTCCTGACTGATTTGATCCTTAGCGACTTCTGCAAGGGCGAACCCTTCATTCCAATCCACATCGTTCCTGAAGATGCCTTCAACCGAAAACGTCTTTATGTTGTCCGTATCGATCGACGGCTCTTGAAGGATCTCTGCGTGGGGCAGGGTGAGTGTGATTTTTTTCTTCTCATCATCCACTACTATATCCTTCTCATCAATCCCTTGTAAATCGACCCCCGCAAGGACCGTTCCGGGAACAACCATCAGAAGCTTCCGTTTCGTTCCGGGCAGATCCGCATTGATTTCTTTACCGAATAATTGATTATCCTCCTGCTCGATCACGGCCTTCACGAACCCTTGGGCCGTAGCCAATGAGCTCATATCCTGGATCCGTTCGACAAAGGAACCTTTTTCTTCTGTGAAAGTCGAACCGGATAACCACGAATATATCCCGATAAATGTTCCTCCCGCCAATAGTGCGACTACCAGAAGGATCAGTCCCACTCTCTTTTTCCACATTGTCACAATGTTTCTTGTCACATTCCACCGTCTACTGCTTCTATTGTCAATCGCCAATGAGGCACTTGTTTCTCTTTCGGTTGCTTTTAAATCTGCCAAAATCGCTTCCATTTCCTGTATTCTTTTGTATTGACTTGTCATTTCTTCCACCTTCCTCTCTTCTATTATAGGAAATAATGTAGAATCTTGGAAACAATTATTCTGCTGGAAAGAGTTTCTATTTTATGGAAAGTTTCAAAATGGAATAAACGGGAAAAGAAAGGGCAAGACAAAAAACTGGAGGGTATTGAACATGTATAAAGTCCAGACAGCTGAAAACGCGGTAGAAGCAAAAAAAGAAATCGAAACGTTCACAAGCGAAGGCTACACGAAAGATGACATTTACGTATTCGCACATGACAAACACCGCTCTAAACACATTACCGAAGCAACCGGGACAGAATCCACTGGAATAAAGGAACAGGGTATCCTTGAATCCATGGGAAATATGTTTAACAGCCGCGGAGATGAACTGCGCTCGAAAATGAAGTCTGTCGGCATGAATCAGGCAGAAGCCGATGCCTATGAAGAAGAACTGGATAAAGGAAAGCTTGTCATCGTCGCTTCCAAGGAAGCAACGGATAATAATGCCAAGCCTTTCTAAGTTTTTCAAGTCCTTTTGAAGTGAATTTTTTAAAACATCATTGGTATAAGAAAGTAAAACTCGCCGTAGTAAATTTGGCGAGTTTCTTTATTGAGGAACCAGCGAAGTAAAATAAGCGGAGTTTTTCCTGTTATGTCGAGAATGGAACTTGTTTTGAGGTACATAAGCGGAGGTTTTCCGCTTATGTACAGGAAAATCACTAATTTTTGTATTTTTTTAGTCAATAGACGGAATCCTTCCGCTTATTTCAGCATTTTTTACTATTCATGGCGAATTAAGCGGAGTTTTTCCGTCTATTTAATCAGCTCTGGGACATAGCCTGATCTCTCAAACGGATAAGTGCGGCCACCATGCTTGATGCGGTGATCAGCAGCTATAAATGCCCAGCCGCAATCGCAATGCTGTTTACTTCCCGTCATACAAACTCAAAAGGATTTGTAATTACCCCGTCGATATTATATTCTTTAGTCAGACTTTTACGAGCTATTTTCATAGGAGGAATGCAACCATGACATTAAAGAAAACACTAACGATTGCCGGTTCCGATACGAGCGGAGGCGCAGGGATCCAGGCCGATCTTAAAACATTCCAGGAGCACGGTGTATACGGAATGACTGCCCTCACGACCGTGGTGACCATGGACCCAAACAACCACTGGCATCACAACGTTCATCCATTGTCCATCGATACACTTGAAGCACAACTGGAAACGGTCCTGTCTGTCGGGATCGATGCCATGAAGACTGGGATGCTCGGCACTGTTGAAATCATCGAGCTGGCAGCGAAAAAGATCGATGCATTCGGGTTAAATAAAGTGGTCATCGACCCCGTCATGGTATGTAAAGGTGAGGATGAAGTCCTACACCCTGAAACCACTGACGCCATGAGGGAACATCTCTTGCAGCGTGCGACTGTCGTAACCCCCAACCTGTTTGAAGCCGGTCAGCTTGCCCAAACAGGTCCGATCAAAACAATTGAAGAGATGAAGGAAGCAGCCAGGAAGATTCACGATCTTGGCGCGAAAAACGTCGTCATCAAGGGCGGAAAGCAATTACAACACGACAAAGCTCTTGATTTATTTTATGACGGAAATGAATTCACCCTCCTGGAAGAAGAAAAAGTAGAAACGTCCTATAATCACGGGGCAGGGTGTACATTCGCCGCAGCGATCACCGCCAACCTTGCCAACGGACAAGAAGTGAAAGAAGCGGTACAAAACGCCAAAACATTCGTCACAGCCGCCATTAAACACGGCTTCAAACTGAACGAATACGTAGGACCCGTCATGCACGGAGCCTACAACCGATTCGAAAAATAATCCCCCGGCCAGGTAGTGCCAGGCACGAATGAATCCTTTCGTGTCTGGCACCTTTTTTTTGGAGGGACGGACCTCTCCTACTCAATCATACTTTTCGCATTCACTCATGAATTTTAGTAAGATAGTACATAATGGTTATGAGTCTTTTCTGTACTTAAGGAGGAAAAAGAATGGAACCGATCAAGATTGCCGATGTGCAGGGAATCATCACCCAGCTTGCACGTCAGGACGTTTATATACATTTAGAAACCACCAACGGGGCCTATGCATCCCACTTCAATGAGGGCTTCTTCTCGGCGGGGGCATATATCCGCAACGCGAAAGTCAACTATGAGCACGGAAAAATCATCGGGGACGGACCTTACCGTGTCGGTTTGAAGATCGAACTCGGCTGGATTTATGCCGAAGGACTGACTCATTATGAACTTGATGAACACGGCCGCCTGCTCCTTGCCGGACATGGCGGGGACGGGAAGCTCGCCGTCGCCCTTGAAATCAGTCCGACACCTTTCAATTAAACTACTTGAACTTTATATATAAAAGGAGAGGTCAAAAATGGAAAAAGAAAGACAGGTACTTGTCATCTTTCCTCATCCGGATGATGAAGCATTCGGTGTATCAGGGACGATTTCCACGTACGTAAATAATGGAACGCCGGTCACCTATGCATGCCTCACATTAGGGGAAATGGGAAGAAACTTAGGGAATCCCCCCTTTGCGACCAGGGAGTCCCTCCCTTTAATCCGGAAAAAAGAGCTGCAAAAAGCTGCCGATGTGATGGGGATCCAGGATCTGCGCATGATGGGCTACCGGGATAAGACTCTTGAATTTGAAAATGATGAAAAGCTTTCGAATATGGTGACGGAGCTAATCGAAGAATTAAATCCGTCCCTTATCATCACATTCTACCCTGACTACTCTGTCCATCCGGATCACGAAGCTACCGCAAGAGCCGTCGTACGTGCGGTCCGTCGCCTCCCGAAGGCATCAAGACCGAAGCTGCACTGCCTGGCATTTTCGAAGAATTGTGAAGAAGAGCTGGGCAAGCCCGATGTCCTCGTCGATATCAGACCGGTGAAAGATCAGAAAATCGGCGCTATGAAGGCACATATCTCTCAAACAGCCTGGATGCTGAAAGACCTTGAAAAAGGCATCCAGCAGAATGATCCCGAAGCGCTAAGATGGGTGACCGTCGAACGATTCTGGAGCTATCAATGGGAAAATGACAACGTGAAATAATCTTTTGAATAGAGTTTGAGCCAATGGCTCAAGCTCTTTTTTTATTGTCCTCTTCTATAAATGAATTTGGAGAATATATTATAGTGAGTGATTACTCACTTTACAAAAGACCATACATAAATTATAGTATAATGAGTAATCACTCATTATTTAGAAAGGTGTGATTCATATGGATTCCATTCTCCAACTAAAGAATCTATCGAAATCATTCGGCTCTCAGGAAGTGCTCAAAAACGTTTCCCTCAACATCCCAAAAGGGAATATCTATGGTTTATTAGGTCCTTCCGGGTCTGGGAAAACGACGTTAATCAAGCTGATGATCGGACTTGAAACGCCGTCATCCGGCAGTGTCACCTATAAAGGAAACAAGCTGAAAGCGAGTGAGCTGTACCCGGCCATCGGATACATGGCTCAATCCGATGCCTTGTACGATGAATTGACGGCAAAAGAAAACTTATCTTTCATGGCTTCCCTCTACGGATTAAAAAAGGCCAAACGGAAAGAACAAATCGAAAAGGTGATGACGACAGTCGATCTGTTGGAACACCTCAATAAACCGGTCCATCAGTATTCGGGAGGGATGAAACGACGATTATCCCTTGCCATCGCCCTCCTCCACGAACCTGAAGTCCTGTTCCTCGATGAACCGACTGTCGGGATTGATCCTGTCTTACGGAAAGACATCTGGGATAGCTTCCATCGGCTGAAAGAGGAAGGCAGGACCCTGATCATTACGACCCACGTCATGGATGAGGCAGAAAGATGCGACCAACTCGGCCTGTTGCAACACGGGGAAATCATTTCAAGCGACACCCCTGATGCCATTAAAGAAACGTATGGCGTCTCTTCCATTGAAGATGTCTTTTTGAAAAATGGAGGTGTTTCCATTGAGAATTAGAGGATTCGTCGTCCGTATCCTTCAGCAGCTTCTCCGTGATAAACGGACGTTGGCACTGATGTTCCTGGCTCCGCTACTTATACTCAGCATGCTTTCCCTTGTGTTCAACTCTAAGGACTATGATGCCAAGGTAGCCATAGTGGACCTTCCACAGCAGCTGGAGGCAAAATTCGATACACAGGATTTCCAATCCTACACTGATCCCGAACAGGCATTGAAGGACGTAAAAAGTGGAGAGCTCGATGGCTATATCTCATTCGAAGACCCCACCTCACCGTCCATTACCATTGAAGGCAGTGACCCTACCGTCAATGGGGCCGTCATGAAAAAGATTCAGACATTGTTCCCTTCTGATTCACAGAACCTTTCTGATGAAGTAAAGTATGTGCACGGAAGTAAGGACATGGAGATGTTCGATTCATTCGGACCGGTACTACTTGGATTTTTTGTCTTTTTCTTCGTCTTTTTAATCAGCGGGGTATCTTTTTTAAGAGAAAGAACAACGGGAACATTGGAGAGACTGCTTGCTTCTCCGATTAAAATCTGGGAAATGGTCGTCAGTTACGTGATCGGGTTTGGAATCGTGACCCTCTTACAGGCATCCTTGATTTCATGGTACTCGATCTACGTTCTGGATATGATGATGAAAGGCAGCTTCTTTAACGTCTTGATCATCATCGTTTCCTTATCGTTCACCGCACTTACTCTTGGAATATTGCTGTCCGCTTTTGCTAAAAATGAATTACAGATGATGCAGTTCATTCCGATTGTCGTCGTTCCACAGATATTCTTCTCGGGACTATTCAATTTGGATACCATATCTGAGTGGCTGAGCTGGATCGGACCTTTCACCCCGCTCTATTATGCGGCCGACGCATTAAGGGATATCATGATACGGGGCTATGCATTCGAAGATTTACTCTTTAATTTATCAGTTCTGATCGGCTTTTCTCTACTCTTTATCGTCCTGAATGTTGCAGCCCTCCGAAAATACCGTAAAATATAGGGTAGGAATGAACGACAAGTTAGGGGTTTAAAAATGTCTGAGGAAAAGAATATATTCAAACAGTTATTCGACCAGGAAGAAAATCTGACGGATAAGCAGCAGAAAATCGTGGAGGCAGCCATCGAAATGTTTGCGGAAAAAGGCTATGCCTCCACCTCTACCAGTCAAATCGCCAAAAAGGCCGGCGTCGCAGAAGGCACCATCTTCCGGCACTACAAGACGAAGAAGGAACTGCTTCTTTCAATTGTCTCCCCTACGATGGCTAAACTGATCGCACCATTTGTCATCCGCGACCTCAATAAGGTTCTCGATGCAAAATACGAACGGTATGAAGATTTCCTGAAAGCGATGATTTTGAACCGGCAGGAATTTTTGAAAGAGAACATGACCGCTTTTAAGATTTTGATACAGGAAATCCCCTTTCATCCCGAGCTGAAAGAGCAGTTCCGGGAGCATATCGGCGAAAAAGTATTCGAGAAATTCGTGAAGCTCGTTGATCATTATAAAGAAAAAGGACAGATCATCGACATGCCCTCACACGCAGTCGTACGATTTTCAGCGTCCAGCATCTTCGGATTGCTCCTTGTCCGGTATCTTTTCCTTCCTGAAGCCGATTGGGATGATGAGAAGGAGATCGAGATGACGGTGAGGATGATTGTGGATGGGATTGGGAAACAGTAAAGATAATCTATGTAAAAGGGACTCCAACTATTGATTTGGGGTCTTTTTTTTCGGGTTGGAATGAAGTCTCGTAAGCACTTATTTTCAATTCCACCCAACTTATTATCAAAAACCCCCGCATTCCGTTTCCCACCTCCCCCCAACGGGTAAAACCAACTATCCATCACAAGGAGGTACAGTAATGAGTTTCCTTTTTCACGAAAATACGTTGAAAGATCATCACATCCTTATCACTGGTGCCACAGGCGGCATCGGTTATGAAACCGCGAAGGTAGCGGTTCAGGCGGGTGCCCGTGTGACCATTACGGGACGAAATGAAGAAAAGCTTAAAAAATTGAAGGCAGAGTGTGGGAATCCGAGTCAAGTCTTCCTGTATAAAGCGGATCTTACGAGCAATGAAGACCGTGAACAACTTCTGTCAGCAGCAACGAAGCATCACGGTCCCATTACGGGTCTCGTGAATTCAGCCGGGATCGGCGGCGGAGATATGGTGGAGAACTTGTCTGAAGAAGATCTCCGCAGCATCATGGAGCTCAACTATTTCTCCCTCGTCAAGCTTACCCAGGCTGTCTACCACCAAATGAAGGACAATCAAAAAGGAGCGATCGTCAATATCTCTTCCCTTTCAGGACTGAGGGGCACCCACGGAAACAGTGCGTACAGCGCGTCGAAATTTGCGGTGACAGGATTCACCCAGGCCTTTGCCCATGAAGCAATTGAGCATAAGATCAGGGTGAACGCCATCTGCCCTGGATATGTCGATACGGAGATGGGACGTAACGCCATTAAATCCAAAGGGGAACGGGAAGGGCGAAGCTATGAGAAGCAGTTGGAAGTCGCCAAGGACAGCATTCCTTCAGGTAAACTAACATCCCCGGTCGAGGTTGCGAACACCATTGTCTATCTTTTAAGCGATGCTGCCGAAAACATTGTCGGGGAATCGGTTAAGATTTCAGGGGGTAGCGTGATGCGCTGACCAATCACAAATAAGGGCAGGGTATATACCCTTGCCCCATTAACTGCCCTCTTGGATTTTCTTTTTGATCTCATCAATATACTTTTGCTTTTCTTTTTCATTGCTGAGCTGGTCACTGTTTTTATCCTGGAGGTATTTTTGCAGTGCCTTTTCAATTTCTTCATGTGAAGCATCTTCCGATATGACTCCGGTCTTCTTTAACATCTCTATGATTTTTTCATCGTTGGCCAGAACATCCATCTTGTTTGCGGGCTGGTCTTGAGGTACATCGGAGTTGACTTCAGTAGAATCCTGTTCCTCTTTTGGCTCTTCAGAAGCACATCCGTTTAATAACACAGGAACGAGTAAAAATGCGAACATCCATTTACTACGCACAGTATCACTTCCCTTCAAAAGAATGAACCATTGTATACTATATTAGATAAAATACCCTTCAACCCCTCTATCAATCACAAATCTACCTGATATTAGGGAAAATTAGTGCATTCATCACTTACCTCATTCTGTAATATATGATTTAATAGATAGTACTATGGAACGATATAAAAGAAGAAGGTTGTGGAAAAGGAACGATCCGCTTCTTTATAAAGTAAAAGCCGAGAGAGTTTTTCTCCTCTTTTTTTTACTTTAAAATCGAACATACGTTCTATTGGTGGTGAAAAAATGGACACATTAGTGAAAGAGTTTTATCGTCATTATCCTCATCTCAAACATAATAAAGCCGTTGAGTCCTTCATCAGTCAAGGAGAGAATCAGAAGTTAGTGGAAGAATTTTTACGTCACCCCAGTGCACATAAGGAAGAACATTTAAACGAAGCTTTCAAAGCCCATTATTTCGATATCCGGTTTACCTCTTACGTCAGTTCATCCCTTTATTATCACAGCGTGAACTTTGACAAGCATATAAGGAAATACAGCGAGCGCCACCCTCTTACCCTGGATGACCAGGCTGAAGAAGGCGGATCTTTCATCGACCTTGTTCCGGATCCGTCCTCGGATATTGCACCATTTACCAATTATTCGACCTTAGGGGATTGCCTGGAGAACGAAGCACTCCTGCGTGCTTATAAAACATTGACAGACAGACAGAAGCATATCCTGGACCTAGCTTATGTACAAGAACGATCTGATACGGAGATTGCAAGAATGCAGGGCGTATCCCAACAAGCCATCTCGAAAACCCATCGAAAAGCGTTACGCAAATTAAAATCTATTTTAGAAAAAGGAGAATGTTAACCCATGGGACTTTTATACGATCTAGTAAAAGAAGCTAAGGGCAACACAGAATATGAAACGAAAATCATCAGGAAGTTCGAACCGAAAATCAGGAAATCATTGTACCTGACCCGACTCGAAAACAGGGACGATCTCGAACAGGAGTTAAAGATCAGATTGATCCGGTATGTACGGGACTATTCATTGGACAATGTACCGGGATTATTTGATAAAAAGAAGCAGGCTGAATAAATCCCATTTATTTCAAGTGTATAGGACAATCTTGTACTCGGGAAGCCTTAGACTAAGGAGGCGATGTATACTATGAATACATTCGAAGTATTATCTCTGATGCTCAGTTTTGGGATGTTCGTGATTGCGATTCTGAAAGCCAATGATGAAAATAAACATTCATGAACACGCTGAAGAGCGTGTTTTTTTTCTGCAAAAAAACCTCCCCAAAACGAAGGGAGGTTTCCATCACTTTATTCTTTATTCATGACTGACTTCAAATCCACCTCAAACAGCTTATCATCATTCTCACGGGGAATCCCCCGTCCATCCGTATTATTGGACACAAAGTAAAGGGTGTCCCCTGCAACCAACACATCTCTTACACGCCCAAACCCTGTAAGCAGATCTGATACAATGTGAGTCTCTGTATCAAATCGCTTCACGCTTTGACCGGCAAGGGACGCGAACACGAGATCCCCGTTCCAGAAGTCTGCTCCTGACGGGGCCCATGACGGTTCCCCTGAATGGGCGAGTGGTGAAATCAGCGACTCTCCCTTTTCATCCCCAGTGATCTTTGGCCATCCATAATTGTTTCCAGCCTTGATCAGATTGATTTCATCAAATCCATTCGGACCATGTTCGGTGCCATAAAGCTCTCCATCCTGATTCCAGGCAAGGCCTTGGGGATTCCGGTGACCGTAGCTGTAAACATATGAATCTTCAATCGGATTATCGGACGGTATCTTTCCATCCAGGTCCATACGGAGGATTTTCCCTCCCAGATAAGTGAGGTCCTGAGCTTTATCCTGTTTGGTGGCATCCCCCGTAGTAACGTAGAGCTTGTGATCGGGACCGATTTCAAGCCTGCCACCCTGGTGATACTGACCGCCCGGGATCCGGTCGATTAATATTTTTTCCTCGGACCACTGGTTTTCTGTCCGTTTCAGTACAACAACCCGGTTGTAGGGGTTACCCGCGTCATCATACGTATAATAGGCAAAAGCCAGCCGGTTGTGTTTAAAATCCGGATGGAGCACAAACCCTAATAACCCGGCTTCAGGTCTCCCCGATAGTTCCTTGGATAGATTGGTTTTTATGACGGACTTCTTCCCTTCCGTTATTTCCACGATCCCGCCGGTCCGCTGTGTAATATAGAAAGTATCATCAACCTTCTGGATGGACCAGGGAATGGTGAGATCCTTCGCCACCACTTTGCTTTCAACACTCGGCTTTGTGACAGACTTGCTTTCTTCCTGTTGCAATTCTCGCTGTCCGAAAGAGCACGCACTAAGCAGTAAGATCTGACTTATGAACAACATGAGCCAACTTATCTTGCTTTTCATACCAACAGCTCCCCTTACTCACTTTTTTAACCAGTATGGACAACGGATGCCACTCTCATTACTTGGCCGGAAGTTTGATCGCCTCCTGTATCGCCTTGGCCACACCGTCTTCCTTGTTCGTTGCTGTGATGAACGGACAGAATTCTTTAATCTGATCCAGGGCATTTCCCATGGCAACCGGTCTTCCCACTACTTTCATCATGGACAGGTCGTTCAGATTATCGCCCATGGCCATGCTATTCTCTGGGGACAATCCTTTGTCCTTGAGTAATTTTTCAAGAGCGACCCCTTTTTGGGCTTCTATGCTGTTCACCTCAATATTTTCTTTCCCTGATGAGCTGACGGCGATGCCTGACAGTTCATTCAGTTTCTCGTTCGCCTCTGCCAGCTGTTTCTCGTCAAAAGAGAAAACAAGGAATTTGTAAACAAGCTGTGAATCATCTTCGAAAAGAACCCCGTAATCTTCCACAAGTTTGATATGACCTTTTTCAAATCGTTCCCGCGCCGCCTGCCTTACCTGTTCTTCCGATACAGTTGGGTTCGCTGTCGTAAAAATGTCGACGATCAGCTCGACTCCCATGTCATAATTTTCCGTATACGTCCCACGGTCTGTATAGATTTCAAAATAAATGCCGGTTTCATTCAGGACAGAAGCAATCTCTTTTGCCCGTGCTGATTCAATTCCCGCCTGGTAGATGATCTCTCCCTGCTTATTTCGCACCTCGGCCCCATTGGCACAGACGATTTCACATGAGATTCCGGCTTCCTTGATGACGTAACGTGCTTCTTCATACGATCTGCCTGTAGCAACAACGACTTCAATCCCCTGCTGCTGTGCATCGAGGATCGCCTGTTTATTCGCTTCACTGATTTCCTGATGTTCATTCAATAGTGTTCCGTCCATATCTGTCGCAATCAATGTAATCATTTATAAACACCTTCCTGTTGTTGAATAATCTTAATTTAGCCATTGTATCATGAATTATTTATCGTTTTGTACTGAACACCCTCGTGAGATGAATACCTTTCGAGATTTAGGGTATGAGAATAATGAGAACGTTCGTCTATTCTTTCGGGAGGTTATTTCATGGGTAATCGTACATATTTGAACAAAGTGTTTTGGATTTCAGCAATTATTGTGTCCATTTTAGTTATATTTGGGGCTTCGTTTCCGAAACTTTTTGCCAAAGGGGCGAATGCGGCCTTTGGTTTCACTACCTATTCGTTCGGGTGGTTTTATCTCGCAGCGGTGTTCTTCTTCGTGCTGTTCCTTCTGTTTCTGATGGGGAGCAAGTATGGGAAAGTACGTCTCGGAAAGGACGATGAACGCCCACAGTACCCTTTCTTCACCTGGATCGGGATGTTATTCTCTGCAGGATTTGGAATCGGACTGGTATTCTGGGGAATCGCAGAGCCGATGAGTCATTTCTTTGAAACACCGATTCCTGGTGTGGAAGCTCAGACGGAGGAAGCCGCGCGCCTTGCTATGGGCTATGCCTTCTTCCACTGGGGAGTCAGTCAATGGTCTGTCTTTACAATTGTCGGATTGATCATCGCCTATTTTCAATTCAGGAAGGGGGAGAATGGGCTCGTTTCCACTTCCCTTTCTCCCATGATCGGGCGTCGTAAAGGTTCTTCAGGCATTAAAGATACCATTGATATCCTCGCTGTCATTGCCACTGTCATGGGTGTAGCGACGTCTCTTGGACTTGGGATCCTTCAGATCAACGGGGGGCTTAGCTCTGTATTTGGTCTCGGGAGTGGGACGGTGACTCAGCTCGTCATCGTGCTCATTCTGCTCGTCCTTTATTTAGCATCCTCGACAACCGGACTTGATAAAGGGATCAAATGGCTGAGCAACCTCAACTTGTCCCTTGCCCTGATTCTGATGCTGTTTGTCTTCATCGTCGGTCCGACAGTGTTTATCTTAAATACCTTCACGCTTGGAATCGGTGATTATATCTCCAATTTCATCCGTTACAGTTTGCGTCTGACCCCTTATCAGGGCGGGACATGGGTACAGGATTGGACGATCTTCTATTGGGCCTGGGCCATCGCCTGGTCTCCCTTTGTCGGTGCCTTTATTGCCCGTGTCTCACGGGGGAGGACCATCCGGGAATTCATTGTCGGTGTATTGGTCGTTCCACCTCTGATCGCCCTTATGTGGATCGCCGTATTTGGAGGAACCGCCCTTCATTTGGACTTATTTAACGGAACATCCATTGCCGAAGGGGTCAATAAAGATGTCACGAGTGCTTTATTTTCAACGTATGGGGAGCTTCCTTTTACAATGGTCTTGTCCGTATTATCCATTTTGTTGATTTTCACCTTTCTCATTACATCGGCTGATTCAGCGACGTATATATTAAGCAGCATGACAACAGAAGGTAGCTTGAATCCGCCGATGATCGTAAAGATCGTTTGGGGAGTACTGATCGCCGCCATAGCCGCCGTCCTCCTGGTGTCCAGTGGACTGGAAGGATTACAGACCGCTTCCCTCGTCTCGGCGTTGCCATTTACGGTCATTCTGATCCTGATGTGTGTGACCTTATTCCGCCTACTACGGAAAGAAAGGAAGGGTAAACCCCGTCCCTCAAAAAAATAATGTATTGCGCCTGAACTCTTATGAAGAGAGTCAGGCGCTTTTTCCATTTTTCAGAAATTGAAAGGGTTTTCACACATCGCTATAGAACAATAGGATAAGGTGTACATTTTTAGAAGGGGGATTATGATGAAAGGACTTATTTCTTTATCAAACAAAATCATGCAACGCTATTTGCCCGATCCGTTTTTATTTGTGGTCATATTGACGTTGGTCGTTTTCGGGCTTGGCCTTATTTTTACCGATAGTTCGAGTCTTGAGATGGTTCAATACTGGGGGGATGGTTTCTGGAGCCTGCTTGCCTTCTCCATGCAGATGGTGCTTGTCCTTGTGACAGGATATGTGCTTGCAAGCAGTCCGTTGTTTAAACGGTTCCTCGGTTTTCTTGCGTCATTTGCGAAGTCCCCGGGTTCCGCTATCGTGATCGTGACCGTCGTTTCCATGATTGCAAGCTGGATTAATTGGGGATTCGGACTTGTCATCGGGGCACTTTTTGCGAAAGAACTCGCAAAGCGTGTGAAGGGCGTCGATTACCGCTTGCTGATTGCAAGTGCCTATTCGGGATTTGTCGTCTGGCATGCAGGATTTTCCGGATCGATCCCGCTCTCGATTGCAACTGAGGGGCATCCGTTTCAAGATTTGATCGGGGTCATCTCTACGAATGAAACGATCTTTGCTACATCCACTCTCATCATTGTGGCCGCACTATTTATCATTTTGCCAATCGCCAACAGGATGCTCATGCCATCTAAGGAAGAGACGATCACGGTGGATCCCGAGGTTTTCAACGAGACGGCTGTTGCACTTGAAAAAGAAGGGATGACACCTGCAGATCGTCTGGAGAACAGCATGGTATTATCGATTGTTGTAGCGGTACTTGGCATTTCGTTTTTATTTTCATACTTTGTCAAAAATGGTTTCGCCCTTAATTTAGATATCGTGAACTTTTTATTCTTATTTCTCGGCATCCTGTTTCACGGGACTCCGAAACGCTTTCTTGCTTCGGTACAAGAGGCGATTAAAGGGGCAAGCGGGATCGTCATTCAATTCCCTTTCTACGCCGGGATCATGGGGATGATGACGGCGTCGGGACTTGCTGTCGTCATGAGTGAAGCCTTCGTGTCGATTTCAAATGATGTGACATTTTATTTCTTTGCCTTCCTGAGCGCGGGAATCGTCAACTTCTTTGTTCCGTCAGGCGGTGGACAGTGGGCCGTTCAGGCCCCGATCATGCTCGATGCCGCCCAGACCCTTGATGCTTCTGTGGCCAAGACCGCCATGGCCGTCGCCTGGGGGGATGCCTGGACCAACTTGATCCAGCCGTTCTGGGCGTTGCCGGCATTAGCCATTGCAGGATTGAAGGCAAAGGATATCATGGGGTACTGCGTCATGATCCTTGTCATCAGCGGGGTCGTCATTTCGCTTGGATTACTGCTCTTATAAAGGACCATGGAATGACTTAATTACAATAAAAAGGCTGGTCTTCAAGGAAGGCCAGCCATTATGTATGGATTGTTCATTATTTATATATTCACTTATCTGTTACCGGACATTTTCCCTTCTTTCCATTTCTCCTTCTAACATCTCAATAAATTCTTCTTCCAATCCTTCTTCCTGTGCCAGCTGATAGACATTGACCAATTGCTCTTCTGTAAGCTTTGTTAAAGATGTCATCGATTACAACTCCTGATTAACCAAGATATGAATTCTAAATACCCTCTTAAATAGAAGATAAACCTAATTTTCAAAATAAATAATCTTTTTATTTTCAGTAGCTAAACTACCCGGCAGACCTATGTTATTATTGAAATTTTTTAAAATTTTAGTAAAATAGAAAAGGTACGAAAGATAGCGCTTTCTTTTCTGTATACACTTTTCACTAAAAAATAATACGTCATTTTAGGTTTCACTTTTACTGCCGGCGGGAAAATCATCTGAGGAATACAGCATATCCGAATTTATGATGGACAAATTTATATGTATGCATTAGAATGAATAATGTTTCATTTTTCGTTACAACTACTTCTGAGGTGAATTTATGAATCAGCAGCATCGATATACACTATCAAGTCATTTACGATTTATCATCCCTTCCCTATTGGGAGTTTTTCTATTTATGATACCGATTCCGGGGAAAGACGGAATCACGATCCCCATCGCAGTCTTATCAGGACTTCTTCAAGACTGGATCGGCAGCTATGTACCGGCCATTATGACGGGCTTGATCATCCTGACGGTCATGGGAACGTTCATCACTAAACTCGCACATCCGGCGTTCATTGAAAAATCTCCGTTTTTCTCGAGTTTATTTGACGTTCGACCTGTATGGGCCATCGTAAGGGTGGTCGGCGCCATCTTTGCCGTTATGACTCTATTTAAATTAGGGCCTGAGTGGGTCTGGTCGGATGCAACGGGTGGACTTCTACTGAACCCGGACGGACTTCTTACCATTCTTTTCTCTGTGTTTTTATTTGCCGGGCTTTTCCTTCCATTATTACTCAATTTTGGTTTATTGGAATTATGCGGAGCGCTCTTAACGAAGATCATGCGTCCTGTGTTCGGCCTGCCTGGTCGCTCATCCATTGACTGCCTGGCGTCGTGGCTCGGGGACGGTACGATCGGAGTCCTACTGACAAGCAAGCAGTATGAAGATGGGTATTATACGAAGAAGGAAGCAGCGGTCATCGGGACAACCTTCTCTGTTGTCTCCATCACCTTCTGTCTCGTTGTCATTTCACAGGTGAATCTGGGTGAATATTTCATTCCCTTCTATCTAACGGTAGCTGCGTCTGGACTCCTTGCAGCGATCATTCTGCCACGGATCCCGCCCTTATCCCGTAAGCCTGACACTTACTTCAACGGTCAGGAAGGGAAGGATACGATGGAAGTGATTCCTGAAGGATACAGCCGTGTTGGATACGGTTATGAACAGGCACTTGTCCAGGCGAAGAACAACAACAGTGCGTCCAAGTTCTTTACGGATGGAATGAAAAACGTGCTGGATATGTGGATGGGCGTAGCTCCAATCGTTATGGCGATTGGTACAACGGCCCTGATTGTGGCGGAGAATACGAAATTCTTCGAATACATCGGTATGCCCCTCATTCCGATCCTGGAACTTCTTCAAATCCCTGAAGCGACGGAAGCATCACGTTCCATCCTTGTCGGATTTGCCGATATGTTCCTTCCAGCCATCTTTGGTTCAGGTATCGAGAGTGAGCTGACTCGCTTTGTCATCGCTTGCTTATCTGTAACACAGTTAATCTACATGTCCGAGGTTGGTGGACTGCTATTAGGTTCCAAGATCCCGGTCGATTTCAAGGATCTTGTCATCATCTTCCTGCAGCGTACATTCCTTACGTTACTTGTGATTGTGGCCATTGCTCATATGCTCTTTTAGTTAATCAGAAACCCAGGTTCGCATTTGAACCTGGGTTTCTTGTTTTACTTATCCACTCTTCTTTCAACGTTCATGGGAATTCCGCCTTTTGGCCGCAGGGTAATCAGTGGGTGGCATTCTACCTTATGGTCACTTGATAATGTAAAGTTGAACCTTTGAACATATAAGGCCGCAATCACCAATGCTTCCTGAAGGGCAAAGTGATTGCCGATGCACACTCTCGCTCCCCCTCCAAAAGGGAAATAAGCATACGGTAGAATGCTTTCTGTCCTGGATTTATGAAATCGTTCCGGATCAAAGTTCAATGGGTCCTGGAAGTACTTTTCATTCCGATGCATGATATATGGAGAAATGAGGACATTTTCTCCTTTCTTTATGAGATGGTCACCGATTTTCACGTCCCTTACAGATGTCCTTCCAAACATCCATACAGGTGGGTATAAACGTAAGGTTTCTTCAAGGGTTTGGCGCGTATAAAGAAGACGGTGAAGGTGCTCACTGCATAGTTCTTCATTTCCTACTACTCGATCGACTTCCTCATAGACATGTTCTTTCACTTTTTCGTTATTTTCTAGCACATAGAAAAACCAGGAAAGGAGATTGGCCGTCGTCTCATGTCCCGCCACAAAAATGGTCATCACTTCATCGATCAATTGTTCTTTACTCATATGATTGCCTTCATCATCACGGGAACGGAGCAGGGCATGGAGTAAGTCCTCTTTTTCTTCAGCCAGGCTTTCTCTATGCTGAATGATTTCCTCTACGACTCTCTTAAGTTCTCCAATAGAGGCCTTATATTGCTTCAGTTCAGGAAGCGGCCACGATACAGGGGGCTTAAAGAAAGAGCGAATCCGCTTCGTAGCCATTTCCAGAATTTTTTCCAGATGGACCCCTACTTTCTCATACCCTTCGTGATCGTTCATATTAAACATGGTCTTCGTTATGACCGCCAATGTAACGTGCATCATATCCTTGGATATATCCCTCATGGTCCCCGCTTCCCAGCCTTCCATTGTGTCAGTGGCTGAGCTGATCATTTCACTCACATACTTCTTGATATGACGGGGGGTGAAATAAGGCTGCATTATTTTCCTCTGCTTTGTATGTAAGGGACATTCACTTGTGACAAGACCTTCACCGATCAGGAGAGACAATTCTTTGAATTGGTTAGATTTTTGAAAGCTTTTAGATTGAGTGACAAGAACCTCTTTTACCAATGCAGGATTCAACAGTAAATGAACGGTACGGTTCGCAAAGCGGAATTGTACCCTTTCATCATTCTTCGTTGCCTGTGATTCTAAAAATAAGAGTGGATCTTTCCTGAACTTGTCTAACTGACCCAGTGGATGGAGGGAATGAAGGACAGTTCCGTTGGTCATCCTTTTCAGGCTCCTTTCAGTCTATATGTTTAGAAACTCCTTTTATCTTATTCATCCATTCTCTTCATTAATCCATTTTTAATCCAGACAAAAATAAAGACTGCTTCGTCAAGAAACAGCCTTGAATATTATTTATTCTCCACAGGAAACGTGACTTCCACTTTCGTTCCCTTATTCACTTCCGACTCTATGTGAAGCGATCCTTTATGATCTTCAATGATCTTTTGACTGATGGTGAGACCAAGTCCCATTCCTTTCTCTTTCAGGGTAAAAAACGGCTCCCCAAGTCTTTTTAATCGCTCCGACGGAATCCCTGCCCCCTGGTCCGTGATGGTGACGTAGACTGATTGATTCCGGAGCTTCCAATCGACGTCAATTTCTCCTTCATCCATGGATTCGATGGCATTTTTAATAATGTTGATGAACACTTGTATGCACTGATTCTTATCGCCGAACACCGTAATCGGGGATGAGGGGAGTTTGATATTCAACGTGATACCCTTCAGAAGTGCTTCATGCCCCATGACCTTGACCACATATCTCAGCACTTCACTCATGTCAAAGGACTGATATTCCCTCATTTGGGGTTTCGATAAAATGAGCAGTTCCCCGACAATCTGATTGATCCTGTCCATCTCGGATGACATGACGGTAAGGTAATGGTCGGAAACATGCTCATTTTCTTCTAATAATTGAATAAAGCCTTTGATGCTTGTGAGAGGATTCCTGATTTCGTGTGCGATCCCTGCTGCCAGCTCTCCCACAACAGAAAGCTTTTCTTTTCTCAACAGCATTTCTTCGGCGATCTTCTGCTGGGAAATATCCCTGCCGATGATGACCAGACCCTTTCTTTCATGATTCGAGTGGAATAGTGGGACTTTAATGACATCGAAGGTCTTAAACTCCCCGTTCGGCAGAAAGAACCCTTCTTCACAGCGTGTCACTTGTTCCGCCTTCCATGACTCTTCATCAGAATCAATGCAATAATCGAAAGCGTCTTTGAAAAAAGGCACCAGTTCACCCAGATCCTTATCCGTCTTACCGACATAATCAATGTCTTCCAGATTGTATAGCCTGCGACCAAATTGATTGACCTTCAACCAGCGCCCTTCTCCATCCTTGAAACAAACAAAGTCCGGGAGGGAATGAAGGAGGGTGGATAGTTGATTTTCTTCTTCCAACAGCCTTTGGTGTCGAGTCATAAACTGATTTCCCTTTTGTAAAAGGATGAGAAGAGCCGCTATAACGGCAAATAACAGAAGAATTGAGGCGATTACGTTCCATGGTGAGTCAAGCATGAGGATAGCGAAGACCTGGAATACGGAAAGTGCCATAAGTATCATGATCAGTTTGTGAAAGGCCTGCGCCTTACCATTCTTATTACCTGCCATCAAAATCACCAGCCTCATTCTTACTTTCATTTCTAAAATGGATATCTATATTGTTGAAGAGTGGCTCCCTATAGTTCATATGTACCACCATACGTTTTATAAGAAACCATCAATTTCTGAATTTTTACACAACTAAACATGTATTTCTTTGTCTTATTAATTGAAGTATATCATTTCCTCATTCACAATTGTCATTTTTTGTCGCATTTTCAGTTGATAATGGCGTTTAGTATTTCATAAAAAAATCCCCATGAATGGTTTCACAGGGACCTTTACTATTACTTTGTTTTCAGTTTATCCAGCATATCTGCCGTCATTTTAGCCAAATCATATTCCGCTTTGAAGTTCCATTCGTTCTTGGCAGCACTTGAATCAATGGCATTTGGCCAGCTTTCAGCGATGCTTTGGCGAACAGGATCTACGTTGTAATCGAGGGTAAAGTCAGGCTGATGTACACGGATCGCCTTGGCAATATCTTCGGGCGCCACGCTCATGGCTGACACATTGAAGGAATTGCGATGCTCAAGCTTCGAGCCGTCCGCTTCCATCAAGTCGATGATGGCATTGAGGGCGTCAGGCATGTACATCATATCCATGTATGTTCCCTCTCCGATATAGGACGTATACTGATTGTTCTTGATGGCTTCGTAATAGATCTCTACAGCATAATCCGTCGTCCCGCCACCTGGAAGGGTTTCATAAGAAATCAGGCCAGGGAAGCGAAGTCCTCTTGTATCCACCCCGAATTTCGTGAAGTAGTAGTCTGAAAGAAGCTCGCCTGATACCTTGTTCACCCCATACATCGTCGTCGGACGCATGATCGTGTCCTGTGGGGTGGAGTCCTTCGGTGTCGATGGACCGAATGCACCGATTGAACTTGGCGTAAAGAACTGGCAGCCCAATTCTCTTGCCGTTTCAAGGGCATTCACAAGTCCTCCCATGTTTAAATTCCATGCAAGCAGCGGTTTTGCTTCCGCCGTGGCAGATAATAAAGCGGCTAAATGAATAACCGTATCCACATTATTCGTTTTGGCAATATCGAACATCTTCTCGCCATTCGTGACGTCAAGTTGTTCAAATGGTCCATTTTTCACGACCGGACTGTCCGTTTCACGGATATCCGTCGCGATGACATTATCTGAACCGTATACTTCGCGCAGTTTATTGGTGAGCTCAGAACCGATTTGGCCCAAGGCACCCGTTACTAGAATCTTTTTCATCGTCTTTCCTCCTGCATTTACCTTTGGTGATTTCATAAAAAGATAGGGCTGACTGTATGCCAGACCCTATGCTGGTTTCTTAAATAATTCCCATTTCTTTTCCGACCTTCTCATAGGCTGCAATGGCTTGATCAAGCATTTCCTTCGTATGGGCAGCGGAAGGCATATTTCTTACACGGCCTGTTCCCCTCGGTACCGTCGGGAATACGATGGATTTTGCATATACCCCTTCTTCATACAGGCGTTTACTAAAGTCCTGTGTGGCCTGCTCTTCACCGATGATGACAGGTGTGATCGGCGTTTCGCTGTTTCCGATATCAAACCCGAGCTTCGTCAGTTCTTCTTTCAGATAACGGCTGTTTTCCCACATATTATCCTGAAGTTCAGTCGAATTCATAATAAGATCAAGTGCTTCCGTACAAGCCGTTACGTCTGCCGGAGTCAAAGAAGTTGAGAACAGGAACGGACGGGAGCGGACTTTTAACCAGTCAATCAGGTTTTGCGTTCCCGCTACGTATCCACCGACTACTCCGATCGCTTTCGATAATGTACCCATTTGGAAGTCGACTTTGTCAGAAAGTCCAAAGTGCTTAACTGTTCCGGCACCTTTTCCAAGGACACCTGAACCGTGAGCGTCATCTACATACGTCATGATATCGAATTCTTCGGCGATCTCAACGATTTCAGGAAGCTTACATACATCTCCGTCCATTGAGAACACGCCGTCCGTGATGATCATGATTTTGTTGTACTGACCGGACTCCTTCGCTTCTTTCGCTTTCGCACGAAGATCTTCCATATCGGAGTGGCCAAAACGAATGATCTTAGCTTTTGAAAGACGGCAGCCGTCAATGATGGATGCGTGATTCAATTCATCGGAAAGGATGGCATCATTTTTGTCCATTACCGCTGAAATGGCCGCCATATTACAGTTGAAACCGGATTGATACGCAATCGCCGCTTCTGTTCCTTTGAATTTCGCAAGTTTTTCCTCAAGCTTCACATGAAGGTCAAGGGTACCATTGATCGTACGTACAGCCCCTGACCCAACACCGTATTCTTTCACCGCTTCTATCGCTACTTTCTTAAGGCGTTCATCTGTAGCTAGTCCAAGGTAGTTATTAGATGAAAGGTTTACCAGTTTCTTACCTTTCACTGTAATGACCGGTCCATTCGCACCTTGCAATGGATCGATTTCATTATACAAACCGCGTGATTTTAAATCTTCCAGGTTTTCTTGTAAAAAGTGATCTAATGTTTTGCTTGTCATGTACTCGTCCTCCTGTTATGTAAGCGTTTTAAAAACAAATGTCCACTCTAAAAATACAATATCTATCAGTTGATTCTTTGTGTTTGTTGAGGTTTGTTCTATTTTTTAGTTTAACATGTTTTTTCCTGATGGACAAAAATTATCTTAATTGTTTTGCCTTAATAGTAGTGTACCCTTTAAGTAAAAAAAGCATTTTAACAAAAGGATAGTTTTTGATGAGGCGAGGTGCTGGTTGATTTCCGCTCCAGGTGCTCGCTTTCCGCGGGGCGTGAGTTGAGCCTCCTCGGGCGCTGCCCTGCGGGGTCTCAACTTTCACGCGTTTCCCGCAGGAGTCGAGCACCTTCCGCTACAATCAACAGGCTATGTATAAGTTCTTCACTAAAGTAAAAGCATTACTTCAAAAAATTTCGGAAAGCTTGATTTACATCCATTTACAGAGAAAGCATTAAACCTAATTTCACATCCCACCATTTCCGAATTATCATAGGTGAAATTTTCAAATGACACACAAAGTGCCTAATTAAAAAGGATGAACAAAAGCCGTCAATCACTTCTGTTCATCCATATGCATCATTTTATCACTTTTCGATCAACCCTGTACTCAAGGATCGCTTCGTGCATCCTTCTTAGGGCGAGGTCGACACGTTCTTTGGGGCAGGCGATGTTCATTCTGACGAAGGCTTGTCCGCTATTACCAAATTTGAATCCTTCATCAAATTTGACTCTGGCTTTTTCTAAGAAGAACTTGCAGAGTTCTTCCCCCTTCATATCCAACTCTGTGCAGTCGATCCAAATCAGGTGGGTAGCCTGGGGCTGGATGGCTTTAAGCTCTGGAATATGCTGTTCCAGATAGTTCTGTACATACTGCTTATTCTCCTCCAGCACCATCAAAAGCTCATTGAGCCAGGGTTCCCCTTCTTCATAGGCTGCGATGGTTCCTTCAATCCCGAATACATTGGGCCTCATCAGTCCATATCCCGTAAGCTTATCCTGATATTTCTCCCTTAAGTCTTTGTTCGGTATGAGAAGGATCGATGTTTGAAGGCCAGCAATGTTAAAGGTTTTGCTGGGAGCGGCACAAAGGATGCTTCTCTCCAGCAGGCTTTCATCGCCTTTAAAGAGGGGAATATGTTCGTATCCCCCATATACCAAGTCGCCGTGCATTTCATCAGAGATGATCCATATATCATGACGCTTGGCGATATCACCGATTTTCGTCAATTCTTCCCTTGTCCATACCCGGCCGACAGGGTTATGCGGACTGCATAGAATAAGGACTTTGGCCCTTGAACGGCTCGCCTTTTCTTCAAGATCCTCAAAATCAATCGAATACACTCCATCTTCATAAAGAAGCGTGTTCGTTATCACTGAACAACCATGATTTTCGATCGTGCTATAGAAAGGATAATAAACCGGATCTTGAATGATGACACTGTCTCCTGGATCCGTCAATACACTCAGCAACACATTGATTCCCGGAATGATACCCGGACTGAAGCTGATCCACTCTTTGTCTATATCCATGCCGAAACGTCTCTTCCACCAAGAAATGATGGATTCAAAGTATCGATCGCTGAACGTTGTATAGCCGTATATACCATGCTGTGCTTTCTTGTTCAGTGCGTCCACAATGGCCGATGAAACTTGAAAGTCCATGTCTGCAATACACATAGGGATCACATCCCCATCGGGAAACGACCATTTCACAGAGTGAGTATTCGTTCTCTCGATGCAATCATTCCAATTCATGTCCTTATGCCCCTCTCACATTTATCTTCCTTTACTTTATCCTAGATGATGGGCGGGGTGAATACCTGCACAATAAATAGGAATTTTCTCTTATCTCTGTAACGGCCGCCCGCATCATTTCCGGCTATTTCTTAACTGCTTTGCGATTCAGATGCTTTAACCCTTCCCGTGCACTGAGAGGGGCAAGCTTTTCTGATGCGATGAAATCCTTTACCGCTTCGGGATTCGTTTTGGAATATTCCCTGAGAGCCCAGCCGATGGCTTTCTGTATAAAGAACTCCTTGGATTGATTATGCATTAATATGTACCGAAAGAGACGGTTTTCATCCGTTTTCGCCTTGTATTTCAACTGAAACAGGATGGCAATTCGGTTCAACCACATGTTATCTGAATGAATCCATTTCTCTAAGTATGTATCGTCTTCTTCGGTCTGAAAGATCTTCCCCACGTGATTCGGACCGATGTGATCGATCGTATCCCACCAGGATTTCGTCACAATCAACTCTTCCAAAAGAGGGAGATGCTCTTTTGTTAAATCCCTTAATCTTTTATCGATGAGACCAAGCGCGACGTATTGACATTCTCTTTGAGGCATCGCCCATAGGGAACGGACAATATCAGGTAGTTCTTCAATGGATGGTTTGCCATTTTCCTTAAGGAAGTCCCTCAATAAGACATTACGCTCAGGAGTCCTGATCCCAAAGAAAGGCAATTGATTTCTCATATAGGCTTCCATGGCTTCCTGGTTATCACTGTTTTGATTCTTTTTTAAAAGGGTAATCAGTTTATCCGCATATTCATGGTTCATTTACTTCTCCTCCTCTTGTCTCTAGTTCTTCACATTCAAAGCAGCAGCTTTTTCCACCCTCCAAGTGAACCCCGTTAAAGAAACCGTCCAAGCAGTAGAGGGGCTTTTGGCAGAAAGCACAGTAGTCTACAAGCTCTTTCATTTCACGACCATCCCCATTCTGAATCTCTCTTTCATACTTCTTGATGATGGGATGAAAAACCTTTTATAATCGAAAAAAGACAACCCTTAGCTTGCTAAGGAGTTGTCTCTTTTCGTCACCTGCCGCTCAATGAGAGAGTGGAGGAGCTTTTTGCTTTGAGGCAGTGAGAATCCGACGATGGATCCGAGTCCGAGTGCAATGATCACGGTTCCGATTCCGACAGGACCGCCCAGTAACCAGCCCAGGAAGAACACGATGATTTCCATTCCATTCCGTACCCATTGGACCTTCCAGCCCGTTTTTTCCACTACCAGCAGCATGAGACTGTCCCTCGGGCCCGCTCCAAGATCTGCTGATACATATAAGCCGATCCCATATCCGATTACCACGATCCCAATTGCAAACACGACGGCCTGGGCTGCGAGTGAATGAGGGTCAGGTAAAACAAAATTGAATAAATCTATGAAAATTCCAATTAACAACATATTAATAAAGGCACCGGCTTTAGGAAATGACTTTGTTCCAACACCCGTCACAAACAGGATGATAAAGCCCACAATGATGGACCACGTCCCGATGGTCAAGCCGAGCTGCTTGAACAACCCATAATGAAACACATCCCAGGGACCGATTCCAAGATCTTTCCCTTTAATGGTCAAACTGATGCCAAACGACAGCACAAGTAAGCCGATAAAGAAAAACGACCAGCGTAACATTTTTTCTCTATTCATGAAGATCCCTTCCTACTCCATAGTCAGTTCATTTAGTACCCGGATAACTGTATCACAGAATTCCTTGTAAAAAAATTTCATAAAACCTATGGGGTTGGTAGGGATAGAGACTGTCCCTTTTGATATTTTACATATTTTGTTAATCGGCTGGATTTTTCACCTTATCGGCTGGATTTTTACTGAAATCAGCTGGATTATCGGGATAACCCGCTGGATTCCCACGAAAATCGGCTCGATTATTTGCCGAATCGGCTGGATTCCACACAATGCTCCTCTCAAAAACCAACAAAACAAGAGTACTCGACCGCTATCCTTCCACCAACTCAACGATCTCTCCATCAGGACCGAAGAAAAAGGCCACTTTCCAGCTATTTTCAAGAAGGAGGGGGCCTTCCACAGGGAGTAACCCCTTCTCTTTTAATAATTCAATTTCTCTTTCAAGATCGGAAACTTCCAACGCTATATGAAGGAATGTACATTTGCTTTCCGCTCGTGGATCCTCAATAAGCTCCAAACGACAGTCTCCCTTTCTCAAAAAAAGGATGTTTTCACTTCCCCATCTGAACTTCAGCTCTTCTTCATAGCCGAAATACGTTTGGTAGAATTTCTTCGATGTCTGTAAGTTCTTCACGTTTATCCCGATATGATGTAGTTTCATCTTTTGTCTCCTTACAAAATGAGGTTCATATCACCGAACTCATGCCATTTATAGTTTTTATCAAGGGCTGTCTGATAGGCATCCTTCAATCTTTCCTCAGAAATGAACGCCTTTAAGAGATCCAAATGACTCGCTTCCGGTTCGTGAAGCCCTGTAATGAGTCCGTCTACGATGCGGAGGGGTGTGTCACCGGAAATGTATAGATTCGTTATGCCTTCAGCGGGCTGAAGCTGCCCATATGCAGTCATCACCGTTTCAAGAGCACGAACAACCGTCGTTCCCACTGCGATCAGTCTTTTCCCCCGATTCTTTGCACGGAGGATTTCAATCACTGCTTCAGAACCGATAAGATAGTCTTCCGGGTGGTTTCGGGGGTGTGGCCATTGATCACTTCCATAGTAGCTTAAACCTGCATGGAGCTGTATGAACCCAATGCCGACACCTTTATCCTGTAAATCTTGCAACAATCTCCATGTAAAGGCCCTTCCGGCAGAAGCCATCTCAACGGAACCTGGAACAGACCCATAGACGTTCTGATAAAAATCAAGCGGCCACGGGTCATGAATATACTCATAACGGACAGGCTCCCCGTACTTGAAAATGAAATCCATCAGCTCACTGCCACTCCTGTTAAATTCCAATTGTATAAGCGGTCTTTCACTTCCTTCCCCCTTCACACGGCCCGTTACACCTTGCGGAAATTCGATGTGTTTCCCTGCCTGATGAAAATCTCCGAGCACAAGGGCTTCCCACGTGTTTTTCGCTCTTCTTCTAGAAAGACGGACTTCAACATTCCGGTTTCCCTGTTTTCCTTTGAGGGACGCGGGAAGGGTCCTGCTATTATTCAAAACAAGAACATCTCCCTCATCCAGATAATCAGGCAGCCTTTTAAAGGTTGAATGATCACACTTGCCAGTTTCCCGGTTCAACACCATCAGCTTTACATCATCTCTCTCCAACCCTTGAAGCTCGATTGGTGTCGTGGCGTTCAACCGGGATGGAATATGGAATGCACGAGCCGATTCATTCATGACCGCCACCCCGCTTCCACTGGAATTCCTGAGCTTCAAACCGCTTTCCGCTCTCACCCTTCGAAGCATCCGACGCCAAGTACAGAAAGACATCAAGGTGATCCTGTGGACCTGCCAAGGGGTAATCACAATCCGGGACTGCTCTGTCATGCATCTCCGTATCCATCTCCCCCGGATCCACCATATTCATCCTTACTCCTGTATCACCCAGCTCATCCGCCCACGTCCCAGTCAGGCCCTCAACCGCAAATTTCGAAATGCCGTACGCACCCCACTCTGCAAAACCTGTTCGACCCGCTTCAGACGTTAGATTAACGATTGAACCTCTTCCTCTGCTTATCATGCCGGGAAGCACTCTCTTCGTGACTAGAAAAGGATTAAGTGTATTGATCCTTAACACTTCAAGGAACGATTCCTCGGGATAGTCCACCAACAGACGGGGACCAGGACCAAACACAGAAGCGTTATTAAATAATACGTCTACACTTCCCCACGCTTCTTCTGTTACCGACACGAAACGATCAACATCCCTGGCATCGGAAACATCCGCCTCTAAAGCCACCACTTCCGCCCCCATCACCCTCAATTCTTTCTCCACTTCCTTAAGCGGCCCGAGGTTTCGCGCACAGATGGCCACTTTTGCACCTTCTTCAGCGAACTTTATGGCCAATGCCCTCCCCAAGCCTTTTGAAGCACCTGTAATCATGACTACTTTGTTCTCAAACATGTTCATACCCCTTTCATGTTTCTTGATACTCCCATCTTATGAAAAAAACGAAGCCGGCAAATCGTCTATTCGGAGTCGAATACTCTAGAAAATTAGATGTAGCACACTCTCAGCCTTTTGATGTACGCTATATAAAAACACGAACATTAAGACTGGAAAAATACTTTATATTCGTGTTATAATGAGTTTGAAAATAAATAAAGCAGTGACTGGCGAAAATGTGGAATCAACCACAAGGGAGCTGCGAATCTTATTATATTTAGCCATTAGCCGTTCGCCTGGGCAGAAGGCAAGGGGATACCCTTGTCTTCTTTTACTATTATCAGGAGGGATTGCAGTGGAACCAATAGTATTAGACGGTAAACTTGTTGCATCTGAGGTCAAGGAAAGCCTGAAATCGAGAGTCGAAGGATTAAAGGAGAAGGGAATCACCCCTTGTCTAGCCACCGTGCTGGTTGGAGATGATCCATCTTCTGCTACGTATGTGAAGATGAAAGGGAATGCGTGCGCGAAAATTGGAATGGAGTCTCGACGAATCCATCTTCCAAAAGAAACGACAACGAATGAACTCCTGGACATGATTCAGGAGCTGAATGATGACTCTTCCGTTCACGGGATCCTCCTGCAGCACCCGGTTCCCCATCACATCGACGAACGTGCTGCCTTTGAAGCGATTTCCATCGAAAAGGACGTGGATGGTGTCACAAGCCACGGGTTTGGTCAAAATTCGTTGGGATTCGGTGAGTATCCATCCTGTACTCCAGCAGCGATCATGAGCATCATCGATTACTATGATGTCACTCTTGAAGGAAAACACGCTGTCGTCGTTGGAAGAAGCCCGATCCTTGGAAAGCCTGTTTCCATGATGTTATTGAACCGCAATGCTACGGTGACAACATGCCATTCTTATACAGAAAACCTGCCTGACATTCTTGCATCTGCCGACATTGTCGTCGCTGCCGTCGGTAAACCGAATTTCATTCAAGGGAACTGGATCAAAGAAGGTGCCGTCGTACTTGATGCAGGATATAACAAAGGGAACGTCGGGGACATCGATTACGAGGCTTGCTATGAAAAAGCAGGTGCCATCACACCGGTTCCTGGTGGAGTAGGTCCTGTGACGATTTCCATGTTGTTAAAACAAACCGTTGATTCCGCCGAAAAATATGGATGTGTGCCACAAAACGCATAGATGAATGAGACTGACTCTATTCCAAGGGTCAGTCTTTTTTTACTGTTCAGCACTTATTTTTTCTGAATTTCAGGAGAAAATGGTAAGGACTCGAATCGTAAAGGAGCGTTCAAATGGACTCACAACATCATAATGCTTTTTCCAAAACGCCTGAGCCCTATTGGAGGGAGAGTGCTAAGCTTCCACTGTTTAAAAAGCTTGAACAGAATGTGAAAGTGGACGTGACCGTTGTCGGAGGCGGCATCGCCGGAATCACCACGGCTTACCTCTTGGCCAAAGGCGGCAAAAAGGTGGCGCTCATCGACGCTGATCACTTATTGAACGGCACGACGGGACATACAACGGCGAAAATTTCCGCACAGCATGGACTGATCTATGATGAACTCATCCAGCATTTCGGAGAGGAATTCGCAAAGAAATATTACCAGTCTCAAACGAAAGCCATTCAGTTTATCCAGGACACGATTACAAATGAACATATCGAGTGTCATTTTTCAGAACAAGATGCTTACGTTTATGCTACAACTGATCACTATGCAGATAAGGTCCAGAAAGAACATGAGGCTTATCAAAAGCTGGGGATCAACGGGGACATCATGGAGAATATCCCCCTCGACCTTACCATCAAAAATGCATTAGTGATGAAGAACCAGGCACAGTTCCACCCATTGAAATACCTTAAAGCCCTCATTGACTCTTTCACAGGGATGGGTGGGCAGATCTATGAAGGAACCATGGCAAAGACCATCAATGAGGGAGACAGCACACAGGTCGTGACAGAAGACGGTTATCACCTCGACAGCGAATACGTCGTCATTTGCTCTCACTTCCCCTTCTATGATGGAATGGGGTTTTACTACACGAAGATGCATGCAGAGCGTTCGTATATTCTCGGGGTGAAGGCACAAAAGGATTACCCGGGAGGAATGTATATTAGTGCAGAAGACCCTACCCGTTCCTTGCGTTACGAAGAAGATGAAAATGGGGAAAAGCTCATCCTCATCGGCGGGGATAAACATAAAACCGGACAGGGTAAAGATACAATGGAGCACTACAAGGCATTACAGGCATTCGCTGAGGAAGTGGTTGGTGTAGAGGAAGTCCGCTACCGCTGGTCGGCACAGGATCTCATCACCCTGGATAAAGTACCCTACATCGGCAAACTGACGGAGAAACATCCGGCCATCTTTGTCGCCACAGGGTTTAACAAATGGGGTATGACTTCCGGCACTCTCGCCGGACAGATTCTTTCCGATCAGATCCTGGGAAATCATCACATCTATGCCGACGTGTACTCGCCTTCCAGGTTTGTGGCGGATCCGAGCATCAAACATTTCTTCAAAGAGAATCTGAATGTTGCGGGCGAGCTTATAAAAGGAAAATTGCAGGTACTCTCCAAGAAACCTGAAGAACTCCAAAAAGGGGAAGGCGATGTCGTCAACGTGAATGGCCGCCGCTGCGGTGGCTTCAGGGATGAAAACGGAGAGCTTCACATCGTGGATACCACCTGTACCCACCTCGGCTGCGAAACGGAATGGAATCACGGAGACCACACCTGGGACTGCCCTTGTCACGGCTCCCGCTTCTCCATAGACGGAGAAGTCATCGAAGGTCCCGCCAAAAAGCCCCTCAAGAAAATTGATCTAAACGATTGAGGGACGGACCTCCATCAGGTTTGTCGAATATAGCCCGGGAAATAAACAGAACAAAAAAGATATTTGACATATTTTGTCGCAATGTACGGAAGAATATTTCCCTGTTTTCTCCCCACACTATGAATGAGCTACAATTTTGGGAGGGATTCTGAATGGGCCGTACAAAAAAAGGAAACCGCAATGCTCAAAGCAATACCAATGCAAAAAAGGGAAATCGCACAAGTTCTGAATTGGTGGAATTCACAACAGGACAGGTAGATCCAAAGAAAAATCGAACAGAGGATTAGTAACCATCCGCTATACGCTAATAACCGGATCATTGCTTCCGGTTATTTTTATTTTTATAAAGGATTCCCTCCGTTCATCCCGAAATCATTAATGGAGATGATGATTTTTGGGGGAATGGAAAATGAACGAACATATGCTGTTTCAACAAATGGAATTTATCCGGATGCGTACACTGGCTGTGGTGGATGCGACATCCGAACACATGGCGGATGAAGTCCCTGAAGGATTTAGAAATTCAATTCGATGGAACCTGGGTCATATCTTATTATCACAGGAAAATCTTCTTTATTCCTTCGTAGGAGAAACTGATCGTCTATCGCTTCCACCTGAATATAGAGAACTATTCGGGTTCAATACCAGCCATAAAACCTGGGATTCCGTTACGCCTCCTACAATGAGTGAACTTCGAGAAAGACTGGAAGCCCAACCGTTACGGATCAAAGAGACGTTCTCAGCCCGTTTAGATGAAACGGGGGATAAACCGTTTGTACTTGGTGAACATACGACATTGACCACGTTAGGAGAAGTTCTCTCCTTTACGAATTGGCATGAAGGGTTACATCAAGGAACCATTACAGCCATTAAACGTGTACAAGGAATTGAAAATCTCTGGGAGAAGGTTGAAGAGAGAGTAAAAAAATAAGGCTGTTTTCGTATACATTGTTGCTTTTGGATGTAGTGAGTGGCGGTTGATTTCCGCTACAGGTGCTCGACTCCTGCGGGAAACGGGCGTGCCGAGACCCCGGAAGCGGTTTTTGCTGAGGAGGCTCGGCTGAACGTCCGTGGAAAGCGGAGCAGTTCCCTTCACCCTCCTGCACCACACCTTAAATGACAGAGCATCGTAAATCTTAGTTTGTATGCGAATAGCAACAATCTTTGGGAAAACAGCCAAAAATAAATAGATGTCGGCTTACTTATAGGCCGACATCTATTTATTTACCATGAAACAACAATAGAAAATCTCCATACCCTTCTTCTTCAAGCCTTTCTTTCGGAATAAAACGCAACGAAGCAGAATTGATACAGTAGCGAAGCCCTTTGGGACCCGGGCCGTCCGTGAATACATGACCAAGATGCGAATCGGCTTCCCTGCTCCTGACTTCCACCCGGGTTGAACGATGGGAAAGATCGTATCGCTCGTTGACGCTTGCATCCATGACCGGCTTTGTAAAGCTCGGCCAGCCACAGCCACTGTCATACTGATCTTTCGAAGTGAATAGCGGCTCCCCTGATACGATGTCCACATATAACCCTTCTTCCTTGTTATCCCAGTATGCGTTTTCGTAAGGTGGCTCGGTTCCATCTTCCTGTGTCACGTAATATTGCAAGTCCGTCAGCTGTCCTTTTAGATAAGACCGGTCTTTGGGCCAATACTTCTTCAAAAAATCTTCTCTGCTTCGCTTATACAAAGCATACCGGAAAGCGTTTTTCTTGTGGAATTCCTGGTGATATTCTTCCGCTCGATAAAACGCGCTGGCAGGAAGGATTTCTGTCACGATGGGATCTAAAAATATTCCACTTCGCTCTAATTCTTCCTTAGATATTTCCGCCAGCCTTTTTTGAGTGTCATTATGATAAAAAATCGCCGTACGATATGAACTTCCCCGATCTTTAAACTGCCCGTCGGGATCGGTGGGGTCAATTTGTTTCCAGTAAAGGTCAAGGAGTTTCTCATATGAAAATAAAACAGGATCAAACGTAATCTGCACCGCTTCATAATGCCCTGTTGAGCCTGATGTCACATCTTTATAGGATGGATCTTCTGATTCCCCTCCCGTATACCCGGAAACGATCCCTTCAATTCCTTCTTGATTCTCAAAGGGTTCCACCATACACCAAAAGCAGCCTCCGGCAAACGTTGCTTTCTCCATTTCATCATTCCTTTCGTTTCACGTGAAACATATTTTGACCTCACCCTTGAAAATACAGGTGATAGTGATTTTGACACCCTGGGTTAAAGGAAGACCGGCAATGAGGACAGACCGATTGACAATTCATATATTGTAAAATGGTTAACTCATTCTTGCATTCTCCGCAAAGAACCGCTTTCGTATTCCATTCCTCCGGGGACCATAGAACGGGATCATGATCAGCGATTTCTTCATGGCATGTATGACAAGGATAATAGGTATTACAGCATTTAAATTTAATGGCGATAATATCCTTCTGCGTTCTATAATGCTTACATTTTGTTTTAGAATCTACATCTACGCCAGATACCGGAATCAACTTTTCAGTCATGTTCTTCCTCCCTAATGAGTATGTAGTAGCTTTCGATATTCATTGTTCGTATTCCTACCAAGATCTAAAATGAATAACTAGTCTAATGATCTAACTGTACTATACAATGAATAATAAGAGAAAGGGAGGGGAAGATTCTTGAAGGTAATCGTATTCGGAGCAACCGGCGGTACAGGTAATGAAGTCATCAAGCAAGCTTTGGCTGATGGCCATGAAATCACAGCTTTTGTAAGAAACCCATCTAAACTAAATGGAGATCACCCACTATTAACCACTATTCAGGGGGATGCTTTAAACGCTAAAGAAGTGGAAGGGGCATTAGCGGGACAGGAAGCCGTCATATCCTGTCTGGGTTCGGATGGACTGAAGGAAACAACCGTCCTTACCGCGATGACAAAGAATATCCTGACAGCCATGAACACCCATCATATTGATCGCATCGCATACGTTGCATCTGCAGGGATTCACAAAGAAATACCCGGCATTCAGGGTAAGCTTGCACAATTCATCCTGCGCAATGTATTGAGGGACCATAGAAATGCGGTAGAAGAAATAAAGAAACATAACGTTCGATACACGATTGCAAGACCTATGCAATTGACCACCCAGCCACTGTCAAAGACGTATCGACAAGATCCAGATTCGATCCCGGACAAAGGCCGTAAAATAGGACGTGCAGATGTCGCTCACTTTCTAATACAAAGTCTCCTTCAAGAGAAACACATCAATGAATCCATTGGCTTAGCTTACTGAAAAGGTAAAAAAGAGGCTCGGCATTCGTCCATATGCCAGCCCCTTCTATAATCATTTATGCTCAAGTATCCCCATTAAATCCTTATAAACAAAATGAGGTTTGACCCCAAGCTCATCCATCACCTTATCCTGCCGGTTGATCCAAGCCGTATTGAACCCAAAGTTGGTGGCTCCAGCAATATCCCATGGGTTTGAAGACATAAACAAGACTTCTTCCCTTTTGACCCCAAGCTTCTTAAGGACAAGCTGATAAGCCATCGGAGTCGGCTTGAACTGCTTTACTTCATCGACTGTTAACACCTCATCCAGCAGGTGCCCGAATGCAGACTGCTCCACGAGCGGTGAAAGCATATCAAGAGAGCCATTTGAGAAGATGGCGGTTTGATAAGATTTCAGTTCCCCGAGTACACTCTCTACTTCCTCATAGTGAGTTAATTCCAGGTAAGCATCCAACAATTCCTTCTCTTTGTCGTCGGAAAGATCGACTCCCACATGGACACATGCGTAATGCAGGGCATCCCTGGTGATAGAGAAAAATGTCGTATACGTTCCCATCAGCTGACGAAGAAAGCTATATTCCAATTGTTTTTGACGCCACACCTGACTGATTTCCTCCCCTTTATCGGGAAAGAGTTCATTACATTTTTCAATGACGGAATGGACATCGAATAACGTGCCGTACGCATCAAACACGAAAGCTTTTATTGTATGATTTGACATACTTATCCCCCTTATAGATTCTCCTTATATAATAGACCATTTCCATAATCTTAAACTTCCACAAGCCCACCCGAAAAGCAGGCACATTCATTTTCAGTACGTCTTTGTTTATGGTATAGTACTTCGAGCATCAACATCTATCATGGAGGTGGTCAAAAAATGACTGGTGAACAACATGTACAGGCATCTCCTTCACATACAAAGACAATTCTTTTTCTAAGTTTGACGATTTGGCTCGTGGTGATGAATACGACCATGTTCAATGTAGCCCTTCCGAATGTATTGAAAGATTTCTCCTTGGCTCCTTCCGAAGGAGCCTGGATCGTATCGGGGTATTCAATCGTACTTGCCATTTGTACCATTACGTATACCCGCTTGGCTGATTACATCCCGATCAAGCGGTTGCTTATCATTGGGATTACTATCTTCGGCATAGCCTCATTAACTGGCTTCTTTGCCAATACGTTTGCGTGGTTATTGCTTTCCCGGTTATTTCAAGCGGCTGGGGCAGCAGCCATCCCAGGTCTATCCATGGTGTTTGCCGGACGTTTTGTGCCTTTAAAAAGGCGTGGCCGTGCTCTTGCGATGATCGCTTCTGCTTCTTCCCTTGGATTTGGCTTGGGTCCCGTTGTGGGAGGCGTCATCACGGATTACCTGAATTGGAATTATTTATTCTTGATTACGTTATGCGTACTTGGGATGATTCCCGTATTGTACCGCTTTCTACCAAATGAGACGACAAGAAAGGGATACTTCGATGTATGGGGAGGCTTCCTGACCGGAATCGGGATCACCTTCTTCCTGCTATTCATTTCGACGTTTCATTGGTACTATTTCGCAGGTGCCGTCGTTTTCTTCGGTGGATTATGGATTCGGATCCATAAGATTGAGATTCCCTTTATTCAGCCCAGCTTGATTCGGGATAAAGGCTATCGGCAGATTCTCTATATGAGCTTCCTTGGCTTTGTCACCCATTTCGCCATCTTGATCGTCATGCCCCTCATGCTACAGCATGTATTCGGCAAAAACCCGACGGCTGTCGGATTCATCATTTTCCCAGGTGCGATGCTCTCTGCCGTCGCAGCCATATTTGTAGGAAGACTGATCGACCGATACGGGAATATCAGAGTGATGTTTCTCGCTCATATTCTTCTCATCGTTTCGACTGTCCTTTTTTATCTTTTATCACCGCACAGTGAGTACATGATCATGTTAGCCTATATGTTTACAAGTTTCGGTTTCTCCAGTCTTTCTTCAAGCACGACAAACGAAGTCTCCCGTGTCATGAGCAAGGAATTGATTGCCTCAGGAATCGGGATGAAGCAGTTGATTCACTTTGTCGGGAGCGCATCCGGCTCTGTCCTTGGCGGAATCATCGTGGAAATGGGCGGAGCAGATTTCCCGGTGAGCTCCTTTCAGATTACTTTTTTGGTTCTGATTGGAATTATGACGGTGTCTCTCTTACTCTTACTTATATATCGCAGACATGTTCATCCATCGTAGTCAAGGAGTCCAGGCAGGTTTTACTGCCTGGACTTTTTTAATGAACTTTTCCCATCAGATCCCGTTGTATGTGGATTTCCCTCCTGCCATTAAGGGTATAGTAAGAAAAAAAACAATAGAACAGGGGAATTCATTTGAAGACCAAGAAAAAGTGGTATAAGAAGAAAAGCTGGTGGATCGGCGGTGCCATCATTTTAATCCTGACGGCGGTCATGATATATAACCGCATAAAGCCTTTGCCTAAAGGGATTTCCTACGCCAGCGACACCTATGCCATACCTGAAAGGGACGTGGAATTCTTATACGACCTCACCTATCAGAAGGATGGAAAAGAACATTATGATCAGTCGATCTTTGATGAAGTCTATCAAACCATTGAAGAGGCAGATGATTTTCTTATTTTGGACTTATTCTTAGTAAATGGCTATACAAAAGGGGATCGTGATTATCCTAAAATTAGTGAAACATTATCCAGGAAGATTGAAGAACAAATGAAAAAGAAGCCCGACCTGAAAGTGGTCTTCATCAGTGATGTCGTTAACACGACTTACGGCTCCCATACAGCGAAACAAATTGAGCCTCTAGAAAAGCTTGGAGCTGAAGTGGTCTTTACCGACTTAAATCGTCTTAGAGATCCCAACCTCTTATATTCCGGTGTGTGGAGGACTGCCTTTGGCTGGTTTGGGCAGGAAGGTACCGGCTGGCTGCCCAATCCCATGGCACCCTCCGCACCTAAGGTCACAATGAGGTCATATTTGAAACTATTGAATGTCAAAGCGAATCACCGGAAAATCGTCATAACGGAAAAATCCGGACTCATCCTGTCCGCCAATCCCCATGACGCCAGTGGTTTCCACTCGAATATCGCATTCAAGGTGAAAGGAGACATCCTGAAGGATATGGTAAAAGCCGAAAAAGCGGTAGCGGCTTTTTCAGGCGGAAATGTAAATGCCTTCCCTTCTGAAGAAGAGGTCAATGATTCCGTCAAAGCCCTTCCACCCGGTGAGTCGACTGTCAACGCTCAGATCCTGACGGAAAGAGAAATTCAAAAAGGGGTGGTAAAGGCATTAGATGACGCGGAAAAAGGAGACGAAGCATGGATCGGCATGTTTTATCTGGCGGACCGGGATATCATCGATGCCATTGAAGATGCGGCAGAACGCGAAGTGGACATTCGTTTAGTCCTGGACCCGAACCAGAACGCCTTTGGACAAGAAAAAATCGGTCTGCCGAATCTCCCCATTGCAGCCGAGCTTCATAAACTCGAGAACGAACATATTACAATCAGATGGTATAACACGAATAAAGAGCAATATCATACGAAATTTATTTATGTAAAAGGAAAAAAGCAAAGTACGGTAATTGGGGGATCCGGCAACTATACGTCCCGGAACATGGATGATTATAATTTGGAAGAAAACGTGAAACTGACGGCCCCGGCAGACAGCAAAACCATGAAGGAAGTCGATGACTATTTCGACCGGATTTGGAACAACAAGAACGGTACATACACCGTGGACTATGAAAAATATCAGGATAAACTACCGGCTTTTAAATATGTAATGTATATCCTTCAGAAAATTTTTCAAGTGACAACATATTAGGTTTTGACTTCTGAAAAAAGGGGAATTTAACTTGTAACAACACAAATAAAAAACATTGATGGAGGTAAAGAAATGGGTATTATTTTGTATTTAATTGTTGGTGGAATCATTGGTTGGTTAGCCGGTCTTATATTAGGTAAAAACGTCCCTGGTGGAATCATCGGAAACATCATCGCAGGTATCATCGGTGCATGGATCGGTGGAGAGCTTCTTGGCAGCTTCGGCCCGTCACTAGCAGGAATCGCCATTGTCCCGGCATTGATTGGAGCGATCATCTTCGTATTCCTATTAAGCTTACTACTAAGAGGTATGAGAAGAACGTCTCATTAATAACGAATATAGAAGAGGCTGGGACAAAAGGGCTTCTGATAAAGAGAAATCCGAACGAGTGATTTGATAAAAATCTAACTCGTTCGGATTTTTAATTTTCAGTGCTGAAGTTTTTTTAGCAGATTCCAGCTGTTGATTGGAGTGCAAGACGAAGACTCCTGCGGGAAAAGCGGAATAGGTGAGACCCCGCAGGAGCGAC
>NZ_JAHWGH010000022.1 GCF_019334305.1 Rossellomorea orangium
CTGCAGGGCCGTCTTATGCTTGTCGCCTCTGAACGAGCCGCCTGCGCTTTAGGTGGCTGCTAGCTCCGGCGGCTAGAGGCTCGAGGTCATAAGTCAACCCTGCCAAAAAGGCAAAGAACGCCTTTCCGGCAGGGCCGTCTTATGCTTGTCGCCTCTGAACGAGCCGCCTCCGCTTTAGGTGTCTGCTAGCTCCGGCGGCTAGCCCCTCGAGGTCATATCTAAAAAATCCCCAAAGGCAAAAAACGCCTTCAGGGATTTTTTAGATATGCTTGTCGGGGCTGAGCAAGCCGCCTGCGCTTTAGGTTTTTAAAACTTAATTTTCTCCTGCAAGAACGCTTTTACTTCACTGATTGGCATTCTGACTTGATCCATTGTGTCACGGTCACGAACGGTTACTTGACCGTCTTCTACGGAATCAAAATCGAAGGTGATGCAGAATGGTGTCCCGATTTCGTCTTGACGGCGATAGCGTTTACCGATGGATGCCGTTTCGTCGAAGTCGATCATCAGATCCTGAGAAAGCTCTTCGTACACTTTGAAGGCATCGTCAGAAAGCTTTTTCGAAAGTGGCAGGACAGCAGCCTTGAATGGAGCCAGCGCCGGATGGAAGCGTAAAACGGTACGTGAATCATTCTCTAGCTCTTCTTCTTCATATGCATCACAAAGGAATGCAAGGGTCACGCGATCCGCCCCCAGTGAAGGCTCGATGCAGTATGGTACATATTTTTCATTGGTTTGTGGATCCATGTAGTGGAAGTCCTCATTTGAATGTTCCATATGACGCTTAAGGTCGAAGTCCGTGCGATCTGCCACGCCCCATAGCTCTCCCCAGCCAAACGGGAATTTGTATTCGATATCCGTTGTTGCATTGCTGTAGTGAGATAATTCATCTTTGTCATGATCACGCAGTCTCATGTTGTCTTCACTCATGCCAAGGTTGAGTAACCAGTTTTTACAGAATTCACGCCAATACGAGAACCACTCCAGATCTTCTCCTGGCTTACAGAAGAATTCCAGTTCCATTTGCTCAAATTCACGGGTTCTGAATGTAAAGTTACCCGGTGTGATTTCATTGCGGAAGCTTTTTCCTACTTGTGCAATACCAAATGGCATTTTTTTGCGCATAGAGCGCTGTACATTTTTGAAGTTTACGAAGATTCCTTGTGCTGTTTCAGGGCGTAAGTAAATTTCATTTGTAGAAGACTCCGTCACACCTTGATGGGTTTTGAACATCAAGTCGAACTGGCGGATGTCGGTGAAATCGTGGCTTCCGCAATCAGGACAGGCAATGTCGTGTTCTTTAATGATTTCTTCCATTTTATCGAAAGAAAGACCGTCGACGATCATTTCGATCCCTTTTTCTTCTAGCGCGTTTTCAATGATTTTATCTGCACGGTGACGTGTTTTACATTGTTTACAGTCAATCATCGGGTCGTTGAAATTCCCAACGTGACCGGAAGCCACCCATGTTTGAGGATTCATAAGGATACTTGCATCAAGACCCACATTATAAGGGGATTCCTGAACGAATTTCTTCCACCATGCTTTTTTGATATTATTCTTCAACTCGACTCCAAGCGGACCGTAATCCCATGTGTTGGCAAGTCCTCCGTAGATTTCTGATCCAGGAAACACAAATCCCCGGTGCTTTGCTAAGTTGACTACTTGTTCCATTGACATATAAGTCACTCCTTTTCTTTTTATGTAAATAAAAAAGCTCGTCCTTAGGCGCTTAAGGCCTAGGGACGAGCTTGATACTCGCGGTTCCACCCTAGTTGATATGCATATGCATACCCACTTTTCATCGGTAAGTTGCTCAGGATTTCCGTTTCCCTGCCTTCTGGGCTTTCACTGTCCCCAGTCGCTTATCGGTTAGCAAGTACTTATTGATCCATCATAGCATTATTGGTTGTAAGATGAAGACATTTTATCATGATAAAGAAATAAAAACAACTACAGTTTGATCCAAGTGAAATGATTTGAAGTTTTGTGTTAAAACAGATACTCTTTGTAAAGTGAAATTTTAACTATAGGTTGTCACAAATGGATGATAATATGCTCTTTTCATTTTGCTTGAATAGTATATAATATTTCATATAAAGTATAACATAAATCGTTTGAACGTTAGGTGGTGAGTAACAATCGAACTTAATAAGCGTCAAGAACATATTTTACAAATAGTGAAAGACAATGGACCTATCACTGGTGAACAGATTGCAGATCGATTAAACTTAACAAGAGCGACCTTAAGACCTGACCTGGCGATCCTGACCATGGCGGGATATCTGGATGCACGACCAAGAGTGGGGTATTTCTATACCGGTAAAACAGGGACCCAGCTGCTGACAGAGAACCTGAACAAAATTTATGTGAAGGATTATCAATCCATTCCTGTCGTGGTAAATGAAAATGTTTCCGTGTATGATGCAATCGTGACCATGTTCTTGGAAGATGTGGGTACATTGTTTGTTGTGGACGCCAATACATACTTAGTGGGGGTCCTGTCCCGTAAAGATCTTTTAAGAGCAAGTATTGGGAAGCAGGAACTCAGTACGTTGCCGGTGAATATCATTATGACAAGAATGCCGAATATCACGGTCTGTGAAAAAGATGACCAGTTGATTGGTGTGGCGAAGGACTTGATTCATAAACAAATTGATTCCGTCCCTGTCGTAAAGAAAACCGGGAATGGCGATCTCGAAGTCATCGGGAGAATTACGAAGACCAATATTACTAAAGCATTTGTAGCATTGGCAGATGAATATTAGAAGGTGGTGAACGATCGTGAAAGAACCGATCATCTATGTTGTATCCGACTCGGTGGGGGAAACTGCCGAATTAGTGACAAAAGCGGCGATAAGCCAATTCAATGGTTCCAATACGGTCATTAAGCGCTTTCCGTATGTAGAGGATCTGGAACACATTGACGAAGTGATTTCCTTAGCGAAATTGAACCAGGGATTGATCGTTTACACTCTGGTCAAGCCGGATATGCGTGCGTACATTAAAGAACAATCTGAAAAAGAAGAGCTTTATGCTTTCGACATCATCGGTCCATTAATGGATAAATACCAGTCTTCCTACCAAAAGGAACCTTTGTTTGAACCTGGGACTGTCAGAAAGCTTGATGATGATTACTTCAAGAAGGTGGAAGCCATTGAGTTTGCCGTCAAGTACGACGATGGGCGTGATCCCCGTGGTATCCTGAGAGCGGACATCGTGCTTGTAGGGGTCTCGAGAACCTCGAAAACACCTTTATCACAATACCTTGCTTTAAAAAGGATCAAAGTGGCCAATGTCCCTCTTGTACCGGAAGTCGATCCCCCAGAGGAATTATTTATGGTTTCTCCAAAGAAATGCTTTGGCCTTAAGATCAGCCCTGAGAAATTGAATACCATCCGCCGGGAAAGACTGAAATCTCTAGGTTTGAATGATCAGGCAAGCTACGCTAATATTAAGAGGATTGAAGATGAGCTCCAGTATTTCGAGAAAATTACTGACCGCATCGGATGTCATGTCATCGACGTAACGAACAAGGCAGTCGAAGAAACGGCCAATGTCATTACAAACATCTATCAAAATTCCAACGACTGAGCATAATTAAAAAAGATGATTCCCTTGAAATAATGGGGGAATCATCTTTTTATTTTTTAATGAAATTACGAACACCACCAAAAACCTCAAACAAATCAAGTTTTTATAGTGGTCAAACTTGTCCGATTATACTATAATAAAAAATTGTGATAAAAATATTTAAAATAGGTTTAGACTAAACTCTTAAGGAATAAACTAATTATTGTGATATGTCAAGTCTCGTCTGAATTACAATTCGACAATTTTAATCAAATCTCTAGGAAAGTTCCTAAAGAGAGAAGGAAAATACGGAGTGATGTAGAATAGTTAGTAATAGCGAACATAACCCTGCTGTATATGTAGATGCAGATGCATGCCCGGTAAAACAGGAGATCATAAAAATTACAAGAGGTTATGGCTTTAAAGTCATTTTTGTTGCTTCCCATGCCCATCGAAAGAATACACCTGACGAGGGTGAATGGGTATATGTGGATAGTTCGAAGGAATCAGCCGACTTGTACATCATGAATCACGTAAAAGAAAAGGATGTACTGGTGACGCAGGATATAGGACTTGCAAGTCTGGTGTTACCGAAAAAAGTTTATGCCATCTCTCCCAGGGGAAAAGCCTACAGGGAAGAGAGTATCGTGACAGCGCTTGATTATCGGTATCTTGCAGCAAAAGAACGCAAGAGAGGTAACTACGGTAAAGGTCCCAAGCCTTTCACTAATGAAGACAGGGTAACATTCTGTACATCCTTTGATAAAATCTTGTCGGAAATTGCAGGAGATTCGTAATCAATACAGAATGGATTAAGAGGGTTAATAAAAACAGGTGATAGAACATGTCTGAAAGAATCCCTGAAGATAAGTTGAATAAAATTTTGTCGTCGACAGATATTGTTGACGTTGTCAGTGACTATGTGCAATTGAAAAAGCAGGGACGTAACTATTTTGGTTTATGTCCGTTTCATGGAGAAAATACTCCATCTTTTTCTGTTTCCCCTGACAAACAAATATTTCACTGCTTTGGATGTGGTGCAGGTGGAAATGCGTTTACGTTTCTTATGGATGTGGATGGTCTAAGCTTCCTTGAAGCGGCCCAGAAACTTGGATCCAAAGTAGGCGAAGATATTTCCATTCAAACCCAAACAGCTGACCAACCGCTTCCTCCTCAGGAAGACGAGAAACAAATGATGGAAGCTCATGGCTTATTAAGTAAATTTTACCATCATCTTCTCCTAAATACAAAGGAAGGTCAGGACGCTCTGGAATATTTATTAGCTAGGGGCTTTACAACGGAAAGCATCACGAAATTCCAAATTGGATGGTCCCTACCGAGTTGGGATTTCACGGTCAAGTTCCTTGAAAAGCGAGGCTACTCTTTGGAACTGATGGAAGAGGCAGGCTTGCTCGTGAGAAGGGAAAGGGATAATTCATTCCTTGATCGCTTCAGGGGAAGAATCATGTTTCCGATTGTGGATGCGAAAGGCAATACCGTTGCTTTCTCAGGCAGGACCATTGATAAGGATGACGAACCAAAATACTTGAACAGTCCTGAAACAAAGATTTTTAATAAAAGTAGCATCCTTTATAACTATCACGGTGCAAGGTCGATGATCAGAAGAAAACAGCAGGCGATATTATTCGAGGGATTCGCCGATGTGATTTCAGCGAGCGAAGCCGGGGTGGAAAATGGTGTAGCCACCATGGGGACATCATTGACAGAGCAGCAAATCGGCCTTTTAAAACGATTAACGGATTCCATCACGATATGTTACGATGGTGATTCTGCCGGAGTGGAAGCTGCATTCAGGGCAGGGAAACTTCTTCATAAACATCAGCTGGACATCCGTGTGGCTACGATACCCGAACAGTTAGACCCTGATGACTACATCAGCAAATATGGTTCTGCCAAATTTCAACAGGATGTAATAGGGGCAAGTTTAACGTTCATGGCATTTAAGCTTCGGTATTACAAGCTGAATAAAAACTTAAATGATGAAGGAGATCGCCTCAAGTATATAGAAGACATACTTAAGGAAATTACTCAATTGAGTAAAGCGGTGGAAAAGGATTATTATTTGAGGTATTTGGCCGATGAGTTCGAATTATCCTTAGAGGCTCTTCAGCAACAACTATCCGAATTACAAGGTCCGGAAAACCGCGCATCTAATCCACCTAAACAGGTCGGTATGCAAGGTGATTTCAAACGGCATACGCAGACTAAATTGCTGCCTGCGTATCAAACCGCTGAACGAAGGTTGATTGCATACATGCTGAAGGATCCGAATATCGCTTATAAGGTCCAGGAGTGGCTTGCAGGTACGAATCTTAATATTGATGAACACCAGGCTATTATTACTTATTTATTGGGATATTATGAAGAAGGACTGCCTCCAAGTGCGAGTGCTTTTGTCGGGTACCTCCCTGATGAGAGGCTCAGAAGGATCGTGACGGACATAGAAATGATGTCCATTAGCGAAGAAAGTACGGATCAGGAATTAGCGGATTATGTAAATCAGGTGTTAAAACATCAAAAGATGTTGAGAATAAAGGAAAAAGAATTAGAAAGAAAAGAAGCGGAAAGATTAAAGGATTACAGGCAAGAAGCACAAATAGCGATGGAAATCTTACAGCTACGTAAGTCTCTATAAAGTTTTGTCAGGAAGTTGGAAGGAGGGGAACAAATGGCTGAAAAGTCAGCGCGTTCCAAGCAAATAGCGTCAGAATTAACTGTTGATCAGGTGAAAGAATTCTTAGTTAACCAAGGTAAGAAAAGAGGAGTCCTCACATACGAAGATATTGCCGATAAATTATCGGGCTTCGAATTGGATTCTGATCAAATGGATGAATTCTACGAACACTTAGGTGAACAAGGTGTAGAAATCGTTAATGAAAACGACGAAGATGATGATCCGGGTGCCACAGAGTTAGAGAAGGAAGAAGAAGAAGAGTTTAATCTGAATGATTTAAGCGTTCCTCCAGGGGTTAAAATAAATGATCCGGTTCGTATGTACCTGAAAGAAATCGGGAGGGTCGATCTTTTATCTGCAGAGGAAGAGATCAATCTTGCCAAGCGAATCGAAGATGGTGATGAAGAGGCGAAGCGACGTCTTGCCGAAGCAAACCTGAGACTTGTTGTCAGTATTGCCAAACGCTATGTAGGGCGCGGTATGCTGTTCTTAGACCTTATTCAAGAAGGGAATATGGGACTCATCAAAGCGGTTGAAAAATTTGATTACCGTAAAGGGTACAAATTCAGTACGTATGCTACATGGTGGATTCGTCAAGCCATTACCCGTGCGATTGCTGACCAGGCAAGGACGATTCGTATCCCGGTTCACATGGTAGAAACCATCAATAAACTGATCCGGGTCCAAAGACAATTACTTCAGGATCTAGGTCGTGAACCAGCACCGGAGGAAATTGCCGAAGAAATGGACCTGACTCCTGAAAAGGTCCGGGAAATACTCAAAATTGCTCAAGAGCCTGTTTCACTGGAAACACCGATTGGGGAAGAAGATGATTCTCACCTTGGTGACTTCATTGAGGATGCAGAAGCTCAGTCACCTTCGGAACATGCTGCTTACGAACTATTGAAAGAACAGCTTGAAGATGTTCTGGATACTCTTACAGACAGAGAAGAAAATGTTCTAAGACTGCGCTTTGGTCTGGATGACGGCAGAACACGTACACTTGAAGAAGTAGGTAAGGTGTTCGGTGTTACTCGAGAACGTATCCGTCAAATCGAAGCGAAAGCTTTAAGAAAACTGCGCCATCCGAGCAGAAGCAAACGATTAAAAGACTTTTTGGAATAGAAATATCCAATTACTGCCTCTATTGTGCATAGGGGTGGTTTTTTTTTGTCCAACTTAAAGGGTTTTTCCTGTTCTTTGCCGAATAAAGCTATAGGATTCAACAATAGAAGGTGTGACATTTGTGACAAGAACGAAGGATTCGAAAACAGAAACGATCATCAGGGAAATTCAATTTTGGAAGCAGACCAAATTACTTCCGGAACAATATTGTGATTACCTGATTGCATTCTATACAGGTGGGTCAGGAATCAATGATCGAAAGCAGGCCGTAAACCGGAGGTCGATCACATTTACAGACGTTTTAATTTCAATGTGCATTTTAGCGATTTCATTATTTGTCATTTATTTTACTGAATTGTCAATCGTTTTGCAAACAGCGATTTTGGCAGGTTTTGTCGGATTATTATTGGGGATGGGGATTTATTATACTAAGAAACAATTATCTCCTATGCTTCTCTATGCTTCGGCAGCATGTATCCTCCTTCTTTCATCTATTGATGTGTCTGAGGTGGTTTTTAAAGGAAGCTCTTTGGAATTATACATAACCTTGTTTCTCAACTGCTTCCTGTGGATGGGAGCAGGAGTGAAGTGGAAGCAGAATTATTTCTCCTTTGCAGGCTTTATAGGAGTAGTGCTCGTAAGTATTTATATATTACTATAACTTCTGAAAATTAAAAAGTTTTTTAAAGTTGAGAAAATTCACTTTCCCCTCTTATAATAGGAATGAGAGCGTATTCATAGAATTGTATGTGTATGCTTGAAAGCGCTATTATCATTCGAAGAAGTCTAGGGCTTTCAGTCATCAAAGTTAGACAAGGGGGATAAGGATGAATTTCGACTTAACACAAGAACAGGCAATGATTAAAAAGACAATCAGGGAATTCGCTGAAGAAGAGGTGGCACCTGGCGCATTGGACCGGGACCGTACAAAGGAATTTCCTAAAGAAATCTTTAAGAAGCTTTCGGACCTTGGTATGATGGGTCTTCCCTTTCCGGAAGAGTATGGCGGAGCCGGGGCGGATACCGTCAGTTTCGCCATCGTAACAGAAGAGCTTAGCCGTGCATGTGCCTCTACGGGGATCACGTACTCTGCCCATATTTCACTCGGTGGGGCTCCGATTAATCTATTTGGTACACACGAGCAGAAACAGGAATATCTGACGCCGATATGTACAGGGGAGTCATTTGGGGCTTTCGGTCTGACCGAACCTAATGCGGGTTCAGATGCAGGCGGAACCCAGACGACTGCTGAAGATAAAGGGGATAAATGGGTCGTTAATGGTAACAAGTGTTATATTACTAATGCCAGTTATGCAAATCATCTAGCGTTAACGGCGATTACAGGAAGAAACAACGGCAGTAAAGAGATAAGTGCCATCATCGTACCTACCAAAGCGGATGGATTTACCGTCATTGATAATTATGAAAAAATGGGTCTTCATTCCTCCAATACAACAGAGCTTGTGCTGGAAGACGTGGAAGTGCCGAAAGAAAATCTGTTAGGGAAACAAGGGGAGGGATTCAAGCAATTCCTTGTAACCCTCGACGGAGGTAGAATTGGAATCGGGGCGATGGCAGTCGGTGTTGCTCAGGCTGCTTTTGACAAGGCGCTTCAATATTCAAAAGAACGAAAACAATTTGGTAAGACGCTATCACAATTCCAAGTGACACAATTTAAACTGGCAGACATGGCGATGAAGATTGAACTTGCCAGGAACATGGTTCATAAAGCAGCCTGGTTAAAGGACCAGGGTAGACCATTTTCAAAGGAAGCTTCTATGTGTAAGCTATACGCTTCAGAAATCAGTATGGAAGTAGCGGACGAAGCGATTCAGATTCATGGTGGATACGGTTATATGAAAGAATACCATGTAGAGCGCTACTTACGTGATGCAAAACTTCTTGAAATCGGAGAAGGGACTTCAGAAGTGCAGAGAATGGTCATTTCAAGGTTGATCGGGTGCCAATAGGGTGAAAGCCTATATGTGAAAGGAAGGAGCTCAGCTGGTCCCCTATGGACTGACAGAGCTCCTGTCTTTATACTGTTTTAAGGTTTATATAGAATCGTTTTAGGGTGGATGTTAGGAAAAAAGAAGGAAATGTGTCTAATTTGTGAGAAAGATGGAAAAGTTAATTGATAGTACTTTTACTTTGTCAGTTTTTACAGTAAAATATAAGGTGTTGAAAAAAGCACTATTTTTGGATGTTTTACATAAGGGAGGTTAAATCATGAATCGTAATCCAATTATTCCATTCGTACTTATCATGGCTCTTGGAATTGGTCTTGTTTTCTTCTTGTCGATTGAAGGCCTTAACAATGCTGATGAGAAAGCGAAAGAAGAAAAGCATGGGGAGATGGCCGGTAAAGAAGGCGAAGAGGCTTCAAGCGGCGAATTCGATCCGGAAGCCAAGTACAAGGAGTCTTGTGTATCTTGTCATGGTGGGAACTATGAAGGTGGCGCTGGTCCTGCACTTAAGGGTACGAAACTATCTAAAGACGAAATCAAGGATAGAATCAAAAATGGTGGAGGCATCATGCCGGCTGGCCTTGTAGCAGATGAAAATCTTGATGCGATGGCAGACTGGATCAAATCACTTAAATAATGTGTGAATGAAAAAGGTTCTTTGTCTTTAGGCAAAGGGCTTTTTTTATATAGAAAAGTTGGTTAGAATGAGTAACATATCAAGAATCCAATAGAGTAAAGGTGAACAAATGAATATTCAACAATTATCAAAACGACTTGAAACAGTGGTCTCATACATACCTAAACAATCTAAGATTGCCGATATAGGGTCAGATCATGCTTATCTTCCATGTTATGCAGTGAACAAGGGCATTGCTTCGTCTGCCATCGCAGGCGAAGTGGTGAAGGGCCCGTTTCTTTCAGCCAAGAAACAAGTAGAGGATGCACAGTTGACGAAGGAAGTAGAAGTGAGATTAGGCAATGGTCTGGAAGTCATAGCTCCTGGAGAAGTAGAGTGTATTACGATTGCCGGAATGGGTGGCACATTGATAGCATCGATTCTCGAGGCCGGCAAGGACAAGCTTACGAATGACCCAAGATTGATTCTGCAGCCGAATGTAAGTGCGAGATCGATCCGGACTTGGCTGATGGATAATGAATGGGATCTAATTGGAGAAGAAATCCTTGAAGAAGATGACAAACTTTATGAAATTTTAATTGCGGAAAAAGGAAACCCAAAGAGCCATTACTCCAAGGACATTGAGAAAGAGTTGTTGCTCGGTCCATTCTTGATGAAAGAAAAGAACGCCGCTTTCATTAAAAAATGGAATCAGGAACTTCATCAATGGAAGAATATATTGAATAACATGGAACGAGCAGAAAAGACGGAAGCATTAGAACAACGAAAGAATGAGCTTAATAAGAAGATCAAAATGGTAGAGGAGGTCCTTAACCCATGAAAACAGTAAATGGTCATCAGATCATTCAGCTTTTCGAAGAATTCGCCCCTAAACACCTGGCTGAAGAAGGCGACCCGATCGGACTCCAAATTGGCAAGCTGAATGAAAAAGTCGAGAATGTCATGATCACACTGGATGTTCTTGAAAACGTAGTGGATGAAGCAATCAAGAATAATGTCAAATTGATCATTGCTCATCATCCGCCACTTTTCCGTCCTTTAAAGGCGTTGCATACAGATTCTTATCAAGGAAGAATGATTGAGAAATTAATCAAGCATGATATCGCCGTGTATGCGGCTCATACCAACCTGGATATAGCAACCGGCGGTGTTAATGACATGCTGGCTGACATGTTACAGCTACAGCAACCGTCAGTGCTCGTTCCAACCTACCAAGAGGAACTTAGGAAACTGACAGTATATGTACCGAAAGACCATGCAGAGGAACTCCGGATCGCCCTGGGTAAAGCAGGCGCAGGACATATCGGTCTTTATTCTCATTGCAGCTTCTCAACCGAGGGAAAGGGCAGATTTCTGCCTGAAGAAGGGACAAATCCTCATATAGGTAAGCAGGGGGAGCTTGAGGAAGTGACAGAAGAAAAGGTAGAGACTGTTTATCCCGTTTCTCTGGAGAAAAAAATCCTGAAGGCGATGTTCACCCATCATCCATATGAAGAGGTCGCCTATGATATTTATTCATTAAATAATGAATCGCCTGCCCTCGGACTTGGCAGAATAGGGTATTTACAAGAGGAAATGAGTCTTGAGGACTTTGCACTGGTGGTGAAGAAAACCTTTGGCATGGACGGGATCAGGATGATAGGTGATGGGAAATCGAAGGTGAAGAAAGTGGCGATACTCGGCGGTGATGGCAACAAGTTCATCGGGAAAGCCAAAAGACAAGGTGCAGATGTGTTTGTCTCCGGTGATATCTATTATCATACTGCTCACGACGCCATGATGATGGGGCTGAATGTAGTGGATGCAGGTCATCATATTGAGAAAGTGATGAAAGAGGGAGTGGCCGCTCATTTAGCTAGAAGATGCTCTGAGAAGGGATATGTCGTCAATATCTTTGCATCAAACGCAGAAACAAATCCCTTTACGTATCTGTAAAATAGAAAGACCCATTACCAGAATCTGGTAATGGGCCTTTGTTTATTTAGTTCCCATTTTCGCTTTACGCACTTTAGGGAGAATTTTATTTAATGGAACATTGCGCTCTCTTGTCCATGTGGACTCATCATTAGGGTCAAAGGCTTCAAGGAACTTAATGACTTCCTTCACGATCGGTGTAGGAGTTGACGCCCCTGCGGTAACCGCGACGATTTTTGAATCCTTGATCCATTCAATGTCCAATTCGCTAATATCTGAAATACGATGTGCAGGAGTACCAGCGATATCTTTCGAAACTTGAGCAAGTCGATTGGAGTTGTTGCTCTTCGGATCACCCACAACGATGAGAACATCTGCATCTCCGGCCTGCTCGGCCACTGCTTCCTGTCGGACTTGTGTTGCAAGGCAGATCTCTTTGTGCAGCTCAACGTGAGGGTACATCTCCTTCACTTTGTCCATCGTATCCAATACGTCCCACTGACTCATTGTCGTTTGGTTCGTTACAATGATCTTCTCGTTGTTTATGGATAATTTTTCGACGTCCTCCGCTGTTTCTACAAGATGAACGACGTCAGGTGCGACCCCAACAGCGCCTTCAGGTTCAGGGTGTCCCTTTTTTCCGATATAAATGACATCATAACCCTCAGCTTCTTTTGCGCGAATCAAATCATGTGTCTTCGTTACATCAGGACAGGTTGCATCCAGGGTGACAAGTCCTTTTTGCTTGGCGATTTCCTTCACTTCAGGAGATACACCGTGAGCCGTGAAGATCACTGTTCCTTCATTTACCTGTTCAATGATTTCTTTTCTATTGCTTCCATCAAGGGTAATGATTCCATCTTCTTCGAATGCATCGGTCACATGCTTGTTATGGACAATCATGCCCAGAATATAAATTGGACGAGGAAGCGATTTATCTAATGCAGCATTTCTTGCAATGACCATTGCGTCTACTACACCATAACAATAGCCTCTCGGAGTAATCTTAATAATTTCCATCTATGAATATCCTCCTACATGAGAAAAGGTTTTGTCTTCATTATAAAGGAGATTGTTCTATCTGACAAAGAGTTCGATATCCGGGGCGGATTTCCGTATTGCCCCATTTGTGCTTAAAGCCAAAAAAATAATCCCTGTCGGGTGATTCTTAACCCTTAGGGATTCGGCTTTTTTAAATATAAAGTTTTGGCTTTGAACGTGATTGGGCATGTGTAATATTTTGCTTTTCTTCATCATCCGATAATTCAACGGGTGCCTTTTTCTTCTTTTTACTCTTAACCGGGGCTTCAGCTTCGGGAATGTCAGTTTCATCTGTGCTTTCTATATCATCTGTGTTTTCTTCTGGCGCATCTGACATATCTTTTAGCCCCCGATACAGCTTCCACAGAGACGGGATGTTTTTGACCATTGGACCGTATTGTTGAAACATGGGGCCTAATTGTTGAGCGGTCTGTAGCATCTGTTGTGTATTGGATAAAAAAGAATTTACATTTCCCGGATTGAGGAGGGTCTGTATAATTCCACCTGCTGCCTGTGGAGAACGCTCAAACCCGGTTGAATTGGCAGAGGCATCTCCCCTGGAAAACTGTTGAAGGAGTCCGCCCCCTCCGTCAGCACCACGGTTTTCACCTTTTTTCAAAAGCTTAGACAACAACCCTTTGCCTTGTCCCCGACCCTTTCCTCTCTGATTCATCCCCATATTAAAGCCAGGGTTCGGGTTCTGCCTTCCAAATTGAAATGGAGGGGGTTGTGTCTGTCCCAGTCCAAAATTATTTCTGCCAGGTTGCTGCAATCCAAAGCCGTTGCCCCGCCGCTGTCTCATTCCGAAAGGGTTTCGCATATCCTGACCTTCATTTCTCATTCTTCTAGGCGGCATGATGACAGCCTCCTTTCATTGAATAAATTCATTAACACTATAGAGTATGCAATAGCTTAAAAAAGGGTATTGTGACAATATCATCTGAAATAATATCAGGATAACCTAGATGTTTTGCTGAAAATTGATTATAATGATTAGATGTTCTTTAAATATGACGCTTGCTAACGTTAAAATATAATCACTGACCATTTAAAAAGTGATCCGTACATTTTATATAGATATTTGTGGTGATGATGTGAACGGCATACGGCATCCATCCCGATGACAGCGTAAATAAAAGGATAGTAAGAAAAAAGGAGATGTAAAGAATGAAAAAGAATTTATTTCTACAATTTGGTTTCAAGTCATTCATCAATGAAGCAGTAGAAGAATTAGGATTTTACGAACCAACAGAAATTCAAAAGAAAATGATCCCTTTGATCTTAAAAGGGCAAAGCGCGATCGGCCAATCTCAAACGGGAACAGGAAAAACCCACTCGTATCTGTTACCGATCATCGAGAAGGTGGATGCAGCTTCTGAACAGGTACAAGCTGTCATTACTGCACCTACACGAGAATTGGCACAACAGATATATCAGGAAGTACTGAAGATCACGAAGGACAGCGACATCGTATCCCGTTGCTATATCGGTGGAACGGATAAGCAGAGAACCATCGAGAAATTAAAGCACCAGCCCCATATCGTAGTAGGGACGCCTGGACGTATCAATGATCTGGTGAAGGATCAGGCATTATTTGTTCATACAGCCCCACTGCTTGTCATTGATGAAGCGGATTTGATGCTTGATATGGGATTCATTGAAGATGTGGATCAAATTGCTGCAAAGATGCCGGAGAAACTGCAAATGTTAGTATTTTCTGCCACCATCCCGGAGAAGCTGAAGCCTTTCTTGAAAAAGTATATGGAAAATCCTCAATATGCGCATGTAGAGCCGGAACAGCTGTCGGCGAAGAATATTCAACACGTGATCGTTCCCTTAAAGAGTAGGGATAAAGTCAATCTTCTGTACAATATTTTAGTGGAGATCAATCCATATTTAGGGATTGTGTTCACGAATACGAAGCAAAAGGCGGATGAAGTGGCAGATGCCCTAATTGCTAAAGGATTGAAGGTCGGACGAATTCACGGAGATCTATCTCCACGTGAGCGTAAGAAAATGATGAAACAAACAAGGAACCTCGATTATCAATATATTGTGGCCACTGATCTTGCTGCCAGGGGAATAGATATCGAAGGAGTCAGTCACATCATTAATTTTGAACTGCCTCAAGACCTTGATTTCTATGTTCATCGTTCAGGTCGTACAGCTCGTGCCGGGAACAGCGGTATTGCTTACACCATTTATACGCCTTCAGATGAAGATGCATTGAATCGCTTGGAGAAGATGGGGATCAGCTTTTCACATCGGGATATTAAAAAAGGCGAATGGTCCGAGCTTCCACCTCTGAACAAACGTAAGAATCGTCAAAAATCGAACGTCGATGAGATTGATGAAAAGGCGAAGTCTTTGGTTCGTAAACCAAAATCGGTGAAACCGGGATATAAAAAGAAGATGAAATACAAAATGGATCAAATCAAAAAGCGGGAAAGAAGAATCAAAAATAGAAATAAGTAAGTGTTTGAACGTGATTCATTTGTACACATTCGATACAATAAAGAGAGATTTTCTTAGGAGTTGAGAAGAATGGTTAAGATTGGATCCCATGTTTCCATGAGTGGAAAGAACATGTTGCTCTCTTCAAGCGAAGAAGCGGTTTCGTATGGTGCGAATACCTTCATGATCTATACCGGTGCACCTCAGAATACGAGAAGAAAGAAGATCGAAGACTTAAATATAGAAGCTGGACTCGCTCATATGAAAGAAAATGGAATAGAGGACATCGTCGTGCATGCGCCTTATATCATTAACATTGGCAACACGACAAACCCGTCTACATTTGAGTTGGGTGTCAATTTCCTCCGATCTGAAATGGAACGCACTGAGGCTCTCGGTGCAGGGCAAATCGTGCTTCATCCCGGTGCTCATGTTGGGGCTGGGGCAGATAAAGGAATCGAGAAGATCATTGAAGGTCTGAATGAAGTATTGACCAGGGATCATAAAGTTCAGATTGCCTTGGAAACAATGGCCGGTAAAGGTTCCGAATGCGGCAGATCATTTGAGGAATTAGCTCAGATCATCAATGGAGTAAAGTTGAATGATCGCCTATCTGTCTGCTTTGACACATGTCATACCCACGATGCAGGATATAATATTGTGGAAGATTTCGATGGTGTATTGGAGGAATTCGATAAAATTGTTGGAATAGATCGCTTAAAGGTGCTTCATATTAATGACAGCAAGAATGAACGGGGAGCCGCTAAGGACCGTCATGAAAACCTAGGTTTCGGTCATATTGGATTCAAGGCACTTAATTATATTGTGCATCATCCGCAGCTTAAGGCAGTTCCTAAGATTCTGGAAACTCCATATGTAGGGGAAGATAAGAAGAATAAAAAAGCTCCTTACAAGTTCGAAATTGACATGCTGCGCAACCAATCCTTTGATGAAGATGTTTTAACGAAAATATTGAATCAGTAAAGAGTAGAGGAGGTCATCTCTCAAGATTTGAGGAAGCCTCCTCTTTCTATACTATCTGATAAGCTGTAAAAAGAGCTGGTTGATTTCCTTGGCTTTAGCTGGTCCGATGACCCTGGCAAGATCTTTCACTAGTTTGCTTCTCTTCGTATCATCGAAAATATTGATGTTTTTTCCTTTCACCTTGGCAACAATGCTTGTAGCCTGATCGGGCGTCAGTGAAATATTATATTGTTTGGCATACTTTAGCAGTTCATCATTTGTAATATGGTTGATTTTGTGATTGATCACATTTTGTAATAGCTTCATGTTTATCACTCCTCAACAGATACATATGTAGTTTTCATCAAGAAAGTGACACTTTTATTAGAAAATAAACTGAAAGGAAAGGAATTGGCGATGACTCAAAGAGTGCATAAGAAAGAAAGTCCCCTCCATTTCATTTACCGTCTATTCTTTATTACTATCGGAGCCGGGTTGGCAGCAGTTTCGATTGAGCTGTTTCTTGTACCGAATAATATTATCGATGGGGGGATCATTGGTATCTCACTGATCATGAATTATTTGGTTTCGGATTCAATCCCTTTCCTTAATTTTTCAACCCTGTTGGTTTTACTCAACCTTCCGTTTATGTATTCAGGGTACAAACAAATAGGAAAGACGTTTGTCGTGTCATCACTGTTTGCCATCGTCGCGTTGGCGATCATTGAAAGCCTCCTTCACCATATGGATCCATTCGTGACAGAAGAGATCCTTGCGACCGTCTTCGGGGGATTGATTCTTGGGGTAGGTGTAGGACTGGTCATCCGTCATGGAGGCTCGTTGGATGGAACTGAAATCTTAGGGATCCTATTGACTAAGAAATTGCCATTCTCCGTCGGTGAGTTTGTGATGTTCATGAATATTTTCATCTTCGGTTGGGCGGCATTTGTCTTTGGTATCGAAGAAGCCATGTATTCTGTCATGACTTATTATATCGCCTTCAAGACAATCGACACGGTCATTCAGGGAATGGATGAAACGAAAGCGGTCATCATTGTTTCGGATCATTACCTCGAAGTATCGGATGCCATTTTACAAAGGCTTGGAAGAGGTACAACCATGTTGAAGGGACGTGGTGGCTATACGGATAATGATAAAGAAGTCATCTATGTCGTGGTCACAAGACTTGAAGTGACGAAATTGAAATCCATCGTTTCGGATGTTGATGCGAATGCTTTCATCACGATCATGAGCACGCAAGAAACCAAGGGGGCACGTTTCAAGTCTGCCATTCATTGATACATGACGAATCATTCAAATTGTATAGAGAGAGGCTGGGACATAACTAAATCTATACACTCTAAAGACGAACAATGAGATTACGTGTTACACCGCTGCCCGATTCCGTGCAAGACTTCGCTTTCCTCGGGCGGAAGGCGAGCCTCCTCACAGCTTGCGCTCCTCGAGGGGTCTCACCTATTCCGCTTTTTCCCGCAGGAGTCTTCGTCTTGCACTCCAATCAACAGCTAGAACCTGCTTAATACATGGATAATAAAAGTTATAATCCGAACGAGTTAGATTTTTATCATATCACTCGTTTGGATTTTTCTTTATCTGAAACCCTTTTGTTCCAGCCTCTTTTAAATGAGGTACGGAATCATTTACAATTGATCACGCATCCTGTATACTACCATATGTGCTTTTAAATCGTAATGATTCTTATAAAGAGAGTTGATGAACATGGATACGACTTATCCAGTGATTAAAATAGAAGATGTGAATTTCCGTTATGAGCGTGAAAGAGTGCTCGAAGATATTAACTTAAACATCCCAAAAGGGGCTTTTCTAGGCATCGTGGGTCCAAATGGTTCGGGAAAATCCACATTGTTAAAGCTTGTCCTTGGTCTCTTGCGGGTGAAGCAGGGGAACATCGAGTTGTTCGGGATCCCTCAGCAGAAATTCAAAGAATGGGACCGCATCGGCTTTGTATCCCAGAAGGCGAACAGCTTCAATACTGGATTTCCGGCAACCGTATATGAAGTGGTTGCGAGTGGACTGGCTAAAAAGGTTGGCTTATTCAAGCGGGTTTCTTCTGCATACAGGCAGGATGTGTACGAAGCGATTGAATCTGTCGGGATGAGCAGGTTCACCAAGCGGAATATCGGCGAGCTATCAGGAGGTCAGCAACAGAGAGTATTCATCGCCAGAGCCCTCGTGAGCCGTCCTGAAATATTGATACTTGATGAACCTACAGTGGGCGTAGACAGCAAAAACGTTCAAAACTTCTATGATATGTTAGAAAAGTTGAACAAAGATTTAGGGATTACCCTTGTACTTGTCACACATGATATTGGATCGATTTCGAATAAAGTGACTCACGTTGCCTGCTTAAATAAACATTTACATTTCCATGGCAAAACAGAAGAGTTTGAAAAGCTTAAAGAAAATCAGCTTTCCTCTTTCTATGGTCATGATGTACATTTCTTAAATCATGAGCATGAACACCATCATTCATGATCGATTGGAGGGAAGACAATGATTCAAGCTATTTTTCAATATGAATTTTTACAAAATGCCTTTCTAACAGGGATACTGATTGGGATCATTGCCCCACTATTGGGAGCTTTCATCGTGGTAAGAAGGCTTTCTCTTATTGCGGATGCCCTCAGTCACGTCACCTTATCAGGGATTGCAGCTAGTCTATATCTGAGTAAAACCGTACCTGCTCTATCAGGGTTGAATCCCCTTTACTTCGGAATGGCGTTCTCTGTTATGGGTTCGTTATTTATTGAACGTTTACGTATGGTATACAAGCATTATCAGGAACTTGCCATTCCGATCATCTTGTCAGGGGGAATCGGAATCGGGGTCATTTTCATTTCATTGGCAGATGGCTTCAACACCGATTTATTTAGTTATTTATTTGGTAGTGTCAGCGCAGTCAGCAGAGGGGACTTGTATCTGATCGGGGGAATCAGCATCCTAGTGATCGGTGTCATTTCCTTATTATACAAAGAACTGTTTCTCCTATCATTTGATGAAGATCATGCAAAGGCGTCAGGAATCCCTGCAAAGGCGATACACTTTATCTTTATGATCATGGTGGCCCTTGTGATTGCCGCTTCCATGCGTATTGTTGGAATCCTTCTTGTATCTTCTTTGATGACATTACCGGTTGCAGCAAGTATCAGGATTGCCAATGGCTTTAAGCAGACGATCGGATTTTCCCTATTATTCGGTGAAATTTCTGTCATCGTCGGTTTGGTCAGTGCCTTTTATCTGAATCTTGCACCAGGTGGAACAATAGTGATGACGGCGATTTTGATTTTGCTTATGACAATTGTATATAAGAAACTGAGAACAGTGAATCATTCTTCTAAAGTAGAGGTGTAATAAATTGAATGTAACCGAAGCAATGGATCTTCTAAAAGCAAAGGGTTATAAACATACTGGAAAACGGGAGCAGTTACTTGAATTGTTTTCAAGTTCGAATAAATATTTAACCGCCAGGGAAGTGTTGGAATTCATGAAAGCTGATTATCCTGGTCTCAGTTTCGATACCATCTACCGTAATTTAAGCTTGTTTGTAGAGCTTGGGATACTCGAAGAGACGGAATTATCAAGTGAAAGGCATTTCCGATTTACGTGTGAAAGCCATCACCATCATCATCACTTCATTTGTATGGATTGTGGAAAAACGAAGGAAATACACACATGCCCCATGGAGGCGCTAAAAGAAAACCTGGCTGAAACCGGGTATGATATTTCAGGTCATAAATTCGAAATTTATGGTAAGTGTCCTCAGTGTCAATAGAGATCCTTTCAGGATCTCTTTTTTCATTCCTGGCACCTTCCCGTGTTTAATCACCTATAAACGAGGGAAAAAATAGTTGTATCAAAAGAAGAGGAGATGTAGCCATGGAATCCGTACCATTCACACACTGTCCCACCAATAAGAAAAACTGTGTCAGCACGATCGACCTTACATCCTATCATCGCATTGCACCTCTTCCCATCAGCGGAAGGATTGAAGATACGAAAGAGCGAATTCATAAGACCTTGAATCAATTTGAACATGTGGAAATCCAGGAGGAAGAGTCCCACTATGTGCATGCGGTCTTTACATCCAAATGGTTGAAGTTTAAGGATGACCTGGAAATTTACATTGATGAAAACACCAACCTGCTGCATATGAAATCGGGTTCGCGTCTCGGTTATTATGATTTCAAAGTGAATAGAAATCGTGTAGAACAATTCAAATCATTTTTTAACAAGCAATAGAAAAAGCCCCTGTCAGAGGCTTTTTCCATCATTGATTTTTTAGCCAGTTTTGAACCCAGGAGTTCGCTTCATGCCAATCATTCACGCGGATGACCCCATCGGGAATCGGCTTTTGATTGTAGGGCGTATTAAATAATACAACGGGTATGGAAAGTTCTTCTGATATGGCCACGGCATTATCGTGCTTATCTTCAAAGAAGATATCGACTCCATGCTTTTTAGCAGTTGAAATTTTATCATGCGATCCGATTAATTCGATATGATGATACATAAGGTCCTTTGCATCGAACCATTCCCTTGTGATTTGGATGAGATCCGATCTTCTGGCACTGATGAAATAAAGCTCATGACTTTCTTTCCACTGATCAAGGATCATCTTTGCACCGGAAGCAAGGGGAGATTCTTGATAGATGGATGGTTCTGCTTCTTTAAACCATTTCCCAAAAGTTTGAGGTGAAATATCCAGAACTTCGGTCAGTTCGTATTGGGTGATGTCCTGTAATGTCAAATTCAGTTTAAAATGATCATTTATGTGAGGCAGTAAAGATTCAGGGGACGTGACTGTCCCATCGATATCAATTCCAAAACGTTTCATTCTTTATCAGGCTCCTCTGTATAAAAACTCCTTCAATTTTATCATATTCCCCGTTTTGAAATAACCTTGTAAGAAATAAATCTTCAACTGAATGATAAAAATGCATGCCAACTAACAAAAATGACAAAGATTAGCATAGTAAAATAGCTGAACTGACACACAATAAGAAGGCTCCCAAACACAGAAAGTGAGGGATTGCTGTATGAGTGATGAACGACGCGAATTAAACAGCGTTGATCGAAATCTTCAAGATATCGACGTGTATTACGACAATCCGGAAACAGATGTGGATAGAGATGATTACAGAGAAGAAACAGCAGCAGAAATCGCTGCTCCAATGAACGTCAGCCGCGACTTTGAAAATGATGCCGTGGAAGATACGACAACATCAGGTCGTGTGTTAGGATACTCTGCACTTGCCTTGTCCATCCTTTCCTTATTCATTCTCCCGGTTATTATGGGGGCGGCAGGAATCGTACTTGGATTTGTGGCAAGACGCCGTGGAGCAGAAATGCTCGGAGCCTGGGCAATTGGAATTGGGGCCGTATCGATAATCGTAGGATTATTTGTACTGCCGTTCTTTTAAAATAAATCGTTTTTCTTGAAATTGGGAGCGTTTCAGGAAACCAGAAAAGAGGGCTGATCTTTGATCAGCCCTCTTTTCATCATTGCATTAAACTTGCTCCTGTTCTTTCTTTTCAGCTTCCTGCTTTGCGAAGTATTCTTCTGCAATCTTGTCGATTTCTTTCTTTAATTCTTCAACCATTGTTTCCTCAGGTACTTTACGGACCGTTTTTCCTTTGCGGAATAGAAGTCCTTCCCCACGGGCCCCGGCTATACCGATGTCAGCCTCTCTGGCTTCACCGGGTCCGTTCACTGCGCATCCGAGGACGGCTACTTTGATCGGTGCCTTTATGGTTGAAATGTATTCTTCCACTTCATTGGCGATTGAAATCAAGTCGATTTCGATACGGCCGCAAGTAGGACAGGAAATGAGTGTAGCTGCATTAGCTGCCAATCCGAATGATTTTAATAATTCCCTTGCAACTTTCACTTCTTCGACAGGGTCAGCGCTCAATGAGATACGAACCGTATTACCGATTCCGAGGCTTAGGATGGCCCCAAGACCTGCGGCGCTCTTTACGGTTCCTGCAAACAACGTACCTGATTCTGTGATCCCAAGGTGAAGCGGGTAGTCAAATGCCTTCGCTGCTTTCGTATAAGCCTCAATAGCTAAATTCACATCTGAAGCCTTCATGGAAACGATGATGTCATGGAAATCAAGGTCCTCAAGAATTTTAATATGATGAAGGGCACTTTCGACCATTCCATCAGCTGTTGGGTACCCGTACTTTTCCAGGATCTTCCTTTCTAAGCTTCCTGCGTTTACACCGATTCGAATCGGGATGCCTTTTTCTTTCGCTGCTTTGACGACAGCCTCCACTTTTTCACGGCGCCCGATGTTTCCCGGATTGATCCGGATTTTATCAGCGCCGCCTTCAATGGCTTTAAGTGCTAGTTTATAATCAAAATGTATATCGACAACAAGTGGAATATTGATTTGCTTTTTGATGTCAGCAATCGCGTTAGCAGCACGTTCGTCTGGACATGCGACACGCACAACTTGACATCCTGCTTCTTCAAGACGGTGGATTTCCTTAACCGTTGCTTCTACGTCATGCGTTTTAGTAGTTGTCATGCTTTGGATGACCACTTCATTATTACCGCCAATTGTTAAATCTCCGACTTTGACCGGACGTGTTTTTGAACGATGTATAATTTCACTCAAGTGTAATTCGCTCCTTTAGAAAGGTTCTCAAAGTTTCATTATAAGTAATACGAAGCTATTGTAACAGTGTTTTATGTGAAATGACAAGAAATAGGTGTTTTTTCGACTTGCAGAATTATTGATAATTCGGTATTTTATACGTCTTTCCTATCTGTATTTTCGCCGGAGGGACATCATTCAATTCTTCAAAGTCAGTGATGACCTTATCAATGGAAACAGGAATGGATGCATCAAGGAGATCTTCAACCAGGCTCAGCACTGTATCACCTGGCTTTACTTCCATTTCTACATAAGGAAGAGAAGAAGGCTCCCGGTCTCCATCAACAGGGGTAGAAGGCTCCGTTTGATTTACATTCACACGGGGCGCTGAATTTGCAACGGTGGCTTCTTTATACAAGAGCTTTAACGTTCCATTGTTTAAATCATAATAAACACTGTATAGAAGAATGATAATACCAAAGAATATAGCCATTCTTTTCATCCGTTTTTCCTCCCGATTAGTTTGATGGTTGAATGGTCATTGAAGGAGTTGTAAATTTATGAGGGATAAGCTTCTTCCATTTGTGATTGGTTTACTACCTATATTGATGGTGCTCGGGAACTCTATGCTTATTCCAATCATTCCCGATATTGAAGCAGATTTGCATTTAAAGTCCGGGTGGTCCGGGTTCATATTAAGTTCATTTACGATCCCGGCTGCCCTTGTCATTCCATTTACTGGGGTACTGTCAGATCGTTATGGGAGAAAGCGATTGATCCGCATTTCCTTATGGATCATGATTCTGGGAAGTCTATTATGTATATTCAGCAGAGAGGATATTAGTCTTTTTATGATCGGCAGAGGATTACAAGGTGTTGGGGCGGCAGGGACGACACCTCTTGCCATGGCGTTGATTGGCGACCTTTATCATGGGCAGGAACGATCACGGATGCTTGGCTCTTTGGAGGTTTTCAATGGTATCGGCAAGGTAGCAGCCCCCCTTGTTGGTGCGACTCTCGCGCAGCTTATTCTTTGGCACCAGTCCTTTTGGGTGTTCCCGTTTATATCGATCATGATTTTAGGCGGTTTACGATATACGGTTGAGTCTAGAGAACCTAAGCAGAAAATGGATAAACAATCATTCTCAGCTATCTTTCTGTCGAAGGGGCGTTTATTGATCCCCCTGTATGCGATCGGGGGAACAGGCTTATTTTTATTATTCGGCATGCTCTTCCATCTTTCCTACCATATTGAAAATACTTTTCAAATCGATGGGTTCTTCAAAGGGTTCACATTCATTTTTCCCCTTGGAGCGATGACACTTTGTTCCTATTGGTGTGGGAAAAGACTTAAGACGGATGAGGAATTGGGGTGGAAGTATTTAAAATATGGTTTGATCATGATGGCCGTACCGTTAGGATTGTTAATTGTGTTTCCGGCATTAGGATCTCTGATGTTCTTGATCACGATAAGTTTTGGTGGATTAGGCTTAATGCTGCCTATCATCAATACATTTATCACAGGGAGCGTGCCGGAACAGGATAGAGGGCTTGTTGTCAGTCTCTATGGAGCGGTAAGGTTCGGCGGTGTTGCTTTGGGGCCGATTGCCTTTGACATGTGGAGGCAAGATTCTGCACAGCTGTATGTGATTGCATTTAGCTTCTCATTGATCAACATCTTTCTTTATATCTTTCTTTCTTTACGGACAAAAGAGATTCACCCAGAGATTCAATAGTAATTATAGATAACAAAATCCCCGTCAGATCAACGGGGATTTTGTTTAATGACGAATTTTCCTTTGAGGAATTTCTTTCACTACTAAATAAAGGATAATGGTAATCACAAACCAATCCAAAATGGGAGCAGCGGGAATCTTGGTTTGCAATAATTCCATTAGGGTAAAAAATAACGAAGAAACAGTAGCTGAATAGGCTGTGATTCGAAAGCTCTGACGGTATTGCAAATTTCGCTTAAGGACATTTGCGAAGGTAACACCAATAAGAGCAAAAATGGTTATTTTCAAGAAGGTCATCCCCGAGGTGAACAGATATAGTATGAAGAGGGCAACGGGAATCAGTATCCATTTCAAAGCAGTGAGGGAATCAATCAAATCAAGTAAGCCTTCTTTCGATAAGGCGGTATCCCCAAACAGAGAGTAGGAGGAAGACTGTACGTGACCCTGGTTGATTACAACGAAATTCTTCTTCAGGAAAGCAATGGTATTTTCCTGTTTGTCAAGGTCCCCTTCTTTTATCTCGCCAGAATCATCAAAGATGATGGTCATATTGTCTTTTTCAATCGTCAGCGGTTCTGACTGCTCAGAAGATAAGGAACCGTCCTTAATTGTAAATGGTGGAAGTTCCTTATCGACTGATCCCTTCAAGGTATCGAGGGCATTACCGGTGAATGCTACAAAGTGTACGGCTGTTGGGATGATAGAAATAAGTGCCAACAAAAAAATGAAACGAATCGTCTTTCCGATCCCCTGGAACCGGAATTTTGCAATATCTTTTGGGGAATAGATACTCTTATACAATTGCTGAAATACATTCATTAATCAATTTCTCCTTTCATGCACGCTCTATCTATTTTATGCTTGTCTTTATGCTTCAGCAAGTATAGACCCTGAAAACAAATTAAAATCATTATCGTTTGTAATGTTACTGTAATAAAAGACGACTTTTATTAACCTATTGTAAATTTGGTGTGAAAAGTATTTACGTAAGCTCCATAATATATTAAAAATGATATGGGGTTTTTGTTGTTTAATGTCGAAAATATATGTAGGGGTTGAAAAGATGGAATTAAATTGGCAAGAAATGTTGTTTCAGTTCTTTGGAGGATTGGGTATTTTCCTCTTTGGGATAAAGTATATGGGGGACGGACTTCAAAAGTCTGCCGGTGAACGCCTGAAGGAAATCCTGGATAAGTTCACGACCAATCCATTCATGGGTGTATTGGCAGGTATCTTTGTAACGGTCCTGATTCAGTCAAGTAGTGGTACAACGGTTATCGTTGTCGGACTGGTAAGTGCCGGTTTCATGACCCTTAGACAAGCAATCGGAGTCATCATGGGTGCCAATATCGGTACTACGGTTACAGCATTCATCATTGGTGTGGATATCGGAGAATACGCCCTTCCGATTATCGCTGTCGGAACGATCATGCTATTCTTCTTCAAAAATAAGAAAATCCATAACTTTGGACAAATGATTTTTGGATTCGGTGCCTTATTCTATGGATTGGAACTAATGGGTGGAGGAATGAAGCCGCTTCGTTCTCTTGAGGCTTTCCATGATTTAACCGTTAGTATGAGTGATAACCCTATCCTTGGAGTTGTGGTGGGTACATTGTTCACTGTCATCGTACAAAGTTCTTCCGCTACGATCGGTATCCTGCAGGAGTTATACAGCTCAAACCTTGTTGACCTGCAAGCTGGATTACCAATCCTTTTCGGGGATAACATCGGTACAACCATTACAGCTGTACTGGCAGCCCTTGGTGCATCTGTGGCAGCAAGGCGTGCAGCAGCAGTCCATGTACTTTTTAATTTAATCGGAACAACTATTTTCTTAATCATATTGCCGTTTTTCACGAAGTTTGTAGTCTTTCTACAATCTACATTTAATCTAAATGAACCAATGACGATTGCATTCGCTCACGGAACGTTCAACTTGACGAATACGATCATTCAATTTCCGTTCATCGCCATCCTGGCGGTCATAGTAACGAAATTAATACCTGGACAGGACTCTATTGTCGACTATAATTCAAAGCATTTAGATCCTGTGTTTATCGAGCAATCTCCGTCCATCGCATTGGGACAGGCGAAAGAAGAGGTTCTCCGAATGGGTGCCTTTGCTGTTAAAGGATTGCAAGAAACAAATGAATTCCTCAAGACAAAGAGCTCGAAAAACGCTGAAACAGCATATCAGATTGAAGGTGCAATCAATAATCTTGACAAGAAGATCACAAATTATCTCGTTGATCTATCATCCTCGTCACTATCTGAGTCTGAATCAGAGCGTCATTCCATCCTTATGGATACCGTACGTGACATTGAGAGGGTCGGGGATCATTTTGAAAACATTATTGAATTAATCGAATATCAGCAATCCAATAAAGTGAAAATTACAGATGATGCCATGTCAGATCTTGAAGTCATGTTTAATTTGACCATTGAAACAGTTGAGAAAGCCATCAAGTCATTAGATTTGAATGATACTGAAATTGCCAGAGAAGTGGCTGAAAAAGAAGATCAAATCGATAAGATGGAACGTAAGCTGCGCAAACAACATATCCTGCGTCTGAATGAAGGCAAATGTTCAGGACAGGCAGGTATCGTATATGTGGATATCATCAGTAATTTAGAGCGTATTGGTGATCATGCCGTTAATATTGCTGAAGCAGTATTGGGAGTAGAATAAGACAGTCAGACTGACCTCTTTGATATTTGTCAAAAGGGGTCAGTTTTTTTTATACTCAAAGTGAGGTGTTGGAATATGGAAATTGTTTACTGGAGTATCATCATCGTACTCATGATCTTATCTTTTGTCGGCTTGGTGTACCCGATCCTGCCAAGTGTCATCTTTTTAGTGGGAAGCTTTCTTTTGTACGGGGTGTTTTTCAGTTTTGAGCCTTTCAGCTGGCTGTTCTGGACCGTGCAGATTCTCTTTGTTGCCCTGTTATTCGGTGCCGATTATATGGCGAACCTGATCGGAGTCAAAAAATTCGGCGGAACGAAGGCTGGTATATGGGGAAGTACCATCGGACTACTGGTTGGTCCGTTTGTCATACCCGTAGCAGGAATATTGATCGGTCCCTTCCTCGGTGCTGTCATTGGAGAATGGGTGGTCCATCGGTCAAACGTGAAGACTGCCGTTAAAGTGGGAATAGGATCCGTCGTAGGTTTTATCTCAAGTGTCTTTACAAAAGGAATCATCCAAGCGGTCATGGCCATTTATTTCTTCTGGGTCGTTTAAACAATACGATCTAGTATTTATAGGAATTCCTGATTTCTTAGGTGATTATATTCTTAGAATATAGGGTATTTTATTCTTGTACGAAAAAAGTAAAAGATTGAAGGCAAAATATTTGAACAGCTATAGTTGTTTTGGTAATCTTATACTGAAACGGCCTGAATATAGGTATTCAGGAAACTATACATAGGGAGGAATTTATAATGGCTTACGAATTACCGCAATTACCTTACGCATATGATGCATTAGAACCTCATATCGACAAGGAAACAATGAACATCCACCACACAAAACACCATAACGCATATGTGACTAAAGTTAATGATGCACTTCAAGGACACGACGATTTATTAAGCAAATCAATTGAAGATCTTGTTTCTAACTTAGACGCTGTTCCTGAAGGTGCTCGTACGGCAGTCCGCAACAATGGTGGCGGTCATGCTAATCACTCTCTATTCTGGACGGTATTATCACCGAATGGTGGAGGCGCTCCATCTGGAGAATTAGCAGATGCCATCTCTTCCAAATTCGGAAGCTTCGATTCATTTAAAGAAGAATTCGCGAATGCCGCTGCAACACGCTTTGGCTCAGGCTGGGCTTGGCTTGTTGTAAACAACGGTGAATTAGAAGTAACAAGCACACCAAACCAGGACAGCCCTTTAATGGAGGGTAAAACTCCTGTTTTAGGCCTTGACGTTTGGGAGCATGCTTACTACCTTAACTATCAAAACCGTCGTCCTGATTACATCAGTTCATTCTGGAACGTTGTAAACTGGGATGAAGTAGCAAAGCGTTATTCAGCTGCAAAATAATTTAATCTTTCCTGAAGAGGGGTTCTTTAAAGAACCTCTCTTTTTTTTGTATAAGTTTCTTCCCTTTTTCAAAAGATAGGGGTACGTTAAAGGGGAGTTTTTCACATGAGTAGCTTTAAAAAGGTATTAGGCGATATTGATTTAACGAAAGATCTCACTTTGCTCCTGTTAATCGGAGGATTGTACTCATTGAGTATTGCCCTCTCCAACACCTTTGTGAACATTTACCTTTGGAAGCAGTCAGGTGAATTCATTGATCTAGGGGTCTATAATTTAACCGTGGTCATCTTTCAGCCTTTGACATTTATTTTAGCTGGAAGACTGGCTAAGAAAGTGGACCGGGTGATTGTATTACGCTTCGGTGTTATTTTTTTGGCCTTCTTTTACATATCCGTCCTCGCATTTGGAGAATCGGCAGAAGATTTTCTAGTCGTATTGGGTGCGCTACTTGGAATCGGATATGGTTTCTATTGGTTGGCCTTCAATGTCCTGACATTCGAAATCACCGAACCTGAAACGAGAGACTTCTTCAATGGTTTCCTTGGTACACTGACTTCAGCGGGAGGCATGATCGGACCGATCCTTGCCGGTTTCATCATTTCAAGATTTGCTTCCTTTAAGGGGTATACCATTGTATTTGGAATCTCTCTTTTATTGTTTTCTGTCGCTGTAGTCATGAGCTTCTTCCTCAAAAGGCGACCGGCTTCCGGGAGGTATTTATTCCTTAGGATCCTGGAAGAGAGAAAACACAATCACAACTGGCGGCTCATCACCAATGCCCACTTTTTTCAGGGTCTGAGGGAAGGGACGTTCATCTTTATCATTTCTGTCTTTGTATTCATCAGTACCGGAAGCGAATTTGCGATCGGAACCTTCGGGCTAATCAACTCTGGCATAGCCTTTATCGGCTACTATGTCGCTTCCAGGGTCATAAAGAAAAACCTTAGGAAGCGGGCTATTCTTGCAGGAGGGATCCTCTTATATCTGGCAATATTCCTGATCGTATTCGATGTAACCTATACGAAATTATTGCTTTATGCAGGGGTCATTGCCATTGCATATCCCATTTTGTTGGTGCCTTATATTTCTATGACCTATGATGTTATCGGTACAGGATGGAATGCAGCTGAAATGAGAATCGAATATATCGTGGTAAGGGAAATATTCTTGAATCTCGGAAGGATTGTATCTGTACTTTCCTTCATCATAGCTGTGACCTATTTCAATCAGGAAGAAAGCATCCCCATCCTGCTATTGATCCTCGGGGCAGGACATACGCTGATCTATTTATTTGTACGAAAGGTCGTTCTGCCTCTATAAGGAACATAAAGCAAAGAGAGGGAAAGATTTCCTCTCTTTACTTATGGCTAGATTATCATTGAAGAATTCTATAAAATAATAAGAGAGGAAACAGGATGAATCTGCATCATTCCAATGGTTAATAAAAAGGATATCAGAGAAGAGTCAGGATGAATTTTTACATATAGGAAGGGCTGGAAGAATTGAAAAAAAATAAGAGAAAAAGAAAGACGCATGTTCCCGTTCGGATGAATTTGCTGTTTTTTGCCGTGTTCTTATTATTTTCTCTTCTTGTTCTTAGACTTGGACTTGTTCAGATTGTGAATGGGGAGAGCTATAAGAAAGAAGTGGAAAGAACAGAGGACGTAGTGGTTAATACAGGTGTACCACGCGGGAAGATGTATGACCGTTATGGCAATGTAATCGTGGATAACGTTCCACTCAATGCCATTACTTACACTCGTGCAAACAATACAAAGATCGAGGAGATGATCGAGGTTGCCTCCAAACTTTCTGAGTATATCAAAAAGGATACGGGTGACGTCACGGAAAGGGATAAGAAGGATTATTGGTTAATCAATCATAAAGAAGAAGCGGATGCCAAAGTCTCTGCTTCGGAAATCAAAAAACTTCAAAACAATGAAGACCTTTCTGAGGACGATGTGAATAAAAAAGTTTATCAAATGAGATTGGACCGTATCACCGACAAAGAACTTGCATCTCTTACTGATAAAGATTTGGAAATCATCGCTATTTACAGGGAATTTTCAAGTGGATATGCATTGAATCCACAAATTGTGAAAAATGAAGAAGTCACACCTCAAGAATTCGCAGCGGTCAGTGAGCACTTAAGTGAACTTCCAGGTGTCAACACAACTACGGATTGGAAGCGTTCATATGTATTTGATGATACGCTAAGAACCATTTTAGGAAATGTATCCTCTGCCAGGGAAGGATTGCCGAAGAATCTGGTAGATTCATATTTAGCCCAGGACTACAACCGGAATGATCGTGTAGGGAAAAGCTACGTAGAATTAGAATATGAAGATGTTCTTCAAGGACAGAAAGAGCAAATTAAAAATGTGACAAAAGGCGGAAGTGTGCTGGAGTCAGTCCTTGTGCAACAAGGACAGAGAGGGAAAGATATCGTCCTGACCATTGACATGGAACTTCAGCGTGAAATAGAGAAGATCATTGAAGAAGAATTAAGTAAGCAGATTGTCAATCGTAATGCGTCACCGAATTTGGATCGTGCATATGTTGTCATGATCGACCCAAATACAGGTGAAATCCTGGCCATGGCGGGGAAACAATATGTAAAAAATCCCGAGACGGGAAAATATGAAATGCGGGATGCTGCACTTGGAACCTTTACCTCTTCCTATGAAGTGGGATCAGTTGTAAAAGGCGCGACCGTACTTACAGGCTATATGACAGGTAAATTGACACCGGGAGAAGTATTGATCGATGAACCGTTGAGAATCAAAGGGACGAAACCGAAGACTTCATGGTTCAATAAATATCAGCAAATTCCCATGACCGATTTATACGCACTGGAGAAGTCATCCAATGCCTACATGTGGAAAGTTGCCCTGAAAATAGCGGGTGGCAGATATGTGCCGAACGAACCGATCGTGAATAATCCTCAAGCCTTCGATATCTTTAGAAATCACTACGCTCAATTTGGCTTGGGTGTACCGACGGGCATCGACTTACCTGGAGAATCTGCCGGACTGACAGGGACCAAGACAGACCCAGGTTTCTTGCTAGATTTGGCTATAGGACAATTTGATACGTATACGACCATGCAGCTGGCTCAATATGTTTCCACCATCGCCAATGATGGTTATCGTGTACAGCCTCATATCATGAAGGAAATAAGAGAACCTACCAATGAGAAGGATAGTCTCGGTCCTATCTTGTTTGAAAAAGAAACAAATGTGCTGAACCGCATCGACGCTACGCAGGCACAGATTGAACATGTTCAAGATGGGTTTTACCGTGTTTATCATAATCCTGAAGGAACGGGTTATTTATTCCATGATGCTCCATACAATGCGGCAGGTAAATCGGGTACAGCCGAAACATATGTAGATGGTGAATTAAACTATAACACTACCTTGATCGGATATGCACCGTTTGACAACCCTGAAGTAGCCTATGCTACGCTGGTTCCAGCATCGCATATCCAAGCAAGCGGCGTGGCGGATCCGTATGTAAATAAATACATCTCCAGACGGGTGATGGATAAGTACTTCGAGTTAAAGAAAGAACGTGCAGAAAAAGTGAAAGACCCAACATCGGTTAACAAGAAAGTGGAAAATGCAGAAGAAGCGGAAGAACAGATGAAAGAAGAAAGAGAAGAGAATAACTAATAAAAAAAAGCTGATTTATGGGAAAATTGTTCCATAAATCAGCTTTTTTTTGACATGAATACAGAAAAATTTGATCGATTTCATTGTGCAATTAAGGAATGAGAGCTTTTTTTTATAAGGGTACATAATTCATTAAGCATTATACAATACTAGTCCTATAAGGTTTTTTGCAGTTATGAACCGCGGGATCATGAAGAAAAATGTCGAATTTACAAAACCTTTACAATCGATTAAAACACAATTAACACTCATCTATTAATCTATAACTCGTAGGACAAAACAACCAATATTTTAGGGGGAATTAAAGAATGAAGAACTTCAAGAAATACGGTCTGCTTTTAATCATCGCAACGCTAGTAGCATTTGCCGCTGCATGTGGGAACGGAAGCAGCACAGACGAAAATGCTGGAGACGAAAAAGAAGGTTCAGAAACAGCTTCTGGTTCAATCGTAGTTTCAGGTTCTTCTGCAATGCAACCACTTGTTGCAGCAGCAGCTGAAGAATTCATGGCAGAAAATCCGGATGCAGATATCCAAGTTAACGCTGGAGGATCTGGTACAGGATTATCCCAAGTTTCTGAAGGATCAGTTCAAATCGGTAACTCGGATGTATTCGCTGAAGAAAAAGAAGGAATTCCAGCGGACGAGTTAGTTGACCATAAAGTAGCGGTTGTAGGTATGACAGCTGCAGTTAATCCTAATGTTGGTATCGAAGAAATTTCTAAAGAAGATCTTAAAAAAGTATTCACTGGTGAAATCAAGAACTGGAAAGAGCTTGGTGGTAAAGATCAAAAGATCACGCTTGTAAACCGTCCTGATTCTTCTGGTACACGTGCTACATTCGTTAAATTCGGTCTTGATGGAGAAACTCCTGCTGAAGGAATCACTGAAGATTCTTCAAACACTGTAAAGAAAATCATCAGCGAAACTGAAGGAGCAATCGGTTACCTTGCATTTTCTTACTTCACAGATGACAGTGTAACTCCACTTGCAGTTGATGGTGTAAAACCAACTGACGAAAACGTACAAAAAGGTGATTTCCCAATTTGGGCATATCAACACTCTTACACTAAAGGTGAAGCTGAAGGTTTAGCTAAAACATTCCTTGATTACATGATGAGTGAAGATGTTCAAACTGGTTTACTGAAAGACCAAGGTTACATTGCTTCTACAAAAATGGAAGTAGAACGTGACGCTGAAGGGAAACAAACGAAGAAGTAATTGAGTTGCAATGAAATAAATTGATAGGGTAAATGCGAATGGGCATTTACCCTATTATCTCGTATTTAGGGGTGTTTACGGATATGGAAAATAAGCTACCTGCCTCAAAGAGGCTGATCAAAAGTAATAAATCTTGGATGAACGGTGAATTTAAGGGAAGATTCTTAGTGACATTAAGCGCAGTCATCATGATTGCCGCAACAATATCCATTACCATTTTCTTAACTTCAAAAGGTTTACAATCATTTATTAAAAATGGTGTAAGTCCAATTGAGTTCTTAACCAGCCCGGATTGGAAGCCTACAGGCGAGAATCCAATGTATGGTGCTCTCCCGTTCATTTTCGGTTCCTTTGCTGTTACAATTCTTTCTGCATTAGTTGCAGCACCGCTAGGTATTGGAGCAGCTATCTTTATGACAGATATCGCTCCATCATGGGGAAGGAAAATCATGCAGCCGATTGTAGAACTCCTTGTCGGGATTCCATCAGTTGTTTATGGATTTATAGGGCTTACAGTGTTGGTTCCGTTTATTCGAACGAATACTTCCGGTATCGGTTTCTCATTGCTTGCCGGAATGATCGTATTATCAGTGATGATATTGCCTACTATCACGACCATTGCGACGGATGCCATGAGTTCGTTGCCTAAAAGCCTTCGCGATGGCTCATATGCATTAGGGGCAACAAGATGGCAAACCATAAGAAAAGTATTAATCCCTGCAGCATTGCCAACTTTATTGACAGCTGTAGTACTAGGTATGGCGAGAGCATTTGGTGAAGCATTGGCTGTTCAGATGGTCATCGGAAACACCAGAGATCTTCCTCAAAGTATAGTAGATGCGTCGGCAACATTGACAACGATCATTACGTTAAATATGGGACATACAACTTATGGAAGTGTGGAGAATAACACGCTATGGTCCATGGGACTTATTCTATTAATTATGTCTTTCGTATTTATCTTATTAATCCGCTACTTATCATCTAGGAGGAAAGTCTAATGAATAGTAAGAGAGCAGACAAGATAGCTACAGGTATTTTCATTGGAATAGCAACGGTCATTATTGCGCTTTTAGTGGCACTATTTTCTTATATATTAATTAAGGGCCTTCCTTACGTAACGTGGGATTTCCTTACAACCCCATCAAGTGCTGTTCGCGCCGGTGGTGGAATCCGTGACCAATTATTCAATTCATTCTATATCTTGATCATCACTATGATCATTACGGTACCACTTGGAGTCGGCGGAGGCATTTATATGGCTGAATATGCAAAGCCGGGTAAAATCACGAATACAATCCGTTCATGCATTGAAGTATTGGCATCGTTGCCTTCTATTGTCATCGGAATGTTTGGATTATTAGTGTTTGTTAATACAACAGGCTGGGGATATACCATTATAGGGGGAGCACTGGCACTTACGGTATTTAACCTTCCTGTATTGGTTCGAGTGAGTGAAGATGCCATCAGGGGAGTACCCCGGGAGTTGAAAGAAGCTAGCCTTGCTCTTGGGATCACCAATTGGCATACAGTGAAAACCGTCCTCATACCTGGAGCATTCCCATCTATTTTGACGGGGGCTATCCTTGCATCGGGACGTGTATTCGGTGAGGCTGCTGCGTTATTATTCACAGCCGGCCTATCGACTCCCAGGTTGAACTATATGGATTGGAATCCAGTTTCACCTACATCACCTTTAAATCTATTCAGACCGGCTGAAACCCTGGCTGTTCATATTTGGTCTGTCAATACTCAAGGTTTAATCCCTGATGTAGACGAAAAAGCAGCAGGTGCATCAGCCGTCTTGATTCTTTCGGTCTTGATCTTTAACCTTGGTGCACGGTTCATTGGAAGCTACATTCACAATAAAATGACAGCGACAAAATAATAGAAGGTGTGATAGTACATGTCTGTTCAATTAGAAATGAAACAGAAGCGCTCTTCAAGAGTAGCGGATAGAATCAAAAAAGAGACCATCATCGATGTTCAGAATTTAGACTTCTATTACGGTGATAATCACGCAGTGAAAAATATTAATATGGAAATCGAAAAAAATGCTGTAACAGCGTTAATCGGCCCTTCAGGTTGCGGGAAATCCACCTTCTTAAGAACGGTTAACCGCATGAATGATCTAGTGCCGATCGCCCGCGCAGAGGGGAAAATCATGTATGAAGATGTCAATCTTCTAGGTAAGGACATTGATGTAGTAGCTCTTCGCAAAGAGATCGGGATGGTTTTCCAAAAGCCGAATCCATTCAGTAAGTCCATTTATGAAAATATTGTTCATGCACTGAAATTTTCTGGAGTTAAGAAGAAGAGTGTGCTCAATGATCTTGTAGAAGAAAGTTTGACTAAAGCGGCACTTTGGGATGAAGTAAAAGACCGCCTTCATACTTCAGCACTGTCACTATCAGGCGGACAGCAACAGCGTCTATGTATTGCAAGAACGATTGCTATGAAACCGACTGTCATGTTATTGGATGAGCCTTGCTCGGCGCTTGATCCAATCTCAAATGCAAAAATAGAAGAATTGATCACCGAATTGAAGAAAGAGTACACGATTATCATTGTCACCCACAATATGGGGCAGGCATCCCGTGTTTCTGACAAAACGGCATTCTTTTATAATGGAGACTTAGTGGAATTCGATCAAACCGAAAAGATTTTCACCAATCCATCAGAAAAGAGAACAGAAGACTACATTTCAGGGCGTTTCAGTTAATCATTTAGTTGGAGGGGTTTCGCGTGGCAGTAGCAACAACGAAAAAAACGGCATTTAACGTTAATGACTTGAATTTATGGTATGGCAATAACTATGCGTTAAAAAATATTACATTTCCTATATATGATAAAGAGGTAACAGCTATCATCGGGCCATCAGGATGTGGAAAATCGACATTCGTCAAAACATTGAACCTAATGAATCGTTCTGTTCCCGGGATAAAAATGTCCGGTGAAATCATTTATGACGGAACGAATATCCTTTCCGACAAAGTTGATTTGGTTGAATTGAGGAAGAAAGTCGGGATGGTATTCCAAAAAGGGAATCCGTTTCCTCAAAGCATCTATAACAACATTACATTCGGACCGAAAGTACATGGGGTTAAAAAGAAGAAAGAGCTTGATGAAATTGTCGAGTCCACTTTAAAGAGTGTTGCGTTATGGGATGAAGTAAAAGATCGATTGGATGCCCCGGCCATGGGCCTTTCAGGTGGTCAACAACAGCGGCTTTGCATTGCCAGAGCGCTCGCTACCAAACCTGACATCCTATTGATGGACGAACCAACGTCTGCATTGGATCCGATTTCCACCGTCAAAATTGAAGAGTTGATCGGTGAGCTAAAGAAACAATATACCATTGTGATTGTCACTCATAATATGCAGCAGGCAGCCAGGGTTTCTGATAAAACGGCATTTTTCCTATTAGGGGACTTGATTGAATTAGATGAAACCGATAAAATATTTTCTAATCCCACTGACAAAAGAACGGAAGATTATGTGTCGGGTCGATTTGGATAATACGCACAGATTAAAAAAGGTTCTTCATCATTACTTAGCAAAGGGGAATAAGTATGGCGATAAGAAGAAATTTTGATAACAATTTAAAAGAGTTGAAAGACAAGCTTTTTGATATGGCTGATCTTGCTAAAACGTCTTTAAAAGAGTCTGTGGTCGCCTTAAAGACACAAGACATTGAAAAGGCAGAGGAAATCATCAAAAAGGATCACGTGATCAATCAATATGATAATGAAATTAACAACCTTGCCATTATATTAATCGCAAAAGAATCACCTGTTGCGACAGACTTGCGAAAAATCATCTCGGCATTAAGAATCTGTTCGGAAATCGAACGAATCGGGGATATGGCGACGAATATCGCGAAGTCTACGCTGCATATAGGGAATCAAAAATTGATCAAACCGATTGAAGAAATCCCTAGAATGCTCTCGATTGCTGAAGAAATGCTTGAAGAAGCGTTGACGGCTTTCTATACAGAGGATGCTTCCATGGCGAAAAAAGTAGCGGATCGGGATGATGAGGTTGATGAATTATACGGTCAATTAGTTAAAGAACTGATGACCTATATTCCGAACTATCCAAATGAAATCAGCCAAATCACTCAACTGGCCTTTACGTGCAGATATATCGAACGCGTAGCGGATCATGTGACGAACATTTGTGAAAATGTCATTTTCTTAGTCACTGGCGAACGTTTTGATTTAAATAACTAAGTTTTTTGCGTCCCTTCATATGATGAAGGGACGCTTTTTTTGTTTTAATTAACAGTCCTTCGGTTCAATTTGTAAAGATTATATTAAGATAATGTCGAATCTATAGAAAAAATGGGTATTTTGGTACATATTCTTAATAGATATAAAGTTTTACATACAGGAGGATACAATGCTGAAAATATCTATTCCCTTTAGGAAATATGTACTGAGAATGAAAGAAAATCGATTTTTAGCCCGGATGTCATACCATCATTCAATAAGAAATAAACTTGCCTACACGTTCCTATTGAATGCCATGCTGTTTATATCATGCGTGGGCTTGGCGCTCTTCAGTTTGAATCATTTGATGCAGGATATGCGATTTATGAAGGGTACAGGGGAACACTCTGTTGAAATCACAGAGTTAAGCAGGCTTATAAATGCGAAGGATATTCGGATTGCCGATTACATAACATTTTTAAATGATGGAGATGTGAAAGAATATCGTAAATTAAGGGTAGAGCTTAACGAGAAGACAAATAAAATCCTGAAAGATCTGGACAAGGAAGATCAAAAACTGATTCGGACATTCTCTCAGCATAATAACATGATCGATGAACTGTTCATCAAAGAAATTGCTCCAGCTGTCGTTCGCTTGGATGAAGATATTTATACAAATGCCCGGAAACAAATAAGTGTTCTTAGAGATGAAAATAATGAATTATTATTGAAGATAAGAGAGCGCACCCTCGAGCGGCAAAATTCTGTTATGAAGACGACTGAAAATAATATGAACTCACTTTTTTTCTGGTTGATTGGTTTTGTGGTACTTTCCCTGGTCGTGAGTGGTTTCATCGTAACGTTTGTTTCAAACAAGATAAATAGGAGCATAGGGAAAATCCTTACCGTTACCAAAGCTGTCGCACAGGGTGATTTAACCCAATCGGTTCCCCCTACCAGGAGCAAAGATGAGATTGGTCAGTTAAACTACTCTATCAGCCATATGGTAGAGCGTTTAAGGGAGCTGGTGTTCGCGATCAAAGACGGGTCTTCAACGGTCCAGAGCAATAGCCAGCACATAAAAACTCTCGCAGACTCCATCAATGCCTCTAGTCACCAGGTATCCGATTCAATGTATCGTTTATCGATCAGTTCCGATGATCAAGTGGCAGCAGCACATCAACTGAATTATCAGTATCAGACCTTCAATGATCAGGTCACTCAAGTGGAAATGAATGGGCACTCCCTGTCAGAGCTCTCATCGTACATGCAAGGAATCGCAGTAAATGGATTCGCATCCATGAATTCTACAACAGACCAAATTGAAATGGTGTATAAGAAAATAAAGAAAACATATGATCTTCTGGATAGATTAGAAAAGAGCGCAACCGATATCAGCAACCTGACAAAAATCATAAAGAAAATTGCCGATCAGACCAATTTACTTTCACTCAATGCTTCCATTGAAGCTGCGAGGGCCGGAGAAGCTGGTAAAGGATTTTCTGTAGTTGCAAATGAAGTGCGCAAGTTGGCACAAGACGTAGATTCCTCATTGGTCGAAATGAACCATAGCGTTCTGAATGTTCAACATATATCCAATGAAGTTTCCAGTTCTTTAAAAGATGGATATCAAGAGCTGGGTATCGGGAAGGAGTACATTCAAACGACAGGAGATCATTTTAAGGAGATGAAGGAACAAGTCTCTGGTATGGACGGAAATATCACGGATATTTCAGGCAGCCTGGAGCTATTAAAAGAATACATGAATCATATTCAAGGAGCATTTCAAAGCGTTTCTGCTGTCGGCAAAGAGTTTAACAACGGTACGATTACCATCAATTCTTCAGTCCAGGAACAAAATAGTTTGATTGAAACGTTATATGGGCAATCGGATGATCTAATCCAAAAAGCAGATCAGCTTTCTGAATTGGTTAAGACATTTAAGATGTAAAAAAACGGCCAACTCCGGAGTTGGCCGTTTTTTTATTTTATCCGACTTAAGAGTTTTTAATGACGGTCAGGACTTCTTGTTTGGATAATGCGGATTGCTTTGTAATCTGGTCCACGTTCACGCCCTGCTTATGGAGTGAAATCACCTGATTTTTTATGATTTCGTTAACAGGATTCTTTTGAAATGTTATCTCTCCATCCATCATCAACTCTTCCTCCAGTACACTTATCCGCTTCTTCAGTTTATAGTTCTCCTGCAGGACATTCATCGATAGTTCTTCCATGTCTTTTTCAATATCACTATACCGATCCCGTTGGAAAAACGAAAGTGCTAGTAACAGGATAGAGAAGCTTACTAATCCAATGAATAGTAAATTCACTATATCACCCCATGCTGTATTTTTTCCTTCTTTATTTATAGCACAGTTAGGGCTCTAACTCTATATGGCAGCAGGATGAAATTGTGGGATAATCCAATATTTTGTCGAAAACAACGAAAGAAAAATGTCGCTATTAAAATGTAATCGCTTTATTATCATTTCAGAATAATAAATCTCAAAAAAAATGCAGGATGAATCCTATTATCACTGCATTTAACAAGATACGACAAAATGCGTTTATTGTAGGTTTTTCAATACGGTGTTACGATAAATTTAAGAATAATTGTCATAATATTTAGATTGGGATCATATAATATATGTTTACTCTTTGGGAGGAATTGTTTTGATAACAGAAATCATTAAATTGAAGGAACAAGGAGTGTCTTTCAGAAAGATTGCCAAAGAACTGAATACGACCGTTGGAAAAGTTCAGTATCAATGGGTGAAGTACCAGAAAGCATTGGAGAATAAACAGGAACCCCGGACGGCTAAAGTGTTGATGGAGCAGGATATACCTAAAAAACGTGTCGGAAGAGCTTCATTTGGCAGGCGGATGCCAAAGCAAAGGGCAAAGAATCCACGAGCTACAGAGTTGACGATCATGTTTTCAACTTCTTCGAGAATCTATTGTCATTGGAATATATCACAAGAATGGATCCGACTGGTAAAGGAACATTTTAAGATGAAATCCGATCCTCAGCCATTCGTTCTTCGATTATATGATATTACCTCTATTTCCTTTAACGGACATAATCAACATCACCATTCGGACTCCTACGTACCATTTACTGAAAGTGATTGGTTCGTAAATGGTTTGAAAGAAAATAGAAGTTACTGCATGGAAATCGGATTACGGCTCCCTTCAGGTGACTTCGTTGCATTCACCCGTTCCAATGTTCTTCATACACCAAGAACATCTCATCATCAGGAGTCTCATAGTATGAAAGAACTTATAGAATATGAGCAGGGATTGATTAAGGAACCGAAGTGGGTCGAACATGTGAGCACGTATTCGTATTATGTAACGAATGGAGGGGAAAAGGCATGACGGCACTTTCAAATATCATTGTTTACCCAAAGTTCAATGAACTTCCATTCTCTGATATTTATGAAAAGGAAGAAGCTCTTCTTTCATTACTTATGGAGAATAGTGAATTAATCGAATTTCTTGAAAGGCATGACGGACATTCCATTCCTGTGGTATTAAATCCTCTCTTTCTTTCCCTTTATATGAGTGAGGAGTTTAAAGAGCGGTCAACTGAAATGATCCAGGCAAATCTACTGCAATCAGGCCTACGTGATAAACAGAAGTGGCAGCTCATCTATTCACAGTGGTCAACCTGCGAAATGAATTTCGTACAAGCATACAAACAGCTCGCAGTACAAGGGAAAATAAGGATTATTCCTACGACGGTCAGTCCTTTTCCATTAACTCATTTCCGGACACCAAGAGCGATAGAATCCCAGGTAAGGATGAGTACGTTATTGTTCAAGCAATATTTCCAGATGATACCGGAAGGATTCTGGTTACCTCAAGCCGCTTATGTTCCGGGTATTGACCTTTACCTTACTCAGCAGGGAATACAATATAGCTTTATATCTTCCTTCTCCTACGAACATAGTGAGAAAGAACACGACAGTGGGGTCATCAGGACACCAAGGGGATTGAAGCTTCTCCCTATTTCAGAAAGTACAATAGAGGAGGGAATAGAAAGCGATCTCCCGCTTTCCATCCTTCAGATTAAAGAGCTTACAGACTATGATGCATTAACCGAGCTGGATGATGGGAGCTTGCATCATGAACTGGAAACCCATATGAAAAAACCTACTTCTCTATCAAGAGTGGGATTCGGATATCTTGGGATGGAGAAGCAAATCCCAATTATGCCTGATGCCTCTATAAGAAATAGTAGGAAGATTCATCGCATGGAGGAGCAGTTGGAGAACATTGTGAGCATGACAGATGAGGCTGAGTGGACTCATCAGCTCATAAGAGAATGGGTATCATCTCTGGAAGGGTTCAATGAGGAGGATGGAGTATTAACCATTCATTTTGACACCTTGTTTGAGCAAGTCAAGGACGGCCGGAAGGATGATCATTTCCTTCTTCATCGGAAAAGGTTGGTCCCTTTTCCTTCTGATGAAGTATTGGAGAAGCTTAATGCAGGTACGCGCGATGGGGTGGAAGGGAAGTATGATTCAGTCCTGATTCTCTCATGGGAATACCCACCTAATATCGTCGGCGGATTATCGAGGCATGTGTATGATTTAGCCAATAACCTTGTGAAAAAGGGAAAGCATGTACATGTCCTTACAACCAAAGCAAATGATACACTTCCCCTGGAGAAGATGGAAGGGGTCACGATTCATCGGGTGCATCCCTTGCACCCTTATGAAGAAGATTTCTTTAAATGGGTATTCGATTTGAATCAGGCATTCATTCATTACGCTCATGACTTAGTAAAAGATGAAAGGATTACACATATTCATGCCCATGACTGGATTGTTTCAACATCGGCAATGAAGCTGAAAGAATACTACTCCCTTCCGCTCATCACTACCATCCATGCCACTGAACATGGCAGGAACCAAGGGATTTATACCGATTTGCAACATAAGATTCACAGAGAAGAACAGCTACTCATTTCTGCATCGGATCATCTAATCGTATGCAGTGAGCATATGAAAGAAGAAATTAAAAGCTTATTCACCATTGATGCGCCAATTGCTGTGATACCGAATGGTGTGGAACTGGAGAAACTGGATCAGTTTTCTTTGTATGATTCTCAGCAGCCCCAGATACCATATTTCTTTTCAATCGGAAGAATGGTGCATGAGAAAGGCTTTGATACCATCATCAGGGTAGCATCAAGGCTAAAGAAGGAAGGCCGGGACATCTCATTTGTCATAGCCGGGAAGGGTCCGATGCTCGAACATTATCGTCAGACTGTCATCCAGGATGAACTTTCTGATACCGTATCATTCGTCGGGTACATTTCTGATCGGGAACGGAACGACTATTTGAAAAATTGTCTGGCTGTTATCTTTCCTAGTTTGTATGAACCCTTTGGGATCGTAGCTTTAGAGGCAATGGCGTTCCGTAAAGGGGTTGTGGCATCCAATACGGGTGGATTGAAATCAATCGTAAAACATGAACAGACCGGCTTGTTATTTGAACCGAAAGATGAGACGAGTCTCTACACCCAATTGGTTTCGTTAATTGAAAACCCTAAAAAGTCGGAACAATTAGGCGGACTTGGATTTAAAATGGCAAAATCCATGTTCAGTTGGGATCGGATTGCAGACCAGACCATTCATGTCTATGAAGATGTCCTTCTTCAATCCAAAGTGGAAGGCATAAAAAGATGAAGGCGGTCATATTGGCAGGTGGAGAAGGGAAGCGATTAAGGCCCTACACGATGTCCATTGCAAAGCCCATGGTACCGATCCTGAATAAGCCGATTCTTGAATATAGCATTGATCTCCTTAGGTCTTATGGAATAAAAGACATTCTGATTACAACATGTTATAAAAGTGAAACCATTAAAGAATACTTCGGAAATGGGGAACGGTTCAATGTGAATATTACTTACCTGGAAGAAAGGTCCCCTCTTGGTACTTCCGGTGGTTTGTTCCTCGCCCGACACAGGTTGCGTGAACCGTTCCTTGTCTTAAGCGGCGATGCATTTACCAATATTCCCATTGATAAGGTCATAGAATTCCATTATGGGAAAAGAGCGGTCATGACAGTAGTATCTAAGGAAGTGGCAAATCCGAAAGAATACGGGATCTGTCATACAGATGATACCCGAAAATTAGTCAACTTCATCGAAAAACCTGAAGAGTGGGTCGGGAATGAGGTCAATACTGGTGTATATATGATGGATCCGATGCTGCTTGATCGCTATGCCCATACCGGTGCCAGGGACTTTGGGCAGGATTTCATACCACTGATGCTTCAAAACAATGAAGAAGTATACGTGTTCAAGACCAGTGCATATTGGCGGGATATCGGCAACCCGGAAGAATACAAGGGTGCAAGGGACGATCTGATGAGGGGACATTTCTCTCCCCCTTCTTTCAAAAAAGCGTACCACCATTCAAGGGACTTTATGGAGCCTTTCATCACCCGGCTTCAGGTGGCGTGCCCAAATGGAAAAAAACCGGTGGTGTTAGCAAAACTGCTTGAGACGGTTCCCACTTCCTCCAACCAGAAAGAGATCGTGTTCGATCATAGAGATGGGGGGAGGACGAAGATTATCAGTGATCCAAATAGAGGATTCATCATATACTCCAAGGCAGATAGACGGAATCTTGCAAGGGAGCTTGCAAGGTATTATGGAAAGAAAATAAAAATCTGGCAAAAGGTGTAGAGGCTAATGAAGGATAATCCTATACGTACATTCCATATCCAAGGGATAGCCTGGAGTAAGAAAAATGACTATGTGCCCATATCCGGTCAATCACACGCCCTTAATGACATTAAAGTGAGTGTGAGGGAAGAAGTTGAGGGATGGGGGGATTCCTGCTTATTCGAAATGGAGAACACTTCAAAAGAAGACCGTCAATTAAAGGTATTCTTTCTGATTGAGTGGCTTGCATGCGCAGAAGATGGGGTGGGGGTACTTTCGCTGACAAAGGATACATTCTGGAATTACAGTGGCAAACATGTTGCGATTACCAATATCGTTTCCTGTGCCCAATCTGTAAAGAAAACCATTTATCCACTTAATCTGAAAGGACTTAAGTTATGGAAGAAATCCTTGAGTAATGGAAGCTTATATTACTATCCCATCACCAATGGCCGGAATATGATGGTGTACATGCTTGACTTTTCTTTCAAGCCTTTTGAAGTGAAACAGGGGAAAGTATATGCGATTGTTGGGGCTATGGAAGAAGAGGTCTCAAATTTAAGCGACAGAATAAAAAACGGACTAGCATTTCCAAGAGAAAAGTGATATTATAGAAAAGTCGTATGAATAGTAGATGATGTATATGTTTGGAGGGAAATTATAATGCGTGTAAACATTACTTTGGCTTGCACAGAAACTGGTGAGCGTAACTATATTACAACTAAGAACAAGCGTAATAACCCAGATCGTTTAGAGCTAAAAAAATATTGCCCGAAATTAAAGCGTGTGACTCTTCACCGCGAAACGAAATAAGCAGCCGGATTTTATCCGCTGCTTTTTTTTATGCTTTATTAGGTGAATGCCTGTGTGATAACCTCGGGGCGCATCGCAATTACATAGGAAATCGATTAAAATAGAGTATGATTACAGGCCATGGAGGGATCGTATGTCTAAAAAGGAGCTGCGGAAATCTCAGCTGCAAATATTGAAGTCCATTGATCAAATTACATTCCAACAAAAATGTTTTCAAATCGAACAGCGCCTCTTTCAATCTCCTGAGTGGCAGAATAGCCAAACGGTTGCGCTAACCTTATCAAATCCTCCGGAAATGAACACTTGGAATATCATTCAAAGAGGCTGGGAAGAGGGGAAAACAGTTGTTGTACCTAAGTGTCTCCCGAAGAATCGGCAAATGATCTTTTATCAATTGCATCATTTTCATCAATTGGAACAATCCTACTTTAATTTATATGAACCGGTCCCTGAAAAGTCCACGGCTGTTCAAAACAAATCGATTGAATTAATGATCGTCCCGGGCTTATGTTATACGGTTACGGGTTACCGGCTTGGTTTTGGCGGAGGTTACTATGATCGATTGCTTTCCGCCTATACAGGATCAACCATGTCTCTTGCATTTGAAGAACAAATAGTCGATACACTGCCGGTGGAACCCTTCGATATGAAGGTTTCCACTATTCTCACGGAAAAGCGACGGATACATTGTGACGGTTGAATCTTTTTTTCTTATTCTCTTTATTCTCGCCATTTCCATAGGTGGATGGAAGACAAAGAATTTAAGTTCATCAGGTGCTGTGATGGCAGTGGTGATCGGTCTTTTCATTGGGAACGCATATGGTTTCAAGGGGTTATTTGTATTGGGCGTTTTCTTCTTGTCATCAAGCATATGGTCTCATCTATTTAAGAAAGCCAAGGTTGGAATAGAGGACCGGCTGGCTAAGACGTCCATAAGGGATTGGCAGCAGGTATTGGCAAATGGCGGTCCTGCTGCCCTGTTTGCCTTGATGTTCAGCTTGACTGGGGAAGAGGTTTTTACATTTGCTTTTGCCGCTTCGATAGCAGGTGCCAATTCAGATACGTGGGCCTCTGAAATTGGCCCGCTCAGTCATAAATCCCCTTTTTCTATAAGATCATTCAAGAGAGTTCCCAAGGGCACATCGGGAGCCATTTCTCTTGTTGGTACTGCAGCAGCTGTCATAGGGTCAGTCATTATTTCCCTGACGGCACTCCTAATGTTTGACGGTATGGATTTTATAAGCTTAATGCTGATCACTGTTTCTGGATTTCTCGGCAACATTATCGATACTCTGCTGGGTGCTTTCGTCCAACTGGATTTCAGGTGTAGAGTGTGTGGGATTCATACAGAATCCACTGTCCACTGTGGTAAGCAGACTGAAAGGACGAAGGGCTTCTGGATGAATAATGAGCTTGTCAATGCCCTTTCAAGCCTTATGGCAGGTGTGATCCTTCTTCTCTTTTATTGGAGATAGGAAAAAACGGAAAATGCAAAAAAAATTTATTGGATAAGCTGATCAGATATGATCCAAACTACTAGTAGGAGGGATCATGATGAACGGATGGACAAAATGGTTAGTACTTGGCGGTTTGGTTCTCTTTCTTGTTCCAAATCGATATCGATTATTGAACCTGTTATTAGGGAATTTCCTCGTTCGTAAATTTGCCGTAAAAGCAGCAATGGGCGTGCCGGGAATCCGCTCGAAATTTATCCAAGGTGCATTTCGGTCTTGATTCATAAAGATGACTGCAGGGAGGGAATGTCCTCACTCTGCAGTCTTTTTTGTTTACACCTTAAAAACAGGTTCGGTATAGTAAGGATATATACATATATGAAGATTAAGACTCTGGGAGTGGTAAAAGAGTTTATAAGAAAGTAGTGGATGTTGTGGATTTACGTTATCATTATTTATTTTGGAAAGCGGCTCACCATCTGGTGGAATATAAAGAATATCGGATACTCAATCTTTCTCAGAATCAGGATGAGATATGGCTGGAAAATTCGAGGGTGAAAGAGGCAAATATCATCCGGATCGTCAAAAGGGACCTGGATTGGGGTAACTGGGTCAAGCGGGATTTGGAAATGACTACCGTAAATGGGGAGAAAATAAGAAAATCCCTGGGGAAAAGGCAACTGACAATAAAAAACCTCTACATATCAACCTATCCTCCCGTCGATGGTGATCCTGATTTACTTCGGGATCCTGTGGAGCATCGAAAGACAAAGGTTCAGCCTATGCTTCTTCATGGTGAAAAAAGTGTTGAAATGCTGAAAGGGGATCCTTTATTCAATGAAGGAGAATGGGAACTTCCCCCTGAAATACTGGAAGCGAATGTCGATTGGATCAAGAACATGACCCTGACGTCATCTAAACGGCAAGTTCAGAAGGAGAGACAGCTATTCGAGAGGGGTAAGCCGTTTTTCACTTATTTCTTCATTGCCGTTCAAGTCATCATGTTCCTTATCCTCGAACTGAATGGAGGAAGCAAGGACCCGGAAACGCTCATAGAATACGGTGCGAAGTATAACCCCCTTATGATCGAAGGAGAGTGGTGGCGCCTCGTGACCCCTATCTTCCTTCATATAGGATTATTGCATCTTTTGATGAACACACTGGCGCTTTATTATTTGGGGATGGCAGTGGAAAAGATGTTCGGAAGGACCCGGTTCGTTGTCATTTACTTGCTGTCGGGAGTGACTGGTACTCTTGCCAGCTTCCTGTTCACTTCCAATCTATCAGCCGGGGCAAGCGGAGCGATCTTTGGGTGTTTCGGTGCTCTCCTTTACTTTGGTGTATTGCATCCCAGCACTTTTTTTCGAACAATGGGCCCGAACATCATTGGTGTGATCTTATTGAATCTGGCCCTTGGATTCTCCCTTCCAGGCATTGATAACGCTGGTCATTTAGGCGGATTGATAGGGGGATTTCTTGTAGCCGGTATCGTCAGTCTTCCACACAATGTCCGTCCCCTTAAGCAGATATCATTCCTTGTGGGAAGCCTTTTGCTCATAGGTATATTGGTATGGCAAGGGATCGGAACGGATTCCGCGACATGGGATGTCGATACAGTCAATGGGGTGGCCCAGGAAAAGATATCGAATGGAAATTGGGAGGAAGCAGAGAAGCTCCTTATCCCGGTGGTTGAGGAAGGTTCGCCAAATGCCCAGACATTTTTCTATCTTTCGTATGCTGAAATCAAACAGAATAAATTGGCAGCCGCCGAAAAGCATTTGATGGCGGCCATAGAAGAAGATGAAAGCTTTCATGAAGCTCACTACAATCTGGCATTGATTCTGATTGATTCTGGTAAAAAGGAAGAGGCTCTCCTTCATGCAAAAAAAGCCTATGAGCTAAATAGGCAAGATGGAAATTATGAGAAGCTGTATAAAGAACTTCAGGGAAACCTTTAAATGGAAATCAGTTGTCTGAGTAAGGAAGCATCCCCATTTTGATCAATCAGCAGCACAAGGACTTCCTTTTTATCCTTTTTCACCAATATAAGCGGGATGGCACTGTCTATGGATTCCACGACAGAGCCGTCCTCTTTTTTGATTCCGAGATAATAGTTTTTATACAGACCCTCCCACAGATTTCCGACCAGGCGATCCCATTCCTGTTTGGTGAATCCTTCCAATGGGCGGCTTTCGTACATAGGAAGTGAGGTCAAAGGGAAGGAAGTATAGTCTTTGATCTGTATCCCCTTTGAAGAAATCCCTTTTTCCCATAAGTAGTCAAGTTGTTGTTTCGTCACCTTGTCGAGGATTCCCTTCCACTCGTTTTCCGCTTCGGTCCCCGGTTGTCTGAAAGCATTTAGGGGACTGAAATTGGAATCGATCACATACAGTGTATCTTCGGACATTTTCTGGGCACTGGTGAAATCAGTGTCGGATTCATGTATCTCGGAATAATGGAAAGATACGGCTTGTAGGAGACTGCTTTCCTTGCCTTTTATTGTGGATTGCTCCACAATTTGATCTGTATCCTGTTCCCATTCATTCATGAGCCCCTTCAATCTCCCGTTCATATATAAAAAGCCGACATCCTGACGTAAATAAGCCGGTGTATCAAGCTTTGAAGATACCTTCCAGTCCACTTCGTAATGATCGTTCTTCTTCTTCGGCTCAAGCATGAGGATCGTAGCCGCTGATTCGTAGGAAACATTTTCATTGATCGGAAAAAAAATAATACTTTCTTCTGTCTGTGGTTTGTAGATGTATTGAATGCCGAGAGTGACTAGACACATGATGATCAAGAAGGGCATTGCTTCTTTCAACCTATGTTTCATTTTGTTCACCCCAGTGGTTTGTCCATTTAGTACATAGTATGTAGATCTGTATTTGAATATGATACGATGTATGATTTCCGGTTACCTTGTCTAGGATGGTAAAGATGGAAATTCATGTAAAGGTATTGGGAGTGAAGGCTAATGTCAAACGAAAAGAAAAAGCCTGTCTCTACTCAGATTGAAGAAAACACCAATTATTTAAGGGACACCTTAGCAGTGGACAAGAGCTTTGATGTCATTCAATTGGATCTGGAGTATGCTGAGCGAAAAATGGCCATGTTATTAGTGGATGGCTTTGTAAAAGACGATATCATGCATTATTTAATGAAGCTCTTATCGGGGCTCAGTCCTGAACAATTGGAAGAAGATACGTTAGAGAAGTTATTGAAGACGTACATTCCTTATATAGAGATTGAACAAGTAGATGACTTGAATCAGGTGATTGATTTAGTATTAGCGGGTCCGACAGCCCTTGTAGTGGACGGAATCGACAAGGTCATTATGATTGATGCGAGGACCTATCCGGTAAGGGGACCTCAGGAACCGGATATCGAACGGGTTGTCAGGGGTTCAAGGGACGGGTACGTCGAGACGATTGTCTTTAATACCGCATTGACGAGAAGGAGGGTTCGCGATCCCTCTCTTCGCATGGAATACATGCAGATTGGGAGAAGATCCAAGACCGATATCGTTGTCAGTTATATAGAAGATATCGCCGATCCGAACCTGGTGCATAAAATCAAAGATGCGCTTTCAAAGATCGATACAGACGGACTTGCGATGGGTGAGAAGACGCTCGAGGAGTTCATCGCCGGGCGTCATTGGAATCCCTATCCATTGGTAAGGTACACAGAACGGCCAGATACAGCGGCAGCACATCTTTACGAAGGTCATATCCTGATTATGGTGGACGGCTCCCCGAGTGTCATGATCACCCCGACGACCTTTTGGCATCATCTTCAACATGCCGAGGAGTATAGGAATAAACCTTCTGTAGGAGCGTATCTCCGGTTCGTAAGGTTCATTGCCGTATGGTCGTCAATCTTCTTGCTGCCGCTATATTATTTATTTGCGATTCACCCCGAACTCCTGCCGGAAGCCCTTCAATATGTGGGACCGAATGATGTGGGAGAAGTTCCATTGTTCCTTCAATTCTTAATTATTGAAGTCGGAATCGATATATTGAGGATGGCGGCCATTCATACTCCATCTTCTCTGGCAACTGCCCTGGGTCTCGTGGCCGCATTGATGATCGGCCAGGTTGCGGTGGAAGTCGGTCTATTCATCAATGAAGTCATCCTTTATCTGGCCATTGCTGCAATCGGTACGTTCTCTACTCCAAGTTACGAAATGAGTCTGGCCAACCGTCTCGTGAGAATATACCTATTAATTTGTACGGCTTTATTCGGGGTTTACGGATTTGTGATAGGGATATTCTTATGGATCATCATGCTTTCAAGGATGAACTCCTTTGGCATTCCATATATGTGGCCATTCATCCCATTCAACTTCAGGGCATTCAGGGACGTATTTCTTCGTTCACCCATGCCACTTAAGAACAGGCGTCCGAGATTTCTTCATCCTAAAGACCCGGACCGGTAGAAACGATAGATTAGAGATTTCCTTATTGGATAAACCTTTAAGGGAATCTCTTTTTATTTGCAATGGTAGTGCTCTTCTAAAAAGTCTCTTTTTGCAAAGATTGTTGCTTTTGAAGAACTAGTTCCCCTCATCTTGAAAAACACGCTGATTAACAGAGTATGGAATAACGATAATCTTTGTTTTTGATTGAGAAGAAAGCGGTTTTCACTTATACTTTATAGTGAAGATTTGAAAGCAGGTGTATGGCATGAAAACGATTTATGATATCCAACAGTTACTAAAAAGTTACGGAACCATTATATATGTTGGGCATCGTCTTTCCGACCTGCAGCTAATGGAAGGCGAACTAAAGGAACTCTATCAATCCCAGCTAATTGAAACCCGTGATTTTCAGACTGCTTTATTGTTGTTGCGACATGAAATAGAGATTGAAAAAGAAAAACAGGACAGGTGATATAAATGACAGAAAAATGGTTGGTTGGAGTGGACTTAGGGGGAACGACAACAAAAATTGCGTTCTTGAGTAAATATGGAGAGCTTCTACATAAATGGGAAATCCCCACTGATAAATCAGAAAACGGAAAAAATATCATCGTGAATATTGCCAAAGCGATTGATAAAAAGCTTGAGGAACTGGATCAAACTAAAGAAAAACTGGTCGGGATCGGCATGGGAGCACCAGGACCCGTCGATACAGCAAAAGGCATCATTTACGAAGCGGTCAATTTAGGGTGGGAGAATAATACACCGTTAAAAGATCTGCTTGAAGTTGAAACAGGATTGCACGCAGTCATTGACAACGACGCAAACTGTGCCGCATTGGGTGAAATGTGGAAAGGGGCAGGAGATGGTGCCAAGGATCTTGTATGTGTCACATTAGGAACAGGTGTGGGAGGCGGTGTGATCACAAACGGAAATATCGTCCACGGTGTGAAAGGGGCAGGTGGTGAAATCGGCCATATCACAGTAGTTCCAGAAGGTGGTTTCCAGTGTAATTGCGGAAAGACGGGATGTCTTGAAACCGTTGCTTCTGCCACTGGTGTCGTTCGCTTAGCCAATGAGAAACTGGATGCTGTTGCGGATGAATCCTCACTTAGAGAGCTGAGAGACTCCCGTGGCACGATCAATGCGAAGGACATCTTTGATGCAGCGAGAGAGACCGATGAACTTGCCCTTGCTGTCGTCGATCAATTAGCATTCTACCTCGGGTTATCCCTTGCAAATCTAGGAAACGGATTGAACCCTGAAAAAATCGTGATCGGTGGCGGAGTCTCGAAAGCGGGGGATATCTTATTAAAGCCGGTCAAGAAACATTTTGAACAATTTTCATTTCCTACAGTTCGTACCTCGACGAACTTAAGTATTGCCACTCTTGGAAATGATGCCGGAGTGATCGGAGCCGCATGGTTAGTCAAGAACAAAATCTGATTGTATGAGTGATAAAATGATGACAAAAGAAGAACTTTCCAGACTGGAAGGTTCTTTTTTTTGTTGCCTTTGTTAGTGCAAATAACCCACGGACCATTGTACCGTTTTTTATTAATCATGTTTTTTTGAAACTTTTAATGGTTTCAATCGTCTAATAGTATGGGTAAGTTAATAAGACTTTAACTATTATACGCCCTCAATATGAAACCGCGTTTGACGTTTTGTAAAAAAAGTATTAATATAAGTCAAGATTGCTTCGAATTATTACCTTATTTTACCATTACTATAATGAAAGTGTTACATACGAAGGAACCGTTTGTAGCAAGGAGGCTGAGTACATGAATATAAGAAAGACACCTAAAGTACCGCTGATCATCATCGCGGCACTGCTCCTCTGGATCAAAACGTATATTGTCTATAAAACTAGCTTTGATATAAAGATAGAAAATACACTCCAGGAACTGATTCTTTTTATTAACCCGCTAAGTTTCTTACTATTCATCTTTGGAATAGGATTACTCCTTAAGAAGGATAAATCACGTACCCGTTATATTATCTCAATAAGCTTCATCCTATCGTTTATCCTGTACGGGAACGTCGTGTTCTATCGATTCTTCGACGATTTCTTGACATTGCCTGTCCTCTTTCAAACGAGCAACTTCTCTGATTTAGGCACAAGTGCCAGCGCCATCATGAGCTGGAAGGATATATTCTACTTCACTGATGTGATCATGTTAATTCTCATCATTAAAATAAAGCCAACCTGGTTTTCTTTACAGAATTACTCCAGGGCCAACCGACGGGCTTATTTCCTGGTGGCGACAGCCCTTGTTTTCTTTAACCTTGGCCTTGCAGAATCGGAAAGACCTCAATTACTTACAAGGACATTCGATCGTGAAATGCTCGTCAAGAATATTGGCACATACAATTACCATGTATACGATATCTTTCTTCAATCCAAATCTTCTGCACAGAGAGCATTGGCAGATGGAAGTGAGCTGGCAGACATCGATAACTATGTCAGGGCAGGGTACATTGAGCCCGATAAAGAAATGTTCGGAGCAGCCAAGGGTAAAAACCTGATCATTGTATCTCTTGAGTCACTGCAAAACTTTGTCATCAACAGTGAAGTGAACGGTCAGGAAATCACGCCTTTCCTGAATGACTTCATCGGGGAAAGCTACTACTTTGATCAATTCTACCATCAAACCCAGCAGGGAAAGACGTCAGATTCAGAATTCATCCTGGACAACTCCCTTTACCCGTTGAATCGGGGAGCTGTTTTCTTTACCCATTCAGGGAATGAGTTTGAGTCGATGACGGAAAAGCTCGGGGAAAACGGATATTATACAACAGCCATGCATGCAAACAATAAAAGTTTCTGGAATCGTGACATTATGTATGATTCGTTAGGATATGAACGTTTTTATTCCTTACCGGATTATGATGTAACAGAAGAAAACTCAGTAAACTGGGGTATGAAAGATATCCCGTTCTTTAAGCAGTCTGTAGAGCATATGAAACAAATGCCGCAGCCGTTCAGTACTAAGATGATCACATTAACGAATCATTACCCTTTCACTTTGGACGAAGAAGATAAGTTGATCGATCCCTATACTTCCAATGATGGTACAGTGAATCGCTATTTTCAAACGGTCCGTTATATGGATGAAGCAGTGAAGAACTTCATCACTGATTTAAAGGAAGCCGGACTGTATGAGAACTCTGTCATCGTGATGTATGGAGATCATTATGGGATATCTGAGAACCATAATAAGGCGATGAGTCAATATCTTGGTAAAGATATCACACCATTTGTGAGCACTCAGCTTCAACAAGTACCGATGATTATCCATATCCCAGGTCAGAATGGAAAGATCATTTCCAAAGTGTCAGGGCAAATTGACCTGAAGCCGACCATCATGCACCTTCTCGGAATCGATACCAAGGAAGACATACAGTTTGGATCGGATATCTTCTCCGAGGAACATGAAGATCTCGCCATACTTCGAGACGGTCGATTCATCACGAAAGACTACGTGTATGCTGGAGAAAAATGCTGGGACAAAGAGACAGAAGAAAAAACGGATATGAACTATTGTGAACCATTTAAAGAGCGGGTGAATAATGAGCTCGAGTACTCCGATAAGATCATTTACGGAGACCTGCTTCGCTTTTATGGAGACAATGAAAATACGGACAATGACGAATCATAGACAAAAGGCTTGCGAAGATTTTCGCAAGCTTTTTTTGTCATGAAACTTCGAACTGTTCATACATGTAAGTAAGGACATATGTATGGGGAGGTTCTATCATGAAAGTGAAAGTGCGCAGTGGGGACACCCTTTGGTATTACAGTCAGCTGTTTTACATCCCGATCGGGCTCATCATCGATTCAAACCCTTCCGTTGAACCGAATAAATTGAAGATCGGTACAGAAATAGATCTCCCCGGTTTTAGGGAAGTAAATTATACGATCAGAAAAGGTGATACCTTTTGGGCACTCGCCAGTGAGTGGAACATTGGCGTCGACGCCTTACTTCTATTAAATGAAGGCGTAAATGCGAATGGACTGCAAATAGGTTCAACCATCATTTTGCCGTCCAGGGTTATTACTCCCATCGTCAAAGGAAAACAGGCATATCATTCTAAAATACTCCATAAAGACATTAAAAGCCTAAAAGAGATTTACCCTTTCATAAGATTAAGGTCTGTTGGGGAGAGTGTTCTGGGTGACGACCTTGTGGAAATCCGGGTGGGGACCGGAAAGAAGAAGGTTCAATTGAATGCTTCCTTTCATGCAAATGAATGGATCACGACCGCCATCCTTATGTCGTTTCTCAATGAGTATTTACTGTCCCTGACCAACAGTAACCCAATAAGAGGTATAGAGACCTTGCCGATCTATGGGGATGTGACGGTGTCATTCGTGCCGATGGTGAACCCCGATGGAGTGGATCTTGTTCTGATTGGACCACCGGAGGATAGAAGGAAAGAACTGCTTGCCATCAATAGGGGCAGCACGGATTTTACCGGATGGAAAGCCAATATCAAGGGAGTGGATCTGAATAATCAGTTTCCTGCCAAATGGGAAATCGAAAAGGAAAGAAAAGAGGAGAAAGCACCTGCCCCGAGAGATTTCCCAGGATATAAGCCCCTTTCAGAGCCTGAAGCCATCGCAATGGCTAACCTTGCACAGCAAGAGAATTTTGATCGTCTCCTCGCCATTCATACCCAGGGGAAAGAGTTTTATTGGGGTTATGAAGGGTTGGAACCTCCGGATGCCGCCAAACTTGCAGCTGATTTTACCAGAGTGAGCGGATATGAATCTGTCAGATATATTGACAGCTACGCAGGCTATAAGGATTGGTTCATTAAGGAATTCAAAAAAGCAGGATTCACTCTGGAGTTAGGAAAAGGGATCAATCCGCTACCCCTTTCTCAATTTGATGAAATCTACCAGGACGTCCTGGGCATATTCCTTGTTTCCATTTATCGCTGGTACTAACAAAAGTGGAGGCGGTTTGACCTCGAGGGGCTAGCCGCCTCCGCTTTTTGTGCTGAGGAGGCTTGGCCGAACTTCCATAGAAATCGGAGCAGTTCCCTTCACCCTCCAGCACAACCTAACGACAGAGCATACGCAAGCCGAATCTTGTGTATGAATAACAATAATCTTTTTAAAAGCTTTTATTTATGACAGTACACCAAAGAAATGGGTTGGTGAAAAAACCCTCGAAAAAACGATGAATTTGTTCCATAAATAACTATTGTAGAAATCAGCAATCAGGAGTAAAATTAATCATCATCCTAGTGAATAGTAACCGATATTGTGGTGACCCAAAAGGTGTATATATGAGCATCTGGTCATCACTTTTTTTGAATTTTTGTAATGTTTTTTTAATATTTTTGAAACATTTTTGCTTTAAAAACGTACTAATTAATATGAAATAAAATGGGAGGGGGGAAGAGGATGAAGAAGAAAAAATTAAGCTTGATCATGCTCATGATGTTGTGCATATTGTGGTTGCCGGCATGTCAGTCAGACGAGACGCAAACCCCCCCCTCAGAAAAAGTGAGTGCTGAGAAGAAAGAATTGATGGCCAACCACCTTCCTGTCGATGGATTTATTGAAAATGTGGGCTGGCTGTCTAACTCTGAAATTCTGAGTGTGAAAGATGAGGGGGGTGTCACCTCCTTCTTTATCTACAACTTATATGATGGCACCAGTAAAAAAATCTATGAAGTGAACTCCTCATATGTCACTGCAAGCATTTCACCGGATATGAAAAAAATATTCATCCATTCGTCCCCTGCTTCATATTCAGCGCAGGTGACCATAATAGATGCAACGGGAGAGATCCAATTTCAAAAGGATGTACCTTCCTATGAATTGACTCATTCATGGAATCAATTCAGCGAGGATGTTTTGTTAATGACAAGTTTCAGCGAAGATTGGAGCTTTCAGGTTTTTGAAATAAACCTGGAGAATAAGACAATGAATCCCATCGAAGTGGAGCAGCCATTTGTTCAGTGGCAATCAGAATCCTCCATCCTTTTTCAAGATTGGAGTTCGAATGAGCTGAGTGTATCAGCACCGCTGATTTCTCAAAATATCCTCAATAATGAAAAGAAAATGATTGTGGAGGATAGTGTTCACTTCAATCAGTTCGATGATTCTCTATTATCAGTTCATTCAGGTGAAGATCGGATGCCGTTCACATATCAGTTCATTGATACCAATGGAGAAATTCAATCTGAATTTACAGTAGAACTATTGAGCCGTTACTCTGATTGGTTAATTCCTTATTATGATATGATAGAAAAGGATGGTCGCTTGATTACGTTCGTTGCAAACGAGCCAGGCTCTTTTGATACGTACACAGGGACGTTTTCTTTAAAGAGCTGGGATACGGTTTCAGGTAAGGAGAACGTGTTATTTGAAGATCTCCCTTTAGAACCCATTCAATGCTCCCCTGATGGAGGGTTTTGTTTATACGGAAACCAGTTAGAAAAAGTAATCGATCTCAAGAAACCGAACATCATTCAACTACTAAAAGAAGAAGGAGCAGATAGTTAATGGCGATTGTCGATGTAACAGTTATACCAATTGGAACGGAATCACCCAGTGTAAGTTCATATGTGGCGGACCTGCAAAAGATTCTGAAGGGATATGAGGAGGAAGGGGAAATTCGTTTTCAGCTTACTCCCATGAATACGATCATAGAAGGGGAACTTCCTATTCTTTTTCAAGTGATACAAGATATTCATGAGTCACCATTCCAACACGGGATCCAGCGTGTGGCAACCAATATCAGAATTGATGACCGCAGGGATAAAAAAACGACTATGGAAGGGAAACTGTCTTCCATTCAGCGTCAATTAGAAAAGTAAAATGGCAAAAAGAGTGGGCATTCGCTAATTGAATGCCCACTCTTTTTAATTGGTTGTTTTCGTAAATATTGTTGCTTTTGGATGTAGCGAGTGGCGGTTGATTTCCGCTACAGGTGCTCGCTTTCCGCGGGGCTGGCGGTGAGCCTCCTCGGCT
>NZ_JAHWGH010000023.1 GCF_019334305.1 Rossellomorea orangium
CGCCCGAGGAAAGCGAAGTCTTGCACGGAAATCAACAGCGGTGTAACACGTAATCTCATTGTTCGTCTTTAGAGTGTATAGATTTAGTTATGTCCCAGTCTCTTTTTAATCTCTATTTTACTGTAGGAAGTTCATCAATAAATTCGCCAGCTGCGTATACTTCTCCATAAGCAATTGGATCAGAGTTAATTTTGAACCATGTGCGGTCTGGTAAAGTCATCTTATCAAGAATTACGACTGGCATATCTGCTTTTGAATATTCATAGAGGAAAGTTGAAGCAGAAACTTCAGGCTTGCTTCTAATATTCAACCCTTTTGTATTTGTCATACCGATTTTATATTTATTAAAGTCCTTGCCGCCCAGTGCCTGGTCAATACGGTAGTAATGTCCGGCATTTTTCGCTCCCCAATAGGGATCAGTTGCATACTTGACGTTGAAACCTTCTCCCTTATTACCAAAGGCTCCTCCATAAGCATACGGTCCTGTTGGAGGGATGTAATTCTTATTCCAAAATTCATTTACAAGTTCATCTACATTCTCTTCAGGAGAGTTAAAATAATCATTGGCAGGGTTGTCATCGTACACCCTTAAACCAAATAAGTTGTTAAACTCCTGAGCTCTTGGAGATAATCCATACTTACTTTCATTAAAAGCCAACGACAAAATATGAAGCGCATTGATTTTTTCTTCTTTTTCAACCTTTTTCAGGTGTTCTCCGATACCAATCAATTTACTCTTTTTGCTGGCATCTTTAAACTCTGGGTCATTGGGATAATTCTGCTCCAGCTCTTTTAATTTTGAAAGAATAAATGTATCAATCTCATTCGCCGTATAACTTGTTTCCGTTCGTGCAGGGAGGTATTGGAAGTATTGATAAGCCGTCCCCACTTTCACCCCGCTTGTATTATAGAACGTATTACCGTCCCAGCTGTAATATTGCTGTCCTTCAGCTAAAAATGCCGGTGCTTTCCCGACGCTGTATGCTGAGTATGATTCTTTTAAATGAGAGTACAGTTTATGATAAACCAATCCATTTTGAACCGTATAGTACGTGCGGTCTTTTAAAAGATTAATAGGAATCAGTTTCACCTGCTCCTGTTTAACATAACCGACCTTGTCGGCATATTGAACCTTTACGAACTCTTCGTCTGATTCCAGGTATTTCATTTCCATATCGTATGTCACCCCTACTCTTGGTGCAGTAAGGGATTCATTATCATAAATAGTTGTCAGACTGGTACTCGGAGTCGCTACACTTACAGCAATTCCTGTATTCATCTTCACAATCTTATCTCCGTTCATGATAACTTGTGAATTGGAACCGTCCCAGGCACTCAGTGCGGCTTCGTAATTACTGTATGTCCTGATCGGTGTAAGCTCCCCTTTTACAATAGAGGTCAGCTGAAAATCTGTCGGCTGTGGACCAATCTCGTTATCGATGGTTGTGAGCAATCGAGAAATGACAGCGGCAGCTGCGTCCCTTTTCGCATACTCCTTAGGCATGAAGATGGTTGAACCGTCCTCTTGAGGAACTCCTTTAATGATTTCATAATACACATTTGTAGCCACTGCACGTTTTGTTTCTGAAGAATGCAATTGGTCAACATCCTTGAAATTCAACTTTGCTTCTTCCAGTGGGATATTATAAAATTTCAATGCTCTTTGGATCATCATGGCCATCTGTTCGCGGGTGATTTTATCATTAGGACCGAACAGTCCACTAGAATAGCCGGTTACAATCCCTGCTGAACTTGCAGCACTGATGCCATCGGCCAACTTCGATTCGAGATCTACGTCAGGAAATGTCTGATCTCCCAACGGCAGATCCAACCCTCTCGCAATAAAAGTTGCAAATTGACCACGGGTTACGTCGATCTTTGGTCCGTATTTGCAATTACCAAAGCCATTTAGTACTTCAGCTGCAATCATCTCCCGCATTTCTTTCTCTAAGTCGATACCAGTAATGTCATCTTTGCATTCTTCTGCTTGAATGGTCTTGGGGGAACCGGTTAACGACAGTCCGCCCAAGATAATCATAGTCATCACTATGATCGAAAATAACTTTTTCATTATAGAACTCCTCCTGTATGTATGTACCTCGTCTTACAAATTATACTATTATTCTACCAAATATATCATAATAATCCATATAGTCATTAATACGTATTTTTATGTAACCGAAGAAATAGTAAAAGAACTAACCCTTATATCGGTTAGTCCTTAAAATGTTGAATAGGTACTGTTCAGTTAATGCATATATACTTTTAATTCATATGGGCTTAGACTCGAGTTCCCCTGTACGTCTTTGACTTTCACATAATATGTCCCTTTGCTTAGAGGGATCTCTGTGACTTCCGCATCCCCCATAGCATAATAATCAGATACACTTATGGCTTTCCCGTTTTGGTAAATAGAGATTTCTCCGTCCACTTCAAAGCCTGTTTCCAACTTGAATTTAACCTTGGTATTCCTCGGGACTTTCACCGTGTACCAGTCTTCATCACCGTACGGAACACCTGCGTTCAAATAGCCCTTACCGGTAAAGAGCTTTCCGGTGATATTTGATAATGAGAGTGGTTTACTTGGCTTATTGTTCTTAACAACCGACCCACTATCTTCATCCTTCTTGTCTAATGAATGGAATGTTAACTTATACGGGTTCAGACTAAACGGAACATAGCTATCAATATAGCCTTCTACTATGACGAAATAGTTCTTATTCTTTCCAACTTTCACAGAGCCGAACGTATCACCCTCTGCTGTCATTGAATCTATCCCCTGAGCCCTGACATATTCTTCTTCATCCAAACGTTTGTTATTATTCTTATCCTCAACAAACGCGACCATTCCATATACATCTGCAAATAGCTCTTTAGGGAGCTTATCCCTCATACTTTTAGGAGCCGTTCCTCTAGTAAATGACACTCCCATGATTTCATCCTTCTTAGATGAGTAATAATACGTATCCATGTCTCTTGGAGAAGCAAAGTTCGCACTGAATGAACGGGATGGGATCGGCACCGCTTGCCCCCATTCATTGTTCGGTTCATATTGATCTGATACTTTTCCTGACAAATAAGTAGAGGAAATGGAATATCCATCAAAAGGAATGCTTCCGTTAAAGAAATCAGCCTGTACCTTCAAGAAATACGTTTCTCCTTCTTCCAGTACTGTGTATAGACTTGATGTCAGTTCGATATCAGACATGCCCCACTTTATGTTTTCTCCAATATTTTCTATATATTGAATTGGCCCTTCTTCGCCCTCTTCTGCGGTGCTTAATTTGTACAATTCTACTAATGGTTTATCTTTCGTCTTCTGGTTAATCAGGAGTTCCACGACACCTGACTTACCAGGAGTGATTGTAAACCAATCTTCATCTTCCTGCATTTGAAGGAAACCAGTTTCTGTAGATCCAACAGCATAAGGTAGTGCCCCTTCTCGGAGCATCTCCAACATATCCTGTTCGTCATTAGCCGGTTTATCCTCTTCATACAACTCTGCGATTTTCACTCTTTGTTCTTTTACTTCATCGACCATTTCATCTTCTGGATTCTCTTCATCCCATTTACCCATCCCATAGTCCGGGAATATATCTTCATCAGGAGGAAGAACTTTTGTATCAATCGATAAAGTATATGGATTCAATGATGACGGTGCCTCGTTTTCTTGCTCCATCAGCTCCGGATTCATCATGAAATCAAAGAAACCAAATAAGTTATCGGATTTATTCGATACTTTAGCATAATACGTTACTCCAGGTTCAGCCTTAAATGTCAGTGCCTCGCTTTCACTGATCCCGTTAGAGTTGGCATAATACATTGGATCCATGTAATATTCTTCACTATCATCCATTTCTTTCATTTGTTCTAATTCTTTATACATCTGGAAGTCTTCTTCCATATACACACTGATACTGGAATCCACACCGGGTACTTCCGACAGACGGATGTTCACTAATTCTTCTTCTTCTACTTTAAATTGGTAATAGTCATCATCCTGTCCATTCCCAATAAAGTAAAAAGGCTTGTCCTTACTGTCAAAGGGAACACTTGGAACCTGATAAGGCTCATCCAACGTTGAGTGGTCTACCGGTAAATCTTTGGTGATGTTGGCATTCAACTCATAATGTGATTTCTTCTCCTTGGAGTCATCATAACTCCCGTTAACGTCCTTAACGGTTAAGAGCAGAGTTCCACTGAAAGGTGCAGTAAATAGCTTTCCTTCAACCTTACCTTCTCTTACTTTGTTCACATCAAATTCTTCTTTATCGCCAAAAATGGAAGTGAACTCTCCAACCATCTTATAGTCGTATTGAGACGCGCCTTTTAACGTTAACTGGACATTTTCCCCTTTAGATACATTGACTTTGAAATAATGTTCTTCAGAAGGTTTAGTGAAATATCCCTTTTTCTCTTTTTCATCCAAAACAGTCGCCTTTTCCATCTTTTGTTTGTAGGTTAATTCAGTAGAAACGATCCCTGGAACTTTTTTCGGATCATAAGATAAGGCTTTAACCGGGTTGATCAAACCATTCGCAAACTTTGTATCAAATCCTTTATCTCCTAAATCATCAGCTGTATGTTCAAGAATGTATTCGATCTGAGCAGGAGTGAGAGTAGGATATTTGGATAACATCAATGAAATGACCCCGGCAACTACTGGCGTTGCCATTGACGTGCCGCTTAGAGTATAGAAAGTAGATCCTTTCTCATAGTCATAAAGTGTACTATACACCTGATCTCCAGGTGCTACGATGTCCACTGAAGGACCGTAAGAAGAAGTTGTTGCAAGTTCTTTCTTTTCGTTAATAGAACCGACACTTATAACCCCTTCATACCCCGCAGGATAGCTGACCATATCATCTCCAGTGTTTCCGGCTGCTGCCACCACGACAATATTTTTATCCAATGCCTTGTTTATGGCTTCTTCAATCAATGGAGATTTCATAGGACCACCGATACTCAAATTGATGACGTCTGCCCCTTTGTCGACAGCCTTCAATATTCCTTGTGCGATGGCGAAATCATAAGCACCCCAACCTCTATTGAATACATCAATTGGCAGGATCTTCACGTTTGGATTGACTCCGTATCCTCCCACACCATTATCTTTTACTGCTCCAATAATCCCTGCTACGTGAGTACCATGAAAGTCAGGGTTTCCTTGATTCATTGGATTTACTGCATTGTAGCTTGGTAATAGATTTTGCTTTAAATCCGGATGTTTGGGATCCACTCCCTGATCCACCACTGCTACCGTAATCTTGTGTTTGCCTGCAAGCTTTTGGGCTTCTTCTGTTTTAAGCATCTTATGTAAATATTGGGTACCCGCTTTAGGATCAACACTGCCAAGTGGCGTGTAAAGCGTACTCGGACTAACAGAAAGTGTTTTGGTATGCTTAGAAAACGCTTGAAGTACCTTATGAACTTGGTCTTTATCTTTTACTTTAACAATCATATAATTCAATTCAGGAATAGTCTCTTCCAATGTGACGCCCATTCGTTTTAATTCTGAATAGCTGAATGCCCGATTATATTTCACCGTTAATGTATCTTCGCTATACCCTTTTTGTTTTGATTGAGAGTATTTTTGTTGTAGCAATGGACTCTTTTCAACGAGTGAAGAGACGCCTACTTTCGCTTTTGTTTCTGCATAGCCCGATATGGGAAGAAGCAAACTGCTTCCCACTAGCCCCGCTGTTATCCCAACTGACATAAACTGTTTAAATACACCCTTCAATAAAACCCCTCTTTTCCCATAGATGGAATATTTTTCTTCTAATCTATTTTAATTTGACAGAGACTGTTTGCGCAACTAAATTCCCATTAAAATTTCATATTCTTCTATTTTCTCATTCTATTTAATTCCTTCTTGCTACCCATTCTCTTTTTATATAAAGTTTATAATGGTAAATATTTTTCAAATGAGGGTTGTATGTATGTATAGAAAGAAAGCGATTATCGGCATATTCATCTTGGGGGTATTGTTGTCAGGAGGCGGTTATTGGTTCTTGAAAGGCAACAGCTTATTGCTTCAACTGGGAAATCAGTCAAAGCTGGAGATTTCTTCTCCTTTTACTAAGGTGAAAGAAATAGATAAAACGACAGAGAAAATTGCAGGCTCTAAGGAGATCAGTCATACATATGTATTAGTCAGATTCGGAATGAGAGTTGGATACATAAACATTACAACAAGGCAATTACCTAATGGAGACTTCTTTCTTTTCCATAAACTAAGAGCCTTAGAAAATAAGTCCATCGAAACAACCAGCTCGCTAACTGTAGATAAATCCCAGAAGGTAAATCTTATTCCTTGGAATGAAACCGAAGAGAGTGACACCCATCATAAGAATTTCGGCACTGATCCAACGACAAATCCGGTGGGAAGATATACTTTCCAAACGAAATCGGAGGAAATTCAACTCGTTCAAGGAAAAACCTTCTTAACGACAGAAAAGAAAAAAGAGTATGATTCTGGCAATGAGAGTGTGATAAGGGAATTAGTCGGGGAACAGAATGCAAGTTCACTTTCAAAAAGTCGTTCATTAAATATAAAGCTACAAGCTGAAGATAATGAAATTAGCGAAACCTGGTCTATTGTTTCTGAAAAAGGTTTCTTCCGGAGTCCATTAATAGAAAAGGAATGGATCCAGACCTTATCTGAGAAGAAAACTGAAACAAATAATTGGTACACCAGTGAAGGTCCTTATAATAAACTGCCATGGTCCATTGAACCCTTTACGAAAATGGGGTACGGACGCAATTTAGGTGATATGCAGGAAGACACTGCATTAACATTATATAAAGATAAGGGTGAACGCTTCTTTCAAGATCTCGTCTATAATTCACTTGTGGACCTAGAAAAATACAAAAGCCGGAAACATACTTCGCTATGGCCGACTGAATATACCAGTACGTGGTTAAAGAAGGCCTATGAGACTACAGCTCCTTATTATGATACCAGGCACAATGAATTTATATCGTATTTTTTAGACGAGGCTTATCAGGCGCTAAACATTAAACAACCAGATAGATCCATCATTCAGTACGCTGACTTTCTATTAGAGCAAACTGAAAAAGGAAAAATCATTCCCACCGAAAATGGTCATTTACTTACTGACTATTTTAAAGAAGGGAGCCCGATACTGACTCATGCTTCGCTAAACCATGAGCTTGGAGGCATTAAAATCTTACTCCATTCTTTCTTATCTTCCGGTAACGATAAATATCTGGCTCAAGCCAGAAAACTTTTGAATGGAATAGATGACCTGGGTACTGATTGGATCAGGGAAAGTGGAGACTTATGGTATCAAGTAAATCCTGATCTTACCTTTACGGGTAATGATTATGAACAACTAACGTTAATCGATTTATTGGAAACAAGAGAGCTGTTAACAGAAGTAAATCATATTAACTATCCAATATTGGATGACCTTATTGACTCCAAACTGGATTATTTGAGTCGGAATAATATTGAGTATCATCCAAAAGTGAAGGAACTTTTGGAATAAACAAAAATAAACCAAATGCCGGGCAATGGTAATTGCCCGGCATTTGGTTTTAATCATTATTTAGAAGGGTATGTATTGTATATAGCAGCCGAGAATTCCGCTCTGGTTGCTTTATCATTCACCCTAAAGCTATTTGTTTGAAATAAAGTCGTGCGATCCTTTTGGTGCAATGTTGAAATGGCGTTACCCGCCCAATGGTTTGAAGCAACATCGTCATAAATGGAGCTTGCCTTTACAACACCACTCGCATTACCTCCGAACGCCCTTTGTACAATGACAGCCATCTGCGCTCTGCTTAAGTACTCATTCGAACGGTAGGTCCCATCAGGATACCCTTGGATGATCCCTGATTCCTGCATGGCGACGATATCCTTATAGAAAGATTGATTAGGTGAAACATCAGAATATGCTGCTTTACTTGAAGTCGGAACATGCAATACCCGATTAATGATTGCAGCTGCTTGTCCACGTGTAACAGGCTTGGCAGGTTTAAATGTCTGATCATCAAATCCATTAATGATATTCTTTCCGCTTAACTCCATCACTGCTGCATAAGCAGGATTAGATTTCGTCAAATCAGAAAAGTCCTTTGTCTGAGAAACTGAATCGAGCCTTTTTCCTGCCGTGAATTTAGGTCCCCAGTATGGATTATCCAGTGATGAAATCTTAATTCCAGCGTTCTCTGCGCTTATGAATTGATTGTCGCCGACATAGATGCCTGCATGGGATATACCTGGTTTATATGTATTAGAGAATAACACAAGATCGCCCGGCTGTAGGTTTGCTTTTGAGACTTTTTGACCAACTTGGTATTGTTCCGAAGAGGTACGCGGGAGTTTAATTCCGAGTTGACCATATACATAGTATAAGAAACCTGAGCAATCAAATCCTGCTGGAGTGGTACCCCCAAATTTATATGGTGTTCCTATATGTTCCTTGGCTAAGTTCACTACTTCATTTCCAGTGGCAGCTTTTGTAGAAAAAGCAGGTGTCAATAATAGCAAAAGTGTAAGTGTGAAGATCACTTGTATGACTTTCCTCATTATTCATTGTCCCCCAAATTTTTCTTTTTCTCTTAATCTAGTAAAATTCTATCAAATTTTTCCGACAATTTTCATTACGGTTTTATTACAAGTTTATTACTTACATGCACTTAATTTGTCGAAATGAATAATATCTGAACGAAAAATGACATCTGGTTCATGAACCAGATGTCATTTAGTGATGTTATTTACCTATAAAAAAGGGAGATTCCGCTCGAGATAAGAAGACAGAAAATGTAGAGCGTCTCATTTCCTCATTGGGGCGGAATGTCGAATCAGGATACCCTTCAGTTATATGTGCAGCTGCTAATTTATAAATATCTTCGCTTCCCGAAACATTTGGCCCTACATCTTTGAATGAATAATTATTTCCGCCGGTTAATTGATACGCATGGGATAACAGGATAGCCATTTCGCCCCTTGTCACGTATTGGTTAGGTTTGAATGATCCATCTGGAAAACCATTTAGAATGTTACTTTCAAATGCGGATTGTATATATCCCGATGCAAAGTAAAGATTACCTACATCATTAAAATGTGTGGATCTTTTATCACCATTTAACCCAATCGCCCTTCCAATTAATGCAACGGCTTCACCTCTAGTAATCTTCCTTGACGGCGCCAATAAATGCTCCCCGGTTCCATTTAAAATTTGACGGTCGTACAAGTAGATCATATGAGGGGCATACCAGGAGCCCTGGGAAAGATCTTCAAACGCTGGTGATGAAGTAGTTACAGCTCGATTGACTTCAATGTCATCCCCGGTATTCATATGAAATTTGAATAAATAAGAATAGGTACCCGCAGTTACGTAGTCAGTGAAATGAGAATCAGATAATGAAGAAGCTAATAAATTTCCATCCCGATAAACATCCACTGATTCGGCATTGCTACTTCCCTCAAACATAAAGGACACAGCACCACTTCCATCACTTTTCACTTTTACTGTGGGTGAATTTCCCGGTATATCCTCGTCAGTGTATTGACCGATCCCAAACCCGTACAAAGGATCCCTTCCTTTTTCCCCTAAATCAAGTGCAGACTGATCGAGCAGTTTTCTTAGATGAATGTTTGATTGTTCTGGATATTTCTCTTTAAATAGTGCCATAATCCCTGTAATATATGGTGCTGCCATAGAAGTCCCTGAAAGCGGGGCATATCCATCTGAGCGACCGTCATATGTATCTAGATTTTTTGGGAAAGTACTAACAATGCTTCTGCCAGGAGCAGAGATTTCGACAGATGATCCCGTGGAAGATTCATTCATCCTCAATAGGGACTTCTCCAGTCCACCTACCCCTATGACGCTATCATACTTTGCAGGATAAAGGGTGGTGTCCCCGGTAGCATCTGGACGACCGCTGTTTCCAGCAGCTGCAATGATCGTCATTCCATTTAAATAGGCCTCGTCTATGACCGCCTTCAAAGCAGGATCATTTACGGTAGTGGTAAAGCTCATATTTAACACATCTATATCCTGCTGAATGGCCCACTCTATTCCGGAAATGATGGTTGTAGAGGTACCCGTCCCAGTAAAATCCAGAACCTTGATTCCATATAGTGATACATCCGGAGCAACCCCAACGATGCCGATATTATTATTTTGGGCCGCAATGATCCCTGCTACATGCGTACCATGACCATTGTCATCTTGGTATCCATCGGTACAATTCGCTTTTAATACACATGTTCCTCCTGCAATTTTCAAGTCAGGATGGGTTCGATCAATCCCTGTATCCAATACGGCTACTTTAACACCCTTACCGGTCAAGTTTGTTCTAACCTCGTTTGTGATGTTCATCTTCTCAAATGCCCAGGGAGTCGTTTGATTACTCACATTATACGTTTGCTCTTTTTGAGCTTCCTTGATAACTCCTTTGTCCTCAAGAAAACGAACTTGCCCGGCAGATGCCCATACAGATATCGCCGGTATGAATGAAAACTCTTTCTCAATTTTCAGGTCTGTCTGGCTTTTAACCAAGTCTTTACCGTCGTCATTCAGAAACAGTATGTATTTCTCTCTACTATCTGTTTGACCGAATGCAGTTGTGGGTACTAAATTAAGTAATAGAAAGCAAGCGACCATTACTTTAAATGCGTTCTTCATTCCCTCATCCCCCTTGTATAAAAAAAGGAGTCTAAATAGACTCCTATATCAGTAGTTTAATGCAATTTAGGTGATGGTGCGGCTTGTAATTCCTGGTATAAATAATCGATACCCTTTAGATTTTCATAGTGATAATAGTAATCGAGTATACCTAAATAAATGGCTTTAGCAGCTTTTTGCCTATAGGAAGGAGATGCCAATTTAGCATTATCTTCTTTTTGGTCGATAAATCCAAGTTCCACCAATGAAGCAGGCATTGTATTCTCTCGTAAAACGTGAAAATTCCCATTCTTCTCGCCGCGATCAAAAGCATCCCAGCTTTCAACCAATCTGTTTTGAAGATAAGTTGCAAGAGCCTTGCTCTGATTTACGTATGGATTATATGCAGCTGACTGAAAATAGTAAGACTCGGTTCCATGTGCAGTTCCATTAAAAGAATTTGCATGGATACTGACAAAGATATCCCCACCCTTTTCTCTTGCAAAGGTAACACGATCCTGAAGCTCAATCTTCTTATCGCTCTCCCTTGTCATCGCAAAATGAAAAGGTGACTTCTCCAAATATCCCTTTACCCTCATCCCTGTGTCTAAAACGACAAAACTTTCATTCAAACCGAAGCCTGAAGCCCCATTATCGGGATAGCCATGACCTGGATCAATGATAATCGTTTTGTCAGCTAACAGATCTTCAATATCTGAAACCTTCTTAGAAGATAAGTAAGCGGTATGTACGAAACCTTCTATTCCATCTGCCTGAATAAAGGCCCATTCTCCGATTTCATATCCAACCTTTACTTCTTTTCCTTTATCAAAGCTTCCTAATACGGAATAATATGTGGAAGGTCCTTCTCTGAAGTTTAAGTTATCCGTCGTAACGTATTGAACTTTAGAGAATGTCGGCTCCTGACCTGCGAGTCTCATTTTCGCATTGATGCTCCTTGAAAGGAAGACCGAGAAATCCGAACGCTTAATTGACTGCGTCGTTCCGAACGAACCATCAGACATCCCTTGAGCGATTCCTCTATCAATTAACTGAGCAGACGCAGAACTGATGGTAGTAGATTGATAGCCAAAGGCCCGGCTTATTAATAAAGCCATCTCTCCTCTCGCAACGGGAGCATTAGGCTTGAACGAACCATCTGAATAACCTGTAATGATTTTTTTATCTGCAGCCTCTTGTATATAACCTGAAGCGAAGTGCTGACTGCCTACGTCTGTGAATTCTGTTCTCTTCTGCTCTCCATTAAGCTGAATCGCACGCCCGATTAAAGCTGCAGCCTCTGCTCTTGTAACTTGTTTGTCTGGGTGGAAATAACCATTTTGATCTCCATTTGCTATTTTACCAGTGGCTAAATAATAGATTTCATCCTTGGCTCTGTGGGAATCTCCTACATCCGGGAATGTTGATGCGTAAGTTGACTTGGGTGATACGTTTGAAAACGCAACAATGACTGCGAGTGACAAAATCGACATAAGAAGAAAGCGTTTCAAGAGATTTGTTGCCCCTTTCGATATTTTTCTACATTTTACCACACTACTATTGGGACTTCTATCATTATTTGGGTCTATTTTCAAGTTATTCGACTTGAAGAAGTTAATCCATATTCATGTGACATCTAATATATCGGCTTTATACCAGTAATATTTAGCATAATTGATACCCTTCCATTTCGAATCATAACTGTTCCGGCCAAGGCTAACAAATCAAGAAAAAAACTGACCTCCTAAATTAGAAGCCAGTCTTTTTGTGGAAACGAATATAGTTATTCTGCTAATAAATCCAGAGTATCTTTTTCTAAAGGAATAGAAGCAGCTTTTGCGTTTCCATAGTTTTCCACCAAGTAACCAAACCCTTGTTCACGGAGAAGTTCTAACTCATTCCCTTTGAAAGGATGGTTCTCGTTAACTAAATACGTGGTCTTCGATTTGATCATTTCGTCAAAAATTGAACTTCTTGGATAAGAAATTTCCTCAAACAGTTTTTGACTTAACAATAAATCTACTAAAGTCAGAGTAGGATAGTCCGTTCCATTAAACACTTTATCTCCATTCACCTGATACCAAAGATTCCCGTCTTCTCGTATCCATTTCGGGTAAAGATTTTCTATTCCCGCCTTTAATTGACGTGCTGTTTTAAAGTACTTATCATCGCCTGTCTGACGATAGGTTTCAATAAGGAAACGCATTTCCCCTAGAGCGTGATTTAAAGATACATGGGTCGTTTTACTTCCTGGAGCATAATAATCCGCTATTAAATGGCTTGATACGGTAATGGGAATGATATTCCCGATTTCTTTCTGATTCACTAGAAAGTCAGCGTATCTGATATTGGCATTACTTAATTTTGAGATATTCAATACTTCTCCGGCGTTCTTAAGGAAAAGAGCCGTATTCTCGTTATGTCGGGTGTCGATGTAAGGTGCGGTTGTACCGTAAGCATTTTTCAACCAGGTGCTGGTATATTCTGTTTTGAATACAGGCACATCTCCTTTTGTAAGAGCCCCACCTGTAAAGACGTCAAGATCGGCAATGGAATTGAGTACTAGATTATAGAAGTATCTCTCTTCGGAACCGGTATAGGCCCTTAGATAAATTCCCCCCTGCATGGCACCGATATTTCTTCCATACCCCAACTTATATCCAGGTTCAATGGACCACGGCAACTTGGAGTAGGATCCGTCAGCTGTCAACCATTTATTAATCGATCGATATTCATCTACACTTCGTTCAAACCAATAGTCGATGTATTGTTGTTCTTCAAATAGTTTTTCCTTAGAGACAAGAACCCAATTTTCAGAAATCCCCTTACTGAGGACTTTCATGTTCAGTACAGCATAAATGCCTGACTGATCTTTTTGAATCTTATAACTCTCAAGCTCTTCGTCAAACTCCCGGATGACAGATTCCTGGCCGTTAGCGTATACTTTCTCACGTTGTATAGATGTATAACTTTTACTCAGCATCACACTATTGGTGAGTCCATCACCATTTTGTAAGGTTAATAATCCAATAGGATGGGTAGTGGGATCAACTCCAAATGTGTTGTTATGCTCATGGGTAATAGTCCCGTAATCCGCCATTTTCTTCAAGCTGTAAGAACTTGCTTCTTTAAAAGGTAATATAACCGAAGCCGAGTAGGTATTGTCACCATTATGGATGAATTTCGTGAAGACAAAGGTATCTCCATTGTCCAAGGTCCTCAGGGTTACCCGAAGTTCACCAAGGGGTGCCGAAGCGTTACCCATTTTGTAATAATAATGGGTATCCACTGAACGCAGATGATCATCCACTCTTTTTTTATAAAAGGATAATGGAACCCCCCCGGTGTTCATACGTACCCTTACTTTTTCCCCGCTTGCCATTGTAAGTTGTACTTCGGATGGGGAAAGATTCACAGACTCCCCAGGTTCACCCGGGTCCTCGGATCCCCCGTCAAGTAATCCTTTTTCCAATAGAAAGGTGTATAAACGGTATATAAATACTGCAGACTCAGCACGAGTAGCAGTTGAGGAATGATCTAATGTATTTTCCTTGGTTCCTTGAACGAAACCATAATGAACGACGCGCTGAAACGCTTCTAAAGCATACTGAGGTACTGAGCCTGCGTCTGTAAAGCTTAAATCAGCCCCTTCATTGAAATCTCCTTTATATTGAAGCGCCCTATCAAGCATAACCGCTGCATCAGCTCTGGTAATATTCACGTTTGGCAAGGCTTTGCCTTCCACTGTACCTTTAATGATTCCGGCTTTTTTAGCCGCATTGATTTCTTTATAAAGATTGTTTCCCGCTTTCACATCAACAAATCCAGTGTTCCCCTCCGGTAAATTTAATGCACGAACCAGAAACGCTACAAATTGTCCTCGTGTCACATTGGCGTTTGGTCTATATGTATGGTCAGGATAACCATTAATAATCTCTTTCTCTACCAATGCATTAATCTCTTCTTTTGCCCAATGGTTGTCAATGTCCGTTAACATTGCTGCCGATATGGGAGTAGCTATAGATAAAAGAAGGGAAATCAGCAGCAATAATGTCGTAATTTTCCTCAATTATTTCGCCTCTTTTCATTAGTGTTTCAATTATTTTACATTCAATGACTAGTTAAACATATCTATAGTGACAGGTAAACAGATGATACTCGAATAAAAAGTGGTAAATTTATGAATATATTACAAATACTTTAACTCTCTCTTTGTGGTACTCACGTTATAACTGTTAGGACTTATGATAATCATCACTATTTACCTAGTTGAAAATACATTGATTTTTGGTATGATTTTTAAAGAATGACAAAATTAGTAGAAACTATTTTGAGAGGTGAAATAATTGGCAAAGAAGTTATTATTGCCTTTATCTGTTCTTATTCTTTTGACCCAATTACTTGTAACACCCGCAAGCGCTTCTTCGTTTACAGATATTCAAAATACATTCGCCAAAGATTATATTGAGGTATTAGGATCCGAGAAGATTATTGATGGCTTTCCAGATGGTACCTATCGACCTAATTCAACCATTAAACGAGGTGACTTTGCTAAACTGCTTTCCCTGGCATTGGATTTGCCTTTGAACGCAGATTCAGCCTCAAGCTTTACAGATGTTCCAGAACGCGTAAGGCCTTTTGTGGGAGCACTGATTGACGCTGGCATTGCCAATGGGAAAAAACCTGGATATTTTGGTTCCAACTCCCCTATCACCAGACAAGAAATGATCATCATGTTCATGAGAGCCATGGGTATGGAAGACTTTTCACAGCTACTTAACTTCGATTCAGAGTTCACTGATGAGAGTTCTATTTCCATAACCGCCTATCCTTATGTATCCTTCGCAGAGGAAATTGGTTTTGCCGAAGGAAATTTAAATGGTCAATTCATGCCTGTTTCTTATGGTACCAGAGCAGCAGCAGCTAAATGGATCTATTTCTTCCTTATTGAACAGGATCTTTATTTTGAGAATGCATTGAATGTCATCGGCATTAACTCGGTGGAAAATTTAAATCAAGTAACGCTGGTAAATAGCTATGAGTCGGTAACCCTTACTTACGCTGATAACACGTCCAAGACGCAATCATTAGAAGATTTCGTTGAAGAAATGTTCTTACGACTCCAATATGATGAGTTTTATCATTGGAACGGATTTGACTATTCAACCCTGACTGCTAAAGAAAAAGGTGAAATCATTTCATTAATTGTCTACATTTGGGATCAAGAATGGAGTGATTATACATTAAAAGCCTCCCCTGAAAAAGTGGTTTCCAAAGTAAAAGAACGATTAGATTCATACTTTATCAATGACATCAATAAGAAGGACAGTCTCCTCAAGGAAGCCATTTGGGTTGCTGTTGACGAATTCCTTATTGAATCAAATACGTCCAACTAACGACCAACACCATTACAATTCGCTGTAATGGTGTTTTTTTGATATCACTTCCTTATTAGGGTAAAAGGCTTGATTTCTTTTCAAAAGGTTTAACTTTCAGCCCAGTTAGGCATATAATGAAAGTGATGGGTTTAGAATGAATACTAACTTTTAAATAGGACTGATTTAGATGATCGATAAAGAGAAATTATTAAAAAGACTGACCAGTGTTGTTGCACCTGAGAATGTAAAGACTGATGAAATGCTTAGAAACCATTTATATACAAAGCTTGGCGGGAAAGCAGACTTTTTCGTGACTCCGACCACATATGAAGAAGTTCAAGAAGTTGTAAAGCTTTCTAATGAAGAGAATTACCCGTTTACCTTACTTGGCAACGGTTCTAATCTGATCGTAAAAGATGGGGGTATCAGGGGGATTGTCCTTCATCTTAAAAATTTTGATGACATTAAATCTAATGGTTCACAGCTGGTAGCACAAAGTGGTGCTGCCATCATCGATGTATCCAGGAGGGCATTAGCTGAAAAGCTGTCCGGACTGGAATTTGCCTGCGGTATCCCGGGTACCGTCGGAGGAGCTTTATTCATGAACGCAGGTGCTTACGGTGGTGAAATCAGCGATGTATTGGATTATTGCTATGTCGTTGATCGAGAGGGCAATTTGGTGAAGCGTACAGCTGCCGAGTTAGAACTCGACTACCGTCACAGCAATATTTCTGAAAAAGGCGATATCGTTCTGGAAGCAACCTTCAGCTTGAAGCCTGGTGATTATGAAGAAATTAAAGCTGTGATGGATGACCTGACATACAAAAGGGAATCCAAACAACCTCTTGAATTCCCTTCATGCGGAAGTGTATTTAAGCGTCCTCCAGGATACTTTGCAGGGAAACTCATTCAGGATAGCGAACTGCAAGGAACGAATTTCGGCGGTGCCGAAGTGTCAACCAAGCACGCGGGATTCATTGTAAATAAAGACAATGCCACTGCCTATGATTACATCTCCCTGATCGAACATGTACAAAAGACGGTTAAAGAGAAGTTTGATGTAGATTTGGAGCGGGAAGTTAGGATCATTGGTGAAGACTTGGAATGAATATTAATAGGAGACTCGGCTTGAGTCTCCTTTTAATTTCTCACGATTTCAACAGAAAGCTTTAATTGAAGCTGTAATATTCCTCTGTGAGCCTATGATTCCTTTTGAAAAGTGATTCGGTTTCAAATCAAATTTCTGTTAATAGCCGATAACAAAGTTTCCACGAGCACTAGAAATTATAGTTCCATAAAACCCGCCACTGGCCCTCTTCCAGGGCAACATAACAATACTGACTTATAACCAATTCACCAAATTGACTTTGAAAATACATGTCAACTTTTGCTTTCCTCACATTTTTAAAAGTAAGTCCCTCTTTATTAAACGTAAATTTTTTTAGCTTCTCGACCTTCCCTATCTCAACCTCAAACTCATCTACTCCCATATGACCCATAAACACGTGGTTTTTCGTTTGAATATAGGTTGACTTTGAAAATAAATTTTTCATTTCAGGGTGAAATAATTCCCATGCGTTGCCGAAGTCACCATCTTTTTCAAAACGATAAAACTGTTCAATTACTTCTTCAGGGGTTTCAGGTTCCTGACTCTTACCTATCATTATGAAAAGGGCCGCCGCGATGACTATAACGGCAATTGCTCCAATGAATAGAGGAACCGGACTTTTCCTTCTCATCCTTTCACCTCTCACCAGCCTGTCTTTATTTTTACCATATGAATGGCCAGGTTAATGTATGTGAGAAGTTTATTAGAACAGTGCTATTATTATTCGCAATTACCCTTTGGAAAATTGAATTACTTCTTCTTTCTTCTTTTTAATATAATTTATGTAGGTATGCTCATCTTGGAGTTCAAAGATAAATATAGCTTTATCAAAATAAGGTAGCGCATTTTCATATTGCTTCATTAACTCATAGTTGTATCCGATATGATAATGAATATGTCCTAATCCATACATATTCTCTTGATCAATACTCCAGCGGATTGCCTCCATACAAGTCTTATTCGATTCGGCGTAGTGGCCCATTCGTGTATGAAGACGGGCAAGGTTATATAACAATCGCGTTTTGACTGCCTTATCATGAATATATTCACTCGCAGTCAGCCCATTTTTAACCTGCTCATAATACGTAATTGCCCCGTCATAGTTTTCTTCAGAAAAATCAATGTTACCTATACTTAAAAGGATTTCCATTTCCCGTTCTGACAATGCCTTTTTGGTATCATACGTTAATTCGAGCGCTCTATTGAGGAGAGATCTTGCCTCGATATTATCATTCAGTATCTCCTGAGTATAAATGGCCCGGTGCCATAATAATAGCTGCATATTCGGTTCGGTTTGTGTGAAGTTTGGGTTCTTTTCTTCGACTTTCACAATGTCCATCATTTCACCATAGAGATGCTTCACCCTTAGTCTCCTTAGCTGTCTTTCAACCTCCAGCACATAGTCCAGACGGGGAGTCGTTCCGATTTCGAAGAAGTAGTTCACATCCACCCCAAGCTTTTTAGAGATTTGGTATAGAGCAGTTGCGCTCGGATATATGTCTCCTTTCTCAATTCGGCTGATCAGTGCCTGTGTACAAATGCCCTCTGCTAGTTCGCCTTGAGTAATCCCCACGACTTGACGTAACTCCCTTATCTTCTTACCAATGATAGAGTAATCCACCAATCCACCCCCGGGATATGATATTTAAACCTTATTTTCTTTTCGAATCTTTTCATGAAGTTCGTCTATCTTCACTTCAATGAACGAGGATAATTTCGTATTATATTGAATATCAAATAGCATCGCGGCTTTCTCAAGATACGGTAATGCTTCCTGTAACTCCCCTTCCAGCTCCAAGTTATACCCGATATGATAATTCAATTGAGCGAACCCATATAAGTTTTCTTCTTCTATGAGCCATCTGATTCCTTCTTCACAATACCTGGTAGATTCTTTATATTCCCCTAGTCTCGTCAGCACCCTTGCGATATTATATAGCAGCCTGGTTTTGATGGATTTATCGCTAAGTTGGTCACTACTATATGTCAATGCATTACTCACACCCTGGTAAATGTCTAATGCACGCTCATAATTTCCACGACTGAATTCCAGAATGCCCATGCTGATCATAATATTCATCTCACGCTCTGACATGGCTTTTTTCTTATTATAAGTTAAGAGAAGTGCCTTCTCTAATAAAATCAGAGCTTCTTCTTTGTTGTTATCGACTTCATTAACATAAATTCCTTTATGCCAGTATAGAAGTTGGAGATTTGATTCATCATTTAGAAATAAGGGGTTCTTCTCTTCCGTTTTCACAATTTCAAGGATTTCATCATATTTTAATTTCACTCTAAGCTTCTTAAGTTGACGCTCAACCTCTTTCACATAATCAAGGCGGGGAGTCATACCAATCTCGAAAAAGTAGTTAACATCCACACCCAGCTTTTGCGAAATTTGGTATAAAGATGTGGCACTGGGATAGATATCCCCTTTCTCTATTCGACTGACCAATGCTTGGGTGCATATACCGTCTGCCAGCTCACCTTGAGTCAATCCCACGGCTTTCCTCAGTTCTTTAATCTTTCTCCCGATGACTGAATAGTCCACAATACCTCACCACCATAATATTAATATATTTATATTTTATCAGAAATGAAGCAATTTCTTTAGGTAAATCTTCATATCCTCTCCCTCAGAGTTTCAGACCGGGAATACATGGATTCTAAATCTATGTTTTAATACAATTAACGACAAATTACAATACCTTTTGATAGCACATCTCCTTGCGGGACGTGCTCTTTTTTTGTATGAAGGAGATGAAACGATGAATGATTACATTAAATCAATGAGGAACCTAATCGGTAATGAAACACTTCTAACAGTCGGTTGTGGAGCTATCATTGAAGACAAACACAAACGAATCCTGTTGCAACATAGAGCTGGCACTAATCAATGGGGTATTCCAGGGGGACTTATGGAGTTAGGTGAGACATTTGAACAGACGGTTACAAGAGAAGTGCTGGAGGAAACGAATCTCCAGATAGACGAACTTGAGTTGTTTGGAATATATTCGGGGATTAATGGCTTTGCTCAGTACAGTAATGGCGATAAAGTGTTTAGTATCCAATTGGTCTTCAATGTCAAAGCCTATAGCGGAACCCTTATAATGAATCATGAAAGTAGCGAACTATCCTATTTTGAAAAAGATGATCTACCAAAAAACATCAACCCTCATCAAGCTCCTTTTATAGAAGACTGGGTAAGAAAAGAAACAACACCAATTATCAGGTAAGTAGAGATTTGAATCCGTTTTTCAAGAGAATATTAATATTTTAATAATTAGTTAGAAAAAACCACTAAAAGGACGTTAAACTCCTTCTATTCCCAACTCAAGTAACGAGAACAGAAATACACCACCCTCACTAATATGATTAAATAAAAGTACGACAAATTACAATACCTTTAGACGGCACCTCCCCTAGTGGGAAGTGCTCTTTTTTTCGAGGGACGGACCTCTATCAGGTTTCATAAATCTCCAACGGCAGCCCATCCGGATCTTCAAAAATGGTGAATTTTTTATCAGTATAGGGGGCTATTCTAATATCTTCTGTTTTAATCCCTTTCTGACTCCGCTCCTTCACTGCATTCTCTATATCCTCCACTTCAAATGCTAAATGACGCAGTCCTTGTGCTTCAGGATAACTCGGACGCGCAGGGGCTTCTGGAAACGAAAAGAGTTCAATAATATAGTCGCCATGTAACGCAAGGTCGAGCTTATAGGAGTCTCTATTTTCCCTGTAGATCTCCTGCTTCACCTCAAACCCGATTTTATTCACATAAAAGTCTTTAGATTCCACAAAATCCGAGCAAATGATCGCGATGTGGTGGATTTTTTTGAAGTTCATTTAAATCCTCTCCTTTTTTTATCACCAAAAAAAGGAGCAGCCCAAAGACTGCTCCTTCTCCTTCACCTTTATTATTTCATCGCATCCGTCAACACAGGTACGATCTGCTTCTTACGGGATACCACGCCTTTTAATAGAGCCGTGTTATTTTGAAGAGATACATTAAACGCCTTCTCCACTTCAGCCGCTTTGCTTCCAAGGGCAAGTGCCGTCGAGTCATTTTCAAGAATATCCGTTACAACTAGAAGGAACAGGTCCAATCCTTTTTCCTTGATCATCGTTTCCATGGCCGCTTCCACTTCTGCTTGTCGTCCAAACACATCATTCGTGTCGACTACATTGATTTGAGCCACTTCCACTTTCGCGTTACCCATGGAGAATTCCTTCGCATCAAGGGTAACGAGTTCAGCAACTGATTTCGTGCTCATGTTCGCTCCTGCTTTCAGCATTTCCAAGCCGTATACTTGTGGGTCAACTCCTGCAATTTCAGCCAGTTCGTTAGCAGCTGCAACATCTTCGTCCGTGCAGGTTGGAGATTTAAATAATAGAGAATCCGAGATAATCGCTGAAAGCATTAGTCCAGCCATTTCCTTCGTAACCTCTACTCCTTTTTCCTTGTAGATCTTGTTTAAGATCGTTGCTGTACAACCAACCGGCTCAGCGCGGTAGTACAGGGGATCAGCTGTTTCAAAGTTCGCGATGCGATGGTGATCAATAACTTCAAGAACGCGTACTTCCTCGATATCCTCCGCACTTTGCTGACGCTCATTGTGATCGACAAGGATGACTGTATCCGTCTCAGCCGCGACTTTTTCTACTAAACGGGGTGCTTCGACTTTGAAATAATCAAGGGCATATTGTGTTTCACCGTTCACTTCACCTAAACGTACAGGCTCGACGTCCATACCTACTTTCGATTTCAAATCAGCATAAACCAGTGCAGATGTGATCGTATCTGTGTCCGGGTTTTTGTGTCCGAAAATTAATGTTTTACTCATTGATCATTCTCCTAACTATATGTAATCTGCTACTTTGATTTCTCTCTTTACATTTTCTTATATTACCATATATAGAAGCAAAACCGTATGTTTGGGGAAGATTTTTTCCAGTGATTGTGAAGGTAATATTCCCAGATTCTGTGTTGTTATATTGGCACACGGAGGTGAACGATAAGATGGATCAGATTTTACAAGCTATAAGAAAACTTCAAGGACAAATGACTCGTTTTGAAAACAATATGAATGAGCGGATGACAAAATCCGAAAGCCGCATGAACAAGCTGGAATCCAGAATGACCGTACTTGAAGAAAACCAGCAGGACACCCAGGATAGTATCACGAAACTGGTGAAAGAAAACTGGGAACATAAAAGAGAGCTTCATAAAGTAAAAAGACGGGTGGGAATGGAGCAATAGATGATCTGCTTGCTGTCCCACTCAGACCTGTTAAAATAACTTCATGATTTATGGTTAAAGAAAAAATCAGAGGCAAGCTGCCCCTGATCCGTTATTATACTCTCACTTTTCCATCTTCCCCACTTCCAGCACGAATGATCATCTCAATCGTTTCTTCCGACATTTTCAGATGTGCTACATTTGTCCCCACAATCAGTTCTTGTGTATTCCCATCATCAAACGTCAATGCCCCAGCCAGATACACCTCAAACACATCAATCAAGCTATTCAGCTTCTTTTCTTCCTCATCTAATTCATACTCATCGGTGTTTTCCACTACCGATAGGTTTTCAAATTGAAGGGCTTCTTTCAGCATCTTGAGCAGTTCAATGTTTTCTGGTGGATGCGGATTTGTAATATGATAGATTTTGTCCGGTTGAGCTTTGTGAGGAGCCAGACTTAGGATATCGGCTACGTAGTCGACGGGTACAAGATTGGATGTACCGTTTTTCGCAGCAATCAATCTGTAGGTGCGCCCTTCTTCCTTTCGTCGTGCAGTTTTTCGCTTAAACACCGCGAGGGCCCGCATGAATCCATACAGGGTAAACTGCGAGTCTGCTTCCCCGGTCTTGGAGTCGCCCACAATGATGGCCGGCCGGAAGATGGATACGTCCATCTTGTCGCGGTACGAAAATACAAGGTGTTCCGATTTTACTTTACTTTCTTCATATGGGTTATGGAATTCTCCGTCTGGCGGGTAAAGTTCCTCCACACCTTTCGCGAGCTTCCCAACTGTGTAGGCCGTACTCACATAGTAAAACTTCTTCACTCCAAGCACTTCAGCCAGCTCCAGGATATGCTTCGTGCCATCGTAATTGGCCGCAAACAGCTCATCCCGCAGGTCAAGATCAAACTTCACAAGGGCAGCAAGATGGTAGACAGCATCTATCTTACCGGTCAGCCATTCCAGGTCTTCCTCACTCAAACCGGCGTGAGGAACAGTAATATCTCCTTGAAAAATATGAATTCTTCCTTAGTGGGAGGCTTGCATAGCATCTCGTAATCTCTCAGCCTTTTCTACATTTCTCACTAAAATATAGACTTCATTCCCTTTATGGTGTAAAAGGTTCTTGATGAGCCTTCCTCCAAGAAACCCAGTCGATCCCGTTAAAAATATATTCAGATTGATCACCCCTGTTGAATTTCAACCATGTTGGTCATTCCGTTTATCATATCACAAATTGAAAACGGAATCGTTAGCACATGATGACAAAAGAGAGGAGCATCTGCCCCTCTCTTCCGAACTTATTTCCAGGTATCATAGAATTTCTTGGCCACTTGGACGGTATGGGTGCTGCCCCCTTTGTCCTGTACATCTTCCAGAAGCATAGCGAGAACCATGGACGGATCATTCTGATCATAGGAAACGAACAATCCATTTTCCGTGCCCGTCGTCCCCTGCTCTGATTTGATCTCTGCCGTCCCAGTCTTCCCGGCGATCGCTTTCCCCTCTACACTTGCCTTGCCGGCGATTCCTTCTGTGACGACTTTTCGCAAATTGGTCTTCAACATGTCTGCCTGTTCTTTTGAAAGCAGATCTTTCTTCCACACCATTTGTTCTTCGTCCTTTAGAAGTCTTGGCTCCATCATGTTTCCATTATTGATGATCCCGCCGTAAGCACTGGCCAGGTGAACGATGCTCATCAGCACCTGCCCCTGTCCGAATGCAGAGTCAGCCAGCTGGACTTCCTTGGAGATGCTGCCGTCGTTCGACACTTGTGATTTGTAGATTGGATAGGACATAGGGATTTCTTCGCCGAAGCCGAAATCCTTCAAGCCTGTAATAAAGGTGTCAGCTCCCATCTCTAATCCCACTCGGGCGAAATAGATGTTATCCGAGAATTTAAGGGCGCTTTCCAGATCCACCCTGCTTTCATTATCAAAAACGCGAACAACCTTATAATTTCCCCATGATTCATCCTTTTTCCACGTCTTCCCCTTGATATCATAGATTTTAGCAGGGTCCAGTTTGCCGGATTTCAGACCGACGGAAGCGGTGATCCCTTTCATAGTTGATCCTGGTGAATACGCAAGAGGGAATCGGTTACGGAGCGGCTTTTTAGGATCATCTGCCAATGTTTTATATTTCTCCGAAGATATCCCCAACACGAAATCATTCGGATTATAGGCAGGTGTGCTCACAAGGGCTAGTGCCTCTCCCGTTTGGGGATTGAGGGCAGCTGCCGTTCCAGGTTCATCCTTCATTTGTGCATATATCTTCTTTTGCATCTCGGCATCGATGGTGAGAGTGATGTTCTTCCCATCCTGTACGGGCTGTTCTGCTACGGTGACGGTGTCTTCTGAGTCCTGTTTCTTCAGATAAATACGCTGTCCGTCTTTTCCTCGGAGCTGATCTTCATAGACTTCCTCTGCACCGCTTAAGCCCATCAAGGACTGAGCGGTATAGCCTTTGTCTTTGAGCTTCTCCAATTTCTCTGCCGTAAGCTTTCCGATATAGCCTGTGAGATGGGCAGTGGCTTCTCCGTAAGGGTATTCCCTTACCGCCACCCGCTTAGAGTAAAGTCCTCCCAGTTCAATCACCTCAAGAGCTAAAGGTCGTTCAGATAAGGCGATTTTTTTGATAGGGACAAAAAATTCCGGCTTCACCCAGGTCTGATCCAACTTACTCTGAATGGACTCAGGTGACATATCCAGTAATTTGGCCAGCTTGTTCAAATCATTGTCATTGAATTCTTTCGGTACGATTCCAAGCTCAAACGCTTCCCCGTTGATGGCAAGAGGCTGCTGATTCCGGTCAAGGATTTCCCCTCGCTTGGCCGAAATGCTCTCCACACCGACTTTATCACCTTTTTCCATTTCAGGCAGGATGAACGAAGGATCCCACTTCACTAACCAGTTTTCTTCATCATCTTTATTTTCTTTTGTCAGGGTGACATCTTTTTTATACGACACTTCACCGGCGAGAGTTTTAAACGAAATGGTCATGGGGAATTTCGCATTCGTTTCTTTGTCCCAGTCGATTTCTTTTTCCGGCTTATTAAAGGCTATTTTTACATCCTTCACTTCAAGATCTTTATAAATGTCTTTATATCTCGTGACGAAATCCTCCTTATTGTATGTATCCTTGGTTGAAGAATTTGCGTAGCCTGAAAACATACGATCAAATTTTTCTTTATTCCATAGATCCACGTATTCCTGCAGGCGATCATCAGGCTGTGGTTTCTCCTGACATCCGGCGACCATTATACTGAGAGCAGCGAAGAGACAGAGCAGCATGATTTTTTTGACCATATGTAGTGACAGCCCCTTATGATTTGTTACTATCATTGTTTCAAATCGTATCCATATTTACAAATTTAATGTATTTATATTCTTTGTTTTGATGGGGTATGTCCTTCTATCCCACGACAAGATTTGTCGGGATTTAACGATGGGTATATATCAAACCACCATCACCAAAACCAATCCATCAAACCCAATTTCCACCACCTTTTCCTCACAATCCCCAGCATTTCTCACCCACACATGATGCAATTTCATAAAAATTTGTTATAATAGTACATCGTAAGAGTAATAAGGAACTGAATCCTAAGATTATATCTTGCAAATATATATCGATAGGTGGAAATAAACATGAAAGATTATCGCGTATTACTGTATTACAACTATGTAGACATCGAGAACCCGGAAGAAGTCACTGCCCAGCACAAACAACTGTGCTCGGATCTTGGCCTGATGGGACGCATCCTGATTTCATCTGAAGGAATCAACGGAACATGCTCTGGAACGATCGAGCAGACAGATGCGTATATGGAAGCAATGAGACAGGATCCTCATTTCAAGGACACTGTATTCAAAATTGACGAAGCAGACGAGCATGCGTTCAAGAAATTGAAGGTCAAGCATCGTCCAGAGCTTGTGACCCTTCGTCTTGAAGATGATGTGAATCCTAATGAGCTTACGGGTGAGTACCTTGAGCCAAAGGATTTCTTTGAACAAATCCAGCAGGAAGATACGATTCTTCTTGATGCCCGTAATGACTATGAATATGAATTGGGACACTTCAGAGGAGCCGTGAAGCCGGATATCAAGAACTTCCGCGATCTTCCGAACTGGGTCCGCGACAATAAAGATTTACTGGAAGGCAAGAAAATTATCACGTATTGTACTGGTGGTATCCGCTGTGAAAAATTCTCAGGCTGGTTAGTGAAAGAAGGCTTTGAGAATGTGGCACAGCTGCACGGTGGTATTGCAACCTACGGAAAAGACCCTGAAGTAAAAGGTCAACTGTGGGACGGTCAGCTTTATGTATTCGACGAGCGTATCGGTGTTCCTGTCAATCAGACAGAACATGTCGTAGTAGGGAAAGACTACTACACTGGCGAGCCTTGTGAGCGCTACGTAAACTGCGCACACCCGCCATGTAACCGTAAAATCCTTTGCTCTGAAGAAAATGAGCATAAATATATGAGAAGCTGCTCTGATGAGTGCCGCAAGAGCCCTGAGAACCGCTATGTTATGGAGCATGGTTTGACAGAAGAAGAAGTGGCAGAGCGTTTGGCAGTGATTGAGCGTGAAAAGGAAACAGCTAAGGTTTAATTGAATATAAAAAACAAAACGCCTGGAGAAATCTCCAGGCGTTTTGTTTTGTTTTCATCTTCACTTCTGATATAACGCCAAAACTACATCTTTTGAATCTTCACATTCAGGTTATCTCCACTTTATATAATCCCTTTTTCCTACACTAACTTTCAAAAAATTTAGACTTCCCAACAATATTTTATGATATATTCTAATTAATACTATAATCTTCCACTATATGATAAAAGATGTCGGAATCAACCAATATTCCATGTTGAAAAGGAGAACAGACAATTGAAAAAAGCGATCGTAACAGTGACGACAACGGCAATTTTATCTTCCGGTTTCATTGCACATGCTTCTGCCAGCACCCATAAAGTGGAGTCCGGAGAATCTTTATGGTCGATCTCAAAAAAATATAATACAAATGTGAATGATTTAAAAGCATTGAACAACTTGTCGAGAGATGCTATATTTCCAAACCAAGTGCTAAAGATTGTCCAAACAAGCTCTCTTCCTCAAACCAAACCAAAAACTGATCTGCCTAAACCCATCACTGTGCAAACCAAATCATATGAGGTTAAGTCCGGTGATACTCTTGGAAAGATCGCAAACTTACACTCTATGTCTGTTACAGAACTGATGAAACGCAATAATTTGACTAATCATTTGATATTTCCAGGACAGAAACTGAGTGTATCGAACAGTTCTTCATCACCCGATACATATGAACCGAGTCAGCCCGTTACTCAGCAAACAGCTACATACACAGTAAAATCAGGTGATACTTTATCCCATATCAGCGCAAGGCTTGGCATGACTATTCAGCAGATTAAAGATCTGAATGGTTTGACAAAGGATACGATTTATATCGGTCAGCAGTTGAAAACAGTCAATTCCACAGGTGCCCAAGCGGAAGAGAAACACACCATTCCCGAAACGACGACAGAAACCAGGAAATATACCGTACAGCCTGGAGATTCTTTATCAGCCATTGCCAATCGATATAAAGTCACCTTACAGGACTTAAAAATATGGAATAGCTTAACTAATGATCGCATTTTCGCTGGTCAGGTCCTTTCTATTGGTCATTCGATCAATCCTTCCTCCCCCGGAAGTTTGCCACAGAGCAGTACTGATGTAATCACTCAGGCAAAATTACTACTAGGCACTCCCTATGTATGGGGTGGCACGACACCTGCCGGCTTTGATTGCAGCGGATTCATTTATTACGTCCATAAGCAGGCCGGCCAAACAATGAAAAGATACTCTAGTGAAGGCTACTACAGCCGGTCCTATTACGTTGACAGTCCAAAACCCGGTGATTTAGTTTTCTTTGAAAACACCTATAAAAAAGGCATCTCACACCTTGGAATTTATTTAGGTGAGAATCAATTCATCCATGCTGGTGACAATGGCGTGGAGATTACTAGCTTGAGTGACTCATATTGGAGCTCCAAGTTTGATGGATTTAAGAGATTGTATTGATGATAAAAGAGTTCATGGAGATTGAGTCCATGAACTCTTTTTCTGGTTACCTACTTTTTCTCATCAGGGATGACAACCTCGATTACTTCTTTATCCCTGACGAAGATAATGGTCCACTGATCTGATTTTTCATTATAGGAAAGATCGCGGATCGAAAGGACATGATGGTTTTGATCATCCTCTGCTTTTTCAATCCCCAACTGAACCACTTTTGATTCCGACAAATCTGCTTGATCAGGCTTATACTCCGGAAGAACGTCCACATAGAGAGCTGTTCCCTGACCAGGATAGGATTCCATGATGGGTCCGGATGCTTCTACATTCACCCTTTGACCAACGTGCAATTTTTGAGAGGCTTTTGGAAACTTATATCTTGTAGCTGAATAAAATTCCTTCTCGCCTTCCGTTTCACTAAAGTCCATTGACTGAGCAGAAATAAGGAGCATACCCTTATCTCCAAGACTCATAACGTATTCTCCTTCTTTTGAAGGATTCTTCGTGTAAGTTTCTTCAGGATAAGTTGTGTCCTTCTCTCCTTTCTTTGGAACAAGCCGACCTTGCTGATGAAAGACGACCTTCCGAGTTGGAAAAGCATCAATCAATCCTTCTTTTTGGTCTTCAGTGAGAAAGTTATGTTCAATTTCAATATTCCCGGTTATAGTATCCACCGAGACTCCACCGGCTAAGCGATCCGGCGTCTCATGCTTTTTAGCAATGGCCCTCACTTTTTTATTTACTTTGTCCGTTAAAAGGTTGTTCTCATCTGTCGTATAAGGAGCATAGAAGATATTAAGATATTTTGCTTTTACTTCTCCAGCATCTACCTTCTTCTGCATTTCTGTTATGAATCTTTTCAATCGATCATCCGGTTCTTTAATACCAATCCAGAACCCAGATTGCTCCGCTCCCATGCTCTTTCTATCATAAAAGATAACTCCCGCTTCATCTAAACCTTTGTAACCTCCATATATTTCTTCCAGGAGTGGTATAACCGTATTTCCAACAACTGTTTGAATAGCCATTTCTATTGCTAGATCATCAGTGGGTTTTCCGTATAAACCTTGTTTGAAGTCGTCGCTATCTTTTGCTTTTTGTATAGTTTGATTCCATTTGGGTGTTTCTTGTACTGTTTGTTCAAGTTTGGCAATGATATTTCGCTCACTTACGGTCTCAATGGTTTTCCAGCCAGAATTGTTTGGGGTTATGGCGGATTGAGTTTGATCATCATTTTGGCTTTGATCGACTGTTCCAACTTTACTAGCGTTTCCACAAGCCGATAAGGACAAAAACGTCACGGTTATGAGGAGATATGTTAATTGTTTTTTCATATAATCATCCTTTTTTCTCAGGTATAAAAATCCCCAGCACATAAATGGTAAAGGCTATTTACTCTGCTCTTCAGTCAGACCATTGTGTCCAATTTCTATATTTCCAGTATCTGAGCTCGCAGATACTGCCGAAACGCTTCTTCCTATATCACCACGTCCCACTGAAATCTGGTTGATTTTATCGTTAACTTCTCTCATCAGGCGATTATTTTCAAAAGTAGTATAAAGTGTACGGAAAATATTAATGGAATCAGCTTTTATTTCCCCTTCGTCTACCTTTTTTTGAAGTTCTGCCACAATTTTTTCCAAACGACGATCCGGGTCTTTAATACCTATCCAAAACCCTTCCTCAGAGAAGATAACTCCCTCTTTTTCAAATCCACTCCGCCCACCGTAAATATTCTCCAATAGCGGAATGACAGACTCTATTACTACTGTTTGAATAGCCAATTCTTCAACAAGTTTCTCTCGGCTTTTATTAAAGTGACCAATATTGTAATCCTCTCCCTCTCTTATTTCTTTAACTAATTGGTCCCATTTTGGTGTTTTTTGAACCGTTTGATCGAGTTTGGCAATTATTTCTCTGTTATTCGTAATATTTATTGTTTCAAATGTCTCTTGGTTATTGTTTATTCTTCTATCCTGGTCAACACTATCACAACAAACCATATTCATTACCAGCCCAAAAATAAAAATATATCTCCAAAATAATTTCATACACTCTTCCTTTATATTTTTGGGTTATATTGAATATGACGTTTGAAATGGATAATAGTTACAAAACAAAAAAAGACAACTACACAATGGTAGTTGTCCATTCATTCACTGGATTAGCCTTCATGTTAAGGTAATAATTGTTTCCATTCCAATAATTTCTTGAACCAAGCCACAAAGTTCTCATACTGACTCAAGAAATCCCACACCTTATCTTTCACATCATGACTCTTCTTGATTTTAATTTGTGCAAGGACTGGATCATGATCACTTGCACGTCCATCTTCTTCACTGAAATCAGAGTTGATGTTGACCGTATCGATATCTGCTTTTTTCGCTAAGTTGTTCGATACCAAGATATGATCGAGAACTTGGGCATTCCCCTGGTAATTGTATGTGTAACGCTCTGCTGCAGGCAGTTTGTTCATCATATCCGTTAAGACGTCACCTTCAAGCGTTTTAATTGGAGCTGAGAATTCGAAGTCGTTCATGTCCCCAAGAACCACGACATTCGCGTTTTTCATATTATTTTCCAACTCATTTACAAAATCATTGATTACTGTTGCCTGTTTGATGCGTTGTGCTTCACTGCCAAGTACCACTGGATGATCGGCACCGAACAGTGCTCCGTCTCCACCCTTTGAATTCAGGTGATTGGCTACAACGACAACCTTTTCTCCGTTAAATTCGAATTCTGCCGCTAGTGGTTTGCGGGAATCTTCGAATGCCTCATTTGTCGGATCGATGCGTCCCGGATTGTGAGTCAGTCCATCCTTCGTCACTCCGACTGCCGTTACAGCATCTCCGGCTTGTTTATCCGTTAATTCCACACGTTCCGGGTTGTAAAGGAAGCCGACTCGGATATTCCCACCAGGCTGCCCTCCGTCCGTTTTATCTAATGGATCGATGTTTGTAAATTTGTATGTCGGGCCACCCTTTTCTTCAATGGCTTTAATGATCGTTTGGAACGATTCACTTGCATCCGTCGTTCCATCATCTGTAGGGCCGTTATTGTCCTGCACTTCGATCAGACCGATGATATCCGGTTTTTTCATATTTGAAACGATGGACTCTGCAATTTTCCCTACTTTATCCGCATCTGTACCGGCATAGAAATTCTCAATATTGTAGGAAGCAACCGTCAATTCATTTTTCTTTGGCTTGATGGTTGTCACTTGTCGATCCGTTCCACCGTCGACGATAGATGGGAATTCACCAGCCGGGCGGATCTTGAAGTTGCTATAATCATAGCTTACATTTCCGACAATCGAACCATCCAGGGTATCTCCTGTCTTAGCGTTGATGTTCAATCCATCCACGTCAATCAGCATGCGCTCAGGATTATAGTCTTCAGGTGAAATCAAGATTCCCCCTGCTCTGGTGCGAAGCTGATCTTCACTGGTATTCACGATGACAGGCAGTTCATCATATTTGACGGGACCAGTAATCGTACCGTCAGGAATTTCAATCAGCATTCCTTCAAGGCTTTCATAGAAATCAAGACCGTCCGTCTCTGGATCGAATGACGTCATTTCATCGTCCTCGATGATTTCCGTCGGCGGTGTGCGGTCTTCTCCAATGACAACAGCTGCCGGTACAGTATTATCAGACGATACAGTAGTCACTGCCGATGCTGTGATTTGAGTCGTTAGAAGATCTTTGGCATCTGAATATCCATCTTCTCTCCACTCTTTCACTTGTCCGGAGACGTTCACTTTGTCACCGACTTTTACGGTGTTTCCTCTTGCATAGACATAAATTCCTTCTGAAGTGGCAATGTCATCATCAGGATTCTCTTCCTGCATATAAAACGCATTGGAACCTGCTTTTGCTGTGACAATCCCCTCTACATTGGATACATTCATGCTTTCATAAGGAGAAGTATGTGAATCTCCCTGAATGTCATGAATGCTTAATCCATCTGCCGATTTAAGCACTTTGTAAGTGAAAGTCGCCACTTCACTTGTTTCGCCATCTTTTGTTACGATTGCTTTAATGGTCGTATTGGATGTCAGTTCGATAGGCGCTGAATATTCCGGGCTTGAAACAGTAGGTGCCGTTCCATCAGTAGTGTAATGGATAGATCCACCTGTCGTTGCCGTCTGTAAGGTAACCGTTGTTCCTTCAGTCACGGAGCCTCCAGCAGGATTTGCCGTTACAGAGAAGGCGTTTTCAATGACGTCTGAAGAATTACGTGGAACCAATTTGTATTCGTTATAGTTATAGTCGACAACCCCGCGAAGAATTTCGTAGGTTTTCCCTATTTCCAGAAGGGAGCTGTCACTTGGTTTAATAACAAATTGTCCAGAACTGTCTGTTGCAGTGAAGTTGCCATTGCTGTCCTTCGCTTCCACTGTCACATCAGTAAATTCAACAAGCATTCCTTCATGCTCTTCCCCATTTTCAGCTGAAAGGTCAGTAGAGACAAGAGATGTCGGTGCAGGAATTCCTTTGTCTTCCGTAGTGATTTCCACCTTTGAAGCGGTTGTTTCAATTTGCTGCATTCCATAATAGTCGTTCAATACACCTTCGGCTGTCACTTCATCACCTGGTTGTGCAGTAAGGCCGTTTCCGCGGATGATGACGCCTGCCGTACCATCCTGAATGAACAGGTTAGTTTGTCCACCTGCTTCAAAGGAAGCTGTTGCGACACCTTGTACTTTTACCGTTGTGCCTTTAGTAGCTGTACGGGCTTCGGCAATGGTAGATAGTTCGATTGGCGTTGGCTCTGAAGGCGTATCTCCTGATAAATGAGATCCGAGATAAGTAGAAGTATCTTTAGAATATGAGTTCCATTCAACCGTGGAATCAAAGCTATCGGTTACATCAACATCACCTGTCATCACTGCATCTTTTCGAACAAGGGTGACGTCTGCTGCAAAATTGGCAGATAAACCCGCTTGTCCAATCGAATCGATGACGGTGTCATTTTTCTTTAATGTAATAGGATCGTTTCCGTTAAAGTTAATGACGGATCCATTCTCAATATCAGCTTTTGACTTAATAGCTTCAGCGGAACTTGGATGAGCCAGTACGAATACCTCTTCAGCCTTGAGAATCCCTGATAGTTGAAGTTTATTACTTGCTGTTTCTGCACCATTTGTATGTAATTCCAAGGAGTAGTTTGATAGATCGATATCTGCACCTGTTCCGTTGTATAGTTCGAGTGCTTTGTTGTAACTTGAACCTTCGATATATTCAGATATGATAAGATCCTGAAACGCATTATCTGCAGCGGATACATGCTTTGAAACGGTAGGTGCCATAAGGCTTAAAGCCATGCTTGAGACAATGCACAAACTTAATGTCTTTCGTCTTACTTTTTTATGATTCATTACTCTTCCTCCTGTTCATGAATAGTTTACCGGCCCGAGGGCCAACACTTTCCATTTTACAACAGGAATTGTCAAAATAAGTGTAAATATTGAGTAAATTCTTCATTTTTGAAAAGATGAATCTTTTTACTTAGTACTATTTTCCTTATCTTTGACGTATGATTGAATCGTATATCATGAAAGATCGATAGACTTATTAACTATAAATGTTTTCGGAAGATTGTTCTTTTTGAACCCACCTGACGAAAATAAGGCAACTTAGTCATTAGGATCAGTGAGCAATAAGACAATACTCCAATTGAATCGTAAAACACGTCCAATAAACATCCTGTTCTTGTAAAAAACAGTTGTGCAATTTCGGTTACGAGTGCATAAGAGACCCCTAGTGCCAAGACAACTTTGTAAGAGTAAGTCACTCTGCTTAATAAGAAGGAAAATAGGAAAAAGAACATACCATGTCCCATTTTCTGAAATACATACGTGGAAGAATGAAATGGGTAGTCTGTAAAAACGAAGAACTTACTAACATCAGGTTGATCATTCCATTGAAAATAGACCTGTTGATATAGAATTAGGTCATGTACGTTCTTGGTACAGGTCAGGATAAAGATTAATAGGGAAAATAGGAATACCGCTAATACTTTCATAATCACTACACCTCACCTATCAATCTGTCCAAAATAGTGACTATCTATAATAAAAAAAGACCTACTTCGAAAACGATACGTCGTTTCCGGAGTAAGCCTTATTCTTAATAACCCTACAAATAAACCCCCACGCCAGGTCCAAACGGAATCCCCAACAAAGCAAACGCAAGAAGTAATACGATCCAAACTGACAAGAAGGCAATCGTATAAGGAAGCATAAGCGAAATCAAGGTTCCGAGTCCCGCTTTCTTATCGTATTCCCTCATAAACGCAAGGATGACGATAATGTATGGATTCATTGGCGTAATGATATTCGTCGATGAATCTGCGATGCGATAAGCTGCTTGAACGAACGCCGGATTATATCCGAGTGTTGCGAACATCGGGATGAAGATTGGTGCCTCCAGTGCCCACTGAGCGGAGCCACTGAAGATCAGTAGATTCAACAATGCCGTCAACAGGACAAATCCGATGATGCCTGCGAGCCCTGTCATATTGATCGATTCCAGGAAATTCGCCCCGCTGACCGCGACCCATGTTCCAAGATTGGTCCAGTCGAAGTAGGCGATGAATTGCGCAGCAGCGAAGATCAGCACGATATAGCCGCCCATGTCTTTCATGGCTTCGGTCATATATTTAGGAATGTCTCTTGTTGATTGAATCTTCTTTACTGTCACTCCATATGCGACTCCGATGATAATGAAAAATAATAGAGTGATAGGGATGATGCCCGATAGGAAGGTAGATGGGATGAGTCCGCCATCTTCATTTCGCATCGGTGAGTTTGGCCAGGCAATGGAGACGACCAAAAGCAGAACAAATGCCAATCCTGCTAATGTTGCATTCCGTAACGCTTTTCCTTCTAAAGGACTTTCTTCTTCTAACACTTTATCGACTTTTCCTTTATACGTTCCCAGTCGTGGCTCCACGATCTTTTCCGTTACAAATGCCCCGACGATGGTCAGGAACACAACGGATGTGATCATGAAATACCAGTTATCCACCGGCGTAACGGTGACTTCGAACGCTTTGGCCGCTTCTGTTGAGATCCCTGCAAGCAAGGCGTCGGTGCCGGTGATGATGAAGTTTGCCGTGAATCCTGCACCGACGCCCGAGAAGCCTGCGGCAAGTCCTGCCAGTGGATGCCTGCCCACTGTATAGAAAATCATGGCGGCGAGTGGCGGAATGATGACGAACGCTGCATCTGACGCAAGATTCCCCATGATCCCCACCATAATGACCGCGTATGTAATCAATCCTTTTGGAGCGTTTAATACCGTTTTCTTTATGGCTGTTTCAAGTAATCCCACTTTTTCAGCAAGCCCGATACCGAGCATCATAGCGAGCACCAGGCCAAGGGGCGCGAACCCGGTGAAGTTATCGAGCATGGAGGTGAGGATATATTGGAGCCCCTCGCCTGACACAAGACTTTTAATGGGCAGTACTTCCCCGTTTTTAGGATGTACGACCGTGACGCCTAAGCTTGAAATAAACCATGAAAAAAGGACAATAAAAACAGATAAGTACACAAATAACATAAATGGGTCGGGAAGCTTATTCCCTACCTTTTCAATCCCGCCTAAAAATCGAAGAAATCCCTTCTCCTTTTGAGGTGGATGACTCTCTAAATTTGGATTTGTCATGAGGTCACTCCTTCGTTTAATGTTTTAAGGAATAATTCCTTTTTACTTCCGTTAATAAGTATTTCGATATGAAACGCTCAATTCCTCTTTAAAATTAAATATTTATTAGAAAATTTTTAATTTACGGATTATGGGGATTTTCGTAAAATAAGGGGCCGGGACATAACTAAATCTATATACTCTAAAGACGCACAATAAGATTATGTGTAACACCGCTGTTGATTTCCGTGCAAGACTACGCTTTCCTCGGGCGGAAGGCGAGCCTCCTCGTCGCTGTCGCTCCTGCGGGGTCTCACCTATTCCGCTTTTCCCGCAGGAGTCTTCGTCTTGCACTCC
>NZ_JAHWGH010000024.1 GCF_019334305.1 Rossellomorea orangium
TTCAGCGCCGATGGTAGTTGGGGGATCTCCCCCTGTGAGAGTAGGACGTCGCCAGGCAAATAGATGAAAGAGTAGCTCATTGGGAGTTACTCTTTTTTTGTGTTGATTTTAGGTTCGGAGAACATGTGGATATATTTAAAAGAGCTTCTTCCTCATTCGTATTTTGGGGTTATGGAGGTACAAAGGACGAGATTTAGTGAACCATCGGAGTGTGCTTCTACACGGAGGATCCGGACGAGTGAAGTGGACGAAGAGATTCGTTGATTATCACTTGTGACATCGGGCAAAACGGGTGTCGTTTGAGGTTCTTTTTTAGAAGAAATGGACGTCCCGAGGCAATATTTTTAAGAATAGCTCATTGGGGTTACCTTTCTTTTATTTGATTGTTTATATGCAGGTGTGCAGAGAAATTAAAAGGGATATTTTGGATAAAAACGCAATACGGGGAAAAATGACGCAATTACGATTGAAAGAGACGCAAAAAATAAAATAATGACGCGATTACCTCCAAAATGACGCAATTACCTCCAAAATGACGCAATAACTATTAATGGCAGTTTTGCTGCCCTAAAATAGTCGTCGCGGTATAAAGCATTGCTACAGATTATATTTGATCTTCGACTAATTGAGGCAGAATCATTCGATTTTATTCATGAAACTATTAAAATCATATAAAAATTAAACATTAGCTAATTATTAAATTGAAATCCCTACTGCTGAATTAAATTGTAGTATTTGCCCTTAATACATCATCCTTCCTTTGGAGCAGAAGACATTAGACTAACTCCTAAACTGGAAGTTAATAAAGCTCTTTATCCATCTTCTATACTTATTCCAATCCGAGCAAGAGAGTACTTAAGTCAAAGGAAAGTTGTGAAGTGATAAGTTTCTTCCGTGAGATATTTTATGCTATGAAATTAATAAATTATGAAATAGGTATTGTAATGATAATAAGATTTGTGATAATATGGTTTTTCCGCCTTTAAACAGGGTATAGATATTTTATAACTCTATCTTTCAAAGGCAAGATTTATTGTTTAATAACATTTAATAAATGTTTTAAAAAACATTTAAAAAGAAGTTGACTTCTACGAAGTTAACTGGTAAAGTATTATTTGTTGCCGCAAACGAGCAACACACAACATGAAAACTTGATCAAAACTTATTCAAAAAAGTTATTGACAACAAGTTATCAAATATGTAATATAGTAAGGGTCGCTTCGGAAGAAGCACTTACACATTGAACCTTGAAAACTGAACAAAACAAGACAATACGTCAACGTTAATTCTAGATTTATTTTAAGAGC
>NZ_JAHWGH010000025.1:0-293639 GCF_019334305.1 Rossellomorea orangium
CGCTTTCCACGGACGTTCGGCCGAGCCTCCTCAGCAAAAACCGCTTCCGGGGTCTCGGCACGCCCGTTTTCCGTAGGAGTCTACGCAGTTCCCTTCACGCTCTTACGTAGTAAGTAGTTGACAGAGCAAAATGGTATGTGACCATCAGATTAAAAAGAGTAAAGGACAGTCACGCAACGAATGAAAAAGCAATGGCATATGCAATCTCCATATTTCCTTTGTGATAGTCAAACTTTTCGTCAGTTGATTGGAGCGGAAGGTGCTCGACTCCTGCGGGAAACGCTGGACAGGTGAGACCCCGCAGGCGTAGCCGAGGAGGCTCACCGCCAGCCCCGCGGAAAGCGAGCACCTGGAGCGGAAATCAACCAGCACTCGCTACATCCCAAAGCAACAATGTTTACGAAAACAGCCTTTTTTTATTAAATAAACAATGTAGATTCACTCAAGATAGGACAAATTTGGGCAGACCCTTTGCAGTGGAAGCGCTATACCATGTAGAATGACTAGTATGTGAAATCGAAAGGATGTCAAATGATGAATCAAGATATAAGCTTACCGGAAACGGTCACTCATACGATCAATCAAAGAAAACAAGCATTCGCATCTACAGACCACCCCTCTTTAATCGGTGAAGGTGGTTATACGGCGAGTGAACAGTATATCATCGAAGACAGCATCATCGCGCTTTCCCTTGGAAAAAACCTTCTCCTTAAAGGACCCACGGGATCCGGTAAAACGAAGCTCTCAGATACATTATCATCTATATTCTCTCAACCGATGCACAGCATAAACTGTTCGGTCGATTTAGATGCTGAAGCATTACTCGGTTATAAAACAATAAGTGAAAAAGACGGGAAGAGCACCATAGAGTTTATTGAAGGCCCAGTGATTTCAGCCATGAAAAATGGTCATTTGCTCTATATCGATGAAATCAATATGGCCAAACCCGAAACATTGCCGATTCTAAATGGCGTACTGGACTACAGAAGAAGTATAACAAATCCATTTACAGGAGAAGTGATCAAAGCTGCACCGTCATTCGGTGTCGTAGCGGCCATAAACGAAGGATATGTCGGCACGGTTCCTTTAAATGAGGCACTCAAAAACCGTTTTGTCGTTATTGATGTACCTTATATTGAAGGGGAGACGTTAAAGAGCGTCATTGAAAATCAGAGCAAACTGACGGACACTAAGCTCATCAGCCAATTCGTAAGTTTGTCATCCGATCTATTGATTCAAGTGAAAAACGGCCAGATTTCAGAAGAATCGGCCTCCATACGCGCTCTTCTGGACGCATGTGATTTGGCTCTGTACCTTCCCGCCAAGCGTGCGATACAGAGGGGAATCGTTGATAAGCTTGAAGATGAACGTGAAAAAGCGGCGATTCTCAATATAGCGGAAACAATTTTTGAATGAGGGATTCATAATGCATCGATTCATACAATTCAACGATGAAAACATCGATTCTTTTTTAGTAATGGAAATGGCTGATCTCACGAAAACACTTTCAAAAAATGCGGATATGAACTTAAAGTACGGTCCATTCTCCTATTTGGATCTTAAAGAGGAAACGGTCTATGTCAGTCATTTCTGGGATCATCGTAAAAGAGATGAAGAAGTACATGGGTTGAAAAGTGATATCTACTTAAGAACGATTGGTAATCTATACGAGACCGAAAATGAAGATGTAAGGAAATACATCGAGAAAATAAAATCCACTTCCGTTCCACGTTTCGCCAAGCAATTGTTTGTCATCGGAGAAGAAATAAGATTGGAGGAAATTTGTAAATCCAAACGCCCAGGGACGAAAAAACCCTTTGAGACGAGACGAAAATTATATCGTCAGCATTTCGAAGCCCAACTTAAAGTGAATTTGACGAAGAGTGTATTTACAGATGCTTTGTTCAATTCCATCTTCCTTCTTCTACATGCTCAAACTCCTTTGGAACAACCTGTGGAGATAAACGAAGAAATTGATCTTGCCATGCCGTTTATTCACGGTCAAATCACCCGATTCTTTGAGACAGTTTCAACCAGGGATGTTGTGAGGATAGCCCTTGAAATTGTAGAGGTAGTGGATGAAATCGTTCGAAAGGATATGTTGAACGAGTACTTCCATTTACCAGAAGACGTCTATGATGCAGAAGGTCCGTTGAATGAGACTTTTGAGGACATGAAAAGGAAGGACCCCCTTCAGAATCAGGATGTGCTGGAGGAAGACAGCACAGGGGAAGAAGAAGTGATGGACGAAGAATTCCGTACGTGGCACAGGGAAACCAGTGATAAGGGGGAATCATTCCTGCAATTCGATTTAGATCAAGGATCACAATCGGACCTCATGGGGGAAGGGGTCCGTGAAGGGGATGATGGCGACCAGGCATTAGCCATGGTGCAGGGATCTGCCCAGGAGACGGAGAGAGAGCAGTATCATAATGTGAAGGCACAAGAGCAGGAGAAGGAGGAGGCTCTGGGTGGTAATGGTGACTACGGCAGAGAAAATCGCTTTGCTGTCCCACACTTCATCACTCCCACTGTGCCTTCTCCAGAAGAAAGGCAAACATATCAGTACAATAAAGGGCTGATTGCTCCTTATCAAAGAAAATTACAAAAAATGATCGAGAAGACACTGGAACATAAGCGGATTCAGCCCCGCAGCGATTTACATTTTGGAAGACTCAACAAGAAGCTATTGAGGTTCTTCACAGATGATAGCCCAAGACTTTTTTATAAAAAGCAAAATCCTTCTTCCGAAATAGATGCAGTGTTTTCTCTGCTCGTTGATTGTTCAGGGTCCATGTTCGATAAAATGGATCAAACCAAGCTCGGAATTACCTTGTTTCATGAATCTTTAAAATCTGTTCGCGTCCCACATGAAGTGGTCGGTTTTTGGGAAGATACCAATCGTGCAACTAAAACCAGTCAGCCCAATTATTTGAACCCTGTGTTGGATTTTTATTCTTCCTTAAAGCCAGGCAGTGGTTCAGAGATCATGCAGCTTCAGCCGGAGGAGGATAATCGTGACGGATTGGCCATCCGTTTAATGACTGAAAGAATCCTGCTTCGAAATGAAAAGCAGAAATTCCTGCTGGTTTTCTCTGATGGTGAGCCTGCAGCTATGGAGTACGAACAGAATGGGATTGTCGATACTCATGAGGCAGTATTGGATGCAAGAAAACAGGGGATAGAAGTCATCAATGTCTTCTTAGCTAACGGTGAGATTGATGAAGCCCAAAGAAGAACCATTCAAAATATTTATGGTAATTACAGCATACTCGTGTCCGATGTGGAGGAACTACCCGAAGTATTATTCCCTTTGCTTCGAAAATTGCTTTACAAAAGTATATAGATTCAAAGACGACTGCGAAGCGCAGTCGTCTTTTTTTGATTCATGTTGTTGAAGTGGTCCGATGGTTTGAGGATGAACGGATTTCGGTCTTCAGTATGAAATGAAATCAATCCTGCTTCTCATTCAAATGATCAGTTATTCTAATAAACTGAATGTAATAAGTGAAAAGGGGATGGGGATCATGCTCAATACGGATGAATACCATGTAACCATACAAGAATATCACCGTAGGAACCGACAATTGAATCGAGAGGGGTGGAAACAGAAGTCACCCATAATGAAACGACATCTCTCCTCTTGGTTTCGAAAGGGTTACTAAAGTGTTTAGGATTTTATTCACTGAGGAAAAATCTGTATACTAAAGAAGAATGGCCTTAGGGTAAAAATAAGGTCATTCTTTTTTGGTTATCTTAATAAAGTGGGATGGACGGGTGTGTCTATTAGGAGACTAGGGGAAGTTAGAATAATGAAATAATAGGGAAAAGGATATGAAACAAAGGAGGAAGCGACGAGTATGCATGAATTGGATATGCACCATATTTTTGAACTGGGTCTTATGTTAGTGATGTTAGCAGCCGGAATCACTGCGATTGCCAAGAAATTCAAGCAGCCTTATCCGATTGCTCTCGTCATCGTAGGAGCCCTGATTGGATTATTTAATATACCTGTATTGGAACCACTTAAAGATTTCATTACGGAAGGTGAAGTGTTTAATTTTGTCATCATTACACTATTTTTACCGGCACTTTTAGGAGAAGCCGCTCTGAAACTCCCTTATTCCCATCTCAGGGCTAATAAAGAGCCGATCATCGCCCTTGCATTTGGAGGCACGTTGATCTCATTTCTGATCATTGGTTTTTCAGCTTACTATTTCTTTGATTTCCCCATCCCAGCCGCCTTTGTTTTCGGAGCGTTGATGAGTGCAACAGACCCTGTCAGTGTGTTGAGCATATTCAAGAGTGTCGGTGTGAAGAAACGTTTAGCGGTTGTCATTGAAGGAGAGAGCTTATTCAATGACGGTTTGGCCGTTGTATTATTCAATATCTCTGCCTTTTATCTTGTTTCCTATATCGATGCGGGTTGGGCAGGACTTGGGAGTGGTATTTGGGAATTTATCAGGGTGGTGTCATTAGGTGTCATCATCGGCGGTTCATTAGGTTATGCCTTCTCGATATTGACAAAGTATTACGACGATTATCCCCTTGAGATCATTTTCAGTGTCATCCTCTTTTATGGATCCTTTCTATTGGCAGAAAGTGTTCATGCTTCCGGGGTCATTGCAGTGGTCATATCAGCATTGATCTTTGGGAATTTCGGCGGGAAAATAGGGATGAGTCCGACTACCAAGTTGAATATTAATAGTTTTTGGGATGTTGCAGCCTTACTAGCCAATTCTTTGGTTTTCTTGATGGTCGGCCTCGAGATCACAAGGATCGACCTCCTTGAGAAGTGGCCGTACATATTCGCAGCCATACTTGTCGTATTGGTTGCACGAAGCATAGCCGTCTATACAAGCTTATCCCTTATCGGGAACTTTCCGCATATGTGGAAACACATCCTGAATTGGGGTGGATTAAAGGGTTCACTCTCGATTGCATTGGTCCTAAGCTTACCCCGGGATTTTCCCGGCCGTGAAGACGTGTTGATCCTCGGCTTCAGTGTTGTATTATTCAGTCTGGTAGTACAGGGACTGACCATCAAGCCATTGATCAATGTATTGGGTATTAAGCCCAAAGAGGAAGGTCATGAGGAATTTGAAAAATTACTCAGCCAGTTGCACAGGTATGAAACAGCGATTACAGAGATTCATCGCGTGAAACAGAAACTGTATATCACAGATCCGATCTCGACTGAACTCATTGACACGTATCAGAAAAGAATCGATATGCTCAAAGCACAAATGGATGACTTATTTGAGCGTAACCCTGTCCTTAAACAAGACCAGCTCTCCACTCTGAAAAAACATGCTCTGTATGCAGAATACGAGGCAATTGCCAAGCTCGAGAAAGAAGAAATCATCAGCAGTACCATTGCGGAGAAGGAATATGACAGCATTACAGACAGTATCGTCCATAATGAGGAGAAATAGTGAAAGTATGACTTGTTCATAGATCCAAAACACGTAGCCTGAAAAACAGGCTACGTGTTTTGGGCTATTTCATCTGTATGAAAAATTAAAGATCAGCTTTGTCGAATGATTTACAAGTTAATCATTCGAACGTTTCAATATACTCTTGAAATGTGAGAACGTAACGAAGCTGGCTTTCCCATGATAAGCCCCCATGCCGCTATCACCAACACCTCCGAATGGAAGGTAGTGTGAGGTCATGTGATTGATTGTATCATTGATAGCGCCGCCTCCGAACGATACCTTCGTCAATACTTCATCCTGCAAGCGTTGATCTTCAGAGAAGAGATACAGTGCCAATGGTTTGGGTCGCTTCACAATCGCTTCAATTGCTTTGGATGTTTCATCATACTCTATGACAGGAAGGATGGGTCCAAAGATTTCATCCTGCATGATAGGGTCATCCCAAGAAATTTCATCTAGAATCGTTGGCTCGATTACGAGGTTGCTACGGTCAGATTCACCACCTGTCACAAGCTCGCCATTATCTAAGAAGTCAATTAAGCGGTCAAAGTGTCTTTCACTTACTATGTGCCCATAGTTAGGGTTTTGAATAATGTCCTCTCCGTAGCTCGCTTTGATGGCTTCTTTCATTTTTGTCAAAAGTTCTTCCTTCACATCGCGATGAACAAGTACATAATCAGGAGCGACACATGTTTGTCCGGCATTTGCGAATTTACCCCTTGCGATGCGTTTGGCCGCTTCATCCAGGTTCGCATCAGAGTGGACAATTGTTGGGCTTTTGCCTCCAAGTTCAAGCGTAACCGGTGTCAGATTCTTGGCTGCAGCTTCAGCAACGATCTTCCCGACACCCGTGCTGCCAGTGAAGAAGATATAATCGAAATTCTCCCTGAGCAATGCGGTACTGGTTTCCACTTCACCTTCAACCACGTGGAGGTACTCTTCCGGGAAATGTTCATTGATTATGTTCGCGAGCAGTCGGGAGGTATGTGGTGTCAATTCAGATGGTTTCAATACCGCTGTATTACCCGCTGCAATGGCTCCGACAAGGGGGGCAACAGCAAGTTGGAATGGATAATTCCATGGGGCAATCACCAATACCGAACCAAGTGGCTCGGAATAAATGAAGCTCTTTGCACCTTCGTGTGTAGAAGGTGTATTAACTTCCTTCGGTGCCGCCCATCCAGCAAGATTTTCTATGGTAAAGTCGATCTCACCCAGTACAAGGCCAATTTCTGCCCGTTTGGCTTCAATTTCTGGTTTGTTTAAATCTTCGTATACCGCTTTGATAATATCCTGTTCACTTGACATTATAAGTTCCTTTAATTTTATTAATGTTTCAATTCGGTAATCAATTTCCTTTGTATGTCCTTTATGAAAGAAAGAATGTTGTTTATCTAATAGTAACTGATAATTTTCCATTGAATAAAACTCCTCTTTTAAAGAATTGCGTGGATAATCATGCTTTACTTGATTTTAAATCCATATAAACAGGTATATATTTCTGGTTTTTAAAATAATTGCGTGCAATTTATTGAGGTATCAATTATTTGCATGTGAAGAGCATAATATAACCATTTGGGATATGCAAGACATCTGTTTTACATTTAAAACACTGCAGAAGAAAGCCAGATGCTGTAAGCAAAAAAAAAAAACGGCCATTCCCACGCAAAGAGCGGGAATGGCCGGAGAAATTATAAATTTTATTTTCTAATCTCGATAAGTTTTTGCTTCAGGTCATTCTCCATTGTGACCATTTCCTGTTCGGCCTGCTGTCGCTTTTGTCTGCCTTCTGCCTGTATGGCCAATGTTTCTTCAATGGTCGTGATGAGGTTTTCCTGGGTTTTTTTCAGGGTGTCGATATCGATGATTCCACGTTCGTTTTCTTTGGCGGTTTCGATACTGTTCGTTTTTAGCATCTCAGAATTCTTCAATAGCAGCTCATTGGTCGTGCGGGAAACCTGCTTTTGAGCGGCAACTGCCTTCTGTTGGTTCAGCAGTGTAAGGGCAATGGCAATCTGATTCTTCCAGAGAGGGATCGCTGTCAGGACAGAAGCTTGAATTTTTTCGGCCAATGCTTGATTTGTATTTTGAATCAATCTGATCTGAGGCGCTGACTGGATCGTCATCTGCCTGCTTAACTTCAAATCATGGATGCGCTTATCCAAGCGATCTAGGAACTGCATCGTATCATTGACTTCCTGATAGATCAGCTCATCATCGGTCTCTTCAGCTTTCCTCCTTAGAGAAGGGAGAAGGGTTTGACTGATTTCTTCCCTTTTGATTTCAGCAGCTGCAATGTACATATTGAGAGCCTGGAAATAGTCCTTGTTTTTTTCATATAACGTTTCCAATAATCGGTTATCATCAAGCAGGGTCTTTTTTGAGTGCTCCAGTCTCACGGATATACGGTCAATCTGGGAGCCAATCTTCTGGTATTTAGACAGAACTTCCTGAAGGGATGAGGACACTTTGCGGAATAGTTTTTTGAAAACGCCCTTTTGCTTGGCATTCAGCTCATCAGGATTCATCTGCTCGAGTTTTTTCATTAAGTCACTTAGTACGTCTCCTATCGGTCCGATATCACGTTTTTGGACATGATCCAGCATAGAATGAGAAAAGGTAGAGAGCTGTGACTGGGCCGCTGTTCCGTATTTCAATATGGCTTCATAATCTTTATAGTCAATCTGAGCAGCCAGTTGTTTCGCCTTTTCCTGCTGCTCTTTTGGCAAACGGTTTAGCAATAGCGGCGATTTGGTTTGTTCATTAGTAGCAGGCAATTCCTCGCCGAAAGGGTTTGAAAGCAATAAATCCAGTTCTGATTGTTCGTTTCGTTGCTCCATCATAAAACCTCCGAACATTATTTGTGATCTTTAGTATGTGATAAGTGCTGATTAGCGAAATTCAATTCAAATTGCAGGTGATCCATATCTTCTGCCAACACCTTTTGAAGGTCCTTTTCCAAAGAACCCGTCAAGTCATCCAGGGTGGTGCGGGTTTGTTGGAGTGAAAGAAACGTTTCTTTATTTTTGCCGGGTTGAGAAGAAAGGAATGTATACTTTTCAGTAATTTCCACCACAGAATCCAAATGGTAGAAGAAAAAAGACTCAGCTGAAAAGAACCTTTTAGGTTCTTTTTTTACAAGCTGGTATATTCGCCTGCTTATCCTGTTAATTTCCAGTATTTGCTTAAAGGCGCCGAGGGATCGAACCTTTAGTTGCTGTTTTTGTAGTCTTTTAACCTTTTCTTTTGCTTCCTTTAAGTTTCTGTTAATATATCGAAATTCCTTTGAGGAAAGGCCGTTTTTGTTCAACCACCACTTTTTCTGTAGGGCCTTTACAACGATGAATATGAATGCCCCTGTTCCGATGCCTGATAAGAGAGTAAGAGCAAATCCCAGATCAAACAGGAGCAGAAAAGCGATAAAGCTGCTGATTCCTATACTGAAAGAGAGGACCGTTCTTAATAAAAACTGAAGAAATGTGTTCATTTCATCTACCCCTTAATAAAGATGCTTACCATACATACGATTGACGGTGATAAAGGTTTCAAAATATCTATACTATCATTTTATTGTAAAAAGCGGAAAAATGGAAATCATGAAGAGGTAATAAAAGAAAAATCGGGCATTTGTGCAAGGAATTGACATCATTCTTTCAATTTCTTAACAATTTTCAGTTGAATGATTATCTGAAATCCTTTTTTGGTAGAATGGTCAAGTGAGTACATTGACAAGACAGGTGTGTGGATATATGAAAAAACGATTGATTGTGCTGATCTTATTTTTCTTTATGACTCCAAGTGTATCAGCTCAACAAAATAATGTGAACAAGCCCAGAAATTTATATAGCGATTCGGCTATTGTGATAGATTCAAAAACCGGAAGTGTCCTGTATTCTAAAAATGGTGATAAGCGGATGAACCCTGCGAGCATCACGAAAATTGCCACGGCGATTTACGCGATCGAGCATGCCAATCTTAATGACCAGGTGAAAATAAGTAAAAAAGCCAGTGATATTGAGGGTTCCACTGTATATTTAACAGCCGGTGAGACGCTATCCCTGGAACAACTTCTGCAAGGTCTGATGGTGAACTCCGGTAATGATGCGGCGGTTGCCATCGCTGAGCATACAGAAGGTTCAGTCAAACACTTTGTTGACCAATTGAATAGGTTCCTTGAAAAGGAAGTGGGGGTAAAAGATACCCACTTCGAAAATCCTCATGGACTTTATGGGGAAAATCACTATACAACTGCTAATGATATGGCAAAGATTACGACCTATGCATTGAAGAATGAACAATTTCGAGTGTTATTTGATATCGATTCCGTTGATTGGAAGTCAGAAGGGTGGAATACGACGCTTTACAATCACCACAAGATGGTAAAAGGTGAGATTCCATATCCAGAAGTGACCGGCGGTAAAAATGGTTTTATTAATGAATCCAGGCACACTCTTGTGACATCCGCTGAAAATGAGAAGTTATCGATTGTAGTCGTTGCGTTAAAAGCTCAGTCAAAAAGAGCCATCTACTCTGATACAAAGAAACTGCTGGATTATGGGCTTACCCAGTTTGAAAGGAATACTATTCCAAAGGAAACCGTCTTTCAATTGAACGGTACTTCCTACACATTGGACAGGGACATTCCATTTACCCAGTCTGTGAGCAGTGGTGTGACACAGAAACTTGAACCTGATGGTGAATTGACCCTGTACAACGAGGACTCTCAAAAAATACAAACTACCATGTTAACACGTGTCAAGGAAACCCACATTGTCCATTCAGAAGCAGTCGCTTCAAGTGAAGATAAGGGGCACTTCTTTGGTAAGCAAATGAGTCAACAGCTCCTTTTCTATCCTTTGATCATATACATGGCCCTTCTCGTCATAGCAGGAGTGTCATTATTTCGAAAGAATTCCTATCATTCATCATAAAAAAGGGAGCCCGGGGGCTCCCTTTTTTATTGACTTTCCTGTTTTTCAATCGTTGGATGGGGTTGATAAAGCATTTTTCCCATCACTGTCTGAAGAATGAGGAATGCACCGCCGACAGTCCAGTAGAGAGGGAGGGCTGCTGGCGCGTTCAGTGAAAAGATAAAGATCATGACTGGTGAAAGCAGTCCCATGATTTTCATCTGAGCCTGCTGTTCTGCAGGGATGTTCATTAACGAGACACGCGATTGAGCCAAGTAAACCAATCCAGCAATGATGGCCATCACATGGTCCGGCTGCCCCAGATTGAACCATAAGAAGGAGTGACTGGCAATTTCTGAAGAAGATCGGATCGCGTAATATAAACCAATCAAGATCGGTGTCTGGATTAACAACGGCAGACATCCCATGTTGAGAGGGTTTACTCCATTTTTTTGGTAAAGCATCATCAATTCCTGCTGAAGCTTTTTCTGCTCATCTTTGTCTTTCGTTTCTTTGATCTTTTTTTGAATAGCGGTCATCTCGGGCTTGATTAATGCCATTTTTCCTTTCATATCTTGTTGGTTTTTGTATGTTTTAAGCATAAAAGGTAAAAGGATCAGACGAATAAGAAGTGTAATCACAATGATGGCCACTCCAAAATTACCACCTAAGAAAGTACCGATTTCATGAATGAGAAATGAAAATGGATTCACCAGATAATCATGAAAGAAAGCCCCATCAGTAGTTGCGCTTTGGCATCCTGTAAGTGTAAACGATAGTAAAATGAAAATGAATGAAATTTTTTTCAATGTAGTTTCCTCCTCTGTATAGGTGCATATTCGTTAGAGATATACAGTAGAGGATTCTTCATCATTATCAGTATGATAGAACTGAAATTTCATACAGGTCGTAAACCAAACCCTTATAGGCTTGATTTCATGTTGGGCAACCTGTTTGATGATCAGATTGGTACCTTCAAGTCTTTTGTCATAATATTGCGTGTAGAGATGAAAGGGAGACGGACACCGATCCCATATCAATGCCAATATAAATAAAAATACGATACTAAAGTGCAAAGGACTTAAGTAAAAATCCAATAAGTCTTGTACAATAATGAATGTCAATGGAGAAGACTCCTTTTACTATTCTAGTTGTAGACGAGTTGTTATTATCACATATAAAGTATACTGCTAATCATGGATAGAATCTATGGTAATTGTTAATACGATTCTGTGAACAAAAGGTTTCATCAATTGAGTTACGAAAAAAAAGATCTCCAGATGGCAGTACACCACTCAGGGAGATCTTTTATTCTGGGGTTGAACGGTTTAATCAACAACGATATAGGCGATCATAGGACCATTATTCTGAATGGTTTCATGTGTTTCGCAAATAAGTCTGTACGTTCCTTCTTTTGAAAAGGTGACATTGATGACTGTTTCCTTTCCTTTTCTTACAGTACCTGTAACATCTGTCCCTTCAATGTAGAAAGGGTGTTCAGTACCGTTGACACCAAAGATGCGGAGTTCAACCTCGTTTCCTTTTTCCACTACGATGGTACCTGGGTCCCAGCGGTATGCTTCGAGTTCTTTACCATCTGCCGTTTGAGACTTGAATTCGCCTGTTACTAACTGAATGACTTGTTTTTCCCCATTTTTCTCCGATAAGGACACCGTCGGATAGGAGTTTTTAGAAGATAATGACCAAATCGTACCGACTGTTATGACCAATATCGTTACCAGAATCGCAATAATGGACCCTTTTTTTAATACTATGAAACTCATTTGTTTTCCCCCTTGTATATTCGGTTCACTAAAGCCCTTTTCTATTAAACCTATGCTTGTACCACAGTGAACTTGTCAATAATTTATTAGAGGGGTAATTTAAATATTTTTCTTTCGACTGTTTTTTTTGTACAATTTGGTCAAGGAAGCAAGGAGGGTGAAGCATTGGATAATACATGGAGAGTGATTACAACCAAAAGTGATGCAGAGCCATGGTGGTTTTTTGAAGGCTGGGAATTGGATATAGTAGAAGAATCGACGTTTGATAACAGGAACGAAGCAGTTGCTGCATTTCTCAAGGAAATGAAACGACTGAGTGAAAAACTACCAAAGTCAAAGACAAAGAAATTTCACTCCATAGCATTTTGGAATCCTGATGAGGTTGATTTTTGCGAAGCCTGCGATGATGATCTGCAGGTTTATTACGGACTGGTCATATTTGAAAATGGTCAGCCGATGGATATAAAGGATGATTCAATCATTTTTGAAATCAACGAACATATTGAATATGCATGAGAAATAGGCCTATCCACCCGTTGGAAAGGCCTACTTCAGTTGTTAATCAATGACACCCGTGCGGATGATATTATTATGCACTTTCACTTCAAATGTAGCCTCTTTATATAGCTTATCCCACTCTTCCCGTGAAATATCCTGATGTCCGCGGATGCTTCTGTACTCCATTCCAAAACCAATCGGATCCGTGCCCTCTTTCTGAAGCATCAGGACCATGTCTTTAATGTTCTTCTCTATATATGACCCAATCTCTCTTTCAAGTAAATGCAATGCTTTCGGCTCCGATAATTTCATTTCCTCAGACATTTCCAGTAAGCGTGATTGAATGTTTAAATTGATGGTGAAAGAAGGTTTATCCGTTTCTTTCGCTGTCACTTTGTGGGATGATTTAATGCTGTCAATCATGATATAGACTTTATCATTTTCTTGGCCAAGATGAAGATCCGTTAAAAAAGGTTCAAATTGTCCAATGGGCAATTCCACTTCGACGCTGCCTAAATCGTAGTCCTCGATAAGAGAGCGAATAAAAAAGATTTTATCCTTTTTAATCTCCTTAATAAATCTATCCCTTGTAAAGAGTGCCATGCCCGATATTCCCACTTTACCATCCTTTGCAGATAAAAGAGGGAGGATGGGGTCTTTACCGACGCTACCGTAATCGGTGATGAATTCTTGCAGGGTGGGGGAGACAAGCATCTCTGCTTCCACATTCTGTCTAACTAAATTGTATAAATAAGTACCCCTGTTAGAAGGAGTCTCTTCCATTTGATAGGTTAAGATTTCTTCAGCTGACGTATCTGCAATGGATAAATACACCATATTACCGATGGATGAGTCTCGTTCAAGCGTATCCACTAAGTGAGCAATCCCTCTACTTGCGAGCTCCCTACCGTAAATGGCTATCCGCAACTGCCCGGAGACCAACTTATGATCTGTTTCCAAATTTTGAGATAATCGAATGCCTTTACTGGTCTTCGATGTGCTCTTCAATACTTTTTCAACATCCTCCATGGCAGGATTGAATTGGTATAGCACCAATGTGCCGTTTATACTCTCATCTTCGTCCTGATCATACCCCACTGCAGTTATCAATCCTAGTTTTTCTAGATATTTTGTTTCTACACAACCGCTTAATAAAAAGGTAGCACATGCGAACAGAAGCATAGTCTTCCTGGTCATATGCCCACTCCCTTTTTCTTTTTACCTAAGTATTTTAGTTTTATCAAAACAAATAAAAAACTTGGATACACAAATGTAAGGATAAAGCTTGCAGAACCAACCTTATCGGTAATCGTATTCATGGTCATTCGGTCCTTTACAAACAGAGAAAAAACCCAGAGCAGGATAGCGAAAAGGTAAATGGCTTTCTTCTGAGAAAACCGAAACACTCTCTTCATACCCCTCGAAGCTACCCAAAAATATAGGCAGATGTTAGGCAAGATGACCATCATCCAAAACGAGACGGCAATAAATTCGAACCGCTCAAGGTTGGGGATTCTTAAAATCTTAAACATGGAGAGAACCGGCCAAATTGTTTTTAGTAATGCATCTTCAGAGAAGAAACCAATACAGACAACCGTAACAAGAGTAAAGAGAAAAGTAGAGTAACCAGTCCCGATAAGGGCATATTTCAATACCTTCTTTTTTTCTTTCACGTATGGGTAGAGAAATAATACCAAGTCAAATCCGATGATGGTGAAGCTTGATTTATAAACTCCCATGAGAAGTTCTTTGGGAGAAGACGTCAGAACGGGTTGTAGATGATTGTAATCCATGAATTTAATCGGAGTATAAATCATGAACAGAAGCCAGAAAGCAAGGATTAGCCCTAAAAATGCAATTCCAACCACCACTCGTATGCCTCCCATAACACCGTAAACCAATAAAAATAGTAACAACCCCATCAAAAGCCAAGTCGGCATCTTCGGAAAGATCCATGCTTGGACCATTTCTATATAATTCATCAGGATTACGTAGGTGACGCTCAGATAAAATCCGATATAAAGGATATTAAACACCTTACTGATCCAATTTCCGTATAGGTCCATGTGAATTCCATATAAGTCTGCGCTTTCATAGGTTTCAAGTATTTTAATCATCAGAAACAACACGATGCTCACGAGAATTCCGGCTAGAATGACCGAAATCCATGCATCTTTATTAGCTTCCATAAAGATAACTCTCGGTAAACCTGCGATTCCTACTCCGGTCTGGGCGGTATGTAAAACAAACATCATCAGAAATGCGTTAAACATGAGCCGTTCTTTAGGATTCACATTAATTTCCATACATAACCCCCTTTACTCGTCAACGTCTTTTTTCTGTTTTGCTTTTTTCAGAGGAATGCGCATCTGGTCCATCGGATGATTGGATACGGGACGCTTAACTAGATACTGGTATGGCAGGCGGAATAGGCTATACTTCAAGTCGGAAAATCTAAAAGGATAGATTGGTGATAAATAAGGCCGTCCCAAAGTTGTGATTTTTAATAAATGAATCAGCAAAAAGCAAAAGCAGAACATGATACCGACACCACCATATAATCCTGCCATCACGATAATCGGGAAGCGTATGATCCTTACTGCTGTTCCGATTGCATAGCTTGGTGCTGTAAAGGAGCCGAGGGCGGAAATGGCGATGATGATAATCAGGATATTACTCGTAAACCCGGCTTGAACAGAAGCCTGTCCGATAACAATACCTCCTACGATCCCCATGGTCTGGCCGACCTTGGTCGGCAGCCGCGCTCCTGCCTCTCTTAACAATTCAATGATGAATTCGAGTAGCAAAGCCTCGAATACAGGAGGAAAAGGGACATTGGACCGTGACTGACCAAGGGACACCAGGAGTGCAGAAGGGATCACTTCATAGTGGTATGTTAGAACAGCTACATAAGCAGGAGTGAGAAGGATTGAAAAAAAGATAGCGACAAACCGTATCATTCTAAGAAACGTTCCCATATTCCATCTCATGTAAATATCTTCAGTGGATTCAAAGAAATTCATAAAGGTTGACGGACCGATAATTGCCGTGGGGCTTCGGTCAACCAGTACGGCTATTTTCCCATGAAGGAGGGAAATGGTACATCGATCAGGGAGCTCAGTTGTAATAAATTGTGGGAAAAAGGTTAAGGAATTGTCTTCTATCATCTGGGCGAGAACCGTTGAATCAACAATGCTGTCTACTTCGATTTCGGTGATACGTTGTCTGAACGTATTGACGTTTTCTTCTTCTGCAATGTCCTTTATGTACACCATCTGAACTTTTTTCTTTGTTCTTGCCCCGATTGTGTATGTTTCTACACATAGTTTTGGATCATTAATGTTGGAGCGTATCAAATTCAAGTTTTTCGTTATAGACTCTGTGAAAGAAATTTTAGGGCCAAATACAAGCGATTCCGTTTCCGCTTTTTCCAAGGCACGTGTACCCTTATCCGCAACATCCGCCAATATGCCGTGCGTATCTCCTTCTCTAAAAATATAGGCAGTGCCGTTGACAAGATTATCGACTACATCATTGATGGAATTAGTAACTGTGAGTTTTGCGATATTGATTGTATCTTTGATCTGTTGATAATTTACTTCTCCATCGGCTTCTTCAAGTGGCCGAATAATGCTATCTTGCATGGAGGTGGCATTGATCATGTCGTCAAAGTATGTCACAGCGATTGATTGATCTCCATTTGTGATGGTCCTCAAGACTAAATCTTCACTATTGCTTACTAAATAGAGTAATTCTTTGTGAAAAGTCTCAATGTCAAAGCTATGAGGGGATTCTTGTTCTATGTCCTTATCCACTTTTCTTCGTCTAAACATTGATTTCAACACCCTAAACCTTAATTTAATGATTAGATTTCCCATGTATATGATTCTTACTCATGGAGTTGCCTCGTTCATTTAATAAACAAATGTACATAATATGGATGAATACCGGGAAAGATAGTAGAGGAGGTGAATCAAATGAGCAATAGAAAAAAGGATGCATCAAAAGCGGCTCTGGGTTCTTCTCAAGTAGAAGGACAGGGAACGACCAGTAAGGAAATGCCGGGTGGAGTGAAAGTATCTTCTTCAAGGTCTAAACAGAAAAAATAAAGCATTTTCTCTTCTGAACCTTTACATAATGATCTAACTTCAGCGTGGATATATTAAAATGGTGTCAAGTATGGTATAATGGAAATAATCGATGCATGTAATCCGATTAATTAACTATTATTGACCACATATTATCTGCAGCATAAATTACCACAATCATATTTTCCTGTTAGAAAGCTTAGCAAGAAAATCCTACTTACCTTAAAGGAGGACGTTCAATGGCTTTTGGTCGTAGAAATCAAGTTGAGGAAGAAATCAAAACAGAGGAAACAAAGATTTGGGCTTGTTCCGCTGAAGATTGTAAGGGCTGGATGAGAGATAATTTTAAAAGTGAAGATACACCTAAGTGTCCGCTTTGTAAAGAAGATATGGTGACTTCCACAAAAGTGTTGCAAGTGGTGGATAATCCCCATCCCACAATGAAATCATCATGATCAATCCTAAAGAACCAATCAATCGATTGGTTCTTTTTACATCTTTGTTGCATATATGATTACCTTTACATCAAATAAATACTTTAAATTTATTAAACTCTTTTTTTACATTTGAATAGTATGTAATGTATTTATGTATTAAAGGAGGGAGCACCATGTCCAAGAAAGAGAAAGAAGTGAAAAGTCCATCCGTTGAAAATGACCGTAAAGAAACTGTGTGGGACGGCTTTTGGAAGCTGTCTAAACCTGTTGACTCAAATAAGGAAGAAAAAACAGTCAAGTGGTTCTAATATGATGAAGACTGTACATGTGAATGAATATCATATGTACAGTTTTTTTATGTTTAATCCCATCTTAATGAGGTAAAGGAAAACTATCCCATTATCCACTTTAAGGAGGAAGTATCCATTGAAATTAACGAATGTCCGATTGTATGACGGTTTGGTGTATAAAGATCCCACTAAAAAATACAGTGTAACGATTGAAGAGGGTCGAATAGGTGAAGTCATTGAAGGAGAATTACCAAGTAAAACGGAAGACGTAGTCGATGGGATGGAAAGGGTTTTGTCCCCTGCATTTCATGATTCACATATGCACTTTTTACGGTATGGATTAATGAAGAGAGAATTGGATCTCAGGCATGTAGAAAGCTGGGAAGAAATGAAAAATGAAGTGCACGAATATTACCCAAAAATGGAAGAAGGGGACTGGGTTGTTGGAAGGGGTCTTGATGATAGCAACTTTAAAGATCGACAAGACCTGCTGACAGGAAAGGACCTGGATGAACTGCATTTACATACGTACATGTTTTTTCTTCATCAAGACGGTCATGAGTGCGTCGTGAATCATAAAGTGCTGGATTTACTAAAGGAAGAAGATGAATTTAAGGACATTCCTGATGCTTTCAAAGAAACAGACGATCATGGGGAATGGACAGGGCGGTTTAAAGACAGTGCCGTTCATTACATCAAGCATCATTTCCGTGGCCGAAGTTCTGATGATGCTAAGGAGGCAATTAAACAGGGGATCCCCCACATGCTTAAACACGGAATCACAACCATACACACGGATGACTTGAATTTCATCGGGTCCTATGACCGGCTATGGACGGCCTATAGCGGGTTGGAGAAAGAGGGAGAGTTGCCAATAAGAGTTTATTTGCATCATTACATCTTTAAGAAAGAACATCTGCAGGATTTTCTTGAACGTCATCCTCACCGCACGGGTGAAGGGAGCGATCATGTTAAGGTAGGCGCAGTGAAAATCTTCCTGGATGGGACTCAGCGCCTTCATACTTCTGCCATGAGGATTCCATATAAGGACCAGCCTGATACAACCGGTAATTTGATTTATTCTCAAGAAGAGTTAAATGAATTGATCAGGCTGGCAAGCGAAAATCGAATGCAGGTGGCCATGCATGCCATCGGTGATAAAGCCGTAGAACAGGCCATTACGGCATTGGAACAGGATGAAGCCCGGACCAATACCTATCACCACAGAATTATTCATGCCCAGACATTAGGTGAGGACTTACTGTACCGTCTGGGAAAAATTAAACCCACTATTGAAACCCAGCCTTCTTTCTTAATGGGAGAATGGGATCAAAAGGAGAAATGGGTCGGTGAAGATTTGGCTCCCTATTGCGATGCGTTCAAAAGCATCATCAATCATGATATCCCTTACACATTAAGCTCTGACTTGCCTATCGGCTCCATTGATCCGTTCGAAGGTATGTTTGCAGCCGTCAACAGGACCGATCTCTCCGGTAGACCTGAAGGAGGATGGCAGCCTCAGGAGAAGCTGACGGTAAATGAGGCATATCGCGGATACACGTCCATGCCTACCCTTATTGAATTAAATGAACCTCATAATTCAGGATCTATCTCCGCGGGGGAACGCGCCGACTTCATCTTGCTGGATCGACATCCTTTGGAAGTTGCAAGTGATGATCTGAACAACATCAGGGTGGTGGAAACCTGGCATGATGGTAAGAAGGTGTATTCCGTATAAGCAAATGTCAAAGCCTCACTGGGTTCAGGGGGCTTTTTTTCTGGAAACTTATCGACTTCCTATTGGCACGTCCACTTATCTTTAATAAAATATAGGGATAAGAATGTTATTTATGGAGGGAAGCTCGTGATTGCAGAAGCAAAACAGGTATTAAAGCAGTACTTTGGTTATGATGAATTTAGGAACGGTCAGGAACGTATTATTCAATACATAATAGACGGGAAAAACACGGTCGGTATCATGCCGACGGGTGGGGGGAAGTCTCTATGTTATCAAATCCCGGCACTGATGCTTGATGGTGTAACCCTAGTGATCTCCCCTCTCATATCCCTGATGAAAGACCAGGTTGATTCATTAATACACCAAGGGATTCCGGCTACCTATATTAATAGCACGTTATCAACCAGTGAAGTAGAGAATAGAATGGAAGAGATTTCTTTAGGGGAATATAAGCTCGTTTATATCGCTCCTGAGAGATTAGAATCATATGGATTCGTCCGTTTTCTCAATACATTGCCCATCCCCCTTGTGGCTGTAGATGAAGCACACTGTTTATCTCAATGGGGCCATGATTTTAGACCAAGCTACTTAGGCATCTACAAGGCAGTGAGCCAGCTTCATTCAACCCCCACAATCCTTGCACTCACAGCAACCGCTACTCCTCAAGTTCAGGAGGATATCCTTCATCACCTACATATTCCGGATCAATATAAAGTGTTAACTGGATTTCAGAGGACGAACTTGTTCTTTCAGGTAGTGAAGGGGGAAGACCGAAAGCGATGGGTGGAAAGGTATGTAAAGAAGAATCATCAGCATTCCGGAATCATTTACTGTGCTACACGCAAGGAAGTTGAAAATCTTTTTATGCATCTTGAGAAAAAGGGTTTCTCTGTCGGGAAATATCATGGAGGCCTGTCTGATGCAGTAAGGCAGGAACAACAGGAAGCCTTCCTGAATGATTCTAACACGATCATGATTGCTACTAATGCATTCGGGATGGGGATCAATAAATCGAACGTTCGCTTTTGTATTCACTATCAAATCCCTAAGAATATGGAGGGATATTATCAGGAAGCGGGCAGGGCTGGCCGTGATGGAGTAGACAGTGAATGTATCTTATTATTTTCACCTCAGGATATTCAAACTCAGAGGTACATCATCGACCAGAACATTGTAAATCAGGAGCAGCATGATAATGAGATGCAGAAACTGCGGGATATGATTGACTTTGTCCATACAGAAGCGTGTCTGCAAAACTATATTTTAGCGTATTTCGGTGAACAGATAGACGAAGCATGCGGCCATTGCAGCAATTGCCTGGATGATAGGGAATCTGAGGATGTAACGAGAGAGGCACAAATGGTTTTATCGTGCATGATGCGGATGAATGAAAGGTTCGGTACCTCACTCATCAGCGGAGTACTCACGGGTTCTAAGAATAAAAAGATCCTGGATTGGGGGTTCGACCGGTTATCCACATATGGATTGATGAAAGAACAATCCCAGAAGGAAGTCGGCCTGTTCATCGATTATCTGATTTCAGAGGGTGTCATTCAAGTAGAAGGGGGGAGCTTTCCTATCCTCAGGGTTTCCTCTAGAGGCAAAGAGGTATTGATGGGGGAAAGAAGCGTTACGAGAAAGGTACAGCCTACAGTTACAGCCATCATTACCAGAGAAGATGAATTGTTCCAGACGTTGCGGACACTCCGTAAATCGATTGCGGATTCAGAAGAAGTGCCACCTTTCGTCATTTTCTCTGATAAGTCGCTTCAGGACATGTGTGTGAAGAAACCGAGAACATCAGAGGAATTCATGCATGTCAGCGGGGTCGGTGAAAACAAGCTGAATCGGTATGGGGAAATTTTCTTAAAAGAAATCTCCGCTTTTTTACGTGAGAATCCTGAACATGAAGTCGAGGTTGTCAAGCCTTCACGACCACGGAAGACGAGTCAGTCCGATACAGCGTCCCATTTAATCAGTTATGAGTTGTTTAACAATAACATGAACTTAAAAGCCATTGCGAAAGAGCGTGGGATGACGACGGCAACGATAGAAAATCACATCATCCGTTCTTATCAAGAAGGCATTACGGACGACTGGACCATTCTTTTTACAGAAGAAGAAGAAGCTCTGATTGAAGAGGCGGTCTCGAAAGCAGGGACGGACCTCCTGAAACCCATTAAAGAAGAATTGCCTAAACATATAAGCTATTTCCAAATTAAAGGATACTTGGTTAAACACGGACAGCATCAGTAAGAAAATGAAAAAAAGCAGGCGCCCTTCAGGCAGCCTGCTTTTTCTTGTCAGTATTAAGCTTTCATTGCAGCTTTCATTTCCAGGAATTCATCATATGTCGTTTCTTTATCGATGACACCTTCTTCTGTGATCTCGATAATACGATTGGCGATCGTTTGAATGAACTGATGGTCATGGGATGCGAAGATCATAGCACCCTTGAAATTGATCAACCCATTATTCAATGCGGTGATGGATTCCAAATCCAAGTGGTTCGTCGGTTCATCCAATAGTAGAACATTTGATCCGCTCAACATCATCTTGGATAACATACAGCGGACTTTTTCCCCACCAGATAGAACACTCGGCTTCTTCAATACTTCTTCTCCTGAGAAGAGCATGCGGCCTAAGAATCCGCGAAGGAATGTTTCACTCTCATCTTCCGGTGAGTATTGACGTAACCAATCGACAAGGGAAGGTTCACTACCTTCAAAGTACTTGGAGTTGTCATTTGGGAAGTAAGCTTGTGAAGTTGTTACACCCCATTTGAACGTGCCGCTGTCCGGTTCCATTTCTCCGGCAAGGATTTTGAAAAGGGTGGATTTGGCGATTTCATTAGTGCCGACCAGGGCAATTTTGTCTTCTTTATTCATGATGAAAGAAACATTGTTTAAGACCTTTACACCGTCAACCGTTTTTGTGAGACCTTCCACACGAAGAACATCGTTTCCGATTTCACGTTCCGGCTTGAATTGTACGTACGGGTAACGACGGGAGCTTGGCTTGATGTCATCCAATGATATTTTTTCCAAGGATTTCTTCCGGGAAGTGGCTTGTTTGGATTTAGATGCGTTTGCACTAAATCTGGCAACGAAAGCCTGAAGCTCCTTGATTTTTTCTTCTTTTTTCTTATTTTGGTCCTGAGCCATTTTCAGTGCTAATTGGCTTGACTCATACCAGAAATCGTAGTTCCCTACATATACTTGAATTTTTCCGAAATCAAGGTCGGCAATATGTGTACATACCTTGTTTAAGAAATGACGGTCATGGGATACGACGATGACCGTGTTTTCAAAGTTGATTAAGAAGTCTTCAAGCCATTGAATTGCTTGGATGTCCAAGTGGTTGGTAGGCTCATCCAGTAACAGGACATCGGGTTTTCCGAATAGTGCCTGTGCTAATAATACTTTTACTTTTTCTCCACCGGTCAGTTCGGACATTTGTTTCGAGTGAAGATCTTCATTGATCCCCAAGCCTTTTAATAGGATGGCAGCTTCGGATTCAGCTTCCCAACCGTTCAGCTCGGCGAATTCACCTTCTAATTCTGCCGCTCTCATGCCGTCTTCGTCAGAAAAATCTTCTTTCATGTAGATGGCATCTTTCTCCTGCATGACTTCATATAAACGGGTATGCCCCATGATGACGACTTTTAGCACTTCATATTCTTCATATTCAAAGTGATCCTGCTTTAAGACAGCAAGGCGCTCACCTGATCCCATCGATACATGGCCGGTCTGCGCTTCGATTTCTCCTGAAAGAATCTTTAAGAATGTTGATTTACCAGCACCGTTTGCTCCGATAAGACCGTAGCAATTCCCTGGATTAAACTTTATATTCACGTCTTCGAATAATTTTCTATCACCGAAACGTAAGCTTACATCTGAAACCTGAATCATATATAATATACCTCCTAATACTCAATCTAAAAGATTATAACACGCGAGTAAGCTAAAAAGATAGAGTGATGGCAGGAACAGTGATAAATTTACGGGGTGTTTACATTAGGGAGAGGGTCTTACCATGGAGGCTCATCAGGTGTGAAAAGAAGGATGGGTAATGGAAATTATATATAGAAGCAAAGGGAGATAGCTTCGTATGGGAGTGATTTTTGGCTCATTCGAGGGAAACGGATGTTTCCCTCGCCTTTCAGCAAAGCTGAAAGGGCCCCAAGTGGAACAGAGACCCGGGCACAAATGCATTTGTGCCCGGGTCTCTGTTCCACTTGGGGAAATGAGCCAAAAATCCATGCTCGTTGATAGCAGATTCTCTCCATTTTTATTTGTGTGCTATGATAACGTTATAAACAAACAGACAGGTGATGAGGTATGATAAGGTTTGTGAAGCGGGTGAGGTTTCTTTTTAATGTTCGGAGGTCGGTTCCTTTTTTGGTGGATTTTTTTCGGTCCCGGGATGTTTCGCCTGTGAAGAAGGGTTTATCGGTGGGGGTGGTCGCCTTTTATTTTTGGCTGCCTCTGGATCTGATTCCGGATGTTTTTGTCTTATTGGGAATAGTTGATGATCTGGCAGTGTTTACCTTCATCCTTCAGATGATTGTGAAGATGGCTCCAGAGGAGTTACAAAGGAGATATGAGTTAACAACGAAATGAGGAAAAGAGAATACTGTTCTATTAATATGATATAGAAATCGGGAGCAGCCGAAAAATGGGCAGCTGTTCCCGGTTTTTTCTTTTGATTTTTTTTCGTATATGCACTACACTGTAATTACTATAATTCCAATAAGAAAGGTATGAATTAGAATGGGTTCAGGTAGAATAAATTCAATACCAAGACCATTAGTTCAACTCAATCAAGGATTTATCGTTTCAACTGTTGCCATTTCATGGGTGATTCAAATAGAGTATTTCTTATTGCTTCCATTCATAGTTGGGATATCGGCATTACTATTCAATTACAATCCAGTCATCAAGACCGGGAAGTTGTTCTTAAAGAAAGAACCTTCCGCTTACCACCAGGAAGATGCCGATCAACAGCAGTTTAATAATATCATTGCGGTGAGTTGCTTAGGAGCTGCCATCTTAAGTTCCACGGCAGGATGGAGCACAGCTTACTATATCTTTTCGGGAATGGTCTTCATGGCCGCATCCGTTGCTCTTGCAGGTTTTTGCATTGGCTGTTTCATCCGTTTTCAATGGAAAAGGTTCCAATACAAGCGATCTTTACAGTAACCTATTGACAAATAGATGGAATACAACGTAAACTAAACATGAATGAAATAGTGTATACAAAGGGAGTATGTTATATGTTAGGTGTCGTTCTTAACTAACCGTGAAATGAATACGGACATTTTGCAGGCAATGGCTTAGAAAATGGGCTATTGATGAAGCTTATTTAACTGTGCCTTCAAAATGTAGTTAAGAACAATGGTCATAGCATACTCAACCTTTTATCAGGAGAGCTGTGTCTTTGTGCACAGCTCTTTTTGTGCGCAATTTCGCAAGTCACCTCGTTTTTTCAACCGTTTGGAGTTGAAGGATATACGTGCTTGCAAATCGGCGATCATTATATGATAGGGTGGATTGTATACGAGTGAAGGAAGACCACAATGGACATTGTTCGTTGTGGTCTATTTTTGTTTATATGGAGGAAAATAAAATGAATGAAAAGACGTTTCAAACACTGGAATTCAACTCAGTGAAAGAAAATTTGATGGGGTTTGCCCTTACAGAAGAAGGGAAAAAGAAATTGATGAACTTACGGCCGTCGACCAATATCCGCCAGGTTGACATGCTGCTGGATGAGGTGACGGAAGCCGTACACATACTCGAGAAAAGTGCCAGTGTACCGATCCATGCATTAGATGGTGTAGAGAACATAATAGCAAGCCTGAACAAAGGAGTACCGCTTAGACCCGATCAGCTCATGGGGTTGTATTATTTTCTGGATGCATGTAAAAAGCTTAAGAAATACATGGATGACAAACAATGGCTGGCACCGAGGGTTTCATCATACGTTTATTCCATTGAAGACATTCCAGATCTTGGAGAGGAAATCAATCGATGCATCCGAAATGGCAGAGTGGACGATTATGCAAGTAAAGAATTACTGAGGATTCGAAAGCAATTGGGGATTCAAGAAGATCGATTGAAGGATAAAATACAATCGATCGTAAAATCGGCAAAATATAAATCCTTCCTTCAAGAATCGATCGTGAGTCAGCGAAACGGCAGATATGTCATCCCGATCAAGAAAGAATTCAGGGGGAAGTTGAAAGGGACGGTCTTGGATTCTTCAGCTTCCGGTTCAACCCTTTATATTGAACCGGAAGAATTAAGTACACAACAGGACCAGCTTCTCACTATTAAATTCGAAGAAGATCGTGAAGTTGAAAATATTCTATGGACATTGACGGGAATGGTTCAATCGTTCGAACCGCAATTAAAACTCGCGATTGAAACGATGGTCCATTACGATGTATTGTTTGCCAAAGCGAAATATAGCCGTTCTTATGATGGAGTGAAGGCAATCCTGAATGAAGACCAACGAATACACTTGATAAATGCCGTACATCCTCTATTGGGGAAACAGGCGGTCCCCCTTTCCATCAAGATGGGGGAAGGCTTTCATGCATTGGTCATTACTGGACCCAATACGGGAGGGAAAACCGTCACCATCAAAACGGTCGGTCTGCTAACCCTCATGACCCAGTGCGGTCTTCACATTCCGGCAGGGGAAGGGAGTGAAATCAGCTTGTACCAGCAAATCCTCTTGGATATCGGGGATGGGCAAAGTCTGCAGCAGAACTTAAGTACATTCAGCTCACATATCAAAAATGTAATCGGCATTTTAACGGATACCAACGACCGTTCCCTCGTTCTGTTGGATGAGCTCGGCTCCGGTACTGATCCTTTAGAAGGAATGGGTCTCGCCACAGCCATTTTGAATCAATTGTATGAAAAGGGGGCTACAATTCTTGCCACTACCCACTATAGTGAGATCAAATATTTTGCAGAAGAACATGAGGGCTTTATGAATGGCAGTATGGAGTTTAACATCGATACTTTGCAGCCGACGTATAAGCTTGTCGTCGGTCAAGGGGGAGAAAGTCAGGCATTCTCTATTGCTTTAAAGTTGGGGATGCATCCGGAAATCATTGAGAAAGCCCATGAAATCACCTATAAGGAGAGTAGAGAATACAGTTTAAATGATGTTGACTTTCATCTGAGAAAGGAAATGGATAAGCAGGTCATCGTAAATAAACACAGTACAAGGGTGAAAAGGAAGACCAAGAAAGAAAACCACGGAATCACGCTTTTTTCTAAAGGTGATAATGTCAAGATTTCACCCGATGGAGAGTTCGGAATTGTATTCGAGGGTCCTGATGATAAAGGGAATTACACGGTGCAGGTGAAAGGGATGAAAATAATCGTGAATCATAAACGACTCCGGCTCTATGTGCCTGCCAAGGAGTTATATCCTGAGAATTATGACTTCGATATCATCTTTAACAGCAAGGAAAATCGGAAAAAAGATAAACTCATGGGTAAAAGATTTATAGACGGATTGACCATCAACCATGAAGAATAAAAAAAAAACGCACCCAGGTGCGTTTTTTTTATTCGCTCCATGAATCCTATGACAAATGGGTCAAAATAAAGGAGAGAATAATCCCTAAGGAGGAAAGGAAGCCGACAATGGGACCACCTTCTTCATATGCTTCAGGCATCATGGTGGAGGAAACCATTGCGAGCAAGCCACCGGCACCGAAGGCTCCAATCAGGTAGGAAGTGCTTTCAGGTGCATTCTCCAAAAATACATAACCGAGTAAAGAACTGAGAGAGGAAAGCATGACCACACTTCCCCATAGAAATAGAATTTTCCTCGTACTGTACTGATCGAGCTTTAACCCGATACTGCTTGATAATGATTCGGGTAAATTACTGATGAAGATAGCGGTGATGAATACCCATGGCATGGATTGACTTTCAATAAAGCTTACGCCGATAATGATGGATTCAGGAATGGCATCCATTATCGTTCCTACATAGATGGCCAGCCCTGAATGATTGTGAGGGTTTTTCTTAGAACGCTTCCTTTCGCTTCCACCTTTTTTAGAGATGAAAATTTCGAATAATGTAAAGATAAGGGCACCTAACAGAAACATGGATATTAAATAAAGTAGATTTGCTCTTCCTTCTGCCTCACTTAAGAGATCAAAGGTAGCGGAACCGATGATCAATCCCGTTCCTAAGGCCATAATAAACGCTACAACCCGCTTCGGAATATGTAGATAAATTCCCATAAAGGCCCCGATTAATAAAGATAGACTGGCTGCGCCTCCCCATAAAGCTGCCTGAAACATCTCTCACACCTCCCTGATAAATCATTCATTGTGAGTTTTCCCTAATTGAATAAAGAATTAAACACGTAATAAATCCTGAATAGATTTAAATTGGTGTGGGGATAGTAAGGGTGAATCAAATTTAGGAGGCATTCGAATGAAAAAATATCTATTGATTTCCCTTATGGGATTGGTGTTCATGACTTTGGCTTCAGGTTGTGGTACGAGCAATAACATGAACGAAGAAGGACAGCAGATGAACAACCGGAATCTGGAGAGGGTCAATTATAAGAATGATCAGGCGAACCGTGATTATATGAATGACGGTACGATGAGGGAAAACTATTCTCTTGCTGACAAAGAAGCGGATAAAGTAGCTGAACTTAAAGAAGTAAAAAGCGCATATGTGCTTACAACTGATCAAAATGCATATGTAGCTGCTGTACTTGAAGATAAGAGGAATGGAAATGTATCGAAGGAATTGGAGAAAAAAATCTCAGATCAAGTGAAGAATGCAAATGGAAGTATTAATAATGTGTATGTTTCAACTAATCCTGATTTCATTGACCGGATGAGGGACTATGCCGATAAAGCGGAAAATGGGAAACCAATCGAAGGATTTGGTGAAGAAATAGCTGATATGGTAAAGCGGGTATTCCCGAATAGAGGCTAATAATTGATTGGGGGAAAAGTCGAACTTGGTTCGGCTTTTTTTATTTTCCATAGGAAATGAATGGGTTTTTCAGTATACTATTTAGAGGAGCGAAATAATTTTGAAAGGGGAGGACAGCTTGGCACAAACACTGACAAAGCCAGCAGTAAATCCTACTATTTATGGCATTCTCTTAGCGATCAGTTCGGGTCATTTTATTAACGATACCCTTCAGGCTGTGGTGCCGGCTATGTTTCCAATCATTGAAGAATCATTGCAGCTTAGTTACACGCAAATTGGCTGGATCGCATTTGCGCTCAATATGACATCCTCTTTATTACAACCCGTATTTGGTTACTATGCCGATATTCGAGCGAGACCTTATTTACTGCCATTAGGGATGTTGTCGAGCTTAACGGGATTGATAGGCTTTGCATTATCCGGTCATTTTATTTGGATTATCGTATCCGTATTGTTTATCGGGTTTGGATCTGCCATTTTCCATCCGGAAGGGTCACGGGTAGCCTACTTGGCAGCGGGAAACCGAAGGGGGCTTGCACAATCGATTTATCAGGTCGGAGGAAATACCGGTCAATCACTGGCGCCGTTGATAACAGCCTTTATTTTTGTTCCTTTTGGACAAAAAGGAGCGTTGTGGTTCACCATCGTGGCAATCATAGGCGTGTTAGTGTTACTTCGTGTGTCTGCCTGGTATTCAGAGAGACTCCGTTCGAATGAGAGAATGGATTATAGGAAGAAACCTGCTTCAACAAAAATGTCGATTCATCCAAAAGTGAAGTGGGCCATGGTATTCGTGGTTTTTCTTGTATTTTCAAGATCATGGTACGGTGCCGGGATTTCAAATTACTATCAGTTTTATTTGATTGAAGACTATGGTCTTTCCATTAAAGAAGCACAAGCGTACATATTTGTTTTTATGTTTGCCGGGGTACTGGGGACCTTCTTAGGAGGACCGTTAGCTGATCGTTTTGGAAAAAGAAATATCATCTTTTTTTCCATGATTGGTGCCGCACCATTGACCCTCGCATTACCTTACTTGTCTTTGGACATGGTTTATCCATTCATTTTTTGTATAGGGCTTATATTGTCATCAAGCTTCAGTGTCATTGTCGTGTATGCCCAGGAACTTTTGCCAAGTAAGATTGGGATGGTGTCAGGTTTGACCGTTGGCCTGGCGTTTGGAATGGGAGCGGTTGGAGCCGTCTTATTTGGGGGTCTTGCCGATTTATTCACCATTCGATTTGTGATGATCCTATGCAGCTTCCTTCCCCTGCTCGGTATGATGACTTTCTTCCTACCCTCTGACAAAACCGTTCGAAGCTTTCATAAGTAACGATAAAGAAGGGAAGATGCCTTGAAGTTTTCGAAGGCATCTCCCCTTTTTGCTTTAGCATTAAGAAAATGCAAAATAAAGTATGAATAATCCGCAAAGGATATATATTATGGGATGAACCTCTTTCCATTTCTTTAGTGAAATCATGGCAAATGGATAGAGAATGAATCCTAAGGCAATCCCGGTTGCGACACTAAAGGTTAAAGGCATCATAATGATCGTGACAAAGGACGGAATGACAACTTCGAGTCGATTCCAATTGATATGCCTTACTTCCGTAGCCATTAAAGCTCCTACAATAATGAGTGCCGGAGCCGTCACCTCAGGCGTTATGACAGACAAAACGGGTGAGAAGAACAGCGCAATCGTGAAACAAATGGCAATCACAACCGATGTGAATCCTGTTCTGCCTCCTACGGCAACCCCTGCAGAAGATTCCACAAAAGATGCAGTCGTTGAAGTACCGAAAATCGCACCTGCCACCCCTGAGGCAGAGTCAGCGAGAAGGGCTCTGCCTGCATTCGGAATTTGATTATCCTTCATGATTCCTGCCTGACTGGCTACGGCAATCAATGCACCTGCAGTATCAAAGAAAGCGACGAATAGGAAAGTGAAGATAACGGCCATGATTTCAAGGGTGAAAATATCGCCCAAATGTGTAAATACTACACCGAATGTCGGGTCCAGACTAGGGACCTTTCCGATAACAGAGTGGGGCACGTCAATTTTGCCTACAATCATACCGATGACGGTGGTTGCAACCATCCCGTAGAATATTCCGCCTTTAATTCCTTTCACTAACATCATCAACGTAATGATGAATCCGAATACAGCAAGCAATGTGGCAGGGGAAGATAGATCCCCGATCGAAACGAATGTTTCCGGATTGGAAACAACGAGCCCTGCGTTCTTAAAACCAATGAAGGCAACGAAGAATCCAATTCCTCCTGCAATGGCGAATTTCAGATCCTGTGGGATGACGTTAATGATTTTCTCCCGGATTTTCATTATGCTTAAGATCATGAATATGATCCCGGCAATGAATACCCCGGTTAGTGCTATTTCCCAAGGGACTCCCATACCGATGCATACTGAAAAGGTAAAGAATGAGTTCAGGCCCATACTTGGGGCTATCCCTATTGGGAAATTTGCAAGAATCCCGATTAATAGGGACCCTACTATCGCAGATAGGGCGGTAGCCGTGAATAAGGCACCTTTATCCATTCCTGCCTGACTGAGAATAATAGGATTAACGACAAGAATGTAGGCCATCGAAAGGAAGGTAGTCACTCCTGCTAATGTTTCTTTTCTATAAGTTGTCTCTCTTTCAGCAAATTGAAAGAATCTTTTCATTGGGTAATCCTCCCGGTAGATAAAATAAAAAAACTCTGGTGAAAATCAACCAGAGTGTCATCTACAGGATAAAATAATTCCATAGGCATTACTTTATCTTGTAGACAAGCCATTTAAGGTAGCTGGTAGAAACGTTCAAGCCATATTCTTGAACTTATACAAGGTGTATGTGTTTGTTATAATTGAATTAGAAGAATCATAACAACTCACTTTTAACAGGTCAATGGGACCGGTAAAAGTTCATGAATTCATTATTTTCTAAATTGATGATTTATTGTAAAAAACCTCATACGCACTATACAACACAAGTGAAAAAAGCTATATTTAGTGAATACAAACGTAGAGAAATGTTTTAAGTTAATTTATATAGGAGGAAATAATATAATGTCTTCTTTAAAGCCAGGTACGGTAGTGGATTTATTCGTTGATCATGAAGTACCATATGGTTTCTTTTTAACGAATGATGAGGATCGTGTATTGCTGCATCACTCTGAAATAACAGAAGAAATTCAAGAAGGAGATACGGTGAAAGTATTTCTTTATCATGACAAGGACGTTCGTCTGACAGCGACTATGCGTATCCCTAAAGTACAAGTCGGTGCATACGGGTGGGCAGAAGTTGTGGACAAAAGGGAAGATTTAGGTGTCTTTGTTAATATCGGACTACCTAAGGATATTCTGGTCTCATCGGATGACCTTCCGAAGTTTCTGGAGCTGTGGCCAAATCCCGGTGACCAGCTGTTCTTAACCCTGAATCGGGATAAGCAAGATCGTCTATACGGAAGATTGGCAACTGAAAATATCATTGAACAGGTGTCCAGGAGAGCTTCTAATGAAATGATGAATGCAAAAGTGCAGGGACGGGTATATCGACTGCTCCGAGTCGGGACCTTCTTCTTATCTGAGCAAGGGTATCGCTGTTTCGTTCACATGAATGAACGAAAGCAAGAGCCAAGACTCGGGGAGCTTGTTGAAGGAAGAGTCATCGACGTGAAGGATGATGGAAACGTGAATGTTTCATTCTTACCTTTAAAGCAGGATAAAATGCAGGATGATGCGGAGGTTATTCTTGAGTACTTGGCACAACGAAATGGTGCGATCCCTTACTGGGATAAAAGTCAGCCTGACGAAATCAAAGACCGCTTCAATATGAGTAAGGCTTCCTTTAAACGTGCCCTCGGTAAACTGATGAAAGAAAATCAGGTGTATCAGGAGGAAGGCTGGACGTACTTAAAGAAATAACTCATTACAAAAGAGTGCTGACACATTGTCAGCACTCTTTGTTTACATTTAGAGAAGGCGGTCTCTTTCGACTTTTAGCTCTGCCTTTTTTGCTCTAACAGGTGTAAGCGGTAATAAGGTTCCCAATAATGCGATGAACGAGCATCCTATGAGAACAGTGGAATATCCTTTCAAAGCTATGGTGGATAATAATCCGAACACGACAAGATCTAAGCAAGAATCCACTATGGAAAGCAATGAAATCGTCGTAGCCCTAATCCCGGAAGGTATTAAATCATTACTTAACTGGGAGTAGATGGGATACCGGATTGCCCGCACAAGCCTTAACAGAAAGAATGCACCTAACACGATCCATAAAGAGGAACCGAACAAGCCCGAAAGAAGTAACCCGACTACCGCTATCAATCCAGATAGGTTCATCAGCAATATCCTGGAAAAACGAGCAGTCATCCAGCCGATTGAATTCGAAGCTATATAGCCAAAGATGGCAGAAACGGCATAAAAGACACCAATCATATACACGGGAACCCCTGCATCCTTTAGAAGCGGCTGGTCAAAGTATTGGTAAACGGCACCGGCCGGGATGAAAACCAATGTGACATTCAGAAACATCAGCAATAACTGTGGTGCTTGCTGTATGACTTTGAAACCACTCTTAATTTGAGAGAATGGATTTTCTTTCTGGAATGAATCAGCAACAGGCTGTTTGACACGCAGAATCAAGAACAATTCAATCAAATGAAAGACCAAGCCGAGAATAATGAGTAGGGTGAATTGATTATCAGCTAAATCCTTTGCTAAATATGAACCGACCAAAACGGCAATTAGCATACTAATGAACGAAGCTGACTGGATTTTCCCCATTGCATGATCCATTCGATTTTCTTCATTTGACTCCTTGAGTGAATCATAGATCAAGGCCTCATCTGCCCCTGAGAAGAAGGTAACACTGAACCCATTGATGAAGCTGTACAGGAAAAACATCCAAGGTTCATAGGCAAATAGAAGAAGAACGATACTAATGAACTTAAGAAACGAACCAAGTAAAAAAGAATATTTTGCCCCGAAACGATCGGCAAATATTCCAGTTGGAACCTCTCCGAGTAATACGGCCCCGCTCCAAAACATCAGAACGAGCAATATGTCAGAGGAGGTTAATCCTCTTTCAAAATAGAATAATGTTAAAACGGGTTGAAGAAAACTGATTGTACCAAAAAAAGAAATCCAAAACAGCATCCGGATATTATGGGATGCGAGCGTTTGTTTCATCATAAATTGTCTCCTGCTTCCTGATTTGATTTATACTCTGGAAGAAGGAGCGCCGTTTCCTGTTACAAACTCAGAACGTTCACTCCTTCTTGAATTAGTGAAAGTGTTTTTTGAGTTTTTTGCATGATATTTCCTCCTACAGTTTGATAAATTAAGTGTAGCATAATAGGCGTTAAAGGGAGAAGGTATTTATTCGACATTATATCAAGTGTGCAGAAAGGGTTATAGATGAATGAAAAAAGTTGTATTAGATGTGTTGCAGTCAAAAGGGACTTACTATGAAATCGGCCTTCAACTAGGACATGAACTTCGGAAATCCCCCCTCTACACCCATCATCTGGAGCGCCGTAGGAAGTCACTGCGAAACTACAAAGTGGATATCATGGAAGCGAAGAGATTCATTCTTCAGTATGCACCCGGCTTGTGGGATGAATTACAGGGTTTATCTAAAGGATTACAATGGTCCATGGAGGAAACTGTTCATGAATATTCAGGCTTTCAACAGGAGTGGAAAGAGTCCGGTTGTTCATCCCTGGCGAAAGATGGTATTTATATAAGGAATTATGATTACCATCCCAAAACGTATGAGGGAAGGCTTCTACTAGTGAAGCCTTCAGGAGGGTATGCTTCTATAGGTTTCTCCGGCAGAGGGATCGGACGGATTGACGGGTTGAATGAAAAAGGATTGGCAGTTGGCTTTCATTTTGTAAATCGCTTAAAACCTGGAGAAGGCTTCATATGTACGACAATCGCCCGGATCATCCTTGATACCTGTAAAGATTCTGACGAGGCCATTGATGTTTTGCGCAAGCTCCCTCACCGCCATAGTTTTAACTACTCTTTATATGATCGAAGTGGAAAGGCAGCTGTGGTGGAGGCGTCTCCAAGAGGCATTGGGGTTTATCATTCATCAACTCTTGGTTGTACCAATCATTTTCAAATGAATCATATGAAGAAGGATAATCGTCATTATTTAAAGGATTCTTTGAAAAGGCTGAGCGTACTGCAATCCGGGCAAAAAGAGAGGTTGACCATGGAAAGGGCACTAAATCTGTTTAATGATGGCGAGAGCCCTGTTTTCAAGAAAGCCTATGATTCTTGGGCGGGGACCATTCATACATGTGTATTTCATTGTGAAACGTTGAAATGCTTAATCGGATTCGGTGAAAGTGCAAAAGGAGTAAAGATAGATTTTCAGGACTGGATGGAGGGAGATGACATCCCCATTCGGACGATAACCGGACATTTCGACACTGACGTCCGATTCTTATTTATGGATGAGGAATAGGGACAAAGGGGAGGGAACCGAGCAAATCAAGGGATTAACGGCTTAACTAAGTGGAGGACTTCCTCGGTTCTTACTTTTAACGTTTACATCGCGGTATAAATTTATGTACAATTTGTATCATTCTTAAAAATGTGATGCCTTGGATGATTTCTTGTTTCTTGGATGTAAAAGAATGTTCAATCAATCGCATCCCTCATTACCCCTGTCTCGAATCCATCCTGCCCCATCAGGGAAAGAGGGTGAGGGCTCGAATATTAGCAGCCCTGACCATGCTCTATCTTCGTTCCGATGAATGATTATCCACCGTGTCCGAGTTGTTTACATTGGCTTCACCTTCATCGGGATAGGGATCGAAGAAATTAACGATCTTACCAGGTCCATCAAATCCGGTAACCTGTTCTAGATCACTTTTACTCTTTTCTTTATTCATATGAAAAACTCCTTTCTACCCATTAGTTTGGTGAAAGGAGTTTATTTTCATGCCTTTAATTGTTTTTCCAATGATCTTCAATGAAATCATCACGGCCTGACTTTTCGCGGTCCTGTTTATATTCATCAGGATTCTTTTTATAGTATTTTTGATGGTAATCCTCTGCAGGGTAAAAAGATGATGCAGGAAGAATTTTGGTGACGATTGGTTTATTGAATCGGCCGCTGTCTTCTATTGCTTTCTTTGTCTTTTCCGCCGATAGTTTTTGTTGTTCATTATGATAGAAAATAGCTGTACGGTACTGGTCACCGCGATCGTGGAATTGACCTCCGTCATCAGTAGGGTCAATTTGGGGCCAGTATAGTTCTAATAGCTGTGCGTAAGGAAAGAGGTCCGGATCAAAAGTGATTTGGACGACTTCATAATGTCCGGTGTTACCCCCTTTGATATCCTCATAAGAGGGGTCTTCCAGATGCCCTCCCGAATATCCGGAAGTCACGTCGATAATCCCGGACAGCTCATCAAACGGCTTTACCATGCACCAAAAACATCCACCTGCAAAGGTGGCAATTTCTCTCTTAACATTCATACTAGCAAACCTCCTGTACCATATGTACTCCTCTAAAGCAGTAAAGTAATTGCTTGAACAGATTCTACCACGAATGGTTCATCGCCACAATGTATTAAACTTATGCACTTACATGAAAAAATGTAAATCTGCAAGTTTTCTGCAATTTTATGAAATTTCATTTCCCATCCGTCATAATTTGTGTATAATTCTTTTGAACGGAACAATTACATATGGTAAGAATTCAGGTGAAGCGGAAGGCATGTTTCTTCTTAGCTTCTTAATAGGGAAGTTGGTGTAATTCCAACGCGGTCCCGCCACTGTAAATGGTAGTTTGCTGAAAGTATGCCACTGTGCGAAGCGTGCATGGGAAGGTATCAGCAAACAATGACCATGAGCCAGGAGACCTGCCTGAGTTTTTTTCGCACCAAATCTACGCGGATAGAGAGGTGTAATGTGCATGGTTTATTGTTTTGAACCCTATATATGCATCTTACACAACATCTCTGGTCCACTAGAGATGTTTTTTTCTGTCTACAATCTACATTCACAGGGGGAATAAGGAAATGAAACACACATTTAAGGTAATACTCTCATTATTTTTGGCCGTTGGGTTCCTTTCAGCATGCGGAACCAATGATGGTGATCAATCAAAGAATAAAGAAAATGCAGAGGTAAGTGGGGATTCATCAGAATTTCCTTTGTCTTTAAATGACGCATTGAATCATAAAGTTACACTGGAGGAACAACCTAAGCATATCGTTTCACTAATTCCAAGTAATACGGAAATTTTATTCGAACTTGGATTAAACAGGGAAATCGTCGGTGTTTCAGATTTTGATAACTATCCGAAAGAAGCCGCGGATAAAGAGAAGATCGGTGGAATGGAATTTAACGTCGAGAAAATTGTCAGCTTAGAACCCGATCTGGTCCTTGCCCATGAATCCACTGCCAAATCAGCGGAAGAAGGGTTGAATCAGTTGAAAGATGCTGGGATCAATGTATTCATCGTAGAGGATGCAAAAAGTTTTGAAGAAGTGTACACCACCATCAATGATATTGGTGTTCTTGTAGGGAAAAAAGACAAGGCAGCTTCTATTGTGTCTGACATGAAATCAGATTTGGAAGAGATTGAGAAAAAGGCAAATGAAGTATCAAATAAGAAGCGTGTGTATGTGGAAGTTTCTCCTTCACCGGACATTTATTCAACAGGAAAGAACACGTTCATCAATCAAATGCTTTCAATGGTCAATGCTGATAATGTCATGAGCGAACAAGAAGGATGGGTGAAGGTAAATCAGGAATCTGTCATTTCTTCGAATCCTGACGTGATCATCACAACGTATGGTTATTATAGCGAAAACCCGAAAGAACAAGTAATGAAGAGAGATGGATGGAAAGATGTCAATGCCGTGAAGAATGGGCATGTTTACGATGTTCATTCAGATTTAGTCACACGTACGGGTCCAAGATTGGTTGAAGGAGTAGAGGAAATTGCAAAGTCGATCTATCCAGAGGTATTTGCAAAATAGAATAGGGGTTACATACGGATTGGCTGGCCTATTTTTATTAGCGGCGGTTCTTGCAGCCATTTCAATCGGGACCATATCGATCCCGCCATTGGATATCGTTACAATCATCGGTTCTAAGTGGTTTGGCTTTGATTTACCTGAGACGGTCGATCCCATGTATTCGAACATCGTGTATACCATCAGGTTACCAAGAGTACTGTTAGCTTTACTGGTGGGGAGCTCTTTAGCCGTTGCCGGAGCTTCTTTCCAAGGATTATTGCGTAACCCGCTGGCCGATCCATATACATTGGGTGTCTCATCAGGGGCATCTGTCGGTGCAGTCATCACTTTATTTTTTCATTGGAGTATTCCGTTCATTGGGAAGTTTACGCTTCCCTTTTTCAGCATTATTTGCTCCATCATCACTGTATTTCTAGTACTATGGTTCGCACAAAAAGTCGAGAGGACCATGAAGGTTGAAACCATCATCTTGACAGGGATCATCTTCAGCTCGTTTTTAGGATCTTTGATTTCCCTGATGATCGCACTCACAGGCGAAGAATTGAGGCAAATCATCGGCTGGCTTCTTGGGAGCGTTTCTATGAGAGGGTGGGATTATATCACTATCATCTTTCCTTTCTTCCTTATAGGGACAATAGTACTCATCCTGAACGGCAAAGAGTTGAATGGAATGAGCTTCGGTGAAGAACAAGCCCGCCATATAGGCATATCCGTACATCAGAGAAAGCTTATCATTCTCATTGCCGGGAGTATCTTAACGGGATCAGCCGTCGCTGTCTCTGGAACAATCGGGTTCGTCGGTCTTGTCATCCCTCATTTTCTAAGAAGAATCGTCGGACATGATCATAAGCATCTTCTTCCCCTTTCCATCATCACAGGAGGAGGATTTCTCGTTCTCGCTGATTTACTCTCAAGAACCATCATCGCCCCGACTGAACTTCCAATTGGAGTGATTACGGCTTTGATCGGTGCTCCGATGTTCGCTTATATTCTCTTAAAGAAAAGGGGTTCTTCATCATGATCGCTGTTAACAGCGTCTCAGTGGGATATAACAATCATAAAATCGTTGATGACATGAATTTTCATGTGAATCAAGGAGAGTTTTTTGGCATTCTCGGGCCAAATGGCAGTGGGAAGACGACGCTATTAAAGGCACTTACCGGTCTTCTTCCGTTAATGGCTGGGACGATTGAATTGAAAGGAAGGCCGCTTACACAATATTCTTCGAAGGAATTAGCTAAGCATGTAGCTGTTCTGCCTCAAATATCGACTGAAACTTTTTCTTATGAAGTGAAAGAGACGGTCATGCTTGGTCGATATGCTCATCAGAAAGGTTTTATAAAAGGGGCAACGGAGAGGGATCGTGAAGTGGTTGACAAAGTGATGGACCAAACGGGTATTTCTTCTTTTCAAGACCGCTTCCTCCATGAACTGTCCGGTGGGGAACGTCAACGTGTGTTTCTTGCTCAGGCACTCGCGCAAGAACCCCAGATCCTTTTGCTTGATGAACCCACTAATCATCTGGATCTGTCCTACCAAAAATCGTTATTGGATTTAATCAAAGCACAGACAATCGAAGAAAAATTAACGGTCATATCCATTTTTCATGATTTGAATTTAGCAAGCCTTTACTGTGATCGCTTACTTCTATTAGATCGTGGAAGAACAAAACTCCTTCATCATCCGGAAGAGGTTTTGAAAGAAGAGCATATAGAAGAGGTATATCATACAAAGGTTCAAAAGCAAGCTCATCCTCTGGTGGCCAAGCCGCAGATGGTGATCGTTCCAGAGGGGAATGAAAGTGAGAATTTCATCCTGGATGAAAGGTACCTGACCTTAAGTGAAGAATGTATCCATTTCTCTGCTCCATATCCGTTGAAATGTATGTCCTCTGGAATCATCGGGGCAGGAATCGGGTGGTACAGCCACTTTATCAATCGAAGAGTACCAGGGGATTATGATTGTTCGGATTATCAGGGAGATATGAGAAAGTACCTTGTTCAAAAGGACTTGGACCCAACCTTAACCGTTGGGATGACGACGGCTCTCGATTTGACCAATATGGTGTATGATCGTTTTGAAACCGAAGGAAAATCGGTTTTCGTCGTGGTGACTGCAGGCGTTGGAAATGCCATGGACGTATCGACAAGTTACCAATATGATATGGAAACAAAGCCCGGTACGATTAATACTTGGGTATTCATCAATGGGAATTTATCAGACGAAGCGTATATTGAAGCACTCGTCACATCCACTGAAGCAAAGGTGAGAGCTTTGCATGATATGAATATACGGGACAGGAGAACAGGGAATCTGGCGACGGGCACACCTACAGACAGCATTCTGATTGCCTCCAGTCAAAAAGGCGACCACGAGCCCTTTGCTGGACCGATTACTTCAATAGGGAAATTGATCGGGAGGGGAGTCTATGAAGTAACCAAGAAAGCTATCGCTCGTTATTTGGAGAAAAAGGAATAGGGGATGTGGTCCTATTATAGAAAAGAGGCAGTACTGTGGGTAAATTGATATTTATAACCGGTGGTGTGAGAAGCGGTAAAAGCTCTTATGCTGAAGGACTTGCAGCAGGATTAAGGAAAGGGAAGGAAGAATTGGTTTATCTGGCGTGTGGGGTCAATACCGATCAGGAGATGGAACGAAGGATTCTGAAACATCAAGAAGATCGTGCTTCCGCTTCTGAAAACTGGATCACGATGGAATGCCCAAGATCGATCGGTGATGCCTTAGATTCCATTCCACATCATGCAATCGTTCTATTAGACTGCCTTACCACTCTTCTGACAAATGAGATGTTCGCTGTGGAAAAGATGGACGACAGAAGAGTAGAGAAGAAAATCTTTCAATCTATCATTGCGGTCCTCGATAAAGCACAGGTGTTGATAGTCGTTAGTAATGAAGTGTTTTTCGACCTTCCTTTAGCATCTGGCGACATACTCCGATTCCAAAGGACGCTCGGATCATTACATAAAAGGATGGTAGAGGAGTCGATGACGGCGATAGACATGTCGGTAGGAATTCCTGTTATAAAGAAGGGAATGCCACCGGTATGATTCTATTGAAAAGCGTGCTGTTGAATATACAGTTTTTCACCGTTTTACCAATCCGTATAGAATTTTTAGTTGGGAAATATGAGATGAAGTGGATGGTCCGCACATTTCCATTGGTAGGCTTCAGTATTGGCATATTTCTCTCAATCGGATATTTAGTACTGGATTCGTTTACCCAAATGAGCCCATTGGCATTATCGTTTTATATTTGGGTGTTGCCTATCATTCTTACCGGCGGACTTCATCTGGATGGTTATATGGATGCAAGTGACGCCTTTTTTTCCTATAGGGATAAAGAGAAGCGATTAGAGATTATGAAGGATCCACGTGTCGGTGCTTTTGGAGTGCTTTCTTTATTGGTTATGCTTTCCTCCCGTTTTGTCTTCATTTACGAAACTGTCCTTTACACTGATTCTGCAGTGATCACGATGGTCCTTATGTGGATACCTTTTTTCAGCCGCATAGTTATGGGAGCAAGTCTCATTCTTATTGCACCGGCACAAAAATCAGGTATGGGGTTTAGCTTCAGTAAATACATGACCAGAAATGAACTTTTCTTTCTTCCAGCATATTTTTTAGTGGGAGGAATATGCAGCTTCTTACTGGGTGGATTTTATCTTTATATCACATTCAGTATAGTCACAATTGGGTTTTTCTTATTCGTTTATGTAAAGTCCATCAAATGGTTTGGAGGAATGACTGGAGATACGGTTGGTGCCAGTGTAGAAGGGATGGAGTGGATGTTGTGGATGACTTTATGGTTATTGCCTTTATCCGACATGGTTTAACAGAAGATAATGAGAAGGGAAAATATATAGGCTGGACGAACTCGAGTTTATCCCACAATGGGATTGATATGCTTAAGGGGCGGAAGAGAAACTTCGATGAATACGAAGTGTGTTTTTCCAGCGATCTTAACCGATGTTTGGAAACAGCTCATTTTCTGTTTCCTGACGTTCCCGTGATTTCGTCGCCAATGCTGAGAGAATTACATTTTGGAAAGTGGGAAGGACTGACATACGAGCTCTTGAAGGAAGATCGAGTTTATAAGGAATGGTTAACCAACCCATGTGTTTCTCCTCCAGAAGGCGAAAATATCGTTCAGTTCAGCAAGAGGGTGGAACTTGCATGGAGAGAGATCATAGCACAAATCGAAGTCCATAATGGAAATCGATTTGCAATCATTACCCACGGTGGGGTTATTCGGCATTTATTGACAACTCTATCTCCTGAAAATGATACAAAGGCATTTTGGGAATGGGAGATTAACCACGGAAAAGGGTATGAAATGATTTGGGAAAGAGAAGAGGATTGGAGGAATCAGATTTGTACTTCATTACGGGCGGTTCCTTTAACGGAAAGGGACGATGGGTAAGGAATCACTTTCGTTTAACGAATTCTGATGCAGAGTGGGTTTCATTATTTGATGGAGATTGGAAAGCGATTTATCCGAAAATGTCTATCATCGTATTAGAGGGGATTGAGTATGCGGTCCGCGGAGCCCTTTTACAAAAGGATGGTGATATAAGAGCGGCTTTTAGAAATTGGATGCAATCATTAAGGAAGTGGGAAGAAGAAAGCCCAGATAGAAAGGTGATCTGGATTGGTTCTGAAATAGGGAAAGGAATTGTTCCCAGCGATCAATCCTCCAGAGAGTGGAGAGATATGACAGGTTGGGTTTATCAGGATCTTGCCGAAGAATCACAAAGAGTGTGGCTGGTCTGGTATGGCATGGCAACATCATTAAAAGGGTAAAGGAGAGATGGTTATATGCAACTTTATACAAGAACAGGGGACAAGGGCCGGACGAGTTTAATAGGCGGCAGGGTCGATAAGGACGATATCCGTGTTGAAGCATACGGTACCTTGGATGAGGTGAATTGCTTCGTTGGTCAAGCGATATCTGAATTGGATCATGAGCGTTATAATGATATATTGATTGATCTTGAGAAAATTCAACATGAATTGTTTGATTGCGGAGGGGACCTATCCAATATCTCAAAAAAAAGAAAGAGCAAGCTTCAGGCTGAGTCGGTTTTTTACTTAGAAGAAAAGATTGACGAATTGACAAAGGAAGCTCCTCCCCTTGAAAGGTTTATCCTTCCAGGTGGAGTGAAAGCCTCTGCCAGTATTCATATTGCAAGGACTGTTGCCAGAAGGGCAGAGAGATGCATGGTATCCCTTTCAAAGAACGACGAGGAATTTCCTGTCATCACGTTACAATATATCAACCGGTTATCGGACTACTTCTTTGCGCTCTCCCGTGTGATCAATCATCGCAGCCATGTAAAAGACGTTGAATATATCCGGAGTGCCAATGTATTTTCTTCTGGTAAAGTGCAGAACAATGATGGAAAGTAAGCTTAAAACGCTTCTGCTGATGTCATTATTCCTGGCTTTATCTGCCATTGGAGGAATGGTGAAAGTCCCGGCTGTCATCGGGACGATTGCCTTGGACAGTATGCCTGCTATTTTAGTTGCTTCTTTATTCAATGGAAGGAAAGGGGCAGTTGTTGCCGGGGGAGGACATTTACTCTCGAGTCTGTATGCAGGATTTCCACTTGGACCTTTCCACATCCTGGTTGCTGCAGAAATGGCGCTCTTTGTCTGGATGTTCGGCTATGTATTCTCCAAAGGGAAGCGTGTATTGGCTGCAGCTCTTTTTTTAATAGGGAACGGTGTAATAGCCGCAGTCCCATTTATTTTTATCCTGAGTCCGTCTTTTTACGTGGCAATAATTCCTTCCCTGATAGCAGGGACCCTCATAAATTTAACAATGGCTCACTTTCTTTATCCTCCACTGGCAGATGAATTACCGGAAGGGGTAAGGGTATGATCAGTAATCGTGATGTGTTATCAATCTCCATCAATGAAGAAGAAGAACTGATACTCGCCTCTGATTGCAGCGGAGGGATCGGCAGAAAAAATGCTGACGAGGTCCAGGCTGATCCAGAGGTTGTTGGGTATTTCAGTTTTCGGGTAGCTGTGATGGAATGCTTGGCAGTGGGTGCAAGGCTCGTAGCTGTTCAACTATTTAATTTTACATCGGATAACGTGTGGGATAAGTATACACAAGGTGTTCGAATGGGCCTGAAAGAACTTGGGATGGAGGGTGTCCCCCTGACCGGAAGTTCCGAATCCAATATCAATTTAAAGCAATCCGCTCTTGGCGTTACCTGTATTGGAATGAGAAAGAAGAAGAGGGATCAAACCTCCAAAAAGAGGATTTCGTATGCACTAATCGGTACCCCTTTAGTCGGGGATGAAGTGTTGAGATCTCAATCATATATTGCCCCATTATCTTTATTTAAGGAGTGTATCCTTCATCCTGCCATCGTCCATATTTTACCCGTGGGTTCTAAAGGTGTGCGTCACGAACTTTCTGTCCTGACAGGAAAGACGTTGAGTAAAGAAGATGTTCACTCATTTCAGGACTTAGAAAAATCCAGCGGCCCGGCTACTTCATTTATCATCTCATTTGAAGCAAAAGACGAAACGGTCATTAAGGAAATGACGGCAGGGTACTACCAACCTCTTCAGCTTTATTACTAGAACAACTAAATACTTTCAAGGATATTTGTGGTAAAATATATTTCCAGGTGTCATAGTATGGAGAAAAGTGTTAGTTTATCCATTATTCTGCGATTGTCATTTATAATGGTTTAGAGTACCATTTCATACTATCATCGGTTATTTCATGAATGTCATAAAAGTAGGTGAAGAAATGGAGTCACGGTTAGATCGAAAGACCAAGAAGAAAAAACGCGGAAGAAAAGTGATTTTGATATTATTACTCCTTATTTTTAGTTTACTCGGTTATGCTGCGTTTCAATTTTACAGCGGTTATAAAATGGCTGGTGAAGACCAGATGCAGGAAGATTATAAATTTAATGGTGTAAAAGACGAAAACGGTAAGGTAAACATTTTGTTATTGGGAGTCGATAGCAGAGGCGAGGAGAAGTCAAGGACAGATACGATGATGCTCGCGCAGATCGATCCGAAAACGAATGAAACCAAACTCGTTTCTTTTATGAGAGATATATATGCAGAAATCCCTGGTTATCAAAATTATAAGCTTAATACCGCATTTTATTTAGGTGGTCCTGAATTGCTGCGGAAAACCATCAAGCAGAATTTCGATCTGGATATCCAGTATTACATGATTATTGACTTTAAAGGTTTTGAAAAATCTGTTGATATTTTGGCTCCTGATGGAATTGAAATGGACGTTGAGAAAGCCATGTCAGAGAATATTGGTGTTTCCCTCGAGCCTGGTGTCCAGAACCTGAATGGGAAGGAATTACTGGGTTATGCGAGATTCCGTCATGATGAACAAGGTGACTTTGGTCGTGTTGAAAGACAGCAAAAGGTGATAGCTGCTTTAAAAGACGAAGTTCTATCCATCGGAGGTGTAACAAAGCTTCCGAAAATGGCAGGGTCCATACAACCTTATATTCAGACGAATATGAATAGGTTGGACCAAATCTCCATTGCGAAGGATATTCTCCTAAGTAACAGCAGTGACATGGACAAATTGACGATTCCAGTGAAAAATTCATACACAAATGGAAGTTACAGCGGAGTCGGTTCCGTTCTTGAAATTGACTTCGAAGAAAATATCCAAGCACTAAAAGATTTCCTGAGTGGTAAAAGTCAGGATGAAGCTGCAACAGAATAATGAAATAAATCCCGGTGGGCCAAGGCCCACCGGGATTTTCTTTTTTGAAGAGCAAGGTTGTTTTGAGACGGGCTAGGGCCTGTTCCACTGGGATGATGAACGTGATATTTAGTCATTTTGATTCGAATGTCAAAATTAAAAATTCTGATTATACGCTTTCTCAGCCAATTAAAGGCCCTCAGAAGGAATCTGAATAACATAAATGGTAATGATAACGCTTCCACTAGCTATTTCGGCAGAATCCTAACTACTTCCTTTATTGCACTTGATATCATTCTTCAGCATGTTACGATAATAAACGTTGTGAACAAAACACGCGCCAATCAAGGGATTCGGCGTCATGAAGCAACCATTTATTAAAAATTGAAACCTAAACATTACATTAAATGTTCTATTAAAAACAAAAAATGTGTTTTGAAAAACTGACATAAATAAGGAACGGGAGTGGATATGATTGTTAAAAAATAAGACGATTGCTTTTTTAGGTGCAGGTAACATGGCAGAGGCAATGATTTCAGGAACTGTACAAAGTGGTAAGATCCCGGCAGAACAAATTATTGTTTCCAATCGAAGCAATCAGGGCAGACTTCAGGAAATGAAAGCGAAATATGATATCACTGCTTTAACAAAGGATGATCTGCCCTTTGATGAAATAGATATCCTTATTCTTGCAATGAAGCCGAAAGATATTGACAAAGCATTAGATTCCATTAATCATCTCGTAAGAAATGATACGGTCATCATGTCTGTACTTGCAGGTATCACTACATCTCATATGGAAGATCAATTACCTGCCGGTCAGCCTGTCATCCGCGTCATGCCGAATACATCAAGTATGTTGAAGGAGTCTGCCACAGCAATCAGTGCAGGGCGGTTCACTTCAAGAGAAGATATGGAAAATGCAGAAGAATTATTATCAAGTATCGGCGAAGTATTCGTCATAGAGGAGAAGCAAATGGACATCTTCACAGGAATTGCAGGAAGCGGTCCAGCTTACTTCTATTATCTAATGGAACATATTGAAAAAACGGGTGCCGAAGCAGGACTGGATCCTTCACTGGCACGAAAGATCGGTGCTCAAACCATTTTCGGTGCAGCCAAGATGATGCTCGAACGGGAAGAGTCACCAACTCAACTAAGAGAAAATGTTACATCCCCTAATGGTACTACAGCTGCGGGACTTGATGCACTGGCACAGTTCGGTGGAGGTAAGGCTATCTCAGAAGCTGTCAAGGGAGCGGAAAAGCGATCAAAAGAAATCAGCTCTTCCTTACAGTCCAAACAATTAGTAACAAGCTAATTTAAACATCGAAACACTGACACCTCATTTAAAATAATACCAGCAAAACCAGAAATACAGGTCCGTCCCTGCATAAAGAGGGGCTTAGGGACGGACCTTTTTACTAGGAGTGATTGAATGTCCCAAGATAACCAGAAGAAACGTATCGTCATTAAGATTGGAAGTAGTTCATTGACAAGCTTACATGGAGAAATGAGCCGCAGAAAGCTTGAGCGCCTTGTTGATGAAGTTGTCCGTTTAAAGGACGACGGTCATGAAGTATTGTTGGTTTCATCAGGAGCAGTCGCTGCGGGGTACCGTAAGTTGGGATGTTTGACACGTCCAAGTTCGTTACCTGAGAAGCAAGCTGCAGCTGCAATCGGTCAAGGACTATTAATAGAAGCATATTCCGATCTGTTAATTTCAAACGGATACGTTGCTTCTCAAATTCTGATCACTCGTAGTGATTTCTCTGATGAAGATAGATATAACAATGCCAGAAATACGATCAATGTTCTACTTGAAAGAGGTATCATTCCTATTGTGAATGAAAATGATACCGTAACGATCGACCGTTTGAAGTTTGGAGATAATGATACATTATCTGCGAAAGTCGCAGCACTTGTTGATGCTGATCAACTTATCATTCTATCGGACATTGATGGATTATATGATTCAGATCCACGCAAAAATCCAGATGCTGAACTACTTGAGAGTGTGACTGAAATTACAGAAGATATTGAAGAGATGGCAGGAGAACCTGGCAGCGCCGTCGGTACTGGAGGCATGAGATCCAAGATTGATGCCTTTAAGATTACAATGGCTTCCGGCATCCCTGCATTCCTCGGTAAATCTGGGAACGCCAACGTCATCTATGATGCTGTTCAGCACACGGCGAAAGGAACCTATTTCGAATCGACGGAAGATTCCGTCAACCTTGACTCTAAAAAGCAATGGATTGCGTTCAATTCAGGACCAGAAGGTGAAATCACCATTGATGCTGACGCCAAAGACCGCATATTAGAACAGAAGGAAAGCTTGACCATTGAAGACATTTATACTGTAAAGGGACGGTTCGATAAAGGTGCCGTCGTGCGAATTCTCGATAATCGCCATGAGGAAGTCGGGCTTGGAATCGTCAACTATCGTTCAGGAAAGCTAAAGAACCCCGAAAATATTAAAGCAGATGAAATTGTTGTGGAAATAGATCAACTTGTCTGTCATGTAGAAGTGCCTATTCCAGTAGGGGTATAAATTATCGATACGGGACGAATCAAGAAACCCTGACAATCACGAATGCAAACGAAAAGCGTTGTTTTAAAATAAACAGGAGGTATTTGATGACTTTAACTGTAGAAAAAACCGATGTAAAAAAACAAGCGATACTGGCTAAAAAAGCTTCTAAAACACTTAGTATGCTCTCAACTGAGCAAAAAAATAAGGCACTTCATATCCTGGCCGACCATTTGGAGTCCAACTACGAATACATTCTAAAGCAAAACGAATTGGACCTTGAGAGAGGAAGGGAAAAAGGGTTTGAAGCTGCCTTTATGGATCGTCTGTCCCTTTCAAAAGAACGGATTGAAGACTTTGCAAACGGTCTTCGCCAAGTAGCCGACCTCGATGATCCAACAGGGAAAGTGGTTTCAGATTGGACTCTTGAAAATCAGCTGCAAGTGCAAAAAGTGACTGTGCCCCTTGGTGTCATCGGGATGATCTATGAAGCCCGCCCGAACGTGACGGTGGACGCTACTGGTCTTGCACTAAAATCCGGTAATGCCATCGTATTAAAGGGTGGCTCAAATGCCATCACGTCAAATAAAGCCATTGTGGACGTCATGCATGAGGCGTTGGAACAAACCGATATTCCAAGAGGTGCCGTTCAATTCATCAATACGACAGACCGCGGTGCAACCAGTGAATTATTCACAATGAAAGAACATATTGATGTATTAATTCCCCGTGGAGGCGGAGCCTTAATCAATGCGGTTGTCAACAATGCTACGGTTCCTGTTCTTGAGACGGGAGTAGGGAATTGTCACATTTATATTGACAGTGAAGCTGATGTCGAAAAGGCATTAAATATCATCATTAATGCGAAAACAGATCGTCCGGCAGTCTGTAACGCAGCGGAAACCGTCATCCTGCACGAAGAATGGTTCAATAAGAATAGAGATGCTTTTGTGGAAAAACTAAAAGAACATCATGTCTCTATTCACGGAGATGATAAAGTGGTAGAGGCAATTTCAGATGCAACGCTTGCAGGTGAAGAGGACTGGGCGAACGAATATTTAAGCTTGGATATTGCCGTTAAAATTGTGACTGCATTGGATGAAGCTGTTGAACATATTGAACAATATGGAACGAAGCATTCTGAAGCCATCGTCACTGAAAACAGTGAAACTGCGAAGAAATTCATGATGCTTGTGGATGCAGCAGCTCTGTACCATAATGCTTCCACTCGTTTCACAGATGGTGGAGCATTAGGATTCGGTGCCGAGATCGGAATTTCTACACAGAAACTTCATGCGAGAGGTCCAATGGGGCTGCCGGCTCTAACAACAGTAAAGTATATGATGCATGGAACAGGACAAATTCGATAATCAAACAGAAAAGACCGCATGAGGATTTCCTCATGCGGTTTTTTTAGTGTTGAACATTATTCATACTTAGCCCGATTCGTCTAGAAGGAATTCATGTAGCCCCCGTATCGTATGAACCTCTTTTTGATAGCAGATGTTCAGGAGCTTTTCGAAGATTTCTGCTGTCATGATGGCATCATTTAGAGCATGATGCCTGGTTCTGTCCTGAATATTGAATGTCTTCACTAATACATCCAAGTAGCAGTCATCTCTGTCAAGTAAGCTATTGGCAAGTGCAAATGAATCGACAAATTCGGGATCAAACGATGGTAGTTCCCACTTACTGATCCTTTTTTGAAGAAAATTAATGTCAAAGCTTGCAGGGTGAGCGACGAGAATCGTCCCCTTACTGAACTCTAAAAACCGCTCCAATCCTATCGGCAGGGTCACACCGTTTAAGAAATCTTTTCGTCTTAGCCCTGTGAATCGTTTCGTTTCTCGCGATACGGTCTGAAGGGGATCGATCACCTGGTAAAAAGTATGATCTTTCTGGATTTTCCCTTCTTCCACCTTAACAGCCCCTATGGAAATGATTTCATCTCCCACCTCAGGAAAGAAACCAGTGGTTTCAAGGTCAAATATGGTAAAGGTGCAATGAAATAAGTGCTTCTTCTGTAGCGTCGGCTTTTCTTCTTCAAATTGTTTAAGGGCACGTGACAGCTTATGATAGGATAGCTTTTCTTTTTCCTTCTTTACTTGATAACGAAAGAAAAATTGCTGCCATAAATAATACTTAAGTATACGATAGCCTACATTAATGCCTATATCATCCATTAAACCACCCGGTTCCTGTTAAAACTGATTTCCATTACCTGCTGGAGTCGATTGGCAATCTGGATAGATTCCTTTAATTTTTGACGGTCTTCTTTCGAAAGGGTCCGGACATCTATATCATTGCTCAATGGTTTTCCTTCACTAAGTTCCAAAAGATTCTGTTTTGTCCTTAAGGAAAGGAGGATGTGCATGGCTGTTTTTACATTTTCTGCATCTCTTGGGTGAAAGGCTTGTAATTTTTTTAATGACTGTACCCTTTTGATCGTATTGACTTCTTTAATACCATATTTGACAGAATGGATTCGAATCATATTCACAATTTGCAAAAGGCCGGACTTCTTAATGTTGAATAAATGATTTTTAGGCTTAAGATTGACACGTCCCAACGGTCCGACCGGAAGCTTGAATCTTAGGGCATCTTTTCGTAATAGTTGTTGCATATTAAGGGATCGTTTTGACTTTTCTGTCAGGTAATTTCGTATTTCCTCAGCAATGGAGTAGTCGCCGTAGATTGGACGGAAGTCATAAAACATCGTGATATTCTGGATTTCCTGTGCGTCCATTTCCTGAAGCCACTCATCGATTGCTTTTTTCCAATCTGTATAGGATCTTTTCCACTTTTGCTCCTTAGCCATAATTCCCCCCGTGCATTCAGGAAAACCACAAGCAGCAAGCTTTTGATTTAACTTCTCCGTAAACGCTTGAAAATAGTGATCTACCTTCTTTAAGTCAGATAAATGATTATAGTCATCAAGAATGATGCCATTGTCCTGATCGGTATGGAATCCCTGCTCACTCCGACCCTGGCTGCCCATCACGATGAAACAATAATTGATAGGAGCGGAACCATACCCTTCCTGCCTCATTTCTTTTTCACTCAATTGAATGATTTTCCGGTGAAGACGATCATTATAGTTTGAAATGACTTCACAGATATCAAAACCAAAACTGTCTTGAATCAATAAGTCTTGGATGAATTGTTGAAAGGTCTCACTCTTTACTGTAGCAAGTTCAACCAATTCATCATTTGTAACAGCCTTTTGAATCTTATATGAAAGATCAAGATAATTTGAATCCTGAATATTGAGGAAAGACGTACTGGTAAGCACACCAACGACGACATCATTGCGAATGATGGGGACAAAATCCACTTCCTCATGCTTGAAGTAGGAAAGGGCTTCATAAGCAAAGGATTCATCCCTGATCCAGAAAGGTTTTTCCTTCATCCAGTCCTTTATTTTATCAGAGACACCTGGATTAGTAATATATGAAAGAATTTCCCGCTGGGTAAGGATACCTTCCATTTTTTTATCTTGGTTCACCACTACCAAGCCGTATGTATCATGTTTTTTCATCGTTTGAGCAGCTTGAATTACGGTGGCATTCCCATCCATGAAAATAGGGCTATCCATCAGAGTATGTACCTTGGTCCTGAAAAGGTTGATGTTTTCATCGTCGGTTTCTGTGGCAGATTTAACTTTTATTTCATCGTAAAGAGTCTTCATTCGATTGCCGATGCTTTCAAAGATAATCTTTGAAAAATCGTTGTTTTTAGTCATAATGTCTAAAATCCGGTCTTTTTGAATACGGAAAACCGTGCAGTCTTCGATTGCCTGTACCGAAAAAGTCATCTGCCCACTCGTGAGCATGATCATGATTCCGATCAAGTCACCCGGGTAATAAAACCGGAGTGAGTATTGTTTCCCGCTTGACCTATGAAGCACATTCTTCGCAAGACCAGAGACGAGAAAGTATATATCAAGCTCTTCAACCGTTTCATCTTCATGAAATAGAAATTCACCTTTCTTGAAGGTCGTGTATGTGGAGCCGGTAATAATATAATTTAACTGTTCAAGAGACAGCACATCAAAGGGATAGTGATCCCGTATAATTTGTAGTAATTCCTGCTGGTTCACCCGAAAACCTCCCGTTCGATCTGATTCCATAGTACTTTATCATAGAATTCCTTATTTTGAAATGAAAAAACGAGTTCTATTCAAATATGAAAACATCTTAAAAATTTCTGGTACAAGGTGATAAAGGGCGGTGGGAGGATAGGCAGGGGGCAAATCATTTAATGATCCTTCACAATGAATTCAGAAGCACTTAATAAATCAGGAAATATATAATCAGCATCTGTAGGAGAAGGGATCTTGTTAAGCAAAATGGTCGTGCATCCTGCTTTCTTTCCGGCTTCTATGTCTACTTCACGATCACCGACCATATAGGATTTCCTAAGATCGAGGTCATATTTTTCAGCCAGTTTGAGTATCATCCCGGGTTCAGGCTTTCTGCATAGACATCCCGCGTTAGGTTTATGGGTACAACAGGAAACTTCCTGAATAAATCCATCCGCTTTTTCCAATTCATTTACCATATGAGCATGAATTAATTGTAGATCATCATGAGAAAGAAACCCTAGGCCAACGCCACCTTGATTGGTCACGACAAAAAGGAGGAAGCCTGAATCTGATAATAATTTCACGGCTTCCTGAACTCCTTCGAGGAAATAAAATTGCTCTGGAGTATTGACGAACTTCACTCTATCGGTTTTTACCTCATTGATAACACCATCACGGTCAAGAAAAATCGCTTTCTTCATCATTAATCCCCCTAGTTCGATAAAATTCATCAGGAAGTTTGTGTTCCCTGTCGGTTTTTGCGGTTTCCGAGGAAATAATAACAGAGTATTCTGTCATTTGTTTATATAACATTTCATTCATGCATTTCCTTATTATAAAATCAGAAGGTGATCCGGTGCTGACTCCGGATCACATCCTTTATAATTTGCGGATAAAAGCGACCTTTAGATAATCGCTTTGCTTGTATTGCCTCAGTGTTTTAAAATCCTCTGGAAGCGTATATTCTTCGAGGATTTCATATTTCCCATTTGTTTCTTTAAATGCTGTCTGGATAAAGCCTTTGAACTTCTTCATATTGAAGGTACTGCAGTTTGTGGAAGCCACGATGGTGCCGCCCTTTTCAGTGATGGCAATCGCTTCCTTCAATAAATTTTTATAGTCCTTTGCAGCACTGAATGTATGTTTCTTTGAACGTGCAAAGCTTGGTGGATCTAATATGACCAAATCGAAAGACAGTTCTTTTTTTATAGCATATTTGAAGTATTTAAAGACATCTTCAACAATGATATTCTGAGCTTCATAATCGATGTCATTGATGCTGAACTGTTCGATTGTTTTACTTAAGCTGCGATTTGCCAAGTCAACGCTTGTTGTTTCAATGGCGCCACCGAGAGCAGCGAAAACAGAAAAGGCACCGGTATAGGAGAATGTATTTAAAACCCTTTTACCTTCAGAGTACGCGTCACGTATTTTCTTTCGAACTTCCCTTTGATCAAGGAATACACCAACCATTGCTCCATCATTTAAATAGATCGCAAATTTCACACCATTTTCTTTAACGAGGAGTGGGAAAGTTGGGCGTGTTCCTTCAACGAAGTCATCCTCTTCAACGTATTTCCCTTCTTGTGCGAATCTTTTTTTCTGATACACACCTTTAAAATCTGTCAATTCCCTTAACGCTTCCATTACTTCTTCATGAAAAGAATAGGCTCCTTCTGAGTACCATTGAATGAGATAATATCCATCAAAGTAATCTATAGTCAAGCCACCGAAACCATCCCCTTCTCCATTAAATATTCTGAATGCAGTCGTATCCTCGCTATAGTAGAAGTGAAGACGTTGATTGATGGCAGCTTGAAGCTTCTTACATATGAAATCTTTATCGATGTCTTCATGTTCTTTCCAGGTTAAAAGCCAGCCGATTCCTTTATTCTGGATCCCGGCATAACCTTTCGCAATGAAATGATTGTTGTTGTCGACAAGTCTGATAATATCTCCATCTTGTAAATCCTGTATAGACGTTGTCACATTTTCTTTATTTAATAGGGGAAACCCTTTTTGGAACTGTGATATGTACTTAGGGTGTGATTTCACTATTATTTCTTTTGTCATTCAACTCATCCTAACCTATTGGTTTAGTCTTGTGTAGTATAGAACGTAAAGGTGATTTACGCAACTGCATAAGAAAATCCCCCTAAGGATGATTTCTTTCCTTAGAGGGAAGCAGTACTTGATTATTCACTCCATAAGTAATCTCCTACAAGCCGGTCGACTTTGACGGTCTCGTGTAAGCCACTATGGGAAATGGATGGATCATAAACAATTTGAGACTGGAAGGTGTTCTTCTCGAAAATAAATTCACTTCCTAATGCACTCTGTACATTTACTACGTCATCTCCAGACCCTGCTATGGAGAATACCTCGATATCTGAAGGGATCATATTTCGATTGATGAATAATTCCTTCAATGCTCGTGATTCAGGTTTTAAATCAATCACGGCAGCACCAGTATTGATTTGATCATATGAGTCCTTAGTGACACCCTGGAAAGGAGTTGCGATCGTAATGAATTTATGGGTCTTCGGAACAAACGGGCTATCGGTTGTATCTTCAAGATATTTCGTTGAAGCAAGTCCTCCCATTGAATGTGCAACAATATTGACGTTGGACACATTAAATTGATGATGCAGAAGTTTCAAGGCATTTTCCAGCCAAATCCCTTGTTTATCAAGTGAAGCCCGATTATTTTCAAAAATGACTTGAACAAGTGGTGGGGAAGTGGGGTTGTCAGGTATAGAACCTTTGTATCTGACACTCCCAGAATCGGACACCGTGATTTCCAACGTTTTTTGCCCCCAGCCGTGCTGATTTTCAAAACGGTCCAGCATTGTTCTGAATGAATTATATGTACCTTTATAACCGTGCACAAATACTGTAGGGTATCTTTCCTCTGCGGTTAACGGTTTTTCACGGGATTGTACATTTGTAGTACGAAAGATTGTATATAAAATGAGGAAGGCAATAATGAATAGCCCGCTCCAAAGAAAGGATCGTTTATATTTTACTGACAAGAAAATCGCTCCTTAAAATGTTATACTTCCATTGTAATGGATACGTGAAGTATTGAATATGTTAAAAAAGAAATTTATTTGTCATATTCTATGTAACTTTTTCCATTATTGGTACTGTGTTCTTTTATCGGCGAAATAATTGGAGAGGGAAGAGGATTCCATAAGAAAAAGGCTTAAATGTGCAACATTTAAGCCTTTAACGTTATTCTGCCATAGAAAGCAAATTTTAAACCCAGTCACCAGCTCTAAAGATTGGCTCGATTGTACCGTCTGCTTTTTCACCGTCAATATTCAATTGAGCAGATCCGATCATAAAATCAACATGAATCATACTTTCATTGTAGCCGATTTCCTTTAGTTGTTCAGCTGTCATGGACTTACCATCTTCGACACATACGGAAAGGGCTCTGCCAAGGGCTAAATGACAGGATGCATTTTCATCAAAAAGCGTATTATTAAAAATGATGTTTGTGTTTGAAATAGGGGAGTCATGAGGTACTAGCGCGACTTCGCCCAAGTATGATGCTCCTTCATCCGTTTCAAGAAGGTTCTTTAGGGTTTCATAGCCTTCTTCAGCTGAGTATTCAATCACTTTACCCTCCTTGAAGGTTAATGAAAAATCCTTTATAAGCGTACCGCTGTAATTAAGCGGCTTTGTGCTTGAAACTACACCGTTTACTCCATATCTGACTGGAATTGTAAACACTTCTTCCGTTGGGAGATTCGGCACAAACGGGATGCCTTTATCATTGGTGAATTGAGCACTGATCCATTTGGTTTGCGGGTGGAATTCGATGGTCAGATCTGTACCCGGACCTTTGTAATGAAGTTTATTATATTTTCCTTCATTTAGACGGTTTGCTTTTTTATTCAGGTTATGGATATGGGCCTCCCAGAGTTTCACGGTATTTTCTTGATCTGTTCTGGTTGTATAAAAGATATTTTCCCATAGTTTATTGAAAGCCTCTTCTTTTGGAAGTTCGGGGAAAACGGTCTGAGCCCATTCAGTTGTTGGGATGGCTGCGATTAACCAGCTTATTTTCCCCCCGCCGATATAAGCTGAAAAGTCTTTCATAGCCTCGGCTGAAGTCCTGTTCAACAAGGCAACCCGTGTAGGATCTGTATCTCTTAGGAGAGAAGGGTTCGGGGCTGCTAAGTTTAGTAAAGCGACATTGTTTTCTGCCATTTCGATATATCCTTTTGCCTTCCAATCAGGAAACGTTTTCAACCCTTTTTCAGAGGATTTCTCCAAGCGGATTTTTTTCAGCTCTTCATCATAGAAGTCGGTCAATACGTTGACGGCACCGGCTTCATACGCTTTCTCGGTAACCAGTCGAACAAACTCGTATGAGGTGATGGGTGCTGATATCAGCAGTTCCTGATCCTTTTGCAGGTTCAATCCGACCTGCACGATTAAATCTGCATATCTTTCTAAGTTTTTCTCAAATGAATGTTCCATTTGGTTATCCCCCTTAAATATGTATTCATCAATAACTATATCTCTTTTGTCAGAAAATTTCATTGAATAATATAGATTTTTAATCAAAAGCTAATGCTAGCTTTAAAAAGGATGTGAAGGAATGGATTTCAATCTTTTATGGCAGGCGGTCATTCTTGTTGTAGGAGGTACACTCTTATTAAGAATAGCAGGCAGGAAGTCGATTTCACAAATGAGTCTGGCTCAAGTAGTCATCATGATCGGAATCGGCTCTTTGCTCGTCCAGCCGATTGCAGGTGAAGGAGTTTGGTCTACATTAATGGTGGGGTTGGTTCTGGTTCTGTCTCTTGTTGTAATGGAGTATGCACAAATCAAAATTGATGGATTGGAAAAACTGATCACGGGAAGATCTAAACTCGTGATAAAGGATGGTGAACTGCAGAGGGATACGTTAAAAAAACTCAGATTAACCGTGGATCAGCTGGAAATGAAATTGCGACAAAATCAAATTCGTTCCATTTCAGACGTAGAAGAAGCCACTCTCGAACCCAGTGGACAATTGGGGTTTATCCTAAAACAAAATAAACAACCTGCAACGAAAGAAGAAATAAATTTATTGAAACAGGAAATACAGGCGCTTACCCTATTATTGAGGCCGACTCAAACCGGCTGCCAAGTATCGCGTACGCAATCCCAACCATTAAATGCCGCAAACGATTTGTTTGATGAAGTGAGCACAGGGTACCATTCCATAGAGCCACCTGAAGAATTGAAGTAGGGTACATAGAGGTGTCTCGGTTTAATGCACTTATACTTTAGCTAGAATATAGGACTGGCCCTATACAGATGCCAGCCCTTTTAAATCTTATAATTTACTTGAAAATGGTGGGAACTCTTCTTCATTAGAATTGACTACTACAACTCCGGCAAGGGCCATCGCCGTAAGGCTAATGATGATCACTAATTTTCTTAGTTCTTTCAATTGTCTTCACCTCCTATAAAGTCAACATTTCTTCATAAATGATATTAGCTTCATTTAGATGAAATGCAGCAAGCTTATATTTTCTGACCCCCTGGTAATACTGTCCGAAAAACGTAGAATACTCCGCGTATAATAAATGGGAACCATTCTTCTTGAAGAAGGGGAGAGCGTACTCTTTCATAAACATCTCGAATCCAGGAGGGAAATCATTTAATGCAAATTGATAATAAGAGAACTGATAGTATTTATCCGGGTACTTATCTTTGGAACAAAGTCCCAACCCTTTAGGCAACCATAAATGAACATTGGAAAATTGATTCATCTTATAATATTCTTTGACGAGTGAGAGAATAGAGTAGAGTTTCCCTTCTTCGTCGGATTCTTTTAATTCTATGCTTTTCAAGTAATGCTGGATTGCTTCGTCACTTTTTTTCATAAAAGATTTTAGGTACCCCAGGTTTTGCTCAACTTTTGAAAGTAAGGAGGTATATTGAATGGAGTGAGAAATGAAATTCGCCCATTCATAATGCTTTAAAGCTTCCTCACTATAGCGAATTCTCCGATAACAGATACCTAATAGGAGATGTACCTCGGCGCATCTTTTCTGATAATATACTCCCTGAAAAATGGAAAGCGATTTTTCCCCATAATAAATGGCTAAACGGTACATGTTCAAACGGGCCAGAACCAGACTGTACAAATAGTATAAATCTGCTCGTTCTTCTTCATTTACGACATTACCGAGCACATAAAAAGTTTCCGCCTCTTTTAATTCTCCTTGGGCTTTTTTGTACTCTTCCAAAAGGTAATAATAATTCCCTTTATATTTGTGGTAATAAAATCTCAAAGTATCCGTAAGTTCTTTATAATTAGATTGAACATGGACCATGTGTTTCAGAGCTTCTTCAAGGTTTCCTTTTATTAGTTGTACGCGGAAGCATAGGATTCTATAAAATAAATGCGTCATCAAGTCATCGGTCTCATCAAGATCTTTCATGATGAGTCTTTGAGTGGAATCGGCTTTAGCGGTATTGTTCCATAGTAATTCGTGGTTCCATTTTTCGAGAAGATTGTTCAAATGATTCGGACGGTCTAGCAGATTATTCACACCCAACCGCTCACAAAGCAAGTTGATGATGTCATTTGACGGGGTCACTTGATTATTTTCCAGTTTGGAAAGGTAAGATATGGAAATGATTCCTTTTGCTAAATCTTCTTGGGTTAACTTCCTTTTATGTCTGTGAAAACGGATTTTTGAACCGATCGTCATTTGAGTCTTCTCCTCTAACTAGACATTAGACACTGTGTTATGGAACAGATTATTAAAATAGTAACATAAAAAAAGGATAAAAGTTTTGAATATTCCTATAATTATAATTTTTTGTAGGTAATTGGTATGGTGTTATGTTCATGGTGATGGTCAAATCGAGACCATCGCCAATCCATTCCCTTTGGTATAATGAATGTAACAAACGTATTAGAGGAGGAGTCTCACAATGATTGATTTACGAAGTGATACAGTTACAAAGCCAACGGAAGAAATGAGAAGGGCAGCATACGAGGCTGAAGTCGGGGATGATGTATACGGTGAGGATCCTACCGTCCTAAAGCTAGAAAAGGAAGCCGCCAGGATACTGGGTAAGGAGGAGGCTTTATTTGTCACAAGTGGTACACAAGGGAACCAAATTGCCGTTTTAACCCATACACGGCCGGGAAATGAAATTCTATTAGAAACAAATTCACATATTTTCTATTATGAATCAGGTGCGGTTGCAGCTTTAGCAGGTGTTCAAACCAGGACAATTGAAGGAATCAATGGAGAAATGGATCCTAAAGAAATTGAAACTGCTATTCGAACGGAAGATCAACATTTTCCGGAAACAGGTTTAATATGCCTGGAGAATTCACATAATCGTGCAGGAGGGGCCATTGTTTCACCTGAAAATATGAAAGCCATTCATGCCATTGCGAGGAAACACTCCATTCCTGTACATGTTGATGGTGCACGACTCTTTAACGCAGTGGCTTCAAGTGGCAGAGATGTCAGGGAATTCACGGATCATTGTGATACCATTCAAATTTGCTTATCTAAAGGATTGGGCGCCCCTATAGGTTCAATCATTGCCGGTGACCATGACTTTATTAGGCAGGCTCGAAAATGGAGGAAACGACTGGGAGGGGGATTAAGACAAACAGGAATAATTGCTGCTCCAGGTTTGGTTGCACTGACCAAAATGAGAGAACGATTAGTGGAAGACCATGATAAGGCGAAGCTCTTGCAGGAAACCCTTCAATCATGTAATGGAATTGAAGTCATCAATGAAGTTGATACAAATATCGTAGTGGTGGATGTATCCGGAAGAGGAATGACATCGGAGCAATTTGTAGAAGGGTTAAAGAAGAAGGGAATATTGGCTGTTACCTTTGGACCGACTCTTGTCCGATTCACTACTCATTTTGATGTATCGATGGACGATATGGAAAAGGTTTCTCTTATACTCAGGGAAAAATGATTAATACATATCGTGGGAGATACACTTGATTAAAGGAGGAGAGGGCATGAAGAGCCCTTCCACCATAATTATTCTTTGTGATCCAGTTGTTTTCCATGATGTGGATGTGGATGCCATCTCATCATGTAGCCATTTTCTTTCAGCTTTTGATGTTTGCTTTCCATCATCTTAAGTACTTTGTCTCCTTGTTCTTTTGAGAAGACGCCGTATTCAACATATTTATTCACGAGTTCTTTCTTTGTCGAGTACATTTGTTCATGTAATTTACCAAGCTCAGCTTTTTGTTCTTCCGTTAGATTCACCTTTTGATCCGGTGCTTGTCCTTCACCTTCTGCAGAAGCAAAAGATCCGAAACTAAGGCTAAGTATGAAGACAGCTAAGATGGATACAACCAATTTTTTCATTTATATTCCCTCCTTTCTAAAGTTTCTCTTATATTCTTTGCGAAATATTAGCAGAATATGTAAGAGTGGACGAGTCATAAAAAGAATTGGTAGTATAAATAGTAATAGAAATAGAATGAGGGGGTTGAATGATGTTAAACAAATTTTTATCGAGTATCGGGATCGGACATGTGAAAGTAGATACAATCGTGCATACTACTGAGATTTCCCCGGGGGATCATATTAAGGGGGACGTCGTTCTCAAGGGGGGGATGGCCGATCAGCCGATAAATAAAGTTCAATTATTATTGCTTTATAAATATGAAGAAGACAAAAAGGATAGTGATTTTTGCTATCATGAAAAAGACTTAAAGACCATTACCATAGACAATATCGGGACGATCAAAGCCGGGGAAGAAAAGCGGATCCCATTTGAGTTCCCTACTGAATCCGATCACCCTAAAACCACTGATACAGACCAAACAATACTGAGGACGACGGTAGATATCCCTCAGGCGGTAGATCCTACAGATGAAGACAGCATCTTCATCCGCTGAATACAAGAAGGACCGATTCATTTAATGGATCGGTCCTTCTTGTATTCAGGAAGAAGACCAAGAAAGAAAAGTACAATGTTCTCATTGAAATCCATAAATACCCAATGTAAAATGTAGTAAGCGTATACATTCTAAAAATTCAGATATTAAGATGTATACTAATATGAGATAGAGGAGGAATATGATGGGTGGAATATGGTTAGCGGTCATTGGGGGTATTGTATTTTTAGTAGGATATAAATATTATTCTACACTTATTGCGGAAAGAGTGTACAGGCTCGATCCGAGTTATGTAACACCCGCTCACCAGTATAAAGACGGTGTGGACTTTGTTCCAACGAATAAATTTGTCCTTTGGGGGCACCATTTTACTTCAGTTGCCGGGGCTGCCCCAATCGTCGGGCCGGCAATTGCCGTGTATTGGGGATGGCTTCCCGCTTTTCTTTGGGTGATTTTCGGGACCGTGTTCGCAGCGGGTGTCCATGATTTTGGAACTTTGGTACTCTCCGTGAGAAATAAGGGACAATCAGTAGGTTCTTTAGCGAATAAGTTGATAGGGAAGAGGGCAAAAGTACTTTTTCTATTTATCATTTTAATTCTTGTATTAATGGTCAATGCGGTGTTTGCATGGGTCATAGCGAACTTATTCATCACGTTCCCGGCAAGCGTCTTATCTGTCTTTATCCAGATTCCGCTGGCTGTATGGATTGGATATTCCGTATACAAGCGGAATGGTAGCATGCTATTGCCTTCGATAGTAGCCCTTGGTGTCATGTATGCATCAGCAGTTATCGCAAGCAGGGTTGATTTTTTACAAATTGATTTGGTCCGTTATTTCGGAGGGCAGGATGCCACTTCATTATTTGGTTTAAGCTCAACAAGTATGGCATTCTTTGTATGGATCGTTATTCTGATGATCTACGTGTACATAGCTTCCATTCTTCCTGTATGGAAACTGTTACAGCCAAGGGATTATATCAATTCACATCAGCTCATAGTAGGTCTGGGATTACTATACCTCGGGCTATTGTTTACAAATCCTGAGATTACGGCTCCAATGACAAATGGATCTGCGGATGTATCCTGGTTCCCATTACTATTTATTACAATTGCATGTGGAGCCATCTCCGGTTTTCACGGTCTCGTTTCTTCAGGTACATCTTCAAAGCAGTTGAATAAGGAAACAGATGCACGCTTTGTTGGTTACCTTGGTGCAGTCGGGGAAGGGGCGCTTGCGTTGATTGCAATCATCGCTTGTATTACCTTTTTCCCCAATGTTGAAGAATTTAAAGCAACATACAGTGGATTTGCCGCTGCCAGTGGTGCCGGATTAGGAGTGTTCATTAAAGGAGCCGGCCAACTCGCCACAGGTGTAGGCATCCCGGCAGATATTGCTGCAACGATTGTATCCGTCATCATCGTAAGTTTCGCTGCCACAACACTGGATTCATCTGTTCGACTCATGAGGTATATCATTGCAGAATTGGGAGAGGAATACAAGGTAAATCCTTTGACCAATGCTCATGTTGCCACAACCATTGCAGTCGTATCCAGTGCTGCATTGACCTTGTTGCCTCAAGGTCCTAAAGGATTTGGATCCGGTGGATACCTTCTTTGGCCGTTATTCGGTACATCGAACCAATTGCTTGCTGGAATCAGTTTACTGCTGATTACAATATGGCTCAAACGTCAGGGCAGGAATTACTTAGCTACATTGATTCCAATGTTGTTCCTCATGTTTATGACACTTTGGGCAATGATTCATCAGGTTGTGTTTGAATGGTCGGGAGCTGGTGAGTCTGAGGGGAATATGCTCTTGTTCATCTTCGGAAGCATTATCCTGATTTTCACTCTGTGGATACTTATCACCGCGGCATCTTCGCTTTCTAAAAAGGGAGATGGACCTTCACAATTCTCAGCTTAAGCATTACGTTAGGGGGATTCTATTCGGATCCCCCTATTCATTACATATTTAAAAAGGGAGGAATAGGAATGGTAGAAGTCATGATGATTCGTGCAGAACTTGAAGTCGGTATGGGGTGATGCGGTGGGGTTAGTGGTGACGGGTTCATCACAATGAAACATGATTTTTCTCATCATGATCACGAAAGAAGCCTCCTTGCAGGACTATATTGTGAAACAGCTGAAAAATATGGGGAAGCCGTACAGATCATATACTGTGATCCTAGAAATATGTTATCCATCGTCTACTACATGGGAAGACAGGTATGGAGAAAACAGATTCCTTTTTTCACTGCATGTTATTCTTTGCTATTCCATATCAAAAGGGAAGCCATTTTCATTAATGGGCATTATCTGAGCGACAAACGAATGTATCATGCAACAATCCAAGACTTTCTATAAGGAGGGAACACCGTTGGATTCAACTTTAAAAGCAAAGTTCAAAAGAGTAATAGAGCTTTATGATGACATGATACGCCTCCCTCACAAAACGGAAATTGCCAGGGAATTGAGGGACGAGGATGATTTATTCTTTTTGCTGCTTTATTCAGAAATGCTTGGAATACCCAACCCTGTATTCTATTACACATTGGAACTTTATCCATTTATCATAGAAAAGTTTCATGATTGGCACTTAAGGATGGGGATGGAACACTCTCCTCTGGATGGTATCAGATGTTGTTGAAAATAAGTGAAGGAAGGAGCATGGTATGAATGATCTATTACAGAAGTCCATTATATTTGTAGGAGGGAAAGGGGGTGTAGGGAAATCGACGACTGCATCTGCCTTAGCTGTCATGTACGCAAAAATGGGAAAAAAGACGTTAATTATTTCAACAGATCCGGCACATAATCTGGGAGATATTTTCCATCAGGAAATCAAGGGACATAAGACTCCATTACAGGAAAATTTATGGGGAATCGAGATTAATCCTGGCAACGAAACACGTCAATACATTAACGGAGTAAAAGGGAATCTGAAAGGGATGGTCAAGGCCAATATGGTAAATGAAGTGCACCGGCAAATTGACATGGCCGCTTCAGCACCCGGGGCAGAAGAAGCTGCGTTATTTGATCGTATAGTTTCCATCATTCTGGAAGACGGAAATGATTTTGACAAAATCATTTTTGACACTGCACCGACCGGTCATACGATTCGACTGCTTTCGCTCCCGGAACTTATGGGGGTATGGATGGATGGAATGCTCGAGAGAAGGAAAAAAACAAACAAGAATTACTCTCAGCTTTTGAATGATGGGGAGCCCGTCGATGATCCCATATATGAAGTCCTTCAAAAGCGACGGGAAAAGTTTTCAAAAGTAAGGGAGGTTTTACTTAATCAGCAAAAGACAGGCTTTATTTTTGTACTGATCCCTGAAAGACTGCCCATTCTTGAAACAGAAAAAGCGGTTGAATTGATGTCTAAGAACTCTCTTAATATTGAAGGACTGGTTATCAATAAAATTCTCCCCAATGGGGCAGACGGTGAGTTCTTGCGAAAAAGAAGGGATCAGGAAAAAGTTTACTTGAGACTGATGAAAGAGAAGTTTACAAAGCAATCTTTCTATCATATCCCCCTAATGGAAGAAGACATCTGCACCCTTCCCCTTTTGGAAAAATTCGCAGCAGCTCTTGAGAAAGAAATCGTTAATAGTGAAAAAGCTTGTCGACAATAGGATAGTACATAGCAAGAGTGACCATTGAAGATTTCTTCGATGGTCATTTTTATTTATTGAAGGGGAAATGTGGTTTTTTGTCGAAAGTGTATTGAAACAATAAAGCGAAGGAAGTGATTCTAATGAAAAGTGAGAAAAACATTATACCCGCCGTTCTTCCTTTAAAGAAAAGGGAAGAAACCCAAAATCGCTGGTTATTTCATCGCCTTAATACACTATTACCTACTTTAATGGAAAAACACGATGTCAACTTGTGGATTGTAGTAGGAAGGGAGTATAATGAAGATCCAGTCCTTAAGAGTCTGTATCCAGCGTCAATAGACAGCTCGAGGAGATTGACGATCCTTGTATTTTATTTAGACAGTGGAAAGCATCTCAGAAGATGGGTCCTCCACCCAAATCCTAATTTCGAACCATTTTATGAACGCGTCTGGAATCCAGAAGAGTGCGATCAATGGGAATGTCTAAAACGACTTGTGGATGAACATAACCCTGATAATATTGCGTTGAACTATTCATCGACTTTTGCTGTAGCAGACGGGTTGAGCCACTCCCATTTTCAACATTTAAGCATGTTATTAGATGATCATTCACATAAATTCACGTCTGCACAACATGTTATTGTAGATTGGCTATCGATTAGGACTGCCAAGGAATTAGTCGCTTACCCCTCTATAGCCGAGCTTGGGAGGACCATTGCCGAAGAAGCATTATCAAGAGCGGTGATACATCCAGGAATCACGACAACAGAAGACGTAGTCGATTGGATACGCCAACGTGTTTTAGATGAAGGAATGGAAACGTCTTTTTATCCTACGGTCGATTTGCAAAGAAAAGGATCGGACATGGACCGGCTAGAAGGTGAGATTATTCGATTTGGAGATATCGTTCATTTAGACTTTGGTATTCGTTACCTAGGTCTTACAACGGATACGCAGCAACTGGCATACGTGCTCTATCCTGGTGAGGTGGAAGCTCCAGAAGGACTTCAATCCGCCTTCGAAACTGCCTTAAGGTTTGAGGACATCATAACGGAGGAAATGAAAATTGGCAGAACAGGAAATGAAGTGTTTTACCGGGCAATGAAAAAGGCAAGAGAAGAAGAAATTGAGGCAATGCTCTATTCCCACCCAATAGGGAATCACTGTCATGAAGCGGGAGCATTAATAGGCTTATATGATGTACAAGGAGACATTCCCATCAGGGGTGACCTTCCTTTAACAGCCAATAGCTGCTATGCCATGGAATTCAATATTAAACAATACATTCCCGAATGGAATCAAATCATCCCGATCTATTTGGAAGAGCCTGTTGCTTTCATGCAGAATAGACTGGAATATATGTCTAAAAGGCAGACATCATTCTATCTAATTTAGATATAAAACGGAACTCCAAACGTAAAAGGCTGGTCACAGTTACTGTGTGAACAGGCCTTTTTTATGTATAAGGAATAAAATTTAAAATACCCCCTTGACTATATACCTTATAGGGTATATTATTGTGTATGTAGCAAGAAACAATAAGCCAACAGGAGGTGTCTTGATGGAATACAATGCACAAATTAAGAATCGAATTAAACGTGTTGAAGGGCAGCTCCGTGGAATTGTAAGAATGATGGAGCAGGGGGAAGATTGTAAAGACGTTATCACACAGCTTTCCGCAGCAAAAACAGCTCTTGACCGTTCCGTCGGCATAATTGTCAGTATGAATCTTGTTGAGTGCGTGAAAGATTCGCATGAAACAGGCGAAAACACAGAAGAACTAGTGAAAGAAGCAGTGAATTTATTAGTGAAGAGTCGATAAGAAAAAGAGTTGACAACTTTTTTTATATCAATTAATATACCCTTATAGGTATTTAAAAACAACATTATCAGGAGGAATTCGAATGAACGCAGATAAAGTATTAGATGCAAAGGGACTTGCTTGTCCAATGCCGATTGTGAAAACGAGAAAGGCAATCAAGGAGATTGAATCCGGTCAAATTTTAGAAGTACAAACAACAGATAAAGGTGCAAAGAGTGACTTGACCGCGTGGGCGAAATCCACTGGACACGAATTAATGGACTCAAATGAAGAAAATGATGTCTTTACATTTTGGATTAAAAAAGGTTAATTTTTTTTTGAGGGGATAAATACCCCATACAGTAAATAGGAGGAGATACAATGTCAGAAACAAAAACAACCAATATTATTCTCTTTAGCGGAGATTACGATAAAGCGATGGCGGCATATATCATTGCCAATGGGGCAGCCGCGTATGATCATGAAGTAACGATTTTCCATACATTCTGGGGATTGAATGCTTTAAGAAAAGAAGAAATGGTCCCAATGAAAAAAGGTTTCATGGAAAAAATGTTTGGGCGTATGATGCCACGAGGTGCAGATAAAATGGGATTATCCAACATGAACTTCATGGGAATGGGGCCAAAAATGATTAAAGGCGTCATGAAGAAGCACAATGCAATGCCTCTACCCGATTTAATTGACATGGCAAGGGAACAAGACGTCAAACTCGTTGCTTGTACCATGACAATGGATCTACTGGGTTTACACAAAGACGAGTTACTGGAAGAAATTGAATATGCTGGTGTAGCTGCTTATTTAGCAGATGCTGAAGACGGAAATGTGAACTTATTCATCTAATTTTTTTTGTAAATAAATATACCCTATGAGGTAATTGGAGGTCATTATATGAATAGTATTGAATCAAATTTCGTTTTAGATGCGAAAGGACTTGCTTGTCCAATGCCAATCGTGAAAACCAAAAAGGCAATGAAAGACATGGAAGCAGGACATGTGATTGAAATCCAGGCAACAGACAAGGGCTCAAAAGCAGACCTTCAAGCTTGGGCAAAAAGTTCAGGTCATGAATATTTAGGGACTATCGAAGAAGGAGAGGTCCTTAAACACTTTGTACGTAAATCAAGCGGTGAAGAGGCAGTTGAGCGTAAGCATGAAGCTGTGATCGATAATGAAGCATTAGCAAGTAAATTAAAGCAAGAAAATGTCATTGTTCTGGATGTCCGGGAAAAAGCAGAGTATGCATTCAAACATATTCCCGGTGCCATCTCAATGCCATTAGGGGACCTTGAAAACCGTGTAGAAGAATTGAACAAAGATAAAGACATTTATGTGGTGTGCCGGACTGGAAACAGAAGTGATATGGCTGCTCAAATGCTTTCAGATAAAGGCTTTGCAAATGTAATCAATGTGGTTCCAGGTATGAGCGAATGGACTGGAGACGTTGAATCTGATATTAAGTAATTCATATTTTAAGGAGGCTTATTAAAAATGGCTGTTAAACCGATGAATTCTAAAGAGGTAGCACAAAAGGTGATGAACAAAGAAGAATTATTCATTTTGGATGTTCGTAATGTGGATGCCTTTGAAGATTGGAAAATTGAAGGTGGGAAATTTGAGTATTTAAATATTCCGTATTTTGATCTTTTAGACGGAGTTGAAGAAATCATGGATCAACTTCCTGAAGATAAAGATATTCTTGTCGTCTGTGCCAAAGAAGGATCTTCCATTATGGTGGCCGAAATGCTGTCTGAAGAAGGCAAGGATGTCTCTTACCTTGAAGGAGGTATGAAGGCTTGGAGTGAGCATCTAGAGCCTGTTAAAGTGGGTGACTTGTCAAATGGCGGTGAACTTTATCAATTCGTACGCTTAGGTAAAGGCTGTTTATCGTACATGGTTGTATCAGGTAGTGAAGCTGCAATCGTGGATGCCACTCGTATGGCGGATGTATTCATTGAATTTGCGAAAGAAAAAAATGCAACGATTACAAACGTATTTGATACACATTTACATGCCGATCATATTTCAGGAGGTCGTACGATTGCAGAAGCAACGGGTGCAACTTACTGGTTACCTCCTAAAGATGCAGAAGAAGTGACGTTTGAGTTCGCTGCTCTGGAAGACGGAAATAAAATCGTAATCGGAAATTCAACCATTGAGATTTCCGCCCTGTACTCACCGGGACACACGATCGGATCTACATCTTTCGTAGTCGATAAGAAGTATTTATTATCAGGTGATATTCTATTTGTCGATAGTATCGGTCGTCCTGATCTCGCGGGGAAAGCAGAAGATTGGGTAGGAGACTTAAGAGAGAGTCTATACAAACGCTATAAAGATCTTTCCATGGAGCTTATCGTTTTACCTGCTCACTTTATGATTATCGATGAATTAAATGAAAATGGTTCTGTAGGTGAGAAGTTAGGAACACTATTTGCCAAAAATCACGGTTTAAACATTGAGAGTGAAGAAGAATTCAGAAAGCTTGTTTCTGAAAACCTGCCTCCTCAACCGAATGCGTATCAGGAAATACGTGAAACAAATATGGGGAAAGTCACTCCTGATGAAGAAAAGCAGCGTGAGATGGAAATCGGACCAAACCGTTGTGCTGTAAGATAAAAATCAGCTGGCTTAATAAATAGATTCCCAATGGGAACCTGCGGCTGCCGGTTCCCATTTTACTAGAAAAGGAGGGCTCACAATGGATTTGGCATTTATAATAACAATCTTTTTAATCGGTTTTGTCGGTTCCTATATTTCAGGAATGGTGGGCATCGGCGGAAGTATCATTAAATATCCCATGCTCCTGTATATCCCCCCGTTACTCGGAGTAGCCACATTTTCAGCTCATGAAGTATCAGGTATCAGTGCTGTCCAAGTGTTCTTTGCAACACTTGGTGGAGTTTGGGCTTACCGTAAAGGGGGCTACTTGAATAAAACACTCATTACGTATATGGGAGTAAGTATTCTGATCGGTAGCTTCGTTGGTGGTTTCGGCTCTAAATTTATGAGTGAAGCAGGGATTAACATCGTGTATGGAATTCTTGCCCTTATTGCAGCGATCATGATGTTCATTCCTAAAAAAGGAATAGATGATGTGAAATTGGAGGATGTTTCATTTAATAAATGGCTCGCTGCCATTCTTGCCCTCATCGTCGGGGTTGGTGCAGGAATTGTTGGTGCAGCAGGAGCATTCCTATTAGTCCCTATCATGCTTGTCGTGCTTAAAATACCGACAAGAATGACAATTGCTTCGTCTCTTGCCATTACGTTGATTTCGTCCATCGGATCCACAGTAGGAAAGATTTCCACTGGTCAGGTTGATTACTTGCCGGCCATGATCATGGTAGTGGCGAGTCTGATCGCCTCTCCACTTGGAGCCATGGCGGGAAAGAAAATGAATACAAAGATTCTCCAAATGATCTTAGCCCTCTTAATCTTAGGGACTGCCATTAAGATCTGGGTAGATATATTATAAATGGTTGCCTGGTTCTACTAATCAAGCATCTTTTCTGAAAAGAGAAGGGCGTGATGAACGAGCCTGGCTTTTTTTTGTTTCCCTGTAACTTTCCATGGTTCCGATTCGTCTATATAATTGAAAGAAATAAGACTCTAGATGGATGAATATATTCTATTGTACAAGTACAATGGATGCGTTCAATGATTAATCCATTATGAAAAAGGGAGAATGAAAATGAAAAAGCTTATTGCTATTGTCTTACTATGTTCACTTATGGTAAGCGGAATCCAGCCTGCATTTGCTGCAGATAATGATAAAGCAAGCATTAATGAAAAGTTTGGACTGCCAATCGTTGTATATGGGGAAACACTTACAAGCGAGCAGAAAAAACAAGTTCAAGAGCAATTTGGTATGGACGAGGGAACAGAAGTGGAAGAGTTTACGGCTACAGGAGAGGATCTTGTAAAATATATAGAAGGTGAGAACCGAAACGCCCGTATGTTTTCGTCTGCCATGATTACTCGAAAAGATAAAGGTGAAGGCTTGAAGGTCAATATTGTGACACCGGAGAACATTACGGAAGTAACCAATTCAATGTATTCAAACGCCCTGTTGACGGCGGGAGTCGAAAATGCAGTCGTGGATGTTGCTTCGCCAGTTAAAGTCAGCGGTCATTCCGCACTGGTCGGCATTTATAAAGCGTATGATGTAAGCGGAGAAAAGCTTGATACGGTTCGAATGGAAGTAGCTAATGAAGAGCTTTCAGTTGCAACGGACCTGGCGAAGGAAGCCGGGATTGACAAGGAAGAAGTTAGTAAATTATTAACTGAAATCAAAAAGGAAATCGCCGAGCAAGATCCTGCGACCAAAGAGGAAGTAGAGAAGATCGTTGAAGATAAGCTTAAGGCACTGAATATTGAATTAAGCCCGGAGGATCGTCAGTTATTGATTGATCTGTTTGAAAAAATGAGATCCCTTGATATTGACTTCGACAATGTCCAACAACAATTGGATGACTTGACGAAGGATATTCAGACGACCATTAAAGATATTGTGAACGATGAAGGGTTCGGTCAAAAAGTGTCTGATTTCTTTACCGGATTATTGGAGGCAATCGCCAACTTCTTTAAATCGATCAAAAATTTATTTGGATAAGCAGAAACAACTATAAAAAGACTGAGTCGACCGACTCAGTCTTTTTATAGTTCAAGTAGGGGGAAAGAAAGAATGACGGTCGTGCCACATCCTTCTTTACTCTCAACAATCAAGGATCCCTTATGCTTATGCATAATTTCTTTAGCGATGGATAAACCGAGTCCATACCCCCCTGTATCCCTTGTTCTCGACAGGTCAGACCTGAAGAAACGTTCCCCTATTTGAGATAAGGACTCTTCAGGTATTCCCATACCTTTATCTTGGATCTTCACAACAGCCATTCCCTCTTCTTCATAGGAATGAATCAATATTTGACTTTTTTGCGGTGAATATTTCAATGCATTATCAAGGATATTGAAGAATACCTGCATCACTCTATCAGGGTCACCATTAATGATGGAATCTTCATTCAAAGTATGTTTAATATCAATTTTCTTCATTACTGCATTAGGTTGAATCAGCATTAAGGAATCCATGATAAATTGGGAAAGTACCATCGGTTCAACATCAAGTGAAAAAGAAGCATCCTCCAATTTATTCAAATCCAACAGCTCAGTAATCAATTTCTGCATCCTTTTCGATTCTTTTTGGATGAGGTGTAAGCTTTCTTCAATTTCATCAGGATTTGTTTGAACGCGGTCAGTCAATGCTTTTGCATACCCGCCTATATACGTGAGGGGGGTACGCAGTTCATGGGCGACATTCGAAAGAAATTGGCGTTTCCGATCTTCTTGATGCTGCAGGGAGTCCACCATGCTGTTAAAAGTTAATGCCAGTTCTGCCATTTCATCATTGGTGGTGACGTTAAGCCGATCCGAGAAGTCGCCATTGGCTACTTTATTCGAGAACGACTGCATCTCCCTCACAGGTTTGAACAAAGAGCCCAAGGAAGACTGAATGATTAAGAAAAGTACGAAATAAAACATGACACCGGTCAATATTAAGATTGGGATCCCTTTACTGAATACTTCTGTCATTTCAGCAAGGGGTATATAAATGAACAAATATCCCTTTAACTTATCTTTATTCATAAGAGGAAAGATGGCTCCAATCACATTTCGATTGAATTCATCCACAAATCCTTCTTTCATAAGATGATTTCCTTTAGCCAATTCACTCCTGTCTGAAGCGCTGATAAGAGGTTTTCCGTCTATTTGAAAAGGAAAGCTTTCCCGTAAATCATCAAGATCTTCAACCACGGAAACTTCATAAGGGGAGATGACGTTGTACCAAAGAATCTTGTCTTTGACATTTCCGCTCACATCCCCATAATGATAGTGCGCTGCTGTTCTCTCTCCCTGATAAAGGAGAGATTCCTTCACAGTACCTATATAAAGGTCTTTATACAGAAAATGAATGAATAAGAAAGAAAACACAATCGTTAAAAATAAGCTGATTAATAATAGGAGTGAAACTTTTTTATTTAGTGTAAGCTTTAGGTTCTTCAAGACGCTCCCTCAAATTTATATCCAAGACCCCAGACGGTCTCAATCAAATGACCGTGGTTCTTTAGTTTGAGCCTTAACGTTTTAATATGAGTATCAACGGTACGATCACTGCCTTCATAGTCATTGCCCCATACTTGATCAAGGAGCTGATCTCTTGTGTACACTCTTCCATGATTGCGTGCCAAGAACAAGAAGAGCTCATATTCCTTTAAGGTCAGGCGGGGAGAATGCTCACCGACGGTTACGGTCCTTGATGCTGTATTGAAAGATACCGGGCCGAACCGCTCAATCATCGAACGGTGATTTGTTTGTATCCCGTATGATCTTCTCAGGATTGTTTCCATTCGTGCGACAAGTTCTTCAGCGTTGAACGGCTTTACCATATAATCATCGCTGCCAAGCTTAAGACCTTTAACCTTATCCAGATCGTCACCTTTAGCTGACAGGAAAATAAACGGGATTTGACTTGTCTCCCGCACTTCCTGAAGTAATTGGAATCCATCCATGAATGGCATCATAATATCCACAATCATAATATCGACATTTGTTTTATTCAGTTGGTCCAGTGCAACCAATCCGTTCTCAGCTTCTATACAGAAATAATGATCCCTGTTCAAATACAGCTTGATTAGCTGTCTCATTTCTTGTTCATCATCAACGATCAGTACGTTCCATTTTTTCATCATCAACACTCCAAACCTCTACACATAGGTAATTGCATCAAACATTATTATAGATAAAAATAGTGAATTATTTGTGAGATTTACGATTTTTCTCTTTCCCTATTTTATCATGAGGGAAATTGATTTTGAAATCAGGCTAATGTCTTCTACTTTTTATCTAACAGGGACACATGCCCTTCCCAATTTTGTTTTTTCTAATAGGCTAATAAAGAGGAGTGACGAACATGCATGAGAGGAGCACGATGAACAGAAAGAATTTACTGAACCTATTTAACTCAGGCACAGGTTTTCCTAATCTAGGAGATGGAGGTCAATTTCCAGGTGGAAACAGTGGATATCAAGGTTATGTCCAACAGACCGCATTTCAAGGGCAAGGGGCAGGATTCGGTTCAGGGCCGCCATTTAATCAAGGCCCTTACAGCGGGGCACCAGGTTATTTGCCACAAGGGTATCCTGGACCAGGTTATCCACCTTCAGGTTTTGGGCCTCCGCCACCATATGGACCGTCAGGCGGCTACGGATATGGCATAAACCCCCTCGGTGCAGGATTGATTGGTCTGGGATTAGGATTTCTCGGAGGACAGATAGTGAATACTCCATTTAAAGGTCCACATAAACGTTACTATTATTATTTATAAATATTACTAACCGACTCCCCAGCAGAGTCGGTTTTTCTTTTGGAGAGGTAGAGTGGAAATCATTTTGACATTATACCCATTGGGGTATATAATGAGAATAGAAAAATAAAGGTGTGACAATCACACTAATAAATAATAGGATGAGGTGCATGAAATGGAATTTATCGGATTGATGGTTTTGGCTGCATTCGTTTTTATATATGTAATGGTCAAGAAACCAGGGAAACATATCAAGCAAATTTCAACAAATGAATTAAAACCATTGTTAAAGGATAAAAGCAAACAGTTTATCGATGTGCGAACGCAAGGAGAGTACAAGCAAAATCATATTAAGCAATTCAAGAATATGCCTTTGCAATCCCTGAAGAACAACGCGGACACATTATCAAAAGATAAAGATGTCATCGTCATCTGTCAAAGTGGAATGAGAAGTGCCAATGCATGTAAATTACTGCATCAGAAAGGTTTCACTTCTGTCATAAATGTAAATGGTGGAATGAATTCCTGGTCGAAATAATCCTTTTAAACATACCGAAAGAGGGGGATCTCTATGAAAATCATTAGTGCAAATGAAGTGAATCAGCGTTTATCTGCAGGTGAAAAATTAAATATTATCGATGTTCGTGAGGCATCCGAAGTACAAAATGGGAAGATACCCACAAGTGTCAATATCCCATTGGGTTTACTTGAATTTCGTATGAATGAATTAGAAAAAAAGGAAGACTACATTATTGTGTGTCAATCTGGAGGGAGAAGCAGTCAAGCTGTGAAATTTCTCGAGTATCAAGGATACAACGTAACAAATATGAATGGCGGTATGCTGGCTTGGGAAGGAAAAGTTTAATAACTACTCCAAACCTTGTTTCGATTCACAATTCTTAATACCCCTGCAGGTTTAAAACGGGGAATTTAGGATAATGTATAAATGAAGAGATAACAATAACATGAGGGAGGAATGTATGTTATGACAACAGTAAACATATTGACAGCTAAGGAACTTACCAAAAAAATCATGGACGGGGAAAGGATGTTCATTCTCGATGTCCGCCCTAAAGAAGCATTTGATGATTGGAAAGTAGAAGGGAAGAACGTTAAAATCATTAACAAACCCTTTTCCGAATTGAAGGACAATCTAGAATCAGTTCAAGCTACATTGCCGAAAAATGAAGAGATATATGTTATATGTGCTAAAGGGAATTCTTCTACAAGAACGGCGGAAATGCTTGTTGAGGCAGGCATGGACAATATTTATTCGGTAGAAGGGGGCATGCAGGCCTGGAGTGAATATCTGGAACCCGTTAAGATTGGGGAACTCGCAGGTGGGGAGATTTATCAATTTGTGCGTATCGGGAAAGGATGCTTATCTTACGCCGTCGTCTCTAAAGGTGAGGTTGCTTTCATTGATCCAAGCCGTCTGCTCGAACCTTACAAAGCATTCATTCAAGATAATAAATTATCCGTAAAAGCTGTACTGGATTCTCATCTTCACGCGGATCATATTTCTGGTGGACGATCACTAAGTAATGAATGGAATTCACCGTACTATTTACCTCCGAAAGACGCAGAAGAAGTTCAATTCGCTTATAGTGAATTGACTGATGAAACGGTCATCAGGGTAGGAGATACGACGATTGAAGCTGTCTATTCGCCTGGTCATACGATTGGAAGTACTTCTTTCATAGTTGATCAGCACTATCTATTAACTGGGGACATTTTGTTTATCGATTCCATCGGACGACCGGATTTAGCCGGAAAAGCTGAAGATTGGGTTGGGGATTTGAGACAAACATTGTATTCCAGATATAAACGTCTTCAGGATGATTTAATCGTTCTGCCTGCACACTTTATGACTATCGACGAGATGAATGAAGATGGTTCAATATCACATCTATTAAGCGATTTGTATAAAGAAAATCATGGCTTGAATATTGACGATGAAAAGGAATTCAGAAAAACGGTTACAGAAAATCTTCCTCCACAACCCAATAGCTATGAGAAAATTCGTGAAACAAATATGGGTAAGATCAACCCTGAAGATAAAGAAAAACGTGAAATGGAAACTGGTCCTAATCGATGCGCCGTACGCTGAAGAGTGGTTCTGCAGTAGCAAAAAGAATGCAAGATAATAAAAGGCAACCGTCCCATTATCTATTTGGGTGGTTGTCTGCTGGAGATCTACCAAGGAAGTGATTCAGTATGAAGGAAACCAATGAATCAAAATATATTCAGCAGCATTTGGCGAATGAACGAACGTTTTTGGCTTGGATCCGAACCGCTATTGCCATCATAGGTATTGGTTTCTTGACAACAAGTTTACATTTTAATTCTCTTCAAGGGGATCCCCTTCAAGATCGGATTGCAGCAGGAATAAGTGTTGTTTCCATTTTCATAGGGTTGGCAATCATTATAGGTTCGACGCTCAATTATTACCGAACGAGGAAACATATTAATACCCAAACATTTGTATCAGCTGATGTCTTCATTAAAATGATGGCTGTTGTAGCTACAATCGTGCTCTTATTTGTAACGGTGTATTTCTTCACTTTAAATTAGAAAAAAGCTGAAGGCGAGGTGAATTGATCCCTCGCCTTCAGCTTTTTTAGTCTTGTTTCTGTTCGTTGTAGTATTGTACGGATGTCATAGCCCCTTCACTCACCATGGAATTGTCTTCTATATTTGATGGATCCGGATTTCCGCCTTTATCAACGGGTAAATCTTCTTTTTTTCTTTTTTTAAATTTCGTTACAAGGCCCTCTTTCATATTATGAAGCTGATTACGTTTTTCTTTCGAAGACAGCATCCATCCTAATGAACCTGCAGTTACAGTGGCACCGACAAGCAGTGTTTTATTTACTTTCATTCTGTTCTCCTCCAATCAATAATTTTATTTGCTTATTATGTTCCTTGTTTTCCCGGCATGCATGAAATTAAACATGGGGATTCCATTTTCATATTACAGGAGTGGACATTATGCTCATTCTGGTTGAAAATAAACATAGTATGTAAACGAAGAGAGGATGGACAGGATGAAAGATTCGAAGAAACAAACTGTTGTCGGTTTTATTGGAACAGGCGTCATGGGAAAAAGTATGGCGGATCATATCCTAAAAGCAGGATACCCATTAATTGTTTATAATCGTACGAAAGAGAAGGCAATGGACTTGATACATAGCGGGGCGAAATGGGCTGAAACACCCCGGGAGGTGGCAGAAGCTTCAGATGTGGTCATTACAATCGTAGGGTACCCTTCAGATGTAGAGGGGTTATACCTTGGAGAAAATGGAATTTTACAATACATGAAACAGGGTTCAGTGGCCATCGACATGACAACGTCTTCTCCGAAATTGGCTGTGGAAATATGTGAAACAGGGATTGATAGAGGGATTTCCGTATTGGATGCTCCTGTATCAGGAGGGGATATCGGAGCCAGAGAGGCAAGGCTTTCCATTATGGTCGGCGGGACAGAGGAATCGTTCGAGTTGGTCATGCCACTTTTGAAACTCCTTGGTTCCAATGTAGTCTATCAAGGAAAAGCAGGTTCTGGTCAGCATACAAAGATGTGTAATCAGATTGCCATCGCATCGAATATGATGGGGGTTACAGAAGCCCTGCTTTACGCAAAGAAATCTGGATTGAACCCAGAAAGTGTCCTGACAAGTATCACATCCGGGGCAGCTGGCAGCTGGTCCTTAAGCAACCTGGTTCCACGAATGATTGATCAAGATTATGCTCCAGGATTTTATATAAAGCATTTTATCAAAGATCTTAAGATTGCTCTTGATTCAGCTAAGGATATGGAGATCAGGACTCCGGGTCTTCAGTTAGCCCTTTCATTATATGAGGAGTTGGCCATGAAAGGCGAGGAGAACAGCGGTACCCAGGCGCTAATTAAATTATTGGAAGACTAATGTAAAGAAACGTCCCTCAGGCAGGGACGTCTTTTTATATCTTTCCGATGAAGTCTGGATCTTTTTGTATTCCTGATTGGGTGGGGAGCCAGTTCTCAGGAACTCCTTTGCCAGTCTTTCGTGCATATTGGATCCCTTCCAATACCCTTAAGATTTCAAATGTACTTCTCCCGACTTCGTTCGGGTAAATCATTTTAGAAGATATGATTCCTTCAGGGTCGATGATGATGGTGGCACGAAACGTTGCACCTGCATGCTCATTCAGTACACGATAAGCTTTACTTATTTGATGGTTTCGGTCACTCACCAACTGAAATTGTACCTTCGATGCAGAAGGGGACACTTCCGTGAATACTTTGTGGGCGTAAACACTATCTGTACTGATTCCAAGCACTTCAGTCTGTAATGCTATTATTTTAGGGTAAATAGCAGCGACCGCTGCCAATTCAGTCGGTCAAACGAAAGTGAAATCACTGGAATAAAAAAATAATATGACCCATTTCCCCCTATATGTCTCCAAGTTAACGGTATTTATTTTCTTTTGTGTATTATCGTATGCTTCAGCAATGAAGAGGGGGGCAGGGTCATTTGTTTGAGCACAAAAAGTAAAGGTACCAGCTTCACTTCTCATTTGAGGATATCCTGAATAGAAAGGATTGTACATCCACTCACCCCTTTAGAGAAAGTACTATCAACATATGCATTGATGCGAATAAATATGATGGAGAGGGTAACCTTCTGTGTATCATACTTCATGCGAACATGGGAATAATAGGGGGGATTGTACATTTTTTCTGAAGGTAAGGTGAATGTGGTGAAGAGAAATATTAATAAACTTACTAAAGTGATTTACATGTTTGGTTCAGTTATGACGGTAGTTGTCTTCCTTGTCTCTTATGTTCAAACCAAAACGATCATTAAAGCGATTAAGAAGTATAGCCCTTATAATTAAGGTTATCGTTTGCAATATCTTCATGTAACTTAGACAATGAAAGTGAGGAGGGATTCTATTGAAATTAATAGGTAAGAAAATCATTCAATTAGTCAGTACCGATTTCGAAGACCTTGAGCTATGGTACCCGGTCATGCGTCTAAGGGAAGAGGGGGCGACAGTACATATTGTCGGCGAGAATGCCAATGAAGAATATATCGGAAAATATGGGGTGCCGATTGTTTCTGAGTTTGCCTTTAAAGATATCGATCCGAAAGATTATGACGCCATATTAGTCCCAGGAGGCTGGTCTCCCGATAAGCTTCGTCGTTATGAAGAAGTTATTGCAATGGTCCAATCGATGGACGAACGAAAGAAACCGATCGGACAAATCTGCCATGCGGGCTGGGTATTAATATCAGCCAAGATCCTACAAGGGGTCAAAGTCACCAGTACACCCGGGATAAAGGATGACATGGAAAATGCAGGAGCAACCTGGATAAATGAGCCTGTCGTAACAGATGGCCACATTGTGTCCAGTCGCAGACCACCTGACCTGCCTGACTATATGAGAGAGTTTATTGAGGTGCTGAAAAACAGTAAATGAAAAAAGGACTGGTCATGAAAGCGTTTAGTCGCCTTTCCGGACCAGTCCATCTCTTTGTCTATTTCTTTTTTTCTCTTTTATTACGATCATTCACCCGGGCAAAAAACGTCTGTTTTACAGATTGATGGGTAGTGATGGCGGCACCTGTAGCAATGAATCCGTTTGCAATCCCGTTAAAATCAAAGCCCAGTGTCCATCCGCTAGCTCCTACCCCCACCAATAATAATATCCAAATAATCAACCAATCCGGAATATGTGGGGTTCTCTTCAATGCATATCCAAGCACCCATAATACAGGAACGAGTACCGTGACTTGTGGATCGATGGAAATCCCGCTTAATAAGTTTTCAATCATGTCATTCACTCCCTATAATGAAAAATGACTTCTATAAAGCTTATTCATGTATTGGGTGAGTTCATGACAACCTGTATGGATATCTTTTATGAAGAGTAGTAAATACCAAGTGAAATTACCTTTAAAGTGACATACGAATTTTTCAGTGATATTATATTGATTGACCTATATTAAAAAGGAGATGTTATATATGGCGAAAAAAGGATACATACAATTTCAAACAGGTGAAAAAATCGAATTTGATCTTTTCCCAAATGAAGCTCCTGGAACAGTGGCTAACTTTGAGAAATTAGCAAACGAAGGTTTTTACAACGGATTAAGCTTTCACAGAGTGATCCCCGGTTTTGTAAGTCAAGGGGGATGTCCGAATGGAAATGGGATGGGCGGTCCTGGATACACGATTAAATGTGAAACAGAAGGAAATCCACATAAGCACGAAGAGGGTTCATTATCCATGGCCCATGCTGGTAAAGATACAGGAGGCAGCCAATTCTTCATCGTACATGAGCCACAGCCTCATCTTAACGGCGTTCACACCGTCTTTGGAAAAGTGACTTCCGGCATCGAAATCGCTAAATCAATGAAAAACGGCGACGTTATGGAGAAAGTGGAAGTATTTGATGCATAAGTAAAGAGGGACGGACCTTGGGTGACTTTCACATTCGGATAAAGAATGGTTGAAATAATTCAAGTGATGTTGTATTATACTAATACAGGCTGCGTTGTACGTAATCATAACGAAGTTTTAACCTTTAAACTGTAATAGGGAGTTTTACATCGAAGTTGGAATGTCATGCCTCCACGATTTGAGGACGACAGGAAACCTTCTGCAAACACCCACTTTGAGGAGTGGTGGTTTAAAACTTTCTTATATCAAATTACGGCAAATGTGGCTCCTTACATTAGTATCTCAAGTCAGTTCCCAATCGGGGGCTGGCTTTTTATTTTCTTCAAAAATAAAAAAAGACCGGGTTCCAAAATGGAATTCGGTCTTTACATATATGTAACCAAAGGCCCCTCCCGTCCGTACATGGTTAAGTGTCCCGCAACAAGCGAATGTCCGGGAGAGGCAAGATAAGTGTATCATGATTGACGTCAATGTGCAAAACGATTTAATTCAATACAGCCTGGGATGTCAGGTAATGGTCGATGTCATTGAAGTCATCCACTTCAATACAAGGAGTCCCGCTCTCCTCCAGGATTCTTTGAAGTGCTTTCATGGCAAAGGTCACATCTGCTACTTTAGCTGCGTGACTATCAGGTTCACTATCCCCGGCAAAATAAATCATCTTATATTGTTTCTTCAAATCGGTCATCACTTTGGACTTATCAATCCCATATCGCTGTGAAAAATGAGGATGTTCAGGGTCGATATTCATATGTACATTCTTCTCTTTATAATATCCTTCATTGGAATAGACTTTGACACCTTTAATACCGTATTGTTCTAGAATAAGTCGGATGTAGTAATCTGTTCCTGCACTTAGAATATAAAAGTCTCCTCCATGTGCTTGAACTTTACGGATAAACGCAGGAACGTGATCATCAATTTCAAGTGAATGAATGTCTTCAATAATTTGCGTTTCATCCTGATGGATGGATGAAAAGACTGTACGCAGAAAATCGATATCCTTCATGTCCCCGGCCTTCCACTGTTTAAAAAGGGCTTCTCCTTCAGGAAAATATTTCTTCATGACAAGATGATAGAAATCCATTTTAGAAATGGTTCCATCAAAGTCTGAAACAAATGCCCATTTCTTCATATATTCGCCTCCTTGTGATTTGTATAGATGATTGTAACATGTTTTAAGAAAAGGATGAAAACGAAATGTAACCCATAATATCATTATGTAAACCAAGTCGAAGCATGAAACATCACCCTGCAAAATTAAACAGGGTGACTGATCATCACTTTTTCATACTCTTCACAAATTCTTTAAGAACTTCGGGTGTTCGTTTAACTTCCTGGATAGTAGTGGTCACGCTCGACTTTTTATATTCGATGTCTTCTTGAATCTCTCCCTGGGTTTCTTGAAGCTGTGTTGCTTCTGCAGAGATTTTATCCATTCTCGCTTGAATATTGGCCACCGTATGATTCATGTCATTGACAATCGGGCGGGTTGTTTTGATGGTTCTCATTAATGCTGCTCCAAACAAAATCAGGGTAATGACAAATAGTGCAATACTCGCATATACAATCCACATTTGAAATTTCACCTCATTAATTAAATGCTTTTAATGTTATATTCCCTAATTCAGGCTAAAATAACGTATTTATTTGTTTTATCCTTCTGGTTTACTAATTCTAATAAAGCTAGTAATCTAAACTATATGCTTGATTTCTATAAAGGGAGAGGGAGAGACGAAGTGATAAAAGCCATCATGTTTGATTTAGATGACACATTATTATGGGACTCAAAAAGTATTGAAAAAGCATTCGAAGCAACTTGCCTTTATGCCGAAACCAAAGCGGGGACAGATCCGGTAATGTTAGAGAAAAGTGTAAGGGAAGCTGCCAGGGAACTGTATGCAACTTATGATACATATGCTTTTACACAAAATATCGGTATCAATCCCTTTGAAGGACTGTGGGGCGACTTCCTGGATGATCATGATGAACACTTCCTTAAAATGAGAGAAATCGTTCCTACATACCGAAAAATGGCATGGACTCTCGGTTTGGCATCTTTAGGTGTATCTGATGCAAAACTTGGTGAGGAATTATCCGAAAAGTTTCGAGATGAAAGGGGTCATAGACCATACGTTTATGAAGATACCTTCCATGTGTTGGATGAAGTGAAGGACCGGTATCAGCTATTGTTATTAACGAATGGATCTCCCCACCTGCAAAATACAAAGCTCGATAAAACCCCTGAACTACTGCCATACTTTGAAGAAATCATCATCTCCGGGAATGTTGGTAAAGGAAAACCGGATCCATCTATGTTTCAGCATGCTTTAGAAAGGCTGAAACTGCATAAGAATGAAGTTATCATGGTTGGGGATAACTTAAATACAGACATCCTGGGAGCTTCAAGACTCGGTATCAGGACGATCTGGATAAACCGTCGTCAACAAAAACCAGATAAGGTTATACCGGATTATGAAGTGAAAGAATTGCACGAAGTGATCGGAATTGTCAATAATATGAATTAAAAAACAAAGAGGCTTCGATTCTTCGAAGCCTCTTTATTCATAATCGTTATCCTCCTTACATACTATTCACGGAAGTAGGAGCATTCTCAATATAGCTCGTCCCATGTGCGAAAGGGGCGGCTTCATGATTACAGAAGGAGGAATTGCAATGGGAAAAGGAATACATCACGTGAACGTCCATGCATCAAAATCAAGCGTATGGGCGTTTATCCGTGATATGAATACCTGGGCTCCTCTTGTTCCTGGATATAGGGAGCATACCATCTTATCTGATCGTGAATCACATTGGAAATTTGTTGCTCACTACGGGGTGGTAACAAAGAAGATCCATGTTCAGGTTTTGATTACCGAGTGGATTGTACCTTCTGAAGTGAAATTCACGTTAACTGGGATCAACCAGAGGTTCACTGGTACAGGGTATTTCAAAGCGGATGAGATAACCCCCCTTGTTATAAGAATGACGGGATGTTTAATGATTGAATCCACCAGCCCCCTTGCGAAGCTGCTTCAAACGACATTTGATCATATGATCGTTGACCTAACAAGGGAATTAACTTCCGCAGTTGCAGTGGCCATTGAAAGAAAAGAGTCTTGAATTCAGGAGCCCTGCATCTTATTTAGGGCTTGTTTCCTTTTAAGACAGATCATCTGAATGATTGATGATGTGATATAATAAATGGTTTATGAGCAAGAGATTTGTTAGATACAGTAGAAATACATACACTATTAAATACATAAACGAAATAATTGCAAAACGTATAGGATAAAGGGGTTTTATCATGCAAAAGCTTCATATACTTCGGGAAGAAGCCATAGAAGAAACGAAGAGGAAGATTGAGGAAGATATCGCACATTTCCTTGAGAAACATGAAAAATGTCCATCGTACCAGGGCTATCTGACAGAGAGAGGTGCTTTTTTTCAACAAATATGGCTGAATATCTGGCTGAACAAAGTAACGAATGACGTTCTACGCAGCCATAAGAAAGCGTTCCTCCGGGACAAAGGCTACGAAATAGAAGGTACGGATAAAAAGCTCCTCAACAAATTGTTCCGAAATGAAATTAGAGACTATGAACCTTTCCATATTTTAAATTGGTTAAAGAAAAATCCACCTTCTGAAAGTGATTGGCAAAAGCATCACCAAAGGGTAAGGAAGGAATCCCTCAAGAAAGATGAAGAAAAAAAGCAGGCACTCCTCCAAAAGGATATCCAAAAAGACATCCTGTCCTTTGTTAACCATACAATGGATAAACTTGAACTTCATTGGTATGTGGAGTTACGCTATATATTCGCGAAAAAATGTATAAATGACTTGGAAACAAAATCAAAATATCGTTCCATTGAACCATTCATGTTGGAAGAGAAATTAGAGGAAGAAGGTAGCTTCTCAACTACTTCATTCACTACTGTGGCGGATTTTTTAGGTGAATTTACCGGATCGATCCATAAGAAGAGTGAATATTGGAATGGACACGTATGGGAATATGAAACATATTTCTATCCATATGAACGATTTGTTTTCTATCACTCCGAGCAGGTCGTCTATCGTTCACTATTTCAGCATATCCCCCCTGGATTAAAAGCTGGGTATGAGAGTGTGTTCGGACAGCAACTATCAGAAGAAAGGCTGAGTAGAATCAGTCATCATCACCTCCTTACGTTAAAGTCAACATTTTTTAACAGGATTCAGGAAGAGTACGTAGAAGATTTATACAAGCTTGTAGAGATTCCTTTTAATATGGATGTTCATCTTTCATTATATGAAAAGGACCTGGAGCAGCGGGAAGAGAGAAAAGCAGCTGAATTAGCTGAACTGAAACGAAAGCAGGAAGAACAAGAACGTGTATTGGAAGACATCTTCGGTCGTGAATACAGTCCCTCATTCAGGGGAGATATCAACTATATTCTTCATATCGGAGAAACAAATACAGGAAAAACCCATCATGCGATCAGTAGGATGAAAGAAGCTAAAAGCGGTATGTATCTTGCACCACTTCGCTTGCTCGCTTTAGAAGTGTTCGACAAATTAAATTCTGAAGATGTGCCCTGTAATTTAAAAACAGGTGAAGAAGAAAAAGAAGTCCCATTAGCACACCATGTGTCCTCTACTGTTGAAATGTTCCGTGAAAAAGATGAATATGAAGTAATCGTGATCGATGAAGCCCAGATGCTTGCTGATCAGGATCGAGGCTTTGCATGGTACAGGGCCATTACGAAAGCAAGAGCGAAAGAGGTCCATATCATAGGAAGTGAAAACGTCCGGGAACTCCTTTTGGAATTGGTAGGGGAAGGAAACGTCGACATTCACAATTATAAGAGAGAAATTCCTTTACAGGTTGAATCGAAGGAATTTCAACTGAAATATGCAAAAAAAGGGGACGCCATCGTTTGTTTTTCAAGAAAGAAGGTATTGGATACGGCTTCAAGATTGCAAAATAACGGACATAAAGTCAGTATGATTTACGGTAGTATGCCCCCTGAAACAAGGAAAAGGCAAATGATGCAGTTCATCAAAGGGAAAACCAATATGATCGTTGCCACTGATGCAATCGGGATGGGATTGAACTTACCGATTCGCAGAATCGTATTTCTGGAAACGGATAAATTTGACGGAACGAGAAGAAGGAGACTCACTTCTCAGGAAGTAAAGCAGATTGCCGGTCGAGCTGGTAGAAAAGGAATGTACAATGAGGGAAGGGTTGCCTTCGCAAAGGATATTAAGATGATGAAGCAACGTCTTGAACAGCCCGATCAATCTCTCCGCACGTTTGCGATTGCACCTACAAGCGGGGTGTTTGAACGGTTTCAACGCTATTACCATGATATGGACACGTTCTTTTACTTGTGGGACAAGTTCAAGAGTCCCTTTGGAACGGAGAAAGCAACGCTTTTTGAAGAAAGAGAGCTTTATGAATTAATACGTGGCACGGACATTGAAGCTAAGTTATCGTTAAATGATTTATACGGTTTTCTTCATCTTCCTTTCTCAAAGAAAGAAGCTCAAATAACAGAACAATGGCTTCAGTGTATGTTTGCGATCGTTGATGGGGAAGACCTGCCGGAACCAGAGCTTAAGAATAACAACCTTGAGCAAAAGGAAGTTTCGTATAAAGCTGTCGGACTTCATCTGCTATTTTTATACCGATTGGGCAGGCAGACAGAGGCGATCTATTGGGAGAGGGTCCGAAGTGAAATTGCAGATGGAGTACATGAAAGCTTAAGGACGGAAGTCACAAGTATGAGCCAAACGTGTAAACAATGTGGAAAGAAGCTTCCACCCAACTTTGGATTTCCCATCTGCGACAGGTGTCACACCACCAGGGTGAAAAGAAGAACTAAAAGAAAGCCTCCTCATTTCTGACCGATGAGCACATCATAAGTAAGATAGAAGGTTTTATGATACGATCAGTACGAAATAAGAAACTGTTGATTGAGGTGTTCAAGAATGAAAATAGAAGTATGGTCAGATTATGTATGTCCATTTTGCTATATTGGCAAACGCCATTTAGAGGAAGCCCTTGAGAAATTCCCTCACAGGGATGGGGTTGAAATAGAATTTAAAAGCTTTGAGCTGGACCCGAATGCTCCGGTGAATACATCTTTAAGTATCCAGGAAATTTTATCAAAAAAATATGGAACCTCTCTTGAACAAGCTAAAAATATGACAGACAGTATGAGCCAGCAAGCTGCCACTGTCGGACTCGATTTTAGATTTGATACGAATATACCGACGAATACGTTTGATGCACATCGCCTTACGAAATATGCAGAAACGAAAGGAAAGGGGGCAGAGCTTACAGAAAAATTGTTGCATGCTCACTTTACCCTTTCCAAGCATATTGGTGACAGGGATACCCTTGTTGAATTAGCCAAAGAAGCAGGATTAGATCAAGAGGAGGTAATGGCTGTCCTTGAAGGCAGCGAATTCTCTCAAGATGTTCGAAATGACGAGGATGAAGCAAGACAGATTGGTGTACAAGGGGTGCCGTTCTTTGTCATCAATCGTAAATATGCCATATCCGGTGCACAGCCAAGTGACATTTTCTTGAACTCGATTCAAAAAGTGTGGGATGAGGAAAATCAAACGTCTCCACTCAAGCCTCTTGCTACAGAAGGTATGGCTTGTGATGAAAATGGTTGTGAGGTTCCTCCTACCAAGAAGTAATCAATTTGAGGCACATAATTAAAACGAAAAAAGCAAGCGGATGATCCCGCTTGCTTTTTTCGTTAATTACTATAAAAATTCTCTGTATAATAAGGCTGTGATTTCTCGTTAAAGGCAACGCCTATACCTAAATGCTCGTAGTGTGGCTGCAGGATGTTATCTCTGTGGCCTTTTGAATTCATCAGTCCTTCGTGGGCGAAAATTGAACTCAGCTGACCGTACGCCAGGTTTTCTCCTGCCGTCCGAAAGGCTACCTGATCTTCTTCCATCCGGTCGAACGGTGATTGTCCCTCGAGATTCGTATGACTGAAATAGTCCTGTTCCGCCATATCCAAACTATGTTTCCGGGCGGTGTCTTTTACTTGATCATCCCATGAGAGAACGCTCAGGCCTTTTTCCACTCGGGTTGCATTGGTAAGGTCGAATAACTGGAATTCAAATCCTTCTTTTAATTCGGAGCTTCCGTCGGAATAAAAGTTTTTCTTATTGGCTTCCAGGTCTTCTTTGATGATCTGAATGGCAGTGACCGTATCGTTTTCATGCTTGTCGTAGAAGATGGTCACATAGCTTCCATCGACTTGATATACTTCCTGTTCACCGTTATTTTGCAGCTGATATAATGTAAGCCCTTTACGTATATTCGTTAATGGTTTTCCAAGTTCGTTTTGTACCATCTCTTTGGACACGCCCATTTTAATCCCTGAATCGGAGGAGAGGAGATCCTGATTTGTAAACAGGCCATTTACCAGTCCGTTTTGATCATAGGAAACCATCAAGAAGTTCCGATAGTTTTCATGATAGGCATTCCATGAAACCCCGTATTCATTGACGGATTGTCTTTTGGCTTCACCGAGCTCCCCCTCGACACTTTCTCTGGAATGACCGATTTCAATGTTGTAAATCGAGAATTTTTGATCACTTGGAACTGTCAATGTCGGCTTTTCTACAGGATCAACTTTCTTCTTGTCAGAAGTGTTCTCAAGATCCCGGAATGAATCGTCGAGTTTTATCAGAAGAAGGTTCACTCTGTTATAAATCTGCTCAAAGGTATCCTGTACCCTTGGGTTATCCTTGAATTCTTCAATTTTGGAGAGAACGGAATCGAACCCTGTGGCTTCGACTTTTTCCTCCCAGATGGGTTTTGATATATAGGCAATCACGATAATCATGATAAGAATAAATAATCGTCTCAAATGCAAACACTCCATTCTACCATTCATTGTATCCAATTTACTTAAGAAGTAAAAATAGAAAGGCTTCTTCCCTATATGCAGTACCCATTCTACCCTATTTTCAATCCAATCTTCCTGTTTTAGTATGGTTGGGTCTGGGTAAGATAAATGAATAGGGCATACTACACAAACTTTACATATAAGGGGAAATGCACAATGAAATTATCTCATGAAGAACGAATCCAACTCCATGAATTCAATAACTTAACGAAATCATTAAGTTTTAATATGTACGATATCTGTTATACGAAGACCCGGAAAGAACGTGAATCCTATATCGAATACATTGATGAGCAGTATAACGCCGATCGACTGACGAAGATTCTGACTCATGTTTCGGATATTATCGGAGCACATGTGCTCAATATATCAAAGCAGGATTACGTTCCCCAGGGTGCGAGTGTGACTATCCTGGTATCAGAAGGTCCAATCGTTGAAGTGCCAACGGAGCATTTTGATGAATCACCGGGACCTCTTCCCTCAACGGTGACAATGCATCTTGATAAAAGCCATATCACGGTTCATACTTACCCTGAGTATCATCCTCATGAAGGGATTTCGACATTCAGGGCTGATATCGATGTATCGACGTGCGGGGAAATTTCTCCCCTTAAGGCATTGAACTATCTGATCCATTCATTTGACACAGACATCATGACGATGGATTATCGGGTGAGGGGCTTTACCAGGGATATCAATGGTAGAAAACTATTCATCGATCATGACATCAATTCAATCCAGAATTACATTCCGGAAGAAATCAAGGATGAGTATGACATGATCGACGTAAATGTTTATCCTCAAAATATATTTCACACAAAATGTAAGCTGAAGGAATTTGATTTAAATAACTATCTATTTGGTTATACGAAGGACAAACTGGAAGATGATGAGGTAGATGAAATTACGGATAAAGTAAAAATGGAAATGGATGAGATATTTTATGGTAAAAACATCCCAAGACCATAGACAAATCATGCCCCTTTGTGCAGCAGTCAGCAAAGGGGTATTTTTGGGTTGAAATCTTATTATTATGAAAATGGATTTTGAGAAGGGAATCTTGAACCTCTTGAAGAATAGGTAATTATGCATGCAAATAGAGGAGGAACAAGGAATGAATTCACACGAAATTGAATACAAATTGCACGGGGATGATATGCAGTTTGTCGAAATAGAATTAGATCCGGGAGAAAGTGCCGTAGCAGAAGCTGGTGGCATGATGATGATGGAAGATGGAATCGGAATGGAGACGATCTTTGGTGACGGATCGCAAGGTGGAGGTACCGGTGGGTTTCTTGGCAAGCTTGTTGGTGCGGGAAAGCGTATATTGACGGGCGAGAGCTTATTCATGACCGTATTCACGAACGATGGAATGGGCAAGAAGCATGTGTCTTTTGCTGCTCCTTATCCTGGGAAGATCATCCCTGTTGACTTAAGTGAATTAGGTGGCAAGGTCATTTGCCAAAAGGATGCATTTTTATGTGCAGCAAAGGGAGTATCCGTAGGAATTGATTTTCAAAAAAAATTAGGAACGGGATTCTTTGGTGGAGAAGGCTTTATCATGCAGAAGCTTGAAGGTGATGGGTTAGCTTTTCTCCATGCAGGTGGGACCATCTATAGAAAAGAGCTTCAACCAGGGGAAGTGTTACGAGTGGACACCGGGTGTTTAGTGGCCATGACAAAGGAAGTGGACTACAACATTGAATATGTTGGGAAAATCAAATCAGCCTTCCTTGGTGGAGAAGGATTGTTTTTTGCTACCGTCCGCGGTCCAGGCACAGTTTGGATTCAATCGCTTCCGTTCAGTCGGTTAGCAGAGAGGATTTATGCCAACGCTCCAGGTGGAGGACGTTCTACGGGTGAAGGAAGTTTACTTGGAGGAATTGGTGACTTTCTCAATGGTGACGATTGATCAAATCTCATTAATAGAGCCGCATTAAAAGAAAGAACACAGCATCAGATGAAAATGCGATCAAGTATGATCGTATTTTTATTTGGTTGACAATATACCATATAGGGTATATTATTGATCATGAAGAAATTATTGATTTACTGCAATAAATGGGAGGAATAGACAATGAAACAATTAACAGCAAAACAGGTTGAAGAATTATTAAACGAAAACCAATCGTTAAACATCCTAGATGTACGTGAAGATGATGAAGTGGCTTCAGGGATGATTCCTACTGCTAAGCATATTCCTTTAGGACAAGTTGAGAGTCGTATGGGTGAGTTGGAGAAGTCAAAAGAATATATCATGGTTTGCCGTTCCGGGGGTAGAAGTGGACAAGCAGCACAATCCCTTGAGAATCAAGGGTTTGATGTCATCAATATGACAGGTGGAATGATGTCTTGGGAAGGTCCGACTGAATAAGCTTTTCTGCTTAATATTGCAAAGAGTAGAGTAACTAAGATCTTTTCAATCGTAAAAGTGAATTATCTGAAAGAAAACAAGATTTTCATCTGAAGGATTCCTTATGGGGAGTCCTTTTTTTATTCTTGCATTTTCACGATAAAACATTCAGTATTAGTAGACAAGTCTAAAATCGTATTAAGAAAGTAGGAATGTTCATTGAACTCTTTTTCATCCCTAGGAATATCCGTTGGATTACAGAAAATATTATCGACCAAAGGTATAGAAAAGCCGACACCCATACAAGAAAACGTGATCCCCACTCTCCTTGATGGACAAGATGTCATAGCCAAAGCTCAAACCGGTACAGGCAAAACATTCACTTATGTTTTACCTATATTAGATAAAAGTAAAGCAAATACGAAAGATATACAAAGTTTGATCATTACCCCAACGCGTGAATTGGCCATCCAAGTAACGAGTGAAATAAGAAAGCTCACGGCCGATAACAAAGGGTTCAGCGTTCTCTCTGTCTACGGAGGTAAAAGCCATGAAGAGGAAATAAAAGAGCTGGAGCAACACGTCAATATCATTGTTGGAACTCCTGGACGGCTTTTGGATCATGTGAAAAGAGGGAACCTAAACTTATCACATCTGAAATTTTTAGTCATTGATGAAGCAGATCAACTTCTTCAGATAGGGTTCCTGAATAAAGTAGAAGAAATCTTAAGGAAAACACCAGCTAAGCGACAAACCATGCTATTTTCTGCTACGATTCCTCCTGAAATCAAAAAGCTGGGGAAAAAGTACATGAACTCACCACGATTCATCGAGGTAGCGGAAAGGAATAAAGCGACTTCCATCAATCAATATGCCATTTTCACAGTGGATCGTGCAAAACAGGACACAGTTATTCAATTAATTGAGGCGTTTCAGCCTAAGAAATCCATCGTTTTCTGCAGAACAAAACGTAGGGTTTCGAAATTATATCAAGTATTAAGGTCAAAAGGCTTTCATGTTTCTGAACTTCATGGTGATATACCCCAAGAGAAGCGTGAAACAATAATGGAGCATTTTAGATCAGGGGATGTACCGATGTTAGTGGCGACGGATGTTGCATCAAGAGGACTGGATATCGAGGGAGTCACACATGTATTCAACTATGATATGCCACTCGATGCAGAAACTTACATTCACCGAATCGGCAGGACGGGGAGAGCAGGGGAAACAGGTCTTGCTTATACTCTCTACTCTTCTGAAGAGAGAGGTCTTCTGGACGATATAGAAACAGAATTAAACAGCCGGATTCAGAAACAAAATCTTGGCAATACCATAAAGCTAAAAACCAAGTCATCTTCCAAGAACAAGGGGGAAAGAAGACAAGGGAAAAGCAAAAATATGGAACAATTAAAGAGAGCGGATGAACCCAAGGTCAAGAAGTCTGAAGGAAACCAATCTGGTTCCGTGACTTTAAAAGGAAAGAAAACACGCTCTGATGTAAATGGGAAAAAAAGCGGAAAAAGGACCAAACCGGGTCGTCATAATAATTAAAAGTAATAACCTAAAAACCATGCCACGCATGGTTTTTTATTGTGGAATAATAAGGGTAGAAAAACATAGTTATTCTAGAATAATATATGAATGCGAGTATATTATATCGGTATAATGAATAGCGCAGTTAGTTTTTATGGTACGATAATAAGGGAAATTGTTAAGAGAAAAGGGGTTTAATAGAATACTATGAAGCTGGTATCATGGAATGTAAATGGAATTAGAGCATGTGTGAAAAAAGGGTTTTTAGATTATTTTCACCGGATGGATGCGGATATATTTTGCCTGCAGGAAACAAAGCTTCAGGAAGGTCAAATTTCATTGGATATAAATGGATATCATCAGTTTTGGAATTATGCTATCCGGAAGGGGTATTCAGGAACTGCCGTCTTCACGAAACAGAAGCCGCTCACTGTTTCATATGGGTTTGGTGATGGAGAAAAAGAAATCGAGGGAAGGATCATAACGTGTGAATTTGATTCTTTTTATTTGGTGAATGTATATACACCTAATTCAAAAAGGGACCTTTCAAGGATTGAGGAACGTCTGGAGTGGGAGGATACTTTAAGAGTATACCTTGTTGAATTGAACCATCATAAGCCGGTCATTCTATGTGGGGATTTAAACGTCGCTCATGCTGAGATCGACCTGAAAAACGATAAATCGAATCGGGGAAATTCAGGTTTCACCGATGAAGAGCGGGGGAAAATGACGTTGCTCCTTCAGGACGGGTTTGTAGACAGTTTTCGATATCTTCACCCTGAAAAGGATGATGCCTACAGTTGGTGGTCATATATGAGTAATGTGCGTGAACGAAATATCGGATGGAGAATTGATTACTTTATCCTATCCAAACATTTAGCTCCTTCAATAAAAAAGGCTGAAATTCACTCTGATATTCTCGGCAGTGATCATTGTCCTGTATACTTAGAGTTAGAGTAGTACATACCAGAACTAAGGCGTAAAGTTTTGAGGAGGAAAAGGAATGTTACAAAAAAGATTGAAACAATACATTGACGAAACAAAAGAATCTGAAGGTGCGGTTCCTTTATTCAAACAGGAAAGGGAATATGCCTTAAAGTACGGATTACTGGATGCTGATGAGATAACTTCTCCAGATGCAGATTCCCGTTTTCAGGAGGCGTATATCGAGCGTTGTGATAAAGAAACCGAAGAACTGATCAGTCAGGAATCCCCGATATTTCTTCACCAGCCCATCACCTACCTGAAAGAGCAAAAAAACGAGTTCGTTTTCCTCGAATCCATTTGGTTTACAATGATTGGAGTGGAAGCTGTCTCGTTGGAAGTGGACGATGTCTTTGGGACGTATGATGCCATGCTTGGGTTAAAGCTTCAAAAGAAGTATCGGAGTCAGATCGAGCGGTACTTAGAAGAGTCCCTTGAAAGTGAATCGTCATATGATCTGTTGTTTAATGGCGAGGATGGGCTGTGGGACCTGAATTTTACATTGAATGATCTTCGTGATTTTAATGAAAGACAATCAATACTGTCAGTATATGAACTTATATATGAATTTTTGTTTAATCTCCTTCAAAACATGGAGGAAGCATAATTCATTATCCCTCTCGAAAAACCATTTCCGAGGGGGATTTTATTTGGCCTTATGTTGTTTGATTGGATCGTATTCAAACAATTTCCCTTCATATACGAGATGGAAATCTTGGTGCTTTCTGAAATCCTCAGGAGTAATCAGTGCAGGCAGCTTATCCCACAGTTTGATCCCTGAGCGATGAAGGATCTCTGCTACAAACTGGGAACAAAAGTATGAGTTGCTGAATTCGACGGGTTCATTCATTGATACGCCAAATACTCCAAGGATATTATAAAGAAATTTATTGCGGCTCCTTTTAAAAACATTCAATACCCGTTTCATCTTTTCGATATTCCGGTCCGTTACTTCCAATTGATAAATGACGCACGTGGTATGGGGGTATTTACTGTATGTTCCCTGGTAGATATCCTCTTTTACAAATCCTCCATTTATGGGGTTGTTAGGATGTTTACGACCGAAGCTGTATAACTCAGTCAGTTCACGGTCAAAGGAAATGGACGCATGGTTGTATGGAGCTTTCGTGTACTTTTTGATGGATTTTGTAAACAGTGTTCCGGTATCCGTCAGTAAAATATAGATATATTGACTATTCATAGCTCATTCCCTCTTTTAAAGTAGTAGAATTTCCCATATGCTTAATTATACAATAAATGAACCGCTTGAATACGGTCATTTCAATAAGGGGGATGAATATGGAATCGGCCATTTGGACTTTATTTATAATATTTATAGGATTGGTCGTTGTGAACGTCCTGTTTTTACAGATTAAGAGAAAGCAAAGTGAAAAAGACTTCTCCAGAATTTCCTTAAGGGTAAAAACATGGTGGGGGATGTTTGGGGTTTTTTGTTTGGCGACTTTGTTCAATCCAATCATCTCCATGTTATCTTTAATGGTTCTCTGCTTCTTTTCCCTTAAAGAGTATTTCTCCATGATGAAAACGCGGAAAGCCGACAGGCGAATCTTCCTATGGGCTTATTTATCGATCCCGATTCAGTTTTATTGGATATATATTGGATGGTATGGGATGTTCATAGTGTTTATTCCTGTATACGTATTCTTACTTTTGCCGCTGCCCAGGCTTTTAGGGAAGGGAACATTGGGGTTTCTTCGTTCTGTCAGTTCTACTCAATGGGGACTGATGCTCATGGTTTTTGGGTTGAGCCATCTCGCTTATTACCAGGTTGCAAATCCCGAATATGGAGCGAATCTTGTTCTGTTCCTGGTTGTCCTCACTCAGGTGAGTGACATCGTACAATTTGTGGTATCCATTTATATTGGTAAGCGTAAGGTAGTACCGACATCTAATCCTGCCATTACGTGGGAAGGCTTTTTATCTGCGGTGCTGGTTACGACAGGGGTGTCCTATTTCACATACCCTTTTTTAACACCACTCGACTTGAAATTCGGGATCCTCTCAGGGCTGATCATCAGCATCAGTGGTTTTGTAGGCAGTTTGACGATTTCCGTATTGAAAAGGGATCTTCTCATCGGTGATCAAGAAAGATTAGCCTCATTAAAAGAAAGCTACCTCAATCGCGTCGACAGCTTAGCCTACACTTCACCCATATTCTTTCACATCATCCGGTATTACTTTGACTTCATGTGAAGAAACGTAGGGGGACGGACCTTTAATAGGTCCGTCCCCCTTATGCTTTTTATCTTTTCTTCTTGGAGCGGTTGTTGATTTCTTCTGTCACGACATAAGCAAGGTCATCATTTCCGAATAGGGAAAGGACGCCAAGTAAAGTGCTATCTGGAATGTCTTCGGATTCTTCTTTAGGGACGGTTAAGTCGATTCCTTGCTGCAGTGCAGGGTTTTCACCTTGCTCTGGATAGGCTTTTTGATAAAGGGTGGCAGGATCGAGATCATGATTCACACACCACTGTGCAAATACAAGGATCATCATATGCTCGTCCTTCTGATAATTTTGAATGATTTTTTCTTGCATTTCTTTAGAATTCACGTAGTATCTCTCCTTAAACGGGTGTTCTTGTTTTTATTATATCGAAGTCTGAGAAGGAAGCCTATTCATATCCTTTTTCAGTCTTAGGATAATACATTTTAAAATCAAGGGTTCAAGGTGTATAATAAGAGGATGGAAGAAACATGTTTAGTACTTGAAAGGAAGTTAGAACCATGAATATTACCAATCACCATGCTGAAGAATTAAAAGATCCCACCGGTATTTTAAGTGGAGATCGCTATGAAGTGATTCTTGATATCGAAGTACCCGAGGACGATGAGCTGTATTCAGAACAGGGTATATACATAAAGGCCATCTTTGTCAGAGACGACAATGGAGCAAGGATTGTACAATCCACGATCCTTGAAAGAAACACTGAGTCAATCATGGACTTCGAGTTAGAAGAAGAGGAAGAGAACCTCATTCTGGCATATTGTCAGGAACATATCCAATAAAAAGATACAGAACATCATCCCATTCACTGATATCGGGATGATGTTTTTTTATTATTGGTTGTTGGTATGTAACACCAAAAATGTCCAATGAGAACCCATTCTTTATTAAATGACTGATAATTCAGAGATCAATGAGTTGGCATGGAATTTGCATGTTAACAAAATGAATGAGTGAACAGAAGGGAGAATGGTGGATGAAAGACTATTGGGGGAAAGTGAAAAAACTATTTATCGTATTGACTGTATTGGGATTGATTGCAAGCCTGGCCACAACTGACATCTTGGCCAAAAAAGAAAGAAATATCAAAGGGAATCTGTTGATTGTTGGAGGTGCTTTAGGAAGCAGTAATTCGGATGTGTATGAAAAGTTCATAGAACTATCTGGGGGGAAGAAGAAAGCAAAGATTGGGATCATCCCATCAGCTTCAGGTTCTTTGAAATCTTCTAACCAATTTAAAGAGGATCTGATTTCTTATGGAGTGGATGAAAAATCCATCGAAATACTCCCCATTTCTTCTCATGATTTCTCGGGGACAGAAGAAGATGAAAGTTTATGGAATGAAAATGCTGAAAATAAACAGGTCAGAAAACAGATTAAAAAGCTGACAGGCATTTGGTTTGTCGGTGGTGATCAGTTGAAAATCACGGACGCGTTAATGAGGGAAAATGGTGAAAAGACAATGGCCCTGGAAGAAATTTGGGATATTTACGAAAAAGGGGCCGTAATTGGTGGGACAAGCGCTGGAGCCGCCATCATGAGTGACGTCATGATTACAGGTGGAGACAGTCTCGGCGGCCTGCGACAGGAGTTTACAACTGAGGATGTATCGAACCCTGACGAAGAATATGCTCCTGTTTATATAGAAAAAGGACTGGGATTCTTTCAATGGGGCATCGTGGATCAGCATTTCAATGAGCGATCCCGCATGGGCAGACTGGCAGCTACAGCACTGCGTTTTAAAGCACCTGATGAGTTGGCCTATGGGATCGATGAGGATACGGCAATGGTGGTGAATAATCAAGAAGGGACGGTTTCTGTCTTGGGAAGAAGCAATGTCACAATCGTAGATATTGCAAGCGCCAAAACATCAAGGAACGAGATTAGGGATCTGGATATCAGTTATCTTTCTCCTGGCGATGAACTTAAAGTGAAAACGAAAGAGTATATGATTGAGGAAGATAAGGTAGAAACAAAAGACTATGAATATTACAACTTCAAACCTCTTCAAGCTACCGGGGTCCTTTCATCTTATGGGACATTGCCTCACTATCTCTCGTATTCACTTGTGGATAATGAAGCCGTTACTGAGGTCACCAGTTACCTCTATGACAGTAAAGGAAAGGGTTTTGAACTTACCTTCAGGCAAGGTGAAGATACAAACGGATTCTGGGGTTATCAGGATGGTCAAAAAGATACTTACTCCTTACTTCATGTGAAAATGGATGTATCTCCTGTGAAGGTCAGCTTTAATGAAAAAGACCGGCTTGAAGACTTTAAGGAAACTCCACTTGATACATCCGAGAGTGCCTTTGATCCTGACACAAAGGGAAGCCTTGTCATCGTTGGCGGGGCATTAGGTAGCAGCAATGAGGAAGTGTATAAAGAATTCATTGAGCGAGCCGGTGAAACTGGAAAAATCGGAATAATCCCTGCAGCAAGTTCCAGTTTGAAGTCTTCCCAAACATTTAAAGAGGATTTGACATCGTATGGCTTCCCGCCAGAACAAATTGATATCCTTCCCATATCCAATCATGACTTCAAAGGAACGGAAGAGGATGAATCAGAATGGAAAGATAATAAGAATCACCCCGATATTGCAGGCCGCATTCTCGATTATGATGGGATCTGGTTTGTTGGTGGAGATCAAACAGATATCACTGATGCACTTTTGAACGGAGACGGAACGAAATCACTGGCCCTGGAAAACATCTGGGAAATCTACCGTAATGGAGCGGTTCTTGGTGGGACAAGTGCAGGTGCCGCCATCATGAGTGATGTCATGATCGCAGGTGGTGGAAGCTACGATACGTTAGCTAAGGGCTATACTGATTCATATGACGGGATGTCTCAGCAAGAAGGTGGACCTGGATACCTGGAAAAGGGGCTTGGTTTCTTCCCGTATGGTATCGTTGACCAACACTTTGATAAAAAAGCACGATTGGGACGATTGATTGCTACAACGGCAGTTTATGGAGAAGGAAACGAATTATCTTATGGAATCGATGAAGACACCGCCTTGATAGTGGATAACCAATCCAGGACGGTGGAGGTAAAGGGACGAGGCGGGGTATCGATAGTCGATTTAAGTCAGTCAGATCTTTCACCGTCGTCTCATACGTATGAAGATATCCGTTTATCATGGATCACTTCAGGAGACCAATTTAATCTAGAGACTAAAGAGTTTTCCATCAGTGATCATAAACAATCAACCAATGATTACGAATACTATGATTATTACGCCGCACCGCATACGGGAGTATTGACGCCGCACCCGACACTTGCAAACTATTTGAGTTTCAGTCTCTTAGATAACGCCTGGATGGATGAAGTGAAGAGTTACAGCTTTTCTGAAAATGAAGGGTTTGAACTTACCTTCAGAAAAGGAAGTGGAACAGAGGGGTTCTGGGGATATAAAGATGGAAACAAGGATGATTATTCATTCTTTGGTGTGGAAATGGATATCAAACCGGTCGAAGTCATGATCGAGAATAATTAAATGTGGTTGAACAGCCTGGGCGGAATGTGCCCGGGTTTTTTATTTGGCTAATATGACAATTGAACTGTATATATCCGTTATAGCATCTGATATACTATTGATAACAGATTGCTAGCAAATGATATCAAATTGATAGATGAGGAGGTCGAACCTTGTCAGATCAAGGGAAAATGCAACTTAATGTAAGGGTTGATAAAGAAACTTCAGAGAAATTGGACGAAATTGTAGAATACTATCAACGGAATACAAAAATTGGAAGGGTTTATAAAGGTGACGTCTTAACAGACATCATTCACAAATCTTATGAGGTCATGGAGAAGCAAAAAAGAATTCAAAACCGGAAATATTAGCCTATATACAAGCAACAAATCAGCAAGAGATAAACAGTTCTTTAAAATGAGCTACATATGAAAATCAGGTTCATTTATGTCATAATATAGGAGAACCGTTTAAAATATTGAAGCAAAAGAGGTATTCAGCATGCAAATGCCGAAAAAAATAATCAACATCCAAAAAGGTTCAGGAATTTCACCATATATTTGGAGCATCATCAGTATCCTGCCCTTTTACTTTATCTTTCAGTCTTCTTCTACAATTGAAATTGCGGTCGGGATTTCTTTGACCATAGCATTCTTTATCTCTTTACGTTTCGCTTTTATTTCGAAGGATTGGCCGGTGTATTTATGGACATCGATATTGATTGCGATCTCCATCACCATGACCATTCAGTTTAATTTCATCTATTTCGCCTTTTACATAGCCTATTACAACGGAAATATAAAAAATCGGGTCGCCTTTTTAACCCTATATATCATCCACCTTGTATTGACGACTGCATCCATCAACTATAACTTCGTTTTGCAGAATGAATTGTTCCTGTCACAATTTCCATTCATATTGATCATCTGGATCAGCGTCATTCTTCTACCTTTCAATATCTATAATCGAAATAAACAAGTGCAGCTCGAAGACCAGTTGGAAGATGCCAACAAGCGTATTTCAGACCTTGTCAAGCAAGAAGAAAGGCAAAGGATTGCACGGGATCTGCATGATACGCTTGGGCAGAAGCTTTCTCTGATCGGTTTAAAAAGTGACCTGGCGAGGAAATTGGTGTATAAAGATCCAGAGCAGGCACGACAAGAATTAAAAGACGTTCAACAAACGGCGAGAACGGCTTTGAGTGAGGTAAGGACAATGGTTTCCCAGATGAGGGGAATCCGATTGATGGATGAGATCGTCAGGATAAAGCAGCTCTTAAAGGCGGCTGAAATTGAATTCATAATGAATGAAGACGACTCCCTCCCTCATTTATCACTCTTCATGGAGAATATATTAAGCATGTGCTTAAAAGAGGCTGTCACAAATGTGGTCAAACATAGCAAGGCTTCTTATTGTGAACTCACCTTGGAAGAATCCGATAAAGAGATGACGATTGTGGTGAAAGATGACGGTGTGGGGATCGGAAGTGATTACACACAGTCAGGAGGAAGCGGTCTGATCGGGATGAGGGAGCGACTGGAATTTGTCAATGGCAGTCTGGACATTGTTTCGGGGGAAGGCACCACCCTGATCATGCGGGTGCCTAAAGTAATCAAACAGACAGACAGGGAGGGAATGGAATGATTCGAATTGTGATTGCCGAAGATCAGCGAATGCTGTTGGGTGCCCTGGGGTCTCTTTTGAGTTTGGAAGATGATATGGAAGTGGTAGGGAAAGCCGGCAACGGTGAAGAAGCCATTTCCCTCGTGCATGAACTCAAGCCGGATATCTGCATCATGGATATCGAAATGCCTAAAAAGACAGGCCTTGAAGCTGCAGAGGAGTTGAAAGGTGAAGAATGTAAGGTGATCATCCTTACTACTTTTGCAAGATCCGGTTATTTCCAGCGTGCTTTAAAAGGAGGAGTAAAGGGTTACTTGTTGAAGGACAGTCCCAGTGAAGAATTGGCAAACTCAATCCGCCTGGTAATGGACGGTAAGCGTATCTACGCACCGGAGTTGATGGATGATGTCTACAGCGAAGAAAACCCTCTCACAGACCGTGAAAAAGAAGTGCTGGAGCTCGTTGCCGACGGGAAGAACACAAAGGAAATCGCCGATGAATTAAAGCTTAAAACAGGTACTGTCAGGAACTATATCTCCACCATACTCGACAAGCTTGAAGTGAAAAATCGAATCGAAGCCATCACACAATCCAAAGAAAAAGGGTGGTTTAAATAAAGAGAGGGACGGACCTTCAAGAAGGTCCGTCCCTCTTATTAAATTGCAAGTTTATGGATGTTCATTCAGTGCTGATAGGCAGACAAAAATGGTCTGATGAACTTTTTTATAAAAAAATTTATTGCATTTAATCTGCTGTACAACCTTTTGCTGCCACTGGATCCGACGGCCGATTGGTAACTGAAAATAAAACATGAATTGTTTTTTTATGTTGACAACTAAAAGTATCATGATACGATTACAACGAAAACAAAATTTCATAAGACGATCCACTAGGGGTGCCTTCTAAAAGGCTGAGATTAAAGTGTTACTTTAAGACCCTTCGAACCTGATCTGGTTGAGACCAGCGTAGGGAAGTGGTGTTTGACGGTCGCAAAGAATACTAGTCTATCATTCTGATCTCAAGCCACTTTCTGTATGCTGTATGCATCACGGGAAGTGGCTTTTTTGTTGCCCATTTCGGGTCGTCTGGAAAAGGAGCAGGAAATTATGTCATTTTCAAAAGTACTACGAAACGAAGTCAATGAAATTTGGGATGCGAGCTTTCAACATCCTTTCGTTAAAGGAATAGGGGATGGAACGTTACCAATCGAGAAGTTCAAGTACTATCTTTTGCAAGATGCCTATTACCTTTCACATTTCTCAAAGGTGCAGGCGCTTGGTGCATCAAAGGCATTGGATCTACATACGACATCACGAATGGCAACGCACGCTGTAGGGACGAATGAAGCAGAGCTTTCATTACATGAAAATTTCTCCAAGCAATTAGGCATTACCGAAGAGGAAAGAAAGAATTTCAGGCCTGCCCCTACGGCATATGCCTATACCTCGCATATGTATCGTTCCGCACGGTATGGGGGTCTAGCTGATATCCTGGCGGCGATCCTCCCATGCTATTGGCTCTATTACGAAGTGGGGGAACGCCTGAAATTTTGCACACCGGAAGAGCCTGTTTATCAGGAATGGATTAAGGCATACGGAGGGGAGTGGTTTAAAGAGCTAGTGGAAGAACAAATCCAACGACTTGATGAATTGGCAGAATCCATGACCGAATGTGACAAAGAAAGAATGAAAGAGAATTTCATTTTAAGCAGCATTTATGAATTACAGTTTTGGGAGATGGCTTATACCCTTGAACAATGGCCGTTTCAGCATGCCCTGTATCCAGGTAAGGAAATGAGTGAAACACATGTCTAAATTAAAACTGACCGACATTTTAGTGACGGTGGTCATTTCCATTATGTTTGGCGTCATTTATAAGCTTTGGGGGCCATTTTATAATTTGTTGAAACCAATTGGATTGCATGCAGATCAATTTATCTATGGAATGTGGTTCATGGCGGCCACAGTGGCATTCTTGATTATCCGAAAACCGGGAGTCGCCATTTTAGCAGAAATAGCCGCTTCTTCAGGAGAGTTTCTAATGGGTTCAGAATGGGGACTCGAGGTTCTTTTATTCGGAGTGATTCAGGGATTGATGGCAGAATTGGTATTCTTCCTAACGAAATATAAACGCTATGATCTTTCAATTATATGTTTAGCGGCTGTTGGGTCTGCATGTGGCTCCATTTTAATGGATTACATGAAAGGGTATATAGGGGATTTAGTCCTTTGGAATTTGACATTATTCATCGTTGTGAGAATACTTGGATCGATTGTCATCGCAGGTGCAGGATCTTTTTATGTGGTAAGGGCTCTTGAGAAAACAGGAGTCACAAGTCTAGTAAGACGAGCAAATCAAGATGATTACGATGTATTGAACCATTAAAGGGGTGATGCGTATGCATGTCGAAAAACTTCGACTTACATTTCCCGGATCGGAAAAACGGATGTTTAATGATGTCAGTCTGTCAATCAATGAAGGGGAGAAAGTATTGCTATTGGGACCATCCGGATGTGGTAAATCAACACTTCTCCATGTTTTATCAGGGGTGATCCCCAGATCTGTGGATGTTCCCATGAGAGCTGCAAACTTGGAGGCATCAGAATCTTATGGCTATGTATTTCAAGATCCGGACTCACAATTTTGTATGCCCTTCGTTGATGAAGAATTGGCCTTTGTGCTGGAGAATTTACGGACTCCCCGTGAAAAGATGAAAGGTGAAATCCGACGGTTATTATCTGAGGTGGGATTGGAACTTGATGATCCCCATACGAAAATCTCAACATTATCAGGAGGCATGAAGCAGAAATTGGCCATTGCTTCTGCTCTTGCCTCGGTGCCAGATACATTGTTCCTGGACGAACCGACTTCGATGTTGGATGAGCAAAGTACAACATCTGTTTGGAAAACAATAAAAGAGATCTGTTTAGATAAAACACTGGTAATCGTAGAGCATAAACTTGATCACGTCCTTGACATGATCGATCGAATCATCGTTTTCGATTCAAATGGAACCATTATGGCGGATGGAGCGAAGGAGTGGATCATGAACCATTACAAAGGTACGTTGAAGAGCTTGGGTGTCTGGTATCCGGACGCCTGGAAGGAGTATCTGACATCCCGTCAAACGAGGGAGATTCCCTCGTTGGGACCTGTGATTGCAAGACTGGAGGATTTTAAAGGCTATATTCAAAAGAAAGAAAAGGTTCATTTGCCTCATGCCGAAATCCGTAAAGGGGAATGGATTGCTATAACAGGAGAGAATGGTGCAGGGAAATCAACGTTACTTCACAGCTTAATGAAATTCATTCATACGAGCGGTACGTACGAATTAAATGGAATACAGGTCAAAAGGAAAAAAGTTCCGAAAGATTGTGCGTTCGTATTTCAAAATCCCGAATTACAGTTTGTCACCCATTCCGTTTTTGATGAAGTGGCCAATAGCTACCGGCTAAAGAGCTTCACCGAAGAGAGTGTGGAAAGAAATGTTCATGAGCTACTCCAGCGATTCCATCTTCGTACATTTAAGGAACATCATCCTTATTCTTTATCTATGGGTCAAAAACGCAGATTAAGTGTTGCAGCATCCATCGTTCCCAGTAAGGAGATTCTGTTATTGGATGAACCAACCTTCGGACAGGACGCTCTTAATACGTTCGAACTAATTGAAATGCTTTTCGAGTTACAGCAAGAAGGCGCAACTATATTGATGGTGACTCACGATATTGAAATCATCCGTCATTTTGCCACCAGGGTATGGACGATTGAAAATGGAAGACTGAGTCAAGATGAGGGTGTAGAAGTAGTGAGGAGTAAAGCATTGTGAATATGGAAATCGTTCATAAACACACCTGGCTCCATCACATTAACCCGAGTATGAAATTGATCGTAATGGTTGCCCTTTTTCTATTTTTACTATTCGTTCATTACTTGAACTGGCTAATGTATTTGACCTTGTTCGCTTTCCTCTTATTGTGGTCATTCTCTGGATATGCGAGTAGGTTAGTGATGTTAATGACCATGCCATTTTTCCTTGTATTTCTCTCTACGTCTTCCTCAATGATCATGTTCGGGAAAGGGGAGACAACGTGGCTTTCTTGGGGGATGATCCAAGTGACAGAGGAGAGTTTTTATAGGGGAATTCATATTGGATTAAGGGCATTCCTATTCGCTGTTTTGGGCCTCTTATTTGCTCTGACGACGAGACCTGTCCTGCTGTTTTATTCGCTTATGCAGCAATTGGGACTTAAGCCGAAGTATGCATATAGTTTTATGACCGGGATAAGACTGATCCCCATCATGATGGAAGAGTTCAATACCATCCGGAATGCACGGAGAGTCAGGGGCACCCGTGAACAAAAAGGCTTTAAGAAACTATTCCATATCATAGAGTCCTATTCCATCCCCTTACTGGCACAAAGTATCAGGAGGGCTCACAGAATTGCAGTTGCCATGGAAACAAAAGGATTTGAGGGAGATGGGGAGAGAACCTATTACTACAAAGTAGGATTTTCGAAATTTGATGGCTATTTTATTCTGAGCATCATCACTCTGATTTCTTTAAGTTATGTCCTTTCTATTTATCTACCAATATTTCCGACGGGAGATGTTCGTTATGGAAACTGAAAAGAGGCGACGACTACATGTCATTTCCACTGGTCAGCAATCAAGGGAAGAATTGGTGGAAATATCGAAAGCCATCCATCCCTATTTCGATATGCTTCATATTCGCGAAAAAAGCTGGACAGGGGCGGAGTTGATTAAAACCGTCGATGAATTAACAGCTGCTGGTGTTCCTTTAAGGAAGCTGTGCATCAATGACCGTGCAGACATTGCTTGTATGAAACACGTAAGAGGAGTCCACCTTGGACATCATAGTGCTCCTGTATGTCTTGTGAAGGAACGTTTTCCATCCTTGAAAATCGGTTCATCGGTGCACAGCATAGAAGAAGCACAATGGGCATATGACCAAGGGGCAGATTTTCTTCTATATGGGAATGTTTATGAAACGACGTCTAAACCAGGGAAAGAAGGCAGGGGGACTGTTGATTTAGAAGACATCGTTTCGAACATCCCTCTGCCCATTATTGCCATCGGGGGTATTACACCGGAACGAGTTGAAGACATTGTGAGAAGCGGTGCAAAGGGTATCGCGGTATTATCAGGTATCTTTCTTTCAGAAAATCCTCTCGAAGCAGCCCGTACTTATTATAAGGCAATCCATAAGGAGGTGAACCAGCTTGGCGAAACAATATGATGTCTTGATTGTAGGGGGAGGGGTAATCGGCTGCTCCATTCTGTACCAGCTTACCAAAAGAGGAAAAAAAGCATTGCTGATTGAGAAGAATCAATTGGCATCCAAAGCATCAAAAGCTGCAGCGGGAATGCTTGGGGTACATACGGAGTTAAATGGGGGAAGCCCCCTCTATAGGGTGGCTAAGAACAGCCGGAATATGTACCCCGTTCTTGCGCGTGAATTAAAAGAAGTAACGGGTATGGATATAGAGTATGTTGAAAATGGAATGGTCAAACTGGCAAGGACAGAGGAAGAGGCACAGACTTTAATAAGTGTTGCTACCAAATTGGATCAGGATGAAGAGGTAGAATGGCTATCCTCTCCAAAGCTTTCAGCCTTCGAACCTCTTCTCTCTAAGAAGGCGACAGGCGGTTTGTTCATTCCACGTGATGGGAACGTCGCGGCACCAAAGCTGACAGAAGCGTTAGGGCTCGCGTCAGTCAGATTAGGGGCTCAAGTCAATGAGTATACGGATGTATACGACTTTATTGTTGAAGGAAGTAGAATATCGGGAGTTCAAACGTCAATCGGTCCCTTATATGCATCTGAAATAATCGTTGCGGGCGGTGCGTGGAGTCAATCTCTATTGGAGAGAGTCGGTGTGACACTTCACTCTTATCCAGTCAAAGGGGAATGCTTTTCGGTGAAATGTTCCCGGAAACTGGTGGAGAGGACCATTTTCACTGAGGGCTGCTACATCGTTCCGAAGGTGGGGGGGCGATTTCTAATAGGCGCAACAGAACACGCTCATACTTTTGATGAGACCATTTCCGTTAGCGGGATGATGAGTTTAATGAAGAAAGCTACAGATATTTTACCAGAACTGATCCATGCCGATTGGGAAAAAGCCTGGTCAGGTATTCGGCCGCAAACACAAGGAGGACTACCGATCATCGGAAGGAGTGAAAGGTGGGAAGGGCTCTCCATTGCAACGGGGCACTACCGGAATGGTATTCTCCTGGCTCCCATCACAGGAGTCATGATGGCAGACCTTATAGAAGGCAAGGAGAATCGATTACTACATTCACACGTAGGGAGTTGAGAAAGTGGAATTAAAGATTAATGGACAGCTGGTGACAGTCCCTGACACAATCTTTACGATAGAAGATCTTATACACCATTTCAAATTGAAGAATCGAACGATTATGGTTGAACAGAATCACACCATTTTAAGAAGAGAAGAACATGAAAAGGCAACAGTTGAAAATGGAGATACCATTGAACTGGTTCAATTCGTAGGAGGCGGTTAACATGTTGAAAATCGGAAACTATACATTCCATTCCAGATTATTGTTAGGAACAGGGAAATATCCTAATTTTGATATTCAGAAGAAAGCAGTCGAGGTTTCTGGTGCAGAGATTCTTACGTTCACGGTAAGGAGAATGAATATATTCGAGCCCAGTCAACCCAATTTCTTAGAAAAACTCGACTTGGATAGCTACTCATTATTACCGAACACGGCTGGTGCAAAAACAGCGGGCGAAGCGGTACGGCATGCACAGTTAGCCAGGGCATCAGGGCTATGTGACATGATCAAGGTGGAAGTGATCGGATGTGACAAAACTCTATTGCCTGATCCTGTTGAAACTCTGAAGGCCACGGAAGAATTGATTAAAGAAGGATTCACCGTCCTCCCTTATACTTCTGATGATGTGGTTCTGGCAAGTAAATTGGAAGAGTTGGGGGCACATGCCATTATGCCTGGTGCATCACCGATCGGATCGGGGCAAGGAATTGTGAACCCGGTAAATCTTCGCTTCATTATTGAGCAGGCAAACGTACCTGTCATCGTTGATGCTGGAATTGGATCACCTGCAGATGCTGCTTTTGCTATGGAACTGGGCGCAGATGCTGTGTTGTTGAACACGGCGGTGTCACAAGCGAAAGATCCCGTTAAGATGGCCAATGCCATGAGACTTGCCATTGAGGGTGGCCGTTTTGGTTATGAAGCTGGAAGAATCCCCCGAAAGCGCTTTGCTTCAGCCAGCAGCCCGACGGAGGGGATGAGTGTTTGAATGAGGAGAGATATTCAAGACAAGTCTTATTTTCACCCATTGGAAGAAAAGGCCAGGAAAGGATAAGGAATAAGCATGTGCTGGTCATTGGGGCAGGAGCTTTGGGCACGGGGAACGCCGAAGTCCTCGTTCGTGCCGGCATTGGAAAGCTGACGATCGTGGACCGTGATTACGTCGAGTGGAGCAATCTGCAACGACAGCAACTTTACAACGAGCAAGATGCAAAAGATCATCTCCCAAAGGCGATCGCTGCCAAAAACAGGCTGGAGGAAATCAATTCTTCGGTTGAGATTGAAGCACATATTCTGGATGTCATGCCTGAAGAGTTATTGAACTTGGCTATGGGTGTGGACCTGATCATCGACGCTACAGACAACTTTGAAACGAGGATGATCTTGAATGATGTATCCCAAAAACTTTCCATCCCCTGGCTCTATGGAGCATGTGTAGGGAGCTATGGCATTTCATTCACGATTCTTCCCGGTGTCACACCGTGTCTTCATTGTTTACTCAATGAAGTCCCGATAGGTGGCCTGACATGTGACACAGCAGGAATCATCAGTCCTGCCGTATCACATGTAGTCGCCTATCAAACGACGGAGGCATTAAAGATTTTAGTGGAAGACTATGAATCTATCAGCCATAGGGTAGTCTCTTTCGATTTATGGAAAAATGAGCATGTGTCACTGGATGTGAGGAATTTGAAAAGAGAAGAATGTCCTTCATGTGGTGTACATCGAACGTACCCAAGTCTTCGATATGAAAATCAAACCAAAACGGCCGTCCTGTGTGGACGGGATTCCGTGCAAATCCGGCCAGCTTCAAGGCACTCTGTTAACCTGTTGGCCATTTCTAGAACACTTGAGAACCAAGGCAAGCGCGTGGAAAGAAATCCATATTTGATCAGATTCAAGGTAGATTCCCTCAAAGTCGTATTATTCTATGATGGAAGGGCACTTATTCATGGAACGAAAGAAATTATGAAAGCAAAATCAATTTATCATCGTTATTTTGGTTGAAAGAGGAGTGTATACAGATGGTGTATAAAGCGTTGACAATTGCAGGGTCGGATAGCAGTGGCGGTGCCGGCATTCAAGCGGATCTAAAAACCTTTCAAGAGTGCCATGTCTATGGTATGTCTGCCATTACAGCTGTTACAGCACAGAATACAAATGGTGTGCAGGGTGTATTTCCATTGTCGGCTACGGAAGTAATAGAACAATTGATATCCGTAGCTGAAGATTTACCTCCCCAAGCTGTAAAAACGGGAATGTTAGTGAATGAGGAGATCATTGCTTCTGTTAGTGAATTCGCCAGCTCCTCAGTCTGGGAAAAGCTTATAGTCGATCCTGTGATGATTGCGAAAGGGGGAGCTTCATTATTAGAAGAGAAATCCATTGAAACATTGATTAATCAATTAATCCCGATTGCTTACGTCATCACTCCCAATATACCTGAAGCAGAAACATTAACCGGAAGAGAGATACTGAACGTCGATGATTGCCGGAAAGCTGCGGAGGACCTTTACAAGATGGGGGCAAAACATGTAGTCATAAAGGGCGGTCATCAGTCACAATCTCAATCATTATATGCCACTGATATTCTCTATGACGGAAAAGGATTTTATGAGTTTACAAGTTCAAGAATCTCTACGCCCCACACGCATGGAACAGGCTGTACGTTTTCAGCGGTCATCACAGCAGAATTGGCGAAAGGGAACACCGTATATGATTCAGTCCATACTGCCAAGGGATTTATTACAGCCGCCATCTCACATTCTCTCGGGATCGGGAGTGGACACGGGCCAACGAATCATTGGGCTTATTTTGAAAAGGTAAAAATATGACTCTGAGAGACTCTTTAAAGCTATATTTTGTGATGGGCAGCCAAAATTGTGACAGATCTCCTGCCCGTGTGTTGGAAGATGCACTTTCAGGCGGGGTTACCATGTTTCAATTTCGAGAAAAGGGGATTCGTTGTTTGAAAGGAAAGCCTATGATGGAACTGGCTCTTGAACTGCAGCAGTTGTGTCAAAAGTACAGTGTCCCCTTTATCATCAATGACGATGTGGAGCTTGCATTGTTATTGAACGCAGATGGTGTACATATAGGGCAAGAGGACGATCCCATCGAGGAAGTCCGTAAAAAAATCGGTAATAAAATTCTTGGCGTCTCAGCCCATAATGTTAAGGAAGCCAAGCTCGCGTTAGAGTCAGGTGCGGATTATCTTGGAGTCGGCCCTATGTTTCATACGACAACAAAGAGTGATTGTAGAATCGTTAAAGGACCTAAGGTGATTGAATCAATAAGGGAAGAGGGAATCCACCTCCCGTTGGTAGGGATTGGAGGGATCCATACTGGAAATGTCCATGAAGTTCTAGAAGCAGGTTCAGATGGTGTAGCGGTCATATCAGCGATTTCGAAACAACCGGAACAAGCTCGTATCCTATTCCAGTCGGTCCAGGATAATCTTTTACAATCAATGTAGATGGATTTTTATCGGACAAAGCAACATATCTTGACCTCCTCTATCATACTATACAGTAGACCCCGGTCTAACTTGTATTATCAACAACGATAAGAGGGAGGGTTTTGAATGAATGTCTGGTTTGTATTATTGAACATTTTGGTGTTTCTTGTTCTCATTGGTGTTTTATTTCATATGCAAAGAAAAAATGTTTCGTTTTCAAAGCGGGTCTTTAGCGCGCTCGGACTGGGTATTGTTTTCGGTCTCGGTTTACAGTGGGTGTATGATGCGGGGAATGAAAATGTCACCCAGTCGATTGAATGGTTCAATATTGTGGGAACAGGTTATATTAAACTGCTTCAAATGATTGTCATGCCCCTCGTGTTTGTGTCGATTCTTTCAGCATTTACAAAATTGAAACGATCTTCTAATCTAGGGAAAATTTCTGTATTGATCATCGGTTTGCTTGTGGGAACTACTGCTGTTGCGGCTGCAGTCGGAATTGCGACAACCGCAGCATTCGACCTTGAAGCCATCCAAATTGATCAAGGAAATGCCGAAGCAGCAAGGGGTGTTCAATTGGAGGAGCGGGCAGCTGCTCTAGAAGGTCAAAGCTATCCTCAAAAAATCTTGGAGCTCCTGCCTCAGAATCCTTTCCTTGATTTGACCGGAGAAAGAGCAACGTCCACCATAGCTGTTGTGATATTTGCAGCCTTCATCGGTGTCGCCTATTTAGGGGTTCAGCGTAAGGAACCTGATGCGGCTGAATTCTTCAAGAAAATCGTGGATTCCCTCTATGCAGTCGTAATGAGGATCGTAACCCTTGTATTGAGGCTGACGCCATTCGGAGTGCTTGCCATTATGGCTAAAACGGTCGCACTGAGTGATTTCGATGCCATTATGAAGCTTGGTGAATTTGTAGGTGCTTCCTATGTTGCATTGATTATCATGTTCTTGATTCATTTAATATTACTGACGCTTACGGGACTGAATCCGGTCACATATGTGAAAAAAGTACTCCCCGTATTGGCCTTTGCCTTTACATCCAGGTCCAGTGCAGGGACGTTACCCCTTAACATTCAAACTCAGAAAAATAAACTCGGTGTATCAGAAGGGATTGCCAACTTCTCGGGATCTTTCGGTTTATCCATCGGACAAAATGGATGTGCCGGTGTATATCCTGCAATGCTTGCCGTCATGATTGCGCCGACGGTTGGCATTGACCCATTAACCCCTTCGTTTATTTTGACGCTTGTTGCTGTCGTTGCCATCAGTTCCTTCGGTGTTGCAGGAGTTGGCGGTGGTGCCACATTTGCCGCTATTCTCGTCTTGTCTGCCATGGATCTTCCCGTGGCGTTAGCGGGTCTATTGATTTCAATAGAACCTTTGATTGACATGGGAAGGACAGCTGTTAATGTGAGTGGAGCGATGACATCGGGTATCATAACGAGTAAGGTAACGGGAGAACTTGATACTGAAACCTATAATAAAGACATGATGGAAGCGGACGCTTAAATGTCGGGCTGGCTCATACTCCGATGAGCCAGTTTTTTTTATGAGTAATTTTATCTTTTTAAGTCTTTATAATTGAAAATTCAGACAATATTATTTACTATAGAAGTAACATACCGACCGGTTAGTATCTTTGGTGTGTGAATGACTGAATGACATAGGGAGGCAGGAATATGCATGTAAAGAGCTTATTTGATTTGTCTGGTAAGGTGGCACTGGTGACTGGTGGAGGCAGGGGTCTAGGAAAGCAAATCGCAACGGGTTTTGCAGAGGCAGGAGCCAATGTTGTTGTCTGTTCAAGAAATGTAGAAGCATGTGATGAAGTCAAAAAGGGTTTAGAGGGTATCGGTGTTCAAGCTCTTTCCTTTCAATGTGATGTCACGAACCCTGAAGAAGTCGAGAGGGTTGTGAATGAAACCAAAAAAGCGTTTGGCCGCATAGACATCCTGGTGAATAACAGCGGAGCTTCATGGGGGGCTCCTGCAGAAGAAATGCCCATTGAAGCATGGCATAAAGTCATGAATGTAAATGTGAATGGGACCTTCATTATGTCACAGGCCGTAGGAAGGCTGATGTTAGAACAGCAGGAAGGGAAAATCATCAATATCGCATCTGTAGCTGGTCTTCAAGGTACTGACCCAAGGTATATGGATGCCATCGGCTATAGTACAAGTAAAGCAGCAGTCATCAATTTCACGAAGGATCTTGCCGTGAAATGGGGCTCTCGGGGCATACATGTTAACGCAATCGCACCAGGCTTCTTTCCGACAAAAATGTCTAAAGGAATCCTCTCCCATGCAGGGGAAGCCATTTTAGAAGGTACGCCATTAAATCGGTTCGGCAACGAAGATGATCTAAAGGGAGCGGCTCTATACCTTGCTTCCCGTGCATCTGATTTTGTAACGGGATCCGTCCTTGTGGTGGATGGCGGCTCATCAGCCATGTAACAAGTGAAATTAAATCAATAAGGAAGGAAGGATGTCATGGAGTTCTCCCACTCTCCGAAAGTACAAGAATATCAAAATAAGCTATCCCGTTTTATGCAAGAGTATGTTTATCCGAATGAATCATTATATGAGGAACAGCTTAATAGGCAAGAAACTCGCTGGAGCACCGTCCCGCCTATCATGGAAGAATTAAAATCCGAAGCAAGGAAACAAGGGTTGTGGAACTTATTTCTCCCCGATAGTGATTTTGGTGCAGGGTTAAGCAATGCGGAATACGCACCGCTGTGCGAGATCATGGGAAGGTCCCTGATTGGTCCGGAAGTGTTCAATTGCAATGCTCCCGATACAGGTAATATGGAAGTATTAGAGCGTTATGGAACACCTGCCCAAAAGGAGCGATATCTGATTCCCCTCCTCAATGGCGAGATCCGCTCCTGTTTCTCGATGACGGAGCCGGAAGTTGCCTCATCCGATGCAACTAACATCAAGGCAAGTATTGTTCGGGAAGGAAATGAATACGTCATCAATGCCACGAAATGGTGGTCATCCGGGGCTGGTGATCCTAGGTGCAACTTCTCGATATTGATGGGGAAAACAGACCCTGGGGCAAGTCGCCATGAACAACAATCGATGATCATTGTACCATTGGACGCGGAGGGTGTTAAAATCGAGCGGATGCTTCCTGTTTTTGGATACGATCATGCCCCTCATGGTCACGGTGAAATCACCTTTACCGATGTACGTGTGCCTCTTGAAAATATGATTTGGGCAGAAGGGAAAGGATTTGCCATTGCGCAAGGCCGGTTAGGTCCAGGCAGAATTCATCATTGCATGCGTTTGATCGGTGCAGCGGAAAGAGCGCTAGAGGAATTATGTAAGCGCGTTCATTACAGGGAAGCTTTCGGTAAGAAACTTTCATCTCAGGGGGTCGTAATGGAATGGATCGCTGATTCACGAATTGAAATCGAGCAGGCACGCCTTCTGACCATGAAAGCGGCTTATATGATGGATACCGTCGGAAATAAATTGGCCAAACAGGAAATAGCGATGATAAAGGTAGTGGCTCCTTCCATGGCATTACGTGTTATAGACAGGGCGATTCAGGCATTTGGGGCTGCCGGGGTATCAGGAGATCATTCAATGGCCGCACAATGGGCGAATGCCCGCACATTACGTCTTGCCGACGGGCCAGATGAAGTACATCGTGCTCAACTCGCAAAATTAGAACTGAAGAAATATCAAAAAGCCTCTCCGGTAGAGAGCTAGGAAGAGAGAGTGATTGATTATGAAGCTATCGGGTAGGGTTTCGATTATAACTGGCGGGGGTGGTGGAATAGGACGTGCGACCGCTCTGAAATTTTCTGAAGAAGGGGCTTCCGTGGTCGTGGCAGATATGGACGAACCGTCCGGTGAAGAAACAGTTAGACTCATCAGGGAAAAAAAAGGGCGTGCATTATATGTAAGAACGAATGTGAGAAACAGTGAAAGTATTCAAGAGCTCGTACATAAAACGGTCGAGCACTTCGGAAATCTGGATATCCTCGTTAATAATGCAGGAATCGGACAGTCAGAAGTCAAGAGTGTCGATTTAGAAGAAACAGAATGGGATGATGTCCTTGATACCAACTTAAAGAGCATTTTCCTGAGTATGAAATATAGCGTACCGGAACTGATGAAAAAAGGCGGGGTCATCGTGAATGTTTCGAGTCTTCTGGGTTTGAAGGGAAGAAAATACGTATCAGCCTATAATGCTGCAAAAGGCGGAGTGGTTTTGTTGACGCAAAATGCCGCACTGGAGTATGGAAAAGATCGTATCCGGGTAAATGCTGTAGCTCCAGGTGTCATCGATACAAACATCATTGAAGGGTGGAAAAAGGATGAAAGGAAATGGTCGGTGATATCTAAATCAAATGCCCTCAGAAGGATAGGAAACCCGGATGAAGTGGCATCTGCGATCTTGTTCCTGGCATCGGATGAAGCCTCCTTTATCACTGGAGCCACATTACCAGTAGATGGTGGTGGATTGATTTATTAGGCAAGTCAGAGGCGTATGAAATATCTGAAATGAAAGGAATGATCTTGTGACAACTAAATCATGGCACGCTCATTACCCTGTATCGTTCGAGACTGATATTCCGGCAATTGATTTCTCAATACCTGATATGCTTCAACAAACCGCGACTACGTACCCTGCACATCCTTGTATAAGCTTCTATCAAAAGCGCATGGCGTATAGTGAACTCCAAGGTGCTGTTACATTGTTTGCCTCCTCCCTTCAGCAAATCGGGACGAAGAAAGAAGATCGGGTAGCCATCATGCTCCCAAACTGTCCCCAATATGTCATTTCATATTATGGAATTCTTACCGCAGGCGGGATTGTCACACAGGTGAATCCGATGTCAGTTGAAAGGGAACTTATTCATTTACTAAATGACTCCGGGGCGAAGACAATTGTTGTATTAGACCGCTTTTTTCCACTTATTCAATCCATTCAAAAGGAAACAAAGGTGAAATCGATCATTGTCGTCAGCTTCCAAGGGGAGAACCAAGAGACTGATTACACGTTTGATGGATTTTTGAAGGTTGGGGACGGTGAGGTTTCTCCCGTTTCAATACAGCCAGAAGATGTGGCTGTCCTTCAGTACACAGGCGGAACGACAGGCTTATCTAAGGGCGTCATGCTCACACATAGCAATATCCTTTCAAATGTTATGCAAAGTCAGCGCTTTTTTAAAGAAAGCATTCAAACAGGGAAAGAAAGAAGTCTGAGTGTGATTCCCTTCTTTCATGTATTTGGAATGAATTCATGCATGAATCTTTCCATCTATTCAGCGAATGAAATGATCCTGCTACCACGTTTTGAGCTCTCAGAAGTATTATCAACCATTAAGAGGGAGCAACCCACATTGTTCCCAGGTGTGCCGACCATGTATGTGGCGATTACGAATCATCCTTCTGCTGAAGAGTATGGAATTGATTCGATCAAGTTATGCAATAGCGGAAGTGCCCCCATGCCGGTTGAACTATTAAACCAGTTCGAGAAGAAAACAGGGGCAAAGATATTGGAAGGATATGGCTTGTCAGAAGCTTCTCCGACGACCCATTGTAATCCTGCGTTTGCAGAACGGAAGCCTGGAACCGTCGGAATTGGCCTCCCGTCTACAGATTATAAGGTAGTGGATTTAGCGACTGGTACGAAGGAAGTACCTCCAGGAGACATTGGAGAGCTGATTATCAAAGGTCCCCAAGTTATGAAGGGGTACTGGAATTTACCTGAAGAAACCGCCAATGCCCTTCGTGATGGATGGCTATACACAGGAGACATTGCCCGGATGGATGATGAAGGATATGTATCGATTGTGGATCGCAAGAAAGATATGATCATTGCTTCAGGTTACAACGTGTATCCCCGGGAAGTGGAAGAAGTCATTTATGAACATCCAAGCGTTCAGGAAGCAGTCGTGATCGGAGTCCCTGACTCATATCGGGGAGAAACCGTGAAAGCCGTAATGGTGTTAAAGGCTGGGGAAAAGGTGTCAGAACAAGAATTGATCAGGTTCTGTCAGGAAAATATGTCTTCATTTAAAGTACCAAGGATCATCGAATTCCGGGACGAACTTCCAAAGACGAGTGTAGGGAAGATTTTAAGAAGGGCCCTTCGGGAGAGTGTGATATAATTCAGAGGATATATGCAGATTGAGGGGACTTCAAATGAAAGAAAAAATGACAGAACAAGCAGTACGATTATTTGATCAAAAAGGCTTTACCGTCACGTCCATTCAAGATATCGTTGAATCGATCGGGGTGACAAAAGGAACATTTTATTATTATTTTTCCAGTAAAGAAGAGCTTTTAAAGGACATTCATATGAAATATATAGATGGCTTATTGTCCAAGCAGGAAAGAATACTGGAAGATGACAGCAAATCTTTCAGTGAGAAGCTTTTTGACATGATTCATCTATCCATCGTGGACATCAAAGAGCAGGGGGCCAGTGCCAAAGTGTTTTTCAGAGAGATGAGACACTTAAGCGATGAAAGCTTGAATCAAATTGAACCAAAACGGGATATGTACCGCTACAATATTGAGAAACTTTTGAAAGAGGGCAGAAAGTCGGGAGATTTCCGAAACGACTTTGACGTTTCCGTTGTCGCTTTTGGTATACTCGGCATGATGAACTGGAGCTATCAATGGTTTAAGCCGGGTGGGGAGAAAACGGATAAAGAAATAGCAGGTACGTTTGTCGATATGGTCTTAAAAGGGATTCAAACAGAATAGAGAGGGAAAGTTTCACCATTTCCTCTGGCTGTAACATACCAACTGGTTAGTATTTATTATGAAAGAAGGCGGATAAATGAATACCATCACCGTAAAGAGTAGGTTCTGCGAAACAGATGCACTGGGGCATATTAACAATACCACCTATTTTGTCTATTTAGAGGAAGCACGAATTAAATTCTTTGAAACAATCGGATTCGACATGGACGTGAAGGATTGGCGGTTTATTTTAGCTTCCACCAAATGTGATTTCGTATCACAAGGCTACTTCAATCAAGAACTGGAGATCACCACCTATATTTCCAAAATCGGATCAAAAAGCTTTCAATTGGAGCATGATATTCTGTGTGCGGATACTCATCAACTGATTGCGAGAGGAAACGCGGTGATTGTCTACTTTGATTTTCAGGAACAACGAAGTAAAGCAATCCCTGAACTGTTAAAAACCCAGTTAAACATTCATTTTCGTTCTGAGAAAACTGAATATTCTTGAATCTAGGAGGGGTAAAATGACGGAACAGGTGGAATATGAAACGGTTTCAGTACGAAAAGGGGAAGAATTTAATGAAAGCAAATTAAAGGACTTCCTGGAAGAGCACTTTCCTGATCTGCATAAAGAAGAGTTGAACATTAAACAGTTTTCTGCGGGGCACTCAAATCTTACGTATCTGCTCACAATGGGGAAATGGGAAGGGGTTTTGAGGCGTCCCCCTTTAGGACCGGTCGCACCGAAGGCACATGATATGAAAAGGGAGTTCAGGATCCTTTCAGAGGTACACCCTTTATTCGACGTTACACCAAAACCATATGTATTCTCTGAAGATGAAGGGATAGTCGGAAGCCCATTCTTCATCATGGAACGAAAAAGAGGGGAAGTATTTGATACGTCGTTTCCCCCTCATCTTGATGTGACCCCTGAGTTATGCAAGAAGATCTCAGAAGAAATGGTTACAAAATTGGTCGAGCTTCATTCCATTGATCATACAAAAACATCACTTCACGAAATCAGTAAACCCGAACACTTTATGGAGAGACAGGTTCACGGATGGATCAATCGTTATGAACGTGCAAAGACTAGTGAGATTCGTGAAGTGGGCCATCTGACACAATGGTTAATCGAAAACGTTCCAGAAAATGCTGAGTCGACGATCATTCATTATGACTATAAATTAAACAATAGTATGTTCTCTGATGACCTGACATCCATGGTGGGATTATTTGATTGGGAGATGGCAACCGTCGGTGACCCCCTTGCAGATTTGGGAGTCGCCATGGGGTATTGGATACAGCAAGATGATCCCGCCTTGTTGAAATACGGCCTTGGGAAGCCTCCAGTGACAATCATGGACGGCTTTTACAGCAGAAGACAATTTATCGAAAAATATGCTGAAAAAAGCGGCAGGGACGTAAACCATATTCATTTCTATTTGTCTTTTGCCTACTTTAAGCTCGCGGTTATTGTGCAGCAAATTTATTACCGTTTTAAGATGGGACAGACAAGTGATGACCGCTTTTCCGGGTTCGATCGGTTTGCCGAGTCTTTAATTACCCTGGGAAATCAGGCAGCATTTAATTTCAGGGAACAAATATAAGGGGATGAATATGATGCAATCACTTTTAGTCGAAAAGAATGATCGAGTGTTGAATATAACCTTAAATCGACCAGACAGCTTAAATTCATTTGATGAGAATATGCTTACTGGATTGATTGAAGCGATAGATGAGGCTGGACGGAATCAGGAGGTCAGGGCGATCGTGATCCGCGGTGCCGGAAGGTCATTCTCTGCCGGTGGCGACGTGAAAACGATGGGAAGTACGACATCAGCCCAAGTCTATGAACATATCGGAATACTAAATTCATGTATAAAAGCCATCAAAACAATAGAAAAGCCCGTCATTGCAGCTGTCCATGGTTTTGCCGCAGGAGCCGGATTTAATTTAGCATTGGCCTGTGATTTAATCATTGCATCTGAGAGTAGTCAATTTGCACTGAGTTTTTCTAAAGTAGGGCTCATTTCTGATGGAGGGGGTTCTTATTTTCTCCCACGGTTGATCGGTCCTCATCTTGCAAAGGAGTTCTTCTTCACGGGTGAACCTGTTTCTGCCCGGAGGATGTATGAATTAGGTGTGATTAACAGAATGGTACCGGCTGATAGACTGGAAGAAAAAACCGATGAGTTGACTTCTACATTAGCTATGGGTCCAAGCAAAGCCTATGGAATGATGAAAAAAATGATTGATCGTTCATTCACCACTACCCTGGATGAAATGCTTGAACAGGAAAGAATCACTCAAACGTTGATGATTTCAACGGAAGATCATGCAGAAGGAGTTTCAGCGTTTAAAGAAAAAAGGACCCCATCTTTTTCAGGGAATTAGGAGGAGTATAGATGAAAGCGATTCAATTTAAGGAGTTCGGTGGTCCCGATGTATTGGAGAATGTGGATATTGCCATGCCTTCACCTGGGGGGAGAAAGGTATTGATCAAAGTGCATGCCTCTGCTGTCAATTATGCAGATACGGCCCGGAGAGAAGGTCAATATGTGGTAAAGACCCCCCTTCCTTACATTCCCGGTGCAGAAGTATCCGGCATCGTAACCGAAGTCGGGGAAGACGTGACAAGGGTAAAAAAAGGAGATCGTGTCGTAGCGATGATGGAATCAGGAGGATATGCTGAATATGCCATGACAGATGAACGATCCATTATCCCACTTCCATATGGCTTGGATTTTAAAGAAGCGGCCGCAATACCAGTACAGGGATTGAGTGCGTACCATATTTTGAAAACACTTGGTAGACTCGAGCAGGGTGAGACTGTTCTCGTACATGCCGCAGCAGGTGGTGTCGGGCTCCTTGCCGTTCAACTCGCAAAGCGATTCGGTGCAGGTAAGGTAATCGCCACTGCCAGCAAAGAAGAAAAACTCCACCTTGCGGAAGAAATGGGTGCAGATGTACTAGTCAACTACACAGAAGATGAATGGGAGAAAAATGTGTTGGAGGCGACAAGTGGAAATGGTGTGGATCTTGCATTGGAGATGGCAGGTGGTGACGTCTTCTACAAAACATTAAAATGTCTTGCCGATTTCGGAAGACTCATCATTTACGGTGTCGCCAGCGGCGAGCAAAGCAGATTTTATCCATCCTCACTAATGGCCCGGAATCAGTCGGTGACCGGATTTTTTCTTCCTCCTTTGATGAGGGATTCCGAATTGACCCAGAAAACGTTGCACGAGATCTTTCATTATGTGGCAAGCGGTGATTTGAAGGTCACAGTCGGACACGTATTTCCATTGGAAGAAGCGGCTAAGGTTCATTCCCTCATGCAAGGAAGACAAACAGTCGGAAAAGTGATCCTGCAGCCATGATTTTAAAATAATAGGGGGAAGAATGATGAACTTACGCTTATCAGACGAACAAAGAATGATCCAGAAGACCATCCGTCGATTTGTAGAGAAGGAATTGATTCCTTTAGAAAATGAAGTGCTCCGAAATGAAAGGGAAGGAAAGCCCAGCCTCTCGCCGGAAAAAAAGTATGAGCTGCAAATGAAGGCTAAAGATGCCGGCTTCTGGGGCATCAACACTCCCGAGGAATACGGAGGGGCGGATCTCGGTCAAATGATGATGGCCATCGTCTATATGGAAATCTCCAAGACCTTTGTTCCATTCTCCTTCGGCGGTTATGCCGATAACATACTTTATTACGCCAACGAAGAACAGAAGAAAAACTACTTGATCCCAACCATTAATGGAGAAAAGAAATCGTGTTTTGCCATGACGGAACCCGGAGCGGGATCTGATACCCGTAATATCCGTACCACAGCAGTAAAAGACGGAAACGAATGGATATTAAATGGGGAGAAAACGTTCATTACGGGTGGAAACGAAGCAGATTTTGTCATGGTCATGGCTGTCACGGATAAAGAAAAACACCAGCTTACGGGGAGAGACGGGGTCACCTGCTTCATTGCCGATAGAAGTATGGGATGGAAGTCCGAATATATCCATACGATGGGTGAATGGGGACCGGCGAGCCTTATTTTTGAAGATGTAAGGGTTCCTGAGGAGAACATCCTTGGTGAAATCGATAGAGGTTATGATCTGGGCTTGGAATGGATCGGCTTTGCCCGCTGGATTGTAGGTGCCCAGGCGGTTGGAGCAGCAGAACGCCTTCTTCAAATGGCCATCGACTATTCGAAAGAAAGAGAAACATTTGGTAAACCTATCGCGGACCGGCAGGCAATTCAATGGCAGATTGCGGATTCTGCGGTAGAAATTGAAGCGGCCCGCTGGCTTGTGTTAAATGCAGCCTACACGCTCGATCAGGGTGAGGACAATCGCCATGTGGCATCGATGGCAAAGCTTTATGGATCAAATATGGGAAATCGAGTGGTCGACCGTGTCTTGCAAATTCACGGGGGGATGGGCTATACAAGAGAGCTTCCCATCGAGCGCTGGTATCGTGAGGCAAGGTTATGGCGCATTTATGATGGAACTGATGAAATCCAAAAACTGATCATCTCAAGAAATTTATTAAAAGGGCATGTGAAACTGGGGCAATTTATATAATTCTACAAGGAGGCAAAAGGAATGGGCGAACGATTCAGAGGAAAAGTGGCACTGGTGACGGGTGGAAGCAGAGGGATCGGTAAATCGATTGCGGGACTACTGGCTGAAGAAGGAGCGAAGGTGGCCATTATCGACGTGAATGAAGAGGCGTTGAATGATGCGGGAGAAGAATTTAAGCAGTATGAATTGTATACAAAAATGGCCAATGTCGTGGAATCACAGGAAGTGGAAAATGCGATGAAGGAAGTGTATGAATCCTTTGGCTCCCTTGACATTGTTGTCAATAATGCAGGTGTCATCAGGGATAATCTGCTATTTAAAATGACCGAGAATGATTGGCAAACCGTCATGGATGTGCATTTGAAGGGGTCATTTAATGTAGCGAAGGCAGCGCAGACATACATGGTGAAGCAAAGGTATGGGCGCATCATCAATATCTCTTCGACCTCTGCTCTCGGGAACAGGGGACAGGCAAACTATGCCACAGCAAAAGCGGGTCTTCAAGGGCTTACGAAAACCCTCGCCATTGAGCTCGGACCGTTTGGAATTACGACCAATGCGGTAGCACCCGGCTTCATCGAAACCGAGATGACGAAAGAGACGGCGAAACGAATAGGGATTACATTTGAGCAATTGGTAGAAGCGAGCCTGCAAGGAATCCCCGTTGGAAGAAGCGGGATTCCTGAAGATATTGCCAACGCAGTGGCCTTTTTTGCAGACGAAAAGTCATCTTTTGTCAATGGTCAGATCCTTTATGTAGCAGGTGGACCAAAAAATTAAAAAGGGAGAAAGAGGTGGAAATTATGTTTCAAGCATATATTGGGAAACGTTCGGCTCCAGTCCTAAATATTGTGGAAAAAGGTGCGGTGAAGAAGTTTGCGGAAGCGATAGGAGATCCCCATCCCATTTATGTTGATGAGCATGCCGGGAAACGGTCGAGATATAAAGGGAACATCGCTCCCCCAACTTTTCCGAGAGTATTGGAATATGGCTCCGTTGAAGGTTTTCATTTACCCAATGTGGGATTGATACATGGCGAACAATCCTTTCGATATGAAAGGCCATTGAGGGTAGGAGAAGGCATACGGTGTCATACTGAAATTAAAGACTATTATGAACGAAATGGGACAGGTGGGAAATTGGGCTTTCTTGTCATGGAAGACGTGGGTGAAGATATGCACGGGGAAAGGATTTTCACCTCTCAAGCAATTGTCATTATTACAGAAACAGTCAGAAAGAGGTTGAGTAAATGACAACACCACTGTCACTCCATGTAGGAGCTAAACTTCCTCCGGTTGAATTGGATCCAGTATCGAGAATCGATTTGATTAAATATGCAGGGGCTTCCGGGGATTATAATCCCATTCATACGATCGATGACGAAGCCCTGAAGCTTGGCCTGCCAGGAATCATCGCTCATGGCATGTGGACGATGGGGAATGTGTCAAAACTCTTCAGCCCTTTTTATGAAGAAGGGTTTATCAAGGATTACTCGGTACGCTTTAAAGGGATGGTCATGTTGGATGATGTGATTACATTGCGGGCAGAATTGCTGGATAGACAGGATAACCTTCTCCATTTTAATGTTACTGCAACCAATCAAGCAGAAAAAACAGTGATTGAAGGTAAAGTCGTCTTTGAGTTGATTTCTTAGTTTGAGAGAAAGAAAGTCACAGAATAATGAAACAGCACTATCTAAAAATAGTGTTTTAAATCCCAAACAGATCGAATAGACATAAAGAGAATGAGCGTTTCCATAAAATGAGCCAAAAGATATAAATCCGATCGAAAAACTCGGGTTGACTTCTTTGTGGAATGTGATATTATTTAGAATATTAAAATTAATAACTCTTATCCAGAGTGGTGGAGGGATCTGGCCCTGTGAAGCCCAGCAACCTACGTATTGTAAGGTGCTAATTCCAGCAAAATGTGAAGCCATTTTGGAAGATAAGGTAATCTTACCTGAACAACTTTCCAAAATGGAAGGTTGTTTTTTATTTGTGAGTGAACTGGATAAGATGAAAACTGGGGGAATCATGTGGCAAAAGAAAAGAGTCAACAATCAAATTTTGAAGAAGTAGCAGAGAAAATCCAATCCATGCTTGCGTCCATGAATTATGGCTCGATCACCATTGTTGTTCAAGACGGAAAAGTCATTCAATTAGAGAGAAATGAAAAAGTACGAATTAAATAAGCTGACTAGACAAACTAGAGGCGCATAACAAAGATAAAGAATACCTCTTTATCTTGTTATCGCCTCTTTTTATTTGGATAAGCATCAGGAAAAGGGGTGTATCATGTTAACCTATCAGACTTGGAAACAGCAAACCTTGGATTTCGAAGTGGATCCGGTCTACAAAGGAGCGTTAAATGTCCTGGAATGGACGTTCAGCCACTATGGTGAAAAAGTGGTGTATGCATGTAGTTTCGGAATTGAAGGCATTGTGCTCATTGATCTTATCTCCAAGGTACAACCGAAGGCAATCATTGTATTCCTCGATACGGGGGTACATTTTAAGGAAACTTATGAAACGATAGAAAAAGTGAAAGAGGCATATCCGGAACTACGCATCAAAATGCAAAAACCTGAGTTGACAATGGAAGAACAGGCAAAAGTATATGGGGATAAATTATGGGAGAAAAATCCGAATAAATGTTGTCAAATTCGAAAGCTTGATCCGTTAAAAGATGCTCTGTCCAAAGGTAACGCCTGGATATCGGGGTTGAGAAGGGAACAATCTCCCACAAGACGACACGTTGAATTCATCAATAAGGATGAAAAATTCCAATCGGTTAAAATTTGCCCTTTAATTCATTGGACCTGGAAGGAGATTTGGCGATATGTCCATAAACATAATCTGACTTATAACTCCCTTCACGATCAAGGGTATCCGAGTATCGGGTGCACTCATTGCACAACACCGGCCTATGATATCAATGACCTCCGCTCCGGAAGATGGAAAGGAAAAGGAAAGACAGAATGCGGCCTTCATTGAAATGGGTGAAAATCTTTGCTTGAAATCACAGCCCTTATCATTAGTTTGTTCTTTGCTATGAACATTGGTGCCAGTGGAGCGGCTGCATCAATGGGAGTCGCATACGGTGCAGGAGCGGTAAAGAACATCAGGACAGCATTATGGATTTGTGCAGCAGGTGTCCTAAGCGGAGCAGTTCTGGGTGGTGGAGAGGTTGTAAAGACGATCAGTTCAGGAATCATCCCGCAGAATCTATTGTCGATCAAAATCGTTCTCATTATTTTGTTATCTGCAACGATTTCATTGTTTCTGGCGAATGTGATCGGCATTCCGTTGTCAACAAGTGAAGTAACGGTAGGAGCGGTCGTAGGGGTAGGGGTAGCCTATCAGGTCCTTTATGTAAAATCACTTGTTACGATCATGTCATTCTGGGTGATTGTCCCTGTCATCGCCTTCTTGGTGACCTGGCTTGCAGGATGGGGTTTAGTCCAGCTTGAAAAGCGGGGGTATCATTTTGATAAACAGTGGCTTGCTTATCTGTTGATCATCGCCGGATTCTTTGAAGCTTTCTCAGCAGGGATGAATAATGTTGCTAATGCCGTTGGTCCATTGGTCGGTGCCGGGTTGATAACACCTTCACGTGGAATCTTGATTGGTGGTGCATTTGTTGGTCTAGGGGCTGTTTTGTTGGGAAAGAAAGTAGTCGAAACAAACGGCAAGAAAATTACGCAATACTCTAAAGCAGAAGGAATTCTCATTTCTTCAACAGGAGCCTTCCTCGTCATCTTGAGTTCTCTGTATGGGTTGCCGATCCCTCTGACACAGGTTACGTCCTCTTCCATCATAGGCTTAGGAGTAGCAAAAAACGGCAAGCACATGTTGCAAAAGAAAATCGTCAAAAAGATCGTCAAAATCTGGGTAGTCTCTCCCTTAATCTCACTCAGTATTTCATACTTTTTGGTCAAACTGTTAATCGATAGTGATTTGTACTCAATTGTCGTACCGATAAGCGTCATTATTGCCACGATAGGTGCGTTGTCCCTAATGAGGGTCATTAACGAGGAAAGACGGTCTGTCCACGAAGATGGAGGGGGAATTTGATCTTAATTCCGATTATACAAATATGTTAAGGAGGATATTTTGCATGAGTTTACAGGCGCACGGAGGAGTACTGGTCCAATCTTATTTACCTGAAGAATCCTACAAGGACATTCAACAAGAATTATCACTGGACGAAATCGCATTGAGTGATCTGGAACTGATTGCCATCGGTGCTTACAGTCCCATTGAAGGATTCTTGACCAAAAAGGATTATCAGCCCGTGGTGGAATCATCGAGGCTAGAAAGCGGATGTGTATGGAGCATTCCCATCACTTTGCCCATCGATAAGGAGCAGGCTGATCTTGTACAGATTGGGAAAAGGAGCAGGCTTGTATATAAAGGAGAAACATACGGGATTATCGACGTAGAGGATATTTACGAGCCTGACAAATATAAAGAAGCCCTCCTTGTCTATGGAACGACCGATGGAAATCATCCCGGAGTAAAGAAACTATTCCAGCGGGGTGATGTGTATGTAGGAGGCAAAATTACATTAGTGAAAAGACTATCGAAGCCTTTCAAGGAGTATGCATACGATCCAGTTGAAACACGGAAAAGGTTTAAAGATAAGGGATGGAAAACGATTGTCGGTTTCCAGACCAGAAACCCTGTGCACAGGGCACATGAATACATTCAGAAAACGGCGCTTGAAACCGTGGATGCCCTATTTTTGAATCCGCTGGTCGGTGAAACGAAAGCAGATGATATTTCAGCAGAAATCCGGATGGAGAGCTATGACGTACTATTAAGGAACTATTACCCGAAAGACCGCGTATTTCTCGGAGTATTTCCTGCTGCTATGAGATATGCAGGGCCAAGGGAAGCCATTTTTCATGCATTAGTGCGAAAAAATTATGGATGTACTCACTTCATTGTCGGGAGGGATCATGCAGGGGTTGGTGATTATTATGGAACCTATGATGCTCAAAAGATTTTCGATCAGTTTACGGAAGAAGAGATCGGGATTATACCCCTTCGCTTCGAACATAGCTTCTATTGTAAGAAATGTGAAGGGATGGCGACGACGAAAACCTGTCCACATGGAAAAGAGTATCATGTCATCCTATCCGGAACAAAGGTAAGGGGAATGCTGAGGAACGGCGAAGTCCCCCCTTCAACATTCAGTCGTCCAGAGGTCATTGATGTATTGATCAAGGGTCTCAAACAAGAATCCAATTAATCGGCCGGGGAGGAAGATAGCTTGAGTGAAAAACAAGAAAACATTGTATGGCATGAATCTACGATCACCAAACAGCAAAGAAGGAAAAAGAATGGTCATCAAAGTTTCATTCTCTGGTTCACAGGATTATCTGCTTCAGGTAAATCGACAGTGGCGAATGCACTGGCTGCCTCCCTTTTTAAACAGGGAAAGCAGGTGTATGTTCTGGATGGGGATAACGTCCGCCACGGATTGAATCATGATTTAGGATTTGACGAGGACGACCGTAAAGAAAACATCAGACGGATAGGGGAAGTGTCGAAACTCTTTATAGATAGTGGTCAAATTGTACTCACCGCGTTTATTTCACCTTACAGAAAAGATCGGGATCTTGTAAGAAGCCTGGTAGGACCCCAAGAGTTTCTGGAAGTATATGTACATTGTTCCCTGGAGGAATGTGAAAAGCGTGATCCAAAAGGATTGTACAAAAAAGCCCGTAAACAAGAAATCACTCATTTCACGGGAATCAGTGCTCCCTATGAAGAACCGGAACATCCCGAAATCGTCCTGGATACAGAAAAAAACTCAATTGAACATTGTGTAGAAAGTCTGTTGGCCGAATTAAAGGAAAAACAATTGATATAAGGAGAGGAAATCATGGCATATAAGAAATCGTGGGAGTCTAATGAAAAGCTGAACAAAACAGAACAATGGAAGCTCGAAAAAGACGGATTGAAGATATTCGGGGATATTCCGTATTATGCCGAAAACGGATTTTCTTCCATCCCGAAAGAAGAATGGGATAAATTCAAATGGGCTGGCCTTTACCTTCAAAGACCCAAGGAGGACGGCTACTTCATGATGAGGGTGAACGTTCCATCAGGTATCCTGAATTATGATCAGGCAAGGGCACTTGCTTCCATTTGTAAAGAATATGGCAGGGATGTCTATGATATCACCACCCGTCAGGCAATCCAGTTTCACTGGTTGAAGATCGAGCAGATTCCGGACATATTTAAACGATTGGAGGAAGTCGGATTGTCTTCTGCCGGGGCATGCGGGGATATTACTCGTAACATCGTCGGAAACCCTCTGGCTGGCATCGATCCTGATGAATTATTCGATACACGCAGCGTCGTGAAGGAAGTCTACGATTTCTTTCAGCATAACGAAGATTTTTCGAATCTTCCAAGAAAATATAAAGTAGCGATCTCCGCAAATATCAACAATGCATCTAATGCTGAAATCAATTGTGTTTCTTTTGTTCCTGCTAGAAAAAGGATTGATGGGAAGGAAGAGGCCGGATTTCATGTGAAAGTCGGTGGCGGGTTGTCAGCAAGACCATTCCTCGCACAGGAACTGGATGTATTCGTCCTTCCTCATCAAGTGAAAGACGTGACGGTTGCCCTTACGACCATATTCCGCGATTACGGTTATCGCGAGAAACGTCATTTAGCGCGGTTGAAATTCCTGATGGCCGACTGGGGACCGGAGAAATTCAAAGAGAAATTACTGGAGTATGTAGAACTCCTTCCGGCAGGGACCGATGCGGTACAGGGATGGAACGCAGGGTACTTCTACGGAGTCCACCCTCAAAAACAAGAGGGACTTAATTACGTCGGGCTGAATGTTCCGGTAGGCAGATTGAACTCGGATGAAGTGTATGAGCTCGCCAGGATCTCCAAGAAATACGGAAATGGTGAACTTAGAAACTGTAACTCTCAGAATCTCATCATTCCAAATATTCCAGATGAGCATGTGGATGCTTTGCTTTCCGAGAAGATTTTTGATCGGATTTCAACGAGTCCCCTTTCTTTTATCGGATATTCCGTATCATGCACAGGAATAGAATACTGCAATCTGGCTCTTGTAGAGACGAAGGAGCGGATGAGACAAATTGCAAACGAGTTGGATCAGGAATTGACCTTGGACGTACCGGTAAGAATCCATATGGTTGGATGCCCAAACTCTTGTGGACAGCGACAAATTGCTGATATTGGTCTCCAGGGAATCAAAATGAGAACGAAGGACAAAAAAATGATCGAAGCGTTTGAAATCTATGTAGGAGGAACCCTTCAAGAAGGAGGGAAACTGAATGAAAAGCTGAAAGGGAAAGTGGAAGCCTCCAACCTTTCAGAAGTTGTGAAGCAATTATTAATTCATTTTAAACAAACGAAGGAACAGGGAGAAACCTTTTTTGACTACATCAATCGGGTCGGGACATCTACATTTCAGGAATCGTTGGATCAGCTGCTTCAGGAAGCATAAGGAGGTAAAGATAGATGGATTTGTATCGATTTGAAGTCACGGCACGTGATTTCGTCACAATAGTCGTTGTAGCGGCTGAATCGGATGAGAAAGCCTTTGACCTGGTGGAAATCGAACTTGAGAAGTACTTTTTGAAAAAGCCGAATGTTGTGGATATTTCTTTATATGAAAAGCGCAGGATCCGGGGGAATGGTACAGGATTTGTTCTGCACGAACAGGAAACGATCATCAAATCATAAGGAGGAAGACAATGGGAAAGGTTTATTTAGTCGGAGCGGGTCCTGGTGATCCGGAACTGATTACGGTGAAAGCATTGAAATCCATACAAAAAGCAGACGTCATCCTTTATGACCGATTGGTGAATAAAGAACTTCTCTCCTACGCGAAGAAAGGGGCAGACTTGATCTATTGTGGAAAACTGCCAAACTATCATACGATGAAACAAGATACGATCAATCATTTTCTTGTACGATATGCGTCAGCGGGGAAAATAGTGGTGAGATTAAAGGGTGGCGACCCTTTTGTATTCGGGAGAGGTGGGGAAGAAGCGGAGGCGTGTGCGAAAAAAGGGATCCCATTTGAGATCGTCCCTGGTATCACTTCAGGGATAGCGGCCGCCGCCTATGCCGGCATCCCGGTCACTCACAGGGATGCAAGCTCCAGCGTGGCATTTGTGACAGGTCATAAACAAAACAATCAACTGGAAGATGAGAAATGGGAAAGCCTATCGAAAGGAATTGACACCCTTGCCATCTATATGGGAGTCAGCAATCTTCCTTATATAAAGGAGAAGCTTATTCAATATGGAAAGTCCAAAGATACTCCCGTTGCTCTTGTTCACTGGGGAACGACAGAAGTTCAAAAAACCGTTACAGGAACGCTTGACACGATCATCGATATTGTGAAAAACGAGGAAATAGAAAATCCAAGCATGATCATCGTTGGAGAAGTGGTACGGTATCGTGAGAAGATTCAATGGTTTGAACAGAAAATGATCATAAGTGAGGCTTTATAGATGAAGCATGCAGTCTTATACGTTTGTCATGGCAGCCGGGTTGAGAAAGCACGTGAAGAGGCGGTATCCTTTATTAAGCGTTGCCAGAAACACGTTAAGGCCGATATTCAGGAAATCAGCTTTCTGGAACTTGCATCCCCTACCATAGAAGAAGGATTCGCCGCTTGCGTTGAAAGGGGAGCGACTCACATAACCGTCATTCCCCTTCTCTTACTGACTGCGGTCCACGCCAAAAAGGATATCCCGGATGAAATTCAAAAGTGCAGTGATACCTATCCGGATATTTATGTGAATTACGGTCGCCCTATAGGTGTTCACGATAAAATGGTCGAAAGTGTCATTAAAAAGATTGAGGAAGCCATATTGATTGATTCATCTGCCGTCGCTGTTTTAATTGGAAGAGGGAGCTCTGACCCTGATGTCAGGAGAGATCTTGATACTATAGCGGAGCTTGTCCATAGAAGAACCTCGTTAGGAGACGTGAGAACATGCTATTTAACAGCTGCTTCTCCAAGCTTTACAGAAACCTTGGAGTCTGTAAGGTATTCAGATAAAAACGTCATCTTCATCCCATATTTATTATTTACCGGGTTACTGATGAAAGGCATTGAAAAGGAAATAGGCAGAACGAAGAATGATCAAATCATTTTGGGAAATTATTTAGGATATGATCCGCTCGTGGAAGAAGCCTTCCTGGACCGGATAAATGAATCACTAGGGGCTAAAGGAGAATACTATGCTTCCTGTCATGATTGATGTTAAAGGGAAGCAAATAACCATTGTGGGTGGAGGGAAAGTAGCATTTCGTAAGCTCTCTGTATTTTATGAGCAGGGAGCAAAGATTACCGTTATCAGTCCAAAGGTCGTCGAACCAATCCAAGTACTGCATGATGAAAATAAGGTTTTATGGATCAAGAGGGAAGTACGAAGGGATGATGTAAGACATGCATTCATCGTCATCGCTGCCACAAACAAACGATGGGTGAACGAACAGGTGAAAATGTATTCTGAGGAAAACCAGCTATTATGCGTGGTGGACAATGGGGATTGTGGAAATATGCAGATGGTGTCGTTCAAACAAAAAGGAAAGTTAACCATCTCTGTTTCAACCGGTGGAGCTAGTCCATTCCTAGCAAAGAAGCTTACGAATGAATTCATCGAAGGATTTGATGACACCTATATAGAGAAACTCTCTATCATTTATTCTAAGAGAAAAGAAATCAAGAGATCAGACTTATCTGATGGGGAAAAAAGAAAATTATTAAAAGAACTTTCTTCTAAATTAGATGAAGTTGAAAATGAGTAAAGCATGGGAACGTAAGGTTTTCCATGCTTTACTGTTTCAAACAGTGATCAAGTTACTCATGAAGAAAGATTTAATAGCGTCATCTTATCCTTGGAATTCTCACAAGATTATGATTGGCCTTCTACAAGGTTTTGATTTATTTTTTGCTGATTCAATTTGACAATCTCGCTTAATCCTAAGAAAAACAAAGTTGTCCCCAGTGTGAAAAGATATATCAGCCAAATAACCGATGTCGTGTTCTCTATGCCAAAAATACCGGAATGGGCAACATCCAATTCCATTGCGGAAATACAACCGATGAAGAATACAAGCCAGGCAAAGATCTTTAGACATATGGCTACAGCATTTTGTTTCATCCTTTCCCCTCCCTGTTTACCAAAAATGTGTAAAAATGACTACATAATATGATTATCGTACTGACCTTAAAGATATGACTCTTTTAACAGGATGAACAAGAGAAAATAATAAGATCATTTAAGAGTTGGATAAAGTACGAACGTTATATAAAATAATGGTCTAAATGTTAGGAAATGAGCCTTTACAAATTACCGGGTTGCCGGTATACTATCCAATATCAAATCAATATTCAGTTTCACTCATATAATAGCGGGGATATGGCCCGCGAGTTTCTACCGGATTACCTTAAATGATCCGACTATGGGTGAGCAGTGATAGATGCGTCTTTCATGGACGCTCTTTGCCTAACCCAAAGGTCATTGTCTCACTCAATAAGTGAGTACAATATCCTTTGGGTTTTTTTAATCTACAAAAGGTAAGGGAGCGATTTTTTTCATGAACTTATTAAAAAATAAAATCAATGCTGAGGGCGTTGTCCTTTCAGAAACTGTATTAAAGGTAGACTCATTTCTTAATCATCAAGTTGATCCGGAACTGATGATGGAAATAGGAAAAGAATTTGCGCATCGTTTCAAAGATCAAGGAATCACAAAGGTATTGACCATTGAATCATCAGGGATTGCTCCCGGTGTGATGGCTGCCCTTCACATGAATGTTCCACTTGTGTTTGCACGTAAAAAGAAATCGTTGACTTTATCAGAAGGAGTGCTTACTTCAAAGGTATACTCATTCACCAAACAGGAAGAAAATACGATTTCGATCTCAAATACATACATAAAAGAAAATGACCGGGTGTTACTGATTGATGATTTCCTGGCAAACGGACAGGCCGCACTCGGTTTAATTGATCTAGTGAAACAAGCTGGCGCAGAAATTGCCGGAATCGGGATTGTCATCGAAAAATCTTTCCAAAACGGAGGAAAGCTTGTCCGTGAAACGGGATATCGAGTGGAGTCATTAGCTGAAATTCAATCTCTTGAAAATGGGGAAGTACAATTTAAGCAAGAGGAGGCGCATGTATAATGAAGAATCAGCCTCTTAAACTCGCCTCTCTTGGTATTCAACATGTTCTTGCCATGTATGCGGGAGCAGTCATTGTCCCCCTCATCGTTGGCGGGGCACTCGGATTGACGGGTGAGCAGCTGACATATCTCGTTTCCATCGATATCTTTATGTGTGGAATTGCTACCCTGCTGCAGGTCTGGAAGAATCGCTTCTTCGGTATCGGGCTTCCCGTTGTGCTGGGTTGTACGTTCACTGCGGTCGGACCGATGATCGCCATCGGGGGTCAATATGGCATCTCCGCTATATACGGATCCATCCTTGTTTCAGGTGTATTCGTAGTCGCAATCAGTAAATACTTTGGAAAACTCGTCCGCTTCTTTCCTCCTGTCGTTACGGGTTCTGTCGTGACCATCATCGGAATCACTCTGATTCCAGTCGCCATGAATAATATGGCAGGTGGACAGGGAAGTTCTGATTTCGGTTCATTGGAAAATCTGTCTTTAGCTTTCGGTACATTATTATTTATTTTGGTCCTATATAAATTCTTTACAGGGTTTGTTCGTTCCGTTTCCATACTACTTGGATTGATGGCAGGAACGGCCGTGGCCTTCCTCCTTGGGAAAGTCGACTTCAGCGCTGTTAGTAATGCCTCATGGTTTCATATGGCAAAGCCCTTTTACTTTGGAATGCCGACGTTTGAAATAACAGCCATCCTTACGATGATCCTTGTAGCAATGGTCAGTCTGGTAGAATCAACGGGCGTCTATTTCGCCCTTGGGGATATTAGTGATAAAAAAATTTCGGAAGAAGATTTAGCTAAAGGGTATAGGGCTGAAGGGTTAGCCATCGTGCTTGGTGGATTATTCAACGCGTTCCCCTATACGGCCTATTCCCAAAATGTCGGATTGGTCCAGCTTTCCGGTGTGAAACGGAATAACGTGATTTATGCAACGGGAGCATTCCTCGTCATTCTCGGGCTTGTACCGAAAATAGGAGCTCTTACAACCGTTATCCCTGCTTCCGTATTGGGCGGGGCGATGGTGGCCATGTTCGGAATGGTTGTAGCCTACGGAATCAAAATGCTGAGTACGGTGAATTTTTCTTCTCAGGAAAACCTGTTGATCATTGCGTGTTCTGTGGGAATGGGACTCGGGGTTACGGCAGTACCGGAACTTTTTGCGCAAATGCCGTCAAGCATCCGAATCTTGACGGATAACGGGATTGTAGCCGGCAGTTTAACCGCAATCGGGCTGAATATCTTCTTTAATGTGTTATCTAAACGTAAGTTGAACGTTGTCATGAGTGAGCAAAAAGCGTCATAAACATACAATCAAAAACCGCCATCTCGGCTAAATATAAGAGGTGGCGGTTTTTTTATGGTTTATTTCTGAATTATCAGATTAATCAGGAGGAAAAACGTAAATAAGTAACGAACATTAATTGTGTAGGGATCGGACAGTAAAGAGTCAGCTTTTATTAAAGGAGGAGAAACATGTACGCAACGACTGGATCTATTTTTGACCAAACGGTAGAGAAATTCCGCAATAAAGAGGCTATTGTAGAAGAGAAGACAGGTAAACGGTTAACCTTTGGAGAGTGGCAGGATGAAGTCCATCGTGTGGCAAATGCACTCTTGAATGCAGGAGTGAAAAAGGGGGACCGGGTTTCTACGTATCTATTTAATACTCTGGAACTTGCAAACGTATTTTTTGCGTGCGGAAAGATCGGTGCAGTGATCAATCCGATTAACTTCAGATTAAAGGGGCAGGAAATCCACTATATATTAAAGGATGCGGAGCCAAAGGTCGTGATCGTGGAAGAATCCCTTTCAAAACCGATCGAGGGGATTTCATCATTTTTCCCACATACCCTTTTTTGGCATGTGGGTGAGGAGGTACCCTCCTTTGCACAAAGCTACAATGAGACAGTCGGCTATTGTTCCAGGGAATTAGAACCCATCATAGTAGAAGAGACGGATGTATATGCCATTATGTACACGAGCGGGACTACAGGCAGACCAAAGGGTGTTGTTCACAGGCATAGGGATATGGCGGAGCAGAGCCTGATATGTACATCGGTCATGGGGCTGACTCCGAACGATATCGGTCTTGTGACGGCACCGATGTTTCACTGTGCCGAACTTCATTGCTGTTTCCTGCCCAGGGTTCAAGCAGGTGCGAAAAATATCATTGTGCATCAGTTCCAGCCGGAAACCGTATTGGAAGTCATTCAGCGTGAGAAGGTCACCACTCTATTTGCAGCCCCGACTATGTGGAATATGCTCCTTCAGCATGGAGTGGAAGGATATGATACATCTTCCCTTAGGATCGGTCTTTATGGGGCGGCTCCCATGGCTCCGGTACTTGTCAGGACACTGCATGAAAAGCTGAAGATCGAGCTTATCCAGGCATATGGTCAGACGGAAATGGGGCCTGCGGTTACATTCCTCCTTCAGGATGAGCAGCTGACGAAGACAGGTTCCGCAGGGCGTGCGGCTTATAATCATGAGATAAGGGTGGTAACACCGAACGAAAACGGACCGTCTGAACCTGATGACATTTGTAAACCTGGTGAAGTGGGTGAAATCATTGTAAGGGGTTCATGTACGATGCTACAGTATTTCAACCGGGAGGAAGCGACGCAAAAAGCACTGTATAAGGGCTGGTACCACTCCGGAGATTTAGGATATATGGACGAAGAGGGCTATCTGTATGTTGCTGACAGGGTGGATGATATGGTGATTTCAGGAGGGGAGAATGTGTATCCAAGGGAAGTGGAGGACGCCCTTCATGCTCACGAAGATGTGCTGGACGTTGCTGTACTCGGGCAACCGGATGAAAGGTGGGGGGAGCAGGTCATAGCTGTAGTCGTATCGAAAAATTCTTCTCTCACATCAGAACACTTGGACTATTTTTTGAAGAGTGGTGATCTGCTTGCGGATTACAAACGGCCACGGGAGTATCGATTTGTTGAAGAACTCCCTAGAAATGCTAGCGGGAAAATTCAAAAGTTCCTGCTTAGGGAGAATGGCGTTCAAAAAGAACAAAGGTTATAGTGTGACGGTATGTTATCTTAACTGAAAATGGATAGCTTATTATGGGAGAGTAGTTAAACTGACTGCTTTCTTTGGCAGAGTATACGGAAAAATGACTTTTCTAAAAGTGAATGGAATAGGTTAATGAATAGCCATCGGAAAATCCGAAGGCTATTTTTTATTTGCAATGTAGGATAATGAAGAATAGAGACCAGGTTTATACCAATCCTATCACGAAATTCGTTTAGTTCGTTGATATCACAGCACCATTTTTATGTATAACGGTTACAATACGACCGGAATTATCTTGATAATAAGATGAAGTACCATATGGGACTTTTAATGTGAATGTTTTACCATTTTCTTTAAATTCAACAGTGAATTTGTCAGATGCCCCAATGATTTCAGCTTCCGTCACCTCGGCTTTTCCTGGTATAAATATGTTTTGACCTATAAGTAACATATCCATTTTCAAATTATTTGATTTAGCCAAGACTTCTTGCTTTACTCCAAACCGGTGAGCTACACCCCATAAAGTGTCTCCTGGAACTACTGTGTATAATTCTCCCACATTTGATTTGTTTTGCTCAACAGGAATCAAAAGAGTTTGTCCGAGCTTAATTTGATCTGAATTCAGCTTATTTAATTGTTTTATATAAGCGATTGAAGTGTTATATCTTTTGGCTAATGAGTAAAGTGTATCTCCTCGTTGGACTGAATATTGGTTTACATCGTGCTTTTCTAGGTGAGGTACCAGAAGCGTTTGACCTGTATAAATTTTATCAGACGTTAATAGGTTCTTTTCTTTGATTTGATCGACTGTAACTTCATATTTTTTAGCAAGACTATATAAAGTATCGTGCTTCTTCACTGTATATTCTGCACTGCAAGCCCTTGCAGCTCCATTAGTGATCAAAAGGGCGGACAGTGCCCCGATGGTAGTTGCAACGGTCAATTTTTTGTTTCTTTGTTTGAGGGCTTTCTTCTTTTCTATAGAGATTCTTTTTCTCCTACTCTTTTGAATGGTATCCAATTCTGCCATCTCCTTTGTCCTAAATACTTTCGAACTAACTATATATTAGTCATTGAAGGGAGAGAAGGGTCTAATGTCAGCGTTACCAATACAATCCTTTGGACCCATTGTTTTCCTATATTTCTTAATTGTTAAATATTCAATATATTCATGTGACTGCGAAAAATGACGGATTATAGGTAGCGGGCCTTTAGTATGAGTTTAAGGTGAATTTGCACTTTTTGAACATAAAGGCACATAAATGTAATGATCAAAAATCAAAACACTGTCTCCTCATTAGTAGAAGATGATTGATATAAGTCACACTGTAAATAAGTCATGTTAATTGCCTGTATCGCTTGCAAGAAAGCAATGTACATAAAGGATTAATGGTTCTATTCATCTCATGAACTTGATTATTCTTCCGCTTCATTTCTCAAACTTCGGAATACCTTAACAATCGTTAATAAGGCTTTTAACTCAGTATAAAGGGTGGATTTAAAATACTTTATAAAGTGATAAGATATTTTGGGATTTGTAGAAAAATGTAGAATTTTGTCTAATATTATCCAATAATAGACTCTACACTCATTTCGATAATCTTCCATATCTAGGTTCACAATTTGAAGATTTATACACACTTTTTTTGAATTATCTTTACTAATGAATAGAGGTGATCGATTCAAAACATACCAGTATTTCTATGAAGGGGGGACACCTAAATGTGTATACAAGAAGATTAAGGAATGTATGTATGACAGATAATTTGAAATAACAAGAAGTTAAGGTTGTGAGTAAATGAATAAAAAACCGCCAAATATGAATCGGGCAGGTGCCTTTTTATTTTGCACATTTTCACTACTATTTTTTATTGTATTTGTCCGTTTTCTCTATATACAAGTTAGCGGAGAAATAGAAGGGAAAAATTTAGCTGTAGAAGCATCTGGTAAATACCTACAGATTTATACTTTAAAAGCGAATAGGGGAACTATATTTGATCGTAACGATCATGCTCTTGCAAAAGACACTCCTTCATATAAAATGATAGCGATTTTATCTGCCTCAGTAACATCTAACCCTAAAAAGCCCAACCATGTTGTCGACAAGAAACGGACAGCTGATGTGTTGTCTAGATATATTCATTTAAAAAAGACTGAAATTTACAAACTATTAAATAAAGAAGGGAAGTTCCAGGTAGAATTGGGAGCGGGAGGTAATGGAATTACTACCGATATAAAAGAGAAAATTGAGAAGGAAAAATTACCTGGAATTACCTTTATTACGATTAATAAAAGGTCCTATCCAAAAGGCATGTTTGCTTCTCATACAATAGGGATCACTCAAGAAGAGGTGAATAGGAGTGGGAAAACAATCAACGAAGGGATCATGGGAATCGAAAAAAACTTAAATTCATTTCTTACTGGGAAAGATGGACAGATCAAATATGAGAGTGACTTTTGGGGATATATATTACCGGATACAGAAAAGACCATCATTCCCCCAGATCATGGTGATGATGTTTATTTAACCATTGATGAAAACATCCAAAAAATTTTAGAAGACGCATTAAATTCCGTTGATAGCGAGTACCATCCTAGAAAAATGTTTGGCATCGTATCTGATCCTACTACTGGTGAAATATTAGCGATGGCTCAGAGACCATCCTTCAATAATGATACAAAAGAAGGGATAGGTGAAAGTTGGTCAAACATCATAGTTGAAAGTTCTTATGAACCAGGATCGACAATGAAATCATTCTCTCTAGCAGCCGCAATAGATAGTAAGGCATTTAAGCCAAATGAATTCTATAAGTCTGGTCAATTTGTTGTAGAAGGCTACCCTTCGCCAATAAAGGATTGGAATAGGGGGAAGGGCTGGGGAACAATCACATATTTAGAAGGACTACAAAGATCCTCTAATGTAGCTTTTATTAATCTGTTAGAGAAAATAGGAACAGAAAAGTATTTAACTTATTTAAAATCATTTGGGTTCGGGAATAAAACAGGCATTTCCCTTCAGAATGAAGCAAAAGGCATACTACAATACAGCAATCCAATTGAAAGGGCTACAACCATATTCGGTCAAGGAAGCACTGTGACAGCACTTCAGATGATCCAAGCTGAATCAGCGATTGCTAATGGCGGAAAAATGATGAAACCATATGTGGTTTCAAAGATAGTTGATAGCGATTCAAATAAAATCATTAAAGAGTTTCGACCAGAAGTCATCCGCACTCCAATTACGAAAGAAGCTGCTGATCAAACGCGTCATTACTTAACCTCGACTGTCACGTCCGATATAGGGACAGGGAGGAGCTTCCAACTGTATGATTATCAAGTCTCTGGTAAATCAGGTACTGCCCAAATACCAAATCCAAACGGAGGAGGTTATTTAACTGCATCCAATGAATATTTATTTTCATTTTTGGGAATGGCTCCAGCTGACAATCCTGAATTGATTGTTTACGTAGGGGTGGAAGAACCCGATTTACAACCAACAGAAATTGGATCCATTCCTGTTTCAAAAATATTTAATCCTGTGATGAGAGATAGTCTGGTGTATCTTACTCATATAGAAACAGATACATCAAATGAAACACAAAGGTAAGTAAGCAACCCTTTTCTCCTTATAGAATAAATATAAAATACTTCCTTTCCATTTCAGTCCTCTATTCGTACATCACGTTAAAATAGCTGGGTAGGATTCTGGTAATACATTAATAAACTCCGTGAATACTTCAATAATTATCAGAATCTCTCAAGCAGTAGGAATTAATCCTCTAATTCAATCACAGAACGATTAGATCGTTCTGTGATTGAAGTGAAATTATGATAAATGGTGTGTACCTCCAGAACCTTACAGTATATCCCTTTATATTAGGACAGAACTACCCAAAAAGAATTGCCCTTAATCGTAAAGCGCTTAATAAAAGAATGCATCGCAGTAAAAACAAATGTTTCTTGTAATGAGGAGAATTTAATTAATAAAGTAATTGAAAATATGAAGTTTGAGGGGAAGGGTTGTATGGACTGAATTTAAACAGAACGTTTGTTCTATATGTGAGAAATGATCATATTCGGAAGAAAATAAGAGATATATGGAGAAAAACAAAGGAAATAAAATGAGGGATGCTGGGAAATACTTTTTTCTTGGTATTTTTCCTTCGCAAGAATTGAAAATTTGGTTTTTCATTTTCTTCATTATTCACGTCTACTCCAAATCTAGCAAGTTGCATAATATATAAATAGAAGAGAGGTGAAAAAATTGAAAAATAAAAAATGCATTTCCCCGGGAGTTCCTGCTCATGACGTTCAATATGGATTGGATGCTATCATTCCTATCAAAACCCAGGTAGCAGCAAGACTTCAAGTAGTAGCAAATGAAACCGCAGTATCACAAGGTCTAGATCTCCAAGTCCAATTTACACTAACGAATCCTTCCCATGCACAAAAGATTAATGTATTTGCAATTGTAGAAGGAGAACCTGTCGAGGCCCAGTTTAATGACCAAGGTTTTTTCCGCACTGACATAGGAATAGTAAGGGCAAATGAAACGATTCCCACTCTGGTGACAGTGTCTGAAGAAGCAAATATCGGTGTAACAGTAGAGCTGATTGAGGCCGGACCGGGAACAGTGCTTTCCAGTGAGTTTCTTGCTGTAGCTGCTGTTGATCTATCATAATTCACTTTAAATAATGGAGAAAGGAGGGAATTATATGGCCAACACCCAGCATTTAGTCAACTGGGGAGTGGATCCCGTGTTAGCTGTAGACGTGCAGACACCTGCTCCGCTCTTTGTTACTGCTAACGCGGAAGCAGTAGAACTAGGAAACGAATATCGTGGAGTATTATATCTATCGGACCCAAAATTAGCCAAGCACCTTGAAATCTATATTAATGTGGATACAGTACCGGAAGTATTGAAATTCAATTCTGTAGGAGTAGCTACGATGCCTCTGGGATTGAATGAGACCGTTGCTACCACCATCATGGCACGAAGAGCAATAGCTGGAGTCATGACTTTACAATTGACGGAAGTGGAAACCGGCACAGTAGTAGCTTCAAGGAACTTTGTTTTTGGTGCTATGGATGCACTTTAATTAAAAATAATGATGTAGAATCATAAGGAAGAATAAAAAAAGTGCTCAAATCATTTAGCTTTGAGCACTTTTTAAAAGAACTGGAGGGGATTATTGCAGTTAACACAACCAGTGTCACATGATACATAGTTGATTGTCATTTTGGATAGTTAAGTAATGCATAAAAAAAGAACCCATCTAAATCAAGATGGGTAGACATGTTTTCATCTATTACCTAGTGATCACGTCTGCATTTATGGCAATGACACTTATGGAAACAATTACATTGGTGTTCAAGCTTTTTAAAGCATACGCAATCATTTCTGTGGTGTTGAGGTTTTTTCTTGTGACATCCACATTCATGTTTGTCTTTTATTTTGAAACATCGTACTTCATCTTCGACATCTTTTCTTTTTTGTCTGCTACATTCTTTAACATCACATGAACAGTGGGTGAACATCAAGTTGTCCCAAAAACGGCAACGATCATGATCATTTCTTCTGTCTATTTCACACCAATTACAACATGGGAACCACATCAAAAATCCCCCTATCTTATATAATTTGTCGAAAGTAAAACCTCGACTCATTATATACTATGTAGCTTTGTCCACAATGCTTAGGCTGATGTCATATTTCTAATGCATTTGCATCAGAGAAGATGATTTCTTACATTCAAATATACATCATGGACTGAAGGGGGAGAGACAGCACAGATAAATATTCTTTATTTTGTGTAACGGTTGGCATAACTAGAAGCCACGAAGGCATCGGGTTTGATTTTCGGTTCGACTCCCATTGCTTCCATTCTTGCGACCATTTCCTTTACAAACTTACTTGTTTTATTCTGTTTTCCATTCCCGATATCAATATGGCCTTCCATTGTAAATGTAGCTCCAACATAAATATAAGGAAGAACGATATCAATCAACTTATTTTTTCTTTCCTCTGTAAATAAAGAAACAATCTCTTCAGATAAAGATAGCTCATATGAAATCCTCTCATGTAATTGCAGCATTTTTCTTGGGATTAACACTTTTCTTATACATGCCCACACACCTTTTCCTTCATTTAATATCACAATTCCTGTTATGAAGGTGGTATGTGAGTGATGTACTTGAGAATCTGTTCCCACCATTAATCGATAGTGACCGTTTGGACCGGATTGCATGAACCTCACAATATGTTCAAAGACCTGGTCAAATGACATCCCGGTTTCCTGTAGATTTTGAAATGGATAGTGATGATCCTGACTTTTTTTCATCTTGTCTAACCACAGCTTTCTTAACCGATTTGAGTATATAAGGATAAATCTTATCTATATCCTATGATAAGAATTTATTATCGTGAAATGGAATACAAGTACACGAAAATGGTTTTACCCCCAACCATTGCTTATCAGTGCCGAATGCTGCTATTGACGGGAGTGTGTGATTTTTACAAAGTACACGTTCAATTTAGTGCCTGTTTTTCGACTTGCGAACGTTTGTTCTGTATAATGAAGATACACAATGATTGAAGGTGGTGCTTAACATGACAAGAAAAAAGAAATGCACCTTGGAAATAACTGAAATCATACAAATGTACGAAGAAGGGGAAAAGACGGTTGATATTGCACGGAGAGCCAATGTATCCACCCGTTATATCAATTCAGTGTTACAACAGAATAAGGTGGAGAGAACTCCACACGGGAGCTGGAAACGAAAATACAGGGTTAATGAGGATTACTTTAAGACCTGGAGCAATAATATGGCCTATTTACTCGGTTTTTTTGCTGCAGACGGGTATATCAGCAGCCGCAATCATACTTTTTGTTTTTCTCAGAAGGATCCCGATATATTGGAGCAGATTCGGGAGGAACTTCAGTCAAATCATCCGTTAGTGATGAATAATACGGGTGTATATACACTCATTATTGGGAGCAAGGTTATGAAATATGATCTAATGAACCTGCACGGAATGACCAGTGATAAATCAAATGCACTTCAGATGCCTGAAATTCCAGAAAAGTATTTGAGTCATTTTGTCAGAGGGTATTTTGATGGGGATGGAAATGTGACCTATGAAGGGTACACGGTAACCTTTGTGGGCAATTCCTTAGCTTTTTTGTTGTCGATGAAGTCTGTATTTGACCTGAGAGGTTTCAAAACAAAACTGAAGTTAGTCAGAAATCATTACAGATTATTCATTGTGAGTAGATTATCATTGAAAATGTTTGCTGATTGGATCTACAGAGAAAAAGAAATGTATCTAGAACGGAAATATTTAGAATTTGAAAAGGAATCTTTAGAAGCTACAGAACTTATCGATAAGATCAGTACGGCGAAAACAATTTCAGAAAAAAAGAAGAACTTCTTAGAGTTGTATAGCCATTGTATTGATGAAAATAAAGCATGTAAAGGAATTGGGATAGATCTAATCACATTGGATATATGGCTGAGGAATGATTTAGAATTCGAGGACCGATTCAATCAGGTTAAAAAGGTGGTAAGGGACTTCACTTAATAAAAGTGAAGTTTTTTAATGTCATTCACTAAGGATGGGGAATAAACGTAATTTCTTTTTTTAAGTTACCATAATATATATTATCGGAAGTTGAATGAAATTATCATTTTTAGTCTCATATCATAAGTATACTGTTTATAATGAGACGGAAGAAAAAATTCAACAAATTTACCAATCCGGTCTAATATTCAAATTTTCTACCGATTTATCACATCATTACGTTCGAATTTGTCCAGCATTAACCACACGTTAATATGTTTTTTATTTAAAAGCGATTTCTTACGAATATTCTTTTCCGCATAGAATTATCTGACTAATTATTTGTGATTAATTCTGGATATGACCGTCAATGTTCATACCTGCTCGTGAATTATGCTTTATAAAAACAAATTAGTTTACATAATGTTTTTCGTCTGCTTAAATTCACCCATTTACTCAACGTTTCTAATGTAATGAACGATGACGATCTTACAGCATTATGCCCCCCATAGAAAAAAGCATAAAGAGGCAAATGGTCCTCTCTATGCTTGTGCATTATTTAAGTAAATATTGTCTCGGTGTTCCGAAATAAAGCGTTTGCTGATATTCCTGGAAAACAGATTCAAAGCAAATGATGATCGGTGCATCAAGTAGCCATGGATAGTACGTATAAAAGCCTTTATCTCCGTTCACCATTGCAGCCAGTGCCAGTGGCAGTTCCTTCTTGAAGATCATGAACCGTACGTTGGAAAGCTGCTGATCGAATTCCCCTCCGCTGACATAAACGGTCCCTGTAAGCGTATATTGACCAAGGTTCCGTTTCCACTCTCCCAACACTTCGTCCCTCATGGCCATGTTGATCTTCTCCACATCATACTGGCAGCCGATGCTTAAGAATAGTTCGCCAGTTAAATCAGAATGCGTTAACGTGTATTTCCTGTTATCGATTGGATAAAAAACCGATGCAGGCGGGACATATTGAACGGTTAACTTTTCCGGCTTAAATTCACTCATGTGTAAGCCTCCTTTACAATAATGGGCTTACAACAGAGTATGACGATAGCCTAATAACGGTTCCTAGCTCTCCCTCCACTTAATTTTTACTAAATTCCATTTACCATCATCATAATACCAGTAGGAAGTGGCCGTTCCAATGCCATCAGCATGATAAGCGCCGCTTATTTGCTGGTATCCTTTTAACCCTTTACCAGATTTTCCAAATATCTTGGCTGGTTCGAAAAAGGCATATGGGCCAACCATTAATTCCATTGGTTCATTTAATTTACCATCGGTGTATATTCCCAATCTTTCGTAATCCTCTTTCCTATCGCTTAAATCAATCGTGTAGGATTGATTAGTATCGACGAACGTAATGGTGGCCATGTAGTTATCTTCAAACTGCGCTGTAATGGTCAGTGGTTCAGGTAATCCGATATCCACCAGCTTATTACCTGCCAACGTATGGAGTGCCATCGTGTAAAGGCCCCCGCTTCCACCCGTTGCTGATGAATACAGCATATCCTTTATTCCATCATGATTTAAGTCGACGAATTGGATTTTCGGTTCGTATCCGCCTTCATAATCAATTCGGATGTCACTTCCCTTGGACGTTGTAATATCTGCCCAAATTTGTTTAAGGAACAGGGCGTCAGGAGAATAGGGAATCGCCTTGAGTGTGATGATATCCTTCTTACCATCGCCGGTTACATCTTCTTTATAAACCTTTACCGTCATTTCATTCACCGGCTGTTTCTCTGGTGGTGGGGCTGAAAAGTTTCCGGCTATCGCGTGGAGGGACATAACAAAGAAAGCACCGAACGCAAATAGTAATTCTCTTCTCATGATTCTCTCTCCTTGGTTGAAAATTATTCGTTATTATTTTCACCAGAGAAGGAAATTCTATGTAATCATTATGAGTTTTCTTTTAAGTATTCCAGAATCAAATATAATTTCGCAAGCTCTTCCCCTCCCTACATTGAGAGTATAAAAAGACCAACCTGTTAAAGGTTGGTCCTGACTTGCTATTGTTGTTCTTTAGTCTTAGGTTTAGCTTCCCAGCTTTCGATTCCTTTCAACCCATTAATAGAGTTGGAGTAGAAAACGGGATCCTTCCCCTGCCTCTTTTGTTCTCTGTAGTCCTTTAGGGCAGCTATAGCAATCTTCGCGAGTAACGTTATGGCAATCAGGTTGATGATCGCCATAAGACCCATGAATAGATCGGCTAAGCTCCAAACGATGTCCAGTTTCACAACCGCCCCGAATACTACCATGCCTAGAACCGCAAGACGGTAGATGAATAGGGTGACTGGACTGTATTTAATAAATTCGATATTGGTTTCTCCATAATAATAGTTTCCGATAATCGAACTGAAAGCGAACAAGAATATAGCGACAGCAACAAATGTGTCTGCCCATGAACCTACATGGAAACTTAAGGCCGCCTGTGTTAATTGAATGCCATCGATCCCGGTTGTATATTGATCGGATAAGATGATCATGAAGGCAGTTGCCGTACAGATAAGTAAAGTATCCGTGAATACACCCAGAGTTTGGATCAATCCTTGTTTAACAGGGTGTGTGACACCGGCAGATGCTGCAGCGTTCGGGGCACTACCCATACCGGCTTCATTTGAGAATAGACCGCGTTTGATTCCCATCATGATGGCTGCTCCGACTCCACCGCTTGCTACTTCACGAATACCGAATGCATTTTCAAAGATGACAACAAACATATCTGGAAGCATGGTGATATTGGTGACCAGAATATAGAAAGCAAGAATCAGATAAAGGACGGCCATGATCGGCACGACAATTTGTGTGACACTGGCGATCCTCTTGACTCCACCGAAGATAACAAGTGCAGTTAACACGGCCAGAATGATGCCGACAGTCATCCGATCGAATGAATACGCTTCTTCCATAGCAAGTGAAATCGTATTCGATTGGACGGAGTTAAATACAAGACCGAAGCAGAAAGTGATGATGACAGCGAATAGGATACCCATCCAACGTGCATTCAATCCCTTTTCCATGTAATAAGCAGGACCACCGCGGTAGCCGTCTTTTCCGTCTTTCACTTTGTAAATCTGAGCAAGTGTACTTTCTACGAAGCTGGTTGCCCCACCCAGTAAGGCAATGAGCCACATCCAGAAAACAGCTCCAGGTCCTCCACCTGCGATGGCTGTCGCAACACCGGCAAGGTTACCTGTACCGACACGAGAAGCCGTACTGATTGTGAAAGCCTGGAAAGAAGAGATTCCTCGCTTTCCTTCTGAAGAAATGGTCGTTTTGTCAGTTAACAGTCGCCCCATCTCACCTAAATAACGGAACTGTGCAAACCTAGTTCGTACCGAGAAGTATAATCCAAGTCCGATTAAAGCCACAATCAATATGTATGACCACATATAATCATTCAAGGTACCTACTATACTTGTTAATAAATCCATAAATGTTCCCCCCAGTTGTTTTTGTTTATGACAAATAATGTATGAACCTATGTATGTTTACCCATTCAGACACTGTTTTAATCTATCAAAAATAAGATGTTCCTTCAACTGATAAATTCATATTGTTGAAAGAATATTTATTGTTGTACAATTCTATGTGGGCATTGTACAACAATTATGAATGAATATGCACGAGTTATTCAAAAATGTGTTCTCAATCAGATAAAAAACGACCAGAATTTCTTCTGGTCGTTTAGATGGATGCTATTCTTTTGTTTCAGGCAGCAATGATTCTGTCCACGTTTCACAAACAGATCCGCTGTCTCCCTCGTCAATCACAAATGATCCATTCGAATAGCGGTCATTTGGTCTGAGATCTGTGATCTGTACCTCTTCATACTTGCCTTTTTTCGTAATCAGTCCTACTTTGTCCGTATCTTTCACAACTTCTATACTCACGACTCGATGTGGATTCGATTTCAATTCTCTAAGCATAATGACTCCGCGTTTGGCACGGGATGTCTTTTCGAATTCGCCTAATTTCATTTTCTTCACGGCCCCACGCTGGGTTGCTAAGAAAATATAATCCTTGGTTGGATCTTTCACGATTTTACCCGATACAACAAAATCGTCTTCCTTAAGGTTAATCCCTTTCACTCCCGCTGCTCTTGGTCCTACTATATTCACATCTTCTTCTGAGAACCATAGTCCATAGCTTAAATGTGTTGCGATGAATACATCATGTGACCCGTCCGTCAAGTGTACCTCCACGAGCTCATCGTCACCTTTTAGGTTAATCCCTACAAGTGGACGTGAATAACGCTGCGCTTTATATTGAGGCAGTTCAGATCTCTTGATCATACCGTTTTTCGTCACAAACAGTAAAAAGTGTGCCGGATCAAATTCTTTAATCGGAATCGCTTTGAGAACCTGTTCATCCCGATCGATCGGCACGATGTTTCCTACATGCTGTCCAAGGTCTTTCCAGCGGATATCCGGAAGCTCATGGACTGGGCAATAGATGTAATTCCCTTTGTTTGTAAACACCAGGAGGACATCGGTTGTATTCATTTCAAATTGTCCCAGGAGCCTGTCTGTTTCTTTCATGGCAAGATCCTGGCCGTTTGATGCAGAATAGGAACGAAGGCTTGTTCGTTTCATGTAACCATCACGTGTCACTGTTACCATGACATCTTCGCTCGCTATCAGAACTTCAAGGTTGATCTTGATTTCTTCGATTTCATCTTCGATTTGAGTCCTTCTGGCGTCAGCGAATTGCTTCTTAATGCCCTTAAGTTCTTTTTTAATGACACTATAAAGCTTGTTTTCACTTTCAAGGATAGCCGTTAATTCTGCAATCGTTTTCGCCAATTCCTCCGCTTCCGCTTGAAGTGCTGTGATATCTGTATTCGTTAAGCGGTATAGCTGCAAACTGACAATCGCTTCTGATTGGGCTTCAGTGAATTGGAATTTTTGAATTAAGTTATCCTTTGCATCCCGCTTGTCTTTCGATGCACGGATTGTTGCAATGACCTGGTCTAAAATAGACAGGGCTTTCATCAGACCTTCGACAATGTGCTGGCGGTCCTTCGCTTTATTTAAATCGTGCTTCGTACGGTTGGTCACCACTTCTTTTTGGTGCTGAATGTACGCGTCCAATAGTTCACGGAGTCCCATAAGTTTAGGACGACGGTTATGTATGGCAACCATATTAAAGTTATAAGTGATTTGAAGATCACTGTTCTTATAGAGATAGTTCAGAACACCGGTTGCATCTGCATCTTTCTTTAACTCTACCACGATGCGCATTCCATCGCGATCGGTTTCATCCCGTACTTCTGCAATCCCTTCCACTTTACGATCTACGCGGAATTCATCCATTTTCTTAACGAGATTCGCTTTATTTATTTCATAAGGAATTTCCGTTATGACAATCTGCTGTTTACTTCCACGGATATTCTCAATATCCGCTTTCCCTCGTACTACGACTTTTCCTTTTCCGGTTTCATAGGCTTTCTTTATGCCATCTACCCCTTGAATGATACCGCCTGTAGGGAAGTCAGGTCCCTTTAAGACGGTCATAAGGTCATCTACAGTACTATCCGGCTTTTCCATCCGCATGATGGCGGCATCAATGACTTCACCCAGGTGATGAGGCGGGATGTCGGTTGCATATCCTGCCGAAATACCAGTAGAGCCGTTGACTAAAAGGTTCGGGAAACGTGACGGTAAAACGGTAGGTTCACTTGATGTATCATCAAAGTTTGGAACAAAGTCCACTGTTTTTTTATCGATATCACGCAAGAGCTCCATGGAAATCGCAGAAAGGCGTGCTTCTGTATAACGCATCGCTGCTGGTGGATCACCGTCAATGCTACCGTTGTTTCCATGCATTTCAACCAGGTAGTTGCGGACCTTCCACGTTTGGCTCATACGGACCATGGCATCATAGACAGATGTGTCACCATGTGGATGATAGTTACCAATTACGTTACCAACGGTTTTCGCTGATTTCCGGAATCCTTTTTCCTGTGTGTTCCCATCTACATACATTGCGTAAAGAATACGTCTTTGTACCGGTTTCAATCCGTCCCGTGCATCAGGTAATGCACGTTCCTGGATAATATATTTACTATAACGTCCAAATCGGTCGCCAAGCACCTCTTCCAGAGGTAAATCTTGATATCTTTCCACTGTTGTCATGTATTACCCCTCCTCTGCGACCGTAATGTTTTCGTTTTCCAATATGCTTCCGTCTTCTTCTAAACCAAAGGCAACATTGCTTTCAATCCATTTACGGCGTGGTTCTACTTTATCTCCCATAAGCGTAGTCACACGGCGTTCAGCACGTGCAGCGTCGTCTATACGTACGCGTATCAATGCACGAGTTTCTGGGTCCATCGTCGTTTCCCAGAGCTGATCGGCGTTCATTTCCCCAAGCCCTTTATAGCGCTGAATCATATAACCCTTCCCGACTTTGGAAATGGCCCCTTGAAGCTCATCATCCGTCCAAGCATATTCAAGCTTCTGTTTCTTTCCTGTTCCCTTGCTCACCTTGTATAAGGGAGGAAGGGCAATATACACTTTCCCGGCTTCTAATAACGGCTTCATGTAGCGGTAGAAGAAGGTCAACAGTAGGACCTGTATATGAGCACCGTCCGTATCGGCATCGGTCATAATGACGATTTTGTCATAATTGATGTCGTCCACATTGAATTCAGGTCCGACTCCGCCCCCGATCGCATGAATGATCGTATTGATTTCTTCATTTTTGAAAATATCCTGTAACTTTGCCTTTTCTGTGTTGATGACTTTTCCTCTTAAAGGGAGGATGGCCTGGAATTTACGGTCACGCCCTTGTTTGGCAGAGCCACCAGCTGAGTCACCCTCCACTAGGTAAAGTTCATTCCGCTGTGGATTTCTCGATTGCGCAGGAGTTAATTTCCCGGAAAGAACTGTTTCTGAACGCTTTCTCTTCTTCCCGTTCCGCGCATCTTCCCTGGCTTTACGAGCTGCTTCCCGGGCCTGAGCGGCTTTTATGGACTTCTTAATGAGGAGGGAGCTTGTCTCAGGATTCTCTTCCAAGAAATAGAGGAGATGTTCCGATACGACAGCATCCACTGCGGATCTTGCTTCACTTGTTCCAAGCTTTCCTTTCGTTTGACCCTCAAATTGAAGAAGGTGTTCCGGTATGCGGACGGATACGATACTTGCGAGACCTTCACGAATATCAGTACCCTCTAAGTTTTTATCACGATCTTTCAGGATACCTGCTTTCCGTGCATACTCGTTGAAGACCCGGGTCATTGCCGTCTTAGCACCGGCTTCATGGGTTCCGCCGTCTTTCGTACGTACATTGTTTACGAACGAAAGGATGTTTTCCGAAAATCCATCATTAAATTGAAATGCAAATTCCACTTCAATCGTATGATGCTCCCCTTCAAAGAAAGCTACGTTATGAAGGACGTCTTTTTCTTCATTTAAGTATTGAACGAATGCCTGAATTCCGCTTTCAAAGTGGAACACTTCTTTTTGATCATGTCGTTCATCGATGATTTCAATCTTTAACCCTTTAAGCAGGAAGGCGGATTCTCTTAGACGCTCACAAAGCGTTTCGTAATTATAAGTGATCGTACTGAAAATCTCAGGATCGGGTTTGAAATGAATACATGTGCCGGATTTTTTTGTTTTACCGATTTTCTCGAGAGTAGTTTCAGGTTTTCCGCCATTCAAGAAGCGCTGTTCATATTTCATCCCGTCACGCTCTATTGTGACAACAAGCCATTCAGACAAAGCGTTAACAACTGAGGCACCAACGCCATGCAGTCCACCACTTGTCTTATAACCACCCTGACCAAATTTTCCTCCGGCATGAAGAACAGTCAAGATTACTTCAGGAGTCGGCTTTCCAAGCTTGTGCATCCCTGTTGGCATACCCCGACCTTTATCTTGCACAGAGATGCTATTATCCTTATGTATCGTAACAATAATCTCGTTCCCGAAGCCTGCCAGCGCTTCATCAACCGAGTTATCGACAATTTCGTATACTAAATGATGCAATCCTCTTGAATCTGTAGAGCCTATATACATACCAGGTCTCTTACGGACGGCTTCTAAGCCTTCTAATACTTGTATGGCATCATCATTGTAATCCATGGTCTTATTCTGGTTGGCCACGAACATTCCCCTTTCAAAACTTCTCTAACCATAATATGTGGGTTCTTGTAAGCTATTATTGGTTATGTATTAATTAACTATAACACAAGAACGTTTGTTCGTTTACCTGTATTGGTCATTTTGAGGTAAACTACTATGCTATATTGTAGCGTTTTATTTGATTTTCGCAAATGGTATTTCCGTGATCTGGTTTAAATATCCCTTGTTACTCATCCTGATTTAAGTATGGACAGTCCGTAAAAAAACAAGCGGTGAGAGCCGCTTGTTACGAGTGAGAATTATTTGGTTAAAGCATGTTCAACCTTAATACAGCGATCCATAATAACTGTATACCCTCGTTCCTTTAAAAAGCGATAAGCCTCTTCATTCTCTACCCCAAGTTGTGCCCAAAATACGTTAGAATCAATTTTATCAAATTCTTCTGCTATTTGTGGCAAAAATTCTGACCGTCGAAATACGTTAACGATATCAATCGGTCCATCAATTTCCTGGAGAGAAGATACAGCCTTGACCCCCAAAGCCGACTCAATCGTGGGGTTCACTGGAATGATATCATACCCCTGGTCCTGCATCGCCTTAGAAACCATATAAGATGTGCGTGCTGGATTATCACTTAAACCGATCACTGCAATACGTTTGGATTGTTTGAGTATGTTTCCTATTTCATGACGGGATGGATTTTCCATAGATGTTCTCAACTCCTTCATTGCCTTCTATTCTTTAACTGTTTCTTAAGTCCTATTCTTCTTTTATACCATATTTCCCTTTAATTTTTCAAAAATTTATAAAATTGTCTAAATAAAAGGAAGTGTCAGGGGGAGTAAGGTAGCGTTTTATCAAACAGCCTGCTCCTCTTTCCATACCTGACACTTCTCTTATCCTTACTTTTTGATCAACCCTTTAGAAATAAGGAAATCACGCGCTACGTCCTTAGGATCCTGCTTATCCATATCGACTTTGGCATTTAACTCACTCATCTCTTCTTCAGAGATCTTTCCTGCTAATTCATTTAGCACTTTTTCTACTTCAGGATGTTCTTTCAGTACTTCTTGACGAATGATTGGCGCAGCATCGTATGGAGGGAAGAATCCTTTATCATCCGTCGTTGTTTTCAAGTTGTAACGTTGTATTCTCCCATCTGTAGTAAACGCGGGAATAATGTCTACATCACCGTTTTTAACCGCTTCATACATTATGTTCGGATCAAAGCTTTCCTTCTCTTTAAATTCGAATCCATATGCTTTAGAGAAGGCATCGTATCCGTCCCCTTCACGCTCATAGAACTGATGGGGTGCACCGAAGCTCAATTCCTTCGAAAGAGGCACAAGGTCAGAGAAAGTCTTAGCATCAAAATCCTGATCCTCTGTATAGGCGAGAGTATACGTATTTTCAAAACCTAATGGCTTCAACCAGGTAACATCAAACTTTTTTTCGTATCCTTTCTTCACTTGTGAAAGGATTTCATCTGCTGAGGCACCTTTCTTGGCTTGTTCTTTCAGTACAGCTTCAAGGCCAGTACCTGTATATTCCACATAAACGTCAATGTCGCCTTTCTCAAGAGCAGGTGTAAGGATCGAGACTTCCCCTAAACCTTCTTCAACTTTCACATCCAAATCTGTTTTTTCTTTGAGCAGTTCTGCCATCATTTGAGTCAGAATAAACTGTTCCGTCCACATTTTTCCTGAAACCGTGATAGTATCTTTTCCGCCATTATTTCCGCAACCTGCGATTACGATGGATAATACGATTAATAATATGAAAGGCTGTAATGTCTTTTTCATTCTTACTCTCCTTTGAATTATGGTCTATTTTCGTGCCTTTAACCCTTTAGGTGTGGTCAATCTTTCAAGCAGCTTTAATAAAAAGTCGAAACTTAATGCGAGTAGGGCAGCGGGAATCGCCCCCGCTAGTACAAGTGCATTATTCCAAGTAGAAAGTCCCCGGTAAATGAGGTCACCAAGTCCACCAGCGCCTACAAACGTTGCAAGCGTGGCGACTCCAACTGTTAAGACAGTAGCGGTTCGGATACCTGCCATAATAAATGGGAGGGCGAGTGGAAGCTCTACTTTAAATAATAGCTGGGAATTAGTCATTCCCATTCCTCTTCCAGCCTCTATGACTCCCTCATCGACCCCGATAATGCCTGTATACGTATTTCTGAGAATCGGTAAAAGGGCATATACCGTGAGAGCGATTATGGCTGTTATACTTCCTGTACCTAAAAGTGGAATAAGAAAACCGAATAAAGCGAGACTTGGTATCGTTTGAAATACGGCAGTGATTCCGATAAAAAATTCCGCCGACTGTTTTTTGCGGGATATGTATATACCCAGTGGCAGAGATATGGCAATTGCTATGAAAATCGAAACAAAAGATAAGTAAAGATGTTCCAGTAATCCTGTTAAGATTTCATCAGAGCGGTTTGATATGGTATGGATGAAAAGGATGGAGAATGTATTCATACTGAACCTGCCTCCTTATTATCAGATGAGGCGACAGTACGAAGAATGTCACTGGATGTGATGATTCCGATTTTTTTATCGCTTCTCGTCACCATAAGATAAGGTTTACCGGTTGACAGCAGCATTCTTGCCGCTTCCTGGATGGTTGCATCATATGGTATCAATGAGTATTCAGGTTCTTCCAGCTGAATGTGAAACGCATCCCTATCGTCCTTCATGATCTCCAACACCTGCTTATGCCCTGAATGAACTTTCAGTCGATCTTCACCGATGAAAGCACGGACGAATTCATTGGCAGGTTCTGACAGAAGCTCATCAGGAGAAGCCATCTGCTCGATTTTTCCATCTCTCATAATGGCGATTTCATCAGCTATCTTTAATGCTTCATCAATATCATGTGTGACAAAGACAATCGTTTTATGTATTGTATTTTGAATGCTTTTCAATTCATCCTGGAGCTGTTCGCGACTGATTGGATCCAGGGCACTGAAAGGTTCATCCATCAGAATGATCGGGGGCTCCGCTGCAAGTGCCCGGATCACTCCGACACGCTGCTGCTGTCCACCGCTTAATTCCAGAGGATACCGTTTCCTATAGATGTCCGGTTCAAGGCCTACCAGATTAAGAAGCTCATCTACACGACCTTCGTATTTTTCCTTTTTCCATCCTTTCAACCGGGGGATAAGGCTGATGTTTTCTTCAATCGTCATATGGGGAAGCAGTCCAATACGCTGTATGACATAGCCGATGTTTCGTCTGAGCTCCACTTCATCCGTTTCGGAGATATCTTTCCCGTTAATGAGGATGGTACCGCCTGAAGGCGAGATAAGCTTATTGATCATTTTCATCGTAGTCGTTTTTCCGCATCCGCTCGGACCAATCAGAGCAACAAGCTTTCCTTTTGGTATCGTCAAGTTGATCCCCTTTATTGCTTCCGTACCATCTTCATAGATTTTCGTGACATTTTTAAATTCAATCATTATTCCACCTGCTTTATGAACTGAGAAATTTTTCTAAACATAGAAGGGTTACCCTCATTATACAAAAGGTAAACATGTTGTCCAAGAAAATGCCTTTACCCTTATAGTTTGTGATGAAGTTGGGATGTGCATACTACCCACCTAATAAATGAGGTTTCAACAAACAACAAAACCAGTAAACTAATGTTTACTGGTTATAGAATGATTTGATTGTTTCTTTAGTAAATATTGTTCGACTATGATCGCCGTAATGGTACCCAATATCAAACCATTATTCAATATGGAAGCAACGACTACCGGCATTTCCTTAAAAGCGCTGGGGGGAACAAACATTGCCCCTACTCCTACAATAAGGGAGATTCCGGCCACAAAATGAATTCTCTCCACATTTTCTTCTTTTCGATATTCACCAAGTGCTAGCCCTACCATTTTGATGAAAATGACCGTTGTAACGGCATAGCCAACCGGCGCAGGGAGACTTGCAAATAGATTCATGATTTTGGGAATCAAGCTGATGATCATAATGATCCCGCTCCCAAGAATAAACGGAAGAATTGAATACATACCCGTTGCAGCTACAAACCCTGCAGATCCGGATATGGGGACAGATCCGATGGCTGAGAATATTCCACCGAATAGCTGATTGATCCCGGATGCAAAGCCACTCCTCGAATATCGTTCATATGTTGGTCTTCCATTGACTCTCATCACCTCTTCCATCACCCGGATGGAAGCGATCATATTGGTCGTCAACAGAAATGTGATAAAGATAGACGTAACAATGACCCCTGTATCAAATACGGGTTTTCCAAAGACAAACACCTCTGGGAATGAAAACCAGCTGTCTGAAACAGTAGCAGTCTCCCCTAATCCCATCAGAATAAAAATGATCCATCCTGCTGCCAGAGCGAGGATGATGGAATATTGCTGAATCCACTTTCGCTTGCTGCTGGAAAAATATAATGCAACAAGAATGGTCAGAACACTCCCCAGTAAAACCAATGGCTCCATGGATTGACCTTCATGCTGGATCCCGAACATCCCTTTAATAAAGGATCCGCTTAATTGTAATATCAGCAGCATCAAATAAATAAACGTGATGGTTGGTGTAAATAGGGACGATAACTTCTTAAGCAATCCAGTGGCAGATAGAATAAAGAAAATGACTCCACTGACAATCATTCCTCCCTGTAGAACCGTCAGGACCTCTTCATGACTGCTATATAATGTCCCCGCAAAACCTGCATAAATGGCAAAAACACCCCACCACAATCCTGCAGGACCCTCGTTAATGGGGAGTTTATGACCCACCAAAGCCTGAATGAGGCTGGCGGCCCCCAATACGAAGATTGTTCTTTGTATGAAACCGGCTGTGTCTGCAGGAGACAATTGGAATAAGTCAGCAATCGCAATCGGGGCGGCGATCGATCCAGCCACCATGAACGCCACCCATTGGAACGCGGATAAAACTATTTGCATGTGTGTACACCTTCATTTCAACTATGTAAAGTGTATCTATTTTAACATAATTCCTTCGGATGTATGGAGAGGAATGAAAATATTATCTACTTTTATGAACAGGTACTAATTATTTCATTTATTTTCTCCCCATCCATTGGAAAACATGTTAAAATAAGAACGGATTAGTTATTTTTAAAGGAGCAGTGATGATGATTTTTGCCCTTATACTTGTACTGTCATATTTATTAGGATCCATTCCATCTGGATTGCTGATCGGAAAAACGTTTTATGGAAAGGACATCCGTGAACATGGAAGCGGAAACCTGGGTGGGACGAACACATTCAGAACCCTGGGTGTGAAAGCCGGGATGATCGTGACCACCATGGATATCTTAAAAGGAACGGTTGCCACTCTATTACCGCTGATGTTGGCAAGTGATGTTCATATGTTACTCGCAGGGGTATTTGCCGTAATCGGACATATGTATCCCGTTTTTGCAAACTTCAGGGGAGGAAAAGCCGTAGCAACCTCTGCTGGTGTCCTTCTAGGATATAATTACATTTTATTCTTAATCTTGCTAGCAGTCTTTTTTATTTGCTTATACGCAACGAAGTATGTATCCCTCTCTTCTATGATTGCAGCGGTACTTGCCTTTACGTATTCCATCTTCACCGGAGATCTTCCTCTCATCATTGTAGTGGGCATACTGACCATTTTCGTCATTTATAGACATAGAGCAAATATAACTCGGATTAAAAATAAAACCGAACCAAAAATTAAATGGCTTTAGATTGCAAGCGACAGGAGCACCAAGCAACCTTTTTCAAAGGGTTACTTGATACTCCTGTCGTTTTTTTTTATTGAAAGGATCCAACAAAAGAAAGTATAGCCTATGATTTCTTTGAGAAAGATGATGATAATTACCTTTAGCCACGATAATATGAGAATATTCTTCAAAATTCTATTAAATATACCCCCATTCTCCTTATTTTTTTTGTAAAATGAAATTAGTGTACTAATAAAGGATGATGAATATGAATAAAAAGCGTGTAATATTGGGAGTGTCCCTTTGTATTCCTTTACTCTTCATTATTGGATTGCTACTAGAAAAACAATTAGCAGATTGGACCAGCCCTGCTAAAGGTGAAAAAAAGATAACCTCCCTTCTCCATACAACGAGAGAAGTACAAGCATCGGGAAAATCTATGAAAGCAAGTGCTTCCCTAGCAGCAATAGGTGACATCCTCCTGCATGACACCGTTTACAATGATGCAAAAAGTGAGAACGGATACAATTTCACCCCTATGTTCTCTCCGATAAAGAACATGTTGGAAACTCCTGATTTCCTGATCGCCAATCAGGAATCGACTCCGGGTGGTGTGGAACTTGGCGTCTCAAGTTATCCGCTATTTAACAGTCCGAAAGATATTGTGAAATCCTTACAGGAGGTTGGGGTCGATGCTGTCACGAATGCCAACAACCACTCATTGGATCAGGGGGAAAAAGGACTTAAGAGTGCTATTGACTACTATGAAAAAATATCGATGCCGTATGTGGGGGCGTTTAAAAGCCGGGAAGACCAAGAACGGATTCGCACCTTTAATGTAAATGGAATAAAGTTTGCTCTTCTTTCCTATACATACGGAACAAATGGAATCCCTGTTCCAAAAGGGAAAGAGTATTTAGTCAATTTAATCGATGAACATAAGATGATACAGGAAATCACAAAAGCCAAAGATTTGAACGTGGATTTGGTCGTCCTTTCCTTACATTGGGGAAATGAATATCAACGCTTCCCTACTGAAGAACAGGAACGATTGGCAAAGGTGTTGACGGATAATGGAGTGGATATCATTTTCGGGCATCACCCACATGTTCTCCAGCCCATACAAACATATAAAACCAGTGATGGGCGGGAAGCCGTCGTGGTTTATTCATTAGGGAATTTCCTATCCGGACAAAAGGACGATTTTAAAGATATCGGGGGCATGGTTACAGTCCAAGTAGAAAAATTGATGAATCCTGCGGGTTCTAAGATCACCTACCCGTCCATTCAATTCCAGCCTACCTTTGTGTCTGAAAATCACTATAATAACTACAGAATCTATCCTCTTGATTTTGCCAGGAAAAATGGAATGATCGCCTATACCGAAGAAGAAATGGTTTCACATATGGTAGATGGATTAGCGCAATGAACAGAATAGCAGTGGCGTGAACTTTTTAAAGTAATGACTGAAAATATAAAAAAGAGCTTCCCTCAAAGAGAAGCTCTTTTTTTAATGGCCGCCAAATAGTAAAGAATTGAAGAATATTCCACAAAGGGCTATAACAGCCAAACAGGCATTGGCCATAATAAAAGTCCTACGGCTTCCCTTAAAGTATAAGGTTACCATCCCGTAATAAATAAGCGCCGCAATTATTATGAACCCACCAGCTTCAATCTGATACTTGGCTTCATGCAATTGCAAGAGTGTTAATACACTCAGTCCCACAAATATAAAAGCTCCTATGTAATATAATAATGTTTGTGTCTTCATCTATCTCATCCTTTATGCGTATTAGTAGATGTTCTGCCTTTACTATGTATATAATATGAAATGAAACTTTCTTTGTCCAGAATTCGGGAACCACTCTGGAAAAATACCTGTAGAGAAAGGAGTCTCATCAATGAACATACATATATCAGAAGAAGCTCTAACGTGGTTTAAAGACGAAATGCTTGTTGAGGAAGGTGAACAAGTTCGTTTTTATGTGCGATATGGAGGTTCCAGTCCTCTGCACGATGGTTTTTCATTAGGAGTGAACAAAGACGAACCGGTAGATCTTGGTGAACAAGTCGAAATTGAAAACCGGGAGTTTTTTATCGAAGAAAGAGATCTATGGTTTTTTGATGGTCATGATCTGTATGTCGAGTTTGATGAAAAACTTCAAGAACCTTTATACGAGTACAGAAAATAATCTGCATGAAAGGCTGGCATCCGCCAGCCTTTTTACTAAGCACTTATCGATGAATAAAACAAACTTACGAGTACTTAACGTATATCAACTCTCACTTGTTAAGGAAACGATCGATGTGTTCATGAAGACCTTCTTTAAGAAGAACCTCATATTGAATGTCACCTAAAAGGTCGAAATGGGGAAAGCCCTCTTCCCGCTGATGGATCCATTCTTTCTTCAGTCCATACATTTCTCCCCATCTGCATAACACTTCGATGTTGCAGCAGCCCACTTTGGTTACAGAACGAGTACCAGGAAATCGGTCATCCAGCCAGTAATGGGTCAAGAATGCAATCTCCCCATTCTTCACACGTTGCTTCCATCCTCTTAGCTCCTGCTTGGTTAGTCCGAATGCCATGAACCTCTTCCTTTCCAAAATGGATCTTTAGTCGAGTCTTCCCGAGATGTTACCAATGTACTCATTATGTAGGGGCTATTTTTTTGCCTTTTCGTAAGCTTCATGCCATTGCGGGAACATTTTCCGAATTGAAACCGGACGAAAGTTCTCCTGCTTTACGCACACATGTTTCGATTGTCCGGTAATGGCAAGCTGGTTTTGTCCATTATAGATCTCGTAAGCATATGTAATGCGAAGTCCATCATACTCTTCCACCCATGTTTTGATAAACGCTTTTTCACCATAGCGGACCGGTGACTTATAGCTGACATTCAGGTCAATGACAGGGGATAAAATCCCTTCCTTTTCAATATCGGCGTATTTAAAGCCAAGGTCTTCTATCAATTGTGTACGACCCAGCTCCATCCAAACAAGATAATTGGCATGGTACACAACCCCCATTTGATCCGTTTCTGCGTATCGTACTTCAATGGTTTTTTCAGAAATTTGCATTGTTTCCACCCTCTTTATCTAATCAGTGTCATCCCTCATTTTATCATAGTTATTGTAGGCATAGAATCAATTCGCCTCAGAGTTGATCCTGGCAACCTTTCTACCTAGAGGGGAAGATAATAACCCGGACAGCTAGGCTATAAAGAGTGAGCCTTTTTTGTCCGGGTTATTGGAATTAGTCTATTTGTTATTGATTGTTTTGATTCGCTTCGTCTTTTATTTCGCTGCGAAAAGCCTGAAGGCTCTCTCTACGGCGTTCATTCTTTGCCTGTATGGACTGAAGTTGTTCTTCACTGTCTGTGCAAGCCATTGATTCCTCAGCCCGATCGATATTCTCAATCGTATGCTGAACCATCCCTTGAAGCTTCTCTACATTATCACTGCGATCATCCGGGTTCGGTTTATCCCATGCCATCTCATATTCCTCCTAAAACATTTTCCCTGAGGGACGGACCTTCAAGGTCGGCCCCACTAGTAAGGTAAGCGTCATTCACCTTTGGTTTGGATTACCTGTGCATGTTTCCCTGATTTATCTTGCATCTGTTTCCCTTTGTTGCCGCCAGCGGATCTTGACTGTGTTCCGATGTGGTTTGGTGCAAAGTGGTTCGGACTTCCCTTTGAGTTACTCATGAACTTCCCCCCTTACTAGTATGATTACCAAAATGAGAAGGAAGAAAAGGCGTAATTATTGGCAGAATGATTTCTTAAGCAAAAAAAATAAGCCTCGTAATTCCTTACTCGGCTTTGCCTATAGGGCGTTTTATTTCAAGTCTTGCATCAATCCGTTCTTCAATGGCATCAATGGCATCCTGGTCAAGTAGGAGCTGCTGCTTATTTTCTTTTACCAGGTCTGCGAAAGATTTTTTCCTTGGTCTGCGCATATCATTCCCTCACTTTCTATTGTGTTTGTATAAGTAGTATATCCAAATGTCAGATATTTTAAACAAAGGTCACAATAGGAGGTGGAATATGCTGCGAGCCCATGCGCAAGTGTTCGCGATTGAAAGGTCCATCCCTCACTTGATCATGGATGTAAGGGAGTCGATACTGGTGATGGCACCGATTTGTTTGTGGGTGATAATGCCTTGTTCGTTGATGATGAAGGTGGTAGGTACGGTCAGGATGTCATAGGCATTATTAATTTTGTCATCCGTATCCATAAGGATGGGGAAGGTCAGACCCATTGTTTCTTGGTATTCTTTCACGTTGTATTGAGGGTCGATGTTAATGGCCAGGATCTCTACGTTTTCACCATGTTTATTATAAAATTCCTGTAAGACAGGCATTTCTTCTTTGCATGGTGGACACCATGTAGCCCAAAAGTTCAGAATCACTTTCTTTCCTTTTAATTCAGATAATGTCTTGGATCCTCCATTCAAAGTATCCAGCTTAAAATCAACTGCCTTATCTCCGACATTCGGGCCGGGATAATTCTCGACAGGAGTGGTTTCAGCAGCCTCTCCTTCTTCTATATCGATTAATTGATCGTATTCTTCGACTTGTTGAAACGTGTCTTCGGAAAATAAACTTGGGTCTGACTTGTTCTCAATATAGAAAGAGAAGACCATTAAAGCGACAAGCAAAATGCCGAAAATGGATTTCAAGGGTGTCTCTCCTTTCAGGGGAATGATTTTACTATCATCTTATGTAAGCTTGTCTCCCTTTAGTATGAATTATTTTCGAGGATTTTGTGGGGTATTAAAAAAAGCCCCGGGGAATCCCGGGACTTAAAGCATCATTATGCTTGTAATTTGTTACGTAGAACCATTTGCAGAATCCCACCATGACGGTAGTAGTCTACTTCTACGTCAGAATCAAAACGAGCCAGTACGTCGAATTCTGTTTTCGATCCATCCTCAGCTACAGCTGTAACCGTTAAGATATCACGAGGTTTTACATCGTTGGTCACATTGACAGAAATTGTTTCCCTACCTGTCAATCCTAATGATTCTGCGCTGTCACCCTTCTTGAATTGAAGTGGAAGAACACCCATCATCACAAGGTTCGAACGGTGAATACGCTCATAGCTTTCAGCGATGACAGTCTTGATACCAAGAAGATTCGTACCTTTCGCTGCCCAGTCACGAGAAGATCCCATACCGTAATCTTTACCTGCAAGAACAACTAATCCAGTACCATCTTGTTGATACTTCATGCACGCATCATACATTGGCATTACTTCATTTTCAGGCCAATAAGTAGTGAAGCCACCTTCTGTACCAGGAGCAATTTGGTTACGGATACGGATGTTGGCAAACGTACCACGCATCATCACTTCATGGTTACCACGACGAGAACCGTAAGAGTTAAAGTCACGAGGCTCTACATTATTCGCGCGTAAATATTTCCCTGCTGGTGTATCCTTACCGATGGCACCTGCTGGTGAAATATGATCGGTAGTGACGGAATCTCCAAATTTACCAACAACGCGAAGACCGCTTAACCCTTGGATGTCCTCAGGTGTAGTCGCAAGTCCTGTAAAGAACGTTGGATTTTGGATGTAAGTTGATGTTTCATCAAAGCTGTAAAGTGGTTCGTTACTTGTTTTAATTTCATTCCAGCGCTCGTTTTCAGAGAAGACATGCTCATACTCTTTACGGAACAATTCAGGTGTAACGGTTGATTTAACAGCATCCTTCACTTCATCTTGTGATGGCCAGATATCTTTGAAGAATACGTCATTACCATCTTTATCTTTACCTAAAGAATCTTTTTGAAGATCGATGTCCACAGTACCTGCTAATGCATATGCAACAACAAGCGGTGGTGAAGCAAGGTAATTTGCTTTCACTAGTGGATGGATACGTCCTTCAAAGTTACGGTTACCTGAAAGGACAGATGTCAATAGTAAGTCAGAATCTGATACAGCCTTCTCGATTTCTGGACGAAGTGGACCAGAGTTACCGATACACGTCGTACAGCCGTACCCTACCAAGTTAAATCCGATATCTTCAAGATAAGACAGTAAACCTGAATCTCTTAAGTAACCAGTTACAACTTTAGAACCTGGAGCAAGGGATGTTTTAACGTAATCTGGAACATTCATTCCAAGTTCCACTGCTTTTTTCGCAACTAAGCCGGCACCTAACATAACGTATGGGTTAGATGTGTTGGTACATGAAGTAATGGCAGCGATTCCGATCGCACCTGTTGGCATCACAACATCTTTTCCATCTTCTGTCGTGTACTTGGCAGTTTTGTTAATTTCAGAAGCATCCAGACCGAAACCTTGAACGCCTTCTTTAGCCGTAATCGATTTATGGAAAGCTTCTTTCATATCAGAAAGTGGGATTAAATCTTGTGGACGTTTAGGTCCTGAAAGATTTGGTTCCACTGCTGAAAGGTCAATTTCCACTACGTCAGTGTATGTTGGCTCTTCTTTTTCAGGTGTGAAGAACATGTCGTTTTTCTTTAAGTATTCTTCAACCATGTTGATATGAGTTTCTTCGCGTCCAGTAAGTCGCAGATAATCAAGTGACTCTGAATCAACAGGGAAGAAACCACAAGTTGCACCGTATTCCGGTGCCATGTTGGCAATCGTTGCACGGTCGGCAAGTGGTAATGTTGCAACACCAGTACCGAAGTACTCAACAAATTTCCCTACAACACCTTTTTGTCGTAATACTTGTGTTACTTTAAGGGCTAAGTCAGTCGCGGTCGCTCCATTAGGAAGCTCACCAGTCAGTTTAACCCCGATCACTTCAGGAATCGGGAAGTAAGAAGGCTGACCAAGCATTCCTGCTTCTGCTTCGATACCACCTACACCCCATCCAAGTACACCAATACCATTGATCATCGTAGTATGAGAATCAGTACCAACCAGTGTATCCGGATAAGCTTCAAAGTCGCCTTCTGTTGTTTCAACAGCGTGAACGACATTAGCTAAGTACTCTAAGTTTACTTGGTGAACGATCCCTGTTGCAGGTGGAACGGCACGATAGTTTTCGAATGCCTTTTGTGCCCAGCTAAGGAATTGATAACGCTCAGCGTTACGTTCAAACTCAAGGTCCATATTGGCTTGCAATGCATTTGCAGTCCCGTATTTATCTACCTGTACAGAGTGATCGATGACAAGATCAACCGGGATTTCAGGATTGATTTTTTGAGGATCTCCACCGATATCTGCCATTGCTTTGCGTAGAGACGCTAAGTCAACTACCGCAGGGACTCCAGTGAAATCCTGAAGAATAACCCGTGAAGGTTTGAATGGAACTTCTGCATCCTTCACTTCGGTGGATCCCCAGTTCGCTAAGTTTTCAACATGTTCTTTGTTGATGACACGTCCGTCGAATTGACGTAGTACAGACTCCAGCAGTACCTTTACACTGTAAGGTAAGCGGTTAATTTTTGTTACTCCTGCTTCTTCAAGCGCTTTTAAACGATAGTAATGGTAACGTTTTCCTTCTAGTTCGAAAGAAGATCGTGCATTAAATACATCGTTCTTTGCCATTTCGATTCCCCCTCTAAACTACATCACACAATAAGTCGAAAAGTTTTCGTTCTAAACGAACTTTTCTCACATTTACATCTTAATACAAGCGATTACATAAGTAAATAACAATAAAGTTATTGTTTTTGATAAGTTTTACTTATCTAAATGATTAAACTCCTTTAGGTTTCAGAAGAAATATTGATATAACAACATTTCTCTCCTTGTCAAATCGTGTCAGATCCCTAAAATCATTATTTCGAAAAAATAAATCTGTTAGCACTTTCCTATCATAGGAAGTGATTGAAGGTGGCATTCTACCATTATGGAGGTGTTCTACATTGGCCAAACGTAAAGCAAACCATGTTATAAATGGTATGAATGCAGCTAAAGCACAGGGTCAGGGTGCTGGATATAATGAAGAGATTTCAAATGAACCGTTGACGGCAGCCCAACGTCAGTTTAATAAAAAGCGTAAAACCAATCAATAACATGAAAAAGGCGGGGATGGGTGCATATCCTGCAGCATCTATTCTCCCCTACCCTGTTTATAAACAAATAAAACCCACTCTGGTGATTAATCAGCAGAGTGGGTTTTATTTAAGCCGGGTATCATTTTGTTCCTATTGTTCGTTCACTTCATTGACGATGGAAGAAAGATCGGATTTGAATTGTTGAAGTTGTGCCCGTTGCGTATCCGATGCCACTTCCAGGGCATTTTCAATTTGTTGGTATGCCTCATTGACCTCATTTTTCAGATGAGCGAGTTGAGAACCATAGCTTGCTCCATCCAATACAAGTTCATTGATGGTATTTTGTACTTCTGTCACACTTTGTTCAGCGGCTTGAAACGCCTGTTGTTTATTTTTATGGTAAGGCATGGTCGATCTCTCCTTAATCAGAAATTAGCTTTTTTAGTATAGCCAATAATGATGGATGCCATACGTGTGAATAAACTGTTCGCTAACTTAGCATCCTAAAGGATAGGAGGGATGGAATATGAACAAAAATGATAGTAAGGATATGCGCAAAAATGCTCCGAAACAATCAGGCCAGCCGGAGCCTTTGAGCGGATCACATAAAGTGAAGAATCGAAATCACACGAGGCAAAAAAACAACAGTCACCACGATATGTAATGAATGAACCAGGGAGTGCGGTTGTCTGCACTCCCTTTTAGTTTGATTCGTGAATAACTCTCAGCACTTGGATGATCTCCATTTGTTCTTGCTCAGAAACGGTTCGTAGATCGAAAAGGATTGAATCGTCTTGAATTCTTGTAAGAACGGATGGACTACCTGTCCGTAATTTTTCATGAATCACGTGTGATGAAAGAACAGGATGCCTTAAGGATACAACGTACGTGTCTAATCCAACCTCTGGCATCGTCCCGCCTCCAATCTGACTCTGGCCAACGAAAATGTCTGATGTGAAACCGCTCTCGAGGGATGAGACATGATCCGCGAATTGTCTTGATTGGTGCAGGATGTCGTCTTTGGTACGGGTAATGGTTTCAATGGTTGGATTTTTTTCTCGTTCCTCACCCCTGATATAGTGTAAGAGCGTTATTTCTAATGCAGCGAGTGTCATTTTGTCAACCCGGAGTACACGGGCAAGCTGATGTTTCTTTAACTGATCAATCCACTTCTTTTTCCCGGCGATGATTCCTGCTTGCGGCCCCCCCAATAATTTGTCCCCGCTGAATGATACGATGTCCACCCCTTTGTCCAGGACGTTCTTCACAAGCGGCTCATTTCCAATCCCCATGCGGGTGAAGTCATATAGTGCACCACTCCCTAAGTCTTCGTAATAAATGACGTTGGGGTGCTTCTTGGATACTTCCACCAGTTCATTTGAGGATACGGAGGAAGTGAATCCTTTAATGATGAAATTACTTTGATGCACTTTCATGATCATCCTTGTCTCTTCATTCACCGCTTCTTCATAATCCATTAAGTGGGTTTTATTCGTTGTACCAATCTCAAGAAGTCGGGCCCCGCTTTCCTTCATAATGGATGAAATTCGAAATGATCCGCCGATTTCAACCAGCTCGCCGCGAGAGACGATAACTTCTTTCTGTTTGGCAAGTGCTGAGAGAATAAGGAAAACAGCTGCGGCGTTATTGTTAACAACCATGGCTGCTTCTGCGCCTGTCAACTCACAGATGAACTTCTCTGCATGGGAATGCCGGGATCCCCTCTTCCCTTCATCAATGTTAAACTCCAGGTTGCTGTAGTTATGACCGGTGGCCAGGACATGGTTCATCGTCTCCTGGCCTAAACGTGCACGACCTAAGTTTGTATGTAAAATGGTTCCCGTAGCGTTGATGACCCTTCTAAGAGAGAGGGAATAAGATGTGTGTGTCAATGTTTCTAATCGGCTGAAGACCTCATCAATAAATTGGTTAGAGGATGGATGGGGGCCAACCCATTCTTCATTCAAAATGGAAGTCCTGCAGGAAGAAATCACCTTTCTCAGGAGGTCCGTCCCTCTTTCTCTCGTTAGATTATGATTATGAAGGTATGTATGAAAGTGTATGGATTTTTGCATTTCGTTAATGGATGGTATGGATCTGGCAAGTTGATTCATGATTGTTCCCCCTTCACTCTTTGCTCCCATTATAACACCCTCACCAATTAAATTAGAACGAATACAATATGTAAAAGACGTAGTTGGGGGTCAGGTGTAAATGAGCAAGGATAAGGACGATTTCTATTTAGAGAACTGGGAGGAGAGTATGAAGGATTGGCTGTTGGATCCTGCTACTGTTCAACTGGATGAACAGGAATTTCGTGTAGACTTCCTTGACACGACAGAATCGTTCATATTAGAAATCGAAACTGAAAATATATGTCCAGAGGAATTGATTATTAAGAAAAAGGATACTCAATTGTTAGTATCGATCATGCTTAAGGACGAATGTAAGATCAGGAAACGCTCCATTCGTTTTCCTTTTTGTTTAAAGCAACGGGCGATCACCTATTCCATTGAGCATCATACGATAGAGATCAATGTTCCTAAGAAGGAATGTTCGACCCCCTCATCCTATGTGATCCGGGTACAAGGATTGTCTAATGAATAACCAATATTTATTTTAAATAGAAGAAAAAGGTCTTTAGCTGCCGCTAAGACCTTTTTTTGATCATAAAGCTTCAATGATCGAAATGATTCGATTTACTTCGGGGAAAACTCCTGTATCAAGCTTGGAATAGATCTTTTCTTCCCCTATAGTAATTTCAAATGCGCCACCGGAGGACGGCACTAACTTTAATTCCTCAATATCGGACCTGAAATGATTGAATAGCTGTTCCGCGAAACTCGCGGCTTTAGGTGCGTAGTTTCACATCATGCAGAATTCGATCGTCATTCTTACTTTGTTCATAGCAATTCTCCTCCTTTAGATGATTTGTGTATTTCATTTCATTCTAGTATAGAGAAAATAGAAGTGCAAATGATCATATGCTTCTTCATAATTTGCTTCAATTTTGCTACAACGTATTTTTATCCTGTACAATGGATTTAATTCATACATAAAGAGGTGAAGTCAATGAGCAAGGAAGAGATCATCCGTTTAACAGAACTTTCTTCAAAGGCTGGCTGAGGCTGTAAACTTAGTCCCAGTGACTTGACGCAAGTTTTGCGTCAGCTGCCTCCACAACCAATTAAGGAAGAACTACTTGTAGGAAATGAATCATCAGATGATGGTGGGATCTTTCAGCTTACAGATGATCTTGCCATGGTACAAACGGTTGATTATTTCACCCCGATTGTGGATGACCCTTATCAATTCGGTGAAATTGCAGCCGCAAATGCTCTGAGTGACGTTTATGCCATGGGCGGTACACCGAAAACCGTCCTGAACATTGTAGGATTTCCCATCAAAAAACTGGGAAGCGATATACTTGCCGCTATTCTGAAAGGCGCTCAAAGCAAAGTGATCGAAGCGGGTGCCGTGACAGTCGGTGGCCATTCCATTGACGATCAAGAGCCTAAGTTTGGCCTGAGTGTTACCGGGATCGTTCATCCTAAAAGGTTTTGGACGAATACGGGTGCACAAGAAGGAGATGTCCTCGTCCTGACAAAACCATTGGGTGTAGGAATCTTAACGACAGGGATCAAGCGTAAGGCTGTGACTTCAGCTCAGGAGACTTCGGTCATCAATGTAATGAGGATGTTGAACAAAACGGCTGCAGAGGTACTGCAAATGTTCAATCCCAATGCCGTGACCGATGTGACCGGGTTCGGATTGGCAGGTCACGCATATGAAATGGCTAGAGGAAGTTCAGTATCAATTGAATTTACCTATTCTTCTATCCCTATGTTAGAAGGAACCAAGGAGTTAGCGGAAAAAGGAATCATTCCAGGAGGATCAAAAGCGAACCACTCTTGGCTTCAAGAAAAAGTACATTACCACGAGAATCTTTCAATGGAAGATCAATGGATCCTTTGCGATGCCATCACTTCAGGCGGTCTCCTCATAAGCTTACCAAGATATCAGGGTGAGAAATATATAGAAGAACTACTCAAGCTTTCCATACCTGCAACGATCATTGGTCAAGTCCTACCAAGGCAAAAATGGAGTATATCGGTCGTGCAATAGTTGGTGATCCCCCCTGCTCATTTCTTGCAGGAAGGGATCATCTTTTATTTTTCTTCCACCATCTTAAAGAATCGAGCGGTTATTTTTTTTGATAAAATTCTTATATTGAAAGGAAATGAGTTTTCCTTTTCTGAGAGGGTATGAAACCAAATCACTTTTTGATCTATTGCAATGAAGGGAATAGATGTAATCGACGGTTTGACTAAAATCTTTGAAGCAGATTGTAAATTTATACTATATTGAGAATGAATGATCACACTTTTATCCCAGGAAGCTTCTAATAATGCTTCCATCATTCCTTTAGGTATATCGTGTATGTCATTGACATTCAGGATGATTTGATGAACTGCCGCTTTAATATCTTTTTCCATCTTCTTATAATGGTTGGACGGGAACCACTTCATTTTTTTGGTAGAAGTAGGAGATAGTGACGTACTGGTCTCCGTAAGGCCATCCTGATGAAGGTGAGATATAAGTTGATGGACAGGTTTGGAAGCAGATGTCTTTTCCTGAATGAATCGATCATTCCCCACCAGGATAAACTTCCCCCTGGCACGAGTTACCGCGACATTGATCAGCCTTTCGCTTCCTTTTCGGGATATCAATGTTCCTGGCTTCCCATGAGAAATTCCATCCACCAGATCAAATAGGATCATATCATTCTCAGACCCTTGAAATCCATGCACTGTGGCGGCGTATACTTCAACAGAAGGAAATGATTTCTTTACCAATTCATCAAGCAAAAGATTATACCATTGTGCCTGAACACGGTATGGTGTGACAATTCCAATAGAGTATAAGCCATCATTCAATCCTTGAAGGATCAACTGAATGGTGACTAAGCTGGATAATGCATTCCATCTTGAGCCTTTATGCACTTCTGCCCACTCGGTCCCTTCTGTGAGTGAGAACAATACCGCTCCGTGTGCGGCAAAGGGATTTTTATTCGTAATGGACTCACGAATTGCTTTGACGGAATGGTGGTCACCTACTCTTGAACGATAAATATATTGATTGGTGAATGCTGAAATACTGGGGTGCATTCGTCTCTGTTCCGGAAGTAATAAGAGGTGTGGTGGATTATGCCCTTTCTCGACAGCCCCTGCCACACCTGCAGAATGGAAGATGTCTTCCTTTAACCATTTGCTTGCCATGGGGTGAAAGGAAGTAGAGATTGGTGGAAGTTGTTTGAAATCCCCACAAATGACGATCTTCTTACCGAGTGTTGCAGCAAAGGCGACCTGGGGGACATACGCCATGCTTGCCTCATCCACTACCACCAGGTCGAACTCATCTTCATAAAGGATTCGATCAATGGCAGCTTTCGATAATGTCGTTCCAATCACTTTGGCGTCCGAAACCAAGTCCCCTTCCCTCCTCTTAAATGTTTCTTTGATTTTTTGATAATGGACTTCAAGCTGCGACAATCGTTCAGAGTCATAGGATGAATAGGATTTGGCCAACTTATTTTTCAATCTTCTTCTATACATCTCGACTTTTCCTTTTTCTTCAGAAAGAGATGGATCCTGTTGTTCCAGTAATTGAAGGACACTTAAATCCGTCACCTCACTGCTGTAGTCTTTCCGGTTTGCCCCATACCTGATGACATCCCCAGGCACCCAGCGATTGTGGCTGTTCAAAAAACGATGCATTTCTTCTATTAATACATCCACTGCCGCATTGCTGTGTGAGAGAATCAGAACCCGTTTACCTTCTGAATAATGATAAGCAGCCACTCTGGCAAGGGTGTAGGTCTTACCGGTCCCCGGTGGCCCCCATAGGTACGTAACGGGATTGTACTTGCTTCTGACATACGCTTCATGCAATGGAGTCTTGTAGTTAGTCGATGGATGTCTTTGATCTTTGTCAGGATGTAAGGCACCCTCGATCCGTAGTGTTTTCCCATGACGTTCTTTGGCTTCATCTAATCGTTCCATAAGTTTCAAAAGGATGTCCCAGGGAGCATGTAGGATATGGCCATAGGTTAAGACATCTCCCGGGAATTGATCAAGCTCAATGATGCACTCCCGCTCCTCTGAGCTTATGACTACACCCTGATAGGAGGAGTTCTTCCGCTTATAGACGATGCTGCCTCCCTCAGGCAGGGAAGCGGGATAGTGAAGGGTGAACCAATAAATATATGCTCCTTCGTCTTTTCGTATACATCTGCCCTCTTCTATTGGCATTCCGTTATTTTCACTCTTTTTCAGTTGAAGGATTTCCATATCCAGGGCGGTTTGCCACTCTTCAATCATGTCTTTCGTTTTCATTAATATCACCTTCATTATCCGATAAAAATCAAGAATCATATCATAACAATTAATATAGCGGGTGTATAGTCATCCAATGAAAAAGAACCGTCTTGGAAGAACGGTTCCGTTTCAATGCAGACTTACATCGGCTTTCCTGTTTGTTTATCATTCTCTTCCACGAAACGATCAGCATAGTATAATACATCTTCTACATACTGTTCGCTGTGATTGTACGCAAAAACGGCTTGTTCAATCTTGCCGTCAGCAGCTCCGTTCCGTGCCAGATAGTTCGCGGCACTGAATACGGCATCCTCTATTTGATAAGGATCCGCCTTTCCATCTCCGTTTGCATCGACACCATACCCACCATATTTATCAATGATGGCAGGATCCGTTTTTTGTTCCGATGGGATGTCACCCTTCCCGAGCCCCGAACAACTTGGGTGGGACCATCCAACAAAGGTACATGGCATAAACTGCATAGGGCCCTCTGCTCCCGCTGGTGAGACAAGAGTCTTCATGGTGGAAAATTTGGTTTCGACCCTGTGATGGGCAGCCAGCAGATACCAAGGTACACCGTATTTGTCCTCTGCAGCTTTGTAGATGGGCATATACTCCGAAGGTATCTCATCTTTCCCTATCGAGGAAAGATGATAAGAGTGGTCCCCAAGATTGACAGCATAATACATCGCCAAAATAACGATGGGGATAAGAAGAATCCTAAAAGGGGATGCTCGTTTTTTCTTACTCGGCCGCTTTTTTTTAGCCATTTTTTTAGTCATTGTGAAGTCGATCCTTTACAAGGTGATGGGTGCTCCTTGTATTTTAATAGAAGATGGCCGTTGTGACAATTCAATATGTAAAGAAAATGCCCCGGGAAGCGGTTTTCACCTGCAGCTTCCGGAGGCAACTATCCATTATCTATTTATTGTTAACAAACAAACGCTGCTCCAACGATAATTAAAAGGATGAATAGAACTACGATTAACGCGAAACCACCAGCGTAGCCACCACCACCGCAGCCATATCCATATCCAGGGTATCCATATCCATACATCATCAGTCACCTCCAGTTATCTTACTACGATATTACTGTATGTAGTGGACAAAATGTAGGTTAATTAAAATCCTCAAACAATTCCCGTGCCCATACTGCATTCTGGATGGATAACGCCATAAATAAAGGGTTTTAGTTGTTTTTTAAAATAAAAAAATGAGTAAAACGTCTAGATGACCGTTAAGGTGAAAAAATAAGCGCCTGGTTTCTTCCAGGCGCTTTCAGTCAGTTACATTTGTTCTTTAGGTTCTTTCGTTTTTCTTGGTTTAGGCTTAATGTATAAACCTAATTCCTTTTTCTCCTGGTTAAGTGACTTGTACAGAGAAACCATCATGAGTGCCATTATTACGGAGAACGGTAATGCTGCGACAATCAATGCATTCTGTAAAGCCTGTAACCCACCACTGTATAGTAAGATCAATGCCACTGTAGACTGTGCTAGTCCCCATGTTAATTTAACATAGTTTGGTGGTGTTAATGAACCGTAAGTGGTTTGCATCCCCAGTACAAATGTAGCTGAGTCAGCAGATGTGATAAAGAATGTTCCAATCAGCGTGATGGCTATTACCGAAAGGATTGTTGACCATTCAAACCCGTTAAAGACGGCGAACAGAACTTCTTCCGTCTTAAGGTCAGAAAGAGCTGCACCTGCTTGTTGTACTTCAATTGCAGAAGTACCGAAAGTAGCGAACCAAATGAAGCTGACAAGGGCAGGCAGCAAGAGTACCCCAATCAAGAATTCGCGAATGGTTCTTCCTCTTGAAACACGTGCGATGAAGATGCCGACGAATGGTGACCAGGAAATCCACCAGGCCCAGTAGAAAATGGTCCATCCATTGATCCATGAACGATGCTCTTCGTTTAATGGCGCAATCCGGAAACTCATTGCGGCGATGTTTTGTATATAAGCCCCGATTGTATCTGTGAACATATTCAAAATCAGTAGCGTAGGTCCAATGAAGAATACCAGTACGAGAAGTGCAATGGCCAGTACCATATTCGTGTTGGATAAGTATTTAATTCCTTTACTTAATCCTGACCATGCTGAAATCATGAACAAGACGGTTACAACACCGATAATGATTGCCTGTACGGTAAAGTTGTTCGGAATATCAAGCAGGTAGGAAAGCCCACCATTAATTTGTGCAGCTCCGAATCCTAAAGTTGTTGCAACCCCTACGACTGTGGCGAATACGGCAAGGACATCGATGATCGTTCCAAGCGGTCCATTCACTTTGTCTCCAAAGATAGGCTTCAGTGTAGCGGAGATCAATCCCGGTTCATCTTTACGGAATTTATAATATGCAAGTGCTAATGCAACAATTGCATAAATCCCCCATGCGTGAATACCCCAGTGAAAGAATGTATAGCGCATAGATTCTTTAATTGCCTGGTCTGTTCCTCCCTCTGCCATTGGAGGTGTCATATAGTGAGACAGCGGTTCAGCTGCCCCCCAGAATACTAAACCAATTCCCATACCTGCACTAAACAACATGGCGAACCATGTTCCTTTTGTGTACTCAGGTTTTTCATCAGGCTTACCTAATCGGATCGTTCCCATGGGACTAAAAATTAAGAACACACAGAAAATGACGATCACTGTAACTAAAATAAGATAATACCAACCGAAAGTTGAAGTGATGAATGTTTGCATATTTGCTGTTACGGTTTCAAACGATTCAGGTGCAATTGCTCCGTATGCTACGGCAGCAGCAACCAGTACTACAGTAATCCAGAAAACATTTGATATTCTCTTCATAAAATTCTCCTTTCCATATTCTAAGGTTTTTTAGCTCATTTCTTAATGAAGGGTACAGCGGGATTCGAGGTGTGTATTCAGGCAATATGTAAACCTACTGTATGTGCCCCCTCATGTTGAAAGAGTCTCAGTTAATGCCGATGGGAAAATGTGCATTCTGAGGATGAGGGAATGATTACTTATTACCTATTCCCTTGTCACTCTCTTATAAAACCAACATTTGTTACCCTATCAGAAAGAAGTTTAACTTTGCAAGTGTTAACCATTATTATTTTTATTAGTCTTTGTCAATTTTTTGATTTCATTCCTCTTCTTTTTTTAAGGACTTATCGTGATCAACGGAGACTATCTTTACATGATTATTTGGAAATAAAAACGTTTTAAAGATGATCCTTGATATGAATGACTTTACTTTAATAAAGGGCCTTTTATACCTTTACTATTAAGGAATGAATAAGAGAGCGTATGAACACTCTTAAACAGAAGCACGGATAAGTTGAATTGGAAATTTTGGATTCGTTTTTAAAGGCTAAAGATGAGCCTGATGGTGAAACTAAACAAGACATAATAAGGAGGGAAATCGATGAAAAATAAAAATTTATCACAGCATGAAACAGCAAAAAAATTGGCTCAAAAACAGATGGGAGAGGAAATCGAGTTGAAATCCGTGGCTCCATCTGCAAGAGAGGGAAAAGTGCCAGAAAAGAATTAATTTTATATGCTGTTCTATTAAGCATGAAATACAAATAAGAAAGGACGCCGGTACCGGCGCCCTTTTACTTATTCTTTTATGATTTTCACTTTCACATCTCTGACTCCATATTGAAGAGCATCTTTTTCTTTCTCCATATAGATATCGATGCGGTTACCTTTAATGGCCCCACCTGTATCTTCCGCCCGTGCATAACCATATCCTTCAATATAAACCTTTGATCCCAACGGTATGACGCTTGGGTCGACCGCAATGACTCTGGCATCAGGGTTCTTGATTAAATCTACGCCTGTCTTGGTAATACCGATACAACCTTCACAATGGGCCGTATATGCAGTTGCTGTGATGTTTAGTTCTTTGACAACTTTATCGTCCGTATTATTTGTTGTCTTCGCTGCTTTCACTGCTTGTACGCCTTCTGCTTCATCACTTGCAGAATATCCTTCTTCTAACAATTGTTTGCGGGTTCCAACCTCATCGATTGAAACATGATATCGATTAGCGATTTCCCAAAGAATATCGCCTTCTTCTATATTATGATAATCATTGATAGCAGTCTCATCGCTCTCTGCTGATGCAGATGCAAGTCCGATTGAAAGAAAAACAGTGAAGGAAAAAATGGAAAATAATACTTTTTTCATCTTGTTAAATTCCTCCTTTTGTGATTGGTTAAGAAACCAACAGTTGAAATAGTAACATAGACTTACCTCAGGTACATAACAAACTGTTTATAAACCAATAACAATTAGATGACAGACGTGTAATATTTCCGTTATTCTGGTAATTAGGATTCATATGATGACATGTATTTCTTCTAAAGGAGAATATTGTTGACAGTGAACACTAGTTTAATGGTTGGTGGAGGGAAAAAATGAAAGCAAATAAAAAAACCACCGAGGTTTTATCCTCAGTGGTTAATGCTTTTCTATTATTTTGTTTCAAGAATTTTTACATTAACTGTTTTTCTACCAAAATCAACTGCTTGATCTTTTGAAGGAAGGAAAACGTCAATACGGTTTCCTTTGATTGCTCCACCTGTATCTTCTGCAGTCGCGTAGCCATATCCTTCTACATATACTTTTGATCCCAGTGGAATGACATTCGGATCCACTGCAATGACTTTGGCATCAGGATTTTCTTTTAAATTCACGCCAGTTGCTGTAGTACCTGAGCATCCATCACAATTCGCCGTATATGCGGTAGCTTCTACAGTAATTTCCTTCACAGCTTGTTCTTCAGCTGCAGGTGCTGCCTGTGCTGGCTCCGCTTTCTCTGTTTCTGCTGCAGGCGCTTCAGCTTCTGGAGCTACTTCTGCTTTTTGTTCTGGAGCAGGCGCTGAGGCTGTCTCAGAAGTATGTGCAGCAGCTGAAGATGTTTTATCGTCTAAGTTGATGACTAATTCTTGTCCAGGGACAATAAGGTCACTTTCAAGTGCGTTCCAGCCAATGAGGCTATCCACAGAGATTCCATATAGAGAAGAGATTCCCCAGAGTGTATCACCTTTTTTAACCGTATAGTATTCTTTTGAAGAAACCTGGAGTTCCTGATCAGGATAGATTACGGATGAACCTAAATTGTTCCATGTCATTAGCTGATCAACTGATGTTCCATACTCTTGGGCCAGTCCCCAAAGTGTGTCGCCTTTTTTTACTTCTATGTTTTGTGCTGAAGCGCTAGCTCCACCAGACACTGCAAGTGTTGTAAATGCAGCCACAGAAATAATCGATTTTTTTAGTTTCATTGAAAAATTCCTCCTTATGTAGCTAGCGGTTTATTTATTTTTGCTAACAGGGAAAATACTAACATAGTAAAATCTCATTTCAATAACAGGAACTTTAACATCGTGCGTCAAGAATATTTCACTATTGTAATAGAAAACGTTTTCCTGTATAAACTATCATATAGAGGAATACCTTGGAAAAAATAAAGGGAAATGATTGATGTAAAGGGTTTATATGGAATATTTGAGTGTTTTGTATCCCTATGATTTTCAACAAGGAAGTAAACGCTGTAAGGACAAAAAATTCGCTGATCGTGTCGATTTATTCTTAACAAGCCGATTTGTTCCATCTATACTATAGAAAGAAGTTTGATTTGTATTGGAGGAAGAGTGAATTGGATAAACCAGAAGAAGTGGTGGTACTTTATAAAGATGATCCCGACGAGCATAGTGGCCGTTGCGAATGTGGAAACAATATATTCAAATCTCGGGTGCTTGATGGTAAGTTTTATCGAAAGTGCCAAGAGTGCGGAAAAACGAAAATTGTATAATAATATGGAAGAAAACAAAAGGGACACCGATTGATTTACGTTGTCCCTTTTGTTTTCTATTTGTTCATTTTCTGAATGATGGTGGACGCGAATTGAACCAAGTCGTCCGTTGTAAGATTGATTTTCCTAATGGCTTCTACTATATGATTTAACTCCGTCTGGTTTCGTTTGAACATCTCCATATAGTTCTCCATTTCCATTTGAACCGTCATGATCCCGCTTTGGACATTCCCGATTTCCCTGCGTGAGTTCTCTGTAAGGTCAGTCATATTACTTACACGGGTTGAGACAACTCCGATTTGCTTATTACTTTCGTTTACGAGCTGATGAATGGATGTGCTCAATTCTTTTGAATCCTCCGCAAGCTTTCTTACCTCTGACGCAACGACTGCAAATCCCCTTCCCTCATTACCTGCACGGGCTGCCTCGATAGAAGCATTCAATGCCAGGAGATTCGTTTGCTCCGCAATCTGCTGGATTGAGTTAGAAAGCGGTGTGATCTGTTCGGCAATATTCTTGACACCTTGGATTTCTCTGAGGAGGGTTTCAATTTGTTCTGTGATGACCCCGAAGCTGTCAATCATATGGTCTGTTTGATCTTTGTTCATTTTAGAAAGTTGAAGAAGGTTTTTACTGCTTTTTTCAGTATTTTCCGATTCTGCACGGATTCTTTCCGCTTTTATCGCTGTCTCATTCAGGCTTTGTTCCGTTTGACTCAGAGATGAACCTAGTTCTGTATTCATATTGAGCATCTCCAATTGAAGGGCCTGGTTTTCCTGATGAAGTTTTTCAAGTTCGTCCATTCGGCTCTGGATGTAATATTCTGAGACGATACTCGCGTCTAAATGGATACCGTGATCAATCGCAACCAGTACAGAGGCGAGTTTGGAAGGGTCGTTTTGATATAATTCCACAATCTTTGGAATTAACAGGTGCTGAATTGTGGTATAAGTGGAAATAAACCAATCGATTGTCACTCCATTTCGATTATGGGTTTTCCCCATCCTCTCTCTCATGGCAAAATACTCATCGTCCAGCTTCCCTGAGAATAATGATTGGAAGTAGTCATGAAAGACGGCTTTTAATGTTTCCCTGCTTGAATGATTCACCGCGATTTCGACTAAGCTGGGATGCTTGTACAGGTGATCAAGGACAGTATCGAGGATAGTATCCGATAATTGGTCATAAATCGGTAGTATTTCATTCAATTCCTGTAAGTGGTGTTCTTGAAACTGCATATAATGAAGTCTTTCATTCAGTTTCTTGTCTTTGAGGACAATGGTATTTGATTCGCGAACCACAATCGGTTCTGTCTTTGGTTTTCTAGAGAATAGTACAGCCATTAGGGGGGTTCCTCCAATAATATTGTTATTTTTTGGTCAGTATGTATAATTTTTGTACAACATCAATATCTTTACTTTACCCCAACTAATTTCCTATGACAATCTTTTTGTCTGAAAAATGTAAAAAACTCTCTATTGCTTGATACTATTAGAGATTTTTAGAATTAAGAAATTTAATGCAAGTAATGAAAAGATTATTAGTACCTCTCTCCTGAATCACTTTTGTACCAGTAGTTATACAAAACGTGTACAAAAAGGGACGGACCTTGACTCCTAGGAGTAGCTCCTAGGAATCGAGGTCCGTCCCTCACAGTTTATTCAGTTATGATGATAGGTTCGTTTTGGGTGATGATGATCGTGTGTTCGATTTGGGCGACGTGGCTGTTGTCTGGTGTGATGTAGGTCCAGCCGTCGCCTTTTTCGACTACGTTTTGAGCTTTGGTAGAGATGAACGGTTCAAATGCAATGACCATTCCTTCCTTTAATAGGGCGTTATCCCATGGGTCGAAATAATTCAGGATATGGTCCGGTTTCTCATGCAGAGAACGGCCGATGCCGTGACCGGTCAAATTCATGATAACCGTATATCCATTTTTCCTGGCTTCATTGTTTACGGCTTTTCCGATACCATTTTGTTTAGATCCGGCTCTCGCCTTTTTGAGTCCCGCCTGAAATGATTTCAATGCAGCATCACATAAATCCGTCAATTTTGGATCGCCTTCCCCTGCGACGAATGAAATGCCTGTATCTGCATAATAACCATTTTTCGAGCCTGATACATCAATATTGACAAGATCCCCGGAATGTATGACCCTTTCACCGGGAATGCCGTGGGCAACCTCTTCATTTACACTGATGCATGTAAATCCAGGGAAGTCATATTCTCCTTTTGGTCCGGATATTGCACCATTTTCCTCAAACATTCTTCCTGCAACGTCGTCCAATTCCTTCGTCGTTACTCCAGGTTTTGTCTGAGCGCGTAATTCATCCCGTATACTGGCGACGATACGCCCGATTTCTTTTAATGCCTGTAGATCTTCATCAGTTTTGACAATCATAATATCTTCCTTCTCTAATTGAATTTCCTTCCCTTACTATACAGAAAGATCCTCCATTTTTAAAGGGAAAGCCCCTGTTGTAATGAGTGAATACAAAATTGCACACCATTCATTCTTTTGGGGCTATTGGTTGATCAGGTTTCAGTGTTTCAATTTTTTCATTTAAATAATATAGATCCCATTCCTGCATTTGATCCATTTCCATCCCATGGATAACATATTTATGAAAATCGTAAACAATGTGTTTACGTTTCGTATTTACTTCTCGGTCTATCATAATAAGTGAGTCCATGATCGCCAGGATGACAGAGATATCGCCTTTTCCATAATGTACAATCTGATAATAGGTGTTATAGAGAATATGGTTGAATGAGAATAACGTCACCTTTAGACGGGGGTGTCTGTCTTCGTCGTGCATCGTTATGACGCCGTCCCGGATTAGGTGAGTTTCACTCAGGATCAGTCCTAAATATTTGATGGAATCCCTCGCTGTATTGGGATCATTTATACCTGGGGATATGGCTCTTAAGGCAACTTCAACGATTTTTTGGAGGGAATAAGCAAGGTCATACTCACCCATCCGTTCTCTGCCGATGAATATGAATGGGCTTAAATCTTCCTTATAATCATGGTGACTATGAATGTAGAAAAGGGTTTCTTCTTCTTTGACAAAATCGCCTATACCTTTGACGAAATTTATAAGAACATTATGTTCTGAAGCGGTATTCACCAATCCTGAAAAATCTATATACTGAATGAACCCTGATTGATGAGAAGGGTATTCCTTTACCTTTTCGTATTGAACCGGTATGGTTTTATACGGGTGCACTTCTTGATCTTTCTGGATGCCGTGATAATAGTCAATCACTTTCAACGCTTCTTCCTCCAAACGCTCGATCAACCGGCTGATTTGAATGGAAGTTGCAATATGGTGAATGAAGTAGGCGAAAAACGCGAGACACACAATCGCATAAAGTACACCTACAAATGCAGAAGAGACAAGGTGTTCTTCAAGGCTTTGTCTCATAAATAGAAGTGAAATGATGGAATAAATAAAGCCCCCCAGGAAAATTCCCAGCCCCCGCATCGTCGTTTTGTCTCGAACAAAATTTTGGAGAGTCCTTGGTGAGAATTGAGATGAGTAGGTCGTCAACACAACCATCACCGTGGAAAACGTAAAAGTAGTCATCGTAAGTAAGGAAGATGCAATGGCGCTTAAAACCGTTTGAGCAAGGTCGATGCTTGTCAACATCATGACAGGTAAAAAAGGTTCGACTTTATGTATCCAATAGGTATCCAAAGAGACAGTGATGATGGCTAATGCTAATGAAGCGGAACTGTAAAGAGCGGGGACGACCCAGATCCCTTTCCGGATTTTCATCAGTAATTGTTTCACAGCTGCACTCTCCTTTGATTATTAAGGGTGCGTTCCTTCATTAGCTTCTCCCTTCGACCATGTTTCAAACCAGAAGAAAAAGCAAAGGAATGACAAAGGACATGATGGTTGCCGTTAATGCCATAGCAGCACCACTTACTGCCCCCTCTCTCTCTCCTTCTTTAATAGCCTGTGCTGTACCGACCCCGTGGGAAATGACCCCGAATGGCAACCCTTTTGCAATAGGATGCTTGATGTCCATCCATTTCAGGATCGTCGGTATGATCATTGCTCCTAACATCCCCGTAACGATGACAACCGTAGGAATGATTTCGATCTTAGCCCCGATGGTATGGCCGATGTCTACAGCCACTGGGGTTGTTATCGTTTTAATTAATAAGGAGCGATTCCAGTCTGTCGGGATGTCAAACCACAAGCTGAGGCAAAAGGATACACTCATGGATAATCCACTTCCGGACAGAATGCCAATGAGGATAGGCTGAACGTTTCTCCTGAGTAATTGTCGATGTTGATATAGGGGATACGCCAGGGCCACAGTCGCAGGACCAAGTAAATAAGTGATGAAGGAAGTGTCATGTGCATATTGTTTGTATGGGATATCCAACACAAGTAATGTGACAACGATACCGATTGTACTTAAGAAGATGGGGATCGTTATTGGGCTTGGCCAACGTTTGTGAACCTTGACCCCCAAGGAAAAATATAGGAGTGTAAGGCCGATCGTAATTATGGGATTAATGAGACCTGTCATAGTTCTTTTTCTCCTTCCATCTAATAAAACGTTCTGTTGATACAGAAGTGGCCAAAAAGCCTATCAGCCCACTGGCTACTAGAATAACGACCAGTTTCCATCCAAATTCAATGAAGTAGGGCCCAAGGACGATGGCGCTAACAGATAAAGGGAGGAAAAAGAAAGAGAAATGTCGCAAGAAGAAACTCGAACCGTCCAATAATAACCGTTCATTCATTAATCCGGTTGATAATAAGAGAAATAATAACAGCATCCCGATGATGCTCCCGGGTATAGGTATGTGAAAAAGATTCGTCAACCATCTGCCTGTTTCGAAAAAAAGGCAAAGAATGGACACTTGTATGATGACCCGAATGGCTTGCATATGTCTCTCCTCTCCAACGCATTCTTCTCCCGATTTTATCACAAATGAAGGTCCATTGGAGGATATTGTATAGGAGAAACAAAAAGAGCATGGGTCGGCCCCATGCTCTTTCCTCATGCGATAAATCGTTTTTATAACACTTTAACAAATGCTTCCGCAGCTGACTGACTGGATTGTGGATTTTGACCGGTCACGAATTTACCGTCGGTGATCACATGATTACTCCATGCTTCTGATTTTTCAAATTGAGCACCCTGCTCCCTTAATTTTGTTTCTAATAAGAATGGCATCAGAGAGTCTAGACCTGTTTGCTGCTCCTCTTCGTTCGTGAATGCGGTTAAGCTTCTTCCCTCAACCAGCCATTTGCCATTAGATAGTTTCGTACCGACAAACCCTGCCGGACCATGGCATACAGAACCAATCGCTTTATCATTCTCAGCAAAATGGGTAAGTGCTTTCTGAAGCTCGGGACTTTCAGGCAGGTCAAACATGGTTCCATGTCCGCCAGGCAGGAAGATACCGGAATACTCATTCACATTTAATTGCGAAAGGACCAACGTTTGATCCAGTTCCTTCGTGACCCCTTTCCATTTTTCCACTTGTTCATCATCAAGGCTGTTTGGATCCAATGGGATACGGCCACCTTTTAGACTAGCCACATCGACCCCGAAACCTTGATTGATAAATTCTTCATATGGTTCGGCGAACTCAGATAACCAAAGTCCTGTTTCGTGTTCGTCGTCAATTTTACTTTCGTTTGTTAATACCATCAGGATTTTTTTCAATGTACACCCTCCATTTGTAAGTTTCATATTTCTTATCACTCTATTGTTTTATCCATTTCACAATAAAATAAACTTTTCCGTATAACATTTCTTTTCGGTCAGAATGAAACGTAAAAAAACGACTCCATGTAAATGAAGTCGTTTTGACTGATGCATTTAGCGTACATCAAATTGAAATTGAATGTTCCTCTGTTGTGCGTCCCAGCTAAGATAAGCGGAAAATTCCTTATCCCCTTTCTTGAATCCATCGATGCGGTCGGATTTTCCCTCGGTTAGGATTTTCTTGACGATTTTTTGTGTAATCCTCTTCGATAATATCGTTTTTGAAATGGTAAAGCTGCACTTGGTCTTTTGATAATTGGAACAACCATAGAATTTCCCTTTATCTATCACGTTACCTCCACATTTTAAACAAGTGCCGATACTGGTTTTGGAAATGCGTTTTCCATTCTTTCCTCTCGTTCTTTGAATGGAATCCGTGTCCAGATCTTCGAATGTCCAAGTGGTGGATTCCTCTAGAGCATTTTGAACAAGTCGCTCATTTAATTTTTTTACTTGGGCCATGAACTCGGGTGCGGATGCTTGTCCCCTGCCGATTTCTTGCAATCGCTGTTCCCACTTGGCCGTCATTTCTGCAGATGCCAAAACATTATTACCTATGGCACGTACCAATACTTTTGCTTTGTCAGTGGGATACACTATATTTTTTTTGATTTCAATGTACTTGCGATCCTTCAGCATTGTAATGATTCCAGCACGTGTAGCTTCCGTACCGAGACCTTCTGTTTGCTTCAACACTTTTTCTAGCTCATCATTATCTATATGTTTACCTGCCGTTTTCATCAGGGTGATCAGCTGTCCTTCTGTATACCGTTTGGGGGGCTGTGTTTTCCCTTCCTTCGTATCAACCTTTTTGACTGTCCCCATCTCTAGTTCACGAACGGGAGGCAGGAGTGGTTCATCTTCTTTTTCATTTTGAATGAGAACTTTGCGCCACCCTTCCTGCAGGATTTGCTTACCCTTTGAAACAAATTCAGCCCGATTATCGACTGTCGTGGTAATGGTGGTGTAGTTCAATACGGCTTTATCATGATGGGCGGCGATAAAGCGTTTGACGACCACATCATAGATCTTCCGTTCGTCTTCTGATAAGGACGCAGGGTTTGTTACCTGTTCAGTCGGGATGATTGCGTAGTGATCCGATACTTTTGCATCATTGACGAATCTCTTATTGTTCATGAGGCTCGCGTGTGGTGTTGGAATCCATTGATCATAAGGACTGAACTGTTTCAGTTTCGTCAATATTTCAGGAAAACCTTCAGCTTCGCCTTTCGTGACATATTGTGAGTCTGATCTAGGGTAAGAGACTATCCCTTTTTGATAGAGCTTCTGTAGCACATCCAGTGTTTTCTTAGGAGAGAATTTGTACATTTTATTGATTGTTGCCTGAAGTGCTGACAGATTGAACAGTAAAGGCGGGGAAAATTCTTTTCTCTCTATGTTCATTTTGCTTACAGTCGCAGGTTTATCACGACAAAAAGCAGCGATCTTTTCTGCGAGCTCGGGAGATTGGATGCGGCTCTCTCCGTCCTTATGCCAAGTCCCCTCATAGGAGTACTCGCCCACTTGAAAGGTTGCTTTCACTTCCCAGAAAGGTTCACTCTTAAATCGATCAATTTCTTCATCCCTTCTCACGATCAAAGCAAGTGTCGGGGTCTGAACCCTGCCTGCAGAAAATACATCTGACATCCCCTGCTGCTTTAAGAGGATGCTATACACTCTGGAAGCATTCATCCCTACCAGCCAATCGGCACAGGCACGTGAATAAGCTTCAAAATAAAGGCTTCTCATCTCTCTTTCTTCCCTCAAGCTCTCGAAACCTTGAATGATGGCTTTCTCGGTAAGGGAAGAAATCCACAATCTCTTCATAGGTTTTTGCACCTTGGACATTGAGATGATATTTCGGATGATTAATTCCCCTTCACGTCCAGCATCACCTGCATGAATGATCTCTGTGACTTCCCTTTTTCTCAGAAGGTCTTTAATGACAGTGAATTGTTTCGCTTTGGACCTCTGCAGATCATAATGAAATCTGATGGGGATGATCGGAAGGTCTTCAAGTGTCCATTTCTTCCATTTGCTTTCATATTTCTCTGGTGCTTGAAGCTGAAAAAGATGTCCTACTGCCCACGTAATATAAGCACCTTTAGGGAACACACCGTTTGGATGGATTTCGATGTATCCTTGTCGTTTCCTATGGGGAAATGGCTTGGCAAGGGTTGCTCCTTGGTCGGGTTTTTCAGCTATTACGACTTTCATATCATTCTCCTGTTCCTTATTTATGATAAGTTCATTATACCATGGTTAAGAACTCTTGTTCTATACCATTCCAGTAATCTCACTTGAATTAGAAAGCAGGTGTTACGGACTTTATTTCCGCAACACCTGCATTATTGACCTAGATTTTCTAAGTTTCCTTTTATATCTTGCAATTGTTCGAATGTATTCACAATTTCAAGGTTCTGAAGCTCGGAAAGTTGAATTTCGCCTTTATTAATTTCGGCCAATGCCCGATTGATCCCCTCCATCCCTTGTTGATTATACACCTCCACTTTTTGGTGGATGTCTTTTGCCAGTTTGGGAGGGTTTAGCTCGTTCACTTCGTTGATTTCATCTTTCATATCCAGGAGCCTTGTTTTAAGCTCCGGTATGTTCGATGAATCAGTAGCTGCCTTTTCTATCAGAGCTGGTAGGTCATTAGCGAATTGATCAGCCTCATTCAGATAATCGGTCATCTCATCAACATAGGTTAAACTGTTGTTTGCTTCTTCAAGAATGCCGCAACCTGTCAACGACATGAAGCTGAAAGCAATAAGTATCAGTAATTTTTTCATATATAAGTTTCCTCCCTGTACGTTTCCTTCCCTTGAATATACGTATCAGTTATGGAAAAGTTTCAGTGCTATTGTCTGATGGTCTAGAAAAATAAAAAAGAAGGCTTCCGCGTATACGTTAGCCTTCTTTTAATGCTGCTTATTCGATAATTTGCAGTTCTTTTGGATAATTGGTTAAGGTGACATAGCCGTCGTTGGTGATGAGAACGTCATCTTCTATTCGCACACCGCCGATTTCAGGTACGTATATACCAGGTTCGATCGTATAGGTCATCCCTTCTTTCAATATGCCGTCATTCAAATGACTCATTGAAGGAAACTCATGGACATTGATTCCTAATCCATGCCCGATGCGATGGGGGAAGTAATCTCCGTAGCCTGCATCGGTGATGATATCACGGGCGATTTGATCCAGGTCTCCAATTCGATTACCGGGCTTACTCGCTTCTAGAGATTCAAGCTCTGCTTTCAGGACGGTGTCGTAGATTTCCTTTTGTTTATCCGATACGGATTTATAAGCAACTGTCCGGGTGATGTCTGACGTGTATCCTTCCAGAACAACCCCAAGATCAAAGAGGACAAGATCTCCTGCTCTTAACTTTCGTTCCCCCGGGTTTCCGTGTGGGTCCCCAGCCTTTTCACCGAAAAGAACCATTGTAGAGAACGACATTTCACGAATGCCTTTCTTCTTAAGTTCATACTCGATCTTAGCAAGGACCTCCATTTCCGTTACACCTTCCTGAAGGGCACTTACACCTACCTCTACCCCGAAGTCAGCCATTTTTGCAGCACGGCGCATGATTTCGATCTCTTTTTCATCTTTTACTAAACGCATCTGGTTTAATTTGTCTTCGACATTCACGATTTGGGGTGCATCAAAGATGTTTAAGAATGCTTGACTGCGACCGTAAGTTACAACTTCGTTCTCGAAAGCAACCCTGCTTCCCGGTATGCTTCTTGATTGAATGGCTTCTTTAATGAATTCCCAAGGGTTTTCATGGTCAGAGTAGCCAATCACTTCATGGCTCCACCCTGCGTCTTTAATTTGACGTACTTCCATTCCTGGTAAGACAACAAATGGTTCGGCTTCCGGAAATACGAATAGTCCCATTAATCGCTCATGTGGATCAGTGTGGAAATTCGTTAAGTAAAATACGTTTTCAGTTGAATTGATAAATGCTGCGTCAATTTTTTCTTCTTTTAACCAATTTTCCAGTTGTTCTATACGTTGTTTCATGCTTTACTCCTCCTTGAGTGATCGTGATGTTATGTAATCGTTTCATATGAGCATATCTATGCTAACATATTTCGGGGAAAGTTTGAAATGTCTAGTTTCTCGGAGTGAACTCAAGTGAAGTGTTTCTGTTTATTTTGATTGGGAGAAGCTTTTCCTACCTCCTGCCTATAAATGAGGGAGAGTGATTGTGTTATAATTTTCAGTATACAGTGAATGTAGGGTGGGAGTGGCCACTTCCTTGTAAAGGAGGTGGTGCTTATAGTGACAACGTACGAGGCGTTAACGCTGATGATTACCTTTGGCTCTTTAATTGTCTCCATCATTGCCATAGTTATTTCGAATGACAAAAAGAAATAACCCCACCCTCATGAAGCGCCTAAACTTTGAAGGGTAGAGTTATATTCCTTTCTTTATTGGGCCACTGCTTTCCTTGCAGTTTGCTGTGTAGCAGGAGACGCTGGTTGCCGCCAGTGTCTCTTGTTTTTTTGTTTCATTATCTCTTCTTTTAAGATAATATAAATCCGGTTGGAAAGCAAGATGAGGACAGGATTTGAAATAATCCCGGGCTCTATTGATTAATAAACCGGATCTGTCTTCTTAGGTTTACGAACGAAAGCCATGATGCCTGCGACTAAGAACAGCAGGCCGGGAATGAATCCGAATCCGACTGTTCCAAGACCGATGATTAGTGCTGCAATGATAAACATGATACCTGATAGAACAGGCTTTCTATTCTTAACAATAGTTAGGACGGCAATAATCCCGATGATGGATGCAATAATGCCCAATATGACCAAGTAAGATCCCATTGATTCTGCTGCCTCCATGATAGAATTCATATCTCCTGCTGTCATCCCGGATTCTTGAAGATTCGGATCACTTTGCATTCCCTCTTCGATTTGGGACATCACGTCAGGACTCTGCATCCCCATGTTCAATACAATTCCAATGATGGAAAATAAAGCGGATAAAACAATCCCTATTACTCCCATGACGACTTCTCCAGTACGTTTTACCATTCTAATCTCTCCTTAATGTATAGTTTTCTATAGTCTATTTAGCTAATACATCTTTATTCCCTGTCGCATTATGCTTTTTACACATATAAGCTTCAAGGATCGATTCATCTTCAGGAAAGCACAGGGGTAGATTCTTTAACTCGGAAAGTGAAATCCAATCGATTTTATGTATTAATTGATCGGGGTCTTGAATAGTTGGATACCCTCCGATAAGATGCGCTTCATAATAGTGAATCTTTGTCTTAATGCTTCCTTCGTTGCCCCACTTTGTATAGAGGTGTTGTCCAACTTCAACCACGTAGCCGGTTTCCTCACACACTTCCCGCTTACAGCATTCCCTTAAGGATTCCCCTGTTTCAAGTCCACCTGAAGGAACAGACCACCGCTTCTCTTCCTCTTCTTTTCCCTGTAATACCATTAATAAACGCCCTTCTTTCATGCAAAGAGCCGATGCCCCCATCCAGTCGTACATCCATTCACCTCGTTTCACATGTCAAGATAATCGTACCCTTAGCATATTCGCCTTTTTGACAATTTTCTCCTTCCTAAGGATAAAATTCTTTATATTCAGACAAGTAGACCCTTATTGTTTCAGTTTCGCATGCGTAGTTTTTTAAGGACGATCTTCTCAATGATTCCCCAAGGGAGGATGGTTTTCATTAGGAGGGTGAATCTAATTCCTTTTCCTGCGGGGTTTCTGAATGTGCTGATTTTATCCTGGGCAAGTTTTCCCACAATGGAAGAAACCTCATTTGGGTTCCCTAGTGAATCTAACCCGCGTTCCATTTCTTTATTGATTTCTTTCATATAAAAATAGTAAGGGGAATGCTTCTCCAATGAACGCGAAGTGATTTTTTTTCCTGATGTCCATATATTCGTCCGATAAGATCCAGGCTCAATGAGATGTACGTCAATTCCGAAGGGTTTAAGCTCCAATCTGAGGCTTTCACTGTACCCTTCAAGGGCATATTTCGAGGAAACATATGGACTTAGTCCAGGGAATCCGATCATTCCGCTGATGCTGCTCATATTAATGATCTTACCTTTACCTTGGTTTCTCATATAGGGAAGTACAAGTTGAGTCATACTCATAACACCGAATACATTCGTCTCGAATTGCTCCCTGTATTCATCGATGCTTATCTCTTCGGCAAATCCCCCGACTGCATAGCCCGCATTATTCACCAGGAGGTCTACTCTCCCTACTTCTGAAAGGAACGATGAAAACTCCCCTAAAGACGCTTCAGAAGTTACGTCCAATGCGTGAATATGGATGAATGGTTCCACGCCTAACCCCTTAGCTTGAGTCATTAATTCCTCTTTTTTATCTGGATCCCTCATAGTCGCGATCACTGTAAACCCAATCTGCGCAAGTTCCAAGGTTGTCAGTAATCCGAAGCCGCTGTTGGATCCAGTAATTACGGCAATTTTTTTCCCCATGTGTACTCCCCCTTTTTTCTATCAGTATATCAATTTCATAGCACTCACTTTAACGATATTCTTAAGAAAACAAAAAAAGGCTGGCTTCATCCCATTGAAGCCAGCCTTTAGACGAGGAGTCGTGTCAATTTCTATTATAAATTTACAGCTTTATCGGCTCACATACAACTGTAATCAGATGTGATGAGTAGGCGTCTAAAGAAATGGATGGCAGGCTTTAGGCGATTTCAGCTTCCTTTCGTATGTTTCTATAATTGTAAGCATAATTTTATTTAGCCCGCGTTGATGCCACGATCTTCCCTTCCTTCGAATAGAAGTTCAGTCTCGGAACAAAAAAACGATCTTCAAATGTTTCTATTTGGATAAAAAAGTCCTGTTGGGGCAAGTTTACTCGTTTGAATTCAATATTCTGACGATAGGTAAAGTAGTCTGCACCGAGCTCTTTTCTATTACCATAAACAATAAATTGACCATTATTCAGGAAACTGCTTCCGACCGTTGGTTGAGGGCTATCATCAAATTGTTCAAGTTCATAAAAGGGAAGAAGCTTCATTTTTCGATAATGAACCAATCCGATCTTCTTTCCTTTATTTTTAATAGTATAGGTATACAGGAGAAGGTATTGCCCGCCGGCTTCTTTCTTCAATACCACATGTAGGTCATCGTAGGATGAGGTGTATTCTGACTGTTTGAAATGTTCGCTTATCCTGCTCTTTGTGGTGATCATATCGCTTTTTTCAATAAAGAGCGTAAACGTTGTTGCAAGAATCGAAGATAAAAGTATAGAGATGAACACTCTTCCTTTGCGTATCTTTTTTTCTTCTTCCATTATTCTTCCCTCCCATTCCAGCCATAAAATGATATCCCTATTTTATCATTTAGGGAGGGATTCAGACTGTTTGCATAGAAAAAACGGCAGAAATTCTGCCGTTTCTTCTTATGCCTGTAAATCAACCGGTACCACTGCATTTTTTAATTCATTATTTAAGTCTTTGCTATATCGTGCTTTCTGTTCTTCATTCCAATTCAACAACTTCGACATGATTTCGATGACAGGTTCTTTCCATTTTTCTACCCATTCACGATCAAAGAATAAAGCACCTGTTCGTCGAATGAAGAAGTCAACAGGGGTGGCTGCCATTTCTTCCTGAATGGCATAGATAAGCTGCGCGTATAAATATGGGGGCACGGACATTTCATCAGTGGTGCCACTATAAGCATGAGCCAGTTTGAATAACTGGTCTACGTTTGAACCGTACATGCCGGCAAGCTTTTTCCCTTCTTCCTCAGTTAATCCATATTGAATGGCTTCTCCTGCTTTTTGATCGATGAAGGATTGGAAGTTTTTCGATCCTCCGAAATGACCACCTGAAATCGGCATATGCTTCGTTGAAGAAGCCGGGAACTTCTGTTTATTTTCTTCTTTTAATCTTGCAGAAACAAGGTCAACGACATGTTCCCCCATTTTCCGGTAACCTGTCAATTTACCTCCTGCAATGGTAATGAGGCCGCTTTCCGCTTCCCAAACCTCATCTTTCCGTGAGATCTCTGAAGGGTCTTTACCTTTTTCAAATATCAGTGGGCGCACACCTGCCCAGCTGGATTCTACATCCTCTTTCCCGACTGATACGTCAGGGAACATAAAGTGGATGGCGTTCAAAATATAATCCCTGTCTTCCGATGTCATATGAGGAGAGGCTTTCTCCGAGTCAAAGAATGTGTCAGTAGTCCCTACATATGCCTTCCCGTCACGTGGGATCGCAAATACCATGCGTCCATCGGGGGTGTCGAAATAAACGGCCTGTTGAAGAGGGAATTTGCTCTGATCGATGACTAGATGAACCCCCTTTGTCAGACGGAGTTGTTTGTTATTAGTGCTGTAATCCTTTCCACGGACATCATCCACCCATGGCCCTGCTGCATTGACGATTTTAGATCCGCGGATTTCAATCAGTTCCCCAGTCACCAGGTCTTCTGCTTCGATTCCTACTACTTTCTTATTGTCATAGAGGAAACGTTGGGATTTGGTATAGTTTAAGACTGTTGCCCCATGTGCGACTGCCTCTTTCATGACCTCGATGGTTAAACGGGCATCATCGGTACGATACTCAACGTAGTAGCCGCCGCCTTTTAATCCATCCTTCTTGACGAGGGGCTCTTTTGTCAACGTTTCCGAGACAGATAGCATGGACCGTCTTTCGCTTCTCTTTACACCGGCAAGGTAGTCATATACTTTCAATCCGATTGATGTACTGAATTTACCGAAAGTCCCTCCTTTATGAAGAGGCAACAGCATCCATTCAGGAGTGGTGACATGTGGGCCGTTTTCGTATACAATTTCACGCTCTTTCCCTACTTCTGCCACCATTTTCACTTCGAATTGTTTTAAATAACGTAATCCACCGTGAACCAGTTTGGTTGATCGGCTGGACGTTCCAGCTGCGAAATCCTGCATTTCGACGAGGGCAACCTTCATTCCGCGCTTGGATGCATCAAGTGCGATCCCAGCCCCGGTAATTCCTCCACCAATTATGATCAAGTCGAAATGGTTCTGGGACAATGTATGTTTTACTTCTCGTCTTGCAGTACTTGAAAATGTCATAGTTTAAGTTCCTCCTACGGATTATTAAAATCGTTTATACTTTACTGTTTATCCATAAAAAAAGAGACCGAAACAAACATCATGACTGTAATGTGCCATAATGAATGCTCGGTCTCTCTTGGTCTCTAACCGTTTATTAACTTGTAATCATTATATCATAGGATTCTATTATTTGAAAGCCATAGCTGCTTTTACTGCTTTCTTCCATCCACCATACAGTTCTTCCTGAGTTTTCGCGTCCATTTCAGGTTCGAATTGTTTATCTTTATTCCACTGCTTGGAGATTTCTTCGCGGTCTTTCCAGAAACCGACGGCAAGTCCTGCCAGGTAAGCAGCACCGAGAGCAGTCGTTTCATTAACTACTGGGCGTTCGACCGGTACAGATAACAGATCACTCTGGAATTGCATTAAGAAATCATTCTTGACGGCCCCTCCGTCGACTCTGAGTTTCTTGAGGGAAATCCCGGAATCTGCTTCCATCGCTGTCAACACATCTTTTGTTTGATAAGCAAGGGATTCGAGAGTCGCTCTAACAAAATGTTCTTTTGAAGTCCCGCGGGTCAGTCCAAAAACAGCTCCTCGTACATCACTATCCCAATAAGGAGTACCCAATCCTACAAATGCTGGAACGACATATACTCCATCGGTTGAGTCCACTTTCTCTGCATAATCCTGGCTGTCCTTAGCATCTTTCAGCATTCGCAAACCATCGCGAAGCCACTGTATAGCGGAACCGGCGACGAAAATGCTTCCTTCAAGAGCATATTCCACTTTCCCGTCTATTCCCCATGCAAGGGTCGTTAATAGACCATTTTCAGATTTAACAGCCTTTTCACCAGTGTTCATAAGCATGAAACAACCTGTTCCGTACGTGTTCTTGGCCATTCCCTTCTCATAACATGCCTGTCCGAATAACGCAGCCTGCTGATCCCCCGCTGCACCCGCAATCGGGATCTCCCTTCCAAAGAAATGATACGGGACCGTTTTCCCGTACACTTCAGATGAGGGACGGACCTCTGGAAGCATACTTGCCGGTACTCCAAGAATAGTAAGAAGCTCTTCATCCCATTTCAAATCATGGATATTGTACATAAGAGTACGGGAAGCGTTGGAATAATCCGTCACGTGTGCGGTTCCTCCTGACATTTTCCAAATCAGCCAGGTGTCGATCGTTCCAAACAGCAGCTTGCCTTCTTCCGCTTTCTCTTTGGCACCTTCAACATTATCGAGGATCCATTTTACCTTCGTACCTGAAAAATAAGCATCAATCAGTAATCCTGTTTTATCACGAAAAGTTTCGTTCAATCCTTGAGATTTTAATTCTTCGCAGATCCCGGCTGTTTGCCGGGACTGCCACACAATCGCATTATAAACCGGATCACCGGTCTCTTTATCCCATACAACAGTCGTTTCACGCTGATTTGTAATACCTATCCCCTCAATCTGGTCAGGTTTTACACTGGATTCAGATAAAACGCTTGCAATAACGGCCAGGATAGATCCCCAAATTTCATTTGCGCTGTGTTCCACCCAGCCCGGTTTCGGAAAATACTGTGTAAACTCCTTTTGTGCAGTATGAACGATTTCCCCTTTTTTATTGAAAAGAATCGCTCTTGAGCTTGTTGTTCCTTGATCCAAAGATAAAATGAATTTTTCCATTGATAATCCCTCCAAAGATTAATTTTCGGTTGATAATTGATGCACTTTTTTTGCTAAACTTGTCTTTCTGTCACTTGCATAAGCAAGTCCAAGGACGGCAAGTGTGATGATCAGAACGATCCAGAAGCTTGCAGTGACTTGTCCAATGAAGATCGCTTTATAAAATACTCCACCGAATGATCCACCGAGTACCGGGCCGACTACCGGAATCCATGAATACCCCCAGTTTGATGGTCCCTTTCCAGGAATCGGAAGCAGGAAGTGTGCAATACGCGGTCCAAGATCACGGGCTGGATTGATGGCGTAGCCGGTAGTCCCACCAAGTGAGATCCCGATTGCGATAATAAGGAAACCGACAATAAATGGATTTAATCCGTCTGTAAAGGTATTCGCCCCTATAGATAATAATCCTACTACCAACACAAAAGTTCCAATGATTTCACTCAATAAATTTGAAAAATAATGTGGTATGGCAGGACCTGTAGCGAAAACGCCTAATTTAACACCTGGATCCTTTGTTGCGTGCCAATGAGGCAGAAAGTGTAAATATGTGATGGATGCCCCTATAATTGCCCCGATCATTTGAGCAAGGATGTATTTCGGTACATCATTCCATGGGAAATCACCGTTAAAGGCAAGACCCAATGTGACAGCTGGATTTAAATGAGCGCCGCTGAACTTCCCGACGGCATACACACTCATGGCCACACCTAATCCCCATCCGAATGTAATGACGATCCACCCGGCGTTATAAGCAAATGACTTCTTCAAATTCACATTGGCACAAACCCCGGCACCAAAAATTATCAGCAGCGCTGTACCAACCACTTCTCCTAAAAATGCGTTCATGTAACATCCCTCGTTTCACTTTGATATAGTCCTGTTTTAAGTGACATCTGAAAAATACGTCTGCGGCAGTTGTCACGAACCGCATCCATGTGCAGCAATGCTGGATCGAGGCTTTTCAGCACGTTTACCCTATATTTGCAGGATATAATCGCAACATATACCTTTGGAAGCTAAAAACAGAACAAGTTGGATTAAAAACAAAAAGACTCACGGAATATGCCCAATGGTACAGGCACTTCACGTGAGTCTCTTCGTCTCTTTCACAACGTATTAACTTGTGAATTATGTTACTCCATTATGAAAGCGGTGTCAATGGATTTTCATGATTTATTTATCTGTCAAAATGTTTCCATAGGACACGGTCCGACGTTGTGATAGCCGTAGCTCCTGCGTCAAGGGCAGCTTCCACTTCTTCCACCGTGTCAATCAGACCGCCTGCAAAGATGGGTTTACCGGTTTTGTTGCCGATCTCTTTTATGATCTTAGGGACGACCCCTGGGAGTACTTCTATGAAATCCGGATCCGTTTTCTGAATTAGTTCAATGCTGCGATTCATGGCACTGGAATCTATGACAAACATCCGCTGTGTGGCAAAGACTCCTTTTTGCCTTGCTTTTTTTATTACGTTTCCTTTTGTGGATATGATCCCATAGGGCTTGATCTCCTGGCAGACATATTCAGCGGCATATTCATCACTTGCGAGACCATGAATGAGATCCAGATGTAAAAACATTTTGCGATTCTCTTTACGGGCATATTCAAATACGCTTTTCAGCATTCCGACATGAAGATCAAGAAACACCCCGTATTGGAAAGAGGTTTCGAGCATTTTATCAAAATCCTTCATGGATCGTATGGCTGGCAGAATCCTTTGACCTTCAAAACTCACTTTCTTTCACTCCTTAGTACATATTCTAAGTATGGTTTTTCACAAGGAGAAATTATACCATAGTTGCATTGGCATGGTTTCAAAGATGTATATATAGATTTTACCACAATATGTAATTACAGTAGGGGAAGTTAGCAGAATTTAAGTTTAGTGAAATGAAGAAAGAGAACCTACATGGTAGGTTCTCCGTGTTTTGGACCTAAGTCGTGACCGTGACATTTTCAAAATGCTTAGGAGTAGGTCCGTATTCATTGCTGCCATGACCACTGTCAAAGCACATAAAGACCAGGAGTACAATAGGTCCTGCTATTGGAACGAAAACAATGAAGTACCAAGCACCGCTTCTTCCTGTATCATGGAGCCGCCGTACAGTGACAGCCAAAGAGGGTACAATGACAGCTAATGAATAAATAACGTATACGACTAAAAAAATGGTACCAGTGGAGTCAATAATATTTGCTGTAAAACTCAGAACGAACATGATAATAAAATTAAAGAGTGAAAATATCCAAAATTCCTTTCTTCTCGCCCTTCCAGTAAAATCTGCGTACTTCCTAAAGGCTTCTAAGTACCAATGCATAATGACATCTCTCCTTCTCTCAGTAGGAATTTCATCTGAAGTATTATTTACATATAATTGAATCATTTCCAATTTACCTCATTTTTTCGGAGGGCAAACCTGATTTTTCCATTTTTGTATAGAATATAGAATAATGAAAGTCCCCGTCACGATAAATGACAGGGACTTTCATTATTCAGGGTATAAAGCAACTTTTTCACAGTGCAATCATTCAGACTAAATACAGATTGTTTATCGTATATTCAGCATTCACCTTTCATGTCTATCTATATGGCCCAATTTCCTTTTCGGAAAATAGGTATTTTTCTTCCATCCCGGCAAATTCCATCAATATCCATGCTTTCTGAACCGATCATAAAGTCTTCATGCACCACACTTTCATTAAGTCCCTTTTCCTCCCGTTCCTCGTCGGATAGGATGTTCCCATCCTTAATGCAAGTAGGGTAAGAAGATCCGATCGCTAAATGATTTGATGCATTCTCATCAAATAGGGTATTGAAAAAAAGAACACCTGAGTTTGAGATCGGTGATTGATGGGGAACTAGCGCCACTTCACCCAGGTAGGCTGCCCCCTCATCGGTATCGATTAATTTCTTTAAGATTTCTTCCCCTTCTTCAGCCGACACATCTGTAATTTTCCCGTCAACAAACGTAAGTGTGAAGCCTTCAATCACATTTCCATTGTAGGCGAGTGGTTTGGTGCTGGTGACCATTCCATTCACACCCGTTCTCACAGGCACGGTATACACCTCTTCTGTCGGCATATTGGCTATGAAATTGGTACCCAGAGGTGTCTTACTTGCACCGGTAAGCCAGATGTGATCCTCATGCAGCTCGATTGAAAGGTCCGTCCCTCTATCAGAATAATGAAGGCTCCGCAGACATAGGGAATTGAGTTGGGCCGCTTTATCTGAAAGGGTTTGAATATGGGTTTTCCAAGCGGAAATGGGATCCGGTTGGTCGATTCGAACCGATGTGAAAATCCTTTCCCACAGACGTGGGACTCTATCAGGCTGCGGTAGTTCCGGAAATACTTTATCAGCCCATTTCTCAGAAGGGATGGCGACGATCGACCAGCTGATTTCGTCCTTTTCGATCGCTTCATAAAACCGATCGAGGGCATCTCCACTGGCTTTCTCGTAATTAAGGATTCGGTCAGGTTCGATTCCTTTTAGGAGATCCGGGTCATTAGCTTCTATTTGCAGAAACGCTCCTTTAACGTCCACCACCCATTCATGAGCAGTAGCCAGCCAGCTTGGATATTCATAGAAAACATCTTCTGGTGCCAGTTCATAATGGGTTCTCATAATTTCCTCATCGTACCATTGGACATGTACATTTCTTGCCCCGGCAAGATAGGCTTCTTTCACAACGATACGCACAAAATCTTCTGTTCCGAGCGGTGCAGAGATCCAAAGGGGTTGATCGGCTTGTACGTTTACTCCGACCTTGATGGCAAGCTCGGCATATTTTTTTACTTTATCTTCAAAGTCTTTATGTAGGGTCATTCTGAATTCTCCTATTCCAGTATTCTATTGATGTGAATTTTCATTTTTTTCAACGTTTCTTCCAGTGTTTCGAATGGTTCTTCGATCTCGGCATTACCAAAGAATAATTCACCAAATCGGTCTGCTTCTTCATTTCGTGGTATGACATGCATATGATAATGAGTCAATTCATTGTAGATTCCCCCATTCTGGCAGATTGTCACTCCATTTGGATGATATAAGTCATGAATGGCTGTCGATACGAGTTGTGAGGCCTTGATTATCGAGAGGCTCACTTCTGGCTCCATTTCGTTTACCTCCACCCTATGTTTCTTAGGAAGGATCAGTGTATGCCCCGGGTGATGTGGAGCATGATCCAACAAGCAGATGACATGCTCATCTTCGTAAACGGTGTATACTTTCTCTTCCCCATTGGCAAGCTTGCAGCCAAGGCAATCGTTCATGAGAGTTCCTCCGATCGTCATTATTTTAAAGGTATTTTCTTTGGAGGTGTCGAATCCTGTTGAATAAAGAAAATAATAGTTTCCCTTTATCATATCATGTAATGGAAGGAAGGTCAGAAAATATTGGAAATCATATTATTAAACGAAACTCATGCTGAGGACTATTGGAGCCTTAGGCTTGAAATGCTAAAACAGAGCCCTGAAAGCTTTGGCAGCAGTTATGAAGAGGCATTGAAACGCAAGAATCCAATTGAGAGGATAGCCGAAAGACTTTCTTATGAAGGTAGCTATACATTTGGCTGCTTCTCAGGGAATCAACTGGTAGGGACAGTAACAATGGTCCGGGAAGAGGGACTAAAAATGAATCATAAAGCTTCCATCTACGCTATGTATGTTACCCCTTCGCACAGGGGGAAAGGATTGGCCAGGGGATTGATGGAAGCGGCTGTCAACCTTGCAAAGAAAACAAATGGAATCGAACAGCTATTGATCACCGTGGTTACGACCAATCAAACAGCAAGGGGACTTTACCATTCTTGTGGGTTCAAGCCATATGGTACAGAAAAGAGAGCATTGAAACAAAATGGGGAATATTTTGATGAAGAGTTGATGGTATTGTTTTTATAGCCTTCCATCTAAGTTCTTTCATTGTAAAAGGCTGTTTTAGCAAAGAGTGTTGCTATTCATATACATACGAAGATTTGCGAATGCTCTGTCTTATAGGGTGTGGTGCAGGAGTCGAGCACCTGTAGCGGAAATCAACCGCCACTCGCTACAGCCAACAACGGTTACAAAAACAGCCTTGTAAAAAACGGTGGGTCTTCAACTGAAGGTCCACCGTTTTTTCACCATACTTGATAATCAAAACTGTTTAGAAGAAAAACAATTACTAATACTGATAGTATCAATGCCCGGATAGGATTTTTATGATGGAGACGAAGCAACGGAAACATAATACAATAAAAAAGTACAGTCCACCACAGGTTCCACCCTTCAAAATACTCAATTGAATCGGTCTGAAAGGCTGCCCATTCAATTAATATGGCAACACCTATGTATTTCAAATAATAAACGATCTTGATTCTCCATTCTTCCGGGTAATGACTAAGGAATAGAACGACAAGGCAAGGATATGCCACCATTGTATAGAGCGTATCGGTCACAAACATATTGATAAAAAATCCGTTAAGTTCCCACACAGCTTTTACCGTATAACTGAGATATTGATAAAACAAATTGAAAAACCCAAAATAATAGATAGTAGGAAGGAATTCCCTCCACCTGCTCCAAGATCCCCATTTCAAGGAACATAGAAAGATCGATAACATAACGACAATATGAAACATGGGATCCCCCCATAGTACGAGACCATTAATAAGTCATAGTGTACCCGTTCATATGGAAAAATATTACCAAATGAGATGTAGATCAGCAGAATAGATCAGATACTTTGTTGCTGAACTCTCTTAAATAATCAAGATAGTTCTCTCCGCCGTAATTGTAACGTTTATTATACATCTTCACCACGACAACGTTTAATGATGGAAGAACAAGGAGTGTTGGGCCGGTGACACCGAGTATCTGATAAGAGCCCCGGGGTACACGCTCACCTAATTCACTTGATAACCTCGGAATCCCCTGCACAAACCAGAAAAGCCCGTTATCTGGGAGGGAAGCATTTCTGTATTCTTCGTTCTGTACGGAGGTACACATCTCGATCACTTCAGCTGGAACAACCTGTTTTCCGTTCACCCTGCCTCTTTCAAGATGCAGTTGTCCCCAAAGGGCAAATTCACGAGGGCTAACGAATAGATTCTTATCCTTCCCATCATTTGATGTTCCAAGTCCTGAAAGCGGTGGCTCATCTTTTTTCCCTATAATGTTCACAAGTCTTTCATCAGCACTTGTCCTCCAGCCGGTTTCTTTCAAACCTATCTTTGAAAATACTCTCTCTTCCAATAGCTGTGGGAAACCCTTCCCATATATTCGATGAATCAATTCAGTCATGATATCGACCCCGATGTTTCGATAAGCCCAATCTGTTCCTGCTTTGAATTCTCGAAACAAATGTCCGTGTGTATCCACATCAAGACCGTGAGAATGGGTTACAAGGTGGCGGATGGTAACATCCTTTACCAGGTTGGTATCCAGCTCCGGCATATATTTCAAAATCGGATCGTCTAAAGTATGTATATGTTTATCATACAATGCTATGGAAATGGCGAGTGCTAAATAACTTTTCCGGGCAGATGCCACATTGAATTGTGAATCCGCCCGCACGTACCTTGCGTTCTTTTCGTGAGAGTGCTTTCCGCTGTAGTGTTCCAACACTACCCGATTATCCTTAAGAATATAGAGCGCTGAAGCTGAGCTTCCGTTTTTCTCTTTGATATATTCCACCCATAAAACCAGATCGTCTACTCCTTGCCTGTATGGCTGAGTCACTTCTTAGTCCACTCATCGGCCAGCATGCCATAAACAACATGATCTACATAATGATCATAAAGCCACTCTCTCTGCCTCAGTTTCCCTTCTTCAGTAAAGCCCAGTCTTTCGGGTATTGCTCGGCTCCTGTGGTTGAATTCTGCAGCGGCTATTTCAACTTTATTCATTTTATAATAGTCGAATGCGTAATTCGTCAATCCTTTTGCAACGGTCGTCATAATCCCGTTCCCCTGATAACCCTCACCAAGCCAATAACCAATATATGCAACTTTGTTGGCCCAATTCAATTCATTGAAACCAGCTATACCTACAATTTCTTTTTCGTAAACGATGGCTGTTGTCAAACTCTTATTATCTGCAAAGCCTTTTCGGGTAGCCTTAATGAATTCCTTTGAATCTTCCGGTGTCTTAGAGTAATCGACCCAAGGGAGCCATTCTCGTAAATGTGATCGCGATCCATCTGTCAGTTCAAAAAGACGGTCTGCATCCTGGATATCCAATAACCTTAATTCAAGTTTGTCATTTAGTTTGTATGTAAACATGTTTATTTCTCCTTACCATTTATTTGTCGGGCTTTTAACCTTCAGGAAGTTTTTCACCACTTCAGAAAAGCGGTCCGCTTCCTCGTAGTGAGGAGTGTGACCACTTTTATTAAAATGGATCACTGTTCCGTTTTGGGCGTCCCTTTTATTACTTCTATTGTATGGGTGTAATATCCTTTAGTCGGTTTGCGCTGTACATGTTTGGTGATGTCACTCTTTCAGCTATAGAACAGTGTGAAGGTTGGATTATTTAAAGGTTTGTGTAATCCTGCCTTTTCCATCCCTCACTACCACTTCCCCATATGCCCCATTAATGAAAGTGATTTGAGGAGGCTGATGTCCGCAGTCGATATCATATACAACTGGTATTTGGAATTCGCTTTCAAGTTCTTGGTAAACATCTTCTGCTGTGTAGTCATTCACTGGAGTATTAGCGGCACTTCTCCCAAATAGCAGCCCGGAAGAATGGTCCAACCATCCAGCAAGTTTCATCTGTACAAGCGTGCGGCGTAAATCAGCCGTATTGATCTCACAGTTTTCAAAATACCAAATGATAGGTTCATCTACGATATGTTTCTTTCTGAAAGAAGTCACATCTCCGTATGGAGTACCGATAAGGTTTCTTATCACATCGATACAGCCTCCGAGGAATCGGCCATTCATTTCGACATCCTCATCTCTTATGGTCTTCCAGACCGTAGTGTCCGTTAAATGAAATACATATGGTGAAGGCTGATCATGCTTCCATTCTTTTTGAAACTTCTGGGATGAAAATTGGGTTACCGAACAGCCTTTTTTTGTCGAAAGGACATTTTCCCATTGCTTCGTCGTAGGATCCGTATCCGCTCCTCTTAAATCGATGAGGTTGGTCCCGTGTGCAGTGGCAATCCCTGTCTTTAAAGTAATGGCAAGTAAGAGGGCACTGATATCGGAATATCCAAGCACCCACTTAGGCTTGATTTGTTCATAATCGATTAACTCGAGAATTTCTATGAGGAGTTCTCCTCCCCATGGCGGAGCGATGAGCGAAATCGAGTCGTCCTGGAGCATGCGATTTAATTCGGCTGCTCTCTCGTCTGCAGGGGCAGACTTTGCCTTGTGCTGCTTCCAGACGGTTTCACCACACTCTATACCGTATCCCTTTTCTTCCATTCTCCTCATGGCTTGCTTCAGTAATTCGTGCAGCTCATGAGGCACACCTGACGAAGGTGCCGTAACTCCCACAGTTGAATCCCTCTTAAGCAATGGATATGTGATCATCTCTCTATCCCCTCCCAACGGTTAATTTACATGATTTTACCAGATTGATAGAACTCACACAAGAATTATTTTCCAGCACTTGAGGGACGGACCTTCTTACATTAGATTATGGTAAACTCCATTGGTGTATGGAAGGTCCGTCCCTAATAATAAGGGCACCACAGTTTTTTACAATAATATGAACGATTTGAAACGGTTCAAGTGATTTGGGGTGTATTCCAGGTTTGTGTGGTAAAATGATGTGGTTGTGTAAAATTGGTTTTTTGGAGGTTTGTGGTTTGAATAAGAAAACGGTAAAGCAAAGCCTGTCGGTTTTGTTGATATCATTCATGGCTGTGACGCCTTTTCAGCAAACGGCGCATGGTAAATCAACTTTGGATATTCAGGCGGATGCTGCTATATTAGTTGAAGCAGATACAGGAAAGATTGTTTATAGCGAACATGAAGATAAGCCGCTGGGTATTGCCAGCATGACGAAAATGATGACGGAATACCTGGTGTTAGAAGCGATTGACGAAGGAAAGATAAAGTGGGATCAAACGTATAAAGTAAGCGATAAAGTATATCAATTAGCCAATGCCCCGGGATTGAGCAACGTCCCCTTAAGGGCTGATGAAGAGTACACAGTGAGAGAACTATATGATGCAATGGTCATAAAATCCGGAAATGGTGCAGCCATCGCACTATCAGAAGTGGTGGCAGGATCAGAAGGTAAATTTGTTAAATTGATGAATGCTAAGGCGAAGGAACTCGGCTTTGAACATTATCAATTTGTCAATGCTTCCGGTCTCAGCAACTACGACATGCTGGGCATGTACCCAGAAGGTACGGGTGAAGATGATGAAAATATGGTTTCAGCAGAAGATATGGCTACACTTGCTTACTACCTCATCCATGATTTTCCGGAAGTTTTGGAAACATCCAGTCTCTCCTCTAAAGTATTCAGGCCTGGTACGAGTGAAGAACTGGTCATGAAGAATACAAATGGTCTATTAAAAGGAAAGTCTTACTATTATAAAGGAGCTGACGGACTGAAAACAGGCACGACCCCCTTCGCTGGTTCAACCTTCACAGGTACGGCGGAACGAAACGGGGTCCGCTATATTTCCGTCATTCTGGATGCGAAGGATGAGTTCGGGCAACCGAGCAGTGCAGAGCGATTCATTCAATCGAGGGAACTCCTCGACTATGGTTTCAAAGAATTTAAGAGCATAACCTATAGTTTGGATGACATCGAAACGAAAAAGGACCACACACTTCCGGTTCCAAACGGCAAGGATCAAACGGTGTCCATAAAGATAGACAAGCCTCTCTCCATCCGCCTTTCAGATCAGGAGAAAGATAAGGTGAAAACCGCACTGGAGCTTGATGATACGAAAGTCAACAAAGATGGCTCCCTTAAAGCACCTATCGAAAAAGGAGAGAAAATCGGGCAGTTGATCATCGAACCCGGGGAAGATGCAGAATACATCTTCGATCAGAAGAAAGTACCTTACAAGTTGGATGTTTATGCTGCCGAATCAGTGAAAAAAGCCAGCTGGTTTGTAAGAAGTGCCCGCAGCATTCAGGATTTTTTTGGTAATCTTTTGTAAACAGTTAATCCTCAAACATCATGATGTAAAAGATTTAGTGTTGCTTTTCTTTCCGGTTCGTGTCAAGCTTAGCTAAGTCAAGGATTTAGAAAGTAGGTGGCATAATGATCGAAGTGAAACTATCGTCTCTCAGCGACGGAGATCTTAATCGTGGAGTATTTGCAAAAAGGGATATAGCCAAAGGGGAACTGGTTCATGAAGCACCGGTCATCCCATACCCCAATGAGGAACATGAACATATCGAGAAAACATTCCTCGCGGATTATGTATTCGAATATGGAATCAATCACACAGCACTCTTATTAGGATATGGAATGCTGTTTAACCATTCATATACGCCGAATACCGTTTATGAAATCAATTTTGATAATCATACATTCGACTTTTATGCCTATAAAGACATTCAAGCCGGAGAAGAACTGCTTATTAATTATAACGGCGAAGTGGATAATGATGATCCACTTTGGTTTAATAAAGATAAGGCTGAAGAAGAATAAAGAAAAGGGATCTCCAATTGGAGGTCCCTTTTTCTTTGTCATCCGATAGAAATGTAGCTGAGTCATAGAGAGGGACGGACCTCTGATTACTCTCTATAATTGAATGAAAACCTGCGTCAAACCTGAATTCTGCGTGAATAAGGTATGGTTAATTTGAGGTCCGTCCCTCTTCCAGCTTTGTGAGGATCCTTCTTTTACGGTAGAGCATGCGGCCGGTTTCTCCTATGTCTGTAATCATGGATTTGTTGATGAAGGATCCGAACAGGATTCCGGCAATGGGAATCATTTGAAAGAGTTTTTTCCAACCAAAGTTGTCACGGAAGCTGATCATTACTTCCCGCCATCCCTGCAGCTGGGACAGGGTTTGCTCTCTTTTATCGCTATTCTCCCCGTTGAAATCCTCGAGTTCATGTAGGATGGCTTGTTTACCTACGATATCCGATGAAACGAATTGGAGGCATTTGATGATGAAAATGCGCTCTTCTTGATCATTCGGGTCATACCCGTAACACAAGGCTATTTCTTGAAGTGTTTTAAGTGATATTCCCAAAATGAATGGGATGTCGATACTTAATGTAAGAAATCCACCGATACCTGTCGTCGCTCCCTGAGTCATCGCAACCTTTTTTCTCCTATGCACAATTCCTTCGCTCACTTCATCCATATATGTGAGTGGCAGGGTATTAATTTTATTCACTGTCAAATCCAGATCTCCTGTTTTATTGAGATATCGGTTCAATACTTCCTTCTCATTTGTCAGGTGACTCCCGCCTTTTTGTATGTAACTCCCTATTTCATCCAGTGCTTGCCCGATTTTATTATGTACCATTTGGGGAGTGATCCGATCAAGGATCATAAATGGAATCCTGCCCAGTCTTTCCCAGAACCACAAACCCTTTTGGTCATCAGCCCATTTATTGACGATTTCAAGTTCTTTTAAAAGGGCCTCTCTCGTTTCTTCTGGATGCATGTTAAAGCTCCCCCTCTCGTTTTAAGTAAAAAAATAACAGGCGTCTAAGCCTGTCATTTTATGAGTATATTAAACCAGGTCTCCGGTTTTTTCATCTAGAATTTCAACTTTAATAGTCCGTACCCGGCGGTTATCCACCTCTTCAACGCTCACCTTTAAGTTTTCATAATCGAAGCTGTCACCTTCTGATGGAAGGTCTTCAAAGCTTTCAACGACCCATCCACCAAGCGTATGATAAGAACTTTCAGGCTCTGGTACATCGAGTAACTCTGTAAATTCATCCAATTGATATTGGGAATCGAATCTATATTCATTGTCACTGATTTTCTTCATGGAATGAGTTTTCTCATCTTGCTCATCCCAGATCTCACCTACAATCTCTTCCAGTATGTCTTCAAGGGTGATGATTCCGGTAGTTCCACCAAACTCATCCACCACAATCGCCATGTGCACGTTGTTTTTTTGAAGCTTAGTAAGAAGAGATGAGATTTTAACAGATTCAAATATAAACATCGGCTCACGAATCAATTCCCGGATGTTCACTTCACCAAACTTAATCAAGTGAGTAAAGAACTCTTTTTCCGAGAGGATTCCAATAATATTATCGATATGATCCTCATAAACCGGAATCCGTGAAAAGCGTTCTTCAAAGAACATTTCTTTGATTTCTTCAATCGGTTGGTTCACTTCCACGGCCTTGACGTCGATTCGCGGCGTCAGTACCTCGGTTGCAAGGATCTCATCAAAGTCCATGGAGCGGTGAATCAATTCCCGTTCTTCTTTATCAATGACTCCTTCTTCTTCACTAATATCAAGCATTACTTTTAACTCTTCCTCTGTGACTGACGGCATCTCGTGATCCTTCGAGAAGAACTTCGATACCAACTCCTTCAATTTGATAAAGAAGAAATTGATCGGTGTGAGGACCTTTATTAAGAAGAAAAGCACACCGGATATGGTCAGGGAGTAGGTTTCAGCGTTTTCTTTTGCCAATGACTTCGGGAGGATCTCACCGAAAATCAGAATTAACAGCGTCATGACGAATGTACTGATGACAAGTCCCGTGTTCCCTCCGAAAATATCAGTTGCAAGCTTGGCTGAAATACTTGCTGCAGCGATGTTCACGATGTTGTTCCCAACCAATATCGTTGACAGAGCTTTATCAAAGTTCTCAGCAATATAATGTGCTTTGATGCTTCCTCTTCTTCCTTCACTTACAAAGTTCTTAAGTCTGATCTTGTTGACACTTGAGTATGCCGTTTCCGCCGATGAGAAAAAGGCAGATAAAAGGATCAATGCTCCTAATAATACTAATGAATTCAGTGGTATATCGTCCAAAAAAAAGTCACTCTCCTGTAGTTGTTTATCTATTATGCTGGATTAACCAGAAAAAACCATTAGGGTCTGGAATAAGGCCAAGGCCTGGGGGGAGACCTGTTTCAATACTCGCTTGCGGTCCTCTGCCCCCAATGTTTCCATTGCCTGTAACACTTCATGCAATTCATTATGCAAATGCTTCATTTCATTTCGTATATGTTTGACCTGCTTTTCAAGGACGGATTGATCCACCTGTTTGGATTTCAGGAGTATAATACGATCTTTGATTTCATGCAGGGTCATATTCATCTTTTGACACTGTTCAATCAGCTTCAAGTCATTCAAAGTCTCTTCATGATAATAACGATAATTATTGTTTGATCGGTCGCATTTTAATAGACCCATTTTCGTATAATAATCAATGGTCCGCTTGGACACTTTGCTTAGTTTGGATAGCTCGCCTATTCGATACACATTCCCAAGTTATCACCTCTAGAGTAGTATACTTTATTTTAATAAAACCGTACAGTTAAACGTTACGGTTTTTATATATAATAAAAATATGCATCTCATAACTGTCACTGGTGTGAGAAATGTTTATCTCTGTGCAGTGGTAATAAGTGAATGATACCAGATAGTATGATCATTAGTAGACCAACCGAAAGAAACAACCAGGTTAATAGATTTCCACCTGCTGTGGGAGATGTAGAAAGTGTGAATGATAACCCAAGTTCAATCAATCCAAAAAGGACCAGCAAGATACGGATTCCAGTTCTGCTAAATATCCGGATCCCGATCAAAACAATTAAATAGCTGGCGCTTATGATCATAAAAGCTGGAAAAAGTGGTGAAAACTTAGCAGCATATATAAAGAAGTCAAGATCTGATATATCATTGGATCCACCAACGCTGCCGTGCATCCATTCACTGATCGGAGCCGAATACCTCCATTCCCACGGGTCTTCAAGTAATGCACTCCCCTCATACCAGGAAACCATAGACGAAAAAACCAGTACAACCAACCCAACACCCAATTGTGACCAATACCTAATTGACATAACCTGCTCCTCCCTTTTGAGGGACGGACCTCAAAAAATGCTAATATTCAGAATGAAAAACGTGTAATATCAAGGGTTTTCCTCTGATTGATGACGTCGGATTAAGGTCCGTCCCTCAATCCAGCATCATGTTCACTACCGCAAAGTATTCTCTTATCATGTAGTTGGTTGTTATGTACAGGGGGGATTGACTGCCCAGTCCGGTACAGTTCATGCTTAGTTCATCACCGATTTTCTGCGCACGAAAGATGTGGTAATCGCTTGTGACGATGACGAGTTTTTTATTGTGTAGCCCCTCTTGTTTTAGAATGAGCTTGGCATTCCTGAGATTTTCATAAGTAGTGGTTGATGTTTTGTCATAAAGTATACGATCTTCCTTTATGCCCCGGGCTATCAGGTATGAACCCATCGCTTCCGCTTCAGGGATCGACTCACCGGGACCCTGTCCACCCGAAACGACGACCGGGACATTTTCATGGATTTCAAGCAAATCGGCTCCCTTGTCCAATCTTTCCCTCAATGTATTGGAGAGTTCTCTCCCCTTCAACCCCGCCCCAAGAATGATGACGGCATCTGGCGCATCTTCCTTTATGTGATGTGATTGGAAGGCTGTTTTCAAGAGAATGGCTTCAATAATACTAAAGGATAGAATAAATAGAAGGAACACGGTGTAAATGGTTCGACTTGCCATTTTATAACGTTTATTCCCTGTGTTTTTATAAGCTGTGTGTAATACCATGATCATCATACCGACTTGTGATAAGATAGCTATAAAAATCAGCCCGAATGTGACACCGCTGAAAAAGACTAAAATCATCAATGCGCAAATCAAAACTATCTCGGATAGTATAATCTTTTTCATCCCGTCTCCTTTCAAAATAGTCATTTTACCTTTCACTATCATTCAACCGTTCCCCATTGATTCCATATATGATCACTTTGGGCCATTTTTTATTCCATTCCTTTTCCCGCAACCTTCGTTCATAAATGGCGGCTAACGTTTCTTTTTCTTTGAAAGGAGGTGTGGGCATTATTCTAAGTGCCAGTAGATCTTCCAGCCCCCATGGTGCAACCAGAATAAGTTCATCTTCCTCGTTTAGTTTCATTGCAATTGATGTAGCTGTTTCTGGAAAACGGGATACCGCATCAATAGTAGATTTATATGGGGCTTCTCCATTAAGAATATGCATCCTTGCCTGGTTCTTTACAGACCAGGGTTCTGTTGGTTTCAACCTGTTCAATCTTGATTCAAGAAGCTTTTCAATATCTTCGTCAACATTGTAAGGATCATAATATACGACATCTATATCCGGTAAGTGTGTGTTATTTGAATATCCATGCATTGTATCTCATACCTTTGACCTAACAAAACCGGCACAGACCCACCAGTCCGGTAAATGTAACGTTTTGGCAGCTTCCATGACGCTCATCATCCAAGCATCATTTTTCACTAAATTGATAATATCCTGTTCAGAATTGATCATTTTATCCCTCTCTTTTACTGTTTCACATTAGCTTATTTTACCATATGATCCAGATTAAGAGGGCTTTAAACTTAGATTCATCCCATATTATTTATAAAAAAAACATGCCAGGAATACTCCCTGGCATGTTCTCCTATTGACCTCCATGAAACCAGCTGCTCGCCTTTACGCGCTCTTCTTCCTGGAGCTGTCTTTCATGTTGATTTCCTGCTTCGAATGTATTCTGAGAAAATTTACGTCTGAGAATTCCGCTTATGATTCCAAATCCAACAGCAATGCCTATGATCCACCACAGCATTCTACTCACTCCTGTCTTTAGGAAAATTAACCTTTACTATATATACGAATGAAAGTTGGAATAAGTTTCAAATTAACTTACCTTAATTCTGGAAATCTCTTCTTTCCAAGGATGAATCCAGGTAATGAAAGGCAGGATGTGAGTGAGACAGGAAATCATGATGTGAAATGGTCCATCCATACGCTCCGGCCATCGGAAAAATGATCAGGTCCCCTGCACGTAATCTTTCGACATACGCCTGTCGAATCAAAATGTCATTGGGAGTACACAATTCCCCGGCAACCGTTACATTCTTTCCCTTGATCCCTGGTCGCGGAAGTGGTTCGTCAAACCACTTCTCCACGGGATAAATCGTATGAGGGTGGGACATTTTCCACGCGGCCGGAAGGCGTAAATGATGAGTCCCTCCTCTTATCAAGGCAAAATGCTCTCCGTGATTTTTCTTAATATCCATTACTTCTGCCACATAATATCCGCAGTGAGCTACCATATAACGCCCAAGCTCCAGTATCAGTCGCAGCCCCTCATGAGTAAATGTATCTTCCATTTGATACAACCCACTGGAGAACGTTTCCCAATCAAATGGATTCTCCGGTTGATGATAGTTTACCCCTATGCCTCCGCCTGCATTTAATGTGGTGGCAGAAGTTAGTGAAAACTGGGCCTTCCACCCTAACATCCTATCTCTGCAAAATGAGATGAATTTCAGGTGATCAAGGGCATCCAGGTTATTACTCATCGCATGAAAGTGAAATCCTTTTACTTCAAGATAAGGGAATTCTACTAGCTTCCTCAATAGAGTTGGAATCACATCTTCTTCAATTCCAAACTGTGTAGGCACACCTGTCATTCGGTGTGAACTGTTTGCCACATGATAGGTGCTGTTTACACGAATGAGCACTGAAAGCTTCTTTCCTTCCATTGAACCCAACCGATTTAGCCTCTGCATATCTCTTTCGCTCTCGATATTCACGGTCTGAAGTTTCCCCTTAGAAAGATACTCCAACTCCTTATCCTTTTTGGCAGGTGCCCCAAAGATAATAGGCTTCTCTGACAGACTCAAGACCTTTACAATTTCCCCTTCAGAAGCTGTATCAAATCCATCGATGTCCTTCTCCAGTGCCTGAAGAATGGATGGGTCGGGATTCGCTTTAACAGCATAATACAGGGAGCAGTATCCCGGCAACGTCTCCCTAATGTGCTGAACATGATTTTTTAATGCATGTATATCATAAATATAGGCACAAATCGGCTCTTTCTTCCTTATCTTCAGAAGCGAAGGAAGAAAGGCCATGAAAGTTTTTGAAATCATACTTTACTCCTTCCACAAATTTCGATTGCTGCGGACGATGAGGATGGTAAACAGAATCGTTCCCAGTCCCATTGAAAGTCCGGCAGCATATGCATCAAATGAGCTTGCAATCCAGCCAATAAAAAGGGACCCAAGGGGAATGTAGCCACGGTCCATGAGGGCGATGCTCAAGACCCTGCCTCTATATTCCCCATCCACCTTCATTTGGATCATGATCCTGCTCAATGTCCGGTAATACTGACTGGTGAATCCTATAAGAAACATGAGTCCTGCGGATGCTAAATAAAATCCGCTAAAGGTGGTAAAAAGGACAAGGCTTGTCCCAAAAGCCAAGGTTGATACTATAAGCCATCTCCCTCCCATGACCGGTTGCCGAAATGCAAGGAGTCCTGTTGCTGTAATCGCCCCTAAAGATGATATGGAAAGCAAGAAACCAAACCCGGCAGAACCAAGATTCATCAGCTCTTTAGAAAAAATAGGGAGCATGGTCGTATAAGGGAATCCGAATATCATGGGAGCGATGGCCACGAGTAAAACAGCGAGAATGCCAGGTTGGCCTATTATGTATTGAATGGTGTCTTTTATGGACTTACTCTCACGCTTTTTTCCCTGCTCTGTATTTTCGTGGTCACCGGGAACCGTCAATAGGGTAAATATGACCAATAATGTACCTGCTGATACCCACAGCATGATATTGCTGGCAGCAAAATATCCCAAAAGTACTCCGGCAAATGCCGGTCCAACCATCCTGGCCACATTGATACTGGTTGTTTGCAGGGTTATGGCGCTCCCGAGCATACTCCCTGGTACGAGGTCTGCCAACCAGGCATTTCTGATCGGCACTTCGAAGCTCATTAACACGGACCGGACAGTAATAGCGGATAATAATAATATGAACGACGCTTGCTCTCCGATGATGAACGCAATAAAAAGAGTCGATACCAGCATTCCACTGTATATGACGAGAAGAGATTGCCTTCGATTATATTTGTCAGCCACCCCACCTGCATACATGGAAAAAAGGAAAACAGGGATCAGCCTGCACGCATTCAAGATCCCAAGGGATAGTGGTGAATGGGTCCACTCGTACACAATCCAGTTCAGAATGGTCAAGTCCATCCAGTCCGAGCATCGTACGAAGAAACTGCCGTATAAAAATCTTCGAAAGGGTGGTGATTTCAGTGCAAACTGTTGCTGAGCAGGATAATCATTCAATGTAAACCAGCTTCTTTTCCTAATGGATTTTCCACATCAGCATAAAGATAGCCTGCGCTTGGTCTCAATCTCATCTTCGTCAATGCTTTGTGGTTTACTTTTTTATGATATAAAAATTGACGATCTTCTATCACATTTACTGGAACTTCATGGGACAGGGAGGAAAAAATGTCGTCACAAGCCTCTTTGACCAACGTCCAGAATTCCCCTTCAAATACGCCTGACGCTTCTACAAGTAGACGGATAATCTCTCCTAAATGATTCTGGAAGATTGTATAGTGCGCTTTTGAATACATTTCTTCCTTATTTTCAGTCAACGTGATACTTTCAGGGTAAAACTTCGGATACATTCCTCTTTCTTCTAATCGCCTCTTGTAAATTCTTGCCCCACCCCAATCCCTGAAATAGAATCGAACCGGCTTCCCTTTTTTAAAAACAGGGATACTATTCTGAAGATGTCCTTCTAGTGCAACACCATATTTTGTTAGCAGTGTTAGATAGCCTGGAAGTGTGACAGATAAATAGTCCTTAAAGAAGAATCGTGCGCCTTTTCCCATGGTCAGGTTACGATTCGCGCAGTATTCTGTGAGAAGCTCGGCAAGAATCGTATCTTCAGAAAAAGGAGAGGTTGCATACAAGCTATTCCCAGTGATCATGACCTCATCTTCTTTCAATTCATCCTCCCTGTTTTCTCTTACAACCACGGTCAGATTTCTTTTTTGTTCACTGTCATCTGAAATGAATGAGTATCCGGCGATTTCATCTAGTGGTAAAAAGGTTGATAACTCTGCCTCATTGCTTAGCACTTCACCCACTAAAGTACTGAAAACGGTGCTGTTTAGAGCTGTTTGAGTGGAAATCGACCTTACCGTGGACGTCATCTGACTGTTAACGGCCAATTTCACAAATCGATTGGATTGTGTAATGGGCATGACTGTTCGAAAGGACGATGTAGCATGACATTCAACGCTGATTGAATCAATAGGTACGATGATCCCCTTTTCAATTTCATTCTCGTATAAACTATATAAGGCATGATGAAATTGCCATTCATGAACGGGCATGAGTTGGAACAGTTCAGGAGCCAGATCGTTCTCTTCCATGAATTCATGGTAACGCGGAATAACTTCTTCAAACGTCTTTTCAATTACATACGGTTCTGATTCGGTGAATTCTATCCATTCTTTTCGGATCGCCAAAAAGCAAATTTTGTACGTTTGCCTGAATTCCGGGGAATATTTAGCCACATCTTCAGGACTCATTCCCATTTTGGTTTTTGAACCGGGATGCAAATGGTGACCTTCAACGCTCATCTGCTCGAAGAATGCGAGAGAACTCCACGCGGGTTCTACCTTCTTCATATTTTGGATGTACTGGAATGTGGAATGATAGTGGGATAATTGAGAGTCCGCCCTAAGCTTCTCTTTCCAGTGCGATTCTGCGGCGTAGCTGAGTGTTTGATTTGCTGTACCATTGTCAAGTTCACGAACCAGTGCCTTTCCTTCTTCAGTCAGACCCAGAAGGTTCATTAGCTCACTTGCCGTTTGAATACTACGATGGGATTCACGTGATATCCACACGATGTCTCCTTCTAGTGTGACTCGTTGAAAGGCGAGTTCGGATTTAATGGGAAATAAGATCATATACTCACCGAAGGATTTCATTCTGTATGAAATCCCTTCTTTTAATTCAACATTCTGCAGCTGGTGAAGGAAAGGCTCCCATTGTTTGTACACTTTTAACAGACTTGTGACATATACAGATCCTATTTTCTTAATTTGTACAGAATCGCTGTATAGTGAGTTTACGTTTTCTCTTAAGAGGGAAGCGGCCAATTTATGGAGTATCGCCTGTCGTCCTTTTTTTATATTCTGTTTAAAGTGTGTAACCAAATGCGGTTGCCTTTCTTCCAGGTAGCTCATACATTTTAATTCATCTTCAAGCCAGTTGATTTTTGCAGATAGTAACTTCATCAGTATTCCCCTTTCGCGTTAATGGATTGGGAGCGCTAATATATACGTTTTCCGTAAATGCATTAGAAAGACGCATCTTTATCAGTGATTTTAAGTAAGTGACAGGACCGAAGATTTCCTGTTCGAATTGAGATGCATTCTTGCAGTGGGCTGCATCTTCTTTTATAGAATCAATTGTAGATTGGATGACTTCCGCAACCTGTTCCCACAGAAGTCCTTCGGAAAGTCCGGTATCCTTTATAATTCCTACGATGATTTCTCCTAAATGGTTGTGCAGGACTGCATGTGAGAACATTTTATATAGATCAACAGCTTCTGTAGTAAGTAAGTTTGTTTTATTACTGATTCTTCCGTCTTGGCACTGTACTGGAAGGCGATTTTTTAATATTCTAATCCCTCCGTTGTCACGAATCATCAATGTTTTTGGACAATCGTTTTCAAAGATCATGATGGCATTTTGAAGATGGGCTTCCAGACTGACCCCATATTTTATGATTAAATGAATAAGTCCCGGAATAAGTGTATTGGAGTACTCATGAATAAAACGGACTGCAGCTGCTTCCACAGAAACATTTCTTTCTATTGACCATTTTTCAATGATTTCAAGTGAAAGTACCTTTCCCGACATCGGTGAAGTGTTAATTAGAGCGGCTCCTGGAACAGCTATTTGTCCTTTCTCCAGTTTCTTTTCAGGATTTTCCCTGATAAGAGCGGACAAGTTTTTTTCTAGATTGATAGATGTTTCTATCCGATGAGAACGATAATGCCCCCCGCCACATTCTGATAAAAAATGTATCTTCTCCTTAATTTCCGGATCGTGAATACAAACGATATTCAACAGTTCCGAGATTATAGGACCATTCCATACCGATGTAGGAGAAACGATTCTCTTTGCACTGGTCATTTGAACATTTAATGCTGTCTTCAAATGGTGATGTCTCCGGTTATGGGGTGCTAAAGAACGAAACGAAATGAGCGCCTGTGAAGGGATGGTCATGTCAATTGGAATAAGCAGTCCCTGTATCAACTCTTCCTTAAAATAACACTTTACAATATGCTCGAATTGCCAAGGGTGGACTGGGATGATTTCGTAGTCTTTTAGATCTTTCTGTAACTCTTTGAATTGTCTCTTCATTCCAATTTCAATGGCAGGATATTCTTTCAATAAAATCTCTGTCATGGTCGGTCCACCTTTTACAGTGCTGAATGACGAAATATCTTTATGAATGGCGACAGGGTGGACGTTTACCTCTCCCTTCCATTCTGGAGCATATTTCATCACTTCTTCCCCTGTTAATCCCAGCCTGGTTTTCGAACATGGATGGAGTGTGTGGCCTTCAATGACCGATTGCTCCAGGAAAACAAGCGGACTGAACTCAGGGTTCGAAGACTGTCGGTGCAGGTACTCAAATGTCCCTATACCTGAGTAAAGGTCCTTCTGCAGCTCCTCTGCCGCTAATGCCAATGCGTCATTTTTCACACTGTCCTCCAGTTCATTTATAAGAAGTTCTAATTGTCGGGAATCTACTTTAGGGAAAAGTTCTTTGATTAACTGTGTCGGTGTATGTATTTGGGTAATAGACCCTTCTTTTTTAACAGTAATTCTCCCTCCGATATCCAACTGTCCAAGGAAGTAGGAATTTTCTATCGGTACGGTGATCTTGACGTTTTTCACTGGTGTGATGTAGATGAGCTTTACATTTTCTTCTGTGGTTTCATAGGTGTATTGAATGAGTCCTTCCCGTATCATGGCCTGCATTAATTTATTGAGGATACGAGTTTCTGATTGTTTTAGTTTTTCATTAGCTAGTTTTTGAATCCTATTGTACTCATCTTGTTCTGAATGGCACCCAGTAGATAAAGTCATATCTATTCCTCCTTTTGATGAGAATCATTTTCAATTACAAAGTTTAATTGAAAATGATTCTCATTGTCAATCTAAAATACGGAAATAAGGAAGAAAGTCCTTTAAAGGGTCATATGTTTACTGTGATTCTGCCCTTCATGTTATGATGATGAAATACTAATAAGAACCCCATGACAAAATAAAAGAGCAGCCCTTGGTTCAAAAGGGCTGCTCTTTCATTATTCCTCTGTCGTTTCTTGATCTTCAAGCTGATCTGCATTGCGCACTTTCTCTTCGGTTGAAGAGTTGAAGTATCCGTCTTTTTCGTATTGTTTTTTCAGTTCGAAGTATTTGTCCATCGCTCTTTTAGCGATTGTTTTATTAACGTAAGGATCTTTGTCTTGATGTGAATAAGGCAGGACTACTGAGAAAGCCACTTCTGGGTTGTCGTATGGTGCATAGCCGATTAAGGTTGTGTTGTAGGTATCGTATTGTCTTTTCTCCTCTGGACTATAGTAAAATGCTTCCGCAGTACCGGACTTAGCTGCTGCATCGTATGGTGCGTTTCTAAAATTATTTGCAGTACCTTGGCTCCCATGTGCAACCTTATAAAATCCTCTCTGCACTTGCTGAATTTGTCTTTCCGTTGCATCGATCCGATTTAAAACCTTAGCATCATTTTCGTAAATCAAAGGTCCAACTTTGTCCCTTTCCTGGCTTGGTTCCCTAATTTCCTTCATTAAATGAGGTTCCATTCTGAAACCTCCATTAGCGATTGTTGATGCATATTGTACAAGTTGCATGGGTGTATATAAATCATATTGGCCAATGGCAAAATCCATTAACTTACCTGGCTCTCTTTCTGTCCCTTTTAACCCTTCGACTTCACCAGGGAGATCAATGCCCGTCTTTACTCCAAGTCCAAACTGACTATAGTAATTTCGCATGGTATCAAAAGCTTTTGGATCCATATCAATTGGCTGATCCTTCCTGTATACACCTCCAGCGATTTTTATAGCTGTTTTAAACATGTATGCGTTCGAAGAAATTTCAAGGGCATCGATGTCATTTAAGTACATTGGCCCTCTAGAAAGGTTAAACCATGATCTTTTAACCGGAGTGCCCTTTATTGCGATCGCTTCATCATACAAAACATCCCCAACATTCAACGCTCCGGTCATATATCCCGTCAATACAGTAGCACCCTTTACAGCAGACCCTACCCCATATTCAGAAGTATACGTTCCTAAAGCATAGTCCTGTAATTCAGTCTTTCCATTCTCATCCTTACCGTATTTCTTTCCAACCATTGAAAGAATTTCACCTGTATGGGGATCCATCATAACGACAAATGCCCGATCAAGAAAAGGAGATTCCCAATATTGGGATGCTTGTTTACTGAGTTCTTCTTCAACAATTTTTTCCAGTTCTTTTTGCAACTTTAAGTCAATGGTCAAAACGACGTCTTTTCCGCTATGTCCCTCGCTTACGAGCTGAGTGTCCAGGACACTCCCGTTTTTCGTAATATATTCGATTTCTTCTTTTTGCCCTTTAAGGACATTTTCATACTCAGACTCAAAATAGCTCGTTCCTACCCGGTCATTCAAAGCATAGCCCTGAGCCTTATAAGCTGTTACGAGTTCGCTAGGCAGACCTTGTTGAGAGGTGGAAACCCTTCCCAGAATCGTTCGCAACGTACTGTCATTCACATACTTCCGTTCCCAATCGGTCGTAACGTTAACGCCGGGCATTTCCGACAAACGTTCACTCACCCTCGCCATCTCCTCCATAGATACATCCTTATTCTTAATGATTTGAGGACTGAGGGCATATCCCGTATTGAACTCACGGAAAATCGCCAATACTTCTTTTTCCTGATCAGAGAATGACTCAATATCCTTTTTCGTGATTCTCTCTAACTGCATTTCATAAATCTTTTTGTTTCTGTCATCCTCTGCAAGATCTTCATCATCTTCCAGCTTCTTTATTTCTTCTTTGGTAACCAGTTTTTCGGCTTCATCTGGATGTGTGAGGAGCCAGAAATCCTGGCGATCACGATCGGTGATTTTTTCTGTATCCATTTCAATCAGTTCAGCCAATTTCTCTGCTACCTTCAGCATATCTTTAGGTTTGGTCGTTTGTGTTCTTGTGTACGTAATGGCATTCAATGGAACGTTGTCGACGATGACATTTCGATATCGGTCGTAAATTTTCCCTCTCGGAGGTGTTCCATTATGGGATTTCACATTTTCGGTCCTTGCGACTTCTGCTTCATAATGGTTTCCCTGCACGATTTGCACAATCCCAAGACGAAGAATCAGAAGTGAAAATAGAAAAAAGACCGAAATAAACAGTAAATTCATTCTCAATGGGACATGGGTTTTTTTCTTTTTCTTCTTATCCTTCAATTTTAATAACCCCTTTTAAGCTCGTATTTTACCAAAATATGATAATGTTCTAGTCCTATTTTATAGAATTTTCGACTATTTTTCTACCTCTATATGGAACAAATTCCATTTAATTTACTACAGGTGTGTTGTAGTTAGATACAGGAATTGTGGAGTGAAGGCTAACAGAACGAAACGCGAAATATGTCGAAGGAGGAATATAGACAAATGGGGTTTCTTTCTTTTAGAATATAGTCGTAGATTAGGTGCAGATAATTGAAACCAAAGATCTCCATAATACGTAGAATTGGTAACTAGATGAATGAGAGGTTGAATGGCTGTTATGTTTAGTAAACTGATGTGCAGATTCGGTATCGGGGCAACAAAGATTGATTTAGTATTGAATAAAAAGGAGTTCCGGCCAGGTGATGTCATCAAGGGTGAATATGAACTTACCGGAGGAAGGGTCGAACAGAAATTAAAGAGGATCGAAACGGACCTCCTTCAGTATAATCACTCCATGGATCGTTCATCTGTTCTTCACCAAAATACCATATTAAGTTCATCCACCATGAAAGCAAACGAACAACGGTCCATTCACTTTTCGTGCAGACTTTCAGATACTTTCCCGCCGAGCAGTGAAACACTTTCCTATAAGTTTGTCACACGCCTGGTCTTCGATGATGGTGTGAACAGTGTGGATCATGATGAGTTTCAAATTTTGATATAATGATCGTGCAGAAAAAGCCCTTCAATTTCCAGAAGGGCTTTTTGATATTGAATCAAGTTTATTTCTTACCCATTGAAAATCCTTCAAACAATCTGCCACCATGGCCATCGAGTACGGTATCAACCAATTTCACAATGGCGTTCTTTTCGTCCTTTCGATAGAATTGCTCGAAAGCGTGTACATATTCGCTGGCGAATTGCATATCATATTCCTTCAATGCTCGGATGATCCATTTTGAAGATCCAACCCAATGACCATTCGTTCTTAGCACAAATTCATGAAGCAATTCGCCTATTGTATTGGCAATGCATAAACTTTCGCCCCGATTCGTTGATCCAATGAAGTCATCTAGAGCATCTGTTAGAAAATACCTCTTCCTTTCAATGGTTTCTAAAGACCAGCTTGGAGGTCCGTCCCTCAATAATGAGTTCGCCTCTTGTTTGAGTGCTGTGATGACAGGATGTTTGATGAGGGGAATGCCCTCTGCTACCATTCTTGGCAGTGATGGTCTGGCCCTCTCACAGTCAGATTGAAAATATTGACGGATGGTTTGCTGATTGTGTACGAAAACTTCTATCGGCCAACCGAATTCGATAAGGGATTCGCGGTATTCAGAGGGGATCTGTTCATGGATGACGACAATATCGAGATCTGATGTGGATGTCTCTTCTCCCCTTACAACACTCCCTGCGAGAATGGCGGCTTGACTCGTTGGGAAGTGTGATTCGATGAATTCCTTGGCTGCATCAATCGCTGTTGGTCTTTTCATCTTAGCCACTCTTTTCTGTAGATTAATTCTTCCATAGCCAGCAAATGTTTTACTGTATAAGACGGATATACACTTCCTGGACATTCATAGTCATGTTTATTAATCCAAATTGTATCCATTCCAATGGAATCTGCCCCGGAAATATCAGTGAAATAGTTGTCACCAATAAAAAGGGCCTTGCATGCTTCTACTCTAAACAGTTCCAGTGCATGTTCAAATATTTCTATTTGCGGCTTGGCGAAACCTATCCGCTCGGAAACAATGATCGCGGTGTCGGGGAAGATATCGTCTAAGCCAAGTCGCTTAACCTTTTCGTAAGCATTAAATACCGTCCCATTTGTGACGATCCCCACTTTTACATACTTTGATACATTAGAAAGGAAGCGGTAAATTCTGGTTTGAGGTTGTATCTGCTGTATATATGAAATCTGGAAAGTTTTAACCATCTGCTGAAGAAGTTCGGGTGTGCCGTCTATGTTTATATTGAAATCCCTCAAAGTATTTTCAAACCTCATGGAGGAGAATCTCTCAAAGCTAATTTCATTAGAGGCAAATTTGGGCCACAAATTATGATTGTGAGAAGTGAATATTCGCAAAAATTCAGCTGAATCAAGATTGGATATCAAGGGGAAATTGGCAATGGTATTTATAACTCCCCTTTCATAAGCTTCTGAATGATCGAATAACGTATCATCCAGATCAAATAAGAATACTTCATAGCCATTAAGCCATAGAGGTTTCATGAAAGTTCTCTTCCTTTATCCATTTATAGATATGTGATTTGAATGCTACAGTATTCATAGAGACTCTGTAATATCTTCTTTCTCCTTCCTCCGTCCTATGCTGTATCCAACAACGATACCCAGGATTAAGATAAAAAGATAATCTGTTTCAAAACCGTTCGTGAAGAAGCCGCTAATGCCCCAACCTAGAATGGCACCGAATGTCAATAATAAAATGGACTTCACATAACGCACTCCTTTCAAATCAGTCCAACTTTAGATTCTTATATTATACCAATTATGACTATAATTTGGATGAGTTCATGATAAAAAAGTAACCGTCTGACTAGCTAGAAATATTTACTATGTTCTGATTTAATGGGTTTTTTATACTGGTGGTAACAACTACCTGTTTAAAAGTTTACAGAATTATATTTCAATAGAACTATGAAAACTATTAAACTTTTATTTATCTCATTGTTGTCTGTCACTTTAGTCTTTGGTTTTGGTAATTCATCCAAGGTTTCCGCTGCAGGAACTTACCAGGTTACATATGGAGATACGATGTGGAAGATTGCCGTTAAGAATCAGGTGGGTGTTTCTGAATTAATCACAGCTAACCCCCAGATCAGTAATCCAAATATGATTTACCCTGGTCAAAGCTTGAATATTCCAGGTGTAAATTCCACTGCTCAAAACTATACATATGAAGTGGTGAAATTGGTCAATGTGGAACGTTCAAAAGTCGGTCTCCCTCCTCTAAAGGAAAACTGGGAGTTATCCAGGGTGGCGAGGTACAAATCTGAAGACATGATTAATAAGAACTACTTCAGTCACACTTCCCCGACGTACGGATCTCCATTCCAAATGATGAAAGATTTCGGCATTTCTTATCAAGCAGCAGGAGAAAACATCGCTGCCGGTCAGAGAACACCTGCAGAAGTTGTAGAGGCCTGGATGAATAGCGAAGGTCATAGAAAAAATATCCTTTCCCCGACATATACTGAAATCGGAGTTGGGTATGTGAAAGGTGGATCGTACGGTCATTATTGGACTCAAATGTTTATTAAAAGGTAAATATTCCAAAGAATAAAATCCTTTTACTTCATAAAATGACTCTGGTATCGAAACCAGGGTCATTTTTTTAATGAGAACTCTACATATGATTAATATATGGATTGGTCGATTTCAAGAATGATTGTAAAACTACCAGGATATGTAGGGATAACCTCTTGTACATAAACCGAATGAGTTCCCGTTTCTTCCCTTTTTCTTAAAACAATTCCTTGTAACAATTCCGACAGTGACTCTTCCTTACTAATGTTGATATCCATAAACACTTGATCTTTCACATACTCACCTCCCTTGTATGTTTACGGGTGAACGTCTGGTGAAGTTTCATTTTTTGAAAAATAAAAAAGAGAGCCAACACGCTGGCTCTCTTTCTATTAAAACGTTTGAGCTAAATCCTTTGCTCTTGCAATCGCATTTTCTTTGATTTCATCTGCTTTATCAGGCATTGCAGCATGTCCTTCAACGAACAATCCTTCAAATGAAGGGACGCCGTAAAATTGCATCATCACTTCAAGGTAGCGGTGGCCCATTTCCATCGCGGCAGCCGGTCCCTCTGAATAAATTCCTCCACGTGCTTGTATGTGTAGAGCCTTCTTGTCCGTCAGAAGCCCTACAGGACCCTGTTCTGTATATTTAAAGGCTTTGCCAGCAACGGATACAGAGTCAATATAAGCTTTCATTACAGGTGGGAATGAGAAATTCCAAAATGGTGTAACGAAGATATATTTGTCCGCCTCAACAAACTGATCGGACAATTCACCCAGTCTTCCCACTTTTGCTTGTTCTTCTTGTGACAGTTCTTCAAAACCATTACCTGATTGTAATTTACCCCATCCACTGAATACATCTGCATCGATATGTGGAATGTTCTCCTTATATAAGTCAACATTAACAATTTCATGCGTAGGGTTTGCTTCCTTATAAGAATCAATAAATGCCTTTCCTACAGCCATACTATAAGACTGTGTGTCATCGTGGGGATGAGCTGTAATATATAAAACCTTTGTCATGTAAATCGTCCCTTTCTAAATGTGAAATTCTACTACTCCAGTCTTTGATTGCCACCGTATATCTCGAAATGGAATAGTTTTAATTCAAGATTAATAATATAGGATATTATCGATTAATACAAATCTAAAGCTTACACTAATAAAAAATAAGGAATTAGTCTCATAAGATGGAGACTGATTCCTTATAAAATGCTAATGATTTTCGGTATAGATCGTTTGCAGGTAGGTTACTGATTGAAGGATCAATTGCTTTAAAACAGATTCATCTATATCTGCCATTTGGTTTATGTATACACAAGCTTTTCCCGATGTATGTTTTCCAAAAGTATCTAAAAGTTTTTCCCTATTCGGGTCACCAGTGGCAAAATAAAGGCTTATCTTCGCTTTACGGGGTGAAAACCCCACAAGTGGCGCATCCCCCTCGTGGCCGGTCTTATATTTGTAGTGATATGAACCGAATCCAATAATACTTGGTCCCCACATCTTCGCGTCGTATCCGGTGGTTTCACTAAAAATATCAAGAAGTCTATATGCGTCTTCCTTTTTTCTCGAATTGTCAATCCTCTCAATAAATTCAAGTACACTATTATCATTTTCTTTCGTTTTCAATTCATACATTTGAGCATCTCCTTTTCATTGACATCATTACTCACTACTTCGCTTTTTTCGTTGTGGATTCCTGCATGGGATATGACTTTTCTTAGTACACCATTTCCATTGACAACCAACATAGTATGAAGTATGATTGTCTCATAATTTAATATTCTCCTAAAGGGGAGTAGCTGTAACAATAAAGTCGTCATTACAGAGTGTACACTCTCGGCTTTATTGACAACAATGTTGTTAGCGAGACCTTTACCAGTTGGTGAAGGCTTATATATGTTCATTAAAGACCTTTACCGCAACCGGTAGAGGTCTTTTTCTTTATCACTTCACTTTGAAAGGAAGTAGTGGAACATGAAAAAATTAAAAACAAACCTCTCGCAACTAATAGAACAAAACAAAGAAGAAATTTTGAGCGATCAACAAGAATTAGATAAAATCGAGAAAAAAATAGACATGAAATATACTTCTACCAATAAGGAGAATGCCTAATGATTTTGCGGAAATACATGACCCTCTTCGGTATAGGTTCGGCTAAAATTGATTTGGTCTTACCCAAATCGTCATTTAAACAAGGAGAACTTTTGCATGGGTATTTCTTTTTAGAGGGCGGAATCATTGAACAAAAACTGAAGCGTGTAGAATGTGATTTGGTTATGATCGATAGAAATGGGAAGGAAGAAAAATGCATTGATTCGACTACTGTATTAAAATCGGACATCATTCGTGCGGAAGAACGAAATAAACTTTCCTTTACCTACCGTATACCCGGTAAACTCCCTTCTTTTGAATCAGGATCACGGTTTCTGTTCAAGACCAAGCTGACATTTGACCAGGGGGTTGAAAGCGTGGATGAGGATTACATCTCAATTGTATAAAGAAAAGGCTCGCAGACAGCTGCGAGCCTTTTCAGTCATGCATTTTTATTTTTCAGGTCCTCGAGTAGTGAAATGATTCTTTCATTCTGTTCAATCATCGTTTGGTTCTGTTTCCGGAACTTAGTAAAATCAAATGAAAAGATTAGAAGGAAAATAGCTAAAACAATACCCATTCATCTTTCCCCTCCTTTTTAATACTATATTTTTCTTTCAAAGTGTTCTTGTATCAAGACCTTAATGGATAATATACAAAATACAATGCCACTAACCAAAAATAACGCGACAAATAGATTATCAAAAAGTGATGGCATATCCGGTACCGTCGGCCATTCCCCTCCTCCCACTCTTTGTGCCGCCCAGAAGATGTAGGCGCTCATTCTTTCGAGCGTATAAAGTGTTCCGCTGACAATAAGAAAGGCAGAACCTATTATGAGAAGTGTACGGTCCATGTCAATGCTCCTTTTGTTTAAAATAAATTAATTACATCTCTAATGGCAACCACTACTTTCTTTTCCTTATTAATATGTAAAGGGATACGATGAATAGAATGAGAATGATGGTAAAGATTTCTGCATTCCCTATAAAGAAATAACTGTCTTCATAAGTGTATGTTCCCTTTTGATCTGTCATTAGAAATTCCTCCTTGCCGTAGAAGAAGGCACCTTACAATCGGGTGTCTTTTTCTCTTAGAGCAGTTTGGACATTAGCACATTCGTTACTTCATATCCTGAATTTTGGTACAAGGAACGGGCTATGTTGTTGTGGCCGAATACGTGAAGAGAAATTTTTGAAAGTCCCATTTCCCGTGCAAACGAATCAAGTGCCAATAAGGCTGCCTTCCCGTATCCTAATCCTCTTTTGCTTTCAAGGACTTTTATGTCATAGATGAAAATTTCTTTTTGTTCTTCTTTCACATGAACCCATAAGGTCCCTACTTTATCCTGGTTCTCTTCATGATATAATGTGAATAAGTGGTGATTGATCGTTTGAAGTCCATCCGGTAATAATGTATTGAACTCCTCTTCTGCTTGTGACAAAGCAGATTCTTCTTTAAAATTGCCTGCTTTGGTTTTTTCTTCTGCATATTCCTTTATGGAATCCTTTCTCCAATCACCGTATTCGGTTTCTGTCATAGGTCTTAATTGAATCATTTTTTGTGTTCCTCCTCTGTCTTTATTTCCACCGTATGTTTATCTCATTTACTACAACATCCGGCCGGTCCCAATGAAGAAGGTGAGTCGTTCCTGGAATACATTTTACTTCCCCGTGGGTCTTTTCCTTGAAAATGGCAGCCGTTTTTATCCGTTTTGCTTCCATGCTTTGTGGGAGAGTCGCCCTTAATAACAAAACAGGAGCTTTTACTTTGTGGTAAATTTCCTCTGCCTCATCCTTATGCATGGCACGAATAAAATGAGCGGCTGTTTCCCCGCGGGCATGCCAATAATATCTTTGATTTTGATAAAGGCAAAGATCCTTTGCTGCTTCGAGTTTCTTAGAAGACCAGTGTAATGTTTCGCTCTGGACGAGTGCGAGAAAGTCTTCCCATGATTCCCAGACCTGTTCAAAGTCTTGTTCATAATAAGCAACTTCATCCTCAACCGTCTGTTCCGAATGACGTTTACCTTGATAGCCTCCATCAATCAAGATGCAATCCTTAACCTTCTCGGGATATTTGGCAGCATAAAAGAGAGCTGCGAAGCTACCCCATGAATGTGATAAGAAATAAAAAGAGTTTAATTGAAGTAAATTCACTACCTCTTCCAGCCAATAGCGATGTTCTCCATTTCATAATGTTGAGCATGGGCAAACGGGTAGGTCTTTCCATGACCCGGTGCATCAATGGAAATAATCCTGAACTCTTCCCGTAAATCATATGCGATGTCAATAAAGCTGAGTCCTGTACTTCCCAAGCCGTGAAGACAGAAAATAATGGGTTTATCCGGATTTCCCCATTCAGTTACGTGTATGTATTGATCTCGATTAAGAATAAAATATCGTTTAATGGTGTTCATCTCCTATGTATACTGACTTTCAATGAAGAATTAGGAGGGACGGCTCATTCCCCTCCACCACCACCGCAATCTCCTCCATCAAATCCACTGTCGCAGCCTGCTTGATCTTGGTTTCCATCATAGGAGCCAACGTAACCCCCATCTCCATTTCGATAGTCCCGTTTTGAAGAGCTTGATAGATTAAGAGCCATAATGGTTATAATAATCGGCACTAACAATATGATTATCAATCCTGTCATGTTCATCACCTCTTACTAATCTTTACGTATAATGGAAGGATTGGTTTCAATTATTCTTCTAGTTTACCATTATCATCCAAGCTATTCACCCATTGCATGAAGGTTTTTTATATAGACCCACCCGTAAATTCACCATTTTAGAATGGGTTTCTTTCAAAAAAAAAGGACCCGAATTTGGGTCCTTCTTTAAGGAGAGTAGCAATTAACTCAATGTTTTGATGAAACCATGAATCATGAATTGTGTTAACATTAATTCGGTTCGACATGAACATGGACGTCATAGACTTCGTGCTTATCCTTCAACTCACCCTCAACCTCACTCGATATATCATGTGCCTCTTTAATATCCAGAGTAGATCTAACCAGGATCACCACATCTACAACCGTATTATTCCCGTAATTTCTTGCCCGTATATCTTTTACGCCTTTCACCCCAGGGAGATCGAGGACCGTTTTCTCATAAGATTGTATAAGCTCTTCATCGAACCCGTCCGTTAGGTAATGAGAGGCTTCCATAAAAATGTTCCAAGCGGTTTTACAGATCAGAAGGCCGACAATGACTGCTGTAAGAGGGTCTAACCAAGGAAAAGAGAATTGAGATCCAAGAATGCCGATAACGGCACCAATGCTCACCCATGCATCTGAAAGGTTATCTTTAGCTGCAGCCATAAGGGATTGACTATTGATTTTCTGTGCTAATTTTTTGTTGTACCTATATACAAGGTACATGACTATCGCTGCACCTATGCCGGTCCAAGCGGAAAGTAGGTCCGGGGATTGCGTCTTTCCATCAAAAACAGACTGTATGGCATTGTACAATACCTGGATACCTACGACCATCATGATAAACGAAGCTATCAAAGAAGCCACGCTCTCCGCTTTCCAATGACCGTATGGATGATCATGATCTGCGGGCTTCCTCGAATATCTAAGGCCAATCAGTACGGCAACGGAAGCAACGATATCTGTCGCATTGTTCAGACCATCTGCTCTCAAAGCTTCAGAGCCGGCAGATGTGCCGATAAAAAATTTCATAATAGCTAATATAATATAAGCAATGATACTAATGATTGCCCCACGCTCACCCAGCTTTAACTGATCATATTTTTCTTGATTCACCATTCATATCCTCCACACCTTTTATGTACTTGAATATCATAGCAACCCATCCCAATGTGGGTCTATAGCAACCTTCTTTAGTGAAGCAATCTTAATAAGCAGCAGTTAACAATGTTTCCTGGAGCAAACTTTTATGAAGGCATAAAAAATAGGACTGTTTAGTCAGTCCTTTGAGAATATTGATACTATCACGATTTTTGACTCATTTAGCCTATGTGTAAAGCAAGCCTGGATCAAATACATTTGATCCAGGCTTGCTTTACACATAGGCTACTTTTCAGCTTAGCTGAAAAGCGGGAGAAACCGGGGTTTCTCCCGAATGAGTCAAAAATCTGGGTGTAGCCTCTAATTGGAAATCTAAATCAAGTCTTTTTTAGAATGCTAACCGTTTTCCCCTATCAATCTACAATATCGGCTGCAAAGCTTGGCTTAGTCAAACCAGCTTCTTCGTAAACAGCGGCCATTTTCTCTTCAAATGACGCAAATTGTTCATCCGACTCTGCGTATTCAGCGTTTGCTTCGTCTGAAAGGTTGGCAGCTCTAGTTTCATATGATTTTGCAAGGTCATCAAGTGCACCTTGTATCTCTTCTTTCTTGGCATCGAGAGCAGCCGGTACTTCAAGTGCATGCACATCTTCTGCTACTTTTTTAGCCGCTGCCTCGGCATCGGTCTTCATCTTTGCAATCTCTTCAGCACTTGGCTTTTCTTCCTCTTTTGCCTTGGCTGTTTCAAATGCGTAGATAGCAGAGTCAGTTGCATTCACTGTATCGATGATTTCCATTTGATAGTCTAATAGAGCGGTTTTCATATCCATCTCATCCGACTTTGCTGATTCCTCTGTTGCTTCAGGTTCTGTTTCTTTTTCTTCTGTACTACCTTCATCGCTACTGCACGCAGCGATAAATAAACTTATAGATAGCAAGAAAAAGGGTAACATCAATTTTTTCATCTACAATTCCTCCCCATTCATTCGTTCCTACAATTACATATATTACCTTATTCTCTTTTATTTGTAAACAAATGGATATCGTTTTGTCTTAATTGTAAATTTTCCCCGAAGCAAACAATAGAAATTCCCGTGCAATGACCGTCTAAAAGGTATTCACTATCATATATGTATGGAATTCAGTATTTTGGTAACGATGGATAATAACATATTGCATAATAGGAGGTGTATCTCTTGGTGACGAAAGAATGTCCTTGTGAACGCTGTACGTGCAAGACGAAAAAAGAATGTGATTGTCCATGCTGCTGTGAAAAATAAAAAGAAATCCCTGGACTTAAATGAATACCGGGGATTTCTTTTTTTATTTATACCTTTACTTTCACCCCGACGATTTCGTCGAAGTATTGTACAGATTTCATTTCTTCATCCATCCATTCTGTTTGTTTCCATGTTTGCTCGATAAAGACTTCAGCAATCATACGTTTTCTCTCTGTACCAAAGGTATGGGCATCTTTAAGTGCGATTACACTTTCGAAAATACGTACCATAAGCTCTGCGATTCTCTTTGCATGATACGTTTGTGTATCGTGATGGGCCGTCTCAACCACCGTCAATAGTTGTTCCAGTTTCGCGATTCCTTTGGTTAAGGGAACAGCGAATGAGGTGAATTCTTCTGGCATAAGAGATAGCTCTTCTTTCATTTCGGCTAGAAAGTATTCATGAGCACGATATTTATTCATTAACCTTAGAACTTCAAGCCCTAAGATATTTGCTGTACCTTCCCACACAGTCAATACCTGGGCATCCCTGAGTAAACGTGGAAGAACGAAGTCCTCGATGTAGCCATTTCCCCCGTGCATTTCGATCGCTTCGTGAGAGAAATGAATGGCCTGTTCTGCTGACTCTTTTTTCAGAATGGCTATAAGCAGGCGGTTTAGTACGGATTCTTCTTCTGTGGAAGGAATATCATCGGATACGACACGATTGAACAAATCTACGAGATGAAATACCGCACTTGTTTCCACTTCCTGTTTGGCAGCGAGGCGGGTCAAGGTTTCTTTTACCATTGGATACTGAGATAACGGGTGCCCGAATGCTTCACGGTAGAAAGCATAATTTCGCGCTTCAAGGTAGGCTCTTCTCATGATGCCGATGGAGGCAATGGCATTACAAACCCGTGATAAATTCAATGCTTCCATCATATAGTAGATACCCCGGTCCGGTTCACCGACTAGATAAGCTTCAGCTCCCTTGAATTCTACTTCTGCAGATGGAACAGCCCGTACACCCAATTTATCTTTTAACCTGCGAATGTGGATGCCGTTAAGCGAACCGTCATCGTTTCTCCATGGAACAGCGAATAAGCTCAGACCCTTTGATCCGCTGCCTGACCCTTCTATACGGGCCAATACCATCGTCACCCCACACATACCTGCATTCGAGGCGAAATATTTTTCACCCCATAGGCGATAGTTGGTTCCATGTGGGATGGCTTTTGTATCGTTAGCGCCAACATCAGAGCCTCCCTGCCTTTCAGTTAAGAAGGTCGCCCCCTCATATAATTCGATCTCTCCAGTTGATAGGATATGAGGAAGGAACCTTTCTTTCAGCTCACGAGAAGCATATTTTTCAAGAAGGAGGGCTGTCGCCATGGAAAGAGTGACAGGACAATAGAAACCTGGCTCTGTTTGAGATAACAAATATCCCTGAGCATAGGAAAATACATAATTTCCTTTACGTCCAAGCTCAGGAATGTTTTTATGAATATAGCCGACAATCCCTTTATTGTAGGTCTGTTCAACTGTTTTCTTGTAACCTTCATTCACCCAAACTTCAGAAATTTCTTCCCCTAACCGGTTGTACTTAATGAGCTTGGGCTGGCCTTCACGATCCGTGTGGACGGCTCGCTCATCGATTTCACCGGCACAAAGTTTACCGAATTCGTTTAGTGATCGATCAGCCCAGGCGAAAAAATCTTTGTCCAAGTAGCATCGGAGTATTTCTTTTAGATGTGGATCTTCCGTATAAAAATTTTCGATTCTTTTCATTCTATCTCTCCTGAATATTGTAATTTTTTAATGAATTCGTCCCTAAGGGTTTCCATTTCAAATTTCATATCCTCCAGTTCCTGAATGAAATGGGTCACCTCCTTTATTCGCATGTTTCCATACTGTATTGTTCGTTCCAGTTGCTTTCTTCCACTTCGATCCTGATCAAATAGTTGAATCATTTCTCTAATTTCCTCTAAAGTAAAGCCGAAGCGTTTTCCCCTGAAGATTAATTTTAACCTGGTAACGTCTCGTTTTGAGTACAGGCGTCTACCTGAATCACTCCTGTCTGGATGCAATAATTCAAGTTCTTCATAATAACGGATAGTTCGCGTGGTTACATTGAAATCCTTCGCTAACTGCGAAATGCTGTAGTTCATTTGAATCAAGCCTTTTTGTGAAAATTTTGATATTTATATTTTAACATTGACGTTGACGTAAAGTTCAACTGCTTTCTAAAAAAGTTTATTCATAAACAGAACACCCTTTTCCATATACTAGTGAAAAATACGGCGGTGAGAGTCTTGGTTAAGGTATTGTTATTTGCCGATATTGGAATTGATGATACAATTGCGCTCATCTTTTCTTATCTCAGTGAAGATATTGATCTGGTTGGTATTGTGGCGGATTATGGAAATGTACCGAGAGCACGTGCTGTTACGAGCGCTCATTATTTGATGGAATCATTGAATCTTAAAGATCAAATTCCAATTATAGGGGGAGCCGAGGTTCCTATGACAGCTGAGCAGCCAAAATACTTTCCCGAAATACATGGTGAATATGGACTGGGTCCTATCAAACCTTTAGCATATGAAGGAGAAATCGAAAACTTTTTTGAGATTACCAGATTAATTGAGAAATATGGTAATGAACTTATCATTGTGAATGTGGGAAGACTTACTTCGCTTGCCAACATGTTCATCCTTTATCAAAGTCTTATGAATAAAATAAAGAAGATTTATATTATGGGCGGGGCATTCTGGGTACCAGGAAACGTGACGGCGGTGTCAGAAGCGAATTTTCACTCTGATCCGATTGCAGTAAAAATCGTGACGACATATGCAAAGAATCTTACCATCATCCCGCTGAATGTTACTGATCATGCTATTGTGACACCCGATATGGTGAATTACATCCATCATAAAGGACGTACCCAATTGGTCAAGCCCCTGTTAGATTATTATTATGCGTTTTATAAAAATAGGAATCCGTCTATAAAAGGGAGTCCGGTCCACGATGCGATAACCATCATGGCAACAATATGCGAGGATATGTTTTCATTTCGAGAACTGCCTGTTCATATCGTCACCTCGAGCACAGGTATCCATCGGGGACAGAGCATAGCCGATATCAGGCCATATATTCAGTTCGAAGAAAAAGCAAATAAGCACCGAATCGCCTTTTCCTTTGATTATGGATTGTTCTTCAAGAGGTTTATGACGGTGATGACTGGAGAATCGTTCGAGGAAAATAATAAATAATATCAGTTCAGCTCTGACCCTTCCTTTAATGTGGACGTTGCAAGAGTCTTCCCGTCAATGATTAATGATTAAATATGTCTCTACACCAAAACACCAATTGGCGTAAAGGAACATGCTTTGGGTGTTTCTGAATTTAAGATTTATCTTTTTAAAGATTGTGAAAATACAATAGGTGCATCCACACAATCCTTGGAATCGTCAACTAATTCAATTAGAGCTATATCGGTAATCTCTGCCTCAATCTTGTATCCACGCTCTAAGCAATGTTGGAATCCATCCGCTAATTTCTCCGGGCTAAGCTTATTTGCCAATGTGCAATGAGGTATCCAATTACCAGGAAGATAGAGTGGATTTGCAGACTCATTGAAGGTTTGAAAGTGATCGTGATGATAAGTGTGAAAATCCAGGAGTTCCCTCGTAACAGTCGGAGAAAGAAAAAGGGTGCCGAAATTTAGAAATGAACCTACTGTATTAAACACAACCTTAAGTGCTCGATCATCTTGATAAAACATTTTTAACGATTTTATATATTCTTCTTTATTTAGATCGGTATAACTACCAATTGTAAGATGAGGGCGGGCATCGTTGATTTCTTCTTCATAATAAGAAATATCCTTAGCCCTGAGTTCTTTCCAAATTTCCCTGATCCGCTCTTCCGTTGCGTCATCGAATAAAGCAATTACCCAATACATAGTAAACCACCTTTCATAATATACGTATTTATTCATCTGCCACTTCCTTACACTGTAACACAGTCTCATACTTGATTGACTTGATGTAAACGCTTAATGATCTTAAGCATGAATATTTTTATCCTCTGAAGAGATTTATTAAAAACCTTTGACATCGATAAGAATATGATGTAAATTACCTTATGGACGAACATTTATAAAATAAACAAACTTTAATATTCGTGTTTAGGGGTGTAATAATGGAAAATGTATTTGATTACGAAGATATTCAATTAATTCCTGCGAAGTGTGTGGTTAACAGCCGTTCTGAATGTGATACGAGTGTAACCCTTGGTGGACACACGTTTAAATTGCCTGTAGTCCCTGCTAATATGCAAACCATTATTGATGAAAAAATCGCAGTCTACTTGGCTGAAAATAATTATTTCTATATCATGCATCGTTTTGAACCGGAGAAACGTATATCATTTATTAAGGATATGAAGTCCCGTGGGTTGATTTCTTCTATTTCTGTAGGTGTAAAGGAAGATGAATATGCCTTCGTTGAGCAGCTGGCGGAAGAAAAACTGATTCCGGATTACATCACGATCGATATCGCCCATGGACATTCCAATGCTGTCATCAGCATGATCCAGCATATCAAAAAACACGTACCCGATAGCTTTGTTATTGCCGGAAACGTCGGTACACCTGAGGCAGTAAGAGAATTGGAACATGCAGGTGCCGATGCTACCAAGGTTGGAATCGGACCGGGTAAAGTGTGCATTACAAAGATCAAAACAGGCTTTGGTACAGGTGGATGGCAGCTGGCTGCATTGAGATGGTGTGCTAAAGCAGCTACTAAACCAATCATTGCTGATGGTGGTATCCGTACCCATGGTGACGTTGCAAAATCCATCCGATTTGGAGCGACCATGGTGATGATCGGATCCTTATTTGCCGGCCATGAAGAATCTCCAGGTGAAACCATTGAAAAAGACGGAAAACTCTTCAAAGAATACTTCGGATCAGCTTCAGAATTTCAAAAAGGTGAAAAGAAGAATGTTGAAGGAAAGAAAATGTATGTTGAGCATAAAGGATCTTTAGAGCATACCCTTATCGAAATGGAACAGGATCTACAATCCTCAATTTCCTATGCAGGAGGAACGAAGCTTGAGTCAATCCGTACAGTGGATTATGTTGTCGTCAAGAATTCGATCTTTAACGGTGATAAGGTATACTAAAGGAGAAAGGTTGAAAGGTGGGCATTGATTGCTCACCTTTTTTCATTTTATATTTTTTATGATCATGAGTTTGTAGCAGATACACCTTCATCAGTAACCATTTTTGAGTGAGGGATACGCTTATTCAATTCTCCAAGCAAACCTTTTGGATCTTTAAGATTGCCCTGAACAATATTATATTGGGGGTACCCCATTTTCACATTCATCTTAGACATTCGTTTCAGCTTATCGGGCATTTTATCCCGGTACTTCTCTTCATCAATCAGAACGAGGCCAATAAAAGCATTACGGTAAATTTTATAAGGTATATAGCCCTCTATATCTTCCCACTTGATATGAACTGGTTCGTCCGGCAGTACATACAAAATGAGATGATCCTGCGTCATGCTGACATGAGGAGCATCGTGTGAGATCTTCTTAAAGATCAGAATACTACAAAAGAGAAAAAACACCCCTCCCAACACAACGACTGCCCCTATCAGATAATTGACATCTACAAAGAAAAACTCATACGATAAAAACACACACAAGAAAACAAACATAATGCTGCCTGCCGCTATCAATCCCAACTTCCACTTGGATTCATGAAAATGAACAACCTTCTCTTCCATCATTAATCCCCCTTCCATAAATATACATATTCAATCCTTTATACCCCCATTTCCAATCAGTAAACCCCTCCCACCTGGAGGGACGGACCTCCAATAGGATAAATCTAGGGAAATTCGCTTCTCTTACGGAGGTCCGTCCCTCAGAATTTTTATAGACAACGGGTGAAATATGGCTATAATTAAATTTGATATTATCATGGGAGGTGAAGGTCTATGGCGAGATTTGTGTTGATGATGCTGTTCTGTTTGACGTTTGTATCGAATCCGGTTCAACAGCAATCACATCAATCTTTCTCAACCAATTTTGATAAAGAGGCAACTATTTCAGCTCATCTGTATTTGACAGACGCCTCGATGATTGTCGATGCGGTGCCTTCCCTTGTTCACAAACAAGAGGGTATCCCCCAAAGTAAAATCACCCTTCCCCCTGACTTGCATTTTGAGTTGAAGCCATTCCGGCGAACTTCAATTTGTCTTGAGATTTATCCGGATTCATTTGGCTTCCTTGAAGTGGTCAGGACCCATTCCAATTACCTCTGAACCTTACATTCATAAATCATTCTTGAAGATCACTTTTTTCAGTGGGAAAAAAGTTTATTTGTCTTGCATCTATCCATAGTGGAGGCTACTCAATATGAAAGATTATGATTATCGTAAGGAAACCATAGCTTGTTATGTCTTTTGTTCCCTATTCCTGGTATGCTTTTTCGGGCTTATTGAGATCTCTGCAGAAATCAGTGGCCAAAGGATTTTTTCTTCTTTCCCGCGATTCTCCTGGGACATGATGATTAAATGGGAAGATATCGTAGAAATATTCGACTTAAAATAAGATCCATCATTCAAAGTGATCTAAAACGACACTACTAAAAAGCGAGGAAATATAAATGAATCTTGGTTTCGGTGAAATAGCGATTATTTTGTTTGTGGCACTCTTGTTCTTTGGACCTAGCAAACTCCCTGAACTTGGAAAAGCAGCAGGCACGTCCCTAAGAGAGTTCAAAAAGGCCGTAAGTGGATTAATGGACGAAGATGAACAGAATAAAGAAGAAGAGAACGACAATATAAGAAAGAATAATCAAAGCTAATTAGGGAGAAATATCAATGAGGGACGGACCTTCAAAAATGGAGAAAATAGTCTTTTTTTTCCATTTGGAGGTCCGTCCCTCATTATAAATCCCTTCATATGTATTTAAGACCGATTCATCTTTTCTGCGAAATAATCGTGAATAAGCCTGGTACCTTATCTTCAATTCCCGTAGGTGCATCTGATGGGAATGCCCATCTTATGCCTTGTTCCTCTACTAATTGAAGGATGTGCAAGTCTGAGCGGGCAAGAGATGTGATGATTTCCCCCAAAGTCCACCTGCGGATCTTGTTCTTTTTTGAATGAGTCTTGTCATCCGGCTTTAATAACTTCCGAAAGGCAACGTCCACTTCACTCTCTCCATTATTAAAATAGTCTCCTGCCGCTACCATTTTACTATCATCAACCTCTAATAACTTTGATACTAGTGGATGATAATCCCTCAAGATGAAAGTCCCGCCTTTTATTAGTATGTTTCTGACCATTTCAAACACAGGTGCTAAATCAATAAAATAGTGAAGAACTCCAAGTTCCAGTATGACGATATCAAATTTCTTCAAGCTTTCTTTCAAAGGAACTTCCAACAAATCGGATACGATATAATGAATGTTCACACCTGCCGCTTCGGCTAATTCCATGGCATATCGCCTATTTTCACTCGAAATATCAACCACGGTGACCTCTGCCCCCAATAATGCAAATGATACGGCTTTATTTCCCTTTGATCCTAATAAATTCGCAATCCTCTTTCCTTTAACATCTCCCGTAATCGTCAAATATTCCGAAACTTTTCGACTGGGATCCCCAGAGAGTGTCACTGCATAATCCTTTGGCAATCCATACCGATTCACCCATGCCTGGTAAGCACCATCATTCCATCCTGCCTTATTTATCTTACTAAGCTCACTCTGATTCAAATTCTCGCCACCTCTCAGGCAATTTGTTCAGGGACGGACCTTCAAACTTCCCGCATTTCCATAGAAAACCCCATTAGATCAAGCTTTATTACTCTAAACTGGCCAACCTTTGAAGGTCCGTCCCTCCATCATAATTGGAAAAACGCGAACCTGCGGGGAATGCGGGTTCGCGTGGGGGTTATCTGAATTGTATGTTGTGTAATGTTCTGATGCTGTTTGTATCCTTGATTTCTCCATAGAAGAGAATAGTTGGTTCGATTTTGATGGTTTCTCCATCAGCTGCAGACCATTCGTTTGTGGAAGCCACTAGGAGTGCATCCTGATTTACATAAGCTTCAGATTGCTTTCTATTAGTAGGGTGGATGAACGAGATGGTTTCCTCATGCTCATCGCAGCCCAATACCGCATACGGTGAATCTCTTAAAACGAACTCTTCCGTTCCTGCATAGTATTTATGGACCACTCCTTCAGTAGGAAGGCTTACGTAACTGGATTGTAAAGTCTCTCCTGTCTTGAAGAAAGCATCTAAATCCAGAAGTTCCTTCACTATCGTCTGTCCGGAGTTCTGATGGATCTCAGCACAGACAGCAAGAACAGGCACTTCAGGAAGAGTCAAAGCGTATTGACGCAGTGTGACCCCTTTCATCTTGTCGTGCTTACTGAACGCTGTTGATATACAGATTCCACTCCATTGATGCCCGAAACGATCTACTCTAGTCACCTGTTCAATCGTCGTCTCCTCTTTCAACAGAGAATAGGCACTGATTGATTGGAAGGAGTAGGCAATACCTCCTCCCCATGGATTCCACCATGCACGGGGACCGGGTTTTGGATATTGATGATCGAGTGCTTCATTACCTTGTAGTTTCAATGAATAGATTCCAGGAAAATAATTGGCACACGCTTGAAATGAAATCACACCATTATCAACAACCCAGTTGTCATCTTTTTGCTCGATGGTTACTTCTTTAACTCCATATACGAATTGAAGGGAATCAACCTTTGCCAATTGATTGGTGGAAACAAATTCTCCAGAAACCATCTTTACACCAGGCGAAGAATGTGTAAGTTGAAGATCCAACTGAGTAACTCCCTGGTCTTTCTGAACATCTTTCAGGATGGTATCATGTCCGTTTTGTACAGTGAATGTTCCATGGATATATGGGGTCATCAATGATCTGAAACAGAAATTTATCACTTCATTAACTGGTGAAACTGAATCCCCTTTTGCTTTCTCAAATGCATACAGTGGTAATTCCTGCAGCTCACTTTCTTCGTATCCAAGTAATTCACGCCATTTCGACCAGTGATTGGATGTATTGATCCCTACTTGAATGGGACCTAGGCAGATCTCTTCATTTGGTCTAAGATTTTCCACCTGATATTCCAGAGCAAATCGCCAATCATCTTTTCTCCCAAGGGCTTGTGCTGGCCACGCTAAAGAGATTGATTCACCCTTTGAAGATTCGATAAACAACCACCTCTCTGAAATGGCTTTATCATCAATGTATTCCATGAAGGGGACAAGTGATTCAGTACCGATCAAGATCCCATCGTTCTGAGGGATCGCTATGCCTTCAAAACTGAAAAAGGCAGGTTGTATCAAAGAAAGTCGTTCTTTCTCCATCGTCCCCTTGTTCACTATTTCATGCTTGATTTCAACCAATCCATCTCCATACATTTTGAAATACGTATTGAGTAGAATAGAATCGAACGACTCTGAAAGGAGTGATGTCTTAATCACCAGAGCTTCCGGCAATTCAATAAACTCAACGGATGAAGCTTCTTTCTTTGCGAACTCATCACTATAAGGTTTTCCTAACTTAGGTGTAAAAAAGGAAATGGGATCCCGAGAGAGCACAGTGGATCCTATTTTGACGGTGTGATTTCTTTTTTCAATTTCCACATAGTGTGGTCCATTGAATCCAATCCAATGCTCGTCTGTTTCCCCACCAAATTTTGCACCGTATCCAGGGAGTGCTATTCTGAGTAATGTTGTAAAAGTAGCACGTCTTCCATTCTCCCATTCAACTGTAACCCCAATTTCTTCTGAAAGAAAACCATTCTTTATAAGCTCTGCAGAAATAGGGACGGAAACCTTCCCAAATCCTGCTATCCGCTCCATCACTTCAGGGTTTTCCCAGGATACCACTTTATTCTGAGGCAGCTTGACGGTCCAAATCGTATTTTCTCCTACCTGACTTTCAATATCAAGATAAATAGTCCCCTTGCTTTGGGGCTTCCAATTCTTTTTTAACGATCTCAAGTGAAGTTTGCCAGCCTGTTTAGGAAATACACCCATTTTCAAAGAAACAGTTTTTTTATTTATCTCAATCTCTGCCCCTACAGTTGGATGGGTTTTCCATGGGCTTGGTTCATTCGCGGGCATGGAGACCCTTGCCGGTACATCCTTTACCCATTTATTTTCCAACAAGAAGGTATCTTCTAAATCATGCTTTATAATGGATGAAGATGCACCTTTTATGGAAACCTCAACAGGTTCCTTGCTTCGATTCTCCACATGATAGGTTAGAATATGATCTTGATTTTCCAATAGCTTGAACTCAGGCAGATTCATTTCCACTAATATATCCTGTGTTTCAATCAAGCGAATACCTCGACCCGTTCGCTCAAATTGGATGCGAACGAATTCATCCCCGGCTTCCCACTTATACTCATAATAGGTATGATCGTTCACCTTTAACGCATCCGGTTTAATTTCTATCACACGCTGACTGGTTTCATACCAGTCATGGTTGTTGAAAAATGGCTTTAGAAGATCAATCTGAAGCACCGACGGAATGAAATTCATTAAGTGAACGGCATCATCACGCTCTTCCCAGAAAAACCCGCATTTTTTATAAAGTGGCACGGCTTTTGTATTTCCCGGCCATGTAAATAAATCAAGCCTGGGCCATTGCAATTCAACTGTTTTTTCAATCGCTTTTAAGACGAGTTTTTTTCCGATTTTCATTCCTTGAAATGCGGGATGTACATTTAATAAGGGAATGTACAGAGCTCCTTCATCTTCACGATATTCGGAAAGTCCGCAATAACCTGCTACTTCTTCACCGACCATTGCTAAAAATAAATGTAGATTTGTGGAATTGGCTTCCTTGTCCTTTACATCCTGTTCGGTTGTGATAGTAGAATCCCCACCCCAGTTCTCGCGGCTTTCATTCCACATTTTAGCAATTCCTTTAGCTAAACCTTCGTGATATTCTACGATCTTCACTTGCTCCAAAGTTGTTTTCATAATTTCCTCCTACGCTAAGTTTTGAGTGAAAGAACCTCATAATCATTGTTATTTTGAATTGCATAGACGATTGGAATCATCGTCATCGCCTCCTTTCATTTTGTTGGAAAGATTTTCTTCCCACATCCACAGTTTAAGATTTTATGATCATGAAGTAAAGAATATTCTAACTACACGAAAGATTTTTACTCCTTTAGCAATACTATCGAAAATGGGTAATAGGAATAATTTTATGTCTGCAAGACAACCCTACAAGATAAAAAGAGGGTAATCTTAATGAAAATGATTCGACTTGTTACAATCGTTCTTTGTATGATTTTTATTACAAACCTCGTAATCAGTGATGGTGCACTCCTTCATGCCCAACAGGAGATACCTTCATATGCAAAGTGGGGTAGTCTTGCAGTGAGGAAAACGAAAGAAAGATATCCTGATGCATCTATTGTAGATTATCTTCATATAGGAAAGGAATATGGAACAAAAGTTTCGACTGAGAAGTTTAAGCTTTGGTTAAAGCGAGACGGGAAAGAATTTGGTGTATTTGTAGATATTAAATTCGAAACAGACAGCGAGAAACTGATTGATATAAACTTCAGAGAAACAGACCGATAACTATAAAAAAAAGAGAGGGATAGGCTTATAAGCCCATCGCTCTCTCTTTTTTGTTTTCATACGATGGATTCTCTGAACACGTAATTCAAAATGAAATATACACTAACGGCTAATGCCCTTCAAGAACATCATCCGGTCTATTGTTATGTATTTCAGTGGAAGCGGTGGCCACCCCAATGATGGTACCCTCTTCATTCAATAAGGGATGTGCATATACATTATAAGCGATTTCTCCAGAGGATAAGGGAATGGAAATCACTCGGCTGATGGGCGTCTCTCGATCCAAAACATCTTGTTTAAGCTCCATCAGCGCACGGTTTCCGTCATTTTCACTAAGCTCCAGGTCTGTTTTCCCGATATGGTCTTCCGGAATAAGATCCGGAGTATTGAAGATCCAGGTATATCGTAATTGGGTATCACAATGAGCAAGTATGACAGGAGCATTCTTTAAGGCAATGGAAAATGGATTTTCCTCCAGATTAAAACTCGATGCGTGAAAGTCAAGGACTTCACCCAGCTTGATGGTTACCTCAGGACTCGGCTTTCGGATTCCACTCTCAATTTGGGCGTAGTAGGATCTTTCTATAAAGGCTTTTGAGGCCACTTCCTGCTGTGTCATTTTTTTTCGCTTTCTTAACTTAATAAGCCAAGTTCTTTTTTTCAACCCTCATCCCCCCTTCTATATCTAAATGGCAGAAAAGCAAATGTATGCTTCATTCATGAAAGTGTCTAAACAGACACTTTTACAAGTGGGAATATTCGATATAATAGAATTGTAGGAATATTTTTAATGAACTTCTTATACCATTTCATTTATTGACCTCTTTTTGAGATATCCTTACTTCCCCATATAGCATCAAAACTTTCGTACCCTTTATTAAAAATCATAACATAGAATCCAGCGTTACCTCTATTCTTTTTTCCAAATATATTTACATAAGTTGACGACTTGCAGAGTTGATTTCAGAAGGAGGATATCATATGACAACGAAGGCCGTTCAGGGTAATGACAAGTATCTTGATTTCATTAATCGTATCAATGAAACAAAATCAGGAGTGATTCAGGAAAGATCGACCAACGACCCTTCTTATTCTAATACTGTTTCTGGTTCACTTAGAAAATGGAGGGGCGATTGCATAGAGGTGTTGGCTAATTCATTGGAAAAGCCAAATGCACACGATGCCGTCATCGAAAAATGGGCATGTTCTTCTGTGACGCTTTTCAAGCAGTTAGACGTTTCGCTTGAAGTTGCAATTAGTGATATACAGTACTTTCGCAATGAAATCGGAGCAGTGATAAAATCAGAGGCTATCGTGAAAGAACTGTTAATAGATTCCTTTTATGACCTGATTTCTCGCTTTCACTCTGGAGTGGATCAGGCCATTTTCAGGATTTCAATCGCCTTTAATCACCCGCTTTCGGATTCGATCAGCAGAGAACTGTCCATACCCATCGTGAAGGTGACTGATTCGATTGCCATTTTGCCCCTTATCGGAGACATTGATACACAACGTACAAAGGACTTAATGGAACGGGCTCTAACTAAAGGATCTGCCTTAAGGCTGCAATATCTCATCATAGATTTATCAGGTGTAAATGTAGTCGATACGATGGTGGCAGATCAGTTATTTAAAATAGTGGCTGCCCTCAAGTTAACAGGAATTCAAGCAATCCTGACAGGAATAAGACCAGAGATTGCACAAACAATGGTGAATCTTGGCATTTTCATCAACCACATCCCGACTTTTGCGAGTCTTCATACAGCACTGATTCATTTGCAGAAATTCAAAAGCTCCCTTGGTCATTAAGGGGGTTTTTACTTTTTGTCGTAACAATACGCTCAATAGTTCTAAGCTCGAGAATAATTTCTGCCGTACTTCGAAAAAATAAAGATAGAATTTCCCCTGTATCAGCTTTCACCTCAAAGTGTGGGGGAGTAAAATGAGCGTAAAGGATGAAATGTATGAGTGAAAAGAAGAAGGCCTTAAGTTCAAGTGAGCTTGCTACATTATGGATGACATATCAACAAAAAACCATGATTCAACGAATATTGGAGTATTTTATAGAAAAGGCCCATGATGAAGAGGCAAAAGAAATTCTTTTGTACACTCACTCTAATGTAAAAGATTATATTGGCAGACTTATCGGTTTATTCGAGAATGAAGGATGCGTCATCCCAATCGGTTTTACCGAGGAAGATGTCAATATAGGCGTACCTAAGCTCTTTGATCACAAATTTGACATTATGTTTTTAAGAAATCTAAAAGCCACCAGTATGGGATTACACACTCTGCATCTCAATATGTCCTATAGAAAGGATCTTATCCTGTTATACAAAGAGTTAACCGGATTCACTCAAACGGTTTATGAGAAATGTATGGATTACCTACGAGAAAAGGATGTATTACCAGGGCCTCCTGCTGTGACGGTTCCGAAGTCGATTGAATTCGCACAAAGCCCGAATTATATGGCAGGTTTTAATATTTTTTCGGATAAAAGGACTTTGAATACTGTTGAAGTAGCTTATCTTTATTTTGGAATTGAAACAAATACGCTGGGAATGCAGATGATGACAGGGTTTGCTCAAGCAGCAACCGAACCCGAAGTAAAGAAATACTTCATTAAAGGGAAAGAATTATCAAAGAAAATCGTTAGTGACTATACCCATGTCTTGATGCAAAGTGATATCCACGCCCCTTCCACTTCTGGAGCGAAAGCCACAGATTCCACCGTTTCACCATTTTCAGATAAACTTATGATGTATTGCACATCCCTCTTCACCAATTTCGGTTTAGGGAGTAATGCACTGGGTACTGCTTTCAGTTTACGCAGCGATTTACCGGTCAAGCTTGCTGTAACTGCAAAGGACATACTGGCTTATGGACATGAAGGTGGCAAAATCATGGCTAAAAATGGATGGATGGAGCAACCCCCGAGTATGGAGGACCGGAATAAACTGTTTAAGTAGCATTTGCCATAAAGTCCTGATCAACAAATAATACGTTTAAAGCAGATGCTCCGCCTATAATGAGGACGGTGCACCTGCTTTTTAATTTGTATCTCTTATTAAAAAATCGTATATGAACTTTCCAATCTTTGCGATCGTACCTTTTCCAGATTCATTATCTTCTAGTTCATCAATTAATACTGCTATGTATGCGTGTTGGTTTCCATACTTCAGTATACCGCAATCGTGCTCGACACCTGGGAGCTCCCCTGTTTTGTTTGCCACAAATACCATTTCCTGGTCCATCAGTGAAGGTAGTTTATCTTTAAATTGTTGGTGATGTAGAATATTCAGCATTTTCCCACGGCTATTGAAACTGTAATTTGGACTTTTGTCGATCAGCTTTAAGCATGTAAGAATGTCCATTGCGGAAGTATGGTTATTGTATCCCTGCTCTATTGCTTGAAAATCCATGAACTTCCTCAGTAGCTTCGTCTGCTTTAAGTTCAAAGAATCGCATAGCCCCTGTATGGCACTTGAACCAAGACAGTCAATAAGAAAATTTGATGCTGTGTTATCTGATACGATGATCATAAGAGTGAGAAGATCTTCAATGTTCAAAGATATTTCCTCAGAAAGTGATGCAAGGACACCTGCCCCTCCGACTCTTCCTTCTATAGGGATTGAAACTTTATCAAGAAGGGAGATCTTCCCTTCTTCTGCCTGGCGGAAACCCTCCAGTAAAATGGGGATCTTGATCAAACTCGCTGCAGGATAAGATTGATGACCATTGATTTGAATAAATTGGGTTGGGAGTTCGACGGCGACACTGACTCTTCCATTGGAACACATAACGACATCCCGTATGTTTTGTTCTAAAGAATTCATCATAAATATCTTTATTTCGTTACTGCCACTTCAGCAGGATCTCCTACAATTTTCTTATCGTAAAGGTGACAGGCAACAAAATGTTTTTCCTCCACTTCCTGCCATTCAGGTTTATGAGTGGCACAAGTTTCCATGGCTGCAGGACAGCGCGTCCTGAAAACGCAGCCACTGGGCGGATTGATTGGACTTGGGATTTCTCCCTGAATGATCATCCGTTCCCGTGCATCCTCTACATCCGGATCAGGAATTGGAATGGCGGAAAGCAATGCCTGGGTGTATGGGTGAAGAGGTTTTTTATATAGCTCCTTGCTTTCAGTCAGTTCAACAATATGTCCTAAATACATAACACCGATACGATTACTGATATGTTTGACCATTGAAAGGTCATGTGCAATAAATAAAAAGGTCAATCCTTTATCTCTTTGAAGTTTAGTCAATAGATTTACAATTTGAGCCTGGACTGATACATCTAGTGCAGAAATCGGTTCATCTGCAATAATAAAGTCAGGATTTAGCGCAAGTGCCCGTGCAATCCCAATTCTTTGACGCTGTCCCCCGCTGAATTCGTGTGGGTAGCGATTTGCGTGATCGCGATTTAGCCCCACATCTTCCAAGAGCTGATAAATCCGATTCATCTGCTCTTTTTTATCATTATATAAATTGTGTGCTTCCATCGGTTCAGCTATGATTTCCCTAACCGTCGACCGGGGATTGAGTGATGCATATGGATCCTGGAATATCATCTGCATGTTCCGGTAAAATGACAGCTTTTCCTTTTCCGAGAGGGCATGGACATCCTTGCCGTTATACAGCACTTGACCTTCCGTGCGGTCATATAGTCCGATAATGGTTCGTCCGGTAGTGGATTTTCCACATCCTGATTCACCCACCAATCCAAAGGTCTCCCCCTTGTAAATATCAAATGAAATACGATCCACTGCTTTCAAGGTTTTTCCTTTATCCAGCTGAAAGTATTTTTTTAATTCTTTTACTTCGAGTAACTTCTGATTCGTCATGATGATTCCCCCTCTTCTACCCAGTAACGTCTGGCCACGCACAGCTCTTTTTCGTAATAAGTGCCTTTCAATGACAAAATCTCAATCGATTTACCCGTATTTGGCGAATGAATCATTTTATCGTCTCCGTAATATATGGCTACGTGATGTATACTCCCTTTTCCTTCCTCATAAGCAAAAAACAACAGGTCTCCAGGCAATAAACGATCCAGGGGTACATCCGTACCATTTCTCGCCTGATCATTTGCGTCACGGGGAATCAGGTATCCTTGGGCTTTACACATCGTGTAGCTGAAACCAGAGCAATCAAACCCGAAGCTTGACATCCCTCCCCATAGGTAGGGAAGGTTAAGAAAAGATTCTCCTGAAGTGACAATATCCGCACCACTTCCTTTTCGATCGTTGACTTTGTTATTGGATATCATCACATCTGCTTGTTTTACGAATCGGGTACCTATCGGAGTCTCTACTTCAATTGACTCATCATGCTCTTTCACAACCGGCAAAATGGTTTGAAAGCTTAGTTTTAGTTCAGCCTCGTTATTTTTGTTAATTAAGTCCGCGAATTCGCTGATTATTATAGCATAAGAATCAGAAGGAGAGAGCTCACCTGGTGTAAGCTGAGCACTTGGAATCCAACCGGGATATCCGCGCTTGTCTTTAGAGGAAGGCTGATCTGGAATAATGACATGGGACCACCCTTTCCGCTCTTCCGTAACGAGTACTTCCTGTCCGAATAACGCTTGAGATTGTATACGGTTTTCATCACAGAGTGCCAATCGACTTTCATGTGTTAAAGTCTCCAACCATTTTGATATCTTGACAGGATTCACAACGGCAGGTTCATCTACCTCACGTACCGAATCAGGATTGGTCCATACGGTCGCAACAGGTACGGCTATAAGTGCTTTAGTCGTCAATTTCCTTCCCCCTCGATTGATACTGATACTCGTTCTATTCCAAGGCCGGAACTTTTCGGCATGGAAATCCTTCTTCCGTTGTACACTATTCCCCCCACAACAATATCTTCTGCCAGCATAAGTGGAGCATCAAAATCAAATCGTGTGACATTCTTCCTGCTCGCGGCAAAGTGAGCAGCGGCAGTTATCCCCAAGCGTGTCTCAATCATACTCCCCACCATGCATTCGACACCGAACAATTCTGCCATATCGCTTATCTTCTGAGCCCGATAAATCCCACCGGCTTTCATGAGCTTAATGTTGATCAAATCCGCACTCCTGGTTTCTAACACTTCGAAGGCTTGATGTGGGGAGAAGACACTTTCATCTGCCATAATAAGTGTTTCGACTTCATCCGTTACTCTTTTCAACCCTCTGATATCATGCGCAGGCACAGGCTGCTCGACTAATTCAATTTGGAGGTCAAGGTCTTCCATTTTTCGTATTGCTTTTACAGCTGCTTTAGATTCCCATCCTTGATTGGCATCCAATCGGATTTTGATATCATATCCTATACGTTCACGAATTCGCTGGATCCTTTTGATATCTGTAGAGATATCATCTTTACCGACTTTTATCTTCAATACGTCAAATCCCTTTTTTACATAGGTGGCTGCGTCCTCAGCCATCTCCTTCGCACTATTCACACTTACTGTGTAATCCGTCTCTAGCTCCTGCCGATATCCCCCAAGGAACTGATAGAGTGGTAAATTACATCTTTGTGCCAAGCAATCATATATGGCCATGTCCACAGCTGCCTTTGCGCTTGAATTATGTACAATTAAAGAATGGAGTTGTTGAAATATATATTCGTAGTTCAACAGACTTTTACCCAACAATGCGGGTTTGATCACTTGTTGTATGGCAGACTCTATGCTTGATAGGCTATCACCCGTAATCACCACGGTCGGGGGTGCCTCACCCCAGCCGATGATCCCGTTGTCACATATTAATTTTACGACGACGGCTTCTGCCACTTTCACCGTCCTCAATGCAGTCTTGAATGGGGTGTGTAATGGGACCGCAGTCCTGAATGTCTCAAGCTGATGAATATTCATTCATTACCACCCCCGCGAACTCCGGTTTCAATCGTAAACGTATGGTCCCGTGTATCCAGCTTTCCTATGCTGCCTACCGGAATGGCAATACTTGGGGATGAATGCCCGATATGAAACCCTTTTAGTACGGGCTTACCTGCACTTGCAATGTGTTCCATCAGTACCTCATCAAGAGTCAGGGAACGTTCAGGTTTCTCAGGTACACAGTTCTTGAAGTCACCGATGATAATCCCGGAAGCTTCATTGAATTTATTAGCCATTTTTAACTGATTCACCATTCGATCCACTTTATATGGTTCTTCATCAATATCCTCAATAAATAGAAGTTTTCCTTTTGTATTTACTTCAAAAGGTGTTCCCAAGGTGCTGACCAATAGAGTGAGGTTCCCTCCGATGACGGGACCGTTTGCTACTCCTTCTACGACCGTTTCAAGTTTGGATTTCTCATACGTATAGACTATGTCTTCTGTATGGAAAAGCTGCTGAAACGAATCCTTTGAGGCGTTGTGAACGTCAGAGAGTCCGATGTCAGAACTTAACATCGGTCCATGGAAGGTGACAAGACCGGTTTGTTGGTGAATGGCAGTATGTAAAAAAGTAATATCACTATATCCCCAAAAAATTTTCGGATTTTGGCGTATCAATTCGAAATTTAATTTTGAAACGATTCGGCCTGTACCAAAACCTCCGCATGCACAAAAAATGGCTTTCACGTCTTGATCTTCAAACATTCTATGAATATCTTCTATTCGATCACTGTCTTCACCTGCCAGGTAACCATACTTCTTATCTACAGAATTTCCTATTTTAACGATTAATCCCAATTCTTCTTCAAGAAAACGTATTGCTTTTTGTAAAGGTTCAGTTTTCGGAGGGCTTGCAGGAGCGATGACTCCAACCAGATCTCCTTTATTCAGTTTCGCAGGTTTCTTCATGACACATACCGGACCCCTTTCGTAGAAAAAGAGGGAGTGGACGCGCGGCCAAAAGTGCGGCTTTGGGTCCCTCCACTCATCCTGTTTTCAATCCACTATTTTTTATCTGCCCATTTTAATTCCATATAGCCGACAGGGTGACGGACAATACCTGATACATCTTCATTTTGAAGGTACACATGATTATAGAAATGTATCGGAATGATCGGCATTTCATCCATCAGGATTTTCTCCGCCTCATACATCATGTCAAATCGCTTCGCTTCATCGGCTTCATTCATCGCTTGTTTGATTAGGGTGTCATATTTTTCGTTACTCCAGCCTGTACGGTTCATGGAATGCCCTGTTTGGAAATTTTCAAGGAAGTTGATCGGATCTGCGTAGTCTGCTAAGAATGAGCTACGTGATAATTGGAATTTCAAAGCCTTCTGTTCATCCTGGAATACGTTCCATTCCATATTGGCTAATTTAACGTCAACATCTAAGTTTTCCTTGAACATTTGTTGAAGAGCTTCAGCAATTTTTTGATGAGTATCACTTGTGCTGTATGTTAAAGTGACTTCCGGAAGTTTATCGTATCCTTCCTCTTCCATCCCTTTTTTCAAGAGAGCTTTTGCTTCTTCCACATCTGTTTTCACCAAATCTCCATTTGCTTCACGGAAGTCCTTCCCAGAAGGGTCTTTAAACCCTTTCGACACAAATCCGTAAGCTGCTTTTTCTTTGTTCTTGGTAACAAAGTCAACCATTTGTTGCTGATCCACCGCCATGGCGAATGCTTTACGGATGTTTTGATTTTGGAAAGGCTCTTTTTCTAAATTGAAACGATAGAAGTACGTTCCAGCCTGGTCTTCTACATTTACTTTGCCTTCTTCGAATAACTGTTTACTTAAATCCGCCGGTACGTCAGCTGTATCAAGTTCACCGGTTTTGTATAATTGATAATCCGTATTTGTATCGTTTACCATAGCCCAGTGAATTTTATCTAATTTCACTGAATCTTTATCCCAATATTGATCATTCTTTTCCATGACGAAGTGGCTGTCATGTTCCCATTCAGTCAGTTTGAACGGTCCATTAGCGACGAAACTATCCGCTTCGGCAAACCATTCCGGATTTTCTGTAGCAACCTTTTCGTTGATCGGGAAAAATGCCGGATTCGCAATCACGCTTAAGAAATACGCTTGAGGACTTGTCAGTGTAACCTCAAATGTTTTCTCATCCTTTGCCACTACTTTCACATCCTCGGCTGATCCCTTTCCTGTGTTGAATGCCTCTCCACCTTCGATGAAGTATCCAAGGAAAGCAGCCGGAGAACCTGTGTCCGGATTTAAAAGGCGTTTCCAGGCGAATACGAAATCCCCGGCTGTGACATCATCACCATTAGACCATTTGGCATTGTCCCTAATGTGGAAGGTATACACTTTGCCATCTTCCGAGACGTCCCACTTTTCAGCCATGGCCGCTTCAGGCTCGTGATTGGCATTTAGTCGGGTCATCCCTTCCATTAAGTTGTTCAATGCAGTCCATGAATATGAATCAAAGCCGATCGGTGGATCAAACGATGTGGGCTCTGCCCCGTTGTTCAAATGAAGCACTTTGCCTTCTTCTTTTTTCTTGCTGTCTCCGCTACTTGATTCACTGCCTGCGTCTTTCGTGGCCGTACAGGCAGCCAGCACGAACAGGAGCATTCCCACTAGAAGAACGGATATTACTTTTTTCATGATTTTCCCCCTCTTTCACTATTTATCTATCAAACAATCAGCTTATCGAATCGTTAAACTGACCGTTGAAAGCATTTCCTTGGCTCTTTTATCCTGTAGCCAGCAGTCCACATGATGTTCTTTTGATATCTGCGTTTTGACGGGATACACACGGTCGCATACTTCCATCGCCATTTCACATCTTGGAACAAAAGGGCATCCGATAGGCGGTGAGAAGAGATCAGGCGGTGAACCTGGAATCGGAATCAGGTCTTCCCCATCAAGATCAAGCCTTGGAACCGATCTCAGTAACCCTTGAGTATACGGGTGTTGGGAGTGGTAAAAGATTTCTCTTCTGTTCCCTTCCTCTACTATTTTCCCTGCATACATGACAGCTATTCGATCCGCAACTTGTGCCACGACTCCTAAATCATGTGTGATCAGAATAATGGAGACACCTGTCTTTTTCTGGACTTCTTTGAATAATTCCAGTATTTGAGCCTGAATGGTAACATCCAGGGCAGTTGTAGGCTCATCGGCAATCAATACATCCGGTTCGCATACGAGTGACATGGCGATCACGATCCGCTGCCGCATCCCCCCGCTGAATTGATGTGGATACTGCTTTAACCTCTCTTCTGGATTCGGAATACTGACGAGTTTCAGCATGTCAATCGCTTTTAGTTTAGCCTGTTTTTTGGAAACATCGTTGTGCTGCAGAATCCCCTCCATGATTTGATCGCCAATGGTCAGGGTCGGATTGAGTGCTGTCATGGGATCCTGAAAGATCATGGAAATATCCGCTCCACGTACCTTTCTCATTTGGGCTTCTGATTTGCCCAAGAGATCCTCTCCCTTAAACAAGATCTTTCCTTCTGTTATACGACCTGGTGGATTCGGTATCAGTCTCATGATACTCTGTGATGTGACACTCTTTCCACAGCCCGACTCCCCTACAATCGCCAGGGTTTCACCTTTATGTAAATCAAAACTTACACCCCTGACCGCCTTTACCTCTCCCCCATATGTCGTGAATGAGACGTGGAGATCCTGCACAGATAAAATTTCGCTCATGATGATTACCTCCTTAGTTTCGGATCAAGTGCATCCTGTAATCCGTCACCCAACACATTGAATGAAAACATCGTCAATGAAATGAATAGTGCCGGGAAGAATAAACGCCACCAGTAACCTGATAGAATCGTAGATAAACCGTCATTTGCCATCACGCCCCAGCTAGCATAGGGTGCCTGAATTCCAAGGCCAAGAAAACTTAGGAAAGCTTCCGCAAAAATAGCACTTGGAACAGTCAGTGTCATCTGTACAATGATCGGTCCCATGGTATTAGGAAGAAGGTTCTTTCGAATAATCCTCGCCGTTTTCGTTCCGAACGTTTTAGAAGCTAAGATAAATTCGTAATTCTTTATCTGGAGTACCTGTCCCCTTACAATTCTCGCCATACCGATCCATCCAGTTACCGTCAGGGCAACGATGATGGTCAAGAGGCCCGGACCCATGACCACCATTAAGAGAATGACGACAAGCAAATAAGGTAATCCGTATAAAATTTCCACAATTCGCATCATGACATTATCCGTTTTACCACCTTTATACCCTGCAATGCCACCATAGACAATCCCAATCACAAAATCGATAAGTGCTGCCATGAATCCAACAAATAGGGATATACGTGCGCCATACCAGGTTCGGGTAAATACATCTCTCCCCATATCATCTGTACCAAACCAGTGTTCACCAGAAGGTGGCAGGTTTTGGTTGGAGAGTGTTTGCTTCGTTACATCGTGTGGAGAAATGATGGGTCCGATGACTGCCATCACAACTAATCCGGTTAAGAATACCAACCCAAGCATAGCGAGCTTATTTTTCATTAGACGGTTCCAGGCATCCTGCCAATAGGAAAGACTCGGTCTCACCACCGCTTCCGCATCAGTTTCTTTTCTCTTCTTCGGTGTAAACCATTCATCCTTGACGTCTGAAGTATCGAGTGGCTCTTGTTGTTGTGGAATCCCCATTATTTCGCCTCCTTCTTATGTAGCTTAATCCGCGGATCCAGGAAACCATATGCCAAATCGACTAAGAACAACATGATAATGAGAAACGCACTATAAAATACAGTCGTTCCCATGATGACGGGATAATCACGCTGATTGATGCTCTCAACGAAATACTTACCCATTCCTGGAATGGCAAAGATTTGTTCTATGACGAAAGTACCCGTTAATATCCCTGCGGCCAGGGTTCCAAGTACCGTGACAACCGGAAGCAATGCATTTCTTAAAGCGTGTTTCACTACAATCTTCACTGGTGACAATCCTTTAGCACGTGCTGTCCTAATATAATCCTGTGTCAACACTTCCAACATGCTTGAGCGCGTGAGACGGGCAATGATTGCCATTGGTCCCGTTGCTAATGCGAGTGTAGGAAGAATCATATGTCGCCAGCTTGTCCATGTGGCAACAGGAAGGATCCCCCACGTGACCGCCACTTGTTGAATCAATAAAGTCGCCATTACGAAGTTCGGGATTGAAATTCCAAGGACCGCAAATGTCATCGCCATATAGTCGATGATTCCATTATGTCTAAGGGCCGCGAGCACCCCCAGGATAATGCCGGAAAGAACTGCAATCACGAGGGTTGTCATCCCCAGTTCAAATGAAATTGGAAATCCCCTTCCCAACAAATCGTTCACTGTTTGGGATGGCTGAGTGATAGAAGGGCCAAAGTCCAATGAAATAAGTGATTTTAAATATAGAAAATATTGAACCATCAATGGCTCATTCAAGTGATAATGAGCTTCTAGATTTTGTTGCACCATCTCACTTGTATTTCTTTCTTCATTAAACGGGGAACCCGGTATGGCATGCATCAGGAAAAACGTTAATGTGACAATCAGCCATAGGGTAATGACCATGGCCAAAAGCCTCTTCAATAAATATGTACTCATTGTTCTCACACTTTCTAACAGAATGTTGTTCTCATCGCGAGCTCAGTCATGACAAGCATGGCTCTATAGGCTTCAAGGATATCCTTAGCAGCAAATCTCACCGTCGTTGTCCCTGTTTCATGTACGGTTCCCGGCATAAGACTCGCCCACTCCGCCTGTCCATAATTGGCAAACTCAATCCGTAAAATAGGATGTTCAGGCGGAGTGAGTGGTTGTACATTTCCCTTATTATGTATTGCTTCTTCCGTTCTTTTCATTAATAGTCGTCTTGATTTTTCCGGCGTGAGACTTTTTGCAACAGAACGGGAAATGGTTTCCTTTACGACTGCGGTCGTCACATTGGGGATCAATGATTCTGCCTCTAATGCTGCCTGATCGTCCCCGGCAACCATTAACACAGGTACTCCATAGTACCCGGCAACGTATGCATTAAATCCCATTTCACCAACTGCCACATCATTGATATACATGTGTCGGACACCGAATATCATGGAATGGGACATTACCCCTTTCATGGAAGCCCTGGCATGATAACCAACGAAAAAAGCACCATCAAACGTTTCATCCAGTCCTTGAACCATGGAATATGGTTTCACTCCACCAGATATCAGCTTCGTTTCAGGGTGCAGCCTCTCAATCAACAAATTATTCATTTGTGAGTGACTATCATTCACAAGTACTTCTTTGCAACCTGAATCAAAGGCTGCAGTCACAACGGCGTTCGCTTCATCGGTCATAATGATTCTTCCACGTTCATAATTATGCTTATTCGATGACACATGAGTATGATCCACAAGACCCGTAATACCTTCCATATCAACGGACATATACACGTTCATAAATCGCACCTCCTTTCATGGGTATTATTTATTAAATTTTCTTAATATTATAATTATTAATTCGGGTGATTTCAACATTTTTTTGAATAAAAAGGAATATATTCCTATTCTCATAAAATAAGGAATATTGAACCATGGTTTATTTCATTCATTAGGATCTTTCTCTGTCCAGGAAGGAAAAGTAGTTAATTAGAATCATCAATTCTGATTGAGATTAATAATCTGATGGATTTTATAATGAAAATCACACCGCGCTCTTTTGTTCGTGGGCCTGTCATATTTCATTGAATTTAAGTATTTGACGGAGGACATATGACATATAGATATTATGGTGATATATTCCAATGTATTTAGTCAAAATGAAACTCTCAGGATAATTTTTCATTACCAAATTGATTGATGACAAGAAGTATTTTAATTACGGTTTGCTGATAACCTAACTTTCCCTATTTAAAATATCACCACGTTAGCCTGTACTTAGCTATAATAAGAAAAAGACCTGGAGAATTCATCTCTCCAGGTCTTGAACTTGGTACATGTATATTAGCTTATTTTATTCAACAATTTTTCTGAGTGCTGAGTGCCCATTTCTGCCACTAAATCAAGTAATTCTGCTTTCGTTGTCTCATCTAGGCCTTTATAAATAAGGAAAGCTTGTGTTGCATCAGAAGTAATTAACTTTCTGTATAACTTTGAGATTCTTTTACTCCTGTGGGTGTCCATTAGATCCTCCTCTATAAATCCTTTCTGTTATTATAATAAATATAGGCTTGTTTTTTCAATATATTCTTCAAAAATTAATTATGTAACAAAAATGAATCAATCCTATTACTAAACGAATTTAGGTCAACCTTGGAGGAGAAAATAATTTTCTTAGACCTTTACACGTAGGTGATTATCTTAAAGATAAATCAGGTGATAACGTTCCGAATTCGAGTGCTTCAAGGATAATTTCCTCAGAGAATCCTGTGTACTGAGAAAGCATTTGAATCGTAATCTTCTGAGAAGTACGGGAAGCCTGGTTTCTTGCCATATATGTTTGATACAAAACAATGGAGTATCTGTCATGTATATTGAGCAACGATCGTCACAGCTCCTATTATTTTCTCCTCACAAGGTCGCGGGTAAAGGTTAATTACTATTTACCCAAAGTTTCATTTTGAAAACGTGGCTGTTCAGTTACATTTTTATCGCTTACGTTCAGCTTCTTACATGCAATTCATACTGCTTAAATTCTCCATTATTGGATGAGAATCTTAAGATATTTTGATCCTTTGGAATGCCATGAAAGTACGCACCGATTGCACCGGTTGTACACCTGTGACCGGAAATCAATATATGTTTATCTTCTCCTCCATGGAGCGCTGTCAATTCTTCCATGAAGTGTAAAACCCTTGTCATGTAACTCTCAGCATCCTCCACTCCATCATAGCACGATGAATCCGGCAATGGACCATTCATGATCACCTCGCTTTTTATCAGGCCATCCGCCTCGCCTAAATCATAAACATCTAGTCTTGTATCAACCTTGCACGACATAGCTGTAACAATTTCAGCCGTTTGAATGGCTCTTTCCTGTGGAGAAGAAAAGACGTAATCGAAGTTGATGTGACTTAGTTGGTGTTTTAAATCCCAAGCTTGTCTGAGTCCTGCTTCATTTAATGGGAGACCATTTCTGCCTTGGAGTCTACCTTCTTTGTTTCTATCGGTTTGGCCGTGTCTAATAACGTATATCATGTAGATCCTCCTTTCATTTGTATCGATTCAACTAATCAAACTGTTCCATTGAGCTGATGAATCTGTTTTAATGATCCTTCTTCCTCTTATGTACCTCGATTTGGATGACCAGATACGAAATTCCCAAAAACCCCACAATTCCAAATACTCCTGCGATGATTCCTTGAACTGAAGAAGTGAAGATTGTCATTCCCAGCATGATGCTTAATCCTACGAATAGAAGAAATAACCAATGGCCGTATCGATTGACAAACTCTGTGATTATAATCCCCTCCCAAAACTATGGATACTTCCATTTTAGCATAATATTCCAATTTACCCCCAAAAAAATAAGCCATCCAGAAGGATAACTTATTTTTCCCCTATAAATTTTCAAGAAATAATCTTACTACGTCTGCCCCACCAATGACTGTTCCCAATGTACTTCCTAAATTTGCAAGTACGACAATGAGAAGGATTCGGGTTACTTTGTTTCTCCAGAATCCCTTAATGCTCAGTACATCCTCAGGCAGAGAATCAAAATCACCGACATTGGGCCTGCGGAAATAGGCTTGAACGAACCCTGCAAACCAACCGGCTGCTAGAAGAGGATTCAATGATGTAATGGGTGCTGCTACAAATGCCGTTACAATGGCTAAGGGATGTCCCAGTCCGATCGCTACTCCAAGGGCAGAGAACCCGCCGTTCCACAAAATCCAGCTGATTCCCTGCTGAATCCCTGCATCGGGGTTTGAGATGAACGTATAGGCAATGACGGCCAGGATCATGACAGGGATGGCCCACCCGATGACTTTTGGCCAATTAGATTTAGTTGGACGTTCATTCAATTTATCCAGATTATGCTCTTTATAGATTTCTCTAGAGATACCTGGTACATGTGCTGCCCCAAGTACTGCGACAATCTTATTTCCTGGAGCGTCTTTGATTTTCTGTGCCAGGTATTGATCCCGTTCATCGATTAAGGGTGTTTTCAACTTAGGAAACACTTGTGTGAATTCATTCAGCATTGAATCAAGCATATCCTGGGATTTGATTTTTTCCAGTTCTTCCTCTGTAATTGTATCATTGCTAAAGATACTGTATACAATCTGGGTCAGTAGCTTGGCCTTCCCGCTGAAACCTACACTGCTCCATATCCGGGAAAATGTCACCTGGATGTTCCGGTCAGCAAGGACGAGTTCCGCATTTAATTCTTTCGCGGATTCGATGCCCTGAATCATTTCCTGTCCCGGTTTGATGCCGAATTGTTTGGCCATCCGGCGTTGGAATGAACCAATGGCAAGATTCATGAGGAGCAGAGTGGATTTCTTATCTTTGATCACTTGAAAAATATCAGTATCTCTCCACTTATCACCTTCGACAATTGATTGATACCTTGGTTCGTCCAGCTCAACACAAACCGTGTCCGGTTTCTCGTCTTCTATCACATCTTTTACCTGTTCCGCACTCTGTCGTGACACATGAGCGGTCCCGATTAGGATGTATTCCTTTCCATCCATATGTATTCTGGTAATATTCTTTTCGTTTTCTGTCATCATCGTGTACCTTCCTTTAGTTCCGCTGACTTTCAATAACAATCTACCTCATAATGATAAACTAGTTTTGGCAAAATTTAAATAAATTCTGTTCATAATCATGAAAGATCTTGATTTTTTACGATGATTTCATATGTTGCGGAATGATCAAGATTGGTTTTGGGTGTATTTTTTGCTACCCGACTTATAGGGGATCCGTTTAGCATATTGGATAGAGAAATTCGGATATATGATATACACAATGATCAGTCGATCAAAAGTGATGATACATACTTCATTCAGTGAACTGGAAAAAAGTAGAGTGCCAGAAACAACACTCTACCCCTACTAATATTTCTTTTCAATTCTTTCTTGTAACGTTTCTATTTTTTCTGGAAGTACATACAGGTATTCAATCAGACCTTCCAATAATTCCATGAGTAGGCCAGCTGTTTCATCATCTATCTCCCGTTCCAATTCAAGCATCTCGTAGAAAGCAGACTTGGGATGGACTAAATGGCTGAGGGCCTGGATCGGCTTTGATAGATCAACATTTTTCGGAAGCTGATCGAATTGTTCCGACAAAGATTGCCCTGTGGATTGATCACCATTGAAATTCTTCAGTACACTCTCCAGTACCCGCTTAGACATAACGGCTGTAGCAGAGTTATCCTTCGACTGGCTGACGTTTAATGCGGATCGAAATGATCTGACGAGGTCCTGTGGGATCCGTTTATTCCCCTGGATCTGATCCAAGGGTCCGTTCGTGGCTAAAGGATCATAAATATATAGACCGGCTTCCTCTCTTGTATGAATCGAATCGTCATTCAACATAATAACGAAAACGGCCGGTTTCTTACATTCCGAACAGTTGGCCTCTGCGAACAACCCAGTCTTATTCACTTGATAGAAATTGGCTTTCAACACAAATTCACTGGTCTTAGAGCAACTTGGACATTGACTTTTAACTTTCTTAGGAACTTTTTGATAACCGTACTGAATGTGTGACAATACGGATCCAGGTAAAATTTCTCTCATGTGAACCTCCTAGAAAATGCAGCTCGACAAATGGAATTTTCATTATTTAGAATTTTTCAGTTAAATAAAAAAGCGCTTACCTTATATCAAAATTATACCTTTGCTAGAAAGTATTACAAGGTTAAATATTTGGAAAAGAAGATTTGTGAAAATGGGACTAATGATGAGATTAGAGTGGTGAAATCATCAAAATAACAGTTTATCTGTGCAACTTATGTAGTCCTTCTTCCACTTCTTTTACCATAGAATCAATCAGCTCATGTACATAAACATCTTTACTGAGTCGTGGGCTTTGACCTGACCATAAAGACATTAATTCTTTGTTATGCAGATTGCCGGCTTCCTTTCTAATTTCTTTAGTCAATTCGTTTTGAATAGGGTACGGAAGGAATTGACTCTCATACTCCTTCATCGTTCTTGTAAATGTGTTTGAAAGGCCCCTGGCCGGTTTACCGCTAAATGCAGATGTGACCGTTGTGCTTGTCTCTTCAGCTTCTAAAATGGCTCTTTTGTGGATAGCATTTGCTCCACTTTCTTTCATGGTTAGAAAGGCGGTTCCCATTTGAACTCCTTTTGCACCCAAAGCGAGAGCGGCTATCATACCTCTTCCATCCATAACTCCGCCTGCTGCAATAACCGGTAGTTTCACAGCATCCACTACCTGTGGAATCAGGGAGAATGTCCCAATCATTGATTCTTCGTAAGCACCAAGAAATGTACCTCTATGCCCACCTGCTTCACTCCCTTGTGCCACGATCACATCCACTCCACACTCTTGATTGATTAACGCTTCCTTTACTGATGTAGCAGTTCCGATGACTTTGATTCCTTCTTTCTTCAACTCTTTTACAATTTCCTTTGAAGGAATTCCAAAGGTAAAGCTGCAGACTGGCACTCTTTCATTAATGATGGATTCAATTTGTTTTTCAAAATCTGCTTGATTTATAGTGAATTGGCCATCAATCAATAAATTCATTTCTTTTTTGAAGGGGTCCAGTAATTTTTGCATGCTGTTCACTTGTTCTTCTCGGCATTCCGGTTTCTCGGGTATGAAAAGGTTTACACCAAAAGGTAAGTCTGTTTGTTTTTTTACTTGTTTTAGCGCCTCTTTAAGGTCGGCGACAGGCATATACCCTGCTCCAAGCGTCCCAAGCCCGCCCGAATTCGAGACAGAGGAAACCAGGCGCGTGGTGGTGACCCCTCCAGCCATTCCAGCTTGGATGATGGGGTATTTTGTCCCCAGACTCTTACTTACATCGTTTTGATACCACATATTCTCCCCTCCAGTGATCTAATCTTAGATAAATTATGTCAAACGGAAGCTGTTTGTACAACTGATTCAAATGTAACTCTTCTCTTCTCCAAAAAAAACGTCCAAAGCAATGAAGGCTTTGAACACTTTCCATCCTATTTAAATGAAGTAAATTTAGATACTTTTTTCATAAATTCCTCATACGATCCAAAGTGCTTATTCCAGGAGTTGTACCATTTCCGTATCGTTTCCAATAACCAAAATGGTAAGGCTCTTCCCTCAATAAGGTCATAATGGTCTTCATAAGCTTTTTTCAAGTGCTCCCATCTGAAATCATTTCCAGGATGTACATACTCTGATACATCAATGATCTTCGCTCTCCCATTTTGCAATAAAATGTTTTTTAAATGGATATCACGGGGATTTAGTCCTCGCTCACGAACATAATGTCTCGCCGCTTCGACATCCTGAACCACTTGAAATGGAATCGGGATACCCTGCAACAGACAGTCAAAGAGTGTTGGTCCTTCTTCATAACTTAATACTAGTAATGTATCATAAGCTGCATAGCAGGTAGAGAAAAAAGGAGAATCCCCGATGGTTTGATAGACGTTTTCTTCTATTTTTATTTTGGATCTCTTATCTTCAGCATACAATTTGAACGCGAAGTTAGGTACATTAATAGATTGAAAGACCGCCGCATCTGTCCCGACTCCCACGCATCGTAATGTTTCATTACCACCATGGATTGTGACAGGTTCATTATTTGCATTAGAAGACACGGTCAATTGAGTTAAAGATGATAGAGCGACTTCCCAATTATTATCCATAGGCTCTCCCTTCGTCCAATTGAACTCTTTTAAAGGTATGATTGGAGATCGTACCTTATTCAGGATAATATAGCATCTGCCCGTTCCACATTTCAACTCAAAGCCGTCGACATATTATATTCATTTTTAAACCTCTAGTAGAATATCCCAGTGTTAAATATTTGAGGCTATGGCTTATACTGCTTTGACTAGTCTTATCATTCGTCCAAAAGATTCGTCAGTCGAGTGATATGAACTCCCAACGCTTCGAATATTCCCCTGCAAGTGACATCACTAACCCTTTCCCTGCACCCTTCAAGTCTTTTGATGGTCTGCGTGCATACATTTGCTTTCGATGCTAACTCTTCTTGAGTCAGTTGAGATTTCACTCGAAACAAATAAACAATCTCACCCATTTGAAGTTCGTTAATAGTTGAATCCTTCTTTGTTAAACAAGCATTAATGGAGTTGCATAATTTCTTCATGTCATTCATAGATAGACCCCTCCAACATTTGGCAAAATGGTATTTACTAAATATAAAGAAATTTCTTCATATTAGCAAGGGGAAGATATCAACAGTTTCTATTTGCACTATATGGTCCTAATCATAATATGTAATGGTAAGTTTAAAGAACGGAATATGAGGCTTTTGAATGAAGTTAAGAGACTCAAGGGGAAAGCTTCTCTCGTTAGTGAAGCATAGCGTATTTGTTATAAAATTCATTAGTCATAAAAACAAAAAAAAGCATCTGATTAGATGCTTTTTCTTTCAATCTATGCTCGATCATAATGCAAGGAACAAATCCCATCTCAGGGAATAATACACAGTGCCTATTCCAACAAACACTACGATCAGGCCGATAATGTTCTCTATGAACTTTTCAGGTAACTTAATAAATTTAAGTACCGTATATATTAGTGTAGTCAACGATATGGTAACTAGTGAAACAATCGCTATATTAATAGCGACGGTTTTTACTGGTTCTGTAAATAAATCACTGAATTCAAACAAAGTGGACCCTCCTGATTTTATTCAATTACCTAGGCTGAATATGTAGTATCAAGAAGACTATTATACTAGAAATTCCGTAGAATGAATAGTAGCATATCGTTCTAAATCAGTCTTTCATAATAATCAAAAAATACGAAAGGTTTTTTTATCCCCGTTTTCAATTCACTTGATCAGCTGACAGAGTAAAATTTATTGACTGTCTCTCCTAACCATTTAAAGGAAACATGTTTATAAATTATTCTACCAGAAATAGTCACCGTGATGACTGAAGCGCCTTAATAAAGGATGGTAAGTCAGCTAAATCATCAATCACACCATCTGCATGTTTTGCATCTATCCAATGGGCATCCTTCTTCCAAACACCTTTCATCCCTGCCTTCTGGGCACCATACACATCATACTCGGGATGGTCTCCGATAAAGATGCATTCTTGAGGTTCTACTTGTAATCTTTCTACTGCCCGTTTGAAAATTTCAGTATCGGGCTTTTTTATACCTTCCCACTCGGAGACAAGTATTTCTTGAAAGTAAGGTTCTATTTTGAGGGCAAGGATATTGTCCATCTGAAATCGTCCATACCCATTCGTGATCATCCCCAATCGGATTCCTTCCGCTTTTAATTCATCCAACATGGTAAGTATATGAGGAAAAGGGATACAGCTGTATTTAAATCGTTCTATGTAATCGTCGAGAAATGCTTCAAATGTTAACTCAGGAATCGAAAACTCCTCAATGAGCTGTTTATATACTTTGTCTTTCCATACGTATCCCCTTTGATCTAGTTCGATGAATCTGGATATATATACATTTTTCGGAATATGATGAAGGCAATGGTAAAGGCGTTCATACTGATCCGTGATGAATGCCTTTACAGACGCATCCCTATTTAACAGCGTTCCATCCAGGTCGAATATGGCAGCTTTTATCATCAGATCCGCATTCCCTTCCTGGCTTTCACAATTATAGTAGTTGGTAAATAGCTTGCTTTATCAAAGCTATACCATCTATTGGAATGCCTCTCAACATCCACTTGGGATAAACGCACCTCTTCAATCACGTTTTCGATCAAGAAGCCTTTCTTGATGAGCGTGTTCAGATAGGTACTGACTTTGAACTGCTGCATGATGGCAGGATGCGTCCACGCCTCATGGTCATAGGGTCCTTCACTATGATAGGGTTGGCTGAAGATGAGGTTTCTTCCTGTTTGTTGAATACGATTATATAAAGGGTGCTCCCAGCTGAATACGAAGATGCCGCCATCCTTTAGGTATGAATATACATTGGATAGGGTTTGATCCAGCTCTGTCGTCCAACCCAAGGCGTAAATGGAATAGACAATGTCAAAATGATTCTCGGGTATTCCTGGATTCTCTTCCATTGGTGCTTCAAACAAGGTCACATCATCATCTGACAATAATTCTTCAGCTGCCTTGATTTGGCTGTGAGATAAATCCAATCCCCACATCTCCGAGGCGTGATTGTCCCTCATATATTTTAGTGAATGCCCACTACCACAGCCGATATCCAATACCCTTTTTCCTTTTATATCCCCAAGCAGCTGTAGCTCATCTTCAGTTGGTGCAAGTGGACCGTATTCCGGCAGGGGATTTCTACCGTAGAAACGTGGCGCGACTTCATCCCAGCTTTTTTTATTAACCGATAGTGATTGGTTCAAATTTCCTTCCCCTTTCTGATCATTAGCAGTTTTTCATTATTAAAGCAGAAACCATGTACACTTGTAACACGTGAGATTTCGGGAATGAATGATTCCTGTTTCCATGTTATTTTCACTCTCGATTTCCCCCATATGATATATATTCCGCCATTTTTCCCTCAAAGGAGTGACTTTACCATATATCCACTATATTAACGCATTTTAGAATATAATGGAAAGAGATTGATAGAAAGGAAGGTTAGCTATGGGATTAGAAATGAAGACCAATTGTGAGACGTGTGGGAGGAGCTTGAATGACCATGCGTACATTTGTGTCCATGAGTGTACTTATTGTGAAGGCTGCACTGCTAAATATGATTCTATCTGTCCGAATTGCAATGGGGAATTGGCCAGAAGACCCAAATCGCCTGCCGGTATGGAACACTGAGGAAGGTAGCATCCGGGGTTGAGGGGCTTTGATACAAAACACTTGGAAACGCAGGTTTTGAAGGCTGTATGAGTTCGAATGTTATAAGGATCTTATGGCTCTGAGATAGTTCTCAGAGCCATAAGATCTATTCAGGCTTTACTATTCTTTTCTTTATTCAAAAATCTGTGTAGCAAAAGCCCGGTCACTATTGTTGAAACAGTTAAAGTACACGCACTCAAGACAGTATTGAAACTGTAGTCTTGTTCAATGCCATCTAAAATACTAGAGTAAATGCCTGCCATTATTCCTGTTAAGATAAGCGTATGAATACGCAACGATTATCCCCCTCTTTATCCTAGTTGATATCTCCGAGATAAACCTTCGACCTTCTTCCGACTATATATGAAGCTATTTCTTTAGGATATAATCTATAATTCTTCAGTGCATCCAAATCAATCCACTCCACCCCTACTTGGTGACTATCTGGATTCGATGGAGCATGATGATCGCTCCATTCATGGAGAAATGTACATTTAAAATAGAATTCTACTTGATGTAAGTTGAAGTCGAAAGCCGCATGCTCATGGTTTTTACCGATATACTCCCTTATATGTACCAGCTCCCCTACTGCCACGACTTCCCCTGTCTCCTCTATGCATTCTCTAATTAATGCTTCATGAAGTGTTTCACCTTTTTCCTGTCCCCCACCGGGAAAGAGATAGAAAATACCATCATCATCTTTATTTTTAGTCAGAAGTATTTTGTTATTTTGGATAATGATGGCTTTTGCTGAATTGCGGATTGACATTGATTATTTTCCCTTCTATTTCGCATATTTGTTCATATGTATAGAACATGCTATTCTGAGATTCTTTGAAAGGCATGCGTGTGACTGGACGAACTTATGCCACTGTATGGTTTCACCGCTCACCAGAACGCACTTAATAACTTTCTATACTAATCTTGAAAAATCCTGCTTAAGCTGGAAGCTCATCTTCTTAAAGGCAGGTAGGATATCTATAGCTCGAAAGGATGATTTCTTTGATTGATCTCACTATAATTGAAAAAACAGTCGAAAATCTGCGTAAAGCATACCAGCTGCCTGGTATTTCAGTCTGCTTGACTAATTCTTCTGGAGAAGACTATATTATGGCAGCAGGCGTTAAAGGATATGTCCAAAATACATTGTTAAATCCTTTCGATCATCAACGTATTGGTACTTTAACAAAAATGTTTACTAGTACATTGATCTTGAAATTACAAGAAGAAGGCCTTCTTTCACTTGAACAATCCGTCGAATCCATCCTTCCCGGTATCCTGAAAGAAGGCAGAAGGATATCCGTTCGTCAATTGCTTCAGCATAGATCGGGCTTAAAGGATTATCTAAGGATGGATGTCGCAGGTACGAAATGCATTGAACATGAGGTCTCAAGTCTGAATGACTTCTTCCCCCCTCAAAGTCTTATAAGACTGATCGCCCATCATACTCTGGAATTTGATCCCGGTACTAAATATAAGGACTCCCAAACAGATTATATCCTTCTTGGAATGGTCATAGAGAAATGTACAGGCATGAAGATTGAAGAAGCAGTCAGCCAATGGATTATTCAACCGCTTCAACTGAATAGGACATACTTCCCGATAAAGAATGATCTAAAGTTCCCCTTTGCAACAGGGCACTCGAATGCCACCCCGGACTTGTCTGACATATCTGATGATTTGAAAGACATTACAGATCTCAATGTTTCCATCATGTGGACTGCCGGTGCTCTTATTTCAAACCCTGCAGAAATTCAAACATTCATGAAGGCCCTGTTCACTGGCACCCTCTTATCACAAGAATCACTTGAACAAATGCTGGCTGTTCATCAGACGGATGTTCCCGGTCAATATTACGGTTTGGGAATTGCCAAGTACACGTTTGATAAAGGAATATCTGCTTACGGTCATCATGGATTGATTCATGGGTATGAATCTGTGACACTTTATTTTCCTGAACATGAAATATTCACGACGGTTATTGTGAATCAAATGCCGGTGGGAGTTGTAACACTTGCACACCAGTTATTTCAGGAGGTTCTTTAAAAAGAAGTTCGTGCAGGAGTGAAAACGTTCAATGATGGGCGTTTTCTTCTCCTTATTTTGCCTGAGACATTGATTGAAAGAGTCTACCCTCCCGCTATGCCTAAAGAATGGTTATAGCCCTATCAATTCCTATTTGTTTAAAGTTTACATAATAATATTATGGTTATTCATCTTGTCAATGAACTCAGAACTTATTAGAGGAATTATTTATGTTTTTTAATTTGTTCATGGATTTTTTCTAATTCCTCAAGTGATAATGTGCCTAAAGAAGCTTTAATCTCATTTTCGAGCTTTTTTTTGTTTCTTTTGCGGTAACCCTCCCACCATTCCCGCAGGTCTTCAGTATTCGTAAGGAGGTAGTCAATATCGATTTCTTCAATTTCATCATCGGAAAGATAGTGAAGGACCGCTGCTAACATTTGTTCCAGCTTTTCGATAGTTTCATTCTGCTGTACTTGTTCATTTTCGGATTTAATAGAAGTAGAACTCTTTGTCATTTTTCACCCTCCTTGGAGTATGTCTTTCATTATAGTATTGCCTAATTCCCAACCATTTTTACTAATTAAGGAAAATAGCTAATATGTTTCCTCATTATAGGTCTATTTTGTTATTTCCCCTTCAGAAACAGCTGAAATGCCATAAAGTTTTAATGATGTAGTGGCTCTAAAACTAAAATTAACCTCGTTTGTTCACCACCCTTTTTCTTTGTATGGTTAACCTACCTAGGAATACAAAGAACGGCGCGCCGGTCAGAAGGAAAGTATATTGGAGAAATTTGAGGAGCTACATTTGCAATATGACCGGATGATTCATAAAATTATTCATTCATTGCACATCTATAAAAATAAATCGGAGTACTATCAAACCGGCCTCATCGCCCTATGGGAGGCTTATCAGAATTTTGATCCCGAGAAAGGAGCTTTTCCTGCGTACGCATACTCATTTGTACGTGGCAGAATTCTGTCGCAGTTAACAAGTGATAATCTAAATGAAGAAAAGAACATTTTCAAAGAAACGGAATTCTTTAACATGATAGAAGATGATCATATAAATGGAGGATTAGCAGAAGAATTGTTGTTCAGCTATTGTGAAGGTCTGACGGTGAATCAGAGAAAATGGGTAAGATATACGTGTATGCATATGCTTACAATCAGTGAAATTGCAGAGGTGGAGAATGTATCCCTATCTGCTGTGAAAAAGTGGCGGAAAGGAGCGAAAGATAAGCTTAAAGGAATGTTAGAGGTGAAATAAACATTTATATGTTTGATGAACTTATAGGAATGTAAATCTTTGAAGGACCAAATGAAGAACTTGGCCCATTCCATTTCTATCATTTTGTTAAACTACATTTCTTTAATTACGGCCATTTCCCTGCCAAATCGGTCACCGTGATCGACAAATCCAAGACTTCTATATAAGTGATGTGCACCCAGATTATCAGGGTGATATCCTACAACGATTCTATTCACGTCGAGTGACTCTTTCATTTCTATTAACATTAAATCTGTTGCCGCTTTTCCGATTCCTCTACCCTGATGGCTTTCATCAACCATTATTCGGTATACCCAATGACCGTCCAGTTCTTCTGGTACAGTATTGAACATAAGGAAGCCAACAACCATACTATCAAAATAGATGGCAAAAGGTTTTAATGTGGTCTCGAATTTAGATTGGGCAATGGATATGGAATTAGGTTCAATGAATGGCAGCTGCTCTGTTGACAACTTGAGCTGACAGCATTCATACCAATTTTCTTTATTTAGTTCTTGAATTCTTACTCTATTCTCTTTCAATCGGTTTCCCCTTTCAAACAGTGCAAATTCGGATGGAATGTTCAGATAATTGAATTATACCATAAATTTCAAAAAGGAATGCGTTTTCACTAGTTTTAGAGAAGGTATTCGCTTTTCCCGATATTAGCTTTTTGATGAACGAAGAAACCGTGGATATCGAGCGATGGCAATCATTCCACCTACTGCTCCGGAGAATATCAGGATAGAAATATTGAAAAAAACGTCAGCCACAGATCCACCCTCGAGAATGATTTCCTTATATCCTTCAATTGCCCAGTACTGAGGCAAAACCTTACTGATCGATTGCATAAATTCAGGCATCAGCTCCACTGGCAGCCATAACCCTCCAAGCATTGCACCTCCGAGTGCGACGATCTGTGTCATGGCAATGCCCATGTTCTCCGTTTTCACCAACACTGAGAGGGCCATGCCCCACCCCGTTACAATGAAAGCCAAAGATAAGGAAATGGAAATCAGTGCAAGGGGATCCCCTAGTGGGAGATCATAAACGACGACGCCAAAACAGAATAATACTGCTATCTGTATCAAGACGATCATCATAAAGGGAATCCACTTTCCTATAAAATAGTCCTTGATAGGCAGTGGTGTACTGGCGATCCTTGCGACCATTCCTTTATCCCGATCCTTTACGAATCCGATGACCATGGAAATCATAATATAAAATGCGAACATGATCGTATATCCTGGGATGATCTGGGTCACAACTTCTTTATAACTTGTATTCTCATCTCCCGAAAAGATGGAAACAAAGGCGATAATGAAGACGATCGGCAAAATAAATGTCCAAAACCACAAGCCTTTATCCTGTACATTCTTCTTTAATTCCATTTTTGCAATTGCCCACATGTGCATTCCTCCCTGTATTACGAATCACGAAGCTGTGTTCCTGTTAGATCAAAAAAGATATCCTCCAGTTTTGGCTGATATAATTCCAGCCTTCTTGGAAGGATGTTTTGGCTCCGGAAATCCACAATCAGGTTTTCCAGTGCAACAAGTGGATCAACACTATGTAGCAGAAATCCATTTCCTTTAGATTCGAGCTCACCGTGGACAGATAGACTTGATTCATTTAATCCTTCCCCCGAAATAAACAAGGATGGTCGATTGTATTTCTGCAACAGTTCATCCATTGAGCCGCTTTCAACCAGCGTTCCCTTATCAATCAGAGCAATGCTGTCACAAAGGTGCTCTACTTCCTCCATGTAGTGACTGGAGTAGATAATGGTGCTACCCTTTTCTTTTAACTCATGAATGATTGAAAATATTGAATTTCTTGATTGTGGATCAATTCCAACAGTCGGCTCATCCATTATGATAATAGAAGGATTATGGAGTAATGCGCATCCAATATTCAACCGGCGCTTCATCCCACCTGAGAAGGTACTGACCTTATCTTTCTTGCGTTCATATAATCCGATCTGTTTCAACACATTCTCACAACGGTCCTGTAATTCTTTTCCTTTAAGTCCATAAAGGCTCCCGAAATACCTTAAGTTATCTTTGGCAGTCAGTGTTTCCTCCAGACAAATATCCTGAGGTATGTACCCAATAAGTTTTTTCACTTTTATTCTATCTTTCATAACAGAGTGTCCTTTGACGATGATATCCCCTTCAAAATTTTGTAATACTCCGGATAAAATTTTCATTAAGGTGGATTTCCCTGCTCCGTTGGGACCTACAAGTCCAAAACATGTGCCTTCCGGGATTGTTAGACCGATATTTTGCAGCGCTTGGATAGCTTCATACTGCTTACTTACATTTACAATCTCAATCATGAATAAACCTCCTCCATCACATTGGCGCTAATATATCGTACGAATTTGAATTGGAAATATTTTCACTTAATGTAAAGAAATTAAAGAAAAAGGAGTGGCAGCCGGGCATCCACTCCTTTTGCCATATATAATTTACTCCTATCTGGTGAATTTACTTAACTAAATACAATAATATAAAGGCAAGGATCCCCAGAAGGACAATCATAGATGTATCTTTGAATCCATCTTTTACACGAATATGGGCCAGCATTCCACCGATTGCTGTTACACCGAGAATGAGAGAACCAGTGACGATGTACGTTTCATTCCAGTAACCAAGGACCAATAATGCAGCACCCGATAATTCCACTAAACCAGTGACGATCCGAAACCATTGAGGTAATCGTAAATGCTCAAATACTCCTCGTTGCACGCTTGACCCGGTTAGTTTTCCTACTGCAGCCATCAAAAACATGGCGGCCAAAAATCCTTGTAAAACCCAGATGAAGATGGTCATGGTGTTTCCCCCTTCGAATTGAAAGCAGTGGGCCCTGATACATAAGTATGTTTGATTGGATCATTTTATACATATGAACAATGGATTCATTTGCCCTCCTTGAAATATTCTTGCCATCTTAAAAGCGTGCAGAGCTTATCAGCTCTGCACGCTTTACAACCTACTCTTTAACTTTCAATCCTAATAAGCCTGCAAACCCAATCGCCTGCTCAGGGGAAATTTCACATCCGGAAAGCCTATCAAGGGCAACATTTATCCGGGTAAACCTGCAGGTGCTAATATCAATTCCTTTAAGGTCAGTCTGGGTAAAATCAATTTCATTCAGATCACATCGATCAAAGCTCACTTTCAGGAGCTCACAGTCAGAGTAGTTTGCATTTTGCAAGGAGGTTTGGTTAAATTTCACCTTTTTCATTCGAGCGTCAACAAAGTCACTCATATTAGCCAAACATTCATCAAAATGTACATTTCCTAAATTCGCACCGGAAAAATCAATCCCCATTAATTTGCATTCACTGAAGCGGACCCGATGGATGATTCCCTCACATAAGTTTGCATTCGACAGGTCGCAATTTTCAAAGACGACATCTGTCATATCAATTCGAGGAAATGATGCACCTGCGAAAGAAACATTTTTAAACGTCACTTTAGATAGTACAAGTTGGTCGATATGTTCCTGATCCAACCTCGCATTTTCTACCGTACAATTCGATAGAAAGGGATCTTCATCATAATAGATATCATGGAAATTTGCTGTATCTTGGCGCGCTGGAATTTTTGGATCCTCTATTTTAAATGTATATCCCATTTTTACACCTCTATCCTGATCATTTAGTATAAAGAAACTATAGCATGAAGAAAAAAGAAAACTAGTCTTGGATTTTTTTCAGGGGTGTGTCTCGCGCTGAAATCACTTAACAAGCAGAATTGGTCGTGGCTTTCCAAAGTATGATTTCCCATGCGCAATGTTTCGAGTTAAAATAAGAAAGGAGAATATAAAGTGAGGTGTTCCACATGAAGGTAATAGAAACATCGCGACTAGTCTTGAGATGGGTAGAGCCTACTGATGCCGCATTTATCATGAGATTATTAAATGAACCTGGATGGCTTAAATTCATTGGGGACAAAGGTATTCGCACAATGGATGATGCGTTGAATTATATCGAGAATGGTCCACGGGCCATGTATGAACGGGAAGGATTTGGTTTGTTCCTGGTGGAGCGCAAGGATGATCACATCCCTATCGGTTTATGTGGGTTGATTAAACGTGATGGCCTTGAAGATGTTGATATCGGCTTTGCATTTCTAATGGAGTATCAATCTCAAGGATATGCATTTGAAGCAGCCAGCGCTACAATGGATCTTGCAAAAGAAAGAGGAATGGAACGGATCGTAGCGATTACCACCAAAGATAATCATTCTTCTTCTAAACTTCTTGAAAAGTTGGATATGAAACTAGAGGGGTATGTGATACTTCCGAATGATACAGAAGAGCTCAAAAAGTACATATTGGACTTTTAAATAAACCGGAACCATCACCCTAAGAACCACCAAAGAATTTGATGGTTAGTGCTGTATTAACAAACTCTATGAGTGAAGAAATAATACCCCAGCTGCAACTCCAGGTTGCAGTTCTTTCTACTATATTAAAAAAACACCTATCCAGATTCAGATAAGCGTTTCTTCCCGGAATCATTTATATAATTTCTTCAATTCTTCCAAAACAAAGTTCTCCCTTACAATCCATCGATTGTTCTCAAACCGGTCCATCAACCTCTCATTGCTATCAATGGCTTCTTTCAGGGTGACCCATTTGGGAATCATCTGAAGTTCTTTCTCGTATCCTTCTAACTGTTGAGGGATTCTATCATCATCTGATAGTTCACAATGAAAATAGTGTGACGTCATTTCAAATACCGTATCCTCTTCAAATAGGTCCATATGTCTTTGTGTTACGACTCCAACAGGCTCTTTCACTATACAGTGTATGAATCCGGTTTCTTCAGCCACCTCCCTCCTAAGGGCAGCTGATAAAGTTTCACCAACTTCAACACCGCCTCCCGGAAATTTATAATCACCGCGATTCGAATGCATTAGAAGAATGTTATGATCTTGAAAGATGACTGCTTTAACGGCAGTCCTGTACTTCATTTTATATGGGGATGTCTCGCTTTTCGGTTTTCCTAATTCGGTTACAAACAATAGTACCTCTCCTTTACATGTATTAAATGATGGTTAATCCAACAACCTGGTCGGAAAAGACAATCATTTCATGCATCTCCATAATAGATTCGGGGGCAGCAAGAGATCGAAATCGAACATTTTTAATATGAATAGGAGCCGTAACATTAGCAGCCCTCATCTCAGGTGGAAGTTCAAGGAGTTCTTCCCCGAATCGATCGAGCCCATATTCAAGAAATGTCTGCTTCTCTTCGTCCCCGTCAAATAGATTGACTTCACCCTCAATCAAGGCAGTTTGAGTTAAGACTTGAAGACTGCACTGTGTGAGTACAATCGACTTTTCAGGAATCAATCCTTCGTCTAATTGTTGCTTTTGATCAACCAGGTGAGTAATCAACGCTTTCTTGTAATCCATTGATTTATGAATATGTTGAAGTTTTAACAAGGCTATTCTCCTTTTTCTATATTTCTTTTTATAATAACTCCCTATACATTTATTTCGACAGAATATCCCATTATCCTCCATATATATGAACGTTCCTTCATAAACAGGGGGTTCCTTCGAACACAAACCCGAAGCCATGACACTGAAAAAATTCCAATTCATTCAATTGTTGAGATCGATCTGATATTTTCTTGAATGTGCTTTATTTGCATCATCCCTACCATAGTCGAATAAGATTCTCAATAACATCACCGGGTAAAATAATTTGGTATAATGAAAATATAGACAGCCCCAAATCAAATGACGTCTGGGGCTGTCTATATTTTTTATGCTATTTTATTTATCTTTAAAACGACAAGCATCTTCCCCGAAGTCGAATACTCTTGCAGAAGGAATTTTACTCTTGTCCCACCGTAGCACTCTTATCTGATAGGCGTTTACCTGTCAGTTTCTTTACTAGCGTTTTTTCAACCTAGTCGTCTACCTATATACTCTGATTGCGGTCGGTAGATTGAATTGTTTTCTGCCTGCTCCATTACATGAGCTGTCCATCCGACGATGCGACTGGCGGTAAATGTCGGTGTGAAGAGATCCGAAGGGAGATGGATCGACTTCATGATGGCGGCTGCGTAAAACTCAACATTTGTATATAGAGATCTACCCGGCTTGAGTTCAGCTAAAAGTTCGACTGCCTTTTTCTCCACATGGAGTGCCAGATCCAGTGACTGATCATCCCCAGAATTTTCTACAAGTCGCTTTTTTAGGGCAATGGCTCTTGGATCATGTGTTTTATATACACGGTGACCAAATCCCATCAGTTTTTCTCCTTTCAGTAATTTTCTTCTAATAATATTTTCTGCCTTCTCCACCGTGCCAATTTCGGTTAGTAAGTCAATGACCCCGGATGGTGCTCCCCCGTGTAGTGGCCCTTTCATCGTTCCGATGGCAGATGTGATGGCTGAAACTAGATCAGATTCCGTTGAAGCTGTTACCCTCGCCGAGAAGGCAGAGGCATTCATTCCATGCTCCAGAGTCAACACCATGTATGCTTCCAATGCCTCTGTAACTGCTTTGGGCGGATTGTTCCCTGTCAGCATATATAGATAGTTCTCTACATGGTTTAGCTGTGGATCGGGATCGATTAGCGGTCTATCCATTATCATATTAAATCGGTAGGCAATAATGGCTGGAATGACTGCCGTCAATCTCATCGCCTGCTCAATCGTGGGCTTCCATTTGTATTCTGCTGACCCCTCGGAAGAAACGACAGTTCTTAACACACTCATTATATCCATATCTTCTGGCAAAGCATGAAGTATGGATTTCATCTCAGGTGTCAAATATCTGTATGTGCTCAGTTCCTTTTGGATCTCCATTGCATCCTCCTCATTCGGAAGATGGCTGTGCCATAATAAGAAGGCTGCTTCTTCAAATGACAAGTGACTGACTTCTCCTATATCATATCCCCTATATAGGAGGACACCTTCCTGGCCATTGATATGACTGATCGATGTTTGTGCTGCGATAATACCTTTTAATCCTTTGCTATACATCCATTTCATCCCCTTTTTCCTTTGTTACATTTATTGTATAATGGATATATAATTATGAAAATTAAATATATTTAAATTATTTGATTACGGTTATTAATGAATCAAGGGGGTGTAAACATGGACTTAAATGTAGTGAAAACGTTTATTTCCGCTGCTGAATTCAGTCATTTCAGAAAAGCGGCTGAGCGATTATACATCTCTCAGCCGACGGTTACCGTTCATATAAAACAACTTGAGAAGAAACTTGGGGTCAAGCTGTTTGAAAGAGAAGGAAAGAAGATTAAGTTGACGGAAGCAGGGAGGAGCTATCTTAAACATGCCAAAAGATTGATTGAAATCTATGAAGAAGGAATTACTGCTCTGCAATCTATAAGTCAGGGATATACTAAAACGCTTAAAATGGCTATATCCCCCCTGATTGCTGATAATGTTTTACCTTTTGTCTTAAAACAGTTTTTAGAAAATCATCCCCAGGTAGAAATATCGGTTGAAATCATTGAGTCGGATGAAATAGAGAAGGCTGTTTTGGAAGAAAGGGTCGATATCGGTCTTTCCTGTCTTCCCTGCTTTAGTCCTGAGCTTGAACAAACTCTGTTGTTTACTGATAAAGTCATTATGGTGGCTCCCCATGATGGAAGGGATTTTGAATCAGCACCTCCGTTGGAAGAAGAGGAGTTATTGGCATCGAATTACCTGTTGACCCATAATCATCCTGCTTATTGGGATGATCTTTGTTATACGATCAAACAATTTTATCCAAAAACCAGGATGATGAAGGTGTCGCAAACACATATCACAAAACGATTTATAACAGAAGGACTGGGTATTTCCTATCTTCCTGCATCTACAGTAAGGAGAGAGCTGCTGGAAGGAAGACTCTTGGAAGTTGAAACAAAGTCTTTTCCCATGCCGGTGGCTAAAACTTACGCCATCTTAAAATATCAACATGGAGTGCAAAAGGAATTATTACGTTTTCTGTCTCGTTTCAGGTTATAAAAGAAAGAGAAGATATGATCAGAACGGGCTGAGCATATCTTCTCTTTAAATGTATACTTTACACTTTATTTAATTCCTTTTTGAAAAAGTCCAGTCAGTAAGTCCGATGCACCGAAAAGGTTTTCTGACTCGTTTTGATCGATCATTTTTCTAATTTCTATGGGTTTCAACGAATGAAAGACATCTGTCAGCCTGCCCTCTGTATATCCCAGTCCACCCATAAGAGAACCTTTTCGATATACTTCCCAATCTGATATAGCAGAACCTCCTAAACTCCCACCCTGATGAAAACACGTGATACCAAAGTATCCTTCTGGCCTTAATGCTCTTTCTATAAGGTTTATGTAACTTATCCTTCTATGAGGAGCAATATGATGAAAACAACCTGAATCGTAAATAAAATCGTACTTTCCATTCTCAATTTCAAAATCAAAAATATTTCGGTGAAAAAAGTTTATGGAAAGATTTCTTTCATCCGCTCGTTCCTTAGCCCAATCAAGAGATGTCTTTGACACGTCAACTGCATCTACTTCAAAGCCGTTTTCTGCCAGATAAATGGCATTCCTTCCTGGTCCACAACCGAGTTCAAGTACCCTGCCACAGGTGATGATTCCGCTCTTTAAATAAGAGGCCAGGTTTTCGTCTGGTGCGTTAACAAATATAGGGACGGATTTCTCACGATCAGAAAAAAACTCATCCCAAAATGGAGCCGGCTCCCGTAAAAATGAATCCAGCATTCTCAATAAATCATCATAATGGTGAATGGTTTCTTGCATGTATTTCCCTCCTTTTCAATCTAATTCCATTGTACTTTATGACAAGAATAGGAAGGTTACGACGTTTTTACAATAAAGTTATATTTGGCAGAATCCCAAGATTAAAGATGAGGTATGTCTATGCTTTAAAACAGCCAGAAGACCCAATATGGAGTAAGGAGATACTGCTGAAGGGAATATATTCAAATTTCCTTTAATTCGTTGAGAGTCAATCTGGACATTCTGAATGAGACAGATAAAATCTATCGGACTCTTACTTTGTCATATTTGTTACACAAACGTAACATTATATAAGATAAAAGAATGACGCTTGTTCCCTGGTCTGTTTATACATGATTTTCAGCTATCTTAATAAGTCTTTCTCCATGCGTACATCAGCCCACATTTTTTCATTCCAATAAGTAAAGCCAGGTATTCTCGCTATCTCCTCGTATCCAAGCTTTTCGTACAGCCTGTGTGCATTACGATTAAACTCAAAGACTCCAAGTTCAATCCGGAGTAGTCCCTCCTTTCTAATCTCATTCTCCAGATATTGGATAGCTTCAAACCCTATACCCTTACCTCTTCCCTCGGGTTCACCGATTGTAATGCCCAGCCAAGCAGTTCCCTTCACTTTTTTATGAAGGTGACCTGGATCGATCATGTAATTCATTTCTCCCACAAGCTTATCACCCAAGTATATAAGATAAATATGGTGAGAATTCAGTCGACTTCTTAATTCATCCAATGTCATATGTGACCGCTTTTCAAGTTCCTCCCCGTTTCGATTTGGGCGGATGAGGTGAATTAAATCCGGATGATTATCCCACTTATTCAATGTCTTGACGATTTCCGTGTCAGGATTAACTAATTTTTTGAAATGAACTTTCATTCACTTTACCTCCTTTTGATTTATCTATAGCTTCCATCAGTGGCAGTTCGTGAAACAGAGGTTTTTTGACAACTCCTATTTTCTTAAGGATGGAATGTTAATAGTGCAACTACTCAGCAATAAACCTGTATAGTTAGACAATTGATTATGTTATGCTAAATGTAACCAACCTTTTAAGGACAAGGTAAATGATTCCCTGAGGCCAAGATTTCCATTCGATTGAGAGGTGAGGATATATGGAAGTGTTAAATGAAAAATTGGAAACGTTGCACAAAGGTCATGTCTTTTATCAATTTCAGGAAGATAATGCTTATATTCGGAACCTTATGATTTTTATTCGCGCTGGTTTGGAAAATAATCAACATATGCTGATAATAGAAAGCATGAGGAATATCACAAAAGTTAAAAGTAGAATGAACATGTTGTTTACACCACAACAGGTATCATCCATCTCCTTAGTTGATAACTTTGACTACTACTTTTTAAATGGTGATTTTAACACTCAAAATATTCTCAGGAACTTCCAGAGGGATCTAACCGTTATAAAAAATTTCAATCCTTCTATTAGAACATGGGCTCACGTCGAATGGACTTCAAAAGAACCTGAAACAGCTCTCCTTAAAGAATTTGAATCAACGGCTGATGATTATGTTCTGCAGGAAGGCTTACTTTCAGTCTGCGCCTATTCCCAAAACAGGCTGTCGAATACCTTGATACTAGCACTGGAAGAGGTACATCAGTTTGTAATGACCGACGATGTCCTCAGCCTTTCGATGGCGTATAAAAGATAATAAATTACTCTTGAAGACCCGTCGATTAGACGGGTTTTTTTGATCATACTCTGCAGAGCATTTTAATAGAAGATTATATTGATCTGAATCGCCGGTATATCCTTATTTTAACATTAAACCTTTATCCGCTGTTTTTTTATTTGTTCGTTCTATCTGTGCCCTTCCTTCAGTAAGTATAACTGTAGTACATGCAATAGTTATACCTAGGAGGTGTCCTTGTGGAGGGATTCATTAATCCCATTGGGCTGAATGAAGTCATAAAGTATGATGATCTCTTTCTTGGAACGGATAACAGCACGTCCCTGAAGGCTGGGCGTATAGTACGGATAGTTTATTGGATGAAACCTGGTAAATCTTTAATTACCTATGACATACTTAATGGGAAAAAGAAATACGTGAATATTGAAGATTGCCCATCCCCTCCTTCGATTAGAAGATCTGAAATCAGCTATGTAACGCTATTTGGGTTGAATCAGTCGGTCAATATCGAAGTGGCAGGGGTGCAGAGATCTTCTGTTATCGTATCCATCAACACCATTTGGGACGATGAAGGTTATACGGTTTATTATGGGGTGACAGATCGGACGGATACAACGTACTTTGGGGTGAAAGAAGAGTTGCTTGTGAAATGGAATCCGCAATATGCTGAGTGGAATGATTAAGAAATAACACCTGCTGAATACATTCAAAAAGGGACCGTGGTCTTAGCTCAGACCAGAGTCCCTTTTTATTCTTCACTTATAAAAAACTTTATCTACGTTATATTTAGCTTGTAATTTATTAATGATATATGTCTCATATATGTCGCGATCCATTGCGTCCTCTACTATGGCTACATCGATACGGTAGACTTCGCCTCTATGATTTCGTAATGGAGACACTGTATCTTCAAGATGCTTTTTGACTCTTTGTCTCAGCTTCCTGGCCTTACCTACGAATAAAAGCTCATCATTAATATTGTAGAATAAGATGATTCCGCCCTTGTCTCTTGGAATTTCATGAAGGTCGATAAAGCCTTGTATGCTTTTGATTTTTGGTTCTTCTGAGCCTCTTGGCTGTTTGCGTTCCGTTATGGATATATCCGCTTGTGGGATTTGAATCTTAATCATGAATGTTCACGTCCTTTGTTTGCTCTAAGAGGTAATGGTAACATATAAAGGTTTGAATTACTATACAACGTTGCACTTAACGATAAAAAAAGCGAAAATCACCTTATAAATAACGTAGTCCGATACGATTGTTAAATGTTTGATTCTTGTTTTTAAATATAAAGAAATTATCTCTGAAGTCAATCGTCAGTTCATGGTCGTATGTTTCTTCGAAATGATCGTCAACGATAAACTCAAGGTTTTCGGAATTGATCATTTTTTCATAGGATGCTGGTTCTCTTCGTTCTACTACTTTCATTTCATAGACATTATCGACAATGTCGCAGCTTCCTTTATCAAATGATAATTGAATGATTTTGTCTTCGGGGATTTCGTTTAATTTCTTTTTCGCTGTCTGAGTGACTTCTAGATCCATTCGAATCTCCTCCTACTCTTTTAATGGAATGAGTATGTCTAAATGTTGCTTTAAATTCTCAATTTCTACGGGAAGCTTATCCCCTTCGTCACCATCCACATTTGCAATCATTTCATAGGTGGATGATGCTTCCAGTTTGGTTGTTTTCATATAGTGGACGTGCTCACTATCGGCTAACTCACCAGACAAAACCTTTGGAATGAGCATAAGGAATTGAGGCAATGCGATATCTTTAATGATAAATACATGAAGCATTCCATCATTAACTTCAGCATCTGGTGCTATCGTTTCCATCCCGCCCACAGAATTAGTGAGGGCCACTAGCATCAATAGGGAATCTCCTTTCCAGTCATGGTCGGATTGAACACTTAGCTCGAAAGGCTGTTTTTCTTTCATTTTCTTCATTCCTTCTATTATATATGCGAGTGGACCAAGCTTTGATTTCTGCTCGATGGGAGTGGAGAACGAAGCCTCAGCCAATGCACCCACGGCTACAATATTGATGAAGAATCGCCCATTGATCTTTCCGATATCGGTTCTCTGCACATGATTCTGTTTGAAGATATCAATTGCCTCTTCGGGATTCATTGGAATATTGAGTGCACGTGCAAAATCATTGACCGTCCCGAGTGGGATTAGGCCAATTAATGGACGATTCTCCTGTTCAGCCATTCCGTTAATGACTTCACTGATTGTTCCATCCCCTCCCAATACTGCGACAAATTCTAATTTGCCATCACACGCTTCCCTTGCAAATTCCTTAGCATCTCCTTCTCCTTTGGTCTCCCGTACTTCTGTTTCATATCCCATTTCGTTCATGGTCTTAAGAGCATGATCACTATACTGTTTCCCAAGTTCCTTCCCTGAAGATGGATTTACAATGAGCATGGCTTGCTTCACGATGGTTCCTCCCTTTGTGTATGTATTCAATTGAGGTATACCCTATTTGGAAAGAGAGCAATCCTTCTCCATAAGGAATGAAACGAAAGTAGAGTTATTAAATAGTAAAGGTTTACCCATATATATTTCTAGGTTAATGAAACAAGCCCGACTCTTTCGATTTTCTCATAAATGCTTTAGTACGCTTACTTAGTGGTCCCTTAAGGAACGCTCCGAAGAGTATAGCAAGCACACCAAAAAGTCCAAGTATCAAAATATCCCGATACGCCCTCTCCCAAATGATACCACCTACGGCTTCCCTCATGAGATCGATGGCATATGAGAATGGCAAAAAGGGATGAATCGTTTGAAAAAATGTTGGTAAAAGAGCCACTGGATAAGTCCCGCCTGCCCCTGCAATTTGCAGAACAAGCAGCACGATCGCCATCGCTTTCCCGACGTTACCAAACACAGACACCAACGTATAAACGACAATCATAAAAATGAAGCTGATGAATAATCCGAATAATATAAACCAAATTGGTTCAGCGATGTGCACTCCTAAAACATAGATATCACCAACTGTTACGACCATTGCTTGAATTAATCCTATACTAAGAAATGTTAAAAGCTTACCAAAATAGGTTTGTGGTTCTGAAAATTCATGTTCACCTAACACCTCTGTAGCTAAAAGGGAAATCAGAAGGAGCGCACCTACCCAAATGGCCAGAACGGTATAAAATGGTGTCATTGCCGCTCCGTAATTTTCGATCGGGAATAAACTGTTCTTGTTTAGAACTACTGGCTCTTCAAAAAAGCTTTTCTCAAGCGTTGGATCATTTTGTAAGAGACTAATGATTTCATTAATATCCGTTTTTCCTTGAATGTCCCTGATACGATCGGCCAACTGGCTGATTTTTTCTTTTACATAGGGATATTGTTGCATCACGCGCTGAAGGGTCTCAGTTCCTTTATCGATATTACCTTCTGTATTAGAAAGAATGCGCTGTACTTTTGGAATCGTACTCTGGATGTCTTGAAGAATCCTTCTTGCTTCATTCAATGTTCCCTTGGCTGATGCTACCTCATCCAGGACTGCCGGTTCAATCGTTTGTTTATATTCGTTTATAAAGGCATCTATTTCAGATTTCGTTTTGACAGCACGTTCTTTGATGCTGGTTATTACATTGTCCACGTCGTGTTGCTTTGTTGTAAGAAAGGCATTTAGTTTCTGCCCTTCTTGTTGAACCGTCTGTATTTCCTGCTTGACCATATCGAGCTGGGAGAGAGCTTGTTTTATTTGTTCCTGATTTTGATTTTCTTCATTATTTTGCAAAGACTTTAAGGAAGATTCAATCGTATCGATTGTTTGTATTGAAGTTGAAAGCCTCTCTTTTATTTGATTATTAATGGTTTCTGCTCCACTAAGGTCGATTTCGGATGATTGTATCTGCTGGACGAAGTCGTTCACCTTAGCAGCCATATCTTGTACGTTTTCCAAATCTTTTTGAATGCCGGGAGCGACCTTATTTAATCGGTCCTCAGCTTTCTTTAGAAAAGCGGTTGTCTGGTCAATCGTGTCGAGTCCTTGATTCGTCAAACGCTTGGCATCCGGTATCCCTCTTTGTGCTTCATCGATAATTCCTTGGGCACTTTTGGCATCTGCTAAAGATTCATTTAAGACGTCACCAATCTCTGGTAGCTTCTCATCGATCTTAAATACGTACTCTTCAAATCTTTTGATATCGGGAAGGTCCTTTTCAATCTCGATACCCAGCTCATTAAACAACTCGAAAATAGTTCCGTTTACGGTTGAAATAAATGAACTGGTGATTTTGTCAACTATACCACCTGCTCCAGATTCCGTAATTTTAGGAGCGATGGCATTAATTTTTTCATTTACGTAGTACTCCAGTCCGGCTTTTTCAGGTTGATCCTCGATGACAGTGGCTAACTTACTGGAGAAATTTTCTGGAATGATGATAACTGCAAAATAATCCCCGTATTCCACACGATCCATCGCCTTCTTCTTATCAACAAACTGCCAGTTCATGTCGTCGTTTTTCCTCAATTCCTTTACGAGATCCTTTCCGATATTTATTTCTTGTTCTCTAATTTTCGCACCATTATCTTCATTTACAATTCCAACAGGAAGCTTATCCGTCTTGCTGTAAGGATCCCAGGAAGCTTCGATGTTGAACCATGCATATAAAGAAGGTAATAGCATCAATCCACCTATCAAAAAGGCTGCAACTCCGTTTCTTGATACATTTATCATATCTCTTGAGAAAATACGCCAGATGTTTTTCATTTCAAATCCTACCTTTGTCCCGAACTTTTAGTCTGGCCCTTAGTATGCCCATCTTCTATTTCCTCACTACCACAATGATTAAATACTGGAAGTCAAAAAGAGAAGATGCCTTCGGTATAAGGCATCTTCTCCTATCATTCATCACCATTAGCATTTATTCGAAAATGGGGAAGCTCAATGTTTTTTTAATACATTTACCACTTCCTCATCTATACTCCGCAGATGAAGGTCTTGTTGTGGAAAGGGTATCTCAATTTCGTGTTCCTGAAGGGTTTTGTATATTCGAAAATGTAAGTTGCTCTTGATTAAAATGACTTTATCTGGATTCGTAATCCACACAAAGAGCTCAAAATCCAAAGAAGAACTGCCAAACCCAACAAAGTTCACAAAAGGTTTAGGCTCTAACAGAACGGTGTCGGATTCGATTTCTTCTTCTTCTGCAACCTTCAATAAAAGATTTCTCACCTGCTCAACATCACTACCATACGACACTCCGACAGGTATGACCAACCGAAGTCTCGGATCAGAATAAGAGCGATTCACTACCTGTTCTTCTAAAAAATATGAATTGGGCACAATGATATGTTCATTATCCAAAGTTTTGATAATCGTTGCTCTCATATTGATCTTTTCAACATCCCCAATCACATCGTTAACAATGACACGGTCTCCCACTTTAATGGGACGTTCAAATAATAAAATAATACCTGATATGAAATTGGATGCGATATTCTGAAGACCGAAGCCGATCCCAACTCCAATTATCCCTGCAAATACAGTCAAAGCACTTAAATCGATCCCCACCGTTGTCAAACTGATGAGTATCGCTAAAACCATAATGCTGTAATGAAAGATCTTATCGAAAGTGAATTGAAGTCCCCTATCCAAGTTGTAGCGTTGATAAATATTAGGAAGTAAATACTTCGTCATGATATTAGAGGATCTATTGGCGATAGAAATAATGAGAATGGCAATAATCAGTAAAAAGAACGTCACTTTCACATTGCCTACGGACACTATTTCACGAAACATCCAAGAGGAATTTGAGAAGTAAAATAACATAAATAACAGTATCCCGTATGTCGTGATCCAATTTAAGATATAACGTACAAGGGAGTCCATTTGGAACAAAAATTTATTATCACTATTCTTCATCCTTTTTGTGAATGATAATATGATCATTCGGATAATGAAAATGAGTGCAACGTATACCAGAAAGATTAATAGGTTCAACCAGTCGAAATGTTCAATAACTTGATACCAATCAGTTGTCATTTTGTCTATTTCTTTGTTCATTTTTTTGACACCACTACCTTTATTCTTTTACAGATAGATTTTCCCCTTCTGATTCATGTGTAAACGATGATTTAGCCATATTTCCTTTTTCATTATCCCAACCCGTACAAAATCAGGGGATTAAACCTTGTTTTCACTCACCAATAAGCCCTTTATATGCATCAATCTTCTTACTCAACATTTCATTTGTAGACAGTAGGACTTGAATCTGTTCCTGTATGTTTTTCTGATGATCCTCTAATAACGTTAGTCGATCTTTTGTTGTTTGGGGTCCTTCCAGGAACAATTGTGTATACTTCTTAATATCGGAAATTGGCATTTGTGTTTCCCTTAACTTCATCACGAAATTCAACCATTTTATGTGCGAATCAGTATAGCTTCTAATCCCTGCCGAGGAGCGGTCAGGGGTTATAATCCCTTCCTTTTCGTAGTAACGCAACGTGTGTGGATTCACCCCAAGCACTTCTGATGCTTCGCTGATACTATACATGTATGTTTCCTCCAATGAATAAACACTTGACTTAGAGTCCACTCTAACCCTTAGGATTAAATTGTACCATAACAAGTTAGGAGGAATGAAACATGAATTATACAGTCATTACGGGGGCAAGTTCGGGAATCGGATATGAAGCAGCACTTGCATTTGCAGCCCGTGGGAAAAATATTATTGCTGTTGCAAGACGGGAAGACAAATTAAACGAGCTGAAAAAAGCGATATCATCCATTTATCCAGAAGTGGATGTTGTCACAATAACGGCAGATCTATCTATAAGCGGCAACGTTTACTCATTTTATGACAGCTTAAAACCTTATGAAATTGAAACGTTTATCAATAATGCGGGATTTGGTAACTTCGATTCCGTAGCGGATCAAAACCTTTCTAAAATCCAAAGCATGCTTAGGCTTAACATCGAATCATTGACTGTGTTATCCTCCCTATTTGTACGGGACTATGAAAATGTAGCCGGCACACAGCTCATCAATGTTTCTTCAGGAGGAGGGTACACCATTGTCGCAGATGCAGTCACTTATTGCGGAACAAAATTCTATGTAAGTGCTTTTACGGAAGGACTCGCTCAAGAACTTTCTTCAAAAGGTGCACATATGAAAGCGAAGGTCTTGGCTCCGGCAGCGACTGAAACCGAGTTTGCTCAACGCTCCTTTGATGTAAACGAGTTCGAATATAATGGTACCGTCCCACAATATCATACTGCCAAGGAAATGGCACAATTCATGCTGGACCTTTATGACAGTGACAAAGTGGTAGGGATTGTGAATGGTGAAACTTACGAGTTCAGTCTGGTCGACCCATTATATCCTTATGCTAAAAGATCACGAAAATAATACCGACCATCTCCCTGCCAGATAAATATATTTTCTAAGCTCAGGATATATCCTGAGCTTTTTTCGTCGTGCTCCCCAATTCGAAAGAAATAGAAAAATTGTACAAGATACAAAAGAAATCATGACAGGTGTTCTATCAGCATTCCAAAATCAAACGTAAAAAAGTTCAATTTCTCTATTGAATGGGTTTATTCATCATTACATCAGGGTATAAGAAACATATTTGAGTTATTTGTACATATAAACAAATTCGAGACTGTTGTTGATGGGGGTATAGGGCATGCAAAAATTTGATATTGATGTGAATGGATCTCTATTTGATTGGGATTTAGAAAAAGGTTCCATAACATTTGAAAATGACGAAGTGGTTTTATTTTGGGTGAATACTGCTTTTAAAACGTTAATTGACTCCATTGAGGAAATCGCTGGCGAAAAGGAAGCGAGACTGGTGCTCGAAACAGCCGGATACCGTACAGGACTTATCGTAAGTGACTTTTACCTTGATTCCATCGGAAAGCCTGACGAGATTCTTGATAAATTACCCAACACTTACGTAACTGCCGGATGGGGAATCACAGAAATTTTATCGTACTCAATTGAAGAGAGAAAAGCCGTTGTCCAATTCTGTAACGGCTGGGAGTACAAAGTAAACATCGCCCAGGGAAAAGAGATAGAAGGAACCTTTATGCCTGGCCATTGGGCTGGTGTATTAACTGGTATATTCGGTTCCAAAATGTGGTATCGGGTACTCAAGAGTCAGATACAGGGTGATGATTGTAGTGTTTATGAATTTTTCGCATCGGATATCTCCCCTTCTTTGAACGTCAGCGCTCTTATTGAGGAACAAACAATTGCAGCACAGGAAGAATTAGAGCGTGTTACGAAGCAGCGGACTGAGATTTTATCTGAGATCATTAAAGAGATTTCTTCTCCCATTATTCCAGTGCTAGAGTCCATTCTTGTCGTTCCACTTGTTGGTCGCTATGACGAGATACGTGCTGAGGAATTGTTGAATAAAACACTTCTCAATCTCCCCCGCTATAAGGCTGAGTTCCTCATCATTGACTTGACAAGTCTCAGCCGTGTCGATGACTATACCCTATCATTTATACAGAAGTTCGTCGGGGCAGCCTCCCTTTTAGGGACCAATTGTTTACTCGTCGGAATCTCTTCTGAACTAAGCATTAGAGTGACCCAAAGTGGTTATCGGATGAATCACATTCCATGCTTTTCCCTTCTTCAACAGGGTGTGAACCATGCACTTGATCAATTAGGAATGGAAATCGTTCAAAAAGTGTAGGATAGGATTACGAAATGGAAGGAATGTGATCGTCATGCCTGATTCCATTTTTTACAACACTACATTCCTACAAAAAAGAAGGATCACGATTAATTGTGATCCTTCAATCCATTGTACAACTAATATAACTGAATCTCATGAGTTCATTTTATAATAATATCTTCAAGAATGGATTCCGCCGTTTTTTTACCGTTTTGAATACAGGCTCCAATCCCCACTCCGTAGTAAGACGCTCCTGCTAATTTCACATTAGGCATTTCGGTTAAGAGGACATCATTCAATGACTGAACGGATTGATTGTGTCCAAGGTGATAATTGGGCATCAGATTTTCCCAAGCAGTCACTTCAACCGAGATTGGTCTTGCATCGACTCCTACGCTCTTCTTAATATCCCCAAGTGCCACTTTCATCAATTCTTCTTCGTTCAATTTTTTTAACTCATCATAATGACCGTTCGAGCTCTTGTAAAAAAGTCTCACAAGGAGATTCTCGTTCCTGGATGTGTGCTTCCATTTACGACTGGTCCATGTACACGCATCACATTTTACTTCACTGCCTTTAGAGACGATATACCCTGTACCATTGGCAGGTAATTCCTTATCAGGAACATCGAAACCAAGATAGATCGATATAAGGGAGGAATTTTTTAATTTATTGAACTCAGGCTCTAATTTTTCATGTGATAATATGCGCTGAGTAACATCATGGGGTAAAGCCAATATGACGTAGTCGGCTAGAATGCTTTCATGACCATTGACTGTGAGCTCGTACTTGTTACCCACCCTTCGAAGATTCTGCGTTTCTGCACCTTTTAAAATAGTAGCATCACTGCATTTTTCTTCTAAGCGATTAATGATCGTAGATAAGCCATTTTTAAATGATATGAATTTTTTATTGGAGGAACCTTTGAATATCTGTTTATTAGCAGCTAACCCTTTGATGATACTTCCATAGTCATTTTTATAGTCCAGTAGATATGGTAGAGTAGAGGCCATCGTCAATTTGTACAAGTTACCCGAATAAACCCCGGATAAAACCGGCGCAATCTGATTTTCTACCATTTCTTTTCCAAGGAACGCTTCCAAAAATTCACCGATAGAACTTTCTTTCGTGAAATGTGTATTAATGGTCTCCAGATCCAGAAGCGCTGCTTTTTTTCCTTCTTCAGAAATTAGTGTGCTCTCATTGACTGCCGCCACACTCATAGGAATCCCGAAAATTGTATCGATGGGAATCTTATGCAATTCTCCATTTGTGTATATGTAAGATATTCCGGTTTCGTTGTATACAAGTTCTTCATGCAAATGGAGTTCATTAACCAGGGGAAGGACTCCTTCGTTACGGGCAACGATAGAATCTGCTCCTGCTTCCATGATGAAATCACCTTCCTTTACGGTTCTGATCTTACCACCGAGCGTGTGATTCCGTTCGATTAATAGTAACTCCATTTCACAATTATGTTCTCTTGACATTTTACTCAGGTGATATAAGGCTGATAAACCTGTTATCCCCCCACCTACGACGACCACTTTCTTCATTCCATTCACTCCATTAATTGCGTTTATGTATACAGACTATCATGTTTCAAAGTGAATACAAAAAAAATCTTTGACAGAAATACGAAAAATCACATTAATAAAAAGTTTTATTTATTCCATAGTAGGTCTATGTAATAGAAAATCATGCAGCTTCTATCAATCGGTTCATCCTAAAGCGGAACAAAATAAAAGAGTTCAATTGAACTCTCTTATTTTATAATACTGACTTCGTGCGGGTCCGGTTTGTAGGCTGATTCTTCATTACATCCTATAATACTTATCCAGAAAAACAGAGGAACTGTCCCGATGAAGACTCAGCAAGAGATTCTATCCGGTAGATCACTGTGCTAATTTCACAAGCATTGCATTGAGAAATGATTTAGTAAACAATTTAATAGTCCATAACTTCTTTAAAAATGGAGATAAACAACTATTCGTACTGAGCTTACAGGAACTTGAGGACGAGTATCCTACTATACATTAAGATTGTCATCCTCACAGTGATACCGGTTCATTCCATTGGAAGAATCTAAAAGAACAGCCAGAAAAGCACCAATCCAGGAAAATGGATTGGTGCTTTCCCATATCTTTATTTATATTATTGCCTATTCACCCTTACATGCACAAAAGTCATTGCGCATTGACTTCCACAGCATCTTTCTTATAATATTCAGCAAAGATCTCCGCAAAAGCTTCGGTAGAGTTATATAATTCAACCAAATTATTTTCGACTCCACCAAATTCCAAGAGCATAGCACGTTCTGTTAGATCCTGATTATAAACCCCATTCCCTTCCGCCTTTGTTTTAACGAAGACTCCACGACTGATACCTGGGTATTTTTCTTCTAATTTAGCATTTAATTCTTTCGCGATTTTCAGATTTTTTTCAAAGTTTTTATTTTCTTTGCCTACGATAAAAAATAAACGCGCATAGTTTTTACCACTAATGGTCTTGGTTGTTATATTTCTTGGTTGGGAGTCCCGATGGATATCAATTAAGTAGGTTAAGTTCTGATCTTGTGCGATGGCCTCCTGAACCAGTCCCCTTGTTAACTTATAGGATTCAAAATAGGTCCATGATTTATTTTTCAATGCCTGATTTACATCTGTCTTGTCCTGAACAGCTCCGATTCCCCGTGATTCAAGCTCTTGTTTCAGTTTTGATCCTACTGCAATCACGTTCACCTTTTCGTTTGTACTCGCAGGGTCTTTTGAATCATTGTTTTTAATCAAAGGGCTGAAAGCTTCCCAACTGTGAGAGTGATAGATAAAGACAGACTTCTCGTCAATTTCTTCCACTCCATCCCCTGAGTTATGATTTGCCTGGTCAATTTGATTCTGATCGATTTCCTGATCCTTTAGCTGGTCTTCAGTTGGCGCAGGCGACTCGTTCGGAAGATTGGTAATATCCGTTCCTTTACCAGCAACTGCGATGTGGGTATGGTAGTTCTCAATTCCCGGTATCTCACGTCCAAACAAACTTCTTGGGTCAAGGAGTGATACATTTGTTACGCTTTCCAACCAATCAAAGTCATGATCCAATGCATCCTTGTTCTCGATGCGTAATCCCGTCATTTCCTGTGACAACAGCATAAGGAATGTTTCCTTAGGCACAAGCTCGGATACGGAAGTATAAAACAAGCTGTCCACCCTCAATTTAATGGCTGTGGAAGAAATCAGCCAAACCGTTAAATACATGAGGATGATCCCTATCAATATGATCCGGATGACCGCTTTCATAGAAACGAACACTAGTGGGACTAGGCTATTATTATTTCGAGACTTATACGACATCATCAGTACCCCTATATAAAGTATTTAATAGTTAACTTTATGCAGAGGTCGGAAAGAGTAGAAGAAATTTTGTCCATTTCGGTCTGAATACCTAACGAGAATACCTGATGACCTTTTTCCCCACAGCAAAAGACAGCCATTCAGGGTCGTTAAAGATTATCTTTCATTCACTTCATAAGCTGCCCTTACCCCTGACTCAACCGCACCCTCAATCCATCCATGAAAAAATGATGTGTGTTCACCTGCAAAATGAATTCTCCCTTCAGGTGTGCGGACATATTCTCCAATGTCGGCTGCCTGACCTGGGGTGTAAAGTGTGAAACAACCTGCCGAGAATGGATTTTTACTCCAATTATATATAAAATAATTGAGGAACTCTGAGTATACACGGTTCCCATATATCTTTGATAAATCCTGCAAAACCTCATCGATGATAGCCTCTTTTGGTTTACTATTCCATAATAAAGCGTTCTGCCCCCAACTGTAACTCGCCAGCATTACCCCGGGATTATTGCTTCCCATATCATGACTTGGCATATAGGTAAATCGTGTAGGGAGATCTGAAACGATATTTCCATAGTCCAATTCTTCCCAGAAGCGAGTTCTGAACTCGATGCCCACCTTTACTGAGGGCACATTGGTCACTTCCCGGATAGCCTGCCATTTTTTGAATGAAATAGAGTTATAGGGTACTACTTCAATGAACTGAAATACGGTGAACGGGACTGTGACGATCACGTAATCGCCTTTTAATTCCTCCCGAGTGCCATCCTTTTGATTTATTGTGTGGACAGTAACTCCCGACGGGGATTGCTTAATTTGGGTCACTTTTTGCCTAAGGAAAATGTGAGACCGTATTTCTTCCATAAACGAATAAGGCAAACGATCATTTCCTCCGGTTATTTCATAGAACTTTGTTTCTTTTCTGAATATCGGAAAAATAATATCTTTTAATATATCGACAAATGAAAATTCCGGAAATCCTTCTATACCAAGAATCACATTGATCTTTCGTATTGCATTTAATGATAAAGATTTTCCAAAAGGATTATTAGAAAGAAATTGTCCCATAGAATAATTCGAGTATTTCTTTATCAAGTTCAATTGCTCTTCATGTTCACTATTCTTGTACAAATCTATAAAGGGCTTGGTCGCTTCCAAAAATAATTCAGATGCGGTTTTTCCTTTCTCATCTTCAGGAAGTGGATAGTTCAGGATATCCGGATTTTCTTCATACTGTTTTCGTGTAACCAAAATGTTATTAACTAAAAGAAGATCTCTAGGTGAAGAATTCTGAAAGGGTTGATATCGTAGATTAAACTTCCTGATATACTCAAAAACCAAAAGATGGTTATCGGGGATCCTCATTGCACCTGCTTCTAAATAATTTCCGGAGGTAAACGGTTTTCGAACTGTATATACCCTTCCTCCTATCCGTTTATTGGCTTCCAGGATCGTGACTTGATGACCGGCCTTTTTTAATAAGGAAGCTGAAACCAGACCACTCATTCCTGCTCCGATGACAATGACCTTTTTGGAAGTTGTGGGCTTTAACCCGTGACGAATAATAGAAAGCATATCATCAGGATATTTCAATTCAGAAGGGGCATCCCTGCTTAATCGATTTTCCATTTCACACCCGCCTCCTTTGTTCTTTCATCATATGAATCCCTCTAAGTATCTATACGTATGTTTCCTATGACATAAAGCACATTTTCAGTTATTTCCAGAACGCATGTTTCTATTATTACTCATCTATGTTATACTTGAAGTTCATTGGGTCTACGAGACTGTATTTAGTCAATCCCTCGAGCAAGTAGAAGGGAGACATGTTTAATGTCGCTAGAAAATATCGTAACCATGCTCAAGACTCTTAAGGAATTCAAGGAAAGTGAGATTGTTCACACGATATCTGACCATGACAACTCACCTATTATGACCGTAACGTATCAATTAGACTTGGAGCGCTTTCAAATCACTTATGTGGATACGATGAAAGTGGAAGAATTTACTGACATCAGCCTATTGGCGACTACTATAGAAAGTATTTTACTTGTGGAATCTTCATGATAATGTATAAAGAAAAGCCATTACTCTTTCTCGTAATGGCTTTTTTAGTATTTGGATTTTGATATATTATGATATGCTAAAAGTAAAAGGAGCGAGAAAATGTCTTTTTACAGTCAGCCTTACATACGAACAGTGTCCCTGAAAAGGGAAACTATCCCCTCATTTCACTCCTATCCCTTTCATATCCCAAGTATACGTTCCTTAAAGGATCTTTCCCTTCATCCGAATGTGACGTTCATCGTAGGTGAAAATGGAATGGGCAAATCCACACTTCTAGAAGCGATTGCGTTGGCAATTGGATTCAATGCCGAGGGGGGAACACTTAACTTTTCATTTTCAACGTATGATTCATACTCTGTCCTGGATCAGTATTTGAAGATAGTAAGAGGGGTGGACAGACCTCAGGATGGGTTTTTCCTGAGAGCAGAAAGTTTCTATAATGTAGCGACAAATATCGAGGAAATGGATAGTGAGCCCTTATCAGTCCCAAAGATCATAGACTCATTCGGAGGTAAATCCCTGCATGAGCAATCTCACGGAGAAGCGTTTTTTTCCACCTTTATGAATAGGTTTCGGGGGAAAGGCATCTATATCCTAGATGAGCCGGAAGCTGCACTTTCACCTTTAAGGCAATTATCCATGCTTTCCCGTATACACGAACTAGTTAATGATCACTCTCAATTTATCATTGCTACCCATTCCCCCATCCTAATGGCTTATCCATCATCTAAACTTATACAGTTAACCGACAATGGGTTACATGAAACATCCCTTGAAGATACTAGTCATTATCAGATTACGAAACAATTTTTTGATGACCGTGAACGAATGTTGCATCACTTATTAAAAGATGAAGATTGATACAATGTCTTAAAGGTCCGTCCCTCAAAAAACGAGCATAACCGCTGGAGAGTTATGCTCGTTTTTCTTTCATGCTTAAAATGAAGGAAGTTCACTAAGGTTATTCTCTTTTAATCCGTCCGGTTCACTTCGCAGTACATCCCTGCCATATCGATGAATCACATCGACATGTGCGATTTTTCCGGCTTTTGCTTCTTCTAGTGCAGTCAAATAATCCAGTTCCCTTCCGCTTTCGGTTTTGAAAGCGATAAGATCATTATCGTTATTTCTCCGTACGGCAATAATCTGTTCAGCGCCGGAAGAAAGTTCTTCAACCATCTCCGTCTTAGCCTGAACTTTTCCCTGTTGCTTATATTCTGCATAAATTTTTTCGAAGTTTTTTTCTTCCATTGAATTCACCTCCCGAACATATGTTTAGTATTTGCGTTATGACGTAGATTTATTATGTGCGCTTTAAATTGATCTCTATGTATGTTGCACGAAATGGGCAGTGTTATTATGAGGAGGTTCGTCCATTTAAACACTTTCCATAATAGTTAATCAGCTAAAAAAGAGTGCCAATCTGTCAGCACTCTAATCCCAAAATCATTTCAATTTTTCGAGAGAATCCATAAGCAATGCTTTCTGAATTTCCATGGCTTTAAGAGCATTTTCAAGATTCCTCTTGTAAACAGACAAAATGCTTTGTCCATACGTTGTTCCTGGTACAGCCCACTTACCATTTAAATCTGTCCAGTTTTTTGCAATCCCCCTGGTGACAAGTGAAAACCGTGGATCGACTAGTGGCGCTCCATTCGGGAGTGGTTTTGTGGTAGCATACGCGTATAGATGCTGAATATGTGCTAGCACGCCTTCTTCAGGTGTGGCGAATGACGCCCCATCTTTTCCAGGTCCGGTAGTCCCAATCCCTGCATAATTGTTTTGAGAAGGTTTAACTTGTCCTGTGAATCTGAAATAATTGGTTTCGTGTATGGCTTGAGCAAAAGCTATATCTCCGCGAATACCATATAGATCCCCGTAATAGATGTAGAATTTCCCCAGCATTGGTGCAGAAGGATTCACGGTTTTAACAAAATCATCTAATTGCTGGGATTGGACAATAGATGGTCCAAGAATGGAATAGTCTATACCTGGTGGCTGCGGAGGCATAGTAGGCTTTGGCGGTTCTGTTGGTGGAGGTTCTGTCGGATTCGGAACTGCCCCCTCTGTTAAGATGAAGGCATCAATTCCGATACGACTTAGAGCTTTTACTTGATCTTCTGCATTATCCCGTTTGGAAAAAGCACCTATTTGAACTCTATAATAGGTTTTACCAGACACAACCACAGTATCAATAAAAGCTTCGAATGCTCCAGCTTTCAATTCTTTGACACGGTCTTCAGCATTCTTTCGTTCAGCAAATGAGCCTGCGATGACCTTGAAGAGCTGTTTGTTACCTGACTCTTTTGCTGGAAGCGCTAGAGCTTTGGCTACTCCTTTGGCAAGGGCAGTCCCTACTGATTGTCTGAAAGTTCCATCATTTAGAAGTGCAACGTCCTTCTGATTATCGACAAATAATACTTCAACTAACACCGACGGCATTGTCGTTTCACGGAGCACATGAAAATTTGCTCTCTTCTTTCCCCTATCTGTAACATTATATGGTTTAACGGCTGCCATCACTTCATCGTGGATAATGCCTTGATATGATAAAGTTTCTGACGGCACGCTTCCATTGTAAACATAGCTTTCAAATCCAGTCCCTCCTCCCGCATTGTGGTGAATGGATAAATAAAAATCCAGATTCGAACGATTGGCAAGGTTGGATCTATCGGACAAGGATAAGGTTTGGTCACCAGTTCTAGTCATCAATACATTCACATTGTATTTCGACACCAAAAAATCTTTGACAACAAGTGCCATCAAAAGATTGAATTTCTTTTCTTCATTTCCTTTATAAGTGGCACCTGGATCTGACCCTCCATGTCCTGGATCAATCATGATGGTTTTCAATTAACATCCTCCTAAGAGCTTGACATATAGTACTATATTCACATATGGACAAGCATGCTTGGACATTATCCTATCGGAACCACTTACCCATATAAAAAAAGGTTCCCCGCTAATGAGCAGGAAACACTTTTCTGTACGTACGTTTCTATTTTTATGGAGGGGACTTTCTTATAGGGTTCTTTTATCTTTATCTCTATTGTATTTCGAAATCCACGTTCTTATTCACTTTATTCATTATCATTGAATTACTTGACCGGCGGAGTTTCATACTGTGATCGCTTCAATTTTTTCAGTATGAATTGTTGATCTTATAACCATTGTTTCTTAATTCCTACATGGGGTCTGAGGGTCGCCCCAAACTGTGCAGTATGCTGATTCGAGAGGGAAGGAGATCCCAGATCAAAATTGGCATGAGTTACGGATGGACTCTGAAAAAGATATTGTAGTATTTTTCTTGCCAATGCATCACCTCCATAGAACACTTTATGTCGAAAGTGTCTGGATG
>NZ_JAHWGH010000025.1:293649-299843 GCF_019334305.1 Rossellomorea orangium
CCTCCATAGAACACTTTATGTCGAAAGTGTCTGGATGGTGAGGACAAGCAACTCATTTTCATAAAAAATGGACAACTTTTTTCACCCTATAAAATCTTCAATAGATCAGATTCCTTTTTCTGAGCCCATAGCCGTTTACAATGGAGGGTGATGAACGTAGGTATGTTAACTAAGGTCCGTCCCTCCCCTATTTCATAAATTTTAACATATTTTTCTATAAATGTTTGGAATAAAGAAGCAGATGATAAAAGGAGAACATTAATGACTGGAGGAATGAAATTGAAAAAGTTTGGGGTTCTTTTGTTCGTTGTCCTGATTTCCCTTTTTTCATTACCATTAATGCCTGAAGCCAAGCAGGATTCTTGTTTAAGTGAAGCGAGTATAATGGCACGGGAAGAAATGAGGACACTATGGACCGATCATGTCTTCTACACAAGGAATTATATCATTAGTGAAGTCGATGGGTTGGAGGATACTGATGTTGTACTGGCAAGGTTGCTTCAGAATCAAAAGGATATCGGGAATGCAATCAAACCCTACTATGGAGAAAAAGCAGGTGACAAATTAGCCGACTTATTAACCGAACATATAATACTGGCAGGAAAAATCGTAGGTGCTGCGAAAGGTGGCAAATCGGCTCAAGTAGAACAACTTAATAAAGAATGGTATCAAAATGCCGACGATATTGCCCGATTCTTATCAAATGCCAATCCCTATTGGTCTGATAAGAAATTGAAAGATTTGCTATACATGCATCTACAGTTCGTTACCGATGAAGCAGTGGCACGGATTAATAAAGATTGGAAAGCTAATATCAAAAGCTTTGATGAGGGGAAGGCGCATATCCTTCATTTGTCTGATGCCTTATCTGATGGAATATTGAAGCAGTTTCCTGAAAAGTTTTAACTAAAGGAGCTGGGAAGTCGGTCTTCCCAGCTCCTCTTTTCTATCTTATTCCTACCATTATCATTTCTCTTCCAAATCAATTTTTTTGATGACGCGGGCAGGATTACCACCGATCACTACATTGGATGGGACGTCTTTTGTAACAACAGCACCGGAAGCGATCACTACATTATCTCCTATATTCACTCCAGGATTAATGATAGCACCTCCGCCAATCCAGCAGTTGTCCCCGATAGTGACAGGCTTTCCAAATTCAGGTCCCTTATTACGCTTGACGGGATGGACGGGATGAGTTGCTGTGTAAATATGTACCCCAGGTGCCAGCATGCAATTTTCTCCGAAGCGGACTTCGCACACATCTAATATCACACAGTCAAAATTAGCAAAGAACTTATCTCCTACGTGTATATTGTATCCATAATCACATCTAAAGTTTGGCTCAAGATAAACCGTCTCCCCCGTTGAACCGAATAGCTGTTTTATAGCAGCCACTCTTTCATCTCCTTCTTCTTCTGTTGTAAGATTCAATACCCGCGTCAAATAACGGGCATTTTTCCTCTCTTCCATTAATTGCGGATCCCATGGTTCATAAAGTTCACCATCAAGCATTTTCTGTTTTTCAGTTTTCATGTTGACCTCCGTCTTTATTAGCTTATTAAGTTAAATATTAACTTAAATATTTTCAATGCGCAAACGATTGCATTAAATGATGCCTTGCTTAATCATTTGATCATTTTTAATCTCTTCACACGATTAATATTATGTGAAAATAAGCTATCTCTAGTGGTTGATTAGAGATAGCCCCCTTTATATCGACATAGCTTTTAACTCTTTAATCTTTATTGTTAGAAGAATAAGAAGAATACTCGGCTTTATCAGGAACAAGGTGACTGTCTCCTCGTTTCAGACAAATGCGCATTGCGGTGGCGTAAAGAAGTTGAACACCTTTTACAATATCATCCATCTCGGCAAATTCTAATGGATTATGACTGATGCCTTTTTCACAGCGGACGAAAATCATGCCATAATCACTGATATAGGACATGATCAAGGCATCATGGAATGGTCCGCTCATTAAGGTCGGAGAATCGAATCCGAGCTTTTGGTCTTCTTCTTTCATGATTTCCTTGATCCAATCTGCACAGTACCTTGGTTCACTCCGTGTATCTTCTTTAATTTCGTATTTAAGATGGTACGTTTTAGTGGTTTCTTCAATTAATTGATATAGTTTACGCTCAAGTATTGTACGTGCTTGAACGTCGATATCCCGCAGGTCGATGGTGAACTCTATCTTTTCGGCAATGATATTCCTGGAATTTGGAAATACCTGCATGCTTCCGACAGTCCCTACCGTTGTGTTCGTTCCTTCTTTTTTGACCAGTTCATCAAACTTCCGGATGATTTGTGAAGCACCTACAAGAGCATCCTGCCTCATCGACATAGGTACGGATCCTGCATGCCCTGCAAATCCTTCAAGTGTTACCGTCAGCCATATCGGGCCAGAAATCCCAGAAACAATACCTACCGGCTTGTCTTTCCCTTCAAGTACCGGACCCTGTTCTATATGGAGCTCCAAAAAGGCTTCGATGTCTCCTTTCTTGTACACAGGACTTTCCGTCAAGTCCGTATCGACACCAAACTCTTTCAACGCCTCCCTCCTTGTCACTCCATTCTTGTCTTTTCGTTCGAGCTCCCCTTCTTCCAGCATCCCAGCTAAAGCTCTTACACCGAAGATTCCTTTGTTAAAACGGCTTCCTTCTTCATCGGAAAAACATATCACTTCAATGGTGCGTTCTGGGATGATACCATTGTCATTCATGCTGTGAACGACTTCAATTGCTCCAAGCGCTCCGACTGTTCCATCGAATCTTCCGCCGTATGGCTGGGAATCTATATGAGATCCAAGAATAAGGATTGGTTTGTTTTTATCCCGCCCCTCAAGCCTCCCAATGAGATTTCCAAACCCATCAATTCTGGGCGTTAATCCGGCATCTGCCATCCAGCCTTTTACCAGATCCACTCCCTGCCGATCTTCTTTTGAATGTGCCAGTCGGCAAACCCCTGTTTCTCCTATCTTCCCAATTTCAGCTAACTCTTCCAGATGACGTTCTAATCTTCCCCGATTAATTTTCATAGAATCACCCTTTGTTAACATATTTTAATACTTATTGACATTGTATAAGCTACTGCGTTCCTAATCATTAGACACATTGTCTATAAATCAAGGAAGGTTGAGCAGTAAGCTCTAAAGCTATGTATGATAATGTTCTCTGTTATGACTAGGTTCGATAGCTGTCGCGATTTATCCTTCACGTTTTCACAATTGACAAAAAAAAGAGAGGTTTTTCACCTCTCTTAATAATTTGCCGTTCTTTTTGACTGTTGCACTGAATAGATCAGTATTCCGAAAAATACGAGAACCGCTCCCAAAATCAAACCCAGTGAGACTGATGCTATGGAAAGCATCTTGAAAACGACACTCACAGCTACCACCATATAAAGGATCGCCAACATTCGTTTGACGATGACACCTGAGAACCGTTTTAGCTGGATGGATCCGATTGGTGTGCCGATCAGCGCGCCTATGATAAGCAGGATCCCGTGTCTATAGTCAAGTGACTCCCCTGTATACATAAAGGATGCAATCCCAGATAATACGATGATCGAAGCAGCCGAAATACTGGTCCCAATCGCTTTATTCAGATCCAGTTTAAGCCACTTTGTAAGTAACGGTGTCATGACAAATCCCCCGCTGACTCCCATAAGTGAGGAAATCATTCCTGTGAATAGTCCAATGACCGGTGCCGCAAATGATCCTTTTGCTTGGGTATCTTCTTGACGTTTACTGAAGAACTGATAAGAAAACCAACTTAAGATGCCAATGTAAACAATTGATATAAAGGTAGATGCTCCATTTATGGAATCAAGCCATTTTACAAATGGTACAGTCATAACGGAGCCTATCACTCCGGACACCCCTAAGAGGACTGCCAATTTCTTATTGACGTTCTTTAATCGCAGATGTGAGACAGTACCTGTCACTGTTGACCCCAATGTAAGCATTAAAGATAGTATGATGGCCTGACTGGGTTCATACCCCAGAACTAATAAAGTAGGAGTAAGGACGATTCCGCCTCCTATGCCAAAAAAACCGGAGATGATGCCAATGACGGCCCCACCTATCATAAATAAAATCCATTCCATGTCGTACGTCACTTCCTTCATGTAACATTATACCTCGAGATTAGTTATAATAGAAATGAATAATGATAATATAGTCGATTACGTTTTATAATGGAGGGGGCATAATGCAACTGGACTGGATTCGGACGTTTGTTACACTCGCGCAACTTCAGCATTTCACTAAGACGAGTGAATACCTGAATTTATCGCAACCAACCGTCAGTGTTCATATCAAAAAATTAGAACAGAGCCTGGGAACGGCTCTTATCCATCGTTCCTCCACCAATCAGCAATTCGAGCTGACACCTGCTGGAGAGCAGGTGTTTGAGTATGGGAAAGAAATGATGGAGTTGTGGAGATCGATGGAACAGGTCAATCAGAAGAAAGAAGAAATCCAACTACGGATTGGCTCTACCCATACGGTCAGCGATGTTCTGCTACCGGACTTTGTCAAAAAAATAAAAGTTCTCAATCCTCAAGTTCGTTTACAATTGATGATCCATAACCACGAGACAATTGTAGAAGCCTTGAATTCGAATGAGCTCGACCTTGCCCTTGTTGAGGGAACGAAGGGATTAGAGCCGTTTCATGTAGAGGTGATCAGTCGGGATGAACTCCGCTTCTTCGCGAGCAGCAGGATGAATCTTCACTCTTCTCCTTTCATATTGAGGGAACAAGGTTCAGGTACGAGGGAATATGCGGATGATTTCTTAAGGTCGGAGCGCATCGTCCCGGTTGAAATCCTTGAAGCAAGCAGCCATTTCCTCATTAAGCAACTCGCTGTGAGGGGCCTTGGCATCGCATTTCTCTCGAGCTCCATGGTCAAAGAAGAAGTGATTCAAGGAAAACTCGTCCCAATCGAACCTTACGTCATCCACCGCCCCTTTTATGCCGTTCATCCTGAACACATATCTTCACTATCCGTCATAAAAGAGCTGGTATCCTTGATTGATGATACGAATTAAATGGAGAGGGACGGACCTCGAACTTAGGTCCGTCCCTCTTAAAGCAAGAATTGAAATATTTTTTACACACACTCAAGCAATACTTGATATGAAATTCAGTTATCAACAGATAGACTTAGATTATACTTTTAAAACGAGGTGAGTATTTTGTTTGATATGACAAAGGTTGGGAAACAGATTGCACAATTAAGGAAGAACCAAAACATTACACAGATGGCGCTCGCTGATCGGCTTGGGGTCAGTTTCCAGGCGATCAGTAATTGGGAGCGGGGACAAACCATGCCGGATATATCCAAATTACCCGAACTAGCTAGTATATTCAGTATCAGCATCGATGATTTGTTAGGCAATAGTAAAGGGACAAAGCTGGTGAAAGATTTGGTTGATAATGAGTCTTTGGTTGAATCACATCCAATTGATAAGGATGAGTTGATTCATATTGCTCCTATTCTAAGTGAGGATATTGCAGACAGATTGTATCATAATGTAGATGGTGAGCTATCACTGGAGGATCTGGCATTGATTGCTCCTTATATTCATCAGAATTCAATTGATCAATTAGCCAACAGACAATTTAAAATGAATGGTCTTGCAGGATTGACCTCCATTGCCCCTTACATCAGTCAGGGTAAAATTGATGAATGTGCCCGGAAAGAACTTGAGTCAATAGGGATGGAAGGATTGGCATCTATGGCAGCATTCATTAGCCCAATGGTTATTGATGAGTGTGCCAAGAAGGAATTCGAGGCGAATGGAATAATAGGTCTTGCCGCTCTTGCTCCGTTTATCAGTCAATCCGTTATAAATGAGTGTGCTCAGAAGGAGTTTCAATCGAATGGTTTAGATTCCTTATCTGCAATTGCCCCATTTATCAGTCAAGAAACGTTAAGTCAATGTGCTAAAGAATCTTATCTTAGGAATGGAATGCATTCCGTCGTTTCCATCGCCCCTTTCATTCAGAAAGAACTACTCAATGAACTTGCCATAGACGCCATCACCAAAAAAGGAATGAAGGAAATCATCCCGATCATGCCATACATCGACCACCACATCGTTGAGGAACAAATTATTAAATAAGAAAGAGGGACGGACCTCCTAATGGAGGTCCGTCCCTCTTTCTTATTTACCCGTTCGCTTCAG
>NZ_JAHWGH010000002.1 GCF_019334305.1 Rossellomorea orangium
TGGAGTGCAAGACGAAGACTCCTGCGGGAAAAGCGGAATAGGTGAGACCCCGCAGGAGCGACAGCGACGAGGAAAGCGAAGTCTTGCACGGAATCGGGCAGCGGTGTAACACGTAATCTTATTGTTCGTCTCTAGAGTATATAGATTTAGTTATGTCCCAGCCTTTTTTTATTTGCTCATTTATAAAATAAAAAAACAGCCCACGCAGGCTGCCCTTTTAATACGTCATCGATTTCTTATGTCTTCTCTTATTCCGATACTTCTTATAAATCGGGTAAATGATAGGTCCCCATTTGATCAGTCTTCCGATTAATCGTTTCATAACGGTAACCTCCTTTGTATACGTATCTATACCCGAATAGGCAGAAAGAAAACATGTGCTAGAATGAAGGCAAGACGAATAATGGGGTGTTCCACGTGCATATTACAGAAGAATTAGCTTATCCAATCATTGCGAAATTGAAGACGATCGTGCATTACAATATCAATATTATGAACGAGTCCGGCGTCATAGTGGCCAGTACAGATTCCACTCGCATGAATCAAGTTCACGAAGGGGCTCTTTATGTCCTTAAGCAAAAAAGTTCATTGATTATTTTTGAAAATGACCTGGATAAGTATCATGGTTCTAAAGAAGGCATTAACCTACCTATTGAGTTCATGGGAGAAATCATCGGGGTCGTTGGGGTGACCGGTTCCCCCCTGGAACTGGATCAGTTTGTGAAAATGGTGAAGGTCACCGTAGAAGTAATGCTTCAGCAGGTTCATTTCCACAATCAATTGCAGCATCAAAAAACATTGATGGATAATTGGCTGCTTGATTTAGTACACCCCCATTATTTTGATGAAAGAAAAAATGAAGCGTTCGCTCATCATTACATACATCTAGAAACCAGCCAACCTGTTCACGTGATGTTGGTTCAGTTCGCCAACTTATTCACCCACTCTACCACCAACATGCCTTTATCCATGGTCAAAGAAGATCTTCTGAGGAGAATAAAGCTTCAACTACCAAAGCTTCACTTTCAATCTTTTATCAACGACTCCCAGTGCGTCGTCGGAATCCCTACAAGCGTCTGCCCCACTAAGGGTGAAGTCATTACTTTGGCCAAGCGTTTGCAGCGGCATTTACAGGAGAAGGCTTTCATTGTAAAAACAGCAATCGGTCATGTCTACCCAGGCGTCGTCGGGTATAGAAAATCGTATTTGGAAGCACACAGTTCCCTGGAATTACAAGAAAGCTTCCCTCAGTTTTCCGATCACATTCATATACAGGATTGGGGCATCATGGATTTTATCAAGCGGATCCCCCTCGAGATTCGCCAGGAGTTTATGAATCGCTATCGTGAACAGACTCTTCAGCTAAGCGACACCTTGCGACATACCCTTCAACGATTGTTTGACTGCCAATTGAACATGAAAGAAACGGCGAACGCTTTACATATTCACCGGAATACCCTTCTTTACCGGCTTGAAAGTGTTGAAGAACTGACAGGTCTAAGCCCCAGAACATTTGATGACGCGATGATACTGCGTTTTATCTTATTGATTGATGACATGAATAATAAATAACGTAAATATGATTGTGCACATGCACAATCATTTTTATTTTCACCGGAAAATGTTTAGGAGAATTCACATTGTAACCGCTTTCTTCACTTGGTTAAATAGAGTAATAGATTATATTTTCTGAAAAAGGAGCCGCTATGAATATTCTTATTGCCCCCGATTCATTTAAAGGTAGTTTAAGCTCATTAAAGGTTGGAGCCATTATGGAGAAAGCCTTTCTGGATGAATCACCAAGCTTTCAAACGAACGTCATCCCCATGGCTGATGGTGGAGAAGGGACTTTGGAAACCCTCCTTTACGCAACTGGAGGAAAGAAAGTACCCTTAACAGCCACCGGTCCTTTAGGGGAAAAGGTCTCTACTGTATATGGTGTTTTAGGAGATAAGAAAACAGCTGTCATTGAAATAGCTTCCATCGCCGGGTTACCTATGGTGCCTGGTGAAAAACGCAATCCATACCATACCACTTCCTATGGCATCGGAGAAGTCATTACAACAGCGATAGATGACGGGTTCCGAACGTTCATTATTGCCCTGGGCGGGAGTTCGACGAATGATGGTGGATTCGGCATGCTTCAAGCACTCGGCGTTACCTTTCAGGATGAAGACGGAAACGCTGTCGGGCCATTTGGAAAGGACCTCGAGTCCATTGCAAAGGTGGACTGGAGCACCCTCCATCCCCTAGTAAAAGAATGCACCTTTCACATTGCTTCCGATGTTGAAAATCCTTTATGTGGAAAGACAGGGGCATCTTATGTATTCGGCCCACAAAAAGGGGCCACCGAGGAACAGGTGAAGGAGCTTGATCAACAGCTATATCACTATAGTCTATTGCTTCAAGAAGAAAAAGGAGTTGATTTTCAACACACGAGCGGTGCCGGAGCAGCCGGAGGACTTGGCTTTGCCTTCTTGCATCTGCATGGAAAGATTGAATCAGGAGCCAAGCTGGTTGCTGAAGCGACGAAGCTTCCAGATGCCATTCGTCAGGCTGATTGGGTCCTCACCGGTGAAGGTCAGAGCGATTATCAAACATTGTTTGGTAAACTCCCTTCTTATATCGCAACCATTGCTAGTCAGCACCATACTCCCGTATCTCTTATCGCAGGGAGTTTAGGAGAGGGGTACCAACAATTATACGACAATTTCTCCAGCTGTCATTCCATTAGCATCGGTCCGATGGCTTTAGAGGAGAGCATCAGTCGTGCAGAAGAACTGCTTTACCATGAAACAAGGAATATCGCACGAATTTTACATTTAACAAAGGGATAAACATAAAGGGGGAAATTCTTATGTCAGGAATTTGGTTATTTACGGTCATTGTATTAGGGGTAGGATTTATCATTTTCACCACGGCAAAATTAAAGCTTCAGCCCTTTTTATCATTATTGTTTGCCGCTTTCTTAGTCGGAATATTTGCCGGCTTGCCACTGAATACAGTTGTAGAGGCTGTCAACGGCGGATTCGGAGGATTGATGGGGTATATCGGGATCGTCATCGTAGCAGGTACCATTATCGGGACGATTTTAGAGAAATCAGGTGCCGCCCTCAGGATGGCAGAAGTGGTTCTTCGATTAGTTGGGGAAAAAAGACCACAGCTGGCCATGTCCCTGATTGGGGCCATCGTCAGTATCCCCGTCTTCTGTGACTCCGGATACGTGATTCTCTCAAGCCTCAAAAAAGCATTGGCCAAACGGGCAAAAGTGGCTCTTGCATCCATGTCTGTTGCACTTGCCACAGGTCTTTATGCCACACATACCCTTGTGCCGCCGACTCCGGGTCCCATTGCCGCAGCCGGGAATATCGGGGCGAGCGACTATTTGGGAACCATTATTTTAATCGGGATGATTGTCGCCATCCCTACAATTCTGGCAGGTTACCTTTGGGCGACTAAGGTTGCAAATAAAATTGAAATCGAGGGAGAAGATGAGCTCGATCTGGATTATGACGAGATCGTCAAATCCTTTGGGGAGCTTCCTTCAACGTTTAAATCATTTGCCCCGATCGTCCTTCCGATACTCTTGATCGGTACAGGATCTGTCGTCAGCTTCTTCCAGTGGAAAGGGGGAGCCGCAGATGTTCTCTTATTCATCGGTTCTCCCGTCGTTGCTTTACTGATTGGTGTCCTTGCTGCGTTTGCCCTTCTGCCAAAATGGGATGAAGAAACCCTTAATGGCTGGGTGAGTCAGGGGATGAAGGATGCTACCAATATCTTATTGATCACAGGTGCAGGAGGAGCATTCGGATCCGTCATCAAGGCGACTCCCGTTGCAGAATTGATTCAAGGAATCGCAGACGGGGGATTACTTTCCGGTGCACTCGTCCTTTTGATTCCATTTATTGTGGCAGCTCTATTAAAATCGGCTCAAGGATCTTCTACAGCTGCCCTTGTCATTACCTCTTCCCTGATTGCTCCCCTCCTTCCACAGATGGGGATTGACGGTGCCGTCCCCCTTGCGTTAGTGGTCATGGCCATCGGTGCAGGAGCGATGACGGTCAGCCATGTCAATGACAGCTACTTCTGGGTTGTGACGCAATTCAGCGGCATGAAGGTCACAGATGCTTATAAGGCACAGACTGCCGCTACGCTGGTTCAGGGATTAACCGCCCTTGTCTTTACTTTATTATTATGGATGATACTTGTTTAACTGAAAGTGGGTGTCCCTTATTGGGGCACCCTTTTCTATGTAAATAGCAGAGATACTATTTTGTAAACAAGGCTCCACACTGCCTTTACATTCGGCTGATACTCTTGAGGCAGAAAAGGAGGTAAGCATCATGAAGAATTGGTTAAAAAAAGGATTCGTACTACTATTGATATTTTCTCTTTCCCCACTTTCAGCCCAGGCACTGGACAACCCTTTCAGCTCTGCCGGCGAGCGTGATGGAGGGATCGGAAACACTACTCATTACGTAGATGAGTTCCCAAATATCTCACTTGATGAAAAAGTGAACCAGATTATTTACCCATTATTTGCAACACCCGCCATTAAGAAGAAAGGCGAGTCCCTCACCATTCAGGTTGATACCCAAGGAAAGGAAACGGGATCTTGGTCTGTAAAATTAAAGCAAACCAATCACTCTTCTCTCACCAGTGATTACGAATTACCAGTCAAATCGGTACAACCAGGGAAATCCCATTGGAAGGACAGCTCTTCCATTGTCGATGTAACAGTCTCCATTCCAGAGGGGACTCCACAGAGATTATATGATCTCGTGGTGACCTATACAGGTAACGGAAAAAGGATTACCGATGAGCAGCCTCATTCCGTCAAAGTAGTCGACGAATATAAGAAGAACTTTTCCTTCTTACATTTGACCGATACTCACATAGGTTCTCCGCGTAACCTTGGGAATACCGACGATCCTTCCTCCTTCACGCCTGGACGTGCGAAGGAAACGGGCATGTGGGATCCAGATCCAACTAAACGCTGGTTATACCTGCAGAAAGCCATTAAAGAAGTCAATTTAAAAAATCCCGATTTTGTTGTCATTACAGGAGACCTGATGTTTGGTCAGCTTAATCCTCTCGAGTATATTTATGAATACGAAGAAACCTATAAAATGCTACAAAAGCTGAATGTCCCTGTTTATATCGTCCCTGGAAACCATGATTACTACGCCCAGGATGCGACACTGACAGATGGAGCAAAGTACTGGGAGAAGTACTTCGGTCCACAATACTTCTCGTTTGATTACGGCCCATATGCCCATTTCATCGGGTACAACTCGTTTGATTGGAATAAATTCGACCGAAGCGGAACCGGTACGGTTTCTGTACCAACATGGGGCGGCCAGATCCGGGAAGAACAGTTGAACTGGGTGAAACAAGATCTGCAGGAGAATGCCAAAACCGCACAAAATGACCAAATTCGCGGCCTCTTCTCACACCATAATCCATTATGGCGCGACAGAGATATTTGGCCACAAGACGACCCTGACGTTCAAGAATACTGGAAGCAATATGATGAACAACATGACCCTCAACGTTTGAGCACACTCATCCTTGGTGAAAAATTAGGGATTAAATATGATCAGCAGTGGCATGGGGAAAACGCCAAAGAATTAATTGATATCATGAAGGCGAATGATGTGACTATCAGTCTCCATGGACATACTCATATTGACGATGTAACAAAGCAGGATGGTATCTTATATACAACCACCACGGCCATCGAATTATCCGGTAAGCCATGGGTTGGCTTCAGAGACTTTTCCGTTCAAAACGGGCAGATCTCATCCTACAATTACGAAGAACCCGATCGTTCCATCCCTGTTTACCAAAACGGCGATACAGAAGGTGGCACCATGTCCTTTGACGCCGATTATCTGACAGAGAACGATGGAAGTGCAAAATCTCAGCAAGTGGATATAACCAATCGTTTAAACAAGCCACTTCAGGTGACGATCCCCATCTTTATGCAAGAGGGGGAGTATAGTATTTCCAAAGGAAGCATTACACAAAACTATACTTCAGATGGTAAGCAGTATATTGAAGTGCAGATAACTATAGAGCCGAACAGCAGTGAAGTAATCCATGTTCAAAAATAGGATAAATCGACTTTAAGAGTTGATTACTGCCCGGGAAATAAATTTCCCCTTACTATAACAAAAAGCGACTGAATCCAAGCTCAGTCGCTTTTTGTTATTTACTGCTCTTCGATTCTGCAATCTTTCCCAAGAAAAAACCGTCTACCTCGCTGATTTTCCCCCTCCACATGATTTTCCCTTTGGAAGGGGTCGGCTTACTGTCACCACAATATACCTTCGTGTTTTTCAAATGAATGAAATTGGCTTCAGTACTTTGGTTTTCTTCTACTGACTCGCCTGCCTTGGCGAGCTCCTCACTCAGCTTCTGAGCCACGTCACTGCCGTCCTCAAAGGTTTCGCTTAACGAGTCGAAGTATTCCTTTGCGGAAACGAGAGTACCCGTGATAACGGCCCCAGCGACGTTTAACGTGATATCTAATGAAAAGTCATGTTTGTTTGAAGCTTGCACAAAAAATTCTAAGATGCTGTCCTTTCCTGGTCCTGAACTCATGTTCACATCTCCCTTTCGTTAAGCTACTGTGTCATCCTCCGTAGAAAGTGTTGTGTCTTCTTCTTGATCTTCGTTTGTATCATCTTCTTTTTTGGATGACTTTTTACTTTTTGCACTAGTCTTGCGTGTAGAACGTTTCTTCCCTTTTGTTGACTTGCTGTTGGATTTTTTCTTGCTTGACGCTTCATCCTCATCGTCGCTATCTTCTTCGTCATCATCGTCTTCTTCTTCTTCGTCTTCGTCATCCTCTTCATCTGCAGCCGTTTCATTGGATTTCTTTGACGTTTTCTTTCTAGAAGAAGTTTCTTTTTCCTCTTCCTCGCCTTCCTCTTCATCACCTACATCTTCACGGGCTGCTGCAATTTGATTCATTTTCTCTTCTAATTGCTGCAGGCGATTCTGAAGCTCTTCATTTTCTTGTTTAAGAGCTTCATAGTCTTGGTTGGATTCTTCTTGTGACTCGTTTGTTTCTGTTGTATTTACAGCTGTTTCCGTATCTTCAGAAGCTTCATCATCTCTATCACGCTTAAATAGGCTGGCTGTAGATGATTTTAGTGAGACAGCGGCTTTTCTGGATTTTTCTTTTGCCGCTTTCCCGAAGTCCAGGCTTTTGCTTTTAATTTTTTCCTGGTCGATACGATCCAGCAGTTTTTTCCCGTTTTCAGGTGTCGCTAAATAGCCAACCGTTGCTCCAAGTAGGCTTCCTGCAACGGTCCTCTTGATCGGGCCGCTTCTTCTCGTTTTGTTCTCATTCGTCGCATTCTTTTCTTGTCCTTGATTCTCAACTGTTGTTTGCGTATTATTTTTTTCTGCCATGTGTAAAACCTCCAATTAGTTTATATCCGCCGGATTAAGGCGGTTCGTTTCCAGTTTCTTTTCAAGTGATTCCAATCGTTCCTGTAATTTCTTGTTTTCTTCCTCAAGGGCTTTTGTGTTGTTATCCGCTGCTTTTGAACTTAAGTAAGGGTCATTTTCCCACCAGTCCATGCCGATTTCCTTCGCTTTATCGACAGAGGCAACAATTAAGCGGATTTTGATCGTCAAGAGCTCGACATCGGCAATTCCCACCGTAATATCTCCTGCTACAACAACCCCTTTGTCTAATATTTTTTCTAAGACATCCACAATTGTATTGGATTGTACCGGATGCTCCATTCCCATCATGTAACCTCCTTAACCGCTATTACATCAAGCTTCCTAAAGGGCCAAGATCTATGTTCAAGTCTTCTGCATCCAGACCGAATACCTCTTTTAACTCTTCCATTTTTTCTTCGAGATTCATAAGGGCAATCCCCAGATTCTCCACTTGTTCATCCGTTAACGTACCGCCTTCGACACGGCGCATGGCGTGTCGTTCGACGATTTGCCTTAATAGCTCCACGACGGTCAATACAAGCTGTGCCAAGCCTTGTTCCGCTTTTTCCGGGTCGAAATTAATCCGCCCATTTGTCCCGCTGGCCTGTTGCATGAATCAATCCCTCCCTTTCTTGATCGAATTGATCGGATGTACGCGTTCCCTGCTTATGCTGAACCAACGTCTCAACAGAAGAGATCAACACCCGCAAATCCAGATACACGAGATCTACCCCTGCGATGGATATAATCAAATCTCCCTTTATTGCCACACCTTTATCGAGAATGACATCTAAAATATCTATAAGGGCTATATCTTTATTCTCGATTGATTCTCTTACGGTCATATTTCTCATTCCTTATTTTGTGATTAAGAAAAACTAGAAAAATGATAGGGTGGCCAAGGGCCGGATGCTTCAATTTTCCAACCGGCGTGTCCCAATTCTTCTTCGTATTGCTTAATTTCCTCTACAAATTCATCCACATTGGAAACCGGCAGGAGAAACACACTGTTCCAAGCCATATGTTCTTGTCTGCCTGTGACATCCTTACTCCAATTTTTCTTGACGTTTCCGTGGAGAGAGTGCTCTTTCAGTTTTTCATGCACCTCTTCACAGAGGCGGTTTTTTTCGTTTTCCAGTTCTCGGTCAATCAGCTGATCGATCTTTTTCTTTTCAAAGAACTGCCTGCCCTTTGGTAATTCACTGATTTCTTTCCTTTTGGCTTCAATGGACGGATTGCTTTCGCTTACTTGCTTCTTCAACAGCTTATCGTCACAGTAGATTTTGACATTCCATTCTTCATTGCCATCGAGTTGTTGAAAGGTCATTTCAAGTTTATTTCGATTGCCTTCGATCGTGTTCTTCAGACTTTCCTCATTTTTGTACAATGTACAAAACTTCAGGGGAATGATGGTATAGAGTTTCGACACCATCAACACGGTTTCATGATGATGGAACGCCTTTTCCTGAAGCCAGTCCATGTCTTTATCGACTTTTTCCTTGATCGACTCCTCTGAGTAATCATCGGCTGGCAGATCACAGACAATGGCGGTCACGGCTCCGATTTGAATCGTATACAGTTCATCTTCCCCATCAAATCCTTTCATGGGGGGAAGGGTTTCTTTATTTGCTTCTTCTGTCGGGATTAAGCCATATAGATAAAGTAAATCTCTCATCTGATCACCCTTATTTCTTTTTCGTTAGTTCTTCCCATTGCTCCATTTCCATCTGTTTCGCTATTTCATATCTTGTTAAGAGCTCATCTTCTTTTTCCTGGAATGCTTCCTCGGGGATTTCCCCTAATTCATACATCATTTGAAGCTGAATCAACTTTTGTTGAATGGTAGGAAGGTCGTATAATTCTTTATCCGCTTCTTCTTTGATCTTTTCACCGACTTTAATGACCAGATTAATTGGTGCGCTAACCAATTTATGGATCATCAGCCTTCCTCGACCTTTAATCGGATGTTGACGAAATTGTATGCCGGCCAAGGGCCGCTGTAGTTGAATTCGACCTTATCCTTCCACTTTTCATGTGCCTCGTTAACCTTTTGATCAAACAATTCTTCCTGATCCCGGTCAATTAAGAATGAAGCGTTGAGAAGCATTTTCTCACTTGAAGGATCATTTGCCTTTGCTGACACGGCTGATTCCTCAAGGGGTGCATAGACTTCCTGCTTAATCTCACTTTGCAGGGAAGCAAATAGCTTCTGAGCCATTCCGCCAAGCTGAATTCGGTCATAATACGCGGCCGATTCTGATTTCCCTTTAACGGCTGAGGCCATTTTTTCCACCTGCGGGTTATCCTTCACCATGGCTTCAAGCCATTCCTTTTTACCGATAACCTTTAAGCCCAGCTCGATTTTTCCCTTGATTGCCGGGAACAGAGTTTCGAACTGCGGATAAAGGTTTTCAAGCAGGGCCTCAACATCATCTGTCGACTTAAAGACATTTCCGAAGCTGATCGGGATGACCGTATCCTTTTGTTCCATGACCCGGGATACTGCACCTTGGTGCATCAACAAATTCTGCTTCTTTGGATGATAGATTTTCATCGGTACTTCTGCCGCTACCATTGCGGCATCTTTATATCTGATTGTGAACGTTTCGCGTTCCTCACCCTCTATTTCAATGGAACCAAAATGATCTTCCTGTTCGGTTTGAATGGCACAAAATATATAAATCCCCATTTCTTCCTGACTCATTTTAAAACTCTCCTTTATTCCTCAGATACCCTCATTTTTTTACATTCATCTATAATCAATTGTTCTGCTTTTTCTTGTGAGTTTTCTCCGTCGATACATCGACTGACGCTGTGTGCTGCTATATCAATACATAGACGTTGAAAATCTGTATCCTTACCGTCTATGGGAATGTCTGATTCAATAGCGAGTCTTGCAATCATTAAGGAAGCACGCAAGCTCGGTCCGTTCATTTCGTTTGTACATTGATCGCGTAATGTTGAGATGAGTGTAGTAATCGCTCTTGCTTCACTCATCACCAAGTTAGCTTTTTCTGATACAATCTTCGCCTCTTGTTCTGCTCCCTTGTAATCTACGTTAATGGTGATTAACCGATCCATTAGAGCATCCTGTGTTTGATAAACCCCTGCATACTCTGCAGGATTACTAGTAAAGATGATGGCAAATTCCGGATGCACTCTAATAAAGGGCTCAGTGAGCTTCGAACCATACAAAGGAATGATTCCTTCTTCCAAAATGGATAGGAAGATATTATTCGTCGTCGGCTGTGATCGTGTAAATTCATCGTATACAAGGGTATAACCATTCTTGACGGCTTCCAGTAAACGTCCGTCTCTCCATGTCTCTGTGACGCTTTCGTCCTTTTTATAAACGGATCGTACATATTGATCGACGACCTTTTTACTTGTATAACCCGTAAAATCACCGATTAAGTCTTTATTATTCAATTCGTGATTACCGTGCATGAGCATAACCGGTCTTTTTCTCTTTTTCGCAAGTGCGAGTGCCAGTGACGTTTTCCCGGCCCCGGAAGGACCTGTGAAATGCACAGGATATCCAGCTTTAAGGTACTGCAATGAGCGCGAAAGCAATTCTTTCGTTTCATCATCTTGTATTAATGCCCTGCTATCCTTTTTGATCCGTTTAGTTAAGACCGTCACGTACAATTCCCTCCTACTCGCTCAGGACACTACATTTCCTGTCCAATGGCACTTCTGTAACGGATATCCCGTCGTTTAAATGACGTAACTTCCTTTTCTTTATTAAGGAGAACATCATATGTTCCAAGCATTTCGTCTTTCGCATATTTCTTCATATATTCTTTTTCTTCAATCACTTCGACTTGCAGCTTCCAGCCTTCGTCTTCTGTCAGTTCCACCGACGTAATCTTATGGACCGGAGCTACATGTTCATTGAAGAAATCCGTCACACTGTTCATGATTTCTTTGATTACCATAGTTGCCTCCTACTGTAGATGAAGGGGAGGGTGCCAATAATGGCCCCCTTCATACACATATTCTTTTGCTGGCACTCCATTTAGATGCTGAACTGGGAGCTTCTTTCATTCTGCTGTGTAGCAAGACCGTTTTCCTCTACGTCATCCCGTAAGAGACCTACTGCCTCTGCATAACGCAACCATGTATCGACGCTTGCAATGACAACCCTTGCTTCAACTGTCAATATTTCAATTCCAACGACAGATACTCTTGCAAATGCGTCAATGACGATCCCTTTGTCTAGAATACGGTCGATGACTTCTGCTAAACTTGAACTGTTATTACTCTTTTGAATAGCCAATTGTTATTCTCCTTCCGGTGTTTAGGAACAGATTGTCTTAATGTCTTTTGAAGATTTAATATTTTCTGAACTTTTTATTTCAGTGGAACTCTTAATGTTAAAGGAGCTCTTGATGTCACTTGCTCCCTTAATATTTCCCACGCCTTTGATATTTGTTTTTTTATCATTTGATGAAGAAATTTTCTTTTGAAATTCTTCTCCTGCTTCTTTTGCATTCCCTAACTTTTCCCTTACGGAAAGCAGGACATCCTGTACTTTTTCCTTTGCTTCTTCTGCTTTGGTATGAACATTATCGGCATTTTTCTCTTTTGCATTCTCTAATTTCCCGGATGCTTCGTTGGCCTTTGATTGAATACCATTTTCCACACTGTTCACAAAGGTTTCTTTCGCTTTCTCTTTCAATGTATCTTTCACTTTCTCTTTCACAGGCTCCGGAGCATGGTCGTATGCTTTTTTAGCCATCTTCCCAACTGCTTTTTTTACAGGCTTATTCATGTAATGCCCCCTTTAGGGATGCGATTATTTCTTAGACTCCACCAGGCTGTTCAACATTTCTTCGATACGTTCTAAACGCTCATTCAAATTCTTGTTTTCTTCCTTGATCTCTGCTAATTCTTCTGATTGATTGGAAGAATCTTGATTGTTATCAGCTTTGGCATCAGCGTTTTCCGACGCCTCTTCTTTTTTCTTCTTAGGTGACAGCAATCCACCTTCGAGCCTGCTCATGTATCCGGTAGCGGATTGTCTAAGGGTGATGATAGCCTGCTCTGTCAAGAATTCCTGAGCTGACCTTCGCAGTTCTTTACTTGCCGCTTTCATCACATCTGATTTCCCTAGACTGTCCACTACTTTTTTTCCTGTACCAGGATTCGAAAGTAAGCCAATTCCTGCACCGACTACTCCACCGATAATCGCATAATTCATTGATTGTCTGTTTTCATTGGATTGTCCTTTCTTTTCATCAGTGCTCTTCGTTTCTTCTACCTGTTGACTGCTTTTCACTTCTGCCATATTCATCCTCTTTTCTATTAAAATAGTAAAACTATATTTCATTTACTTGTTTAAATGCTGAATGCTGTTCCTCTTTCATTTGACTGCTTGGTGAGACCTTCTTCCTGTACTTCGTCTCTCAGTAGCCCAACTGCTTCTGCATATCGTAACCATGTATCCACACTCGCAATGACAACCCGTGCTTCAACTGTCAGAATCTCGATACCTACTAAGGAAACTCTGGCAAATGCATCAATGACGATTCCTTTATCCAGGATTCTATCGATTACTTCCGCGAGACTTGAGCTATCATTACTTTTTTGAATACTCATCGAATCTCTCCTCTATAATGGTTTTGCCAATGACGTGCTTCTATTCTGTTTAATCGGTGTTTACCTCGATTGTGGCCCTGCATAAACTAGGTCATGGGAATCATTTGAAATAAACTGCCATTTTTTATACATGTTTTAATCAACGCAAGGCCCTCTGTAACATTCTTTTCTTAGAGATATATAAGATTGGGGGGTTGGAGTAGAAAATATAATTCAATTAAGACAAATTGATTACAGTTTCTAACTTTATTAGATGGTTGTATTTAAAAGGGAAGTGTGCTTTGAATCGGTCGCAAAAACCAAAAAAGAACCTGAAGCTTCATACGCTTCAGGTTCTTCTTTATTTATTCATTTGAGCAAGGAAGTCACCCAATAGATCGTCCATCGATTCTTCTTTGGGCTCTTCGCCGGCCGCTTCCTGGGGTTTCATGGCACTGTCCCAGTCAAAGTTGTCCAATTCTTCATCTGTAGAGTATGAGCGCTCATCCACTACTTCTTCAGGTGAATCATCAATCACGTGATCAAGGGACCATTCCCGTGAGTTATCGTGACTTGCTGCCGATTCTTCCTGAAGATAGAGAGCTTCATCGATATCTAATGAGCTACTGCTTATGGAAGCAAGCAGGGAGGCTGTACGCACCGGGTTGGAAAGCAGCTGGTACACGATACTCCCTAAAAGCGCTTCTGAATGTTCATGCTTTAACCAATCACGTTGGGACTTGTCCAGGCCCTTCGGAAGGGGGATCGTAATCGCTTCACGCTGTTTGGAAATTGTATCATTTACACCGTTCAATACAAGCTCTGCAATCTTGCTTGAGAAATTTCGTTTTTCCGTTTCCTTCAGCTTTTGCAGATGCTTTAATACATGGTCAGGTGTATCAGAAGGAAGCCGAAACGTGATCGGCTGTCCCCTCGACATCCCTTTTTCTTTCATACCATCACCCTATTTGGTTTTCGCTAATTTTTGTTCGTCTTTCTGGGCTTGTTGTTGTTTTTCATTCTTTCTTGTGAAGTCCCCAATCAGCTTGTAGTAGGCATTGGCCATCATCCAGATGCTTTCCTTCTCATCTTCAAAGAAGTCGATATTGTACCCATCAAGATTATTATTAAGCGTTTTGATGTATTCTTTCAGGACGCTTGATCCACCACCTATGAAGTAGCAGATTTCCGTTTGAGAGTTCTTTTGCCACATATTACGAAGGTGGCGGTATTGCTTCTTAGCCAGTTCAAGCATGATACGGTCCACAATGTCATGGACGCTTGTACGACTTCCTTTGACCATGATATGATTGCGATCATTTTTCTTCGTGATGATTTCCACCACATCGCGTCGGCTATCCAGCTCAATGCCGTGTCTTGAACGGATTTCTTCACGGATCAATTCTAGGGATTCAGAAACGCCAAGGTTAAAGCCTTGAGCTTTATCATCGTCTACTTTTCGATCTTTGATGACCGCGATATCTGTTGATAATCCACCGATATCCTGAATCAAAATGCGCTTATCAATCAAATCTTTATTGATGATATTTGAATTATTATCCATCACAAGGTTGATAAAAGCAGCAAATCCTTCAGGATACACCTTCACTTCATCAAACTTGATATTTACTTTGATTCCTTGATAGCGGGGAGTGACAAGGAACTCGACCTGGTGAACAGAACCTAATAATCTTGAACGGTATCCAACATCTTTTCCTTCCTTCACCTCGCGAAGGGGAAGACCTGTTCCGAGCGTATAGTTTGCTTCTATTACATTATTATTCTTTTTAAATAGATCGTTGCGCGCTGCATCTAGAGCGATCGAAGCAAATAGCATAACCAGTGTTTGATCTTCTTCTGATTTACTGCTGCCCGGATCAAGTTCAGTTGAGTTATTACTCTTCGTTGCAAGATTACCGACACGGTAAATCGCATTATTGTCTTTCAAAGCAGGGGAGTGGACACGGATATGTATGCCGTCTAGTGGGTCTTGTGTATCCAGCTCCTCGATTCCGATGATCGGACGATCTTCAATATCCCTGGCGATGACGTTCGGAATATTCACCTCAGCGTCCATTTTTCCAAAAATACCTTTTAAAGAATCATTACCAACATCAATGGCTGCAATTCGAGAATTTGTCATTAAAATCATCCTTTCATACATGAGTAAGAATTTGTCAAAAAATTTCAACTCTTACTTTCAGATTAAACAATTTCTTGTCTCTGGTCAATCCTACTTTTCTATCGAAATTCAAAGAGACAGAATGAGAAATTGTATACGTTTTTGTATCGTTGTACACATATTTTGTACACATCCCTTTAAATCAACATGTGTACTAGTTTGTTTACATGTATACATTTTTGTCTACATTTGTATACGTTATTGTTTACTTGTATACATTTTTGTAAACTTTATGTTTTTTACATAATCTTACTTCGATTGGTGCTCATTCTACTACTCTATAAAACCAGGAAACTACCATATTTTTTACAATTCGAGATCGAGGGGAATGAAACTGGTGATTTAAGGAAACAGCAATGCACATACAAAATAGGGAGAGTCGAATAGAGAAGAGGGAGAAGATTGTCGATTAAAGAAGAAATGTGAAAGAAAGGAATAGCTTTCTAGGGTGAGAACCTAGTAAAAAGGTATTAAAAAGGCTCCGACACTCCACGGTGCCGAAGCCTTCTGACCAATCATTCCATTATTGAGCTGTATATCCACCGTCGATGACAACGGCCTGCCCTGTCACGCTACCAGCTTTATCACTGGATAGGAACATGGCATAATCCGCAATCTCACTGACATCCAGTAAACGTTTTTGAGGGACTAAAGGATAAATGACTTCTTCCAGGACTTTTTCTAATGGAACATTGCGTGTCATGGCAATGTCCTTAAGCTGTCCTCTGACGAGTGGAGTATCCACATAACCCGGGCAAATGGAATTCACTGTAATGCCAAATGGAGCAGACTCAAGTGCCGCTACTTTCGTTAATCCGATCACACCGTGTTTAGCACTGTTATAGGCAGCTTTTCCTGCAAAACCTACTAAGCCGTTGATGGAAGAGACATTGATGATACGGCCGAATCCTTGTTTCTTCATGATAGGAAGAACATGCTTGATGGCAACGAAAGGAGCCGTAAGCATAATCTTGATCATGAGCTCGAATTTCGCTGTCGGAAACTCTTCAATTGGTGACACATGCTGTAGTCCTGCATTGTTCACGAGTACATCGATGCGTCCATATTGTTGGTAAGCTTTATCGATCATGTTCTGGATATCCTCTTCACTTGTTACGTCCGCTTTAAGGCCGATTGCTTCATATCCAAGGTCTTTAAGGTTTTCAGCTGCTGCCTTGACGCCTTCTTCATTTAGATCCGTCAGTACCACTTTACTTCCGTTTTCTGCATAGGATTTCCCTAATTCGAAACCAATGCCGCTTGCTGAACCTGTTATGACTACTACCTTATTTTCTACCATTTCCAAACACTCCTTTAATTTATATTAGACCGATGCTTGCCATAAGGATCCCTGCTATCACTGCGATCGTAGGGATGACCAGGCCGACAATGAATACATCTTTATAACAGTCTTTATGGGTTACATTCGTTACGGCCAAAAGCGTCAGTAATGCTCCATTATGTGGCAGGATTGATGCACCTGAAGCAATCGATGCCATGCGGTGAAACGCTTCTGGACTTATGCCCGTTGTCTGTGATAAGTGGTAATAGGTATCGCCAAGTGCCTGCATGGCAATTCCCATTCCACCTGAAGCAGAACCGGTGATCATGGCAAGGATCTGTACAATCAATGACTCAGAGATCAAGGGGTTTGACGAGATTCCCAATACTAGATCCGTGATGCGGTCAAAATCAGGTACACTCGTCACGACTGCACCGAAGCCTACTGCGGCACTGGTATTGATGATGGCCATCACAGAGCCTTTTGCCCCTTCATTGATGGAAGGGATGAATTTCTTGTATCGACTCACGTTCATAAGGAGAATCAGGACAATCCCAGCCAGTAAAGAAGGAATGGCATCTAATTTGATGACGTTTAATAACACAACCACCAGAAGCAATGGCAGTAGAGAATTGATCCAATTAGGCAAGGTTTGTTCTTCATTTTCCGCCTTAGATCCTGCACGATTGCTTTCTTTGAATGTATCCCCTTTGGCTGCCATCTTTTTCTGCCTTCCGATAAGCCAGAGGTATCCCCCGACAGCCATGATGACGGATGCCACAATCCCCATCCACGAACCGGCCATGGGTGACGTATGAAACGTCTTCATGGGAATCAAATTTTGTATTTGCGGTGTTCCGGGAACAGCCGTCATGGTGAAGGTGAATGCACCAAGTACAATGGTCGGTGCAATAAGCTTCCTTGATATATCCGCATTCCTGAATAACGCCAGAGCGATGGGATAGATCGCGAACACCACGACAAAGAGACTCACGCCACCATAGGTCAGAACAGCCGAAGCGACTAGTACACCAAGAATCGCACGCTTCTCCCCAATCATTTTAGTGATTTGGTAAGCGACGGATTTAGCAGCCCCCGTATCTTCCATCAGCTTTCCAAATATGGCTCCCAGTAAGAAAATCGGAAACCATTGCTTGGCAAAATTCACGAATCCCGACATATACGTGTTCGTATACGCATCCATCAGATCCATACCGCTCATCAGCGCGACAATGCCTGCGACGATCGGTGCGATCCAAATAATGGACCATCCCAGATAGGCAAAGACCATCAACAGGATCAATCCTATTAAAATACTAAACAACTTCTTTCCACCCTTCTAAAGAAAACAGAAAGAGAGTACACGACTTCGCTCCCCTCTTCCAACGTTTAAATAGTAAAAATTTTTGACGTATGAAAGTTTACTCCTCTCGTATTAATAAGTAAAATGAATTTAAACTATATTTACCATGCAAAAAAGTTATAGATTAAAAGGGAGAGATTCCATTGGATATACGCCAGCTTACTTACTTTAATGAAGTAGCGAAATATAAAAGTTTCACGAAGGCTTCAAATGTGCTGCATTTATCACAGCCTACACTCAGCAAAATGGTCCGGAGCCTTGAAGATGAATTAGATATGGAACTGATCGACCGTTCTGCCCGTCAAATCGAACTGACGGAAGCAGGTGAAATCGTCTATGAGCAGGGTCAGGTGATCCTTGAGTCTCTAGATCATTTATCCACTCACCTATATGATTTGATGAATTTAAAAAAAGGCAAAATCAAAATAGGGATTCCACCTTTAATCGGATTTTTGTTCTTTCCTAGCATCATAAAAAAATTTAAAACGTTGTATCCGGACGTACAAATACAGCTAAATGAATATGGGGCAAATAAGGTGGAAGAAGAGGTGGGAGGAGGAATGCTCGACCTTGGGGTAGTAGTACTACCGATGGATGAAGAACAGTTTGATGTTGTCCCTTTCCTTTCCGAAAAGCATATGTTATTTGTCCACCACTCTCACCCATTAGCAGGAAAAGAGTCGGTGGAAATGAAGGAATTACATGATGAGGATTTCATCCTCTTCAGTGAAGATTTTGCGCTTCACGACAAAATCATCGATGAATGCAGAAAAGCGGGCTTCTATCCCAGGATCGCCTATGAGAGCTCTCAGTGGGACTTTATTGGGGAAATGATCGGACAAAACCTCGGTATTTCCATCTTTCCTCAATCCATCTCCAAAAAAGTCGATCAGCACGTCGTGAAAGCCATCCCCATTATAAACCCAACCGTTCCATGGAATTTGGGGCTCATCACTAAAAAAGGGAGATACGAATCCTATGCTGTACGGGAGTTCAAGAAAATGCTGGATCCACGATAAACCCATAACACTATTGCATATATAAAATGAATAATATGTATTTTACGCATATTTTATGCAGCGATATAGTATACCTGTAGAACATTTTCAGGAGGTATAAAAGATGAATGAAAGCAGATATCAACACGGATTAGATAAACTGATGGAATACACACTGACAGAGAATAAGGATATTTCAACCCATCTGAAGATTTCAGAAGCGTTAGAGGATATCGCTCCCGATGTAGGAAAATACATCATTGAATTTGCTTACGGTGATATCTATTCCCGTTCTGGATTGACGAACAAGCAACGAGCCATCGTGACCATTTCATCCCTCGTGACACAAGGGACGGAGCCTCAGCTTGAACTTCATATCAATACAGGGTTGACTGCGGGATTAACAGAAGAAGAAATCGTTGAGAGCATTACACATTTAATTCCTTATACCGGTTTCCCACGTGTCCTTAATGCCTTGACCGTTGCGAAAAAGGTATTCGAAATGCGCCGGGAGGAAAAACACTAAGGAAAAGGCCTGACGGTATCGTCAGGCCTTACTTCATCAAAAACGGTTACAAGGGCTTTTTCACCTCTAACACTACCTTACCCTTAGCTCTGCCCGTTTCGACGTACTGTATGGCCTCCTGAGCATCCTCAAGGGGGTAAACTCTATCCACCACAGGTCGTATTCTCCCTTTTTCCACAAGATCTTTGATTTTACTCAGCTGTTCCCCGCTCGGTTTCATAAACAAGAAGTGATAGTCTACGTTAAACTTCTGTTCAAGAGCGGTTATCTTTCTGCTCACAATAGAGAATACGATGCGTTTCAGTAAACCCAAGTTGTTTTCTACAGCGAATCTCCCGTTTGGCACTGCCGAAACCGACACGATTTTACCGTGTGGTTTCACTACCCGGAACGAACGGTTCAAGGATTCTCCTCCGAGCGTATCAAATACCGCATCGAATCCCTTTAGAACTTCCTCAAATGGTTGTTCCCTATAATTGATTACCTGATCCGCTCCAAGGGATGAAACTAAGTCGTGCCCTTTTTCACTTGCCGTAGTCGCTACATACGCTCCCATTTCCTTCGCAAGCTGAATGGCAAATGTACCGACTCCCCCAGCACCTGCATGGATAAGGATTTTCTGATTTGGTTTAAGTTCGAGAATATCATGAAATGCCTGCCATGTGGTCAGACCTACCAGTGGAAGGGAAGCTGCCTCTACAAACGTCAAGCTGTCAGGTTTCAGCGACACATCGTCTTCATGAACAGAAAGATATTCAGCGAACGTGCCGATCCTCTTCTTCCGCGGTCTGCCGTACACTTCATCCCCCACCTGAAACTTACTTACTTTTGCGCCCGTTTGAATGACTTTCCCTGAGAAATCATTCCCCAGAATCAGCGGCATCTTATAGCTCAACAGCATTTTCACCTTTCCATCCCTGATCTTGAAGTCGATCGGATTCAGACTAGCTGCGTGAACCTCCACTAAAACATCATATTCTCCCACTTCAGGAACAGAAAGCTCCGTCAGCTCTAAATGAGTGTTCTTTCCATACTTCTTTATCGTCATAGCTTTCATATACATCCTCCTATATAAAGTTTAAATGTTTAATCATATAAACGTATTATGTATAAATGAACTTCATCAGTCAATAAAATTGCATGGATAACTGTTTCCAATATTTTGTATAATAGTAGACATGACGCATTCGGGAGTAAATTGCATGTGAAAGATATCCATGTCAGTTACAAAGAATTGAAGGAAAAAGGAGTTTCATTCGTGGACGAGCCTCATCTAGTTGCAAAGATGGATGACACGGAAACCTGGATGGTGTTCTTTATGGATACGGAAGGGAATACACAGGCGTTGGTGAGCGAAATGAGGAGCTAAAAAAGGAAAGAGGAAACCGTTAAAAAGACGGAATCCACTTTCTTTCAAATGGGAGATCACAAGCTATCTGTTTCAACATTCTGTTCATCCACCTCATACGTTACATCATACTCCTCTGCAAGGAGCTTCATATCCGCATGATACGCTTCCACAAGCCTGTAATACTCATCGACTTTTGCATTGGATTCTTCGATCAGGCCTTCATCCTGGTCTTTAATCGCCTTCTTCTCGAGAATAAGAGCATCATAAAAAGTCTGGGTCGCTGTCACAATCCTGTTCTTCATTTCTTCAAGCTCAGGAGTTCCCGCCTCAATACCCTTCGCTTCTTCCAACGCTTTCTCATAGGCAGGAATGGTGGTCGTGGTCAGCTCCTTATAAAGGGTTGGATCATCGATATAATTAACACCCGAGACAGTCGCCAGGGACTGAATAGCGGCGACTTCATATTCTGCCACCTTCTTGATATCTTCATTGATGAATTGAAGAATCGCTTCCTGCTTTTCGGTATCCGACATCTTTTCATTATCCATTTCATCACTGACCAGCTCCACCTTATCACTATCCTTCTTCTTGTCAGTGTCCTCTACTTTGTCTGATCCATCATCTTTGTTAATTGAAATCTGCACATCACCACATCCACTTAACAGAACGCCTGATATGACTGCTAACCCAAGAAGATTCTTCATGATCTAATTCCTTTCTTATGCAATCTGGTCAATTGCTTTTAGAAATTAAATACCCAACTTTTGTAAAAAAATCTATATTTTTCTAAATGTTAGTGTCCCTTTCTTATGTCATATGGCAAACACACGCGATTTCCTATACAATTTATGTAAACAGCAAGATTGTGTGGTGACTGAATTGAAATTATTACTAATCGAAGATGATATTTCCCTGTTCAACGAAATCAAGGAGAGGCTCTCACAGTGGTCATACGAAGTATATGGCGTCACCGACTTTAATCATGTGATGCAGGAGTTCGCCGACGTGAAGCCGGATCTTGTCATCATCGATATTCAACTGCCTAAATATGACGGTTTTCACTGGTGCCGGATGATCCGCACTCATTCCAATGTGCCGATTCTGTTCCTGTCCTCCCGCGATCATCCGACGGATATGGTCATGTCCATGCAGCTTGGGGCGGATGATTTCATCCAGAAGCCCTTTCATTTCGATGTGCTCATCGCAAAGGTTCAGGCGACCCTGAGGAGGGTGTACAACTACAATACAGAGCAGGTCAGCATCAAGACATGGTCCGGGGCAACCGTTGATTTCGAACGGAACACGGTGTCCAATGAATCGGGATCCGTTGAACTGACGAAGAATGAAATGTACATCTTAAAGCTTCTCATTGATCAAAAGAATAAGATTGTGAAGAGGGACGACCTTATCAACAGCCTGTGGGATGACAAACGATTCATCAGTGATAACACGTTGACCGTCAATGTGAACCGCCTCAGGAAACGTCTTGAAGAAATCGGATTGGGCCGCTTCATTGAAACGAAAGTCGGCCAGGGGTATATGGCCATTGAAGAGGATTCACCATGATCCGTACATACATATGGGAGCGGATAAGCTGGATATCGTTCGTATTGATTCTTCATCTATTCTGGATCTTTATCGCCTTTATCGATACGGCCATTCCCTTACAGCCGATCCTTTATATGGTGTTTCTTTCCCTGCTCTTTTTCACCGTGTTTGTTTTCATCCGGTACCAGAAGGAAACCCGTTTCTTCAAACGCCTGAAAGATTGGGACCATAACCTCCATTTGACAGGGGTGGATGCCCCGGATTCCCCATTTGAAGAAATCGTCTCGGATAGTTTGTCTGAGCAGGCTTCCCTCCTTAGACAGGCTGCTTCCGAGAATCGAGTGATGATCGAACAGGAAAAGGATGACCTGCTGTCCTGGATTCATGAAGTGAAGACCCCGCTGACGGCGTTGCATCTGATGATTGAGCGCGTGCAGGATGAGACTTTAAGGTCTCCATTAAAATATGAATGGCTCCGGATACACCTTTTATTGGATCAACAGCTTCATCAGAAACGGATGACGTTCATGGAGAATGATTTATACATAGAGGAGACGGATCTCGAGGGCGTTATTTTTCAGGAAATAAAAACGCTGCAATCCTGGTGCATTCAAAAAGGGATCGGGTTTGATCTTCAACTGGGTGTCACGAACGTGCTCAGTGATGCGAAATGGCTCGCATTCATGATCAGGCAGCTTCTGACCAATGCCGTTAAATACAGCACGGCATCGGACATTGTCATAGCAAGTGAACTGCGGGATGGAAAAGTGACACTCACCATTCAGGATTCAGGCAGGGGGATCGACCCTCGGGATATGCCCAGGATCTTTGACAAAGGCTTCACCTCGACCCTCGACCATCATGATCATGCTTCTACCGGAATGGGGTTATATTTAACCAAACGGGTTTCAGAACCTTTACTTATTTCTGTGGGGCTCGATTCCAAACGGGGAGAAGGTACCACGGTCACCCTCACCTTCCCAGAGAAAAATGATTTCGTCCAACTTACCGGCGTGTGACAAAAATGTCACATGCTTTTCTATTTTGTTCGAACAATAAAAGGAAAAGAAACTTCCTGCTTTTTATAATAAAGGTATCAAATCAAAGGAGTTTTCGGAATGACCATATTAGAAGCAAGCAAACTTCATAAAAGCTATGGAAATAAATTTAATAAGCAGGAAGTGTTAAAAGGAATCGACCTCTCGATCCAAAAAGGGGAATTCGTCAGTATCATGGGGGCGTCAGGTTCCGGTAAGACCACCCTCCTAAATGTTCTTTCCTCTATAGATAAAGTGAGTGAAGGGTCGATTAAGATCGAGAGTAGTGAAATGACGACCATGAAAGAAAAACAGCTCGCACAGTTCAGGAAAAACCATCTGGGATTCATCTTTCAGGATTATAATCTCCTCGATACCCTGACTGTGAAAGAAAATATCCTACTGCCTTTATCCATCACGAAGACCCCTAAAAAAGAAGCTGACCAGAAATTCAATGACCTTGCTTCAGAGCTGGGAATTCTTGAGCTAAGAGATAAATATCCAAACGAGATATCAGGCGGTCAGAAACAGAGGACATCCGCAGCCCGTGCCTTCATCCATGAGCCAAGCATCATATTCGCGGATGAACCGACAGGTGCCCTGGACTCGAAATCAGCCTCTGATCTCCTGAACAAGCTGAGCGACCTCAATCAAAAGCTGAAGGCGACAATCGTCATGGTTACACATGATCCCGTTGCGGCCAGCTACTGCAGCCGCGTTGTCTTCATTAAAGACGGGCAGATCTATACTCAGTTAACAAAAGGGGACCAGGAGAGACAGCATTTCTTCCGTGACATCATGAAAACACAAGGCGTACTCGGTGGTGTGCAGAATGAATCTTAATACCCTGATCTTCAGGAATCTGAAGAAGAACCTTAAGAATTATTACCTGTATGTATTTGCCCTCGTATTTAGTGTCGCCCTGTATTTCGCATTCGTGACCCTGCAATACGATCCATCCATGGATGCAACGAAGGGAACCATTAAAGGCGGGGCTGCAGTAAGGGCAGCATCTGTTCTGTTGGTCGCTATCGTCTCGATTTTCCTTTTATATGCCAATACCCTTTTCATCAAGAGAAGAAGTAAAGAAATTGGGTTGTTTCAGTTAATCGGTATGACAAAGAACAAAATCTTCCGCATTTTAAGCGTGGAGAATTTCATCCTTTATTTCGGTTCTTTGATACTTGGTATCCTGATCGGGTTTTCCTTCTCCAAGTTAATCATCATGATTTTATTCAATATAACCGGTGTTAATGCGATTGCCACACTGCATTTCTCAACCAAAGCACTCATCCAGACCATTATCGTGTTCTGTGCGATTTACCTGTTGATCATGTTGATGAACGTTGTGTTCATTAAAAGACAAAGCATCTTATCCCTATTCAGAGTCCGTTCTTCAACGGAAACGAAGGTGCAAAAGATGTCCAAGTTCGAAATCGTCATTGGGATTTTCGGTATCCTATTGATTGCTTCCGGATATTATGTCTCTTCCAAATTGTTTGGCGGCGACTTCTCGACCATGCCAGAGCTTTATGGTGCCATGCTCTTTATACTCGGCTCGGTGATTCTGGGTACCTATTTATTTTATAAAGGGTCCGTCAGCTTTATTTTCAATGTGATTCGTAAGAAGAAGGATGGTTACCTGAACATTAACGAGGTTCTGTCTCTTTCATCTATCATGTTCCGGATGAAATCCAACGCATTGCTTTTGACAATCATCACCACTGTATCCGCTCTCGCTATTGCTTTATTGTCTTTGAGTTATATTGGGTATTACTCAGCTGAGAAAACCGCTGAGAACAATGTACCGGCGGACTTTACTTTAATAAACAAACAAGACTTCAATGATTTTAAAGACGCCCTTTTGAATAAAGGGATTGAATTCAAAAAAGAGGAAATCGAAGTCATCAGAGTTCTCGTCAACCTGGAAGACATTACGGACTCTGAATTCGGTGAACTGAACGGTTCACTGGACGCCATGCCTACTGCTGTCATCAGTGAAAAAAGTGTAGAAGGGATTGACGTAAAAGAAGACGAAACAGTCTTTACAGGCTATAGCGACTTACTTCAAAAGCTGATGCCACTAAAGGATTCCGGCATGACAGAGCTGAAAGGAAAAACGAAGAACATAAAGCTAGAATACATGGGAATGCTGGATGAATACCCGATCTCAGCGTGGTATACAGGATTTGGTTCATCTGCGGTCATTGTCGATGACCATGTTTTCCAACAGCTAAAAAAAGATCTGGATCCAGAAATCCAGAGAGAATCCTCCCTTCATATCGGTGTGATCATCGAGAAGGAGAACGACTTAACGCAAGCTAACAAGCTCTTTCACGATTTAAATCTTGTGGAAAGATGGGGGAACGCATCACAATACGACATGAAAGCTGATCAAAAACAAAGCATGGGACTCACTATGTTCATCGTCGGATTCCTTGGCCTCACCTTCCTGATCACATCAGGCTGCATCCTGTACTTTAAACAGATGGATGAAAGTGAAGATGAGAAGCCGAACTATACGATTTTAAGAAAGTTAGGTTTCACTCAAGGCGACTTGTTGAGAGGCATTCAAGCCAAACAGTTATTCAGCTTCGGGATCCCTCTCCTCATCGGACTTCTGCACAGCTACTTCGCGGTCCAGTCCGGATGGTTCCTGTTCGGGGCCGAAGTCTGGACGCCGATGATCATCGTGATGGTGTTATATACGGTGTTGTATTCAATCTTCGGTATTTTATCGGTGCTGTATTATAAAAAAGTGATCAAAGCATCACTATAATGGAAAGAGCCGTCCCTGTTATTGGGACGGCTCTTTTATGTAGTTCGGGACTACTGCCTTTTTTGGCTTTTTTCTTTATTCATTTGCAGCTCTGCTGCATATTCTTCCTGGGATTTCCCTTGCTTGAAACTCTCAGACTGGATTTTTTTGAATTTGTTATCGTTTTGATTTGGCATTTTTGTACACCTCCCTGCAACAGGGATAGTTTATCCTTTTGGGTGAATATTATGCCCTTCATCATGCTCTTCAGCCATTTCAATCCCCTTCATATATTCAATCACATCTTCAATATGATGAGTATACAGAAGGGTGGTTCGAAAATCATACATCGCCTCATCTTCTACTTTTAAATATTCCGTAATGGGGATAGTATTAAAGAACTTCCTCCATTTATACTTGCTTTCCATTTTCTTTGTTTCTTCCTGAATCCTTTCCCTGTCAATTTTCAGAACGGCAAAGCTGACTGCTTTGACTTCAGCATCCGGGAATATTTCGTGTAAAGGCTCGATCATTTCGTCAGATAACGTCGCTTCAGAAATCACCCCGATGTTATCTACTTCATACAAAAGCTGATCGGTAAGTCTTTCGTATACTCCCTCTTCCGTTTGTTCGTCGACAAAAATGGCTACGCAGTAATCCGCTTCTTTTTCCTTTGGCTTCTTCTTAAAAAACATCATTGCCGCCCCCTTTTATAGATCATTTGCCTGGTATTCTATTAAAATATCACATTAAACAAATGACAAAACCTGTCATGAACACATTTCCCAAAAATAAACAGACGATGACCTTTCTATTTTTGAAAGGATTAAAAAAAGAGGTAAATCTAAAGGCATACCATACGTTCTAAAAACCCTGTCCATCTCATGGGAAGGAGAAGAAGTAATTGATGGCGAATGAGTGATTGTAGTGAGTTTAACCACTTCCCACTCAATACTCACGTAAGGAGAACCGATATGGAAAATTCAATATGTACCAAACGAGAATGGCATAAGAAGCAAGCAATTGAAAACTTCAATGACTGCTGGGATTTGATTAAGAAAACGGACCGATCTCAAGATGATGATCTCAGAATGATTCATACCGCTCATGCCTCACGATTTCATTGGGGAGAAGTAGGGACTCCTGTCGAGTTTGCCAGAGGAGAATGGCAAATATCGAGGGTATACTCTCTTCTTGGTATGTTTGAGAGTGCACTGTATCACGCAACCGTTAGTCTTAATTTCTGTAAGGAAAATAATATCCGCGACTTCGATTTGGCATTCGCCTATGAAGCGATTGCCAGGGCACATAGCATTGGAAATAATCTTGAATTACAGAAAAAATATCGTCGATTAGCTGACCAATCTGCCAAAGATATTGAAAAAGAGTCCGATAGAAACTATTTTTTATCTGAATTACAGCAACTGTAATTCAGACATAACAAAAAACAAAGCCAATGCTGGCTTTGTTTTTTGGTTCTCTATTATATGATTAAATCCAAAGATCATTCACGGTCAACTTTCTTTTCAATTTCATCATACTGATCCTCATAACGAATAAATTCATGCTCCTGATAAGCCGCCATCACCCCATGATAGCTGATGTCGAGGCCCATTTCTTCTTCCTCTTCAGTAGAACGGACAGGTATCCATAACCGGATAAGGGAAAGACCCAGCCAAGTCATGCCGAAGCCCCATACACAAAGGACGATCAAGCCCAGTAATTGGACACCCAAGAGCTCCCAGCTTCCGCTTGAGAAAAGGCCGCCATCTGTTGAGAATAAACCGACCGCAATGGTCCCCCATATTCCCGAAACACCGTGAACCGGAAACGCTCCAACCGGGTCATCAATCTTCCTTGCATCCAGCCATTCTGTAGCAAACAGCATGAGAAGTCCCGCTACGGCTCCGATGAAAATTGCCGCCTCATCACTGACAAACGCGCAACCAGCGGTGATTCCGACCAGCCCTGCCAGTGAACCATTGATGACGGCAGCGGCATCGGACCGTTTATAGCGGAATAACGTGTAGAGAAGGGTTGCAGCTCCCCCTGATGCAGCTGAAAGCATGGTCACCACGGCAATATGACCGATCTTCACATCCGTCGCGCTCAGCGTACTTCCGGCATTGAAGCCGAACCAGCCAAACCATAATAAGAATGCTCCGACAGAAGCGAGGGGCAGATTACTGGGAAGAGCAATGGTGCTGGTACCAAGTGATGTGTATTTCCCTTTACGTGGACCGATGAACATTGCCGCTGCCAACGCGGAAAACCCGCCGAGGGCATGGATGACCGCAGATCCGGCGAAGTCCATCATCCCAAGATTTCCAAGCCATCCGCTCCCCCAAACCCAGTGCCCGCCAATGGGATAAATGAAAGCCGTCATCAGGACAGCATACAGAATATAGGCGCGGAAGTTGATCCGCTCAGCAACCGCTCCCGACACAATGGAAATGACCGCAATGACAAACGCCGCCTGGAACAACCAGAAGGTATCAAGAGAAATAGTGAAGTCCAGATGACTCAGATCCCCCTTCAGCGTGAAACCGCTCGTGCCGATCATCCCGAGAACATCACTTCCGTACATAAGACCGAATCCAATGAAATAAAAGCAAAGGGCCCCGATCGTGATGTCGACAAAGACCTTCATGATGATATTGACATTATTCTTATGCCTCACAAACCCTGCTTCTAAAAGGGCAAATCCACCCTCCATCAAGATGATCATGGCTGCCGTCAAGACGACCCAGATTGTATCCATTCCAGCATTTAGTGTTTGAATCGTCATCTTAAACCTGTCCTTTCCGGTATTGAAGTATCTCTTCCGTCATCGCACTGGACACTTCCAATTCTTCAGAGGAATGGTCCCTGCACGAAGCTATGATTCCTTCAATCTGCTTGATGCGGTTCTTGATCCCATTAATTTGTTTCAATCGATCCTTCACATGTACCATATATTCCACGGCCTGATGATGATTGGGGGGACGACTGGCAAAAAACTTCCTGACAGGAGATAACGAACGGTAAAATGTTTCTTCGGCCCGCTTTTTTTCTTCGTATTTCCTGATTTTTTGTTTCAGCTCATCGATCTCTTGCTCTCTATGATTCTTGATATCTTGCAGCACATCTATAAGTTCATCACAAGCAAAATCCAACTCCCGATTTAATTCATCACGGATTTTCATGTAAACTCTCCTTACAAATTAATGTTATGTTTTCTAACATAATATCAATTTACTGAAAATTTGTACAGATAAAACCATCCTGGCTCACGTTCTTTTTTCCTATTCACCAAAATATAAATGAATGGAGGCAAACCAGAATGAGGAGGGGAAATATGGAACGGTTTGACAGCCATCTAAAAAAGAATCTGTTGCATATCCATAAGAATGTTTACCTATCTAAAAGCGATGAACAGTATCACGAGAAGATTCTTCGTTATCATGACCCTTCTTCTCCGGAAGCCCATTATCTCCTGGGACAAAAAATGGAGCAAAAAGGTCTGTTGGTCAAGGCATATAAACATTATCAGGCAGCAAGCGGGGTATATTCCCCTTACTACTTTAAAGCCAAACAGGCATGCAGGCTTCTTGAGGATCAAATCAGCGGGGAAATGGGACAAGTTCAGAAACCAGACAAAGCCATTCTTCCCCTTTATGTAAAGATCATATTGTGCACGCTTCTTTTCATCAATGTGTGTTTATTGATTCTGTTATTTTTATTCCCTTCATTGAGCAGTACCATTTCATCCAGCCTAAAAGTGTGGAGTACCGGAACAAATGTCGTGTACGAGACAGAAGAAATTCCTTATGTCATGTACTTCCCGATAGACACCCCAAAGGATGAAATCGAACAATCCCTCCATGACGAGTCGATCCGTATTGGCAAGAATGAAAAAAACAAGACCATTCTACTTTATGGTGTTAAAACGACTGATCCAAAGCTATCCTTGAAAGTCCTTCCGTTAAAAAGCGACTCCGTTAGGGAAAGTTCCTTCGTAAGGGCAGAGTACAATTCAACGTTAAACGAACCGGTGAATATACGTTTTTTTAATCAAAGCAAGGCAGCATCCGCAATCGATCCATATCCCCTTCAATTGATCGGTGCCAATTTAGTTCGAACTGCCTTGCAGTCCTATATGGAGGACAAGGGGTCTCCTCCAGAAAGCCTCGATCAACTCGTCTCAGATTACCCTCATAATTACCTGAGCTTTATTCCGAACGAGTTCAGAACCGGTTCAAACGCAATTTCCAATCGTTTTTCAGGTGCGGGTGGTTGGGTGTACAATCATGAAGCAGGGACCCTGGCCGATATGTTTTATCCAAATATCCCTGTTTCTACACCTATTCCCTTCACCCCCGTAAAAGTAGACATCAACAAACGAACATTTTCACTCGTTGTCAAAGCTCCGCCGTACATTGTCTCGTCACACTCAATCGGGATCGGAAAGCACGACTCCACTCCCACAGGACATTTTCCGATTCGTAACCGCGTCCTGGAACCATTCGGGGAACATCCCGACATGTTCGGTTCCGCTGCCCTTGGAATGGGGGATATCGCCATCCACGGGACCCTTGATGAAACGTCTATCGGAAATTCTTTGTCACATGGATGTATCCGCCTTGTGAATCCAGACATTGAAGCGATATTTGACTTCGTTCCTAAAGGGGCGGTTGTGACAATAGATAACAAATCGCTGGATCGTGACCTGAAACCTATGACGGACAGCCTGGATCCCCTATATCCCGATGAACGTCCGTTAAATAAACAGTCTACGACGACAATATTTGACTGGGCAGGATGATCAATCTTGTCCCTTAAAGTAGTTTTAAAGAAGAAACCCGAAGACCAGACTCTATTAACCTGGTCTTTTCCCTATGAAAGAAGATAGGTGGAGTCGGAGGATCTACTTCCTAAAGCGAGCCTGAAATATTGGATAAAGCCAATACAAGAGACATGCAGGAAGGTACTCTCGAAGAAATTCCATGTGGTAAGTATGAGAAGCTATTTAGAAATCCTGAAAAAAAGATTCATAGACTGTTAGATTTCCCGAAGACCAGCATAAATATTAGAAACATCGAGAAGCTTTGTACACCTGTAACCAAACCTGAAACCATCGGAGATATAACACAGAGATGGACAAGATGTTTGTTTTTACCTTTTTTCATGCGGGCTACCTGTTTAAAAATATTTTATGGTATGATGATTAAATTGTTTGCCCATTCATTCCATTGGTATTCAACTAAGAAAAGAGGTAATTATGAAAGAAACATCATTATCCAAACAACATTGGTTTCTCATCTTTACACTTACATTGTTAACATTTGTTCTCGGGACAAGTGAATTTGTCATCGTCGGGATCTTAACGGAGATTTCTTCAAGTCTCCATATAACGAATGCAAAGGCAGGAACCCTCGTTTCAGCTTTTGCCATTACATTTGCCATCGCCACCCCAATCGTGATGTCTGCAACAAGTCATTTTCCTAAACGGAAATGGATGTTGTTTCTGATCGGATCATTCATCGTTTTGAATGCCCTATGTGTGATTTCGACAAGCTACGTCATGCTCATGGCTCTACGAATGCTCACGGCCATTGTGACAGGCGTATTGATCTCCCTTGCCATGACCATTGCCAGTGAAGCCATTCCCGTCACGAAACGAGGAGTCGCCATCTCATTCGTTTTCGGCGGATTCACCATGGCCAACGTGGTTGGAGTACCGATCGGCACGGTCATTGCCGAATGGTACAGCTGGCACGGCACATTTCTATTAACAACGTTACTTGGTGTGGTGGCCTTTGTGGCATCGTTCTTGAATTTACCGGGTAAGCTCAGTCAATACCGCAGCTCCATGCGCGATCAATTCTCGTTATTGACCCATCCGCGCATCCTGATGGCTTTCTTCATTCCATCCCTTGGATTTGGTGCGACCTATGCTGTGTTTACGTATCTCGTACCCATTTTGAACATGATGGAAGCCCCGGGCAGCTCCATCAGCTTGATCCTGTTCGCCTACGGTTTCATTTCCATTTTCAGCAACATCCTTGCTGGGAAGATTGCGAGTCACAATGCCATCGGGAGGCTTCGATTCGTTTTCCTTATTCAGGCGTTGGTCCTGTTCGCCCTGTACTTTACGACGGATCATTTCATTATCGGTTTAATCAACATTGGCTTGATGTCCTTGATGGCCATCCTCCTGACGACATCAACCCAGCTCTACTTGATTGACCTCGCAGGTGTGTATCAGCCGAAAGCGACGGGACTTGCCGCTTCCCTGATGCCCGTTGCAAGTAATGTCGGCATCGCCATGGGATCGGCACTCGGTGGCCTTGTCTATCATCAAGGGCCATTGATGAATGTGACACTCGTCGGTGGTGTTGTGGCCATATGTGCGAGTCTGCTGACATTCTTGAGTTATCGTTTGGACCAAAAGCAGGGGACATTGGCATCATAAGCGTAAAAAAAGGTTCTGATCAACGGATCAGAACCTTTTTGTCATTTATAAGCTTTTTTAAATCCTTCGTAACTGTTAATCACCGCAGATACCAATAGGGCAACCGAGATGGTGAGATATAGCCAATGGAAGTTGAAGGACTCGTTGGAGATTGTCTGTATCCTATCCATAAATCCAGGGTTCAATACATCCATATTCCTGAACATGAACATAAAGGCCGCAACGGGAATGAGCTGAAATACTGCATTCATGGCAGCAAGCTTTCTTGTCCAGACACCATCTTTCCATTTCCTTAGAAGCAGGAGAAGTTCCAAGACAATCAGGAACACAACCAACGGCCAGTATCCGATAAGGACATCCTGATCAAAGATGGGGGTGAACACTCTGCCGTTGTCACCCTTTTCATATAATCCCAGAACACTCGCAGCCTTAAAATAACAAGTTGACCAAATGACCGTCCAAATCAACCCGCCGAATATCTCCAATTTGGAAATACGTTTTTCTTTTGGGATATAGGGGATGTCTTTTAAATCATCCGGCGTCCACTCCTTGCCTTTGAGAGTGAGCGGTACCTGGCTGTCAGTAGTAACCGTCCTTTCAATGACGACAAACGTGATGGTGAGCCAAAAGAAGACCTGCATTCCGGTTCCGATGACCTCTACGATCCCGTTTCCTGCAATGGAGAGGACGACCTCGACGGGATTGGATCCCCCGGAATAGTCCAAAATGGAGGATGCTGCTAACACGATGAAGGTAATGGCTGCGGAAATCGGAAGGATTATTTTCAAAAGGCTGATGTAAAGGTCATAATATCTCGGTCCGATCAGATGCATCGGTCTGTCTTGATAATTCGAAGCTAAAACAGCAGGGTCCCCGAGAGATACCAGCACCTCTCTCACATCATCTTCTGTATAATCCTCCGGCAACATATCCTCAATCGAGGATTTCAATTCCAGGGCAATATCCTCCCGATTCTTCTCGGGCAGCCTTCGCATCACTTCTTGAATATAAAGCTCAACAAGCTTCATCATTCCTCTTCCTCCTTTAATAATATCGCCAATTCCCCGTACATTTTTTCCCACTCCGTCTTTAACTGGGCCAAAATTTCGGCACCATATTCACTCAATACGTAATACCTTCTCGGCCGGCTTTCCGTCCGGTCCCAGCTGCTTGTGACCAATTCCTGCTTCTCCAAACGCCTCAGGAGCGGATAAAGTGTACTCTGCTCCATTGAAATCCCGCTTTTCTCCAATAATTGGACGAGAGAGTACCCATACTGCGGTGTCCGCAATTGACTCAATACGGCCAGGGTCAATGTTCCCCTCCGCAGCTCCGTCGTCAAAGATGTCAGCAGTGACTTATCCATATGTTCACCTCATAGTTCGTTTCATACTGTGTGTCGTACACTATATGCTTTATACTATGTATCATACACTATGGACGTGTATGAAAAAAAGATAATTTTGAAATATTTCATACTAAAATATTCAATCTGACCGCATTCTACTGCTTTAATCAGGCAAAGATAGGGGTTATTCAGCTCTGTGTGAGGTATGGTTCACCTCTCTACTGCTAGTTGAGCTGTATTTGGGGTGGGATTGCGTCATTATATATTTCATTGCGTATTTTTACATATATTAGGGAAAGTTTCATTCATTGGAGTTAGGCAAAATGTAAATTTTTACATTTATTGAAAGACAAAGGGCAGTACTGCAATCAGTACTGCCCCTCATGATCAATCTTTATCTCTAGCCACCTGCGTATCACGAATGTTCTTCTGAATCGTGATGGCCGCAAATAAACTAAGCACAAATGACATGGCATAAAACCCTTTTTCACTTAAAATGATGCTTCCGGCATTATAAAGACCGATGGCCATCAAGGCAATCGCGACAATGACGGCGAACCAGCTGAGACCGTAGTAGATACCGGAAACAGGAATATCCTCTTCCTTATCCCTAACCGCTTTTTGCAGGGATACAGCTGCGTAAAGACCGAATACCAATACGGCAAAGTAATACCCTTTTTCATTCAGCTCCATTCCGGCATTGAATAAGCCGATCAGATAAGCGGATACACCTACCACCAATGCCGCCCAGCTCGCTCCTTTAAAAGCCGCCGTCGGTTCCCCTTCTTTTCTCTCTACTTTGATCTTTGGTTTCTTGTCTTCGTTCTTGATTAATGGATTTTCATTGTAATCAGACATTGACCGCTCCCCTTTACTGTCGTATATTGCACTCCTCTACAAAAAACATTATAACAATTTTTTACAGAATATACTTACATTTCTTGAAACGGCTCTCATTATTCCATCTTCTACGTTACCTTTAAGACTACAAGAGAAAGACACTTAGGTATGCATGATAGACTTCAAATATTTCCCTTACATCAAAACGTCTCGTTCCCTTGCACTTTTTGCCTATTACCATTAAAGTATATACTGGTTGGAATCCATCCTGATTGGATAGAACTGAAGTATGTTACTTTTTAATTTTGGGAACATGTTTCCCTAAAGGAAAGGGTTTAAATAGAGTATGAAAGATAATTTTTGGCATGAGTTACCTCGGCCGTTCTTTGTTCTGGCACCGATGGAAGCCGTGACCGATGTGGTTTTCCGTCATGTTGTCAGTGAAGCGGCAAGACCAGATGTGTTTTTTACAGAGTTTACAAATACAGAAAGCTACTGTCATCCGAAAGGAAAGGACAGCGTACGCGGGCGTCTGACGTTCACGGATGATGAACAGCCGATCGTCGCCCATATCTGGGGGGACAAGCCTGAATACTTCCGTCAAATGAGTATCGGTATGGCTGAAATGGGCTTCCGAGGAATCGATATCAATATGGGCTGCCCGGTGCATAATGTCGCAGCCAACGGGAAAGGCTCCGGTCTGATCCGCCGTCCGGATACGGCAGCGGAGCTCATCCAGGCAGCGAAAGCGGGAGGCCTTCCCGTCAGCGTGAAGACACGCCTCGGCTATACCAAGGTCGACGAATGGTACGACTGGCTGAAGCATCTTTTGGAACAGGACATCGTCAATCTTTCCATCCATCTCCGTACGAAAAAGGAAATGAGCGATGTCGATGCTCACTGGGAACTGATTCCTGAGATCAAGAAGCTCCGTGACGAAATCGCTCCTCATACCCTTCTGACGATCAACGGAGACATCCCTGACCGTCAAAAGGGACTGGAACTCGCAGAGAAATATGGAGTGGACGGCATTATGATCGGACGTGGGATCTTCCACAATCCATTCGCCTTTGAAAAAGAGAAGAAAGAGCACACAAGCGGGGAGCTTCTCGATCTTCTGCGTCTCCAGCTTGATCTTCATGACCAGTACTCTGAAGAACTTGAGCCGCGTCAGTTCAAACCGCTTCGCCGCTTCTTCAAGATCTACGTGCGCGGATTCCGTGGAGCGAGTGAGCTCCGTAATCGTCTGATGGAATCAGAATCCACAGATGAGGTTCGGGCTCTACTTGATGAATATGCAGATCGGGTGAAAGAAGATGAAGGTTTTTCAGTAACGAAGTAAAGTATAGATAGCATGTTTGAATAGAGAGGGGAGCTTCGAAGGCTTTCCTCTCTATTTTTAATACCACGCCTGTTCACCATTTCACAAGCCTCCATTTAAAAAGTGCATGTCCTGCAACACCTACACTGCAAGAAACATGCACTCTTCATAGAATAGAACATCCTTTATTTCCCGACAATCGAATCCATCACCCAGTTCGTCCGCGCTCCGGAATCTCCCGTGCTCGGACATTCACCGCCACCGCCGGTTAACTCTTTCACAATCGTTTCCACCAATGGCTGATGTACATGCATCGGTCGTTCAAAACTCCACTGTTCTTGACCTTCCGCTGTTTTCAGCGTGACCGGATCATCACCAAAAGTGGAAAAGCTGATCTTCCCTCTACTTCCGACAATTTCATTCCTATCCACATCTTCAAAAGCCGTGAAGCACCACTTTCCGACCCCTTGAACGCCCGAGGCAAACCGATACGTTGCTGTCACAATGTCCTCTGCCTCATAATAACCTGCCTGATTGGAAGCAAAGCCCTTTGCTTCTTGAATAGGTCCGAGGAGAAAATCAAGGATATCCAGCGTATGACTGGCCAAATCAAAGAATAACCCTCCACCGGCGACATCAGGCTGAACCCGCCAAGGAAGATGATCACAATCCATTACATCGTCTCTTGCTTTCTGATATTGAGTCGAGGAGACAAATCGAACGTCACCAATTCTGTTTTGATCCAGCAGTTCTTTTATTTTCAAAAATCGCTCCTGACCCCGACGGTAATAAGCGGCATACAGCGGAACGCCCGCACTCTTACAAGCTGCCAGCATCTCCGTGCATTCCTTGAAATTCCGGGCCATCGGCTTTTCCACATAAACCGGCTTACCGGCAGCCGCCGCCTTAAGGGTATACTCCATATGCGAGCCTGGAGGCGTGGCAATATAAACCGCATCCACCTCCGGATCGTTAATCAGCTCATCGGCATCATCGTACCACTTCGGAACCCCATGTCTATCCGCATAATCTTTCGCAAGCTTCCCCGTCCTGCGCATAACCGCTACCAGCTCGGAATATTCGACTTTTTGAAAAGCCGGTCCACTCTTCCGTTCTGTCACATCTCCGCAGCCGATGATTCCCCAACGGACTTTATCGTATGTCATGATCTCGTTCCCCCTAATGGATTCGTCTCACTTCCATTGTAACAATGAGCGCTACCTTTTGCTCCTCATCCGATACAAAATAAATAAGACAATAAACCATAGAGGAGTCAACAGTAAGGCCGGCCGTGTCGCATCCGAAAACAGCATAATCACCAGGATCGCTGCAAACATTGTAAGCACCACGTAATTGATGAATGGTGTAAACGGTGCTTTAAATGTGGCTTTCTCATGTAAGTGCGGACGGGTTTTTTTATACCTGATATGACAGATCAGAATGATGCCCCATACCCAAATAAAGCATATGGCACTGATGGTCGTCACAATCCCAAAGGCCTGTTCCGGTATAAGCTTACTTAACAATGCCCCCACTGATATGACCAATGTGGAAAGGAATAATCCGTTACTCGGTACATGGTTTTGATTCAATTTGGAAAAATGAGACGATGCCTGATGATCCTTACTCAAATGATAAAGAATCCGGCTCGTAGAAAACATTCCACTGTTACAAGCGGAAGCGGCTGACGTCAACACGACAAAATTAATGATTCCTGCCGCCAGCGGAATCCCGACCAGGCTAAATGTTTTCACAAACGGACTTTCCGCAGCATTCAGTTCCACCCATGGATTGATGAACAAGATGACGGCCAGGGCTCCCACGTAGAAAAATAAGATCCTTAAAGGAATTTTATTGATGGCGGAGGGGATATTTTTCTTCGGATTGGATGTTTCCGCTGCCGATACGGCGACTAATTCCACACCGACATAGGCAAAGATGACCATTTGGAAAGAAAGGAGGAACCCTGACATTCCATTCGGGAAAAATCCTCCATGGTCCCACAAGTTCTGAACCGTAACCGCTCCAGCATCTGTCTTAAACCCAATCACCAACAAAATGACACCAAGGACGATTAACCCAAGGATAGTGATGACCTTGATTAAAGCAAACCAAAATTCCAATTCCCCAAATAATTTGACCGTTAATAGATTGAGTCCCAACAAAATGATGACACAGATGAGGGCAGGGACCCACTGCGGAATGTCAAACCAATAGTTCACATACACACCAACCGCGATCACATCGGCCATCGCCGTCATGATCCAACAAAACCAGTACGTCCAACCCGTGACAAAGGAGAACCGGGGTCCAAGATACTCCTCCGCAATGTCTGGCAGCGATTGAAACCCGTCTTTCGATAACAACAGCTCCCCAAGTGATCTCATCACGAAAAACAGGGCAATACCCACAATCAAATAAGCAAAGATGATAGAGGGACCGGCAAGCTGTATCGCCTTACCGGAACCTAAGAACAGCCCCGTACCAATCGTACCCCCGATGGCGATCAGCTGAACGTGCCGGTTTGATAGATCCCTCTTTAATTCTCGTTGTTCCAACCTTAACTCCTCCTTACAACCAGTAAAAATAAGCACAAAAAAAGAGATTGGATGGGCTCCAATCTCGTGGTCATAAGAATAACAAATATCAATTGGCATGAGCGCACACCAAAGAAATATCCGATACTCTTCTGTCCTTTTGCCTGAGATAATGAACCCTTCGGCGCCGCGGAATCCCCACGGTCTCTCCAGAAGCTGCTCCTGCCATGGGATGATCCATGGCAATCATAGCTTTCTATTAATTTCATTTCTTTCGTTCAACGTTTCACTGTCGAATAGTTGATAATTTTAAGGGGTTATATGGATATTGTCAACAGCAGAAATTATTTATGGTGCTGTTCGTCGTAACGAACCAAAATGGAACTATTAAAATATAAAAAATCCGTTTTTGACATCTTTATTCTTGCTCACCATTGAGTTAGTGACCAGCGGATTTGAGTTAAGCGGAATTTTTCCGGTTATATACAGGTTGAAGTTCGTTTTGGAGATATTTAAGAGGAGTTTTTCCGGTTATGCAAAGTAAAATTCCACATTTTCACGTTTTTTGAATAAATAGGCGGAATTACTCCGTCTATTTAGCTAATTCGAAATCTATTTACTAATTAAGCGGAATTCTTCCGTCTATCTATCAAATTGTATGCTTAACCTGATCCCCCAAACGATAAGAACGGATTCTCTTGACCCCAGATTCGGGAATCAACATCTTTTTATCAACTAGTTGAGTAAGTAATTTTTTTACCGTCTTATCAGTACGCTTCAAATACTTCTCAACTTCTATAGGAGATATCGCTTTTCCTTTTCGAATCGCTAATCTAAGCACCTCCTTTTCAGCATAGGATAGAGTGATCTGGTCCATCCCATCACCTAGAAATCTGCCAATCACCTGTTGAACAATCTGCTGACATCGACGAGGTTGTTCTTTCACTTGGTCATAAGAAAAGCGGATGACAATCCACCCGTCAATCACTAACTGGTTTTGACGTTCCAGACTGTCGGAAAATTGCCATCTGCTTATATTCTTTAAGTGAGGGCCATACCCGTCGACTTCAAAGCAAATCCTGATGGCTGGACGAATGTAAGCAAAATCTAAATACCGTTTACCATCCTTAAAATCATTGATTTCAAATTCTGGATGAAGATATTGAAAGTGATAAAATGAAGGCCACCAAACTTGCTTCAAAAACAACATTTCAGCCTGATTGTGGCCTTCTTGTAATCGCCTCAATCGTTCACCGTTTCTTTCTTGAAAGTGAGCATTCATAAAAGCCTGGTACTCTTCTTCAAATCCCACAGCAATCCTCCTCACTTAAACTTTAGCCAATTTATCAAAAAGTAAGACCAAATGAATTTGAAAACCGTTCTTTCCTCAATTTTTCCACTTAACTATCCATCAATAGGAACCATAAAATCATATTCAGGAACGCCATACTTGGCAATCATCCTTTTCCAATACGCTTCAAATGATAAATAAAAATGTTCCGGTGGGTTCCCAAATAGGATGGTAAACACTCCGTTTTCAAAAGAAATTAAGTAGCTTTTCTCCTGGTTAACATTCGTATCCTTAAGGGATGCCTTTAACTCTTCTAATTGCGTAACTGTTAGACTATCGTTCAACATCACTTTTTTGCAATTCCCTTCATTATTTTCCAATACAAACATACCGTGACCTTCATGTTCCTCTACCTTGTACTTAATAGAGTTTTCGGTATACTTTTCTATTGTTTTAGTGAAGTAATAACCGCACACCATACAAAAGATGTACTTCTCATCCGTTTTGTAATAATCATTAACATAAGTAGTACGTTCACAACAGGGGCATTGAATAGCATACATAATTGATGCCAAGAATGAATCATCTCCATTATTGAATTAAATTTTGGAAAGATTTATGAGTGTAAAGTCTAGAGGAGTAAAGATATGTGGTTTCAACTAGAGAGAAGATAAAAGCAAATGAAGAATTACAGAGTAGTTAGTTTGAAAGGAATTTTTTCAGAGAAATTTGAGGAAAGAACTACTTTTAGTCTAAAAGAATTTTCTTATTTGTCAATCTATATTCTTGTCACTTCTATTTGTCCTTAGAAAACGCATGATATTTTCGCCTCCCCTACAATTAGGAGAGGCATTTGGCTAACAGCCTCAGTTATTTATGATACGGTTCCCCCCGATTTATCCGAAAAGCCCGATAAATCTGCTCCACCAATATCAACCTCATCAATTGATGAGGAAAAGTCATCTTCGAAAACGAAAGCGTCTCATTCGACCGTTTGATCACCTCATCACTCAAACCCAATGATCCTCCAATCACAAACGCCACTTTGCTTTTCCCGTACGTAGCAAGCTTGTCCAGGTTATCGGCAAGCTCTTCTGAAGAGCGCATTTTCCCCTGGATGGCCAGGGCGATGACGTGGTGATCGGGAGAAATTTTGGACAAAATCCGCTCTCCTTCTTTATTTTTTACCTGCTCCATTTCAGAATCGCTCAGCACTTCAGGGGCCTTTTCATCCGCAAGCTCAACAATATCGATTTTTGCATACGCACCAAGACGCTTCACATATTCGCTGATGCCCTGCTTTAAATATTTTTCTTTTAACTTTCCAACCGTTACTATGGTGATATTCACAAATCCACACTCGCTTTACAAACAATTTACAAACACGTTATCCACAGAAACTATCCACATATCCACAGTCCGTTTCTTTATATGGTATGGGAATATTAGTTCGCCACTATATATACGGCGTTATTCCCACAATATTCACAGGTTGTGGATAACTTCATTTCTTCAGACAGCTCTGTTAATTGAGGCGCTACCTCATGCTCATCTACGACAATATCCATGGCTAATTCCACGTGGTCTAAGCAACAGTAAATCATGTCGTTTCCTCCTCATCATACTTTTAAAGTCATGTATATATACTTATCCACAATTATCATATCATGTAAAGAAAAAGCAGGAAAGGGCACGTGCCATTCCTGCTTTTCGTTTTATCCACATTCTATAATCGCGATTCGTCCGTTAATTTCATCGTGACTTCTTGCTTCTTACCATCCCGGTAGATGGTGACTTTCATTTGATCGTTCACTTCTTTTTTATTGTATAGATGCTTCCTGAGATCAATTACATTCTGGATCTTCTCACCGTCAAGTTCTGTGATGACATCAAGCTCTTGCAAGCCAGCTTGAGCAGCAGGTGAATTCGGGACGGTTTGTCTGATCATGACACCATAATTGATATCCTTCGGCAGTTTTAAGGTTTCCTGCTGGTGGTAAGCAGAGATCTGATTGACGTCTTCAAGGGTGACACCCATTGCCGGACGCTTCACTTCACCGTATTGTTCAAGGTCTTCTATGATTGGTCTGGCTGAATTGATTGGGATGGCAAGTCCAATACCTTCTACTGCTTCCTGGGCGATTTTCATGGAGTTGATGCCGACCAGCTGTCCGGAAATATTAATAAGCGCTCCACCACTGTTACCCGGGTTGATGGCTGCATCGGTCTGGAGAACCTCTGCATTCCAATCCTCCATACCATCCTGGTTGATATCGACGGGTATCGTTCTCTCCACACCTGAGACGACTCCTTGCGTCACAGAACCTGAGAATTGCAGGCCAAGGGGATTCCCGATGGCGATGACAGGCTCTCCTGCTTTCAGCTCGTCTGAATTTCCAAACTCGGCGATATCGTCCTTCTTGATCTTGCTTCCGTCGATTTCAATGACGGCAAGGTCTGTCCAAACGTCAGTACCGCGAAGCTTTGCCGGAACCTTTGTACCGTCAGCAAGGGTAACCTCCAATTGATCTGCCCCTTCGACAACATGATTATTGGTCACAATATAAACGGTATTTCCTTCTTTTTTATACATGACACCGGACCCTGTCCCTGCCTGTTGATCCTGGGTCTGTCCACCACCCTGACCCCAGAAGCTTTGGGATTGGATATTCGTGATTCCTACTACAGAATCTCCCGTCTTTTCTACTGCTTTCGTGACATCCGTTGTCACATTGACTGAAACATTCTGAGTGGTGCCGTTATGGTAAGCCTGATCGGTTTCTTTCAGATCCTGATCCGGCTGGACCGAATAGGGTAATATATCAAAGTTCGTCAGCTGCGGGATGGCTACGACTACGAGGATTGCACCGAGGATGACTCCCAATAACCCTGCAAGAAACATCCCGCCCCGGTTTCCCTTTTGTCTGCCTGTCCTGCCTTCAGAATGATTACCGTCATAATATCCCATAAATCTTCATCCTTTCTACCAGCTATTCCTTTTGTTATTTTATCTTTCCAAGCCCGATTATAGTCAGGTTAAATTAAAAAATGATGAAAAAAAGGTAAGAATTTCATAATCAAACCCAAGAGTGGAGGGGAGGTTGCTTACTGCAGGATATGGACGACACTAAAAACGCAGACGCAATGACCAGAGGTAAATGCATATGACGAGAACATAGAAAATGCGCTCATGAAGTTCTTGGCATATGATCTCATGCCTCTAGCCGACGGATCTGGACGACACCCGTGTCATTCTATGTAAACACAAAAAGGTGAAGACAATAGTCCTCACCTTTTTCATACCTTCATAAGAGACATCGTAAACATTTGAACCGGCTTAAATGGCAACTAAAGGCGTTGGAACTTTAGGGTCCGTATCAAATAGATCAATTTGTTCTCCTACTATGATTCCTTGGGACTCGAGTGTCTGAGTGACGCTCATCCTTGCCAGGTCTTTCATATTATTATCCAGACTCAAATGGGCCAGGTAGATTCCTTTTGTGTTGTCTCCCATCACTTCACTCATGGCAATGGCCGCATCCTCATTGGACACATGGCCATAGTCACTGAGGATCCGTCGCTTGATATTCCAAGGATAACGGCACATGCGAAGCATCCCGACATCATGGTTACTTTCGAACACATAGGCATCGGCATTCGAGATGATCCCTTTCATCCGGTCACTTACATAACCTGTATCCGTGACCAGAACCAGCTTCTTATCCCCATGATGGAAGATATAAAACATCGGTTCAGCTGCATCATGTGATACACCGAAGGACTCGATGCTCAAACCCCCAAAGTGCTTGGCCGTTTCCATATCAAAGGAGAACTTCTGCTCCGTATCGATTTTGCCCACTAAGCCGTCCATGGCATTCCAGGTCTTATCGTTCGCATAAATCGGAAGCTTGTACTTCCTTGCCAGGACACCGATTCCCTTAATATGATCACTATGCTCATGAGTGACCAGAATCCCCGACAGATCTTCTATCTTCCGGTCTATCTGACTGAACAAACCTTCCATTTGCTTGCCGCTTAAACCGGCATCGACAAGGAAAGAGTGCTCCTCTGACTCGACAAATATTGCATTTCCTGTACTGCCGCTCGCAAGTACACTAAAATGCATCGTCATAACGCTCACTCCTATGTTTCTTTTTCTGGATTGGTGATTTCTACGATTTGTGCCTCAACGGCATTAATAAATACATCTTCTTTTTGGTCATTTTTTTCGACGACGAAATGCCAGGTAGGGGCCAATACCTGATATTCATCGATGGGTCCGAAGGTTGAATACCCAAGGCTCGGAACACCGACAATTTCACTGCCATTGTCAATCTCATTGTTTTCCACCAGGAACCTGAGGGCATCAAAAGGGGTAACCAGCTGTTTTTTCCCCGTAGATTCTTTCAGGTTATCCAACAATGTTTGTTTATACGAAACGATTTCGCGGTCTGTATTCAAATAGAGAATCAATTTCCCATTGGCATTATTGAAGATTTTCCGGTCTTTAAACATCTGAAAATAGACAATGGTCTGTTCATCTTTACTATATTTCCAGAAGCTGTACTGCTCTCCATTTAGGATGTGCTTTTTTAGAAAATCCTTTAATTCATCCGGAGAAAAATTTTCACTTATGGATACAGGTTCTTTCAGAGTTGAATTGATTGTATTGTCATTGACGGCATTCACTTCTTGATCCTTTAATTTATCCAGATCTTTTTCGCTGATTTTTTTCGTGCTGGCACTGATGATGGCATCTTTCACCGGTTCTTTGGACAACTTTGGAGGGTACTTGATATTGGCCGCTTTTAACGTTTCTTCAATTGTGGTCTGCCCTAATGTATCGGGATTGCTTTCCCTGATTTTATTCATGAATATGGTCAGGAGAAATATATCCAGAACCAAAAAGACGATAATGAAAATGCTCTTTGTTTTACTCCAATCCATCTGTTAGAACGCCTCCAATTCTTCCAGCGGGACCCTTATCCAGTTTCCACTAAGCTTATAGTACCAGGAAGGTTCGAATAGTAAGAACTTCTTGTTGGATTCATTTGTATCCCTGGTCATCTTATATCCGACGACAATATCCTCTACGTCTTCCAGTTCTTTCGAGCTGTTCTTCAACGCATACAGGACAGAGGCACCGGAAGGAAGCTGCACGTCTCTGATTGCATTTTTCGACACCATGTCCAGTGTAAAGTACGGTCTTTCATACTTGCTGATGGAATTCGTTCCCCACTCTTGAATGACCTCGGCCATATGATTCTCGTTAAAGACCGGATGGTTTTCCATGAACAATCTGTAGACAACCTTATTTTCAACGGTGCTGCTGGAAAAGTAATGATAATCATCCGTCCACCCACCATGATCATTCACAAATTCCATGCTTTTTTGCAAGAGAGATGCTGGAGCGATGGCGGAATCGCTATCGACAGATAAATTGATATACGAAAGAGTGCTGTATTCTTCATCCGTCTTCATGAAGCTTGGTATATTGATAAAGGTATTCTTTTTGACTTCCACGTTGTTGGGGTCACTGAATAGTGCTTTCTTAAAATCTTCCAACGATAGAGTATCAGCGTAGAATCGATAGCTCTTATAGTCTTTCGGATACTTTGGAAGAAAGATATTTTTGTTGGAATTCAGGGGCTGCTCTATATATTCATCATAAGAAGCAACCTTTTTCAAGAACATTTTCTCGAATTTTTGTAAGCTTTCCACATTCACCCGGCATTCATAAAAATATTTCTTACCGGAATCAAGGGAAGCAAAATAGATGGTTCCTGCATCCGAGTTCACCGTGTTCAAATCAATGACGATTCGATCGAACGAGGCCGTCGGAATATTTTTATCTTCGAAATGGATGACGCGGCTATAGACGGAAAATGGCACATTATCAGGAAATACAATCTCGACTTTCTTTTCACCCTGAGTGATGGCTTTCATCTCGTCTTTCGTATATTGATTTGAGTAGTCTTTCAAATCAAACAGTGTCCAACTGCTCAAACCTTTTATCACATTGTCCATTGCTTCTCCGTCAAGCGTCCCGACCGTCTTATTGCCTGCATGATAAAAAAGCTCGTATGGCTTGATCAATACCTTTGAAAGATTAGGCTCCTTCATCTTTTCTCCTACTGATACGTCAAAGGTTTCATTGCTGTCGATTGTGTCATATCCCGGTTGATATGTCCAAAGGTTAAAGGTCAGGAAGATACTGATGCAAACAAGTAAGGTTAATATAATCGATTTTATTTTTTCGTATTTCATGACCAATCATCCTCTTGTCCGACGTCATATGGGAGAGTAAAGATGATCGTTGTACCTTTCCCTTCCTTACTTGTCGCCCATACGTCACCGCCGTGTGCTGAAATCATTTCTTTCGCAATAGCAAGACCGAGACCCGTACCACCCATTTGTCTTGTTCTAGCTTTATCGACACGGTAGAAACGCTCAAAGATTTTCTCCAGATTTTCCTTTGGAATTCCTAACCCTTGATCTGATACGCTGATTTCAATATAACCATCTTTTTCTTTCACTTTGAATGTAATCGTTCCACCCTCAGGTGAATATTTCAATGCATTGGAAATAATATTGTCCAACACCTGGGTGATTTTATCCTGATCCACTTCTACGAATAATGCCTTGTCCGGTAGGTAGCGCTCGAAGGTCACATTGATGTTTTTCGTCATTTCAAAACGATCGATGATTTTATGGAAGAATAGAATAAAGTCGACCCAGTCTTTATTGAATCGATAGTCTTTGCTATCCATTTTAGAGAGTTGTAGAAGATCATTGACCAGCCTGATCATTCTTTCCGTTTCATTTTGCGTTACATCCAAGAATTGAGGGGCAATTGTTTCATCCTGCCAGGCACCTTCTGCCAATGCCTCGAGATAACTTCTCATCGTCGTCAGCGGCGTTCTGAGCTCATGGGATACATTGGCTACGAATTCCCTTCGCTCAAGGTCGATTTTCTCCTGTTCCGTGATGTCATGTAAAACGGCAATCAGACCGTTCACAAATCCAGTCTCTTTTTGAATGATAGAGAAATTAGCCCTCAGGATATAGGGTTTATCCTTTGTGCTGTAATCTAAAATGATGGACTCCTGCTCATTGGACAAGTCATCGAACGTATACTCCTCATCCAATCCCAACAGTGAAATGATCGGTTGGGAAACGACTGTTTCACGTGAAACATTCAGCATGCTTGCCGCGGGATCATTAATAAGGATGACCCTTCCTTTTCGATCGGTGGCAATAACCCCATCGGTCATATAGGAAAGAACGGATGATAGCTTTCTTCGTTCACCTTCTGTCGTAGCCTGCGCTTCCTGGAGGCGCTTTGTCAGATTATTGAACGTGATGGCCAGTTGACCGATTTCATCATACCCATACACTTTAACCTTTCTGGAGAAGTTCCCTTTCGCCATGGCCAGTGCCTGTTTTCGCATATCGGATATCGGCCGGGTGACGGTTTGAGCGAGTAAAACCCCCAGGATAGCCGTGATGACGAGTGCGATGATGGTCCCGTTGGTGAAGATTTTATTAATATCGTTCATTTGATCATATACCCGCTCGATTTCACCAACGATATAGATGGCCCCGATCACTTCATTATTGGATTCGATCGGTTTCGCATGGACCCAGATTCGGTCATGTGTCCGGTCGTCAAGGTACGTATTTTCAGAAGTAACACCGAGTGCAAGGACCCTTTTTATATCTTTATCAGACGTCACCCTGTTGACAAGCTTTTGATTATTCGGATCAGAAGTACCGATGATCCGCTTTCGATTATCGATGACCCTGATTTCGGCAATATCTGAATTCTTGCTGCTGTCTTCTAATATTCTTCTAATGTCTTCTTCCTGTGTGGGATCATCGTCCTCACGCTCTTTGATCATTTCTTCCTTGATGGTGTATTCTAATAATTCCACTCGATTCGTAATGGAAGATTGGAAGTTTTCCACCAGCTTCTGCTCAAGTTCCCTCACGAAATAAACCCCGATGATTTGCATAGCGAGAAGGATGAGCAGAACGTATATCAGAACAAATTTCAAATGAATCGAACGGGTTAAACCAACTTTCTTCATTCCATATTACTCCTGTTCAGGATTTCGTAAGTAATAACCGACTCCTCTACGTGTTACGATCCAGGTAGGGTGACTTGGATTATCTTCAATTTTCTCACGGAGACGTCTCACGGTCACATCGACGGTACGCACATCCCCATAGTAATCATATCCCCAGACCGTCTGAAGCAAATGCTCCCGGGTCATGACTTGTCCGATATGTTTTGCTAAATAGTGAAGAAGCTCGAACTCACGGTGCGTCAGTTCAATCGTTTCTCCCCTTTTTGATACAACGTATGCATCGGGATGAATCGTTAAGGAGCCGACGGTGATTTCATTATTCTCATCTTCAACATTTTGCTGTGCTCCATGCTGATGGCGTCGCAGGTTCGCTTTCACCCTTGCAATCAATTCCCGTGTACTGAAAGGCTTTGTCACATAATCATCCGCTCCGAGCTCAAGACCCAATACTTTGTCGATTTCAGAGTCTTTCGCCGTCAGCATGATGATCGGCATTTCATACTTCTTCCTGATTTCACGGCACACTTCCATCCCATCGCGATTTGGAAGCATAATATCAAGAAGGACAAGATCCGGCTTGATTTCCTCTGCCATCTTGACGGCTTCATCCCCATCATACGCGCAGTGAACCTCATATCCTTCTTTTTTCAAATTAAACTGTAATATATCTGCAATTGGTTTCTCATCGTCAACGACTAATATTTTCTTTTCCATATCGTTTGATCTCCTTTAGAAAAAAGTAATGTATCATATAAAGTTGTGATTAGTATAGGATTCTTCCTTTAAATTTATCACTTTCTCCATATTAATTCATCTTTAACTCTATCATACCCTTTATTCCCATGCTTGTTGACTACAATCTAAATATAACAAAGGGGACTGACAAATAAAATGATTGTGTCAGTCCCTTGCTTGATATCCTCTATATCATTATAGTACATCCAATGGATTAATCAGCGATCCGTTCTTGTATACCTCTATATGAAGGTGAACACCCGTTGCTTCACCTGTTTCTCCCATAATTCCAAGTTTTTGTCCTCTCTCGACCGTTTGACCGGCAGAAACAGAAATGGAATTCAGATGGGCATAGATGGTCTTATAACCATTCCCATGATCGATGACGACTTTATTTCCATAACCACCATCATCCCATCCGGCTGAAACGACTCTTCCGTTATCAACGGATTTAATGGTGCGGTCACTTGGACGTGCGATGTCGATCCCTTTATGCATTTTCCCCCAGCGAGGTCCCTGCTTGGAAGAAATGTAACCGCCATTCGTCGGCCATGCAAAACTTCCAGAACCCCTGGACGGAGTGGCTTTTGTTCCTTTAATCAGGATGTATTTCACTGGATCTTTCAGTTTTTTCTCTTCTTTAACATTTTTATCGGTTTGAGAACCGTTTACCTCTGTCGTTTCAAACGTAACGGATTTCTCTCCATCTTGACCTTCCTGCTTCACTTTCGTATCGCCTTTATTCATTGAAGAGTCTTCCTTGACTTCTTTTTCGTAGGCGATTTTTTCAATTTTATTGGCTTCCTTCTTAACGAGAACATGAACAAGAGGCTCATACACAGTTACATTTACCTCTGTACCTACTTTCAAAGCACCGTCCTCTTTCAAATCTTCATTTAACTCCAGCAATTTACCTGTCGTTATAGAATGATCTGCAGCAATCGTGCTCAACGCATCGCCTTCCTGGACTTTATACTTCTTCTCTTCCGCTGTTCCTTTTTTAAGAAGCTCAGCAGCTTCCTTCGGAGACTTTAACTCTTCCGGCTTCACTTGTGCCTTCTTCGTTTCCACACTCTCTTTAAATGAAACATCCAACAAACGGGTTTCATTTTCTTTCAATGCGGGTAAAGAAGTAGATGTAGAATCCTTTGTGCGATCTTCATATTCATTAAGCTCTTCTTCAGAAACATAATTAAGCTTAAACGATTTTAGCGCTTCTTCAGCCGCCTTTTCGTCCTTTACATAAGCAACTGGTTTATCGTTGACAACCAAAGCAAACGCATTCGCTTCAATTGATACAGATGAATTTAAACTTTCGATGACTTGCTGATTATTGGTTTTAACCGTTTCGAATACATTCTCAGGTATGTATGTTATGTCTTGATTAAAATCAACCTGATAATCACTGTACTCCTTCTGTGCCTTCTCAAGCTTCTCTTCTAAAACGTCCTTCACCTGTTCCTCATTTGTAACAGCCCCTACATACTCATCACCCATGTACACATGATAGATGGTTTGCAAGTCGTTTTCGGACCCGTTAGACGCCGTCGCTGAAGAAAACGTTAAGGTGGAAAGTGCGAGTGTCGTTATTCCCACTCGTTTCACAAATTGATTTGATCTATGTCGAATATTAAGTTTTTCTAAAAAGGGTGATAACTTCTTTCCAAAACTCATTGACTTGCCTCCTATAAACTAAAGCAAAAATCCCGGTTAACGGTAGTTCATTATGCCTAATTTAGTCAAATTCTATAAAATTCGTACTTTACTAATTTACCATAATTCGACGAAAACCGGGACGCAGAATGATGATTGTAATATAACTGTATAATTTGTCAGTTCATATCCTTTTCGTTTATAGCGAAAGATCCTTGTCATAGTGGGAATCAAATGGGTCAAAAGGTGGATTTGTCATTGAAATAGTGCTGGTAATAATTAGAGGAAAGTGGGGGTGAATGTTACATAAGTGTTACAGAACATAATAAAAAAGTACTACGAGAGTCAAAGTCGTCGCAGTACTTTTTGTAAGATGGCTCAGGACGGAATCGAACCGCCGACACATGGATTTTCAGTCCATTGCTCTACCAACTGAGCTACTGAGCCGTATATATGTATTCGCCCATTATCAAAATGAAAAATGGCGGTCCGGACGGGACTCGAACCCGCGACCTCCTGCGTGACAGGCAGGCATTCTAACCAACTGAACTACCGGACCAAAGTTTTTTCGCGTTAGCGAAAATAACTATCCTTACATGCGTTAGCAAAATAGGTTTCATTAATTTGACGATAGTCAAAATAACTTTCATTACTTTGCGTTAGCGAGAATAACTATCCTTACCTTGCTTATGCAAAGAAAATGTATTTTACTCCCCATAGATGATCTGCTAAGCCAGCAATCTTTCAATTAGGAAATAAAATATGACCCATACGGGATTCGAACCCGTGTTACCGCCGTGAAAGGGCGGTGTCTTAACCGCTTGACCAATGGGCCATGACAAGAAAAATGGTGAGCCATGAAGGACTCGAACCTTCGACCCTCTGATTAAAAGTCAGATGCTCTACCAACTGAGCTAATGGCTCTCTAAGTATATATAAACACGACTCGAAGGCTTGATCAAAGCCTCTTTCGTGACAACGAAATTAATATTATCACAGTATGATTGTCGAGGGCAACAGTTTTTTTGGTTTTTTGTCGAAAATTATTTCTCGGGGAATAATTTGGTCAATAATGGCTAATAGGGGAAATGATTTTCACTAAAATGGACGCCCACCACACAAAAAAGACCCGCCACCAAAGCAGCAGATCTCCATCCTAAACAATATCAATAAGTCAAACTAGCCGCCACAACCAATCCCACGACAATCGACGCTGAGAACAGGCTAAATCCTATGGCGATGTTTCCTTCTTCCACTTTCTTAGCAAGGCTTGTGCGTGGAGTCAGAACAAATTCGATGATCCAGTAGGCAATGACTTGGGTCGCGATTCCGATCAAGCCCCAAATAAACGCATCAAGTAAATTAAGGCTGTTCGCCCATACGGTGTAGATGACGATCGCGAGCCCGATGGCTTTTCCCCATAGTTTCAAGGCTACCGCAATGTTTCCTTCTTTAATTAACTTCGCTTCTGAGAATTTTGTGGTGAAGGCGAAGACAGTGACACCGAGGATCATTAGTCCAAGGCCTGTTCCGACGTGGGCCAGAAAGCTGAGTAGGGCTTCACTTGTTATGATTTGCATGTGTTTCTCTCCTTTTTATTTCTCCTGTATTCCTACAGACAGAAAGTATGATTCGTTATCAGTGATGGCGTTTCCGGCTCTAATCCCAATGGCGCCGGGATTGCCGTTGATGATGAAGCTTCCCACCATCAGGCTTGCTTCCTTTTCCCCTTCATCTGTTGTGATCACCGCGACAGGAAGGGGGCAGAATTGTTGATAGACAGGCAGCGTCTGTTTATACGTTTCATTTTTGTCTTCAAGTAACACCTTTCCTGACGCTTCCAGGATCTTGACTGTATCTCCTTCACGGCCGAATGCCGGTTTTTGTACGTACGTCATCCCGCTTTTCTCGAACGTTTCAGAGTCCAGATAGGTTGGAAGGAGGTAGCGGTCAATCCATTGATGTTCTTCTTCCGTGAAAAAGGTGCTTCCTTCTTCATGAAGTCCCCAGATGAGTGCCTGCACCCCTTTTGACTGCAGCAAAAAGGCCGATGGTGGGTTCAAGACAGCCAGCTTGTTGTCCAAAACCAATTGCATCAGTTCCTGTCCGACTTTTTCTTTTGTCAGTGGATCCTGATCGTCAACGAGATGCTCAATGGGATAGGTTTGCCGGTATAGGACATCGATTCGCTCCCCACCCGGTGTGAATAGTCCCTCGTCCCGTATTTGCAGCTGATCGAGGCTGACATATTCTGAAGGGACGTCGGCAAGCTTCTGGATATACTTTGTAGTGAGGTGATCTTCTTCATGATCGGCATGGGACGTAAAGACGATCTTTGCGTCGCCCTCCCTTTGAAGGGACTGCCAGGAAGATAAGAGACCGCGTTTCAATTCTTTGGATAACTGTTCTCCCATACCTGCATTCGGATTGGTGCAATCGAAATACTCACAGACCTTTTCATTTACATGATAAAGCTCTTTAATGAAAGTAGGCGTATCACTATTAAATTCTAATAGTTTTATATCTCCATTTGATACGACGAAATCAAATCTCCCAATGATACATTCTTGAGGTATGGACTTACATTTTATATATGAGAGGGATTCTTCAGGATATCCCAGTTCGAGAAGGGTTTCATCATCCAGCTCCCGAAGGAGATCTGCCGTTTTGTCAAAAATGGCGTACACACGCTTTGATGCTTCTTGTATGGCCAAAATGGTATCATGCGATGTCTGATGGATATCCAATAAAGCGTATTCTAAGTCATATAAATCATGCCAGAAATCAGGAATATCTTTATAGAATTCTCTTCTTTTATCACGGTGCATATTTACCCTCCAAATCCACCTTTAGAGCCGCTTCCTATACCTGATTTATAGCTCTTTGAGTAGGATTTATAGCTTGGTGAGCTTTTCAGCCCGGATTTATTTTTATAATACTTTCCTCCATAGAAATAGTGGCCGTAATGGGAGGATCGATCATCATCGCAGTAATAAGTCCCGCTCTCATCATCCCAATCCCAATCGTCACAGTCTACGTCCGTCGGTTCCGGCGGGAGGTCCTGGTTCCCACAGCCGCTGACAGATATCGCCATGACAGAGGCGGCCACTCCCGCCATCATTTTTTTCGTTTTGTTCATTTTCTTTCCTCCTCCAGCTTATATCCCGTTGCCTTTACATATAGTAGATACACATAGCGATCCTCATCTATCTCAGCAGAGTCGCGTTCCCATTCGACTCCGTCTAAATAATAATAAACGGAACCGATGACGCTTAGAATATCAAGATGAAAATCATGATGTTCTATTTTTAGGATGGGATTATTTTTCCGTTGATTGAGCTCACGAATTTCAAGTACCAATCGTTCCGGTGGAAATAAAGGGTCATTCAGAGGTTCTTCCTCATAGGTTTCCACATAAATGACGAATACGTTGCCTTCTATGGAAGAAGAAAGCTGTCGATAGGTGACCCCTTCCTTCACAAAGAACTCACATTCCCTTCTTGCGAGAATCTGTTCAAGCTCTATATCGGGGTAGTGATAAATGGGCTCGAAGGTGTCGTTTCCTTTTCTCAATCGATATTCTAATATCGGTTCTTTCATTTCGTGGCAGCCTCCTACAATGATTTCTTTAAACTATACGAACCAGTAATGAAAAGGTTTCATTTTCCAGAAGTTCATTGGTATGATTGAACTATGATTTTTTAAAAAAGGAGGGTATGTATGATTATTTTCCAAAGGATTTGGAAGCAAATCACGAAGATGGACTTCGGGTTCATTTTTCTATTATCACTGATTATCGTCCTGATTGGAACCGTTGGCAGTCATTTTTTGGAACCTGAAACCTTTCCATCACTTTTCGACGGGTTCTGGTGGACGATGACGACCTTGACGACAGTCGGGTATGGAGATTATTTTCCCGTTTCGGTTGGAGGGCGGATGCTTGGAATTTTCCTCTTTATCTTCGGGATCGGGATCATCGGGGTATTGATCAGTAAAACCGTCGATTCAATCACCACGTTTCAGAAATTCAAAAGGGAGGGAAAATTAGTGTATACATATGAAGATCATTATATTTACATCAATTGGTCCAAGAAGACGGAAAGGGCCATTGAAGAGATTCTTGTCCATGTGCCCGATGCTGAAATTGTCCTTATCGACATGCTTCCCATCACTCCGATTGAGCATGAGCAGGTCCATTTCATCCAGGGGGATCCATCAGATGAAAATGTATTATTGAAGGCCAATATCTTTGAAGCGAAGCGGGTCGCCATCTTCTCCGATTCTAAAATCGAAGACCCTTCCCTTATAGATGGGAAGACTTTATTAATTGCTTCAGCTGTCGAAGGCTTATCCAAAACCCATGAGCGGGAGGTCCATACAATCGTAGAAGTATCGGAGGATCGGCATATTCCGAAATTCCAGCATATCGCCGTAGAGGATTTCATTCTTTCCAATGATTCAGTTTCACTTCTGATGGCGAAAGCTACCCTGCATCCCGGGACGACTGCCCTGTTCAGACAGCTCTTGAGTAAACGATACGGTAACAATATTCACGAATTCAGCGTGAAGGAAACATGGAAGACCGTCAAGCAGGCATCTGAGGAGCTACTTGAGAAAGGAGCCATTCTTCTTGCTGTAAATGACAATATGGATTTCAGCGATGCCATGAATCAGGAACTCCATCCGGAAGATACGTTGTATGTTGTCTGTCATGATCGTGTGTACGAACAATTGACACAATAAAAAAACTCTCAGCCTTCTAACAAGGCTGAGAGTTTTTTCAAATTATTAATTCGGGCTCCATACGCTTCGAACGACATTCGTTTGAGAGCGGTCAGGACCGACTGAGAAGATGGAAAGAGGAATTCCTGTTAATTGAGAAACGCGCTCTAAGTAGTGACGTGCGTTTTCAGGAAGATCCGTCAGCGTCTTGCATCCAGTGATGTCTTCCGTCCAGCCTGGAAGCTCTTCATACACTGGCTCACATTCAGCTAAGATGTTCAGGTTAGCCGGGAATTCTTCCATGACTTCACCTTTGTATTTGTAAGCGACACAGATCTTCAATGTTTCGATACCCGTCAGGACGTCGATTGAATTTAGTGAAAGATCCGTTAGCCCGCTGACACGGCGTGCGTGGCGTACAACTACACTGTCGAACCAGCCGACACGGCGGGGACGTCCAGTCGTTGTACCGTATTCACGGCCGACTTCACGGATTTGATCTCCGATTTCGTTGTTTAATTCTGTAGGGAAAGGTCCGTCCCCAACACGGGTTGTATATGCTTTTGAAACACCAACTACGTGATTGATTTTTGTTGGGCCAACTCCAGAGCCGATGGTCACTCCACCAGCTACCGGGTTTGAAGATGTAACAAACGGGTATGTACCTTGATCGATATCAAGCATAACCCCTTGAGCCCCTTCGAATAAAACGCGACGGCCGTTATCGATGGCATCGTTTAATACAACGGATGTATCGACAACATAGTGCTTGATCTGCTGACCGTACTCATAGTACTCATCCAGGATGTCTTCAATGTTGAAGCCTTCTGTTTCATAGAACTTTTCGAAAAGGCGGTTTTTCTCTTCCAGGTTGCGTGCAAGCTTTTCTTCGAACGATTGACGATCCAGAAGATCTGCGATACGGATTCCGACACGTGCTGCTTTATCCATATAAGCAGGACCGATTCCTTTTTTCGTTGTACCGATTTTGTTGGCACCTTTACGTTCTTCGTCGATTTCATCCAGTTTCAAGTGGTATGGAAGAATCACGTGTGCACGGTTGCTGATTCTAAGATTGTCTGTTTTCACATCGCGATCGTGAAGATACTTCAACTCTTTCACAAGAGCTTTCGGATCGACAACCATCCCATTACCGATGACGGATGTTTTTTCGTTATAGAATATACCTGATGGAATTAAGTGTAATTTATATGTTTCACCGTCAAACTTAATCGTATGACCCGCGTTGTTCCCACCTTGGTAACGCGCGATAACTTCTGCATGTTCAGAAAGGAAGTCAGTGATCTTTCCTTTTCCTTCGTCTCCCCATTGCGTTCCTACTACTACTACTGAAGACATATTAAGCACCTCCGACGGGAATTAGTATTCCCTCTTTTATCAAACAAACTCATTTTATCAACACCCAATGTGAAAGTCAATGAAAACACGAACGTTTATTTAGTTGATTATATTTATGTTCGTATAATTTCGGGCTTTTGACCTAAAAAACCTTTGTTTGAGCAATTTGATCCTACTGGCTCTGTTCAATATGCATATTCTTGATTGTCAGGGGAATCACTCCCTTTCCGCGAACGTTCGGCAAATTTAAGTAATGTAACTCAACACAATCCAGCGAATGGATTTGTCCCGTTTAAGAAACGCATGCCATGAAAGTTGATTGTAGCGGAAGGTGCTCGACTCCTGCGGGAAACGCTGGACAGGTGAGACCCCACAGGGCGAAGCCCGAGGAGGCTCACCGCCAGCCCCGCGGAAAGCGAGTACCTGTAGCGGAGATCAACCAGCCACTTTCCTTTTTTAAATGGTATTAAGGCATGTTCAGTCAGATTTTATGGCGCAATATAAAATCTTTTGCTAATCTAAAATAAGCATTTTGAATTTACATACAATTTAATACTGAGGTGACGATGATATGATCAAACGATTTTTCAGTTATTACCGTCCACATCGACGGCTTTTTTATATTGATTTTGCCTGTGCGGTGCTGGTTGGGCTTTTAGAACTGGGGTTTCCCATGGCGGTATCCTGGTTCATTGATTCCCTTTTGCCTGATGGAAACTGGAGTACTATTCTGGCTGTTTCGGCAGGTCTTCTGGTTCTGTATCTCTTAAGTTCCTCCATGCAGTTCGTGGTAAACTACTGGGGACATAAACTCGGGATCAATATTGAGACGGATATGAGGCGGGAATTGTTCCATCATGTACAGAGACAATCGTTCCGCTTTTTTGATAATACGAAAACAGGGCATATCATGAGCCGGGTGACAAATGACCTGATGGATATCGGGGAGCTTGCCCACCATGGTCCTGAAGACTTGTTCATCGCGGTCATGACCTTTATCGGGGCGTTTTGGATCATGCTGACGATCAATATGGAGCTTGCCCTGGTGGCGATTATCATTGTTCCATTCCTGGTGTGGCTGATTTCATATTCTAATATCAAAATGAACGCTGCCTGGACGAAGATGTATGGGAATATAGCGGACGTCAACAGCCGCGTCGAGGACAGCGTGTCCGGGGCCAGGGTGGTTCAATCGTTCACGAATGAATCCTATGAGATGGAACGATTCAACGAGAATAATCAATTTTTCCGCAAGTCCAAATTGAAAGCTTATAACGTGATGAGCGTCAATTTATCAGGGATTTATATTACGACACGTTTAATGACGTTGATCATCCTTGTATATGGAGCCTGGTTAAGCTTCTCCGGTGTCCTGTCTTACGGAGAACTTGTTGCCTTCATCCTTTATATCAATGTCCTGTTTAAACCGATCGACAAGATTTCCGCCCTACTTGAGCTGTATCCGAAAGGAATGGCAGGATTTAAGCGTTTCACCGAGCTCATGGATATGGAGCCCGATATTGAAAATCGTCCACATGCCATTGAAGTTGCCACGTTAAGAGGAGATATCGCCTTTGACGACGTGACGTTTGGCTATGAGCCTGACCGGCCAATACTGAACGATTTATCCTTTACCATCCAATCAGGGCAGACGGTCGCATTTGTAGGACCCTCCGGTGCAGGAAAGACGACAATTTGCTCATTGATTCCCCGCTTTTATGATATAGAAAGAGGAGCTATCACGATTGATGGCATCGATATCCGTGAGATGACGAAGGAATCCCTTCGTTCCCAGATCGGAATCGTCCAGCAGGATGTTTTCTTATTCACAGGAACGCTCAGGGAAAATATCGCCTATGGAAAACTCGATGCCACGCAGGAAGAAATCGAGGAAGCGACGAGACGTGCTCACCTGACGGATCTTATTGCCTCCCTTCCCGATGGATACGATACCCAGATCGGGGAGAGGGGACTGAAGCTGTCAGGAGGACAAAAGCAGCGCTTGTCCATTGCCCGGATGTTCCTTAAGAATCCGAGAATCCTGATACTTGATGAGGCCACTTCCGCACTGGATACAGAAACGGAAGCCATCATCCAGGAGGCCCTCAATGAATTGGCAAAAGACCGGACCACCCTTGTCATCGCCCACCGTCTTGCAACCATTCGGAAGGCTGACCGGATTCTCGTCGTGACCGAGGATGGGATTGCTGAAGATGGTACTCATGAAGAGCTCCTCTCTAGAGAAGATGGAATCTTTACGAGGCTTCATGCTCATCAGCATGCTACTATCCTATAAACAAAAAAATCCAGGCTATGCCTGGATTTTTTCTATTAAGCCGGAGCGTCGTCAAACCGCCGTTCCAGATTCACGAATTTGTTGTATTCTTTCACGAACGCCAAGGAAACGTTCCCGACCGGGCCGTTACGCTGCTTGGCGATAATGATTTCAATGATGTTCTTGTTTTCAGCTTCTTTATCATAGTAATCTTCACGGTAAAGGAAGGCTACGATATCCGCATCCTGCTCGATACTTCCTGATTCACGGATATCGGACATCATCGGACGCTTATCCTGACGTTGCTCCACTCCACGGGAGAGCTGGGATAAGGCGATGACGGGCACTTGCAGTTCACGGGCCAATCCTTTCAGTGAACGGGAGATTTCCGAAACCTCCTGCTGACGGTTTTCGCCAGAACGGCCGCTACCCTGGATCAGCTGCAAGTAGTCGATCAAGATCATCCCTAGTCCGTGTTCCTGGGCAAGGCGGCGGCATTTGGAACGAATTTCCCCGACTTTGATACCCGGCGTATCATCAATATAAATTCCTGCATTTGAGAGGCTTCCCATGGCCATGGTCAGCTTTCTCCAATCTTCGTCTGTCAGATCACCGGTACGGAGATTCTGCGCGTTGATGTTGCCTTCTGCACACAGCATACGCATGACGAGCTGTTCCGCACCCATCTCGAGTGAAAAGATGGCGACATTTTCCTTGGCCTTTACAGCTACGTTTTGAGCGATGTTCAAGGCAAAGGCTGTCTTACCCATGGAAGGACGTGCTCCTACAATGATCAAATCATTTCGCTGGAATCCTGCCGTCATATGATCAAGATCGGCGAATCCTGTTGAAATACCCGTTACGTCGCCTTTTCGATTGGTCAAGGTTTCGATATTATCATACGTTCGCACGAGTACATCTTTAATATTGTGGAATGCCCCTGCATTTTTACGCTGGGCCACTTCCATGATGTTTTTTTCCGCTTCGCTCAGAAGGCTGTCCACTTCATCTTCCCGGGCATATCCATCAGAAGCGATATCGGTGGCCGTACGGATCAATCGGCGCAGCAATGATTTCTCTTCCACAATCTTTGCGTAGTATTCAATATTAGCGGCCGTTGGAACCGAAGCGGCAAGTTCACTCAAATAAGCGACTCCGCCTACATCTTCCAGTTCTTTCGCAGCAGCAAGTTCCTCTGTCACCGTAATCAGGTCGACGGCTTTTCCTCCGTCACCCAGATTCAGCATGACATTGTATATCCGCTGATGAGAATGGCGATAAAAATCCTCTGGAATCAATATTTCCGAGGTGGTCGTCAATGCACTGGGCTCAAGAAAAATGGCCCCTAATACCGCTTGTTCAGCCTCGATATTCTGAGGTGGAACCCGGTCCTGAAACATTTCATTCATTTATGCTCAAGCCTCCCTTACGACTTTCATGATCTATATAAAAACAGAATGGTATTCTACCGAAAAAATGTGATCAGGATAAAATCCAGATCACATTTTATATCAAACTATATTCATTTTAACATGTTTTGCTCAAAATGAAGTTACCAAATTTCGTATATTCTAATGGAAGACTATTCTTCCGTTACGTGCACCTTTAATGTTGCCGACACATCCGTATGCAGTTTCACTGGCACATTCGTGTAGCCAAGGGCGCGGATGGCGTCGTTCATTTCAATCTTACGTTTATCGATCTTGATGTCATGCGCTTTTTTCAACTCATCAGCGATTTGCTTGCTTGTGATGGATCCGAATAAACGGCCGCCTTCTCCAGACTTCGCTTTCATCTCGACCGTAATGTCCTCTAATGTCGCTTTTAATTTTTTCGCCTCTTCCAGTTCTTCTTGAGCGACTTGCTTTTCTTTCTTCTTTTGACCCTCAAGTTGACCCATGTTCGCGTTTGTTGCTTCAACAGCTAAACCTTTTTTCAATAAAAAGTTATGTGCATAGCCGTCCGCTACGTTTTTCACTTCACCTTTTTTTCCTTTACCTTTAACATCTTTTAAGAAAATGACTTTCATATCTCTTTTCTCCCTTCAAAATAATCATTTAATACTTCTTTCAGCTGCTCTTCCGCTTCAAGGACCGATACCTGCTTGATTTGGGTGGCGGCATTGGTCAAGTGACCTCCGCCGTTCAGGTTCTCCATGATGATCTGTACGTTAACATCACCCAGTGAACGGGCACTGATACCGATTGTGTCAGGATCCCGCTTCGAGATGACGAATGACGCGATGACTTCATCCATGGTCAATAAGGTGTCTGCTGCCTGGGCGATAAGAACAGGATCATATATGACATCATCCTCTGCTTTCGCGATGGCGACCCCTTCACGGAAGAATTTGACCGATTCGATTAACCGTGAACGTTTGATGTACGTATCGACATCCTCTTTGAGGAACTTCTGAACGAGCACGGTGTCCGCTCCCTGAGCCCGCAGATAAGAGGCTGCATCGAATGTTCTCGATCCCGTCCTGAGCGTAAAGCTCTTTGTATCGACGATGATTCCTGCCAAGAGCGACGTAGCTTCGAGCATCGTGATTTTCTCGTGCTTCGGCTGATACTCGAGTAACTCTGTCACAAGCTCCGCCGTAGAGGAAGCGTATGGTTCCATGTAGACAAGCAGCGGGTTCTTAATGAAATCTTCACCACGGCGATGATGATCGATGACGACGACTTTATCCACTTTATTTAACAGCTTTTCTTCAATGACGAGAGAAGGCTTATGGGTATCCACCACAACGAGCAACGTATCGTCCGTCGCCATTTCAAGTGCTTCCTCAGGGGTGATGAAACGCGGATGAAGATCTGAGTTTGCTTTGATTTCCTTCATCAACCGTTTTACACCGTTGTCGATCTCATTAAAGTTCAGGACGACATAGCCTTCACGCTGATTCATCTGGGCCACTTTCCTGATTCCGATCGCCGCTCCGATGGCGTCCATATCGGGATGCTTGTGCCCCATGATGATGACCTTGTCGCTTTCGATCATGATCTCCTTCAATGCATGGGAAATGACTCGGGCCCGGACCCGGGTGCGTTTTTCCATCGGATTGGTTTTCCCGCCATAGAATTTGACCTTTCCGTTGGTCTGCTTGATCGCCACCTGGTCTCCACCACGGCCCAATGCAAGGTCAAGACTTGACTGAGCAAGTGTCCCGAGCTCAGGAAGGGAAGAAACCCCTGTCCCGACACCTATACTTAATGTGAGGGGAACATTCTGCTTCGAAGTCGTATCTCTTACATCATCGAGGATTCCGAATTTTTCCTTCTCCAGCACTTGAAGGATCTTCTCATTTATGACGGCGATGAAACGCTCCGAAGATACCCTCTTCAAGAACACGCCGTATTCTTTGGCCCACTTATTCAAGATGGATGTCACGAGGCTGTTCAAGCTGCTTCTCGTCTGGTCATCCATGCCTTGTGTCAGTTCATCATAGTTATCTAGAAAGATGATTCCAATATTCGTTCGTTCATCATGATATTGCTTTTCTATTTCTTTCTGTTCTGTAACATCAAAGAAGTAGAGTAGTTTTTCTTTGAGCTTCAATACGACGTGATACTTTCTCTCATTAATCGTCACGATTTCCGAATCGACTTCCTGCTTGATTAATGGTACAAGAGATTCTGCCACATCGTATAGGGATCTTCCAACCACCGTGTCTTCATTGAAACATGAGGCCAGAAAAGGATTTGTCCATTCTATGTAATATTCATCATTGATCAGCATGATCCCAATGGGCATCTCCATGAGTGCTTCTTCCCCTACACGCTTTACACGATAGGATAGAGTGGAGATATATTCCTCTGTTTCGTCATGAGACCTTCTCTCGAAATAAAATGCGAGAAAATACACGATTCCAAAGACAATCAACCCTATTAACGAAATGATCCATTGGTAAAAGGCAACCGATACTAACAATAGAGCTGTCAATATAGCAAGTCCGTACAACGGGTAGCGGATCATTCGCTTATTAAAATAAGATGGCATGATTTCAGCTCCTGGAACTTAAATTTCTATGACTTACGTTGTAGGCGTTGTCTTAGATCAAATCCTAAGTCAATTATACCTAAAATTCGCACGAGATAAAGGAGAGGAATCGAAATGATTGTAATTAATACCAAAATTCCTTTGGACCATCCTTTCACATGAGCAAAGAAATAGATGAAAGACAGCCCTTGAACGGCCATTAACGACTGAAGCACATACAGGACATTGATCAATGCTGTATAAGCGTATGTCCCTTTCTCCGGTTGAAGGATCATGGAAAGTACAAGAGTAATCAAATAATACCAAAGAATGCTCTTAGGAAGCTTCCATTCCCTGAATGGTTTGAATACCGGCACATCTCTTCCCAGACGCTTCATGATCGGGAAATTGATTACGATAAATAACAAAGCCAAGACAACCGAGATCCCGACAAACAATGTCGGCATTAAGGTTTGAACGAGATCAATCGAGCTCTCCAGGCTATCGACCAGCTTTTTGTCCGGTTCCTGGCCAAGAGTTTCAAATAAAGAATAATAAGCAGCCTTCGATTCTTTCAGGCTGTCTTCAATAATATTCACACCTAAGAATAGAATCGAAACGACGAATCCAATCACAATATTCAGGACAAGTGTCAGACTCGCTGCCATAAACAGTCTCATCTTATCTACTTTTGCTTTCACACACCAGCCAATGACGACACCGGTCGTAGCCACCATAAAGGCAACCGGCAGTGCAAGCAGTCCGCCAAATAAGAAAGAAAGACCAAGTGATCCGATCAATACAACCATCGAATTCCATAGCGAGTACTTGGAACTGAATAGTATAAGGGGGAGGGGCAGCACAAAAAATGCCAGCGTCCCAATAAGCGGAACATATAAACTCAATAACATTAACACAGTAAAGATGGCGAGCATCAGCGCACCTTCAGTCAACACACGGGGATTCCTCACTCAAAACGCTCCTTACGATAAAATAAACAACATACAATAGCACTATCATATCAATTTTAAAGATAGATTTCATCTTATGGGGACTCGGAAGACATGACAAGCCTATCGTGACTGCGACGGGTGGGTGCTTTTTGGAGAACTTGTGCCGCTTTCCGATAAACTTGTGTCAAAATTTGAGGATCGATGACTATGATCGTTTATCATCTTTATTTTGACAAAAAAGAGGGAAGCCCTCTCAACAATGCTACATTCTCCATCTACTCTAGTATGCACTCACTTTAAAAAGGAGTATACGTAGTAGATAAAGAATGGCAGTGTCGGGCCACCCTCTATCGCAACTATGATATTTTAAATTGTTCGATCGATGTTTGAAGTTCCTGGCTTAAGTCCGTCAGGCGTTCAGCCGCTTCTGTAACGGATTGAACGGCCCTGACCTGCTCTTCTGTCGAAGCACTCATTTCCTCGCAGGAAGCGGCTGTTTGTTCGGCTGTTGCAGCCATCATTTGAATGACGTTGACCACTTCATCTTTTTCAAGGTTGATCTGGCCTACTTCGTTATACATATTCTCGATTTCACGCTGCATGGACTTCATGAGGTGTGAAGTTTGATCGAATACGTGATTCGTCTTTTGAATCACATCACTTTGAACCTCGAATGTTTCTTTCGTTTTCACCATTTCATCCACTGCCTGGTTAGATCCCTGTTGAATTTCAACAATTGTACGCTTTACTTCTTCCGTTGCCTTTACCGACTGGTCTGCAAGCTTACGTACTTCCTCTGCCACCACAGCGAACCCTTTGCCGTGTTCACCGGCTCTTGCGGCTTCAATGCTCGCATTAAGGGCAAGCAGATTCGTTTGGGACGAGATTTCAGTGATTGTCCCCATCACTGATTCAATCGTTTTCACTTTTGCTTCCAGGCTAATAATGACTTTCTCCATGGATGCGATATACTCACTTGAAGAATGGTAGGCATTTTCTAATTCTTTTACCTGGTTTAAACCGGATTGGTTCATTTCATCGGCCTGACCAGCTAGTTGAGACATCGCTTTAGACTTTTCATACACCCCATCAATCCTGGTGCCAAGCTGCTCTGTCTGATGGTGGGCACGGTCTGAGTCAGCTGCTGACTGAGAGGCACCGCTCGCAATTTCAGAAACGGCACGTGCCATTTCTTCACTGGATGCATTCGTCTCTTCCGATACAGCACTCAAGCCTTCCGCGGACTCACGCACGTTATAAATCGATGCCTGAACCACTTTAATTGTCTCTTTCATATTCAGGATCATCTTATTTAAATCCATCGCCAGTAAACCTGTTTCATCTTTCGTTTTGATTGAAGATTGAATGGACAAATCACCTGACGAAACGTTTGTGACCGTTTTTTGAAGGTTTTTAATCGGTTTTGTCATCATATTGGCTACAATGACAACCAATATGAGCATGATAACCAATGTAACAAGCGCTGTAATAAGAAGTAAGCGTTCAATGTCTTTCGAGGATTGGATGAGATCTTCCATACTATAAGCGGATCCCACTTTCCAGTTCGTTTTTGGAACTGTACTGTATACCAATACTTTTTTATCGCCTTCCAGCTCATATCGGATCGTGTCCGATTCTTTTTCTGATTTCAGCATTTTGCTGATGAAAGGTAACGTAGAAAGATTCTCACCACGCTTGGTAGGATGGACAATGGCCGTACCGTCAAGACCGATTAAAAACGGGTAGCCGTTATACCCAATCTCCATTTTGGAGACCCTGTCGGTAAGTTTGGATAAATTGATATCCACACCCAGTACACCGACTACTTTATTTTCGGATACAATCGCTCTTGAAGCTGTAATGATGTATTCTTCCGTTGCCGTGTCTACATATGGTTCACTCCAAACGACACCGGCCTTTGCTTCTGCAGCGTTTTTATACCAATCCCTGCTCGTGGGATCAAAGTCGCTTGGCAGTGATACAGAAGGAACGATTTTCAACTTCTTGTTTGGTGATGCAAAATAGATGGAAGTGGCTTCTTCATATAGACTCAGATAATTATCAAAGTCTGACTGGATATTAGCGTATAGCTCCGTATCAGCGGCTTCCTGATCTTTTTGCATCTGTGCCTTTGCATAGTCCTTCAAAGAATTTGAGATAGAATATTGATCGATACTCTTTTCGTACTGTCCAAGGAACAGCTGTACGGAATTATTGAGTTCTCCCACAATTCCCTTAGTCTGACTGATGACTTCATCCTCCGTTTTCATTCTTGTCTGCCAGCTGGTAATAGAGATGATGACAGCCAAGGAAACCATAAATAAAATAGAGATGATGACAATAAGCTTCATTCTGATGGATGAAAAAATAAAACCCTTCTTGCGGTCTGTCTTCATTTTGTTTCTCTTTTTCTTCAACGAAATTCCCCCTTTTACGACAAAAAGCCTCTATGTATACACTCTTATTCATCGACATTTTTCTGTAATTCTTTATAGCCGGGGGAAAATCCGTAAGTTAATAGACATAAAAAAGCAGCAGAGACAAGTCTCTGCTGCTTTTTCAATCGATGAAATTATTCACCAGTAACGTATGGAAGTAATGCCATTGTACGAGCGCGTTTGATCGCACGAGTCAACTTACGTTGGTACTTAGCGTTCGTTCCAGTTACACGACGTGGAAGAATCTTTCCACGTTCAGATACGAATTTCTTAAGAAGATCAACATCTTTGAAATCGATATGTGTAATTCCGTTTGCTGTGAAGTAGCATACCTTACGGCGTCTACGTCCACCTCTACGTCCTCCTGCCATTTGTTTCGCCTCCTATCTTGTTAGGTTTGATATCGTTCGTTTAGAATGGCAGATCATCATCGGAAATGTCGATCGGCTGACCGTCATTCGCGAATGGATCCTCATCTACACGTGTATAGTTGTTGTTATTGTTGTTGCGCTGTTGATTCTGATTCTGACTATACGGATTTCCTTGGTCACGTTGACCTCCACCCGAATAGCCCGGACTTCCTCCACGATCGCCTTGATTCGCACTACGCGGTTCCAAGAACTGAACGCTTTCTGCTACGACTTCCGTCATAAACACACGGCGTCCATCCTGTCCTTCGAAATTACGTGTTTGAATACGACCGTCAACGCCAGCTAAGCTGCCTTTTTTAAGAAAGTTTGCTACATTCTCTGCAGGGCGACGCCATACAACGCAGTTAATAAAATCTGCTTCCCGTTCTCCTGATTGATTCGTAAAACTACGATTGACAGCCAGGGTGAACGAAGCAACAGCCACTCCACTTGGAGTATATTTTAATTCAGGGTCTTTGGTTAAACGCCCTACTAATACAACTCGGTTCATCATCAGAATCAACCCCTTCCTTCTAATTTACTGTTTCACGTGAAACAGATGATAGAAGTGTATATCTTAAAAAACGTACGGATTATTCTTCTTCTTTAACAACGATATGACGGATAATATCATCGCTGATTTTAGCTAAACGATCGAATTCGTTAACTGCATCAGAAGTAGCGCTCATCTTAACTAGTTGATAGAAACCATCGCGAAAATCGTTGATTTCATACGCTAAACGACGTTTACCCCAATCTTTTGACTCGATGATTTCCGCGCCGTTAGTTGTTAAAACGTTATCGAAACGCTCAACTACTGCTTTCTTTGACTCGTCGTCAATGTTTGGGCGGACAATGTACATAACTTCGTACTTTCTCATCTTAATGTCACCTCCTCGTGGTCTATGCGGTCCTTTCTTTGTGAAAGAACAAGGAGCAATGCGTTCATTACTCACGAAATAAAATTATAGCATAGGATGTCTATTATTGCAATATGACGTAAAAAAAAGACTAGAATTGGATTCTAGTCTTTTTAGAGTAAACTTATCTGCTTGAAACAAAGCGAGTGCTGGTTGATTTCCACTCCAGGTGCTCGCTTTCCGCGGGGCGTGAGTTGAGCCTCCTCGGGCTTTGCCCTGCGGGGTCTCAACTTTCCCGCTATTCCCGCAGGAGTCGAGCACCTTCCGTTACAATCAACTATGAGTGTGGGCTATAACTGAAATAGATCTAATACAAGTTTAAGAAAATAATTGTCTCTAAATGAGCCAAAGTTCATTTCACTCTCATCTTTGGTTAATACTAACCACCAGCCCTAACTGATTCTTTCGGAATACAGCACAACATTTTAAACACAAAGGTTAGATGAATTTCAGATAAACTTACACATTAAAACGGAAGTGGATGATATCTCCGTCTTTTACCAGGTATTCTTTACCTTCGAGACGTACTTTTCCTGCTTCGCGGGCTGCTCCCATAGTTCCGGCTGCGACTAGGTCATCGTAAGAAACGGTTTCGGCGCGGATGAATCCTCTTTCGAAGTCGGTGTGGATGACTCCGGCACATTGAGGGGCTTTCATACCTTCGCGGAACGTCCAGGCACGGACCTCCTGGACACCTGCTGTGAAGTACGTAGCAAGTCCCAATAGGGAATAGGTAGCGCGAATCAGCTGATCAAGGCCAGATTCTTCAATTCCTAATTCCTGAAGGAACATCGCCTTTTCTTCATCATCAAGTTCAGCGATTTCAGATTCGATCTTCGCGCAGACCACGATCACTTCTGCGTTGTCGTCTTTTGCAAATTCACGTACTTTCTGAACATATTCGTTATCAGAAGGATCCGCGATTTCGTCTTCACTTACGTTTGCTACATATAATACAGGCTTGGAAGTCAGTAAGTGCAGCTGTTTCACAAGCTTCATTTGCTCATCCGAGAACTCGACTGTACGGGCTGGCTGTTCTGCTTCCAAGGCTTCTTTGATTTTCACAAGGATGTCGTGCTCAAATACCGCTTCTTTGTCTTTTTGTTTCGCCATTTTCTGAACTCTCGTAATTCGCTTATCAACCGTTTCAAGGTCAGCGAGGATCAATTCAAGGTTGATGACTTCAATATCCGCAATCGGATCCACTTTTCCGGATACGTGTGTGATATTATCATCCGCGAAACAACGGACAACCTGACAGATCGCATCCACCTGACGGATATGGGATAGGAATTTATTCCCTAATCCTTCACCTTTACTCGCCCCTTTTACAATCCCGGCAATATCGGTGAATTCGAAAGCAGTAGGAACTGTCTTCTTCGGGTCTACAAGTTCCGTTAATTTATCAAGACGGTGATCTGGAACCTCTACGATTCCTACGTTAGGATCGATGGTACAGAAAGGGTAGTTGGCAGATTCTGCACCTGCTTTTGTAATTGCGTTGAATAGAGTGGATTTCCCGACGTTGGGTAGTCCAACAATACCAGCTGTTAATGCCATTTTGGTCACTCCTCATATATTCTTATCTATTAAAAAAACCTTTAAGATTGAAAAACACGTAATCGGTCGAACCTTTCACAATTATAGAGATAATAGAGGGAAAAGACAAGTGATGCTTACAGGCTCCCGCAGAAAATACGCCATAAAAAAAGCACTCAATCATTTAGAAACGACTGAATGCTCTGAGGCGACACTATTTAGGGCGCAAGATGGATTAGGTCAAAGGGATTATGGGTAAAAAAAGAATACTTATTCTTCTTCACCGCTTGAAATGACTTTTTTCATCTTCTTTGCAAAATCTTTTCTGGGGATCATGACACTGTGACCGCACCCGACACACTTGATGCGAATATCCATCCCCATACGGATCACTTTCCAGCGGTTCGTACCACATGGATGAGGTTTTTTCATTTCGACAATATCATTTAAGGTGAAAGTCTTTGGCTCCACTACCTATTCCTCCTCATTCGCTTTCAAGTCTTCTTTGTTTCTCTTCACGCGGGTGAATCTCTTCTTCATCTTTACGTGAATACATTACCATACGAGGGAATGGAATTTCGATACCATGCGCATCCAGGCAAAGTTTCACTTCTTTACGTATCATCCTGGCCATATACCAGTGTCTCATTGGAACCGTTTCAGCGACGATTCGGATAACGACATCAGACGCTCCAAGAGTCTGGACCCCCAGCAGCTCGGGTGGATTCACCAGGTCCTCATATTTTTGAGGCAAGGAAAGGAGAAGCTCCTGCATCACTTTTTCAGCTTCTTCTATATTTTCTTCGTACGCAATGCTCACATCCACAACCGCAATACTATTATGGACGGAGAAATTCGTTACTTCCGTAATGTTTCCGTTAGGGAAGATATGAAGTTCCCCGGTCCAGCTTTTAATCTTTGTCGTGCGTAACCCAATTTCTTCTACGGATCCCTCAGCAGAACCGATACGCACGTAATCGCCCACTGAAAATTGATCTTCGAAAATGATAAAGAAACCGGTGATGATATCACGGACGAGATTCTGTGCCCCGAAACCGACGGCAAGGCCGACAATTCCGGCACCGGCGATGAGTCCTTTTACATCGATTTCAAGGGTCGATAAGATTGTCATCAAACTAATGAAGTAAATCACATAGGTTAGCACATTTTCTAAGAGTTTTGATAAAGTGGTTTCCCGTCGCTCCGTAAATTTCAAAGGGGATCGTGATCGTACCTTGAATACGTTTCGGATTGCTGACCGACCTACTCTTAAAGCGATATAAGTAATCACCATAATGGCGATAATTTTTACAGCACCTGTACCAAGTGCGATCCACATTTCATTATCTATAATCTTTTGGGCAGCTGGACTATTTTTTATCGTTTCAATGGTTTCATCAACTTTATTATCTTTCGCACTCATATATCGAACCTCCACTTATCATTCAATAAGAAGTATTCCTTATTTTATCAACTTTCCCTCTCCTTGTGTAGATATAACCTCATAAAGAATAGTTTCTAGAAAATTTTTATTTTATGAAAAATCCGACCATATTATGTATGAAAAAAAGAAATCGTCCGTATACTGATAATACTTAAAAATTTGACTGTGGGATAAGGGGCCGGCGACTCAAAGGTCACCCCTTTGAACACATCTAAAGGAGTGGAAGCGATGAATCTGAAAAAAGGATTATTTGAACGAAGACCTGAACCCTATAGAGTCCTTCACCAGGAGGCGGGTGCGGCACAGGAGCTTTCCGTTCAATTGTCGTCGATGCTTCCCACTTATTATCGTACAAGACCCATCGTATTTGTCTGTATCGGTACAGACCGGTCGACAGGGGATTCATTAGGGCCTCTGGTTGGTACCTTGATAGAGGAACAGGATATTAAACCATTCCATGTGTACGGAACACTGGATGATCCGATTCATGCTGTCAATCTTGAAGAGAAGCTCAAGGAAATTTCAGCTAAACATATCAATCCCTTTATCATCGGTGTAGATGCCTGTCTCGGCCGGTTAAAGAGCGTAGGAGCCATTCAGTTAAATGAAGGTCCCTTGAAGCCGGGTGCCGGAGTGAATAAGGAGTTACCCGAGGTCGGTGAGATCCATCTGACAGGGATCGTGAATGTCAGTGGATTTATGGAGTTCTTTGTATTGCAAAATACACGATTGAACCTCGTTATGAAAATGGCCAAGACGATTGCCGAAGCCATTGTGCTGGCAGGTGATTCAGTGGAACGGCGAAATGCCGTAAGCATTGAAAAATGGCGGGAAGAATTGCAGCAATAAAAGAAGGGAGATGACGGACTCACGTCATCTCCCTTTATGATTACATATATATCTGGTATGCGTGAATGATTCCGACGACGATGCCCACCACTATAATACCCGGAAGTAAATTGGCGACCCTGATTTTTGTTACACCGAGGAGATTAAGTCCGATCGCAAAAATCATGATCCCTCCGGTCGAGGTCATTTCGACAATGTAGGCATCCATCAACTCTTGAGGCACCCATTGGTGAATCTGCGTAGCAAATAAGGCGATAAAACCTTGATAAAGAACGACAGGGATAGCAGAAAACATGACACCAATCCCAAGTGTCGTCGTTAGTATCAGTGAAGTGAAACCATCAATGATCGATTTAGTCAAAAGAACGTCATGATCTCCCCTGATACCACTATCCAGTGCACCGATCACGGCCATGGCCCCAATAACAAAAATCAGGGTCGCTGTTACAAAACCTTGGGAGATCGAGGTTTCTTTCTTGCTGCCAAGCTTCTTCTCCAACCAGTTCCCTAAAGCATTCAGTCTGTCCTCAAGATTCATCCACTCTCCCCAGGCAGCACCAAGGGCAAGAGAGATGATCACAATGAGAAAGTTTTCACTTTTCAGACCCATCTGTAAACCAAGAACGATGACAGCGAGCCCTATCGCTTTCATGACGGTCCCCTTCATATCTTCTGGTATGCGGTGCAGGATCTTCCCAAGGAGGGTCCCGATAATAATACATACCCCATTAACAAGCGTTCCTAATAGTACCATGACGTTTTCCCCTTATGTTTATTTCCCGAAGAATAGTTTTTATGTGTAACATATGGAAGAGGACTGTCTTAACACGGTATGAAGCATACCAATCAAGACAGTCCCATTCCCTTTTTCACTACTGAAGTAATTCCAGAATCCGATCCAGATCTTCTTTCGAGAAGAATTCGAGTTCGATTTTCCCTTTTTTCTTCGATTGTTTAATCGTGACCGTGGTACCGAAACGTTCGCGAAGAAGAGATTCCTGTTCTTGTATAAAGACGTCTTTTCGCTCGGATTTCTTTGTTTCACGTGGAACATTCTCATTCAATTCTTGGATGATTTTCTCTAACTGACGAACATTGAGCGATTCTTTCAGTATGCGGTTCACAACCGGTGATAAATTCTTTTTGTTCTTCAACCCAAGCAGGGCACGTCCATGTCCCATTGATAACTTCCCTTCGGACAGGAGTTCCTGAACGGGTGTCGGCAGGGAGAGTAAACGGATATGATTTGCGATATGTGGCCTGCTCTTCCCTAATCGTTTGGCCAATTCTTCCTGAGTAAGCTTCAGTTTATCCATGAGCATTTGATAAGCTGCTCCCTCTTCGATGGGGGTCAGATCCTCCCGTTGAAGGTTCTCAAGGACCGCTAGCTCCATCATTTGTTGATCGTTCAGCTCACGGACAACGACAGGGACCGTTTCTAATTTAGCTGCTGTCGCTGCACGATACCGACGCTCACCAACGACAATCTCATACCCCTTGATGGATTTACGGACAATGATTGGTTGAAGGATCCCGTGCTCCAGGATCGATTCTTTCAACTCTTCGATGGCCTGTGGCTCAAAGATTTTACGTGGCTGGTAGGGATTGGGCCTTATTTCTTTCAGGCTCACTTCCTGAACGGATTCTTCATTTTGAGTTGTTTGCATATTGGTGAAGAGGGCATTGATGCCCTTTCCTAAACCTTTAGCCATTCGCCGCCACTTCCTTTGCTAGTTCTAAATAAACTTCTGCTCCCCTTGATTTAGCATCATAAATGATAATCGGTTCACCATGACTGGGTGCTTCACTTAAACGAACATTACGTGGGATAATTGTGCGATACACTTTGTCTTGAAAATATTTCTTAACCTCTTCGATGACCTGGATTCCAAGGTTGGTTCTGGCATCCAACATGGTTAACAACACTCCATCGATCATAAGGTCATGATTCAGATGCTTCTGTACTAAACGGACCGTGCTCAACAGCTGGCTCAACCCTTCAAGTGCGTAGTATTCGCACTGAACCGGAATGACGACGGCATCTGATGCAGTTAATGCATTGATGGTCAGAAGGCCAAGTGATGGGGGACAGTCAATGATGATATAATCAAATTCGTCTTTAACCCTCTCCAGTGCTTTCTTCAGACGCACTTCACGGGATATGGTCGGGACCAGTTCAATCTCCGCTCCAGCGAGTGAAATGGTTGCAGGGACAATGGATAAGTTCTCTACCTTTGATTGTTTGATGGTGTCTTTAACGTCTACATCATCCACTAACACATCATAGATGCACTGTTGTACATCGCCTTTTTCCACACCGACACCACTCGTGGCGTTTCCTTGAGGATCGATATCTACGAGTAAAACCTTTTTCCCTATATAAGCTAAACAAGCCCCCAAATTGACGGATGTCGTGGTCTTTCCCACCCCGCCTTTTTGGTTTGTAACGGCTACAATTCTGCCCAAGGTTGTCACCTACCTTTTGACTTCCTGAAATTGACTTTATTTTTTACAGTATTCTTCTATTCTATCAAAATTCCTTGATAATTGTCTGTCAATTTTTCAAAAAAGACGGGTATCTCCATATATTGGAGAATATGATTTACTGACCTTCTCGCCTCTTTTGCACCAAAAAAGTGAGAAACCACACCGTTTCTCACTTTTAATCTGCTAATCTATTTTTTTTTTGGAATACGAATGGTGAATTGATAGAATTCCTCATGCTCTTCTTCTTCTGAATCGAGATTGATTCCGCTATCGGACACCATGGACAGGGATTGGCGGATTGTATTCACAGCAATCCTCATATCCTTGCTGAATGCCTTGCGTTTAGGCTTCGGCTTCTGATTCGTCCCTTCTTGCATCTTCACAACCCGGTCTTCGGTCTGTTTGACATTCAAACTCTTTTCAATGATCTCTTGAAGGAGCTGTATTTGCTTTTCCGGATTCTTTAAAGGAATCAAAGCCCTGGCGTGACGTTCTGTGATTCGTTTATCTAATAAGGCTGATTGAATTTCTTCTGGAAGCTTTAGGAGACGAAGCTTGTTCGCCACAGTTGATTGTCCTTTTCCTAAGCGTTGAGCAAGGGCTTCTTGAGTTAGATCATGTAACTCCAACAGTTTTCCATATGCGATTGCCTCTTCAATAGGAGAGAGCTCTTCTCTTTGTAAGTTCTCGATTAATGCAACAGAAGCTGTTTCTGTATCATTCAGATTCTTAACAATCGCCGGAACCGTTTCCCAGCCAAGCTTTTGAACGGCTCTGTAACGTCGTTCTCCCGCAATGATTTCAAACTGGTCATCATCGTATTGTCTCACCACGATCGGTTGGATAATGCCATGAGTGTGTATCGTTCGTGATAACTCTTCTATCTTTTCATCATTAAACACAGTCCTTGGTTGAAAGCGGTTCGGGACGATTTGTGAGACAGGTATCTTCCTCACTTCATCTCGATCTTCTTCCACTACATTCGACTCTTCAGATTCAACATCTTGCTCCTTTTCACCTAGGCCAAAAAAACGAGAGAAAGGATGCTTCATCTTCCTACACCACCTTTAAGAAACTCCCTTAATTAATATTCTCTAAATCAGGTCAAGTTCCTGCCTCTTAAAGTCGTCGGTTATACGATAGCCCACAAAGGCAGGAGGATGACCTTACTATTCTAACGGTAATTTATTGGGTGTCCCAGGTTTTCTGGGATATTTGTTAGGTGTTTCTTTCACTTTGTTGATTTTCACGATATTACGCTCGCTTTCCTCTTCCGGAAGAAGGAACGAATACATTTTGTCCGTTTGTCCACCAAGCGTTCCAATCGCTTTCTTTGCGTTCGACAGCTCTTCATTCACATTGGAAGCTTTCATGGCGACAAAGGATCCGCCCTTTTTCACAAGGGGAAGGCATAATTCACTTAAGACGGACATTCTCGCTACGGCTCTTGCTGTAACCATATCATATTTTTCACGATGTGCCTTATTTTTTCCAAATGTCTCGGCACGGTCATGATAAAAATTCGTGTTTTCAAGTCCTAACTCGTCCGATAAATGATTTAAAAATGTGATGCGCTTGTTCAAGGAATCAACAATTGAGATATGCAGGTGCGGGAAGCAAATCTTAAGTGGAATACTCGGAAACCCGGCACCCGCCCCAACATCACAAAGGGATTGAACTTCTGTGAAATCAACATAAAAGGCTGCACTGACCGAATCGTAAAAATGCTTTAAGTAGACATCCTCTTTTTCAGTGATCGCCGTCAGATTCATCTTTTCATTCCATTCAACCAGCAATTCGTAATAGCGCTCAAACTGTTGTAATTGCTGAGAAGATAGGGAAATCCCCTTCTCCTCGAGCATTGATTGAAATTCATTTACGTTCATGAAATTATCCTTCCTTTACCTCTATTGATCACCGGAAACCTTGGCGATTTTGCCCTGTTCAATGTAGACCATCAGAATGGATACGTCTGCAGGATTCACGCCTGAAATACGGGACGCCTGTGCAAGGGAAAGAGGCTGGACCTCGATCAATTTCTGTCTTGCTTCAGAAGCCAAACCGCTGATCGCACTGTAATCAATGTTCTCAGGAATTCGTTTATTTTCCATCTTTTTCATTTTATCGACCTGTTGAAGGGATTTTTCAATATAGCCCTCGTATTTCACTTGAATCTCCACTTGTTCCTCTACATCGGGATCAAGTTCGATTTCACTTGGGACGAGTGACTTAATATGACTATAATTCATTTCAGGCCGCTTCAGAAGGTCCGCTGCCAGTATCCCGTCTTTCAGCTCACTTCCCCCTGCATCACGAATGACACTTTGGGTTTCTTCAGTCGGCTTAATGCGGATGGCCTCAAGCCGTGCCTTCTCGGCAGAGATCGCTTCTTTCTTCGCTGAGAAGCGCTCATATCGATCATCTGAGATCAAACCGATTCTATGACCGATATCCGTTAAGCGAAGATCAGCATTATCGTGACGAAGCAACAAGCGATATTCCGCACGTGAAGTAAGAAGACGATACGGTTCGTTCGTCCCTTTCGTCACCAGGTCATCGATCAGAACTCCGATATAAGCATCAGAACGACTTAAGATGACTTCTTCTTTATCAAGGGCACGGCATGCGGCATTGATCCCGGCCATCAACCCTTGACCAGCTGCTTCTTCATAACCTGATGTCCCATTGATCTGTCCTGCCGTATAAAGGTTCTTGATCTTTTTCGTTTCAAGCGTCGGCCATAATTGTGTCGGTACGATGGAATCATATTCAATGGCATATCCGGCACGCATCATTTGTACGTTTTCAAGACCAGGTATCGTCTGCAGGATTTTTTGCTGCACATCTTCAGGAAGACTCGTAGATAATCCTTGCACGTATACTTCCTGCGTATTTTTCCCTTCAGGCTCGAGGAAGATCTGATGACGCGGCTTATCGTGGAAACGCACGACTTTATCTTCTATTGAAGGACAGTATCGCGGTCCAGTTCCCTTGATCATGCCTGAATACATCGGCGAACGATGAAGATTATCATCGATTAATTGATGAGTATATTCATTCGTATACGTCAGCCAGCATGGCAGTTGATCCGTGATGTATTTGGTCGTTTCATAACTGAACGCACGGGGAACGTCATCACCCGGTTGAATTTCAGTTTTTGAATAGTCGATCGTTGAGCTATTCACACGTGGTGGTGTACCGGTCTTGAAACGAACCGTATCGAAGCCCAGCTCATGCAGATGATCAGATAGTCTGATGGAAGGCTGTTGGTTATTAGGTCCGCTTGAATATTTCAGGTCCCCTAAAATGATTTCACCACGCAGGAATGTACCTGTTGTGATGACAACGGTCTTGGCACGATAGGCAGCGCCGGTCATCGTCACGACACCTTTGCACTCATCATCTTCAATGATCAATTCCTCGACCATTCCCTGCAAGAGGGTCATGTTCGGTTCATTTTCAATTGTTCGTTTCATTTCATGCTGATACAGGAATTTATCCGCCTGTGCCCGTAATGCACGTACAGCAGGACCCTTTCCTGTATTCAACATCCGCATTTGGATATGCGTCTTATCTATATTACGACCCATCTCTCCACCGAGTGCGTCGATTTCCCTTACAACGATTCCTTTGGCCGGTCCACCGACAGATGGATTACACGGCATAAAGGCGACCATATCCAAGTTAATGGTGACCATTAACGTTTTCGCTCCCATACGTGCAGAAGCAAGTCCCGCTTCAACTCCGGCATGGCCAGCACCAATGACAATGACATCATATTGCCCTGCGTCATATTGCATGGTTTGTTATTTCCTCCTTGTAGGACGTTAAGTCCACATATAATAGTGTTTATTTTCCTAAGCAGAATTGAGAAAACAGCTGATCAATCAGACTTTCATGAACGCTGTCCCCGATGATTTCACCTAACAGCTCCCATGTTCTCGTCAAGTCGATCTGAGCGATATCGATCGGTGTTCCCATTTCTACACTGTCTATTGCTTCGTTGATCGCAAGAGACGCTTGATTGAGTAAAGCGATATGACGACTATTGGATACATACGTCATATCCCCCGCTTCGATGGATCCTGCAAAGAATAAAGAAGAAATGGCTTCTTCCAGTTCGTCTATTCCCTGTTCCTCCAGTAAAGCCGTCGTCACCAGCTGGTGATTCTCGGAAAGATTCCTTACCTTATCTATATCAATCTTCTGAGGCAGATCCGTTTTGTTCACGATGACAATGACGTCCATCCCTCTCACCGCTTCAAACAACTGCTCATCTTCAAACGTTAATTCATCTGCATAGTTGAGTACGAGGAGGATTAGATCCGCTTCCTTCAGCACTTGCCTGGAGCGTTCCACGCCAATCCTCTCAACGATGTCTTCGGTTTCCCGGATCCCTGCCGTATCAACAAGGCGCAATGGAACGCCTCTTACATTGACATATTCCTCGATCACATCACGCGTTGTACCCGGGATATCCGTTACAATGGCTTTATTTTCATGAACAAGACTGTTCAGAAGGGAAGATTTCCCTACATTCGGCCGACCGATGATCACGGTTGAAAGTCCTTCTCTCAGGATCTTCCCTTGTTCGGATGTGCGGATCAAGCGGTCTATTTCATCCCGGACGTTTCTGGATTTCTCCAACAGCACGTTGTGCGTCATTTCTTCCACATCATCATACTCCGGGTAATCGATATTCACTTCCACATGGGCGAGGGTTTCGAGAATTTCCTGACGAAGCTTACGAATCAAATTGGAAAGGCGGCCTTCCATTTGATTAAGGGCTACATTCATGGCCCTGTCCGTTTTCGCACGAATGAGATCCATCACGGCTTCCGCCTGGGAAAGATCGATTCGGCCATTCAGGAAAGCACGCTTCGTGAATTCTCCCGGCTCTGCAAGTCTTGCCCCGTTCTTCAACACAAGCTGCAATACTTTATTGACTGACACAAGTCCTCCATGGCAGTTGATCTCGATAATATCTTCACGGGTGAACGTCTTCGGCCCCCTCATAACAGACACCATCACTTCTTCCACCACCTGTTCGGTGTCAGGATCGACAATATGTCCATAATGAATGGTATGGGAAGCGAATTCCTTCATTGAGCTCCCTTTCATTCCCTTAAAGACTTTATCACCGATATCAAATGCATGATCTCCGCTCAAACGCACGATGGCGATTGCTCCCTCTCCCATCGGAGTGGATATGGCTGCAATTGTATCGAACTCCATTATATTCACCTCTCTTATAGCTGATCTATTTATATAAAATGTATAGTAGAAAGCAACGTTTCCCCAAATTATTAGAATATCACAATCCGTAATAATACTAAAGAAAGGAAACCTTCTGTTCGTCGCCAATGTTATCCACAAAGATAACCTCTCATCTCTATTATTTTAACTTATCCACATGTGAATAACAATAAACCGGGATGAAAATAAGAATCGGCAGGAGGTGGGAAAGATGTAAGAGATCAAATACTGGAAATGAGTATGCTCTAATGATATCTGCCTTTCTACAAAATATGACAACTTGCGCCAGCTTCCATACCAATAAAAAAAAACGATCCCCCGAAAGGAATCGTCTTTCATTATTTTGGCGCAATGACAATATATCGGTTAGGTTCTCTGCCTTCAGAATGGGTATCGACCCTTTTGGAATCCACTAATGCTGTATGAATCACTTTTCGTTCATAAGAAGGCATTGGTTCCAATGAAACGGAACGATTTGTGCGTAATGCCTTATCTGCCAGGCGTTCAGCTAAGGTTGTCAGCGTTTCCTTCCGTCTTTCGCGGTAGTTCTCCGCGTCTAACAGAATGGTGATGAACTGGCCAGATACCCGGTTGGCAACCAATTGTGACAAATGTTGAAGGGCATTCAACGTTTGTCCCCTCTTTCCGATTAAGAGAGCCATTTTTTCACCGGAAATATTGAACTCCACATCTCTTCCATCTCTCTTCACTTCGATGGTCGCTTCCACACCCATATCGCGTGCAACAGATAAAAGAAACTCTTTCGCTTCATTTACAGGGTCGATCGATTTCTTCACACGAACATGTGCCGGTCTTCCACCGAACAATCCGAATAATGCTTTTTTACCTTGATCAATGATGTCAATTTCTGCTTCTTCTTTGGTGATATTCAGTTGAGACAAGGCTGATTCAATGGCTTCTTCCACCGTTTGACCAGTCGCTTCTACTTCTCTCACTTTTTCTTTCCTCCCGAATTCCCACCAGCTTTGACTGCTTGCGCTTCTTTGATCTCAGGTCCCTTAATGAAGTAGGTCTGTGCAATCATAAATAGATTCCCGACTACCCAGTAAAGGGATAGAGCTGCAGGGAAGTTAATCGCAAAAATGATGATCATGACCGGCATGATATAAAGCATCATCGCCATTTGCGGATTTTGATTCGCCGTACCTGCCATCATAAGCTTTTGTTGGATGAACGTCGTTAAACCTGCTACTAAAGGTAAGATATAGTATGGATCAGGATTACCAAGATCAAACCATAAAAAGTTATGTGCTTTGATTTCCTGTGTTCTCACGATTGCATGGTAGAAACCAATCAGGATCGGCATTTGAACGATCAGTGGGAAACAACCCGCTAACGGGTTCACCCCGTGACTTTGGAATAAAGCCATCGTTTCTTGTTGTAGCTTTTGCTGAGTTTGTGCATCTTTCGAGCTATATTTTTCACGCAGTTTCTTCATTTCAGGTTGTAGTGCCTGCATGGCTTTTGAATTCTTCGTTTGCTTAATCATCAATGGCAGGATGGCCGTACGGATAAGCAACGTAACAATTACAATCGCCAATCCATAGGAACCACCCATGAAATCTGCAACCATTGTAATTAATTGTGATAAAGGATAGACAATATATTCATTCCAGATTCCACTGCTATCAGATGTGATCGGCTTATTGTAATCCGTACACCCTGATAGAATAGCCATTAGCCCAATGATTCCCATTAAGGCTATAATTCTCTTTTTCACCCTTATTTTCCTCCCAACTAATAACTTTCAAAAAATAAAATATAAACACGTACCATCATCCCGTACTAATAAAGTACAATCCCTCGTATTGTAACATCTTTTCGGGGACTTGTGATGACGAAACCTGTCATTCTCTCAAAATGTTATGACTTCTTCTTATCATATTTGCCATAAGAAGACCTTTTCAATACTTTTCCTCTTTTTAAAACATGGGTGAGACTCCCCTTCACCTCATGAAAATTCATTTCGGCCGCCGGTTTCCTGGCGATGATAAGATAGTCGTACTGATCGTGAACCTCATCTTGCAATTCCAGGAATACCTGCCTCACATACCGCTTGATTTGATTCCGGCATACAGCATTCCCGATTTTCTTACTGACGGAAATTCCAATTCGAAAGGGCTGAGGATCTTCCTTCTTTAATAGATACAAGACGAACTGACGATTCGCAACAGAAGTTCCTTTTTTAAAAATTTCCTGAAACTCTTTATTCTTCTTTACTCTTTGCTCTTTCCGCATGGACCACACCTATTTTTTCAAATTTGACTTTATCTAACCTCGACATTATTGGCTCATCCATATGAAATTATAAGTTCTTTTTACGGTAAATCAAAATACGAACGAGCCAAATCGATTATTTACTTAGTGGAAAGGAAAAAAAAGACCACTGAGTCAGTTCAGTGGTCTAGGCAGATAATACTTTTCTTCCTTTGCTGCGACGGCGAGCTAAAACATTGCGTCCGTTTTTAGAGCTCATACGTGCACGGAAACCGTGATTCTTTTTTCTTTTGCGATTATTTGGTTGAAACGTTCTTTTCATCTATGACACCTCCCTGAAGGATATCTTTAAAAAGTTAAAGACATTCCTCACTATTATAAAGACGGTACCCATAAAAAGTCAACACTCAGATTATTTTTCTTTTGAAGTGTTGTTTCACCAGCATTTTAAAAAACACTTATTTCTTCATCGTTCGTTCACTGCACTGTTCTACTGGTGGGGTGCTGGATTGGAAGGAGATTACGCTCGCTTTCCGCGGACGAGCGGGCAAGCCTCCTCGCATTCGCTGCGGGGTCTTTCCCAGCACGTTTTTCCGCAGGAGTCTCGCAAATCTCCTTCCAATCCATAAGAAAGATCAAAGAACAGAGCAATAAATTTTACAAACCAAGGCTTTTTAGAGTTATAACTTCAACAATAGGCAAAAGGCATCTCTAAAGTCTATTCTTTTATAACAAAGCGTGGATCAGAATTTAAAAATTCCTCCTATTCATATAGAAACAGAAAAATCTCCTAATTGGATCACCTCCACTTTTCAAATATCAGATAAAGTGCACGCTTGCAAAGTTGATTGGAGCGGAAACCAACCACTACTCGCTCCGTCTAAAACTTTTATCAACCAGTCCTTTGGTTATAAACGATGAATTTTAAGATTCCTCACCACACACCTCGATATTTTCTATTCCCATTTTCCTTCTACAAACCCTATCCCCATTTTCTATTCAACCTGCCTGTGGATAGGATTCGACATAGTTTTAAATTATCCACAACACATATTGACAACTTTTTCACAAGTTCTTGGGTTGTGGACAAAAACATTCCACAAGGGATGGGGGTTGTGGATAAAATTTAAAAAGCATTGCACCACTAAGGATATTTTGATATGATTATTGTGTTTTCACTCTTGATAACCGGGTTCACATAAATAACTTATCCACAAAATGTGGATATCATGTGGGTAACTTATACAGAGGGTTTGTAAAACGTTGTCCACAAGTGGTGGATATTGTCGAAAACCCATTTTCTTTCCTTATTATATATATTTCCACATTCAGCACTTTGTATATTTATAAAAATAACAACTGCTAAGGGAATGCATAGCACGTAATGGTTGTACAGACGTTATACAAAAACAAGAAAAGGAGGGATCAGGATTGGAGAATATCGGGGATCTTTGGAGCAAGGCCTTAGAAAATATCGAAAAAAAAATCAGCAAACCGAGTTTTGATACTTGGCTGAAATCCACTAAGGCCCATTCCATTCAAGGGGACACCCTTGTGATCACAGCTCCAAATGAATTTGCTAGAGATTGGCTGGAAGGTCGTTACTCACAGCTAATCTCAGGGGTTTTGTATGATATTACGGGCGAAGAATTAGTCGTGAAATTTATCATTCCCCAAAATCAGGAGCCGGAAGAGTTTGATATCCAAATACCGCCAAAGTCGATGAAAGATGACGATCAGCAGGATATCAATCAAAACATGCTGAACGCTAAATACACGTTTGACACGTTTGTTATCGGTTCGGGCAACCGGTTTGCCCATGCCGCTTCTTTGGCCGTGGCTGAGGCACCTGCAAAAGCCTATAATCCCTTGTTTATTTATGGGGGAGTAGGTCTTGGAAAAACCCACTTAATGCACGCCATCGGTCATTATGTACTGGAACATAATCCCGCAGCGAAAGTGGTTTATCTATCATCTGAAAAATTCACAAACGAATTCATTAACTCCATCAGGGACAATAAAGCAGTTGATTTCCGCAATAAATATCGTAATGTCGATGTTTTATTGATTGATGATATTCAATTTTTAGCAGGGAAAGAACAAACGCAAGAGGAATTTTTCCATACTTTTAATACGTTACATGAAGAAAGCAAGCAGATTGTCATTTCAAGTGACCGGCCACCGAAAGAGATTCCGACACTTGAAGACAGACTTCGTTCTCGATTTGAATGGGGATTGATAACAGATATCACACCTCCAGACCTCGAGACGAGAATTGCCATCTTACGGAAAAAAGCGAAGGCTGAAGGGCTCGATATCCCTAATGAAGCCATGCTTTATATAGCTAATCAAATCGATTCCAACATTCGTGAGTTAGAAGGCGCACTGATCCGTGTCGTCGCGTACTCATCTCTTATAAATAAAGACATCAATGCAGATCTTGCGGCTGAAGCGTTGAAAGATATCATTCCGAGCTCCAAGCCGAGAGCCATTACCATTGGGGAAATCCAGCGTGTCGTTGGTGAGCATTTCAACGTGAAGCTGGAGGACTTTAAAGCAAAGAAACGAACAAAGTCGATTGCGTTCCCTAGACAGATCGCCATGTATCTATCCAGGGAAATGACGGATTCCTCCCTCCCTAAGATCGGGGAAGAATTTGGCGGAAGAGATCACACCACCGTCATCCATGCTCATGAGAAGATCAGTACATTACTTGGAACTGATGCACTTCTTCAGCAGCAATTGAAGGAAATTCGCGAATCTTTAAAGGGCTGATTTCATACACACCCTAATTGGATAATGTGAATAACTGAGTCTTACTAGCACACAGTCTGTCCACATGTGGATAGGCTGTGTTTACGTTCGATTCACACACTTATCCACATATCAACAGGCCCTACTACTTCTATTACTATTTTTTAAATAAATTATTAGTATATGATTCAGTCCAAAAAATTATGTGCAAATTGGAGGAATAAATCATGAAATTCGTTATTCAAAGGGATCATTTAGTGCAAAGTGTCCAGGATGTCATGAAAGCTGTAACATCAAGAACGACGATTCCCATTCTTACTGGAATTAAAATCATTGCAACAGAAGACGGTGTCACTTTAACGGGAAGTGATTCCGATATTTCAATCGAGTCTTTCATTCCCAATGAAGAAGAAGGTTCGGAAATTGTAGAAATCATGGAAACCGGAGGAATTGTTCTTCAAGCCAAGTTCTTTAGTGAAATCGTGAAGAAATTACCGAAAGATACAGTGGAAATTGAAGTTCAAAATCACTTCCAGACCGTTATTCGTTCAGGTCAGGCCGAATTTAATTTAAATGGCTTGGATCCAGAAGAGTACCCGCATCTTCCACAAATCGAAGAAGGGAACGGTATTAAAGTTTCAACCGATCTTCTAAAAACGATGATCAGACAAACGGTATTCGCAGTGTCCACCTCAGAAACACGCCCTATCTTGACAGGTGTAAACTGCCAGATTGAAAACGGGGAACTGAGCTGTATTGCAACAGACAGTCACAGACTGGCCATGAGAAAAGCACCGATTGAAACGAATCACGATGCATCTTACAATATTGTCATTCCAGGAAAGAGCTTGAATGAGTTGAATAAGATCCTTGATGATACGGATGAGCCTGTAGAAATCGTCATTACGGAAAATCAAGTGCTATTCAAGGCAAAGCACCTATTATTCTTCTCAAGACTATTAGAAGGGAATTATCCTGATACAAGCCGACTGATTCCTTCAGACACGAAAACAGAATTGACTTTAAATACAAAAGAATTTTTACAAGCGATCGATCGTGCATCGCTGCTTGCGAGAGAAGGACGTAATAATGTCGTCAAACTTTCTACTATGGATGGTGGCGTCATTGAAATTTCCTCCAACACACCGGAAATCGGTAAAGTAATCGAGCAGGTGCAAAGTCAATCCATCGAGGGAGAAGAACTGAAAATCTCCTTCAGTGCGAAATATATGATGGATGCCCTAAAAGCGATTGAAGGGACCGAAATCTATGTGAACTTCACAGGAGCGATGAGACCGTTCGTACTGAAGCCGCTTCACGATGATTCCATTCTTCAGTTGATCCTTCCGGTAAGGACGTACTAAAAACCTAAAAAGCCAACACCTTCGAAACGTTCAGGTGTTGGCTTTTTAAATTTTAGGTTAAATAAAAGGATCTTTACGTATTGGATTTGAGGTTTTTCTTTAAACTGGTTAAAGAAACATGATTCATAAGTTGATTCTCGCTGCAGATGCTCGACTCCTGCGGGAAACGCTGGACAGGTGAGACCCCACAGGCGAAAGCCGAGGAGGCTCACCGCCAGCCCCGCGGAAAGCGAGCATCTGTAGCAGAAATCAACTAGCACTACCCTATCCATTTTTCGTTAGTTGTGACTTAACTCCATTTAGAGTAAAATAAGATATTAGAGACTTTATACGGAAAGTAGTGATTTTAGTGGCGAAAGAGATCACCATCGGAACAGAAATCATCACATTGGGACAATTCCTGAAGCTTGCTGAAGTGATTCAGTCCGGCGGTATGGCGAAATGGTTCTTAAGTGAATATGAAGTATACATAAACGGGGAACAAGACCAACGAAGAGGGAGAAAACTTACGGTTGGTGACAAAGTTGAAATACCTGAAGTAGGGGTCTTTGTGGTTGCCGGAGAATAATAAAGGGTGTTATGTCCATGTACATTGAACAATTAGAATTAAGAAACTACCGGAATTACGAATCCATCGACGTGAGTTTCGAGAATAAAGTGAACGTCATTCTCGGAGAAAATGCCCAGGGGAAAACCAATATCATGGAGTCGATCTACGTTCTGGCAATGGCTAAATCCCACCGGACCTCAAATGATAAAGATTTAATCCGTTGGGATCAGGAATATGCTAAAATAAAAGGTAGGATTCAAAAGTATAATGGTGCATTGCCTTTAGAGCTGGTCCTGTCTAAAAAGGGGAAAAAAGCGAAAAGCAATCACCTTGAACAGTCTAAATTGAGTCAATATGTCGGGAATATGAATGTTGTCATGTTTGCACCTGAAGATCTTCATTTGGTCAAAGGGAGCCCTCAAGTGAGGCGTCGCTTTATCGATATGGAAATCGGTCAGGTTTCTCCTGTTTATTTACATGATATTAGCCTTTATCAGAAAATATTACAGCAGCGGAACCATTATTTGAAACAATTGCAGACGAGAAAGCAAAAAGACCAGACCATGCTTGATGTCCTGACCGAACAGTTCATTGAAATGGCAGTGAAAATCACGAAGAAACGATTTGAATTCGTTCAGCTTCTGGAAAGTTGGGCTAAACCGATTCATTCAGGGATCTCAAGAAACCTTGAAACGTTGGAAATCGTATATAAACCGTCATTGGATGTATCAGATAATCAAGAATGGTCAAAAATGGTAGATATATATGAGCAGAAATTCAATGATATACGGGAGCGGGAAATCGATCGTGGTGTGACCCTGGTCGGTCCCCATCGGGATGATCTTCAATTCATTGTGAATGACCGGGATGTTCAAACATTCGGATCACAGGGGCAGCAGCGGACAACAGCCCTCTCGGTTAAGCTTGCAGAAATCGAGCTGATTCACTCTGAAATTAAGGAATATCCCATCTTACTTCTGGATGATGTCTTATCCGAACTGGATGATTATCGTCAGTCCCACTTATTAAATACCATCCAGGGGAAAGTTCAAACCTTTGTGACCACGACCAATGTGGATGGTATTGATCATCAAACCTTAAACGAGGCGACTACTTTTGAAGTGGAAGCCGGATCCATGAAAAGACTGAAATGAGGTGTTACCTTGTACATACATGTTGGAGAAGATGTCATGGTACGTACAGATGAAATCATAGCCATTATTGATAGAGACACCGTTCAATTTTCAGAGGAAATCCAACATTTTTTAAAAACGAAAGATAAAAACCTTTGCAATCTCGCGAAGGGTTCATATAAATCTCTTGTTATCACAACGGGTCAGTTGTATCTTTCACCACTGGCATCCAGTACATTGAAGAAACGATCAAAGAAATACTCAAACTATGAGAATTTATAATAGAAATATAAAGCCCTGAAGGTTAGAAAGTGTAGGTGAATCAGTATGACTATGGAACAACAGCGATCGCAAGGCGGATCTTATGATGAAAATCAGATTCAGGTTCTGGAAGGCTTAGAGGCCGTCCGGAAGAGACCGGGTATGTATATTGGATCAACAAGCGGAAGAGGTCTGCACCACCTGGTGTGGGAAATCGTCGATAACAGTATTGATGAAGCATTGGCAGGCCATTGTGATGAAATAGAAGTCATCATTGAAGAGGATAACAGTATCACCGTTACAGATAATGGCCGTGGTATTCCAGTCGGTATCCATGAGAAAATGGGACGTCCTGCCGTAGAGGTCATCATGACGGTCCTTCACGCAGGCGGTAAGTTCGGCGGCGGCGGATACAAAGTATCCGGAGGTCTACACGGAGTGGGGGCATCGGTTGTAAATGCCCTATCCACAGAACTTGAGGTTCATGTCCACCGTGATGGGAAGATTTATTACCAGAAGTTCGAAAAAGGCGTACCTAGCTTTGATTTAAAGGTCATTGGAGAATCTGATAAAACGGGAACGATCATCCATTTCACCCCGGATCCTGAAATCTTTACTGAAACGACGGAATACGACTATGACACATTGGCAAACCGTATCCGTGAATTGGCGTTCTTGAACAGAGGGATCCAAATCAGTATTGAAGATAAGCGCGGAGAGGGAAAAAGACGTGATTACCATTATGAAGGTGGAATCAAGTCCTACGTCGAGCATCTTAACCGTTCGAAGGAAGTCATCCACGAAGAGCCGATCTATATCGAAGGTGAGAAAGATGACATTACCGTTGAAATCGCCCTTCAATACAATGACGGATTCGCAAGCAACCTTTATTCATTCGCCAATAACATCCATACTCACGAAGGTGGTACACATGAGTCTGGATTCAAGACGGCTTTGACAAGGGTCATCAATGATTATGCCCGTAAAAATAATGTATTCAGAGAAAGTGATGCTAACCTTTCCGGGGAAGATGTCCGTGAAGGATTGACCGCCATCATTTCGATTAAACATCCTGATCCTCAGTTCGAAGGTCAGACAAAAACAAAACTCGGAAACTCGGAAGCAAGAACGATCACGGACTCTCTTTTCTCAGAGCATCTCGAAACCTTCTTACTTGAAAATCCGGTTGTTGCCCGAAAGGTCGTTGAAAAAGGACTAATGGCCGCACGTGCCCGACTGGCTGCGAAAAAAGCAAGGGAGCTTACCCGCCGTAAGAGTGCCCTTGAGATTTCAAGCTTGCCTGGTAAACTGGCGGACTGTTCTTCTAAAGACCCAAGCATCAGCGAAATCTATGTGGTTGAGGGTGACTCAGCCGGCGGTTCAGCCAAACAGGGCCGTGACCGCCACTTCCAGGCCATCCTTCCACTGCGTGGTAAAATCATCAACGTAGAAAAGGCACGCCTTGATAAGATCCTTTCCAATAACGAGGTCCGTGCAATCATCACGGCACTCGGAACAGGAATCGGAGAAGATTTCGACCTGGCGAAAGCAAGATACCATAAGATTGTCATCATGACCGATGCCGACGTCGATGGCGCACATATCCGTACGCTGTTATTGACATTCTTCTATCGTTATATGAGAAATATCATTGAAGCAGGCTATATTTATATCGCTCAACCACCGTTGTACAAAATTCAACAAGGAAAGAAAATCGAGTATGCCTACAATGATAAAGAACTGGATCGTATCCTGGCAGAAATCTCACCGACACCTAAACCTGGAATCCAGCGTTACAAAGGTCTGGGAGAGATGAACCCTGAACAACTCTGGGAAACGACCATGGATCCGGAATCACGAACACTGCTGCAAGTGAGTCTTCAAGATGCGATCGAGGCCGATGAAACATTTGAAATCCTCATGGGTGACAAAGTAGAGCCTAGACGTAATTTCATTGAGGAAAACGCGGCTTACGTGAAAAACTTAGATATCTAACAGAAATCATTGACTAATGAAATAGTACAGGATAGACCACGTGCTATCCTGTCTTTTACATAGCGGACAAGGTAAAGAATAAGAAAGGTATAAACCTTTCTTTAAAAGGAGGTCCCTTTTACTATGGCGGAAACACCAAGATCGAATGTTAAAGAGATTAATATAAGTAATGAAATGCGCTCCTCTTTCCTGGATTATGCGATGAGTGTCATCGTGTCCCGTGCCCTTCCAGATGCACGTGACGGATTGAAGCCGGTCCATCGCCGTATTTTGTATGCGATGAATGACCTCGGGATGACGTCAGACAAAGCGTATAAGAAATCAGCCCGTATCGTCGGTGAAGTTATCGGTAAGTATCACCCCCACGGTGACTCGGCTGTTTATGACACGATGGTCCGGATGGCGCAGGATTTCAACTATCGTTATATGCTTGTGGACGGCCACGGTAACTTCGGTTCTGTCGATGGCGACGCAGCTGCAGCGATGCGTTATACAGAAGCGCGTATGTCCAAGATTTCGATGGAGCTCATTCGTGATATCAATAAAGATACAATCGATTATAAAGATAACTATGACGGCACAGAGCGGGAGCCGGAAGTATTACCTGCCCGTTTTCCTAACCTGTTGGTGAACGGTTCTTCAGGAATCGCCGTAGGTATGGCAACGAATATCCCGCCTCATAACCTTGGTGAAGTCATCGATGGGATCCTTGCATTAAGTAAAGACCCGGACATTACGATCCAAGAGCTGATGGAATTCATCTACGGACCTGATTTCCCTACTGCAGGATTGATTGTAGGAAGAAGCGGGATCCGTCGTGCCTATGAAACAGGTAAAGGCTCGATCACGATGCGTGCCCGTGTGGAAATCGAAACAAAGAGCAATGGAAAAGAGACGATCATCGTACACCAGATCCCTTATCAGGTGAATAAAGCGAGATTAATTGAGAAGATCGCGGATCTTGTCAGGGATAAGAAGATCGATGGCATCACAGATCTGCGTGATGAATCGGATCGAAACGGTATGCGGATCGTCATTGAAGTAAGAAAAGACGCCAATGCGAACGTATTACTTAATAATCTTTATAAGCAAACCGCCCTTCAAACAAGCTTTGGGATCAATCTTCTGGCACTTGTCGATGGACAGCCGAAGGTACTGAACCTAAAGGAATGTTTATATCACTACTTACAGCATCAACGCGTAGTCATTCGCCGCAGAACAGAATTTGAATTGCGCAAAGCGGAAGCAAGGGCCCATATCTTAGAAGGTCTGCGTATCGCCCTGGATCATATCGATGAAATCATCGCCCTGATTCGCGGAAGTCAAACGACGGAACTGGCGAAACAAGGATTGATGGAGAACTTCTCCCTATCCGATAAACAAGCCCAGGCCATCCTGGATATGCGTCTTCAACGTCTAACCGGTTTAGAACGTGAAAAGATCGAAGACGAGTATCAGGAACTGGTGAAATTGATCGCCGAATTAAAAGCGATCCTGTCAGATGATGAAAAGGTTCTTGAAATCATCCGCGAAGAGCTCATTGAAATCAAAGAGCGCTTCAATGATGAAAGAAGATCGGAAATCGTAGCAGGTGGCATCGAAAATATCGAGGATGAAGATTTGATCCCCAGAGAAAACATCGTTGTCTCTCTTACACATAACGGCTACATCAAACGTCTTCCTGTCTCTACCTACCGCAGCCAAAAACGTGGAGGAAGAGGGATACAGGGGATGGGAACAAATGATGAGGACTTCGTTGAACATTTATTGACAACGTCGACCCATGACACGATTCTATTCTTTACGAACAAAGGGAAAGCGTATCGTGCAAAAGGATATGAAATCCCTGAGTTCAGCCGTACCGCTAAGGGACTTCCAATCATCAATCTGCTTGGTGTAGAAAAAGATGAGTGGATCAACGCCATGATCCGGGTCGAAGAATTCGTGGACGATTGGTACCTATTCTTCACAACGAAGCAAGGTATTTCCAAGCGTACACCGGTATCGGATTTCGCGAATATCCGGACGAACGGACTGATCGCCATCAACCTTCGTGAAAACGATGAGCTGATTTCCGTTAAGTTGACCGATGGCGAGAAGGATATTATTATCGGTACGAAAGATGGAATGCTGATCCGTTTCCCTGAAACTGATGTCCGGTCTATGGGACGTACAGCTACCGGGGTTAAAGGCATCAACCTGAGCGATGATGATATCGTCGTCGGCATGGAAATCCTTGAAGATAAGAGCGATGTACTGGTAGTCACGGTCAATGGTTACGGAAAACGTACCCCAGCCAGCGAATATCGCATTCAAACACGTGGTGGTAAAGGACTGAAGACCTGCAATGTGACCGAGCGTAATGGAGAACTTGTCTCTGTTAAAGCCGTTACAGGTGAAGAAGACTTAATGATCATTACCGCACACGGTGTCCTCATCCGTATGGACGTGAACGATATTTCGACTACAGGTCGTAACACTCAAGGAGTCAAGCTGATCCGTCTTCAAGAAAGTGAATTCGTCTCAACCGTTGCAAAAGTTGAAAAAGAAGATGATGAAGAAACGGAAGCACCGGTCGAATCTGCTGAAGGAATAGAACAGCAGGACATGGAAGAACAATCTGTTTCTGAAGAAAGTAATGATGACAGCGAAGAATAAATAATAGAGTAAGCTATTTTCAGGAATGGATCGTCCATTCCGAAAATAGCTTTTTTTATTTAGGGAATATTTATTTTTTGAAAATAACAACTATATTCTGCTGAATTTGGTAAAATAAACTAAAAGAATAAGACGTGAGGTGTATATAGTTGAAGGTCCATCGTGGCGAAATACAATTAGGTTGCATCGTAGCTGAAGATATCATGGGGATGGCAGTAAACCCGATCATTCCTAAGAATACGGTACTTACAGAAGAACACTTGAATATTCTTCAAGCATTCCATATAGATGAGTTATTCATAGAGAAAACAAAAGTGGACGGCAATCCTTTCAGGTCCCCCCTCATCCCGGATCCTTCTAATGAGGAGAACACTAAACATGAGCCTCTGGGTTTCATAGACCTGTATTTAACGACTGTAAAAGAATTCAAGAAAGAGTTCATGAATTGGCAGTCGGGCACAGCTGTTAACGTTGCGAGAGTAAGAGAAATCATATTGCCTGTCATTCAAATAGTGGAACAAGATCATACATACGTATACTCCCTCCCTCAATATTCAACAAAGAAGGAATATATCTATCATCACGCCGTCTCTGTCAGTATTATAAGCGCATTGATAGGGAAAAAGCTTGGCTTGTCTTCCGGTCAGATAAATCAAGTGGCCTTAGCGGGAGCACTCTCAGACTGCGGAATGGCTAAGGTGAGCCCACATATTTTATCCAAAGAACAACCCTTAACAGAGAGTGAATTTAAAGAAGTGAAGCTCCATACCGCAAATGGCTATAAAATGGTCAAAGATACCCCATTATTAAAAACGGAAACGAAGCTTGCCATCTTCCAGCATCATGAACGCTTCGACGGTTCAGGATATCCATCATCCGAAAAGAGTGATCGTATCCATCTCTATTCTCAAATAGCAGGAATCGCCGATGTGTTTCATGCCATGACATCAGAAAGAATGTATAGAAGCAGACAGCCGATCTTTAAAGTATTGGATATGATCAGTAAGGACTTATTTGGAAAGTTTGATATTAAAGTAGTGGAAGGACTTCTTCAATTGATGGGAGACTTAAGAACAGGTACCCAGGTAAAACTATCGACGGGAGAGTATGGGGAAGTCATCTATACTAAACCAGACGCCTTCATTAGTCCCATCGTTAAACTAAAGACAGACGAAATAGTAGATTTATCTAAGCAAAAGAATATCTATATCGCGGAAGTTTTCATGTAGAGAGCAACGACAATTCCCTATACGAATAAAAAAATCGCGTTTCACTTTGTTGAACTGCGATTTTTTTAATCATTACCTCTTGTAATCTTAGTTAATAGTGTGTATACTATTATTTGTTGTCCGAAAGGCATTACATAATTATCGAGAAAAAAACTTTTCTAAAATAATAAAAATACCTTGACGATAAACGAAGTAAATGATATATTATAAAGGTCGCTTCAAACGAAGCGCTTGCACATTGAACCTTGAAAACTGAACAAAACAAGACAATAACGTCAACGTTAATTCTAGATTTATTTTAAGAGCTATT
>NZ_JAHWGH010000026.1 GCF_019334305.1 Rossellomorea orangium
CGCTTTCCACGGACGTTCGGCCGAGCCTCCTCAGCAAAAACCGCTTCCGGGGTCTCGGCACGCCCGTTTTCCGTAGGAGTCTACGCAGTTCCCTTCACCCTCTAATGTAGTAAGTGGTTGACAGAGCAAACTGGTTTGTCAACCATCCGTTTAAAAAGAGTAGAGGACTATTAAATAAAATCAGTCACTGCAACGAATGAAAAATCAGTGACATACGAAATCTCCACATTTTCTTTGTGATAGTCCAACTTTACGTCAGTTGATTGGAGCGGAAGGTGCTCGACTCCTGCGGGAAACGCTGGACAGGTGAGACCCCGCAGGCGCAGCCGAGGAGGCTCACCGCCAGCCCCGCGGA
>NZ_JAHWGH010000003.1 GCF_019334305.1 Rossellomorea orangium
ACTCTCCGATAAAAGTTTGAATAGCTCTTAAAATAAATCTAGAATTAACGTTGACGTTATTGTCTTGTTTTGTTCAGTTTTCAAGGTTCAATGTGTAAGCGCTTCGTTTGAAGCGACTTTTTTATCTTATCAAGTCGCGTCGTAATTGTCAACAACTTTTTAAGTTTATTTAAGTCGCCACTGACCGCTCGTTGCCGTCGTTCAGCAGCGACATTTACTAATATAACAAGGTTTCAGAATGAAGTCAACGAAAAATTAATATTTCACTATAATTATTTCACGGCACGGTAATATCGGTGATAGATGCCCTGTCCTTTCGTCTCTACATCGACGATTTCAACAAATCCTTTATCCGTCAAATATTCAATGAGCATGCTCAAATCCACAGAGTAGTGTCTTGCCTCTGAATGGTTAAGCAGATCCTGGAACGTCCAGTGTTCTTTTTGACCAAGGATGTCTAATAAATGCTCGGTTGAAACCTTGGTTCTTGAGTGGATGAGAAACTCGCTTGCCAGGAACAACAGTTCAAGTCGCTTATCGATCTCTTCATCACTTGTCACGAGCTCTTCATACAGCTTGTATATTTCAGGCTCTATTTGCTTAACCTGGTTCCATACAGTGACCTCCGGATGGAAACCATTTTCAATAACAGCAAGCCTTGCTAAATGATGCAATGAATGCACGATGTGATTATAGGCATCTAAGTAATGTTTGCTTTCGAAAAATTCTCTGCCATCCATATAGCGACGGATCAATTTGGCAAATTCCATCCCCATCTTGATCTTTCTTCCATAGAAAGGGAAATCCCTTAACTCTGTTTTGAGATTATGAATATATTCGTTCCGATCAAACAGAACTTTCCCATTGAACAGCCAATCAATCACTTTACGATTGGATCCAAGCAAAATCCATTCGTTCAGTTTGGCTTCTGTCACAATATGCAATGCCGCCTTTTGTTCTTTATAAGAATAGTGTTTGATGAAAACCGGCTCTTCGGCTTCCTTCACAACCAGGAACAGAACTATATCGAATGTATCGGTCAACGGACTGGATTTCTTGCTTTGTTCTATTAAAAGCGCTCCTAAAGTATTGGGGTGACTGGTACGCTCTTGGTATATCGGTCGTAAAATGTCTTCCATTTCATACTCCTCCACATCACTCATTGGTTGGTTGGTTACTATTTCGACATCCAAAGAGGATTTCCTTCTCTGAATATAGTCATTTTTCGACAAAACGGTTTCGTATCCCTCTTCTTATAACAAATATGGTATAGTATTTTTTTAGGGGGGACAAACAAATGGCTAAGAAATATTCAAGTAAAATCAATAAAATCCGTACGTTTGCCTTAAGTTTGGTTTTCATCGGTTTTATCATTATGTACGTCGGTATATATTTTAGAGAACATCCATGGGTCATGACAACATTCATGCTGCTGGGTTTTCTGGGAATCATCGGAAGTACGGTTGTCTACTTCTGGATCGGGATGCTGTCCACAAAGGCTGTGCAGGTGACATGCCCCAATTGCGGAAAGGTCACCAAGGTCCTCGGGCGCGTAGATATGTGTATGTATTGCAACGAGCCGCTCACTCTTGACCCGAACCTTGAAGGTGAAGAATTTGATGAAGACTATAATAAAAAGAAAAGATAAAGCTTCATGAGAAAAGACCTTCGACTGAAGGTCTTTTTTTGATAAAAAAAAGAATGGTCCTGAAAACCAGAACCATTCATACTTAATGCGTTTCTTTAACCGAACATTCCGTGCACGTTCCGTATATTTCCATACGGTGATTGTTCACTTTAAATCCTGTGACATGAGAAGCCAATTGTTCCACTTCATCCAGCCCAGGGTAATGGAAGTCGACAATTTTGCCGCAACCATCGCAGATGACATGATAATGATCGGTCGTCACAAAGTCAAAACGACTGGAGGCATCACCGTAGGTCAACTCTTTCACTAGCCCTACTTCCCTGAATACGCGTAAATTATTGTATACGGTCGCCACACTCATATTTGGGAACTTTCCTTCTAGTGCTTTATATATGTCATCGGCAGTTGGATGAGCCATTGAATCAATGAGATACTCTAATATCGCATGACGCTGAGGAGTGATGCGGACTCCCGTTTCCTTTAATGTCGAAATCGCTTCTTTTAATTGTCCTTCTTCAGACATCGTCATGCACCTCTTTTCATAAGAATTATTATTTTATAATCTTTATAAATAGTGTACTAATCAACCTTCCCTTTTGTCAATCTTTCACCCTATTACTCGTGGAGGTTTTTCTCCTGTTCCCCCAGCTGCTGGTTGATATAACGGCCAGCTACAAATAGATAATCAGAAAGTCGATTCAGATAAGAGAGCACCAAAGGATTAATGTCTTCATCAATCCCTACCGCTTCTCTTTCAGCTCTCCTGACAATCGTCCTTGCAGTGTGAAGGGCGGCACCGGCCGGCTGACCACCTGGAAGAATGAAATTGCTGAGTGGAGTTAGAGACCCGTCCAGAAAATCGATTTGTTCTTCTAATTCCTTGATATGTGTCTCATCCAGCTTCCATTTCACTTCTTTTCCTGCAGGTGTAGCGAGTTCTGCCCCGACATGAAAGAGAACCGTCTGCACTTTATGAAAGAACCTTTCAAATTGTTCTTTTCCATCAAAGTATTCAGTTTTGATATAACTTAGACCAAGACCAATCATGGAATTTGCCTCATCACATGTACCGTATGCTTCTACTCGCTGATCTTTTTTTGATACGCGTGTTCCATACACCAATGACGTCGTACCCTTATCTCCCGATTTAGTATAGATCTTCATCTTAATATCCCCTCTCTGCATCAATAACGTTAATATAGTTTTCCCTGTTATTACTATATGTAGATAAATTCTTTTTAAAGATTTCAAGTGCTCTGGGCATGTATTTTTTTGTAATGCTTGAAAGATGAGGCGTCACCGTAATTCCTTCCTTCGTCCAGAAGGGATGACCTTCTGGCAGTGGTTCTTGATCAAATACGTCGAGATACATATGTCCGATTGCCTTCTTTTCCGCCACTTCCAGAAGTACTGATTCTTCCACGAGGTCGCCCCTGCCGATATTGATGAATACGGCGGTGTCTTTCATTTCCTCAAAATGATCCACTTTCAGGATTGCCTTCGTACGAGCCGTGCTGGGCAAAACGGATATGATGTAATCGGCTTTTGGCAACTGCTCCCTGAATGTATCCAATGTAAACATCTTGTCGAAATGATCTGCATCTGAACCAGTTGAATTCACTCCGCTGACATTCATCCGAAATGCTTTTGCCAGACGGGCAATCTCCCCGCCGATGGCTCCCGCTCCAAGAATGAGAAGGGATGCTTCATAAAGTTCAGAGGTAGGTAGCCTTCTGCTCCAGACGGCCTGCTTTTCCTGCTCCCATACCGACTGTAGCTGTTTGGCGTGCTGAAGCATCAATCCGATCGAGAACTCAGCCATGGGGATTTTATGGATTCCCCTTGCATTTGTTACCAGGATACCTCTTCTTTTAATGGCATCTAAAGGCATCTTTTCCAAGCCCGCCGAAGTGACCATGATCCATTTGCACTTTTCACTTCTTTCGATATGATCGTCCGTCAAATCTTCCCCCATTGTGACGATCACTTCTGCATTCGCCAGTTCATGTTCTGCTTCCTTTACCTTTTTATAAAAATGAAACTCAGCCTCAGGGAAGCTATTCTTCAAATCTGAGACGAATTCTTCTTTAGGTTGAAATGTAAAGATGATCTTCATGTGGTTGCCCCCCATCCCATTTGACCATTATTTTACCATATAGAGGTTGAATCGCCCTAGCGCCAGCATTCCTAAGGGCAAAAAAAAAGAGGATCGACCTGGTCGATCCTGCTACACGGATGAGACTGACTTATTTGAGGAGGTTGCCCTACTCTTACTATATGTCCTTATCGCTATTGTGAATGGACAAAAGCCTCAAACCCATTAAAATAGGCTTACGAAAGGTTGTCTTGAATGTACTGGAGAGCTTCCTCTACATGCCCTTTCACTTTCACTTTTCTCCATTCCTTGGACAGGTTTCCTTCTTTATCGATGATGAACGTGGAACGCTCTATCCCCATGTATTCTTTACCGAAGTTTTTCTTCAGTTTCCAGACGCCATATTCCTCTGCCACCTTATGATCTTCATCTACTAGAAGCAGGAAAGGCAATCCATGCTTGTCTACAAATTTTTCATGTTTATCAACAGGATCTGGACTCACTCCAAGGATAACCGCATCAAGGTCTTCGAAGTTCTCATGCTGATCCCTGAAATCACATGCTTCTGTTGTGCAGCCAGGCGTCATGTCCTTTGGATAAAAATATAAGACAACGTTTTTCCCATGATAATCGGAAAGCTTCACCTTTTCTCCATTGCTTGCGAGTAATTCAAATTCGGGTGCTTTTTGACCTACTGTCATATGTTTTCCCTCCTATTGGATATTGTTCTGACTTTAGCGTACCCAATAGAAAGGAAAAACTCAAACTATACGCTACTTGTTTTCATAGTTGAGGAAGGATTTCACGACAAAGGCTGCCGGGATGGTATAACCAAGCCAGGATTCAATGAGGGCGATCCCTCTCCCGATGCCGACCGGTGTAACATCTCCGTATCCTACCGAGAAGAGGGTGATGCCACTGAAATACATCGTGGTAAAAAAATGATCGAGGAAGTCTCCCCTAATAGGAATTCCGCCCTCAACAAGGATCGGAATCCCCTCAAGCTCCAGAAGTGTAAATAATAGTCCGAATCCAATCATGATCGTAATATAACTCATCCCTAAAAAGAGGAAATGATGCAGGGAAACATGATGTTCTTTCCATCTTGAAGGATAAAATAATGCCCGTAAACTCATAGCCATGCAGAACAATATAAAAAATCCAATGATATAAAGCATGTACATACCCTCTTTTTCTGCTTGTCTCTTAGTATATGTACGCTTATCATCCTGGAAAAATTCTAGTTACCTGCTCCTCTGTATCTTTTCACACCTTCATTCCAAAGAACGATGGAAAAGATAAAAAATCCGATTCCCACAAATGGAGTGAGAAAGGAATATGGGTACCATTCCGTCTTTTCGAGGAAAAAGGCAGATGGATACACCCCGACGAACGCAAAAGGTAAGATCCAGGTCAGTACAAATCGGATCAGGCTGTTATAAATATCAACCGGATATCTTCCATAGTTTCCTATATTGTACATCATCGGCATGATGGACGTCTTCGCATCAGACCAGAAGGCAATACTTGCAAGTGCAATGAAGATTCCCGCATAAACCAGGGCACCACCGAAGACAAACACGACGAAGAGAATCGGTTCATACCATTCAAACGTAATATCAAGCCTGCCCCCTGCGTAGAACATGACAGCCATACCAGTGATCACTCCGAAAAGGGACTCTAACTCCATCCGCTCTAAGATCACTTGAAATAAGCTGTGGATCGGTCTTGTCAATATCCGGTCGAACTCTCCCTTCACCACATACCGGTCGTTAAAATCCCAAATATTGAAGAACGAACTGAACAGGGCGAACGGAACGAGGAAAAAACCATAGATGAATATGATTTCATCCCTTGTCCACCCGCTCAACAGCTGGGTATGACCGAAGACTACTAGGATAAATACAAGATTAACTGCTTGAAATAGTAAATCAGACAGTATTTCGACGATCAGGTCGGCTCGATATTGCAGTCGTATTTTCATATATTGGGCGACGTATTGAAAGAACATCTTTACATAGAACATCGGTCACCCTCCTTGAATGATCATTTGTTTTTTTGCCATAACCCAGAGCACTTTGATAGGTATAAGAAGGATCAGCGACCAAAGCCCCTGCACCATGATGGCATTGAATGATTCCGAGGCAGAAAAACCATTGGTAAAAATCATACTCGGTACATAGCTGATACTTTGAAACGGCAGATACCCCATCACATCCTGCGCCCAAAGAGGGAAGAAATGGATAGGCAGCAATAAGCCCGAGAACAAATCAATGACGACCCGTTTCGCACGAATGAGACCATCATTATTAAATAAGAAAAAGGTGGTGATCCCTGTCAGCAAATTGATTTGAGTATTAATGATGAAACTGAACATGATGGATAATGAAAAGAGGCCCAACGTATCAAATCCCGTTCCAATCTGAAGCGGAAAAACAAGGCTAACGATGATCATTCCCGGGAAGGAGAAAAACACCAATCGGAATATCCCTTCACCAAGTCCCTGCATCGTCTTCATCCCAAGATAGTTATACGGCCTGATGAATTCAACGGCCACTTTCCCCTCTTTAATTTCCTGGGCGATTTCGCGGTCGATATTATTAAAGTAAAAGGCCCTGGCCATCCATGATACCGCTACATATGTGGTCATTTGAATGATCGATAATCCTTCAATATCCTGTTTGCCTCCGTAAATCGCCTGCCACAAGAAATAGTACGCGCCAATATTGATACTGTAAATTAAGATTCCACTATAATAATTCGTACGATAGGCGAGCATCATCAAAAAACGGATGCGAATCATCTCGATATACTTAGCCACGATACATCCCCTCGCAATCAAGGAGACATTCAGATGCTATTGCACGTCTCATCTTGTCACAGCTCCTTTTTCATAGATGTTCCGAATGATCTCCTCTGTCGTCGTTTCTTCTATCTTCATATCTTTCACCTTGAAGTGTGAAACAACATTCGTGATAAGCTGTGAGATGACCTCTTCATCCGCTTCCGTCACAGCAGCATAAGATTGCTTCTTCTCGTCAAAAGACCAGGAGATATGATGGTCCCTTGTTAAATCGGATAAAGCTGACAGTGATACCTCGTCGAGGAACTGAAAAACAACTTCTTTCTGGTCTCCCCAGTTTTCTTTCAGTCGACTCAGTTCACCATCGTAAATGATCTTCCCTTCATCTAACATGACGACCCGTTCACATAGGGCTTCGATATCCGATAAATCATGGGTCGTAAGTAGAATGGTTGTATTGTACTTCTCATTGATTTCCTTTAAAAATTGACGGATCTTCAATTTCACAAGGACATCCAGCCCGATGGTGGGTTCATCCAGGAATAATAAAGGTGGGTTATGAACAAGTGCCGCGGCCAGTTCACACCTCATTCTCTGTCCAAGAGACAGCTTGCGGACCGGTTTGTCCAAAAGCGGTGCAATATCCAACGTTTCAATCACATGATCCATATGCTCCTTATATTGTTGATCCGGCACTTTGTACACCTTTTTCAAAAGCTGAAATGATTCCTGTACGGCAATATCCCACCAGAGTTGTGACCGTTGTCCGAACACAACGCCGATCGTTTGAACGAATTTTTCCCTGTCACGATGGGGGTTCATTCCATTGACAGTCAACTCTCCCCCTGTCGGAGTCAAGATGCCCGTCAACATTTTGATGGTGGTGGACTTTCCTGCCCCATTTTCACCTATATATCCAACCATTTCCCCCTGCATCACATTGAATGAAATATCATTCACCGCAGGAACGACTTTATAATTACGCGTAAACAAATCCCTGAAGGCACCCTTCAGCCCCGAACGACTGGAAAAAGCCTTGAATTCCTTACGCAAATGATTCACTTCAATTGCATTCATCTTGCGTCCTCCTAGATCCAATTAAAATAGGTCTCTCTTTTTACAAACATAGATTAGTGTACCATAGAGAACCGTGTCTCTTTGAACAGTCTGCTTGAAAATTAGGATACCCAATTGATTCCGTATTTGCTAAAGTGGAAAAGGCCGTACTACAATAGTAGAGTACGGCCTAGAAAAATACGCTTTAACAGGGAGGAAAACATGAAATTCACTGAGTCAGAAACTTTACATACAGAAGCATTGGAACATATCGTCGGAGGCGTGAACAGTCCATCCCGTTCTTATAAAGCTGTGGGAGGCGGTTCTCCCGTTGCCATGGAAAGAGGAAAAGGTGCATACTTCTGGGATGTGGACGGAAACAAATACATTGATTACCTTGCAGCTTATGGTCCGATTATTACAGGTCATGCTCATCCACATATCACAGAAGCGATTACGAAGGCAGCAGAAAATGGGGTCCTTTACGGTACACCAACACGTCATGAAGTGAAATTCGCCAAAATGATTAAAGAAGCCATGCCTTACATGGATAAAGTCCGCTTTGTCAACTCTGGTACCGAAGCTGTGATGACCACGATTAGAGTAGCTCGAGCGTATACAGGCAAAGACAAAGTCATCAAGTTTGCAGGCTGCTACCACGGCCATTCGGATTTAGTACTGGTTGCAGCTGGTTCAGGCCCTTCTACCCTGGGTACCCCGGACTCTGCAGGGGTTCCGAAAAGCATCGCTCAGGAAGTCATCACCGTCCCATTCAATGACATCGAGCCATTTAAAGCAGCGATGGAAAAATGGGGAGATCAAATCGCAGCGGTCCTTGTTGAACCGATCGTAGGAAACTTCGGAATCGTGGAACCGAAGGAAGGTTTCCTTGAGCAAGTGAATGACATAGCCCACGCTTCAAATTCCCTTGTTATTTACGATGAAGTCATTACGGCGTTCCGATTTATGTATGGAGGGGCACAGGACATGTTAAAGGTGAAACCGGACTTGACTGCCCTTGGAAAAATCATCGGCGGCGGACTTCCGATCGGTGCTTACGGCGGGAAGAAAGAAATCATGGAACAGGTCGCGCCGTTAGGACCTGCCTACCAGGCTGGAACGATGGCGGGTAATCCTGCCTCCATCCTTTCTGGAATCGCCTGTCTTGAAGTATTAAAAGAAGAAGGTGTATACGAGAAGTTAGACGAGCTTGGCGCAATGCTCGAAAAAGGGATATTAGCCGCGGCAGAAAAGCATAATACGCCGATTTCCATTAACAGATTAAAGGGAGCCCTCACTCTCTACTTCACTACGGAAAAAGTGGAAAACTACGAACAGGCGGAAGCAACGGACGGGGAAATGTTTGCAAAGTTCTTCAAGCTCATGCTTCATGAAGGAATCAATCTTGCTCCTTCTAAATATGAAGCATGGTTCCTGACAACTGCTCATACTGAAGAGGACATCAGAGTTACACTCCAAGCCGTGGACCGTGCATTTGCACAATTATAATATTAAAGATAAGAAAAAAAGACTGCTTCCAGAATGATCTGCTCTGGGGCAGTCTTTTTTGATCTTTAGGAATATTTCCTTCGATGCTTACATAACTATGAATTTTGTAGTAGAACGGTTGTTTATTCTGCCTCTAAAAAAGGTACATATTTTTGTAGGAAATTATTTAAATTTTCCTATTGATATTGCTTGTAAGTACATGTATAGTACAGTATTGTTTATTAAAAAGTAACACAAGAAAGGATTCTAATTCCATGAAATTTGGTGCTCGCATCCTCAAAACGGGAATTGCGATTGTATTAGCTTTACTTGTATCCGAGCTACTGGGTATACCTTCTCCGGTCTTTGCGGGGATTGCGGCAGTCTTTGCCGTCCAGCCCACTATCTACCGCTCTTATTTAACCATCATTGAACAAATCCAGGCGAACCTGATCGGTGCCGGAATTGCCGTACTTTTCGTCCTATTATTCGGAAGTAATCCACTGATCGTCGGACTTGCGACGGTCATAGCCATTGCCATCATATTAAAATTAAAGCTGCAAAACACGATCGGGCTGGCCTTAGTAACAATGATTGCGATCATGGAAGTGACGGATCAGACATTTATCCAATTTGCATTCATCCGTTTCTCAACCATCATGATCGGTGTTTTCTCTTCGTTCCTTGTGAACCTGGTCTTTCTGCCGCCAAAATATGAAACCAAGCTTTATCATAGAGTATCGGACTCAACAGAGGAAATCTTGAAATGGATCAGGTTGAGCATGAGACACGCAACAGAGTTCCACCTCTTAAAGAAAGATCTGGAACGAATTAAAGAAAAGCTGATTAAAGTCGACCAGCTGTATCTTCTTTATAAAGAAGAACGGGATTATTTTAAGAAAAACTCAATCGTCAAAAGTCGTAAGCTCGTGATTTTCAGACAAATGATTTCTTCAACCAACAGAAGCTTTGAGATATTGAAGCGGCTGAATCGATATGAAAACGAAATCTTTCAATTACCTGACGAGTTACGGGGCGTGATTAAAAATCAACTCGACTGTCTACTCACATATCATGAACAACTACTGTTGAAATTCCTTGGTAAGATGCACCCCCATGCAGAATCAGAAGCACAGCAGGATGTATGCCTTCACCGGAAAGAACTGATGAAAATCATGCTCGAGGAAGTCAAACATCATACAAAGGAAGACAATTTTCACAATTTCCATCTTCTTCATATTTTCTCTGCCATTTTTGAATATGACGAACATCTGGAACATTTGGAAAAACTGATCACCAGCTTCCAGTCGTATCATAAAGAGGATAATGAAGTCATGATCGGAGAAGAAGAAGAATAAAAAACGGAGCAAAGGATGATGTCCTTGCTCCGTTTTTATTAGTTTTTCATTTTTGGATCCAGGGCATCACGAAGACCGTCGCCCATCAGGTTAAATCCTAATACCGTCAGCATGATGGCAAGCCCCGGGAAAATCATTGTCCAAGGAGCCTGAAGCATATACTGTCTCGCATCAGACAGCATTTTCCCCCATTCAGGTTCAGGAGCCTGGGCTCCGAGGCCAAGGAAACCAAGAGCCGCTGCTTCAATGATGGCAGTCGCAATGGCCAATGTTCCCTGCACGATGATTGGAGCCATACTATTTGGCAGCACATGACTGAATAGAATCCGGAAATCGCTCATGCCGATGGCTTTTGCTGCCATTACGTACTCTTCTTGCTTCACACTCAATACCCTTGACCGGATGAGTCGACCGAAATTCGGGATATTGATGATGGCAATGGCTATCAATGCGTTTCTTAGTGATGGCCCAAGAGCAGCTACGACGGCAATCGCTAACAGGATGCTTGGGAATGCAAGCATGATATCAAAGATACGGGAAATGATGGTATCGACCCATCTGCCGTAATAACCCGCAACGATTCCAAGTAAACTACCAATCACAGAAGACCCGATGACTGCGAAGAACCCGACCCATAGAGAAATACGGGCTCCATGGATGATCCTTGATAATATATCCCGACCAAAGTCATCCGTCCCTAACCAATGCTCGGAAGACGGGGCTTGAAGCCGTTTTGAAAGATCCTGTTCATTGATTCCCTGCGGCGCGATAACCGGTGCTGCAATCGCAAGGATGACAAAGAAAAGAACAATGCAAAAGCCGACTAAGGCAATTTTATTTTTTGTGAAGCTTTTCCATGCTTCCTTCCAGGGAGAGACCGTCTCTTCCTCCATAGAAGGATGAAATTCCTTTTGCGGTTCTGCTAATTCTGCCATGAGAGATCACCTCTTTCTATTGATGTTAGTTGTATTTAATGCGGGGATCGACAGCCGCATAGAGTAAGTCGACGATTAGATTGATCGTGACAAAAATCATGGCAACGACCAGGATTCCAGATTGCACGACAGGATAATCCCGATAACCGATTGCCTCGTAAATATATCTTCCGATCCCTGGCCAGCCAAAGATGGTCTCGGTCAGGATCGCTCCCCCAAGGAGAAGGCCCATCTGCAACCCGATAACAGTCAGAACGGGTATGATGGCATTTTTCAACGAATGTTTATACACGACCCAGAACATTTTCAAGCCCTTTGCACGTGCAGTACGGATATAATCAGAACGCATTACTTCCAGCATACTTGAACGAGTCATACGGGCAATGATCGCCATCGGAATCGTTGCCAGTGCAATTCCCGGAAGGATGATATGCTTCAACACGTCACCAAGCTGGTCGAACCGCCCTTGCATGAGGGTATCAAGAATATAGAAGTTGGTAATGGAATCTACGGGGTTCCGTATATTCTCCCTGCCTGTTGTAGGCAGGATGTCCAGCTGAATGCCGAATGTCCATTGTTCCATTAACCCCAGCCAGAAAATAGGTACGGAAACACCGATAAGAGCAAGAATCATGGCCGTATAATCGAACCAGGAATTTTGGAACCATGCACTGATGATGCCGGCATTCACTCCGATGACGACTGCGATGATGATCGCCACGATTGCAAGCTCCGCTGTAGCCGCCAAATATGGCCAGATTTCAGATGAAACTTCCGTCTTTGTGCGAAGGGAACTACCTAAATCCCCTGTCAATAATCCTTTAAGATAATCAATGTACTGGATATACCAGGCATTATCGAGACCAAGCTGATCTCTTAACGCAGCCACGGCTTCTTTCGTAGCCTGCTGTCCCAAAATGACCTGAGCCGGATCTCCCGGAATCGCACGGATGATGAAAAAGACGATAAGAGTCATCCCGAGTAAAACAGGAATGAGTTGCAGTAATCGACGAATGGTGTATTGGAACATTAAGTTCACCTCTCTGTGTGGAGATTCTGATTAACTAGTATTAATGTAATGAAAATGCATTGTGGATATTATTACTTCATTACTTGTCGGGGCTGAACAGTCGGCTCTGCTTTTCTTTTTGTCTAGCTCCGCCTCCTAGCCCCTCGAGGTCATTTTCAATCAAGCAGTTGAGGGCAAAGAACGCCCTCATCTGCTTGCTCGGAAATGCTTGTCGGGGCTGAACAGTCGGCTCCGCTTTTCTTTTTGTCTAGCTCCGCCTCCTAGCCCCTCGAGGTCATTTTCAATCAAGCAGTTGAGGGCAAAGAACGCCCTCATCTGCTTGCTCGGAAATGCTTGTCGGGGCTGAACAGTCGGCTCCGCTTTTCTTCTTGTCCAGCTGCGGGGCTTAGAGGCTCGGGGTCATAAGTCCAGTCCACCAAAAAGGCAAAAGGCGCCTTTCCGGCGGACTTGCCTTATGCTTGTCGCCTCTGGGCAAAGCCCCTCCGCTTTCCTATGTACAAAGGGGAGAAATCGTAGATGTCTCCCCTTTGGTTTGTTGCTTATTACTCCATGTCCACTGCGCCTAACCAGTCTGAACCAGTTGGATGTGGCTTGAAGTTTTTAAGAGCTGCGCTTCCTGCAAGTAATGGTGTAGAGTGAGCAAGTGGTACCCAAGGAGCATCCTCATGGATGATTTCCTGTGCTTTCTTATACAGCTCTTCACGTTTTGCAGGATCTACTTCTGTTTGAGCATCGATCAGGATTTTGTGTACCTCATCGTTTTTGTAGTAAGAGTAGTTGTTGCTTCCGATATTGTCTTGGTCAAGAAGGACATATAGGAAGTTATCTGCGTCCCCATTATCACCAGTCCAACCAAGTAAGAATGCATCTGCTTCTCCGTTTTTCGCTTTTTCAAGGTAAGTAGCCCACTCGTAAGATACGATTTTGGCTTTTACCCCTACTTCAGCAAGATCTGCTTGAATAGCCTCTGCTACTTTTTGACCGTCCGGCATATACGGACGAGGTACAGGCATAGCCCATAATTCCATTTCAAATCCATCTTTATGACCCGCTTCAGCAAGTAGTTTTTTCGCTTTTTCAGGGTCGTACTCATAAGGCTCGATATCGTCATTGTATCCACCGATTACCGGAGGCATCGGGTTTTTCGCCATTTCAGCTTTTCCTTCGAAGAAAGCATCAATGATCTCCTGCTTGTTGATTGCATAGTTGATCGCCTGACGTACTTTAGGGTCATCGAATGGCTTGCGGGTAGATGTTAAACCTAAGTATCCAACGTTCATAGACGGACGTTCGAATAATTGAAGGTTGTCGTCACCCTCGACTTTACTTGCATCACTTGGATTCACACCATCGGCAAGATCGATTTCACCAGAAATCAGTGCATTCAGACGAGCTGAGTTTTCAGGAATCGATTTGAATACGACTTGATCTAACTTTGGTAGATCTTTGTTCCAATAGTCTTCATTTTTCTCAAGTACGATCTTGTCATTGCGCTTCCACTCAACAAATTTGAATGGACCAGTTCCTGCATCAGTCGGAGCTTCAGCAAGCTTGTCTCCCATTTCATCAATTGCTTTCGGACTTACGATTGCGAAAGGACTCATGGCAACATTCTTTAAGAATGGAGCTTGAGGACGCTTTAACACAAATTCAACCGTCATATCATCAGTAGCTTTCACTTCTTTGATCACATGACCTTCATCGGCTTTAAAACCGCCGAACATGGAACCGTAATATGGGAATTGATCTGCATTACCGTTCATCCAGCGTTCGAAGTTCTTCACAACGGCATCTGCGTTGAAGTCAGTGCCATCCTGGAATTTCACGCCTTCACGGAGCATGAATGTATACGTTAAACCATCATCGGATACTTTCCATTCTTCTGCTAATCCCGGGTTTACTTCTGTATCCTGCTCTCCGAATTTCACAAGCGTTTCGAAGATGTTCTTCGTTACTTTAAATGATTCACCGTCAGTGACTGTTCCTGGATCAAGTCCAACAGAGTCTCCTCCGCGACCAAAGATCAGTACTTTAGGATCTCCCTTGTCTCCACTGTCGCCGCTGTTCCCTGAAGATTTTTCATCTCCTCCGCATCCGTAAAGTACGGATGATACGAGCAGGATGAGCAGCATTAAAATTGACCAGCTCTTTTTTCTCAACTAAATCCCCTCCTGAATAATGTTTATATACTTATGAGACATGCCAACTTAGTAAAGATGACAAGCTACATAATGCCCTGGTTGGTGTTCCTTGAATTCCGGCACTTTCTGTTTGCAAATCTCCGTTGCGTGTGGACATCTGGTATGGAAAGTGCATCCACTCGGAGGATTTGACGGACTCGGGATATCCCCCTGCAAGAGGATGGTCTCCCTTTTGAAATCGGGATCGGGTACCGGAACCGCCGACAGGAGTGCCTGGGTGTATGGATGAAGCGGCTTTTCATAGAGATTCTCACTATTACTGAGCTCTACCATTTTCCCGAGATACATCACTCCCACCCGGTCACTAATATGTCTGACTACACCGAGATCATGCGCGATGAAGATATAGGTGAGTCCGAACTCTTTCTGTAAATCCTGCATCAGATTAAGCACTTGGGATTGTATGGATACATCGAGTGCAGATACCGGTTCATCGGCAATGATAAGCTTCGGCTTTGTCATAAGTGCCCTTGCAATACCAATTCGCTGCCTTTGGCCCCCACTGAACTGATGTGGGTAACGCTTGGCATGATAGCTGCTTAGCCCGACGATATTGAGGAGTTCATGAACCCTCTCTTTTCTTTCCTTGGCAGAGCCCATTCCATGAACCTTGAGAGGTTCTTCAAGAATCTTTTCCACCGTATGTCTCGGATTCAAGGATGCAAAGGGATCTTGAAAGACCATCTGCATTTCCCTGCGTACCTTCCTCATTTCCGAGTTTGATAGACTCGTAAGCTCCCGATCCTCGAATGTTACCTTTCCTTCGGATGGATCGATGAGTCTCATGAGCATCCTGCCAGTCGTCGACTTTCCACAGCCACTTTCTCCAACGATTCCTAGGGTCTCCCCTTTATTTACGGTAAAGGAAACCCCATCCACTGCTTTCACAGAACTGACAGGTCGTCCCAGGATTCCCCCTGTAATGGGGAAGTGTTTCTTAAGATTCTCAACCTTTAGCAACGGTTCCGTCATAAACTCCCTCCTCCACTTCATCGAACAGGAAGCATCGTGTGCAATGTCCTTGTGATGTTTCATATAACTCTGGTGTTTCCACTAAACAGCGATCGAATGCTGAATCACAGCGTGCTGCAAATCGGCACCCGGTCTTGATGGATCCGGGTTTAGGCACATTCCCCTGGATCGAATGCAGTCGCTGCTGCTTGATCCGCATATCGGGTACGGACTGGATCAGGCCCTTCGTGTATGGATGTTGGGGATTTTTGAAGATTTCTTCAACGGTCCCTTCTTCCACGACTTTCCCCGAATACATCACGACCACCCGTTCACATGTTTCTGCCACCACCCCTAAATCATGTGTGATCAAGAGGACAGCGGTGTTCAACTCTTTATTTAATCGCTTCATTAATTTTAAAATCTGGGCCTGGATCGTCACATCAAGTGCGGTTGTCGGCTCATCCGCGATCAGGACACGCGGATCGCAAACCATCGCCATGGCGATCATGACCCTTTGCCTCATTCCTCCGGATAATTGGTGGGGATATTCCTTTATCAATTCATCCGCCCTCGGCAGGCCGACCATTTTCATAATGTCTACTGCCTTTTCCCTTGCCTGTTTCTTTCCAACCTTCGTATGTATTCGTATTGCTTCAATTAATTGATCACCTATGGTAAAAACAGGATTTAACGATGTCATCGGTTCCTGGAAGATCATCGCGATATCATTTCCCCGGATATCTCTCATCCGCTTCTCAGATGCCTGTGTCAAATCTTCATCTTTATAAAGAATCTTTCCACCTACTATTTTCCCGGGTGGTTTTGGTACGAGACCCATAATGGATAGGGATGTCACACTTTTTCCACATCCACTTTCCCCGACGATCCCGAGCACCTCCCCCTCATTCACATGAAAACTGACTCCATCGACTGCCGGAACTTCTCCATCATCAGTAAAAAAGGAGGTCCTTAAATCTTCCACTTTTAGTAAAGGACGCTGTTCTGCCATTCAAATCCTCCTCTTCGAAACTATCTCTCTTTTCTCAATAGTGCTTATTTTCTAAATTTTATATGTTTCTTATTATACAAGATGTTACAAATGTTGCAATCTATTTTCAGAATTTTTCTACATAAATTCAAAATTCCCATTTCAATTCAATATATGTCCAATTAACCTGTTCATTCCTTCCATATAAAGTAATTTATACCTACTTTATTCATAACACCCCTGAAATAAGTTTGATATATTTTTTCAACCAACAAAAAAAGTCATGACTTTTATCACACAAAGGGTGATATGTCATGACTTTCAATTTTATTGATCAAGCTGTTGTACTTGAAAGAGTTTGTAATAGTGACCTTGCTTTGCCATCAATTCTTCATGTGATCCCATTTCAACAACTTCACCGTGTTCCATGTGGATGATCCTGTCCGCATGAGTGATGGTTGATAGACGGTGAGCCACGATAAAGGTCGTTCGATCTTTTGCCAGGATTTCAAGGGATTCCTGGATGAGGTGTTCACTTTCTAAATCAAGGGCAGATGTTGCTTCATCAAGGATAAGGATCGGTGGATTCTTAAGAAATACCCTTGCAATCGCAACCCTTTGTTTCTGGCCGCCTGACAGCTTCACGCCACGTTCACCCACTCGGGTATCGTACCCTTGAGGTAATTTCATGATGAAGTCGTGGGCATTTGCCGCTTTCGCTGCCTCAATGACCTCCTCGTCCGTCGCTTCGGGATTACCGAACTTAATATTCATCTTGACGGATTCACTGAAGAGTATATTATCCTGCAGGACCATTCCGATATTGTCTCGTAAAGATCTGACTTGAAACCTTCTGATGTCCGTGCCGTCTAAAAGGATTTCCCCTTCGGTTACATCATAGAAGCGGGGTATAAGACTGACGAAGGATGATTTACCTCCGCCACTCATCCCGACCAACGCGACGGTTTCCCCTGTTTTGATATCCAGATTGAGGTCTCGCAGTACTCTGTCTTCTTCTGATTCATATCGGAAGGAAACGTTTTTGAATTGAATATTTCCTCGAACATCATTGCATGGAATAGCTCCTGGTTCGTCATCAATATCATACTTCTCGTCCATGAATTCAAAAACGCGGTCCATTGAAGCAATCGATTGAGTCAGTGTTGTTGAAGAGTTTACCAGTCGTCTGAGCGGGCCGTACAAACGGTCGATATAGGCTATGAATGCTGCCATCGTACCAATTGTGAGATCTTTTTCAATCACCTGCAGCCCGGCATAGCCGATGATGATCAAGGGGGAAATATCCGTGATGGTATTGACAACCGCAAACGCCTTTGCATTCCAGCTTGTCTGCTTTAACGCTTTTGTCAGGAAATTATGATTCTGCTCCTGGAATTGCTTCTGTTCATAATCTTCAACAGCAAAGCTCTTGATGACAGCCATCCCCTGAACCCGTTCGTGCAGGTGGCTTTGCACCTCAGCAAGTGCCTGGGATCTATCCCTCGTCAAGCCCCTGAGCCTGCCGAAGAAATAACGGACAGAGAAAGCGTAAAATGGGAAAGCAATGAGAGACACCAGGGTCAGAGATACATCCATCGTGAACATGATGGATAGTGCAATCACAATGGTGGCCGCGTCAAGCCATAGATTCATCAGGCCGGTGATGACGAAGTTCTTTGTCTGCTCTACATCATTGATGACCCTTGAAATGACTTCTCCTGCCCTTGTATTTGAATAATACTTAAAGCTGAGCCGCTGAATATGAGAGAAAAGATAATCCCTCAAGTCATACAGGATCTTGTTTCCCGTCCACTGGGCAAAGTACTGTCTGTAATATTCCACTGGTGGTCTGACGAGGAGGAACAGGACGAGCATGATCCCCATGATCATGAGTAACTGACTTGTCTTCTCATCGGCCGATAGCCCTTTGGCCCCTACAATATCATCGATGACATACTTAATTAAAACGGGGATCAACAGTGGGATCGTGAATTTTATGATACCTATGATTAATGTACCTATGATTTGCCACTTATACGGTTTGACAAACTGAAGGTACCTTTTGATACTATCCAAGTGATTACTCCTTTCTAAGTTGTATGTGTTTAGTTTGCCCCAATAAAAAGGGGTGACCCTTTACTGAAAGAAGCACTGCACCTACTCCTGATCGAATAATCGTTCAGGAGTAGGTTGCTCCTTACCGGGTCAGCCCTACGATACCTATACAATTTTGAGGATTTCTGTTAACCCCTGTGGGTCAGATAACGCTCGTACCAAATATCAATAAAGTCCGGGGCGAATGGCCCTTTTCTTTGTCTGATCCAACGGACAAGCTTATCAACATTCCGCTTCAGGATGTGATCGATCACATCAGGGTAACCGTATAGTTTCCGATGAGCTTCATACTCATCTTCATCGAGCAGTGTATATGTCATGTCGGGAAACACTTTGATATCCAGGTCGTAATCGATATACTTGATCGCCTCATGATCATATACAAATGGTGAGCTTAAGTTACAATAATAATAAATACCGTCCTCACGAATCATACAAATAATGTTAAACCATAGCTCCGAATGAAAATAGCAGATGGCCGGCTCACGGGTCATCCATGTCCTTCCGTCTGATTCCGTCACCATCGTCCGGTCATTTCCACCGATGATCTGATTCGTGGTCCCTTTCAGGACCGTCGTCTCATTCCAAATGCGGTGAATGTTTCCATCATGCTTAAAGCTATGTATTTGTACAGATTTTCCTTCAGTGGGAACCGCCATCGTATCCCCTTCTTTCATTTCAAAATTACCCTTATATATACTAGTCTATTTTATCATTATAACGTTTCCTCAGAAAATTTAAAACAAAAGGGCTATCCTTAAAGAAAATATCCTTTAAGAACGGCCCGAAATAACTTCAAAATGGGGTGTTTTATGGAAATATAAGTGGTGCTTCTGCCGAACCGGCCGATGATTCCTGAAGTTTATGATGTGACGCCGCTTTGTTCCTTTTGATAGGAGCGGATCACTTCATCGGTCTGCTCTTGAAAGGTTTTCTGTATTTCCCTGAGATCCTTCTTTTTAGTAAGGATTTCTTTCTGAATCGATTCAGCCTTTGTCATTTCCTGAAGCTCGATCAATTCTTCCTCCAACGCCTGACAGCGCTCTATTTCGGACTGAAGATATAACAACTTATCCATCGTTTCCAACTGCACCGTAACCAACTCATTAAAACGCTGCTGCATCACTTCAACCAACTCCTCTAAACAAGCTCTCCTAACACATTCTCCTTTCAGTGCACAAACCCTTTGACTTTTTCTGTCATAAACATGAAAGTTTTGTCGATGGGAATGTTGAGAACTGAGGTGCCGTTTTGTAAGGTTGTTTTTCAATATTTGTTAAAAGACGCAATTGTCACCCAGAATGACGCAAAATATTTAAAAATTGACGCAATTAAAATGAAAATGACGCAATTATTTTTATAACGACGCAATCATCATCCAAAATGACGCAATGCCCCCCCTTTAGTGCATCCTCAAAAAGTGGCATCTTACGCACTTATTGGACTTCCTATCCTATAATCAGGGCAAAAATGAAAAAGCACCCAACTGAATGGGTGCTTTTCCTGTCAAGAACAATGAAATTATTGTTGTTGTCCGTATTTACCAGAAGCTTTCGCTTTGTTAGCTTCTGCTTGTTGGTTTTGTTGCTTTACGTGTTGAGCTGCAGTCGTTTCTGAAGCAAACTCAGTACCGTATTGTTGCTGAGCTTGACCAGCTTGAGCGTTTTGTTGTTTCACGTGTTGAACGTTTGTACCAGATTGAGTTTTGTTTGGTTGTTTTGCCATTGTAATCACCTCCACGCTTATTAAGATAACCAAGCGTGGATTTCACTATTCGATTAATTTCAGGAAAAACATTCCATTAAACGAGAAGCGAACGACCACCGTCTACGATGATGGTTTGCCCTCTGATCATGGAGGAATCGTCCGAAACGAGGAACATGACTGACTTCACAAGATCATCGATTTCGACCATTCGTCCTGCAGGCGTTTTGCTGCGGGCATCTTCCAGGAGCTCTTCACGGTTAGGGAAATGCTTAAGTGCATCTGTATCGATGGCACCACCGGAAACGGCATTTACGATAATGTCACGAGGCGCAAGCTCAACGGCAAGATAGCGCGTCAATGCTTCAACGGCAGCTTTAGAAACACCTACTGTCGTGTAATTATCCAAATAACGGATCGATCCCAAAGAGCTGATGCTTACGATGCGTCCACCTTTATCCATCAATTTAGCCGCTTCCTGGGCGCAGAATAATAATGCTTTACTATTGATATTCATTGTCCAGTCCCAGTGAGACTCTTCAAGCTCCATGACAGGTCGCAGTACTCCGGACGCCGCATTGCTTACCAATACATCCAGGCGTCCGAATTCTTCTTTGATCTGCTCAAACATGGATTTGATTTTATCTACATCCCCGACATTTGCCCGGACAACAAACGCTTTACGGCCAAGCTTTTCAACTTGTTCAGCCGTCTCAAGGGCACCTTTTTTGCTGCGGGCATAATTGACGACGATATCGTATCCTTTTTCTGCAAGCTGGATGGCGATTTCCCTTCCGAGACCGCGGCTGCTTCCTGTTACTAATGCTACTTTTTGACTCATGTTTCTTCATCCTTTCAAATTTCATTTTCCAATTGGTCCAGGGCATAAAGAGACTCTGAACATGCAAACTAATAAGAACATAGTTAATTGGAGGAATGAGTTATGTATGTAGGCAGAGATATGACAGAGCTTTCAATGATTCCAAAAGATGAATGGAAGAAAAGCGAACTTGCTTTCTTTCATCACTCACTACAACAAATAGTACCTTATTTGAATGCAGAAGGACAATCTATTCACCGGGAAATTGTCGAAGAAATTGAAAACCGTGGCGGGTTGAAGCGTGGCGAAGCCGATTATACTCATGGCACGAAGATCAGCTACGACTGAAATTGCAATGATGAAAGGAGCAGCGGTTCCCGCTGCCCCTTTCTAGTTTTGCAAGATCCCTTCCCCGGTTTCCTGCCAAATTTTCTGATGTGAAACGGGAAAGGCATACTTCTCCATTTCTTCGGGTGTAACTGCCAACAAGCTGCTGCCCTCGAGAGAATTGCTGTCGATCGATCCTACATATACTTCAATATCCCAAATAATATGAGAAAATACATGCTGGATTTTTGTCACAACCCCCGCCTTTAATGAGCAGTCCACTTCATACTCTTCTTCCAAAGAATCAAGTAATTGCGCACGTCCGCTGCCCGAATTTCCCATTTCAAAATTAGGGAATTCCCATAAGTTGGCGAGCAACCCTTTTCCAGGTCGTTTGTGAATCACGACCCGGTCATCTTCTGTAAAAAGAACGGCTGCAGCCATGTTGAGCTTGCGTGCCGATTTTTTCTTTGACTTGATGGGGAGCTCGGTTTGGACCCCTTCTTCAAAAGCTTGGCAGTGTTCCCTTACAGGACAGAGAAGGCAAGATGGTGAAGTTGGGGTACAAATCAATGCCCCAAGTTCCATCAATGCCTGATTGAAATAAGAAGGATTTTCTTTAGAAATCAGGTTCCTTACCGCTTCTTCAAACACCTTTCTGGATGAAGGCTTGGCAATATCAAGCCAAATGGAAAGGATCCGTGAAAAAACCCTCATTACATTTCCGTCTACAGCGGGTTCGGGTTTACTGTAGGCGATGCTGAGTATCGCCCCTGCTGTGTAGGGACCCACTCCTTTTAAAGATGAAATTTCTTTAGGCGTATCCGGAACGATTCCTTCATATTTTTCATTCACTTCTTTAACCGCAGACTGCAAGTTCCTTACTCGTGAATAATAACCAAGGCCTTCCCATGCTTTCAGGACATCCTCCTCATCAGCAGAGGCAAGAGCATCTATCGTGGGAAATTTATCAATGAATCGGTTAAAATAAGGTATGACCGTATCCACCCTTGTTTGTTGAAGCATGATTTCAGATACCCACACTTTATAGGGATCTTGATCCTTCCTCCACGGAAGATCGCGCTGTTCCCTTGAAAACCAGGAAATCAGATCTTTTTGAAAATCCTCACGGTTAATGGTCTGTAAATGTCTCAGTGAATCTTCTATCAATTTTGTACCTCCAGGATGTTAAATGTTACATTGATTAGGGAATAAATAATTAATGCTCTGTTTTTAAGCAGATAAGGTTTATTTCTTTTACACCACCACAAATACATTCGTCCAGTAATCCAAATAATAAATGACGACGGGATTTTCGTAAACGTTTTAACACATGAAAATGAGATTCAGTCGGGACAACGAAGGTTTCGATATAACGGTTAGAAGTGTCTTCAGCCTTCTCCCAACTGATATCACAAGCATCATATTGTGGTAATGTCTCTGCGATACTGGTCATAATTTGCTTATATCGAGGCTTTAGATGCTGTTTTATTTCATATTCTAAGTAAATGTGCAAGGTGTTTTTCATTGAAATAATCTCCTTTTAACCATATCATGTTCACCAATGCTACGTCATAAACAAATCTTAGAAATGCGAGCCAAGGGAGGACTTTTTTTGGATACAGGTACTCATATCGTCATGGGTTTCGCTCTCGGGGGGTTGGCTACATTGGATCCCGTTGTTGCCGAGAGTGCGGCCACTTCTCAAAGCGTATTGCTTGCAGCAGTCATCGGCTCTCAAATACCCGATATCGATACCGTCTTGAAACTTCGAAATAATGCGGTTTATATTCGTCATCACCGAGGAATTACACATAGTATACCGGCGGTTGTTCTCTGGCCGCTGTTGATCGTCGCTTGTCTTTATCCTTTTTTTCCTGGTGCAGATTTGCTTCACTTATGGATTTGGACATTTTTAGCCGTATTCCTCCATGTATTTGTCGACATTTTCAACGCATATGGCACACAGGCCATCAGACCAATTTCGTCGAAATGGGTCGCTTTAGGGGTCATCAACACGTTTGATCCGATTATCTTCGGGATTCATGTTGCCGGTTTAATTCTATGGGGAGTAGGACTTCCTCCGGGAAAAACCTTTTTGGTCATGTACATCGTAATTTTCGCTTATTATGTGTTGAGGTTCCAGGTTCAGAAAGCCGTAAAAAATGCGGTGAAACGCAGGGTTCCGAAAGCGGAGAAAATCATCGTTTCACCGACGATTCGATTTTTCCAATGGCGTCTTGCCGTTGTCACAAAGCACCATTACTATGTAGCGAGAGCCTATAGAAGGTCTATCACGATCTTTGATAAATTTGAACGGGTGCCGATTCCTGAAAACCCAGTCATCATTGCCGCTAAGAAAGATAAAAACCTGGGAGCATTCCTTTCCTTTTCCCCGGTTTACCGCTGGGAAGTGGATGAATACGATGACCATTACGAAGTCCGTTTCATTGACCTCCGCTACCGAAATAATGGACATTACCCATTCGTTGCCCTCGTGCAGCTCGACAAGGACCTGAACATCGTCAGCTCCTACACAGGATGGGTTTTCAGCGAAGAAAAACTTCGCTCAAAAGTCGACATCGACATATTAATTGATTAAAGACAGTGAGGGACGGACCTTTAAAGGTCCGTCCCTCATCATGTTAATGTACTAAATCATCATCTTCTTTATCATCAATCAAGTGCTTGTATTTCGGGTTTTGGGCAGCAAACTCGTGGATTTGTTCTCCGTACGTGTTGACCCATTGGCGAACGACTTTCTCCGTTACTGCTTTTCCTTTGTAATCGTAACCTGCTTTTGCGTATGTCGCTTCGAAATCTTCCCAAACAAGTTCGATCCAAGTCCTCGCTTTTTCATATGAGAGCTTATTATTTTTTTCAATTAACAACTGTGTTAATTCGTGGAATGTAGACTCCATTTTGTCTCCTCCTTTTCCAAATATTTAGTTCATCCTTTTATGATAATGTGGACCATTTCACCCATACTAAGGGTACGTGGTTAAGCTTAGTTGTGAATCTTTGCTTCTTCACGGTATGAGTCAGTAAATTTCACCTTTTAGGAGGCACATTATGCGAAATAAATCGACAGGGTTCCCCAATATGAACAATAATAAATTTGAAGGTGAACCGAGAGCAAAAGCGGAATATGCATCTAAAAGGGCTAACGGCACCATCAATACCCATCCTCAAGAACGCATGAAATCTTCTGGACAACGAGATCACGACTCACTTTAATGCGAGTGAAATTTGATTAGGGGGTAGTCACGATGGCAAACATGAAAAACAACTTTTACCGAAATAAGTACAGCAGTCCATTTAACAAGGCATTCTACAATCCGAAGCATGCCCATTCCCAGGCAAATGGACAGACTACACAAACTCAAGACTTAATCATTCTAGAGAACCAGACACGTAAACGTTCCTAGACCTTCCGAGGTCCGTCCCTCTTGACGGACCTCTTCCTTATTTCTTCTCTCCTGCCAATAGGGAAATCGGCAAAGCCTCTTCTTTCCCATCACCCCCAAGGCGGTACCCCCATGCGAAAACACCATTTAAGTAATCCACCTTGAAGTATGTACCGGGATCTCCTTCGATTGCGTATATGCCGCCAGGCTTGTATGCATCAGGATCCATTAAATAAGCCTGCGCCATAAGGGCTTTCCGCTCCAACACAGCAAACTCATTCACAATACCCAGCTGCTCGGCCTTCCTTGCCTTCTCCTTCAACGAAGCAATCTCCTGCTTCAACTCATGCTCTGTCATCTCACTATATCTTCTCTCTTGTTCCATTCCTCATCACCTCTACTAATAGTAGTATAGAGAAAATGATACAATAAGAAAAGCGGAGACGACTGGTTAGGCCCGACAAGCATTTCCGAGCAAACAGATGAGGGCGCTCTTTGCCCTCAACTGTTTGATTGGAAATGACCTCGAGGGGCTAGGAGTCGGAGCTGGACAATAAGAAAAGCGGAAGCGGCTGGTCAGACCCGACAAGCATAAGACGGGATGGCCGGAAAGGCGCTCTTTGCCTTTTTGGCCATCACGACTTATGACCTCGAGGGGCTAGCCGCTGGAGCTGGACAATAAGAAAAGCGGAGGGGCTTTGCACAGAGGCGACAAGCATAAGGCAAGTCTACCGGAAAGGCGCCTTTTGCCTTTTTGGTGGGCTGGACTTATGACCTCGAGGGGCTAGCCGCTGGAGCTGGACAATAAGAAAAGCGGAGACGACTGATCAGACCCGATAAGCACAAGAAAGGATGAATTCAACATGAAAACAGCCATCATCACAGGTGGAGGCTCTGGCCTCGGTAAAGAATTAGGCATACTTCTGAGCAAACAGGGATTTCATATTTTCCTGCTAGGACGAACGGAAGATACTTTAAGAACAGCGGCAGCTGAAATTGAACATATTGGGGGCAAAGCATCCTTTGCCATATTGGATATCAACTCAAATGAAAAAATACAAAAGGTGTATGAAAACCACCTTACAAACAGCAGCCTTTCATTACTCATACATAACGCAGGTGTAGGCTACTTCGGACCATTCAACGAGTCAAACGACGACGAATTAGTAAGCATGTTCGAGACCAATGCCCTCGGACCAATACGGTTAACGAAGGCACTACTGCCTCAACTTGAGCAGCAGGATAGCACCATCATCAATATCATTTCTACAGCTGGTCTTAGAGGTAAGAAAAATGAATCCTTATATGTAGCAAGCAAGTTCGCACTAAGAGGATTTGGGGAAAGTCTGCAAAAAGAATATGAAGGGACCCATCTTCGTATCGTCAATGCTTATATGGGGGGCATGAATACTCCTTTCTGGGATAATAGCGACCATATTAGCGATCCTTCACGACTTCGTTCTCCCCGAGAAGTGGCGGAGATGATCGTGAATGAATACCAGGAAAAAGATGAAATTGTCATCGAATCAAAAAAATAAACCTCAAAAGGCAGCCTTCGATAAACGAAAGCTGCCTTGATTTACGGAGCAAAAGGAAAAAACATAAAGGCCACAAAAAATAAAAGCATAGGAACTAAAAACAATGCAAATACATCAATGACCACGACAAAGGCGATCCATACCCACCGGATGCCATCTTTCCGTTTTAGAAACTGCTGTATCATCCTGATATTGACCAAGACCAAGAATATGGCGACTCCGAGAAGGAAGAATGGCACGACCCATTTCCCCATATCTTCAGCGAACCCCTGGTTATGCCACTCCTGCCTGCCTATTGAAAAGAAGTCCGTTCGCACCTTAATCGTCAATTCACCGATGAGAAATATAAGGGCTGTACCAATTACTATTCCACCAGCGTATATCTTGAATTTTCTACTAGTTCTAATGATAAGTGGCAGCGTGACAATAACGAACAAAAGAGCAACTATCTCCACAGAACTACCCCTTTCCACAACCTTTTAATGCTGAAAAAGATCACCATTCATTTTCTTTTAATTCTTCCAGCAGTCTTTCGATATCTTCCATGGAAAACCCTTTTCGATACAACGTTTGTTTCATCTTTTGTACATATTCATATCCATCATATTTTGTACTAAGTTTTCTGTGAGCCTTTAATCCCTGATGATAAACCGCATCCCATCTCTCATCGTCATCCCTCTCGGATTCGACTGTCTCCCACACGATTTTCATGACCGAGCCAGGATATCCTTTTCTCATCATATTTTGCTCGACCTTTTGCTTGGCGATCATCTTGGAGTCTTTTCGATATTTATGAAGGAGCTTTTCTGTTAAAGCGACGGCTTTATCTACCTGCTTTTCTTGTGTGAAAGCAGCAAGTGCCTCTTCAATATGTGAGTCACCTACCCCTTTTCTCCTTAATTCACCTCGTATCCATACAGGTCCTTTCTCAGCGGTATTCATCTGTGTCCCGACAAACGCATGGGCGAATTCCAAATCATTGATGTATTTAATCTCATTCAATTTATGGATCACTTCCTGTATGATTCCATCTTCCGGGTCCCCTTCCTGCAAATGATCGCGGATTTCTTTTTCCGTCCTCATCCGATAGGCCAGATACTGAATCGCTTTGTTGAATGCTTTTTTCACATCGTCTTCGTATTGAAGCTCTGAAATCTCCAGCTCATCCACCTCAAGGCCTTTTCTAAGCTGAAACTTTGCAAGGACTGCTTCATCGACACTGAAGGCATATTTCCCATCTATAAATAAATTGTAACGCTCATCATTCTTCACTTGCTTCGTTATTTTCGTAATCTTACCCATTTTTTCCACCTCACCATAATCCTAACACATCCAACATGTTTTTTATTCTGAAGATAGGTAAAATAATAATATAACTGGAGGGATGAAGATGAAGATCGCCATTACAGGTGGAACAGGTTTTGTCGGCCAGGCACTGACGGAGGAACTTCTCTCACATGAACATGAAATACTGATTCTTACACGTAATCCGGATAAACATGAGGCACGTCCAGGCGTGAAGTATGTGAAGTGGCTGTCTGATGGAGCAAGACCCGAAGAGACCCTTGAAGGAATCCATGCATTTATCAACCTTGCAGGCGAATCCATCAACAGCGGACGCTGGACCGATGAGCGTAAGAAGCGCATCATCAATAGCCGGATCACCTCCACTGGGGAAGTAATCAATATTATTAAGGCCCTGAAAGAAAAGCCTGCATGCCTAATCAATGCGAGCGCAATCGGCTATTATCCTTCTTCAAAGACGAATACGTATACAGAAGCCTCGACGGAAACGGCAGACAATTTCCTTGGGGAAACCGTGCAAATATGGGAAAAGGAAGCGGCCAAGGCCAAAAAATTGGGTATTCGTGTAGCATATACACGATTTGGCATCATCCTCGGTAAAGATGAAGGTGCCCTCCCCCGTATTGCGCTCCCTTATAAAATGTTTGTCGGAGGCACGGTCGGTTCAGGTGAACAGTGGATGTCATGGGTTCATATTAAAGATATCGCGAGAGCCGTGCATTTTGTTACTGAAACGGAGGGGATCACAGGACCGGTTAATGTCACCGCTCCTTCCCCAGTCACCATGAAAGAATTCGGAAAGACACTCGGATCCGTTATGGGCAGGCCACACTGGATACCGGTCCCATCATTCGCTTTAAAAGTCGCGATGGGGGAAATGAGTTCACTTGTGCTGGAAGGACAAAAAGTTCTCCCAAGTGTCCTCTCAGAACATGGCTTCAAATTCAAATACCCTGAATTAAAGAGTGCCCTGATGGAAATATATCGATAAGTAAGAGGTATGTCCCTTCCTTTTCACGGCAAAAATAGAACTAATCTTGAAAAGAAGGGATGTACATACGAATGGATAATAAGAAAAAGAAAGACAAGAACAAGTCAGTTTTATCTAGCGCTCAGGAAGTGACGTACTCAAGGGAGTTCAAAGCAGCCGACCGTGCAGGCGGCTTCAGTTCCAAAGCCCATAGATAGTCAATTATTTCCTAACTAAAACCCCCTACTTTGAAGAAAGATAAAGGTACAGGTTACAAGCCTGTGCCTTTATTTTTTAGCGAAAAGGGGATGTTGATATTGGGAAGATCACGCGGACATAGTAAAAGAGGAAATAAAAACAGCCTGCCACAAACACCCGCTCAGCTCAAATCTGATGGTGTTGACGAAGAGTTCTCACGAGAACTTGCCGACCAGGCTGACATGGAAGCGCAAGCCCGTGCAAATGCTGCCAATCAGCGTGCGCGAGTGAAGAAAAACCAATAGTGCAATCCCGTTAGTTGAAAATTCAGGTAAAAAAGGACCCCTGCTGTGAAAGCACGGGTCCCTTCTTATGTTACTCTCTCAAACCACAATCGGCTTTTTGTTTTTCTTTTCATTATGGTGAATCAATTGCTTCATGTATGGCATGATCCAGTGATCAGCTCCCCAATAGTATGTCCCTCTACCTGCAAAAAGAAGAATGATGGCCACTGTATACAGGACTGGATTCGTGCTCACAGTTCCCGCCAATAAAAAGTTAAGGTTCATGAATGCCCCTGCAATCAGAGCTGGTAATGTCATGAATCCCACAACCAAGCCCACTCCCACCAATATCTCACCCCACGGAATCAGAACATTGAACAGCTCAACGTTTGGTAGTGCAAATCCGTTCAGAAATTCTGCATACCAGCCTTGAACTGCAGGATGTTCACCAGTTGCTTTTGTCATTGCCCCTTGCAGGAAACCACTTGCATCAAACCCGTCATTCACCTTATGCCATCCTGCCTCCAGCCACTGAACGCCCAACCAAATTCTCAACATTGTCCAAACCACACTCACCTTTTGATTTTCCCACCATCTCATGATGGATCATCTCCTTATGGTAATGTTTTTGTGAAACAATTCACATGTTATGTCGGATTGAAGAACCTGATGTCAGGTGATGAATAATGATTGTGAAGTGTTTCACATGTTCTTTACATCTATAATATACCTCTACATCAACCTAAATACAATAGGCTTTTGTTGCGTTCACAAAGGTGTCAATATCAGAATACTATTGTGTTTGTAAACGATTCACTAGTAGATTCAGTTGCTGAATTCTATATAAAAAAATCAGCAGCTGAATATTGGGTCATGTTCAGCTTCTGAACAACGCTCTAATTTAAACTGAGAAGTCTCTTCGCATCATTTTAATCCGTTACTTTAAGGCTCGTATATCCACTTTTGTCCAAATATCAAGGAACTTTCATAATCGAAACTTTCCTATTTCAAATCCGTATTACATAATAGAGATAAAAGTTCCCGATTACGGAGGATAAAAATATGAAATCAGAGAACAAGCTTTGGAGAATGTGGAAAGTCCTGTCCCTTGCCTTATCCATCGTCGTGAGGGTCTACTGGTACCGACTACGGGGTAAGTCTCAATGGGAGAAGGAGAAACTGTGGGAACGAATCGGTAAGGAGTTCAAAGATACCCTGTTCGAACTGAACGGGGTGTTAATTAAAGTCGGGCAACTTCTCAGTATCCGGGAAGATTTGCTCCCCAAAGGCTTTATCAGTCAAATTCAAGATTTGGTTGATCATGTACCTCCATCAACGTGGGAGGAAATACAAACGGTTCTTGAACGTGAATGGGGCACCTCTATCTCCTCGAAGGTCATGGACATAGACAAAGATGCCGTTGCATCTGCCTCCATTGGCGAAGTGTATAAAGCAAGACTGCTTGATGGCACTAAAGTAGCCATCAAAGTGCAGCGCCCTGAAATCCCGACACTCGTCAAGACTGATTTCCGTACTCTTTCCATCATCATTTGGTTCGCACGGCATTTCGCTCCCATGCCGAAAGGGTTCATTGATTTCAAGATGCTTTATAGGGAATTAAAGCAGGTGATTGAACAGGAGCTGGATTTTTCTAAGGAAATGAGTACCGCCATTTCCTTTAAACAACGGTTCAAGGATCAATCCAATGTGAAGATCCCTGGGATGTATCCTGACCTTTGCACGGATAAAGTGCTTGTAATGGAGTGGATTGATGGTGTCCGATTGAATGATAAAGAAGCGATGAAAGGGTATGAACTTGACGGACAAAAGCTAGCACAGGATTTATTCCGCCTCTTTCTCCCTCAGTGGCTAGAGCCTGGGATCTTTCATGCCGATCCCCATGCAGGAAATATACTGCTTCAGCCTGATGGTTCATTTGTTTTATTGGACTTTGGGATGATCGGGGAAATTTCGAAAAGAGATTCTGCACATTTTCAAGACCTTCTGGAAGGTGTCCTATTAAAGAATTTCCGGAAAGCCTCTGAGGCGCTGGCTCAATTGGGCTTCCTGCTCCCAAACGCAAGTCCGAAGACGATTGAGCCTGTGCTGAAGGAATTTGTCACTCTTGATATGGAGCAGTTCAAGCAGATGGATATGATTTCAGTTAAAAAGGAAATCAACGACATGGTGAAATCACTCCCTGTTCAGGTACCGACCCGCTTTATCTTCTTGGGTCGATCATTTGCCACCATCGAGGGGCTTGTCCATACGCTGAGTCCGGATGAAGAAACCCTTGATGTCGTTAAACCCGCTTTTTTAGATTGGGTGAAGGATGGCAACACCAACAAATGGGAGCTTCTAATGAAATGGCTGGGTGCACAGCCTCTCTTTCAGACCGTTCAAAAAGTACGACAGCTATTGGATATACCTGAAAGGGCTTTGGAACAAAAGGACCACCATCAGCTAAATGAATTTCAGTTCACTCTATTCGAGAGCCAAAAGAAGCATGCTTTCATTCTTCTACTAGCCGGAATCATCGGCGGGTTTGCAGGACTTGGCTTCGAATTTGAGTTAATCTGGCAGGGAAGCTTTGGACTTGCCGGATTCGGTTCCGTTTTGTATTGGATGACTGCTATAAGAGAAAGAGCCTGGCTGAAGAAATTGAAGAATGGGCAACTGCATTAAACGTAAAAAGGTAACCTATGAATAATATGGTTACCTTTTTACGGCAGAATACAAACAGGAGGGATACTATGACAAATCGTAAAGAATTGTTTAATGATGTGATCGATCATATGTCCAAGATCGAAGGCGCACCCATGAGTAAGCCAGAAATGAGCAGCCTCCCACTCGGAATCCGGATCATCGGGTATGCATTGATTGGATTTACGGCCCTTGCATCTTTATTGTTCATTATTCTGACCTTACTTGATTAGCACTAATTTCGGGCTGATGCTGAAATTCCTCCAGATCAATCCGGTTATCCCCTATAAAATGAATTCCTTCTGCTTCCAACGATAGTTTTTGGGTCATTCTCTGCTCCTCATCACGAAACCCGATTTCCCCTTTACTATTCAGCACCCTGTGCCAGGGCAGATTGTACTTTCCACTCATAGAATGGAGGATGCGGACGATCTGCCTTGCCGCCCTCGGACTGCCCGCATGCGCAGCGATTTGTCCGTACGTCATGACCTTTCCGGGAGGTATCCTCTTTATTATTTTCACGGCTCTTTCGGTAAACGGCTCCATGCTCGTCACCTCCTCTTTCACTCTCAATCATCCACTCCCCCTATTATACTGCCTTCATAAGTCAGGTTCCTAGAAGATTTGCTTCCATTATATTAAACTGTATATGAAAGAATAAAAGGACGTGATGATGAAATGGATATTAAACTGATTGCACTGGATATGGACGGGACTCTCGTCAACCATGAAGGAGAGGTATCTCCTGAGAACGAACAAGCCATTCAGCGTGCGAAGGAGAAAGGTATTCATGTCGTGTTAAGTACCGGACGCTCCCTCTTCACATGCCGGGATATCTCAGACGAACTTGGACGTTCATCTTATCTTGTGACTGTGAATGGCGGGGAAATCTACGATCATGAATACAACCTCGTAGACAGCATCCCCTTGGATATCGACCTTGTGAAGCAGCTTTGGGCGTTGAAAGAAGAGCATGATGTCTACTTCTGGTCCTCTACCTCTCAAGGGCTGTTCAATAGTAAGAAGCCTTTTGATCAGGACATAGAAACCTATAATTGGCTGAAGTTTGGCTTTGATATACAGGATGATGATGTCCGTAAAGTCATGATGGACGAACTCGTGAAAAATGAAGCACTCGAGATTACGAATTCATCCCCGACGAATATTGAAATTAATCCGGCGGGTGTCAATAAAGCCGCAGCATTAGTGAAAGTATGTAAATGGCTGGATCTTTCCATGGAACAAGTCATGGCGGTCGGAGACAGTATGAATGACATTGCCATGATACGTGAAGCCGGTTTCGGTGTGGCCATGGGCAACGCTCAGGAAATGGTAAAAGAAGCAGCCGATTGGGTAACGGGTATAAATACCGATCATGGCGTGGCCCAAGCGATCGATAAAGTGCTTGCTGATATGGAATAAACATTTTCATTAATGTGCCTGATTCAATGCGAATCAGGCACTTTCACTTTCCACCGTGTCTATTATAATTACATTAGGTACATACTGAATACAAAAACAAGGATTGTATCCGACATGTATCTATTACTGGTAGTGGTTGTTTATCTGATTTTTGCTAAGCTCTTTATTGATTGGAAACGCTGGAAAGAGTATTATCCAACGGTTCAATATTATATTATCTGTAATCTTACATATAATGTGATCTTTTATAATCATACTTTATGGAAGTACAAGGCTGTTACGGTGGAATGGCTAAACCATACTCTGATCGACCTCGTCTTCACCTTTTTCATCATTCCTGTTGTAATCATGATCTTTCTCCGTTATTATCCATACGGAAAAAAGAAATGGATTTACCTTACCTGCTGGATAACCTATTTCACGTTTCTGGAATACCTGTTTCATAAAAAAGGTCTGTTTCTGTATGAGAATGGCTGGAATTTAGGGTGGTCCGCTGTGTTTAATATCATCATGTTTTCCATCTTGGGTTTGCATCACAAGAAGCCTTTACTTGCCATCATAATTTCCTTGCCTATCATTGCCATTCTATTATTCCTTTTCCATCCATCTTTACAAGATTTAAAGTGAGGGTGTTTAAATGTCTTCCTTTTCTACTCCTCTATTTATTATATTGGTTTTAGGCGTTTATTTAATCATGGCTATTTATATCGCCATTTTAAAAAGGAAAGAATGAAAAAAAGAAGCACCCTGGAGGATGCTTCTTTTACATTTTATTTCACGATAATCTCATTATTTTCAACTGAGACTAAAAGCTCCGTTACACCTTCTTCATCCAGTAAGAAGTCGGCTATCTTATCTTCTACTCTCTCCTGAATGACGCGCCGTAATGGTCGTGCACCAAATTCCTGGTGATATCCCAGTTCAACGAGCTTATGCTTCGCTTCACCGTCGATGGTCAGCGTAATCCCCTGCTCCTTAAGTTCAACCTGCAACTCCTCCAGCATTAAATCAAGGATTTCTAAGAGCTCTTCTTTTTCAAGAGTCTTAAATTCAATGATACTGTCGAAACGGTTAAGGAATTCCGGTTTAAAGTAGGCACCCAATGATTGAAGAATATTCGTTTCTTTAATGGCATCTGTGCCGCCAGTATCGAAACCGACTACAGCGGCCTTCTTATCCGTGACGCCTGCGTTACTTGTCATGATGATCACGGTCTCCTTGAAGCTGACCGTTCTACCCTGACTATCCGTAAGACGCCCGTCTTCAAGAATCTGCAGGAACATATGCTGCACATCAGGATGTGCTTTTTCAATTTCATCCAGAAGAATGATGGAATACGGATTTCTTCTAACCTTCTCCGTCAGTTGACCGGATTCTTCATGTCCAACATATCCTGGAGGGGAACCGATCAGTTTAGATACTGAATGTTTCTCCATATACTCACTCATATCCAACCGAAGCATGGAATCTTTAGATCCAAATAATTCTTCTGCGAGTGTTTTTGTTAACTCTGTCTTCCCTACACCCGTCGGCCCGACGAATAGGAATGTACCTATTGGACGATGCTTCGCTTTCAATCCTGCACGGCTGCGGCGTATGGCTTTTGCCACTTTCTTCACTGCTTCTTCCTGGCCGATCACTTTATGAGCCAGATTTTCTTCCAGTGATTTCATTCGCTTACGATCATCACTTTGGAGTTTTCCTACCGGTATACCCGTTTTGCCTTCGATGATGGTCTGGATTAATTCTTTTTCTACAACAGCTGCTGAATCAGTAGATTCCTGTCCAAGTTGCTTCTCCAGTTCCGTTTCCTGATCCCGGAGAATCGCTGCCTGCTCATAGTTCTCATCCTTTGTTGCCTGTTCTTTCTTTATTCGTACATCATGTAATTTTTTGTGGATAGCCGTTTTGTCTTTGCCCTCTGATAGAAGGTTGACTTTTGAACCTGCCTCATCCATTAAATCAATGGCTTTATCCGGCAGGAACCTGTCTTGGATATAGCGATGTGAAAGTTTCACACAAGCTTCGATGGCCTCATCTGTAAATGTCACCCCGTGATAGTCTTCATATCTATCTTTTAGACCCTTAAGTATGTCGATTGCTTCTTCTGGAGTCGGTTCATTGACCATGACCGGTTGAAATCGGCGTTCAAGGGCCGCATCCTTCTCAATTTGACGATATTCCTTGAGCGTAGTAGCCCCAATCACCTGCAGCTCTCCACGGGCCAGGGCAGGCTTTAAAATGTTCCCTGCATCCATCGAACCTTCGGCGGAACCGGCTCCGACTAATTGATGGATTTCATCTATGAACAGCATGACGTTTTCACGGTTTTGCAATTCACTGATGATGGCTTTCAACCGCTCCTCAAATGATCCACGGACGCCTGTACCCGCTGTCAAAGAAGCAACATCCATCACATATACTTCTTTATTCAATAACTTGGATGGTACATCCCCAGCTACAATTTTACGTGCCAATCCTTCTGCAATGGCGGTTTTCCCTACACCAGGCTCCCCAATCAGAACCGGATTGTTCTTGTTTCGGCGATTCAGGATTTCGATGACACGATTCACTTCTTTATTCCTGCCAATGACTGGATCGATCAAGCCTGCTTTGGCAGCGCCTGTGACATTTCGGCCGAATTGATCAAGAATGCCGTTACCTCCATGGCCACCCCTGGTTTCGGGAGTAGCTTGCTGATGATGGTTTTGGAACCCATCATTCTGATTTCCACCCATGCTTATGCCTTTAAACAACTCATCAAACGGAAACCCTCCGCTCATGCCAGAAGGTGTCTGCTGCTTTTTAAAGCAAGCTGAACACATTTTCATACTGGACTTCTTACCATTCACTTGCGTATACACTTCAACTGATGCTTGATTGTGATGACATACTTGGCATTTCATGAAACATGACCTCCTGTAGTCTTATCTATAAATTCATTTTCATTATTAGTTGAATTAGAAAGGTCAAATTTATCAAGTTTGACTTTGACTTTCTTTGACCTTATAAATAGTATACTTTGACCTTCTTTGACTTTCAATGTTTTTGCTTATGGGAATTTTTACATAAACGAGCTTGTGATTGAGTGTTGAAGAAGAGTGTAGGACATTTTAGAATAGAATTCAATTAATTGATTTATTGGTACAAAAAAAAAGCCGGCATTCATGCCAGCTCTCTTAATACCAATGTTCCCAGTTATCTTTATGACAACAATGTTTCTGCTTATGGCAGGTACATTTCTTAATCTTCTTTAACTCATCCAAAATGTCTTTAAGAAGTTCTTTAATATCGTTGTCACGATGCTTAGAGCAATCTGATTGTTTATTAGACATACGTTGTTTCACCACCTTTTCAACCATTGGCAGGACGTTCATCACGTTCGCCATATTTCCCATGCTTCCAAGTGATCCTAGTGCATCCAGGGAACCCTTCCCTCCAGAACCCGAATTCAACAGACCTTTTAATTGATCATTATTTAATAATGAACTTAATTGATCTTTTACCGAATTAAGGTCAAGCTTACTTGCATCTTCTTTTGTGTATTGGTTGATCAAATCCATGATCCCCTCAAGTGGATTATTTTTCTCACTCATTGTTTTCCCCTCCAATTCTTTATCATTCGATGTAATACTATTCCTTGAATATGGCTGCCCATGTTCAAGGAATGTTTTAAATCCTGGTTTAGCTAATGGCACCTACCGCAAGCAGAACGAGAATTGCAATTCCTACAATCAATGCTGCTAGAGGATTAATCGCAAGTAGTACTAGAAAAGCCACAATTAACAACACCAAAAGCAAACTGTAAAAATCAAATTCGCTATGAGAATGACTCGCACCCATCCATCATCACCTCACTTATTCAGTACTTGTAAAGCACTCTACATGGTATCTTATGTATAGATTGCTAGATTCGAATGATATAATCGTCTATTTGATAATAAAAAGGGCTATTTTATCCAAAAAAAATGCTAGACCTGAAAGACCAGGCCTAGCATGTTAATGAATATACTAGAGAATTAAACTCTTACTATTATTTTATACCAATTCGCGATCCCAATGGCGATGAGCGGCAATCGCTGTTATGAATTCCTGGACGAATTCCTTCATATTATCCCCAGTTACTACACCGGAACCGCCAACACCGGCTTCATCCAGCCAATGGATCCCTTCATGTGTGGCTCCGATTGGCTTATAATGAGAATACGCTTCTTTTACAAAGTAGGCCGTATCTTGAGAGAATTTCTTATCTACGTCCTCCCCGCCTATAATGTAAAGGCTATCAAATAAAACCGATTCTCCCGTTAGGAACGTATGGTCCACTTCCAGCTCTGAACCATTGTCGCCTTTTCGAATCCCCAGCTTGTCACTGATGACCTCAGGCTGAATCCCTTCTTCTTTAAGGGAAGTAAGGACCATGTCCACTTCTTCCCCTTTATAGCCGTTTCCTACGATTACTCCCACTTTTCTAGTAGCAGGTTTCTTGATTGTATTTTCCTGGCTAAGGGCTTTCGAAGATTTAGTCACCTTGGATTCTTCACCATCAGGGACTTCTCCATTGATCGCTTCGGCAAATCCTTTTGCCAGCTCCCTGCTTACATTTGCAAACATGTCAACGACCTGTTTCTGCACCGATTTACTCTTCACCTTCCCAAGTTCAAAACTGAAAGCTTGAATAATATGCTCTTTCTCAGGGGCACTCATGCTGTTCCAGAACATGGTGGCTTGTGAGAAATGATCTTTAAAGCTTTCACTTCTCGCACGTACTTTACGCCCTTCCATTTTTTCCTGGTAGTGGGTGTATCCACCGTCTTCTTTGGAAGCAGGAGCTGGTGTATTGTGAGCAAGTGAGTTGTTATGATAGCTTACCTGCCCTTTATTGATTGTATGTCGACCGTATCCGTCACGCTGATTATTGTGGAAAGGACACACCGGTCTATTAATAGGAAGCTCGTGGAAGTTTGGTCCTCCAAGGCGGATCAATTGTGTATCGGTATAGGAAAATAAGCGGCCCTGTAATAATGGGTCATTGGAGAAATCGATACCTGGCACGACAGATCCCGGATGAAACGCCGCCTGCTCCGTTTCTGCGAATACATTATCCACATTGCGATTGAGGGTCATTTTCCCGACCATCTTCACAGGGACCTCTTCCTCCGGCCACAGCTTGGTCGGATCAAGGACATCAAAGTCAAAGTTAAATTCATCTTCTTCCGGAATGAGTTGAACACCAAGCTCATATTCAGGATAGTCCCCGTTTTCAATGGATTCCCACAGGTCCCTGCGATGGAAATCTGGGTCCTTCCCATTGATTTTCTGTGCCTCATCCCATACAAGGGAATGTGTCCCAAGTACCGGTTTCCAGTGGAATTTCACGAAATGTGCCTTGCCTTCCCCGTTAACCAAGCGGAATGTGTGAACTCCGAAGCCTTCCATCATACGCAGGCTTCGCGGAATTGCCCGATCGGACATGGCCCACATGACCATATGTGCAGATTCCTGGTTGTTCGCTACAAAGTCCCAAAACGTATCATGGGCAGAAGCAGCCTGGGGCATTTCATTGTGTGGCTCCGGCTTCACTGCGTGGATCAAATCCGGGAATTTGATTGCATCCTGTATAAAGAAAACAGGGATGTTGTTGCCGACAAGGTCATAATTCCCTTCTTCGGTATAAAACTTCGTGGCAAATCCACGTGCATCCCTTACCGTCTCCGCAGAACCTTTTGAGCCTGCCACAGTAGAAAAACGGACGAATACCGGTGTCTTCTTTGTGGTGTCCTGCAGGAATTTGGCACGTGTATATTCTTTCATAGAGTCATAGAGTTCGAATTCCCCGTGAGCCGCAAACCCCCGGGCATGGACAATCCGTTCAGGAATACGCTCATGGTCGAAGTGAGTCATCTTTTCACGGAAGTGGAAATCCTCCATTAACGTAGGACCGCGGTCTCCGGCTTTCAGCGAGAACTCATCCTCGGATACCTTCAACCCTTGATTGGTTGTAAGATGCTTCCCTTCATCTTCCACGCGATACTGTTCAAGCTGTTCATCCTTACTGCTGCCATTCACTTTCGTATGACGATCGTCTCCCATTCTTTCATCCCTCTCCATCTAAATTAATGTTTACTATGTAAAACATTCTGTTTCATTTGTACCCTTGATGGGATGATTTAAACATGCAATACATGCGGATAAATACAAAGCTTCAAAAAAATACTTTACCGCGTAACATTGTTCTGTTAAACTGGATGTAAATTAACGTAACAATGTTTTGTTACGTAAAAAGAGGTGATTCCTCATTGGAAACAGATTTAATTTCAAAAAAGGAAGTATTGGAGCTGACTGGCATATCCTATGGACAGCTATACAGATGGAAACGGAAGAATATCATCCCGGAAAGCTGGTTCATCAAGAAATCCAGCTATACAGGACAGGAAACTTTCTTCCCAAGGGAAAAGATGCTTGCCAGAATTGATACTATCAAAGAGATGAAAGATGGTTATTCCCTGGATGAGCTTTCGGACTTTTTCTCACCCCATCCCACCAAGGTCGAAGTCAGTGAAGAAGGATTGCGCTCACACAACATTCTTACAGAGGACACCATGACATTCTGTACATCACTGTTAGCAATGAAAGGCGCTTATGAATTCCAGGATATCTTAAATATGGTGATTGTCGAAAAGGCACACCGATTAGAGATTCCTAAAGAAGCTCAGCGAACCCTATTTCTTTTTCTTCATGAGAAGTTTACTCCACTGAAAGAATCTTCCCTTGAGCTTATCGGTATCCGAAAAGATGAAGCGTATATATGGATGCTCCTGCCCCTCCCTTCGGACTTTCACGTAGACCATATGGCTCAAGTCGTATTGCGATTCGATTTACAACAAATGACGGAAGAATTGAAATTGACGTTAACGAATACGGAAGGGATCTAACACCCTTGAACTGGAGGAGAAATGGATGAATACAGTAGAAAAGAAAAAGTTGCATGACTTAAAGATCAGCGGGTCGGGAACATCCGGCGGAGGACAATTTGATGAAGTGAAAATCAGTGGAAGCGGAAAGATTGCAGGAGATATTGACTGTCGGGAGATGAAGATTTCAGGATCCGGGACGGTTGCAGGTGATGTAAAAGCCGGCGTCATCAAAACAAGCGGCTCTTCCACTATTGAAGGAAATACAAAAGCTGAAAATATATCAACGAGCGGGAGTTCTAAATATAACGGCTCCGTCATGGCCGCTGAAATGAATATCAGTGGCTCCAGTAAAATAACCGGTGACCTTATAGTGGAAAAATTCAAAGTAAGCGGTTCATGCAAAGTGGGAGGAAAGCTTCAGGGCGGATTGATCAAAGCAAGCGGTTCCCTGAAGGTGGGGCAGGATTGTGAAGTTGAAACCTTCTCATCTTCAGGCTCTGTCCACATCGACGGATTGCTCAATGCTGACAACGTTCAAATTGAGATCAATCACGAATCATCCATCAAAGAAATCGGCGGGGAGAAGATCTCCGTGACTCACCACAACTCGAACAGGCTGATTAAGCAAGTGGTCAACTTCTTCCTGCAAAAGGAAGACTATTTATTTTCAGATTTAATCGAAGGTGATGAGGTCTATCTTGAGAATACGAAAGCGAAGCTCGTTCGCGGTAAAAACGTCGTGATTAGTGAGCATTGCGATATCGATACGGTTGAGTATTCCGGCTCCATCGATGTGCACAAAGAAAGCCGCATCAGAAACAAAGTGAAAATCTAACATATTGGAGGAAGGGGATGGGCTTTGCCTTCCCTTTTTTCTACCATCTCCCCTTATTTACACCACCTTTCCCCCTCTAACATCTGAATTTCATATTTTTATTCTGAATGTTCTGCTATATTAATAGGTATATAGTACAATCCTGCACTGCATATTGGAGGACTTTATGAAACGTTTGACCGATCACCTGATAGTCATCTCTTTTGATTGTTTGTCTGCCCTGGATTATCCGATTCTGAAAGAGCTCCCCCACTTCCGGGAACTGCTTGGACGAGGATCCTACTGCAAACAGGTTGAAACCATCTATCCTTCTGTTACCTATCCATGTCACGCAACCATCGTTACCGGGAAGTACCCCAATCGACACGGTGTTGTAAACAACACCCTGCTTCAGCCGGGGAGGGATTCCCCTGATTGGCATTGGTACAGGAAATCCATTAGAGGCACCACCCTGTATGATGAAGCAAAGAAGGCCGGGATGACGACCGCTGCCCTGCTTTGGCCGGTGACAGCTAAAGCAGACATAGATTATAATATGCCTGAAATATTCGCCAATCGACCATGGCATAATCAGATCCTTGTTTCCCTTCTGAATGGCAGTCCGCTCTATCAACTTCAGATGAATCGTCTCTTCGGCGGGATCCGGAGTGGTCTTAACCAGCCGGAACTGGATGATTTCGTCCTGGAATCAACGGTCGAAACGATCAAAAGGAAGCCCGGCTTATTGCTTGTTCATTTTACGGATCTTGATACCCAGCGGCATTATCATGGCTTCTCTTCCGAAGAAGCGAAGAAGGCTCTTCGTCGTCATGATGAGAGACTGGGGAGAATCATGAAAGCGTTAAAGGAAAACGACATGTATGAAGAAACGACGATCGTCGCCTTGGGGGATCATAGTGCACTTGATGAATCCATGGCCGTTCAATTCAACATTCTCTTAAAGGAAAAAGGAATGATAACCGTAAACGGACGGGGGAAGATTTCGAAATGGAAGGCTTATTGCAAAGGATGTGATGGCTCAGCCTACGTCTACACAAAAGATGATAAAGCAACAAAGGAAGTAAAACGGCTTTTGGAAGAGTTGCAACCCGATCCTTCCAACGGAATCGAATCCTTTCTCACTGGAGAGGAAGCAGCTGAAAAGGGGGCCGACGGACATTGTGCGTTTATGCTTGAGGCCCGTCCAGGTTTTTATTTTAAAGACGCACTGGAAGGTTCCTTCATTCATACGATCACCCCGGAAGATGTCAGGAAGAAGCGTTATACGTATGGATCTCATGGCTATTCTCCAGAAAAAGAGGGCTACTTCACGATTTTTATGGCGGCAGGAAAAGGCATTCGCCCGCATCAGGACCTCACTTCTATGCGCCTCGTCGATGAAGGACCTACATTCGCCACATTGCTCGGACTCAGCTTAGGTGACACTGATGGAAAACCGATAGAAGCCATACTCGACATATAAAGAAGAATCTGTTTCCTTAGGGGGAAAAACAATGAAGCGTTTTTCGAAAGAAGAAAGCAGCTGGATTTTTTACGATTGGGCGAACTCCGCTTATTCAATCATCATTTCCACCGCCGTCTTTCCGCTGTTTTATAAAGCCGCCGCCACCAATGCAGGGGTGAGTGCTGCTAATTCAACGGCTTATCTGGGATATACGATTGCCATTGCCACCTTCATCCTTGCCATGATCGGGCCGATTCTTGGTACCATCGCCGATTATGAAGGGTACAAGAAGAAGTTCTTTTCCTTCTTCTTTGCATTGGGTGTAACGTTCACCGCCCTTCTCGCTTTTGTTCCGAGCGATAATTGGCTGCTCTTATTGATTTTTTATACAGTGGCTGCCGTCGGTTCAGCAGGATCGAACGTCTTCTATGATGCATTTTTGACCGACGTTACCACGGAAGAACGGATGAACCGGGTATCGTCCCGGGGGTTTGGATTTGGATATATAGGCAGTACGATTCCCTTCATCATCAGTATCGCCATCATCGTATTATCCCAAAATGGCACTATCCCTTTCTCTGTCACCGTCGCCAGTAAGATCGCCTTTGTCATCACCGCTGTATGGTGGGGACTCTTTTCCATCCCTCTATTAAAGAATGTTCATCAGCGCTATTTTATCCAACGTGAGAAAAGCCCGGTGGCAAATAGCTTTAAACGCCTGGGAAAAACGATGAAAGAAATCAAAAAATATCGGGCACTCTTTTTATTCCTTCTTGCTTATTTCTTTTATATTGACGGTGTAGGTACCATCATTACGATGTCCACTGCTTACGGATCGGACCTTGGTATTTCATCCACGAATCTATTGATCATCCTATTTGTTACACAGGTAGTGGCTGGGCCATTTGCCATTCTATATGGAAGACTGGCAGAAAGATTCACAGGGAAGAAGATGTTGTATGTAGGCATCTGCGTATATATCATCGTGTGCATTTATGCTTATTTCTTGGAAACGACCCTGGACTTCTGGATATTAGCCATGCTTGTCGCCTCTTCTCAAGGGGGCATTCAGGCACTCAGCAGGGCCTATTTCGCCAAACTGATACCCAAGAAAAATTCCAATGAATTCTTTGGTTTTTATAATATTTTCGGTAAGTTCGCATCCATACTTGGTCCGCTGCTCGTGGCGGTCACAGCTCAAGTGACAGGTGCGTCCAACAGCGGTGTGTTCAGTCTTGTCATCCTCTTTATCATCGGAATTGTGGTACTCGCCTTCGTTCCAGAGCCAAAGGAAGATGATGTGGAAAAGTCTGCGATTGTGTAAACAAGAAAGAGCCTGATCACAGGATCAGGCTCTTTCTTTTAACTTTAGTTAATCTTAGAAAGTATGAGCTGCATCTTTCGCACGGGAAATGGCATTTTGCTTGATTTCCTCTGCTTTGTCCGGCATAGCAGCATGTCCCTCCACAATGACTCCTTCAAAAGAAGGTACCCCGAAAAACTGCATGATGATACTTAAATATCGGTGGCCCATCTCCATTCCAGCTGCAGGTCCTTCAGAGTAAATACCTCCCCGAGCCTGGATATGGATGGCTTTCTTATCCGTCAATAACCCAACCGGCCCCTGTTCCGTATATTTAAACGATTTCCCTGCCACTGCAACAGAGTCAATATAAGCTTTCATCACCGGCGGGAATGAGAAATTCCAGAACGGAGTGACAAATACATACTTATCGGCACTTATGAACTGGTCCGATAATTCATTCAGCCGATTCACTTTCTTCTGTTCTTCCGGTGAAAGCTCCTCGAATCCTTTACCAGATTGAAGCTTACCCCATCCGCTGAAAACATCCGCATCGATATGAGGAATATGTTCCCGGTATAAATCGAGGTGTATCACTTGATCTCCCGGGTTCACTTCCTTATATGTATCCATAAATGCTTTTGCAACCGCCATACTGTAGGACTGTGTATCATCATGGGGATGCGCTGTTATATATAATACTTGTGCCATTGATCATCCATCCTTTGCTTCGTTTTATTCACAACAGTATTTTATGAAGAAATGGATGGAATTATCCTTATTTACGAATCAAAAAAAAACGCTGCCTGTTTAGGGCAGCATTAAGTGAAATACCTTAGTCTTCTTCACCAGGCATTTCAAAAGGGTTTCCCCCGATATTTCTTCTCATTTCGTCTGTTAGTTCAAATGGAGTGTTCTCTTGTGCTTCCCCTGTTGTGAAATGGTGACTGCCATCAAAGTGAAATGGTTTACCTTCCAATGTCGACACCTCCGTTTTACTATAGTTTAGCCATTATGTAACGGTCTATCCATTTTTTCAGGCACAGACCTTTTACCTGGTAGTATTTACTTAATTATAATATGTCTCATTTCCAGAAGATATCCTTTTTCCCCATTTTATATTGATATTCTTTATTTTCTAATACGACGATTTGTTCAGATGATAGCTCTGCCACATGTTTGGTTTCTTCCACTAGATGTTGAATGAGCCGGTGACATTGCTTCGCTCCTTTGACAAGGAGGGGAACCCCTATCCAATCGATGCCAAGTTCTCTCGAGAATAATCCCCCCGCAGTCATGAATGGGGGTACAGTAGGAGAAGTGTTGGAAATGATGATTTTCTCTTGTTGATCATATCGACTAAGGAGAATGCCACATAAATCAGTTAAGGCAGGAACAACATACTTGGAATTTCTCCTTCCAATTGTATACACAGGATTATCATCTTGGTCCAACCCATGAAAAAGAATGTGACCGGTGTCCTTTTTGGTAAGCTTGTTAAAAAAAGGCACTGAAAGGATGTCATCCTTTGTAAGATCACCTTGTTTTAATAACTGTAAGTGATAGGCAGCAGCCATAGACGTTGTATGGGTTCCACCGAAATCATTGTAAATATAAATCATATGCCCACCCTTTGAATAGATTCATTTTCCTTCAGTATGAACCTGATGAGCAGACTGTATCCCATTCCATGCATCAATAAAAAAAAAACGCCGCTTCCCAGAGTACAGGAATCGGCATTTACGGATGTATTTAACCACCTGCTGGTGCGGCACCAGCTGCTGGTCCTGCAGCACGTTGACCAAGCTCCTGATCCATTACCAGTAAGGCAGAAGGATTATCCCCGGCAATCTTTAAGCGGTCGACAACTTTCTGGGACTGTGCTTCTTCATCGATTTGTTCCCTTAGAAATTCCTGGATGATCACCGCAGTCTGTTGATCCGTCTGGGCTGCATAATTATAGGCTTGACGATACGAATTTGTAACGAATTGCTCATGCTCCAACACCTTTTGAAAGGTTTCCAGAGGGGAGCCATATTCTTTCGGCTGGGCTGGAAGCTCCTGAAGCTCCACCACTCCTCCCCTGTCCGTCAGATAGTCAATGAGTTTCAACATATGTGTTCGCTCTTCCTCCGATTGAATTCTTAACCATTTAGCCATCCCGGTATAATTTTGGTTCGCCATATAAGCCGACATAGCCAGATATAATGTCGTTGACACATGCTCAATCTGAATCAGATTATTCACCAGTTTTTGAATTTGATCATTAAGCATAGCAATCCTCCTCAATAATGTACTGACCTTCTATTTTATTGAGAGGGACCTTAAAATATGAGGAGATAAAAAAGAGACTGGGACAAAAGGGTTTCAGATAAAGAAAAATCCGAACGAGTAATTTGATAAAAATTTAACTCGTTCGGATTTTTAATTTTTAAAACCCATGTATTTAGCAGGTTCTAGCTGTTGATTGGAGTGCAAGACGAAGACTCCTGCGGGAAAAGCGGAATAGGTGAGACCCCGCAGGAGCGACAGCGAC
>NZ_JAHWGH010000027.1:0-309 GCF_019334305.1 Rossellomorea orangium
GAGTAAGATCCCTAGAAGATGACTAGGTAGATAGGTCAGAGATGGAAGCATGGCGACATGTGGAGTTGACTGATACTAATCGATCGAGGACTTAACCACAAAGAGTCATTATTGTAATGAACAACAATTGGTCGATATTCGGCTTTCTTGACATCAATCCTTTATCTAGTTTTGAAGGAACAATCCTTCAATTGAATATTCGTCTGGTGATAATGGCGAAGAGGTCACACCCGTTCCCATGCCGAACACGGAAGTTAAGCTCTTCAGCGCCGATGGTAGTTGGGGGATCTCCCCCTGTGAGAGTAGGAC
>NZ_JAHWGH010000027.1:319-1324 GCF_019334305.1 Rossellomorea orangium
CAGGGAATAAATTTTCATTTACCCCTTGAATTTCATTGAAAATATTATATAATAATATTTGTCATTGTAAGCAATATGTCTGGTGATTATGGCGAAGAGGTCACACCCGTTCCCATGCCGAACACGGAAGTTAAGCTCTTCAGCGCCGATGGTAGTTGGGGGATCTCCCCCTGTGAGAGTAGGACGTCGCCAGGCGATACATATTTCGGAGGATTAGCTCAGCTGGGAGAGCATCTGCCTTACAAGCAGAGGGTCGGCGGTTCGATCCCGTCATCCTCCACCATTTTTTTATTTCTTGAAAATCTAATATGCCGGTGTAGCTCAACTGGTAGAGCAACTGACTTGTAATCAGTAGGTTGGGGGTTCAAGTCCTCTTGCCGGCACCATTGGTTTTTTTATTTTGTCTTATTTTTTGAGAGCCATTAGCTCAGTTGGTAGAGCATCTGACTTTTAATCAGAGGGTCGAAGGTTCGAGTCCTTCATGGCTCACCAAAGATTTTTGCGACAGCAAAATTTCTTACCATAGGGTTTTCATCAATGTGGAAATCATCAATTTGCGGGTGTGGCGGAATTGGCAGACGCACCAGACTTAGGATCTGGCGCCGCGAGGCGTGGGGGTTCAAGTCCCTTCACCCGCACCATTTGTTTCGCGGAAGTAGTTCAGTGGTAGAACACCACCTTGCCAAGGTGGGGGTCGCGGGTTCGAATCCCGTCTTCCGCTCCAAACTAGCCGGGGTGGCGGAACTGGCAGACGCACAGGACTTAAAATCCTGCGGTAGGTGACTACCGTACCGGTTCGATTCCGGTCCTCGGCACCAAGATTTTTTGCGACAGCAAAATAATCTTCATTAATTCGCGTTAGCGAAATATATTTCCTTACATCACTTATTAAAAACTATTATGCATCTTGCGCCCGTAGCTCAATTGGATAGAGCGTTTGACTACGGATCAAAAGGTTAGGGGTTCGACTCCTCTCGGGCGCGCCATATATCGGGAAGTAGCTCA
>NZ_JAHWGH010000027.1:1334-2252 GCF_019334305.1 Rossellomorea orangium
ATTTGCGGGTGTGGCGGAATTGGCAGACGCACCAGACTTAGGATCTGGCGCCGCAAGGCGTGGGGGTTCAAGTCCCTTCACCCGCACCAATACTTGCGCGGAAGTAGTTCAGTGGTAGAACACCACCTTGCCAAGGTGGGGGTCGCGGGTTCGAATCCCGTCTTCCGCTCCAGAGACTTGCCGGGGTGGCGGAACTGGCAGACGCACAGGACTTAAAATCCTGCGGTAGGTGACTACCGTACCGGTTCGATTCCGGTCCTCGGCACCAAAGATTTTTGCTTCAGCAAAATATCTTTCCTTACTTTACTCATCAAAAAACTATAATGCATTTTGCGCCCGTAGCTCAATTGGATAGAGCGTTTGACTACGGATCAAAAGGTTAGGGGTTCGACTCCTCTCGGGCGCGCCATATATCGGGAAGTAGCTCAGCTTGGTAGAGCACTTGGTTTGGGACCAAGGGGTCGCAGGTTCGAATCCTGTCTTCCCGACCACTTCTTTGGGGCCTTAGCTCAGCTGGGAGAGCGCCTGCTTTGCACGCAGGAGGTCAGCGGTTCGATCCCGCTAGGCTCCACCAAGTTTTTTTACGAAAGTAAAATAACTACATTGGGTTTACGAAAGTAAAATTCAATACTATATTAAATGTTTCTTGGCGGTGTAGCTCAGCTGGCTAGAGCGTACGGTTCATACCCGTGAGGTCGGGGGTTCGATCCCCTCCGCCGCTACCAATAGGGACCTTTAGCTCAGTTGGTTAGAGCAGACGGCTCATAACCGTCCGGTCGTAGGTTCGAGTCCTACAAGGTCCACCAAGTACCATTTTCATTACGGAGGAATACCCAAGTCCGGCTGAAGGGATCGGTCTTGAAAACCGACAGGGGTGTAACAGCCCGCGGGGGTTCGAATCCCCCTTCCTCCTCCATA
>NZ_JAHWGH010000027.1:2262-2598 GCF_019334305.1 Rossellomorea orangium
GCGGAAGTAAAATAAACTTCATTGGTTTTATCATTAAGCCAAATATTCAGTAGATTCGTGGCGGTGTAGCTCAGCTGGCTAGAGCGTACGGTTCATACCCGTGAGGTCGGGGGTTCGATCCCCTCCGCCGCTATTACATGATACATAATGAACGATTATAAGGACCCTTAGCTCAGTTGGTTAGAGCAGACGGCTCATAACCGTCCGGTCGTAGGTTCGAGTCCTACAGGGTCCATTATACGGAGGAATACCCAAGTCCGGCTGAAGGGATCGGTCTTGAAAACCGACAGGGGTGTAACAGCCCGCGGGGGTTCGAATCCCCCTTCCTCCTCCATA
>NZ_JAHWGH010000027.1:2608-58485 GCF_019334305.1 Rossellomorea orangium
GATTGAATTGTGATAAATGGGTGAGAGGTTAGTCATTTTAAGGTAATAATTGGTAATTGACGCAATTAACGAAAAAATGACGCAATCAAGGGTGGGAATGACGCAAATAATAAAATAATGACGCAATCCCCCTCGAAAATAACGCAATAAATTCAAAAACGACGCAATTTCCACCAAGTCATCCATTCCATCCAGAAATCAACCCTTCAAAAGTCCACTAATGCCTCTATTCCCACCATTTCAACACTAAATAAGCTCATCATGACCTCATTTTTATTACAAATTTCAATCGTAGTGGCACAATTGCCCCCTCGTTGTCACTTGATCCCCCTATCCCATAGACCACTATAAATTCAACACCTACGCATCTCCCAATCTAAAACATCACCAATATGCAAACATCTTTTCTCAATCTTTTTTAGAGAGACATACACAGACATGGTGCCTGAAACATAAGATTAGAGTACACTTGATTATTCTGTCAGTTTAAATGTTTAAAATTATGTATACAATTAGTGGTTTTGAGGCAGAATTGATTGTATGGAGGTGGAGGGCCCTATGTTAGATCAGGAACGTAAGGCGGCTTTAGAAGAGTGTATTGTTTGTCATGTTGAGAAGAAAGTTGGAATCCATCTATACACATCGTTTATCTGCACAGAGTGTGAGAATGAAATGGTTCATACAGAAACGACTGATCCTGTGTATAAATTATTCATACAGAGGTTGAAAAAAGTGAATACTCCTCAAATCTACTCATAACCAGATGGTATACATGGTTATGATTTTTTTTGTCAAGGAACCCCGTATACGATTCATAAGATTTGACGGCGCATGGAACAGCGGGATTGTGATACGATATGAATGGATATTTTTATTGAGGAGCTAGATCGAATGAAACGAGATCATACGAGAACCCCGCTTATTGAAGCGATAAGGAGACATCGGACCGCCAATCCTATTTCTTTTCATGTGCCGGGCCATAAGAATGGTTTATTGATGAGGGAAAATCATCCTTTTTTTCAGGGCGATCTGACAGAGTTAAACGGGCTGGATGATTTACATGATCCCCATGAGGCAATAGAAGAAGCAGAGGCTATGCTTGCAGATGTTTATGGTTCTATGAAGAGTTATTTTTTGGTGAATGGAAGTACAGTTGGGAACATAGCGGCGATTCTTGCTTCTTGTGAACCAGGCGATACGGTGTTTGTTCAACGGAATTGTCATAAATCGGTGCTGAACGGTATCAAACTCGCCCGTGCTGTGCCGGTATTCATTGAAACAGAGTGGAGTGACTTTGGGACCGCCCTTGGTATTCGGATTGAGGCGGTGAAGGCAGCGCTGAAGGAGTTCCCCCGTGTGAAAGCATGTGTACTGACGTATCCGACTTATTATGGATTCTCGTATACTATTAAACAGATCATTGAAGAAGTACATAAACACGATGTTACGTGTATCATTGATGAAGCCCATGGCGCTCATTTCACGCTTGGTTCACCTTTTCCGGAGTCGGCATTGGAATGTGGAGCCGATATTGTGATCCACTCGGCGCATAAGATGCTTCCGGCCATGACGATGGGATCGTATTTACATATTGGAAGTAAGCGGGTTAATGGACGAAAGGTAAAAGAGTATTTATCTATGCTACAATCAAGTAGTCCGTCGTATCCGATTATGGCTTCACTTGATTATGCGAGATCATATGTCGGGACGTTTTCTGGGGAGGATCTGGATCGAACGCTGCAGGACGTCAGTTTCTTTGTACAGGCAGTCGAACGAATCCACCCTCAGCTTACTGTTCAACAGTCACATGATCCTTTAAAGCTTATGATGAAGCTTGAAGGACGGACGGGATATGTTCTTCAGGGATTATTAGAGTCAGAAGGAATATATCCGGAACTTGCTGACCCTTCTCAAGTATTGCTGATTCTTCCTCTTGTAAAAAGGGACCTTTCGTTTCCATATGAAGAGGCGGTCAGCAGGATATCGAGTGCACTTAAGAAAGAGCCGGTTGTGGAGGTAAGCCCTGGGATAAAGTCAATCCCATTGGATAGGAAAAAGCATTTCTCTACTTTGGCGTTAACGCTGGAGGAAATGGACGGGAAGGCAGAAGTCCTTGTACCCTTGGAAGAATCCGAGGGAGAAATTGCTGCTGGCATGGTGACACCTTACCCACCGGGAATCCCTCTATTGGTACCTGGTGAAAGGATCACTGGCGAGATCATCCGGAGATTAGAAGAGTATATAGTGAATAAGGCAAACATACAAGGTCATCATCGTTTAGCTGACCACTGTGTGTTTGTGTATCGATTAGCGGAGGGAAACAGATGAAAAAAGGATTGTTCATTACCGTTGAAGGACCCGAGGGAGCAGGGAAATCAACGATATTATCAGAGTTGTATCACCGATTGGAACAGGATGGCTTCGATGTTGTTCTGACAAGGGAACCGGGTGGCATTTCGATTGCCGAGCAGATTCGGGAAGTCATCTTGAACACAAAGAACACAGAAATGGACAAACGGACAGAAGCCCTGCTATATGCCGCTGCGAGACGGCAACATTTGGTGGAGAAAGTGATTCCTGCCCTCGACGCGGGAAAGATTGTGATGTGCGACCGGTTCATTGACAGCTCCCTTGCGTATCAGGGGAATGCACGTGGAATCGGAATGAATGAAGTTATGGACATCAATCAATTTGCCATTGAAGATAAGATGCCGGATTTAACATTATATTTTGATATCGATCCCGAAGAAGGACTGAAGAGGATTGCTAAACATAATGGCAGAGAAGTGAATCGGCTGGATCTGGAATCGGTGGAGTTCCATACCCATGTGCGGGAAGGGTATCAGAAGGTGATCAAACAATACCCTGATCGTATCCGGATCGTCGATGCCAGTAAGAGTAAAGATGAGGTTTTTAATGATGCCTATGAAATCGTGACGAGGTACTTAAAGACGATTGAATAAAGAAGAGGAGGGCTCCAAGTAGTCCTCCTCTTTTTTAGATGAAGCATTGAAGTCTGTTCAATGATATAATAGAAGGAAGTAAATGGCTTTATAACGGAGGAATTTATTCATGAAGGTAATTATGGCAGTTGTACAGGATAAAGATAGCAATCGTTTGTCTAATGCCCTGATGGAACATAATTTTCGTTCGACAAAATTAGCGAGTACGGGCGGGTTTTTAAAGTCCGGCAATACCACTTTCATTATTGGTACAGATGATATCCGTGTGGATAAAGCGTTACAGGTCATTAAAGAAAACTGTCAATCACGTGAACAGATGGTGGCTCCTGTATCCCCTATGGGTGGAAATGCTGATTCTTATGTACCATATCCTGTTGAAGTGGCCGTCGGCGGAGCAACCGTTTTTGTTCTCCCTGTAGAGCAATTCCATCAGTTTTAAAGTGAGGGTCATCTTATGAAAATTAACCAAGACCATCGCGTGGCCATAGATAGTGTAGGGAAAGACCAGAGATCCACCGGCACGGGTCAAGTTAAATTCGGACAGCTTGTTCAGAAACATGACCAGAAATTGCAGATGGACCAGCTCAATAAGCTTCTCACGACTATAGAGGATGCCGGCAGCCGTTTAGCTCAATCCAGGACATTCAAGGACCTTGCCAAGTATAAAACATTGGTGAAGAAGTTTGTGCGGGAAGCCGTCGATTTTGGGATGGATCTGAAGCAGTCCCATACATGGAATCAGTATGGGGAAGGGCGGAAGCTCAATATCGTTGAAACAGTTGATCAGCATCTTGTGGGTCTAACAGAGGATGTATTGGATAAAGAAAAGAAATCCATTGATATATTAGGGAAAATCGGGGAAATAAAAGGTCTCCTTATTAATCTTTATATGTAAGAGAGTGATGTTAAGACATGTTGTTTGAAGAGATACAACCATTTCAGCCCGTCGTCCTTCAGATGCTGCAGAATAGTATATTGAAGGATCGTGTCGCTCATGCTTATTTATTCGAGGGTGAAAAAGGGACACGAAAGAGAGAAATGAGCATTCTGTTTGCCAAAGCTTTGCTTTGTCTCAACCAAGTGGGCGGTAAACCTTGTGAAGAATGCACCAACTGCAAAAGAATCAATCATGGGAATCATCCGGATCTTCACATTGTTGAGCCTGATGGTCTATCGATAAAGAAGGATCAGATCAAAAGCCTTCAGGAAGAGTTCTCGAAAACGGGTGTAGAGTCCAAGAAGAAAATTTACATCATCGTTCACGGAGATAAGATGACGGCGAATGCGGCTAATAGCCTACTTAAGTTTCTTGAAGAGCCTTTAGCGGATACAACTGCGATCCTGATCACGGAAAATATTCATCGGATCCTGCCTACCATTCTTTCGCGCTGCCAGACGGTTTCATTTAAGCCGTTGCCGAAAGAGCAGCTGACAAAACAGTTATTGGAAGAAGGGATTCCACCCCATTTTGCCACCCTCGCAGCCAACTTGACGAACCATTATGAGGAAGCTGTAGAAATATGTCAAAATGAGTGGTTTGCACAAGCAAGAATAATAGTGTTAAAATTATATGAAGTCCTCCAGAAAAGTCCCTTCCAAGCAATGGTCAAAATACAAGAGGATTTTGTACAGCACTTCAAAGAAAAAGATCAAGTCGATCGAGCATTGGATCTTTTACTTCTAATATATAAAGACTTACTTCATATCCAGCTGGGAAAAGAAGAACAGCTCGTGTACCCGGACCAAAAGGAAAACTGGAAATCAAACGCACTTCAAGTGTCTACGAATCGTCTTTCTACTAATATGACGGTGATACTTGAAGCAAAACGCAAATTAAACGCCAATATGAATTCGCAGCTGCTAGTAGAACAGCTTATGCTAAAACTGCAGGGGTGATGGTCCTTTGTACGATGTTGTAGGAGTTCGCTTTAAAAAAGCGGGTAAAATCTATTATTTCGATCCGGGTGAATTGGACATTCAAAAAGATTGCTATGTAATCGTTGAAACCGTCCGCGGAGTCGAATTTGGAAAAGTAGTCGTAGAGAGAAAACAAGTCGGAGAAAACGATGTAGTACTTCCATTGAAGAAAGTGATTCGGATCGCCGATCAAAAAGATCGTTTGATCGTAGATGAGAATAAGTCATCTGCAACGGAAGCCTATAACGTATGTTGTGATAAAATTAATCAGCATCAATTGGATATGAAATTGGTAGATGTAGAATATACATTCGATCGCAATAAAGTCATATTCTATTTTACGGCTGATGGACGTGTTGATTTCCGAGAGCTGGTGAAAGATCTGGCCTCCATTTTCCGTACGCGCATTGAACTTCGTCAGATTGGCGTTCGTGACGAAGCAAAAATGCTGGGTGGTATTGGTCCTTGTGGCCGCATGCTATGTTGTTCTACCTTTTTAGGGGATTTTGAACCTGTATCCATCAAAATGGCGAAGGATCAAAATCTATCCCTTAATCCTACGAAGATTTCAGGTTTATGCGGACGATTAATGTGCTGTCTGAAATATGAGAATGACGAATATGAAGCAGCGAAAGAAGAATTACCTGATATCGGAGAAGTGATTAAAACACCTAATGGAAAAGGTAAAGTGGTAGGTCTTAATATTCTTGAGCGTATTCTTCAGGTAGAAATAAAAGAAGAAGAACGGGTTCTTGAATTCACATTAGATGAAATTATGAACGAGGGTGCCGTATCATTCCAAGCCACAGAGTAACGGGGTGTAGTGTCGTGGATAAGAAAGAGTTCTTTGATTCAGTCAGTAACATGGAACAACAAATTGGTCATTTATATCATCAATTAGGTGAGCTCAAACAATGCCTAGCTGAAATGTTAGAGGAGAATAACTCTCTGAAGCTTGAAAATGAGCATTTGCGCCGTAGACTGGAACAAACAGAGAACTCACCAAAAAAGGTACAAACAAACAGCGATGCGGGTACGACGGGTGAGTCAGACTTAGAAGATAAAACACTGGATATCGGAGAAGGATATGACAACCTTGCCCGACTATACCAGGAAGGATTCCATATTTGTAATATACATTTCGGAAGTCCCCGTAAGGATGAAGATTGCCTGTTCTGTCTTTCTTTCTTAAACAAGAAATAAGGAACGTTTCATTCTTTGGAATAGAATAAAGACTAAAAAGGACTAATCCATACAAAAGGATTGGTCCTTTTTAATCGAAAGGCTGTTTTCGCAAAGATTGTTGCTGTTCACATACCAATTAAGATTTTCGATGCTCTGTCTTTTAAGTTGTGGTGCAGGGAACTGCTTCGCTTTCCACGCCCGTTTTCCGTAGGAGTCTACGCAGTTCCCTTCACCCTCTAGAGTAGTAAGTGTTGACAGAGCAAAATAGATCGTGAAAATCGGTTGTGGAAGGGTAATGTACGATTAAATAAAATCGTTCTCTACAACAAATGAAAAAGCAGTGGCATAAGCAATCTCCACATTTTCTTTATGGTTTTAAAACATAGTTGATTGGAGCGGAAGGTGCTCGACTCCTGCGGGAAACGCTGGACAGGTGAGACCCCGCAGGGCGAAGCCTGAGGAGGCTCACCGCCAGCCCCGCGGAAAGCGAGCACCTGTAGCGGAAATCAACAGCCACTCGCTACATCCAAAAGCAACAATGTTTATGAAAACAGCCAATCGAAAAGTGCAGGCGGCTTGAAAAGTCCCAAAGCGGAAACAACATATAATAGAAGCAAAAATGGAGGAAACCTATGGTTCAGTTAAAAGAAGATGAACGTTTGGATTACTTATTGGCTGAAAACATGAGGATTATTCAAAGTCCATCTGTTTTCTCCTTTTCTACAGATGCTGTCCTATTGGCCCATTTCAGCTATTTACCGGTTAATAGAGGGAAAGTGGTTGATTTGTGTTCTGGTAATGGTATCATTCCTTTATTACTAAGTGCCAGAACCAATGTAGAGATTACGGGTGTGGAAATTCAGGAACGATTGTTTGATATGGCTCAAAGAAGTATCGAGTATAATGATCGCCAAGACCAGATATCCATGAAAATGGGAGATGTAAAGGAGATTAATCGACTGCTTCATCATTCACATTATGACGTTGTGACATGTAATCCACCCTATTTCAATACGCCCCCAGGGGATAAGAGAAATGTGAATGAGCATTATGCCATAGCCCGACATGAAATCCTATGCACCCTTGAGGATACGATCAAAGCTTCAAGCTATCTGTTGAAGCAGGGAGGGAAGGCTTCCTTCGTTCACCGCCCGGGTCGCTTGATGGATATCCTCTCATTAATGAGGAAGCATCGTCTTGAACCAAAGCGCCTGCGCTTTGTTTATCCGAAGCCGGGAAGAGAAGCCAACACCATATTAATAGAAGGAATAAAAGATGGGAAACCAGACCTAAAAATCCTTCCGCCATTATATGTATACGATGAAAAGAATGAGTACTCTAAAGAAGTACATGATATGCTATTTGGACATAATGAAAATACCCAAACGTAATGCAGGAGGTGAGCTTTACAATGAATCAGCAAAAAAGTTTTCAAGATAGTGATAAAGGAAGCTTGTATCTTGTCCCTACGCCGATAGGGAATTTAGAGGATATGACCTTTCGTGCCATCCGTATGATGAAGGAGGCATCAGTGATTGCAGCCGAAGATACAAGAAATACAAAAAAGCTGTGCAATTATTTTGAGATTGACACGCCTATCATTAGTTATCATGAGCATAACAAAGAAACAAGCGGGCAGAAGCTGATTGAACGAATGGAAAGGGGAGAGCTCGTTGCCCTTGTAAGTGATGCAGGAATGCCTTCGATTTCAGATCCAGGTTATGAACTGGTGAAAGAAGCCATCGATCACGATATTGCTGTCATCCCACTACCCGGGGCGAACGCTGCCCTTACGGCTTTGATCGCTTCTGGCCTATGTCCCCAGCCGTTTTATTTCTATGGATTTTTACATAGGGGGAAAAAAGATAAAAGGGCTGAGCTTGAAACACTCAAATCATTGGAAGACACATTTATCCTTTATGAGTCTCCACACAGATTAAAGGAAACATTAAAGGAATTGTATACAGCCTTGGGGAACAGACAAATCGTTATCTGCCGTGAACTTACAAAGAAATTCGAGGAATTCATCCGAGGGACACTTGAAGAGGTCATGGAATGGGCAAATGACGGGGAAGTACGTGGAGAGTTTTGCCTTTTGATCGAAGGGGCGGGCCCCATGGAGAAGGTACAGGAAGAAGAGTGGTGGAGCAGCTACTCTCTTCAAGAGCATGTTCAGCACTATGTAAATGAAAAAAGCCTGTCTTCGAAAGAAGCCATCAAACACGTTTCCAAAGAGCGATCCCTCCCGAAACGTGAAGTGTATCAAGCCTATCATGTTGAATAAAAGCCGTTTTGCAAAAGAAAAAAAGCCTGAGTTCAGTCACTCAGGCCTTTTAATATGTTAACAACAAATTATTTTGATTGTAATGATTCCTGGATTTCTTTCAGTAATTGATCTGCACCTTCACGGCTAAGAACTAATTTACCGTTGGCAAGCTTGATGTTATCATCAGAAACTTCCCCAGTAATTTGGCAAGTCATGCTTGGCTTATACTTCTTTAAGATGATTCTTTCATCATCCACATAAATTTCCAAAGCATCTTTCTCAGCAATACCTAATGTACGGCGTAATTCGATTGGAATAACGACACGACCTAATTCATCAACTTTTCTTACAATACCTGTAGACTTCATTTGAGAATCTCCTCCAAATAAATATGATTTATCTCTATCTATTTCGTCAATATTCGACAAATTTCTTTAACTGATACTATCATACCAACGATTGTAAATCTCGTCAATAATTAAATCTGTAAATTATTAATAAAAAATGGATGTTCAAAGACTGTTGTAATAAGCTTTACGCTTTATTGTAAAATATTGTATTACCAATTAAATATTATTGTAAAGAAAGTAATAGAAGGTGATTTTGTCGAATTTTCATTCATCAAATTATTTTTTCGACATAATTCGACAGAAACGAAGTGTCATTTCGACAAAATTCAATATTAGCATTGTTTAGTTGCAGAAACCCTTTATTTTAGGTATATTTTGATGAGATAAGAGGTTAAGATGATAGGTAAGTGTCTTTTAATTGGATGTTTATAACAAACTTACCGCTATAAACCATTCGGAGGCTTTTTTGGCTTTATGGGGGTAAATGAAAAAGAGGAGGAATAAAAAGTGGAAGAAAAGTTGAACACCTTCTATATTACAACACCGATTTATTATCCAAGTGGAAATTTACATATTGGACATGCATACACCACGGTTGCAGGTGATGCCATGGCCCGCTATAAGAGAATGCGTGGATTTGATGTCATGTATCTTACAGGAACGGATGAACATGGACAGAAGATCCAAAGAAAAGCTCAGGAAGAGGGAATTACTCCTCAAGCATATGTAGACGGCATTGTGAGCGGAATTAAAGATCTTTGGGGGAAATTAGATATATCTTATGATGACTTTATCCGGACAACGGAAACGCGCCATAAGGATATTGTCGAAAAGATCTTCAATCAGCTTGTGGAGCAGGGTGATATCTACTTGGATCAGTACGAAGGATGGTACTGTACGCCATGTGAGTCCTTCTTTACTGAAAGACAATTAGAAAACGGGAATTGTCCTGATTGTGGGCGTCCGGTTGAAAAAGTAAAAGAAGAATCGTATTTCTTTAAAATGAGTAAATACGTCGATCGACTTCTTGCTTATTATGAGGAGAATCCGGACTTCATCCAGCCGGAGTCACGTAAAAATGAGATGGTGAATAATTTCATTAAGCCTGGATTGGAAGACCTGGCCGTGTCCCGTACGACCTTTGACTGGGGAGTGAAGGTTCCAGGAGATCCTAAGCACGTGATCTACGTTTGGATCGATGCCCTCTCCAACTACATTACCGCTTTAGGTTACGGAAGCGAAAATGATGCCAACTACTTAAAATATTGGCCGGCTGATGTACATCTCGTAGGGAAAGAAATTGTCCGTTTCCATACAATCTATTGGCCGATCATGCTGATGGCATTAGACCTGCCCCTTCCGAAGAAGGTTTTCGCTCATGGATGGCTTCTGATGAAAGATGGAAAGATGTCCAAATCAAAAGGGAATGTCGTGGATCCCGTAACCCTCATTGATCGTTATGGTCTTGATTCCCTTCGTTACTACTTGTTAAGAGAAGTGCCGTTTGGCTCTGACGGGGTCTTCACTCCGGAAGGATTTGTAGAAAGAATCAATTTCGATCTGGCCAATGACTTGGGCAACCTGCTAAATCGTACAGTAGCCATGATCAATAAATATTTTGATGGTGTCATTCCAGCTTACGTTGATTCTAAAGGGGAATTTGATCAAGCCCTCCTTGCTATGAATGATGAAACCGTCAAGAAGTATGAAGATGCGATGGAGAACATGGAGTTTTCAGTAGCCCTATCGAGTCTTTGGCAGTTAATCAGCCGTACGAATAAGTACATTGATGAAACCCAGCCTTGGGCCCTTGCGAAAGATGAAAGCAAAAAAGAAGAGCTTGGCAGTGTCATGAGTCATTTGGCAGAATCCTTAAGAAGGGTAGCCGTTTTATTGCAGCCATTCTTGACAAGGACTCCAAAGAAGATTTTTGAACAGCTGAATCTACATGATGAAAAAATGCATACGTGGGAAAGCTTGGAGCAATTTGGAACCATTCCGGCAGGCACCGAAGTAGTCAAAAAAGGAGAGCCGATTTTCCCGCGTCTTGAACTCCAAGAAGAAGTAAGCTTTATTAAAGATAAAATGCAAGGTTCAGCCCCGGTTGAGGAAGAAAAGAAAGATACACCGGTAAAGGAAGAAGCAGAGGAAATCGATATCAATGATTTCATGAAAGTCGAGCTTCGCGTAGCGGAGGTTATTGGAGCGGAACCGGTTAAAAAAGCCGATAAGCTTCTAAAGCTGCAATTGGACCTTGGGTTTGAAAAACGTCAAGTCGTATCCGGGATTGCTAAGTTCTATCAGCCAGATGAACTGGTAGGGAAAAAAGTGATATGTGTGACGAACTTGAAACCGGTAAAACTTCGTGGGGAGCTTTCACAAGGAATGATCCTTGCAGGAGAAGAAAATGGAACATTGTCTCTTGCTTCCATCGATCAATCTTTACCTAATGGAACAAAAGTAAAATAAGTCATTCATATGGTTTTAAGGTAAAGGGATGTTCCACGTGGAACATCCCTTTGCTATATTGAAATAATTAATTATTTATCTATAGTAGGGATCTATTTCTTTTTCACTATGTTGGAATAATTATTCATTGAGGAAGAAGCAGATTATTTTGGTTCTCCATCTGAAATGGTAGAATGAAAGCGGACTGGAAACGGAACAGATTAAATAAAAAATACCCATAGTAACCATAATATGTAATACGAATGTTACATGAATGTGATGCTTGTCATGCGTTTTTATATTAAACTTATCTTTATTACAAGGAGTGTCTTACATGCTATTTGATACACATGTACATCTGAATGCCGAACAATTTGACGAAGATCTGGAGGAGGTAATTTCAAGAGCAAGAGAAGCTGGAGTTGAAAATATGGTGGTCGTCGGTTTTGACCGGCCAACGATTGATCGCGCCATGGAGCTCATAGGTCAGTATGATTTCTTATATGCCGCGATTGGGTGGCACCCAGTGGATGCAATTGATATGAAGGATGAAGATCTTGTTTGGATAGAAGAGCTTTCCCGACACCCTAAAGTAGTGGCCATAGGGGAGATGGGGCTTGACTATCACTGGGATAAATCCCCGAAGGATGTTCAAAAAGAAGTATTTCGGAAACAGATTCAATTAGCTAAGAAAGTGAAACTCCCGATCGTTATACACAACCGTGATGCTACACAGGATATAGTGGATATTCTGAGGGAAGAAGGAGCAGATGAAGTTGGTGGAATCATGCACTGCTTCAGCGGAAGTCCGGAAATTGCCCAGGAATGTGTAGATATGAATTTCTATATTTCCCTTGGAGGTCCCGTAACCTTTAAAAATGCAAAGAAGCCAAAAGAAGTAGCAAAGGAAATTCCTTTGGAAAAGCTTCTGATCGAGACTGATTGCCCTTATCTGGCCCCTCATCCATACAGAGGGAAGAGGAATGAACCGGCTTACGTCAAGCTTGTGGCAGAACAAATAGCAGAACTGAAAGAAGTGTCATTGGAAGAAGTAGAGAAGATGACAACAGAAAATGCAAAGAAATTATTCAACATAAACTGACATCAACATTTGTCGAGAATTGAGAGAGCTTGTCCAAATAGGAAATGAAAACAAATAGTTCTACATAGGAATCTTGTTTCATAGGATAAACGTGTCGATAACTCTCTCTTTTCTTTTTCTTTCATTTTCTGCATAATATGTTTTGTGTTCCCCGGGTTGTAATATTTTGCTAGATTAGGTTAGAAGAAGTAAGGGTTGACAGTCACTGGATAACTCTATATAATCACTCCGAGAAAAGGAGGCGTTTTTCATGAACTTTAAAGCCATGAAAAGCCTGTTTTCCAAGTCTTTGAGTCGAAGGAAATGGATTGTTACAATTGGAACATTGATAACATCTGCAGCTGTATTTGGAATTCTTTTTTATGAAGGATCGAAGAACACTGTAGCATTGACCTTAGACGGCGAGCAAAAAGAGATTAGGACGCATGCAAACACGATTCAGGATATATTACAAGAATTAGAGATTTCACCCCGCTCAGAAGACTATTTGTACCCCTCGGGGAATACGAAGGTTTCAAATAATATGAATGTTGTTTGGGAACCGGCAAAACAGGTAGGGATCACAGTAGGAGGCCAGGAGAAAAAATTCTGGACGACTGCAGATACAGTAAAAGAGTTACTCTCTGAAAATGACATTCAAGTAGGAGAACATGATAAGGTCCAACCCGGCTTATCAGAAAAAGTAACAGGGAACATGGATGTAAAGATTGATACCGCATTTTCACTTAAGCTTGTAAACGGTGGAAAAGAGCAAAAGGTATGGTCTACTTCGACTACGGTCGCTGACTTTTTAAAGCAACAAGGAATTACACTAAAAGATTCAGACCGTGTTGAACCAAGTTTAGACAAAGTTGTTAAAGCAAATGATGTCGTAAATGTCGTTCGAGTTGAAAAAGTCACCGATGTAGTGGAAGAGACAAAAAATTTCACCGTTATTTCCAAGAAAGATTCTGACCTTTCCAAGGGGAAAGAAAAAGTCGTTCAAGAAGGTAAAAACGGAAAGATTGAAAAGAAGTATGAAATTGTAAAAGAGAATGGCAAAGAAGTTTCCAGAAAATTGCTGAGTGAAAAAGTAGTGGAAGAAAGCCAGGATAAAATCATCAATGTCGGCACAAAGGTTTTAGTGGCCCAGGTTTCACGGGGAAGTTCATCCTCAAGTTCAGCTTCAGCCGCTCCAAGTGGAGGCAGGGAATTCTATGTCAGTTCAACCGCATACACAGCTTCATGTAACGGATGTTCCGGACATACGGCAACAGGCATCAATTTAAAAGCCAATCCAAATGTTAAAGTGATTGCAGTTGATCCTTCCATCATTCCTTTAGGTTCAAAGGTTTATGTAGAAGGGTACGGCTATGCCGTCGCCGCAGATACAGGAGGAGCGATCAAAGGGAATAAGATCGATGTATTCTTCTCATCCAAATCAGACGCGTATCGATGGGGTAGAAAAACCATCAAGGTGAAAATACTGAACTAATAGCAGGGAGTTTTCCTGCTTTTTTTTTATTTCTTGGTTAAAACCGTTATAATAGCTTTAGGTTTTCATTTATTAGACGAAATGAAAAGAAGAAATGTTTCAACTTTTTTGGAGGAATTATGAAAATTAAAGAAATCATCGTAGTTGAAGGGAAAGATGATACAGTTGCGATTCAGCGCGCCGTCGATGCGGATACGATTGAGACGAATGGTTCTGCTGTGTCCCCTGCTACAATAGAGAAAATCAGACACGCTCAGGAAAAAAGGGGCGTTATCATATTTACGGATCCGGATTATCCGGGAGAACGAATCCGGAAGATTGTGGCGGAAGCAGTGCCGGGATGTAAGCATGCCTTTGTACATAAGAAGGACGCACTGCCTAAGTCGGGCAGGGGGATAGGTGTTGAACATGCGACCCCTGATGTCATCCGGGAATCCTTAAGGGAAGCTCATTTACTCGATACTGAGCAGGAGGAAGTCATTTCGAAAGAAGATCTAATCGATGCCGGTTTGATCGGCAGTCCTCAGTCCAAGGACCGGCGGGTAGCACTTGGTGAGAAGCTGAGAATCGGCTACACTAATGGGAAACAGCTCCACAAACGATTACGGATGTTCAATATTCAAAAAGAAGAGTTTACACAAGCGTTAATGGAAATCATTCAGGAGGAAGAACATGCATAAAGATATTGCTACACCGCTACGCACGAAAGAAATCCTTGCCAAGTATGGATTTTCGTTTAAGAAAAGCCTGGGTCAGAATTTTTTAATCGACCCTAATATCCTAAGGAACATAACGGAACACGCAGGTCTATCAGAGAAAACAGCAGCCATTGAAATCGGACCAGGCATCGGAGCCTTGACAGAACATCTTGCACGCACGTCAGGGAAAGTCGTGGCCTTTGAAATCGATCAGCGGCTGATACCAATCTTGGACGATACCTTATCACCTTATGATAATGTGAAAATCATCAATGAAGATATCCTGGAAGCGGATGTCGAAGCGATTATTAACAAAGAGTTCGAAGGGTTCGACGATATTATGGTCGTGGCCAATCTTCCGTATTACGTCACAACGCCTATCATTCTAAAGCTATTGATGGAGAGACTCCCTATCAGGGGAATATGTGTCATGCTCCAAAAAGAAGTGGGAGATCGTATATCCGCCCAACCAGGGACAAAGGCTTACGGATCCCTTTCGATTGCTATACAGTATTATACAGAGGCTGAGATGGTCATGACTGTTCCGAAGACGGTCTTTATGCCCCAACCGAATGTTGACTCTGCCGTCATCCGTCTAACGAAGCGTGAGAAGCCTCCTGTAGATGTAATCAGTGAAGACTTCTTGTTCACCGTTACACGCTCGTCTTTTGCTCAGAGAAGAAAGACGATCTTAAATAACCTGACAAGTCAGCTTCCTCAAGGCAAAGAAAAAAAGGACGTGATCCTGAATGCTTTGTCTACAGCAGGGGTGGAACCTACACGTCGTGGGGAAACACTGACGATACAAGAATTCGGTGCGTTAAGCGATGCATTATACCCACATTTCAAATGAAAATCCAAATGGCTAAACGCGAAGATGCGTTTAGCCATTTTTGTTTACGTGGACACTTTAAGCTCAATCCCATTTTATTGGCACCTAATATTCCAGGGATGCATAGGTTATCACAGGGAATATATATTTACTTGATGGAGAAGGGTAGGGCATATGCTGATCCTCCTCGGCTTGTTGATTTCCTTTTTTGATTTCTCAACGAATGTTTAGCCCATGGGAGTGACTGATGTGAATATCGAAATCAATGATGTCGTAGGTCGCCTTTCATATCACTGTGATATTTTATTCAGGGTAATAGATATCCGCATGATAGATGGTCATAAAACGGCAGTACTGTATGGTGAAGATTTCCGATTGATAGCGGATGCTCCTTTTCATGATTTGAAGAAGATGGACCCCAGGGAACAGGATCGGATCACGAAGGAGTTCCGTTCAAAGGAAGAACAATCCTTAGATCTGTTCCGACAGGATATAGAGCTTCTTAAGTATAAGCAGGAGTACAGGGTGACGAATGCTTATCGAGACGATTACAACTATTTCCAAGTTCCGGGGAAAGTGCTTCATCTTGATGGAGATCCCAGTTATTTAAGAAAATGCCTAGATCTTTATGAGAAAATTGGAGTTCCGGTAAAAGGTGTCCACTGCAGCGAAACAGAGATGCCTCAACAAATCGGGTCCCTTATCGATAAATATAGACCGAATATCATCGTATTGACAGGTCATGACGCCTATTCCAAGTCGAAAGGGGCAAAGGCTGACATAAACGCCTATCGACATTCGAAATATTTTGTTCAAGCAGTAAGAGAAGCCCGTAGTAAATCCCCTCACCTGGATCAGCTTGTGATCTTCGCAGGGGCTTGTCAATCCCACTTTGAGTCCCTGATCCATGCAGGAGCCAACTTTGCAAGTTCTCCTTCAAGAGTCAATATCCATGCTCTGGATCCAGTGTATATTGTGGCTAAGATATGTTTTACCGGGTTTAAGGATTCGGTGAATGTGTGGGATGTCATCCGAAATACATTGACGGGGGACAAAGGATTGGGTGGCATCGAAACGAAAGGTGTCCTTCGTACAGGAATGCCATACAAAATCACGGAAGATGAATAAGAAAGGTTCGACAAAACCTTTGAAGACCTTGCAATTTATGCGAGGTCTATTTCATTTTGATGTGACATATATTGGTTAGGTGTTGAATTTTTCTTCATTGTCACGACTGGTCAAAGTTCTTTTAAAAGGCTTTTTTCGTATACATTGTTGCTTTTGAATATAGCGAGTGGCGGTTGATTTCCGCTACAGGTGCGCTTTCCGCGGGGCTGGCGGTGAGCCTCCTCGGCTGCGCCTGTGGGGTCTCACCTGTCCAGCTCCGGCGGCTAGAGGCTCGAGGTCATAAGCTAAATTGGGCCAAGAAGGCAAAAAACGCCTTCATGGCCCATTCATCTTATGCTGGTCGCCTCTGACCAAGCCGCCTCCGCTTTAATTTGTTTACATAATTTTTCATTGTATGGGGAATGTTAGAGATGTAGAAAAAACGTATTTTTTGTTGAATAAAATATATTGACAGGTGTTCATGATTCTTGTTAAAATAATAAATTTATTTGACTAAAATTACATAATGTGTTATATTTAATAACAGTGAGGTGGAAGCGAAATGCCAAAAACATTAGCCGACATTAAAAGATCCCTTGATTCTAATCTGGGGAAACGTTTAATGCTTAAAGCAAACGGTGGACGTCGAAAAACAATTGAGCGTTCAGGTGTTCTAGCCGAAACGTATCCTTCTGTATTCGTGGTTCAACTGGATCAAGAAGAGAATGCGTTCGAACGAGTTTCTTACAGCTATGCAGATGTTCTCACTGAGACAGTTCAATTAACATTTTATGATGAAGCAACAGGAAATATCATCTTTAGCCAGCAGTAGACAATTGTTTGCTGCTTTTTTATTTGTTTAAACATACATGTTTTACATAATATCTTTCGTCATTTTTTGACCTCCTATACACATACTAAATATGTGGTGCATTTTGAAGGAGGTAGACAATGAGTAGAAGAAGAGGAATTATGTCTGATCAATTAAAAGAAGAAATCGCTCAGGAATTAGGATTTTACGATGTTGTTCAGAAGGATGGTTGGGGTGGAATCTCGTCCCGTGACGCTGGGAATATGGTGAAACGCGCAGTTGAGCGCGCAAGTCGGCAACTCTCAGAAAGCCAGCCAAACTAACTCTTATTACACAATTGGATTACATCTTTTATACGTACCATATGTAAAGGGCCGTCTCAAAGTGTCATGCTTTTGGGCGGCCTTTGTTTCGTTTAACATCAGACTGTCTTTCCTATCATTACTTTACGTGATAAAATAACATACTTGTATGAGTATGTTAAGAAGTTAACACTCCCTATAATGAAGTGTATGATACAATATAAAAAAGAGTATTGGTAAGAAGGTGATGATATGAGGTTATTAGTGAAGGCGCCGGCAAAAATTAACCTATCACTTGATGTTTTACATAAACGTTCAGATGGTTACCATGAAGTTGAGATGGTTATGACGACAATCGATTTAGCGGATAGAATTGAACTCACGAATCTTTCAGATGACACGATCAAAATTCTTTCGCACAATCGATTTGTACCGGACGATGGAAGGAATCTTGCTTATCAAGCTGCACAGCTCCTTAAAGAGAAAATGAACATTAAGAAGGGTGTAGCCATTTCCATCGATAAAGTGATTCCTGTCGCCGCAGGCTTAGCAGGGGGGAGCAGTGATGCAGCTGCGACGTTAAAAGGTTTGAATCGTTTATGGGATTTAGGCCTGAGTATGGACGAGCTTGCAGAGCTTGGTGCAGAAATTGGTTCCGATGTATCTTTTTGTGTTTACGGAGGTACCGCTTTAGCGTCGGGCAGGGGAGAGAAAATCAAACATCTTCCTGCTCCTCCGAACTGTTGGGTGATTCTTGCAAAACCGACAATAGGTGTTTCAACAGCGGATGTATATAAAAATTTAGATCTGAAAAATATGACACATCCGAATACAAAGGCAATGGTTTCTGCCTTGGAACATGGGAATTATCATGATATTTGCTCCAATCTTGGGAATGTTCTTGAATCGGTTACATTGGATATGCATCCAGAGGTTTCCCAGATCAAAGATCAAATGGAGCGTTTTGGCGCCGACGCCGTTCTGATGAGCGGAAGCGGTCCTACAGTATATGGATTGGTGCAATATGAATCAAGGCTCCATCGAATCTACAATGGTTTAAGAGGCTTTTGTGACCAGGTATTTGCGGTGCGAATGCTTGGAGATTAAGAACCCTTGCCGAAATCCGTATATTAATGATATATTTACTTTATAATATTCGGATTTAGGAGGTTTCTTTGGTGAAGTTTAAGCGCAGCGAACGATTGATTGATATGACGCACTATTTATTAGAACGGCCCCATCAACTTGTGCCTTTGACTTTTTTCTCGGAACGGTACGGTTCTGCCAAATCTTCCATCAGCGAAGATTTGACGATTGTGAAGGAAACATTTGAAGGACGGGGTGTCGGTACGGTTCAAACGGTTCCCGGGGCTGCAGGTGGAGTGAAATACGTTCCAAAGGTGAACAGTCAGGAAGCGAAAGAAATGATCGAAGAGTTATGTCTCCATCTGGAAAGCTCCGATCGCCTTTTACCAGGCGGGTACCTATACATGACGGACCTCCTTGGGAATCCTCAGCTCATGAAGAGTGTCGGGAAATTGCTGGCATCTGCTTTTGCAGAGAAAGATATCGATGTCATCATGACAGTGGCGACAAAAGGGATACCGATTGCTAATGCGATTGCTTCTTACTTGAATGTTCCCGTTGTCATTGTCAGACGCGACAGCCGTGTCACCGAGGGGTCGACTGTAAGCATCAATTATGTTTCGGGTTCATCGAAGAGAATCCAATCCATGGTGCTTTCAAAGAGAAGCCTGAAGGAAGGTTCTAAAGTATTGGTTGTCGATGATTTCATGAAAGCAGGGGGAACCATCAATGGAATGAAGAACCTGCTGGAAGAGTTTTCTGCTACTTTGTCCGGAATTGGGGTATTGGTTGAATCCAACAGCCTGGACGGTCGACTGGTGGATGATTATGTATCATTGTTAAAATTATCCGATGTCAATGAAAAGGATAAGCAGATTTCGTTAAAAGAAGGAAATTATTTTGAATCCAATCTAACATTTCTACCATAAGGGGAGGCGTTTAGCATGCGTGTAGTGTCTACTAAGGAAGCACCAGCAGCAATTGGTCCATATTCGCAAGGCATTGTCGTGAATAACCTGTTTTACAGTTCAGGTCAAATCCCATTAACATCCGAGGGGACGATGATTGAAGGTGATGTTGCAGATCAGACACATCAAGTCTTTCGCAATCTACAAGCCGTGCTATCGGAAGCCGGTGCATCATTGGAAACGGTAGTCAAAGCAACGGTTTTCATTAAAGATATGAATGATTTTGGAACGATCAATGAAGTATATGGGGAATATTTCAGTACTCATAAGCCTGCCCGTTCTTGTGTAGAAGTAGCCCGCTTACCTAAAGATGCACAGGTTGAAATAGAAGTAATTGCACTCGTGAAGTAATATTCACGGGTGTTTTTTTGTACCAAAATGGAAGTGTAGTTCAAATGAAACAGAAAAAAGATGAGAAAAATAAAATTTTTCAAAAAATTTTACAATTTAAGAAGGAATATCTATTAAATTCGTTGAATACATACAGTAGATTTCATCTAGGGAAAAAGGTGGTGAACAGAATGGAAGTAACAGACGTAAGATTACGCCGAGTAAACACCGACGGTCGCATGAGAGCTATCGCATCTATTACGCTGGATAATGAATTTGTTGTTCATGACATTCGCGTTATTGATGGGAACAATGGCTTATTTGTAGCAATGCCAAGTAAGCGGACTCCAGATGGAGAATTCCGTGATATTGCTCATCCAATCAATTCGGGTACTCGCGGTAAGATCCAAGATGCCGTTTTAGCTGAGTATCATCGTTTAGGAGAGCTGGAAGAAGTTGAGTTAGAAGAAGCTGGGGCTTCCTAATTAAGATTTATAGCATCAAGAGCCTACTTTTGTAAGGCTCTTTTTTTTGTCTATAGAGTCCTGCGGTTCTTACGTTTTTTGTATACCCAAGCAAATAAAGAGTTGAAACCTCAAAAGATAGAATTTTTGTATTTTTGAGGTAAAGAAAATTCGACATGGGTTTTGGTGGGCCTTTCCGGGTTACTCGTCTTAAGCTTGTCGCCCCAGAGCAGCCCCTTCCGCTTTTCTCCATGTCCAGCTTCGGCGGCTAGAGGCTCGAGGTCATAAGCTAAATGGACCAAGAAGGCAAAGAGCGCCTTCATGGCCCATTCATCTTATGCTTGTCGCCTCTGACCAAGCCGCCTCCGCTTTTCTAATGACAAATATATGTACTTTTATATGAATCCTTGAAATGATAAAGTTTTTAGGATATATTCGTTATGGATAAAAAGGTTATTGGAGGACCAAAAATGACAAATCGATATGCCGTTATATTAGCTGCCGGACAAGGGACGAGAATGAAGTCAAAGCTTTATAAAGTTCTTCATCCAGTGTGTGGCAAGCCGATGGTGGAACATGTGGTCGACCAAATTTCAACACTACATATAGAGAAGACTGTCACGATCATCGGTCATGGTGCCGAGCTTGTGAAGTCACATTTAGAAGGTAAGAGTGAGTTCGCTCTTCAGGCTGAGCAATTAGGAACGGCACATGCCGTTATGCAGTCGGAAGATGTCCTGGGTGACTTGGAGGGTACGACTTTAGTAGTGTGTGGTGATACACCGCTCATTAAAGGAGAGACGATGGAAGCATTGGTGAAGCACCATGAGGGTCAGGGCGCCAAAGCGACCATTTTGACAGGTCATACAGAATCCCCAGATGGATACGGACGAATTATCCGTAACCAGGATGGGTTAGTTGAGCGCATTGTGGAACATAAGGACGCGACGGAAGCAGAAAGAAGCGTTAAGGAAATCAACACAGGAACATATTGTTTTGATAATAAAGCGTTATTCGACGCATTGAAGAAGGTGTCGAATGATAATGTACAAGGTGAGTACTACCTTCCGGATGTCATTGAGATCCTTCAATCCGAAGGTGAAATCGTGAGTGCGTATCAAACAAGTGACTTCGATGAGACGCTTGGTGTCAATGATCGTGTGGCCCTTTCTCAAGCGGAGATTACAATGAAAAAGCGCATCAATGAGTACCATATGCGTAACGGCGTAACAATTAAAGATCCGAACAATACGTATATCGATGCGGATGTGACAATTGGAAGGGATACGGTTATCCTGCCTGGAACCGTTCTGAAGGGAAATACAGCAATTGGTGAAGACGCCTTAATCGGTCCGAACTCAGAAGTGAAGGACTGTCAGATCGGAGACCGGACGGCAGTGAAGCAGTCTGTCGCCCATGACAGCTCGATTGGTTCGGATGTTCAAATCGGGCCATTTGCCCATATTCGCCCCGCTTCCACTATTGAAGATGAAGTGAAGATCGGTAATTTTGTCGAGATCAAGAAAGCGACATTTGGTAAAGCGAGTAAGGCCTCACACCTAAGCTATATTGGTGATGCTGAGGTTGGTCGCGACGTCAATATCGGGTGTGGATCTATTACCGTGAACTATGATGGGAAGAACAAGCACCTGACGAAGATAGAAGATGGTGTATTTGTCGGCTGTAATTCAAATCTGGTTGCACCTGTCAATGTAGGGAAAGGGGCATATATTGCCGCTGGTTCTACAATCACCGAAGACGTTCCAGGTGAGTCTCTATCGATTGCTAGGGCTCGTCAAGTAAACAAAGAAAATTATGTTCAAAATCTAAATCATAAGAAATAATTGGAGGTCCACAATGCCAAACTCTTATATTAATTCCAAATTGAAAATTTTCTCTCTTAATTCAAACTACCATCTCGCAAAGGAAATCGCTGATGAAGTAGGTGTGGAATTAGGGAAATCGTCTGTTAAACGTTTTAGCGACGGTGAAATCCAGATCAACATCGAAGAAAGTATCCGTGGTTGTGACGTATTCGTCATTCAATCTACTTGCCAGCCCGTAAATGAAAACCTGATGGAACTTCTCATCATGGTAGATGCGTTGAAGCGTGCTTCTGCCAAGACGATTAACATCGTGATGCCTTATTATGGTTATGCCCGTCAAGACCGTAAAGCAAGAGCGCGTGAGCCGATCACTGCTAAATTGGTGGCAAATCTACTGGAAACAGCCGGTGCTACACGTGTCATCACGTTGGACCTGCATGCTCCTCAAATTCAAGGTTTCTTTGATATCCTGATCGATCACCTGATGGGTGTGCCGATCTTAGCGGATTACTTTGAGGAAAGAGGATTCAATACTGAAGATCTTGTCATTGTATCTCCTGACCATGGAGGGGTGACAAGAGCTCGTAAGCTTGCAGAGCGTCTGAAAGCTCCAATCGCGATCATTGATAAGCGTCGTCCGAAGCCAAATGTGGCAGAGGTGATGAATATCGTTGGTAACATCGATGGGAAAATCGCGATCTTGATCGATGATATCATCGATACTGCCGGTACGATCACACTTGCAGCCAATGCGTTAGTAGAAAACGGAGCAAAAGAAGTGTTTGCATGCTGTACGCATCCGGTTCTTTCCGGTCCTGCCATCGAGCGTATCCAAAACTCTAATATTAAAGAGCTGGTTGTAACAAATTCGATTCCACTTGGCGAAGAGAAAATGATCAGTAAAGTGAAATCCCTGTCTGTGGCTCCCCTGATCAGTGAAGCGATCATCCGGATCTACGAACAGCAGTCTGTCAGCACACTTTTTGATTAAGAATTAATATATGTAGTTTGTGCATAGAAAGAAGAGCCTCTCCTTCACATGGGACGGGCTCTTCTTTTTGTATATGTACCTCGCTCAGTCCCCGCAAAACCCTCATGTGTCAACACTCGCCCACCCGTTAAGACGGGATTAATTGGGCTTTATATGTTTATTTCAAATAGGATTGGGGTAATTACTATATATAGAACTTTAACTAACATAAAAGATTAGGGAAGGTGTTGGATTAGACATGGCAACAGAATTGAAAGCAAATACGAGGAAAGATTTTAAACGATCTTCATTAACAAAGCTGAGACATGAGGGGAATATCCCTGGAGTTGTCTACGGCTACAAGGCAGACAATACACCCATCATGGTAGATTCCATAACATTTATTAAAACGATACGCGAAGTAGGAAGAAACGGAATTATTTCCTTGAACGTAGATGGCAAAAAGCAAAACGTCATTTTAAGTGACTACCAGCAGGATCACCTGAAGGATGCTGTTACACACGTTGATTTCCTTGCTGTGAATATGTCAGAGGAGATTGATGCCGATGTACGTATTGAGCTTGTAGGAGAAGCGGCAGGAGTGAAGGACGGCGGCGTCATGCAGCAGCCATTGCATGAGGTATCCGTTACTGCCAAGCCGAATGATATTCCTGAATCCATCGAAGTGGATGTTACAGAGCTTCAAGTCGGGGAAACGGTAACGATCAGTGATATACGTAGCAAGTACAGCGTTACCTTGAATGAAGAGGATGACCGCACGATTGCTTCGATCCTTGCTCCAAGACAAGAAGAAGAAATCGACAGTGGGGAAGAGCAGGAAGCCGGCACACCTGATAACGAAGAAGGAAGAGAATCAGAAGCCAGTGAAGAAAGTGAATCACAAGAATAATAAAAATCACTGATTTTTTCGCGTAACCTTTTGCAGGTTGCGCTTTTTACGTTATTCTAGATGTATAAGGTCAGAAGAGGTGTTAGAGATGAAGTTAATCGTGGGACTCGGGAATCCGGGATCACAGTATGAAAAAACGAGACACAATATTGGATTCATAATTATAGATGCGTTAGCCGATCGCTTGGGTGTTTCACTGAATCAATCTAAGTTTAAAGGGGTTTATGGAACATACCATCACAAAGGTGAAAAAGTCGTCCTGTTAAAACCGCTTACGTATATGAATTTATCCGGGGAGAGCATTGTCCCCCTAATGGATTATTTTGAAATTGATGATGAGGATTTACTTGTCATATATGATGACCTTGACTTGCCGGTAGGGAAATTACGATTAAGGCAAAAGGGAAGCGCCGGGGGGCATAATGGCATTAAATCGACCATTGCTCACTTAGGTTCCCAGCAGTTCAACCGTCTGCGGGTAGGCATCGACCGTCCGACCAATGGGATGAGTGTTCCTGACTATGTCTTGGGGAAATTCTCAAAGGAAGAGCAGCCGGAACTGGATAAAGCCATTATATCAAGCGTGGAAGCATGTGAGACATGGTTGGATAAGCCATTTCTTGAAGTGATGAATAAATTTAACTAATTGATTCATATACTGAATTCCCCGGGTCCTTTCACCGCCAACATTGAATAACTCCCTTCTATCAGGTTCATACTAACCATATAAATGTGTATGGAGGGAAAGAGATGGCGATCCATTATCAGTGTCGACATTGCGGCACAAATGTAGGGACCCTTTCAAACGTATCCGTGCATTCAGAGCAGCTGGGGATTCACATGCTGACGGATGAAGAGCGGTTACATATGGTTCAGTACCAGGACAACGGGGACATCCAGGTAAAGACGATCTGTGAAGATTGTCAGGAGAGTCTGGAAAGGAATCCAGGCTATCATGAATTAGATCATATCATTCAGTAAGAACGCTTTGGTTCGAAACCAAAGCATTTTTCTGTTTGCACTTAGCTATAAAAGGGTTCAAGGGGAGGAGCGTACACTTGAAAGGTATTTTAAAACAGGTCCATCAAAGTGAAGAAATCCAGTCCATCATCGCCGGAGTGGAGGAAGGACTGTCTGAACAACTTGTTGCAGGATTGTCCGGTTCATCGAGGACGGCGTATATTGCAGATGTGTATCTGCAAACGAATAAATCCACTATAGTGGTCACACATAATTTATTTCAAGCTCAGAAAGTCTATGACGATCTCATTCAGTTTGTATCAGAGGATGAGGTATATTTATATTCTGCTAATGAGTTAATCGCAGCTGAGTTAAGCGTGGCGAGTCCGGAGCTGAGGGCTCAGCGGATCGAGGTATTGAATAAACTTTCAAAACATCACCAGGGTATCTACATCGTTCCGGTCGCAGGTTTACGGAAAATCCTTCCTCCTCCATCGATGTGGGCAACAAACCAGATCCGTTTTCAGATGGGTGAAGATATCGACTTGGATGAAGTATTGAATCAATTGGTGCAGATGGGGTATCAGCGTACAGGGATGGTCAGCACACCAGGGGAATTCAGCCTGCGCGGGGGAATTGTAGATATTTTCCCTTTAACATCCCAAAATCCTGTACGAATCGAATTATTCGATACCGAAATCGATTCTATCCGCATATTTTCTGCTGAAGACCAGCGTTCCATCGATAAACTGAATGAAATGGAAATAGGCCCTGCCACAGAGGTCTTGTTGAAATATGAGAACATGGAAAGGCTCATTAAGGAAATAAATGCCGGATTGTCCACCAGCTTAAAGAAGGTAAAATCTGCAGCCGTCAAGGAGAAGATGACAGAGTACATAGGGCATGAGGTGGATCAGCTTGAAAATGGGCAGGTGCCTGAGCAGATCTTCAAATACTTATCACTGGCGTATGAGAATCCTAGTAGTTTGCTAGATTATTTACCTAATGATGGGGTTCTGTTCTTTGATGAGTTCAGTCGCGTACAGGAAATGAGTGAGTCACTCGAGAAAGAGGAAGCGGAGTGGTATACTTCCCTCCTTCAAGAAGGACAGATCATTCATGACGTAGCGGTCTCTCATGCTTTTTCGACGCTGGTTAACAGGACGAAGCTTCCGAAGGTGTATTTCTCTTTGTTCCTTCGTCATATTGCCAATACTAGCCCCCAGAACATCTTTAATGTGTCTACGAAACCCATGCAGAATTTCCATGGGCAGATGAACGTATTGAAGGCAGAACTGGATCGCTGGAAAAAAGGAAACTATACCGTTGTGTTATTGGGACCGGATCAAGAACGGGTCAAGAAGCTGCAAAGAGTACTGGATGATTATAAAATCGAGATTGCCTTTGTGGAAGATGGAGATAAGCTGTTACCTGGTAAAGTCCAAATGATCAATGGAAGCCTGACAAGCGGGTTTGAGCTCCCACTTCAGAAGATTGCCGTTATCACAGAAGAAGAACTATTCAATAAGAAGACTCAGAAGAAGCCGAGAAGGCAGAAGCTTTCGAATGCAGAGAGAATCAAAAGCTATTCCGAGCTGAAAGTTGGGGATCATGTCGTTCATGTGAACCACGGGATCGGTAAATTCCTGGGGATTGAAACATTGGAGATCAATGGCGTCCATAAAGACTATCTTCATGTGAAATACCAGGGGAATGACAAACTTTATGTCCCGGTCGATCAAATCGAACTGGTACAAAAGTACGTTGCTTCAGAGCATAAAGATCCGAAGCTGTATAAGCTGGGCGGAAGTGAATGGAAGAAGGTCAAGTCTAAGGTTCAATCTTCTGTCCAGGATATAGCGGATGATCTCATCAAGCTCTATGCTGAAAGGGAAGCGGCAAAAGGGTATGCCTTTTCTCCTGATGGGGAGATGCAAAGAGATTTTGAAATGGCCTTCCCATATGAAGAAACAGATGACCAGCTCCGTTCTGTGACCGAAATCAAACACGATATGGAAAGAGAACGTCCGATGGACCGGTTACTATGCGGGGACGTGGGATACGGAAAGACCGAGGTTGCGATTCGGGCAGCCTTTAAGGCGATTGCTGATGGAAAACAGGTAGCCATCCTTGTCCCTACTACCATCCTTGCTCAACAACATTATGAAACGATTAAAGAACGGTTTCAGGACTTTCCTGTGGAAATCGGGTTATTGAGCCGTTTCCGAACCAGGAAACAGCAGCAGGAGACAACGAAAGGTCTTAATAGCGGCACGGTTGATATTGTGGTGGGGACCCATCGACTCCTGTCAAAAGACATTCAATACCGGGATTTGGGACTGTTGATCATCGATGAAGAACAAAGGTTCGGTGTCACACATAAAGAGAAGATCAAACAGTTAAAAACCAATATCGATGTACTGACCCTGACGGCAACACCGATTCCCCGGACGTTGCATATGTCGATGCTTGGGGTAAGGGATTTATCGGTCATCGAAACACCACCGGAGAATCGATTCCCGGTCCAGACCTATGTGATGGAGTACAATGGGGCCTTGATTAAAGAAGCGATCGAAAGGGAAATGGCACGTAACGGTCAGGTGTATTTCCTCTATAATCGCGTGGAAGATATCGAAAGGAAAGCCGATGAAATATCCATGCTAGTCCCCGATGCCCGTATTGCCTACGCTCACGGTCAGATGAGTGAAAATGAACTTGAAGCCGTCATATTAAGCTTCCTTGCAGGCGAATACGATGTTCTGGTTACCACGACGATTATTGAAACAGGTGTCGATATCCCGAATGTGAACACGTTGATTGTCTTTGATGCAGATCGTATGGGCTTATCACAACTTTACCAACTAAGAGGACGTGTAGGACGTTCGAACAGGGTGGCCTATGCCTATTTCACCTATCGTAAAGACAAGGTCCTCACGGAAGTGGCAGAGAAACGACTGCAGGCAATTAAAGAATTCACGGAGCTTGGATCGGGATTCAAAATCGCCATGCGTGACTTGACGATCCGCGGTGCGGGAAATCTCCTAGGGGCACAGCAGCACGGATTTATTGACTCTGTGGGATTCGATCTGTATTCCCAAATGCTCAAAGAAGCCATCGAAGAAAGAAAAGGGGATCTCCCGAAGCAGCCTGAATCGAGCTTTGAGGTCGATATAGAAATCGATGCTTATATTCCGGATGATTATATTAAGGATGGTCATCAAAAAATCGAGATGTATAAACGGTTCCGCTCCCTATCTTCCCTTCCTGAAATCGAAGAGCTGGAAGAAGAAATCCTGGACCGGTTCGGGGAGTATCCTGAAGAGGTGGGTTATCTATTCCTGATCTCAGAAATGAAAATATACGCAAAGAATACGGATCTTGAATCCATCAAGCAGGATAAGAAAACGGTGAATATCTTCATGTCACCGGAAGGAACGGCGAAGATCGACGGTTCCAAAGTATTTAACCTTTGCAACAAACACGGACGTGCCGTCGGACTTGGAATGGAAGGCTCCAAGCTTAAAATATCCATCAACACAGCACGACTTGAAGCGTCCAAATGGTTCAACATGGCCTACGACATCATCAAGCATCTGGATGAAGCAGTAAAAGTAGAAGAAAACGTGTAAGCATTTCACGATATCGACACAAAACCAGTGGCATTTCTTCCCTTCGTTATAATAATGTAACCAAAATGTAAACGCGCGGATTGTTTCACTCTACTATGATAAGGGTATTAGTATTTATGCAGCTGCCAACAATGGAAAAAGATACCTGCATTAGAATTTTAGTGAAATTACAGAAAAAATAACTGAATGTGTATAGAACTTCTAAGTTGTAAGATACTAAACTCAACAATGGTAAAGTATTCATCCAGAGATGGGTACATTGCCAAATAAAATCATCTGATGAAAGTGAGGCAACTATAGATGAAAGCAACTGGTATTGTTCGTCGTATTGATGATTTAGGGCGTGTCGTTATTCCGAAAGAAATTCGCAGGACATTAAGGATTCGCGAGGGAGATCCTCTTGAAATCTTCGTTGATCGTGACGGAGAAGTCATCTTAAAGAAATATTCCCCAATCAGTGAACTTGGTGACTTTGCTAAGGAATACGGCGAAGCATTGTACGACAGTTTGGGAAGTGCCGTATTGATTTGTGATCGGGATGCAGTCATTGCCATCTCCGGCGCTTCGAAGAAAGAGTATTTAAATAAGAACATCAGTGAGCTGATCGAGAAAGTAATGGATGACCGCACGTCTCTATTACACACTCAACAGGGACAAGCTGAGCTTGTCGAAGGACACGGTGAAGATCTTGCTTCCTATACGATCGCTCCGATTGTCGCAAATGGAGATCCGATTGGTGCCGTTGCGATTTTCTCAAAGGAACGTACAGTAGGTGAAGTGGAACAAAAGGCAGTAGAAACGGCAGCTGGCTTTTTAGCAAGACAAATGGAGTCATAACGTAAAGGAGTGGCATAAAAGCCGCTCTTCTTTTTTTTTGCCTCCAATCAGCCATCTTAGAACATAGCCGGATCAATATGGTAAAATGACCAGTACATATATGATTTTTCATAAGCTGATCGATTCACGCTTCGAAATAGTGGTAAGGAAAGGCAGGAAAACGGGTTGGGTAAGAAGTACTCTTCCAATCGATTTTTGAAAGGTGCAATGGTATTGACGATCGCAGCATTGGTAACGAAAATACTAAGTGCTGTCTATCGGGTGCCGTTTCAGAACATTGTTGGAGATATCGGATTTTATATATATCAGCAGGTGTATCCATTTTACGGAATCGCCATCGCGTTATCCACCTATGGATTCCCTGTCATCATTTCGAAAATGGTAGCGGAGAAACTGGAGGAAGATGATGAAGAAGGTGCAAAGAATGTGGCCGTTACCTCCTTCCTGTTCCTCTGTATCGTCGGTGTGGCCTGGTTCCTGCTTGTCTACTTCGGTTCAGGGGTGATCGCCCGGTGGATGGGAGACCCGAAGCTTAAGCCGTTGCTTCAAATGATTTCATTGTCCTTCCTTTTGTTAGCACCTCTATCTATCATAAGGGGATATTATCAAGGAAAAGAAGATATGGTACCCACGGCGGTTTCTCAGGTAACGGAACAAACCATCAGGGTGGGGACGATTCTTCTATTTTCAACCATTTTGGTATCTCAAGGGTACTCTTTGTATATGACAGGAAACGGTGCGCTGTTCGGATCCATCACCGGTGGTCTCGGTGGCTTATTGGTGCTTTTGTCGTTTCTGACTGCGCGGAAGGAAAAGCTGTTTTCACGAAAATACTTTTCTCTGCCTGTCGGATATATACAAATCTGGTCCCGGTTATTAAAGAATGGTACGGCCATCTGCGTCAGTGCGATGCTGCTCGTCTTACTTCAATTTGTTGATTCACTGAACGTATATTCCCTACTTATATCCTCTGGGATGGAAGAAGTAAGTGCGAAAACGTGGAAAGGGATTTATGACCGGGGACAGCCTTTTGTCCAGCTCGGAACGGTTGTGGCTACATCCATCTCACTGACCATTGTTCCACTCGTCACCAATGCCTATCTGAAAAGAAAAGAGGATTTAGTGAGGGAATACAGCCAGCTGGCCCTTAAAATAAGCATTACCATCGGGTTTGCTGCGACTCTCGGGATCATTAACATCATGGTGCCGACGAACACGATGCTATTTGAAAATGCCCTTGGTTCAAAGGTCATCGCTGTATTCTGCCTGTCGATATTCTTTAGCTGTCTTATCTTGACATTTGCCGGTATTTTTCAAGGCATCGGGAAGATTTATTTCCCTGCATTCTGCATTGTAACAGGCATTTTTGTAAAATATCTTGGCAATGCCTTGCTGATCCCGATCATGGGGATCATGGGTGCATCCATATCTACGGTAGGCTCTTTAAGCATAACGGCCATCATGATGCTGAGTTATTTACGAAAGCTGTTTCCCATCCGTTTTTTCACCTTCTCTTTTTATAAAACATTGTTGATGAGCGGTGCAGCCATGACGATTGGTTTACAGGGATTATTGCAGATTTATGATACACTTTTAGACAAAGGAATGCCTGATCGTCCACTTTCCATCCTCTTTTCATTAGGTGGAGTAGGGATTGGGGGCGCCATCTTTCTGGTCGTGCTATTAAGAGGGAATGTCCTCTCAAGGGAAGACATCAGTTTCTTGCCTTTTGGGAGCAAATGGACGTGGCTGATGGATAAGGTTCAGCCGAATAATAAGTAGCGAGGAGATTAACATGAATACCATAACGATAGTCGGGTTAGGGGCAGGAGATTTAGAACAGCTTCCCCTTGGAGTATATAGACGTATTAAAAGCAGCTCACATCTTTACTTGAGGACGGATCGGCATCCCGTCGTAAAGGATTTACTGTCAGAAGGGGTGACGTTTCAATCGTTTGACGCTGTATATGAAAAACATGATCAGTTTGATCTCGTATATGAAGAGATTGTCCGTGAACTGGTGGCCGCATCAGAGCGGCATTCACTTGTATACGCCGTTCCCGGTCACCCTTTGGTCGCTGAAAAGGCTGTCCAAATGCTACTGCATCTTCACGGTGAAGGAAAGATCCACGTTGAGATCGGCGGGGGACAGAGCTTTATTGATGCCCTGTTTGCTTCTGTCGGAGCGGATCCGATTGATGGGTTCCAGCTCCTTGATGGGACCAGCTTAAAGCTTCAAGATATTCATATGAAACAGCAGCTCATCATCGGACAAGTATATGATGCCTTCATTGCTTCTGAGGTGAAACTCACTCTGATGGAGCTCTATCCATATGATTATGAAGTCATGCTTGTAACGGCTGCAGGGAGCAGTGAAGAGAAAGTGGAGCGGATTCCACTGGTGGAGCTTGACCGGGTGGCCCATCTGAGCAATCTGACCAGTTTATACATTCCTGCAGTGAAAGAAATGGAGTCCTCCTTTAAGCAATATGCCACATTAAGAGAGATCATTTCGACGCTCCGGGGTCCAAATGGGTGTCCGTGGGACAAAGAACAAACTCATCACTCCCTGAAAAAATACCTTATTGAAGAAACGTATGAGTTATTAGAAGCTATCGAGGAAGAAGATATTGATCATATGATCGAAGAGCTGGGCGATGTCCTTCTTCAGATCATGCTCCATGCTCAAATAGGCGAAGATGAAGGCATGTTCACCATGGAGGAAGTGATTGAAGGCCTTGCTTCCAAGATGGTCCGGAGGCATCCTCATGTATTCGGAACCGTCCAAGTGGAAAACACGGAACAGGTGAAAGCAAACTGGGACGAAATCAAGAAACGTGAAAAACAGGACGATAGGGAACCAATGCTTAAGAACGTAGCAAAAGGTATGCCGGCTCTCATGAAGGCGTTTGAATATCAGAAAAAAGCTGCGAAAGTGGGCTTTGATTGGGCAGACCCTAAAGGTGCCTGGGAGAAAGTATGGGAAGAATTAAAGGAATTTGAAAGTGAAGTCGAGAATAATAGTGAAAATAGCATGAAAAAAGAATTTGGAGATGTGTTATTCGCTCTTATCAACGTGGCCAGATTTTATAAGATTTACCCTGAGGAAGCTTTAGCCATGACGAACACGAAATTCTACCGCCGTTTTTCTTATGTGGAAGAACAGGTTGAAAAATCCGGAAAGAGCTTTGAGGACTATTCGCTGGAAGAGTTGGATCAATTCTGGAACGAAGCGAAAAAGATGAATATCGAATAAGGGGAGATATACAATGGTATCCATGAGATTAGATAAATTCCTGAAAGTATCAAGACTGATCAAAAGAAGAACCTTGGCGAAAGAAATTGCCGATCAGGGACGAATCACGGTGAACGGCCTGCAGGCAAAAGCGAGCTCCAATGTAAAGGTGGGGGACGAATTAAGCGTAAGGTTTGGTCAGAGGATAATGAGGGTAAAGATAGAAAGGCTTCTGGAAACAACCAAAAAAGAAGAAGCAAGCGGACTTTATTCCGTCCTCTCAGAAGAAAGAGTCGAGGAAGCGGAGTAAAGGATACATAGCTCTAGGTATGTAAATTGGTTCTAATTTTCCCCCAAACACATAAACATAGTTACAAAGCTTGTACTATGGGAATGTGAGGGATGGATATGAATCAATATTATGATGGAAACAAAGATAAAACGACGTTTCAGGAACATGACGTGATGATGAGGGGGCGCAAGCTTCTGGACATCACAGGCGTGAAGCAAGTGGAGAGCTTCGATAACGAAGAGTTTCTCCTTGAAACGGTGATGGGATTCCTCTCTGTCAGGGGACAGAATCTTCAAATGAAGAATCTGGACGTGGATAAAGGCATCGTCTCGATAAAAGGAAAGGTGTTCGATCTCGTTTACCTGGATGAACAAAGTGGGGAGAAGGCTAAAGGCTTCTTTAGCAAGCTGTTTCGATGACCCTCTCCACCCAGTTCTATACCATGCTCTCCATGATCGGCATGGGGGCATTATTTGGTGCGGCCCTCGACACGTACTCCCGGTTCTTAAACCGATCCGAGAGAAAACGGTGGTTTGTATTCATTAATGACATCTTGTTTTGGGTTTTACAGGCACTGGCGATCTTTTATATCTTATTCGTTGTTAATTTCGGTGAAATCCGTTTTTATATTTTCATTGCATTGCTGTGTGGCTTTGCAGGGTATCAGGCTTTGATTAAACAGCTTTATCTTGCTTTTCTTGAACGTCTGATCCACTTTTTCATCTCCCTGTATAATTTCGGTGTGAAAATGGTGAAAAAGTTGATTTATTCACCGATAAAATGGATGATAGTGCTTCTGATCACGATTGTATTATCTGTAGGAAAAGGGCTCTTATCCGTCATATTATTCCTTTTAAAGGTAATCTTGAAGGTGATGCAATGGGCGATAAAGCTCATAATCACACCTATATGGTGGATATTAAAGGGTATTTGGAATTTATTGCCGAAAAATCTTACAAAAAGAGTCGAGAAGTTATATAATAAAATGGCAGGAATTTTTAACGCATATATCAAAAAAGTATATAGAGTGGTAGATAAGTTTAAAAGGAAACCTAAAGATAAAGAATAGAGCTTAAGGCTTTGCCACTCCATATTGTAAAGGAGGTATGGGAATGAGAAAGAACGTGACACCAATGGAAAATGAATATGTCCGTCATCAGGAGCATATGCATAAATCTTCATCTAAGAGAAAAAAGCGTTTGGTCCGTCGATTAGCAGTTTTCTTTGTGTTAGTGTTGGCAATTAGTGGATTTTTAATCTCGACCCTCATTTCCAGAGCCCAGGTCTTAGAAGATAAACAAACGGAAAAAGCACAATTGGAAAAAAAGTTGGAACACCTGAAAGATAAGCAATCAGCACTCGAAGAAGAGATTGTGAAGCTTAACGATGATGAATATATAGCCAAACTGGCGCGCCGGGATTACTTTTTATCAGATGAAGGTGAAATTATTTTCAACATACCTGACTCAGATAAAGAGAAAGAAGAAGAGGTGTCTTATTGACACTCTTTTTTTTAATTGGCTATAATATATAGTAAGGTTTATCTTTTATAATTTTAAGGAGGAGCATTTCTTTTATGTCAATCGAAGTAGGCAGCAAGTTACAGGGTAAGGTAACAGGTATTACAAATTTTGGAGCGTTCGTGGAATTATCGGAAGGTTCAACAGGTTTAGTTCACATTAGTGAAGTTGCAGACAACTATGTTAAGGATATTAACGAACACCTTAAAGTCGGCGACGAAGTAACAGTTAAAGTTATTAATGTTGAGAAAGATGGAAAGATCGGTTTATCCATCCGTAAAGCGAAAGATCAACCACAACGCCCGCAGCGCCCTCAGCGTCCTCAGCGCCCGCGTAGTAATAACAAACCGAACGACACTCGTACGAAAGAGAGTTTTGAACAAAAGATGGCACGTTTCTTAAAAGACAGTGAAGATCGTTTATCATCTTTAAAGAAAAACACTGAGTCTCGTCGTGGTGGAAAAGGGGCGAAAAAAGGTTAACTTGCTGTCTATTAACCCATATAGCAGGTTGTGAACGGAAAACAGGCATACTCATGATGATGAGTGTGCCTGTTTTTTTATTGTCTCTGAAAGAGGGCTGTTATTTTGATTAAAGACCCATACAGGAAATTCGTCATCCTTTACCGAATAGTTAATATATATCATTTAGTGGAGGCAGGATGTATGAAAAAAGAACAAATCATCGATCATCACGAATCGTTTAAGAGGTGGCTGAATGAGTTGAAGTCGATAAACAAAGTGGAATGGCTTCAACCGATGGAATCGGGTAAATGGTCGATTGCCGCCAATGTTTCCCATATCATCAAATGGGATCAATATTCATTACAAGAGATTCTTCCATATGTCGTGGAAGGAGCAGAACTCACTCCTTTTCCGGATTTCAAACAATTTAATGGAGAAGCTGAAGAATATGCGCACCGAGTGGTAAAACAGGAAGACTTGGTTGAAGAAGGGATCAGAACACGGGATCAAATCATAGCCTATGTGAAAAACCTTTCGGAGAATGACTTCCTGCAAGCATTCAAAGTGGGGGATCAACATTTTACCCTGGAAGAATTTTTTGAAGACTTCATCGGTCATGATAAACACCATCAAGAGCAGATCGAAGAGGTAGTATCTTTAGAAAGAACTTGAATGGCGAAAAGAGCAAAATAAAAACGACTATCATCATGATAGTCGTTTTTTTATGACCCGTACGGGATTCGAACCCGTGTTACCGCCGTGAAAGGGCGGTGTCTTAACCGCTTGACCAACGGGCCGATATAATATGGTAGCGGCGGAGGGGATCGAACCCCCGACCTCACGGGTATGAACCGTACGCTCTAGCCAGCTGAGCTACACCGCCATATCAATCTATACCTTTTTGGCACAAAATCTATGATACCTAGAAAGAATTATCTTGTCAATATACGATTGTAAAGAATTTGTCAGATTTCCCTTAAGCATAGTAACACAAGGATTTGAAAAGAAAAAACAAGGAATTATTAGAAGATCCCTCGTGAATATTCTGAATATTTTACCGGAATCAATAGAAAGTCGTCGAAACATTCTTGGTATGCATTCCCTCATTTTGACAAAGTTTTAAGCTCGTACCATTTATACTGAACAAAAAAGAAATGGGGAGTGTTTCATACATGGGGAAAGTCGATCAGTCGATCATCGAACCTGTTCAGAACGTTGACATTGAACACACGAAATTGGAACTATCCAAGGGGATCCGGTCCGTTTATTCGAAGCTCGAATGGTTATTTGTAGAAAAGGGGATTGCCTTATTCGTCATTGGATTTCTACTCGGGAGAGCTTTAATCCTTTCACATTTGTCACCATTTGCCCTGCCGTTCTTTGCCTCTGTTTATATCATTCGGAGAGAGAAATCGCCGATTGCACTGATCGGGCTATTGGCAGGAGCGCTTACCTTATCCATTCCTACTATCAGTTATACGTTCGGAAGTGCGGTAATATTCCTGTTAGCTTTTCGGCTATCGCAGAAATACCATAAGAATAATGTGAGGGCTGTTGCTTTCTATGTATTCTTTACGGTCATGGCTGCCAAACTGGGCTTTGATTATATTCAACAAGGACAAGCCCTCACCATTTATAACGGGGTGATGGCGGCAATAGAAGCAAGCCTCGCGTTTCTATTAACCTATATTTTCATCCAGAGTGTACCACTTGTGACTGTTCAGCGCCGAAGGAAGTCGTTGAAGACCGAAGAAGTGGTCAGCTTGATCATTCTCCTGGCCTCCATCCTGACGGGGACAATCGGTTGGTCTGTGTACAATTTATCTGTGGAACATGTGCTATCAAGATATCTGGTGCTGCTGTTCTCCTTTATTGCAGGGGCCACGATGGGTTCAACGGTAGGGGTGGTAACCGGTCTTGTCTTCAGCTTGGCCAATGTTTCAAGCTTTTATCAAATGAGCTTGCTTGCTTTTTCCGGACTTCTGGGCGGCCTCATGAAAGAAGGAAAGAAATTTGGAGCGGCAATCGGTTTGTTAATCGCTACATTATTGATGGGAATGTACGGGGATACAGATACGGTCATTACGAAAACACTTTATGAATCGGGAGTAGCGATCTTACTCCTCTTTTTAACCCCGCAAAGTTTGACGTCTAAAATTGCGAGACATATACCCGGAACGGCTGAATATCAGCAGGATCAACAAGGGTACATGCGCCGGGTCAGGGATGTGACCGCTCATCGGGTCACTCAGTTCTCGTCGGTCTTCCAGGCTTTATCGAACAGTTTTCAACAAATAGAAGACCGGTTTGAAGAGGAGGAAGATAAAGAATTTGATTATTTTCTCAGCAATGTAACGGAGAAGACGTGTCAAACCTGCTTTAAGAAAGATCAGTGCTGGGCGCGCAATTTTGATAAAACTTATAATCTTATGAAAGATGTGATGACCGAGTACGACCAGGGAAGGGTCCCGCTTTCCCCGAGACTGGCAAGGGAAGTGGAGAAGCATTGTACCAGGGAGAAGAAGTTGAAGGACACAATCTATCAGGAGCTGACTTTCTATCAGGCAAACCTGAAATTGAAGAAGCAGGTTCAGGAAAGCAGGAAGCTTGTGGCTGACCAGCTGCTCGGGGTCTCGGAGGTGATGGGGAACTTTGCGAAAGAAATCCAAAGAGAAAGGGAAAATCATCATATTCAGGAAGAGCAGATCCTGACGAGTATAGGAGAGTTTGGAATCGAAATTGAAAATATTGAAATCTATAATCTGGAACAGGGGAATGTCGATATCGATATCACCATGCCTTATTGCGGTGGGCATGGTCAGGGTGAAAAGCTCATTGCCCCGATGCTATCCGATATATTAGGAGAAAATATCGTCGTCCAGAAGGAGGAATGCGCCCAATTTCCGAATGGTCAATGTCATGTCACCTTTCAATCCGCCAAGAAGTTTGTCGTCGATACGGGGGCTTCCCATGCAGCGAAAGGAGGCGGCCTTGTTTCAGGGGACAGTTATTCGATGATTGAATTAGGAAGGGGGAAATATGCAGTTGCCATCAGTGACGGGATGGGCAACGGTGAAAGAGCCCATTATGAGAGCAATGAGACACTGAGATTATTGAAAAAGATATTGGAGTCCGGAATTGAAGAACAGGTGGCAATCAAGTCCATCAACTCGATCTTGTCCCTCAGGACGAATGATGAAATTTTTTCTACACTGGATTTAGCCATGATCGATCTGCAGAATGCCTCATCACGTTTTTTGAAAATCGGTTCGACCCCAAGTTTCATCAAGCGTGGGGATAAGATCCTCAAGGTGGAAGCCAGTAATTTACCGATGGGGATGCTTCAGCAGGATTTCGATGTGGATGTGGTGTCAGAGCAGTTGAAGGCAGGAGATCTTCTCATCATGATGAGTGACGGTGCATTTGAAGGACCGAAACATGTAGAAAATTATGATCTGTGGATGAAGAGGAAGATAAAGGAGCTTGAAACCGAGGATCCACAGGAAGTGGCGGACATTCTGATGGAGGAGGTCATCCGGTCGAGTTCCGGTTTAATAGAAGATGATATGACCATTGTGGTGTCGAAAATCAAACATAATATACCGAAGTGGTCCTCCATCCCGATGCATAAAGCGAAAACGAAAGATAAAATTTCATAGGCTGGAGTATGCCCTATAAAAATAGTTAACTAGAGTATAATTCCCTCCTGATTCGGCGAAGATGATATCAACTTTAGAATGAGGAGGGGAGTCTGATGAAGCCAGGTACACTTCGTCAAATTCTTTTAATTACGGATGGTTGCTCGAATCAAGGAGAAGACCCGATTGCAATGGCGGCCCTTGCCAAGGAGCAGGGGATTTCGGTCAATGTGATTGGTGTGATGGACAATGATGTCATAGATGATAATGGAATGCAGGAAATTGAAGGGATTGCTCTATCGGGGGGTGGAGTGAGCCAGATCGTATATGCTCAACAACTTTCTCAAACGGTACAGATGGTCACGCGCAAAGCGATGACACAGACGTTGCAGGGGGTTGTAAATAAAGAGTTGAAACAAATTCTTGGGAAATCCGCTTCCATGGAGGAGCTTCCTCCCGAACAGCGTGGAGAGGTCATGGAAGTAGTCGATGAACTCGGTGAATCCGTTGATATGGAAGTGTTGATTCTTGTCGATACGTCTGCAAGTATGAAACATAAGCTTCCGACAGTCAAGGAAGCCTTATTGGACCTATCGTTAAGCTTGAATGCAAGGATGGGGGATAATAAGTTTTCTGTCTTTGTATTTCCCGGGAAACGACAAGATGTCGAAAAATTGCTGGATTGGACACCGAAGCTTGAAACATTGACAAGTATTTTCTCTAAACTGTCTCCAGGTGGGATCACTCCAACAGGACCGGCGATTTCAGAGGCCATTACACACTTTAAGAAAAAACGTTCATTAAGGGGATTGCTCTCTCGTGGCGATGATGAACAATACTTCGAAGAAACCATTTAGTTTCCCCCCTGGAACAGTTATAAGAGGTAAATGGTACAAGCATATTTATACCATTGTGAAGGAACTGGGCTATGGTGCCAATGGGATGGTATATCTGGTGCAAGGGTCAGCAGGGTACCAGGCGTTAAAGATGAGTGACAGTAATGTCTCGATCACTTCAGAAGTCAATGTATTAAAAGCTTTCTCAAAGGTCCAAGGCTCACCCCTTGGGCCAAAGCTTCTTGATGTGGATGATTGGGAGGTCAGGGGTCAAAAAATCCACTTTTATGTAATGGAATATATACAGGGGACCGACCTGCTCTCATTTGTGCAGTCCAAGGGGTTTTCCTGGACAGGTGTCCTCATTGCCCAGCTTCTTTCAGATCTGGAACGCATTCATAAAGAAGGATGGGTGTTCGGGGATTTAAAGCCGGAAAATTTGATCGTGACGGGTCCTCCTTACCGTATTCGCTGTATCGATGTTGGTGGTACCACCATCAATGGCCGTGCCATAAAGGAGTTTACGGAGTTTTTTGATAGAGGATATTGGATAGGGGGATCAAGGAAGGCAGAGCCGTCTTATGATCTTTTCTCCGTAGGGATGATTCTCATCAACCTCGCGTATCCAACGCGTTTCACGAAGGCTCCCGAGGGGAATATGAAACAACTGAGGAAGGCGATCGATTCCAGGGACCAATTAAAAAGGTTTGCAGGAACGATCCAGGATGCATTGGAAGGGAAATTTCTATCCGCCAATGAAATGAGGGAGAGCCTCTTGCACGGACTATCCCATGTCCAAGCAACGCAGCAGCCGAAGCCGAAAGCGCAGAGGCCGGTCCCTAATCACTCCACTGCAAGAACCTCTTCTGCCCACACCAGCAGATATCAGAACCAAAGGAGTAAAAAGACCGGTCATTTCCTGGAAACCGTCCTTGTTGTCATCATTGTGTCACTTCTGTATGTTTTGTATATTTATGGAGAATTGTTGTAGCATATCAGTGTGAGAATGCAGAATAAATTGATACAATGGGGAAAATGGTTTGAGGAAGAGGATCACAATGTTTGAGGATACAACAAAACGTTTCATACGCGAACATCAGCTGATTGAAAAGGGAGACCGCATCGTAGTGGCTGTGTCAGGCGGACCCGATTCCTTAGCACTGCTCCACTTTCTTGATGAGAACAAGGTTGAACTGGGAGTAGATGTAGAAGCGGCCCATCTTGATCATATGTTCAGGGGCGAAGAGTCCTTTCAGGAGCTTCTGTTTGTCAGGGAATTCTGCAACCGTCGTCACATCCCTTTTCACGGAGAAAGGGTAGATGTTTCAACGGAAATCGAGCGGACAAATGGCAGCCTGCAAGATAAGGCACGTCAGATCCGTTATGGGTTTTTAAAAGAGGTCATGGAAGAGGTATCTGCTACCAAATTGGCTCTCGGTCACCACGGGGATGATCAGGTGGAAACCATCCTGATGAAATTGACAAGGGGAGCATCCGGTGCGGGCAGGGCTGGTATACCGGTAAAGCGACCATTTGCCGGTGGTGAGATCATCCGGCCGCTTCTTTCAGTGACAAAAGAGGAAATCGAAAGGTATTGTGAAACACATGGTCTCATCCCGAGAAGAGATCCAAGTAATGAAAAGGAAGATTATACGAGGAACCGGTTTAGAAAGAGGATCCTTCCGTTCTTGAAACAGGAAAACCCCCATGTACATCTCCAATTCCAACGATTTAGTGAAGAATTGACAGAAGATGAGGCATACTTAGAGGAATTAACAAGGGAAAAGTTGAATAAGGTATGGAATAACACCGGGGATTACTCGACTTTACATATCGATGGTTTTCTTGCGATGGCTCAGCCTTTACAAAGAAGAGGGATTAATCTAATATTAAACTATCTTTACAAACTAAGACCATCTTCCTTATCGTCTATACATATTTACGATGTATTGGGTATTTTAAAAGGAAAAACGCCGAATGCCAGCTTAGATTTACCAAAGGGGCTAAAGGTAACGCGTGCGTATCATACATGCTATTTTCACTTTGGGGATTTAGCCTTAATCGAGGTTCCATACTGTTATGAGCTTCAGGTTAACAACAGGCTGGACATCCAAGGTGGATATCAGTTCCTTCTCTATTCTTCCCCGCCCGTTCTGGACCGGGCCGGTGATGTGATCTATCTTGATCCAAGCACAGTGTCCCTACCGCTATACGTGCGTACGAGAAGAAGTAAGGATCGAATGAAAGTGAAGGGAATGGAAGGCTCTAAGAAGCTAAAAGCCCTCTTCATAGACCAAAAAATCCCTGCACATCTTCGTGATGAATGGCCGATAGTAGTGGATGCAGAAAACCATATACTATGGGTTCCGGGAATGAAAAAGTCCATTTACGATTTGGGAGAAGAGCAAGAGAATAGTTTAGTACTACAATTTACAAGCAATCATCTTCTAGGAGGCAGTTGAACATTGTTAAACCAAGATATTGAGAAAGTGTTAATTTCAGAAGAAGAACTTCAAGAAAAGATTAAAGTGTTGGGTGCACAATTAACGGAGGAATATCAAGACCGCTTTCCTTTGGCAATAGGTGTGTTAAAAGGTGCAATGCCATTCATGGCTGACCTTTGCAAGCGTATGGATACACATATGGAAATGGATTTCATGGATGTATCCAGTTACGGGAACTCTACTGTCTCTTCAGGAGAAGTAAAGATTGTGAAAGATTTAGATACGAAAGTGGAAGGCCGTGATATCCTCATCATTGAAGATATCATCGACAGCGGATTAACATTAAGCTATCTGGTTGAGCTTTTCCGTTATCGTAAAGCGAAATCCATCAGCATTGTCACTCTGCTAGACAAGCCAAGCGGCCGTAAAGCAGACATCAAAGCAGACTACGTAGGCTTTATCGTTCCTGACGAATTCGTGGTCGGATATGGCCTTGATTACGCTGAAAGATATCGTAATCTGCCGTATATCGGTGTTTTAAAACCAAGAGTGTATACAACAGGAGAATAAGTATATTCTAAAGAGGAATCTTGTAAGTGCAATTTGTTGTAATGCCATGATTTTCTATGATACTATTTTACTTAGTTTGTTTACCCGTGGGAGGAGGTAAGGGATGAACCGGATCTTTCGAAACACCATATTCTATTTACTGGTCTTTTTAGTGATCATAGGTGTGGTGAGTTATTTCAGCAACAACAACGAGCCAACCAAAAATATCGAGTACAGTACATTTATTAATAACCTTGAAGACGGAGACGTTTCTTCTTTTTCAATTCAACCTGGCAGAGGTGTTTATGAAGTAAAAGGACAGATGGAAGGCGCTAAAGAAGGAGAGTACTTCTTGACTTATGTCCTTACCACAGATGGAAAACTGATGGATAAGATCAATGCGGCTGCGTCAGAGCAGGGCATCGATGTGGAAGTTTTACAGGCCAAGGAAACAAGCGGCTGGGTATCTTTCTTCACGACCATCATTCCGTTTGTCATCATCTTCATTCTGTTCTTCTTCTTACTTAACCAGGCTCAGGGCGGCGGAAGCCGTGTCATGAACTTCGGTAAGAGTAAGGCTAAGCTTTACAGTGAAGAGAAGAAGAAAGTCCGCTTTAAAGATGTAGCCGGAGCGGACGAGGAAAAGCAAGAGCTTGTAGAGGTAGTGGAATTCCTTAAGGATCCACGCAAGTTCTCCGAAGTGGGTGCCCGTATTCCAAAGGGTGTCCTTCTAGTGGGACCTCCAGGTACAGGTAAAACCCTACTTGCACGAGCAGTCGCTGGAGAAGCGGGAGTTCCTTTCTTCTCGATCAGTGGTTCCGACTTCGTTGAAATGTTTGTCGGTGTCGGTGCGTCTCGTGTACGTGACTTATTTGAAAACGCGAAGAAGAATGCACCATGTATCATCTTCATTGATGAGATTGATGCAGTCGGTCGTCAACGTGGAGCAGGCTTGGGCGGAGGTCACGATGAGCGTGAACAAACCCTGAACCAGTTACTTGTTGAAATGGACGGTTTCGGCGCGAACGAAGGAATCATCATCGTCGCTGCAACGAACCGACCTGACATTCTGGATCCAGCATTATTGCGTCCAGGACGTTTCGACCGTCAAATTACAGTAGATCGTCCTGACTTAAAAGGCCGTGAAGCTGTTCTTAAAGTACATTCTCATAATAAACCTCTTGATGATTCAGTGGATCTAAAGGCGATTGCGATGAGAACACCTGGCTTCTCCGGAGCCGATTTAGAAAATCTTCTGAACGAAGCAGCACTTGTTGCAGCACGAGAAGATAAGAAGAAAATTGATATGCGCGATATCGATGAAGCAACGGACCGTGTCATTGCAGGTCCTGCCAAGAAGAGCCGCGTCATTTCTGAAAAAGAACGTAAAATCGTGGCATTCCACGAAGCGGGTCACACCGTGATCGGATTAGTCCTTGATGAAGCAGACATGGTACATAAGGTGACCATCGTTCCTCGTGGTCAAGCAGGCGGCTATGCTGTTATGCTTCCTAAAGAAGATCGTTACTTTATGACGAAGCCTGAGCTTCTCGATAAGATCACCGGCTTACTCGGTGGTCGTGTGGCAGAGGAAATCATCTTCGGTGATGTTTCCACCGGTGCACACAATGACTTCCAACGTGCAACTGGAATTGCCCGTAAAATGGTCACTGAATACGGCATGAGTGATAAACTTGGACCGCTTCAGTTCGGTCAATCACAAGGTGGTCAAGTATTCCTGGGCCGTGACATCAATAGTGAACAAAACTATTCAGATGCCATCGCTTATGAAATTGACTTAGAAATGCAGCGTCTAATCAAAGACAGCTATGAGAGAGCGAAGCGAATCCTTACTGAAAATCGCGACAAGCTTGAACTCATCGCCAAAACATTATTAGATGTCGAAACATTGGATGCCGCTCAGATCAAGTCTTTAATGGATCACGGCAAACTACCGGAACGCACATATGAATCCGACCAGGATAACGGTGACGTGAAGGTGAATATCCAAAAGAAAAATGAAGAGAACGTGATTGAAGAAGACACGGCTTCTAAGGAAGACGATACTAATTCTGATCGCACGTAAATAAAGAAGGATGCATCCATTCGTGGGTGCATCTTTTTTGTATTGTGCCGGGCAGAGTCTGGATTAGATTTTTTGTTGATTTGGGAAATATTGTTTAACGGCTGGATTATGTTCTGTTTCGGCCGGATCTTTCTTTGAATCGTCTGGATTTTCAGCGATTCTGGCTGAATAAAGAAGTATTTCCGCTGGATTATTCCAGAAAACGGCTGGATTCTGCTGACACACGGGTTGTCATGGTTTGCTGGGCCAGCAAAACCGCCTTCCCGGCCCATTCATCTTATGCTTGTCGGATCTGACCAAGCCGGTTCCGCTTTTGTTTCATCCAGCTCCAGGGCTTAGAGGCTCGAGGTCATAAGCTAAACATGCCCAAAAGGCAAAAACCCGCCTTTTAGTCATGTTCATCTTATGCTTGTCGCCTCTGTGCAAAGCCCTTGCGCTTTTGTACCTATTCTAAATAAATTATGGTATGATGTTGGCAGTGTGAAAACAATTGGCTTAGTAGGTGAGGATATTGATTTTTGTAATGGATGTAGGGAATACCAATATCGTGTTTGGTGTGTATGAAAATGACCACTTAAAATATCATTGGAGAGCTGAAACGAATCGACATAAAACGGAAGATGAGTTCGGGATGCTTGTAAAGAATCTGTTTGAGCATGTGAATCTGACGTTTGAAGAGATTGACGGGATTATTATTTCTTCCGTTGTTCCTCCAATCATGTTTAGTTTAGAACGTATGTGTGAGAAGTATTTTCATATCACTCCACTGGTTGTTGGTCCAGGGATCAAGACTGGTTTAAATATTATGTATGAAAATCCAAGGGAAGTCGGAGCGGACCGAATTGTGAATGCTGTCGCTGGCATACATGAATATGGTGGACCTCTCATCATCGTTGACTTTGGAACAGCCACAACGTATTGCTATATCAATGAGGAACGACAATATATGGGTGGTGCGATCGCACCGGGAATAGGCATATCAACGGAAGCCCTTTACTCGAAGGCGGCCAAACTGCCAAGGATTGAAATTGCACGTCCAGAGCAGATCATCGGAAAGAATACCGTTACAGCCATGCAGGCGGGTATCCTTTATGGGTATGTTGGACAAGTAGAGGGTATCGTTCAAAGAATGAAAGCACAAAGTAAGAAAGAACCAACGGTCATTGCGACGGGAGGATTAGCAACACTGATATCGAAAGAATCCAATAGCATCGATGTCGTAGACCCATTCCTGACATTAAAAGGGCTGAAATTAATCTACAAGAGAAATATGAGCTGAGAAGAAAGGAGCTTCAACCATGAGCGACTATTTAGTGAAAGCATTAGCCTATGACGGGCAGGTCCGTGCTTATGCAGTGAAAAGCACGGATACAGTAGGAGAGGCGCAACGAAGACATGATACATGGCCGACTGCATCAGCAGCGCTGGGCCGGAGCATCAGTGCCGGTGTCATGATGGGCGCTATGCTGAAAGGTGATAATAAATTAACGATCAAAGTAGAAGGTGGCGGCCCGATCGGTGCCATCCTGGTGGATAGTAATGCAAAGGGGCAAGTGAGAGGGTACGTGACCAATCCTCATGTGCACTTCGATTTGAACGAGCACGGAAAGCTTGATGTCGCCCGTGCGGTTGGTACGACCGGAACTTTATCGATTGTCAAAGATATAGGAATGAGGGATCATTTCTCAGGTCAGGTTCCGATCGTTTCTGGGGAGCTTGGAGAAGACTTCACGTATTATTTCGTAACATCCGAACAAGTGCCTTCTTCCGTAGGGGTGGGTGTCCTGGTGAATCCCGATAATACTATCCTTGCAGCAGGAGGATTCATCCTGCAGCTTATGCCTGGAACAGACGATGCAACGATTACGAAGATTGAAGAACGCCTGGCTAAAATTCCTCCAATCTCGAAATTGATTGAAAAAGGGCTTACGCCTGAAGAGGTATTGGAAGAAGTACTGGGAGAAGGGGAAGTCAAAGTACTGGAAACGATGCCGGTGGAATTTAAGTGCCAATGCAGCAAAGATCGCTTTTCAAATGCCATCATCAGCTTAGGCGAGCAGGAAATCCAGGAAATGATCGATGAAGATGGCAGTGCGGAAGCAAGCTGCCACTTCTGTAATGAAGTGTATGTGTTTTCTAAAGAGGAATTAGAAGAACTGAAATCAAGCGCAGAGTAATAAATCACGTCCAGGGAGATTGGGAGAAATGAGAATTAAACGATCTGTACTCATGGGTATCATCGGGGTGCTCCTTGTCACCAACCTGATCACACTTGTGTGGAACTGGTCTTCAGGTAAAGTCGGTACACCGGAAGTCGTGGCATCGGTTGGCGGTGAGTCCGTAACCCGGGAGGATTGGTTGTATTCACTTGAACAGCAGCATGGTAAAGAAGAGCTTCGGGCACTGATCAATCAAAAGGTGATTGAACAATTAGCAGAGAAATATGATATTGATGTGTCGAATAAAGAAGTAGAGCAAGAATATTATCTGATCCAATCCGTGTATAATGCGTATGACGAAGAGAATTTCGAGGATGAAGAGACGTTAAAGAAGCAAATTAGATCTGAGTTATTGTTGGAAGAGCTTATTACGAAGGATGTTCAAATTCCTGAAAAAGAGTTGGAGAAATTCTACACCCAAAATGAGGATCAATATTCCATCCCTAAAATGTACAAGCTTAAACAGCTGAAGGTAGCGGATCGTACCGAAGTAGAGCAGGTAATTGAAGAACTGGATGCCGGGTCAAATTTTGAAGCGCTCGCCATTGAGCGCTCAATTGATGAGCAAAGCGCACATTTAGGAGGAGACATAGGGTATGTTCCACTTGAGGGGGATATTCTTTCTGATGAAGCGAAAGGTGAAGTGGAACCTCTGTCACAAGGTGAATGGACGTCTCCGATTCAACAGGATGAAGGGTATGTCATCTATTATGTAGACGACATCCTGAAGGAAAGGCATTTTGCGTATAAAGATGTAAAATCACAAATTCGCAGACAGATTGCTTTGGAACAAGTTGAAACGCCTCTGAAACCGGAATCCTTTTGGGATGAAATGAAAGTCGATTGGTTTTACGGTAAGCATGAATAAAAGGGGGAGCTGACCTACAATTGGTCAGCTCCTTTTACATAGTTCTTTCCGTTTCAACGAAACATAGGATAAGTGTCATGTGCATATAAATGTAGGTGAGTGATAGAGTAAGGGGACCGGTGGCTTGAGGTAAATGGGAGCCTTCGGAAAGGAAAGCAATATCGTTGACAAATTTATTGAATATTGTTACATTTTATTAAAACCAACAAATTTACTTGGAATTAGGAGTGATGAACGGTGAGGATAGCCAATTCAATTTCAGAATTAATAGGTCAAACTCCAGTGGTAAAACTCAATCGATTAGTTGATGAAAACAGTGCGGATGTTTATTTGAAATTAGAATATATGAATCCGGGCAGTTCTGTAAAGGATCGCATTGCCCTAGCGATGATCGAAGCAGGCGAAGCGGCAGGAACGATTAAACCGGGAGATACGATTGTGGAACCGACGAGTGGAAACACGGGCATCGGCTTGGCCATGGTCGCTGCGGCTAAAGGGTACCGCTCGTTACTCGTCATGCCGGACACGATGAGTATGGAACGACGGAATCTGCTGCGCGCGTATGGTGCAGAATTGGTATTGACACCAGGTGCTGAAGGAATGGGAGGAGCCATACGTAAAGCAGAAGAATTAGCAAAAGAGAAAGGCTACTTCATGCCGCAACAATTTAAAAATGAGGCTAATCCTAAAGTCCATCGGGAAACAACGGGTCCTGAGATCGTAGAGCAAATGGGCGATCAACTGGATGCCTTCATTGCCGGTATCGGTACAGGTGGGACGATAACAGGAGTGGGAGAAGTCCTGAAAAAGCATTACCCATCCGTTGAACTATATGCCGTCGAACCATCGGATTCCCCTGTGTTGTCGGGAGGAAAACCTGGCCCTCACAAAATCCAGGGAATCGGTGCGGGATTCATTCCGGATATTCTGAACACGGAAGTATATGACCATATTATTCAGGTGGATAAAGATTCAGCTTTTGACTATGCAAGAAGAGCGGCGAAGGAAGAAGGGATCCTGGGTGGTATTTCCTCCGGTGCAGCCATCTATGCAGCCCTTGAAGTGGCGAAGGAGTTAGGTAAGGGTAAAAAAGTACTCGCCATCATCCCAAGTAACGGAGAACGCTATCTAAGCACCCCTCTTTATCAATTTGACGAAGAATAAGAATACGATTGCGGATCCTGAAGAATTTCAGGATCTGTTTTTTTATGTTGATTGGTCAAGAATTTCAATTTTTTAACGATGAAACCATGCGAAAGTTCATGTATCATGAAGGGAGATAAAGATTAGGAGTGTGAGGGGTCAGTGCAGCACCTATATTTTCATAAAAACCATTCAACTAAAGAGCAATTTTTTGCAGCATACGAACAGCTTAGTCAGCAAGAGATACATCATATTTTGCTAGAAAGTGGACGGGGTGGACGATATAGTGTTGCCGGACTACGACCTGACGTCATTTTACAAAGTGTTCCGGAAGGGTTGGAAATACAAGACCTATCCGGAACTGAAACCATACTTGGAGATCCGTTGATTCAGCTTGAGAAATGGATGGAGCCCCTTCGAACGGAAAGAAGGAAAGATCTCCCGGACTTTCAAGGAGGAGTGATCGGGTTTATAAGCTATGATTATGCAAGAAAGATTGAAAGTCTCCCTTCACTCGGACGTGATGATCTGGAAATACCTGAACTTTATTTCTATTATTTGAAGCAATGGGTGGTCTTTGATCATGAGGAGAATTGTATGTGGACGATGATTCTGTCTGATGAAGAACCGGAATTAGCTGAAACAATGCTTGCACATTGGACGGGTTCTTGGATGGATGCCCTCTCATCTATGGAAGTGACAGGGAAACCTCCGGTGCATCACGAACCGGCTGAAATTGAAGTCTCGATGGGAGAAGGAGAATTCTCAGAGGCAGTGAAGAAGATTCAGTCTTATATCTCAGACGGGGATGTCTTTCAAGTCAATCTATCCGTCAGGCAGTCTCAGCAATTGAAGGTCGAGCCTTATAGGGTATATCAAAAGCTTCGGGAATTAAATCCGTCGCCTTATATGAGTTATATTCACAGTCCCGATTTTCAAATTGTATCCGGATCACCAGAACTGCTTGTGAAGAAAAAAGGAACGGAAGTAAGCACAAGGCCGATTGCTGGTACACGCTCCCGCGGCAAGGACGCCGAAGAGGATGAGAGACTTGCCTCTGAACTGATCAACAATGAAAAAGAAAGAGCCGAGCATGTCATGCTTGTAGACCTGGAACGCAATGACCTGGGACGGGTGTGCCAATACGGGACAGTAGAAGTGGATGAATTCATGGTGATCGAAAAGTATTCCCACGTCATGCATATTGTGTCCAATGTAAGAGGGACTCTGGATGAAACCAAAACGGGAGCAGACTTGATCAGGTCTGTTTTCCCCGGGGGAACGATTACTGGTGCACCCAAAGTGAGGACGATGGAAATCATCGAAGAACTCGAACCGGTCAGACGGGGCATTTACACAGGATCCATTGGCTGGATCGGTGTGAATGGCGATATGGAATTGAATATCGTCATCAGGACGATGCTTGTAAAAGAAGGAAAAGGTCATATCCAAGCAGGAGCAGGGGTCGTGATCGATTCCAACCCAGCGTATGAATACAAAGAATCTCTTAAAAAAGCAAAAGCACTATGGGTAGCAAAGGCGATGGCGGAAGGAGAAAATCTATGATCCTCATGATTGATAACTATGATTCATTCACTTATAATCTCGTGCAATTTTTAGGGGAGCTTGGGGAAGAGCTGATCGTTAAACGAAACGATGAGATCACCCTAGATGAAATTGAATCTTTATGCCCTGATTATCTGATGATTTCACCAGGACCCTGCAGTCCGAACGAAGCGGGTATCAGTCTTGAGGCCATCCGAACATTTGCCGGGAAGATTCCGATCTTCGGCGTCTGTCTCGGCCACCAGTCGATTGCCCAAGTGTTTGGCGGCGATGTTGTGCGTGCCGAACGGTTAATGCACGGAAAGGTCTCCCCGATGATCCATGATGGAAAAACGATCTTCGAGGAAATGCCGGATGGGTTCAATGCAACGAGATATCATTCCCTGATCGTAAAACGGGAAACCCTGCCAGATTGCTTTGATATTTCAGCCCAAACGGCACAAGGGGAAATCATGGCGATCCGGCATAAGTATCTGCCTATCGAGGGAGTACAATTTCATCCCGAATCCATCATGACAGAGCAGGGGAAACGGCTGTTACTGAATTTCCTGAATGCATATAAAAAAGTCGGGTTGGTCTGATCCATGTATGTGTATTTAAATGGCAAGATCGTTCATGCATCAGAAGCAGTCATCTCTCCATTTGATCACGGATACTTGTACGGTATGGGAGTATTTGAAACGTTCCGAACGTATGACGGTCATCCGTTTTTGCTAAAGGACCACTTAAAGAGGCTTGCTGCCGGCATGAAGGAAATGAATATCGAGGCAGACCTGGATGAGGAAAAAATCCGGCGTATCATCACGGACCTGTTAAAAAAGAACGGTCTCAAGGATGCTTACTGCCGTTTCAACATTTCTGGCGGCCCAGGGGAGGTCGGGTTAAGGACCAGCCCCTATGAGGATGCAACTGTCATCCTGTTTCAAAAAAACTTACCCCATTCGGTACCGTTAAAAGAAAAAGAAGCGGTGTTTCTAAACGTAAGGCGAAATACTCCTGAAACGGCTGAACGCCTGAAATCCCACCATTACCTGAACAATATGGCGGCCAAAAGGGAAATCGGGGCATCAATGGATAAAGAAGGGATCTTTCTGACGGGAGATGGACACCTTTGTGAAGGGATCACCTCCAACCTCTTCTGGTTAAAGGACGGAGAATTATGTACCCCATCGGTGGAAACCGGATTGCTAAATGGCATTACCCGTCAGTTCATCCTTGCTCTTTCCGGCATACTGGATATGCCTGTACGGGTGGGGATGTTTGAAGAAGCAGACATCCTTAAAGCCGATGAAGTGTTTTTCACGAATTCTGTTCAAGAAATCGTCCCGGTTAACAAGTTGAGTTCTACGCGTTTTCCGGGGGCAAACGGAAAGTATGTCGGGCTCTTTCATGAACAGTACGAAAAATATAAACGACACTTAAATTCAATTGAGGAATTAAGAAAGGGGGAATGATGAAATGAAGTGCGGTAAATATGAACTTGATTATTCCAGGAAGACTCTCATCATGGGAATATTAAATATCACGCCCGACTCGTTTTCGGACGGAGGATCTTTCAATGAGTTAAGCATGGCGGTAGAACGCGCGAAAGAAATGGTGGCCATGGGTGCGGATATCATTGATATAGGCGGGGAGTCTACCCGTCCCGGGCACCGATTCGTTCCTGCTGAAGAAGAAATAGTACGGGTCGTCCCGATCATAGAGGCGATCTCTCAAGAAGTGAATGTCCCGATCTCCATCGACACTTATAAGGCTGCAACGGCACGAAAAGCCCTCGAAGCGGGAGCAAGCATCATTAACGATGTGTGGGGTGCGAAAAAGGATCCAGAAATGCCACAAGTCGCTGCGGAGACAGGTGCCCCCATCATCCTCATGCATAACCGGGACAACCAACATTACAGCCACTTCATGCGGGATGCGATCCAGGACCTGCAGGAAAGCATCTTTCTGGTGAAAGAAGCGGGTGTGAAAGACGACCAAATCATCCTCGATCCTGGCATTGGTTTCGCCAAAACAGTACAATTGAACATAGAAATGATGAGAAACCTGGATGTCCTTGTTTCACTGGGGTATCCTGTGCTCTTGGGAACGTCACGAAAGTCTGTCATTGGACATGTGCTTGATCTGCCGGTGGAGGAACGAATGGAAGGTACGGGAGCGACGGTATGTTATGGAATTCAAAAAGGCTGCCAGATCGTGAGGGTCCATGATGTAAAAGAAATGGCACGCATGGCGAAAATGATGGACGTATTAGTCGGGAAGGAGAATATGAATGGATAAGATCCTATTGAATGAGATGGAGTTTTACGGTTATCACGGTGTGTTCCAGGAAGAAAACAAACTTGGACAACGTTTTCGTGTTAGCGTAGAGTTGCATTTAGATTTAAGGAAGTCCGGACAAAGCGATCAGCTTGAAGACTCCGTCAACTATGCGGAGATCTATTCCATCACTAAATCTGTTGTGGAGGGAGTGCCCAAGAATTTAGTCGAAGCGGTGGCTGAAGACATCTCTTCCCAAATCCTGGAAACATTCAAAGTCGTAAAGAGCTGTAAAATTACACTAATCAAGCCTGACCCGCCTATTCCTGGTCATTACCAATCGGTGGCAGTGGAGATTAATAGGAGTCGATAGGATGAATACTGCATATATTTCCCTTGGTTCCAATATGGGGGACCGTGAGAGTTATTTAGAAAAAGCCATAAACATTTTAGGCAGTCATGGTAAGATAGAAGTAACGAAACGATCCTCTATGTATGAAACAGACCCGGTAGGATTTACAGAACAAGATCAATTTTTAAATATGGTCATCGAAATTCGTACCAGTTTAAGTCCAGAAACTCTATTACATCAGTGCTTGCAGGTGGAAATCGACCTTGGAAGGGAAAGGGAGTTCAAATGGGGTCCGAGAATCATAGACCTTGATATTTTACTCTATAATCGCTTAATGGTTGAATCAGAGGATCTTCTCATTCCTCATCCAAGGATGCAAGAAAGAGCATTCGTATTGATTCCGTTATTAGAGGTGGCTCCGCGTATCGAGCACCCGTCCATTAATGCCCCGTTCGTTGAATTTCTGGACGAAATACCTGACAGAGAAGGAGTTCGGTTATGGAAACAGATAAATGGGGAAGACGCATTCGTGCATTCAGAAAGCTAAAGGGCTATACCCAGGAAGGTTTGGCTAAGGAATTGGACATTTCCGTTTCAGTCCTTGGAGAAGTGGAAAGAGGGAGTCGGGTACCGAAAGAGGACTTCTTAGTGGAAGTAGCAGAGGTGTTGAACATACCACTGCAAGACCTCATCCCGCAGGAAGAAACTCAGCGCAGCGAGTGAATCGACTTAGTCGAGTAATATACAGAAATAGATATGGGGGTAAGAGCTTTGCTACAGGCAGTAAAGCCAGTTGAATGCCGGTTGATTCACCTGTATATCTTTTTATGTTATCCTAGAAAAGGCTTGAACCAATTCGTGACACCGTCACCAGGTTGGATCGGCCTTTTTTGGATTTTTTCAATCCCTTTCTAACCCCTGATCGTGTGTTTCTGAAATAACTCATACTTTAGGGGTGTTACAAACATAGATATTGTGTAAAATAGTATGGTATATAATCGTATTAGTCTAGTAAAGCAAGCAGATAGAATAGGAGTGAAACATATGAGTCACGAAGAAATCAATGACCAGCTTCGAGTCAGACGCGAAAAAATGGAGGCCATCCGTGAAAAAGGACAGGATCCATTCGGTAAACGTTATGATCGTACACACAGTTCATCTGAGATCAAATCTCAATTTGATGAATTTTCTAAAGAAGAGTTAGAAGAGAAAGATATCAATGTAACCATCGCAGGTCGTATCATGACCAAACGTGGAAAAGGAAAAGCAGGATTTGCACATTTACAGGACCTTGCTGGACAAGTTCAGATCTATGTCCGTAAAGATGCAATCGGCGAAGAGGCCTATGAGCTGTTCAACACTGCAGACCTTGGGGATATCGTTGGGATTACGGGTACAGTTTTCAAAACGAAGGTAGGAGAACTTTCTGTTAAAGCGAAAGAGTTCCATCTTTTGACGAAGGCACTTCGCCCGCTGCCTGAGAAGTTCCATGGTTTAAAAGACGTAGAACAACGCTATCGTCAACGTTACCTGGACCTTATTACAAGCCAGGAAAGCAAGGAAACATTCATCGCCCGCAGCCGTATCATCCAATCAATGAGAAGATACCTGGATAACAATGGCTACTTAGAAGTAGAAACACCAATGATGCATGCCATAGCAGGAGGAGCATCTGCCCGCCCGTTCAATACACACCACAACGCTCTTGATATGCCATTATTCATGCGTATCGCAATCGAGCTGCACTTAAAGCGCCTGATTGTTGGTGGACTTGAAAAAGTATACGAAATCGGACGTGTATTCCGTAACGAAGGTGTCTCAACAAGACATAATCCTGAGTTCACGATGATCGAACTTTATGAAGCATATGCAGACTATCGCGACATCATGGCTCTAACTGAAAATCTTGTCGCTCACATCGCGAAGGATGTTTTCGGTTCAACTACCGTTCAATATGGAGAATACGAAATCAATCTTGAGCCCGAGTGGACCCGTCTTCATATGGTAGACGCGGTTAAAGAGCATACTGGCGTAGATTTCTGGAAGGAAATGTCCGACGAAGATGCTCGTGCCCTTGCCAAGGAACACGGCATCGAAATCAAAGACAATATGCAATATGGTCACGTAGTGAATGAATTCTTCGAACAAAAAGTAGAAGATAAACTGATTCAGCCTACATTCATCTATGGTCACCCAGTGGAAATCTCTCCACTTGCGAAGAAAAATGATGAGGACCCACGTTTCACTGACCGCTTTGAGCTATTCATCGTGGGCCGTGAACATGCCAATGCCTTCACGGAGCTTAATGATCCGATCGATCAAAGAGAACGCTTTGAGGCACAGTTAAAAGAGAGAGAAGAAGGAAACGACGAAGCCCACATGATGGATAATGACTTCATCGAGGCGCTTGAATACGGTATGCCGCCAACAGGTGGCCTGGGAATCGGGATCGACAGACTGGTTATGCTGTTAACGAATTCCCCATCCATCCGTGACGTATTATTATTCCCATTAATGCGTCATCGTGACTAATAGGATATGAAAAACAGCCGGGGCATTAGCCTCGGCTGTTTTTTTTTTGAATCTCAATAACGAGCATGGTAGTTACTAGCATTGTGCACTCATTAGGAAGAAAGACTCTCTTTCCTCCAGCTGGCATTACGGTAAAGTGAATAAAAACAGTGTCGATTGACGGATATTAATCATTCAGCAAAAAAGAATCAATAAAACTCTTGCGCACGTTTATTTATGGTGGTATAGTATTATCTGTTGCCGCAAAACGCGACAAACAACACAAAAAACTTTTTAAAAAAAGTTATTGACTCGAACGAGTTAATAATGTAATATTTAAAGGGTCGCTTCAAACGAAGCATTTACACATTGAACCTTGAAAACTGAACAAAACAAGACAATAACGTCAACGTTAATTCTAGATTTATTTTAAGAGCTATTCAAACTTTTATCGGAGAGT
>NZ_JAHWGH010000028.1 GCF_019334305.1 Rossellomorea orangium
ACTGAGCTAATGGCTCGTAATGGCTGGGCTAGCTGGATTCGAACCAACGCATGTCGCAGTCAAAGTGCGATGCCTTACCGCTTGGCTATAGCCCAATAATTACGTAAATGGCATAAAAAAGGGACATTTATAGGATGTCCATTTTACACTGAAATATACAAAATGGTGGAGGGGGGCAGATTCGAACTGCCGAACCCGAAGGAGCGGATTTACAGTCCGCCGCGTTTAGCCACTTCGCTACCCCTCCAGCTAAAAGAATGGTGCCGGCAAGAGGACTTGAACCCCCAACCTACTGATTACAAGTCAGTTGCTCTACCAGTTGAGCTACACCGGCATATTGAGTTAAAAAAGTGTTTAAGGAAAGACATTTTGCTGTCGCAAAACAATGAAGTTTACTTTACTTTCGTAAAAAAACATGGTGGAGGATGACGGGATCGAACCGCCGACCCTCTGCTTGTAAGGCAGATGCTCTCCCAGCTGAGCTAATCCTCCATTATGTATTAGTAACTTAGTTTGCTTTAGTAAAAAAAATTGGTGACCCATACGGGATTCGAACCCGTGTTACCGCCGTGAAAGGGCGGTGTCTTAACCGCTTGACCAATGGGCCAGTCTATTAAAAAAATAAAAGCTTCCAACCGGGCTCGAACCGGTGACCTCTTCCTTACCATGGAAGCACTCTACCTGCTGAGCTATGGAAGCAATGGCTCCGCAGGCAAGATTCGAACTTGCGACCGATCGGTTAACAGCCGATAGCTCTACCACTGAGCTACTGCGGAATGATTTGGCCTGGCGACGTCCTACTCTCACAGGGGGAGATCCCCCAACTACCATCGGCGCTGAAGAGCTTAACTTCCGTGTTCGGCATGGGAACGGGTGTGACCT
>NZ_JAHWGH010000004.1 GCF_019334305.1 Rossellomorea orangium
TGAATGGGCTAAGAAGGCGTTCTTTTGCCTTCTTGGGCCATTTAGCTTATGACCTCGAGGGGCTAGCCGCCGTAGCTGGACAGGTGAGACCCCGCAGGGCGAAGCCCGAGGAGGCTCACCGCCAGCCCCGCGGAAAGCGAGCACCACTCGCTGCAATCAACCGCCACTCGCTACATCCAAAAGCAACAATGTTTACGAAAACAGCCTTTTCTTTAGTGTTTTCCTTATGTTGTAAATTATTCTGCATTCTTTTGACATGCGTCTATCGTCTCAGCTGTCATATTCCATTAATGAATTGTTCACAACAACTTTGCAAACATGAGGATTTCCTTTCACATTCATTTTATATCCTTGTTATGAGCTTATATCAGAAGGGAGAATGTAAAATGAATACACTCGTAAAAAAGGTTTGTTTAACCGCTGCCATAATAGGGGTAGGTGCCTCTTCCGTTCAGCCTGCACTTGCGGATACAAGGCATCCCTCTATGAATGACAACAAAATATTGAACATAGCGCATAGAGGAGGTTCGGGCTATGCTCCAGAGCATACTCTTCCATCGTATGAAATGGGTGAGGAAATGGGCGGAGACTACATAGAGCTAGACCTCCAAATGACAAAAGACGGTGAATTGATTGCGATGCATGATGAAACACTCGACCGTACAACGGATGGAACCGGACTGGTAAAAGATTATACCTTGAAGGAGATTAAAGAATTGGATGCCGGTTCCTGGTTCAATGACATATATCCTGAAAAAGCTAAGTCAGAATATGACGGGCTAAAGGTACAAACACTCGAAGAAATCATTCAACATTTCGGAAAAGACAAGCACTACTATATTGAAACAAAATCACCTGAAGTATATCCGGGTATGGAGGAAAAATTGCTGGAATTATTAGATGAGTACAACCTGACAAGGCAAAATGGCCCTTCAAGTAAAGTGATCATTCAGTCTTTCAGTGAGGCTAGCCTCCAAAAAATCCATGAAATGAATGAGGACATCCCCCTTGTTCAGTTAATTGATTATAAGACCAATGCTACCATCACAAACGCACAGCTAGACCATTATGAGGAATATGCAGTGGGGCTAGGAATGAGCTTCAAGAAAATCGATGAAGAATATGTAGATAAAGTCCGAGCTCATGACCTTATGATCCACCCTTATACTGTTTTAGAAAAAGAAGATATGAGAAGGTTGATTGAATGGGGTGTGACCGGAATGTTCACCAACTATCCCGATCGACTCCAGGAAGTATTAAAAGAAATGAAAAGGAAATAATTCCTATTGAAAAGAGCTGCCTTAAACGGCAGCTCTCTCTTTATGATCTTTGCTTATATTCATATTTAACGAAAAGCGGAAGAATAAGTGAGATAATAAACGCCATTAACACGAGAAGGCCGAATGTCACCGGTTTTGATAATCCCTGCTGTGGTGCAACCAGTAATCCAAATACCACGGCCGGTACCAAAATGAGAAAGGACACAATGAATTTTGAAACAAAATTGATGGTATGCCTTTTACCACACTGGCTGCATTCAATTGGCCTGTAAGACCTCCAAATCGAGAATAATAAGTCCTTCCACTCAAATTGATTGTTGCATATATTACACTTCTGCAAAGCACTTCCCCCTAGGTGTGACGACTCTTTTTCTCTAGTTTATCATTTTCAGGATAAGACGAATAGATAAAATTAGAGGTCCGTCCCTCTAAATCTTAAAAAGATAAAATTCCTTGCAGGGATTTCCCGGGTTTTTCCGAATATTGTACTATAACACTTATACATAAGGGGTAACTTCATTGATACAATTATTTAAATTAACTGTTGAAACGTTAGGTCAAAAAATGCCCGTATATATTTTTCGCGTGGATGATGTTCTGGTGGATACCGGACCGTACAGTATGAGAAATGAAGTTCGCTCGATTGTAAAAGAGCTTCCAATCAACAGGGTCATTCATACACATCATCATGAGGACCATACGGGCAATAGTGCCTGGATTGAAAGATTTTATTCCTTGCCTCAATGGATTCATCCGTTAGGAGTGAAAAAATGCAATCAGAGGACCAATCTTCCATTCTATCGATCCTTATTCTGGCATAACCGTGCACCATTTCATCCGGAAGGAATACAACAAGATGTGATTGAGACCGAAAACCATTTCTTCCAAATTGTCCATACGCCCGGACACGCAGAAGATCATATTGTACTCATTGATGAAGAAAAAGGTATTTGCTTTTCGGGGGATTTGTATTTATTCCATTCACCGACTTCTAATTTTTCATTTGAATCCGTCCCGGAATTGATCCGATCCATCAACAAGACCCTGTCCTACTCTTTTCAAGAAGTATATTGCTCTCATCAAGGACACCTTAAACACGGTAGAAAATTGCTGGAGAAGAAAAGAGATTATCTTCTGGATCTTCAAGATTCCGTCACTAAAGCATACTTGGAAGGAAAATCAGCTAAGGAAATTCGAAAACAACTTTTCCCTAGAAACAAACTATTTCAGTACATCTCATTCTTTGAAAACTCCCCCGCACATACGATCAAGTCCATCATCAAAGAAATATCCTAAAAAAAGGTCCGCCCTTTGCATTTGAGGGACGGACCTTCCATTTAATAATTCCCAAGACGTGTAAGTCTTCCTTTAATATCAAGGTTGATCATGACGTCCACTATTTTTGTTGCGACATATTGACATGCAATGGCATATAAAATGATGGTAAAATCGATGACAAAACCAGTCAGAAGCAGGACACTTCCATTAATAATGAATAACATTTTCCCAGGGGCATACCCATTCAGCTTAGAAATGATAAGAGCTAATATGTCCATTCCACCAGAAGACGCCCCCATTCTGAAAAGAATCCCGACCCCGAACCCAAAAAGGATGCTTCCAATCAGAAGATCCACGAGTACAAAAGAAACAGTCCCTGTGATTAGTGAACCTGACACGTCAACTACCCCGGATGTGACGGTAACGCAATACATGGTCCACAGGGCACTTTGCTTCCCGAGCCATTTCACCGCTGCCCCCAATAAACATGCATTCAGCACCCACAGGGTAACGGCAAAAGGAATTTGGAATACGTAATTAAATAAAACACTCAGACTTGCCGCCCCACCCGATGGGATGAAGTGAGGGAATAAAAACACAGCCATGGCCAATCCTTGTATACATGATGCCAATCCTAATATAGCAGCTTTTTTCAAAATCCCCATATGTATTTTGCACCCTATTCTGTAAAGGACTCTAATCAATAGTCTAGTAGCTATTGATAAAGTCCGCAACATCCTTTACTCATAATACCCAAGTCCTTCTATTTACCCGGTAGACTCATTCTATCTGCCATCTTCCTTTCATGTTCAATCAACCATTTTTTCCTGGTGAGGCCTCCTGCATATCCTGCCAGATCCCCGTTCGCCCTTATTACTCTGTGGCAAGGAATGATGATGGCAAGCTGATTACAACCATTGGCCCTTGCCACTGCACGAACAGCAGATGGATGATTAATCTTTTTCGCCAATTCTGTATAAGACCATGTTTCACCAACTGGAATTTTCCTCAGTTGATTCCAAACGCCCTTTTGAAATGGTGAGCCTTGTATAAAGAAAGGGGTTTTAAATTCTGACAGATCACCATTGAAATAAGCGTTCAGCTCCTCTTCAATCAATTGAAGGGGCTCGGTGGTCCCGGGAATGATTGCCGCCTTACTTTTCTCCCTTAACCTCTCCACTTCCCGCTCAAGCCCCCGTCTGTCAACAAACTCTAATAAATATAGAGCTTTTTCATCAGAAACCCCAATCATCGGTCCCAGTTTTGTATCGATCCATGCTGCATGAAACACAGTGTGAGTCCTTGAAGAGGCTGGAGGTGTTCCCATTATCCTTGAAAAGGCATCCCGGAAGCCGCTTCCTGATTCATACCCTGTTGCAATCTGGGCATCAATGACCTGGGAACCTGCCCTGATTTCCCTCATCGCAAGCCCCATTCTCCTTGCTCTGGCGTATTCAACAAATGTCATTCCAAACCTCTTCTTAAATTGACGGCGTGCGGTGGACGAATCTATGGATAACTCATTGAAATCCTTATCCTTCCAACGCTTCTCCGGATTACCTTCTACAGCCTCTACTAATATCTTTACCACTTCAGAAACACTATCCGGGTGGGATAAAGGTTTACACCTCTTGCAGGGGCGAAATGACGCAAGCATTGCTTGTTCTGCCGTCTCAAAGAATTCGCAGTTTTCGAACTTCGGTTTTCTGGCAGGACAAGCCGGTCTGCAAAAAACACCGGTCGTCTTTACTCCCACATAAAATACACCCTCATATTCCGTCTTTTTTTCCAACAATGCCTGATAGTACTCCTTTTTTACCTTTAACGATATCATCTTCATTCCCTCCTTATCCCTCTCATAATTTTATTATAATATACTCAATTAAAGATGCCGCCGAAAATCAGGCATCGTAATTTGAAAAGAGATGCCCCTGAATTTATCCTCTACATATTGAAGGAAATCCCCCCGAAAAACAGAAAATATATAAATAGAAACAAATTAAAAGCAAAAGGAGTTCTCCATATGACCCTCTCTACCCAGCAATGGAAAAATGCGAGAGCATATATTAAGCTTTACGCCAGACCTCTCGAACAAAAGTTATACTGCTTTTACTTCGAGGACGGAAGTATGGATGATGTCATCCAGGAGTTATCTTCCTTTCAAAATGAAGATGGAGGTTTCGGTCAAGCCATTGAACCTGACTTTCGGTTGAAAGGTTCCTCTCCACTCGCTACAACCATAGGTTTACAAATTGCGAAGAACTTAGCACTCCCTGCCAATCATCCCATAATCAAAAGGGCAATGGATTACCTAAATAACACTTATAGCGAGGAACTACAAGGATGGAATGCCGTTTCGGAAACGGTCAATACAGTGCCGCATGCTCCCTGGTGGCACTTCGATCATCAAAAGGGACATTGCGGGGTACAAGCCACCTGGGCGAACCCCAATGCAGAAATCGTAGGCTATTTCCATAAGTATTTCCCACTGCATCCTCGCCTGACGGAATGGACGGATAAAGCCCTCCAGGAACTTAGTGATCTATCCATCCCCCTCGAAATGCATGATTTTCTCTGTTATCAGAGGCTATCACAAGAGCTGAGTGGGGAAAAGAAAAAAAATGTGCTGGAATTCCTCATATCCAACGTAAGGAATACAGTCTGCACCGATCCTTCAAAGTGGGATCAATATGTGGCAAAACCACTGCAGATTGCGGGCGACCCATCCTCTCCGTTTTATGAGTCACTTAAAGAAGAAATACAAATGCAGTTGAATTGGGAATCAGAAAACCAGTGTCCAGAAGGGTATTGGCAACCCAAATGGTCCTGGTTCGGGCAATATGAGGATGAATGGAAAGTTGCGGAAACAGAGTGGCGGGGAATTCTGACCCTTAACATGTTAAGGATATTCCGGGCATATCGGGTGATTCCCACTCCCTAAATGATCATAAATAAACTCCGGCGACATTTGTCACCGGAGTTTCAACCATCATTGAAAGTTTTCCTCAAACCATCGCTTCGCCTCTTCCACTTCCTCCCGACGAAGCTCATGGCCTCCATCTGTCCAAAACTCAGTAACAGATGAATGGGCATTCTTTAGATTCTTCACAAGTTCTTCAGTCTCGGCCATTGGTATAAGAGGATCACGCTTCCCTGCACCGATGAAGACGGGAACACCATTTAATTCAGGCAGATCTACACCCCTCCGTGGGACCATGGCATGAAACAGGATACCTCCCTTTAAAGATTTATTTATATGATACATCAAGCTGGCTGCGATGTTTGCACCATTCGAATACCCCAAAGCTACGACATTGTCACGATCAAATCCATAATCAACTGCGCTCTCATCAATGAATTCTTTCAATTCGCGCGTACGGAAGAGCAAATCTTCCTCATCGAATACACCTTCTCGTAAGCGGGCAAAAAAACGGGCCATGCCATTTTCATCCACGTTTCCTTTTACACTTAATACGGAAGCTTCAGGTGCTATCATTGCGGCAAGGGGAAGTAAATCACGTTCATCCCCACCTGTTCCATGAAGCAATAAGAGTGTAGGCAGCTTTTTGTTTCCCTGCTTGTATAGATGTTTCAAGTTATTTCCCTCCTTATTCTTTCGTATCCAATGGCTTTAATTTCGCTTCAATAGATTCTCTTTGAGATTCGAAGTAAGGAGGAAGCGATAAATTTTCACCTAATGTATCGAACTCCTCATCCGTTTCAAAGCCGGGACCGTCTGTTGCAAGTTCAAAGAGGATTCCATTTGGTTCACGGAAGTAAAGGGAACGGAAATAGTAGCGCTCTACAAAACCTGAGTTCGGCAAACGGTTTTGAGTGATCCACTCCACCCATTTTTGAAGTTCACTTTCGTCTTCTACACGGAAAGCAACGTGATGGACACTTCCTCGACCAGGTCTTTCCCGTGGGATATCGCTTCTTTCTTGAAGATACACCTCTCCTCCAGTTCCACCTTCCCCTGTTTCGAATACGCGTATATCAGGCTGCCCTTTAATATCTGAAGGAAAGCTCCTTGTTTCTTTAAAGCCCAATACTTCAGTAAGCACAACTGCTGTATCATCTCCACGGGCAACCGTTAAAGTGACGGGCCCTAAACCGAGTACCCCGTGTTCAACAGGAACCGGACTCTTAACCCACGGTTTTCCTCCAGCCACCCCATCATTCATTTCGTCTGATACTAGCATAAGTCGCTGTCCTTCAAAATCAAGGAAGCTCAATGTAGCACGCCCGGTATGATGGGAAATATCGTCATGTTCTACACCAAACTCTTCAAAACGTTGTTTCCAATAAGCCAAGGAATCATCGTTATTCACCCTTAGTGCAGTCATTGAAATGCTGTTCGTACCCGTATATGTGTTTCCTGCATGTGGGATTTCAAAGAATGTAAGGTCCGTCCCCGGGTTCCCTCTCTCATCTGCATAGAAAAGGTGGTAGACAGAGGTATCGTCTTGGTTAATGGATTTTTTCACTAATCGTAAGCCAAGGGTCTTCGTATAAAATTCATAGTTTTTCTTTGCATTGGCGGTAATGGCAGAAACGTGATGCTGCCCCTTTAATGGTTTAAGGTTCATCATAAGTTCACTCCTTGAATAATAGTATTTCCTATTACCTATATCATACACGATAATTATCTTTAATTCAAGATATTTAATTTCAAGACTTATTAACAAATATATATTGTGGAAATTCCTTTTTAATCGCCTTGGTCATTGAGTCGGGGCAACTTGATCAAAAAAAAAGCATCCGTACATAAGGATGCTTTTCTAACTTACACGTCTTCATTTTGTTTAATGGTCAATGCCTGTGACAAAGTGGATGTAATGGTGAGATTTTCAAAATTCAATCCCAGTTGAACCGCAGTTTGTGCTATCTCGGGTCTCAGACCTGATAAGATCGGTTTTACTCCGATCAGCTGAAGTGCATCAATTAGTTGAAAAATTTGATGCGCTACCATCGTGTCAATTAACACGACTCCGGATAAATCAATAAATAGTTGGGAGACTTCCATTGCAACACATTGTTCCAAAGCATTCTCTAATATAAGCTCTGCTCTGGAAGGGTCAATATTTCCGACAAGAGGTAAAAGAGCTGTTTCGGAATTTAGTGAAATGATTGGTGAGCTTAGTTCATTGATGATTTCCTGCTGATTCAGTAGCTGCTGATCTACGACTTCAGACTGCAACTCTACAAATCGCAGCATTACTCGATCAAATGCTTCAATGAGCACCTTGCTCCACATATTCAACGAATCAACTATACCTTCATTTGTATGCTCTTCAGCATATTCCTTCAAGAAATCCAGGTATTGATTTCTAACCCTCATAAACTCCTTAAGAATATGGTGAGTGGGCGTCTCTAAATGTTCTTTATCACTGGCAATGGACAAAACCCATTCATCTAATTTTTTATGAAACGTTTCCATATCCTCAGCAAAAACATGACACAGGATACCATGAAACTGAAAGTTTTGACTTTTTAATTTTTCTACCACTTTCGGATCTTTTGAAGAATAAACACCACTTGTCGCATTTTTATCCAGAGAGTCATACCACTCATCTGTCAATTGACGAGCCCTACTTAATAAAAAAGTATGTAATTCCTTGTTTCTATGCATGTATGATTCCTCCTACAATATCGAACAAAATGACTAACTTCTTATTTCCTATCTGACATTATGAGCAGTCTGGAAATCATACTCTTCAAGGAGCTAATCCCTAAAAAACATTGATACTACCTTTACTCCCCTTTATTATATACACAATCAGGGAACAAAGTCATTCAAGAGGGTAGAACACTGATAAAAATCAACTTCAAAACCCATTTTATTTACCAGCGCTATATGTGCTTATCATAATAATAACCAATATACTATCAGAAGAATGTGTATTTTCCAAAAACATTACAACATTTTGTAATTTAACTCTACAATTCACAATATAAAGTGTATAATGATGATATTGATAGTGAAACAGACAGCAAGGGTATGTCTCGATATACTATTTTGATGTATAGGGATCTCCTATTAGAAACCAACCCCGAATCTTAATATGATGTCGTAAAGCTACTACTGAGTCATATGTCAAAATTGTTGGGAGCTGATGAGAGAATGAAGAAGAAACTGACTCGAAAGTGTATTGATACACTTGCTATCCGAAGTGCCTATCATTTTTGTTTGTCAATCGGAATCAAACCGAGTTTACTTAATCTATCGATGGTCACCGGATTCTCAGAAGAAAGAATACTTGAAATAATTGAAACAACGTTCAGTAATCAAAGTGTTAAAACAGAAAATCACTCTTCTTAATCTCTGTTTCCCCTTTATTACTCTACAAGCCGATTATCCTTCATCCAAAAACCCTTAACCTTAAGTTCTTACATTATCCAATTATCCATTTTTCTTATAACAAGGAATCCCTGGGGATTCTACCGGCAGTTTAATAAGAATTACTATTTAACCTAGCGACATCAATGAAAAAGGCAACTCCACTCTGAGAAGTTGCCTTTTTACTATGGTTTATAGTACATTGAAATATCTTGCTTCGGGGTGAGCAAAGACCATGGCGGTTACGGAAGCTTCCGGTTCCATCATACAGCCTTCTGTTAACTGAATCCCGATTCTTTCAGGTTGAATTAGCTTAAACAACTTTTTCTGATCTTCAAGCTCAGGACATGCAGGATATCCAAATGAAAATCGTTGTCCCTGGTAATGAGTCCTGAACCGGTCCTGCATTGTCAAGTCAACAGGGTCGGGGAATCCCCAACGGCTTCTCATCATTTCATGTACTCTTTCTGCGAGTCCTTCTGCTGTTTCTAAAGCGATAGCCTGGAGTGCGTGGCTTTCGAGGAACCTTCCTTTCTCTTTCAATTCCTTCGCCCACTGCCTGATTTTCACACCGGCTGTGACGGCAAAAAAACCGACATAATCCATTTCTCCACTTGCTACCGGCCTTAAGTAATCCGCTAAACACAGATGTTGGTTTCCGATTTGTCTTGGAAAATGAAATCTTTCTATTTCTGTGGAGGAATCATCCGGGTGATAGATAACAACATCATCACCTTCAGATTGAGCCGGAAAGAATTGATATCGAGCAGATGCCTGAATCATCCCTTCCTTTTTTGCTTTTTGGAACAATTCATCCGTCACTGCTTTAAGGCCGACCGTTCTTTCGTCTCCTTCTTCCAGTAATCTTGAAATTTTCCCTTTGATCCCTAAATGATGCCCAAGAAGCATCTGCTGATTAATGTAGGGATGGATTTGATCAAGTGAAAATTCTTTAATGGTGTGGGGAATCAAGTCAGAAGGAACATGGACTTTTACATCTTTTGAAACAGTGGAACGTATTTTCACCGCAACAGAAGATGTATTTCGATTCGGAGATTCTTCAGTCGATACGACCTTTCTTAATTTTTCGCGACTCTCCTCTTCCAACCGCAGCCTCGTTTCTTCATGTTGAATCCCATTCATGATGCTAAGTCCATCCATTGCATCCTTCGCATAAAGAACCAGGCCATCGTATTCCCTGCCAATTTTATTTGTAGTGAATTTTCGGGTGAGGGCCGCACCTCCTACTACCAGAGGAACTGATATATCAGACTGTTTTAAGTCTTGGGCAGTAATGACCATCTGCTGGGCAGACTTCACAAGGAGTCCGGACAAACCTACGATATCGGGCTTTTCTTCCCGTATGACCCCGATCAGTTCCTGTGGTGTCACTTTAATGCCTAAATCAATTACTTCATATCCATTGTTACTGAGGATAATATCAACAAGATTCTTACCAATATCATGAACATCTCCCTTAACCGTAGCCAAGATCACCTTTCCCTTTGAAGAAGAATTTTCCGTTTGTTCCATATGCGGTTCCAGATGAGCTACGGATGCTTTCATTACCTCTGCACTTTGTAATACTTCCGCTACGATCAACTGGTTATCATTAAACAACCTTCCGACTTCACTCATTCCAGCCATAAGGGGCCCATTGATGATTTCAAGGGGTGCGTCATACTTTTCCAAGGCGATATTTAGATCGTCAATCAGTCCTTCCTTCGTCCCTTCCACCACATAATGTGCCAGCCTTTCTTCCAATGTCATCGTGTTGACTGGTACCTTTACTTCTTTCTTTTTACCCCTATAAAACGCTGTAAATTCTGCCAGTGTTTCATCGGTCGTCTCAAAAAGGAGTTTCTCGGCCATTCGAACCTCTTCTTCAGGAATGGAGGCAAAACGCTCTAATTTTTCCGTATTGACGATGGCATAATCAAGGCCCGCTTTCGTACAGTGGTAAAGATATACCGCATTTAGGACTTCCCTTCCGACAGGGGGCAGTCCAAATGATACGTTACTAACCCCTAAGATATGAGGGCACTCAGGAAAGAATTCCTTTATCTGTCTTATCCCTTCAACTGTAGCATTGGCTGAACCGATATATTGCTGATCTCCTGTTCCCACAGGGAATACAAGGGGGTCAAAGATGATGTCTTCTGAAGCTATTCCATATTTCTCAGTTAACAGTTTATGTGAGCGGATGGCAATGTCTACCTTTCGCTCTACAGACACTCCCATTCCCTTTTCATCAATTGTGCCTACCACCACCGCTGCTCCGTATTCCTTCATCAATTTTGTTATCTTCTCGAACCGTTCTTCCCCATCTTCCAGATTAATCGAGTTAATAATTACTTTTCCTTGAGAATACTTCAATGCGGTCTCAAGCACTTTCTCATCCGTCGAATCAATAACAAGTGGAACTTTTACTTTTTTCACCACTTCCTGGATAAATACATTCATATCTTCTACCTCTTCACGATCGGGATCCGCAAGGCAGATATCGATTACCTGAGCTCCATTTTTCACTTGCGCTCTCGCAATCTCTGACGCTTCTTCTATCTTATTCTCTGCGATCAATCGTTTGAATTTTCGCGAACCGATGACATTCGTCCGTTCACCGACCAGAATCGGTCTTCTATCTGGATCTTCATAAACAAACGGTTCAATTCCTGACACTGCATGAGGATGAGATTCTTTAGGTTTACGAGGAGGTAATCCCTTCACCACTTCTGAAAGGGCACGGATGTGCTCCGGTGTGGTTCCACAGCACCCTCCAACAAGATTCAGCCAGCCTTTCTCAGCAAAACCCTTCATCTTTACACTGAGTGAATCAGCAGTCTCATTGTAATTTCCCTCTTCATCAGGTAATCCTGCATTCGGATAACAGCTGACATAGGTAGTTGCCAAACTTGATAAGGAACGAATATGATCCCTCATAAATTCAGGTCCGGTTGCACAGTTCAGACCAACGACCAAAGGGTTTAAATGTTCAAGGGATAAATAAAATGCTTCGATTGTCTGCCCAGCGAGTGTAGTGCCCATCGGCTCAATGGTTCCGGATAACAATATGGGAATCTCTTTCCCTTTGGAGTCAAAGGCAGTTCGAATGCCGAGGTTTGCCGCTTTTACATTTAAAGCATCCTGACTCGTTTCGAGAAGTAGTACATCAACGCCTCCATCGAGAAGACCTTCTGCTTGAACACGATAGTTTTCTACTAACGCATCAAAGCTTATTCCTCCTGTTACGGATAAGGTTTTGGTAGTGGGACCTAGAGATCCTGCAACAAACCTGGGCCACTCGGAGGTTGAGACATCTTCTACAGCTCTTTTGGCGATTTCAGCTGCTATTTTATTAATTTCATATGCTTTTGAGCCTATCTCATATTCGTCCAGTACAATGGGGGTAGCACCAAAGGTGTTTGTTTCAATCACATCAGCTCCGGCTTTCAAATATTCCAGATGAATCTGATAAATGACTTCCGGCGCTGTCAATACCAGATTTTCATTACAGCCCTCAAGCTCTTCTCCACCAAAATCCTCCGGGGATAAATTCGCTTGTTGAAGCATCGTTCCCATTGCTCCATCGAGTACAAGTATTTTTTTCCTAAGCTGTTCTTCAAACAAAGTGATGGCCATAGGGAACCTCTCTTTCTGTGTTGGTTTTCTCTTGTATATGATGAATCAGTTCAATGCTCATATCGTACCTGACAAAAGGCGTGATAAGATAAATCCCATTAAAAAGTTCTATTGCTGTATCAAGTAAGTCTTTTGCTATCTCCATTCCAACTGTTCTTGCAACGACAGGATCACTTCCTGCTTCCTTCATTCTTTGTCTTGTTTCTTCTGGAACGTTTATCCCAGGTACTTCATGATGGAGAAACTCTGCATTTCTTGAGCTGATCAGCGGCATGATCCCTATAAAAATGGGAACATCTAAATGCTTTGTAGCCCCATGTACTTGAAACAGCTGCTCTTTCCCAAAGATCGGTTGAGAAATAAAATAGTCAGCACCTGCTTTCTTTTTCTTTTCAAGTCTTTTTACAGAAGCGTCTAAATGACGGAAATTCGGATTAAAAGCTGCACCTACTGAAAATTGAGTTCGTTCCCGGAGTGATTTACCGGAAAAGGATATACCCTCATTGTTCTGTTTAATCAATTCAATGAGTTCGAGGGAAGATAAATCATAAACGGAGGCTGCCCCTGGAAAATCTCCAATCTTGGCAGGGTCACCCGTTATCGCTAATATATTGTGTATCCCTAACGTGTGTAAGCCCATTAAATGGGACTGAAGTCCAATCAGGTTTCGATCCCGGCAAGTGATGTGGACCAAAGGTGTAAGGTCAAACTTAGATTTGACCAGGCTTCCAATGGCATCATTACTTATTCGAGGCGACGCTAACGGATTATCAGCAAGCGTTAGTGCATCAATTCCAGCTTCCTTTAATGCCTCAGCACCTTGGAAGAATAGCTTCGTGTCAAGGTGTTTAGGTGGATCTAGTTCAACAATGATCGTTTTATTTTCTCTTACCTGCTCATGCAGCAAGTTTGCCTTGATAGAAGGTGACGATAACTGAACAACTTTTTTCTTTTTAACCTTTTTTTCTTTCACGGGCTCCCGGCTTTTTAACCTTGCAGCTACAGAACGAATGTGATCAGGTGTGGTTCCGCAGCAGCCACCAATGATTCTTGCACCTTGCAGTCTCAATTCGTTGCTTATATCACCAAAGTAATCAGGTTCAGCAGAGTAATAGAATCGACCTTCTTCATAGTTCGGCAGACTGGCATTCGGATAGACGGATAGAAACGCCCTTTTTGGTAGTGGTACCCCCTCCAGGGAATTCACCATATGAAATGGCCCCATGCGGCAATTGATGCCGACAACATCGGCTCCCAGTAATTCTAATTGTAGAAGGGCGTCTTTTATTTCCATTCCATTTTGAAGAACTCCGGTTTCATGAAGGGAAACTTGAGCAATAACAGGAATGTCTGCTTCACGTTTAGTAATGTTTAATACAGTGGTTAATTCTTCGAAATCATAAAAGGTTTCAAGCAGTATGCCATCTACACCCTCTAATAATAAACAGTATAGCTGTTCACGAAAGCTTCTTTTGATTTCTTCGAGGGACACATTTTGTTTAATGCCCCTGATTCCCCCGATCGTGCCCAGAATATAGGTGTTCTCTCCCGCAGCTTTTCTTGCCAGACGCACTGCAGCTGTATTAATTTCTTTAACCGAATCCTCCAATCCGTATCTGGAAAGCTTTTGATAATTGGCTCCATACGTATTGGTCTGTATGATATCTGCTCCTGCATCAATATACTCTTTATGGACTTTCAACACTTCATTTGGGTGAGAAAGATTCAGCTCTTCAAAGCATCTGTCCACTCCATATGAATACAACAACGTTCCAATCGCACCATCTGCAAGTAAGATTCTCTCTTTCAGTGCTTCCAGCAACGGCTTCATGACATCCCCTCCTTTTACTATAAATTTATTACGTTGTCTCGATTGATTTCTTGTATACTATCCAAACCCTTTTTAAGATCGGAAATTAATTCATCCACGTTTTCAAGTCCTACTGACAATCGTAATAAACCATCAGTAATCCCTCTCCGCTCTCGTTCCTCTTTGGGCATGGAAGCATGTGACATTCTTGATGGATAGGATAAAATGGACTCTACTGCTCCCAGACTGACGGCAAATACGGGAATATTTATATTTTGTATGAGTTGCTTTACTTCATCTTCCCCTTTTAATCGGAAGGAAAGAACCGCCCCAGGACCCTCAGCTTGTCGAACTTGTATTTCACGACCGGGATGATAGCTCAAGCCAGGGTAGTACACTTCTTCTACTTCCTTTCTGTTTTCCAGGAAGGTAGCAATCTTATATGCGGATTCTGAAGATTCCTTCAATCTTACATGCAGAGTTTTGAGTCCCCTCAAGAGAAGCCAGCAATCTTGTACCCCGAGTACCGCTCCGAACGAATTCTGAAGGAAAGCAAGCTTCGAGGCAATCTCTTCATCACCCGTTACCGCAAGCCCCGCTAAGACATCACTATGCCCGGCAAGAAACTTCGTGGCACTGTGGAGGACAACATCTACACCCAGACTGATCGGTCTTTGAAGCAGTGGAGTCATGAATGTATTATCAAGAAACGTTAAACATCCATTTGCCTTGGCAAGCTTCACGACTCCCTCAATATCCGTGATGTTCAGGAGTGGATTCGATGGTGTCTCCATATAGATCACTTTTGTATTGTGTTTTATTGAACAAGCCACTTCATGCAGGTCCTTCATGTTCACAAAGGAGTATTCAATATCAAACTTAGTGAGGACTTCCGTGATCATCCTGTAGGTCCCACCGTACACTTCTTCTGATACGAGAACATGATCCCCGCTCGACAATAATAAAAAGCTTGTGGAGATTGCCGCCATTCCCGATGAAAAGGCAAAGCCCCTTATCCCTCCTTCGAGCTCAGCTATCGTTTCCTCGACGGTTTCCCTCGTTGGATTTCCCGATCGGCTGTAGTCATAGGTTCCGTACTGATCGAAATCCTGTTGATGAAAAGTTGTTGCATGATGGATTGGCGTAGAGACCGCTCCTGTTTCTTTATCAAATCCGTGAGAATGAATGAGTGACGTCTGAAGTGAAAATGGTTTTTTACTCATACGTAAGCACCTCTTTTTCCAATTGTTGAAAAACATTCTCCAGATCTTCAATCAGGTCATCAATATATTCAATTCCTACAGAGAACCGTAGAAGTCTGTTGCAGATACCTAACCTGTTTCGCTCTTCTTCAGGAATGTCTGCATGTGTTTGAGTGGCGGGATAGGTGATAAAGCTTTCAACCCCCCCTAAACTTTCGGCAAACGTAATAATGTTTAGTTTTTGAAGAAAGGGAGCAACCCATTCTTCCTTTGCTATACGAAAGGACAGCATGCCTCCTTTACCCGGATACAAAACGTCTGTTACATATTCATGCGAATCAAGAAACTGTGTGACTTCTTTAGCATTTTTTTCGTGTTGAGCCATTCTGAGACTAAGTGTTTTCATTCCTCTTAATAAGAGCCAACAATCGAATGGTGATAGAACTGCACCGATAGAATTTTGAACGGTGTAGATTTTTTCCCCCAGTTCCTCTGTCTTTACAATCACAACACCTGCCAAAACGTCATTATGCCCCCCTAAGTATTTTGTCGCACTGTGGATTACAATGTCTGCTCCTTCACTAAGTGGTTTCTGCAGGATCGGTGTATAGAAGGTATTATCAACAATTAATAGCAAACCGTTACGTTTAGCGAGTCGGGAAACCTCAGAAATACTTGCTTCATTCATTAATGGATTGGTCGGTGTTTCGAGAAAAATGGCCTTGGTTCTGTTAGTGATTTGTTTTTCAATGGAGACAGGATCACTTGTATCGACGAAATGAAATTTGATACTGTATTGTCTTTCATACTGTATGAATAAACGATAGCTTCCGCCGTATAAGTCTTTTGAAACAATCAATTCATCCCCACTATTAAATAAGCTAAGAATGGCCTGAATCGCTGCCATACCCGAACTAAAGGCAAATGCCTTATGACCCTCCTCCAAGCGCGCAAGGGTATCCTCTAAAGTAGCACGTGTTGGATTTCCAGTTCTTGTGTAATCATAACCTGTCGATTGTCCAATCCCTTTATGTTCATAGGCAGTCGACAAATGAATGGGCAGGCTCACAGCACCCGTTGCAGGATCTTTCCGATTTCCTGCCTGGACAAGCATTGTATCAATATGATTTTTCAACATTCTTCTCTCCTTTTCTATCTTGAATACGAAAAGGGAAAAAACAAAAAACCTTCTTACTGAAAATAAGAAGGTTTTGTACATTCGTTCTCCCTCTTATCGTCCAAGTTGACATCAACTTGCTGGAATTAGCACCATACCTAAACTCACGGCTGGTTGCTGAGGTGTCTTCGGGCCAGTCCCTCTACCTCTCTTGATAAGAAACTATATGATTTTGTGAAAAATAACTTTCCCATAACTTATAACAAAGAAGCACGAAAGTCAATGATAATTATGAATTATCCGAAAATAATACAAATGTACCTATTCATCCGAAGGCGTTTTCTTCAGACTGAATAACCGAACAACAAATGCGTTTAGGCGTGAATCTCAATGAAAGATCCCTATCTTTGTTTTTATCTCTGTCATAAAGGGAATCGCCTTTTTTCTTGCCTTGACAGCACCTTCTTGTAGAATGGCATCCAATTTTTCAGGGCTGGCCATTAGTGCCTCATACTGTGCTCGCGGTTCTTCAATAAATGAATTCATGACTTCAAAAAGTTCTTTCTTCGCTTGCCCCCAGCCTATTCCTCTTTGATACCTTTTTCTCATTTCTTCTACTTGTTCGGGTGTTGCAAATTCTCTGTATAAAGAAAATATGATGGACGATTCTGGATTTTTAGGTTCTTCAGGAGGAGAAGAATCTGTTTTAATTTTGTTGATTAATTTTTGAAGCTTTTTTGGCTCTTCGAATAAGGGAATCGTATTGTTATAACTTTTACTCATTTTTCTTCCATCCAGTCCTGGCAGTACAGCCGTTTCTTCCTCTATAATGTAATCGGGAAGTACAAAGGTTTCTCCATATTGCTTGTTAAAATTTTCTGCAAGGTCCCTTGCGATTTCAACATGCTGAATTTGATCCTTTCCTACAGGGACGATCTCCGTTTGGAATAACAGGATATCTGCCGCCATTAGTATGGGATAAGTGAATACACCCATATTGACCCCGGCATCCGCTTCCCTGCCCATCTTATGATTTTCTTCAGCAATTGATTTATATGCATGTGCTCGATTCAATAATCCTTTAGGTGCAAAGCATGCTAGAATCCAGCTTAATTCAAAAATCTCAGGTATATCAGACTGACGATAAAAGATTGCCCGGTCTGGATCGAGTCCTAATGCTAACCAAGCTGCCGCAACTCCATAAGTCAGTTCTTTCATTTCAGCCTGATTATGAATTTTCGTAAGACCATGGTAATCCGCTACAAAATAGGCTGTGTTGTAAAAATCATTTTCTGCTAATTTCAAAGCAGGTTTTATTGCACCGATATAATTACCTAAATGAATCCTTCCTGTAGGTTTAATTCCGGTCAGAACTTGTTTTTTCAACCCTATTCCCCTCACTTTTCATTCTAAAATAACACAAAAAGGGCTTCCCATCCCTATAAAAAGGACGGGAAACCCGTGGTGCCACCTTCATTCGCCTACTGTTCCAGTAAACGCACTCGCATGTACAGAAGTTGCCTTCGATACATCGTCTCTTTTATCGGTGAGACTATCCGCCGTAGCCTACTTTATTTCAGCCTGGATGCTCAAAAGCCCATTCAACGAATTCAACATACTGATTCTCACCAACCATCAGCTCTCTAATATGTTTCAAACGCCTACTCTTCTTTCTCATCGCATTAAACTATTTTCCATTATTTTAATTGATCGGTAAATAATGGTCAAGAGATTGAGAAAGAATTTAGAATTCTTTCGATGAAAGAGGAAGGAAAAGTTTAATACCTCTCTTATTAAAAGGAAGGTATTTCATATCCGCTATCAGATGACTGATATATCCGATTACACAGGCTTCAAAGACTCCCTCGATCATCAAGGAAGATTCGAGGAAGTGTGCAATCACGCCAAAATATACTACACCAAGAATGGAGTGAGTATAACTCCGGTGTGAAACCCATGAGGCAATGATAATATAGATACCCAATAACCATAACCACGTCTCATTCAACTGCCAACCACATGCCGTGACCCCAATGCCGGTGATCATGAGCATCCTCCTCTGGGTAATGAAACCTGTGAGTACAATCATTCCTGCCCCATATCCGACCCCTAACCACCGTTCGCTTCCTGCACCTTCCAGATAGCTATAGACCATCATTAGAAATCCGATGATTTGCGCAACTGCTCGGATCATTTTAGGTGATAGGGTAACCTTGTTACTCAGCTTTCCGTCAATATCCATATCGGGCATCAGTCCAGATACCCCGCCTATTGCTACGAGTGCTACAGTAATCCCTGGGCTTGTTCCAAACGAGTTGGCCACAATATATCCTGATGCTGCTCCAATGGTCATATGTGCTGTACCGTTCAATTGTGTCCTCCTGCTATGCTTTCTTATGTATATATTAGATTTCTATAATAGTCTTTATTAATCTATATGACTATGGGAAAGATGCCTTACTTTTTATAAATGTGCAGAGATTCGGTTGATAATTTCCAGAAGATATGACCTTTTATGAGGGACAAAATGACTATAACCCGCCTTATAACGTTTATATTCTCTTTCTCCATCGTTCTTCAGCACGAATCCCTCTAATTCTATTTCTGTTGTTTCACCTTGAATAAGTGATTTGAAATCGACAAGGGCGGTCCGAAATATACCTGCCACTTCTAAAGGATCCGGCTGGAATTCCTCATAGGATATTGGCACAGAATAGAGGAATACATGGGATAGCTCCCTGTCTACCAGTCCCTCCTGAAAAAGCTCTCCCTTCACCATTCCCATGGGTTGTAAATGTTCAAACGGCACCATGAGCCCAAGCTCTTCATGGACTTCTCTCACACCGTCTTCAATCTTCTCATGAGATAAAATATGACCTGCAGCTGTTATATCCAGAAGACCTGGAAAATCCTTTTTTTCACGACTTCTTAATTGAAAATAGATAAAGGAATCCAGCTTGATGACATCATAATAGGCAAGCCAGCAGTGAAAGGTTTCATGCCAATACCCCTTCTTATGTACCTCTGATCGGCTAGCAACACCAAGCCTCTCACCATTTTCATTCAATATGGCCAGTCGTTCGCTCTCCATAGGACCCCTCCTGTTCCCCTTCAATTTATTTAACTTTCTCTAAGTAGGTTTTGATCTCCATCAAATCCTCCACCACTATGTCAGCTTCAAGCAACTCTTGTTCTTCTGAAAACCCAAAGGCACAGCCGATTGAAAGAAAATGATTCTCCTCGGCACCCTTAAAATCCTGTATTCTATCTCCAATCACCACTCCGTGTGTGAGATCATGATCCTCTTTTACTCTTCTTATTGCGTCACCTTTGTTGTTCGTTTCCATATCCTGCATGCTGTAAATGGACGAAACCCACCGATCCAGCGAATAATGTTCCACGATTGTTTGTATGTATTGAGTGGAACTGTTACTTATTACAATGATTAGGGATCCCATGTCTGCCAAATAAGTTAATAGTTCCTCTGCATGGGTAAATAAGTCTCCCTTTCCATTTAGAGCATTTTGTTGAAGTTTTGCTTGAAACCGTTCATTCACTTTGTTCTGCATCACTTTGTCGTCAGGTAGCAGGTGTGCACACATAGACGCGAAGGATCCAGCCATGAGTTCCCTGTATGAAAAGACGGGTACTTCACCCGTCCATATCCCTTCATCTCTAAGGGATAGGAAAGCATCATGAAGCGCATCTTCAAGTATAAGATGTGTTTGAAACAACGTTCCATCCAAGTCAAATATCATTGCAGCTTTCATCTATATTCTCCTTTATTGTCTTAAGCACAATCATCTTTGGTGTTAAGTCTGACCCGGTCACTGAAATAGAACCAGCTCTTATCATATCAAATATACGTCCATTTGAGAGTCCCCGATGTTTATTTCCGTGACAGATCAAGTCATCGGTCAATCATTCACCAGGAATAGCACAAAAAAAAGACACTCGAGACCCCTCTCTTGTGTCCTTTGCTTTCAATGGTTTTCCATGTACTTCAGGATGCGTTGGGCAGGTAATAAAGGACCGTCAACATCATGCCGATCACAGAGAAGATGACAATCGTGACTGCCAGCGACCTGTGATACTTGGAAACATGCTTCTTCTTCGACACGTTAAAAAACGTAAATGCCATTAACGAAAGAACAAACAAAGCTATAAACAAGAGCTCGCTCATGGACAATCCCTTTCTTCAGTAAGGTGTGTTTATCTTTACTATATGAGAACACTTTACCATATTTTCTTATTCAACAAAAATTTTATTAGCTTGACTGCATTAAAAATAATAATAGAGCCACTGTGGTGTTTTCTGTAAAGCCTTTTCCCATGATGGTAACTCATCAAAGGCTTTCCTTGTCAATTTCTCACTATCCTTTATATCCTTATTGATAAGGGATTCCAACTTCACCGCAACTCCTTCATCTCTAATGATACAATTGCTTTCGTCGTTTAAATGAAAGCTGCGGGGATCCCAATTGGCTGTCCCGACGTCGGCCCATTTGTGGTCGATCACCATGACCTTCCCATGGAAAAAACCTTTCTGGTACAAATATAGATTCACTCCAACCTTTAAGAGGTTTTTTTCTATTCGATAGCTCGGAGGCTTAGTGAACCAGGCATCAGTATCGTCCGGGACGAGAATATTGACCACAACACCTCTTTTTGCGGCTTTTTCTAACGCTTCAACCAGCTTTTTATTCGGAATGAAGTAGGGAGTTGTAATCGTTACGCTCTCATTTGCACCGTCGATCCATTCAATGGTTCTCTCAATCAGCGGAGTACCTGTTGAAAAAATGAAATGAACATTTCCCTCCCGGTTATCAGTCGCAGGAAAATCAGATTGATCACTCTTCACAATGCCCCCCCCATCCTCCATCCAATCCCTTTTGAACTGTTGATACACCTCTTTCACAGAATAACCTTTCAACCGGAGATGGTAATCCCTCCAATATCCAAGCTTGGGATCTTCGCCTAGATATTCAACGCCCATATTGAACCCTCCTATATAAGCAATATCTTCGTCTATGGAAATGAGCCTGCGATGATTACGATGATGAAGGGAATAAAACAAATTCTTAAAGGAAAGGGGCCGGCTTCTCAGGACTTTGACACCCCCGTTTTTCAATTGCTTGATTGTATCATTTTTTATATCCGAACCCAAATAGTCGACCGATAAACGAACATCCACTCCACTATTAGCCTTATCAATCAATGCATCGAAGAAATCATCGGAAACCCGGTCATCCCGAATGATAAAGAAGTGGATCCAAATATGGTGATTTGCGCTTTCAATATCTTTAAAAAGACTATTATAGAAACTGTTCCCTGTATTGAAAATATCTATAGATGCGTTCCCAGAAAGGGTTTCTGTCATCGGATGGTTTTTCGTGTAGTTTTTGACACCATGTCTTACGTCCCAATGCATGATAAGGAATAATGTCACGAGGGTTCCACCAATGACCACGAGACCTTGCAACCATTTATTAATCATGGACCTTCCCCTTTCCTACTTTCTGTTAGCTTTTGTTTACGGGAAAGGACTATGCATACCTTATGAAAGTTTGTGAATCACGCAGAAAAAAATGAAGCGCCGACTTCGTGTCGACGCTTCACCTGATTACCTTATTGATTTTCAACAAATGATAAAAATATCGGACCAGGGCAAAGAGTATGCCTCCAATTCCCGCTCCAAGTGTATTCATGATCCAGTCATCGATATCCGTCGCTCTTCCCAAAGGAAGGTAAAATTGTGCAAGTTCAATACCAAATGAAAATATTCCTCCTAAAAAAGTGACCATTATGATCAGTTGTTTAGAGTGTCTCATCCACCAGGCGAGGAAAAATGAAAAGGGAATAAACAATAAAATATTGGCCAGGAGATTCCTGATTGGCACATCAAGATGGTTACGATAGATTAAGTTCAATTTCAGATTGGAGAAGGGATCAAAATTCACAGATCCTTCAGACACACTGCCACCGGTAAGCGGAGTTAGAGTGATCAAACAGATGCCTCCTATAGAAATACACGTAAATAAAACCGGCAGCAGATTCATCCATCGCCCTTTTCCCTTTCTTTTCTTCCAGAAGGAGATCGCAAAGAAAAGGGTAATCGTCACAATGAACATGATTGGAAGAACCCATCCGAATGCGCTCCATAATTCTTTCATAGTCCTTTAGCCTTCTTTCCTCTATAATGCAAACTTCTCAGCAACAATTTTCACTTTAAATTTCTTTTCCAACTTTATGAACATTGCTCACCCATTTACGTTTCCCCTCCATGCGAATCGTCAAGCCTTCTTTATCCAGCTTTTCTAAAAACGGAATCATGTACTTTCTGGATACACCCAACACTTCCTTCGCTTCTCCAATATGAAATGTATCATTGGTATGGTGCTTCAATCTCGTAATGGCTTCGCTATAGACTTTGGATGAATATGCTTTGCGGTCATCCAAAGGTACTATTTTCTTTTCCTGTACAAAATAATGATAAAAGTCTGAACGCCAATTTTCCGGTATCCCTGCTTGTTCGAAATACTCTTCCATATCTCTCACTTTATTTCCATCAGTCTCCAGTAACGAGAGAAGATTTCCGCATCTTTTCTCCCATTCATGGGGAATTTGAGGTGAGAACCCCTCTATATATACACGTCCACTTTCTTGAATGTACGTTCCTTGCTCCAATACATAATCAATTAATGATCCTGGGTATTCTTTCAAGGATTGTTTTAATTCTCCTGAATTGATTCCCCTGTACAACGGGAAATCTTTGTGATACTTCGAAACAACCTGATCAATCATTTTCCTGCATTCTTCTGTGATTTTACAATGGGTAACCGTGGAATCAGAAAGCTCGATCCATTCATGTCCTTGGAGTAGTTTTTCCATTCTCTCTTCTGGCAGAGAAGTTTCTCTCAATAGAAATCCCCTATTTGCAGATTTATATCGATCAAGGACTTTCAAAATCCGGTCCTTTGGAGTACCCTCTGTTTCTGCTTGAAGGAGTTCAATCGTACCTTCTCCATACCGATATTTCCCGCCGTTCGGTTGAATGATCCATCCTCCTCCAATGGTTTCAACCGGGGATGGCCTTCTCACAATAAACCTGTCTCCTCTCTTAGCCATGATTGGTTCGCTAAGTTGGATTTGACAGAGTATATTGCCTGTACCGCTTTTCGCACTATTCCGATCAAAGAATACGAGCCTCCCGAGGACTTCAGAAGTCCCAGTATGAACCATGACCGGCATTCTCTGCTTGATATCATATTTGACATTCGTTAAAACATCAAGGCAAACATCAATGGTATCAGACACATAAAGATGGGGTGAGGAAACCAGTACATTACCCCGTTTAAGTTTTTTATAGTCCACTCCGGATAGATTGACAGCAACACGTTGACCAGCATATCCCGCTCCCTTTTTATCACTGTGGACTTGAATTTGTTTCGCCTTCGTATGTATTCCCTGTGGGAGGATCATCAAATCCTGACCCGTTTCCAAACAGCCTTCATAAACGGTGCCTCTTACCACTGTTCCTTGTCCCTTTATGGTAAAGACCTGATCGACAGGCAATCGTAATTCACCTGACATACTCCTCGAAGGCAGACAGTTCAAGGAATGGATGATGGCTTCTTTCAGTTCATTCACTCCTTCTCCCGAAAGGCTATCAACTAATAAAAACGGAGATCCTTCAAAAACAGTACCTTTCAATTCCTCCATCATTTCTTCAAGTGCCAGATCCACCATTTCCCTTTCTACTTTTGAAATTTTCGTCAATACGACAATGGTCTGCTTAATATCTAAAAGGGACAGGATATCAAGATGCTCCCGGGTTTGAGGCATCACTCCTTCATCCGCAGCAACAACCAGTACAACCAGGTCGATCCCTGCCACACCTGCAATCATTTGTCTGATGAAGCGCTCATGGCCAGGAACGTCAACGACAGAGATTTCAATATGATCATCATTATACAGTGGAGCATATCCAGGCTCTATAGATATATTACGCTCCTTTTCTTCCTTGAGACGATCGGTATCAACAGATGTAAGGGCTTTTGTAAGAGTGGTTTTTCCATGATCAATATGTCCAGCCATTCCGATCGTGTAGTATCTCTTTTCCATCCCCGCACCACTTTCCTATTCCTTCTTTTTAAACCTGAATATCAGGATGCCTGCCATGACGGCAAAGCAAACAGCAAATAGCGTCCCCTTCCACACTTCACCATCCCAAAAAGATTTAACGACCCAAATGGAAATGAAAAGTGTTATCAAAATATCAAAAATGAGAATACCTCTGGAATATCGAATGTGTTTTCACCTGCTGTCCTTGTATTTAATACTGTAGTTCCTTCACTTTATCATATTCCATCTTCACTGCTCCACCCTGACGGAATCTTGCCATGCAATACTCACCTGCGTAACGCCCATTCTGAACGATAGAGCCATGTTTGAACCCCTCATTCTCAAACCCTAATCTTTCATACAGAGCTTTTGCTTTAGCGTTGCTGTCGATGACTGTCAATTCGATCCTTTCGATCATCAGCCAATTATCTGCCAGATCAATTGCATTCTGAATAAGACCGGTTCCGATTCCTTTTCCATGGTACTCTTCATCTATAAAAACAAATAGACTTCCCGTATGTGAACGCCTTCCGATTCCCTGGTTCAACCCGCATAGTCCCACTACCTTGCCATCCACTTCTGCCACGAAGTCATGCTGACTTGGAGAGGGACTCTTTAATCTTTCCTCAAACTTACCCGTCCTTAAACTTGGTAAAGCGATAATATTAGGTAAAACCGTCTTTTGGCGCATGATTTCCACTATTCTTTCAGCATCCTTCACTTCTATCGGCCGAATTTTCATTTTCTCCATTCCCCCTACCCTTTTCATTATTATAAGCGCTAACATCCTGATATTGGAATGGGAAACTACAAAAAAGGGAGAATCACCCGCCTTTCTGTGGTTCTCCCTTAAGGACAATTATTATGATCCTTCTTTTATTAATGTTTTCATATCCTGGACGATTTCATCATAAGGAACATCGCTATTACCGCTATAGGTTTTCACAACGGTTCCTTCCTGGTTCACCAGATAGAAGCTTGTACCATGAATCATTTGGTCCGAATTTGGGTCGTCGGCTACAATTGATCGGAAGGAATGCTCCGCGAGATTTTTCACTTCTTCGAATTCATAACCTGTCAAAAGTTCCCATTTACTTGTGTCTGCTTCAAAGTTTGATATGTACTCTTTTAATGCATCTGGTGTATCCTTTTCCGGATCCACGCTGAATGATACTACCCTATAATCTTCTACACCCTCGTCTTTGAGCTTCTTCTGTAACTTGGTTAAATTGAACGTCATTGGAGGGCAAACTGTTTCGCAGCTGGTGAAGATGAAATCTGCAATCCAGACCTGGCCTTTTAAATCTTGTAAACTGACTGGTTGATTATTCTGATTCGTATAGGAAAAATCCTTCACTTCATAATCTGTTTCTGCTTGAAAGTCACTATTGCTGCAACCTGCAAGGAGAATCCCGATGATTGTCATCACCACAATGAATGTTTTGGTTTTTGACATCTATATCTCCTCCGACTTTTATCTTTCTCTTCCATTCTATGTTAGTAAAAAGAGGATGAAAAAACAATTCCTACAGGTAAGATTCATTGTCTATTTTGTGAAACCTTTTCTATTCTGGTGATTCGGCTATCAAGTGCATCCTTGGGGAATACCTTGCATTCAGCTTCCCTTTTCTTCAAATCCCTAAGGTAATGCTCGACGGGCTTTCTCCCAATGATTCTTTATTCCCGCTCCTGCATCTTCTTTTTTGAAAATAAATAATGCAAGGTGAGCCCATGAATGACCATAATCGTAAGGAACGCAAGAAAATAATAGAATACTCCTATCAACCCGTCCGAGAGGTCCTCTGTTATGAGCCACCAAACAGATGCAAATAGAAGGAAAAGAAATTGGAGTGCGACCCCTTCTAAAAATGGTTTCTTATAGGTGTTAAAGTCCAATAATCTCTTCCAGCTCCAACCGATTGCAACGACAGCAGATACTAATAATAACAATATATAAATGCTTATTTTCATAGTGATTGCTCCCCTTTCTATCGACCTACCTACATGTTATGCAAACTCATTGGAAAATGAAAGAGAAAAAGGAAAATAACAGTATACTTTCCTTCTTCTCTTTCATCATTATCTCGTTTCTTTAATATATCGATAAGCATTGAAATGTTTAATATCCACTTTCACCTTTACTTGTTTTAATGACTCTTCAGTAAGGTAAAACCTGTCCGCACTATTATCCAACTCGTTAAACTTTCCGGGATGGGTACGATACCACCGTTCACCGACATCAAGAAGATCCATTTTTTTCTCGATTCCTTTTTCATAAACATTTGTTATTTTTTTTTCTAACGATTTTTGAAGTTTAGCCTGTAATTCTTTAAAGGGCATATCCTCTATCTTTTCTAATAATTCAGCTTCCACGCTTACTTCCAATGAAAATTTCGGGAAGTTCGCGTGATCTTTATTGTATTTCACTTTAGGTTCATCTGCTGTTAATTTAAATGTTGACAGGACCTCACCCTCTTCATACAAGGCATAATCGAGGGAGTTTTTTTTATTCTGGAGCCAATCCACAGTCATGGAGTCATTTGCCGAAATATCTCCTTTTAACGTTCCATCTTGAAAAACGCTATATCCATCCAGATAAAGAGATGGTACTTTCTCACCTGCACGCCATGAATCACTGTCGATTTTGATATTAGGTATTAATGCAGTCCCCATCGGTTCGTAATATTCCCTTAAAAAATGCATTAAGCTCGTTGAATCGATGTCATTTTGGATCCCTTCTGATTTTTCTTCGGTCAGGAGAACCGTGTAAACAGGCGGATAGTCAAATAATCCCTTGGCACTAAAAATATCTTCAATATCCGTTTCCGTAATAAACAATTCAAGGCTTGGCCGCAGGGAGCGGTTCCTGCCAACATCCTCTAAGACTTCTTTGAATTTATACTTCAATAGGTTCTTGGACAGGACAAGCGTTTTGGTGTGACCAAAGAACAAGGGGGGTCTCGATACTTTATATAAGTTACTGACTGCCATGTTTAGTGTTTTCCCTTTTGCAGAACCTACAAAAGTTGGTATCGGATCTGTGGATCTGCTTCCTTCCTGCTTCGCCACATTTGCAAAATTCAATCCCTGAAGAAAAGCTGTATATTCATCTTTCGTTTCATCATAGTCCAAACCAATTGAGACAATATAGGTCAAGTCCTGGATGTTTTTTGATCCTGTACAACCTGTTAATAGAAGCATCGAAAGAATGATCATGAATTTAGTTATCTTGTTGTTCATTTGGATCATTACCTTCCCTCGTTTTATCTTCTGGATTTGTTGAAGAGGTTCGCCGCTTGTAGAATTGGACCGGCAACCTGAGGAAGGAGCGTATGACTTCGTTCCATCCAATAGGAGCTACCGACCCTAAATATGGAGCTCCAAAAGATGAAAGTGTGGACAAATACAAGACCGTCAAGATGAAAATCATGACCACACCGAATAAGCCAAAGAATGTACTCACCAATAATACAATGAACCTCAGAATCGTCGTTCCATATTTCAAGGATTGATTGACAAGAGTAAATGACGATATATACGTAATGGCACCAATGACCAGCATGGTGGGGGAGGTCATCCCCGCCCGAATAGCAGCATCTCCAACAATCAGGCCGCCTAACACCGAAACAGTCTGCCCGATCGCCCTCGGAAGGCGCACTCCGGCTTCATTGAAAAACTCGAACAAAAACAGGACGATGAACATTTCAACCGGAGCCGATAGAGGAAGGCCGAACCTTGACATCGAGATGGTTGCCACAAGGAGATATGGGATTTGTTCAATGTTGTAGGCAGAGAATGCCACCCATAAACCAGGTAAGAATGCAGAAATTAATATTCCTACCATCCTTATGATTCTTTCCAAAGTCACATAGACGTAATTGATGCTTGAGTCTTCCGGTGACTTTATTTGCAACAGTAAATTGACCGGCGCTAATGAGATCGTCGGGAATCCGTCTACAATGAGGGCAAACCTTCCCTGATTTAACGAGTCTACGATAAAATCCGGTCTGCCCGTGTAATCAAAACTGGTGAATATCGAATAAGGATTGTCGTCAATAAGGGATTCAAGGTGTTGATTCCCTGTCAGGACGTCTATGTCTATCTTTCCCAGCCTCTTATATAATTCGTCAAGCACTCTTTTATCGATGACATCATCAAGATACATAACGGCGATTTCAGTGTGTGACCTCGTACCTACTTTGAACTTTTCCACACAAAGGGATGGTGTGAACAACCTCCTTCTTATTAAAGAAATATTAGTATTCAAGTCTTCAACGAATCCGTCTTTGGGTCCCCGTATGGATGTTTCCAATGACGATTCTTCAGGCAGCCTTTTGGGTAAATTTCCTGCATGGATGGATAATATCCTTTCCTCAACAAAGAAAAGGACAAATCCGGAAAAAAGCTTGGAAGAAATATCATCAATAGATTGATCCGTGACATCTCCCGCTTGAAACAAGTGCACGATTTTTTCTGCATACGATTCATAGGCAAACCCATCAAGCTTTGGAAAAATGAATTGGTCTAAATAATGCCGATCCACCAGGCTGTCAAAATAAACGATGCTGATTTCCTTGTCTTTAAAGAAATGCGGTTGGATCAGTAAATCCTGACTATGTGAAAATAATCCCCTCACTTTTTCCAAGGTGTTTCCCTTGTTGTTCGTGTCATTAGAAGCTTTCTTCATAGAGAACATCCTTTACTTAGTCGCTCTGTTAGCCATTGAAAATACCATTTGTTTTCCTTACTTCATAAATCTAAGAATGATGGCTGTAACGATGATCTGAAACATGAAAACGAGAACCGTAAGTGGAAAAAAGATATTATATAAAAACATATAAAAGTCATATGTATCAATTTTGAATAATATCATTCCCAAAAAAACACTAAAAATCGGTATCAATACCTTTAATGAAATTCGATGTTGACCTTTCTTCTTAATAAGGAGTGCCCCCAAAAGGAACATAAACAAACTAATTCTGATCAGTGCACCACATAGCCACTGATAGAGAGCAAAGAAATCCAAGTGAGTGATGAACTCTCCTATAGAGAGAATCCTCCACTGCTCATAGGCAGGGTATCTCAAGTTTGAAGATTCTACCGGACCGAATTCCATAATGGATGCAGTGAGGGGACCAAACATCAGCCCCATAAAGATTAAGCCGAGCACCACTAAATGATGAAGCTTTATTTTACCTTCACTATATGGTTGTATCAAAACAACCAAGTATAGTTCGAAAAGGCCGCTCAATACATAAATCATCCCTTTAATGACTGGTTCATATCCATTACTGAAGATCGGAAACAATAAGCTTGGATCTTTAAGGTTGGTATTTGTTATCGCTATAAAGAATCCAAAGATCATTACCAGTGGTAATAATATCCCACTTGCGATCGCCATATGTTTAATCCCGGCCCAGGTGATCAAAAAGCAAATGATTAAAACGCCACCCCAGACTATGAATGAGGGAACATCTGCCAGAAAATAGGAACTTAACCATAGTATTAAATCAATAAAGGTGATGTATGCACTTGAAAATAAAAATAAGCCGATTGGAAAAGAAAACAATAGTACGGCCCACCTTGGCCATTTCTGTTGAAGCAAATGAAAGAAGCCTTCATTTGGAGAATGCTTCACGATGTAAAATATCAAAAATGTCATCAGTAAGAGGATAGGATACGCTGCAAGAATGCTGACCCATCCATCCCGGCCGGCTGCCTGGAGGATACTGGGGATCAACATGACATGATTTAATAAGCCTGTTGAAAGAATCAACAGCATCAGTAACTGTCTAGGAATCAGGATTTTTCGGATACTCTTCATGTGAACTCTCCACTTGTTTAGTCGTTTTACCTCTATTTATGTCCCAGATATCTAAATTAAAACCCCTTGCCTTGTATCTCATGAGCTACACTCATATAAAAAAGGTCAAGGATGTTGATCCTTGACCTTTTATTAAGTATGAAAGTTTCAAGCTAAGAATTGGAATTCCGTCCTGCTTCCACTTTGGGAAGATATTACCTCTAGTCGGGCATCAATTCTCTCTTTCAGCTCTGGAACATGTGAAATTAACCCAACTAATCGGCCGCTGCTTTGTATATCCATTAATGCTTCGATCGCATGATCAAGCGATTCCGGATCGAGGGTCCCGAATCCTTCATCTATAAACATCGTTTCTAGGGAGACTCCACCGGCATATTGCTGTACCACATCTGCCAGACCAAGTGCCAAAGCCAATGATGCCTTGAAGCTTTCCCCTCCGGATAGCGTCTTGACATGCCTTTCCTGACCTGTATATTGATCAAAAACCAGGAGCTCTAAACCACTCTGTACATTTCCTTTACTTCGATCAGTCTTACGGATCAATTGATATCGACCTGACGTCATTTTAAGCAGTCTCTCATTTGCGACCCGAAGGATGTCTTCCAGGAACGACGCCAAAACATATCGTTCAAACGTGATTCGGTTTGCATTCTGCCCCCGCGCTACTTCTGCCAGGTGTCCGACTGTTTGATATTTTGATTCTAAATGCTTGATCCCTTTGTTAATGGACGTCACCCTAGTGAGAATGAGTTCATTCTCCTTTTTATTCGTCATGATCTTATTAAGCTCATCATTTACGATCCTTAATTCCTGAGTAATCTTGACTATTTTATCATCGATTTCCTTCACATCCGGCCTCTCTTTATCTTTTAATAGCAAGCTGATATCCGTTAAACGGTCAGAAACCGACCGCAGATCTTCTCCGAATGCTTTCACTCTGTCTTGCAGTTCTAAGATCTCCTTCTCAGATCTTTTCGCTTCAAGGAAGGCTTTATAATGTGAGAACCCTTGTTCTGTGAGAAGTGCCAGAAAAGATTCCCTTTCGGATTTCATTTCGGCATTCACTCTATCAATATGATCTTCTTTGTCCCTTACTTGAGATTCCTTTACACTGTTCAGATTCGTCAACTCATAATATTGTTTTTGAGCGTGTTCAAATTTCGCCTTTAAATCTTTCAGTCTATGTTTCTCTTTCTGTAACAATTGAAGAAATTGAGGCTTTGTTCTTAGCTCATTGGGAATGGATTCCTTTACTTTTTCTAGCGTCGTATTTTTTTTATGGAACAAGGTATTGAGTTCTTGAAGAACTTCTTGGTTCTTCCCTCTGGCGCTTTCAAGTTCTTCGAGTTTCCCCCTTCCCTTTCTCACTTCCTCCCGCATGATCTTCATTTGCTCCACTTCTTTTTCCTTTTCCGCAATATCAGTCTTTAAGGATTTTATTTCTACCGTCATCTCAATAAGGGTATCCTCAACTTCTAACGGATTAAAGTCCCGTATCTTTTCCCTGATTTTATTAACGGTATGATCTATCTGCTCCTGAATACTTTGAATCTTTGTTTCCTCTTGTGCAATGGCCAGACTCAATGTTTTCTCTTCACGTTCCAACTCCTGTTGCTTTCCTTCAGCCATCTTCAAATCTTCATCGGAAGGAAGGGAATCTCCCCCTGCGGCAGGTTTTGGATGGTGCTGTGATCCACAGACAGGGCAGGGAATGTCATCTGATAAGCCTCTCGCAAGTGAAGCAGCTTGAGCTGATTTCCACTTTTCTTCTAGAAATCCCAGAGTCTCAGAAGCATCGTGAAGACGGTTCTGAAGCTGACTATATTGTTTTTTTAACGTTGCATCCTGTTTTTTGACATGATGCAGGTTTTGTTCCATCTTTTGGATCTCCTTGACCTTCTCGAGCATAGATAGTTTCTCCTGCAGGTTTTTTTCAAGTTGAAATAAACCTTCCTGTCCCATTTCTCCTTCATTAAGTCGTATTTCCCGTTCCTTGATTCCTTGTTGTAAAAACTCAATCTGATCGTTCTGTTTAGCGACAATCTCTTTTTGTCTTTCGTACCTTTCTTCCAAATCGCGGGTTTCCCTCATTAAAGTGTCCAAAGAGTCTATATCTTTTTCCATACCTTCGAGCTGAGTGACTTTCCTGGCAGTTTGATCCCTTAATGTCTCATTTTTCATTTCTTCTTCCAATGTCAATTTGGCTGCCTTCCGCTTTTCCGCGATTTCTTGCTTTCCCCTGGATAGTTCAGCTAATTGACTCTTCAGTTCATTAAGATTCCGATTAAGTTTATGGCAATACTCATCTTGTTGGACGAGACGGGCTGCCCTCTCCGCCAATAGAATCTCCTGACTTAGCGATTCTATTTCAGGCTTTACTTTTAAAAGGGACTCTTTCTGATTCTTTAGTTTCTCTTGAAGATCGAATTGTTCAATCAAGCCTTTTGCTTCTACTAGATCCTTCTGAAGAACATCTCTCTTCTCCTGAACGGATTCGTACTGTTGCTGAAGTTCCTGTCCCTTATTTTCCATTATTTCTATCTGAGGGGCCAGAAGTTGAAGAATTCGATGATCATTCAACGGATTCTCTAATAATAGTGATTGAAGTTCTTCATTCTCTTCAAAATGGATTCTCAGTAATTCCCTGGTTCGTTCTTCTACAGACGTTTCGACTGCTTTTTTTAAATCATCTGCTTCTGACTTCAATTTTTCCTGGATGACCTTGTAAAGTTCTGTATGGAACAGGCGTTGAAGAATCAGTTCTTTGTCTTTGCTGTCCGATGTGAGAAGCTTCCGAAATTCTCCTTGTGGGATCATAAGAATTTGCCTGAATTGGTTGGCGTCCAGCTGAATCAATCCTCTAATCTTCTCATCTACTTCTCTCACATTAGCTGCAAGAAGATGCTCCTTACCGTCTTCATCATTCACATACAGTTCTGACCTGGCATTGATGGTAGTGTATCCCTCACCCCTTGCCTTCTTTTTGTCTTGTTGTGGGGATCGCCAAATACGATACGTCTTTCCTCGTAAACTGAAGAGAAGTTCTACTTCTGTTATATCATCGTCATGAGCAAATTGACTTCTTAGTTCGGTAGGGTTGCGGTCTTCCCCACTTGCTTTTCCATAAATCGCATAGGAAATCCCATCGAAGATCGTTGTTTTCCCAGAACCTGTCTTTCCTGAAATGACGAACATGGTGCGATTACCCAGCTCGCGAAAATCAATAATCTCCCTATCTGCATACGGTCCAAATGCTTGCAATACCAATTGAAGTGGCTTCATGCCTGATCGACCTCCCTTCTGGCTTTCTCAAACACTGTTTCTAAGACTTCTTCCTTTTCATCACTGAATTCACTAGTTGTCATGTCCCTGTAAAATTCTTTAAATAAGTCCATTTCCGACCGCGTTTTATCTTCTAAAACTGCTTGAAACGTATTTTTCTTTTTGGCATCTGTCAGATCCCGTTTCCGTTCCAAATGAAGGACGTTAGGGTAAACTTGACGCAGTTGATTAATCGGATCGATTAACGTCCCCTCATCATGAAGCGTAATTTTCAGATAATCATCCACTTTCTGGGACTGATAGAAAGATGGTGCCAGAAGTTCTTCCATATGACCATGCAGTTCCCTCATATCCAGTTTGGGTTGAAGCACCTTCTCCCTCAGCTGGAAGCTTCCGTTCTTCTCCATATCAACTATGGTGACTGATTTCCTCTGTGAAGCTTCTGAAAACGAATATTTCAACAGGGAACCTGAATACCTAATCGTTTCATGTTTAATGGCATCCGGACTATGAAGATGTCCGAGGGCAGTGTAATGAAACGGACGAAACACCTCGGCGCCCACACATCCTGATCCACCGACAGAAAGCGTACGTTCCGAATCCGTCGTCTTCCCTCCGAGTACAAAGGCATGACCAACAAAAACATGTGGTTCATCCGGATTCATATGTTCCTCGATTCTCTTGACGATGGCTTCCATCGCCCCATGGTGACTATTGACCGAATCATCTTCAAGAACTTGTCTGACCGTACCCGGTTCGGCATACGGAACACAGTGGAAGTTCACCCCTTTAATATTGATGGGGGTAAAATCCTTCGTAATCTTTCCTTTTAAATAAAAATGACTATGTTTATACCATGAAGATCCAAACGATAGTCTTTCAGCACTATCATGATTACCTGACACAGCTACTATCGGTGTGTCCAGTTCTACATTTATGCGATACAACACCTCATCTAACAGTTCCACTGCTTCTGTAGGTGGAACAGATCGATCATAGAGATCACCTGCAATGACGACTGCATCGGGTTCTTCTTCATTCACAAGCTTGATAAATTCCTCCAATATGTATCGTTGTTCTTCTGTCATGTAAATGCCATGCACCAATTTACCCAGGTGCCAGTCAGCGGTATGAATGAATTTCACTGTTTGATCTCCTCTCCGGACAATAATGTTTCTAATAGAATTATAGCAAACTCCCAAGGTCACCGTGTATGGAAAAACCCTGGGAGAACATTCGTTCCAGCCGTTACTTATTTCTCTATAAAGCACCGCAAAAAAGAGACCGTACAAAACGGTCCCCCCTTCCATTATTCTTTGAGCTGCTGAGGTAGTGTTTGAATTGATGTGATGACGGCATCAAGCTTTGTCTCGATTCGATAAAGAAGATACATCGTGACCACTATCGGAAAACCTACTTCAGATACAAAGGAAATAATCGATTCCATCCTCTCCCCCCTTTCATCCTCTATATAGGTAATTTGAAAAGAAAAGGGTACAAAACCAACAAAAAAAACGAATCCATGACAAATTGGATTCGCTTTTCTTAAGTAGTAGTAGCAGATTGTATGTGAATAAACTTTGTCGGCTTTGATTACTAGCCGTTTATATCGCTGATTAAGCTTGAGCTTACCAGGCCTGCTTCATCAAGGATATCTTTGATTTGATTTTCAGCCTCATTTAATTTCTCATCAGCTGCTGTCAGATCAGTTTCTCCTTCTGTAGCGAGTGCTTCAGCTTTCATGTTATACGATTCTACAAGGGTGGATTTGAATGATTCCACAGCTTCCTTTTGATCACCTAAGCTTTCAGGGATCTCCATACCTTCCACTGCTTCAGCAGATGCTTTCGCTGATGCTGCGGCAGAATCTTTCAATGTAGTCAATTCGTCTCCAGTTGGAGGCTCTTCTCCTGCCATTGCTTCCTCATAGCCATTTAAATCAATATCAACACCGTTAACGGTTGTTGTTAAATTTAAGTAGAAATCCATTAAGTCACCAGCTACATCCTGGTTTTCTTCCGAACTTGCTGCTTCGTCCTTTTTTTCTTTGTCAGAACCTGAATCGGAACATCCAGCCAGTGCCAATGATAAACCCAGACCTAAAAACCATACTTTTTTCATACTTGTTTCCCCTCTCTGTCTATATCAATATGTTCAAGTATTGATAGTAAGCAACACCTATAAGGAAATCGCTTACTTTATCTTTAATAAGCCGGCAAAAAGTATCTTATCATGGGAATATTCCATAGGTAAAGAAATATTTGCAGATTTCACCAAAGTTTAAATCTTATAAATATTTCAAATTAACAGCATACATCCTATCCAGTATTTCATGTTCGAAATAGGTCATTCGTATGGGGTATTTGTAAAACAATTGAACAACCTTTCCTTCCATGGTATAACTAAACTATACTTACATAGTGGGGCTGATTGTTGAGCTGGTGCTTGCCTGAGTCTTCAAAACTTTTGAGAGGCGCGTGCCGTCTCTGCTGGGTTCGATTCCCAGGCAGTCCCGCCATAGATGAGCATTCTTAATAAAAGGCCCCCTTATATAGTCATAAGGGGGCCTATTTCAATGATTCTGCAATACCTCTCGTCTCTTTCTTTCTGAAGCCTGTACTCCATCAAATAAGATGTGGAAAGTTGTCCCTTCACCCTGTTCACTCTGTACCCTTATATCCGCTCCGTGATCCCGCAGAATCCTTAAGCATATTGTAAGACCCAGGCCGGTCCCTTTGGTTTTAGTCGTAAAGAAAGGCTCACCGAGTTTATCAATCGTTTCCTTTTTCATTCCCACCCCTTCATCTTTAAAAGTCAATTGGACTTTATTATGTGCATTCACAGCGGCCTGAATGGTGATCGTGCCTCCATGCGGCATGGCTTCTATGGCATTCTTAATCAAATTGATAAAGACCTGCTTTAATTGATTCTCATCCCCGCGGATATACATCTCTCTTTCACGGAAATTTGTTTGAATTTCAATATTATATAAAATGGCATTCGTATTCAGTAATTTCGATACATGCTCGAGTGTCTCGATAATATTAATCCGCTTGTAGGTGACAGATTGTGGCTTTGCTAATATCAATAGTTCGCTCAGCACTAGTTCGATTCGTTTGATTTCAGAAAAGACAATCCCCAAATATTCATTTGTTTTCTCATCCGCGCTATCTCTTAATAACTGCAGAAATCCATTAATCGAAGTCAGAGGGTTTCGAACTTCATGGGCGATTCCGGCAGCTAGTTGCCCTGCAACTGAAAGTTTTTGAGATTCGATAGCCAGTGTTTCATTCATTTCAATCAATTCTTCCTCGTTATGTACTCTTTCCGTAATGTCTGAAATCGTGCCCACTATCCCCGAGAGCTCACCATCCACATTATAGGTAAGCTTGATATTGACTTCACCCCATCGAAACTCACCATCCCTTTTATGATATGAGAAATCCATCTTGGTCTTATCCCTTTTCAAACTGATGCTTTGTCTTACCAGTCGGAGGATTTCGTGGCGCTCGGTGAGGGAGATGAAATGAAGGGCATTCTTGTGCAGGCTTTCTTTGACAGTGTATCCCGTGAATTCTTCCCATGAGTGATTGAGGAATTGAAACTCCCCTTTGGCATTCGTGTGAAATACCACTTCATCAACGCTTTGGAGGACATGCTGCATTTCTTCATTGAGAATCCTTGCTTTCTCTTCACTTTCTTTTAAGGAGGCCAATGTCTTATGGCTGACGTCATAATGTTTACCCATATAGTAGCTGATGAAGAGAATCAATATGGTAAAAACCATATCCACTTTCAAATCCACGGGGTAATGAAGAACAAAATAATAAATAAAATCCCACGTGATGACTAATAAAAGTCCAGTGAGTATCGATATGATCCTACCCCTATATATCATCTTACGAGCCTCCTGTCTGTACGAACATAAGAATCTATCGAAATAGATAGAATTTTCACGATATTTGTTATTTATTAGTATATCATTTCTAATTAAGAACAGTATAGACTTCTTTTATAAAATCCATGATAATCTTGTCACGGGCAATCTAGTTGTCTATAATTGAATACGATACGCTGTATATTGAGGTGAAAACATGCTGGAAGGTTGGTTTTTATATTTCATCCTATTTTGGGTCGTTTTTTTAGTGGCTTCTTTCGCTATAGGCGGGTTTTTTATGTTTAGGAAATTCTTAAAGAGGTTTCCGAAAGAAGATGGAAAGTCTGATTTGGATTGGGAAGAACATTATGTAAATGAAACCATTCATTTATGGGGCGACGATGAAAAGAAGATGCTTAATGAGCTTGTCACCCCGGTCCCCGAATTATTCAGGGATGTCGCGAAGCAAAAAATCGCAGGGAAGATCGGTGAACTGGCATTAAACGAGCGGGCCGTGGCCATTACCCAAGAGCTCGTCATTAAAGGATACATTTTAGCGACCCCGAAACGAGATCATAAGTTTTTAAGGAAAAAACTCGATGAGATGCACATAGAAGTTACACCTTACGAACATTTATTCTAACAAACAGGCAGGGAACAACATGGGACCGATACTTGTCATTCCAATTGTATTATATTTAATCTTTATTGTCGGTGCGGCTTTTCTCTATGTAAGGTCGAAGAAATCAAAAAGAGGTAAACGTTAATCGTTTACCTCTTTAATATGTGTTCAATCAATGGGATCTTCTGCTTTGCCGAATCGAACCACGTCAAGGATCGCTTGGCCATCGCTCGGTTTACCTTCCCCGTTTCTAAAAGGGAATAGTGAAAAGAATATAAAGTAAACAGAAAAATAGACAAATTGATAGAAAAAGATATGAACCGGTATGACCCCTTCATAAATCAGGAAGTTAATCAATAAAATGGCGAGTAAATTGAATAAACTACCTGCCAAATAAATTAGCACATGCACCCATACTTTGTTGTACTTTAATTCTCTATATTGGCACCACCCTTCCATAAAGTACATCCTTTTGACTTCCAATGGTCCAATTTTCATTAAATGTTTTCCCGTCCCAATGGCGAACTTGATCTTTGCTCCGAATAATCGTGCGACGAGAATATGGCCAGCTTCATGTACGATCGTTACCAATGGCAATGTAAAAAAAAATGCCAGAAAAAATGTCCATATGTCTGCTAACGTAAACAACCTTAACCCCACCAATGTCTCTTGATTTTATCATCTACCCTTACTATTGCCCGTTATGATTTAGCAGTAAGCTTATTTTTCACCATTGTAATGAAATCGTAATCTCTCGGTTTTTTAAAATGAATGGCTGTTTTCGCAAAGATTGTTGCTATTCGCATACTAACTAAGATTTACGATACTCTGTCATTTAAGTTGTGGTGCAGGAGGGTGAAGGGAACTGCTCCGCTTTCCACGGACGTTCGGCCGAGCCTCCTCAGCAAAAACCGCTTCCGGGGTCTCGACACGCCCG
>NZ_JAHWGH010000005.1:0-14871 GCF_019334305.1 Rossellomorea orangium
TTTCGTATCTGTTCTTGCAGAAGGGGCTTGGTCAAAGGGAATGATATCATTCCCTTTGACCAAGCCCCTTCTGCATTACTTAATGATTCATCACTCAACACTGCCTACTCTTTTGCTTCCGACTTATACAATATCCCGTTTCGATTTGCATAGATGGCTGCCTGGGTGCGATCTGCAACCCCAAGCTTACTCAGAATATTACTCACATGGGTCTTGACGGTCTTGATCCCGATAAATAACTCTTGAGAAATTTCCTGATTCGTCATCCCTTCGCCCAAACATTTTAGAACATCCATTTCCCTTGAGGTAAGATCTTCATGAGGCATCTTTTCCTGAGGACGAAAACGATTCATCATTTTATCGGCTACTTTTGAGGCAATAACGGATTCACCTTTTACCGCTTTATAAACCGCTGCTGCTACTTCTTCGGCACTAGCCGTTTTCAATAAATAACTATGGGCACCCGCTTCAATGGCGGGAAACACTTTTTCATCATCATAATAGCTTGTCAGGATGATAATCTTACAGGATGGATGAAAAGATAGAATCTTCTTTGTAGCTTCAATTCCATTGCCATTCTCCATTAGTAAATCCATTAGTACTACATCAGGCATATAAAGCTTAGCAAGCTGGGCAGCTTCATTTCCACTCTTCGCTTCTCCAAGAAAGTCGATTCGTTCTTCAGTCAACAGATAGGTTTTCATACCCAAGCGCACCATTTCGTGATCATCTACAATCATAACTCCTATCTTATCCAATTGTGCTCTCCCCCTTTAAGTCAAACCGGAATCCTCAGATCGATATACGTTCCCTCTTTTTCTTTAGATCGAATCTGAAATAATCCTCCTATTTCCTCAGCCCGTTCCCTCATCGTCTGTAGACCGTAGGATGTCATCTTGCTTTCCTTCAAATCAAACCCTTTCCCGTTATCGCTTATGTACAGTGTAATATATCCTCCCTTTTTCTCCGTGGCAATCTTCACCTTTGTAGCCTCTGAGTGACGAAGGATATTAGAAAGGCTCTCCTGGATGATCCTGAACATATGCGTTTCGGTCCCTTTCGACAGATCTTCGATTCCCTCGAGGGTGGCATCGATTTCGATCTGCGTTTTTTCCTTCAATTCCTTTATCAATATGGATAACGCTTCCGCAAGACTTTCACCTCTTAAGTCGATGGGACGCAGATGAAGAAGAAGTGCTCTCATCTCACCTTGTGCTTTCCCTGCAATGTCAGCTACTTGCTTCACAATGATTGCTACTTTTTCAGAATCTTTACCAATGCTTTTTTGTGCCGCGGAAGAAAGCATATTTAACGCAAATAATTGCTGACTGACGGAATCATGCAGGTCCCTCGCAAGCCTTTGACGTTCTTCCATGACCGCAGCCTGATGGGCCTGATCAGCAAGTTCTGATTTTTCATCAGCTAGCCTCTGAAGTGATTTCACCTGTTCCTGAATGAATACGGCGAGCTGGTTCAACTCATCCGATAAAATCCCAAGCTCATCATGCTCAAACCGATCGACCCTTGCGGAGAATTTCCCACTTCGGAGTAGCGTGACGAAGGTAGATATATCATCGATCCTGCCTTTGAACGTATAGCCTGTACGAAATCCGAAATAAATGCTTAAAAACAGTAGAATGATTCCCATCCAGAGGGTCATATAAATCGAGAGTTCGAGAGATATACTCGGATCCTCTGATAAATACAGATAGACTTGCAGTGATATAAAGCACAATAGAATGGCCATGACGGACATCATTAAAAAACTTTTGAAGATCCAATTTCGAATATTTGAGGACTTTTCCAAGCTCTTCCCTCCTTATTACGAATTCGCTATCTCTATATACGGGTAATCCGTATCGACCCGATTTTCACATCGATAGATAGTTTGATTTTTTTACTTGCCTCTTCATATTCCGGTGAACGGTAATACAATTCTGATCGTATATCGGCAGATTTCTGATCAAACAACTTTACATCCCCCACCTGGACCTTAAGGGTGATTTCCACCGGTACATTTTCCGGTATGATCATCTTCACATCACCAATCCACCCTTTGATGCTAATAGGCGTTTCCCCTTCCGGAATGAAAGCCTTACTGAAATCGAAATAGTAATCTCCTATGGCATTATAAAGTCTCATATTTTCAAGAGGCCAATTTGGTTCGGCAAAGCGTACATCACCGACGATGAACCCCCTGTTGATTTTATTTTTCTTCTGCAGGATCTTCTCTCCCAACGGTTGATGTTCATCGTGTACTTCCGGGATCTCATCGAAAGGATACTCACTACTTATACTTACTTTGATCGGTTTATTCCTTACAACCCTGTGAATGGCGATGGCGATAATGAAAATCGGCCAAAGTTTCCACCAGTTTTCATAATCGAATTCGACCAAATCATACGCGTCCAGGATGATTAATGCCCCCAGCGCCAGACTAAACAACCCAAATAATAATTTTCCGAAGCTTTTCTTCAGAAAGCTGTCCACTGTCCACTTCAATCCCAGCAGTATGAACAAAATAGGAATAATATTGACAAATATCTGCGTTATTTCCAAGGAAATGACACCTATATTCAATAGTAATAACAACAACCCTATCACCATTAACAAAAATGAGAAAAACCATTGTTTTCTTCCTTTATACCTCATACGAGCACCACCTTCACATCACTTATTAGATTCGCTATTGTCCTTTGCAATTCCTGTTATTCCTTTCATTATAAAGTCATTCCCCCGATCGTTTGACGAGCATGGGCATGATTTCACCTCAGTCCACAGACGGAAAAATGTTTTCTTACTGAATCACACCTTACCTCCCTTTTCATAATCTATAGTACAGATCAGGGCAAACGCCTAAGGTTTGAGGAAGGATATATAGAGGAGGTTTTTTTCTGATGGGGATTGATCTAACGGCTCTTCATTGGATTTATTTGGTTTTCATAGGATTGATCATACTTTTTATGGTTTTCCGTAAAGACACAACGATTGTATGTATTCTGGGGATTTTTAGTATTGCCTTAGTGGCAACGGGTTCCTTAAGTGGATCGATCAGCAGCATATTTAATAGTTTCATATTTGCCATCACTGAATTGCTTTCTACGATTCTCGTCATTTCCATCATCGTTGCCATGAGTAAAGGACTGACGTCAACCGGGATAAATGATGTAATGATTCGGCCTTTCACCAGGTTCATTCGAACCCCTGCCCTAGCCTACTGGACCATTGGCCTGGTCATGATGTTCATCTCCTGGTTCTTCTGGCCATCTCCGGCAGTCGCTCTCTTAGGGGCTGTGTTGGTACCGGTCGCCTTGAGGGTAGGATTACCGGCACTTGGCATTGCCATGGCGATGAACTTATTCGGTCACGGAATCGCCCTTTCAGGGGACTTCGTCATACAGGCTGCACCTAAGCTGACTGCAGATGCTGCAGGTATTCCTGTTTCAGAGGTTATATCGGCAAGCATCCCTCTCATTATTGTCATGGGTGTCGTCACCACTGTTACGGCATTCATTTTCCTTAAACGGGATATGAAAAAAGGGATACTCAAGGTCGATCCCAGTTCACTGACGACTATTGAGCAAGGACAGGATTCTGCACTTGACCTGTTATCATCAGGATGGAAAAAGGTCATTGCGATTCTTATTCCGGTTTTGTTCGCCCTTGATATTACAGCCATGGTCCTCTTTGATCTTCAAGGCGGGGATGCAACAGCCCTCATCGGCGGAACGTCTATCGTCATTCTTCTCTTGATTTCATTGGCTGCGTATAAAGGAAAAGGATTGGAGAAAACTACCAGCTTCATGATAGACGGATTTCAATTCGGCTTCAAGGTATTTGGTCCAGTGATTCCGATTGCTGCTTTCTTCTATTTAGGGGATTCCGGATTCCAAACAATCATTGGCGATTTCCTCCCGTCGACGTCACATGGAATCGTAAATGATCTCGGGGCATCCCTCGCTGCCGCTGTCCCACTCTCAAAGGCAGTTGGTGCCATCACCCTGACATCAGTCGGTGCCATTACGGGACTTGATGGGTCGGGGTTCTCGGGAATATCTCTTGCTGGTTCCGTAGCCAATCTATTCGCAGAAAGCATCGGGTCCGGTATCGCCACTCTCACTGCCCTTGGGCAGGTGGCAGCCATCTGGGTCGGTGGTGGCACCCTTGTCCCATGGGCACTAATACCTGCAGCCGCTATCTGCGGAGTCGACCCATTCGAACTCGCCAGACGAAACCTGCTCCCCGTTGTCATCGGTTTAATCGCCACTACAATCGTGGCTATGTTTTTAATCTAAATATTAAGGGACGGACCTTGGGTTTAAAGGTCCGTCCCTCCTAGTTTCCTGGTCTCTTCTCGTATAGGAATATACATAGTACAAAAAAGGAGTATCCAAGCAGGAAACCGGCGGCAACATCCGACGGATAGTGGGCCTGTTCCACTACTCGGCTAAAGCCTGTAAATAGAGAAATGATCACTGCAAAGGTGAAAATCATAATCTTCATTCCGACTGAAGAAAGCTCTTTACTGATGAAATAAGCGATAACCAGTAAGAAAACCAACCCAACCATGGCATGACCGCTCGGAAAGCTGAACCCCTCTTCTCCATGAGAAAAAGGCGGTCTTTCACGTCCCATCAAGCCTTTGATCAGTTTATTCAATACGTTGCTTCCCGCTACCAACACTACAACGGTGATGATTCCGACAAAGTCCTTCTTGACCCACCAAAGAAATAAAATTAATGCAATGGATCCAATACCTATGACCATCTCAGTTCCAATCACTGAAAACAGTTTCAGAAAATGCAGTTTGTTCATATTCGTCAGCAAGTACTCTTCTCCGATTATGTCCATTTCGTGATAAACAAAATGAGCGATGGTCATAAACAATACAAATGAGATAATAGCTGTTATGTAATGTATTTTCTTCATCAAATTCCCCCTTATTTCATTATAATTAATCACTTCTACCTGCATGATTAGTGTTATAATATTCGTAATATTCACCAAACATTAGGAGGTTCTGCACTTGCTGAATGAATTATATCAGAAATTAGATGAACGTTGGATTGAAATGGTTAAAATCAGGAGATTCCTTCATCAACATCCGGAATTGTCCTTCCAGGAAAAAAACACGGCAAAGTATATTGCAGATTATTACAAAGACATCGGCATCCCCGTTAAGGAACAAGTCGGCGGAAACGGTGTCGTAGCGAGGATTGAAGGTGCTCTCCCAGGCAAGACCGTAGCTCTCCGTGCAGACTTCGATGCCCTTCCCATCCAGGATGAAAAGGATGTGGAATATCGCTCCACCGTCCCGGGCGTCATGCATGCTTGTGGACACGACGGACATACTGCCACACTGCTTGTACTCGGGAAAACCCTTCATCAAATGCGTGATACCCTATCAGGAACGGTGGTCCTCATTCATCAACACGCGGAAGAATATGCGCCAGGCGGGGCAAAGTCCATGATCGATGCAGGCTGCCTTGACGGAGTGGATGTCATTTTCGGAACCCATTTATGGGCTACAGAACCGCTTGGGAAGGTACTTTACCGGACAGGTCCGATCATGGCTGCAGCCGACCGTTTTGAAATCGTGATCAAGGGATCCGGGGGGCATGGGGCACAGCCTCATAAAACAAAGGATTCCATTGTGATCGGTTCTCAAATCGTTTCAGAGCTCCAGCAGATTGTCAGCAGAAGAGTGAACCCAATTGACCCTGCCGTCGTGACGATCGGCTCATTTATGGCCGATAATGCATTCAATGTCATAGCTGATTCAGCTAAGTTGATCGGTACCGTCCGCACTTTTAATCCGGAAGTAAGGGACTTTATCGAAGAAGAAATCGAGCAGATCCTGAAAGGTGCGTGCATTTCTGGCCGCTGTGAATATGAATATGTGTATGACCGTGGGTATCCTGCGGTTGTCAATCATTCCGAGGAGACGGAACTATTCATCCAAAGTTCCGATTTAGTGGATGAAGTCCATACCGTGGAAGAAATCGAAATGCAAATGGGCGGTGAAGATTTCGCTTTTTACTTGGAACATGTGAAAGGTACCTTCTTCTTTACAGGAGCCAAGCCTGATCATGTGGATGTTGCCTTCCCTCACCACCATCCTAAATTCGATATCAATGAAAAAGCGCTGTTGATTGCTGCAAAGTCACTTGCAAGTGCCACACTTCACTTTCAAGAGAAACATGCCGTATCAGAAACAGTGCAGAAATAACCCAAAAAGGAACGGGCACATGCACCCGTTCCTTTCTTCTTAATAAAAACGATGGTTCTGTTCAATTTTACTGACTACCAATACCCACCAGATCAAGAGTGGCTGGAATAATAATCTGATCCAAAGCAGCAGTTGATTCGCTTCTTCCTGTCCAGGTGCAGGAATGCCTTTAATCGCTGCGTATATATTTGCAGGAAAGACAAGGACTAAGTATATTGCCGTTACAATTCCTGTTTTTTCACGGGTTTTAGGAATCAGTAATAATACAGCCAGGATAAATTCAATGATCCCTGTGATGTAAACAAGCTCTTCTCTTAAAGGAATGAAAGCTGGGATCATTTCCGCAAATCCCCGAGCTTCGATAAAATGAAATACGCCTGCTAAAAAGAAAAAGAAGGAAAATAATATGAGCCCAGCGATCTTCAGTGCTTTTTTCTTTTTATTCATCTATTACTCACCTCACAATGCAACTCTACTTTTTCACTATACACGAAGTCATGCCGAAAATAAAAAAATGGATCTGACATCGGCATGAACAAAAAAAATCGACCATGAAGGCCGACCTTCTTTCCGATACTATTCTAATTCATTAAAGAAGCGAATCCGATAAGCAAATTTTGCCACCTCACCAAGCTGATCCAACAGCTGATAATTCGCATAAGCTCCCACCACTGCCCCGACGCCCGGGATGAGCTGGAGCATTTTCACAAAATCGATGTAATCCCGGTATTCCTGTTGAAAGGTTTTCCAATCAAGTTCCTTCAGCTTTTCTTTTTCTTCCTCCCAATTTTCTATTATACGAAGAACTTCCTTCTTGTGAGAATCACTTGAAAATGCAAGCTGAAAGACATACAGCAGGAATAAACGTTCCTCGTATTGTTTCGGGTCATACCCATGGATCAGGGAGCATTCGCTTAAGAACTTCATTTTAATGGATAAGAGCAGCGGAAAATCTGCCAATCCAAGGAAGATTCCGCCGGCACCGGTACCTGCCCCTTCAATCGTTGCAGCCTTCCGGTAAAATTCCAATCGCTCTTTCATCAGAGCTTCCCGTTCCAAAAGGCCCGGCATACACGCAATTGTGTGGAGGGAAACCCATTCGCTCCCTTTTAACGTTACCTGCACCATTTTCTTGATGCTTTCGGTTACCACTTTATGGGCTTTTTCGGGTATCCATTGATTCACTTTCGTTTGCGCCTGTTTGGAGACCCTCTGAAAAATGGACGATTTCCTTATATATCTACGTTTCCAGGACTCGAGTTCTTCTCTTTCATGGTTCACTTTAGAACCACCATCCTTTTTTATTTGCCTTCACTCATTATACGTTCATCTTACTGCTGCCGTTTCACTAAAACAGGGTTTCCTCCATTTTCTTTAACCGCTGCACCACGTAGAAGTGACTGAAGAAGATGGAAAAGGTCAAACCGGCAAGCAGTGTGATCAGCCCCGGAAGCCATTCTCCTCTAATAAAGAGTGGCAGAGAAAAGATAATTGCCTGAATCATCATCGACTGACTCATGATTTTCTGAAAGGATGTTTTTTTCAATTCTCTTGATACAGGATAAATGAGCACCCATATCTTATAATCAAAACGTTTGAATAAAGGGATCATTTGAAAAGCCGTCAAATATAGAAACACCAGGGCCGTAAGAATACTGAAGATGAATGATGCATTTGAATAAATCAACAATACTCCTATAAGGGTCAATCGAATATATAGACCTGAGTATTCACTTGTTCTTACAAGCGCCCGAAGATATAAATAGCGATACGTTGACGCTTGCGAAAATGGAGCCTTCACAAGCCAATCAAGCCATTTTCTTCTGTGGACCTTCCCTTTCAGTTTCGGTACATCTGTAAACATATTGGCAATCCGATAAAAGATCAGCATACGCTGCTCTTCAAGATTGATCAACAAGTCCCATTTAAGATTTTTTTCCTTCGTGGATTGATGAAAATAAAATGCATATACGAGCATCAATATTGCCACAACGATGGTCATCCATAGGACAGCTCCTGATAAAACAAGGAAAACAAGTGCACCGCTCAACAAAAAGCGGACCAGACTATCGATCCAATGGGCTTCCTTTTCTTGAAACTTTAGCATGAACCAGCGAACATAAAGGTTCCACACCTTAATGGCCAGGATTAGGGCAAGCAATGGAAAGAAGCTTGAGAAGCTACTGCCTGATACCGCAACATACATAGGCATGAGAGCTGCCAGCACTAGCAATTGTATATATGATTGAAACATGAAGCTAATCCAGATGCATTTGTTAAAATAGCTTGTTAATCGTCCCTCCAAAGGCAATAGAAATACAGCATCCGCTTCCCGGAGGAATGTGTATACCGGACTCCAAGCCAATAAGAGCCCAAGTACGAGAGCCATGATCAAAGGTGCAGGAAAAGTGGGATCAAGAGTCTTCACCCATTGATTATATGTAAATGCCGCACCTCCCAAAGCAAAGATCAGCACGAATAACAAATGGTCATTGAACATGTACTTCAAATACTTCTGAAGCTCCTGGTTATACTCTACAACCCGTTTCTTCCAGATGCTTTCCACATTATTCATCATGGGTTTCTTCCTTTGTCAGCTGGATATAGATATCATCTAATGTTGCCTCAGGCATGGCAAACTCCCTCTGAAGCTCATGAAGCGTACCCTTTGCCCGGATTTCCCCTTCATGAAGGATGATGAAAGAATCGCAATATCTTTCTGCCGTTGCGAGTATGTGGGTCGACATAAGGATGCCTGCCCCGTTCTTTTTCATTTCCTGCATCCAGTCAAGCAATGACTGAATCCCGAGTGGATCCAAACCTACAAAAGGTTCGTCGATAATGTAGAGTCTTGGCTCGATAAGAAACGCGCACATGATCATAACCTTTTGTTTCATCCCTTTTGAAAAATGGGCAGGGAACCAGCTCATTTTCTTCTCCATCCGAAAAGCCTTTAGAAGCTTATCGATTCTTCCTTTATATTCGGACTCTGACAGCCCATATGCCATCGCCGCAAGCTTCAAGTGTTCCTCCAGTGTTAATTCATCATATAAAATCGGTGTTTCAGGTATGTATGAGAATTGCTTGCGGTATTGGTCGGCATCCCGCTTCAATGTATGTCCATTGATGGAGACCTCACCTTGCTTTGCCTCCATCAGACCAATGATATGTTTAATGGTCGTACTCTTCCCCGCTCCATTCAACCCGATCAACCCGACAATTTCATTCGATTGTATCGAGAATGAAATATCCTTCAATACCGGCTTCCTTGTATAACCGCCGACAAGATTCTTGATTTCTAATAATGACACGAGCAGCAACGTCCTTTCTCTTCAACGTATTATTTCTATTTTACCAAAATTTCAGGGTGAAGGCATGTTTTAATAAGGCTGTTTTCGTAACCATTGTTGCTTTTGGATGTAGCGAGTGGCGGTTGATTTCCGATATGACAGAGCAGAGCACCCACAAACCTCTGTCCACAAGAATTTATGCGAAAACAGCCTTTAAATAAAGTAACTTTCCATATTTTAGAATTCATAACCATCCTGCCTTCTGCACAACATAATATCAGAAGGGGCCAGCAATAAGAAAAAGGGGATGGTTGTTAAAGACCAGCTAACCGATTTCACTATTGTTTGCGACTTGAAGGATTCGTCGTCTTCTATAGTGAATGACACACTCACCATATTCATTTGATCAAAAAATTGATAAATGAGGTGTTTGTTAAAGCACATTTTGACTGAATCAACTTACTTTAGTAGCTTACCTTAGCTTATTAGATAAGGGGATGGTCAGTTTGCACAGAGTCATTCATGTTACCAGCGATTTACACATATCATCCTTATAGCAAATGAGGTGTTTGTCCAAGACGGCATACAGATTCTATTGTCTTAATTGCTTAAATAGCGAAAAGATAAGGGGATGGTCGCATTGAACAATTTTCATTCTAACCCAGAATGGTACACTTTTCGAAGCTACTAGCGAATGAGGTGTTTATCAAAGAGAATGAAGCCTGACATTTAAACCTTTACAGTATTACCCCTTCTAAGAAGAGAGGCAGGAAAATCGTTCCTGTCTCTTCTTCATTTATTGTCCTATTAATGATAAAATACATACACCATTACTGAAAGGTGGAAATGATTATGAGTGATTGTATTTTTTGTAAAATCATCGATGGAGAAATTCCGGCAATGAAGGTCTACGAAGATGATCACGTCCTTGCTTTTCTTGACATCAGCCAGGTGACGAAAGGTCATACTCTCCTTATTCCTAAGGTACATAAAGAAAATGTATATGAACTGACACCGGATATCGCAAGCCACCTCTTTTCTGTTGCACCGAAGATCGCAAACAGCATCAAGGCTGAATTCAATCCGGTTGGAATGAACCTGTTAAGCAATGCAGGTGAAGAAGCGGGACAATCCGTCTTCCATTTCCACATGCATTTCATTCCACGCTATGGAAATGGCGATGGCTTCGGAGCCGTTTGGAAAACCCACAATGACGATTACAATCAAGAAGATTTGAAAGAGATTGCAGATTCCATCGCACAGCACCTATCATAAATTCGACAGCCCGCACCCTTATCGATGAAGGATGCGGGTGTTTTTTCAGAAAATTAAATCTTTGACACCCATTCACTATGTGTTATAATGTACCTATCTTTTCGCTGATGGCAACAGTGCACATCAGGAGAAGCAAAATACAAAGTATAGTTTAGTTGAGGAGAGATGAGAAATGAATACAAAAACACTTGTATCCCTATCCTTATTAGTAGGGATCGGGGCTGTCCTGCACACAGTGATCCCGGGAATTTTCTTAGGAATGAAACCGGACATGATGCTGACGATGATGTTCTTAGGCATTATCCTGTTTCCGGCAAAGAAAAACGTATTGCTATTAGGTTTATTAACAGGAGTCATCTCAGGACTGACAACACAGTTCCCTGGAGGATTCTTACCAAACCTGATAGACAAGCCGGTTACGGCATTCGTTTTTTACGGATTATTCCTTGCTACAAAGAAGATTACCCGTTCATTAGTAGGCGCTTCTGTTCTAACCGCTATCGGTACACTCGTATCAGGAAGTATATTCTTACTTTCTGCATATATCATCGTTGGTCTGCCTGGAGCTTTCTTCGCTCTATTCGCAGCTGTCGTACTTCCGGCAACACTTGTGAATGCTGGAGCGATGTTCGTTGTGTATCCGATCATCAACGGTATCTTAAAACGTTCATCCATTCGGGAAGCTGTCACAACCGAACAGCTATCCTAATAGAAATAGAAAAGCCCTCCGGCTTGTGCATTGTCACTGGCCGGGGGGCTTTTTTCTATTAACCTGCCGCAAACCAGAACAGGATTCCTATCAGAAAGGTGATCAAGCCACCGGAGCCCATAATGGTAGCGCGCTTTTTCAAAATATTCTTAGGAGGATACATACCAGGTCTTTGGATACTGACAAAGTTATACACCATGCTTAAAAATAAGACGACACTGAGAGCAAAGAAACCAAAGATTATTCCGTCCATTCTTTTAGAACCTCCCCCTCTCACCACTCCTTACCTTTATTTTTATGCTGTCAAGTGGAGGGTTATGAACCGACTTGTTTCAATCTGCTTCAAAAGGGAAAAGGAAAATACATACTGATTGTAGAAGTATAGTATTATAGAAATAGAAGAACGAGGTGAAAACATAATGAACAAAAAATCCTTAGCATACGGATTATTGATCGGCGGGGTGGTCGGAGGAGTCGCTTCTCTTCTTACATCTCCCTCATCCGGTAAAGAGATCCGTGCACAAATCAAAGACAAGAAAGACGATTGGACGGGAGTCATCGAAGAAATGAAAGTCCATATCAGTGAATTGAAAGAGTCCATTGGGACATTGTCCCAGGAAGGAAAAGAAACCGTCCTTCAGCTTTCCAAGGACCTTCAGGCATCCTTCAAACAGTGGCAGGCTTCAACTGAGCCCAATAATCAACGTCTTCAGGAAGAAATCCAAAGTATCCAGAAAACCATTGAAGAGCTGGAAAATTCCATTAACTCAGCCAATACTCCGAATCAATAATGGTATCCCCCGTTTAGCCTCACTCCATTTTGGATGAAAGGCTTGCGGGGAATTCTTTTTTTATTAACTATGATTTTTTTCAATATAGTGATTCCCCCTTTAAATCCCGTCCTTACAGCATTCGAACGTCTTTCTCTTTCTGTTTTACGATAGATACACCCACCAGAAATTATATACTTCGAAAAATTTTGTCAATTTAGCCTTTATTAATTATTACTTTATTGGCATAATAAAATATAAGCGCTTTCTTTTTTGATAATCGTTAAGGCGTATCCTTTGGAACTGCTTACAACGGGACAAATTCAGAACAGCTTATATTAAAAAAAGATTTTCTAGCAAAGTGGGTGAATGAGATGAAGGAAAGAGAATTTACTTTGAAAGAGGCTATGCTCTTCAGTCAAAGAATGGCCCAGCTTAGCAAAGCGTTGTGGAAAGCCATTGAAAAGGATTGGCAGCAGTGGATCAAGCCATATGACCTGAATATCAACGAACATCATATTCTCTGGATTGCGTATCATTTAAAGGGAGCTTCCATTTCAGACGTGGCTAAATTCGGGGTAATGCATGTATCAACAGCTTTTAACTTCTCAAAGAAATTAGAAGAACGGGAACTTCTGGAGTTTTCCAAACGGGAGAATGATAAGCGGAATACGTATATTCAACTGACGGATAAAGGGGAGAAAATCCTCCTCGATTCAATGAAGAATTATCAGCCTGAAAGTCACTCTATCTTCCAGGGGGTGTCTCCTCTACGGGAGTTATACGGAAAGTTTCCTGAAATGATCGAAATGATGACCGTCGTCCGGAATATTTACGGAAATGACTTTATGGAAATATTCGAAAAATCTTTTCACAATATAGAAAATGATTTTTCTGATGATAATGGTAAGCTCAGTGAACTTTTTGAAGATGAGGAAGAACTGGCTTAAATTATAAGCTCTTCCTCAATTGGTACATCAAAGTGGGGTAAATGTTTTGAACAAGGCAGCTTTGGACAACTTCATGCACATCGAGCTTTGCATGAAGTCCTTCTTCAAATTCCTTAAAAAGCGGAGTATTGTACACGAATCCTTCCGCTTTTTGTTTTTTAAGCTTCATGCTCAATCTATCACAAGTAACGAAGAACTCCCCCACTTCCTTCTCCGACAGTCCGCTACGGATAATTAACCTGTGAAAAGGGAATCCATTTTCAGGTATCATTTCAGCCATCAACCTTTGATGATACTCAAGTTTCTCTAGTCGTTTCATTAGTTCGTCCATATTCATCACCCACAAAATTTCTCATACTCTTATTGTACAAAACTATAACATACCTGTCGCCTCAAATACCCCTCAAAAAATAAGAAAAAAACCTTCCAAAATGTATTGATTTTTTCCGGCAATCGTAATAAAGTATGTAAAGCACTTAATTAACCACTATTCGTCTAATGGAGGCGATTTTTTTATGCATTGCTGGAAAACAATCAATCTGGAAAAACAATTTGGGTTTTACCGAGTCTTTTTACTTTCTTCCATTATCATGATGATGGTATTCTCATTAATATACGTACCAATTAATTTACTATTTCCGAGTTCATTCTATGATAATCACTTCCTTGGATTCTTCGTGGGATTGATGAGCATATATCCATTGCATAAATTTTTTCACATCGTGCCAATACTGCCCTTTGTGAAGAAAATAAAATGCAAATGCAACCGTAAAATGTATTTCTTGCCGATCCTGTCGATTAGAGTGGATCAGCCGATATCAAAATACCGTTACCTGGTCGCGCTGGTGGCCCCGTTCTTTGTCTTAAACAGTATATTGTTATATGGGTGCTTTCATTTTCCACATTACTCGCATTACTTTACGATGCTCCTTGCCTTTCATTCAGGAATCTGTGCCATTGACTTTATTTATGCAAGGCAATTGATGAACTCACCTAAGAATGCATTGATCGAAGAAAATGAAGACGGTTATGAAATATTGATTTATCAGTAAGGATGATGGATGGCCATTGAGGGGCACTCTCGATGGAAGAAGTCATCCTTCTCATTTTTTATGACGCATTCACACTTGGCCGCTTCTTCCGGCGTGAATCTTGTATATGCGAAAAAAGCTTCATTTACAAGAACCAGGCAACACTCTTGCTACCATTTAGGGAAATAATTTGGTAATGTATAGTCTATAGGAGATAACGGGGAGGGGTTTGGATGATCTCCATGTTTTTAGTGTTTGCAGTTTTCATCTTATTTTATATAAATAAAATGACAAACGCATTATGTTTACAAAAAGAAATACCTGAAGAGCGCCAACCTAAGGTGTTTAGAACCATCAATATCCTAATCACCATACTACTGGTCTCTTCGTATATAGAAATTCTGTTTACATAGAAGGAAGAAAAGCGGAGGCGGCTTGGGCAGCCCCGACAAGCATAACTGGGAAATCCCTGAAGGCGCTCTTTGCCTTTGGGGATTTTTCAGTTATGACCTCGAGGGGCTAGCCGCCGGAGCTGGACAATCAAAAGCGGAGGCGGCTCGTTTAGAGGCGACAAGCATAAGGTGACCCTACCGGAAAGGCGCTCTTTGCCTTTTTGG
>NZ_JAHWGH010000005.1:14881-107586 GCF_019334305.1 Rossellomorea orangium
GGAGGCGGCTCGTTTAGAGGCGACAAGCATAAGGTGACCCTACCGGAAAGGCGCTCTTTGCCTTTTTGGTAGGGTTAACTTATGACCTCGAGCCTCTAGCCGCCGGAGCTGGACAATCAAAAGCAGAGGCGGCTAGCCCCGAAAATGTAAAAGCAGATCCGAAAAAATTCGGATCTGCTTTTTTTATCTATTCAAATTAGCAAACGTATGCTGCACCAATGATGATTAACAAAATGAATAAAACTACGATTAACGCGAAACCTCCGCCGTACCCGCCGCAAGCACCTGACATATGCGCTTCCTCCTTTCATGTATGAAAAGCATCTACAGATGAATATGAAGCAAAAGGGGCCAGCCTTTCGTTAGGTATTGCCCCCTCTTACAGTCTGTATCCGGTAAAGTTAAACTCTGAGGCTAAAATTATAGCCATGCTGCACCCACAATGATTAATAGGATGAACAATACTACGATTAACGCGAAACCTCCGCCGTATGCATTACCCATAACTTTCCACCTCCTTTGAAGCGCTACTTTATCTTATTCAAGTTAGCTGCCATTTGTTTTAGGCTAATGTCATAAATTTAAATTTTTTAGTAAATATATGCGGCACCAACGATGATTAATAAGATGAACAGCACTACGATTAACGCGAATCCGGAATTGTATCCACAGCTCATATTTATTACCTCCTTTTCTCTCTTCGCTCTTATCATATGAAGGAACCTAGGAAATGGGTGTGTAAAATGCCCATTTTTCTGAAGATTAGTTTGGAAAATATTTTTTTTCATGGAAAAAGTGTGTTATAGTATGTTTTGTAGAAATTTGACAAGCCACCAAACGAATATAGTGTAGGAGTTGGTCACCATGAAAAAATGGATCATTTCAGTATCACTGGCTGCCGGAGTGGTAGGACTCGCAGGATGCAGCGGTGACGGTGCTGATGGAAACAGTGACGTTGTTGCAACAACCAAAGCCGGAGACGTAACAAAAGATGAACTTTACAAATCAATGAAGCAAAAATTCACTCCACAAATGGAACAGGCCCTTCAGGAACTGGTTTATACAAAAGTCCTTGAAGAGAAGTATGATGTGTCAAAAGAGGAAGTTGATGAAAAGCTGAACGAAGCGAAAGATCAATTGGGGCCTCAATTCGATATGTTCTTACAACAATATAACCTGGACGAGAAGTCGTTCAAGCAATACTTAAAACTTCAACTTCTTCAAGAAAAAGCCGCTATTTCCGATGTGAAAGTAACGGATAAAGAAGTAAAGGAATACTACGAGAAATGGAAGCCGGATATTAAAGTTCGCCATATCCTTGTAGAAGATGAAAAAACAGCCAAAGAGGTTAAACAGAAGCTGGCTGATGGTGCAAAATTCGAAGATCTTGCCAAAGAATACTCAACAGATCCGGGTTCTGCTGAAAATGGCGGAAGTTTAGGATGGGTAGACTATGCTGGCCGTCAAAACTTTGTTCCTGAATTCTCAAAAGCTCTGGACACTCTTGAAAAAGGCAAAGTGAGCGAGCAGATCAAGACAGAATATGGCTACCATATCATTGAAGTGACAGATAAAAAAGAAAAGAAATCCTTTGACGAAATGAAAAAGGAAATCGAAAAAGAACTGAAGCTTTCCAAAGTGGATCCTCAAAAAATCCAGGAAGCCATGAAAGCAGAGATTGAAAAAGCTGATCTGAACATCAAGGATAAAGATCTGAAAAAGTCATTCGACCAGGTATTGAATCCTCCAGCAGCACCTGAAGGCGGCGAAACACCTGCACCTGAAGGCGAAGCTCCTGCAACAGACAAAGCTGAATAATCAAAAAGGACGGAAGGCTACGCAAGCCTTCCGTCCTTTTTAATGATGACATTATGATGTCAGTTGACGTCTCTTTTCTTTTTCCTCTTCCATCCGGTGTATATAAACTTCTCCCTCTTTTTCAATCCACTCATCTTCCAGCGTCTTCTCTTCCTTGGCCGATTTTATCGTCATAAAGGCACTACCGAAAATCCCTGCTACAACCAGATACATCCAAATAGGCAATGTCATTTGCTTCATCTCCTTATAGGTTTGTCCTCTTTAATGAACATTATATGAGGACAAGGGAGAAAACATGACCGCAAGATGGAAAAAAGAACCCGATCATAGGACCGGATTCTTGAAATCTTTATTTATGAAACGTGGGTTTATAGAATGAACGATTATCAAGTGCGAATACTCTTTCCGTGTACTCTCCAGGCTTCACCCGTTGGAGTGCACGATCGAGCATATTCATCTTCGCATCTACATTATCGATATAGTGAAGAACCTCCGCTTCACGGATAAGCGGCGGCTTCGGACTTCCCCACTCGGCCTTTCCATGATGGCTAAGGACGAGATGTTGAAGGATCATGACCTCTTCTCCTTCAATGCCCAGTTCATCTGCCGCTTTACCTATTTCATTCACCATGATGGAGATGTGTCCGATCAAATTCCCTTCAATCGTGTACGTTGTGGAAGTTGGTCCTGACAGTTCAATGACTTTCCCAAGATCATGCAGGATCACCCCTGCATACAGAAGATCCGAATCAAGGGAAGGATATAGTCCTGCAATGGCCTTGGATAAATCAAGCATGGATACAACGTGATACGCAAGACCCGAAACGAACTCATGATGGTTCTTTGTAGCTGCCGGATATTCGAGGAAAGGCTTCTGATATTTTTTAATCAGGTGTCTCGTGATGCGTTGAATATTCGGGTTTCTCATTTCAAAGATATACTGTGTGATCTTACTCGTCATTTCATCTATGCTCACAGGAGCGGTTTCAAGGAAGTCTGAAATGGCATATCCATCCGCTGGTGAAGCCGGTCGGATCTGCTTGATTTTAAGCTGATTCTTTCCACGGTAACTATGAATATCACCAACGACCCTTACGATCGTTTCAGGCTGATAAGCCTTCTCATCCTGCTCGGAAGCGTCCCAAAGCTTTGCTTCCATGTCTCCGCTTTTATCTTGCAGGATCAACGTTAAAAACGGCTTTCCTGTATTTGTCGTGCCTTTTGTCATTTGCTTGATTAAAAGTGGTAAATCGATGGTCTCACCGACACTGAATTGTGTGATTCCTGTCATATCTTCTCCTCCGTCCAACTATAATAGTAGTTCCAGTATATCATATTTTAATGTGTAAGAAGCGTGGAAAGGGCTAGTGGTCATGTCAAAATTGGTTGTCCCAGGTTTCGGCGCCGAGTCATAGAATGACGCCAACCATTAAAGGTCCGTCCCTCGCATGATTACAAAAAAGCCGCCTCAACTGATGAGGCGGCTTTATGTTAGTTCACTAATTCTCTTTTTTGTTTTTTACTGATCCAGACTTTGGTGGCTAGAAGGCCAACCAGCATGATGAATGCACCAAAGTAGTAAGGGATATGGATATCCCATTCAAATAATGTGCCTGCAAGCAATGGGCCAGCTACGTTCCCTAAACTGAGAAACGAGTTATTCAGCCCCATCACGGTACCCTGCCTTTTTCCGGCCAACTTAGAAATCAGGGAATTCAGAGAAGGCCGGAGCATGGAGTTTCCGATAAAGAAGACCGCCGTCGTTAAGAGGACACCGGTAAAATCAGTGGCAAAGTTCATGATGATAAACCCTACTGCACTCAAAAGTAATGACCAGGTCACTACTTTTTCTTCTCCGAACCGTTTTGTCGCCCTCCCCACGCCGACTCCCTGGACGAGGGTACCTATGATACCGATTATTAGTATGATGATCCCGACCTGCTGTGGCCCATACCCGTACCGCTCCAATGCATAGTAGCTGAAGATCGATTGAAAGTTGGCAAGTCCGAAGCTCATGATGAACACGAGGATCAATAGGAAGCCAACCGGACTCATCACGGCATTCTTCATGACAACGAATCGATTTTCCCGTTTCTCATCCGGATCATATGTCCTTTTTTCCTTCGGATAGGATTCCGGTAAAATGATGACCGAAACGATGGCTGCTATCGATGCCGCCACACCAGCAAAGATGAATGGATAAGAGAGATTGATCTCTGCCAGCCATCCTCCGATTCCTGGTCCTATAACGATACCGAGCCCCATGGCGGCTCCAAGTATACCCATTCCCCGGCCACGATTATCTTCATCCGTGACATCGGACACATAGGCCATGGCAGTCGGCATTAATGCTGAACCAAAGACCCCGGCCAGGATCCTTGATAGAAAGAGCATCCATAATCCCACGGCAAAAGCGAAAATGAATTCAGCGATGGCAAAGCCGATCAGGCCGATGGTAATTAAAGGTTTCCGTCCGATCCGGTCGGATAAACGACCCCAAACTGGTGCAAATAGGAACTGCATAAAAGCAAATACAGCCACCAAAGCTCCGAGGGTCTGGGCATCGGCATTGAATTTTTCTACGTAGAATGGCAGGATCGGAATGACGAGGCCGATTCCAACCATAACGATGAAAAGGTTAAAACTAAGTAACGCAAGTGGACCTCGATTCCGTTTCCACCCTTTTGATTTTGTCATTGATGTATTCCTTCTTTCTGGCACTCATTTCTCTCAACACTCAGATGTATGGTTATAACGGATTGGATGCCCAAAACAAACTCCTTGTATATTGTAACCAATAAAGGATACTAATGCTAATGGAAATCCATTTGATTCATGTAGTCCTGATGGATTCGGTACGCTCTAATTTGATCACCTCATCCTCAAGGAACGACTGTTTAATATGAGGGTGGCAGGTGAAAAATAACACCTGGTGGTCCGTTGCCACTTTTCTCAGGAGTCTAAGAAATGCCTGTGTTCTGTTCAGATCAAAGTTGACTACTCCATCATCAATCAGAACAGGCAAAGAATATTTGTCACCCATTGTTTGAATAAGAGCGAAGCGGATCGATATGAATAGCTGCTCTTTCGTTCCCTGACTGAGCTCGACTGCATGAAAGACGATCCCATCCGTCCTCTCAACTTTGACCATTTCATCTTCCAATAAGAAAACACGGTGATAGTGCCCTTCCGTCATTTCTTTGAAGTTTTCTTCTGCAAGCTGCATGACTTTTGGCATTTTGGTTTTCTGATACAGGTCCATGGTTTTCTTTAAGGAGGCCCCAGCCAATGTATATTTGGACCATTCAAGGGCAAGTTCCTGAAGCTCGGCTTTTTTGCTTTGGAATTCTTGAAGGATAGCAGAAAAGCTCTTTCCTTCCTCTAATGTTTTGATTTCATATGAAAGGGAGGCAAGCTCTTTTTGACTTGCAGACAGGTTGCTCGAGAGACTTTCAATGGATTGTACGACTCTGGTCAATTCCTTCCTGCTTTCTTCCATTGATTCAAACTCCATGAACGAGTCGAGGGTCCTCTGGGGCAATCTTGTTTTCAGCCCCTTATATTGAGAACAGAGCTCGGTGAGTTCCTCTACCCGGAGGGCCATCTCCCGGAATTCCACTTCACCGGTACAGCCTGCTTCCTTGATAAGGACCAGAATGTCATCTTGAATCTTTCTGACTTCATTAGTAAGCTTGTCGATTTCCAAGGACAAAGGTTCTAATTCCGCGGCAATATTTTCAGTTACGAGCTGACGTTTCTCTAAATCCTGTATGATTCTTTCCATTTGAATCAAGGCTTCGTCCATTGTTGTGAACGGGAGTGAGCGGCGGTGGAACCATTTCCGGCACTCTTCTTTGTATTCATCCAACTTCCTTGCAGTATAAGCCTCTTCTTCAGATAAATGGATAAACGTTTCATAGTTGGAGACTAATTCTTTCATTTTCGCAAAAGCATCACGGAGCCACTTCCAATGGAAATCCGCAGGCAGGCATAACTCCCTTTTCAGGTGAGTCAGCCTTTCTTCTCCCAGGGCGATTGCCTTCTCATTCTCTTCCTTCCTCTCATGCACTTTCTGCATTTTCCTTTCCTGCTCTTCTAATGAAAGGATGCGCTGTTTCCATTCGTTTCGGTATTCCATTTGTTCTTTGAAGCTTTGTTCCGCCAACTCATGAGATACATACTCCGTCTCTCCTTCCGGTTGGAGCTCTTTTGCCTTAGTCTTAAGTTTATTGATGGTGAGGGATTCATTGTGGAGGTTCCTCCGTGACTGTAAGCCTGTTACTCCTACTGCAATCAGAAACAGTAAGCTCATCCCTGTCACAATCCAACTCCCCGACAAGATCCCCCACGCACCCAGTCCTAATAAAATCAGAAGTAATCCACCGCTTATTAGCATCTGATAAGAGAAAGAAGCTTTTTTTCTACGATAATTTTCTTCTGACTCTTTGACTTGCATGTTCATCCACTTCATCTGTTCCCATGTGGATTGCTTTCCAGAGTCTGCTTTGACCTTCCGTTGTAACTCTTGAAATTCGTCTTCTTCCATCAACTGGTTTTCCAGAAGTTCGCATTTTTTTTCGATAGCTTGAAGCTCTTCTGCTTCATCGTCTTGAAGTTTATACAAACTCTCACGCTCATGAAGGAGTTTCGATTGGCGCTCCAATGCTTGATGGATGTTCTCAGACATCATAAGGCTTGTATTCAGTGCAGGGATTTCTTCCATCTCGATATGCAGTCCCAATTCCCTGATCGTGTCCTTGATTTGGCTTTGCACCATTTTCAGTTCTCTGCCTCGCTCACTGATTTCTTCTCTCCATTTTAGGTAAAAAGTTTGCTCTGATAATACTTTTTCTATAAATGGAATATCCTCTCTCAAGCTCAGATCGAGATCTTCCTCTTCTAATTTCTGTTTGAGTTTTGCTTGTTTTTTTATAAGGGTTTCAAGGTAAGCGGACGTTTGTCTTTCCTCCACTTTCATCTTGTTCAGTCTCTCTAAACCTTTAGCAGGGAATTCAATGCCTTCTAACTGTGAAATGCGTTCTTCCACTTCTTTGAACTGAATAAGGGTATCCCAATTTTCACTAACGGAAACCAGATTCCCCCTTTTTTCAGAGAGGATCTCCTTTTCCTTTTCCATGGAGGAAATGTCCGACTCCAATGATCGGCGTCTGGCTATGAGGGGCATGTACTGATCATTTTTCTCCTTTTCTTCCCTTACCTGCTTTTCAAGCGCCTTTAATTCGGATAATGCCTGATTGATCTTTGGTTTTCTGCCTGATTTCTTAAACAGCTGCTCTCTTTCTTTCTGCCAATCCTGAGCAAGCTTCAATAGGAGATCCGTCCCTGATGAGCCTGCTGTGAAGAGATACCGGTTCAGTTCTTCCTTTTTGAGGCGCTGGATGTTTTGAAGGCCATCCAAGTTGAAGGAAAATATGTTTTGATAGGTGGTCCGGTCCATTTTACCGAGCAAATGTTGGAGGGATTCTTCTCCTTCCATTCTCCCGTCTTCAAATTGGACGGTAACGTCACCAGAAGCCTTCCCTTTGATACGCTCGATGCTTACCATTCCCTGACCCTCGATTTGACATAGGATTTTCCCGCCATACTCTGTCGATGATTTCGGAACGTATCTCAATAAGGTTTGCTGTTTCGTTGGAAAACCGAATAGAATGCTGTGAATGAATGACATGATTGTCGATTTTCCTGCTTCGTTTTCTCCGTAGAATAATTGAAGATCGCTTAGCGAATAATGCTTGTTTACTATTTTTCCATATCCGTAAATATGAAGTTCTATCAATTTCAATTTCGATCACCACCGCTCAGTAAGTGCTTCGCTTCCCGTTTTAAGGAACTCTTTTCATCTTCTTCCAAGGGGGACAGAAAGCGATAGATGGACGGATGCTCATACAGTTCTGCCATGGCTTCCTTCCATTCTTCTCCTTCCATGCTTTCAAGGGTTAAGATCACTTCCTGTATAAATGGATCCTGTTCCCTGAGACCCGATGTACGAGAAGACAGGCGAATGGAGTGAACCCATCTCAATACCCCATGGCTTTCAAAATCGGACTGAATCGCCTCAAGAAGCTCGCCATTCTCGATCCTGTTCCTCATCTCCCAGGGCAGTGAATCTTCATCTGTAACAACGATTTCAATTAAACTTTCACCACTAAGAGATTCCATTGCCTGTTGAATCCGCTGAAACACCTCACCAAACCGCTTGATACCTTGTAGGGAGACAGTACATGTTTCCCATAACAAGTCGTGGGTAGCTATAAACGACAGCTCTGTATGATGCCCATCCAATACGACTTCATAACAGCCTTTATCACCCTTTTCCTTGCGGTGCCTTCCCTGAATGTTTCCGGGATAGACGATAAAAGGTTCTTCATGTAAGATACGCCGTTCATGAATATGCCCAAGTGCCCAGTAATGGTAGTTCTTCTCCACCAGTTCACCTATCGTAAAAGGGGCGTACGTCTCATGAGACGAATCGATGCTCCCTTCACTTCCATGAAGGACTCCTATCGTGTAACGCCCGGCAACCGCTTTGGGGTATTCCCCGATTCTTCTTTCTCTAATATGCCTTGACCCATAGCTGAAGCCTACTATATCCACTGTTTCACCATTCTTGGTGATGAACTGTTTCACTTCTGTATTTTCGTGAAATATATGTATATTATCCGGCATATCAAGCTCTAAGCGATGGCTTCCCAGGTGATCATGGTTCCCGTGCACGACATAAACAGGAATATCATTTGAATCCAGCAGATGAAATTGTTTCAATAATTTTGCCTGAGCCCTTATGCTCCTGTCTTCTTCATCAAACAAATCCCCGCTGATGATCATAAAGTCGATTTGCCTTTCAATTGCTTCTTTCACTACTTTTTCAAAAGAAGCAAAGGTGCTATTATGTATTCGTTCAAACACTTCTTTGGGTAAATGTTTCAGTCCCATAAACGGACTGTCTAAATGTAAATCTGCTACATGAAAAAATCGGATACTCCCCATGAAGCTCCCTCCCTGCACTACGAATATACGTTCTTATATTCCTCCATTATATCCTAAAACCGGTGAACATTTCAGTATGTATTCACAATTTAGCGTTTAAAGGAAAAAAGGCTGCTCCTTATGAAGGAGTCAGCCTTTATCTTATTTCTTCGATGTAAGATCGATCGCTTTCTTAATATCTTTATACGAATTGGATTTACCGTACAGAAGGACCCCACCTCGATAAACGCGTGCACCGAAAACACCCAACAGGACGATGGTCAAAAGAAGGAGCACAATCCCGATGATTGGTTCATACAACGGCAGATTCAACATACCGACCCGGAGGAACATGACCATCGGTGTGAAGAAGGGGATATAAGACGTTACCGTGACAAAGCCTGATTCCGGATTCCCGAGGCCAAACATCGAAATGAAGAATCCGATCATGATCAGGAAAGTCATCGGCATGATCATCTGCTGGACATCTTCGATTCGGCTCACAAGTGATCCCAATAAGGCTGCAAGGGTTGCATACAGGAAGTACCCCAGCAAAAAGAAGACAACGGCATAAATGATGACACTTACTGATAAGGATTCAAATCCAAATCCATCAAAGAATCCTCCTACCAGTTCATCCTTCTTGCGGATCAGGGTAAAGTAGCCTACACCAAGGATAACTCCCAATTGAGTCAAACCTGCCAGACCGATCCCGATGATCTTCGCAAACATTTGTTTCACTGGTGACACACTTGAAATGAGGATTTCCATGACCCTTGAACTTTTCTCCGTCGCGACTTCCATAGCCGTCATATTGGCATAAGCTATGACAGAGAAATAAATGAAGAATAATAGCACATAAACAATGCCTCTTGCCTGACTCAATTCTTCCTCCGATTTGGCACCTTCAACGAGGGCTTCTTTCTCGAATTCAACCGGGCCGCTTAACAGCGAGAGCTCTTCACCTGAAAGTTCCAGCTTACTTGCGGCTTGGGCGGATTTAATATTCTGCAAGGCGATCTGCAATTCTCCCGTTACTGCAGACTCCGATAATGAATTGGATTTGTACAGCGCTTTCGGCAGTCCGTCCCCATTTTCGCTTAATAACAGTAAACCTTTCAGCTCTTCTGACTCAATCTTCTTCTCCAATTCTTCCGTTGACCCAGAGGAAGGTACTAACTGAATCTCACTATCCATTGTCTCCAACTGCTGAACGAGTGGGTCATATAGCTTACCCGTTTCGTCCTGAACCGCTATCTTGCTTCCTTCATCATCGGTGAAGCTTGAGATCACACTGTCGAAATTGGCCAGCAGTACAAGGGCTGCGGCAATGATGACCGTTGAAATGATAAAGGATTTAGCCTTAAGTTTTGACATATACGAGTGACCCAGGATCAAGAAGAAATTATTCATAAGAGGTTCCCACCTTTTCTATAAAAATATCATTCAAGGACGGTTCCTCTAATTCGAATTTACGCAGGAAACCTTTTTGTACGACATCGTGGAAAACTCCTTGTGCTGCTGTCTCCGATTCCACCTGCAGAAGGACTCCTTCGGTTGTTTCTTTAAGCTTCGTCACGCCATGGAGGTCTTTTAGATACGTCAGGTCAAAATCTGCATGGATCACTACATTCTTCTTTCCAAAGGAACGTTTAATTTCCTTCAGACCACCATGCACAACCGGACGTCCTTTATGCATGATACACAGACTCTCACAAAGTTCCTCCACATGCTCCATCCGATGACTTGAAAATACGATCGTTGTCCCGCTTTTCTTGATCTCCCTGACGGCGTCCTTCAATAACTCAACATTCACCGGATCAAGACCGCTGAATGGTTCGTCCAGTATTAAGAGTTTCGGCTTGTGGATGACCGAGGCGATGAATTGTATTTTCTGCTGATTTCCTTTGGACAGCTCCTCGACTTTCTTGTTAAGGTACTGAGGAACATTGAACCGCTCCAGCCAAATGGTTAACTCCTTCAGGATCTCTCTTTTCTCCATTCCCCGAAGACGTGCCAGATAGACGATTTGATCGCTCACCTTCATCTTAGGGTAGAGTCCTCTTTCTTCCGGTAGATATCCGATTTCAGGACTGGTGGAATAATCAATCCCTTTCCCGTTCCACGTAATCCTGCCTTCTGTTGCATCCAACAATCCCAACACCATTCGAAAGGTCGTCGTTTTCCCGGCGCCATTCGCTCCGAGGAATCCAAACATCTCACTCGGGGGGATCTCAAGTGACAGCTCATCTACCGCTGTAAAATTCCCAAACCTTTTGGTTACCTGTTGTATTTTTAAACTCATGTTTCGCTTCTCCCTCCTGTTGCGTCATCCTTTTCTCTAGTACTCTACGATTTCATCTAGAAAAGGTTTCATTTTCCACCCTTTTTCATTATCAAACAATTTAGACTTCCCAAAAAAAAGATAGTATGAAAAAATATAGTAGTACATTATTTTAATACAAAGGGGTATTAACAATGAAAGTATACAAATTGACAGTATTTGAGAGTGACGGAAAAAAAATACTGGATGAATCATTCGAAGCTTCATCTGACAGCGACGCAAAGAAAATGGGCGAATCGATGCTCGAGGAAAAAGGATACAGCGAGCACACACATCGCTGCACATCCCCCCTCGGGAAACTGTTATTGTTTCACGTATAAGATCTTTTTTGCATTACAGGCGTTTTTGTCTGTGATGCATTTTTTTATTGTGTATTACGAAAAAAGGAACCTACCATTCAGGCAGGTTCACATGTATTTCATTCACCCTTGAATTGGGGTCTTCTTTTTTCCACGAAAGCTTGAATGCCTTCTTTATGGTCGGATGTTTGGCGCATGAGCCACTGACCTTCCTTCTCCAGATCCAGTGCATGCTGCAACCTTTCTTTGTTCAGGGCTACATACACTTCTTTCGTTTTCAACATGGCTTTCGTCGGCGCACTTAATACCTGTTTGGTATATCGCGCTATCCCTTCCTCCAATTTACCTGAAGGAATGGCTTCATCGACAAGGCCTTTCATCAAGGCTTCCTGCCCTTCAAATACTTTGCCGTTCCATATCAACCGTTTTGCTTTATGTGCTCCCAGGCGCTCTTCCAGAAGGAAATGACTGCCCCCATCAGGGATCAAGGCAATTCCGATAAAGTTCATGGCAAGCTTGCTGTCTTCTTCACACAGAATATAATCCGAAGCCAGTGCGAGACTCAGTCCAAGCCCCGCAGCCGCTCCGTGGATGCCTGTCAGGACCACTTTCGGCATTGAGTATAAAGTCATCACCAGTTCACTAATTGTATCCATAATTCCTGAGAACTGCTCCTCGCCACTTAATTGGAGCATGGACTTAATATCTCCCCCGGAAGAAAACCCCTTTCCTTCCCCCGTCAGGATCAACAAAGAAATCGATGGATCACTTTTCACCTCTTTAAGGGCTGCCAGCAGCTCTTCCATAAGACGAGCGTCCAATGCATTCAGGGACTGAGGCCGATTCAACAATAGCCTCGCCACTTTCCCCTCTTTATGTAATTTTACTGTTTCATATTGATTTGACACTGTCAAAATAATCCCTCCCCTTTCTATTATCATAGCGCATGTCTCTCATTACAGGAATGTTTTTTTAGAAAAGTGCAATAATTCAAAAGAGAGACCGGCATTCAGCCGACCTCCCCCCGAATACTCAAATTTGCTTTATTTGATCTTGAACCTGATCCCGGAGAGCTCTCTTTAAAAATTTCCCCACTGACGTCTTTGGAATTTCTTCAAGGAACAGAATCTCATCCGGCAGCCACCATTTCGCAAACTGCGGTTTCAGGAAATCCATGACGTCTTCCTTTGTCACCATTCCTTTTCCGGATTCCTTTAGGACAACACAGGCAACCGGCCGTTCCTGCCATTCTTCGTGCGGCACCGCAACGACAGCAGCTTCAAAAATATGCTCATGGGCCATGAGGGCATTCTCTAGATCCACAGAAGAGATCCATTCCCCACCAGATTTGATGAGGTCCTTTGTCCGATCCACAATCTTGATGTATCCCTCTTCATCTATGGTAACGACATCTCCCGTGTACAGCCAGCCATCCCGGAATGCATCCTTTGTTCTTTCATCCTCATAATATTCCGAGGCAATCCACGGTCCTCTTAATGCCAGTTCCCCCATTTCGACACCATCCCAGGCTACCTCACCGTCTTTGCCGACGATTTTCATATCCAACCCCGGTACAAGGATTCCCTGCTTTGCTTTCAGTTCGAGCTTATCTTCAGCTGAAAGATCATCATGATAGCTTTTGGAAGAAGCAATGACAGCAAGCGGGCTTGTCTCGGTCATTCCATATGCATGCATGAACGGAATGCCGAACTTCTCTTCAAATGTTCGAATCATGCCTTTAGGCGCAGCTGATCCCCCACATAAAATCGAGCGGAGACTGGAAAGATCGTATTCATTCTTTTCCAATTCATTAAGAAGCCCAAGCCAAATCGTTGGAACGCCTGCTGAAATGGTCACTTTTTCATCCTGCATGAGCTCTGCAAGAAGTCCCGGGGTGAAATATGGTCCGGGAAGAACCTGCTTCGTGCCGAACCACACCGATGCGAAAGGCATTCCCCATGCATTCACATGGAACATCGGTACCACAGGCAGGGCAACATCTCTTTCACTGACTCCCGTCGTATCAGCGAGGCCAAGAGCCATTGCGTGCAACACAATCCCTCTATGAGAATAAATGACTCCTTTAGGATTACCGGTCGTAGCTGAGGTGTAACACATCCCTGCAGGAGAATTCTCATCAATGTCTGTACGGAATGGGAAAGTCGGGTCCTCCTCTTCCAATAATCGTTCATAATGATATACGGGCTCCAGAGTCGTCTCGGGCAAATCCCCATCGGTCATGACAATGAATGCTTTGACTGTCGGGATCTGGTCTTTGATTTTTTCAATGAGTGGAACGACATCAGGGTCTATGAGCAATACTTGATCCCCGGCATGGTTGATGATGTAAGAGATGTGCTGTGGCGATAAGCGGATGTTGATCGTATGTAGGACAGCTCCGCTGCACGGAATGGCAAAGTACGCTTCCAGGTGACGGTGATGATTCCAGGCAAGCGTCCCTACTTTATCCCCTTCTTCGATTCCTAGTTTTGACAAGGAACTTGCGAGTCTTCTCGTCCGTTCAGCCCACTGTTTGTATGTAAGGCGGGTTATGCCGGACTCTGTACGGGAAACGATTTCTTTCTTAGGAAAATACTTTTCAGCTCGTTCAATCATTTGTGTCAAAAGCAGAGGTGTTTGCATCATACTCAATCTCTCCCCTCAATATAGTAAGCGCTTCCAATAAGTGTTTGATTTTCTATGTCTATCTAACTAATTCTCCCCTTCCTTTAATTATTCCTTTTAGTATTATCGAAAAATTCGGGTAATGACCGAGTAGGTTGTATAAAAAAAAGGGTGTCCCTTTAGCATAAGCTATCAGGGCACCCTCTTTGTTATGAGAATAAGTCATTTAATATCTTAATTTTCTTTTCAGTATACTCCTTGAATCCAAGATTATAGGCATTCGGTTCTTTCGGATTGGCAAAATGCGTGATCTTACCAGTCTTCGGATCAATGAATTTACTTGCCGCCCCGCAGCCGATGCCGATGATCGTTTGGACTTCTTCCATGATCATGATGTTATAGATGCTATCCTGTCCGGGAAGGGCATAACCTACGTTCTCTAAGTTACCAAGGATATTTTTTTGGCGGTATAAATAGTAAGGTTCATAGCCGTGTTCCTTTGTCCACTCTTCAGCAAGGTTCATCATCTTACCAATTTCATGCCGGTCAGCTACTTTGTATTTGTCTTTGTTCTTCGTCATTTCAGACGCTCTTTTAAAGGACAGAGTATGAACTGTCAACGATTCCGGCATGAGCTTCTCGGTTTCATCCAATGAGTGCTGAAGTTCGGGAAGCTCTTCACCGGGAAGTCCGATGATCAAATCCATATTGATATTGTTCATTCCCATACTGCGGGATAAATGAAACTTATCAATGGTTTCTTCTACTGTGTGATGACGGCCGATCGCTTTTAACGTTTCCTGGGTGTACGATTGAGGGTTGATGGAAATCCGGTCGATATTCCACTTGTTGAGCACCTCTAATTTATCCTCGGAAATCGTATCGGGTCTTCCTGCCTCGACTGTCACTTCCCTTACTTTATCGACATCAGGGAAGGATCGGTACATCTCTTCATACAGAGCATCCATTTCTTCTGCCGTGATGGAGGTTGGAGTACCGCCGCCATAATAAATGGTCGTTATTTTAATATTTTTTTCCTTCATCCAGCGTCCCATTTCCTGGATTTCGTAGTGAAGTCCTGCAAGGAACGAATCGACACGACCTTGTTTACCCAGTATCGCGTATGCAGGAAAAGTACAGTAAGCACATTTGGTCGGGCAGAACGGGATACCAATATAAATACTCACTTCATGCTGAAGATCATAAAGATCCGGCACGACAGAAAGCTGACGATCGACGATGTTTTGCATAAGATCGATCTTTTCATCTGTAATGAGGTATTCTTTTTTCAATTTTTCATGGATCTCCTCTTTTGGGACCCCGAGCTGTGTCTGCTTATGCAAGAGCTTCGTCGGCCGGATACCCGTTAAAATCCCCCACTTCTGCCTGATTTCAGTCAGATCTTGAAGAACATTTAAATAAACATGGGAAACGGCGGTTTTCAGTTGTTTAAAGCGCTCTTTCTCATTTTCATACGGAGTCCACTCATGTTCATAATGGGCACTGTACGATTGTACTTTTGAGGATTCCGTTAATACGGCTGCCGCTTCTATTTTTTCAGCTGTAGAAAGTTCTATATGGACTTGAAGGTCAGCATTGTCACATGAACCGAAATGAACCTGAGTCTCTTCAAAGAATAAATTGGCTATCAATCGCAGGGGGCGTTCAAAACGCTCATCCTCGATTCCTTTTATCAAAACATTCACGTTGTAATCACCTTTCACAAAACTAATAAGCTTTTATAAGTGTACAGAAAGGGGTGGAAATGGTCAATGGTCGGTACTTTGGCATTATAAAAACAAACCCCCGCATTAAATGCGGGGGCCTTTCATTACGATTTTATGATATTCATTTTTTTCAGGAATGGGATGGGATGCTGTTTTCGAAACAGCTCAGTCACAAAGTACGGAATCCCTTTTTCAACCTGGCTGCGGGTGATCCAGTTTGCCGCAGCCCGCACTTGGGGAGGGGAATCTCCCATAGCGACGCCAAGCCCTGAGCATGTCATGCAATCGATATCATCTATACCTGAACCGACCATCACGATTTGATCCTTCTTCACGCCGAGCCTTTCAGAAAGATACATCAATCCACGGAGCTTGGATACACCCTTCGGCACGATATCCAATTTATAATCAGATGTCGGAATGGCATCCACTTCTTCATACATACCTTTTAAAGAAGCGACAACATCCCATACATCCTCCCTATGTTCCATGACTACGGAGATTTTTGGTACAGACATCGGATTCTCCAGAAGATGATCGCTTACACGGTCCACAAACTGTTTACTGTAAAGTAGTTTCGATTCCCGCTGCCATGAAACCTTTGCCATCTCCCTGGCCTGTGTATTGGCTTTTCCTACGATGGAACGCTTTTCATGGGAAAGGTGTATCTGGCTTGAGAAGCCTTCCAGAAATTGAACAATTTCATACGTAATATCCTCGGCAATCTTTTTCACATACATCGGCTTTTCAAGCTCTCCAGCGATATAAGCTCCACTATGTGTCACGATCGGACTGTCAAGCTTCAGGGCTTTGGCAACTTTTTTTGCGGATGCAAAGCTCCTGCTGGTGACCAATGTGACCGGAACCCCTTTATCTTGAACGTACTCAATTGCTTCCTTCGTTTCCTTCGCAATTTTTCCGTTTTCATTCACGATGGTGCCATCAATATTCAAAGCCATCATTCGATAGATCATCTTTGGTGTCCCCCCTATATGTTGTCTACTCCCTTTCTTTACTTTTATGAAGGAGGATAGACAAATATGACAAGGAGCGGGATAGGAAATGATGCCCCCGTCATGAATGGAGGCTTGGATCGTTGAACAGCTTAGAAAAAAAGGGTTGAAACTGGGGTTAAGGGAAATTCCATTACGATATTTCTTATATCGGGACGTTTGGAGAATGTATATGTGTTTGACGGGACGTTAATTGCGTCATTTTATTATTAATTGCGTCATTTTCAACTTAATTGCGTCATTTTTTATTTTAATGCGTCATTTCCGACCTTAATTGCGTATTTTTAACAAATATCGGAAAAACAATCACCAGAACCAGACAACAACCAATAAAAAAACCGACTCCCCATCAGGAAGTCGGTCCCTATTCAACACTTATTATTTTTGCATAGAACCGTAAAGCTCTTCAAGCGGCTTCATGATGACTTTGTTTAAGTCATTGATGACCATGCTCATGCGTTGCTCAGCTTCCATTAGCTTCGCGATTTTCTCATGCTGTTGAACAAGTTGAGCTGTCTTTTGAGCCTGCTCCACTTCTTCCTGAGAGATTTCTTCACCGCTCATTTGTTTTTGTTGAAGTGTCATTTGAATGTTTCTGAAGTTTTCAAACATCTTGTTAGCAGATTCGTCATTGTTTACTTCATCATACATTTTTTTCAGTTGTAGAAATTCATCGCTTTGACGCAATGCACTTTCTAATTCGTTTGCTTGATCGTATAAGTTAATAGCCAAAATACGTACCTCCTATAATTTCACTCTCCCTCACTATAACAAACAATAGTGAGGATTTCTAGGAAGGACCCTTAAACGAGCGTAAATCAGGATATCAATAGAGCGATAATACCTTGGATAATCCCGATCACTCCCCCGAGCAATGCCCCGAGATATGTGATCATCTTGAATTCTCTACGTGAAATGCCAAGTACAAGTTCTTCCAACCTGCCTACTGAGAAGGATTCTACCTGCTCCTGCACGATTTGCTGAAGATGCATCTTCTCCATCAGGTTCGGAATCTTCCTGGATAAGAGGTCCGTCCCTCTATCCACCCATTTAGGGAGCTGGGTTTGGAAGAAGGCTTGCTTGTGCGGCTCGAGCCAGTGGCCGAGCGGCTTGGATAGATGTTCTTCGATGTTGACGAGTTTGACAATGGAGGTTTGGGCCGTCATGATCAAGTCTTCTTCAGGCAATCGGTCGATGAATTCTTCCAGTTTCATCTGTTTCAGCTTCGACCACTCTTTCGTCAAGAGGTTAAACAGGATTTCCTGTGTTCCTTCATGCTTGATGAACTTCACGATTTCAGGTTGTACTTTATCCGCAACCGACGTGTTGCCTAAGAACATTCCAAGCATATTCCCCAGCATACCGCGTTCCTTCAGGAAATCGTCGATCATGATTTTCACTTTCATCTTTCCTTCCGGGCTCGTGAAATAAGTTTCCGCCCGGCCTGCGATGAAGTCAACCAGTCTTGGAATATTCTCTGCCACTTTTTCCTGCCACTTTTCAGGGAGAGCTTCTTCAAGGGTCTGGGATGTATAGGATGCTTTTGCATCCTTGATTTTGACAGCGATCCACTCCTCAAGCCATACGTTTAACCGCTCAGAAGATACGGGGACTTGCAGGATGTCCATCCATTCGTTCACCGTTTTATCCGATGTGAATACCGGTTGCAATTCTTCTGATAGCCAACGAGTCACATCTTTTTGAAAATCGTCATTCATCACTTTTTTCTGAAGACTTTCCGGTGTGATTAAATGGTCCACCACCATTTTCCCAAGCTGTTCCGCCAATTCCCCCCGGCGCTTCGGGATCAGCCCAGGTGTGAAGGGAACTTTAAATTTCCCGATATAGTATGCCCGATACGGCCTAAATAACATTTTTATCGCCAATGAATTGGTGACTCCTCCAATGAGGGCACCGACAATGACCATGAATAATATGAGGATGAAAGCATCCAGCATGAGTGCACCTTCCTTTTCTACTTCTTTCGTTTGAACATTTTGCCCATGTTTACATAGTATGCTATATCAACATTAGCCCAATAAATCATTATAGAATCAATCTTAAGGGTTATGCAAACGGGGAATGCTCTGATGAAAATAAAATGTTCATTTATTTCGCGTCAGAATTCAAGTGGCCATCATCATTTATATGTACCTGAAAAAATGATGGATCGCCTATCACTTAAACGGCACATGACGTTGAAATGCGGAAATTCCATGCTCGGAATAACATGTTTAGAAACAAAAGCCGATTCATTACAGATTATATTGGATACGGCCGATACATTATTCGCATCTCTACCTAATATAGAAAATATATGGATATCCATTGATGTAAGGAAAGCCATCATTCATGTGGGACCGGTTGTCGCCCTCTTAATCAATCAATCCATTCAATCACACTCTTTAAAAGAATATTTTACAGAGTGTCAGAGCTGGTTTCAACGAAAAGGTGGATTTTTCTACCTGCTTCCCCTTTCCTCATTCGTGGAGAATGGCGCGGAAGGTTACATTCAAAATGGGAATGAATGGGTGTCGTCAAAGGTCCCTCTTCCCCATGTAATTTACAATCGATGTCATTCAAGAAAAATAGAGAGGTCCCCTTCCTTTCGAAGTGCTCTTTCACGCTCTCTGGACCAGGATATACAGTTGTTCAATTCACGCTTTTTGGCAAAAGATGAAGTCTACAATGTTTTAAAGAACAGCCCTGTCCTCAATCCTCATTTACCTAAAACCGTGCAGGGTTTGAATTCACTGGAGGAAATGCTTACAGAATATCAAGATGTATTCGTAAAAGGGGTTCATGGAAGCAAGGGTCGTTACATTATGCGCATCAAGAAAATAGACACTGGTTTCCTCATGAGGCAAAACTCATTTTCATCAGATACGATGATCACATTCCCATCCTACTCAGCTCTTTACAAACAACTCCGTTCCTGGTGCAAGAGTGCCTATTTGGTTCAGGAAACAATCCCCTTTCTGACAGTTGAAGAACAGCCATTAGACTTTCGCTTCCTATGTCACATGAATGGAAACGGTGAGTGGGTTCTGGTTTCGTCTGTGTCGCGGATCGCTGCACACGGACAATTCGTTGCAAATGTGGACCAGGGGGGCCGTATTGAAAAACCCCACATAGCATTACAGCGTTTTTTTTCGCCACAGAAAAGCAGGGAGATCCTGAAAGAGATGAAGGGATTATGTATCAGTGCCTCAAAACTATTAGCAGATAGCGTCGAAGGGCATTTCGGAGAATTCGGTATCGATGTGGGTATAGATGAAAGCGGAAAGCCATGGTTGATTGAAATCAATTCTAAGCCTTCTAAACGACCTTACTTAGAGAGCGATCGAATCCGTCCGTCTGTTAAAGCTCTCTATGAATATGGTTTCGCCAAATGGACTGAATAAGGAGGATACTCTCGATGAATCACTCACTGGGCATCATGACCCTTGTACCACAGGTAACGAACGAATATTTCCTTGAGATCGCAAACCACTCACTTTCCTATCCAATTGACCTTTATTTGTTTTCCCCACAGGGAATATCTCCTTTAACCGAAACGGTGGAAGGACATCATTTCGACAGGGTGGCGGGAAAATGGGAAAAAGACGTCTTTGATATTCCCGATTTCATCTATGATCGGACGTATTATCAGCATGATTTAAGGTCCCGCCAGGCGAGAGCCGTCGTACAATGGATGAAGAATCAGAAGCATATCCGGTTCCTCGGATATGGATTACCAAATAAATGGCATTTATATGAAAAGCTAAGTCAAACGTCCCTTTCTCCTTATATTCCTGAAACCTTTTTAGTATCCGATGGACCGGAGTTACTTAATCTCCTGTCAGAACGCAAAGATATCATCATTAAACCAGTGGACGGTGCTCACGGATTCGCCGTTTACCATCTTGAGGCTGGCTTAGATGAAATCAAAGTCCGGACAACTAAGAAGCACGGAATCATCGAACAATCTTTCCAGAGCGACGAACTTTTTCTAAAATGGGCAGAGCACATCCTCAAACAGCATACCTTCATTTGTCAGAACAGGCTTCTAAACCATACAAAGGAAGGATCTCCATTCGATATGCGCATCCTCTTGAATAAAGATGGGAACGGGGAATGGAGGGAATTTCAGCGGGCGGTCCGTGTTGGCGAAGCAAACGGAATTCTGACGAATATCAGTCGGGGTGCTTCCTATCTTTCCTGCAGTGACTGGAAGTCTACCCATGATTCGGTTTCATGGGACTTTATCGAACAGGAACTACTGTCAATTTTAGAGCATATTCCGATTCTCCTTGAAGAACAGTTTTCTCCCCTGTTTGAAATTGGTGTCGATCTGATCATCGCACAGGATCAGTCCCTTTGGATTCTGGATATGAACTCTAAACCGGGACATAAAGTAGTGAATAGCCTTCAACCTGATAAGCTTTCAGATTTATACAGAGCACCTTTGGAATATTGCACATTTCTATCTTCACAATCTCTTTCATCCTTAAGACGAGGTGATTTCTAATGCTTCATACGTTCAAAGTTGAACAGTTTCAAGATGAAGAATGCATTTTCTACCTCCCTTCCGGCTTCAGACTCGACGAAGATACCTTGCCCCATACAGTGATACTTGGGACTAAAAGGCAATCCGCCAAATGCAAACGCCATCCGAATGGCCGTAATGTGATCGGGATCAGCACAGCTTTGGCTAAGAACATACACCTTCCATCAAAAGTGGATTCTCTCTCCCTGTTCTGTAAGGACGAATGTGTATATGCGGGGGTACTGATCGGCATATTCACGGCTGGATTTACAAGTTTCCGATTAAGTCCTATCGGCCAACGCTCACAGTTCTTTCAAAAGTTGCTATCCGTACAATCTTCATTAGGGGTTATCCCTTTTGTGTTTGGAGAAAAACATATTGACTGGGAAAACGGACTGGTAAAAGGGTTCTTCCATTTTGGAGAAGGATGGGAAATCGAAGAAATCCCGTTTCCCAACGTGATATATGACAGACTTCCGAACAGGAGAAGTGAAAAAAGAAAAACCTACCAGAGTCTGAAGGAAAGGTTGCAGAGAGAGTATGGGATCCCTTGGTATAATCCCGGATTTTTCAATAAACTCGATCTTTTCGAGAGATTGGAAAATGATCAGACCGTGCACAACTTCCTTCCCGAGACCATGTCTTTCCAAACATTAGATGACATAGAGCGGATGCTCTCTGACTATCATCATATTTATCTTAAACCCAAAAATGGAAGTCTCGGCAACGGAATTCACAAAATTACGTATAGCCGCTCATCCGAAGAATATTATTGTCGCTTTAGAGATCACGATCATAAGAACCGATTACTTAAGTTTGATAGCCTTGAGCGTCTCTCCAATACGGTATTCAAAAACAGAAACCTTGAAAACTTCATCGTCCAACAGGGAATTTCCTTACTGAAAGAGAATGGGAGGCCGATCGATTTCAGGGTCCATACGAATAAGGACGAAGAAGGCAACTGGCAGGTCAGCGCAATGGCCGGGAAAGTTGCTGGATCAGGAAGTGTGACGACACATGCCAATAATGGTGGCGTAGTGAAGGTTCTTTCAGAGCTTTTCCCTGATGAAAGAGAAAGGCAGATCATTGAAGATGGATTAATAGATGCCGCTTTATTGTTATCACATGCAATCGAGGAAAATCTGGAAGGATATATTGGAGAAATCGGATTCGATTTCGGCGTGGATGACAACCATCATATATGGATGTTTGAAGCAAATTCAAAGCCTGGCAGATCGATATTTTCACATCCTGAATTAAAGCGTCATGATTTATTAACAAGAAAGCTTGCCTTATCATTTGGGATCTTTCTTACTCAACAAACCGTGCATCATCCCGAGGAAATGATTCAATGAAAATCCTTTATGATCGATCAAAGAGGACCTTTTTCCACGCGCAGGAAGCCATTACGACATATGGATTTGCAAAGAATTCCTTTCTGCTTTCTTCTAAAGATTCTGATCAATGCTATACATTTGAAGTCTCAATCGGTAAGAATACTACGGCAATCCCCTTAATCGGCATTGTCTCGAGTAAAGAAGGCAGCAGCAAATACAGGGGAAACTTTGAATTATTCCGATCGATTCAACAAGACGTGGAAAAAGCCGGCGGAATCTGTTTCGTCTTTTCACCGCAGGATGTCTTTGGGGATACTATATGGGGAATTGTATATCATCACTCTCTGCACAAATGGGTCAGATGCCTGTTTCCGGTTCCGAACGTCATATATAACAGGGTCCCGTCACGGCATACAGAACAAAACCAGTCTTATGAAAAACTTCTCCATTTCATTAAAAAGCATGACATTCCTTTCTTCAACCCCCATTTCTTTAATAAATGGGAGATACATGAGATCCTTTCTAAAAATGAAGGGCTAAAGTCGTATCTGCCGGAAACCAAACTGGTCAGGGACGAAGAAGCCTTTTCGGACTTCCTGACAACCCACAAAAAAGTGTATGTGAAACATTCCCTATCTTCACAAGGAAAAGGGATCAGGCTAATCGAAATCGATCAAAAGGGACGGATACTATGTAAAAGTGTAAAGAAATTGGAGAGATTTGCATCACTTTCACGTCTGCATCAAACATATCAGGAATGGTTTACAGATAATCTTTGGATCATGCAGGAAGCCATTCCTTGTAAAACGCTCCATGATCATCGATTTGATTTTCGCATACTAGTCCTCCATACCGGGGAAGCTTTCAGGTTGATCGGCATCGGTGTCCGCATGTCACAACGTCAGGAAGTGACGACTCATGTGCCTGCCGGGGGAAAGATCATTTCATTGAAAGATGTGGCAGATGCAGAAACAAAAAAAGAAATTTCCCGACTCGTTCATATTTGCGGAGAAGAGCTCGCCAAAACATTCGGCTATGTCGGGGAATTTTCCATCGACTTGGCTCCGAGGGAACAGGGTGGCTTCGTTTTATTTGAAATCAATTCAAAGCCCATGAGCTTTGATGAGATAGAAATCGAAACGAACAGGAGGAAGCAGCTTGTCCGGACGTTCCTCACTCTCAGCGCGAAAAACACGAAAGGTTGAATCATCGTGGAGGACACAAGGTTCAACCTTTTTCTAATTACCGTAATGAGTTATAGATGGTTGAAAATCTGGTGGCATGTTCCTGTTCATCGGTCATAGCAATAAAGAGAGGTTTATATGCCTGCTGATTCGGAATCTCAAGGAGCATATCCCGGTAAAACTCCGCCCCTTCGAGTTCATCCTTCAGTGCACGGAGCACCCCTTCTTTAAAGGTGGTAAAACCCACCTTTTCTTTCTTATGTTCATAATACTCACCCGTTAATAGATAATGGAGGTATTGAAACATTTCATAATGCTCTTTTTCGTCCTTTTGTGCATGTTCAATAAACTCAACATATAATGGGTTATTCGTACGGGCTTTTAACTCTTTATAAAAATAATAACCTGTCCATTCATCACTTATCGCCTTCTCTAAATCACGGATAAACGAATTCATCCTTCGTCCCTCCCCTCTCTCTTCAGTAAATTCTATTAGAGGAGCCATCCAATTATGATACATTTCACGGTATGTCCTACACAGCAATCGGTAAAACGTTTACAATATGGATGGAGGTGAAGAACGATGATCCAACATTTTCAATATCAGAACATGTTCGAGAATAAGCAGCTTCCCGGCTGGACATTTTCCTTTTACTTCAGCGGGACGAAATACACAGGGGCCTACCATAAGGACGGAAGAATCGAATGGACTGGACACATTCCCCCGGGTGAACATGAAGATACACTTAAGAAGCAGCTCCATGAACTGATGCTTTTCCATGTATATGAATAATAACCCTACATAGATTTTCAATTCTTCTTATGTATAACTTCGGCTTCCTTTCTAAAACTAAAGAAAGGAGGCTGATGAACATGAAAAAAGACGATCAATTCCTTCCGGATACCAATTATGAAGGAAGAGAAAAAGCATTCCTCGATGTCGACCGCTTCATCAACGAAGGCATGTCCGGAGGTTCCGTCCACATGAGGGAAAACACCACCAATATCGAGGAAGCGATCGAAATCACGGACTACGAAGAACCACCGAAGTAGAAAAGCGGAAGGGGTTCGCCCTGAGGCGACAAGCATAAGGCGAACTAACCGGAAAGGCGCTTTTGCCTTTTTGGTTAGTTTGACTTATGACCTCGAGCCTCAAGCCCCTGGAGCTGGACAAGTAGAAAAGCGGAGGCGGCTTGGGCAGGCCCGACAAGCATAAGACGAGCCAACCGGAAAGGCGCTCTTTGCCTTTTTGGTTGGCTTGACTTATGACCTCGAGGGACTAGCCGCCGGAGTTGGACAAAAAAGCTGCCCATCGGGAACTCATCCCTTAAGGCAGCTTTTTACATTTATCGGCTTCTGACCAGCATATTGACAGCTTCTTGAATCGCATCTTCGGCTTTGATACCTTCTTCTTCTGATTCACGTATGCAGGCTTCCAGGTTTTTCGCCACTATCAGCCCGATCGTACGGTCAACGGCAGTGCGAACAGCGGATAATTGAGTCACAACATCCTTACAATGTTTTTCATCCTCCATCATTTTCAAGACACCCCGTACTTGACCTTCAAGACGTTTCATTCGATTTGTAACTTCTTTCGTATATTCCATTCAGGACACCCCATAAGAATTTATTCATTCTACAATAGTATTAAATAAAGTGTATTTTTGCAATGATGCATACTTTGATTAGTTGAGCTATTTCAGTACAATATCATTATAACCTTTTTTACTATAATAATGAACAAAGAGGGATCACATGTTTACACATTTACGTAAAAAATACCCCGGTATCATTATCCAGCACCATTATCCTACTAGCCTTGAATCCAATAAGGTTTGGTTTACGGACGAGCGAGAGGATGAATATGCAGGAATTGATAAATCAGAGATCTCACAGGGGGAACTGGATTTATTAAATTGCCTGTTCCGAGAGGTGGAAGCCCCATCTGTCAATGTGAATGATTCTTCCGAGTCCATAGAGTGGTATAACTATTTACTGAAGAATGGGCCGATGCCTTCTACATATAGCGGAGATTTTCGCGTCATTCAATTCAGTATGAAGGAAACTCAGAATCAATTCGAGCTGAAAGAAGCGTTTCAGCATTTATTCCCCCACGGGACCATCCTTGTTTTTCATGCCGATCGCATGGGACTGATCATTGAAGAGAAAAGCGAATGGGTATTGGATGAGGAGCAGCTGCTGTCGATATCCCATGTGATTGAAGCGGACTTTTTCGTCAGCCCTTCTTTTTATATCGGACAATTTCACGAATTGAATGCTGGATTCCCTGCTTTCTTCGCCCATGAACGGGAACTGTTTTCATTTTCCAAAACGATCCAGAAGCAGGCATTCATTCAAACATCGGTAACGGTCCTGCCTGAGTTCGCCCTCCATCACCTTCCAAAGGAATGGGAGGAGCATCTGTTTAAAAAGGTCGTTGACACCTTTAGGGAAGACTCCGAACTGATCCATACCGTGAAGGTTTTCCTTGAAAATCAATCCAATATCAGCCAGACCGCAAAGAAATTATTCATGCATCGAAATAGCGTCCAATACCGGATTGATAAATTCATTGAAAAAACGAATATTGATATAAAAAGTTTTCAAGGTGGGATTCTCGCTTATTTTGCCTGTTTGAGCTTCCAATCTGACAACTTGCCCAATAACGATTAAGCAACTTTGTGCAGGTTGACCATATTCTTTTGAATCCGCTTTCTCTACAATGAACACATAGATGAAAACGATTGCAATTTGAGGAGGAGAATATAATATGGCTGAATTAAAACTTGAACATATTCACAAAATTTATGATAGTAAGGTAACGGCTGTAAATGATTTTAACCTGCACATTCAAGATAAAGAGTTTATCGTATTTGTAGGGCCATCAGGTTGTGGGAAATCCACTACCCTGCGGATGATTGCGGGACTTGAAGAAATTTCAAAAGGGGATTTCTCCATTGACGGTAAGCGCGTGAACGATGTTGCTCCAAAAGATCGTGACATCGCCATGGTTTTCCAGAACTACGCCCTTTACCCACATATGAGCGTATATGATAATATGGCATTCGGCCTTAAATTACGTAAGTTCGATAAACAGGAAATTGATCGCCGAGTACAGGAAGCAGCTAAAATCCTCGGTCTTGAAGCATTACTGGACCGTAAACCGAAAGCATTATCAGGTGGTCAGCGTCAGCGTGTGGCCCTTGGCCGTGCGATCGTACGTGATGCGAAAGTATTCTTGATGGATGAGCCTTTATCCAATCTTGACGCAAAGCTTCGTGTACAGATGCGTGCGGAAATCGCTAAGCTGCACCAACGCCTCCAAACAACGACGATTTACGTTACACATGATCAGACAGAAGCGATGACAATGGCTACACGCATCGTTGTCATGAAAGATGGAGTCATCCAGCAAGTGGGATCACCTAAAGAAGTATATGATAAGCCGGAGAACGTTTTCGTTGGTGGTTTCATCGGTTCCCCTGCCATGAACTTCTTCCACGGTTCCCTTGAAGATGGGAAGTTCGTTATCGGAAAGACGAAAGTCTCTGTACCTGAAGGGAAAATGAAAGTGCTTCGCGAACAAGGTCATGTAGGCAAGAGCATCATTCTTGGTGTGCGCCCTGAAGATATTCATGATGAGCCACTCTTCCTGGATACGGCTGAAGGTGCGAAAATCACTGCTAAAATCGAAGTATCCGAATTAACAGGTGCTGAAACGATGCTTTACTCTCAATTAGAAGGACAAGAGTTTGTCGCACGTGTTGACTCTCGTACTGATATCGTTGCAGGTCAAACGATTGATCTTGCATTCGATATGAACAAAGCTCATTTCTTTGATTCAGAATCTGAGTCAAGAATCCGATAAATAAATAAGAAAATGGCGCACCCCTAAGAAAGGGATGCGCCATTTTTATTAAAACTCCGTCAGATCTATACTTTTCCCCTCTTCTTCCCCACACCTGATGCATGTAAAGAGGTGAAGACAGGTATCAGAACAGCTGCTATTCGGAATGCCGTCGGCTAACTGTACATGCTGTATATCCATATACGCACTGTACTCATCATAAAAATCATAATATCTTCCCTGATCAATTGTAGAGTCCCCGCACTTCTTGCAAAGCCCTTTATATTCAACGATCCCGTTACATAATGCGCAAGCTTTCATGCTGTGTCACCATACTTTCAATCTAATTCATTGTATAGTGTTATCCTTTTTACATTCACGATGATTTATGTAGAAAACTTGCAGGGATTTAAAAGGAATAAATTCCCTGTGACCACCCTGAATATAATTCTTAGGAAAAACCATAATACCTAGTAACAAGGCAGCAACAAGCCTTCTCTAAACCTCGCTGGGTTACGCCATATATAGATGGTCGCTCATGGAATAGCGGGCTGGTGCAACTCCAGCTGACCCAACCAAAAAAATCTTACACATTTTAAGGAGATGACAGATTATGCAACAGCAACAATCTCGCAGCAATTCATCTAACCAACTAGTAGCTCCAGGAGCTCAACAAGCAATCGACCAAATGAAGTACGAAATCGCTTCTGAATTTGGCGTACAATTAGGACCAGATGCAACAGCTCGTGCTAACGGTTCTGTAGGTGGAGAAATCACAAAACGCCTAGTTCAAATGGCTGAACAACAAATCGGTGGCGGGTACCAAAAATAATTAGCAATTTCATATGAATGGATTAAGCCCCCGGTCATCTTTCCGGGGGCTTTCATGTTGACTGGCTAGGAATTGACTACTAGACATCAGTTCTTACAGTCACGTATTATTGACCATATTTGCAGGGTTGATCCATTGATCATATTGTTCTTCCGTGAGGTAACCTGATTCAATGGCTGCTTCTTTTAAGGTGGATCCATTTAGGTGGGCCTTTTTCGCAATCTCGGCTGCCTTTTCATATCCGATGTGTGGATTTAAAGCCGTCACAAGCATCAATGATCGTTGCACAAAGTCTTCAATCACCTCAGTATTAGCTTCAAGCCCCTTCACACATTTATCATTAAAGGATTTGATTCCATCGGTGAGAAGGCGGACGGATTGAAGCATATTATAAATGATAACCGGTTTGAACACATTCAATTCAAAGTTTCCCTGGCTGGCTGCAAATCCGATTGCTGCATCGTTTCCGAAGACCTGCGTCGCAACCATCGTCACGGCCTCACTTTGTGTAGGATTCACTTTCCCGGGCATGATGGAACTTCCCGGTTCATTAGCAGGGATCGAGAGTTCTCCGATACCGCTTCGGGGACCGCTAGAAAGCCACCTGACATCGTTGGCCACTTTCATTAAATCTGCGGCTAACGCCTTAACCGCACCATGTACGTACACCATTTCATCATGGGATGTCAGGGCGTGAAACTTATTGTCAGAGGAAACGAACTTGATCCCAGTCTGGACTTCCAATTGTTTCGCAACCTTGTCACCGAACGTGGGATCTGCATTGATACCTGTTCCTACGGCTGTTCCTCCGATGGCCAAGTTGACTAGACGCTGTACCCCTTCTCTAGTCATACTATAGGATTTTTCCATCATGGAGCGCCATCCGCTGATTTCCTGACCCAGTGTCAAAGGAGTGGCATCCTGAAGATGCGTGCGTCCGATCTTTATTATGTCCTTGAATACATGTTCTTTATCTTTCAGTGTTGCAATGAATTCCTGAAGTACAGGAAACAGCTTTGACTCGATTTCCTGAAAAGCCGCAATGTGCATAGCAGTCGGAAACGTATCATTGGAACTTTGGGACATGTTTACATCATCATTAGGGTGGACCAACTCACCTGAACCATTCTCGGCCAGAATTTCATTGGCACGATAGGCAACCACTTCATTTACATTCATATTGGATTGTGTTCCGCTCCCCGTTTGCCAGACAACCAAAGGGAAATGTGTGTCCCACGTCCCATCAAGGATTTCGTCGCAAGCCTGCCCGATTGCCTTCATTTTGTCTTCAGACAGCTTTCCGAGTGAATGATTGACCACTGCAGCCGCTTTCTTCAGCTGTGCGAAGGCATATGTAACTTCGATGGGCATCTTTTCAGTTCCAATTTGGAAATTCTCTTTGCTACGCTGGGTCTGGGCACCCCAATATTTTTCTTTCGGCACCTTCATTTCTCCTATTGTGTCACGCTCTATACGATATTCCATGCTCATTCCTCCCTTAAAAAGTATTGTCTACTTCCATATTTCCACTAAATCGTTTCATCTAACCTTTTTCTGAAAAGTTTATTAGCTACATTTGACTTTATTCACAACTAAATTAACTAATTCAACTGTTAGGGAACTTGGAATCTGCCTTTTGAATGGCAGTGAGAAAGAATGAGCGTACGTATTAACATGGAATAAAGAAAATTCGACACCACGGCACGATTATCCGAGATCTCGCATGAAAAACTTACTTCTCGCACGATTATATCTAGTCTCGCACGATCCCCCTAAAATCCCGCATGATTATCATGAAGATGGTGTTCAAATGTTAAAATCTACTCTACTCTTGACCCTGTACTCCTTTCAAACATGCTTATCCAGCTAAAACAGACAAACTAAAGGGCAAATCGCTTGAATGGTGAGAAATATAAAAGCTAGTGTACCTTTCCTTCGCTTTATTGATAATGAGTTCCAGCATATAAAAAAGATGAATGGGCACATTCCCCATCCATCTCTATCAAGACTACTGTATTAAGTTCAAGAATTGTTTCGTCCGTTCATTCTTCGGGTTCTCGAAAACTTGTTCAGGTGAACCTTCTTCCACGATGTAGCCGCCATCCATAAAGATCACTTTATCGGCTGCTTCTTTCGCGAATCTCATTTCGTGAGTGACAACCACCATGGTCATCCCTTCTTCGGCAAGATCTTTCATTACCTTGAGGACCTCTCCCACAAGTTCGGGATCGAGTGCGGACGTCGGCTCATCGAAGAGCATCACTTCAGGCTCGATGGCAAGGGCTCTTGCTATCCCCACCCTTTGCTGTTGACCACCTGAAAGTTGGAATGGATAATAATCAATCTTATCACCAAGACCGACTTTTTCGAGCAGTTTGATGGCCTTTTCGCGTATCTCTGATTTTTTTCGTTTCTGTACAACGGTCGGTCCTTCCATGACGTTTTCGAGTGCAGTCATGTGAGGGAACAGATTATAGTTCTGAAATACCATCCCTGTTTTTCTTCTTAGTGAGATAAGCTCCTGCTTGGATACCTTATTATTGAAATCAACGGTGGAACCACCTATCGAAACAGTACCGTCATTCGGGATTTCAAGGGCATTTAAGCAGCGGAGGAACGTTGTCTTTCCTGAACCAGAAGGACCGATCAGGACGATGACCTGTCCTTTTTCGACTTCTACATTCATTCCTTTTAATACTTCTAACTGATCAAATCGTTTTGTTAATCCTTTAATGGAAATCATGTTCAATCTCCTTTTATTTTACTTGGCAATGTACCGATCCAGTCGGTTCTCTATACGACCTTGTATAATGGATAAAATAAAGCAGATGACCCAGTAAAGCAGCGCTGCTTCCATGTACATAAGTAAAAACTCATAGTTGGTAGCCGCAATTTCCTGTGCCTTCCTGAACATTTCCGTCACTAGAATCAAGGAAGCAAGTGACGTATCCTTCACCAGACTGATGAAAGAATTTGATAACGGAGGAATGGATACCCTTGTTGCCTGCGGCAGGATGATTCTCTTTAAGGCTTGAGAATACGTCATGCCGATGGAATAGCCGGCTTCCCATTGTCCTTTCGGAATCGATTGAATCGCGGCACGGACGATTTCTGACGAATAAGCACCTTTATTTAATGTGAAAGCGATGATGGCAGAAGGGAACGGATCAAACTTGATCCCCAGAGTAGGTAACCCATAGAAAATGATAAATAACTGAACGAGTAAAGGGGTTCCTCTTATAGCAGAAACATAAAACCTTGCAATCCCCCGTAAAATTGAAATATTCGACAGGCGGGCAAGGGCAGTCAGAACAGCCAGGATCATCCCTAAAGCAAATGAAATGAGCGTTAGAGGTATAGAATAATACAAAGCCCCCTCTAACATTGGAAGCAGGGAGCTCTGTAAAATATCAATCATTGCTTGAGGATCCTGGTAAATACTACTTAGGAGATACATCTTCTCCGAACCACTTATCAGAGATCTCTTTGTACGTACCGTCTTCCATCATTTCCTCTAACGCTTTATTCACTTCTTCTACCAGCTTGTCGTTGCCTTTACGGAACATCAAACCACTTTGACCGGCGTCTTCAGCTTCTGCGGCAATTTTTACATTTGCATTCGGCTGTTTCTTCAGGTAATCAAGGATTGAAATCTTATCGTTCACTGTTACATCCACTCGGCCTTGCTCAAGTAATTGGATGGATTGTGATAGACCTTCCACCCCTTGAATTTTCGCACCATTTTTTTCAGCGATATCGCGGTAGTTACTAGTCAGGGATTGGGCAGATGTCAATCCTTTGATGTCCTCAAATGAAGTAACATCTTTGTTATCTTTTGATACAACAACTACTGCACTTGATTCAATATATGGTTTAGAGAAATCATATTTCTTCTCGCGGTCTTCACGGATCCCTACCTGGTTTGCAATCATATCAAAGCGTTTGGAGTTCAACCCTTCAAACATTGCATCCCATTGTGTTTCCTGGAATTTCGCTTCCACACCAAGGCGCTTCGCTACCTCACGAGCAATTTCCACGTCAAAACCTGTCAGCTTTCCAGCTTCGTCATGGAATGTGAAAGGAGGGTATGTACCTTCCGTCCCGACGAGTAATTCGCCGTCTTCCTTCACTTTATCGTAAAGAGATGTTTTCCCATCATTCGAATCACCGTTAGATTCTTCTTTATCTTTAGATTGACCACATGCAGCTAATACCATGGATAAGGCGATTAGCATGATGATGGATAATTTCCACTTTTTCATCGTAAAACCCCCACTATTCTTATCGGATTTAAATTTGTTACGATTGTCATCATAAAACGTTATGGGAAATAAGTCAATATAAAAGTTTCATTTCGAGATTTTTTCATCTCGTTATCTAGTATGTAACTCTGAATCCATTATCATGTAAAATCCCTCAATATAAGATACACTATCTTTTAGAAGGAAACGGGAGGTCATGATGATGAAAATTGCGTTATTCGGGAGTACGGGCCGGGTTGGTTCCGTAGTCCTTCAACAAGCATTGGCTAAGCATGATATAAATCGTTTAGTCCGGAAGAACAGTTTGGAACACGTGAAAGGAATACAAATGATAGGGGATGTACTGAACGAAGAAGACGTGATGAGGACCGTAGAAGGAACGGATGCTGTGATCAGCTGCCTGAATACAGATAAAAATGATACGCTTTCAAGAAGTATGCCGATTCTATTAAAAGCCATGAGGCATCATGGCTTAAAACGGATCATTACTTGTGGTACAGCAGGTATCCTCCAGTCTCGATACGATTCAACCCTTTACCGCTTTCAATCAAGTGAATCAAAAAGGAGGAGCACAGTTGCTGCAGAGGACCACCTGAGAGCCTTTTTAATGCTGCAGGCATCAGAGATGGATTGGACGGTCGTTTGTCCCACCTATTTACCAGATGGTGTGAGACTGGGGAATTACAGGACGGAAAAGGACGTTCTGCCTGAAGGCGGCAAAAGCATTTCCATGTTCGACACAGGAGATTTCATCTTTAAACAACTTGAGGACGACTCCTATATTAGGAGCCGGGTCGGTATCTCATATTGAACACTAAAAAACGGGACTGAAAATCAGTCCCGTTTCTCCGTTATTTGAATATGGTAGAAATGATCTCGTCCGTGGTCATCCCACTTTCGACTTCGAATGTACCTGGGCGCAAGTCGTTTTCAACACCCCGGTTTTCGACTTCTTTGTAAAAATCCAAACCGCTCTTAATGATGTTCGCCTTCTCCAGGGCATTTCCGACATCGATGCTTGTCATACCTGTAGAAACCGTTAGCATCGTTTTGTATATCACCTTACCGTCGGTGTTATCTTCTTTCTTCTCTGCTGTCTTGTCTTCCTTCTTTTCGTTCATGGCTTGAAGCTGCTTCTTCCACTGATCTTCTGTATGTATGACATAGCCCTTTGAAGTCAAATTCTTTACCATGTCGTCCTCTGACAGCTTTTCTACTTTGGCAGATTCAACTTTGCCTGTACTTTTTGCTTCTGATGGACCGAACAGATAAACAGCCCCGATCAAAGAGGTTGATATTAAGATCCCTGCAGCAAAACTTCGCAATGTATTCGATGTCACTGTCATTGTGCCACTAAGCCCCTTTCACCTTTTTGAACCGTGAAAGGCAAGAGCATTTGCTCAACTTCTATGGGCTTAAGCTTTGTTTTACCTGCTATACTTTCAATGGAGTAGCCTCTCTTATACAAATCAAGCATTTCACGAAGCATCTCACGTTCTTCTGATTCAGCAGGTACAGCCCCTGCCTGCTGAGCAGTGATTTCTGCATCCAGTTGAATATTTCTTAATTGCATTTCCAGTTCATGCACCTCATTCAAAACATTGATTGATACATGCTCTATCTGTTGCTCAAGCTTTGAGTTTGTTTGTGTCGTTTTAATAAACGATAAAATGAGCAGCACAACTGCTGACCCAAATAAAATGGCGATTGCCCATCCCATCATAGGATCCTCCCTTTATGAAACTTTTTTATCAATTAAATTATACATTGATAACGGCGAAATTTCGATTTAAAACGACAAAATACCACGAAAGTCCTGTTTTCTTAACAGGAAATTGTATTTATGGTGGAATGACAGAGTCCATTTGGTTCGTTTAAGGATCTATTTCAAACCAAAAAAGAAAAGCATCCGACTCCCATCGTCAGATGCCTTCCCTCTATTATCCAGCCAGATCCCCTTTCGACCCCTGCTGGAGCTGGTACATTTGATAATAGCGTCCCATCCGCTTCATCAATTCGTCATGATTGCCTCGCTCCACAATTTCACCACGATCCAATACAAGGATTTGATCGGCCTCTTTAATCGTAGAGAGTCTGTGAGCAATGATGAAGGTCGTTCTGCCTTTCTTCAAAACCTCCATCGCTTCCTGAATGATCGCTTCGGTCTCTGTATCGATGCTCGAAGTGGCTTCATCCAGGATCAGGATAGCCGGATTAAACGCAAGTGCCCTGGCGAAAGATATCAGCTGACGTTGACCGGATGATAGCGTACTGCCTTTCTCGATCACCGGCTCATCATACCCGTTCTCCAGATTCTTGAAGACTTTTTCAGCTCCTACGGCATTGAGTGCCGCCTCCACCTGCTCCCTTGAAATCCTGGGATCGTCTAAACTGACGTTCGAGGCGATCGTCCCCGTGAACAAGTAAGGATCCTGAAGGACGATTCCCATATGCTCACGAATCGTCTGATAGGGAATGTCGACGATGTCATTTCCATCGATCAGTATTTTCCCTTCATTGCTATCATAGAAGCGGAATAAAAGATTCATGATCGAGCTTTTCCCTGAACCAGTGTGTCCCACCAAGGCAACGGTTTCCCCTCTGTTTGCTGTAAACGAAATATCTTTCAGCACATATTCATTTTCCTTATATCCAAAGAAAACATGCTGGAAGCTTACATTTCCTTCGTACCTGCTCATTTTCTCATCTTCCACTGGAGTTCCAGTCTCTTCCAACAGTTTGAAAACCCGTTCTCCAGCCACCAGTGCCTGTTCGAGGTTTGCAAGCTGATTCACTATACCCGTCACAGGCTGGAACAATCGGTTGATGTAATCGACAAAGGCATATAGTACGCCGAGCGTGACCACAGACCCCACTCCGATAGATGCGCCTCCGAAATACCATATAAATGCCACGAAGGTAATATTCCTTAAAACCCCCACCAGATTATGAGAGGTCATTGAATTTAAGCTTAGTAATTTATTTTGATATTTGAAGTGTGTTTCATTCAAGTCTTCAAATTCTTCGTTTGTTTTCTTTTCCCTGCTGAATGCCTGAATGATGTTCATACCCTGTATGGATTCATTGATCATGGCATTGATATCACTCACTTTCGATCTGATGATGTGATTGTATTTAGACGCATAAATGCGATATAGATACGTCCACAGTACCAGTATCGGAATGAGGATCAAGCAGAGTGCAGCCAATTTCACATCAAGGATAAATAAAGCAATGTATATCCCGATAATGTAAATCGTACTGGAAAAGAAGGTCGACAGCACTGTCACATACAATTCCCTGATTGCCTCAGTGTCATTCGTGATCCTGGCGACGACCTTCCCCGCCGGAAGATTATCAAAATAGCGGATCGGCAGCTTCTGGATGTGTTGAAATACATCATTTCGCATTTTTTGAATGACACGGTTAGCCGCCTTCTGTAAATAGAAGCGCTGACCATATTGGAAAAAGGAAGAGACGACAAGCAACCCAAAATAAAAGGCGATCAATTTAATGATCTTTGGGATTTCAGGATTGAAAAATTTTAATAGCTCATCTCCAGTCAGCTTCTCGGCAGGGTAGGTGGCAGTCTTTTCACCTTTCGCAACCGTCATCTTATCTGATTTAACCGTACGTTCACCATCAAAGGATACGGTGGCCGGAACGAAATAGAACGATCTGCCTACCTGAAGGATGCGGACGTCTTCTCCTTTCGTCTCTCCTTCCATGAAATATTGTTCACGTTTATACCATTTCCCGTTATAAGGTACAGCATCTTTCCCCTCTACAGTCTCATACCAGGTGGATTCAATGCCGAGAATATGGTTGTCGATCAATTTTTTTGCAATGAATGGTCCTGCAAGCTCTGCGGCAACTGATACAGTGAGCATCAAAAGGGCAGCGATAATGATTTTTTTATACATAAGGGCATATTCGGTTAGTTTTCTTCCGACTTTCATGCGCCCACCTCCTCCAGTGAGGAATCTTCAACTTGTTGACGGTCGAATTGTTCTTTATACCAGCCGCCATTTTCAAGGAGTCGTTCATGAACTCCTTCTTCTACTACTTTCCCATCTTCGAATACGATGATCCAATCCGCATGCTGTACAGCCGATAGACGGTGAGTGGTAATGATCGTTGTTTTTCCTTCACGTTCTGTTCGAATATTGTCTATGATCTTGGCTTCTGTCTTTGCATCGACAGCTGATAACGAGTCATCCAGAATCAGGATTTCCGGGTTCTTGATGAGTGCCCTTGCAATGGATATCCGCTGTTTCTGGCCACCTGAAAGAGCTACCCCTTTTTCTCCTACTAGTGTCTTTAATCCATCAGGGAGCATTTCAAGGTCTTTCTTGAAGTCAGCCAGCTCAATGGCTCTTTCGAGATCACTCTCTTTAGCATCATGTCGTCCGAACAGAATATTCTCTCTTACGGTCCTGGAAAAAAGAACATGATCCTGCGGGACATAACCTATCCAATCCCGTACCTGTTGAATACTCAACTCACTGATTGGAACCCCCCCGATGGAGAGGGTTCCTTTCCCCGCCGGATATTCTCTCAGAAGCTGCTTAATGAACGTCGTTTTCCCGCTTCCGGTCTTTCCGACTATTCCAAGGGTACCACCCTTGGCGATATTCACATTGATATCGGTCAGATTCAGAACCTGTGAAGAAGGGTACTTAAAGTCCACTTCCTTAAATCCGATCTGTTCAGGCGAGTCCATCCATTTTGGGTCTTCTGAATCCCGTACATCCTGCACATAATCAAGTGTCTCCTGAACCCGGTCAAGCGAGGCATTCCCCCGTTGCATGACATTGATCAATTCTCCGATCGCAAACATCGGCCAGATCAGCATCCCGAGATACACATTGAACGAGACCAGCTCACCCAGGGTGATCGTCTGATGGAAGACAAGATAAGCGCCGTAGCCAAGGCCGATTAAATAACTCAATCCTACCAGGACTTTGATGGTCGGTTCGAAAAGAGAATCGATCCTTGCCACCGCTATATTTTTGTTGAACACGTCTTCCGTCATATCGGAGAACCGCTTCTCATCAGCCCTTTCCTGTACATACGCCCGGATCACCCGCACACCTGCAATCGACTCGAGAACTTTGTCATTCAAGTCCCCGAATGAATCCTGGGCATCTGTGAACCGTTTATGAATCCTGGCCCCATATACCTTCATTAACAACGCCATGATCGGCAAAGGTATAATGGCTGCTATCGTAAGTTTCCAACTAATCAGGAACCCCATAGTAAACAGGATCGTTAACATAAACACGCTTGAATCGATCAAGGTCAGAACCCCGAAGCCCGCCGTAACGGAGATGGCCTTCAAATCATTGGTTGCCCTCGCCATTAAATCCCCTGTACGATTCTTCTCGAAGAATGTAGGCGTCATTTTCAACAGATGTCCCATGAACTTGCTGCGAAGTTTCCTCTCTACAAGGAAGGCGCCACCAAATAGTTGATACATCCATACATAGGTCATTCCGTAAGATATCAGGGCGATGCCTGCTATCATCCAGAGATACTTGCCCACCACACTCCAAGTCATGTCACCGAGGTGTATGTCATCGATGGCATTGCCCACAAGCTTTGGAGGCATAACATCCAGGATTCCGACAATCGTCAATAGGACGATCGCCACTGTATACCTCTTCCAATTTTCAATAAAAAACCATGATAATTTCTTAAAAATACTAAACATTTCAGCCTACCTCCCCCATATTGTTTTCTTTACTATCCGCCTTCTGTCTCCACAGCAGACATCATTTTCTTCAATTGAACCATTACCATCATCTTTTCCTCCCCTTAAAAATGGATATTATATGTGATCAAGGATTCCCTTGGGTCCACCGTACAGTAGAAAAACATAAAAAAGACGGACGTCAAATGGCGGTCAGAATCAACATTCCCCTTATAGGGGGTATGCGAATCTGTCGTGCCTTATAGACGTCCGTCTTCAATATTGGACATAAAAAAGCACAGATTATATACATAACCTGCGCTCATGGATTCAGATAAAATCGTTTAGGAGTTAACGGTCATGTGATGATATGAAATTGATTTGAAAAGCCGCTTGCGCTCCTTGAGATCTATACACATTCATCATCACAAACCCTCCATTCGTTTCGTTGTTTATTCCATTAATAACCATACTATAGGAACTGAATTGTGTCAATATTATTTTTATTGATAATTTTCTATACACTATATGCTTTCCTACCGTATTCCTGAACCACTTTTCAACATTTATCCTTCATCATTCCACAGTGACTGCCGTTCCATAGGCAATGATTTCAGAAGCGTTCTGCATGACGGAGGACGTCTCGAGTCGCACGGCCACCACTGCGTTCGCTCCTAATTGAGAGGCTTCCACTTTCATTCGGTCAATTGCCTGCTTTCTTGCTTCCTCCATCAATTCGCTGTATTCACTGATTTCGCCGCCGATGATGGTCTTTAAGCCTGCAATGATGTCCTTTCCGATATGCTTTGCCTGCACGGTGCTTCCCCTGACGAATCCCTTTAGCTCCTTGATTTCCTTACCTGGTACATAATCCGTCGTTACGATGATCATGATTTCCTCTCCCCTTTTCTACTAAAAACTTTCTTAGCGAATATGAAATAAAAAATGATGGGCATCGGGCACTGAATCAGCCCCCAAATTCCCCAGAACCAATGGTGAGGTCCATTCTTGCGTGCATCGATGAATAAATAAATGCTTTGGGCCAACAGAATGGGAATGACGATGGGCAGGATATAAAGCTCTTCTCTTGTCATATCCTTTTCACCTTTTTTGTATAAGTCACACCAATGAACACCAACGCTCCTGCGAATATGAGACCCTGAAGGAGAAGAAATAGAAGCGGCATCTGAAATAAGGTAAGGGAGAATACAGTCAGCAGGCAGCAAGCGAGAAAAAGAAAGAGTATCATATCTCGTTTAAACCTTGCTTTTAGCTGTTCCTGCTGAACCTCGACCAATTGCTCAAACCATTGAAGAGAGGGGGTACTTTCGTCTACTCCACGATCAATGGAACGAAAACCCTCATCTATCAATTCCTTTAGTTCATCATGTTCATGTCTGTTTTTCATCTATTTTCAACTCCTTTCTCATCTTGGTAATCCCGTGATGAACCCTGGATTTTACGGTTCCAGGCGGCAGGTCCGTCATTTGGCCGATTTCATCATATGAGTATCCGTAATAATGTTTTAAAATGATAGGAAGCCTCACCTCTTCTGAAAGTCGTCCAAGCGCAGATAATACATCATTCCACTCTTCATTTCTGGATTCCATTTCCCACTTCAGCTTCCTTATTTTCATTTCTTCCCTTTGCCAATCCTTTTCTCTATTACTTTTGCGCTGAAGATCGATATACCGATTAGTGGCGATCGTAATCAACCAGGAGGAAAACTTTGATTTCCCGTTGTATTGATGGATTTTCTCCACACATTTAGCCATCGTGTCCTGAGCAATCTCCTCTGCCAGATCACGGTTCATGGTTACTTTGATCAAGTATTTCACTAGAAAGGGATAATGTTCTTTAAATAGAAGAGCAAAAGCTTCATGATTCCCTTTTTTCGCTTGCTTAATCCATTTCTTCTCTTCCATTATTTACTGTCCTTTCTATCCCCCGGCAGGTGAGTACATTGATAAGACGTACTTGAGGAAAAATCGTTCATAAAATAATTATATTTTTTTATTATTTTTTCATTCATACCTGAAATGGTAAGCAGAATAATTTCATAGTGCATAGATTACGACTGCAACGCTCTGTCAACCGAGTGTGTCCTAGAGGGTGAGGCGAACTGCTCCGCTTTCCGCGGACGTCCGGACGAGCCTCCTCAGCAAAATGCGCTTCCGGGGTCTCGTCTCGCCCGTTTTCCGCAGGAGTCTCCGCAGTTCCCCTCACCCTCTATAAAAGTTTGCCGTGACAGAGCTAAATATTGGTTGATAACAGTCGAGATTAATCTTTCAATCATGGAATGTAAATTAATAATTGCCACTATACCTAAAATAATCATAGCAGTTGAATCTCGCTACAATCACACCTACTCACTTCTTCAAAGACAGCAAAATTTTCAAAAAGAGCAAATAAAAAACCCCTACTGAATCATCTTGCCCAATTCAGCAGGGATGTTTCTTTAACTATTTAAAACGGCAGAATGTGGTTCTTCTTCCTTAACGTATTTAGGCAGGATGATGGTGTAGAATATGGCTACGATGAGTAAACAGCCTCCAACGAGCCAGTAGAGCATTTCAACCGTGATCACAGAAGGGAATGTCATGGCGATGACTCCAAGGGTGATTGATTGTGACAACATCATAAGGGGATTGATCCACCCCTGCACCCTCCCCATCATCTTGGGGTCAATGATACTCGGCATCCATCCCCCAATTGCAATGTTCACAAGTGGCAATCCCAGTGCCGCAATAAAAATGATCATCAGGAAAAGCCAGGTGGTCGGGGCAAACGATGCTGCGATGATAAAGGTACCCGATATCACGAGACCTGTCACGATCAATACATGAAACTTGAATTTCTGTGTAAGCATGGATGAGAAGATACTTCCGATCAGCACTCCTGCACCGAAGGCGATTCCTAATAGAATCGAATATTCTTCGTAGGAGCCTGGAGCCAATTTATATTTCAATATAAAGATGGGAATAACTGCAAATCCACCGTTCACAATTCCAAAAACGACAAAGCCTCCAATCAATGATAGGAGCAGCTTATGATTAAGAATATATTTCATCCCTTCCGTAAAGTCTTTACTGACAGATTGAATGTTCAAATCTTTCCAGGAATGCTTCCCATTTGGGAGCCTGACTTCTTCCGGAATGACACATTTCTTAATCAAGATGGCAGAGATCACAAAGGTAACGAAATCAACCGCGATGGCTCCGTAAATCCCTGTCGTCCAATAAACAAAGATGGCAACGGCATTTCCGAGCAGCATAAACAGACTCATCACCATTTGATTAAGTCCGGCAGCAGTAGAATAATCATCCTTTGAGAGGACCCCTTGAAGGATTCCCTGTTCTGCCGGGAAGAAAAATTTCTGTACACCACTTCTCAGGAAGAGAACTGTAAAGATAAGAGGAAGCCAGCCTATGAAGATGGCAACGAATAATAATAGTGTGAGAAAAGCACTGATCGTATCACAGTGATAGGCAATTTTTTGGCGATCCATTCTGTCAGCCAACACACCAACAAGGAAAAACACGACAAGAGTCGGAAGCGAATACATCATCTCCGTAACCGACGCATACATAGGCTGCTCTGAAAAGCGATCCAGCAGGTAAAACATAAACGCTGTCAAGCCAATAACACTTCCCATATGCGAAGTGAAATTAGCAAAAAATAATTTTAAAAATATCGGATTCTTAAAAATTTCAATCATTTTTTTCATAACATCCGTCCCCCATCAATAAGTAACTATCTTTATCATATAGAGATTTGCTTATGGGGAGGAGGGTCAATTGGTGGTTTTTTCCTCCGCCTCGGGTCGGATAAGGATTAGGCGCATCTGCGGAAATGGGAATGGTTTTTCGTTTCGGTGACATATTCGGGATTTCCCTGATAAATTAAAGATTTCACATGTGCCGCTCTAATAGTTCATTTATATTCAAAAAAAAAGCCGGAAGCGCAAGGCCCCGGGCTTTCCTTCTTTTCAATCACAGTTCAAATGTCCCTTTCACAAGAGCTTCCCCATTCTCCACCATCATTTTCCCCCTGGCGAATACCGTATTCACTTTAAGGGTATCTTCTTCCAATAGTATGAGATCAGCATCCCTCTCCACTTCCACATGACCTTTTTGTTTTAGTTTCAGGATTTTAGCAGGATTCGAGGTAATGACCCTGATCGCTGTTTCCAATGGGATTCCTTCCTTCAGAACGGCATCCTTCACTTCATCATAGAGGCTTGCAACCTGACCGATCTGCAGTCCGATCAATTCTCCATCAGCATCAAAGTTCGGCAGACTTGCTTGTCCATCGGAAGTGTAGGTGATTTGTTCCACCGGTACGCCCGCATCAAGCATGCGTTTAAGCGCCATACTGCATTTGACTTCACCGTCTTCCAGAAATTGAGGGATGGTACTCGTTGTAAAGTCTACATATCCACCTTTAAGGGCATATTGAATCCCCGCTTCAAAGAGATGTGCATTCCGGTTGATATGAGTCGGATAGAACTGCTTGATTGGAATATCCGTTGTCTCGACAATCTCTTCCAACAGGTTCAGGTGATCATAACTATCCCCGACATGGACATTGACAATTCCGGCTTTCCCCGACAACATCCCACCGATCCTTGCCGCTGAAGCAATTTTCGCTAACTCGTTTACCGTCGGCTGGGATGAGCGGTGATCGGCAATCGCCACCTCACCCACACCAATGATTCTATCCACTAAGATGATATCATCTTCAATCTTTCCGGTAAGTGTTTTCAAAGGTACCTGGTATGAACCAGTTTGCACATAACAGGTAATCCCTTCTTCTTCAAGCCCCTTCGCTTTGGCTATGAGGCTTGCCATCGTCCTCGTCGTCCCGTCGGTGCCGATGACACCGACAAGAGTGGTGATTCCCGATAGAGTGGCCTGAGTCAATTGGATTTCAGGAGTTCTTGTACGGAAGCTTCCTTCTCCCCCACCGCCCATAATATGAACATGCGAGTCGATGAATCCGGGTACAACATATTTCCCAGTTGCATCCACCACTTTAATATCCACAAATGGACCCGGAAGCTCAATCTTATCTTCAATGAACCCTATTTTATCACCTACCAGAAGGATATCCTTTTTTCCTAGATATGCTGGAGCATAAACTTCCCCGTTTTGTATAAGTGTTAGCATGATGTTTGTTCGCTCCTTTCACTATGTCTTCATAATCGAGCCTGGCCCGAAGTATGGCTAATTAAAATCCAATGAGCGTTGCCGTAATCACAAAGATGGATGATAGGACGAATAGAATAAGCATGAATTTAAAGATGAATTTAGCCCACACTCCCCAGTCGACCCGTGCTGCTCCCAATGTACCCATAAGGGCGGCGGATGTTGGAACCAGGATATTCGTTAATCCATCCCCCAATTGGAAAGCCAGTACCGATACTTGGCGGGTGACGCCCGCAATATCGGAAAGCGGGGCCATCAATGGCATCGTGAGTGCTGCTTGACCAGAACCGGAAACCACGAAGAAGTTGAAGATAGATTGGAATAAATACATACACCATGCAGAGATGGCTTCCGGGAAATCACCTACTACTTGCCCTGCACCATATAATACCGTGTTCAATACAGATGGGGCGTCCGGCGCGTCTCCACCAAGGATGATGACGATCCCCTTTGCCATCCCCACCACCAATGCTGCAGGCAGAAGATCTTTCGCACCGTCGATGAAGCCGTTCGCTACATCATCCCAACTCATTCCATTTAATTTAAACAGAACCCCGATAATCCCTGCAACTAAGCCTATTGTGAAGAATTGGCTTGCAATTTCAGGAATGTAGTATGCGTGCTCCACTACTCCCCAAATGATCCAGGCAATCCCCACTACTACTGTAAGGATGACAAGTGAGTGTCCCCATGTAAATTTCGCATTTAAATGTTCCACTTTACCTTCTTTCCGGAAGTACTCATCCGTTGTGTAGGAAAGGCTTCGTTTAGGATCCTTCTTGATCGTATTGGCATATCTCCAAGTATAAACGATTCCGACAAGAGTGAAGACTATCCACATTACAATCCGGAAGCCGGCTCCTGATAGAACCGGAACACCGGAAACCCCTTGAGCGATCGCTACCCCGAATGGATTCATCCACGATGTGGCAAATCCGATCTGAGTTGCAACATACGTGATCATGATACCCGTAATAGCATCATATCCTATGGCAATCATAATTGGAACGAGGATCATGGCAAAGGCGATGGCCTCTTCCCCCATACCAAAAACAGCTCCACCCAATGAAAATAAGAAGAACATGATCGGAATGATGAGGGACTCCTTCCCCTTGGTCCGATCGATTACTTTGAGGATCCCTTCTTCGATCGCTCTTGTTTTCATGATGATTCCAAAGGCTCCCCCGATAATGAGGATAAAGGCCACCACCCCAACGGCTGATCCCCATTTATCCCCTGATACAAGGCCTTCAAATACATAATTCAGGAAACCTATCCCTCCACCAGGTTCAAATAGGCTTGTTCCTTCCCTGATCAGATTTCCATCCTCATCTTTTAAATAACTAAACGAATCCGGATTCAAGACTGTTTTTGTTTGTTCTTCCCCATCCTGCATATACGTGATCTCTTCTGTTGCAAATTGCCCCTTAGGTATGACATACGTTAAAATGGCAGCAGCAAGTACGACGAAAAACACAATGATAAAAGTATGCGGCACCTTCCAAGCTTTTTGTTCTCTCTCCATTTCTTATCCCCCCGTTTGATAGATTAATATCCTTCATTTTCTTACATGCAAGTTCCGTGCCAACCCTCTATTATCTGAAAATACAAACTTTAATTCCGCTAATGGTTGAAATAGGTTAGAATATAGTTAACCAAAAACCTTTTATTAACCATAAGGAGGATTCAAATGAAACGTGAATTAATTCTATTAGCCGGCACAAAGGAAACAGAGAGAGCCCTGAAGGAGCAGTTACAGTCCGTTTTTGGTGAACTGATCCATATTACCAGTTATGCCTGTGATGAGGGGATTCCCACTTTTTTCACAAATAAGCTGATTGTATATTCTTCAGCGCTGATCGAGCCTGAAGTACAGGAATATATCGATTTCGATTCCTGTACCATTATGAAAGCCCGACGCACGGTGAACTACGAATACATAGATCGTATATTTGAATTGCCTCCGGGAAAGAAGATCCTTTATGTGAATGACTTCATCGAGACTGCCCAAGAAGCCGTCGCCACGTTAAAACGACTTGGGATTGATCATGTTGACTATATTCCTTACTCCCCTTCAGGAGTATATCCCAGACACATCGACATTGCCATTTCACCTGGAGAGATGTTGAGCATCCCCCCTACCATACCCGAAAAAATAGATATCGGCGTAAGATTGATTGATTTGAATACCATCATGAAAATTATCTATCACTTTCAGTTATCGGAACGATTGACCTTCGATATTACTGACCGATACACCCGAAAGATCATTGAACTCAGTCAAAAACTCGGAGCCATCAATAGACGGGCGAAAACCTTGAATAAATTCCTGAACAAAGTGGTTGATGGAGTCAACGACGGAATCCTGGCCTTTCAGGAAGATGGTGAAATCACTGTTTTCAATGAAGTCCTCGAGAGGATGGTGGGAATAACGGCCACCCATGCAATCGGGAAAAAGTTGAACAGGGTCTTTAAGAATATCGAGTTGAATCACTTCCTGACTTCCCGCCAGGATGAGGATCAAGAATATTTCACACTCAGACAACAGAATGTGATGGTCTATCGCTTCCGCTTGGAGGCTGAAGGTGTCATTGTGGCGACATTCAAAGATATGGAAGAAACCATAGAAATGGAGAAAGTACGTAAACGCGAACTTCAAAAGAGGGGATACATCGCCAAATATACGTTTGATAGTATATTAGGAAATAGCAGACTCATCAATGAGACGAAATTGATTGCGGGGAAACTTGCCCAAAGTGAACTTCCCGTTTTGATCTATGGTGAAACTGGAACAGGGAAAGAATTGTTCTCTGGTGCCATACATAATAGTTCCTCCCGCAAGAACAGCCCTTACCTTGCCGTGAACTGCAGTGCATTACCGGAAGATTTGTTAGAAAGTGAACTATTCGGTTATGAGGATGGTGCCTTTACCGGAGCTAAAAAAGGGGGAAAAAAGGGCTTGTTCGAACAAGCCGACGGCGGCACTCTGTTCCTCGATGAAATTGGGGATATCAGTTTAAAGTTGCAGGCCAGGTTGTTGAGGGTCCTTCAGGAAATGGAAATCAGGAGAATTGGAGGAAACAAGAATATCCCGGTAGATGTAAGGATCATCGCAGCCACCAACAAAGACCTTCAATCCCTAATTACAGAAGGAACATTCCGGGAAGATCTATACCACCGCTTGAAAGTCTTATCACTGCAGCTGCCAAGCCTGAGGGAAAGAAGCGGGGATATTCCCATCCTCATCGAAAATTTTCTCCGCACGGAACAAAGCAAGATCACAACAATCGACAGTGCCGTATTGGAAGCCATGCAGAACGCCCGGTGGAGTGGAAATGTCAGGGAACTTAAAAATACGCTCCTTTATATGATGACTGTCGCGGAACACAACCGATTAACGATAAATGAATTACCGAGAAATGATGATAATTTCCAAGACAACGGGGAAACTAGAAATGCCCACATTCATCCGGAAATAACCATGTCAAAATCCGAGGAGTATGTCAGTATCCTATCAGTATTATTGAGCTTCTACAATGAGGGGACAAGGGCAAGCAGAGAGAAGATTCATTCATCCCTGGAAGATAGCCCGACACCTCTATCCGTTCAACAGATCAGAACAAGATTGAACGAACTAAAAGATTTAGGATACGTCATTATCCAAAGAGGAAGGACAGGAACTGAAATTACGCCGGCAGGAATACAGTGGTTAAACAATCAGAAAGAGAATGTTTTAACCATTAGATAACGGGGTATCTTAATTTTAACCGGTTATAACTAGTAAATATTCTTCACGATACAATAAGTCGAGGTGATTTTTCATGGTACGTACAATCTTAATGGTCATTGGTGCAATTGTTGTTATTGGCTGGATTATCAGCATGCTTTAAGAGGTCAAACACTATTCATGCTATTATTTGAGTTATATTATTGAAAATAGAAAGAGCAGAGTGGATCTTCCCCCACTCTGCTCTTTCTATTTTCATTCCGGGAAATCCTTTTCCCTTTTATGTTAATTCTTTCAGAAATAACTGAAAAAGATTAACTTTTCTCCAAACGGGTAAACAACTTATATTCCAATACAGAGGTGATTGACATGTATAGACATATTCTATTAGCTTATGATGAAACAGACGGCAGCAAAAAAGCATTAGATGAAGTAACAAAATTAATGAAAAGTTCTATAGACTCAAAACTAACGGTACTCCATATTTCAGACGAGAAAACAGCAAACGAACCGCGTGACAATTACACACCGACTCACGCTATAGCCGACACGTCACCAGGCTTCGATCATCAATATATGGGGAATCTATCCGTTTCTCCGGATAACAAAGTGCGAGAAACAGAAGAAGAACATCATGAAATCAAGACACCATCATCTACCCATCCTTTTTTAGTCAATGCCCGCGAGAAGCTTTCTCCCCATGGAGTAGATGCTAATTATATTCACCTGTCAGGCTCTGAAGCGAAACGCATATGCGAATATGCGAAAGAAATACAGGCAGATCTGGTTGTCATTGGCAACAGCGGAAAATCCGGCATAAAAAAATGGGTACTCGGAAGCGTCAGCGAAAAAGTCGCCCATGACTGCGAATCAAGCGTACTGGTTGTAAAATAAGATAAAATAGAGGGACGGACCTTTAAAGGTCCGTCCCTCTATTTTGCTTATTCCCCTGTTAATTCATCAAATCGTTTATGGCTGCTTTCTTCATCGAAGCTGCTATAGATCCGATAATCCTCAGCGTCCAGTATGCGATAATGCTTACTGAAAAGATTTTGTTGCAGGATGTAATCATCGGTTTTTTTCAAATCTTTCCACCAAATTTTTCCACCAAGGGTTTTTTCTTTTCGATAATCAATCCCTTCCCGGGCAATGATTTCAATGACTTCAAGGGGTTCCCCCCCCAAACTAACCGTTAAGGTTTCACTATCTTTAAACAACGCACAGATAGCTACGGCAGCTGTCCAGCTCGCCATGACTCTTCCCTTCTCAATCTGCACCAGGGTCTTTTTCGATAGCCCTATGACTGTCGCCATCTTATCCTGGGTATAGCCCGCTTCGGTTCGTATCAGCCTTAACTTTTCAGAGATGATTAATATGATTTCTTCTTTTGTCATGGTTTCACACCTTATTTGTTTATAGTGTAATATTACACCTAAAGCACCACTGTTTTCAATCTTATTGGAATATTTATTGTCAAACCCATTGATTTTTGTATCGATTCCATCGATTTATTATACTTTTAGATAGGCTGGAACGGGTAAAAAACGCTTCAGTCCTATTAACAAACACAATTTAAACCTAATGGACATTTGATCATAAGCCACATCTCATACGAGGAGGAATCAAAATGGATAAATCAATCATCGTTTTGTTTAGGGAAGATCTGAGGATCCATGATAACCCCGCACTCTATTCGGCTTGCCAGGAAGGCAACGTGATCCCTCTTTATATTTGGGATGAGGAAACTTCCCATTCCACCAGCGGCGAGGCAAAGAAATGGTGGCTGCATCGCAATATCGATTCTTTTCAGAGCACAATCCGTTCAATTGGCGGCCGACTCTTTCTTGATGCAGGAAAAATCGAAGAAATCCTTCCGAAATGGGTGGAGAAAACAAATGCCCAAGCAGTATATTGGAATCGCGCGTATGAGCCTAAAGTATATGAACGGGACCTGAAATTGGCACATTCATTGTCCTCTCAAGGTATAGAGGTCAAAACGTACGAAGGATCCCTTCTTTTACCACCGTGGAAAATTAAAAAGGATGACGACAGTCCTTATAAAGTATACTCGGCTTTCTACAGGTCAATCAGGAAAGAACACATCCCGGAGCCATTTCCTTCCCCTGAACACCTGGAGATTCCAACATTCAAGAAGGAAGGGATGTCCCTTGAGGATTTAGGTCTTTTACCATCCATCCCCTGGTATCACGTCATGGAAAGCATATGGGAACCGGGCGAAGAAGCAGCATTTACAAGATTAAACTCATTTCTGGAGAGTAGCCTGCATGACTATTCAGAAGGAAGAGATTTTCCCAGTGTAGGACATCATTCCACCCTGTCTCCATATTTAGCCCTCGGGGTGATATCTGTCAGGAAGATTTTCCATACATTGATTGAAATGAAAAACAAACCTGTGGAACCTTTTATCAAGCAACTTATATGGAGAGAATTCTCATATACAGTACTCCTTCACCATCCCGAGTCCACCACTCGGCCACTCAATGAAAAATTCGGAAAGTTTGAGTGGCAACCAAATGAAGATGAATGGGAGAAGTGGACAAAAGGTCAAACCGGCTATCCGATTGTGGATGCCGGAATGAGGGAATTGTGGGCAACCGGATTCATGCACAATCGGGTTCGGATGATTGTCTCTTCCTTCCTCACAAAGCATTTGCTCATTCCATGGCAAAGAGGAGCGGAATGGTTCCTCAATACCCTTATCGATGCAGACCTGGCAAATAATTCGATGGGATGGCAATGGGTAGCGGGTTCAGGGCTCGATTCAGCCCCTTACTTCCGCATCTTCAATCCCACACTGCAGAGTAAAAAATTTGATGAAGACGGCACCTACATCCGAATGTGGGTGCCTGAACTAAATAACCTTCCCAACAAATATATTCACAAGCCATCGGACACACCCGCTGATGTATTGGAACAGTCCGATATCACGCTGGGAAAGGATTATCCTTGTCCGATCGTCGATCACAAAGCAGCGCGCGAAAGGGCTTTGGAGCGGTACGAAGAGATAAAATAAATAGACTACGCATGACAAAAGGACCCAATAGCGATTATTGGGTCCTTTCCGTTACAGCCTTAATCTTTCAGGCGTAATTTAACCGTATCGAATTCTTCCTGCACTTCTTTTGAAGGCGGGTTGCCAACTAAGCTGAAGATGAATATTGCAATGGTAGCAAAGATGAATCCTGGAAGAAGTTCGTACACATCGAATAGTCCTCCAGACAACTGCTTCCATACAATAACTGTTACTGCACCTGTAATCATACCTGCAAGGGCACCGTTACGAGTCATTCGCTTCCAGAATAAGCTTAGGATGACAACCGGTCCAAAGGCTGCACCAAATCCTGCCCAAGCATAACTGACAAGTTCCAATACCTTACTATCACGATCATAGCCAAGGAAGATTGCGAGGATTGCGATGACCACTACAGAAATTCGACCAACCAAGACTTCTTCCTTTTGGCTTGCTTCTTTCCTGAATATCGCTTTATAGAAATCCTGAGCCAGGGCACTGGAAGAAACAAGTAGCTGAGAATCCACTGTGCTCATGATCGCTGACAGAATCGCCGCCAGTAAGAAACCGGCTACCCAAGGATTAAATAATACTTGGGAGAACATGATGAATACCGTTTCTGAATTTTCTAACGGTGAATCGGCGAAATACGCAATACCTGAGAATCCGATGAAGATTGCCCCAAACAAGGAAACAATCATCCATACCATACCAATCAGGCGGGCTTTCGGAATTTCTTTCGTAGATTTAATTCCCATAAATCGAACAATGATATGAGGCTGTCCGAAATAACCCAAGCCCCATGCGAGAAGCGATACGACCGATACAAATGTCGCTCCTGTGTAAACATTCAAGTAAGATGGATCAATGCTTGATACGGCACTTACCGTCGCATCCCATCCGCCGATCTCAGAGATGGCTACTATTGGAATAATGATCAATGCCAAGAACATCAGGATACCCTGAATGAAATCTGTCCAGCTGGCCGCAAGGAATCCACCAAAGAACGTATATGAAAGGATAACACCTGCTCCAACCCATAAAGCTAACCGATAATCCATATTGAATGATTCTTCAAGTAAGATTGCTCCACCGACTAAACTTGATGAAGTATAGAACGTAAAGAAGATCAGGATGATGATAGCAGAGAACACTCGAAGAATTTTGCTTGAATCGTGGAAACGATTCTCAAAGAAATCCGGTACTGTAATGGAATCATTGGCAACTTCCGTATATACACGGAATGGTTTTGCAACAAATTGCCAGTTCAGGTACGCACCTACCGAAAGACCGATTGCCAACCAGATTGACCCCATACCACTTGCATAAATGGCACCAGGCAACCCAAGCATCAACCAACCGCTCATGTCGGATGATCCCGCACTGAGGGCGGCTACACCGGCAGTTAATCGTCTTCCTCCTAAAACATAGTCGGATAAGTTACTGGTTAACTTCGCTGCCATGTAACCAATAACACCCATTCCAATTAAATATATGATGATCGATGTTAACGTCTGAATATTAATATCCATAATCTACTCCTTTGTTTGTTCTGTGAAAAAAGTGATGATTGATAAAATGATCAATGTCGGCATTGGAATTAATAGCCATAACCAGGTTCCCATTGTTAATCCTTCACCCAATTTCAAACCCCTCCTTCTTATGCAATTAAGTGTATTTTTTATACACTTTCTTTTTAAATGTTATTTTCCCGGCTGTTGTAGACACAAGATTTATCATACCATAATACAGATTTTTTTAAAGTCATACGCCTTACAACAAGAGAAAGTCATGAATAAAAATACAGTAATATTCGATATTTTTGTTTTATATCAGCTATTCCTCTATATTTATTCACAAAAAATTATTTAAATTTATTCAAAAAACAGTACTTTTTTCACACTTCTGTCAAAATAACGTACCCAGCAGATACGCTTTATTCATAGTTTTTTCATAATCAAATTTTTTATCCCTGTCCATTGTGTCAAAAAAGATCTCTACTTCTTTATCAATGACCCCCATCCTTTCTGAAATTCCCGATATTAATTGGTGTCGCAACGCTTCATTATGACCATTTGAGAGAAACTCCTCTTTTGTTTCACCTGCAAGCCCCACCCAAAGAACCTTCTGATGACTGATTTGAGTAAAAGCCGGATATGTAAAGACTCGATCAATATACCCTTTCATGATGGCAGGCAAACCATACCACCATATCGGAAATACGAAGATCAGGGCATCATATCGCTTTAATTTCTTTCTCTCCTTATCGACAATATATGAAGGCTTCCCTTTCAGGGGGGTATCCCATTCTTCTTCGCCTTTGTCATCTAACACCGGATGGAATTCCTCCCTGTATAAATCCAGTATCGATGTTTTATATTCTTTCTCGTGAAGGCCTTTCTGAATATGCTTTGTGATGGAAAATGTAAGGGAGTTCGTTCGGGGATGGGCAACAATCATAAGTACTTTCAAGAATACCAACTCCTTAAATGAACTTTCGTGATTACTGTGTTTAACTCTCTGTTCAGGATAACATACTGAATTTCCTATCAAGTCGGCTTCCTTGTAATTTGCCAAATCAGAGCAGGCAACATACAGGAAAACCTCCCCTTTCCAAAAAAAAGAAGGTGAAATCAACATGATCTCACCTTCCGTTTGTTTTACAATATGGTGGCTGTCACTTGGTTACGCTTCGCCTCTTTGTATCTTTATGGTGCGCTTTTTTTCAGTCTCTGATACAAATAGGGCGCATGCAGCATCACCTGAAATATTGATGGATGTTCGAGCCATATCAAGAAGGCGGTCTATCCCTAAAATCAAGCCGATCCCTTCAACAGGAAGATTGACACTGCTTAGAACCATGGCAAGAAGGATTAGACCTACTCCTGGTACTCCCGCCGTACCGATACTCGCCAATACAGCTGTCAGAACGACCGTTATCAGCTGTTCCATCGATAGATCGACATTATACACCTGAGAGATGAATACAGTCGCAACACCTTGCATGATGGCAGTACCATCCATGTTGATCGTCGCTCCTAATGGTTGAACGAAGGAACTCACAGATTTAGAAACACCCAATCTCTGCTGGGCAACATCCATGGAAATCGGAAGAGTCGCATTACTGCTTGAAGTACTGAATCCAACGCTCATGGCAGGGCTGAAATTCTTAAAGAACCAAAGCGGATTCTTCTTAGCAAGCAGGAGAATCGTTCCACCATACGTAATGAATGCGTGAACGATGAGAGCCGCCAATACAACGACAAAATAAAGCCACATTGCTTTTAAAGCACTGGCACCCTGACTACCGATTGCAGAAGCAATCAACCCGAATGTTCCGTATGGAGCGAATTTCATAACAAGGGTGACGAGATACATCATCAGGTCATTCCCTTGCTCCACAAGTTTCAGGATGCCTTTTGTCTTCTCCCCTAAAGCTGTTAATCCAAACCCGATGAAGATGGCAAAGGCGATGATCTGGAGCATATTGCCTTCCGTCATGGCAGTTAGCGGATTTTTAGGAATAATGTTCATTAGTGTCTCCCCAACCGGAGGAGCTTCTTCTGTTTTAAAACCTTCTGATTGGGAAGTATCAATCCCTTCCACAAGTCCAGGATCAATAATATAAGCAAGAGTCAAACCGATTACGATGGCAATACACGTTGTCACTAAGAAGTAGACAATGGTCTTCAACCCTATTCTCCCTAGCTTCTTCGGATCCCCAAGCCCTGCCGATCCAAGAACAATGGAAAGGAAGACAATCGGTACCACAAGCATGCTGATAAGATTAAGGAATATTTTCCCTAGTGGAGTGAAGAGATATGGATCTAATATATCGAATAAATCTTTTGCAAAAATATTAAGTAATAAACCAACTACCGCACCAAGTATCAAAGCGGTAATAATCTTCGTTGTTAAGTTAAATTTCATAGATGTACCTCCCTATAATTTTCCAAATAATATAAAGGTATTTACCCCCATATCTTTTTTATAAAACCAAAATTTTTGAACTTTTAGCAAGCTGATCCTCCCTGCTGCTTTATTCGTTTAGAGCGCTGCATTCTCTTTCTACTATTATACTGATTTTTTTAATAATTAAAGAAGAATAAGGGTGAATCACATCCATTTTCCTATAATTATATACCTTCACTTCATAATTTAAGGCAGTTCATTGAATCCATTCTACTAAAAAGTTTCTACCAAAAATTTCTTTTCTTCATTCAGGGGTTAAACAATACGTGATTGGGTAAATAGTAATAACAGCATGAAAATAGAAAGGAACATACTTTTATGAATAAAACAGTCTATTTTCTTTCAAGTAGTCAACAGCGCAGCTTGATAGCTGAAGGGTGGGCCGAGAAGCTCAATGTGTCAGACTGGTCCTTTAAAAGTGCCGGATGGGTTGCTGAAAGCCGTGCTGAATTCAGCGTCTTAGCAATGAAAGAATTATGTATTGATATTAGTTCTTTTCCTCTTTCACGCATTGAAATGAAAGAACTCGGTGACGCCTCGGTAATCGTTGCGATTCAGGATACAGAATATGACGATAAGATCGAACTCCCATCTGAATTAGAAGACAGGGTCATTTATTGGAATTTACCTAACCCCCGAAAACGTTCGACAACCTTGATTGAAGAATGGGTCCATTACCAGGAAATCTGTGATGAAATTGCCATACGAGTGAAAGATTTAGAGAATATCCTTCCACAATTACATTAAATGGACTGATTACAACCAATATTTCCATGTAATCAGTCCTTTTTTTTAGGTGAAATATTCAAGCTTTGCTTTCGGGAAATGCTTCTCCATATACGCGTATAGATGATCTTTGATTTCCTGCTCTTCATCCTTTTGATAAATATACTTTCCTATTCCATATTTACCCCATTTATAGCGGCGTTCTTCTTCATTTAATTCAAGTTTCGTCATCGGATAATTCTTCTCGATCACCCTCTTGGCAGGCTTTGTGAAGCGATGCTGGATAAATTCGAAGGTTAGATCCTTTTTGGCTTCTTCAGGCAAATGGGCTTCCAGATGTTCGAACATTTCCTTATATCCCTCTTGCCACCCTTCATGGATATAGATCGGGGCCACGATAAATCCTAACGGATAGCCGGCTCTCGCAACCTTCCCTGCTGCTTCCAATCGTTTATCCAAAGGCGAAGTTCCCGGTTCAAAATTCTTAATGACATAGTCTGCATTGATACTGAAACGGAACCTCGTCTTTCCGTTATGCTTCGCATCCAGCAGATGATCTACATGATGGAATTTGGTAACGAAGCGTAATTTTCCATACTCCGATTCACCAAAATGCTCAATCGCCCGTTTAAGTGTATGAGTCAAATGGTCCACACCGACAATATCGGACGTACACGCAGCTTCGAAGCGCGTGAACTCAGGTGCCCTTTCCTCGATATACTTATCTGCCGCCTCAAATATTTCATCCACATTCACATAAGTACGGATATAAGGTTTGCTCCCCATCGTAGTCTGGAGATAGCAATAATGACAGTGACCCATGCATCCGGTCGCAAACGGGATGGCATATTCCGCTGACGGCTTGGATGTATCAAACTTCAGGGTTTTCCGGACCCCCACAACCAATGTGGATTTTGCGATTCGATATTTTTGAAAATGATTTTCCCCAGGTAGATTTCGAACCTGATTATGGGACGTTGTATAACGGATTTCCACATCCATTTTTTCAAACTTTTCCTTTAATTGCTGCCCTAGTGGATAATCAAGTGCATTCGGTTCAAAATAGACCAATTGAGGCATGAACGGTTTCACCATATTAATCCCCTCCTAAAGGTCTCCAAATGATTGTGTGTAAGCCTGTTCTGCTTCTGCTTCTGTACTGTAGACAGCAACTTCATGGGATAAAGGATAATAAGTCTCATATAGAAATAATGCCAGCCCATCCGGATTTTCCGGATCGTGTACAACGGCGGCTTCCTGTACATTGGCCACACTTTGAGTATGCGGGTTTCTGTAAATTACATATACAACATCCCCGGCTTGATAGGGAGTATAGTGATTATTCAATTCCATTTTCCTCACCTTTTTCATCATGTCATTGTTATCATTTTCTGTTAAGAAGAGAAGAAATATGATGGTAAAAGATGTTTAAATATTTTCAGGAAGAAAAAAATGGCTCCCCATGCAAAATTCACAGGAGGAGCCTAGCTTCTATATTTTATAGAATTCCTTGGTATTTCTGAATAATTGTTTATATACAGTTGATTCTGATAACCCTTTTATTTCGGCGATTTTCTCAACTGAGCGGTGCATCAAACCGGGATGAGTCATTCTCTTAAGAAAGACTCCTTCAAATCGCCATGGTCCGTCCGTTTCCACCATTAACCCTTCTATGGGATATATTCTTACGAGTTCTTGAATTTCCTCTTCATACAGGACATCAGGTGTAATAGAAACCATATATCCATTATCAATCATGCGTTCTGTCGTATCATTATCCCCTTTAAACCAATGAAAGTGCGCTTTTTCTATTGAATGTTTCTCCAATAGATCACAGATAATGGGAGCATGCTCATAGATTCCATGAAGAATGATGGGTTTATCAAGTTGCTTTGATTGAATGATGAAGCGTTCCAGTAATTCCACATAAGGCGCAAGAGGAAGTGAAGGATTTTCTTTTATTTTATAATAAGGCAATCCTACTTCCCCGATTGCCACAAGCTCTTGATGATGTTCCTCAATGAAATCCATGAGTAGTTGGATATCCTTCTCTCCAGGAAGATCTTGTTCGGGATGAAAGCCAGCTGCAGGTCTCACCCGTGCGTCCTCCCTTGCAATCAATATATTATGCTGTGATGATTGGAGATGGAACGATACGGATATAATGGATTTCACAGCATACAACTCAAGCTCCCGAAGGATTTTTTCACGTTCCGCCAGGTTATATAAGTCTAGGTGGACGTGTGAATCAATGAGTGAGGATTTAGACATACTGAGATAACTCCTCAAAGATATCCGTTTTCCATTTAAGGAACTCCTCCGTCAATAAGATCTCTTTGTCACGGGGACGGGGAAAAGGCACCTTGAATTCCTTCTGTACCCTCGCAGGCCTTGTTGATAGGACAATGATACGGTCAGACAAGAAGAGGGCCTCATCAATATTATGGGTGACAAAAAGAACAGAACTTAAATCCTCTTCCCATATGGATAGAAGCCATTTCTGCATATCCAGTCGTGTAAATTCATCCAGCGCAGAAAAGGGCTCATCCAGGCACAAGAAGGATTGAGGACTTACAAGCGCACGGATAAATGCCACCCGCTGTTTCATCCCTCCAGAAAGATCATCAGGATAGGCTTCCTCATATCCCTTTAAACCCGCCCGATGAATCATTCTGATTGCCATGTCCCTGTCTCTTTTCCCATGCAGCTCCTGACCAAGCATCACATTCTCAATGACAGTGCGCCACGGCAGGAGGGAAGGACTTTGAGGCATATAGCTGATGGAGCCCCGCTGGCCACTTATGGACTGACCATCCAGCAGGATATCCCCTGTGTCAGGGGTGAATAAACCACCAATCACATGAAACAATGTACTCTTCCCACTTCCTGAAGGACCGAGTATTGAAACAAACTCACCTTCTCCGACCGTAATGGATAGATCATCAAGAATAAGCTCTCCATCAAAGGACTTGGACATATTTTCTATTGATAAGGTCGTCATATTACTTGTCCTCCTTTCGATTCCACTTCACCATGAATTTCTCCAGTAAAAGGATGATACCGAAAAACACCAGACTGAGGAGCATGATCATGAAGATCGCTACAAAAACCCGGTCGGTCCTGAATGAAGACGATGCGAGTGTCATATAAACACCAATGCCTTTTTGGGCACCCAGCCATTCAGAGATGACCGCTCCCATTACACTGTAAGTAGCTGAGATTTTCAATCCCGAGAAGATGGACGGCAGTGCGTGTGGCCACTCCACTTTCCTGAAGATCTGCCCTTTTGATGCTCCCGACATTTTCATATATAGGATGTATTCTGCATTTGTCTGTCTGAATCCATCGAGTGCAGAGACCGCCACTGGAAAGAAGCAGATCAACGTAATGACGATGATTTTCGGCAATAGTCCAAACCCAAACCAAATGACAAGAAGTGGCGCAAGGACGATAATGGGTATATTCTGGGACAGAATCATCAGTGGATAGATTGCTTCCTTTACCTTTGGAAGGAGATGGAGTCCGACCGCTGTCCCGATTCCAATCGAACAGCCAATCACAAACCCTGCAATCGTAAGAGTCGTCGTCGAAGCAAGATGTCCCTTGAACACAGGCCACGAAGCAATACCTTCTGCCCAAATGTCTGAAGGTGGAGGCATCAGCCAAGCAGGTACTTCGAATACTCTGATGGATACTTCCCAAATGATGAATAAAAGGATGAGGACCAAGAAGGGTCTCCATCCTTTTGAAATCCATGTTCTCATCATCTAAACTTCTCCGTTAATTGATTCATTTCAATACCGTCGGGCTGATACAGTACTTTGATTTGTGAGATCACGTTTTTGCTACCTATTTCAATCATCCGTTCATTCATTTGTTCAATCACCTTAAATAGGTCAGATAGATTTCCCTCCATCGTCGTTTCCAAGGGATGTACTTCATATCGGACACCCGATTTTTCAATGATGGCAATTGCCTCATCAACATATGGAATGACGTCTTCCCCGTTATTTGTCTTCGGAATGATTTGTATGCTTACGAGTGAGTTCCCCATTTTGTTCACCTCTTATTTCGGTAAGAATTCGTTCGTGAATGCTTTCTTGCTTTCCAGCTTCTTATCTAATAAATCATTATCATACATCCATGATGCATAGTTTTCCCATACTTCAAGCTTCTGCTCTCCCCATCTTTCAGCGTCATCTTTGTACTTTGGTGCTAACCATTCCTGACTCTTCATGACTAGTTCTTTATCAAGATCAGGTGCTGCTTTCAGAAGAATGTCACCAGCTTCTTTCGGGTTATCGATGCTGTACTCGTACCCCTTGGAAGTAGCTGCCAGGAACGCTTTGACCGTATCAGGGTCTGATTCGATCATTTTTTCATTTGTGGTGAGGACCGGTGTGTAATAATCCAATTTATCCGAATAGTCCTTTACATACATCATGTTCAGATCCTCACCGCGAAGCTCTGCCTCGATACCCGTCCAACCATAGTAGATCCAGGCGAAATCAACATCCCGTTTTACGGCAGTAAAGAAATCGGTATCTCCCATGTTGATGAAATTCACTTTTTCCACATCGGCATTTTCCTGTTTCATGATCGAATCCATAACGGCTTTTTCAACAGGAGATCCCCATCCGCCATAGCTTTTCCCTTCGAAATCCTTAGGTTCTGTTATACCCTTGCTCTTAGGTGAAGCAAACCCTGAAGTATTATGCTGAATAACCGCAGCAATAGATACGAGCGGTACATCCTGGACTCGTGCTTGTGTGACACTTTCCTGGTATCCTACCCCGAATTGTGCCTTTCCTGAAGCAACGAGTTGGTCCGCACCCGCTTCTCCGGGTAAGATGATTTCAACATCGAGTCCCTGGTCTTTGAAGTAGCCTTTTTCTTTCGCTACATATAAACCGGTATGATTGGTGTTCGGTGTCCAGTCGAGTACGACCGAAACCTTTTTAAGACTTTCTTTCTTCTCATCAGTTGTATCTTCCCCAGCGCTGCAGGCAGTTAATAGAAATACAGAACAGATGATGAACATCCATTTTTTCATCATGTTTCCTCCTTACATCTTATACAATATCAACGTCTATTCAATTATTCTTCGCACATGAGGGTGAATGAATGTAAAATAAAAAAGCGCCCCGGGCTGTAGCCTAGGACGCATCGTTAAACATAATATGTATCGTTTAATAGAATGTTTCCTACGCTGGTATCAGCCAGTTCAGGTTCAAAGGGTCAGCATCTACAGGATACAATCTCAACCGGCCATTCCGGTCCCCCTACACATTGAATATGAAATTAAACGTGATCTTCTTTCCTACTGTGCCATAGAACGGATCGTTAATCAAGTATTTACTTTTCATTTTGATAAAATCCATATATTTAAACCCGGTTCAGGATCTCATCAATCAGGGAAACACAGAAGAGGCCCTTTTCTGCATATCCCTTTTGGTCATATAAAAAGGCATATTGCAAAAGGAAGAGAATGATCACTATAGGCAGCATCCTTTTCTCCAAGTTGGTCAAATGTCTTTCAGCCCCATATCCACCGACAAATAATTGTTTAGACCTGAAATAATTCTCCCTATCAACCTTTTCATTATCCTTCAGTAAACCTGCCAGAAAGTAAGCGATGTCTGTAATGCGTGGTGCCGTTCTGATCCTGGCAAAATCAATGATCCCACTGACATCATTCCCCTTCATCAATATATTCCCCCGATGATAATCACTATGGACAAGCTGAACAGGCAACTGGTCATAGTACGATTCCCAACCTTCCATTCTTGATAGTAAGTCCTTCCCTCGCTTCCCAATCCTTGTAGTTTCAAGCTCACTCATCCATTCCTTCACATGACGTGCTATATCCCAAGCCCTTATTTCATATGTGCTGCGATATTCTTTCAGGAGGCGGTGAAGGATTGAAAGGTTTGCTCCTGCACTTCCAAAGGAAGTGAAAGAACATTTCGTTAATGGCGTTCCAACAAGTTCTTCATAGAGTGAATAGATTTGCTTTCCCTCTTTCACAAAGGGTCTCTGTGATGAAGTTAAGATTGGGGATTCAACATGGAGGCCATTATTCAGTAGATATGAGGACAAATGGTACTCTTCCAAGCAATTCTCAATAGATGAATCCTCTCTCTTCTTTAGATAATAGGTTCTCTTACCATCCATCACCCTCATGACATGGGGATGAAGGTGGAGCATCTTCACGCCAGTCGCATCCACATCCCACTGACGTAATATATCCCAATGAGGTCCAATCATTTCTATTTCCTTTCAAAACGTAGTAATATACTTACTAGTATGACTTTGAAAGAATGTCTACATACCAAATGAAGAGAGGTTACATCTATGCAACGAATACAAATGACTGAAGACTTATCGTTCTCCAGGATCATTCATGGTTTGTGGAGGCTTGCAGATTGGAATCAATCGAAGGAAGATACACTATCCCTTATTCAACATAATATTGAAAACGGAATCACAACCTTTGACCATGCCGACATTTATGGTTCATACACATGTGAAGCTTTATTCGGTGAAGCTCTAGCCCTTGACCCTTCCTTGCGGGAAAAGATGGAGATTGTGACGAAATGCGGTATCGTTCTGCCTTCGGATCATCGACCTGAACATAAAACACATCATTACAACACTAGTAAGAAGCACATTCTCACATCCGTCGAGAATTCTCTTCAAAATTTAAAAACGGACTATATCGACTTATTATTAATTCACCGACCAGATCCATTCATGAATGGTGAGGAAGTGGCCGAAGCCTTCACTCAGTTAAAGGAAGAGGGAAAAGTACGCCATTTCGGTGTTTCAAATTTCAAAGATCATCAATGGAATATGCTTCAATCTTATTTACCGTTCCCATTGATTACAAACCAAATTGAACTATCTGCTTATCACTTAGAGAACTTTGAAGATGGCACTTTAAATCTATGTCAGGAAAAACGAGTGGCACCGATGGCATGGTCGCCACTCGCAGGAGGGGCAATCTTTAAAGGTGAAGATGAGAAAGCTCTCCGACTTCAACACACATTAAAGAACATCCAAGAGGAAACGGGTGCAAAGGGAATTGACGAAGTTTTATATGCATGGCTTCTCAATCATCCAGCTAATATTATGCCGATTGTCGGTTCAGGTAAGAAAGACAGGATTCAAAACGCAATCGATTCCCTTTCCATTACATTGAATCATGATCAGTGGTTTGAGATCCTTCAAACATCCATGGGGCATGATGTGCCATAATATCTTCACACATAATAAAAGACGATCCTTTTTCTAAAGGGTCGTCTTTTTTAACGCAGTATATCTCCACCAACATAGTACTCAAGATAAACGTCCTGTAATTCATTCATCGACAGTTCATAAAGCTGCTTGTCGAAAGATTTATAGACGCCAATCCTCAATAATTGCTGTATATAGAAATCCTTTTTTATTTCGGGTGTTTTTTTTATTTGTGATTTGGTTTCTTGATGTAGCATGTTCATCCCTCCAGTTGAGGATATACCCCATTTTCGGAGGGAATTAAACATCCTTATGATTATTTCATAAAATCACCATAGCTCTGTTCATGCTGAATTCAAATCCCCTGTAAAGACAGTCATTATTGGGGATGATGCAGCCGAAATACTCCATGGCCTGGCACATGATTGATCATGTACAACAGTGATGATGTCCTTCAAGGACATGTTTCCCTTCCACTTGAAGAGTGGCATGATGAATGTCATATTCATCTTCAAGGAACCGAGAAAGCTGCTGTATGATTTCATCTCTGTCGACTCCATCTCCCACCACTACATGACAGCTTAGTGCCGTAAATTCCGAAGTGATGCACCATACATGAAGATCATGCACTTCTATTACTCCCTGTACTGTAGACATACCTTTTTTCACTTGATCTGTATCCACGTTCCTAGGGGACCCTTCCATTAAAATGTGAATGGAGTCCTTCGTCACCCTCCATCCGGAGATGATGATAAGAATCGCCACGATAATAGAAGCAATCGGATCAGCTAGATTCCAACCGAAGAAATAGATAAGAAGACCGGCTATGATGGCGCCGACTGAGCCCAACATATCACCCAGCACATGAAGGAAAGCACTCCGGACATTCAGGTTATGCTCTGTATCTCCCCTCATGAGGATCCAGGCTACCAGGATATTCACCACTAATCCAATGACGGCGATGATCATCATATTGGCTGAAACATCAGGTGTGTCGATAAAGCGGCGGTATGCTTCCCAGAAGATATAAAGGGATACAAGAATCAGGGTGATCCCATTCAGAAAAGCAGCTAGGATTTCAAATCGCCTGTAGCCGTATGTCTTCCCTTTGTTGGACGCCTTCTCTCCTATATAAAAAGCAGCAAGGCTCAGCCCAAGTGCCGCAGCATCGCTGAGCATATGTCCTGCATCTGAAAGAAGTGCCAGGCTATTTGTCACGATTCCCCCGATCACTTCAACGATCATAAAGGTGAATATGAATAGAAAACTGATTAATAATGCTTTTTTATTTTGTGAGTGGCCATGACTGTGATCGTGACCCATTGCATATCCCTCACTTTCCATCTCTTATTTTGAGTAATCTGAGACCATTCAATGTTACAAGTAGTGTCGCTCCCATATCGGCAAAGATGGCAATCCATAATGTAAGCATTCCTGGGATGACAAGCAATAAAGCAAGAAGCTTAATTCCGATAGCGAAAGAAATATTTTGTTTAATGACGGTAAGCGTTCTCCGGCTTAGGCGGATGATATAGGGCAATTTTTTCAAGTCATCATTCATTAATGCAATGTCTGCTGTTTCTAATGCGGTGTCTGTTCCTGCCCCGCCCATGGCAATGCCGACGTTTGAAGCGGCAAGTGCTGGAGCATCATTGATTCCATCTCCAATCATGGCGACTTTGCCATAGGTATTCATATATCCCTTAACGAAACTCAGTTTTTCTTCAGGAAGAAGGCCGGCTTTTGTCTCCTTGACCCCTACCCGGTTCCCAATCGATCTAGCCGTATTTTCATGATCCCCTGTCAGCATCACGGTATGCTCTATCCCTATCTCGTGAAGAAGACTAATCACTTCCTTACTCGTTTCCCTCACTTCATCCGCGACGGCTACAAGTGCTAAAGGGGTATCTGCCGTTCCGAACAGCATGACGGTTTTCCCTTCCCTTTGAAGTTCTTTAATTTCAGCATACGATCCGTGAAAGAGACTCTCAGAACCAAGATAATACCTTTCACCCTCAATGAGACCACTGATTCCTTTACCCGTATGGGATTGAAACTCAAACACTTCATAACTTCTATAATCTATGTTACGTTCCTCCGCTTCTTTAATGAACGCGTGTGCGAGAGGATGTTGAGAGTGAAATTCAAGAGCGGACATCCATTTCCATAATTGATTCTCTTCCACATTTGACAATGGTATCATATCCGTAACCTCTGGCTCACCCTTGGTAAGAGTCCCGGTCTTATCAAATGCAATGGCCTTCAAACGACCTAATTCCTCAAGATATACCCCACCTTTGATGAGGATGCCATTTTTGGCTGCATTTCCGATTGCTGTGACAATGGCCACGGGAGTAGAAATCACCAATGCACATGGACAACCGACAACCAGCACCGAAAGCCCCTGATACACCCAAGTGGACCAATCTCCATCCAATAAGAGAGGTGGTATTACTGCTACAAGGAACGCAACGACCATGATGATCGGCGTATAATATTTTGCAAACATATCGACAAATGCCTGTGAGGGGGCTTTTTCACCCTGCGCTTCTTCTACCAGGTGGATGATCTTGGCAAGTGTCGTATCTTCTATCCGCTTTGTAACCAATACTTTAAGGTAGCCTTCCTCATTTAACGTACCGGCAAATACGGCATTCCCTTGGACTTTCTCAACCGGTACAGACTCACCTGTAATCGCTGCCTGGTTGACGTATGAAGAACCTTCGATAATGTCCCCATCCATGGCTATTTTCTGCCCGGGCTTCACCAGCATGATGTCACCGATTTCGATTTCCTCTGCATCAACCATCATCTCTGATCCATTTCGAATGATGAGTGCCTGCGGAGGAGCTATATCCATAAGTGAACGGATCGATTCCCTTGCCTTATCCATTGAATAAGCTTCCAGTACCTCACTGATGGCAAAAAGGATGACAACAATCGCCCCTTCACCCCACTCGCCAATGAACGCTGCACCGATAATGGCAATGGTCATAAGCGTCCTCATATCGAACTCAAGTTTAATCAGGTTTTTAAAACCCGTCTCAAACAGGCGATATCCACCGGTCACAATGGCTACGGCAAAAGAAAGATTAGAATAAAATTCACTATTATCCCAACCGGTCAATGGTAATGAGTAGGCTAACAGAATGAAAAACAAGGAAAGAAAAAGATGCTTATGTTTCCTATGAAAAGGTTCTTTCTCTTCCTGGACCTTCCTCAAACCGTCTTCTGTTAAGCGAAGCCCTTCGAATGCCCCCGCTTTTTCTACCGATTCCTTTGATGTATCTCCGTAGACAGTAATCTTGGCAGCACCGAAGTTCACCTTAGCGTCTACCACTCCTTCGAGATGCTGGACATTTTTTTCGAACTTGGCTGCACAACCTGCACACGTAAACCCTTCAACCCGGTACGTTTGTTTATGGGCTGGTTTACTAGTCACGATCCTCCACCTCCAACTGATGGGTCACTGCAATTTCAATCAACTGTTTCACATGATGATCATCCAGGGAATAATAGACAAGCTTGCCTTTTTTTCTGAATTTAGCCAGCCCCTGCTTCTTCAATAAACGCAAATGGTGGGACGCGGTTGCTGTGGAAGAGCCTACAATATTGGCCACATCACATACACAAAGTTCGTCTTCTATCGTAAGTGCATACGCTATTTTCATTCTCGTTTGATCAGAAAGTGCTTTAAAGATTTCTGCCACTTTAGACGTATTTTGTGTTAAAACCATCGATTTTAAGCGGTTGACCTTTTCATCCTCTACACAGGTCACTTCGCATACATCTGTTTCTTTCATATTGACACCTCTCCTCATTCAAACACCCTTTTGAATATAGTATAAAAGAATACATGAAAATGTTCAAACATTCTTTTGAATGTTTTGTATTTCTCTCTAAGCTATTCAGAAAAACCGTTGTCCGGTTGGGTTTTTTCTCTAAAAGCACAAAAAAAACTCCGAAATCGGAGCTTTTTTAGAAACCATATTAATTTTGCTGAAGCTTTTTACGACTGCGCTTCATGGAGAGGTCGATTGTGATCCAAAACACCACTGATATAATGGCGAAGATGGCGATTGCAAAGTAGATGTCTTCTGTTTTCCAGTCTAACCGCGGAATAATGAGGCCCAATACGCCTGATACTATGTAGTAGCCTCCAATCAATTGAAGGTATAACCGTCCTGTAGGGGACTGGAGATTTTCCAGATAACCTTTTCCTGCTTTCCCAAAGAAAATGGCTATTCCCCTTACAATGATATACGCCGAAAAGGCAATGATAAGGGCTACTACAAATTCTTGATTGAATACGTCTGCCATAATCGTTCTCCTTTCCAACTATCGTAGGATGACGAATCCAAAATAATTGTATTGTTCATTCTTTTTCTCTATGATGAAATCATGAAACGTCCTGATAAATCATTATATTTTAGGATAACCGAATGATGGTCACATTGCAATTGCAAACCACATTAGAAGATCGTGATGAAATTGCCTGATTAAAACAAATATACTCATCGAAGGATGATTCTTGTCTCAATCCTTCATCCATGATGGTATATCTACTCTTTCAAACAGGAGGTGAGTGAAGCAGAAGAAAGGAAATGAACCCCTTTCTTTTTGACTTCTATCCATTGGACATTTTATTTAATTTATTCCTTGTTGCCCTACTAATAGGGCTGACTGCATTCTTCGTGGCTTCTGAATTTGCCATCGTCAAAGTGAGGAGTTCGAGAATTGATCAGTTGGTCTCTGAAGGAAATCAAACCGCCGTTGCGGCGAAAAGAGTCATTTCCCATCTGGACGAATACCTGTCAGCCTGTCAGCTGGGTATTACCATCACCTCCCTTGGACTTGGGTGGTTAGGAGAACCTACCATAGAAACCCTGCTTCACCCTGTGTTCAAAAAATTTGATTTAAATCCGTCCATTGCCAGCATCATATCATTCGCATTGGCTTTTTCTGTCATTACCTTTTTGCATGTGGTTATTGGAGAATTGGCTCCGAAGACATTTGCCATCCAAAAAGCAGAAAGAATCACATTACTATTTGCCAAGCCGCTGATCTGGTTTTACAGGATTGCTTATCCATTCATTTGGACTTTAAACAGTTCAGCCCGCGTGTTTACCGGGATGTTCGGTTTAAAACCGGCTTCTGAGCATGAAATCGCGCATTCCGAAGAAGAGCTCAGAATCATTCTTTCCGACAGCTACAAAAGCGGTGAAATCAATTCATCCGAATTCAAGTATGTGAATAAGATATTTGAATTTGACGAGCGTATCGCGAAGGAAATCATGGTGCCCCGGACAAACATCGTGACTTTATCCGCAGAATCGACCATTGACGAAGTACTTTCGGTCATTAAAGAAGAACGGTACACGAGATACCCTGTCGTGGATGGTGATAAAGACAATATCCTCGGGATTGTGAATGTCAAGGAACTGTTGACGACACTCGTGAATCACAAAAGCGAACATGAAAATATTACTTCGTTCATCAAACCTGTCATTCGCGTGATCGAAACGATTCCCATCCAGGCACTGCTCGTCAAATTGCAAAAGGAGCGTTCCCCCATGGCGGTTCTCCTAGATGAGTATGGCGGGACAGCCGGCCTCGTTACGGTGGAAGACATCATTGAAGAAATTGTCGGCGAAATCCGGGATGAATTTGATATCGACGAAATACCTGAAGTCCAAAAGGTAAAAGATGATCACTATATCTTCGATGCCGTCATGCTCATCGAGGATGTGAATGACCTTCTTGGGATCTCAATCGAAGAAGAAGAAGTCGATACCATCGGGGGCTGGTTCCTTACCCAGAAATATGAAGTCAAGCCGGAAGATAAGATTGAGGAACAAGGCTATTGCTTTAAGGTGAAGGAAATCGATGGACATCATATCCAATATCTGGAAGTGACAAAAATGAATAGCACCAAAAATAAAACGAACGGGTCAGATTAACGGCCCGTTCGTTTTTCTATGAGCTGATATATCCCTTGGCTTCTGTTTTCTCTTATCCATTAAAGATTAACATTTCTTGCTCTGCCACATTTAAACTTTCGGACATTTTTCGTTCATATTTTGGCCATATTTGGTGGATAAGCTATTTCTGTAGCCCGGTTTAAACCATGTACACCACGGGGCTTTACAGGAAGTAAGGAAGCAGTGGGTCGAAAAAAAACACGCCCTCATAATCATTTGAATGGATAGGAGTAGAGGAGAATGAATTTTATTAAACGTGCCTTTTGGAGTGTGAAAGCACGAATGGGTAAGAGCATCTTATTACTGATTGTCCTGACGGTCATATCCGTATTGGTGCTGTCAGGATTAACGATCCAGACAGCTGCGGATCAATCCAGCATCTTAGCACGTGAGAAATTAGGTGGCGAGGTAACATTGACCGTGGACCGGGAAAAGCTGATGGAACAGCAGCAAGGAGAGAATCAAGGTGGCGGAAGGCAAAGATTCCAATCATTTCCCGTCCCCATCGAATCTGCTGAAGAACTTATCGATTCAAATTATATAAAAGGCTACAATTACTATTCAACCACTTCTGCCCTTGCGAAAGATTTTACTGCTGTAGGCAGTGATGACACAGCGGATAGCAGTGATCAAGGGGGATTTGGCGGCGGCAGAATGATGGCCGGGGATGTATCAGTTGAAGGAATTGTATTCTCGGATTCAACAAGTTCTTTCATAAATGGCGATGCATCCATAGTAGAAGGTCGGCATCTGACTAAAGAGGATGTAAACAAAGATGTAACGCTTATTGAAGAAAACCTGGCCTCAGAAAATGACTTGAAAGTCGGGGACGTCATCACCATATCCAATAGTGATGGGACAGAGTCCACCCTTGAGATTGTGGGAGTTTATGAAACGACCACAGAAATGGATGAAAGAGCGCAGGATTTCACCTTCCTGAATCCATATAATCAGCTGCTTGTCCCTTATACCGTTGCAAATACATTAAAAGGTACAACGGGTTCGATCGATCGAGCCGTCTATTATATGAAGGATCCAGCTGACATTCAAAGCTTTATCGCGGATGCAGAAAAATCTGCTATTGATTTTGATCAATTTAAGTTGGATGCAAATGACCAATTGTATCAACAAATGATGGGACCGATTGAAAATGTAGCTTCATTTTCTAATAATGTGGTACTTCTGGTCACCATTGCTGGTGCCATCATTTTAGCGCTCATTGTCATGATGACGATAAGAGAGAGAAAATACGAAATGGGTGTACTCCTTGCCATTGGTGAAAAAAAAGGGAAACTTGTCAGTCAATTTCTCGTTGAAATTTTGATTGTGACCGTTTTGGCGATGGGGATCTCTACTTTATCCGGAAATCTGGTTGCCAATCAATTAGGGGAACAACTCCTTCAGCAGGAAATCTCTCAGTCTGACGGAACAGCGGAAACACCTGCTTCTTTTAACTCACGCCGTATGCCGTTTCAACCTTCAAACGTCCAGGATGTGGACACGATGAATGAATTATCCATTCATACAACAGGTGAAGATTTGATGAAATTGTTCGGAATCGGGATGATTGTCGTTTTACTGTCAACTCTGATTCCATCACTGACAGTTCTAAGACTCAACCCTAAAGCAATCTTAACGAAACAGGATTAAGGAGGATTATGATGAGCACCCTTTTACAATTTGATAATGTCAGTTACAGCTATAAACAAGAGTCTAACAAACATCATATATTAAAGAATGTTACCGCTGCATTCAAACGGGGCACCTTCTATACTTGTGTCGGTCCATCAGGTTCCGGTAAAACTACTTTTCTTTCCCTGGCAAGCGCATTGGATTCACCTACCGAGGGACAAGTCCTATTCGAAGGAAAGAATATACGCAAAATCGGGTTATCTACATTTCGGAATAAATATGTTTCCATCGTTTTTCAATCTTACAATCTACTACCCTATATGACAGCTCTACAAAATGTAATGACTGCCATGGAGATTACAAAGACACAGGCTAAAAACAAAAAAGGATTTGCCCTGGAAATGCTCCATAAGGTGGGAATCTCTGAGGAACAGTCGCGCCAAAGGGTGCTCACTCTCAGTGGCGGCCAACAGCAGAGAGTTTCGATTGCGAGAGCACTTTCGTGTCAATCAGAACTTATTCTTGCAGATGAACCGACAGGGAACCTTGATGAAGATACCGCCAGTGGGATCGTTGATTTGTTCAGAAATCTCGCCCATAAAGAAAATAAATGTGTCATTGTCGTAACCCATGATCAAGGGCTAGCCCAGAAATCAGACACCATCATCACCCTTTCAAAAGGCAACCTCATCTTCAAGGATATAAGGAAAGTGGAACAACTCATTTGAGTGTAATACCGATCGAAAGGCAGCCGCAAAGTCAATCGCGGCTGCCTTTTCATTTACTCCCGTTCCACACACTGCTACATAGGATTTAACCCTACCACAAAGAATAAATCCCTTCATTATTGGAAAAATAACTGAAAACATATATGAAGAGGTGAATTATGACTAGTATCATCATTGGATTAATCCTGCTAATGGTATTAGCGTATCTCGGCTGGTCGATCATATGGATCGCTCCTTTAGTTGCAGGTTTAGTAGCGATAATGAGTGGTCTCGACCTGCTCCCGGCCTATACAGAAACGTATATGACCGGATTTGTAAACTTTGCAAAGGAATGGTTCCCTGTCTTCCTCTTCGGGGCCATATTCGGGAAATTGATGGAGGATGTAGGAGCCGCTCAGTCCGTCGCATATAAAATAACCAATCTCATCGGAAAAGACAGGGCCATCCTCGGTGTTCTCATCGCGGCAGCTGTGTTGACTTATGGAGGTGTAAGCTTATTCGTAGTGGTATTTGCCATCTATCCACTGGCGATCGCCATGTTCAGAGAGGCAGACATCACTAGAAAACTGCTTCCGCCAACCTTTGTGTTAGGTGCCTTTACCTTTACGATGACAGCCATTCCGGGAACACCCCAGATCCAGAACTTGATTCCCATCGAGTATTTCAAAACATCCCCAACCGCCGCTCCGATCATCGGGACCGTAGCTGGATTAATCATGGCGGTTGGCGGGTACTTTTACTTAAGATGGCGTCAAAAGCAATTTACGAGTAAGGACGATCGGTTCACTGAGCCGAAAGGCGGTAATGACGTGAAGGAGATCAAAGAATCTGAACTTCCTAACTTCTATCTATCGTTTCTCCCCCTTGTCATTGTTGTCGTCACATTAAATGTTTTTAAGTGGAACATCTTGACGTCTCTGCTTGTTGGGATCCTTTCGATTCTAGTCATAAACTTCAAGCACTTCAAGAAATTCATACCAGCCATTAATGGAGGGGCAAAAGGGTCCGTAATGGCCGTAATCAACACCAGTGCCGCAGTAGGATTCGGAGCAGTCGTTACGGCCGCTCCCGGTTTCAAAACCTTAACGAAACTGATACTTGGGATCAAGGGGAATCCTGTCATCTCCGAAGCAATTGCTGTACAGACGTTAGCCGCCATTACAGGTTCGGCATCTGGAGGAATGGGCATTGCCCTGGAAGCGTTGGGTGATAAGTATTATGAATTATCCCAAACTAGCGGAATCAGTGCCGAGGCATTCCACAGAATTGCTTCCGTCTCTTCCGGAGCATCCATCCTTCCTCATAATGGGGCTCTCCTGACACTGTTTGCGGTAACAGGTCTCACTCACAAGGATTCATATTTAGATGTCGCCGTTGTCGGACTCCTGATTCCGACGGTTGCAGAAGTCGTCTCAATCATTCTAGCCAACATGGGAATTTATTAATTCGAGGAGGAAATGAAAAATGGTCAATGACAAAGTGGTTTTTATAACAGGTGCTGCAAGAGGGATCGGATATGAAATCGGGGAACATTTCGCTCAAAACGGTGCAAAGGTCGTCCTCTCTGATATCAACCAGGAAGGACTGGATGAAGCGGTGGACGAACTAAAAAGCCGGGGGTTCGATTGCCTTGGTGTTAAATGTGACGTAACCAGTGAAGATGAAGTAAAGGCAGGAATCGATAAAACGGTTGAACATTACGGGAGAATCGATGTTCTTATCAACAATGCCGGACTTCAACACGTTGCTCCGATAGAAGATTTCCCTATAGAAAAATTCGAACTATTAATCAAAATTATGCTGACCGCTCCATTCATCGCAACAAAATTTGCTTTTCCACATATGAAAAAACAAAAATTCGGGCGTATCATCAATATGGCCTCCATCAACGGGTTGATCGGTTTTGCAGGAAAAGCTGCTTACAATAGTGCCAAACACGGAGTCATCGGATTAACAAAGGTCTCTGCCCTTGAAGGTGCTGAACACGGCATCACGGTAAATGCCATGTGTCCTGGATACGTGGATACCCCCCTTGTCCGTAACCAGTTGAAGGATATTTCGACTACCCGCGGAGTAGAACTTGAAAAAGTATTGGAGGACGTCATTTACCCTCTCGTACCTCAAAAGCGATTACTCTCAGTGGAAGAAATTGCGGATTACACCATCTTCCTTTCCAGTGACAAAGCGAAAGGTGTAACTGGTCAAGCCGTTGTCCTGGATGGAGGGTATACGGCTCAATAAAAACCACAAAAAATCGGATCAGAATCCTGATCCGATTTTTATTTATTTCATGTTTTCAGGAAATCCTCCCAGGTCCACTCCCCATACAATTGGCATGACAAAATAAATCAAGAGAGTGATAAACACAATACTGATAAGATTCAACCAGACACCTGCTTTCACCATATCCCCCATCTTTATATAACCCGATCCGAATACCACCGCATTCGGCGGTGTCGCAACCGGCAGCATGAATGCACAGGATGCAGCAAGACCGGCGGCTACCATCAGACTGTACGGATGAACATCCAAGGCAGCAGCAAGGGCTGCCATAATCGGAAACATCATAGTGGCTGTGGCCGTATTGGACGTGATTTCTGTCAAGAAAATAACAAAAGCCGTAACGGCAACAAGGATGATGATAAACGATATTCCGTCAAGTACCGTCAATTGCTTTCCTATCCATTCTGCAAGGCCCGTCTCCTTGAACCCTTTGGCAATGGCAAGGCCTCCGCCAAATAGAAGCAGGATACCCCAGGGTAGCTTTTTGGCATCATCCCAATTCATCAATCTCGACTGCTTTCTCCCAGGAAGCAGGAAAAGGACGAGTGCACCTGTAATGGCAATGATTGTATCATCCAGAGATGGAATCCATTCATTCAGTAGAAACGAGCGTGTGATCCAGCAAAGGGCCGTGGCAACAAAGACTGTCAAAACAAGCTTTTCTTCGAAAGATATCCTTCCAAGAGAGTAATTTTCCTTCTCCACGATCTCCCTGCCCCCAGGAAGTTCCTTTATTTTCAGCGGGAAGGCTACTTTGATGAGATACCACCATGTAACCATAAGAAGGATGGCAGCAAGAGGGACCCCGAAGAGCATCCACTTGGCAAAAGAAAAATCAATTCCATACAGTTGTTTGATCACTGCAGCAAATATCGTGTTGGGAGGCGTCCCGATTAAGGTTCCCAATCCTCCGATCGATGCACTATAGGCAATTCCCAGCATGATGACTTTACTGAAATGCCCCGTCCTTTTTGCTCCTTTCTTCTGTAAACTTTCATTTACTTGATAAACCACGGCGGTTCCGATCGGCAGCATCATCATGGCCGTTGCCGTGTTGGAAATCCACATGGAAAGAAATCCTGTAGCGAGCATAAACCCAAGGACAATCCGTTCTGTGCTTGTGCCGATCAATAAGATGATATTCATCGCGATTCGCTTATGTAAATTCCACTTTTCCATGGCGATGGCAATAATGAACCCACCCATAAATAAGAAGATCGTGCCATCTCCATACGCAGACGTCACTTCTCCGGACTGGAGAGCGCCGGTAACCGGGAACAAAATAATTGGCAGAAGCGATGTAGCCGGTATCGGTATTGCCTCCGTAATCCACCACACCGCTATCCATACTGTTCCTGCGAGGACCGCCACGGCTTCCTTGGAGAGTCCCTCTGGGGAAAAAAACAAGAGTATGAGCATAAATAACAACGGGCCTAGTACAAACCCGATTGTTTGTCGTGGATTCGCAGTAGGTTCAGGCTTTCGATCGATTTCCATCGTGCCATTCACCGGCGTGCTTCCTGAGGTGAAGAATTGAAGCGTCTCCTTTACATCACGATTCCAGCTCCAGAGTGTCCCCCACGCTCTTTTTACCATTTGCATAAACCATTCCCCCCTTATAATTCATACTAGACCATACCCCTTTACGAAAGCGTCATAAACAAAACAAACCATATTTTGTAAGAATCCCATCTTTATTCCCATCCCATTCCGAGAACGAAAAAAGGACCATTTTATCATAGAACGTTTCGTTGTAAAATAATGTTAGATAGATACAACGTTTTTACAAAAGGAGAAGCGATGAAAATTCACTGGCAAATTAGCTATTTTGTGATCGGGTTACTTATTTTCAGCTATGGGATCAGCATGTCAATAAAAGTCCAATACTTAGGCATCCATCCATGGGATGTACTGAATATAGCCATGTTCCAGAAGTTCGGTTTAACCATCGGAACATGGAATATCATCGTGGGAGCGGTGCTTGTTTCAGCTACGCTTATACTAAAGGGAAAATATGTTCAAATCGGCACCATTCTAAACGGGGTTCTGGTCGGGATGCTTGTGGACTTTTTTCTATTCTATGATCTGCTTCCCCCACAAACTGGTCTGATTACGGATATCCCGATTCTACTATCTGCCATTTTATTGATGGGGGTTGGCGGGGGATTATATTCCGCTGCGCATCTCGGGACCGGTCCACGGGATGGATTTATGCTTACCATCTCAGATTTAACCGGTCTTTCCATCAGCAGGGTCCGGATCATCTGCGAGTGCACAATACTACTGATCGGCCTTTTCCTCTCCGGGCCAGTCTTTGTGTTTACATTCATTTATACATTCATTCAAAGTCCCATCTTTCAAAGATCTTTCTTATTTTTCACAAACAGACTCCACACACGTTTCCCTAAACAGAGTAATATTAGTATGTGAAACGGAAAGCGGAAGGGATTGATCCAAAAAGGACAAACCGCCACAGACAGGCAGTTTGTCCTTTTATATTATGTCATCTCACATGCAACCAGTCCGTATTGTTGTTCCGGGTCCAGCTGTTTAATAAACTGAAATAATTGCTGTACTTGTTCATCATCCAGCTCTCTCTTGTAATAATCTTCCAGCATCGACAGCATTTCTTCCGGGAACATCAGGCAGGTATGACTCCCCCAGTCGGTCTGTCGTCCCTCCAACCTTTTATAATAAATCCCGTCCAACAGTGAGAAAAAAAGTTCATAACCCTTCGGAAAGAAAGGACTGATCCGTTTCGGGTAATTATGATTCCAGTCTCCCCCCTCATATTGAAACGACCGGTCCTTTAAATCTCCGATAAAGACTTCCACATCCGCCATCCTATCTCCTCCTCAGATTTCCTTATTATTATGTATAAACCCGTCCACCTTTTTTAGAACCTAAAAAAGAGCCCCATCAGGATTTTCTCCTAAATGCGGCTCTTTCCTGCTATAGATATTTCCGTTGCACACTTCTTCCATCATACGTAAACAGCATATCACGGTTCTCCACATGAGTTTCAATATGGACCGGTCTTCCCCAGAGCTGATGCAAGTAAGGTAATACCTTCTCCAAGTATTTTATATCCAATTCAACATCTTCGAACCAGTGCTTGAGATAGAGCTCGCCACTCTTCATATAATCCCCGTCATTCACCGTGATGTAAGGAAAACCGCCATTCACCCTCATGCCGACGAGCTGATCTCGCACATGAGTCCATTCCTTATCGACAATTTTATAATCCTTTCCTTGTTTCTGGAACAAATACATATCTTCTCTCGTCACCAGATCCTTCGTCAAATAGTTTCGTAAGAAGGAGATATCCGATTCGATTTCACGGACTTCAAACATTTTTTCACGTCCGGAATTCGGTTTCACCCCACGCCTCTTCATTTCTTCAGTCGGATTATCAAAACGATCTTCAATGTCTTCGAATATTTTCAATCCGAGGTAATATGGGTTGATCTGTGTACGGGAAGGCTGTACAACACCGGCATTCAGCTTTGCGAATTCGATGGATTCACCGCTCGTCAAATCCATTTCCCGTATGATCCGCTGGTGCCAGTACGAAGCCCACCCCTCGTTCATGATCTTCGTTTCAAGCTGCGGCCAGAAATATAACATTTCCTCCCGCATCATAGTCAAAATATCCCGCTGCCAATCCGACAGTTCCCTGCTGTACTGTTCAATGAAGAGAAGGATATCTTTTTCCGGCTGCGGAGGAAACTTCTTCTTCACTTTTTTCTTTTCCCTGCTCTTCGGCTTTTCGTCAAGAGACCACAGATCATCATACGGGGACGCATGGCTCACTTCTTCCTCTTCCCACTCTACATCATCCATCGTCCATGAGAGCTTCGGACGCATCAGGGAAGGATCGATATGTTCATCTACGGCAAGAACCGCATCCAGAAAGTTCTCTACTTCCTGCTTCCCATGTTCGATCTCATACATACGTACCCGTTCAGCAGTCGCTGCCATGCTTTCCACCATATCCCGTTTCGTATTCTGGAAACGTACATTATTCTTAAAGAAATCACAATGAGCCAGCACGTGAGCCACGATCAGCTTATTTTGAATAAGCGAATTTGAATCCAGCAAAAACGCATAACAAGGATCGGAATTGATCACGAGCTCATAAATCTTACTCAACCCCAGATCATATTGAAGTTTCATCTTATGGAACTGCTTTCCAAAACTCCAATGAGAAAACCGGGTCGGCATCCCATAAGCACCAAATGTATAAATAATGTCAGCAGGACAAATTTCATATCGCATAGGATAAAAATCAAGTCCAAAACCGGCTGCAATCTCCGTAATTTCCCCTATCGCATTCTGTAACTGCTTCTGTTCCTCTAAATTCATTTTCATCCCCCTCTTTATACTCTTATCTAAATGTATGAAGAGAAAATGGATTTGATGAGAAGAAAAGCGGAAGGGCTTTGCCAGAGGCGACAAGCATAAGTCAAGGTGGAATGAAGGTGTGCCCTTTCACCTTCTTGACAGCTTGACTTATGACCTCGAGCCTCTAAGCCCTGGAGCTGGACATAAAGAAAAGCGGAGCCGGGTTGGGCAGGCCCGACAAGCATATGGCGAATCCACATAAAAGGCGCTTTTTGCCTTTTTTGTGGATTTGACTTATGACCTCGAGGGACTACCCGGCGGAGCTGGACAAGAAGAAAAGCGGAAGGGCTTTGCCAGAGGCGACAAGCATAAAGCAGGACATACAAAAAGGGCAGTTCCCTCTTTAAGGAACAACCCTTTCAGTATTACGACTTTAAATCCTTTTGCAGAAACCACACAGGAATAAGTGTACCTAGCAGCAACAGGGCAGACAGCGTGAATATCATGGAAATACTCAGCACTTCAAGGAGCAGCCCTACTCCAACCGATGATAAGCCGAACAACAGCGTGGTCAATGCTCCTTGTGCCGCATAAATCTTTCCCAGTTCTTCAGGAGGGGCACTCTCCTGCAAAAATGTCTGAAGCACAACATTTTTAATCTGATCAAACAACCCAAACACAAAGGACAGGGCAAGTGCCACGAGGGCCATCTTGTTCCAAGCAAAGACAACGGTAACCCCTGAAGTGACAATCATACAGAAAGGAAGCCACTTATACCGATGCTTTGAGAAGATACCATGAAGCTTAAATATGGCATAGGAGGCAAGAACGAGCCCGACAAAAAAGCTGGCGTTTATGAACCCCCACCATTGTTCCCCGCGCTGAAGCATGATATCCACATACAAATAAAGAACGGCCGCTATCCAGACAGTTCCCGAAATTGACTCCAGCCCGTAAATCCAAAAAACGGGAACCAGTCCTTTACGTCCTTTCACTTCTGACCATCCCTCCCCAAGCTGTTCCCACCAAACCTTGCGAACTTCCAAAGTGGTAGTCGGAATAACCGGAAGCTTCAGCATAAAAAAGGTACTAGCCAAAAACAAGACAATCACAACGATAAAAACATTCTTATCACCAAGTATCGCTAATAGAATTCCTCCCAATACCCAGCTTGAAAACTGAATTGTCTGGTCGACGGTTGAAAGAAACCCGTTCGCCCCCATCAACTCTTCCCGCTTCACAAGAAATGGCACATAGGAATTTCGGGCAGGCAGGGCCCATCCATCCAAAAAGGAAATGATACTCGCACACGCAAGATAGAACCACACATTTCCCATTTGGAGAACCATTAACAATAGGAAGACACACAGGAAAAAGGTCTTTCCCATTTGAGAGTACGCGATCAAACTCCTCATCTGAGTCCGGTTCAACAGTAATGGTGCCGCCATACTGCTGATAAACCTGGAAAACGTAATGACTAAAGGAACGGCCGTCATATACACGGCGGATCCTGTCAGAGTGTAGACAATGGAGATCAGTCCTACGATATAGAACACATCCCCCATATTGGCCAATGCCTGGCCGAACCATAGATTTCTAAATGCATTGGAATGCATATCTCTTCCTCCCTTTATTCAGTTCGTATAGGTAAGAAAAGAACGGCATCACATTGGAAAAAGGTCCCCTTTCAGAATCGCAAACGATTTATGTATAGTGTTATTTTAGCAAACCGAAGCTTATTATGCAGGTACTACTTTAACTAATCATAATATTTATGTGAGGAAGTCAGATTCCATATCCCAACTCTCTATACTCCATTGTTTATTTACCATTAAACTTGTGCCACTTTCAGTCCAACTTGTGCAACATTGAACGTAACTCGTTCCACTTCAGGAAGAACTTGTGCCAAAGCATGTTGATCCAACGGGATCCAGGTCATAATACCCTCCATCAGCCACACTACTGCCAGCCTCCCCCAAAACAAAAAAAGCCTTCATTTATAGAAGACTTTATCTGCTTACGTTATTCCTTCACAGAAATATTCAGTACCTTTTCATTGTCCAGATCATGCACAACGATGACTACGACTTTTTTCTCAGCATCATTTTCCTGAACCGTAAATTCAAATGCATCGGACACTTTGTTCTCTGACATTTTTTTACGACCCTGATACTGATAATCCTTTACAGGCTGGCCAGGATAGTCTTCTTTGATCACCGCTGTCGCAATGCGTCCGAACTTCTTATAGTCGCCCTGCTCTGCATTGACCTGACTTGAAAACAGTAGAAAAAATACAGTTGATAAGATTACGATTACTTTCTTCATTTTTTATCACCTCTGTTAACGTTACATTACATAGGATGAATAAAATGAATGTTTTTATTCACCCAATACAAGGAAAACCAGCGTTTGCAACAGTACCAACTTTTTCAGAGAAATAATTGCGGTTTTCTCGTGCACAATAGGAGTACCCCTTCAGAAGGAGGGAAACCAAGTGAACAAAGTCGATTACGACCGGGCCTTGTATTACACTCACCGATCAGAATGGGATAATCTCTTGATCCTCATGGTGAGAACGAAGGATGACCTTCTTTCGAAAAGAATTGAACATTTCTTACACGCGTATCACTTTTCAAACGATTACACGGTTGTAGAGCGTAATCTCTATACGCTTTTACGATATATTGAACATGCAAATTTCACCTATAGTGTCGAGCAACCACTTCAGGAAACCTTTGCAGAGATGTAACACAAAAGAGAATTCCACCTATGGCTGATCCAATTAGCATGCGCTATTGGATCAGCTTTTATGTGATTTGAAGGTACAATCAAAAAAAAACCGGCCCAATGCCAGTTTTTTTATTTAAGAAGAAGATATTTCACTTTTGACAAGCGCCGCAGCCTTCATATAGACTTTCAATTCATTCATCAAACCTTCGACAAGTTTCGCAGGTTCTTCCAGAAGTCCGTCTCCCTCATAGTCGAAACAATGTGGATCAAGGACCAGCTGCTTCGGAATGACATTTGCATATACTCCGCGACCGACGATGCGAAGATTGTTCAAGCAGTTGATGCCGCCTTTTCCTCCACCTGCACAAGCGAGTAGGGCTACAGGTTTGTGTGCGAATTGTTCACTGCTCAAGAAATCCAATGCGTTTTTGATGGCCCCGCTCATACCACTGTGATATTCAGGGGAAGCTAAAATGACGGCATCTGCTTCCTTCACTTTTTGTTTGAGTGATTGAACGGCCTGAAGCTCCGCCTGATCTTGTTCTCCCGTATACAATGGAAGGGTTCCATCACTTAAGTCAATGAGTTCACAGTCGTACTTACGCGCAATGAATCTTGCAGCAATTCCCGTACGACCATGTTTCCTGGGGCTTCCGTTAATAATGACGATATTCATGATATAAAATCCTTTCTCCATTTAATTTATTGTCAACTTATGCTTTACGGCATACAAAGCCGCCTGTGTCCGATCCGATACTTCCAGCTTGGAAAAGATGTTCGAAATATGGGTTTTTACCGTTTTCTCCGTTATATAGAGGCTAGAAGCTATCTCTTTATTACTCTTCCCCTTGGTAAGCTCAATCAAAACATCCTTCTCCCGTTTGGTCAGTTCATGGATTTTGTGGGGGGGTTCCTGTTTCGATATCCTTGTCAGTAAATGATTGGTAGCTTTCGGGTGAAGAGAATTTTCACCCGATAAAAGCTTTCGGATGCTGAGTACTAATTCATCGGGTTCAATGTCCTTTAACTGGTACCCTGCCGCACCTGCTTCGATAGCAGGAATGACGTGATTCTGATCAGAGAAGCTCGTCAGCATCAGAATTTGTATGTGGGGATGATTCTTTTTTATCTCCCTGGTCGCCTGTATACCGTCCATGACGGGCATCATCAGATCCATTAGTATAATGTCGGGATTTACGTCTGCCGCCATTCGAACCGCTTCCGCTCCATCCTTTGCTTCTCCTACAATATCCAGGTCCTTCTGGGTTTTCAAAAAGAAGACCAATCCCCTGCGCACAACGTGATGATCGTCTGCTATCAATACTCTAATCATTGTCCGGCACCTCCTAATACGGTATTTGAACTGATATGATCGTTCCTCTTCCAAGCTGGCTGTCGATGGTAAATGTACCCCCGATGCTTTTCACACGTTCCCTCATGCTTTGAATCCCCACTGAAGGCAGGGACTGCTTCCTGTCATAATGAAATCCGTTGCCTCTATCTTCAATCGTTAAAAGAATGGATTGTGCATTGCTTTTCATGGTATAGAGAATCGTTTTCTCCCCGGAATGTTTTTTGCAGTTATTCAATGCTTCCTGACTGACACGCCACAACACTTCTTCTATTTTAGAGCTTAAGGAAATGACCCCCACCACTTTCGTTTCCAAGGTCAACCCAAGCATTTCTGCATAACCTTTGGCCGCTTCCACCACTCCATTTTCCAGGCCATGAGGTCTCAATTGCCAAATGAGGGCCCTCATTTCCGATAATGCCTCCTGTGCAAGACCTTGAATTATTTTGAAGGTATCCTTTACATCTTCCTCCCTGGTCATTTCTGCCCCTCCCCTGGCCGTTAACGTAAGGGAAAACAACAACTGATTGACCGAATCATGAAGGTCTCTTGCCAACCGGTTCCTCTCTCCGATCAACGCGACTTCCTGCTCTTTTTTCGTCAATAATATGCGTTTAATCGCAGAACCGATTTGAAAGGCAACCGATTCAAGAAGAGCCAGTTCATCAGTGGAAAAGTGGGTCTTGTTCGGCGCGGCGACATTCAATAACCCAAATGACTCATTCCCTGACTGAAGGGGAACTGTTGCATGATATGTAATATCATCCGTTTCTCCCCTGTTCTCTTCGATCGCCTGCTCAATCCGCTGGCATTCAATAATATTGGAGGCTTTGGTGAGCTTACCTTTACGGAAACGATTTACGCACCAGCACCCTCCCTTATTCATCAGCTCGCACTTACGGTCCGATAGGGATTCTGGCAGATTTTCATAAGAAACCAGTTCGTGACTTCCTTCCTTTTCAATGAAAAAGATCCAGCCTGTCGTGAAACTTGAGCCCCTGATCAGTTTCTTTAATGCACCTGAAAGCATGGAAGCAAGCTCTGTTTCATTATTCAGCAATTCGGCTATCTCTTTCAAAAGCCCGATATTTGAAAGGGATTCCTGATTCATGTTCATCGTCCTCTCCGATCCTACACTACTAGTATATAGAATTTACACAAAACCGGTATTATCAAAAAGAATGAAACGTTCTACGACCTTTGACCGAAAACACATGTTCTCCTTATAATTCAAAAAACAAGAGATGCAGGAACACATCTCTTGTTTCAACATACGAAAAGGGTTTACACCTCTCCTACAGATGAACTGATCATCGTCTCCACTTTTGCCATGATGGCATTCTCGAGAGCTTGTAATTTATCATCACTATCTCTTTGTGTCTCACCGATGACGCTGAAGTAAAATTTGATTTTCGGTTCAGTTCCAGATGGACGCAGGCAAATCCATGACCCGTCTTCCAGATGATATTTCAACACATTGGAAGATGGAAGATGGATGGATGTTTCCTCACCAGATACTAAATCCACTTTTTTACTTACCTTATAGTCTTCTGATGAGACAACACGTAAACCGGCCACCTCTTTCAACGGTTCATCCCTGAAGTCCTTCAGGATCCCCTGAATTTGTTCAGCTCCTTCTTTTCCTTTCAGAGTTAGACTTTTCAGCCCTTCCTGATAGAAGCCGTGCTTCTCAAATAGTTCATTCAATACATGATAAAGCGTTTTGCCTTCTTTTTTATAATATGCAGCCGCTTCCGCTGCCATCAACACAGCTTGAATCGCATCTTTATCACGTGCGAAATCGCCGATCAAGTAACCATAGCTTTCTTCATAGCCGAATAAAAATGAATATTCACCGGATTCTTCATACTTCTTGATTTTTTCACCAATGAATTTAAAGCCAGTCAGCACATCCTCGACTGAAGCTCCATAATGTTCAGCAACTTTGCGTCCCAATTCAGATGTAACGATGGTTTTGAATACTCGTCCGTTTTCAGGAATACTGTTCTTTTCCTGTTTGCGGGCAAGGATATAATCAAGCAGAATGGCACCAGTCTGGTTTCCGGTTAGGAGTATATACTCGCCTGTTTCCCCTTTTACGGCTACACCTAATCGGTCGGCATCGGGATCTGTCGCAATCAGGATATCTGCGTCGATTTCCTTCCCGTCACGTATGGCGTATTCAAATGCTGCTTTATCTTCCGGGTTAGGAGACTTTACAGTCGTGAACTCAGGATCCGGCACTGCCTGTTCCCTTACGATATGAACTTGCTCATATCCTAATGCTTTCAGTCCTTTTTCAGCCATCTTCAAGGCTGTACCATGCAGTGGTGAAAATACGATTTTCAGATCCGATTCCTTGGCGATCTGAGGCTTTTCAGAAATTGAAATCAGGTGCTCCAGGTAGGATCGGTCGATCTCTTCCCCGACCATTTTGATCAGGCCGGATGATTTTAATTCTTCTTCAGTCTTAACATGGATTTCCAATTCGTTTTCAACGGCATTCACTTTCCCGATCACTGCATCGGCAACATGTGGAGGGAGTTGTGCTCCATCTTCTCCATATACTTTATAACCATTATATTCGGGCGGGTTATGACTTGCCGTTACCACGATGCCTGAGAAAGCATTTAACTGTCGGAGGGCAAAAGAAAGCTCAGGTGTCGGCTTCAATTCATCGAAGACATACGTTTGGATACCATGGGTTGCCAGGGTTTTCGCTGACTCCATGGCGAATTCAGGTGATTTATAACGGGAATCGTAAGCGATTACAACACCGCGATTTTTAGCCTCCTGGCCTTGTTCTTCTATGTATCGTGCCAATCCTTCAGAGGCTTTTCTGACTGTATAAATGTTCATCCGATTGGTTCCGGGACCGATTTCTCCCCTCATCCCACCAGTACCGAATTCAAGGTTTTTGTAGAATGCGTCTTCTAAGGACTTTTCGTCGTCTTTCATTGACACTAACAGTTCATTGACTTCTTCATCCAGATTTGAAAAGCTGCTCCATTTTTCCCAAGATGTTTTCCAACTCAAAACGATCCCCTCCTAATGTTGTATAATAATGAATTCTATCATATATTGTAGAATTCCTTCTAAAACAATCCGTCAGTTGTCGACAGGATTCGCTCAGTCCTTATTTTAGCATAATTTTTCTTCAGACCTTTTGCCTTTTTCTCAAAAGCTGTTTTCCTTCTTTAAGTTGCAAGTGGTGGTTGATTTCTTTGTGACTAATATACTCTATCCATTTTAGTAGTTAACCGAGCCGTGACATTTTTCAATATATAGAAATTAACTTAAATAAAATATACACAATAAATACCCCGCTGAACGATTCAGCGGGGTCATTTTTATTTCCCTTATTTTTTATAATTCACTCCATATACATCATGTCTCCGGTCTTTGAGCTGACGTACTGTCCCTGATTGACGTTGTCGGCGAAGGACTTCAAGGTCGACGTCGCCGATCATGACCATTTCGATGTTCGGGTTGGTTTCCCCGACGATTCCGTCACGGGCAAACTCAAAGTCAGATGGAGCAAAGATGCCTGATTGAGCGTACTGAATATCCATATTTTCGGTTTGCGGAAGGTTTCCGACCGTACCGGAGATGACCGTATAGATCTGGTTTTCAACAGCGCGTGCCTGTGCACAATATCTTACTCGAAGGTAGCCTTGTCGGTCCTCTGTACAGAATGGGGTGAAGATGATTTTTGCGCCCTTGTCTGTAGCAATGCGAGCAAGTTCAGGAAATTCAATGTCATAGCAGATCTGGATCGCGATTTTTCCGCAATCCGTATCGAATACCCTGACAGAATCCCCAGGGCTGATCCCCCACCACTTCCGTTCATTTGGTGTGATATGGACTTTGTATTGCTTTTCTATCGTTCCATCACGGCGGAACAGGTAAGCAATATTGTAAATTTCATCATTCTCTTCTTTAACGAAGTGCGAACCTCCGATAATGTTGACATTGTATCGAACCGCAAGATCTGTGAACAATTCAATATAGTCTTCTGTGAAATCTGTCAACCTTCTAACGGCAAGGCTCGGTGATTGGATATTCAGGAAAGACATCAGCTGCGTTGTAAAGATTTCAGGAAATACGACGAAATCCGATTTTGCATCAGAAGCAACATCCGTGAAGTATTCAACCTGATTCGCAAACTCCTCAAAGGAGTTGATTTTACGCATCATATATTGTACGACGCAGATCCTGACGGGATAGCTCGTCTTGAAGTGACGTTTGCTCGACGGTCGGTAGTCGACGTTATTCCATTCCATCAGTGTCGCATATTTATGGGAGCGCTTGTCGTCGGGTAAGTAGTTCGGGTTGATCCGCATCAGGGTGAATCCATTCAGTAGCTGGAATGAAAGCACTGGATCATAAATCTTATGTCGCCCAACTGAATCCACGTACTCTCTTGGGGACATTTCTTCAGAATGCTTATAGTAATTCGGGATCCTTCCCCCGATGATGATACTCTTTAAATTCCACTGTCTCGCGAGATCTTTCCTTGCCTCGTATAGTCGGTGCCCTACTTTCATGCGCCGGTATTCAGGGTGCACCATTACCTCGATTCCATATAAATTATAACCATCTGGATTATGATTCGTTATGTAACCATTATCCGTTACATCATCCCACGTATGACGGTCGTCATATTCATCGAAGTTGATGATCAGGCTGGAACAGGAACCGATGATTTCACCGTCTAATTCCGCCACGAGCTGTCCTTCTTGGAATACTTCCAGGTGACTTTCCAGATGCTCCACTTTCCATGGATCCATCCCTGGAAAACAGACAGACTGCATATTGATAATATCTTGAATGTCCTTATGTTCCATTGGACGGATGATCATTTTCTTTTCAAACTGTGATAAGTCTAGTTTTTCTGCCATCTATGATCGACTCCTTCATCAAATACGTGAATTATATACCCTTATAGTGCACTGTTGAAACGAAGTTCATGACAGTGCATTTCTTTTATTTTAGCAAAGGGGCATGGATGATTTGAAGAAATTTGATTTATCAGTCGTTCGGATTTTTCTTTATCTGAAACCCTTTTGTCCCAGACTCCTTTCTTTATCCTTTAATATAGTAAGCTGTTGCCTCCCATGGCATTAAAGTAAAGACATCTTTACTATGCTGTTCTTCGTTCGTGATTAAAATCTCTGCCTTTGTGATGTCAAAGGAATCAACCCTTTCGATGACCTGCTGTTCACCTGAAACATTACAAAGGACCAGGACCTTCTCGTTACCGTATGCCCGGGTGTACGCATATACGGAAGGATGATCGGCATAATGGAGTTCAAATGATCCGTGCGGAATGATTTCATGCTCTTTCCGTAATGAGATCAATTTTTGATAGTGGTAAAAAACTGATCCTGGATCTTTTAATGCTTCTTCAGCGTTGATCTCTATATGGTTCGGATTGCTCCTGATCCATGGTTCCCCTTCACTGAACCCGCCATGTTCACCGCTGGTCCACTGCATAGGGGTTCTGGCATTGTCTCTTCCCTTTACATAGATGGACTCCATAATTTCCTTAGGATCCTTCCCTTGTGACAGCTTTTCACGGTACATGTTCAGTGTTTCGATATCCTTGTACTCATCAATGGAAGAGAATCGGACATTGGTCATCCCGAGCTCTTCTCCCTGATAAATGTAAGGAGTCCCCTGCATCAGGTGAAGAAGGGTAGCGAGCATTTTCGCCGACTTCACGCGATGTTCCCCATCGTCACCGAGTCTTGACACAATTCTCGGCTGATCATGGTTGTTCCAATAAAGACTGTTCCAGCCCTTACCATGAAGTTCCGTTTGCCACTTCGTCAAGATTGTTTTCAATTTAACCAGGTCAAATGGAATCACATCCCATTTCCCACCGGGGCCTGAGTCCACGTCCATATGTTCGAATTGGAATACCATATTCACTTCATCCCGGTCCTCGCCCGTATAAAGGACAGCTTCATCCGGTGTAACACCAGGCATTTCCCCGACTGTCATAATGTCATAGTGAGAAAGGACTTCCTGGTTCATCTCTTTAAGAAATTCGTGGATGCGTGGACCGTTCATAAAGAATTCATGACCAGAAGCAAACCTTCTCCCCTCCGGATTTGGTGCATCAGGAAGGCCGGGAACTTTTGAAATAAAGTTGATAACGTCCATCCGGAAACCATCGATTCCTTTATCCAGCCAGAATTTCATCATGTCATAGATTTCCTCACGGAGTGTTGGATTCTCCCAGTTCAGATCGGGCTGTTTTTTGGAAAAGATATGAAGGAAATATTCTCCTGTTGTATCATCATACTCCCAGGCAGAACCGCTGAAAACAGACTCCCAGTTATTCGGCTCTTTTCCGTCTTTCCCTTCCCGCCAAATATAATAATCACGGTATGGATTATCCTTTGATGACCTTGATTCCATAAACCAGCCATGCTCATCCGAAGAATGATTCACCACTAAATCCATGACAAGCTTCATATCACGGTCGTGCATTTCCTGTAGCATCTCTTCCCAATCGGCCATTGTCCCGAATTCATCCAGGACCTTTTTATAATTGCTTATATCATAACCATTATCGTCATTAGGGGATTCATAAACAGGAGATAACCAGACCACGTCAATCCCCAGTTTCTTTAAATAATCCAATTTAGAAATAATTCCTTGAATATCACCAATACCATCACCGTTGGAATCCATAAAGCTGCGAGGGTAAATTTGATAGACGACCGATTCTTTCCACCATTGTTTTGTCATATGTGCTTTCCTCCTGTAAGATCCGTTGGAATCAAGCAAGCGGTTTCTGCAACCGCTTGCACAAATCGTTAAAAAAATATCATATTTCTTCATAAAGTTTTCTTATTTTACTTTTATAATAATAACATACTATAATTTGATAGAATATACGAAGAAAGGAATTCTCTATGAATAAAAAAGCAGATTCTCTGTTATTCCTTGCATGGGCTTCCTCCCTTATCGCAACTCTCGGGAGCTTATATTTCTCTGAAATTTTGAAATACGAGCCTTGCGAATTATGCTGGTATCAGCGTATTTTAATGTATCCGATGGTCATTCTATTAGGAGTTGCTTATGTACGAAAAGATTTTCAGGCGGCATTATATTCTACCATCCTATCCGGTATCGGGCTTATCGTTTCAATGTATCATTATTCCATCCAGAAGGTTTCGTTCTTATCAGAAAGCGCACCTGCCTGCGGACGAGTCCCGTGTACAGGCGAATATATCAACCTGTTTGGTTTTGTTACGATCCCGTTTTTAGCCCTGACCGGTTTCATTATCATTTTCATCTCAAGCGTAATGGTTTTAAAAGCAATAAAGGAGGACAAATAGATTGAAGAAAATCATCATATTCCTGGTGGCGATTGTCGGATTATTTGCAGCCATCGCCATTGTCACAAGTATCCAGAACAATCAGAAAGCGGAAGGAAATAAGTTCAAGAAAGCGAAATTGAATCCGGCAACCGTTGAACTTCTGGACGATCCAAACTACCAGAATGTCATTCTTCCGGAGGAGTTGGAAGAGAAGATAAAGAACAAAGAAGACGCTACCGTATATTTCTACAGTTCTACTTGCATTCATTGTAAAAGGACGACACCTACACTGGCACCTCTTGCCGAAGACATGGGAGTCGATATGGAACAGTACAATCTGCTTGAATTCGAACAAGGCTGGGATCAATACGGCATTGAAGCTACTCCCACCCTCGTTCATTATGAAGATGGGAAAGAAATGGCAAGGATCGTAGGAGAGCATCCTGAAGAGGACTTCAAGAGATTTTTTGAAGAGAATGTGAAATCAGAATAAAAAAAAGAGGGGCTGACCTTTCCACAGGTCAGCCCCTTTCAAGTGAGGAGGAATTTCAAGATGAAGATACATTGTATCTTCGAGATTAACTTATTAAAAAGTATTTTCCCCACAAAAGAATCTTCTAAACATATTTATCAGAATTTCACAAAATATCTAACTTCTTCGCTCGTGTCGCGTTACACAAGCAGTTGATTATCTGCTCTGGAATAAATGCTTAAATTATGCTTGCAGTCAGATTCCTCACTGAATTGTTCATACGATAAAGGAAAGAACATGCCGAAACTTTGGAGGATCCCAGCATTGTGATAAAACATATCTTCATATACTTCTTCACTTGAGCCGCTTTCAACGATTGAAATTAATGTTTGTAAACTTGAAATCACTTGGAAGGCTTCCTTCAGGGTTCCAAAATATTCAAAGTTTCTCGTCGTCGTATGTAATACTTGCATATCATCGAATTGTTCGATTTCTTCATCTGTAAAATAATCAGGGAAAATAGTACAATACATATACTGTATGAGCTCCTGAATTTTATCTTCCTGTTCATGTGTTGATGCTAGTAACACTTTCACCATCATAACCCACCTTTGTAATGGTTGTAATCTCTCTGTAATAGATATATTAAGGATAACATAGAAGTAGAACCAACTGCGTGGTAATTATACCCATGAATTGGTTCGAAAAGGGGTTGCGGTAGGAATTAATACCCATATAAGTATAAGATATTTGTCATTTAAAGGAGTTTTTTGATGAAAACATGGAGAAAAGGCGAAGAATTCGACCTAGTCATTCCAAATAAATGGAAAAATGTAACGATTGAAACAATTCTTAGAAAACATTGGGAAGCACCGAAGAAACTGGTTCATTCCATGAGGATGTCCGGTGATATTAAAGTAAACGGACAGATGATTACCTGGACTGAACCCCTTTCTCCGGGTGATGTGATGCAGATTCATTTGTTTAAGAAAACAGCCTATGATGTCCCTCCGGCCTATGGTGAAATCGATGTATTGTATGAAGATGATCACTTGATTGTCGTGAATAAACCTGCAGGGATCGATACTCATCCGAATTCCCCCGATGATGAGGATACCTTGGCCAACTACGTCGCTTTCCATTATCAGGCAAAGGGTGAAAGCTGCAGGGTCATGCATATCCATCGCTTGGACCGTGATACATCAGGGGCGATCATCTTTGCTAAGCATCCTCTGAGTAAAGCGATACTTGACCGGCTACTTACCGAACGAAAAATTAAGCGCACCTATTTCGCCCTTGCCCACGGACATTTGAAAAAGAAAAAAGGTACCATTTCTGAACCGATTGGGAGGGACCGGCACCATAATTCAAGAAGAAGGGTGTCGCTGAACGGTCAAAGTGCCGTCACCCATTATAGAGTAGTGGAATATCGGGGAACGACTACATTTGTGGAAGTTGAATTAGATACGGGGCGAACTCATCAAATTCGTGTACATATGAGCCATATCGGCCACCCTCTTGTGGGAGACCGCCTTTATGGTGGAAAACCGCTACTTAAGCGCCAGGCATTGCATGCAGCCCGTATTGCATTCCCGCATCCGCTGACGGAAGAACCAGTCGAATGCGAGGCGAAGTGCACCGATGATATTGGTCTTTGAAAAAAAAATGAGTCACGCTTGGATGAGCGTGACTCATTTTTTTATACAGATGGATTACTTCAATCCGTTTTTCACTGCTTCAGCGATCTGAATGGTACGGCGTGTCTGGTGTTTTACTGCTGGCTCCACCGATTCCACCATATTGCCTTCCTGGTCCACTGTCACACTCGTTCCGTAAGGATTCCCGCCGGTAGTAAAGCTTGACTGATCTGTATATCCCGGAGCGGCGATAATGGCACCCCAGTGCATCATGGTTGTGTAAAGGGCCAGTACCGTCTGCTCCTGTCCACCATGTGAGTTACTTGCAGATGAGGTGGCGCTCACAACTTTGTTTGCAAGTTTCCCGTTGAACCAAAGTCCACCGGTCGTATCCAGAAAGGCTTTAACTTGAGAAGGCACGTTTCCGAAACGGGTCGGGACATTGAAGAGATAAGCATCTGCCCATTCAAGGTCATCAAGGGTTGCTACGGGTACGATATCTTTTGTTTCATTATAATGCTTTTCCCATGCCGGATTTGAAGCGATCGCTCCTTCTGGTGCTGTCTCTTCAAAACGAAGCAGCTTCACTTCTGCACCTGCTTCCTTCGCAGCTTCTTCTGCCCATTTTGCCATTTGATAGTTGGTTCCTGTTGAACTGTAGTACATGATTGCCAATTTTACGTTCGTCATAAATAAAATCTCTCCTTTTTTCATTCATTTCTATATTAAATGGGTGAAACACAATTTCAGGTGGCGGCCAGGTCAATCAAGTGAATAACAAGGCATCCAGTGAATAAGATCCTGCTCCGATGAGGGCTACCCCTAAAGCAACAACGATAAGCATCACATTATATTCTGTACCGTTTTGGGTCACCCAATAACCGTTTGCTCCATGTACCTTTACGATTGCCACAATCATTGTGCCGATAATGAGCAAAGCAGCCAGTGGTGTAAGAAAACCTGCAGCGAACAGTACTCCTCCCGCCACTTCAGAAATCCCAGCGAGAAGCGCCATCGTCCTTCCAGGCTTGATTCCTATAGACTCGAAGAAACCTCCTGTTCCCTCTAGTCCGTGACCCCCGAACCACCCAAATAATTTCTGAGTTCCATGGGCAGCGAACGTCAATCCCACTACTAAACGAATAACCAATAAACCTAACGCAGCTAATGCGGTCATTTCTATTCCTCCTTATGTTTTCCCATCGAGATTTAGGTCTAAACAATTCAACTTCAATTATTTTTACATCAATTATCTTGAATTTGAGATATATGATTAAAAAAAGAGACAAGTTATCTCGAATGTGATTATTTTGATTTCGAGATAATTGTATAATACTCTTCTCATCTCTGTCAATGACTTTTTTCATTTTTTTACATAGCTTTTTTCGCAAAGATTGTTGCTATTAGCTATTCATATACAGATGAAGATTTGCGAATACTCTGTCATATAGGGTGTGGTGCAGGAGGGTGAGGGGAACAGTCCCGCTTTCCACGGACGTTCGGCCGAGCCTCCTCAGCCAAAACCGCTTCCGGGGTCTCGGCATGCCCGTTTTCCGTAGGAGTCTACGCAGTTCCCTTCACCCTCTAACGTAGTAAGTAGTTGACAGAGCAAAATGGTTTGTGACCATCAATTTAAAAAGAGTAAAGGATATTAAATAAAATCAGTCACGGCAACGAATGAAAAAGCAGTGGCATACGCAATTTCCACATTTCCTTTCCTTTGTGATAGTCAAACTTTTCGTCAGTTGATTGGAGCGGAAGGTGCTCGACTCCTGCGGGAAACGCTGGACAGGTGAGACCCCGCAGGCGTAGCCGAGGA
>NZ_JAHWGH010000029.1 GCF_019334305.1 Rossellomorea orangium
TATTAGGCACGCCGCCAGCGTTCGTCCTGAGCCAGGATCAAACTCTCCGATAAAAGTTTGAATAGCTCTTAAAATAAATCTAGAATTAACGTTGACGTATTGTCTTGTTTTGTTCAGTTTTCAAGGTTCAATGTAGCGCTTCTTCCGAAGCGACCCTTACTATATTACATATTTGATAACTTGTTGTCAATAACTTTTTTTAAAAAAGTTATGATCAAGTTTTTCATGTTGTGTGTTGCTCGTTTGCGGCAACAAATAATACTTTACCAGTTAACTTCGCAGAAGTCAACTTCTTTTTAAAACTTTCTCAAAAAAAGAGAACGTCTTTCCATTTATCTTAATAAGAAGAAAATGGCTCCGCAGGCAAGATTCGAACTTGCGACCGATCGGTTAACAGCCGATAGCTCTACCACTGAGCTACTGCGGAATAATAGAATGGTGGGCCTAAGT
>NZ_JAHWGH010000030.1 GCF_019334305.1 Rossellomorea orangium
GTGCTTTTTACCCTCAGCTGATTGAACTGAAATGACCTCGAGTCTCTAGCCGCCGGAGCTGGATTGCAGTCTACTGGTAATAGTAGATGCAACAATTGATCGATATTCGGCTTTCTTGACATCAATTCTTTATCTAGTTTTCAGGGAATGAATTTTATGTGAAAATATAAAAAAGCCTTGAAAAATTATATCCACACGATATAATAGTACTTGTCCTTAAAAAAGGGACAAGATATAGTCTGGTGACAATGGCGAAGAGGTCACACCCGTTCCCATGCCGAACACGGAAGTTAAGCTCTTCAGCGCCGATGGTAGTTGGGGGATCTCCCCCTGTGAGAGTAGGACGTCGCCAGGCTGTATATCATGGAGGATTAGCTCAGCTGGGAGAGCATCTGCCTTACAAGCAGAGGGTCGGCGGTTCGATCCCGTCATCCTCCACCATGTTTTTTTACAAAAAGTAAAATATCTTTCCTTAAATTCTTTTAATAAACTCACCTTGCCGGTGTAGCTCAACTGGTAGAGCAACTGACTTGTAATCAGTAGGTTGGGGGTTCAAGTCCTCTTGCCGGCACCATTTGGTTTTTTTTATAAGATGAGCCATTAGCTCAGTTGGTAGAGCATCTGACTTTTAATCAGAGGGTCGAAGGTTCGAGTCCTTCATGGCTCACCAAAGATTTTTGCGACAGCAAAATATCTTACCATAGGGTTTTCATCAATGTGAAAATCATCTTTTTGCGGGTGTGGCGGAATTGGCAGACGCACCAGACTTAGGATCTGGCGCCGCGAGGCGTGGGGGTTCAAGTCCCTTCACCCGCACCAAATACTTGCGCGGAAGTAGTTCAGTGGTAGAACACCACCTTGCCAAGGTGGGGGTCGCGGGTTCGAATCCCGTCTTCCGCTCCAAGAATATGCCGGGGTGGCGGAACTGGCAGACGCACAGGACTTAAAATCCTGCGGTAGGTGACTACCGTACCGGTTCGATTCCGGTCCTCGGCACCAAAGATTTTTGCTTCAGCAAAATATCTTCCCTTGCTTTGCTCATCAAAAAACTATAATGCATTTAGCGCCCGTAGCTCAATTGGATAGAGCGTTTGACTACGGATCAAAAGGTTAGGGGTTCGACTCCTCTCGGGCGCGCCATATAGATCGGGAAGTAGCTCAGCTTGGTAGAGCACTTGGTTTGGGACCAAGGGGTCGCAGGTTCGAATCCTGTCTTCCCGACCACTTCTTTGGGGCCTTAGCT
>NZ_JAHWGH010000031.1 GCF_019334305.1 Rossellomorea orangium
TCGGTTTCATCGAAATCGAAGGTGGAGAAGATGTATTCGTACATTTCTCAGCTATCCAAGGCGAAGGATTTAAATCTTTAGACGAAGGTCAAAAAGTTTCATTCGAAACTGAGCAAGGTCAACGCGGACTTCAAGCGACTAACGTTAACAAAATCTAATTGCTTTAAAGAAGGACTCTCCCTGAGGGTCCTTTTTTTATGCAAAAAAAACGGTGCCGGGAAGATTGGCACCTATTACGCTAACGCATATTTCATGATTCCTTGAATGTACACAGAATCTTCTTTATGTGTGCATTCCCTGATCTTGATCTTGCCTTCTTTTTCTAATTCTGCTGCCGCTTTTTCGATGGTTTCAGCTTCTTCTCTTGACTGGGCAGGCAGTTCGATTGAAAAGAAGTTTCCCCGGCTTGCTTTGCTTAATGTTTTGAGTAAACCGATTTTATCCATAGGTCCATCTCCTTTATACATAACCATTCGACAACAAAGCTGGATATTCCTTTAATGGTAGAGAGTTGAGCGGTTTTTTGAATGCATTTGCTTTTTATCGGTTTATCTGTTAGTCTTAAGAAGAATTATTTTTGTTCGGTCTGTAAGGAAAGAATAAGTTTTAAACTTTTCGCCTTTGATATCTAACTTGAGCAACGATAGTAATAAATCGTGGATTCAATATCCACACAGGAGGATACACACATGCAAGAAGGTACAGTAAAATGGTTTAACGCAGAAAAAGGTTTCGGTTTCATCGAAATCGAAGGTGGAGAAGATGT
>NZ_JAHWGH010000006.1:0-42673 GCF_019334305.1 Rossellomorea orangium
AGGTCACACCCGTTCCCATGCCGAACACGGAAGTTAAGCTCTTCAGCGCCGATGGTAGTTGGGGGATCTCCCCCTGTGAGAGTAGGACGTCGCCAGGCGAAACAAATTCTTTTTCGTACAATCACTTTATTTGTGAAGGTGCATATAGTAAGATAGAATATAGTAACATTTTTATCGTCGCGGGGTGGAGCAGTTCGGTAGCTCGTCGGGCTCATAACCCGAAGGTCGCAGGTTCAAATCCTGTCCCCGCAATACCATTTTGATTTATTTATGAATTAGGCAGTTGATAATTCGCGATGAGTCACGTATGGATAGTTATTTTCGCTAACGCGAGGTAAGGAAACCTATTTTGCTAGCGCAAAAAGCTTTGGTCCGGTAGTTCAGTTGGTTAGAATGCCTGCCTGTCACGCAGGAGGTCGCGGGTTCGAGTCCCGTCCGGACCGCCATTTCTGTTCATTCAAACGAAACATTGTTTCGTTTTTTTTATTGTCTTTTTTCAGAACCTTTACTCTCATACCCCAAAAAGGGTAAACTACATATATACATTCTCCCTTAGGGTAACAAACGATCCTAAGGTTTTTTTATACTCTAAATGATGATTGAGGAGATTAACATGAATCAGTTCGAGGTTTTAACAAACAGCCCGGAAGAAACAGGCCGCTTTGCAGAAAAGCTGGCAGCACTATTAGAGCCAGGGGCTGTATTAACATTGGAAGGTGACCTTGGAGCGGGGAAGACAACGTTTACGAAAGGTCTTGCGAAGGGTCTTGGTGTCACGAAAACCGTGAACAGTCCCACCTTTACTATCATTAAAGAATATAAGGGGCATTTGCCTCTTTATCATATGGATGTATACAGACTCGATGATTCCTTTGAAGATCTGGGATTCGACGAATACTTTGAAGGAGAAGGTGTGACGGTCGTCGAGTGGGCGCATCTCATACAGGATCAACTTCCGGAAGAGTTGTTGAGTCTGTCGATATACCGTGAAGGCGATTCTAAGAGAAGGATCGTGTTGAAGCCATATGGAGCCCGATATAGTGAATTGTGTAAGGAGATTGTGTCATGACGATATTAGCAATAGATACATCCAATTATCCGTTTGGGGTTGCCCTCATTCAGGAGGACAGAGTAATTGGAGAGTACATTACCTATATTAAAAAAAATCATTCTGTAAGAGCGATGCCTGCCATCGAGCAGTTATTGAAAGACTGTGGGATAGAGGCTAAGGAGCTAACGAAGATCGTCGTTGCAAACGGTCCAGGTTCCTATACGGGCGTACGGATTGGAGTCACATTGGCCAAGACTCTTGCATGGTCATTGAGTATCCCTCTTATACCGGTTTCAAGCCTCGCCACACTGGCTTCATCTGGAAGGTATTTTTCAGGATATATTGTTCCTTTGTTTGATGCAAGAAGAGGACAGGTATATACAGGACTCTATGAGTTTCAAGGAGACCAACTTGTTTGCAAGGAAGAGGATCGAAATGTGATGCTTGAGGAATGGGTCATAAAGTTAAAAGAGTTGGATAAAGATATATTATTCGTCGGGAATGATGTCTCCCTGCATGAAAATAAGATTCAGGAAGTACTGGGAAAACAGGCGAGAATCGCTCCGTTTGTCAGTCATAATCCACGCCCGTCCGAGCTTGCTTATATTGGAATGGGTCTTAAAGAAACGACGGCTCATGAAGTGCTCCCTAATTATATTAGGATGGCAGAAGCCGAAGTGAAGTGGCTGGAGTCTCAAAAAAATCTCAATAAATGATAAGGATCGTTACGACATGGATATACGATTTATGACAGTCGATGATTTAGATGATGTAATGGAAATTGAAAATCAATCTTTTAGCATTCCTTGGAGCCGGGACGCTTTCTTGAATGAGCTTGAACACAATCATTTGTCCAGTTATCTTGTGGCGGAGGATGGGGACAGGCTTGCAGGCTATTGTGGGGTATGGCTCGTCGTGGATGAGGCACATATCACAAATGTGGCCGTTTTACCAGATTATCGGGGACAGGGCATGGGAGAAGCTCTCATGCGCAAGATTATGGGAATCGCCATTGAATTTGGCGCCCGGGTGATGACGCTAGAGGTCAGGATCTCAAACGCACCTGCCCAGCATTTATATCGGAAGCTCGGCTTTCAGGATGGCGGGATCCGTAAACGATACTATTCGGACAATCAAGAGGATGCTTTAGTAATGTGGGTGAACTTATGAAGAAGGATATATTTGTATTGGGAATCGAAACAAGCTGCGATGAAACAGCCGTTGCGATTATTAAAAATGGAACAGAAATTGTGACGAATATTGTTTCGTCTCAGATTGAAAGTCATAAGCGATTTGGTGGCGTGGTACCTGAAATTGCGTCACGCCATCATGTGGAGCAAGTTACATTTGTACTGGAGGAAGCTCTGGAACAAGCCGGGATGACCATGGACAATATTGATTGTGTTGCAGTGACTGAGGGGCCGGGGTTAGTAGGTGCGCTTTTAATTGGTGTCAATGCGGCCAAAGCACTTGCGTTTGCCCATAATAAACCATTAGTCGGAGTTCATCATATTGCAGGGCATATCTATGCAAATCGTCTATTGAAAGAGATGGAATTCCCACTCCTTTCCCTGGTCGTTTCAGGAGGACATACTGAGCTTATTCTCATGAAAGAGCACGGTTCCTTTGAGGTCATCGGTGAAACACGTGATGATGCAGCTGGAGAAGCTTATGATAAGGTAGCCCGTACCTTGGGTCTTCCGTATCCGGGTGGTCCACATATCGACCGTTTGGCACATGAGGGCGAACCAAGTATTGATCTTCCACGGGCATGGCTTGAGGAAGGATCTTATGATTTCAGCTTCAGTGGGCTTAAATCAGCCGTTATCAACACTTTACACAATGCGAAACAAAAAGGGATAAATATTCCTCCACAGGATTTGGCAGCAAGCTTTCAAGCCAGTGTAATTGATGTGTTAGTGACCAAAACCTTAAAAGCAGTAAAGGAACATGAAGTGGAGCAAGTACTCCTGGCCGGAGGAGTGGCGGCTAATAAAGGATTGCGTGCTGCATTACAAGAAGCATTTGAAGGAATGGATGCGGAGTTGATCATCCCGCCGTTATCCTTATGTACAGATAATGCCGCCATGATTGCGGCAGCCGGGACGATATTATTTGAACAAGGCAAAAGGGGAAGCATGGATATGAATGCTCACCCTGGACTTGATATCGAGAGTTTTTAAAGGTAAGGCTTGAGCGAAGATTTCGTTCAAGCTTTTTTTCGTTTCGGATATCCACGTCTGTTGATATCGTGTGAGTAATCTACAGAATCTCCGATGAATGTGAACGAACATACGTTTTATCAACAGATTGTGGATAAGTTGTTAGTAACTTATTAAAAAATGTGTACAGCATGTGAAAAAACCGTAGAACAAACTTCCATTTATTGGGTTTTTGCTGTGGATAAATAAGGTTATTCTTGTGGATATTGTGGAAAAGTGATATGAATAACGGTTCATACGTGTTTTGGTTGTGGATAATTATGTGGAATAAGAAAGGATTGGGGAGTAGTACTTATCCCCAATCCTGTGGATTACTGTCCTAGCAGTTCTTCAAGTTCTGTCCATTCTTCTAGTAAAGAATCCAGTTCTTCTTTTGCTTTTGTGAGTGATTCATTGATGTCCTGCACTTTCTCGTGATCTTGAAAGATTTCCGGATCACAGAGAAGGTCTTCTTTTTCCTGTATGGTTGTTTCAAGGGTTTCCATAAGGTCTTCGATTTCCTCTACTCTGCGCTTTCGTTGACGTTCGAGTTTTTTCGCTTCTTTATCAATCTTATGGGTTTGTTTTTGAGTCGTACTTTGAGATAGAGCTGTTTTACCTTGTTCCAAACTTTCAAGTGCTGCAAGCTCTTCCTGTTGCTGTAACTTCTCGACATAATAATCATAATCACCAAGGTATTCGGTTGATCCCTGCTTGGATAATTCCACGACCTTGGTGGCAATGCGGTTGATGAAATAACGGTCATGGGAAACGAAGAGGATGGTCCCTGGATAGTCGATCAGGGCATTCTCCAGCACTTCCTTACTGTCTAAATCCAGATGGTTAGTCGGTTCATCGAGTATAAGGACGTTCCCTTTTTCCATCATTAGCTTGGAGAGGGCTAAACGGGCTTTTTCTCCACCGCTTAATGTCGATACGGGCTTCAGGACATCTTCCCCGGAGAAGAGGAAGTTGCCGAGTACCGTACGGATCTCTTTCTCCATCTTCATCGGGTATTCGTCCCACAGTTCATTCAAGACCGTCTTGTTGGATGAGAGTTCGGCTTGTTCCTGGTCGTAGTAACTGATGGACACATTGGATCCGAATTTAAATGCACCGTCCAAAGGCTGAAGCTTATTCACCAATGTTTTTAACAGTGTCGATTTGCCGACTCCGTTCGGGCCGACGAGTGCGATGCTGTCCCCTTTTTTGACAGAAAAGTCAATATGGGAGGAAATGGTCTCACTCTCCCCATATCCGATGGTAAGATCCTGGACGTGGAGAACATCATTTCCGCTTGGGCGGTCGATCTGAAACGCGAAGTTGGCGGATTTCTCATCCCCGAGGGGACGGTCCATCATATCCATGCGCTCTAATTTCTTCCGGCGGCTCTGTGCCATCTTTGTGGTGGAGGCCCGTGCAATATTCCGTTGGATGAAGTCTTCAAGCTTTGCGACTTCCTGCTGCTGGCGCTCGAACATTTTCAGATCTTTTTCGTAGTCTTCTGCTTTTTGTTCAAGGTATCTGCTGTAGTTCCCCAGGTATTTCTTGCTCCGGTTCCGGGAAATCTCATATACTTGATTGACGACGCTGTCTAAGAAATAGCGATCATGGGAAACGATCAGGACCGCACCTGCATAGCTTTGCAGATAGGTCTCGAGCCATGATAATGTTTCGATATCCAAGTGGTTGGTCGGTTCATCAAGGATGAGGATGTCAGGCTTGGTGAGTAGAAGCTTACCGAGAGCAAGTCGGGTTTTCTGACCACCGCTCAAAGTGGATATCTTGGTTTCATAATCGAAATCGGCAAAGTTCAATCCGTGAAGGACGGAACGGATATCGGCTTCATATTGATAACCTCCTGAATCTTTGAAGCGGATCTGAAGTTCATCATATTCTTTTAATACCCGTTGATAGACTTCTTCGGCTTCATATACAGATGGATCTGCCATCTGCTGCTCCAATGCTCGTAATTGGGTTTCCTGACGGCGCAATTCTTCGAAGACGGTCAACATTTCGGACCAAATCGATAAATCCGACTCCAAGCCAGTGTTCTGTGCCAAGTATCCGATGGAGACACCTTTTGGCTTTGTAATCTCACCCGCATCATAGGAAAGATGACCTGCGATTATTTTTAGAAGCGTCGACTTCCCGGCTCCGTTACGTCCAACAAGGGCGACGCGATCTCTTGTCTGTATTTCAAGTTTAATATTTGATAGGATATTATCTGCACCAAAGTTTTTCGTTAATTGATTCACTTGTAGAAGAATCATGACGTTTCACCTCTATTTCATAGTGCTAGTGTACCGTATTCGAGAGGGGAACGGCAATAAAACACCTATTAATCTTCGTACACTTTGGATAAAATATAGTGTATGATGAGTAGTAGAGTTTATTAATACTGTGTGCTTTCTATTTTGGAAGCGGTATCAGAGGTTTTGAAAAGATGTGGGGGAATACAATATGAACCAGGATACAACGAAAATTCCACAGGCAACTGCCAAGCGCCTTCCGTTATACTATCGTTTTATCAAGAACCTGTACTCATCCGGTAAGCAGAGGGTGTCATCGAAGGAATTAAGTGAAGCGGTGAAGGTTGATTCTGCCACCATCCGCAGAGACTTTTCTTACTTTGGGGCATTGGGGAAGAAGGGATATGGCTATAATGTCAATTACCTACTATCCTTTTTCCGAAAGACGTTAGATCAGGATGCCCTTACGAAGGTTGTGCTGATCGGGGTGGGGAACCTGGGTACAGCGTTTCTTCATTATAATTTCATCAAAAATAATAATACGAAGATCGAGATGGCATTTGAAGTGGATGAAAATAAGGTCGGGACGCAAATCAGTGATGTACCCGTTTTTCATTTAAATGATTTAGAAGAGAAGCTTGTAGGGCATGATATTGAAGTAGCGATCTTGACGGTGCCGGCATCTTCTGCTCAAAATATCACAGACCGATTGGTTTCTTCTAATATTAAAGGGATCCTGAATTTCACTCCTGCGAGATTGACGGTACCGGATCATATCCGCGTCCATCATATCGACTTGGCTGTCGAGCTTCAGTCACTCGTTTATTTTTTGAAGCATTACTCAGAGGATGACACGGAAATGTCACAAGATGGAATCATAACAGAATAGAAAATTCTTCATATTTACGTTATGATAGAATGGTAAAAGAGGAGGTGTCTCATTATGTTAGGTGCAGGTAGTATCGTACTAATAACCGTTGTGGCTTTACTGATCTTTGGACCGAAGAAATTGCCCGAGTTAGGAAAAGCGGCTGGGAATACATTACGCGAATTCAAGAATGCAACAAAGGGCTTAGCAGATGATGAGGACGACAACAGCAAAAAAGCTAAGTAGGGTAGGATGAACGCCATGAGTCAAAGTCAAAGAGACATGACAGTCTATGAACATATAGGAGAATTGCAGAAACGACTCATGTTTGTAGTCGTTTTCTTCTTGTTGGCGGTTATCGTGAGTTTCTTTCTTGCGGAACCGTTAATTCGATATTTGCAGCACGCCGATGAGGCGAAAGAGCTGACCATGAACGCCTTTCGGATCACAGACCCTCTCAAAATCTATATGGAAATGATCATGTTCATTGCCATCATCATGACATCACCCATCATTTTATACCAAGTGTGGTCATTCATTAGTCCGGGTCTATATGAGAGAGAGAGAAAGGTGACGCTCAGCTACATACCGATTTCTCTTTTGCTTTTCTTAGGTGGATTGTCATTTTCATATTTTATTTTGTTTCCGTACGTCGTGAAATTCATGATGGGGTTATCAACCAATCTGAATATCGAGCAAGTCATAGGAATAAATGAATACTTTCATTTCCTGTTTCAAATTACGATCCCATTTGGATTTTTGTTTCAGCTACCGGTCATCATGCTATTCCTGACCCGTTTGGGAATTGTCACGCCGATGCTGCTGGCCCAAATGAGGAAAGTCGCTTACTTCATCCTGTTGGTCGTTGCGGCCTTCATTACACCGCCTGATATCGTATCCCATATGATGGTGACGGTTCCTTTGCTGCTTCTATATGAAATCAGTATATGGATCTCCAAGATCGGATACAAAAAGGTGCTGGAAGCGGAGCAGAAGCTTGAAATGGAACAGTTCGAGAATATAAATAAGGATTGATCAAATGATCAATCCTTATTTTTTGTTCTTTATTTGTTTTTTGATCTTGAAATGCAACATGATCATCCGTAGCCCGGAACCGAAGTCCAGGGTCGCAAGAAAGATGAGCATGTACGTGAAAAATCCCCAACCTTCATCATTCTGTACATTTTGTACAGCAAAGTATGTGAAGAGCACACCGAGAAGGAGATAGATCACTCCTGAGAATAATGGTGATCTCCTCATAGAAATAATCCTCCAATAAATCCTTGTATTTTTTCAGCTTCGTTCATCATTTTCTCGATTTCGTCCTTATAGATAGATTGCATTAGAACGACCGTTGTATTCATGGCAACGTGGGCAAATATTGGCACCAGGATCCGCTTCGTTTTTACATAAAGGAAGGCGAATGTGAAGCCCATCGCGGAATAAAGGATCACATGCTCCGGCTCGAAATGGGCTAGAGCGAAAATGACCGAGCTGATCAGAGCGGCAAAGAAGAAATGCATCTTCTCGTAAAGCACGCCGAAAATGATCTTCCTGAATACGATCTCTTCCAATATAGGTCCGATGATGGCCGCGACCAGCATGGATAACGGCACTTTTTCAATGATGCCGATGATCATCTGCGTATTTTCAGATCCCATTTGAATTCCCAGTGCATATTCAACTTGTATCGCAACCGATTGAGCGATGAATGCCATGAAGATCCCGAGAACCGCCCAAACAATCGAACGACCGGCACCCATGGGAGCACTCCGTTCAAGCCGGGTACTTGTTTCGCTTTTCCTGAGGATGCCTCCCACAATGAGAAGGGTCAGCGTGAAGCTGATGACAAGCCAGTATCCAGGGACAAGGCTCCGTACCGTCTCATCGGGTTTACCGAGGACGTCGACACCGATCTTATATAAAAGGGGTACCCCGACAATGCTTGAAAGCTGCATGACGATATAGGCAATTAAGATAAATCCAAAATGTTTTTTCAACGTTTGATCTCCTTTTGCACCTGTAAGATAACGATCAACCTAGTTACTCCTGTACAATTCTACTAAGAAAAGCGGAACTGTTCAAATCTAAGGGTTTCATTCGTCCTGGAATATATGGGGAACGGGGGGCATAGGATAGGAGGGTGTGAAAAAAAGAGAAATATGACGAAAAAAATTTTAAGCAGGAGTCTTGCAAAATGAAAACGAATTAATTAATATAATAGTTGTGTTAGCACTCACAGAGTGCGAGTGCTAATAAATATCATTTACATATTTCAAGGAGGTTGTTTCACTTGTTAAAACCACTAGGTGATCGCGTCGTTATCGAGCTAGTTGAGTCAGAAGAAAAAACAGCAAGCGGTATTGTGCTACCGGATTCCGCAAAGGAAAAGCCACAAGAAGGTAAAGTGATGGCTGTAGGTACTGGTCGCATTCTAGACAACGGTGAGCGCGTTGCTCTTGAGGTAGCTGTCGGCGATCGGATCATTTTCTCTAAATACGCTGGTACAGAAGTGAAATACCAAGGCACAGAATACCTGATCCTTCGCGATAGCGATATTCTGGCTGTAGTTGGCGAATAATTAAATTTCCGTAAACGTAAACCATACATTATTTAAATAAGAGGAGGACTTTATCAATGGCTAAAGATATTAAATTCAGCGAAGAAGCACGCCGTTCCATGCTTCGCGGTGTCGATCAATTAGCAAATGCAGTAAAAGTAACTCTTGGACCAAAAGGACGTAACGTGGTGCTTGAGAAGAAATTCGGTTCACCACTTATCACAAATGACGGTGTAACCATTGCGAAAGAAATTGAACTAGAAGATGCATTCGAAAACATGGGTGCGAAACTGGTTGCTGAAGTAGCAAGCAAAACAAACGAAATCGCCGGTGACGGTACAACGACTGCAACGGTCCTTGCTCAAGCAATGATCCGTGAAGGTCTTAAAAACGTAACAGCTGGTGCGAACCCTGTCGGCGTCCGTAAAGGAATCGAAAAAGCGGTTCAAGCTGCTATCGAAGAATTAAAAGTGATCTCCAAGCCGATCGAAGGCAAAGATTCCATCGCTCAAGTTGCAGCCATCTCAGCTGCTGACGAAGAAGTCGGTCAACTGATTGCAGAAGCAATGGAGCGCGTTGGAAACGACGGCGTTATCACAATCGAAGAATCTAAAGGGTTCACTACAGAACTTGACGTAGTAGAAGGAATGCAGTTCGACCGCGGATATGCATCTCCATACATGGTCACTGATTCAGATAAAATGGAAGCTGTCTTAGAAAATCCATACATCTTAATCACTGACAAGAAAATCGGTAACATCCAGGAAGTACTTCCTGTCCTTGAGCAAGTTGTACAACAAGGTAAGCCATTACTAATGGTAGCAGAAGATGTTGAAGGTGAAGCTCTTGCAACGCTTGTTGTGAACAAACTTCGCGGAACATTCAACGCTGTAGCTGTTAAAGCTCCTGGCTTTGGTGACCGTCGTAAAGCCATGCTTGAAGACTTAGCGGTTCTAACTGGTGGAGAAGTGATCACAGAAGATCTAGGCTTAGACCTTAAATCTGCAAACATCACTCAACTTGGCCGCGCTGCGAAAGTAGTCGTAACGAAAGAAAACACGACTGTCGTAGAAGGCTCTGGAGATCCAGAAAAAATCGCAGCTCGCGTAAACCAAATCCGTGCTCAATTAGAAGAGTCTACTTCTGAGTTCGACAAGGAAAAATTACAAGAGCGCCTTGCTAAGCTTGCAGGTGGAGTAGCAGTCGTGAAAGTTGGAGCTGCAACTGAAACCGAGCTTAAAGAGCGTAAACTACGCATCGAAGACGCCCTGAACTCTACTCGTGCAGCAGTAGAAGAAGGTATCGTATCCGGTGGTGGTACGGCACTCGTGAACGTATACAACAAAGTAGCATCAATCGAAGCGGATGCAGATGTAGCAACTGGTATCAACATCGTGCTACGCGCTCTAGAAGAGCCGATCCGTCAAATCGCTCACAACGCTGGATTAGAAGGTTCTATCATCGTAGAACGTCTGAAGAAGGAAGAAGTAGGCGTTGGATTCAACGCAGCTACTGGTGAGTGGGTCAACATGATCGAAAAAGGTATCGTAGATCCAACCAAAGTAACTCGTTCTGCACTGCAAAACGCAGCGTCTGTAGCAGCAATGTTCCTAACTACTGAAGCAGTAGTAGCGGACATTCCTGAAGAAGGCGGCGGCATGCCGGATATGTCCGGTATGGGCGGTATGGGTGGAATGGGCGGCATGATGTAATTCATCATCGCCATTCCCTTGGATGACATTAAGGTGAATAAAGAGAGGCTTCTCAGGAGTTCGGTGAACTTTTGGGGGGCTTCTTTTTTTTATGAGATAGGATTCGTTGGGGTTTAAAACCTGTTTTTGAAAATAAATACTGATGTTAGACTATGTAAAGTACTCAAAGTGGTCATTCCAACCGGAGTGACCACTTTTTCTCATCCCAAGAGAGTCCAAACGTTTACAAAATCACCATATAGGTAAAAAGTATGATAAAAACACATCCCTATCGAAATACTTTACGTATACTCCGTGTGACTTCTACTTTTTAACTAAACAAAAGCAGGTGATAATATGGACTACACAACGATGAAACTCAGGACACTGGTAGAGCGGGTCATTGAAGGAGACAAAATGGCAAAAGAAGAATTCGAAAGGCGATGGGAGATTCCGTGGGAGCAGGTCGGGACGGTCTCGATATCCATTGAAAAGAAGCCAAGGGACTGACGTGGTTCCATCCAACCTTCTTATGATAAAGTATGGATAGAACAGTTCAGAAAGAGGGTTAACGATGACAGTCAAACAATACTATCAAGATGCCTATATGAAAAGATTTCAAACATCCATTCAAGAACAGCAGGAGGATGAGTCAGGCTGGTACGTCGTATTAGAAAAGACGACTTTCTATCCAACAGGCGGCGGCCAGCCCCATGATACAGGTACATTACAGGATAAGCGAATTATCAATGTAGAAGAAGTGAACGGAGAGATCCGTCATTACATAGAAGAACCGTTTGAAGATATTTCAGGTATTGTCGAGGGACAGATCGATTGGAAACGCCGATTCGACCATATGCAGCAGCACGCCGGTCAGCATATCCTGTCGGCTGCATTTGCAGAAGCATTCCAATACGAGACGATCAGCTTTCATCTCGGGAAAGAGTTCCTCACCATCGACTTAAACGTAAGTGATATTAGTAACTCGGACGCACTGAAAGCAGAAGAACTCGCCAACCAAATCATAAGGGAAGCGCGTCCGGTCGAGACGAAGTGGTTGACGGAAGCGGAACTGTCCGACTATCCGCTGCGCAAACAGCCATCCGTCACGGATGAAATCCGTCTCGTCATCATCCCGGACTTCGACTATAACGGTTGCGGTGGAACCCATCCACGTTCCACGAGTGAAGTCGGAGCCATCAAGATCCTTGATTGGGAAAAGCACAAAGGCCATATCCGCCTGCAATTTATCTGCGGTGACAGGGTCCTCCATCAACTGCACCGGAAGCATGGACTGCTGAAAGAGCTCACAAGTATACTCCAGGTACCAGAAGAAACGATGGTACTGACCGCCGAGCAACTGATCGCCAAACAAAAAGAGCAGGAAAAAGCACTCGAAGGATTGAAAGAAGTCCTGCTTACATATGAAGCGGAAGGATTACTCGGAATCCCAAAAGATGACTATACACTCATTCAAAAAGCTTACAGTGACCGGCCGATCCAGGAACTCCAGAAGATCGCCCAGCATATCGTCTCTAAGAGAGAAGATGCGATTGTGATGCTGGTCGTGCATAATGATCAAAAGCTTCAGCTCGTAGTGGCGAAGGGGTCTCTCCAGACGATTGACTTAAGAGAAGTCGCACAAAAAGTTTTCCCGCTCATCAATGGAAAAGGGGGCGGGAAAGAATCGTTTGTTCAAGGCGGTGGAGAGGCAGTTATGAGTAAGGAAGATTTACTTGAAAAACTGGTAAACGAACTATAGAGAAGATGAATGAGCCATCCGGCGTGACCGGGTGGCTTTTTCAATTATATGGCTGATATTATCTGAATTTGGAAAATTCGAACAACATAAAAATCCCATGGTGCAGTCACACCTCATTCACAAATGATTCCAATTACCTACCAATTTTAATACTTGTAATAAAACACCTAAAAATTACCACTATAAAATTCAAATCCTCTGTTGATAAAAGTGAAGTAATCCTTTCGTAACTATACAAAATACCTATTTTTACCTATGGAAAATTTTATAAAATAGTCCAATGATAACAGACAAAATTCGACAAAACCTTTGTCGGATTGACGTTCCCGGTTACCAGTGATAATTATTATATAGAAAAAAAGTATCAGGATTTTACAATGAAAAGTTTTTAAACATGAAATTCGTGGTAAATAAGGATAGAATTAATTCCATTTTCTTCAAACCTCATACTAACGAATCATTTTGAGGGAAATGTGACATTGTTTTGTCTTTTGGTTCGTAGATACAACTAGAAGTGGGGGATGAATAAAGAACCTAGATATTTAACTACCTGCAAAAGAGTAATCAACAATTAATAGTAACTAAACAACCTTGTAATGGAGTGACATTGGAGATGATTGAGTCCAAAAAAAGGGCATTTATATTTTTGTTTTTAGCATTTCTATTAGCCGTCGGTGCAGGCTACTTGGTATACGACAAAGTGAAAGATCTAAATTCTGAGTTGGGTGGCATGACAAAGGTTTATGTGGCAAAAAGTGATATTCCGTCAAGAACGCCTATAAAAGAAAATCAGATCGATGTAATGGAAATACCTAATAAATTCGTTACAAAATCACATATTACAGGGAAACTTCAATTGGAGAACCGGGTATCAGTGGTCCCCCTTAAAGCCGGTGATATTATCACTGAAAATATGATTAAACCTGTTTCAAATTTAAATAACGAAAACAATAGATTAGTTGCCATTTATCGGAATGATAAGGTTCAATTCGACCAGGTAATAGAAGCTCTGGATAGAATCGATATCATTGTTTCCACTGAAGTGAATGGTGAAAGAAAGACGGAGCTATTTATGAAGGATGTACCAGTCTCATATGCTGAGGGAGATGAAAAGAATTTCGCTGGAGTTGCGGTCGAGGTTCCGGAAGAAAAGGCACCCAAGTTAATACATATGCAAAACTACGCGGAGCATATACGAATTTTAAAAGCTAATGTAGGGAAAATGGAAGGACCTCCAGCTGAACAAGAAAAACCTGAAAAGTCCGCGGAAACCGAAAAGAAAGAACAACCTGCACAGACTACAAAAGAAAAGACATCAGATCAAAAGCCAGCTGAACAAAACAAACCAAAAGAATCAAATCAAGGAGACGCATCAAATGGAAAAGAATCTTGATATTCTACTAGTAAGTGAAGATGACGTAGTGACCAATCAAGTCTTAAACACCCTTGATCAAGAGGATAGTAGAGTTTCTGTCATACCCGCAGAAGATACAGTAAGGGAAGTAAATAGACAACCAAGAGATATGATCGTATTTGTCCAATCAAATAATGATAATTCAGTCGAGCTGATCCAATACATTAAATCAGTTAATCCTTCCACTTATATCATTTTTTTAGCAAGAGATTCAGATTTTACTATATTACGAAACATTTCAAAAGCTGGTGCAGAAGACTTCTTCGTATTGCCGGATGAGATGTCATTGTTCCTTAGTAGGTTCCCAACAATTAAGAAGAATTATGAAATGAAAAAGAGCAGTCAAGAAGAGAGTACAGTGGTCTTTGGAAAGGGACGTGGACAAATCTATTCGTTTTACAGCGGAAAGGGAGGAAGTGGGAAGTCAATCATATCTTCTACTTTTGCCCAAACGCTCAAGCTTGAGTCGGCTGCAGAAGTTATCCTTATTGATTTCAATCTGCAGTATGGCGGTATTGAAACGATGATGTCGATTGAAACGAATCGATCTATAGCTGATTTGACGCCAGTCATTGAAGAGCTGAATGAAAGCCATGTAAGGAATGTTTCTCAAACCGAAACGCATTCCCAATTAGAAATATTAGTAAGTCCATGCGATGCAGAAGTAGGGGAAACATTAGATGAACAATTCATCGCTAAACTTCTTAGAACATGTAGAAGGTCATTTGATTATGTCATCATCGATTTACCATCTGACGTCAATAATTTAATTGTCACGGCGATGGAAGAGTCAGACAAGATTTATTACGTTCTATATCCGGAAACTTCATCTTTGAAAGTCCTTAAGCATTATGAAGAATTATGTACCCGCTTAGGGATAGATCTTCAATCTCGATTGGAAATTGTTCTAAATGAGATTTCCAAAGAAAACGAACTGCAGCAGAGTGACTTAAAGGACATTCTTAGATTTCCAATATCGGCGTCCATAAGGAGAGATCTTAAAGGACTGCAAACTTATATTAATAAGGGTGAACCGGTGCGGAAATCACCTAAGGAGAAAAGGTTGATTCCTTTTGCAAAGGATGTAAGAAAATTCACTATGGCAGTCTTGAAATAGGAGGGAATAAAGATTGTCGTCCCTATTCGATAAACGAAAAGAAAAAATGAAGAAAAATCGGCCGACAACATATGAATATGAAAATCATTTAGTTGACGACCTTGTTGAACACTATAAAGCAAGACTTCTTAGAGATACGAATTTAGAAGCCCTTACCCAATTAACTCAAGGGGAAATGAGATTAAAGATTGAACAATTGGTATCGCAATTCATGTCGGAGGAGAGAGTAATTATATCTCGACATGATAAGGAGTTATTGATCTCTAGAATTCTTGATGAAGCAGTGGGATTTGGACCGTTGGAGCCACTTATTAATGATGAGACCGTCACGGAAATCCTGATTAATGGGTATGAAGAAATTTATGTCGAAAGATTAGGGAAGTTAGAAGTTAGTAACATTAAGTTCCGTGATGATGAGCATGTACGGCATGTGGTAGATCGAATCGTTGCACCATTAGGAAGACGGATTGATGAAAGTTCACCAATGGTAGACGCCAGACTTCCTGATGGAAGCCGTGTGAATGCGGTTATCTCTCCGATTAGCTTAAACGGTACCTTGGTGTCAATCAGGAAATTCAGAGCAGAACCATTTAAAATGGAAGATCTATTAAACTTCAACTCATTGAATTCTCATATGGCCCACTTTTTAGAGGCGGTTGTAAAATCCAAACTTAACACGTTGATCTCAGGCGGTACCGGTTCTGGGAAGACAACGATCTTGAATGTCATTGCTGCGTCTATCCCTTATGGTGAAAGGGTTATAACGATAGAGGATTCAGCAGAACTTAGACTCGATCGACCCAACGTTGTCGGGATGGAAGCAAGACCTGAAAATGTCGAAGGTCGAGGCGAGGTTACGATTCGTAATCTGGTGAAAAACGCTTTGCGTATGAGACCTGACCGCATCATCGTTGGGGAAGTTCGTAGTGGAGAAGCTTTTGATATGCTTCAAGCCATGAATACGGGTCATGAAGGTTCTATTACGACAGTGCATGCCAACTCACCTGAAGATGCATTGAGGCGTGTAGAAGCCATGGTTGTAATGGCAGGAATGGATCTCCCGTCCCATATTGTTAGGGAATATATTGTAGGTGCCTTGGATATCATCATTCAAGCAACACGATTGACTGATGGTACAAGGAAGATCATCTCGATATCGGAAGTTATAAAACACTCTGATGGTCGTCATGAAATGAAAGAAATCTTTACGTTTAAAAGAACGGGTATGAAAAAAGATGGGTCCATAGAAGGCCATTATACGGCCACAGGATATGTACCTAAGTGCCTGGAACGACTGAAGGTGTTTGGGAATAACATTTCCGAATCCGCCTTCACACCTGTTTTTGAGGAGGTGAGCACTTGATATCTGCTGCCATAGCGACTCTCTCGGCTCTTCTATTCATTATTTCCATAAGCTTCTATTTGGATTACCGCAAGGAAAAAAGAGAATGGAAAAAGCAAGTAAACGATTTTTATAGTAATGGAGAAAAAAGAAAAAGTTATATCGTCCTCTTAGGAGATAAGTTTGACCGAACAGAAACGGCGAAACCTATTTTTGAGAAACTAAGGGAGTCAAATATTCCCCTTACTCCGTCTGAATACTTTGGTGCACAATTTGTGGCTTTTATGGGAATCGTCATTATGCTGAAGAACTTTTTCAGTCTTAGCTTTCTAATCAGTATCTTTGTGTCTCTCCTTTTCTTGGAAGGGGGAAAAAGACTTCTCTTTCTATTGAGGAAAAACAAATTGAAACAACGACTGGTTGAACAATTACCTGAAATTTGCCGCTTGCTTGCAAATGCAACCAGATCGGGGATGACGTTGAATCAGGGAGTACAGCTTGTAGCCCAGGAAGTAAATGAACCAGCTAAAGGGGAATTCAAACGATTAGCGCAGGAAATTTCATTGGGGATTGATTTTAACACAGCCATTCGATCGATGGAAAAGCGCGTTGACAACCGTGAATTCAAACTATTCGTTGCTACAATTCTCATTCAGAAAAAAGCCGGAGGTAATTTATTCTCTGTTTTGGATGAGATGGGCCAAACGTTGGAAGAGCGGAAGATCTTAATGCAAGAAATTAAAACGATGACAGCAGAACAACGTTATGTTGCCTATATCGTTCCGGTCATTCCAATTTTCCTGGTTCTGATGATGAACAATATAATCGACGGATTCTTAGATCCTTTGTTCACAGGTCTTGGTGTCATCCTGTTGCTATTATTCATAGGTGGTACTTTATTAACTTTTATCCTAGTTAAAAAAGTAACCAATATTAGGGTGTGAGACGATGGATGGTTTAATTGTCATATTTCTAGTGTTAACCTTGTTGTTTTTGGGTTTAAGCCTGAGAAGTTTTTACACATATATTATTTATAAAAATGATCTAAAGAAGGAAATAGAAGAAAAAACGTATATTTATAATTCTTTTGAAAAGAAAATTACGAGAAAAGAAAAAATACTCAGTAAACTTTTTGAGTATGCAGATGATTTTTCCGGTATTGGACAAAGGGTGAACTTCTTCAGCGAAGATCACGACATACAGAAGTTGCTGATTAAAGCCGGGCACCCTTATGGACTTACGGTTCAACGATTTCAAGGGTTAAAGATGTTCTTTCTCGTAATTGGATTTATTGTAGGAGGGATTTGCTTTCTCTTAAGACTACCATTCTCGCAGATTGCGGTGATTATCTATCCACTTGCAGGGTATGGAGGAGCCATTCTATGGTTAAATGGAAAAGCCAAAAAACGACAAGAAGACTTGTCCTTTCAACTTCCAGACTTTCTCGACACCATGAGCGTCACTCTTCAAGCAGGGGTAGGGTTGGATCAAGCCTTAAGGGATATCGTCCCCTACTTTGAAGGACCCATCAGGGAAGAGTTCGGGCGCTTCATTCAGGAGTTAAGTGTAGGCGTTCCGAGAGGGGAAGCATATAACACCTTGTTAGAACGAAACGATAGTAGAGAATTTCAATTACTCTTAAAGTCATTAATACAAGGCGAAAGACTCGGAGTTCCAATATCAAAGACATTCAAATTACAAGCCGAAGAAATGAGGAAAATCAAGAAAGAAATGATTAAAGAGAAGGCTGCCAAAGCCTCTCCAAAAGTAACGCTGATTACCACATTTCTAGTTTTGCCATCTGCACTAATTCTGATTGGCGGCTTGATGATTATAAATATGTTTAGTGAAAACCGAAACATTTTACAAATGTTTCAGTAAATAAAATTAAAACCAACTTTAAGGAGAGAAAAAAACATGATGAACAAACTAACAGAACTTTACGTGAAATTTACTACACCGGTGAAAAATGAAAGAGGAGCTCAATCGTTAGAGTGGTTAGGATTAGCGGCTTTATTGATTTTAGTATTGGGTATTGTATCGACGGCTGTGAGTGATAACAAGGATAGCGTATCATCAATTATTAGTAAAATATTCTCCAAAATCGGCAAGATGGTAGGAGAATAATGAAATCCATAAAAAGTTTATTAAGTATAATAATAGTTTTATCACTATTTATTATCGGTTGTGGTAACGAGAGTAAAGAAGGAAAAGAAAAAGCAAATCAACAAGGGGAACCCCCTCAAGAAACATCTAAAGTCGATAAAGATAAGGAAGTAAATGAAAAGGAGGTAGAGGTTCAAGTCGAACCTTTACCTTCTACATATAGCGAACTGGAGAATAAACCCGTTGGAAAAGATTCGAATTATATTCCATTATCTACTTCTGAAGATAAAGAAAAGGCAGTAGAAAGGTTCAAAGATCTGCCGGAGATAAAAAATGATCCAAGTGAAAAAGAATTGGATTACTATTATCAAGAGCTATTGAAACGTGTCCAGAGAGACTTTAATGGGCCAGATAGCTTGATAAAACAGCTTAAATTTCAATCCTTTGGTAATCCAGAAATAGAAGATCCAAGATATCAGTTCAAAGAGAATTTGAATGTTGAAGTGATCCTTGATGCGTCTGGGAGCATGGCTCAAGACGCTGGTGGCCAAACAAAGATGAAAGCAGCAAAAGAAGAAATCACACAATTTGTAAAGAATTTGCCTGAGGGAACTAAAGTAGGTCTGAGAGTATATGGACATAAGGGTAGCAATGCTGATTCTGATAAGGAGTTGTCTTGCAAAAGCTCGGATATCTTATATCCAATAGATAATTACGATTCTACAAAGTTTAATCAATCACTCGACAAAGTTAAACCAACTGGGTGGACGCCAATAAGCCTAGCCTTAAATGATGCTAAAAACGATTTGTCCAGTTTTAATGGAGATAAAAATACTAATATTGTTTATTTAGTAAGTGATGGAATTGAAACATGTGACCAAGACCCAGTAGAAGCTGCTAAAGAACTTTATAATTCGGACTTGACTCCAATAATAAATGTGATTGGTTTTAATGTAGATGGGGAAGGTCAGAGACAGCTAAAGGATATTGCGGATGAGACTAATGGTATTTATTCTAATGTTGAAGACCAAGCTGGTCTCAAAACAGAGCTTGAAAAAATAAATAATATTGCAGAGGCATGGAAAAAGTGGAAAGAAAAAGGAGAAAAATCGATAGAGCTTAAAGAGGTGCAAAATAACCTGGAAATCTTCAATTATATTGCTGAGGAGGAGTCTAAGTCTCTCAAAGAAAAAGACCAGATTAATCTCCTGATCTACACCTTACAACAAAAGAATTTAATGAGTAAGGAATCACGTGAGTATATTGAAAAGAAGAACAATGAATATCACAGTTGGATAGATTCCGAGATTAATAACTTTAATGATGAATTAAAGAAAATTAACCAACAAAGCTATCTCGAGGCCAAAGAAGCACTTGAAGAAAAATATCAAATTAACACTCAATAAGACTGGGGTGAGAATGAGTTGAATATAACCAGAGTTTTCAGTCTGATGTTAACGTTCACGATATTATTTTGGAATGTATTCCCTGTAGTGAGTATGGCCGCCGGTACATTTATAACCCCAGGAGAATCCATCAAACCAGGTCAAGCAATCACTCCAGGTGAAGCAATAAGCGGTGGTGAATTCCTTGTTCCTGGTGATGTGTTCAAACCAGGCCAAGCGATCAAGCCCGGGGAGTCATATAATGGAGGTCAAGTTTCGAATTCGGGAAAACCAATCTTAGAAAATTTCCCTTTAAATAACGGTACTTTCATAATTCCAAACGCTCCACCACCTGTTCCAAACTTTGTATTTGGAGGAGAGAGTTTTACTACTGGAGGACCGATTACTCCAGGGACTCCTCCTAATTCAGGCAAATCAGTAGAAGGCGGAGATGTAGACGGAAACGGTAAATCAATAGAAGGCGGAGATGTAGGCGGAAACGGTAAATCAATAGAAGGCGGAGATGTAGACGGAAATGGTAAATCAGTAGAAGGTGGGGACGTAGATGGAAATGGTAAATCAGTAGAAGGCGGAGACGTAGATGGAGATGGCAAATCAGTAGAAGGCGGAGACGTAGATGGAGATGGCAAATCAGTAGAAGGCGGAGACGTAGATGGAGATGGTAAATCAGTAGAAGGCGGAGACGTAGATGGAGATGGTAAATCAACAGAAGGTGGAGATGTAGACGGGAATGGTAAGTCAGTAAAGGGCGTTGAAACTCTTGATGAAAAACTATCGTCAAGTTTAGCATGGATTAAAGCTGCGAAAAGATGGGGAACTGATATGTTATTCGCAGCAGATGATATTGTTCAGGGATTAGTTGCTCATAAAGCTGGTTACAAATTTGTCAAAGACGGGACGAAAAATTGGAAATTGAAAGGGGATCGCAAGACTGGTAACAAAGTTACACAATGGTTCCTTGATCGATTCAATGACAATGATAGTATTAATAATGGGAAGAAAAACTTTAATAATTTCAGAAGGAATGAATTCCTAGACGGAAAAAAGTTAAATGGATTTACTTCTAACCTTAAAAAAAGTATAAGGGATAAATGGATACCTTTTTATAAAAAGACAGAAGAAATTCAAAAAAAGGGTTGGATGAAGCCCAAATATGTATCCAATTGGACTTTTAATACAAAGGTATTAAAGCCTATGCAACTGATTAAGGGGAGTGCTCCGGTAAATTTTGTACTTACAACTGGTCAAACCCTAATAGATTATACAGTCGGTGCCAAAAAGAGTATGTTCAATACTTCTGATTTTTATGCTGACCTTTCAACAGATCTGACAATAGGTGCTGGAACCACACTGGTTGGTTCAATTGTAGGATCAGCTGCAACAGGTGCTGTAGGGGGTTCTATTGTTCCAGGGTTAGGCACAGCAATTGGTGCAGTAGCTGGTATCGGAGTGGGTGTAGGTTCTTATTTCTTTATGCAATCCAGACCAGGAAAGGCGCTAAGACGCGGTATTCGGTCGGGATATAAGAAAGCATATGATTTTGTTGGAAATTCAGCGAAAAAAATTGGAAGCAAGGTCGGCGAATTAGGAGATAAACTGAAGTCAGGATTGGGTGGTATTTTTGGATGAAACGAACAACCTTTCTTTTAAAGAAAGCAGGATCATACATGTTACGGTTTCTATAATAATTGTTACTTTCTTATTTAGTGCTCTGCCAGAATGGTATACTCCACAATTCATTATGAACAGTATTGTTTCTAGCATATTAGTCATCATAATTGTGGTTTCTTGGAGAATAGTGGAACTTAAAGTGAGATATTTCTCTATCCAAAGCTATTGTTTAGTTTTCAGTCTTTCCTTTTTGTTTGCCCAGCCACTTATTAAATACTTCTGGCAAGAAGAAAATTCCATATGGTTTTTCTTATTAGGAATTTGGATAGGAAGCTTTATCATTACACATCTCTTAAAGGAGAATATTTTTCAAGCCTTTTCAAAGACGTTTGAAAATAAGTTTAGCATTGCTTTTCATATTGTAGTCTTTATCTGCATAACGGTTGGTCCAATGTTTATCATTATCGGGAATGCAAATGATTTTAATAAAAATATTTCATATGGGTTGGTATTATATTTTTTATCAGCTCTATTACAAATTACTCTCCCTGCGTTTTTAAAGCACCCAAAAGATATTTAAGATAATTTCTAGGTCATAATATCTTATGTATGGCCTAGAAACTTTCTTTAGAAAGAAGTGGTTTTTTGGTTAATATTAATGGAATTTTAAAGACCATAAGTTACCCCTTATTAGTAAATGTGGTAATCGGATTTTTATTTGGTATCTTTGATTTAAGTAATATGAACTTGCTATTTATTTTATTGTTTGTAATTAGTCACCTACTAATTGGTTGGACAGCTCCAAAATTCAATCCGGATACTCCATATTTTTCTTGCTATATCTCAACGGTCACATTTAACTTTCTAAATTACTTGGCAGGGACATATGTGTTTGAGTTTTATATTTTGGAATCACCAGATTTAGTGAATCGTAATATGGTGTTAAGTTCTATTTTTGCACTCGTAATATCTACAGTTTACTTAAAGGTAATAGAACGAAAAGGTGAAAAATATGCTTAAAGAAACGTTTTATATATTTAATCAAAATTTGGTAAAGATTTTCCTTTTAAGTTTGGCGGTGGTACTGCCAGTAAGTTATTTGATTCAGTCTTTCGTCATATATTTCTTAACTGCGGATTATTTGATGACACCGAACCTTTATTCAATGTGTATGGTGTTAATTAACTTCACCATTTTATTCCCTCCATTTGTTGTAGTGGCTAAGAATTACCTAAATGATGAAGAGTATAGTATTAAAGATTCATTACAAAGTTTCTTGGATAACTTTTTTTTAATATTAATAGTCACAATCATTGCATTTATAATTATGGTCGTGGGATCACCCTTAATACTGATTCCTACCTTAATTTCTTTATCATTTTTAATTGTATTCCCACTGTTTGCTACAGATGATATCCCATTGATCAATAAAATAAAAAATGCGTGGTCGGTAATGAAAAATGAGAATATAGGTCTGTTAGGAGATTTGATACTCGTCATTTCAATAAATATTTTGCTGTGGTTTTTACTCACTTTATTTGTCGATAAAATGGAGAACAGTTTAATAGTTTATTTAACATTAAAAGTGTTGATTTTCACTATATTTTCTCCATTAATATACATCTACTTAGCGGTGAAATATCATAAAAGCAATACAACAATATAAAAAGAGGGAGAAAATGAATGGCTGATAAAACAATGATATTTAAGAAATCAAACTTATTCTTCCTTATTCCAATATCCATACTTACATTTGGTGTTTATTATGCTTATTGGTTTATTTCAAGAAAAAAGTCGTTTTCTCAACTCACTTCTAAAAATTTCATACCTCATGGATGGTGGAAATTTTTCTTGGTATTTACAATTGTATCTTTAATTTACGATCTAATTAAGGACTCGTTCTTCACGGGATATGGCATATCTATATTAGATAGTTATGACATAATTTTATCTTTCTATTTTGTAGGTTGCCTTTACTATTCAGTTTTTAGGGCAAGGGAAATGATAGAAGAACATTTTGACGAAAAAATTTTTAAACCTTGGTTATTAGTCATATTTAATGTTTGGTATCTCCAATTCAAAATCAATCGACTAAAAGAAAATTAGGAGAGGGTAGCAATGAGAAAGTACTTCAAAAAAGTAAATAATGAAAAAGGTGCTCTCACATTTGAATTCCTTGGAATTCTACCTTTCTTCTTCATGTTTTTTCTGCTCCTCTGGCAGGTTGTAGCGTCAGGGTATGCCATATATACAGTTAAAACGGCAGTGAATGAAGGGGCTAAATCTTACTCTGCTACTAAAGATGCATTAGAAGCAGAAAATACGGTAAAAAAAGCAATTGGAGCAAGCAATGTGATAACTTATGATGGAATGTCCATTACTACACCCGATGTCAACGGAAAGTTTGAAATTAATGTTAAGGTCGAGCACCCGCTTGTGTTTATTCCTAAACAATGGAAAGATGAAACGGCTCTTTCATTTGATCAATCGGCAGTGGGCCAGGTGTTGGTGGAATGAGAAAGTATATAGACAATGAGAAAGGGAACTCAATCTTTTTTATTCTTTGGCTATTTGGCATCGTTGCTGTCGTTTTTCTGATTGTGGCAAATATTGCAAAGATCTACGTTGTTCAAGCCCAGGCAAACAGTTCTGTAGAGCAAGCTGCCTTTGCTGGTACGTCTGTATTAATAGATGAAACAACGAAAACGGTAGAAGAATTCGACGGTAGTGTCATTTCCGCCGCTCAGAAGGCCTTAGATGGTGGTAAAAGTATTAATGAACAAATCGAAGAAAAACAACAGGAGCTCAAGGATTCTGGGAAAGCTTCTGATCTTGCTTATATACAGGCGCTCAATGACGTGCTCCCTGGCGAATTAGAAGAACACCCTTTATTGAAAGAGGCTTTTAGAGAGCATTTTTCTGATTCTACTCTTAATAGTAGAATTCAAAATGCAGCTCAATCTATATTGACCGACAATGATGCAAACCCTGAAGATATGGATATTATTTTATCTACAGAGGATTGGAGAATTGAAGTAAAGTCAACGGCAACTTTCGAAAGTATTTCGGACAATAAACTCATTAAGGTATTTCAAGAGAAAATCCCTCAGAAGGGATATGGGCCTAAACTGAAATATCTTGAGAAGGTATATGAATAATTAAGTGGAGAAGACCTTGGAAGTTAGTTTTTTCAAGGTTTTTATTTTTTTTTGTGAACACAATATAGAAATTATGATTTGGAAGTAATAGAAATGTGTCTTTAGAAGCTGATGCACATATTGCCATTTTACTAGTGGGAGAACAGATTAAATATTTGTAAGAGACTTCGAAAATGCAGTCAATGAAAAACTCTCTCGGTATAAGCAAGAGCAAGGTTAACCCCAAAAATCTCAGTTACGGAAGGTGGGTTAGAATGAATGCAGAGATTCTCTTATCAAAGGCATATAAACATAAGAGATTATTTGAAACCGTCCTTATTAATCCATTCGGTTACATGGTCAGTGGGACATATTATTATTTATCAATCTATAAAAGAAAGAATAAAGTTAAGGGATACTCAGTGATCTCAGAAGATGATCCTGTAGAAAACGATGCTCTTGAAGCATTTGAGATTCTTGTTTTATATACAGCTTATGCAAACAACTATTTCTCGATTGGAGAAAAAAGAGGGCAATTAAGCACGGATTATTTCTTTAAGCCGGTAAGTGTAATTAATGATTATTTAATTAATAATGAAAATAACGTATTGGCAAAAGGGAAAAATATCTTATTGGAATATGGTAATCTTCAGAAAGATTTAAAGAAAAGAGTTATTGGTTTTTCAAATGATTACGACCATCGTATATTAAAGGAAAATATTATAACAGATCAAGATTATGAAAATTTAATAGAAATTCTTATACATGTCGATAGAGTCCAATATATCCAATCTAAAACATTACTAGAAAACTTCGAGGTCCTAAAACGAATGTTGGCTGAGATGAAAGAGACAAATATATTTGGAAAACTCCCAAAAGAGAATAAAGATTTTTTAGAGGAGTTTTTAAAAGGCAAGAAAGAAGTTGAACAATCATTAAAAGAGTTTGATCAAGATAGACAAGCAGAAATTCTGACTGACAATCACGATATGAATGAAATAAAAAAGACATATTATAAAAACGGAATTGAAAAATTGCGACGCTATAAACAAGACCTACGTTATCCAAAGCAAGGTGAATGAGGATTGATATTAATGAATATACCAGTATTAAAAAGAAATGCGAATAAACACAAGAAATTATTCGAAAATAAGGTAATGATAAATCAATTTGGTTATGAAGTAAACGATGTAAGTTACTATTTAGCGATTTATAAAAAGGGAATAAGCATAGAGGATATACCGTTATTGCTGAAGAGGAATACTCTGAAGCTGATGCAATTCTAGCTTTTGAAAAGTTAGTCTTGTTTACCGCGTACGTTAATAATTTTTTTGATCTTGAAAAGATGAAGATGAGACTTTCACCAGAGTCCTTTTCCAATATAAGTACTGTGGTAGATCCATATGTTGATAAGAATGACTGCTTAAAAAAAGGAAAAGAAGTGATTGACCAACTAAATGATAGAACTTCAAGAAAGATTAAAAGCGTATACGCATTATTACGATAATCATATATTGGTTCATCATACACTCGACGACCAGGAGATTCAGACAGTATTAGAAGCATCGGCACACTTAAATCGGCTGCAATACAAACAGGCAAGGGTGCTAATTGATTCCTTTAAAAATATTAAAAAGACGTATAAAGAAATGAAGAAATTAAATCTCTTGAAATTGCTCAACGAGTATGATCGGACAGTATTGAAGGAGCTCGCTCGTGGAGTAGGGGAAACAAAGAAAAGTATTAAGGATTTTACATATGAGAAAGAAATAGCACATCTTCCAGTGGAACAACAAATAGAGTTAATCGTGCAGAGTATAGAAAAGGCTGGTCAGGAAAAACTACCGCGTTATAAACAAGACTTGCGATATCCAAGAGCCTAAGTACGTATAACCGCCATACATGTTTATGGTGAATCATGGGCGTGTACACTTGGTTACGATGCAAAGGTGAATGAAGTTAGGAACAAATAATAAAATTTGGTTTACTAATTTATTTTCACAACAAACTTGATAAAGGAGAAATACTCTTGAGTAAAAACCTTTTTATTACGATTTTGGTTATATGCTTATCCTTCGCTATTACAGGTTGTCAATCAGCAGATGATAAATCTGATGGTAGCAAAGAAGCAGAAATGAAAAACGAAAGTTCTATATTAAATGAACAAGAAAATGATGAAAAAAATCTGCTTTCCAATTATCCAGAGCTTTCATCGACGCCTGATGCTCCTAAAACAATGGAAGAAGTAATTGATTATCCTGCCGGACCATATGCAAATGCAAAGTTTGATAAGAATAACGAAGAGATCGTTAAAGAGATAAATCAGCTTCCTGCAATTAAAGGTTCTGCCGATGAAGAGTTTCTTGAGTCATACTGGAACCAACTTCTTTCACTCTTCGCTGTAGATTATAAGGATCCACAAATCATGCTTGAAAAATTAAAAGCAAAGTCATTTGGGAGTCCTGAAATTGAAGATCCACGTTATCAATTTAAAGAAAATTTAAATGTTGAAATTATCCTTGACGCAAGCGGCAGTATGAAGGCGCAGGTAAAGGGACGTACGAAGATGGAGTTAGCTAAAGAAGCAATCGATACTTTTGCATCTTCACTTCCTAAAGGTAGTAAAGTGGCACTTAGAGTATATGGTCATAAAGGGACAGGCAGTGATAAGGATAAAGAAATGTCCTGTAAAGCAAATGAAAAAGTTTATGATTTTCAAAGCTATGACAAAAGTAAATTAAACCAATCTTTAAAAGATGTTGAAGCAAAAGGTTGGACCCCGGTAGCCGCTTCTTTAAGAGAAGCTCAAAAGGATTTATCTCAATTTCCTGCAGAGCAAAACACAAATATCATTTTCCTGGTCAGTGACGGAATTGAGACATGTGATGGTAACCCCGTTGAGGTAGCAAAGTCTTTACAAGACTCTTCTGTAAAACCAATTGTCAATATTATTGGATTTGATGTTGATGCAGAAGGCCAAAAACAACTTCAGGATGTCGCAGAGAATGCCTCTGGTTCATACGCAAATGTTTACGATTTAGATGAATTGAACTCAGAGTTTAATCGCGCAGAAGAAATAGCGAAACAGTGGGAAAGTTGGAAGAGTAAAGCGCTAAATAATAATGATCTAGAACAGTATCTGAATACTAGTGAAATATCTGAATTTACCTATGATTGGTCGTATAAACGTATTAAAGAAAACAATAATCTCTTAGGAGTCATTCTCTATCTTAAAGATAAGGGTGAATTAACAGATGAAGCATACACATATTTGTCTGATAAAGCCAAAAGAAGACAAAAGGATGTCTTCAAGTATTCAAAAGAAATTAAAAGTGAACTCCATAAAGTAAATGATGCAAGTTATGAAGAAACGAAAAGTTTGATAAATGAAAAGTTTAATAAAAATAATGATTAGGTAGTAAGTAGAGAATGTGGAGTCAGTCTCCTGCATAGTAATGCGTGATTGTGACGGGGGACTGCCCCCGTTTTTTGGGAGGAGCCTATACTTTGTATGGGAACGGTCATCGGGGGCATTGCATATCTGTATTTCTATATGAGTGACGGTGTGGTGGATGATGGTGACCGGAATATCATGATAACGGCCGTTGTTTTAGTCGTTATTTCAGTGTTTGGCCTGTCCATTGATATGTCGACAGATGGAGGGAAGAATACGAGTAAGAAAGCGATTATGGCCGGGGGTAGTTTTGCGATGTTCATGCTGGTGTGGCGAGTTCTGGCTTCGTTATTTTAAGATGGGGCTTTTAGGGATAGTAGGTATTGCGCTTTTTGTGAATCTCTCTCATTTATTATTTGAACAATTAATCAAACGTTTGTTTAAAACCACAACCTAAACTAATCATTCGATATCCCACCCAATATTGGTTAAAATAGATAAGACACATCATGTTCAACAATTGGCTATAGCTTAAAGGAGAGAAATACATGACGAACTATGCAGATGATAGTTTAGCGTTGCATACAGATTTGTATCAGATCAATATGACGAAGGCTTACTGGGATGATGATTTCCATAATCGAAAGGCTGTTTTTGAAGTGTTCTTTCGAAAGCTGCCTTTTGGCAATGGATATGCGGTATTTGCCGGGCTTGAACGGATCATTGAATATGTGAAAAAGTTTCATTTCTCGGAGAGTGATATCGAGTATTTACGGGAGCTCGGGTATGAGGAGGCTTTCCTGGAATATTTGGCGGAGCTCCGTTTCACCGGGACGATTCGATCCATGCAGGAAGGGGAGGTTGCGTTCGGGAATGTCCCCCTTGTTCGTGTGGAGGCGCCGCTTGCTCAGGCTCAGTTACTGGAGACGGCGATCTTGAATATCGTGAACTACCAGACGTTGATTGCGACGAAGGCGAACCGGATCAAGCAGGTGGTGCAGGATGAAGTCGTGATGGAGTTCGGTACGAGGCGTGCCCATGAGCTGGATGCGGCGATTTGGGGAACCCGGGCAGCGTACATCGGCGGATTTGATGCGACGAGTAATGTCCGTGCCGGGAAATTATTCGGCATGCCGGTTTCCGGAACCCACGCTCATGCCATGGTTCAGGCTTATCGGGATGAATATCAGGCTTTCCATAAGTATGCGGAGAGCCATAAGGATTGTGTGTTCCTAGTCGATACGTATGACACATTGAAATCCGGTGTACCGACGGCAATCAGAGTGGCGAAGGAGCTTGGCGATAAGATCAACTTCAAGGGGATCCGTCTTGATAGCGGTGACATGGCGTACCAATCAAAGATTGCCCGCAAGATGCTGGATGATGCCGGCTTTACGGATACGAAAATCATCGCTTCCAACGACTTGGACGAGTATACGATCTTGAACTTGAAGGCGCAAGGGGCACAGATTGATGTGTGGGGTGTCGGGACGAAGCTGATCACAGCGTACGATCAGCCTGCTTTAGGTGCCGTGTATAAGCTTGTGTCTATTGAAAATGAGTCAGGTGAAATGGAAGACACGATTAAAATATCGAGCAACGCGGAGAAAGTTTCGACTCCCGGGATGAAAAGGGTTTACCGCATCATCAATACGGTTAATCGTAAATCAGAGGGTGAATATATTGCCCTTGACCATGAACATCCTGAAAGTCAGGAACGGTTGAAGATGTTCCATCCCGTTCATACGTACATCAGTAAGTTCGTGACGAATTTTGAAGCGAGGGAGCTTCATGTGGATGTATTCAAGGACGGGGAGCTTGTGTATGATACACCTCCACTGGAAAATATGAGAAGCTTCGTGAATGAAAACCTTGAAATGCTATGGGACGAGTATAAGCGTTCCATGAACCCGGAAGAGTACCCTGTGGACTTAAGTGAAGAGTGTTGGAACAATAAGATGGATCTGATTCACCGTGTAAAAGCCGAAGTGAAGGAAAGACATAGCGAAAATTGGTAAGTTTGCCTGTGTTTGGGTAAGATAAAAAGATATAATATGATGTAACAAAACCTAACATGGAGTGTGAAAACATGGATTCTCTTCAAAAACAAATCGTAGAAGAAATGATGGTCTCCCCGGAAATCAATCCGCAGGAAGAAATCCGTCGCAGTGTCGACTTTATGAAGGCTTACTTGAAGAAGCATTCATTTCTGAAAAGTCTGGTCCTTGGCATTTCAGGAGGTCAGGATTCTACTTTATTAGGGAAACTGGCTCAAATGGCCATTGATGAAATGAATCAGGAGTCAGGATCATCGGATTATGCTTTTTATGCCGTCAGGCTTCCTTACGGGGAGCAGGGTGACGCCCAGGATGCCATCGATGCAGTGGAATTTATCAGCCCGACCGTGTCGATGACGGTCAATGTGCAACCTGCCGTAGATGCAAGCGTCGAAACGTTGAAGAAAAACGGCATCGAGCTTTCCGACTTCGTAAAAGGAAACGAAAAAGCACGTGAACGGATGAAGGTGCAATTCGCCATTGCAGCTATGAAGGATGGCGTGGTGCTCGGGACCGATCACTCTGCTGAAGCGGTCACCGGCTTCTACACGAAATTCGGCGATGGAGCGGCAGACCTTGTTCCTCTATTCCGTTTGAACAAGAGGCAGGGAAAGATGCTCTTAATGGAACTCGGCTGTCCGGAACATTTATACAACAAGAAACCGACAGCAGATCTTGAAGAAAATCGTCCGCAGCTGCCGGATGAAGAAGCCCTTGGGGTCACGTATGATCAGCTGGACGATTACCTGGAAGGGAAAGAAGTGCCTGCTGAAGCCAAGAAAGTTATTGAAGGTCATTACCTGAAAACACAGCATAAACGTCATCTGCCGGTTACGGTGTTTGATGATTTTTGGAAATAAGAAAGTGAAGCCGATTCTCGATTCATGGGATCGGCTTTTATTATTTCGACAAAAATCGCAGCTCCCCACCCTCATAACCACCTTATCTCCTACCAATTCCCTAAAATTTCTATGCGAATTTACCATTTTATAGAGGATTTTCGACTTTTTAAACGAAAGTAGTAATAGTTAAAGATGAGTTTGAATCATTCAGGAGGGGTACGATGTCGTCACATGAAATGGTGAATCCGAAGTTGCAAAGTATCATTGATAATATAGAGAAAGTCATGATTGGAAAGAGAAAGGTAGCGGAGCTGAGCATTGTCTCTCTGCTTGCCGGCGGGCATGTATTGCTTGAAGATGTTCCGGGTGTCGGGAAGACGATGATGGTGCGTGCATTGGCGAAGTCCGTAGGGGCAAGCTTCAAGCGGATTCAGTTTACACCTGATTTGCTGCCATCTGACGTGATCGGTGTATCGATTTATAACCCGAAGGAAATGGAGTTCACTTTCAGGCCGGGGCCAATCATGGGGAATATCATTCTCGCGGATGAAATCAACCGTACTTCGCCGAAGACCCAGTCCGCGTTACTTGAAGGGATGGAAGAGAGCAGCGTCACGATTGACGGGATGACCCGGAAGCTTGATAAGCCGTTCTTCGTTATGGCGACTCAGAATCCGATTGAGTATGAAGGGACTTACCCGCTTCCGGAAGCGCAGCTCGACCGATTCCTGTTGAAGATGAAGATGGGGTATCCGGAGCCGGAAGAAGAGATGGAAGTCCTTCACCGCGCCCAGCGGACTCCTCCGATCGATGAATTGGAGCCGGTGATGACCCTTGAGGAATTGAGATATATCCAAGGGGATGTGAAGGAAGTGTTGGTGGACGACACCATCAAGAAATACATTGTTGAAATTGCGAACCGCACGAGGATCCATGCCAATGTATACCTCGGGGCGAGCCCGCGTGGATCGATTGCGTTGATGAAGGCGTGTCAGGCTTATGCTTATTTACGAGGCAGGGATTATGTAGTTCCTGACGATGTTCAATTCCTTGCGCCTTATGTATTCTCACACCGTATCATCATGAAGTCTGAAGCGAGATACGAAGGGATCACTCCTGAGGAAGTGGTGGAAAGAGTCATGGCGCGTATTCCTGTTCCTGTCCAAAGGATTGCGAGATAGATGAAGACGAAACTTCGATTTTTAAAACCACTTGTGAAGTTTTTGCTTCTGCTCCTCTTAATGGGGGTGACGTTTTCGTATGCGATGTTCCAAGGTGGGTTTGTGAGCTGGTTTTTATTTTATAGCTTTTTGCCGTTTGCCCTTTATTCCTTATTGGTTTTCTTATACCCTCTTTCGGAGTTTTATGTGGAGAGGAGTTTTGAATCAGCGGAGTACAAAGCGGGGGATGAATTAAAGGTGACGATCACCCTGTCCCGGAAGTTTCCTTTTCCCTTGTTTTACATGGTGATGGAGGATGTGGTGACGGATTCGGTCTTTCATCATTCCGGTTTTCAAAAGGCGAAGGCCATGATTCACCCTGGATTCAGAAAACGGATCAAGCTGACATATGTTGTGGATGAGCTTCCACGTGGAGAACATATTTTCTCTAAAGTGCGGTTTAAAACGGGTGATTTCTTTGGCGTGTTTGAGAAGGAAGCGACGGTGGATTGTGTGGACAAACTCCTCGTTTATCCGTCGATTGTCGATGTCCCGTATCGTCCGTTGGAGAACCGGTATGATCAAGGGATGACGACTTCGAACGTAAAGATTCAAAAGGATACGACGATGGCAACGGGTATCCGTGGTTATCAGCCCGGGGACCGGTTTTCATGGATCCATTGGAAAACCTTCGCCAGAACCAATGAGCTGATGACGAAGGAGTTTGAAGAACGTCAGTCCCATGATGTCCTCATCGTACTCGACAGAGAGGCTTCTCCGGCATTTGAAGCGATGGTCACCTTTACGGCTTCGATGATCAGATCCATCGTGAAAAAGGGTGCTCAGGTCGGCCTTGTGTCCATCGGGGAAGATCATGTTTCATTTCCAATCCGTGGTGGTGATGAGCACTTGAGTCAGCTGAATTATCACTTGGCAAAAGTGAGGCAGGACAGTCCTTTTGCTTTAGGAAAGGTCCTGCAGGGAGCGGGATTGAACTATTCCCAATCAGCAGCGGTTGTGTTCGTGACGTCCTCGGTGTCGAAAAAAATGATTATGAGCGTGAATGAGTATGCGAAGCGAAACAGCTCCGTTGTCATCTTCTTGGTGAAAAGAATGGGAGAGGCGTATACAGCAGAAGAGAAATCGCTGAAAGCCTATGCTTCTTCAAGGGGCATCCGATTGAAAGTATGCTTTGAAGGCGATTTTTCATCCGCCTTTTTGGAGGTGAAGCGGGCATGAGGCATGACACAACGAACTCATTTTTCAAGGTCCTGATATATTTATTTGGATTTTTACTTCTGTGGGAGTGGTTAAAGCCCCTGAAGGTCGTGACGGACACGGCGAGTTTGACCTATTTTGTTGTGTTTATCGGTTTGGCCCTCGTTCTGTCTTATTTTAGGATTCATTATGTCATCACGGCATCAGTGAAGGTTCTGTTTATCCTTTACAGTCTGAATAAACTGTACTATTCCGGTTCATTTTTTGCTACCGGTTGGTTGAAGAAGTTCAGTCAAGATCTATGGAGTAATCTCGGCTTGACCCTTGGTCGGGAGTGGCCGAGTTTGTCATTTGAATACAGAAGTTTATTGTTTTTCGTGCTTCTTTGGTTGATGACGTACTTGATCCATTATTGGATCTCGGTCCGAAAGACGATTCTCCTTTTTTATATCATGACGGTTGCTTACGTTTGTCTGATTGACACGTTCACGGTATACGAAGGAGATCGATCCATCATCCGTGTCGTCATCTTCGGCTTTCTTCTTATGGGGCTGCTGGCTCTTGAAAGACTTGTACAAAGAGAGAACCTGAGTGGTTCCAAGATGAGCCGCCATCGTTGGATCGTTCCACTTACGGTGATGCTCGGTGTTAGTTCCGTCGTGGCTTTTGCCGCGCCAAAAGCGAATCCCATTTGGCCGGATCCGGTCCCATATCTTCAATCCTTTTCTGAAGATGCAGGCGGCAGCGGCGTGAACAAAATTGGGTATGATACCGATGACACGAAGCTTGGAGGTCCCTTTGTCGGCGATCCTACCGTCGTATTTAATGCTGAGGTGACCAAAGAGCATTATTGGAAGATCGAATCGAAGGACTTGTACACAGGGAAGGGATGGGAGCAATCCATACCGGATGAACAGCAGGCTGCCATGCCGTTCGATCCTGGGAAAAAGGTTCCGATTCCTTCACCACAAACCGATGAACAGCGTGATCTGGAAAGTGAAAAGGTTCTGGTCGAGCGCAAGTATTCCCATGTTGTCTATCCGTATGGGGTGGAAAGCATTAACGGAAACGATAAGGGCTATTTCAGCTTCAATCCCATCAATGAAAAGGTGACAAGCTATAAAGAGCTCGATGAAACCGTTAAGCTTGACGAGTATGAAGTTTCGTACCGTTCCCCCTCTTTTTCTCAGAAAAAGATGAAGGCGGCGAATGAAACTCAGGAGATCATGCAGGTACCCGAGTTCGTGGATCGCTACACCCAGCTTCCTGATGCGATGCCTCAACGGGTCAAGGACTTGGCCGTTGAGATTACGTCGGAAGAGGATAATTGGTATGACAAAGTAAGGGCGATCGAGCAATACTTTTCAAAGGAAGCCTATGTATACGATCAATTCGACGTACCCGTTCCTGAAGAAGGGCAGGATTACGTCGATCAGTTCCTCTTTGAAACACAGCGGGGATACTGTGATAACTTCTCCACTTCCATGGTCGTGATGGTCAGATCCCTTGGAATCCCTGCAAGATGGGCAAAAGGCTATACGGAAGGGGAATACAGCAGGCAGGTTGATTCGACCTACAAGCTTTACGAGGTATCCAACAACAATGCCCACTCGTGGGTAGAAGTGTTCTTCCCGGAAGTGGGGTGGGTCCCGTTTGAACCTACTGTTGGGTTCAGCAATAACGTTTCCTATCAGTATGACCTGGATGTACCTGATCCGGAAGATAATGAAGTACCGGTTCCGGAGCAGAAGGAGACGCCAAAGAAACCTTTGCAGCCTGAGGAAGATACAGCATCTGCAGGTGACGGTTTTTCTATAACGAAGCTTTGGGATGATCTGAAGTCATTTGTCGTGGACAACTGGGGCAAGATTGTGATGGGGGCCATTCTCCTGATCATCATTGTGGTCGCTTTATACCTTGTGAGAAGACGCTGGATGCCGTATGTCCTGATTTTTTATTATCGCAGGAAGGCATCAAGCGATGTATTCTCAGAAGCCTATCTGTCCCTCATGAAACAGTTGGAAAGGTACGGATTGAGAATGGAAGACGGCCAAACATTGCGGGGGTATTCAAGATACATCGATTCCTTCTTCGGTACCCGTGAAATGACCAGTCTGACGAATAATTATGAACGGATTTTGTACGGTCAGAAGCCTACTTCGGAAGATTGGGTGAAGATGAGGGAATTATGGGAAAATTTAATTAAAAGGACAACCGGTTGACCCGGTTCATTTCAGAGTATAAAATGATGTCAAATTCAAAATAGTGTTCGTTAGCATCCTTCGTATATCCTCGATAATACGGTTCGAAAGTATCTACCCGGTCACCTTAAATGACTGGACTATGAAGGCAGTGTTCTAAGTTGACATCCGTGTATGCAAAAAAACTAGAATTCTGCCTTTTTTTAAGGCGAAGTCTAGTTTTTTTTATATTTTTTTGGAATGCTAACAACAATAGATAGTAAAAGGTAAATAAACTGAAGAGGTGAACTGAATGCTTGGTAAAGAAGAATTGCACAATCAAGAAATGATCGTCGTTTTAGACTTTGGAAGTCAGTACAATCAGTTAATCACGCGAAGAATCCGTGAGTTTGGTGTTTATAGTGAGCTCCACCCGCATACAGTTACCCTTGAAGAAATCCAGGAAATGAATCCAACGGGGATCATCTTCTCCGGTGGGCCGAACAGTGTCTACGGTGAGGATTCATTCCGTTGTGATGAGCGAATCTTCGATCTGGATATCCCGATTCTCGGGATTTGCTACGGCATGCAGCTGATGACGATGCATTTCGGAGGGAAGGTAGAGCGTGCAAAGCACCGCGAGTACGGAAAAGCAGCCATCAACATTGAGAAGCAGTCCAAATTATTCTCAGAACTCCCGGAAGAGCAAGTTGTATGGATGAGTCACGGTGATCTTGTCGTGGAAGCACCTGCAGGCTTTGATGTAAATGCGACGAACCCTTCTTGTCCGATTGCTTCCATGAGTAACGAAGAACAAGGACTATATGCGGTTCAATTCCACCCTGAAGTGCGTCATTCGGTGCACGGAAACGAAATGCTGAAGAATTTCGTATTTGGAGTGTGTGGATGCACAGGCGACTGGTCCATGGAGAACTTTATCGAAATGGAAATGGACAAGATCCGACAAACAGTTGGTGATAAGAAAGTTCTTTGCGCTCTAAGCGGAGGGGTCGATTCTTCCGTTGTGGCTGTATTGATCCACAAAGCAATCGGCGATCAACTGACATGTATCTTCGTCGATCACGGCCTTCTTCGAAAAGGCGAGGCGGACAGCGTCATGAAGACATTCGCTGACGGATTTAACATGAACGTCATTAAAGTGGATGCTCAAGACCGTTTCTTAAATAAACTAAAAGGTGTATCCGATCCAGAGCAAAAACGTAAGATCATCGGAAATGAATTCATTTACGTATTCGACGATGAAGCGACGAAGCTTAAAGGCATCGAATATCTTGCACAAGGTACGCTTTATACGGATATCATTGAAAGTGGTACAGCGACTGCTCAAACAATTAAGTCCCACCATAATGTCGGTGGCCTTCCTGAAGATATGCAGTTCACCCTGATCGAGCCGTTGAACACTCTATTTAAAGATGAAGTGCGTGCTTTAGGTTCTGAGCTTGGCATTCCGGATGAAATTGTGTGGCGTCAGCCATTCCCGGGACCTGGTCTTGGTATCCGTGTCCTTGGTGAAATTTCTGAACAGAAGCTTGAAATCGTCCGTGAGTCTGATTACATTCTCCGTGATGAAATCAAGAAAGCCGGACTTGATCGTGACATCTGGCAATACTTCACTGTCCTGCCTGATATCCGTAGTGTCGGTGTTATGGGGGATGCGAGGACATATGATTACACGATCGGAATCCGTGCAGTTACCTCTATTGACGGTATGACGTCAGATTGGGCGCGTATCCCATGGGACGTATTGGAGAAAATATCAACTCGCATCGTAAATGAAGTCGATCATATCAACCGCGTAGTGTATGATGTGACGAGTAAGCCACCTGCAACGATTGAGTGGGAATAATAACGTGGTATAAATAAAATGACAGGCTTCTTCCTTATCGATTCCATTCGACAAACGGGAGAATGCCTGTCGTTTTTTGTATTAAACGAACATTAACTCAAATATTTTGTTTTAATGTTCGTATTTTGTGTTGACGGACTCCTTTTCCGTTGGTACAATAGTACTGTAATCATAACAAAACATAATAAAAGTATTACGTCGTATAATTTCGGGAATAGGGCCCGAGCGTTTCTACCAAGCTACCGTAAATGGCTTGACTACGAGGTGATGGATGAAAAGGACCGCATGTTGGTTCCTTCTTGATCTTGATCTTAACAGTCAAAGCCTTGAACTCTGGTAGTTCGAGGTTTTTTTATTTTCTACGGCGACTCTATAGGAGGAGTACAAGCATGAGGAATTTCTTTCAGTTTGACCAGTTAGGAACAAATTATAAAAGGGAGATCATCGGGGGACTGACCACGTTCCTATCGATGGCTTATATCTTAATCGTCAACCCGCTTACGTTGACGCTTCAATCCGTGCCGGATCTTCCGGATAGCATGAGAATGGATTATGGTGCGGTCTTCGTGGCAACGGCATTGGCCGCAGCCATCGGGTCGTTGATCATGGGGCTCATCGCCAAATATCCGATCGCTCTGGCGCCGGGGATGGGCTTGAATGCCTTCTTCGCATACACTGTCGTATTAACAATGGGTGTACCTTGGCAATCGGCTTTGACGGGAGTTTTGATCTCGGGACTGATTTTCATCGCATTAACACTTTCGGGCATCCGGGAAAAGATCATTAACTCGATTCCAGCAGAACTAAAATACGCTGTCGGTGCAGGAATCGGTTTATTCATTACCTTCATCGGTTTTCAAAATGCAGGCATCATAGTCAATAACGATGCTGTATTAGTCGGTCTGGGTGATCTGACAAATGGAACTACCTTACTTGCGATCTTCGGAATCATCTTTACGGTCATTTTAATGACAAAAGGCGTTAAAGGCGGAATTTTCATCGGGATGGTCGTAACGGCCATCGTGGGAATGATTGCAGGACTGATTGATACACCGGAAAGAGTAGTAGATGCAGCACCAAGTCTTGCGCCGACGTTCGGAGCGGCACTTGAGCCTTTATTTAATGATGCAGGCAGTATATTTACCATCCAAATGCTTGTAGTCATCCTGACGTTCCTATTCGTCGATTTCTTTGATACAGCCGGTACACTGGTAGCGGTGGCCAACCAGGCTGGACTTATGAAAGACAATAAATTACCACGAGCCGGTAAAGCGTTGTTCGCTGATTCTTGTGCAACAGTAGTTGGAGCGATCCTGGGAACATCTACAACCACGTCTTACATCGAATCATCAGCAGGAGTTGCTGCAGGAGCAAGAACTGGATTCGCATCTGTTGTAACAGCTATCCTATTCCTGCTCTCGATTTTCTTCTTCCCGTTACTGGCGGTCATCACATCAGCCGTGACGGCACCGGCCCTTATCATTGTAGGGGTACTGATGGTATCGTCATTAGGTGAAATCGATTGGAAGAAATTCGAAGTAGCTGTACCGGCATTCCTGACGATTGTCGCCATGCCTCTTACGTACAGCATAGCAACGGGTATCGCCATCGGATTCATTTTCTATCCGATCACGATGATCATGAAAGGTCGTACGAAAGAAATTCATCCAATCATGTATTTCTTATTTGTGATTTTTGTCCTGTACTTTATATTCCTGGTATAATATAGGTACCGATTCACGAGAAGCTGATCTATCCCAGATCAGCTTCTTTCTGATTTTTATTGAAAAAAGTGTAGAATATAAATAAAGGGAATGACGTCAAGGTTAGAGAAGGTAGTACTAAGGTAAGAAGTAAGAATTGAAAAAAGGGTCAGTTTTCGTTAAAATCATGAAATCGGGTAATGTCGAAAATGGTCGAATATATAGGGAGAATTGAGTATGTCTACTTTAAATGTGAAAAAAGTCTTAAATAACAACGTATTGATTGCCGTCCACGAAAGCTACGGTGAAGTTGTGCTGATCGGAAAAGGGATAGGGTTCAACCGGAAAAAGGGTGATCCCATCCAAAATGATATTGCAGAAAAGATGTTTGTCCTAAAAGGGGAAAAAGAACAGGAGCAGTACAAGAACCTTCTTCCTTTCTTGAATGATGACATGTCGAACGTCATTATTTCTGCCATCGAGTTGATCCGGAAAAGAACCAATTCATTTCTTAACGAGCATATTCACATCGCCCTTACAGACCATATTCTATTTGCCATTAACCGATTGATGAGAGGGATGGAGATTCGGAATCCGTTCCTGGTCGAGACAAGAACGCTGTATCCATTTGAATATGAAATAGCGAGAGAAGTCGTCAGTATGATCAATGAAATGACTGATGTCCATCTTCCTGAAGGGGAAGTGGGATTCATCGCCCTTCATATTCACAGTGCCATGATGAACAAAGATCTTTCCGAAGTGAATCAGCATTCCCAGTTGATCAGTCGTCTAATAGGGATGATTGAACAACAGCTGGACGTTGAAATCAATAAAGAAAGCGTCGATTATATGAGGCTCATACGGCATATTCGATATACCATCGAGAGGGTTCTCAGGGGAGAAAGAGTAGAAGAACCAGAAAAAATTGCAAAACTGTTGAAAGAAGAATACCCTGTCTGCTATAATCTATCTTGGAAGCTGATTAAGATGATGCAGCAAACATTGCAGAAACCCGTGTACGATGCCGAGGCAGTATACCTCACAATGCATCTGCAGCGGATTCAAAATAAAGTGAATTAACGTACTTATCTTTTCTTACGTGTTACTGATTCGATCAGGCATGAGTAAAGAAGATAATTGAAACGTGTATTTTGGGGTAGTCTATCCATATACGTTCATTATCCTCTTTTCTCATGCCTTTTTTGTTTGGTTAGGCGCAATCATCTAATTAGTCGAAAATGAATATAAAGGGAGGAAACTCACATGTTTAAAAAGGCTTTTGGTGTACTACAAAAAGTCGGTAAAGCATTAATGCTTCCAGTTGCGATCTTACCAGCAGCCGGACTTTTACTAGCGTTTGGTAATGCCCTTCAAAATCCAACGCTTCTAGACATTGCTCCATTCCTTAACAACGGCGGCGTTGAAACCGTTGCCAGCGTAATGGAACAAGCGGGCGGAATTATCTTCGGTAACCTGGCACTACTCTTTGCGGTCGGTGTAGCCATCGGTCTTGCCGGTGGAGAAGGGGTAGCCGGTTTAGCGGCTATCGTCGGATTCCTGATCATGAACGTAACAATGGGTACAGTTGAAGGATTAGGTATTGGTGATGTTACAGGTGACGGCGTCGATCCGGCATTTGCGCTGGTACTCGGTATCCCAACCTTACAAACAGGTGTATTCGGCGGTATCATCGTCGGGATCCTGGCAGCATCCATGTACAATCGTTTCTACCAGATTGAACTTCCTTCATACTTAGGATTCTTCGCAGGTAAACGATTTGTTCCAATTGCAACAGCAGCATCTTCAGTAGTATTAGGATTATTAATGTTATTAATCTGGCCACCGATCCAAGATGGTCTTAACACATTCTCAAACTTTATGCTTGGTGAAAACAGAGCATTCGCAGCATTTGTATTCGGTGTAATTGAACGTTCACTTATTCCATTTGGATTACACCACATTTTCTATGCTCCATTCTGGTTCGAATTCGGTTCTTACACATCAGCAGCTGGTGAAGTTGTACGTGGGGACCAGGCAATCTTTATGAAACAAATTCAAGATGGTGTACAAGACCTGACGGCAGGTACGTTCATGACTGGTAAATTCCCATTCATGATGTTCGGACTTCCGGCAGCGGCATTAGCGATCTACCATGAAGCGAAGCCTGAGCGTAAAGCGGTTGTAGGTGGAATCATGGCATCAGCAGCATTGACTTCATTCTTGACAGGTATCACAGAACCAATCGAATTCTCATTCTTATTCGTAGCACCAGTGTTATTTGGAATTCACACAATCTTCGCCGGTCTTTCATTCCTGACGATGCATCTATTAGATGTCAAAATCGGTATGACATTCTCCGGTGGTTTAATCGACTACGTCCTATTTGGACTGATCAACCCGCAAACAAATGCGTGGATCGTCATCCCGGTAGGTATCGTGTTTGCATTCATCTACTACTTCGGATTCCGTTTCGCTATCCGTAAGTTCAACCTTATGACTCCTGGTCGTGAGGACGTAGATGAAGATGAAGATGACGCTCCTGCAAGTTCAGCAGGCGATCTTCCTTACAACATCCTTGAAGCAATGGGTGGACAAGAAAACATCGCTCACTTAGACGCATGTATCACTCGTCTTCGTGTATCTGTCAATGACGTAAAACAAGTAGATAAAAACCGTCTGAAAAAACTGGGTGCTTCAGGTGTACTTGAAGTAGGAGATAACATTCAAGCGATCTTCGGACCAAAATCAGACACAATCAAATCACAAATGCAAGACATCATCCGTGGGAAAGCTCCACGTAGAGTAGAAACAAACGCAGACGAAGAAGTAGAGCAACAAATCGAAGAAGTGAATCCGGAAGCTCTTCAAACTGAACGTGACAACGAAAAGTTCGTAGCTCCGATCACAGGTGAGATCAAAGACATCACAGAAGTTCCTGACCAAGTATTCTCAGGTAAGATGATGGGTGACGGTTTCGCGATCGTGCCGACTGAAGGAACAATCGTTTCTCCAATCACAGGTAAAGTCGTGAACGTATTCCCGACGAAGCATGCCATCGGACTTGAGTCCAAAGCAGGCCGTGAAGTCCTGATCCACGTTGGAATCGATACAGTGAAACTGGAAGGTAAAGGTTTCGAAGCCCTAGTAAAAGAAGGGGACCAGGTAGAAGCCGGTCAACCATTACTAGAGGTTGATTTAGACTACATCAAAGAAAACGCACCTTCCATCATGACACCGATTGTCTTCACGAACCTTAAAGAAGGTCAGCAAGTGACAATCGAGAAGTCTGGTAACGTGAACCGTAACGACGAAAACATCATTAAGATCGACTAATTTCTTTATAAAAACCGGCCCGTCCTCCATCGAGAGGTTGGGCCGGTTTTGTTTTGTTCATATATAGAAGAAAGAGGGGTCTATTATAGAAGAATCATTAGCGCTTAATAGGGGGATATGAAAGTTTTTAAAATAAATCTATTAAATCTATTGACGAATATCTAATAGCTTGATATACTTTAAAAACCGTCGCAAGAGAGTAGCGGATTACATAACAACATTACAACGAGATCATAAAACATTTCAAAAAAAGTTGTTGACAAACACACTGCATTCTTGATATGATGGTCAAGTCGCTTCGAGAGAAGCGCTACATTGAACCTTGAAAACTGAACAAAACAAGACAATACGTCAACGTTAATTCTAGATTTATTTTAAGAGCTATTCAAACTTTTATCGGA
>NZ_JAHWGH010000006.1:42683-53618 GCF_019334305.1 Rossellomorea orangium
TCAGTTTAAAAAGAGTATTGGACTATTAAATAAAATCAGTCACTGCAACGAATGAAAAAGCAGTGGCATACGCAATCTCCACTTTTTCTTTGTGATAGTCAAACTTTTCGTCAGTTGATTGGAGCGGAAGGTGCTCGACTCCTGCGGGAAACGCTGGACAGCACGAAAAGCGGAGGCGGCTCGTTCAGCTCCGACAAGCATAAGATGAATGGGCTAAGAAGGCGTTCTTTTGCCTTCTTGGACCATTTAGCTTATGACCTCGAGGGGCTAGCCGCCGTAGCTGGACAGGTGAGACCCCGCAGGCGCAGCCGAGGAGGCTCACCGCCAGCCCCGCGGAAAGCGAGCACCTGTAGCCGGAAATCAACCGCCACTCGCTACATCCAAAAGCAACAATGTTTACGAAAAAAGCCTTTAAAAAATAATAAAAGAGACTACTTTCTCCATATAGGATTAAGTAGTCTCTTTTATATATTCAGCTTTTCAACATTCTCGTCTGTTCAATGAAATACCCTATTCTTTCAACGATCGGCTCGATGGAGTTTTGGTCGTTGACGAGGTCGTATTCGCTGATGTCGAGTCTGAGGACAGGACATGCGTTGAAGGAGTTGATCCAGTTTTCGTAGCGCTCGTGCATTTCTTCCCAGTAGGCAACAGGTGTTTGCTGTTCCATCGGGCGACCGCGTTCACGGATGCGATCCACGACATTATCAATGGATCCTTCAAGGTAAATCAACAGGTCAGGGTGCGGGAAGTATGGCGTCATCACCATGGCATCGAAAAGGCTTGTGTAGGTTTCATAATCAATTTCACTCATATTGCCTTTTTCATAATGCATGCGGGCGAATATGCCAGTATCTTCATAAATGGAGCGGTCTTGAATGAAACCACCGCCATATTCGAAGATTTTCTTTTGTTCTTTAAAGCGTTCTGCCAGGAAGTAGACTTGAAGGTGGAAGCTCCAGCTTTTAAAGTCTTGATAGAATTTGTCGAGATATGGGTTCGTATCCACTTTTTCGAATGACGTGCGGAAGCCGAGAGCGTTCGCCAATCCGTTCGTCATGGTGGATTTCCCGACACCGACCGTTCCGGCAATGGTGATCACGGCATTGTTCGGGATCCCGTATTTAGTGCGAAGATTCATGATAGTGAACTCCTTTTTTTAGTGTAGTTTCTAATTGAGTGAGAATATGTTCCAGATCTTCTTTATTTTGAACGAAATCGACGTGGTCGCCATTAAAGCGAAGAACAGGGATGTCCGGGTGTGTTTCCTCGAATGTGTTCATATATTCCTCGTAATCAAGTGATAGCTGCTTCAAATACAGAGGGCTGATTTTCTTTTCGAAATCCCTTCCTCTTTTTTCGATTCGCTTAAGTAAGGTATCAAGGCTAGCGTTCAAGTAAATGACCACATTGGGTCTTGGCATATCAGACGTCAGGATATCATAGATGTTGAGGTATTTCTTAAATTGCTGTTCATCCTTTAACGTACGTTTTGCGAAGATGATGTTTTTAAGAATATGATAATCTGCAACAACAGATTTGTTCTGAGATAAGTAGTGTTTCTCGATATCTTCCAGTTGTTTATATCGATTGCATAAGAAAAACATCTCTGTTTGAAAGCTCCACTCTTCAATGTCATCATAGAATTTATCTAAGAATGGATTTTCATCTACGATTTCTTTTAACAGGTGAAATTGAAAATGATCGGAAATCGCTTTTGCTAGAGAGGTTTTTCCTATTCCAATCGGGCCTTCAACGGTAATGAAAGGAATGCGCCCCATTAATTGTCCTCCTCATATTACGGCAATCTTTTTCTCGGAAATAATGTAAAAATAAAAAAATACGACAGGAATTATTGTAACACAATATATGGATGGTTTGTTCAGCATATTTCCCCTGTTCATTATATCGACCATATGTGAGGAGGTTTTATGAAAACGTAAATAAAAAGCTGAAGGGCGGGTGTTTATAGATTTACCCATCCTTCAGCTTCTATTAATTATCTTTTCACGACATTGAAATTGTCGGAAATTAACAACCAGTTTTGAGGGAAGGAGAGGCCGAGCTTCCAATAGCTCATCCCTCGCAACTTTAGTTCTTTCATAAGATCGAATTTAGCCTGGATGCTGCGTGCATCTTCAAACCAGACTTCGTGATCTTTCCCGGTATTTGCATCCCGGTATTTAAAGAATGGTGCCTTTGCTTTTTGATCATACTCGATTTTGACATTGTTATCAGCGGCAATCTTAATCGCCTGTTGAGGACTGATCGCTTTCGCGGTACTTCCTTGTACAAAAGGCAAGGTCCAGTCATATCCATATAAGTTCTGTCCCATGAGAATCTTGGAAGGTGGCATTTCTGAAACGGCATATTCCAGGACTTCCCGGACCGGTCCGATAGGTGACACCGCCATGGCAGGGCCGCCGCTGTAACCCCACTCGTACGTCATGATGACGACGAAATCGACAATCTCACCGTGTGCTTTATAATCATGTGCTTCATACCACTTCCCTTTTTGATCCGCACTGGTCTTTGGGGCAAGTGCGGTTGAGAGGAGCCATCCTTCCTGATTGAAACGCGCCTTCGCTTTTCGCAAAAATTGGTTGTAGGCTTCTTTGTCCTGAGGGCGCAAATATTCAAAGTCGAAGTGGATATCCCTGAATCCATATTTCTTAGCTGTTTTGACGACGTTGTCAAGGAACTTATCCTGGATGGCCTGGTCGGTTAACAGAATTCGTCCCAGTTCATCGCTGAAGGTCCCATCCTCCTGATTGGTAATGGCCATCATCATGACATTATTATTGTCTTTTCCGGTTTGAATGAGGTTACCCAGGGGAGGTTCTTTCAGTGTTCCATCGCGCTTGGCCTGGAAACTGAACGGAGCGAGGTACGTGAGATAAGGTGCCGCCTCCTTGGCGCTTTCTTCAAGGTTCGGTGATACTTCCTTCCCATACGGTTCTACATAGCCATTAAACTCTGCTTTCCCCTTTGGTTTCTGGGGAATGTATAAACGAAACCCTACCTGTAGAGGCTGATTGGGGGAGATTCCGTTTACCCTCGCCAGTTCCTGATATGGTACTCCTGTCTTCTGACTGATACTCCAAAGGCTATCGCCGGGTTGGACAAAATAAAAGCTTCCAATGATCGGTATGACCAGTGACTGTCCGATCACTAAATTATCTGGGTTTGGCAGTTCATTCGCATCCACTATATCTTTCACTGTTGATCCATACGCTTGGGCGATGCCAAATAACGATTGGTTTGGCCGGACAACATGTATTTGCATAAAACAGACCTCCTCCATTTCATTCACTATAATCAGCCTATGAAATGGGAGGATACAATATGATTTGGGTTGAAAAAATTATAAAATCCCCGCGGTTGGATCAATCTTTGCTTTTAACACGTTTTTCATCATGGTCAATGCGTAGTGATTATCTTCATCACTGACGGAGGCAATGGCGTCCATGGGTACCATCAGATTAAACTCTCTCATATAAGCGTCGTTGGCTGTGAAGAGGACGCATATATTCCCTGCAATCCCTGTAATGATCAGATTCTTTACAGAAAGATGGTGAAGGAGCGTGTTTAAAGCTGTTCCATAAAAGGCGGAATGCTTGGGTTTAATAAGAAAATAATCATCTTCCTTAGGTTGGAGCGGGGTCATGATGCCATCACTCACTTCGTTATGGCATTTCTTATAAATCTCTTCGTAATCTGCTTTCCAAAGCTCATAATGGTCGTTAATATAGATGGTAGGAAGCCGGTGGGCTTGGCTATACTCACGCAGTGAGTTAATGGGATCGATAATCTTGGAAGTGTGTTCTGCCAGGGTTTCCCCGTGTTTGAAATCAAATGGATTCATGATATCAATAATCAGAAGAGCGGTATTGTTAGGTATCATATGTATGCCCCTTTCATTTATAGTTTGGTGTGAATGGGGATATTTTATAAAGAATAGAGAAATAAATTTATGGGAGTACATGGTATGAGAGAAGAGCAGTTTATGAAAGAAGCATTAATTGAAGCAGAAAAAGCAGCGGCAATCCAGGAAGTTCCGATCGGAGCGGTGATTGTCATGGATGGTGAGATCATCGCCCGTGCCCATAATCTGAGGGAAACCACGCAAAATGCGATTACCCATGCTGAAACACTGGCGATTCAAGAGGCGTGTAAGAAGCTGGGCACCTGGAGGTTGGAAGGAGCAGAGCTTTATGTCACGCTTGAACCATGCCCCATGTGCAGCGGTGCCATCATCCTGTCAAGAATCGAGAAAGTCGTGTACGGAGCTAAAGACCCGAAAGCAGGTTGTGCAGGAACGTTAATGAATTTACTGGAGGATGAACGGTTCAATCATCAGTGTGAAGTAGTACCTGGAGTACTTGCTGAAGAATGCGGTGGAATCCTTTCCCGTTTCTTCAAAGACTTGAGGGAACGTAAGAAGAAGGAAAAGAAGAATGGAGTTTCGGAAATGTAAATAACTTACAGCATTCCATCATTGCTTTTTACCGTATATCCTAGTATACTTAATTTTGCGTCGCACTAATGGCGCAACTAAATATGGTATCAATTTTGCCGTGCTAGGTGGGGAGGTAGCGGTGCCCTGTACTCGCAATCCGCTCCAGCGAGACCGAATTCCTTTTCGAGGCTAGCACTCTGTAGGGCCTGCCTCAAGTAAGTGGTGTTGACGCCTGGGTCCTGCGCAATGGGAATCCATGAACCATGTCAGGTCCGGAAGGAAGCAGCATTAAGTGGAAGCTCCCATGTGCCGCAGGGTTGCCTGGGCCGAGCTAACTGCTTGAGTAACGCCTATGGATGCTTGTCGACGAAAGGTGCACGGCAGTTTAACTTATATACAACCAACTCATCCATTTCAGGGTGAGTTTTTTGTTTATATGATTCTTAAAATGATCTCCGGTTTTCTTTGTAAAAGGGATTTACATTACGTTATAATAGAGACACTATAGTACATAAAAAGAGGGGGGAGTATTTTGGCATATCAAGCTTTATATCGTGTGTGGCGTCCTCAGTCATTTATTGATGTAGTGGGACAGCAGCATGTAACGAAAACGTTGCAAAATGCCCTCCTTCATCAGAAGATTTCCCATGCCTATTTATTCTCTGGACCAAGGGGAACAGGAAAGACGAGTGCAGCGAAGATACTGGCAAAAGCCGTTAACTGTGAACGTTCACCTGTAGCGGAACCTTGTAATGAGTGTGATGCGTGTAAAGGAATTACGGACGGTTCGATCCCTGACGTCATTGAAATCGATGCCGCTTCCAATAACGGGGTTGAGGAGATTCGTGACATCCGGGATAAGGTCAAGTATTCCCCGAACGTCGTTGAATATAAAGTCTATATTATCGATGAGGTTCATATGCTGTCCATCGGGGCATTCAATGCGCTTTTGAAGACATTGGAGGAACCTCCTAAACACGTTATATTCATACTGGCGACGACGGAGCCCCATAAGATTCCCCTGACGATCATATCCCGCTGTCAACGATTTGACTTTAAGCGTATCACCGCTATGGACATAGTGGGAAGAATGAGTCATATCGCAACTGAGTCGGGTGTGAACTATGAAGAAAACGCCCTGACGATTATCGCAAGGGCTGCTGAGGGCGGGATGCGTGATGCCCTCAGTCTTCTCGACCAAGCAATATCCTTCAGTCAGGATCAGGTGACGGTGGATGACGCCCTGACGGTAACGGGTGCCGTTTCCCAAGGCTACTTGAATACCCTGGCGAAAGCCATCCTTGAGAGGGATGTCACTACTGGTCTCGGTGCGTTGGAAGAGCTCCTGTTTCAAGGGAAGGACCCGGCAAGATTCGCTGAAGACTTCATCCTGTATTTCAGGGATATGTTGTTATACCAGACGGCACCAAATCTTGAAGAATCGCTTGAAAGAGTCATGCTCGATGATGACTTTAAAGAATTAGCGGGGCAAACGCAGCCTGGTCAGATATATCAGTACATTGATGTATTGAATCAGGCCGGCCAGGAAATGAAGTTTACAAACCATGCCCGAATTTACTTGGAAGTATCCATTGTAAAGCTATGCCAAATGGAAGCGCCAGCGTCGGCTTCCTCTCCTGAAGTAAACGAGATGATGAAGAAGATCAAGCTTCTTGAACAGGAAATCGAGCAGTTGAAGGCCAATGGTGTCAAGGTACAGGCTGAGCCCGCTCAACAAACGGCGAAGAAACCGATCAGGGCGAAGAAAGGGTTTCGTGCTCCGACCGGTAAGATTCAAGAAGTACTCCGCACGGCTACGAAAGAAGATCTCAATCTGATCAAGAGCCGCTGGGGTGACATGGTTGAAACATTGAATCAACGTCAAATGCGATCGCAGTCTGCACTGTTGAACGATGCAGAACCTGTAGCAGCGACAAACGGTTCTTTTGTGTTAAAATTTAAATATGATATCCATTGTCAGATGGCCATGGAGAATCAAGCTTTCACAGCAGCGATTGCTTCCATATTGGAGGAGCTTACAGGAAACAGTTATGCGGCTATAGGAATTCCTGAAGACCAGTGGATGAGCATAAGAGAAGATTTTATCCGAAACTCGAAAACAGAGGATGGGGAATCATCCGGTGAAGAACAAGGAGAAGACTCTCTATTGAAGGAAGCTGAAAAGCTTGTCGGTATGGATCTAATAGAACTAAACGATTAAAAATACTGGAGGTAATACTATGATGCGTGGAAACGGTAATATGCAAAATATGATGAAACAAATGCAAAAGATGCAAAAGAAAATGGCGGAAGCTCAAGAGGAACTTGGTGAAAAGCAAATCGAAGGTACAGCTGGCGGCGGAATGGTAACAGTTGTTGTTTCCGGTCATAAACAAGTCCTTGATGTAAAAATCAATGAAGAAGCGGTAGATCCAGAAGACGTAGAAATGTTACAAGATCTAGTCCTTGCAGCAACAAACGATGCACTGAAGAAAGCGGATGAATTAACGAACTCCACTATGGGTCAATTCACTAAAGGAATGAACCTGCCGGGAATGTTCTAGGAGGCAATATCATGCACTATCCTGAGCCTATATCAAAGCTGATCGACAGCTTTATGAAATTGCCGGGAATCGGGCCGAAAACGGCGGCCCGCCTGGCTTTTTTTGTTCTTAGTATGAAAGAAGACACCGTATTGGACTTTGCAAAAGCACTGGTCAATGCGAAACGGAACTTGAGTTACTGTTCCGTCTGCGGGCATATAACCGATCAGGATCCATGCTATATCTGTGAGGATCAACGACGGGATCGCAGCATCATCTGTGTGGTACAGGACCCTAAAGATGTCATTGCCATGGAGAAGATGAAAGAATATAACGGTCAATATCATGTGCTTCATGGAGCCATCTCCCCGATGGATGGAATCGGTCCTGAAGACATCAATGTACCTGACCTCATCAAACGTCTCCATAGTGACGAAGTCCAGGAAGTGATCCTTGCCACCAACCCTAACATCGAAGGGGAAGCGACAGCCATGTATATCTCACGCCTCGTCAAACCATCAGGAATCCGCATTACAAGGATTGCCCATGGACTTCCAGTAGGCGGAGATCTCGAGTATGCTGATGAAGTAACTTTATCGAAAGCCCTTGAAGGAAGAAGAGACGTTTAACGAAGGAGTGGATACCTATGTTTTTCCGAAAAAAAGGAAAGCTGAAAAAAGAGTATGACCAATCCTTACTGCACGTTTTAGACGAAACCAAGGATCATTGGAATCAACAGCGTTCCATCGACGAGATGAGCGTGGATTATAATTTGAACATCCACTGTCATTCGAAAATTGCAGAAGCCAAATATTTTTTTCTCTTCAGAGAAGCAAAACATAGAAAGATCGTCATAAAAAGGTAGACAACCTTCATATCCTATCAGTAAGAGACGAATGATGTTCTTAGTTGAGAGGAGAGAAGGGTATGAACCCAGTAATTGTCATTGCGGTGATCAGTGGCCTGATCGTTCTGCTGCTGGCTGCCGGCACACCTATCAAGCCGCTTCGGTTTGTTGGACAAGTTGCCATGAAGGTCATGATCGGAGCACTATTCCTATTCTTCCTGAACGCCTTTGGCAGTCAGTACGGAATTCACGTACCTATAAATGTAGCTACTTCATCCATTTCAGGTATATTGGGTATTCCGGGAGTAGTGGGTCTGACGGTTATTCAGATGTGGATTTTATAAAGATCCATAGAATAATAAGAAGAAGGGCAGTCGAAGATTCAGGTGCGTTTTCCTGAATCTTGACTGCCCTTCTTCTCTATTTACTTAAAAATGTTTTTGGCATGACAACTGCTGTCACTTCACCACGGGCGCACAATTCCCCTTCTGCAAAGACCTCCGTTTCCACTTTAAACTTCTTTGGATGGATTTCTTGAACTGTACCAACAGCTTTTAATGCAACACCGTGAGGAGTCGGTTTCATGAAATCGACATTCAGGGATGCCGTCACGAACCGCGGTGGCTCCTGTCCGTCTCCTACTTCCCCGCCGTTTTTCTGATGTAGAGCAATCGAAGCTGAACCCGTGCCGTGACAATCAATTAAAGACGCAATCAATCCTCCGTACACAAAACCCGGTAAAGCCGTATGTTCCGGTTTAGGGGTGTAGAACGTGACAGTGTGATCTCCATCTACCCCTGTGCGAAGATGATGGCCACCTTGGTTGAGGCGTCCACACCCATAGCACCAAGCGAAATCATCGGGGTATTGGTCCTGGATGGCATTCATGAGCTTATTCATTCTATATTCTCCCTTCAACACAATCTCATTCTTTAATACTCTTCTATAAACGACCTTAATTTCCTTTATTCGTTCTTCCTTCTGGGAAGAATTGATCTTCGCATATCTCCCTCATACCATGGAAGTCGTCCCAAAGAAAAACTCTACAGAACTATTCCTCCATCAACTGGATGTATAGAAGTTTGGAAAAGAAATGATGCTTTCTGAAATAAATAGTAAAAGATGAAAAAATAGTATTGACTCTAAATAGTAGAAGATGCTATTATATTCCTTGTCGCCAAAACAAGGCGGAAAACAAATTTCAAAAAAAGCTTGACGCTTTATAGCGAAAAATGTTATATTTAAGAGGTGCTCAAGAGAGCCCGTCGAAACATTGAACCTTGAAAACTGAACAAAACAAGACAATAACGTCAACGTTAATTCTAGATTTATTTTAAGAGCTATTCAAACTTTTATCGGAGAGTTTGATCCTGGCTCAGGACGAACGCTGGCGGCGTGCCTAATACATGCAAGTCGAGCGGATTGATGGGAGCTTGCTCCCTGATATCAGCGGCGGACGGGTGAGTAACACGTGGGTAACCTGCCTGTAAGACTGGGATAACTCCGGGAAACCGGGGCTAATACCGGATAACTCATTTCCTCGCATGAGGAAATGTTGAAAGGTGGCTTTTAGCTACCACTTACAGATGGACCCGCGGCGCATTAGCTAGTTGGTGAGGTAACGGCTCACCAAGGCGACGATGCGTAGCCGACCTGAGAGGGTGATCGGCCACACTGGGACTGAGACACGGCCCAGACTCCTACGGGAGGCAGCAGTAGGGAATCTTCCGCAATGGACGAAAGTCTGACGGAGCAACGCCGCGTGAGTGATGAAGGTTTTCGGATCGTAAAGCTCTGTTGTTAGGGAAGAACAAGTGCCGTTCGAATAGGGCGGCACCTTGACGGTACCTAACCAGAAAGCCACGGCTAACTACGTGCCAGCAGCCGCGGTAATACGTAGGTGGCAAGCGTTGTCCGGAATTATTGGGCGTAAAGCGCGCGCAGGTGGTTCCTTAAGTCTGATGTGAAAGCCCACGGCTCAACCGTGGAGGGTCATTGGAAACTGGGGAACTTGAGTGCAGAAGAGGAAAGTGGAATTCCAAGTGTAGCGGTGAAATGCGTAGATATTTGGAGGAACACCAGTGGCGAAGGCGACTTTCTGGTCTGTAACTGACACTGAGGCGCGAAAGCGTGGGGAGCAAACAGGATTAGATACCCTGGTAGTCCACGCCGTAAACGATGAGTGCTAAGTGTTAGGGGGTTTCCGCCCCTTAGTGCTGCAGCTAACGCATTAAGCACTCCGCCTGGGGAGTACGGTCGCAAGACTGAAACTCAAAGGAATTGACGGGGGCCCGCACAAGCGGTGGAGCATGTGGTTTAATTCGAAGCAACGCGAAGAACCTTACCAGGTCTTGACATCCTCTGACAACCCTAGAGATAGGGCTTTCCCCTTCGGGGGACAGAGTGACAGGTGGTGCATGGTTGTCGTCAGCTCGTGTCGTGAGATGTTGGGTTAAGTCCCGCAACGAGCGCAACCCTTGATCTTAGTTGCCAGCATTCAGTTGGGCACTCTAAGATGACTGCCGGTGACAAACCGGAGGAAGGTGGGGATGACGTCAAATCATCATGCCCCTTATGACCTGGGCTACACACGTGCTACAATGGACGGTACAAAGGGCAGCAAGACCGCGAGGTTTAGCCAATCCCATAAAACCGTTCTCAGTTCGGATTGCAGGCTGCAACTCGCCTGCATGAAGCTGGAATCGCTAGTAATCGCGGATCAGCATGCCGCGGTGAATACGTTCCCGGGCCTTGTACACACCGCCCGTCACACCACGAGAGTTTGTAACACCCGAAGTCGGTGAGGTAACCTTTTGGAGCCAGCCGCCTAAGGTGGGACAGATGATTGGGGTGAAGTCGTAACAAGGTAGCCGTATCGGAAGGTGCGGCTGGATCACCTCCTTTCTAAGGAAGATTTACTAAAACGTTTGACACGTCGAAGTTTTGTTCAGTTTTGATGGTTTAATCATCAAACAAACAATGGTAAGTATTGCTTATCATTCATTTTTATGGAATATGGGCCTATAGCTCAGCTGGTTAGAGCGCACGCCTGATAAGCGTGAGGTCGGTGGTTCGAGTCCACTTAG
>NZ_JAHWGH010000006.1:53628-57105 GCF_019334305.1 Rossellomorea orangium
CAGTTGACAGTCGAAGTTTTGTTCAGTTTTGATGGTTCAATCATCAAACAAACAATGGTAAGCATTGCTTATCATTCATTTTTATGGAATATGGGCCTATAGCTCAGCTGGTTAGAGCGCACGCCTGATAAGCGTGAGGTCGGTGGTTCGAGTCCACTTAGGCCCACCATATTCTCTTATTACGGGGCCTTAGCTCAGCTGGGAGAGCGCCTGCTTTGCACGCAGGAGGTCAGCGGTTCGATCCCGCTAGGCTCCACCAAAGATTTTTGCGCAAGCAAAATATCTATCCATACAATCTCTTTCGAGATCATGGTTTGTTCTTTGAAAACTAGATAAAGATAATTGATAGTCAAGAAATTACCGAGTATCGCCATTTTAGGTTTTAAACCTGATGTAACAACCAATTCGGTTAAGTTATGAAGGGCGCACGGTGGATGCCTTGGCACTAGGAGCCGACGAAGGACGGGACTAACACCGATATGCTTTGGGGAGCTGTAAGTGAGCTTTGATCCAGAGATTTCCGAATGGGGGAACCCATTGTTCGTAATGGAACAATATCCTTACTTGAATACATAGAGTATGGAAGGCAGACCCAGGGAACTGAAACATCTAAGTACCTGGAGGAAGAGAAAGCAATTGCGATTCCCTGAGTAGCGGCGAGCGAAACGGGATATAGCCCAAACCAAGAGGCTTGCCTCTTGGGGTTGTAGGACACTCTATACGGAGTTACAAAGGAATGAAGTAGACGAAGAAGTCTGGAAAGGCTCGTCAAAGAAGGTAACAACCCTGTAGTTGAAACTTCATTCCCTCTTGAGTGGATCCTGAGTACGGCGGGACACGTGAAATCCCGTCGGAAGCTGGGAGGACCATCTCCCAAGGCTAAATACTCCCTAGTGACCGATAGTGAACCAGTACCGTGAGGGAAAGGTGAAAAGCACCCCGGAAGGGGAGTGAAATAGAACCTGAAACCGTGTGCCTACAAGTAGTCAGAGCCCGTTAACGGGTGATGGCGTGCCTTTTGTAGAATGAACCGGCGAGTTACGATCCCATGCAAGGTTAAGTTGATAAGACGGAGCCGCAGCGAAAGCGAGTCTGAATAGGGCGAATTGAGTATGTGGTCGTAGACCCGAAACCAGGTGATCTACCCATGTCCAGGATGAAGTTCAGGTAACACTGAATGGAGGTCCGAACCCACGCACGTTGAAAAGTGCGGGGATGAGGTGTGGGTAGCGGAGAAATTCCAATCGAACTTGGAGATAGCTGGTTCTCTCCGAAATAGCTTTAGGGCTAGCCTCATGTGTAAGAGTCTTGGAGGTAGAGCACTGTTTGGACTAGGGGCCCTCATCGGGTTACCGAATTCAGACAAACTCCGAATGCCAAAGACTTATCCATGGGAGTCAGACTGCGAGTGATAAGATCCGTAGTCGAAAGGGAAACAGCCCAGACCACCAGCTAAGGTCCCAAAGTATACGTTAAGTGGAAAAGGATGTGGAGTTGCTTAGACAACCAGGATGTTGGCTTAGAAGCAGCCACCATTTAAAGAGTGCGTAATAGCTCACTGGTCGAGTGACTCTGCGCCGAAAATGTACCGGGGCTAAACGTATCACCGAAGCTGTGGATTGACACCTCTAGGTGTCAGTGGTAGGAGAGCGTTCTAAGGACTGCGAAGCTAGACCGTAAGGACTGGTGGAGTGCTTAGAAGTGAGAATGCCGGTATGAGTAGCGAAAGATGGGTGAGAATCCCATCCACCGAATGCCTAAGGTTTCCTGAGGAAGGCTCGTCCGCTCAGGGTTAGTCGGGACCTAAGTCGAGGCCGATAGGCGTAGACGATGGACAACAGGTTGATATTCCTGTACCACCTCTTTTCCGTTTGAGCAATGGGGGGACGCAGGAGGATAGGGTAAGCGCACTGCTGGATATGTGCGTCTAAGCAGTTAGGCTGATGATGAGGCAAATCCCATCATCGTGAAGGCTGAGCTGTGATAGCGAGCGAATTATAGTAGCGAAGTTCCTGATTCCACACTGCCAAGAAAAGCCTCTAGCGAGGAAAAAGGTGCCCGTACCGCAAACCGACACAGGTAGGCGAGGAGAGAATCCTAAGGTGAGCGAGAGAACTCTCGTTAAGGAACTCGGCAAAATGACCCCGTAACTTCGGGAGAAGGGGTGCTCTGGTAGGGTGCAAGCCCGAGAGAGCCGCAGTGAATAGGCCCAGGCGACTGTTTAGCAAAAACACAGGTCTCTGCGAAGCCGTAAGGCGAAGTATAGGGGCTGACGCCTGCCCGGTGCTGGAAGGTTAAGAGGAGTGCTTAGCGCAAGCGAAGGTGCGAATCGAAGCCCCAGTAAACGGCGGCCGTAACTATAACGGTCCTAAGGTAGCGAAATTCCTTGTCGGGTAAGTTCCGACCCGCACGAAAGGCGTAACGATCTGGGCACTGTCTCAACGAGAGACTCGGTGAAATTATAGTACCTGTGAAGATGCAGGTTACCCGCGACAGGACGGAAAGACCCCGTGGAGCTTTACTGTAGCCTGATATTGAATTTTGGTACAGCTTGTACAGGATAGGTAGGAGCCTTGGAAACCGGAGCGCCAGCTTCGGTGGAGGCATCGGTGGGATACTACCCTGGCTGTATTGAAATTCTAACCCGCGCCCCTTATCGGGGTGGGAGACAGTGTCAGGTGGGCAGTTTGACTGGGGCGGTCGCCTCCTAAAGAGTAACGGAGGCGCCCAAAGGTTCCCTCAGAATGGTTGGAAATCATTCGCAGAGTGTAAAGGCACAAGGGAGCTTGACTGCGAGACCTACAAGTCGAGCAGGGACGAAAGTCGGGCTTAGTGATCCGGTGGTTCCGCATGGAAGGGCCATCGCTCAACGGATAAAAGCTACCCCGGGGATAACAGGCTTATCTCCCCCAAGAGTCCACATCGACGGGGAGGTTTGGCACCTCGATGTCGGCTCATCGCATCCTGGGGCTGTAGTCGGTCCCAAGGGTTGGGCTGTTCGCCCATTAAAGCGGTACGCGAGCTGGGTTCAGAACGTCGTGAGACAGTTCGGTCCCTATCCGTCGTGGGCGCAGGAAATTTGAGAGGAGCTGTCCTTAGTACGAGAGGACCGGGATGGACGCACCGCTGGTGTACCAGTTGTCTTGCCAAAGGCATCGCTGGGTAGCTATGTGCGGAAGGGATAAGTGCTGAAAGCATCTAAGCATGAAGCCCCCCTCGAGATGAGATTTCCCATCACGTATGTGAGTAAGATCCCTAGAAGATGACTAGGTAGATAGGTCAGAGATGGAAGCATGGCGACATGTGGAGTTGACTGATACTAATCGATCGAGGACTTAACCATAAAGAGTCATTATTGTAATGAACAACAATTGGTCGGTATTCGGCTTTCTTGACATCAATTCTTTATCTAGTTTTGAAGGAACAATCCTTCAATTGAATATTCGTCTGGTGATAATGGCGAAGAGGTCACACCCG
>NZ_JAHWGH010000006.1:57115-111439 GCF_019334305.1 Rossellomorea orangium
CTTATAAAGCGGAGGCGGCTTGAACAGAGACGACAAGCATTTCTGGGCAATCAGAAGAGGGTGCTTTTTACCCTCAGCTGATTGAACTGAAATGACCTCGAGTCTCTAGCCGCCGGAGCTGGATTGCAGTCTACTGGTAATAGTAGATGCAACAATTGGTCGATATTCGGCTTTCTTGACATCAATCCTTTATCTAGTTTTCAGGGAATAAATATTATATGAAAATATAAAAAAAGCCTTGAAAAATAATATATACACGATATAATAGTACTTGTCCTTAAAAAAGAGACAATACATAGTCTGGTGACAATGGCGAAGAGGTCACACCCGTTCCCATGCCGAACACGGAAGTTAAGCTCTTCAGCGCCGATGGTAGTTGGGGGATCTCCCCCTGTGAGAGTAGGACGTCGCCAGGCATATCGTTCCGCAGTAGCTCAGTGGTAGAGCTATCGGCTGTTAACCGATCGGTCGCAAGTTCGAATCTTGCCTGCGGAGCCATTATATGGAGAGCTGTCCGAGTGGCCGAAGGAGCACGATTGGAAATCGTGTAGACGGTTAACGCTGTCTCAAGGGTTCAAATCCCTTGCTCTCCGCCATCTAAATTTTAATTAAGGCCCATTGGTCAAGCGGTTAAGACACCGCCCTTTCACGGCGGTAACACGGGTTCGAATCCCGTATGGGTCACCAAAGTTTCTTGCAAAAGCAAAATAATTTACCATTACATAACGGAGGATTAGCTCAGCTGGGAGAGCATCTGCCTTACAAGCAGAGGGTCGGCGGTTCGATCCCGTCATCCTCCACCATGATTTTTTGCGAAGCGTAAGCGGAGTAAAATAATTTTCCTTAATTATTATATGTAAAGTAACACATTTTATCGTCGCGGGGTGGAGCAGTTCGGTAGCTCGTCGGGCTCATAACCCGAAGGTCGCAGGTTCAAATCCTGTCCCCGCAATACCATTTTTGCTTGTTATTAGTAAGAGATTAGCATTAATCTTTTATGAGTGACGCAAGGATAGTTATTTTCGCTAGCGCGAAAAAACTTTGGTCCGGTAGTTCAGTTGGTTAGAATGCCTGCCTGTCACGCAGGAGGTCGCGGGTTCGAGTCCCGTCCGGACCGCCATTTTATTTTTACATAGTGGCTCAGTAGCTCAGTTGGTAGAGCAATGGACTGAAAATCCATGTGTCGGCGGTTCGATTCCGTCCTGAGCCACCATTTATTTACTTGATGCCGGTGTAGCTCAACTGGTAGAGCAACTGACTTGTAATCAGTAGGTTGGGGGTTCAAGTCCTCTTGCCGGCACCAGTCAAGTGATTTAGCTGGAGGGGTAGCGAAGTGGCTAAACGCGGCGGACTGTAAATCCGCTCCTTCGGGTTCGGCAGTTCGAATCTGCCCCCCTCCACCAAGATTTTTTACGAAGCGAGAGCGGAGTAAAATAATCTTCCTTAAACTACACGCAAGAAAACATGTGTGTTTCATATAGGGGTATAGTTTAACGGTAGAACGAAGGTCTCCAAAACCTTTGGTGTGGGTTCGATTCCTACTACCCCTGCCAATTTTATATTCTTCATGGCGATTGTGGCGAAGTGGTTAACGCACCTGATTGTGGTTCAGGCATTCGTGGGTTCGATTCCCATCAGTCGCCCCATTAAAGTCACATTTTTATTTCCGTGACATATACTAACAGTGGGCTATAGCCAAGCGGTAAGGCATCGCACTTTGACTGCGACATGCGTTGGTTCGAATCCAGCTAGCCCAGTAGTGCGGAAGTAGTTCAGTGGTAGAACACCACCTTGCCAAGGTGGGGGTCGCGGGTTCGAATCCCGTCTTCCGCTCCAATAGTAAGGCGGCATAGCCAAGTGGTAAGGCATGGGTCTGCAAAACCCTGATCACCGGTTCAAATCCGGTTGCCGCCTCCAAATGTAATGCCGGTGTGGCGGAATTGGCAGACGCGCACGACTCAAAATCGTGTTCCTCTGGAGTGCCGGTTCGATCCCGGCCACCGGTACCACATCGCGGGTGTAGTTTAGTGGTAAAACCTCAGCCTTCCAAGCTGATGATGAGGGTTCGATTCCCTTCACCCGCTCCAACTTACATACGACAGACTTTCTCTTTATGAGGAAGTCTTTTTTATTGTTTTTTATAAGGCTGTTTTCGCAAAGATTGTTGCTATTAATATACAAACTAAAATTCTCGAATGCTCTGTCATTTAGGGAGTGGGAGTGGTGCAGGAGGTGATGGGTACAGTCCCGCTTTCCACGGACGTTCGGCCAGAGCCTCCTCAGCCAAAACCGCAATGCACACTGCCTAAACCAATACAAACCACCAAAAACCCCAACTACATTATTTACCCTCACCACCACCAAACCAAAACCCATCTAGTCAAAATAGTGCACCTTCTTCGTCAATTGAGTTCCCCTTTTTAAGAAAGCGCTACCATTATAATGAAAGAAAGCGATTACATGATTAAGGGTGGTGATACGGGTGGAACCGAAAATTCAGACTGGACCAGTAAGCCCAGATGTACAAATGAAGGCAGTGACAAAGAAGAAGTTTAAGTATAAAAGCTTACTGACGTACGCTGCCTTTGTAGGACCGGCACTTTTATTTTTCTTAGTGATTCAGATTCTTCCATTCTTGATGGGGGTGTATTATTCATTTACCTCATGGAATGGTGTAAGCTCGGTAGTCGAGTGGGTTGGATTCGATAACTACAAAAAAATCTTCACGGATGATAAGACGTTTTTTAATTCGTTCATGTTTACGACGAAGTTCATGTTTGCAGCTGTGATCATCAGTAACTTGATAGGATTCGGATTTGCTTTGCTGCTCAATGCTGCCTTGAAGACGAGAAATATTCTCAGAACTGTGTTTTTTATTCCGAACGTCATTGGTGGATTGTTACTCGGGTTCATCTGGCAGTTCATCTTTGTTAAAGGATTTGCATCACTCGGGAATATGACGGATATTGGATTCTTTAAAATGCCGTGGTTGGGTGATGAGAAGACGGCGTTCTGGGGAATTGTCATCGTATTTGCCTGGCAGATCTCAGGGTACATGATGGTCATCTACGTGGCAGCGTTACAAGGGGTCGACAATTCACTCCTTGAAGCAGCGAAGATGGATGGGGCATCGAACTGGACGCTTCTTACAAAGATCATCATTCCATTGATCTTACCGGCTTTCACGATTTGTTTCTTCCTTACGATCTCAATGGCCTTTAAGATATTCGATCTGAACATCTCGCTGACAGGCGGTGGGCCGTTCAACTCCACGCAATCTGTTGCGATCAATATTTATCAGGAAGCATTCCAGAATAATCGTTATGGTCTCGGGACTGCGAAATCGATTCTGTTCTTTGTGGTAGTGGCCGTGTTTACGACGGTTCAGGTGATGGTGACGAAGAAGAAGGAGGTTGAGGCATAATGATCAATCGCTATACGAAGAGAACGTTTGTATTAGAAATCATCGGAATTGTGATCGGGCTCATTTTCCTTATCCCTTTTTACTTCGTATTGATCAACTCGGTAAAACCGTTCGCAGCGATTCTAATCGATGCGGCGGCGTGGCCAAAGGAATTTGTGTTCTCTAACTATGCAAAAGTGTGGGAAGTCATCAATTTCCCCCGGGCTTTCTGGAACTCCCTTGTCATCACGGTTTTCAGCAACCTCGGATTGGTAATCATCAGTTCAATGGCAGCATGGAAAATGGTGCGTACGCCAGGGAAATTCAGCAAAATCTTATTCGTAGTCTTTGTGTCAGCCATGGTCATCCCGTTCCAGACGGTGATGATTCCCTTGATGAAGGTTGGGGGAACGTTAGGCCTTACGAACAGCATTCCAGGTTTGATCATCATGTACTTCGGATTTGGTGTACCGCTTTCCTTGTTCTTGTATCACGGGTTTGTGAAAACCGTACCGATTGAAATCGAGGAATCAGCGATGATAGATGGCTGCAGTCAGTTTGGCGTGTTCTGGAGAATCGTCTTCCCATTACTGAAGCCTATCACAGTTACGGTGATCATCCTGAACACATTATGGATTTGGAATGATTATCTGCTCCCACTACTGGTGTTACAGGATGCGGAGCTACGTACAATCCCACTGGCAGCAAGCTCGTTCTTCGCCCAGTATACGAAGCAATGGGATATGGGTCTTGCGGCACTCGTTCTCGGGATCACACCGATCATCATCTTCTTCCTATTTTTACAGAAGCATATTATCAAAGGAATAGCGTCAGGTTCGATCAAGTAGATATAAAGTTTCTGTCGAGATGGTCTATCATTGATACAGAAATTTATATAAAATAATTTATATCAGGGAGGTCAATCCATTTATGAAGCGTATTTTATTACTATGTATGTCTTTGGTTTTAGTATTTGGAATTATTGCAGGTTGTTCTTCTAAAGACAAAACAAGCAGTTCTGGCGGGGATTCAGGTTCAGGTGATGATGTCGTGACATTGAACTTCTTCCAGTTCAAGGTTGAAATTGCCGATCAGCTTCAAGAAATGATCAAGGAATTCGAAGCAGAGCATCCGAACATTAAGGTGAAGCTTGAAACCGTGGGTGGAGGAGCCGATTACGGTGCAGCACTTAAAGCGAAATTTGCTTCTGGTGAAGAACCGGATATTTTCAACAATGGTGGATTCAAAGAGTTAGAGCTTTGGAAAGAAAAGCTTGCCGATCTTTCTGGTGAGCCATGGGTAGAGCACGTCCTTCCAATCGGGAAAGTGCCGATGACGGATGAAGACGGTAAGCTATACGGCATGCCGGTTAACTTAGAAGGATATGGATTTGTATATAACAAAGACTTATTTGAAAAAGCAGGGATCACTGAGCCTCCTGCGACGATTGATGAATTGAAAGATGCAGCGAAAAAGCTTGAAGCGAAGAAAATCACTCCATTCTCAGCTGGTTACGGCGAGTGGTGGGTTATTGGTCAGCATTTACTGAACATTCCATTTGCACAGCAGGATGATCCGGATAAGTTCATCGCAGGACTTTATGATGGATCTGAGAAGATTGTAGGGAACGAAAAGTTCAAGCAGTTCAAAGAGGTTCTGGACACAGAGCTTAAATATGCAAATGATAATCCATTAACTACGGATTACAATACACAAGTAACGCTGTTTGCTTCTGGTGAAACTGCTATGCTTCAACAAGGAAACTGGACGGAGAACATGATCACGGAAATCAATCCTGATATCAACATGGGCTTCCTTCCGATTCCGATCAGCAATGACGACAGTGCAGATCGCCTGCCTGTAGGTGTACCGAATAACTGGGTGTTGAACAAGAATTCAGAGCACCTTGAAGAAGCGAAAACATTCTTGGAGTGGATGGTCTCTTCTGAAACAGGAAAGCGTTATATCACGGAAGAATTTGCGTTCATCCCTGCATTTGATAATATCGAGCCAAATGGTCTTGGTGACTTGGGTCAATCCATCCTTGACTACTCTAAGGACGAGAAAACGATTCCTTGGACTTGGTTCAAATGGCCGGATGGTGCGAATAAAGAATTCGCAGCAACGATCCAGGAATATGCAGCGGGTAAAATTGATTATGATACTGTACTTGAGCGATTCCAACAAACGTGGGATAACCTGAAGTAAACAGAATAGTAGAAAGCATGTCTATTGAAGGCATGCTTTCTATTTTATAAGTTTAGTAGGAATATTTCGAAAAAACACTTTCAAGAGCAGGGAAAAACACTTTATACTAGGGTATAAGTGAGACCTGGGAGGTCCGTCCCTCATGTTAAAGACAAGCATTCGGAATAAGCTGATCGCACTGTTGATGATTACGACGATTGTGCCGTTCGGCAGTTCGATCATTATTACATATTTGTATACAAAGGATTCGATAGAGGAGCAGGTGGTAAAGGAGAGCAGTAATCTGCTCTACCAGGGGAAGGTGAATTTGGAGAGCTATATCAATGAGCTCAACGGATTGACTCTCTCACTCTATAATAATCCAGATTTTATTAATTTCATGAGATCGCCAAGTAAGGAGAATAATTACTTGACGATCGGCATCGTGAAGAATATTGTGCAAACGATTCTCTATACAGGAGATACAATCAACGGTGTACGTATATCCTTTGCTGACGGTGACCGGGTCATCTCTGCAACGAAGCGTTCCACAGTTGTATTCTCTAATAGAATAAAGGATTCACAGTGGGAATACTTCCGGAAGGCTGAGCGAAGCCCATATAACATGTACATTGAACCAACCTATAGTCAGGAAGAGGAGAATATTAATCGGTCGAAGGAAATCATCACGATTCACCGGGCATTCAGAAACGTTCCGGGCGATGAAGTGCTTGCGTATATTTCCCTGGATATTTCACCGGATAAAATCATTGATTTGAGCAGGAATCTATATAATTCTGACTCAGAGGAATTCTACCTCCTGTCTTCAGAAGGGGAAATGATTTACAGCTCAGACCAAGATGTATCGGATGATGGAAACAACCAGAAGTGGATTAAAAGGATAATGGAGTCAAAAGATGTTTCAGGGACGCTTGAATGGAAGGAAGATGCGTTCAATGGGGTGATGATGTTCGATCAGCTCCCTGCTTCAGCCGGCGGGTGGTTCCTCGTGAAAAGGGTATCTTATGCAAATCTTTACGAAAGTGCCTTTAGTGTGGCGAAGATCAATATTTTGTTTGGGGTCCTTGGACTGACCCTTGTGGTCCTGGCGACATTATTTGTTTCATTTAAAATTACTTCTCCGATCAGGATTCTGCTTTCAAATATCCAAGAAGTTGAGAAGGGGAATATGAAGGTCCAATCCAAAGCATTCGGTTCCGATGAAATTGGGATCCTAGGATTCCGTTTTCAGCAGATGATTGAGCGGATTAACCATCTGATCAACCGTGAATATAAGCTGGAACTAGAAAATAAGACAAATCAATTAAAGGTGCTTCAATCTCAGATCAATCCGCATTTTCTTTACAATGCGCTTCAATCCATCGGGACGATTGCCTTAAAGAACAAGGTACCGCAAATTTACTCCTTGATCACCCACCTGTCGAAGATTATGAGGTACGGGATGAATATGGAGGAGGATGTGGTTCCGTTAAGCAAGGAGATCAATTATACAAACGCCTACCTCCTTTTACAGAAAGAGCGGTTTGGCGAGAACCTTGAGTACAGGGTTGAAGTCGATGAAGAGGTGAAGGAGGTTCAGGTTCCAAAGATGATCCTGCAGCCACTCATTGAAAATTATTTTAAACATGGGTTTGACATCCGTGATGGAGTGGGGCGAATCTTTCTGAACTGTTATAGGGATAGAGAAGAGCTGGTGATGGTTGTCCATGACAACGGAGTGGGTGTGACGGCAGAAAGGCTACAGGAAATTGAGGAACACTTCAAAGCCGATGCATGGAATAAAACCGGGGATGAGACCAGCATCGGTCTGAAGAATGTATATGTAAGGTTAAAGCTCTACTTTGACCATAAGGCTACCCTATTGCTTCAGAATCATGAAGATGGAGGCTTCATGGTCACGATGAGGATGCCAATACGAATGGAAGGTGAAGCAAATGAAAGCAATCATCATTGACGATGAAAAACATGTGCGTGAAGGGTTACTTTTATTAGCAGAATGGGATAAGCATGGTATCCACACCATCCTGGAGGCGGAAGACGGGGACGAAGCCATCGAATTGATCACAGAGCATAGGCCGGAGATCATCTTTACAGACATGAGGATGCCGAAGCGTGACGGTATCAACTTATTAAAATGGCTTCATGCCTCTGACCTTACAAGTAAAACCATCGTTGTTAGCGGGTATGATGATTTTGAATATATGAGAAATGCGATCTATTATAAAAGCTTTGATTACATCTTGAAACCGATCGAGCCTGATGTCCTGAATGAAACACTTGGTAAAGCCGTGAAAGAGTGGAATGAGCATGCACGATCAAGAAAATCCCAGGTCGAGGAAAACAGGGTCATGAATGAGGCAAAGCCTCTATACTGGGATCGGTTTTTTTCAAGCCTCTGTGCCAAGGAGAGCATTACGGCAGAGATGGTGGAAAAGGTCGAAAGAGAGTTTGGTGTTTCATTACGACAGATAGAGAAAACGGTTGCGCTCCTGCCGATCAAGCCGATTGTGATGAAATCCTTTCAAGGTGACAGGGACCTTGCATTTTTTACCCTCATCAATATCTGCAATGAGCTCTTGCGTAAGCAGAATGAGGGGGTATGCTTCCGGAACAGCAATAAAGAAGAAGAACTTGTCATTCTGTTCTGGAATCAAAAAAACATACCGTATTTGCTAAAGGAAATCTATTCTTTAATCTATCAATATAGCAAGGTCTTTACCATTTTGGCACTTGGGAAGAAGTCGGAAAAAGTGAATGAAGCATACGAATCCGCTCTCGAAGTATTTTCTAGGCACAATCTGCTCGCCCAAAATAAGATTGTCACCCATCAGGATGTGATGGAAGGTTCGCTCCTTCATTTATTGGATCACTCCCATGAAATGAAGTGGGCGATCCGTTCAGGCAGCAGACAGCAGGTACACTCCCAGCTTGAAGAGATTTTCAGTCAATTGGAAAGCAGTCATACCCTTTCATTGGAGCAGCTAAAAGTATGGGAGGATCAATTTGAATTACTTCGGAACAATTGGTTGAAAGAGTATCAGATCAAACGTCAGGAACCATTCTACAGGGGCATGGACTATTGGAACGAAGACGGTTCTTTTTCGTATAGGAAATTTAAAGAAGAGAAGTCAAAAGAATTTTTCGAGCTCATACAAACCCTGACAGACGTGAAATATCAGAAAGAAAAAAATAATATGCAGCAGATCGAGGAATACCTGCAGCAGCATTACCAGGAAGATATCAATCTTCAGGAAATGGCCGACAGATTCTTTTTGAGCAGGGAATATATTTCACGGAAGTTCAAACAGGATTATGGAGCCACCATCACGGATTATGTCACGAATATCCGGATGGAGAAGGCAAAGAAGCTCTTGGAAAATCCTTATTTGAAGATATATGAAGTAGCCTACGGTGTAGGCTATGGGAATGAAAAGTATTTCAGTAAGGTTTTTAAAAAACACGCTGGTGTCACACCAAATGAATACCGGCATGCCCAAATATAAACATGGAGGTTTTACAATGGTAAACGTAACAGTATGGAATGAAAATCGTCATGAACAGAAGAATCCGAAAGTGAGAGAAGTGTATCCTGAAGGCATTCATGGTGCCCTTGCATCCTTTCTTGGAGAAGCGTCCTACAATGTGAAAACCGCTACACTGGATGAGGGAGATCACGGATTGACCGAAGAAGTACTGGAAAGCACGGATGTATTGGTTTGGTGGGGACATATCGCCCATGATGAAGTGAAGGATGAAGTCGTTGAAAGGGTGAAAGAGCGTGTCCTTGACGGAATGGGATTGATCGTCCTTCATTCAGGTCATTTCTCGAAAATCTTCAAAACCTTGATGGGAACTTCCTGTGATTTGAAATGGCGTGAAGCCGATGAGAAGGAACGAATCTGGATCGTGGATCCGAGTCATCCGATCACGGCCGGTCTAGGGGAGTATTTCGAGCTTGAAAAAGAAGAAATGTATGGCGAGCACTTTGATATCCCTGCTCCTGATCAGCTTGTGATGGTGAGCTGGTTCGAAGGGGGAGAAGTGTTCAGAAGCGGATGTACATATCAGCGAGGGAATGGAAAGGTATTCTACTTCCGTCCGGGGCATGAAACGTACCCGACCTACTACAATGAAAATGTCCAAAAGGTCATTGTGAATGCAGTGAAATGGGCATCACCGGTCGATCATGCAAGACCTGTATACGGTAATGCGCAGCCATTAGAAGAAATCAAAGGTTCTAAATAGAGGAGGAAAAATCATGAATACATTAAAAATCGGAGTGATAGGATGCGGAAGCATCGCAAAACACCGCCATCTTCCAGAGTATGCGAACAATGAAAACGTAGAGGTTGTAGCCGTCTGTGACATCGTCGAGGAACGTGCATGGAAAATCGCTGATGCAGTGGGAGCGAAAGCGTATACAAATTATAAAGAATTACTGGCAAATGCTGAAGTGGACGCTGTGAGTGTCTGTACTCCGAACTATCTGCATGCACCGATTTCCATCGATGCGTTGAATGCAGGGAAGCATGTATTATGTGAAAAACCGATGGCGACTTCAAGGGAAGAAGCTCAAAGCATGATCGATGCCGCGGATAAAAACGGCAAAAAACTGATGATCGCTCACAATCAGCGCTTTGTTCCTTCTCATCAAAAGGCGAAACAGCTTATTGAAAGCGGGGAAGTGGGTAAAATCTACAGCTTCCGTTCTGCTTTTGGCCATGGCGGACCTGAAGGCTGGAGTGCTGATGGAAAGGACAGCTGGTTCTTTAAAAAGGATGAGGCATTCATCGGTGCCATGGGAGACCTTGGTGTTCATAAGACAGATCTTCTCCGCTATATTCTGGGAGAAGAATTTGCAGAAGTCGGTGCCTTCGTTGAAACAAGTGCCAAGGAAAATGCCGATGTGGATGATACGGCTGTCTGTGTATTGAAAACCGAAAGCGGCACGATCGGTACCCTTGCAGCAAGCTGGTCCTATGTGTCAAAGGAGGATAATTCTACGATTATTTATGGAGAGAAAGCGATCCTCCGCTTAGAGGATGATCCGGTAAACTCTCTTATCGTTCAATATGTGACCGGGGAAGTAGTGAAATATGAGCTTGGAGGCATTCAAACGAATGACGAAGGCGGCCAGACGAATTCCCGAGTAATCGATCAATTTGTTCAAAGTATTCTTCAAAATGAAGAGCCTCCTATTACGGGTGAAGAAGGAAAGAAATCTCTTGAGGTGGTTTTATCTGCCCTGGAATCAAGTGAAACAAAACGGATCGTAAAATTGTAAAAGAGGTGAATGCAGCGATGACTAAACTTCGGATGGGCGTGATCGGCGTCGGGGGCATAGCCCAGACGCGTCACATCCCTACTTTTATCAAACTATCAGATTCTGTTTCGATTGAAGCGATCAGTGATATCAACCCTCTCACGGCCCAAACCGTGGGAGAGACCTTTAACATCCCCAATGTGTTCAGCGATTATCGGGATATGTTCGAGCATGTGGATGCCGTGACGATCTGCACGCCGAATAAATTTCATGCAGAGATCACGATTGCTGCCCTCGATGCAGGTCTTCATGTGTTTTGTGAAAAGCCGATGGCGATGACTCCGGAAGAATGTGAAAAGATGATTGAAGCGGCGGAGAAATCTGGTAAGGTTCTAGCCATCGCTTATCATTATCGCTTTATGAAGGACTCCCGTGCTGCGAAGCGGGTGATCATGGAAGATGAGATCGGAGAGCCGATGGTGGCAAGGGCAAGGGCGATCCGCCGCCGCAAAGTACCTGGATGGGGAGTGTTCACCAACAAGGAACTTCAAGGCGGTGGCAGCCTGATCGACTATGGCTGTCACTTCCTCGATCTATCATTATGGCTGCTTGGAAATCCGACGCCTGTTGAAGTAACGGGTACGACGTATAACAAGCTTAGTAGAATGCCAGATCAAGTGAATCAATGGGGAGATTTCGATAAAGGCAGTTTTGAAGTGGATGACCATGTGACTGCTTATATCAGGTTCGATAACGGTGCGTCCATGCTTTTTGAGACATCCTGGTCCGCAAATGTGAAGAGTGACGAAGAAAGCATGAGTATCTCAGGGGAAACGGGTGGAATCGATTTATTCCCGTTCCAGATGAACCAGATGAAGCACGGTATGCTACTGAATAGTGAAGCGGATTGGGTACCGGGGGAGGATGACCCAAGTCTCCCTCAGGCCCAAAACTTTATCAACAGCTGTCTAGGCTTAGAAGAACTTATCGTCAAACCTCAGGAAGCCATGCAAGTGTCCCAAATCATTGATGCCATCTACAAAAGCAGTGAAACCGGACAAAGCATCACATTGAAATAGGAGGAAGCGTAAATGAAACTTGGTGTATTTACTGTATTATTCTCACAAAAGAATTTGGAAGAAATGCTCGATTATGTAAAAGAAGCGGGACTTCACGCTGTGGAAATTGGCACGGGAGGATATCCCGGGAATGCCCATTGTGACCTGGATGCCCTTTTGGAGAGCGAAGAAAAAAGAAATGAATACTTAGAGAAAGTCACATCAAGAGGGCTTCAGATCAGCGCCTTCAGCTGTCACGGGAACCCGATTTCACCCGACGCTGCCTTCGCAGAAGAATCCCATGCGGCCCTTCAGAAAACGATCAAGCTTGCCGGATTTATGAACGTACCGGTCGTGAACTGCTTTTCAGGGACTGCAGGTGACCATGAAGGGGCAAAGCATCCGAACTGGCCGGTATCCCCTTGGCCGAATGAATATGGAGATATTCTTAAATGGCAGTGGGAAGAAAAGCTGATTCCTTATTGGAAAGAGATAGGGAAGCTTGCTGAGGAAAACAACGTAAAAATCGGTCTCGAGCTCCACGGGGGATTCCTTGTACATACTCCGTATACGTTATTGAAGCTTCGTGAAGAAACGTGTGAGGCAATCGGTGCAAACCTTGACCCGAGTCATCTGTGGTGGCAGGGAATCGATCCGGTTGCAGCGATTAAGATCCTCGGTAAAGAAAATGCGATTCACCATTTCCATGCGAAAGATACGTATATCGACCAGGATAATGTGAACATGTACGGTCTCACGGATATGCAGCCATACGGCAGCATCCAGACACGGGCGTGGTCCTTCCGTTCTGTAGGATGCGGACATTCATTGCAGGAATGGTCCGATATGATGAGTGCCCTGCGCACATTCGGATACGACTATGTCGTCAGCATCGAGCATGAGGATCCGATCATGTCGATTGAAGAAGGCTTCGGCCGTGCGGTGAAGAATTTGAAATCTATCTTGATTGAAGAACAACCGTCGGATATGTGGTGGGTGTAGGGTTGAAGCAGAGGGTCCTATTATGGGGCTCTCTTTTTTTGTGTGAGGCATGTTGGATTTACCTTTTATTGTAAAATGGCTGGATTATTAGTGAAAGCGGCTTGTTTTTTATTAGAAACGGCCGGATTACTCACGATTTCCGCTGGATTATGTGTGGAACCCGCCGGATTATGAACCATTATGGCTGAATTCACCCCGCCACGGGAAAAGCCCAAGCATATAATGGAAGGTTCCGCTACAAATCCCCTTGAGGGAAATCAAAAAAGATCCCTGTAAAAAGGGATCCTCTCTGAACTATCCACCAACCACTTCAAACGATCCTTCGCCACCGTGGATGCTGATAAACATATCCATCAATGATTTCGTCAGTTTCTCGCTTTCTTCTCTGGAAAGGGAGGGCTTCAAGAAAATGATCTGTACGGCATTCTTCGTTTCTTCTCTAACCGGTGCACGGTCAGAGTCGACGAAGGGACTTCCGAAAGGTCCGTTCCCGTCACAGGCGACGATGAGGTTTTCCAGTGAATTCTCCCGACCGTTGAGTCCGGTGTACGTTTGACCGGGATCCCCGACTTTCAATGCTACTTGTTCTCCGGATAGTTGATCCTTATCGTATATTCCGATGGGAACTTCATATTGAAGGGAGAAGAAGTTGTTAAGGTCGATGGCAGAGTTAATCGTCGTCAAATAGTTTTGTTTTTTGACCCGGCGAAAAAGTGCTTCTGCTGAATGGCGGTAGCGATTCGGATCTTTACCAGTCTTCTTGAAGATATCCCGCCACACGGCAATCCCTTCCAACTCAGTAACGCTTTTATCATGAAGATCAAAGAAGATTGATTCCTGGAAAAGCTGGAGCCGTCCCTTCAGCATTTGAGGAGAAGAGCTGACTTCGATATGATGATAGTGAATGAATCCGACTTTGAAATCGGGGATTTTACTTGTAATGGATGAATCTATTGTGATTTCCACTTATTTTCCCTCCACATTTGTTTTAAAATAGTTTATCATAATACACATTGCTAATTCACGTGTGCGCGTCGCTAAAAAATCAGGAAGGAGGTAGGTGTAATGGATATAGATCAGTTAAAGCAGGATATCATTGCGTATAGTAAGGAGATTGGAATAGATAAGATTGGATTTACCACTGCCGATACGTTCTCGGAAATGAAAAACAGGCTTCTCCGTCAGGAAATGATGGGATATCAATCAGGCTTTGAGGAAAAGGATATTGAGAAGCGGGTGGAACCTGCTTTGATTTTTGATAAGCCGAAATCGATCATTGCCATTGCTCTTGCCTATCCTTCTAAAATGAAGGATGCTCCTCAAAGTAAGCGGGGAGAAAGACGGGGGATCTTCTGCAGGGCATCATGGGGGACGGATTATCACCATGTGCTGAGGGATCGCCTTTCGAAGCTCGAGGAATATATCGTATCCAGGATTCCCGAGGCACGTTTTAAGTCCATGGTCGACACGGGAGAGCTGGTGGACCGTGCCGTGGCAGAGCGGGCGGGCATTGGTTGGAGCGGAAAAAACTGTTCCATCATCACTCCTGAATTCGGATCCTACGTCTATTTGGGGGAAATGGTGACGAATCTTCCCTTTGCCCCGGATACGCCAATGGAGGATCAGTGCGGAACATGCAATAAATGCGTGGACGTCTGCCCAACGGGGGCCCTTATTGAAGGCGGACAGCTGGATGCACAGAAATGCATTGCCTTCTTAACCCAAACGAAGGGCTTTCTTGCGGATGAATACCGGATGAAGCTTGGAAACCGTCTGTACGGATGCGACACCTGCCAAACCGTATGCCCCGAGAATAAAGGGATGGACTTTCATTTTCATGAAGAGATGGAGCCGGATCCGGAAATTGCCAAGCCTTTATTAAAGCCGTTATTAACGATCAGTAACCGTGAGTTCAAACAGAAATACGGGCATGTTTCAGGGTCATGGAGAGGGAAGAAACCCATTCAGCGCAATGCCATCATAGCCCTGGCTCATTTCAAGGATACAACAGCGATAGATGATCTGATCGAGGTCATGAAAAAGGATGTAAGACCAGTCATGAGAGGCACGGCTGCCTGGGCCCTTGGAAAAATTGGAGGGGAAAAAGCCGAAGAAATCCTTCTTAAACATCAGGAAGTGGAAACAGATGAAGAAGTGTTAGCAGAAATTCAGAAGGGTCTGGAATTGCTGAGACCTTGATATATTTGGATGAACTCATATTTGCCATGAGTTCATCCTTTTTAGTTTTGAACAGAGGATGGTGAGCATAACAATAAGGGAGGAGGGAAGACGATGATCAGAAAGCTGTTAATGGAGAAGGTCCAACATGTGATCGCTGAATATACTTCTCGAAATCAGTCAGATTATTATAATGACAAAGTGACAAGAAAGAAAGAGTCATGCAGGCAGCGACACGCGGAAATTGTGAAGGTGGATGCAACAGGGAAGATTCAGCGTATCACACATCAAAGAGACGAAACTCAAAGCATTTTATATGATGTTCACTATAAATATCTCATCAAACATGGAGACCTGCTCTATTTGGAAGAGGAAGTAGAGAATCGGAGCGGCGTCTTTTACAAAGATAAGATTTATGAAGATAGAGAGATCGAGGTCAAAAGAGATGAGGGTCTGGAAGAAGAAGAAGAGGATATGATTTGTGAAGAAAAGGACAGAGTGACGTACAGTTATGACCGGCTCAGTGCCGTTCAATATGCCGAACGCTGGTGGAACAGCTACAATCCTGCATATAAGAAGTTTGAGAATGATTGTACGAATTATATTTCACAATGCCTTCATGCAGGGGATGCACCGATGCGGGGATACCCGACAAAGGGTAAAGGCTGGTGGATGAGGAATCAAAGCTGGAGCTACAGCTGGACGGTGGCGAACTCCTTAAGGTGGTATATCCCGAATTCGACGATTGGGCTTCGGGGAAGGCTTGTAGATGACCCAAAAGAATTGAAGCTCGGAGATGTGATCTGCTATGACTTTGAAGGGGACGGACGTTTCGATCATACGACTATCGTCACAGGGAAGGACGCAGCCGGTGAACCCCTCGTGAATGCCCACACGTTCAACAGCCGGATGAGATATTGGAAATACGAAGACTCAACGGCGTATACGCCCAATATGAAATATCGATTTTTTACAATAGTAGATGACCGTTAAGTGTTGTTCTATGTAGAAGAAATGGTATAATGTCACTTAGAGTTTTATGAATGAGGTGACATTGACATGGGAGTACATGTTGTATTATATCAACCAGAAATCCCTGCAAATACGGGGAATATTGCAAGAACGTGTGCAGCTACGGATACGACCCTGCACTTGATCCGTCCACTCGGATTCTCGACGGATGATAAAATGTTAAAGCGTGCCGGCCTTGATTACTGGCAGTTTGTAAACATCGTTTATTATGATTCCCTTGAAGAGTTCTTCGAGAAAAATGAAGGTGGAGAGTTCTTCTACTTAACCAAATACGGAAAGATCCCTCACACGAATTTTGATTACAGTGTGGAAGACAAGGATTATTTCTTTATCTTTGGACGCGAAACATCCGGGCTTCCGGATGATGTCATCCAGAACAATCTGGATCGTGCCCTGCGCATTCCGATGAACGAGAATGTACGTTCATTGAACCTGTCCAATACAGCGGCGATTTTGATTTATGAAGCGTTAAGACAAAGAAATTATCCAGGACTCTTATAAAAACCGAGGAATGAAAATCATATGATTTTCATTCCTTTTTTTATTTGGCTTATACTAAGGGGAAGAAACGAGAGGGAGAGAGTACATAATGAATGAAACCATTGAAACGATTCTTAAGCATCGATCCATACGACAATTCAAGAATGAAGCATTGAGTGAAGAGCACATCCGGACGATTGTTTCCAGTGCCCAGGCTGCAAGTACATCAAGCTATATTCAAGCCTACACGATCATCGGGGTGAAGGATCCTGAGAAAAAGAAAAAGCTTTCAGAGCTTGCGGGAAATCAAAGCTACGTCGAAGCAAATGGTCATTTCTTCGTGTTCTGCTCTGATTTATACCGCCATGAAAAGATCGGTGAATGGGAAGGAGCTGACGTCATCCCATCATTGGAAAGCACGGAAAAATTCATGGTGGCAGTCATTGATGCGTCCCTGGCTGCTCAAAATGCATCGATTGCCGCTGAATCAATGGGACTTGGCATTTGTTATATAGGCGGGATCCGAAATGATCTGGAATCGGTGAGTGAGCTGCTCGGATTGCCGGACAGGGTCATCCCATTGTTTGGACTGGCTGTCGGTATCCCGGAAGATCATTCGGATGTGAAGCCGAGGCTGCCGATGGAATCCATTTATCACGAGGATTCATATCAAGGTGATGAAGCATATATGAAAGAGGGCCTTGACCGCTATGATGAAACCATTTCTGCCTATTATCACGCACGTACAGCAGGGAAACGGTCGGATCGTTGGACAGGCCAGATGGCGAAAATGCTGTCGGGTAAAAAGCGGATGTATATGAAGGATTTTGTGGAGAAGAAAGGGTTTAATAGAAAATAGGCTTAACTGAACTAAACAAAAAGAACTGACCTCATCAGAGATCAGTTCTTTTTCGCTTTAGAGGGTCGCCTCTGAACGAGCCGCCTCCGCTTTAGTTTGAACCCGGTTTATCATTATATCCAGCAGTGAAAATCGCTACTAAGAACGTTAAAGATACACCTATGATCATTACAGTACCCATGTTTTATAAACCTCCCAGTTTACTTATTCCACAGTCTGTCTTTAGTATAGCCTATTTTTAATTTGATGTGAACGAAAGTAGGATTTTTTTTGCAGTTTTATGACAAATAAAGAAACCGTTTTATTTTTCAGGGCCTATCCCAGTGTTTGCAGTCATGAAAGACACTTTGTCTTTAATAAATATATCTTCTTAACATGTTCGGGTGAACAAGCGCATAAAGTATATTAATCGTCTCTCATTAAGCGACAGGGGGAGGTCCTTATGGATATTTTAAAGAAAATCGAACATTACCGAGAAGAAGAAGAGAAACTGAAATGGGAAGGGACGTTTGCTCAGTATTTAGACCTGCTGAAAGAGAAGCCTTGGATTGGGCAATCCGCTCATTCAAGAGTCTTTAATATGATTAAAGATGCCGGGGTTGAGGAGGTCGAGGGAAAACGGAAGTACAAATTCTTCAGCAATCAATTATTTGGCTTAGAAGAGGCGCTGGAAAGACTCGTTGAAGAATACTTCCATCCTGCTGCGAAACGGTTAGACGTGAGAAAGCGGATCTTATTATTGATGGGTCCGGTGAGTGGAGGGAAATCAACTCTCGTTTCCATGCTGAAACGGGGCTTGGAGCATTATTCCCGAACTGAAAGAGGAGGCGTATTCTCCATTAAAGGGTGTCCGATGCATGAAGATCCACTGCATCTGATCCCTCAGCACTTACGTGAAGATTTTTATGAAGAGTATGGGATCCGCATTGAAGGAAATCTCTCTCCGTTGAATACGATGCGGTTGGAGAAAGAGTATCATGGCCGCATTGAAGACGTCCAAGTGGAAAGAGTCTTCTTCTCAGAAGATAAACGTGTAGGAATTGGTACATTCAGTCCATCTGATCCAAAGTCACAGGATATTGCCGATTTAACAGGAAGCATCGACTTCTCGACGATTGCCGAATTTGGCTCTGAATCGGATCCGCGTGCTTACAGATTTGACGGGGAATTAAATAAAGCAAATCGTGGTTTAATGGAATTCCAGGAAATGCTGAAGTGTGATGAAAAGTTCTTATGGCACTTATTATCTCTTACCCAGGAAGGGAACTTCAAAGCTGGCCGGTTTGCCCTGATTTCAGCCGATGAGCTGATTGTGGCTCATACGAATGAAACGGAGTACCGATCCTTCATTTCGAATAAAAAGAATGAAGCCTTGCATTCACGTATCATCGTCATGCCGGTTCCTTATAACCTGAAGGTCACCCAGGAAGAAAAAATCTATGAAAAAATGATCAATGAAAGTGATGTCTCGAATGTGCATGTCGCCCCTCATACGTTAAGGGTGGCTGCGATGTTCACGATTCTCACTCGCTTAAAAGAACCTAAGCGCGGTGACATCGACCTTATTAAAAAGATGCGCCTCTACGATGGTGAGAACGTTGAAGGATTCAATTCCGCCGACGTCGATGAAATGAAGAAGGAATACCAGGATGAAGGCATGAGCGGAATCGATCCGCGTTATGTGATCAACCGCATCTCTTCCACGATCATTCGGAAAGAGGTACCTACTATCAACGCCCTGGATGTCCTTCGTGCCCTGAAAGAAGGGCTGGATCAGCATCCATCCATTACAAATGAACTTCGTGACAAGTATTTAAACTTCATATCACTTGCACGGAAAGAGTATGATGATATCGCCAAGAAAGAAGTTCAGAAAGCCTTCGTATATTCATATGAAGAGTCTGCGAAAACCCTTATGGATAACTATCTCGATAATGTGGAAGCGTACTGTAATAAAGCAAAGCTTCATGATCCGTTGACGGGTGAAGAAATCAACCCGGATGAAAAGCTGATGCGTTCGATTGAGGAACAGATCGGAATTTCGGAAAATGCGAAGAAGGCATTCCGTGAAGAAATCCTCATCCGTATCTCAGCCTATGCACGTAAAGGGAAGCGTTTTGACTACAATTCACATGACCGCTTGAGAGAAGCCATTCAGAAGAAGCTATTCGCTGACTTGAAGGACGTTGTGAAAATCACTACTTCTTCGAAAACGCCGGATGAGCAGCAACTGAAGAAAGTAAATGAGGTTGTTGCCCGTCTTATTGATGAACATGGCTACAACTCGACATCTGCGAATGAACTGCTCCGCTATGTAGGAAGCTTATTGAATCGTTGATCGAAAATGAAACCAGGAGGCGTCAGATGCCTCCTGGTTTTTCGTTATAGCTTTTTTCGTAAATTGTAGCTTTTAGATGTGGCGCGTAGTCGTTGCTTACAGCAAGTAGTGCTCGCTTTCCACGTGGCTCGCGGTGAGAAACTGCTGGTCCAATTAACTTTTAACTTTAATAGTACTAATCCATTTTTCTTAACTGATGTTCATGAACCATTCTGCTCTGTCAACACTTGCTGATTTAGAGGGTGACGGGAACTGCGTAGACTCCTACGGAAAACGGGCGTGCCGAGACCCCGGAAGCGTTCTTTGCTGAGGAGGCTCGGCCGAACGTCCGTGGAAAGCGGAGCAGTTCCCGTCACCCTTGCGCACACTCTTTATGACACAGAGCATTCGCAAACCAATTCTGTGTATGTATAACAACAATCTTTTGCGAAAAGAGACTTTGTCATAGTTTATCTTTTTCAGATGAAGGGAAAAGTAGTATCCAAAGAGGTGAAGAGATATGAGTAAGAATAAACATGAACTGGATAAAAATTTTGAACCTGAAAATGGCTCCATGGCACATGACATGGAAGAAATGAAGCAGTTAGGAAAGCAAATGGACAAGCTCAGGACAAATGAAGAACTGAAAGAGGATAAAAAACAGCCCGATCCCGTCCAATATAAAAAGCAGGATAAGGAATAGTTGACGGAAAACTCTGAATATAATAACCTAAAGATAGAGAGCTGGGCCTTTTAATAAATGAAGGTGGGTTGATAAGATGTCTGTCGAACCTAAACCCCGGATAGAAGCGCAACCTCTTAACGGAAGCATGGCCTCCAATATGGAGGAAGTCATTAAGCTTGGGAAACAAATGGAGAAGTTACGTTCCAGTGGCGAATTAAAGTTGCATAACCGAGTGTCAGATCCAGCTCAATATGAAGAAGAAGCTTAATCAGGTGTTATTGCCTGGTTATTTTTTTTGTGTTAAATGATGCTGTCAGTCAAGCTCCAACTGGACATAAAAGAACCCAAAGACAAGCCCTATGAAAAATAGGCTTGTCCAAACATAAAAGAACGATTAATTGTCGAAATTATTTGTAAATTTATCAATACTTCTGCATAGGATAGAGTAATCCCCGTTTCACTTCATGGGATACGTGCAGATTAGACAGTCAACATAGTGTATGCAGGAAAATGAAAAAATGTGAAAAAAATTAAGGAGGGGAATAATTTGAGTCAAATGGATAATCATCAGTTTGTCATTTCCAAGGAAGATTGGGCCCTCCACCGCAAAGGTCACGATGATCAACAAAGACATCAGGAGAAAGTACAGGATGCCATCCGCAATAATCTACCAGACTTGATCACGGAAGAAAACATTGTCATGTCCAATGGCCGAGACGTTGTCAAAATCCCGATTCGTTCGTTAGATGAATATAAAATTCGTTACAACTACGATAAGAATAAACATGTCGGGCAGGGAGACGGCGAGAGTCAGGTAGGGGACGTCATTGCAAGGGACGGCTCGCAGCAACAGCAGGGTCCTGGAAAAGGTCAAGGGGCCGGAGATAAAGCCGGTGAAGATTATTATGAAGCAGAAGTATCAATGCTTGAGATTGAAGAAGCCTTATTCAGCCAATTGGAGCTACCGAACCTGAAGAAGAAAGAACAGTATGTCCAAACCGTCGAGCATATTGAGTTTAACGATATCCGTAAAACAGGCCTAATGGGGAATATAGATAAGAAGAAGACGATGATGTCTGCCTTTAAGAGAAATGCCATGAAAGGAGCACCAAGCTTTCACCCGATCTTCACTGAGGATCTTAAGTTCAGAACATGGAATGAAGTATTAAAGCCGGAATCGAAAGCCGTCGTATTAGCGATGATGGATACGAGTGGCAGTATGGGAGTATGGGAGAAATATATGGCAAGGAGTTTCTTCTTCTGGATGACCCGTTTCTTACGCACGAAATATGAAACCGTCGAGATTGAATTTATCGCTCATCATACGGAAGCCAAAGTCGTATCCGAAGAGCATTTCTTCTCGAAGGGAGAGAGCGGAGGAACCATCTGCTCGTCAGCTTACCGCAAAGCGCTGGAGCTCATAGATGGCAAGTATCCTCCAAGCCGTTATAACATTTATCCATTCCATTTCTCCGATGGGGATAATTTGACGTCCGACAATGTGAGATGCGTCAAGCTTGTAGAAGAATTAATGAAAGTTTCCAGCATGTTCGGATACGGGGAAGTGAATCAGTATAACCGTCATTCCACGCTGATGTCGGCCTATAAAAATATTAAAAATGACGATTTCCGTTACTACATCCTGAAACAAAAAGCCGATGTATTCCATGCCATGAAGAGTTTCTTCCACAAGGAGCAGGAAAAAGCATTCGCGTGAGAAAAACCAGCCGATGAGGCTGGTTTTTCACTGTCATCTACAAATATGATTACATATGAAAATAGTAGGCAGTTTTAGTTTCTAAGTGTTAAAATAGAAAGAGATTTCTTAAAACATTCTATAAACGGTGAGGTTTATCATGACAAGTGAAAGTCAAGAAATTCAACAACTAAAGCAAGAGATAAAGGAATTGAAAGAACAGCTGGCTCAATCTGAGCAGTTGATCATGGACATCTCAGCCCCCATCATCCCGTCCATCGTTCCTGAAACCATATTAGTCCCTATTACTGGAAGGCTCAGTCCCGAGCGATTTGAAATGATTATCTCAAAGATATTGGACGTGTCATATGGAGGTGACATCAATACCATCATTGTGGACTTCTCTGCGGTATCAGAGAAGGAAGTTGGTGAAATTGATATCTTCGGCACTTATATTGATAACATGGCCAAGGCCATCGGCTTAATGGGGATTGAAACCCTCTTCGTTGGCTTTACCCCGTCCCTCACTCAAGTGATGATAAATTCAGGAATTAAAGAACTGCAGGGAATCAAAACGTTCCTGACATTCCGTACAGCACTTCAGTATTTGATGAGGGAGAAAGATATAGAATTTCAGAAAGTGGATCAATAAAAACCAGCCCAAAAGGTTGGTTTTTATTTTATTCTTTAACTGTAATGACCTTCGTACCATCCGTTCCCCCTATAATTAAAAGGTCTGTCATATCGGTGAAAAGACCGGTTTCCACCACGCCTAATAGTTGTTTTAGTTGAGTGTGGAGGGAAGCAGGCTGGTGAATGGTTGAAAAGTGGCAATCTACAATATAGTTTCCGTTATTGGATACGAAAGTTTCTCCATCTTTTTTTCGTAAAATGGGTGTCCCCCCTAAGCTTTCAATGGCTTTAACCGATACTTCCCATCCAAAGGGAATCACTTCCACCGGGAGGGGAAAGGATCCGAGCCTCGAGACTAATTTCGATTCGTCGACGACGACAATGAACTTCTTCGTCAAGGAATCGACAAATTTTTCCCTTAAAAGGGCGCCTCCTCCCCCTTTTATCAAGTTGAACTCAGGATCCACTTCATCTGCACCATCAATGGAAATGTCTAACTCACTGACTTCAGAGAAGCTGGTCAAGGGAATCCCGGCTTTTCTAGCCAACTTCTCTGTTTCAGTAGAAGATGGAATGGCCTTGATTTGTAATCCTTCTGATACAAGCTCCCCTAATTTCTGAATCGAGTAGTATACTGTCGTTCCGGACCCGAGCCCGACAACCATCCCGTCCTGTACATATTCTGCTGCTTTTTCTCCGGCCTGTTTCTTTTTCAGGTTATCCACATAATCGCTCCTTTCGTTAATGATAATAGTTTTACTAAGCATTCTATACTAGAATAAACATGAAAGAAAGAAGGAGAGATCGTATGATAAGATTCGGTGTCATTGGAACCAATTGGATTACTGACCGCTTTATACAAGCGGCAGAAAGAGTGGAGGGATTTCATTTAGAGGCTGTTTATTCAAGGAAGGAAGAACGGGCGAAAGCATTTGCTGAAACACATAATATCAACCGTTGTTTTACGGATATACAGGAGATGGCAAATAAAGAATATATTGATGCCGTCTATATAGCCAGTCCGAATTCTTTTCATGCAAGCCAGGCGATCACATTTATGAATAATGGCATTCACGTATTGTGTGAAAAGCCTTTGGCTTCGAATGAAAAGGAAGTTCAGCAAATGATTGCGTCTGCAAAGGACAACAATGTACTACTGATGGAAGCGGTCAGGACTACTTTCCTGCCTAACTTTCACGTCTTGAGAGAGAAACTTCCTACACTGGGTGTCATAAGGAAAGTCAATGTGAGCTGCTGTAAATATTCTTCAAGGTACGATGCCTATAAAGAAGGCAGGGTATTGAATGCGTTCAACCCGGATTTTTCTAATGGAGCCCTGATGGATTTGGGTGTATATTGCCTTTATCCCATGATCGTTTTATTTGGAGAACCAGAGGAAGTAACGGCAACTGGGATCATGCTGGATTCAGGTGTTGATGGTTCTGGAACAGTCATCATGAAATACGATGAAATGGAAGTGGTGTCCACTTTCTCGAAGATTTCGAATACGCACATCCCTACTGAAATCCAGGGGGAAGCCGGAACCGTCACCATCGATCAAATAGGTGAGTTCAGTAAACTGACGTTTTATTATCATAACGGAGAAAAATCTGTTTATACTCAAAAAGAGGACTTCCCTCACATGTATTATGAAATCAATGAATTTGTTTCCATCATCAATAATGGTGAGGAATACGAATCTGCCATTAATTCTTATGAGCATTCTCTAATCAACTCGAGGGTGATGGATAAAGCGAGAAAGCAGACTGGATTGGTATTTCCGGCAGATCGTATTTGATGGGTCGTGATGCTCATTGAGTGACTGAGAAAAGGGAGAGAGCCTATGAAAAAGGTATTAAAATGGACAGTGATTCTACTTCTGGCGGTGATTATTGTCGTTTTTCTGGCATTTTATATTTGGTCAGAACAAACGTATTCAGCCACGGAGAAATTGACGAAGACAGTCAAAATAGAGGAAGACCCGTTGATTGAAGAAGAAAATGATTGGCTTGTTTTTAAAAGTGAAGATTCAAATGGGAAAGGCGTAATACTTTATCCCGGAGCAAAAGTGGAAGTGGAGGCTTATGGGTATATCGGTAAGTCTTTAGCCGATAAGGGATACACCGTCGTCATCCCCAAGATGCCCTTTCATATCGCTTTCTTCGGAATGAATGAAGCTGAAAAGATTATCAGTGATTTCGATGAAAAGCTTGAGTGGTATCTGTCCGGTCACTCGTTGGGAGGTGTGGCCGCGGCATCGTATACCTATGATCATCAAGATGAGGTGAAAGGTGTCATATTCCTGGCGTCCTATCCAACGAAGTCAGCGGATTTCTCCAAGGGGGATATGCGGGTCCTCAGCATATATGCAGAGAACGATGGTCTCACAACAGGGGATGACATTGAAAAAAGTAAGAAGTTATTACCTTCTAATGCTGCCTTCCATAAAATTGAAGGAGGCAACCATGCGGGGTTCGGTGTTTACGGTCCTCAAAAAGGTGACAAGAAAGCGAGTATTTCCGTGTGGAAACAGCAGGATGAAATCATACAGGTGATGGATAATTGGATGAGGGAGAACTAACCCTTATCGTGCCGCTTGAGACAAACTCAAGCGGCCTTTTTTGATCCCCGAATAAAGGATAATGGACGTGGCAGGTCGTATATGTCATGGTGAAGGGAGAGATAGAAATGGAGTTTATATATGTATTAAAGTTGATTCCACGCTTGTATCAAGAAGAAAATTGGACGGCCGTGGATGAAGGAATTGTGCAACGTCATTTCGAACGGCTGAAAGAATTGACGGACAGCGGGACAGTGATCCTTGCAGGCAGAACATTAAATGAAGAGGAAAATGCCTTTGGAATCGTAGTGTTTGAAGCAGACGACGAGAAACAGGCAAAAGCATTCATGGAAGAGGATCCCGCCGTGAAAGAAGGCATCATGACAGCCGAACTATTCCCCTATCGGGTGGCTCTTCTAAGAAAAAATCAACATGTCATAGACTAGGAGATAAAGAATGGAAAAGTGGATTCAAGAACTATTTACAGAGGATGTATTAAAGGATGCAGCTTCACGTTTCGGCTGTGGCACAAGTCACGCAAAGAAGCTTGGTGATTTCGAAAACTATGTGTATGAGGTGCACAGGGGAGAGGTTCCCTATATCCTCCGCCTGACCCACAGTTCCCATCGTTCCAAAGAGGAAGTGGAAGCTGAATTGCATTGGATCAATTACTTACATAAACATGGGGTGAATGTTTCACTCGTGAATGATTCAGAAGCAGGAAATCTAGTAGAAGTCCTGGAGACGGGGGATACACGTTTCTTTGTGTGTTTATTTGACAAAGCTCCGGGTGCTCCTGTGAAAATCAATGACCCGTTATTTAATGATGTACTATTCTACAAATGGGGAAAACTCACAGGGCATATGCATAGGGTCACCAAAGGGTACAAACTGGATGAAAACAGCCGTAAGCGATGGGATTTGGATGACGTTCTGGATTACGAGAAATATCTGACGTCAGAGGAAGACAAGGATATCATTGAAAAAGGCCGTCTTAACAAAGAAACGATCAGGGGCTTCGATGAAACATCTGATAGCTTTGGACTCATTCATTCAGATATCCATCCGGGAAACTTTTTCTATCACGATGGTGATCTTCATGTATTCGACTTTGATGACAGTACACAATTCTATTTTGTAAGTGATGTAGCGATTCCGCTGTATTATTCGGTATGGTGGAAGTTCAGGAATGAATCCCTTGAAACCCGCAGTGAATTCGGTGAAAGATTCCTCACTGCGTTTCTTAAAGGATATAAAACAGAGTGTGAAATCGGAGACGAATGGATCAAGCGCATTCCCCATTTCCTGCTTCTCAGGGATCTGACCCTGTACTCCGTCTTCCATAAGAAATGGGATCTATCTCATTTATCGGAAGGTGAAGAGTCATTGTTGTCTCAAATCAGGAATCGATTGCACCACGATGAACCGATCGTAGACTTGGATTATGAAGAGATCCTCACTGACGTAAGGACAACATGATATGGGCTTTATTGATTACCGGAGGCATCATCGGGGGAATGGTCAGGCTGATGAAGTCGACATTCAAGAGTGGATACGGAATGTCGGATGACCTGTTTGAGAAGCCGGAGTATGTGAAAACGTGCATTCATTGTCATAAGAAAGTTCCAAAGGATTATTCAAAGTCCCTCTGTCCCCACTGCGGGAGGCTGGTGGAATGAGGAAAGACTTAAAGGTGTCGGCCTTTAAGTCTTTTTTTTATATGGAAGGGGGAAACATTTATTTGAGGAAGAAAGTTTGGTATGATGCTAAAGACTGTTTACATACAATTAAGAGGTGATTGAAATGAATAAAACCATAGGATTCATTGGATGCGGAAATATGGCAAAGGCCATTATGGGAGGCATATTGCAATCAGGGCTCGTAGATGAACGTTCGGTTCGTGCAAGCGCCCGGACAGTAGACACCATTGAGAGAGTGGAAGCACAATTCGGGGTGAAGGCGACGAAAGACAACCAGAGTGTAGCGGCCTTTTCAGATATCGTCTTCCTGGCAGTGAAACCTGATCAATACTTGGAGCTGATCGAAGAAATCAGAGATGCTCTGAAAAAGGATGCCATCATCATTACGATTGCAGCCGGAATCACGATTGATTGGATGGAAGAGCAGATTTCCCCTTCTGCCAAAATCGTACGGACGATGCCGAATACACCATCTCTTGTAGGTGAAGGAATGACGGCATACTGTGTGAATGGGAATGTGGACGATAAGGACCTTGAAGCCGTGCAAGCAATCCTCGAGAGCTTCGGTAAAGCGGAAAAGGTGGATGAAAGTATGATGGATGCCATCCCTGCCGTAAGTGGATCATCCCCTGCATACGTGTTTATGTTCATCGAAGCACTTGCCGATGGAGCGGTCCTACAGGGCATTCCGAGGAGTCTTGCGTATCAGCTGGCATCACAGGCCGTGCTTGGTGCTGCAAAGATGGTCCTTGAAACCGGTTCTCATCCCGGAGAGCTGAAAGATGCTGTTTGTTCACCCGGTGGAGCAACGATTGAAGCAGTGGCGGAACTTGAGAAACATCAGTTTAAAGGAGCTGTATTATCGGCCATGGAAGCATGTGGGCGAAAATCGAAATCGTTGGGAGAATAAGGCCAGACAGAGGTGCTTTTAAATTCATATAGGTAAAAAAATAAAAATTTTTAACTTGATATTTGTACATACAAATGAGTATATGTTATTATTTGTACATACAAATAAGGAGTGGGAAAATATGAAAACATTAGTATTGGTTGGACACCCAAACATTGAACAATCCAGAATGAATAAAGCCTGGGCGGATCGACTTGAAAAAGAAGAGAACGTCACTGTCCGTCATTTATATAAAGAATACCCCGACATGAAAATCGATGTAGAGAGAGAACAAAATCTGCTGTTAGAACATGACCGCATCGTCTTTCAATTTCCTTTTTTCTGGTACAGTACACCCGCGATTTTAAAAGAATGGCAGGATAAAGTACTTGAATTCGGTTGGGCATACGGTTCGGCGGGGACTAAGCTACATGGGAAGGAATTTCTGGTTGTCACATCAACTGGTGGTCCTTCCGGTGCTTACCGATCAGGAGGCTTTAATCATTATTCCATGAGTGAACTTCTGAAACCATTACAGGCAACGGCTAACCTGACCGGGATGAGATTCTTACCTAGTTATGTGGAGCATGGCGTCAGGGTATTAAATGATGAAGAAGTCGCTGATTCTGCCGAAAAAGTGGCCGGTTATGTGGTGGATGAGGATTTGAAGAGAGGTCGATAGGGCGGGGGGATATGAAATCAAGTATGGTATGTGATTTAATGGTAAAAGACGCGTTGACTAGGAAAATGACGCAATTATCATAAGAAATGACGCAATCACCAACCATAATGACGCAAATCGTTCTGAACATATCTCCCTTTAAAATGAATGATAGGACTGACACGGTGAATATCATTGAAAATAGCATTCTCCAAGAATCATTAGTGTTATAAAGGGCAGTTTTCCCTTAAAAGCCCATGAATTGGCGCGCTAATGAAACGTAATGAGTCTTCCTCACTTATTCTAGAGGTCCGTCCCTCTATAAAAAAACTGCCTCAGTAGCAAATCTACTTTGGCAGTTTTTTTAATGGGTTCTGAATTCTACTGTGATGATGGCTGTGACGGATATCTGGCCGGGCTGGACGGCTGTATTTTCGTCGGCTGCTTTTAGATAGGCGGCGTTCATGAAAGGAACTGGCGCGGGACGGGATTGTTCCGTAATGGATTTTGGTTGTGGATTAAGCTGCTGATTTGATTGGCCTGATAATGTGAGTGCCTTTTGATATGCCTCTTGATAGGCTAAAGCGAGAGCCTGTTGGTAGGTTTCAATGGGATTCGACTGGACGAATTGAATGTTTTCTATTCGATTTGCTCCACTCTTGATAGCATCATCAATGATCGTTCCTACATTTTCTATTGATTTAACAGTGACCTTGAATACTTGTCGGACTTCATAACCGGTGAACGTTTGTTTCCCATCCTCAAAATTGTATTGTGGAAATACTTGATAGCTGGAGGTCTGGATATCCTGTTGCTGCACGCCGTTGTTTATAAGGGACTGAACGACCTGGCTTGATAGTTGCTGATTCTTACTTTGAGCAACTTCAAGCTCTTTATCATTCGTCACAATACCTATTGATACGACGGCTTGATCAGGCTCCACATATAGTGTATGTTCCCCACTTACGGTTATGGTTCCATTGGATTGTTGGGATCTATAGTATGGGTAGGAGTGCATCCCGGAACCTACACACACGTAAAGGATTCAATTTTATCCAGATCGATGCCGAAGTAAACCCAGGTGAACCCGATCCATCTCCATCCAGCAATGGAGCGGCGTCCGACAAAGACGGGGTAGAACCAGAAGGAATCTCTTCTCAGCCATATATAGGTGTACCGGAATAAGCATCTTCTGATGGCGCCAGGATCGACTGCAAATACACCGGGTCCACCCTGCGTCCCTTGAAGTGACGTCTTTTGCGGTTGGAAGTTCGGTGGTGGGCCGGGTGGTGGTTGATTTTGTCCGCCCTGCCCGCCAGAAGGGGGTGGTGAGCTTGGCGCACCTTGGCCTCCGCCAGGAAATCCGGGCATGCCAGGGAAACCTCCTCCACCACTGCCTTGACCGCCTCCTGGAAATCCGGGGATACCCGGAAAACCTCCTCCGGACCCCTGTCCTCCACCAGGAAAGCCGGGAAATCCGCCGCCGGATCCTCCGCCAGGCAAGCCGGGGAATAATTGTCTGTGATCGTACATAGAAGAACCTCCTCATAAAGAATTCTCTTTATCTTATGAGGAGGAGGAATGGGCGTGCGTGTCTGATTCATCAGACCTGGTGATGAATCAGTATGATTCCATCGCTGTTTTCATTACGTTTTTCAACGTTTCTGCTGAATGGATGAACTGCGCTTTTTCTTTTTTATTCAAGGGGAGTTCGACGACTTTACGGATCCCCTCCCGATTGATGATGGCAGGGACACCGATGAAAATATCCTCCTGATCATACTCTCCTTCGAGGAGTGCTGATACGGTAAGGATGCTGTTTTCATTATTAAAGATCGCTCTGGTAATCCTGGCAAGCCCCATGGCGATGCCATAATAGGTGGCCCCTTTACGTTCGATGATATGGTAGGCAGCGTCCCTGACATTCACAAAGATGTCTTCGAGTTCTTGTTGGACAGTTTCCTTATTCATATCGATCAGTTCGTTTAACTGGCTTGCACCTATGGTTGCATGACTCCATACAGGGAATTCTGTGTCACCGTGTTCTCCCATGATATAGGCATGGATGTTTCGTGTGTCAATATCAAAGTGCTCTCCCACTAAGTAGCGGAGTCTCGCGGTATCAAGAATGGTCCCGGATCCGATTACTCTTTCTTTCGGCAGCCCGGAAAACTTCCATGTGGCATACGTCAAGATGTCGACAGGGTTTGTCGCCACCAGGAAGATCCCGTTGAAACCACTCTTCATGACAGAGTCTACAATGTTCTTAAAGATCTTTACATTCTTTTCGACAAGGTCCAGACGGGTTTCACCGGGCTGCTGGTTTGCCCCGGCAGTGATGACGACCAAATCAGCATCTTTACAATCACTGTAATCCCCTGCAGAAATCTTCATTGGAGAAGCAAAAGCGAGACCGTGATTTAAATCACGTGCATCCCCGTCGGCTTTTTCTTTATTCAAATCGATCATGACCAGCTCGTGGGCAATTCCCTGGTTAAGAAGAGCGAAGGCATAGCTTGAGCCAACCAAACCTGTACCGATTAAAGCTACTTTGTTTGTGCATTTGATTGTCATACGTCATCACCTATCCACTAATTATTTTGTTTTATCCAGAAAGAATGGATCCTGCTGGATAAACAGATGATTCCAGAAATACGTTAACATGTATATTGTGAAATACTTCACAATATGATCATAACATGTTTTACATAAATATTCTATTCTTAAATCATCTTATCACACATTTATGTGAAATGTTTCACAAATATGTCATATAGAGAGGGACGGACCTTGATTCCTAGGACCTGGTCCTAGGAATCAAGGTCCGTCCCTCCTAAAAGAAGGGTTTTTCTTGTTTGTGATGAATGTATAGGGGAAGAGGTGTGTGAATGGAGGTGTGTGTATGAATGTGATAAGTGGGGCTTTGAATGTACGTCCGTTGGAAGATAAGGATAAGTACACGCTTTCGAGGTGGTTATCGAATCCGGAGGTGTTGGAATTTTATGAAGGCAGGGACCGTCCTTTCACTATACAGTTGGTGGAGGAGAAATTCCTTTCGGACAGGGGTGTCATGAGCTGTCTTGTGGAGTATGAAGGGAATGAAGTCGGTTATCTTCAGTATTATCAGCTTGATCATGAAACGATGATTCGTTACGGATATACCAATCTCGATGAAGTGATTTACGGTACAGATCAATTCATTGGTGAAACGGAGTATTGGAACAAGGGAGTCGGGACACAGCTCATCCGTGCAGTGGTAGAGTATTTGCTGCAGAAGGAAGGCGTCCACCGCCTGGTGATGGATCCGATGACATGGAACACAAGAGCGATTCGCTGTTATGAGAAATGTGGATACAGTAAGGCAAGAATATTGCGGGAGCACGAGCTCCATGAAGGGAAATATCATGATGCCTGGTTGATGGAGTTCATTCCCGAGTAACTGGGAGTTTAAATATGAAAAGAAAATAGAATAAGCGGTTGCTTTAAGAGAGACAGGTAAATACGAAGCTCCCATAGAAAGATGGAGGGCACTGATCAAACTGGAATTGGGAATGGGTTCTAAATGGGATGTACTTATTATTATTATGAAGAAGCCCTTCGTTTGGGCGTGGACGCAAGAAACATGCAAGGTGCCTATCTTGGTTTAGGAAGTACATACAGAATGTGGGGAAATGTATGCCGAGAGTCAAAAAGTATTTCAAGTTGGAATCCGGCCATCCTCTGATAACCATGCAGGGAAAGTCTTTTATTCTATGACTTTGTATAATTTGAGGGAGTATTAGAAAGCCATGGACTTTTGGACTTAGTATTGATAAGTGTAAGTCAAACTTCTCATGATCCTGACATCAAAGCCTTTCAGAAGGGAAATTCTTACTATGCCAGCCGCTTAGAAGAAGTGTGGACTCAATAAAGATGAAAAATCGGAAAGGGAACGATATGAAAACCTATTTATATTTAGTCAGGCACGCACATTCTGTTTATACTCCTGATGAACTGAACAGGCCGTTATCAGAACGGGGCATGCAAGATGCACATAAACTGACAAATAAGCTGGAAAATGAACAAATCGAAGTTGTTTGTTCCAGCCCGTATAAAAGAGCTGTACAAACCGTGGAAGGGTTGGCGAATAACCATGACATTCTCCTCGTTGAGGGATTTAAAGAGAGGTTATTATCTTCACATCCTGTTGATGACTTTGACGCAGCCATTACAAAGGTTTGGGAAAACCCCTCCTTTTCGTTTAAAGGGGGAGAATCGAATCTCTTTGCCCAGGAAAGAGGGGTAAAGGCCACATTGGCATTGCTGGAAAAATATAAAGGGAAAAGGGTGGCCATCGGTACACATGGTAATATCATGACGCTTATCATGAATCATTTTGATAAGCGATATGACTACTGTTTTTGGAAAGAACTTGAAATGCCGGATGTGTATAAGCTTACCTTCGAGGAAGACAAACTATTGAATGTAGAAAAAGCTGTGTGAGAATCTCACGCAGCTTTTTCAATTCTACCGATAATTGAATAGGAATCGGTTAACCACTGGTATAAGTAGCAGCAAGATGGCGATGAACGATACAAACACCGCTCCTGCCCAATTCCCATCTTTCCATACCAGTTTCGCAAACTTGAAGGTGTAAAGGGAAATCAGAATGATCACTACATACAGAAAAAAGTACACTGCCAAACCCCCATCAATCTCTAATTTTCTCGAGGCTTCTCGGTCTTAAATGTTTTCCGAATTGATCCAGCTTAATATGGAATCTGACATCCACATCCGCATCGGGATAGGATTTCATCCAATCATAGTCTTTGTAGGAATCTAAGGTTAAGAAATGCTTTCTTCCTGCTAAATACCATTTAAAGGGCTCTCCACCTAATTCCTGGGTTTTCTTAATGAATTTTTTACTGATTTCTTCATATCTTTCTTGCAAATGTTCATCCAGTATTTCTTGCTTATGGATGTCCTCGACGTAATTGATGGCACTTGGAATAGAAAGAATCGTAATGGACATCCAAACATCCACTTGGATGGTTGGGGAGGGCTCTGAAACATCTACTCGGACCTTCGTACTGATATTCCTTGCGTTCCCGACAACTCTATAAGTTTCATCCAATGGGTCAGGAAATGAGAAACGCATTTGTTGCGGTTTTTTCCCACCGGTCAAGACCGAAGTCAGCCTGATTTCTTCTCCGGTGAATGTATCTATCATCTTTCCATTTTTGAAGACTCCTCCTCCGATCATCTGAGTAGGCGTTCCTCCTTTTTTATCAAGCTGGCCGGAAAGAATATTGTCCTCATTCAATGTATTCTTTGCTTCGCCTTTGATTCCGGTTGAATAAATGCTGAGGGAAAGACCCGCATCTTCTTCTGTTTCCGTTAAAAACTGGTGATAAGTCGAAGGAGGAACCATGGCGATTGTTTCCCATCTCCTTGACATGAAATCATAAAATTTATGCGGGCTCGTTTCAAATGCAGGTTTATTGCTTCTGAGATAATCTTCCGCCCTTTCCTTCGACACAATCATATACATATCCCTTCTGACCTCCGGATCCCTTGCCAATGTGCTGATTAAAGGAAGAAACTCCTTGGACCTTGCAAATTCTTCCCCCACGATCATGGCCTTCGTATGGAAGAAATTGATCTTCCTGGTTTCAGATGCGTTTAGCAAGTATTTGGCAGTGATCAGATCCGGAGCCTGGATGGTGATCGTTCGCTCTTCTTGCTGGTTAGATGGTTGACTGCCCGGACTTCCGGCAGCAGGGTCTGCCAGCTGAAAGGTAACAACGAGACCTTCTCCTTCAACCGGTTTGTCCAATCCGATGACCAGAACAAAACCTGCTTCTTCAATTTCAATCTTATTGGCACACCCACCTAGAAATATGGCAAAAGCAACAAACAGAAGCTTAATTTTTTTCACTTTTGAAAACCTCTTTTCCTTTTGCCACAAGATAAATGAATATAGGAATGAAGAAAAGCAGGAGAGAACTGGATGTCAAAATGAAATCTCCCCGAAGATAAAGCATATTCTTGATGTTATTCTCAGGCATGATCCCAATGATCACGGTCAGGGCTGCCAAGGGGAGTAATAACGGTTCGAATTCCTTGATTTTAAGAGTCGCAGATAAGACTAAAGCAGAAATGTACAAATAAAATGAAAAGCGAATGATGCTCGCGACACTCCAAAAAGCAAAGAACAATGATTCAATATTAGAAACAAACCGCCCAAGTTTAATCATCCGTAAAATTTCATGAAACGGATAGGCAATGAATTCAAAGGTTGGGTAATCGAAGAAAGCAATGAAAAAGGCAAAGAATAACGATAGTTCTAAAACCGCCAAGCCATATCCGATGAGAATTCCCTTTCTAAAGGCAGGGTAGCCTTTGACGAAGGGGAAGATCATGGCCATGTATAAAATATCGCCCGATATGGATGAGTACTTTACCCCTTCCATCACTAACGGTTTGAGTCCGGGACCGAGTATGGGGAAAAGGTGTTGGAAATAGAGTTTGTTCCACAATAAGATGATGGCAAAAAGCAATGAGAATTTTATATAAGGAATGCAGATCCATGCGGTACGTCCAATGGCCAACAATCCCCGATTCGCTAAATAGTAGGAGGCCCCTACTAGAAGGATGTAAAACGAGAGGTTTGTTGATTCCTGAAAATACATGGATGTGATAATATCCACATATCCCCTTGTATTGACAATCGTAGAAGAAAAGGCTATCAGAAATAATAACATTCCTATCAGAAATCCAATATACTTTCCTGTCACCTGAAAGGCAACCTCAATAAGATTGATCTCCCCGAATTTTTTGACCAGGGAAAGAATGGCTGATAGGGGAACGACAAAGCTGACCGCGGATATAACCGGAATCATCCATGTGGCAGTAGTCGTCTCTTTAAACAGGATGGTTGCTGTCATATCTGTAAACTTGATTCCCAGAATCAGTAAGATAATCGCAATGAATTCCCTTGTCCTTATCCTCCGATCCTCTTTCATAAGCATGGATCATTTCCTCCTTTCAGGCTTTTTCATGCGCTGCGCATCGGATGGCCAAAGGTTCTTTGGACGAATCCATTCTTTCCAGACGACTCTTCTGAACAGCATATCACTGGATGATTCATAATGGGGGGCCATTGGAGATAAGAAAGGCACATCGAATGAAGTGACGGAAGTCAAATATCCGATACTGACAGTCAAACAGACGGCAATACCGAAAAACCCCCATATGCTCGCAAACAAGAGAAAGATATAGGTGGATAAGCGAACCATATAATTTAGAGAAAGGTTGGGGATGGCAAATGAAGCCAGTCCCGTAATGGCGATGACTATGACCAGGATCGGACTGATAATACTCGCTTCAACGGCAGCCTGGCCCAATATCAGGGCCCCTACAATCCCAATGGTGGGGCCAATCGGCGTTGGTACCCGTATGCCTCCTTCCCGGATCAATTCAAATGCACCAAGAAGGAGTAACAATTCCAGAATGGCTGGGAAAGGGACTTCTTCCCGTGTGGCAGAAATGGCCAATGCCAGGTCGGTCGGCAGCATTTCGATATGATAGTTGGTTGCAGCAATATAGATGGCAGGAGTCAATGCTGTAATGAAGATCGAGATAATTCGCAACAACCGTGAAAAGTTTCCGTAAAGCCATCTGGAGTAATGTTCTTCCGGTGTATGAAAGAAGGACCAGAATGTGACGGGAAGGACCAGGCAGCTTGGTGAGCTGTCCATGAGCAGGATGACGTGCCCTTCGTTTAGAAAGGAAACGGCGCGATCGGGTCTTTCCGTATATAGGATGGTGGGAACGATGGAATAAGGCCGTTCTTCCAAGTGTTGTTCCAAAATGCCTAAATTTAATATTTCATCGGTTTTAATCTGATTAAGGCGCTTTTTTATTTTCTCTATCAATGAGGGATTGACAATCTCATTCATATAAAGGATCCCAATATTACTGATACCTCTCTCGCCGACTTGAACATATTCTGTCAATAAATTCTTTGAACGGAGTTGTTTGCGAATAAGTGAAATATTGGTGCTGATAGACTCCACAAACGCTTCTTTCGGCCCCTTTAACACATTTTCATCCTGGGGCTTATCTACACTCCTTTTTTCAAATGAAACCGTACTGATCACGAAGGCTGCGTCCTCTTCGTCCATCACGAGTATGGTATTCCCCATCAGAATTCCATTCACTACATTTGCCAAGTCCTTCTCACATTGAATGGAGGAAGGAGGGAGGTTGTTTTTCAGTACATCCAGTAGAGTAGCATCGTTCTCCATTTTTTCCAGTTTCATTAAAGAAGGAATCAGGATTTTTTCAAGGGTTTCGTTGTCGTACATCCCATTTAAAAAATACAGGACACCTTTTTTATGTATGTTCGGTATATATAACTCTCTTTTGTTCAGATCCTGATTAATAGGATAAGTGAACATTTTTTCGATGTATTGCGTATTTTCCTTTAAATGATGTTGAACTGGTTTATTCCCGTTTGATTCAATCATTCTCCCACCCCCGTGTACCCATAGGGTGGTGTAATAAACTCTTATTTATGTATCGAAGCAGATAAAAAAGACCGTTCACGGTGAACGGTCTTTCAATTATCTTAATGAGGCAGGAATGCCAGCTGATAGAAGAATAGGACAGCAAAGATATAAACAAGGGGATGTACTTGCTTCCATTGTCCTTTCACTACTTTAAGCAATGGATAAGAAATGAAACCTAGTGCGATTCCTGTCGCGATGCTTGAAGTTAAAGGCATACTCAGGATGATCAGGAATGCCGGAAATGCTTCATCCAACTCGTCCCATTTGATTTGCGCAATGCTTCCCATCATCAAACTGCCGACAATGATGAGTGCTGGAGCCGTAATGGCAGAAATGCCCGATACGGCACTGACGAGTGGCCCGAAGAAGGCCGAAGCAATAAATAGAATCGAAACCGTCAAGGTCGTTAATCCCGTTCTTCCCCCTGCAGAAACCCCTGCTGAGGATTCGATGTAGGCAGATGTCGGACTGGTACCGAACATCGCACCGATTGTTGTTGCAACGGAGTCGGCCAAAAGTGCCTGGCGGGCTCTTGGGAGTGTATTCCCCTTCATCAGTCCCGCTTGCTGAGCCACTCCGACCATCGTTCCTGTCGTATCAAAGATGGTGACAAGCAAGAAAGAGAAGACAACAGCATATAATCCATAATGGAAGACATCAGCAAATGCCGTAACTGGATTTGCTACCATCAGTCCTTCAGGTAAATGGGGGATGGCAACGAAGCCTTCTTTAAATGACAGGTCTCCTGTGAAGTAGGCAATCACTCCAGTGACGATCATTCCGATAAATAGGGCACCATGGACATTCAGGACCATTAGGATCAGGGTCACAGCCAGTCCGGTAAGGGCAAGGAGTGCTGAATGAGAGTGAAGATCACCCAGCTGCACTAAATTCGTAGGATGTGCCTGAATCAATCCTGTCAGACGCAGACCGATGAAGGCAATGAACAAACCGATTCCTGCCGTAATCCCGTGTTTCAGATTTTGAGGGATGGCTTCGATCAATTTTTTCCGTAAAGGTGTTAAAGAAAGAAGAATAAAGACGATACCTGCAACAAATACCGCAGAGAAAGCAACGATATACGATATATCATCATGTGCTCCAACTACTGAGTAAGTGAAATAAGCATTCAACCCCATACCCGGTGCGATGGCAATCGGATAATTTGCGAATAGTGCCATCCATAGTGTTCCGGCGACAGCCGATATGATGGTAGCTAAGAATACTTGATCAAACGGGACGCCCGCATCGGATAAAATAATGGGATTGACAATCACGATATACACCATCGTCAGGAATGTAGTGATCCCTGCCAGAATTTCCGTTTTTGGGTTCGTGCCGTGTTCCTTTAATTTAAACATCGTAAAACCTCCAATAAAAACGAACATTAAAAACACGCAACTTCTATAATATTCGGTAATAGAATGGATTTCAATAGAAAAGGCCGAAAAAATTTTAAGAAAATATCTTGAAACCCCTTCCAAACCACATTCATTTTCGATAAGATGTTATCAATTATAGAGGAATCAGTTTCTATAATGCCCTTGCACTGATTGCTTTACTACCCAAAAGATGATATTTCTCAAAGAAAGGGGCGGTGCTAACGTGTATACCCAACTGAAAAACAAGCCTATTTCTGAACAGATTGAACTCATTACACGATCCCTGGTCGCTCTCAAAAGTTATAACGGATCAACAGGGGAAAGTGAAAAAGCCCGATTTATATACGAGTTGATTTCTTCATTTCCTTATTTCCAGGAACATCCTGATCAAGTCTGGCTCCAGGAGGTCCCGAATGATCCAATCGGAAGGAAGAATGTATTTGCCCTTGTGAAAGGAAATTCTTCTAAAACGGTATTATTCCATGCTCACTACGATACGGTGGGGACAGATGATTATGGTGCACTTCAGGATATGGCCCATGATCCCGACTTTCTTCAAAAGTTCTTCATGGATTATGAAGGAGAGGAAAAAGTGAAGGAAGATGCCCTTTCCGGAAATTGGCTGTTTGGAAGAGGGGCTTTGGATATGCAAAGCGGTATTGCCGTCCATTTAGCCAATTTATTGTTTCACACTGGTGAAAAAGTGCCGGATGGGAATCTGCTCTTCCTTTTCAATGGAGACGAAGAGAGTGAACATGCCGGTATGATTGCCGCACTAAGCGATCTCTACAGATTAAAAGAAGATGGATTCGATTACCTGGCTGCCATCAATACGGATTTCATCTCGCCTATTTATGACGGTGATTGCAAGCGATATATTTACACAGGAGCTGCCGGTAAGCTTCTGCCCAGTTTCTATATATATGGTAGGGAAGCGCATGTTGGCGATGTACTGACATCGATAGACCCGACCGTGATTGCTTCGAAGATCAATCTCGAAATCAATCAAAATCTCGATTATCTTGAGGACATTCCGGGAGAGTTCACCCTACCGCCCTCTTGCCTTTATTTCAAGGATGATAAGCATACGTATAATGTTCAGACGCCTCTCAGCGCTTCCCTTTACTTCAACTATTTTGTATACGAAAGAACGGCGAGAGAAGTGTTGTACGACATGAAAAAAGTAGCGTTGAAAGTAGTTAGTGAAATGGAAGATCGAAGCAAAAAGCAATTTGAACAATATCGAAAGTATCACGGTTTCCCTGAAAGGGAATTCTCGTGGGAAGTGGAAGTACTGACCATGAGGGAGTATATGTTCTGGCTGAAAGAAAGAGGGATCGATCCTGATCCCGTCCTGAAAAAGATCTTTCATGATATGAATGGGGAAGACCGGCGGACCATCGCTTATGCCATGGTGGAAGCCCTTCAGCACCTAGATCCTGACCGGACCCCAAGAGTCATCCTTTTCTTTGCCCCGCCTTTTTTACCTCATAACTTCGTCAATGAAGAAAATGAATACGGTAAAAAGGTGAGAGAAGTACTGGGAGTATGCTTGAAGGATATTTCAGATGAAACAGGTGAAGAATTCGTCATTAAACGGTTCTTTCCATATCTGGCAGATGGCAGCTTCCTTTCTCTTCATGAAGAAGATGAAGATATTGAAGTGTTCAAGAAGAACCTGCCCTTGATCGACCAGCTGTATCCAGTGCCCATCGACATGATCAGAAAGCTGAATATCCCCTCCATCAACATAGGAGTATACGGCAAAGATGGTCACCAATGGACAGAGAGAGTGTATAAACCATATACGTTCTCAGTACTTCCGGAGATCATTCAACGCGTGACGAGGGATTTATTGAAAATATGATGGGATAGAATAAGAGAGGGAGGTAATTCGCTTTGCGATTTGTCTCCCTTTTTTTATTTACAGCTTACAGCGAAGTTTGGAATTTGCAATTATTGTAATTCGGCTGGATAAATAACGAAAACGGCTGGATTTTTACCTGGATTGGCTGAATTATTAATAATTTTCGCCTGATCATGTAGAAAAACGGCCGGATTATTGGTGATTTCGGCTGGAATCACTTGGATACCGGTGAGATCTGGCCCGATAAATATTAAACTGGAATTTCTAATTTCACTGTGTGTGTTACAAATGTTCACCAGCTTACCTGGAATTGTCACAAAAAGGTCAATCCTACATGATGCATGATGGGAGCAAGTTTACTATAATGGAGATATAAATTTGTGAAGTATTTCACTAACTTTTAACTTTTGGAGTTGAGAGCAGAGATGAAAGAGCTTAATCAATTCGCTAAAAAGCAGAGATTATCCATTATGACGCTTTATGGAACGTCCATATTGATGGGGGGAGTCGTAGTTGGACAGGCGTACTTGCTCGTTAGCGTAGTCAATAGCATGTTTATCGAGAATCTTGAGTTCCGGGAAATCCTCCCGATGCTTGGGGCTTTGCTTCTTATTCTAACAGGGAGAGCTATCCTATCCTATATCAATGGACGCACAGGTATCAGAATGGCATCAAATGTGAAGAGGGATTTAAGGAACAGGCTCTTAATGAAATGGTCAAACAATCCTCTTCAAGCATCGATCCATGGCCAATCGGGTCAAAAGGTCAGTACGATGATGGATGCGGTCGATGGGTTAGATGGATACTACAGTCAGTATTTACCTCAGAGAATCCAAACGACACTTGTACCATTGATCCTTCTGATCACGATTTTTACGGAGCATGTTTATACAGGGTTGATCATGGTGGTTACGGCTCCATTCATTCCTTTGTTTATGGCGATCATCGGCGTCATGACCAAGAAGAAATCTGAGAAGCAGATGGACAAGTTGACGGCATTTTCAGGGAAGTTCCTCGATACTCTTCAAGGGTTGGTTACTTTGAAGCTATTGGGGAGGGGGACCCGGCAGAAAGAGGTGATCCGATCTAGTAGTCTGGACTTTCGGGAAGCGACCATGGCCGTCCTGAAGACTGCTTTCTTATCATCCTTGATGCTTGAATTCATCTCCATGTTAAGCATTGGTCTGATTGCCCTGGAGGTAGGGTTAAGGTTGGTCGTCTTCGAGAGTATTTCATTCTACACGGCATTCTTCGTCCTTGTCCTGGCACCTGAATTCTATCTGTCGTTAAAAGAGCTTGGAAACGCTTTTCATACCGGCCGTGGAAGTATGGGCGCCGCCAAGAAGGTCTTGGAGGAGCTGCAAGAAAAGGATCAGCCGGTCAGATGGGGAGAGAAAGAAATCGTATCAAATGGCAATACGCCCACAATCGAATTGAGGAACCTTGGATTTTCCTATGGTGAAAAAGGATATGCCGTTGAGGGGATCACAGCCGTCATTCCACCTGGAAGCCAAGTGGCAATTGTCGGTCAAAGTGGTGCGGGTAAGACAACGCTCCTGCATCTGATTGCGGGACTTCTTGAGCCATCTGGGGGAGATCTTCTTTTGAATGGACGCCCAAAAAGCGAATACAGAGAAAAAGACTGGTTTGATCAATTGAGTTACATTTCTCAGAATCCATATCTCTTCTCTGGGACGATAGCTGAGAATATAGCCATAGGTGGAAACGGCTCGGTGACCCGTGAAGAAATTGAATATGCGGCTGAGAAAGCAGGGATTTCTGAAATGATAGCAGGTCTTGAGAAGGGATATGAAACACGGATCGGGGAAGCCGGCAGAGGTCTTTCCGGTGGAGAAAAACAGCGCATTGCCATTGCAAGGGCATTTCTCAAAGGTCCGTCCCTCATCTTGTTTGATGAACCGACTACCGGACTGGATTTGCGGACTGAGCAGATTCTACAGTCCTCGCTGGAAGAGTTGTCTAAGGGGGCTACAGTCATTACGGTAGCGCACCGTCTTCATACGATACGGAAAGCGGATCACATTCTGTTGTTGGATAAAGGAAAAGCAGCGGGACTCGGGAATCATGAAGAACTCATGAGGTCCGTCCCTCACTATCGGGATATGGTGACTGTGCAGAGAGGGGTGAGAGTGTAGATGAAGGAATTGGGGTTTGTCGTAAAGTTGATGTTGAAGGAAAAGAAGGATATTGTGTATTCCGTCCTATTGGGTTTTCTGGCTGGACTTACCTCGGTTGGCCTGTTTGCTTCCAGCGGCTATTTAATCTCAAAAGCGGCTTTGGAGGTCCCTCTTTATGCGTTGACCGTGATGATTGCCCTTTTGAAACTGTTCGGTTTTACAAAGGCATTGAGCCGGTATGGGGAGCGCTATTTCTCCCATAGGGCTACGTTTACAATCCTGGCGAACTTGCGGGTATCCATTTATGAAAAAATAGAGCCGCTAACACCGGGGATATTCTCTCGATATCGAAGCGGGGACTTACTTTCACGTATCGTAGGGGACGTAGAGAGCCTGCAGAATTTCTTTCTTCGCGTTTTTTACCCACCAATTATACTGGTGATGGTGTTCTTAAGTACTATATTTTTTACGATGTATTATTCTTTGTTCGTTGCAATGATCCTCCTCATGGGTCTATTATTGACAGGGCTGATTGTACCATCCTTATTTGCATGGAAACAAAGAAGTATCAAAACAAACGTGCGTGAAAGCCGGGGGGAATTATCCACCGAAGTGACGGAATTCCTCCACGGTTTCAGGGACTTGAAGATATATCAGAGATTGGAGGGGAAGGAGAGAAATCTTGCCCGGGCCGCATCCACATATGTGAACGAGCAAGAACGGGAGAGCATTTTTTCTCTTTTTAGTCATTCAACCAACATCCTGATTTCCCTGTTCATATCATGGACGGTTCTGGCAATAGGGGCGTATTCCGTCGCCACGGATCAACTGGATGGGATCTTCCTCGCAATGCTCGTCATGATTTCCTTGACTGTATTTGAAAATGCGACGCCAATGGCAATCCTCCCAACCCATTATGAAGATTCACGCCGAGCTCAAGGCCGGCTATCTGCCATTCATAATGGAGGAAAAATCAAGAGGGACGGACCTTCAACCGGTCGGCGACTTGAGGGGGTTCCTCCTTCTTTCAGCTTGAAGGATGTAAGCTTTACCTTTCATGGAGAGGGAAAAAAGGCATTGGATGGAGTGACTCTCGACCTGCCGGCAGGCTCGAAAACAGCGATTGTAGGACCTTCGGGATCAGGGAAGTCGACATTGCTTCAATTATTATTAAACTTTTACTCACCAGATCAAGGAGCGGTATTCGTAAATGATGTTTCCTTAAAAGATATAGATCAAGAGTCCTTGTGGGAACATACCAATGTGGTTCTTCAAGAAAACCATTTCTTCTACGGGACAGTGAAGGATAATCTTATGCTGGTGAGTGACGATCTGACAGACGGCGAATTGGAATCGGTATTAGCTATCGTGAAACTGGATCATTTCTCATTAGAAGATGAAGTATTAGAAAAAGGGGAGAATCTATCCGGTGGAGAAAGACAGCGTCTCGCGATTGCCAGGGCCCTGCTGAAAGGGTCACCGATTTGGATGCTCGATGAGCCGACATCTTCCGTTGACCCGTTAATGGATAAAGAACTCTTTCATCATCTACATGCAGTGGCGAAAGATGACACACTGATCCTCATTAGTCATAAGTTGACCGGCCTTGAAGAGATGGACCAGATCATCGTCATGGATCATGGAAGCATTGTGGAGTATGGAAGCTATGAGGAGCTTATTAGGAAAAAAGGATACTTCTATGAGATGAAGCAGATTGAGCAAAGCGTACTGTTTTAGCATATTGAAAAAGCCACACCCTGTACGGATGTGGCTTTTTCATGTTCATGAGTTTATTCTGCCCAATCGATTAAATTACGTATATCTAAACGATCGGATTTACGCGCTTTTTGAAGAGGTTTTCCGATTGTAATCAACATGATTGGGATATAGCGGTCAGACACGCTGAATTCTGAAACGAGTGCTGCCGGATTGAAGCCGCCGATCGGGCAAGTGTCCCAACCTTTCGCTTTCGCTGCAAGCATGAATTGCATGGCTGCAAGGGAAGCATTACTGAATGCAGCATCCCGGGGATATTCTTCGCGGCTGTATGCCCCATCGATTTGTTTTTTCAAAACGTCTTTGATCTCGGCCGTCATTTCTCCTTTTTCAATGGCTGGATCAAAGACTGGGTCGATGTTTTTGTTGGCTTCCAGGTCACCCAGGATCGCCACAACTGCAGAAGCATCCTGTACCTGTTGCTGGTAATAAGCTATAGGAAGCAAGCGTTCCTGCACTTCTTTTTGATCAAATACAAGGAACTTCCACTGTTGAAGATTCCAGGCAGATGGAGCTTTCCCTGCGGTTTCGAGCAGGCTGACTAATTCCTCGCGTGGGATCTCCACCTGAGGGTCGTACACTTTCGTTGAGCGGCGTTCGTCGACGATTTGAAAGAAATTATCCATGGTAATGCCTCCTTGATGTTTAAAAAAGTGTTATAATATGGTATATATTTGTATGTTACTTACTTTTTGTAAGTGGGTGGGCAATATGAACAATATAACCGACGATGCTTGTTGCGTCAAGGGAAAAAGATGTAGGATGTGTGAACGAAATGGAAACGAAATTATGTCCGAAATATGCCAATGCCTTTGAGTTACTGGGTAAGCGGTGGATCGGGATGATCATAAAGGTATTATTTGACGGAACCTGCCGTTTTAAAGATATAAATGAAAGAATACCAAATATCAGTCAAAAGGTATTGACGGACAGATTGAAGGAATTGGAAGATCGTGGAATCATTTGCCGTGAGGTGATTGATGAAAAGCCTGTGAAAGTCCTATACAGTTTGACCAATAAAGGAAAAGAGTTGGAACCTGTCATGGATGCGGTCCAGGTTTGGGCAGTGAAATGGATAAAATAAAAGCCTGCTTCACATGAAAGCAGGCAACCAGAGTTAGTTCAGGGTCTTATTGTATATATTTTCTAGTGGATCCTCCTGATCTTGGGGAGTATAGAAATGGATGGGCTTTAATGCAGCGTAACTTCCTCCTATGATAATGATACAAAGCAGGGGTAGATACAGAAAACCGAGCATGAGAATAGCCTCCTTGTCATGTTTTAGGGTCTTAATGTAGTAATCGATCCCTTTACATGTTTAACTCTAAAGTGTGAAACGCGTTTCAGAGCAAGCGTCTTTACATATTTATTTTCACATATTGCCAGTTAGGGGAATGTATATGACAAATATCAGGAGTATCGCGAAGCTTGCAGGGGTTTCTGTTTCGACGGTATCCAGGGTCTTAAATGATCATCCGTATGTGAAAGAAGAGAAACGACGGAAGGTGCTTGATGCTGTCGAGAGGTTGAATTATATAAAAAACGCCAATGCCGTTCATTTATCAAAAGGGAAAACCTATAGTATAGGAGTGATTTTACCTTATTTGAATCTTCCTTACTTCGGAGAGATTCTCCAGGGCATCGCGGGGGAAGCGTTAAAACACGGGTATCATCTTCAACTCTTCCAGACGAACTATGACAGAGGAGCAGAACTAGATGCCTTTCATCGCTTGCAGATGAAGGAAGTGGATGGATTGATCCTCACTTCACGCTCCAATTCACTCGAAGTTTTGGCGCCGTTCATCGGCCCCAACGTCGTTCTCTGTGAAAATGTATCAGAGGCAAAGTATAAAAAAGTGTTCATCAATCACTATCAGGGAATCAGAAGCGGCGTAGAATACCTCCACTCAAAGGGGCATTCACGGATCGGGCTGTGCCTGCACCGTACGTTTGGAACGAATAGTGAGGAGCGGATCAGAGGTTTCTACGACAGCTCGGAAGCCGCCGCTATCCATCCGGTCTGTGAGGACTGGATCTTCAACGACTGCTATGATCTTCAAGATGGTAGGGATGTATTGGATGCCTGGGAACGTCTGGGGGATAGACCTACTGCCCTGATTGTAACGAGCGATCAAGTATCCGCAGGCATGGTGGCTGAGGCGGGGAAAAAGTCCATCAGGATACCGAAGGATCTGGCCATCCTCAGCTTTGATAACCACCCTCTTGCAGATGCCCTCGGTATCACCTCCTTTGAAGTACCGATAAGGAAATTGGGGGAAGAGGCATTTAAACTTTTCCTGCAGGAAGAACATCCTGATCCGGTAATACTTGACACAAAGTTATTTGAAAGGGGAACCGTATAACTGTCACCCATCATGAGAGGAGGCAAATATAAATGTCAGCGGAAAAGGAAGAAAAAAAACTCGTCATTCTAATGGGAGTCGTCGCATTCATTATGTTGGCCGTCATAGTAGGAAAATATCTTCTATAAAGAATTATATTCCTGTCTTCATATCTCGCTTTTCCTTCCCATATGTTAAGAGTAATGAAGCGGTAGGTGAACTTAATTATGTGGGCAGAGTTCAAGCAGTTCATTTCAAGGGGGAATGTGTTTGATTTAGCAGTAGCAGTCATCATTGGATCCGCATTCGGTCAAATTGTGGAGTCTCTTGTCCATGACATGATGATGCCTGCAATAGGGATCTTCTTTGGCGGAATTAATTTTGAAGGGTTGCATCTTCGAATAGGGGCAGAGGTGATTGAATTGGGGAAATTCCTGGGCTCATTGGTGGATTTTCTTCTTATATCCATGTGTGTGTTTTTAATGATCAAAGTGGTCAACCGGCTAAAAGGCGGAGATCAGCCTTATAAGGTGAAACAAACGACCAATCTCGAAGTCCTTCAGGAAATCAGAGACATCCTAAAGGACGATCAACGGAGTGCCAAGATAGAGAAGCCGTCAATGGCCCGAGAACTGTTAACAAAAAGCGGGATGAAGATCCAAATGAGGAGAACGGACCGGAAGTCGAAGTGAATTCCTGATCATTGACCTAAATCCTACTTTTATAGTAGGATTACTTTGTGTTGTAAGACTTTTTAAAAAATCCTACGAACAAATGGGGTAATGATCGTGAAAAAAATTCATATCATACATGAAAATAGCGAATGGACCAATCATTTAACGAAACGTCTTGAGGAGCTTCAGCTGGATTATGAAGAATGGTTTTTGGACCAGGGACTTGTGGATCTATCGAAAGAGCCGCCTGAAGGTGTATTTTATAACAGGATCAGTGCATCGTCCCATACACGGAATCATCGTTTTGCACCAGAGTTGACCGAGAGCGTTCTTGCCTGGTTAGAGAGATATGGGAAAAAGGTACTGAACGGAAACCGAGCCCTCCGATTGGAAGTAAGTAAAGTGAATCAGTATATGGCTCTGAATGCCGCAGGAATTAAGACGCCTGAGACCTTTGCCGCTGTCGGAAAAGAGCAAATAATAGAAGCGGCAGAAAATCTCAATAAACCCTCTTTCATCACCAAGCATAATCGTGCTGGAAAAGGACTGGGTGTCCAACTGTTTCATTCGGTCGACGCTTTGAAAAACTACGTATACAGTGATTCGTTTGAAGAACCGTTGGATGGGACGACGCTCATCCAGGAGTATATTGAAGCTCCAGATGCTTCCATTACACGCTGTGAATTTATCGGAGGGAAGTTCATGTATGCTGTAAAGGTGGACACATCAAAGGGATTTGAACTATGTCCTGCTGATGTCTGCCAGGTAGATGATTTATTCTGTCCTGCAGGAGAGCAGGAAGAAAAGCCTAAATTCGAAATCCGGGAAAACTTTACCCATGACATCCTTTCATCTTACGAAACATTTTTATTAGAGAACAGGATCGATATAGCAGGGATCGAATTCATACAAGACAAAGAAGGAACGATCTATACGTATGATGTGAACACCAATACGAATTACAATAAAGATGCCGAAGCGAAGTACGGGCAATACGGTATGTTGGAGTTGGCGAAGTACCTTGGTGAACAATTGAAGACTGTGTAAGTCAGATGACTCTCCTGTTCTTTTCAGGGGAGTTCTCTTATGAAATGCAGGATAAATAGAAAAGCGTAACGAATATGTTTGCAGTATGGTAGAATTTTATAAAGAATACTATTTCTGTGAAAGGTCAAAGGGTAAGGATGATTATTTTTAATCAGGATGTTATTAATAATTTCTTTTATATCATTTTAAGTATATTTTTAGTTTTTTTCCTTATTGAAAAAAAAATGATACATGGTTGGTATACAAGGTTAGCAACCCTTGTTTCTTTTAGTATTGCCATTATCCTGTGCATGCTTTCTCCCATATACCATAATCAATACTGTGTCCATGATCTGAGGATGATCCCGTTTGTTCTTGGCATATTGTATGGGGGCCCTTATACTGGTCTTGCGCTGCTGGCGGTTTTACTTGTATCGAGGACCATGATGTATAGTTGGAGTATCGTTGCATTTGTGATTTATGTGGTCATCTTCTTGATGACGGTCTTCGGGATGAAATGGTTCAAATTCGACCGGTTATCCAGTCGCAAAAAAATCATATTCTCAGTGTTTCTCTTTACCATCCATTCCATCGTTGCTGCCCTGATTGCAAAGGCGATGACGGTATTTGTAATCGATGAAAGTTACTTAATCAATTTCATTCTGCTTCCTTCGTTGGGAATGCTGATCCTGACATACATATGTGAGACGCTGCTAAAACAGATCCAAATCAAACAAGCACTAGTCAAAATAGAAAAGATGGAAGTACTGGCTCAGCTCGCTGCCAGTATCTCTCATGAGGTGAAAAATCCCTTGACCGTGATCAAAGGATTCCTGAGACTTCTCCATCAGGAAAATCTACCAATAGGAAAAAAAGAACAGTATTTAACCATTGCATCATCCGAACTGAACAGGGCAGAAGACATCATCAATGATTATCTTACATTTGCCAGGCCCGACCCGGAACAAGTGGAGGACATCTCCATTGCCGAACAGTTGCATAAGCTTGCTGATATGGTCGAGCCATTGAGTAATCAACAATCTGTGCTTGTGCACAAAGATATTCAGGAGGCCATGATTGTCGGCAATACCCGCAACTTTCAACAGGCATTTCTCAATATCATCAAAAACGCGATTGAATCCATGCCTAAAGGAGGCACCCTTACGATCCATTCAATGGTTCAAAAAGGGGGCGTGACCATTACGATCACCGACACAGGAACCGGCATGACGCCATTGCAACAAGCGAGACTCGGCGAACCTTATTTCTCAACGAAAGAAAAAGGAACGGGCCTTGGACTGATGGTGTCTTACCGGATCATTGAAGCGATGAGGGGCGTTATTACGGTTGAGAGTCGAGTTGGTAAGGGGACAAGCTTTCAAATAATATTTCCGATGGATCAAAGGAAGAATCCTTCATTTATTTAGTAAGGGGGTTCCGTTCAGGGAGGGAACAGCTTCAATCCCACCAAATTCAACAGCAGAAATAGCCGTGTGAATAACACGATATTTAACAGTACAAACCCAGAGCTACTAACTCTGGGTTTTGTATTTAAATAAACCTTTTTAAATATTCGTCAAATATTTTATTCATCACCTTGGGTGTGTTCTCTAAATAAACATTTATTTGTTCCATGTTTGATTCAAATTTATCAGCGTTTCTTTCATCTGTTGGAAAATCGGATATTCCTTTGATAATAATGCATTCAACATCATTCTTCTTACAGATGTAAGCAATGGCACCCGCTTCGGTATCGGCTATGGTTATGTCGTTTTCTTTCAGTTCTAAATAGTCCTGCCACATCACTACTGCTCTATCGGCGGTGCCGATCGTACCGGTGTGAAAATCATTTCCATATTTTGATAGATTTATATCGACTATGAATGATTGTTTAATAAGGGGCTCTACTTCTTTTACTGTGCAATCATATTGAACGGCTTTAATGGGTACAAAAATATCAAGATTACTGAACCTTTCATCTATTCCTGCACATGTTCCGGCAACGATTACTTTCGTTAAATGAAATTTCGAAATCATATACTGATTACCGCCAACACCATTTACTTTTCTTACACCGGTACTATAAAATACAAGTTCGGTATCATCAATGGTTGTGATGAAATACTCGCCATAAGGATAACCGACACGTTCATTATCTTTTATTCCGAAATATGCTAATGTCGCTTCATATTCCCACTTCGTTGCTACACTGATACCTATCATCGACTTACCACCCTACAAATATTAAATTCTTCTTTACTCTGGTCATCAACCATTCGTTATGAATATATCAACATCCATTATTTACAATTTTATCACACTTACAAGAGGCTCAATGATCATATTTCGAATTATGTATTGAATCCTCTTGAATTATCTGATAATATAAATTTCTGCTCCCAAACGCCTACATAATTTTTACAGATTTCGATATGTCTATTTTATCTTGTTCATCCACCTGAGCCTCGTTACCTTAGTGGAAATGACAGGACGTTTTTTTCTCCATTGCGGCTAAAACATTTGGAAGGAGAAATGTATGACGAAGGAATCGAATATCCATCCCGATTTTTCAAGTGAATCAGAACGCTTAGAGTTTACGAAGCGCTACATTGATGTTGTCATCAGTACATCCCAGACGAGTAAGGAAAAGTATAAGGAAAACATGGAAAAAGCTTTTGGAGATATCGATTGGGGCGAGTCGAGTGCCGCCTATATCGATATTTTGACGAACTCAAGCTTTTTTGAAATGTCCAAAGAAGAATTGGAGTCCCTTACGAAAGCAAAAACAAAACCGTATTTTGCCCGGATCGATTTCCAGCATGAGGGGTCCGGCAAGGTGGAGAAGCATTATATTGGGAAGACTTCCCTGTATCAGCGTGAAAATCAGGAGCAAATCATCGTCGACTGGAGATCCCCCATCGCAAACTTGTACTACGAAGGAAGGATCGGTGATGTCTCATACGATGCAGAAGGTGAAACGTATGATGGAGACTTGTCACTAAAGCGTCAATATATGATTGAGGATGGACTTCTGGAGGAAATACGAGATATTGACTTAACCACCACGGATGAACTGCTGCAGGATTCTTTAGCCAAAAGCTCCAGTAACCGTTTGACTGAGATCATTTCCACGATCCAGGAAGAACAGAACCGGATTATCCGGGCCGATTTAAACAAGCCCATCATTGTCCAGGGAGCGGCTGGAAGTGGGAAGACCACAATAGCTCTTCACCGGATTTCGTATTTTATTTATAACTACAAACAACACTTTGATCCAAATCAGCTGATGATCCTTGCTCCCAGTAATTTATTTATCGACTATATATCAGAAGCACTGCCGGAACTTGGCGTTGAACGGGTAAGGCAGACCACATTTACAGATTATGTCATGACTTGCCTGGAGAAGGAACTTTCCATGGTTGAAGATCACAAGCTCATAAAACTGATTGAAACCCATGATGAAGAGATTGAAAACGCATCTTGGATTTCAGGTTTCAAAGGGTCCAAAGCATTCAGGAGGATCCTAGATGATTACCTGGAAGAAATCGAACAGCGCTTTTATACATCGAAAGATTTTTATGTGGACAAATATAAGCTATATACGGCTAAGAAGTTCACCCACCTTTTTAAAGAAGAGTATACGTATATGCCAATCTATCGCAGGATGGAAAAGCTAAAGTCGCTCCTGCAAAGCTACGTCCGTTCAAACAAAAAGCAAATGGTGGATAGGGTAGAGAAATTCTTTGATGAGCGGATCGAAACGGCTCTCTTTGAGCGTTCAAAGGCGGGGAATAGGAAGGAATATGTATCAAAAGCGTTGGACAAGAAAATTGATCGTGTAAACGAGATTAAAAAAGCGATCCGTACAAGCGTCACCGGATATATGAAGCAGTTTGAAAAGAAGAATCTGGATCGATACTTTATCGAATTATTCTCGGATCCCGAGCGCCTTGCTTCCTACTCGAAGGGGGAGCTGAGCAGGGGACAGGCGGAACAGCTTTGTCACTACACGTTGAAGTACGCAAAGAAGAAGCAGTATGAAGTGGAAGATTTGGCAATCCTTCTCTACTTGCAGTCCCATTTGTTTGGAATTGATAAATTTCACAAAGCGAAAAACATCGTGATAGATGAAGCGCAGGATTATAGCTATTTGCAGCTCTATTCATTGAAGAGGGCACTGGAAACCGACATGTTCACGCTGGTCGGGGATCTGGCTCAAGGTATCCACTCTTACCGTGGGCTTCAGTCCTGGGAGCCGGTCTATCGGGATATCTTTCCTAGGGCGACATATACCGAACTTCAAAAAAGCTATCGTACCACGATTGAAATCATGGAGGAAGCGAATAAATTGCTGAGTCTCTTACCCTATGATTTTCCGAAAGTGAATCCGGTGGTGAGGCACGGGGATTCTCCAAGCTTTGATGAGTATGTGGCATTGGATGAACTCGCTTCCTTGATTGAGGAGAAAGTGGATGCAGGACGAGAAGAAGGATTCCAAACCTTCGCTGTGATCGGGAAAAGCATGAAAGACTGTGTGAAGATCAGTTCACTCCTTCAAGAACGGCAGCCCGGGAAAGTGAAGTTACTAGAAGAACAGGAATCGATCCCAAAAGATCAGATCGTCGTCGTTCCATCCTATCTGTCAAAAGGACTTGAATTTGATGTCGTCCTGATTGCTGCACTGGATGAAGCATTCAATCCAAATAATGAACTCGACATCAAGCTGCAATATGTGGCTATGACCCGTCCCCTTCATAAGCTTGCGTTTATAGGGAAAAACAGAGATCAATTTATTGGCCAGTAGAATTTTATAAGGAAAGGTCCGTCCCTCAATCCGAGGGACGGACCTTTCCTTTGTGAAACATTCTTTTTCAATCATAAGATTCGCTTTCTGTTATTGAAATTTGTAAAATAATAAATCAGGAGGGATGCAATATGTTGAAAAACTTACAAAGCACGAAGACGTTACATAACGGGATTGAAATTCCTTATGTCGGTTTAGGAGTTTACCAAATGAAAGATCCGTCTGAAACGGTACAGGCAGTGCGCACTGCGATTGAGTCAGGGTACCGTTCCATCGATACCGCGGCGATCTACGATAATGAGGAAAGCGTAGGACAGGGCGTGAAGGACGGTGGAGTAGCGAGAGAAGAACTGTTCATCACATCAAAAGTATGGAATAGTGATCAAGGCTACGATACGACATTGAAGGCATTTGAAACCAGCCTTAAAAAGCTTGAAATGGATTACCTGGACATGTATCTCATTCACTGGCCGGTGGAAGGCAAGTACAATGATACATGGAAAGCGATGGAGAGGCTCTATGGCGAAGGATTGATCAAGTCGATCGGTGTTAGTAATTTCCATCAGCACCATCTTGAAGACCTGATGAAAAATGGCAATGAAAAGCCCGTTTTAAACCAAATCGAATTACACCCTCGCCTGAATCAGGAAAAGATACGTGAATTCTGTGCATCACAAAATATCGCAGTAGAAGCATGGTCTCCAATCGCTCAAGGAAGAGTATTGGATGAACCTACTTTAAATCACATTGCTGAGAAGCATGAGAAGTCTGCAGCACAAGTGATTCTGCGTTGGCATCTTCAGAACGATGTCATCATTATTCCGAAGTCTGTTCATGAAAGCCGCATCCAAGAAAATGCTGATCTCTTCAACTTCGAACTTTCCATGGAAGAGATGAATCAAATCAACCAATTGAACCTTGATGAACGCTTCGGTCCAGACCCAGACAACTTCGATTTTTAATATATACTTTATATTGAAGAGTTCCGTTTACGAACGGATCTCTTTTTTTTTACCTGTATGTAAAAGGCTGTTTTCGTAAACATTGTTGCTTTTGGATGTAGCGAGTGGCGGTTGATTTCCGCTACAGGTGCTCGCTTTCCGCGGGGCTGGCGGTGAGCCTCCTCGGCTACGCCTGCG
>NZ_JAHWGH010000007.1 GCF_019334305.1 Rossellomorea orangium
AGGAGGGTGAAGGGAACAGTCCCGCTTTCCACGGACGTTCGGCCGAGCCTCCTCAGCAAAAATCGCTTCCGGGGTCTCGGCACGCCCGTTTTCCGTAGGAGTCTACGCAGTTCCCTTCACCCTCTAGAGTAGTAAGTGGTTGACAGAGCATAATGATTTGTGACCATCAGTTTAAAAAGAGTAAAGGACTATTAATTAAAATCAGTCACTGCAACGAATGATAAAGCAGTGGAATACACATTCTCCACATTTCCTTTCTGATAGGCAAACTTTTCGTCAGTTGATTGGAGCGGAAGGTGCTCGACTCCTGCGGGAAACGCTGGACAGGTGAGACCCCTCAGGCGTAGCCGAGGAGGCTCACCGCCAGCCCCGCGGAAAGCGAGCACCTGTAGCGGAAATCAACCGCCACTCGCTACATCCAAAAGCAACAATGTTTACGAAAACACCCCTTGTAAAATAGTAAACTTTTCGAACAAAAAAACTCCGGCACGTGAAAACCGGAGTCCTTTTCTATTTACTTCTCTTTCATTGGCTCGAGGACCGCTTTTTGAATCACCAGATTGGCCAGTGACAAAATGATCGATGCCAGAAATGCCATCCCGAAGCCTGATAGTTCGAAACTGCTTCCCATCAGACCATCCGTCAGTAATAACGTGATGGCATTGATGACGAATAAAAACAGGCCCAGTGATAAAATCGTGACCGGCAACGTAAGGATGATCAGTATCGGTTTCACGAGAACATTCAGGATCGAAAGGATAAAACTCGCTCCGATGGCTGCTCCGATCCCCGATACTTCGAATCCTTCAAAAAATCCGGCTAATGCAATAAAAATCACTGCATTGATTAAAATTCCAATAATCCATCTCATTATCTGATGGCTTCCTCCTCATGTGGCAGCACGAAGGCCAATAACCCATAAATGACACCCAGCGGGAAAAATCCCGTTGGAATGAGCAGGATGATAAAAATCACCCTCAGGATCGTGGAATCGATCCCCACATAACGGGATAATCCCCCAATCACTCCAGCCAGCTTACGGTCGGACCTTGATCGTGCTAATCGTTTTTTCATCGTTATACCTTCTTTCTCATCTTATGCGTTGTCCTTATTAACATTCTTCTGTTCATGCTTTTTTATGAGGACAGATCCTGCTTTTGTTTCCGCAAAAAGATGAAGCTTATCCGCCGAGTCGGTTTTTCGACTGAAACGGATCGATTTCTGCACCACTTCGTTTTTTTCCTCTAATACATCAATACCCTGCAGCTCTACCTTGAAACTACCGAAATTCGATTTAGCTTCTCCTGAAATATTGATGTTTTCAGGTACGAACAGATCAATATTGCCCGTTACCGTTTTGGCATGCACCGTATCGGATTTCTCCCCCGTAAGGGCACAGACGATGTTTCCATTCAGAGACTGAACATCAGAGTACAAAATATCCCCTTCAACATGGACCTTCCCATTAATGGACTCCGCCTCTACATGATCTGCTTTTGCGTTCTTGATGGTAATCGCCCCGTTGGACGTTTCAACTTCTACTTTTTTCGAAGACAGGCGGTCAATTTCGATCTTCCCATTTGCCGCCTTCGTACGAAGATCCTCAACTTCCAGATTACTGGCTTTTAATCCACCATTGAATAAGCGGACCGAAATCCTTTTATATTGATGCTTCGGAATGTAGAGCTTGGAATCCACTTTCATCCACTTTAATTGGGTCGAATAATAGAGCGTATCTTCATCCACGGCAAAGGATGTATTCTCCATAAACTGCTTTCTCGCTTCTTCGTGATCTTCCGTGCGATACACCTTGGCTTCACATTCTACACGGACTTCCTCTCCATCCCATGGAATCAGTTCCACCTTCCCATTCGCCACATCCACGTCAATTTTCACAAAATCCGTATTGGGCTGCTGGTAAACATGGGACAACTCTACTGATTGATTCCATTGGAAATCAAAGTCGAAATTCTTGATCTTATTCAGCGCCGAATTCATGAAGTCAAGAAGCTTATCTTTCGGATTTCCCGAATGTTGATCCTTCCCATCCTTTTTCTCGTCTTGAAAGATGGATACAAAATCATCAAGAAAATCTTTTTCTTTAGTCTTCGATGTTTTTGGCTGCTTCTCGAGCGCTTCCAACAATGCCAGTGCTTCCTGTGCCGAAATCGTTCCATTCTCCAACATATCCAAAATGCGTTTGCGTTCTTCATTCATACTCTTTCATCCCCTTTATCGATTATAAAAGTACTTTGATGCCCTTATACACATTCCAAATGACTACAACAACACTGAGTAATATAGCTAAACCGATCATGACGAAGGTAAAGACAGGCAGTCCCGCACCAGTGGCGAAAACCCCCATATCCATAAACAGACCCGCAATCACAAGAGGGACCGCAATGACCGGTAATAAATGAGATAGAAATGCTGCTTTTGCATCCTTTTTCACGTATGGATTATCCGTTAGAAAATATACGATCAAAGGAAAAAGGAAGCCGGCAAAAAATATACTAAAATAGCATAGGGCTGATAATACCTTATTGGTGTCCATCTTCATCATCTCCTCTACTATTATTTACGATACGCTGGGCAAAAAGTTTCAATGCATTTGTTACTAATCTTATTTTCACATATGGGATGTGTGCTTCACTCCATCTGGAGGCTGAATTTGGGTAGGTATGGAGGTGTGGTTTTGGTTTTTGATGAACATTTTATATGGGCAAGTAGCTTGTTGATTTCCGCTCCAATCAACTTTTCAAGCATTTATTATCCAACATGATACTCGATCATTCACAATCAATTACATAACTTTTACACAAAAAGCCTCCAGCCCTCCGAATTAAAGGTGAAGTAAAAACCAATGCCCTGTTCATATTAATAATAAAAAAAGAGAGATGCATTAAACATCTCCCCTCATTATCAATTTGTTACTTCTTCTTTCTCCCGAACTTTCTTTTTCATCCGTTCACGATCGCGTTCGAGTACGGGTTTGAGGTATTTGCCTGTGTAGGAGCCTTGTACTTCGGCTACTTTTTCAGGGGTTCCGCTTGCGACGATCGTTCCGCCTTTGTCTCCACCTTCGGGACCAAGGTCCACAAGGTAATCGGCTGCCTTGATGACATCGAGGTTGTGCTCGATGACAAGGACGGTGTCTCCGTTTTCGACCAGTCGTTGAAGGACGACGAGGAGACGTGCGATATCATCGACATGTAGTCCAGTGGTCGGCTCATCCAGGATATAGAGGGAACGACCCGTTGAACGTCGGTGCAATTCGGATGCTAGCTTCACACGCTGGGCTTCCCCACCTGATAATGTGGTGGCCGGCTGACCTAAAGTGATGTATCCAAGGCCGACATCAAAAATGGTCTGCAGCTTACGTTTGATCTTAGGGATGTTTTCGAAGAACTTCACTGCATCTTCTACCGTCATCTCAAGGACGTCTGAAATATTCTTATCTTTGTATTTCACTTCAAGGGTTTCACGGTTGTATCGTTTTCCATGACATACTTCACATGGAACGTACACATCCGGCAGGAAATGCATTTCAATCTTGATGATTCCGTCCCCGCGACACGCTTCACAGCGGCCGCCTTTTACGTTAAAGCTGAAACGGCCCTTTTTATAGCCGCGGACTTTTGCTTCATTCGTAGTCGCAAATACATCCCTGATATCATCGAATACCCCGGTATACGTTGCTGGATTGGACCTAGGGGTACGTCCGATAGGCGACTGATCGATATCGATGACTTTGTCCAGATGGTCGATACCTTTCACTTCTTTATGCTCACCTGGTTTAGACTTCGCATTATGAAGCTTTTGAGCCAGGGATTTATGCAGGATTTCGTTGATCAGGGTACTTTTTCCGGATCCCGATACGCCGGTTACGGCTGTGAAGATCCCCAGTGGCAGCTTCACCTTGACGTTGTTCAGGTTGTTTTCCTTTGCCCCCACAATCTCCAGGTAACGGCCATCGGGTTTGCGCCTTTCCTGTGGAAGGGGGATGAATTTCTTACCTGACAGATACTGACCGGTCAATGAGTTCGGATCGTCCATTACTTCCTGGGGTGTCCCCGCTGAAACGACCTCACCACCATGTACCCCCGCACCCGGTCCAATATCGATCAGATAATCCGCTGCCATCATCGTATCTTCATCATGCTCCACGACGATCAGCGTATTCCCGATTTCACGCATATTCTTTAATGTATCAATCAGACGGTCATTATCCCTTTGATGCAAACCAATGGATGGTTCATCGAGGATGTAAAGGACCCCCGTCAGCCGCGAACCGATTTGAGTGGCAAGGCGGATCCGCTGTGCCTCCCCGCCGGATAACGTACCGGCCGCCCTGCTCAATGTGAGGTATTCCAGTCCAACATTCACCAGGAAGCCAAGACGTTCTTTGATTTCCCTCATAATAAGGTTGGCGATCTTCATATCTTTCTCGGAAAGTTGGAGTCGATGGAAGAACTGCTCCGCTTCCTCGATTGAAAAAGCCGTCACTTCCCCTATGTGAAGGGAATCCACCTTCACCGACAGGCTCTCTTCTTTTAAACGGTGGCCGTGACATGTAGGACAGTCCTGCTGCGCCATATACTTTTCCATCTGCTCACGGATATAATCCGAGCTCGTTTCACGATAGCGTCTCTCCACATTCGGGATGACGCCTTCGAAACGGAGATAGTTTTCCCTCACTTGTCCGAAATCGTTCTCGTAACGGAAGTAAATCTCATCTTTCCCGGATCCATAAAGAATCTTATCCATCTGGTGCTTCGGCAGATCCTTAACGGGAATATCCATTGGAATTTCATAATGGTCACATACGGCCTTCAGAAGAGAGGGATAGTATTGAGAACTAGTCGGTTCCCATGGAGCAATGGCATGCTCAGCAAGGGTACGGTCCCAATTGGGGATCACAAGCTCCTTATCCACCTCAAGCTTTGTTCCCAGCCCATCACAACTTACACATGCACCATAAGGACTGTTGAAGGAAAACATCCGCGGTTCGAGTTCACTGATGGAGAATCCACAGTAAGGACATGCGTGATGCTCGCTGAATAGAAGCTCTTCTTCCCCTATGACATCGATGATCACCTGTCCATCTGCGAGCCGCAATGCCGTTTCAAGTGAATCCGAAAGTCGTGCCGCGACTCCCTCCTTTACAACGATCCGGTCGATGATCACTTCAATGGAATGCTTCTTGTTTTTCTCTAACGAAATCTCCTCACCGAGATCCTGTACCTCTCCATTGATGCGTACCCTCACGAATCCCTGTTTCTTGATGTCTTCAAGAGTCTTCACATGAGTTCCTTTACGGCCCGACACGACCGGTGCCAGGACTTGCAGTTTGGTCCTCTCGGGATATTCCAGAATCCGGTCAACCATCTGTTCGATTGTTTGGGAAGTGATCTCAATCCCATGATTCGGACAGATCGGTTTTCCGACACGGGCAAACAGCAATCTCAGGTAATCATAAATTTCTGTTACCGTCCCCACTGTTGAACGGGGATTGCGGCTCGTCGTTTTTTGATCGATGGAAATTGCAGGCGATAACCCTTCGATGGCGTCGACGTCCGGCTTATCCATCTGCCCCAGAAACTGACGGGCATAAGCGGATAAGGATTCGACATAACGTCTCTGGCCCTCTGCATAAATGGTATCGAAGGCAAGGGAAGATTTCCCCGACCCTGACAGCCCTGTTAAAACAACCAGTTTATCCCGTGGGATTTTAATATCTATATTTTTTAAATTATGAGCTCTAGCTCCTTGTACGATTATTTGGTCCTGCGCCATGATTCGTTCATCCTTCCGCCTTGAGCTCAAGAATGGTATCGCGAAGCTGTGCGGCACGTTCGAAATCGAGTGCCTTGGCCGCTTCCTTCATTTCCACTTCCAGGCTAGCAATAAGTTTTTGTCGCTCCGGTTTAGACATTTTCGAAACCTTTGTCTGTTCTCCTTCATAAACCCCTGCTTCTTCAGCGGCATGAGTCGCCCTGATGACATCACGGATCTCTTTTTGTATCGTCGTCGGGGTCACGCCGTGTTTTGCATTGTATTCCTGCTGTATCGTACGGCGACGCTCGGTTTCATCGAGTGCTTTCTGCATGGAATCCGTGATTTTATCTGCATACATGATGACTCTCCCGTTGCTGTTACGGGCAGCCCGGCCTATCGTCTGGATCAGGGACCGTTCTGAACGCAGGAAGCCTTCCTTGTCAGCATCAAGGATGGTGACAAGTGAAACTTCCGGAATATCCAGCCCTTCCCGGAGCAGGTTGATTCCGACCAGCACATCATATTTCCCCAATCGGAGGTCCCGGATAATTTCAATACGCTCCAACGTTTTGATCTCTGAGTGGAGATATTGGACCTTGATCCCGATTTCCTTCAAGTAAGCACTGAGATCTTCTGACATCTTCTTCGTTAACGTAGTGACGAGTACCCTTTCATTCTTCTCGATCCGTTCATTGATTTCACCTAACAGATCATCAATCTGCCCTTCGATCGGACGTACCTCGATGATCGGATCCAGAAGTCCCGTCGGCCGGATGATCTGCTCGACCATTTCAGGACTATGTTCCAGCTCATATGGTCCGGGAGTTGCCGAAACATAAAGGAGCTGCTGGGTCTTCTTCTCGAATTCTTCAAAGCGGAGAGGACGATTGTCCATGGCTGAAGGCAGACGGAATCCATGATCCACGAGCACTTTTTTACGTGCCTGGTCCCCGTTGAACATTCCCCTGATCTGAGGCAACGTTACATGGGACTCGTCGATTACGATCAGGAAGTCATCAGGAAAGTAATCCAGAAGCGTGTACGGAGTCGATCCGGACGGCCGCAATGTCAGGTGTCGGGAATAGTTCTCGATTCCTGAACAGAAGCCCATTTCCCTCATCATTTCCAGGTCATAACGTGTCCGCTGCTCCAGGCGCTGTGCCTCTAGCAATTTATTTTCTTCCTTCATGATCGCCAGCTGTTCTTCCAGTTCTTTCTCAATATTTTTGATCGCTACCTGCATTTTTTCCTCACGGGTAACGAAGTGGGAGGCCGGGAAGATGGCGATATGGTCTCGATCTCCCATGATTTCCCCTGTCAGGGCGTCCACTTCACGGATCCGATCGATTTCATCACCGAAAAATTCTACACGCATACAGTGCTCATCACGGGAAGCAGGGAAAATTTCCACAACATCTCCACGTACTCGGAAGGTTCCGCGTTGGAAGTCGATATCATTTCGCTCATATTGGATATCCACAAGCTTACGGAGCAGTTGATTCCGTTCGATCTCCATTCCCGTTCGGAGGGAAAGGACGAGCTCGCGGTACTCTTCCGGATTACCCAAACCATAAATACAGGATACGCTGGCAATGATGATGACATCCTTCCTCTCGAACAAAGCCGAGGTGGCGGAGTGCCTTAATTTATCGATTTCATCATTGATGCTTGCATCCTTTTCGATGAAGGTGTCGGTCTGTGGAACATACGCTTCGGGCTGATAGTAATCATAGTAACTGACAAAATACTCAACTGCGTTATCAGGGAAGAATTCCTTAAACTCGCTGTAGAGCTGTCCTGCCAGGGTTTTATTATGGGCAATGATAAGGGTCGGCTTCTCAACCTGCTTGATCACATTGGAGACGGTGAATGTCTTTCCCGTCCCTGTTGCTCCAAGTAGAGTTTGATGACGCTTCCCTTCATTTATACCCTGTACCAGTTTCTCTATAGCCAGGGGCTGATCTCCCTCTGGTTTATATTTAGACTTGAGCTCAAATTGATCTTTCACCGTGAAACCTCCTATAATAAAGGACTGCTACCTTGTATTTACCTACATATACCCATCTTAAACACTGTACATTCTTCTATACACATTCTACCACATTTCCTTCAGGATTAACCAACAATAAGCGAACAAAAGTTCGTTTAATTCATTCAAGGGACGGACCTTCCCTTTTTTCTTTCTCAGCATTGTGGATAACTTCAACGTTCTTATTTATTTGGTGATAGAATAGAATTTTCGACAAGGAACTGCGGGACGACCGTCTTTTTTCGACAGAATGCGACCAATTCTATACACACCTTGTGCATAACCATGTGTATAACTCGATAACACTTGTGGAAAATCCTTAAACTTATGCACATTTCGTCAATTTTCTTGTGAACAAACCTTTTGTACACGGTTTCAAACTGTGAATAACCAATAGAACCAGTATCTTATTCACATAATTCACTCTTTATCCACAATTCAATTATCTTCCCCGAAATTATTCATCTAGGCATATATCCAATAATTGATTGACTATTCAGTCTATTTTTCATTAAGCTTTTTTATGTGTTCTATTAAAATACTTCACAACAGGAGGAATGTATGAAAAAAGCGAAATGGTTAAAAGTTGCCGGCAGTCTAAGTATGACAGGATTCCTATTGGGATCTGCCATATCCCCCGTATCTCCTTCCAGTTCTTATAAAGGAATCGCACAGGCAGCAATGGTCGATTCACTAGAATTGCAGGAAGCATTTCAAGAAGCCGCCAAGGAGTTTAACGTACCCGTCGAAATCCTGCTATCAGTCGGTTATAACATGTCCTTATGGGAACACCATGACGGGAAACCGAGTGCTTCCGGCGGCTACGGACTGATGCATCTGACTGATGTCGACCTTGATTCTATGGAAGAGCCGCACGGAGATGAACCCCTTCATATGTATCTATCAGGGAAGGAAGAAGCAGCCGGACAGCAAGCGGTGACAACTGAAAGGGTCTCCGACTTGTCCATTACCGACCCCACTCTCCACACATTAAATACGGCAGCTGACTTGCTTTCCCTTTCAACAGAAACGTTGAAGCATGATGAAAAGCAGAACATCCGCGGCGCTGCTGCACTACTCGCCAAGTATGCGAAACAAACGGTGGGACAAGCTTCGACTGACCTCAATGATTGGTATGGGGCTGTTGCCAAATACAGTGGTTCATCTGACAATACAGGAGCAAGGGATTTTGCCGATCGGGTGTATGATACGATCAACAATGGTGCAGTGAAGCAGACTGAAGATGGATATTCCGTCAAGCTGGCAGCTAAACAAACCCAACCTAATAAAGAAACCATCAACAGCCTACATTTGAAATCCGACAACGACGAGAACAAGGCAGACTGTCCGAATGGCCTTGCCTGCCATTACGTCCCGGCAGCCTACAAACAGATCGATCATGATGGCACTGTATATGAATGGTCATACGGCAACTACGACAAAGCCAATCGTCCATATGATGATCAGGAAATCAAGTACATCGTCCTCCACGACACGGAAATCAGCTATGATCTAACGAAAACGGTATTTCAACGGGAAACGACCCAGGCTTCCGCCCACTATGTAATCCGATCTTCGGACGGTGATATTACCCAGATGGTCGATAACAAAGATGTAGCGTGGCATGCAGGTAACTGGTACTTCAACTCCAAGAGCATCGGAATCGAACATGAAGGAATCGCGATTGAAGGGGCAGCCTGGTATAACGAACAGCTTTATCATGCATCTGCGCGATTGGTAAAGCACCTATCCAAGGAGTACAATATTCCGCTGGACCGAGATCACATCATCGCACATGACGAAGTGCCGGGAACATCCGCCGCCAGACAGCCGGCCATGCACTGGGATCCAGGTCCATTCTGGGATTGGGCACATTATATGCAGATCTTAGGAGCACCGCTCGAATCAGGGAAAAAGCAAAAAGACGTTGTGCAAATCAGCCCTAATTTCAGCACGAATATGCCGGATCTTCAGACACCGACCGGTGAACTTGTGCCGAAACAATCGGCAAACTTTGTGTATTTGTATTCAGCTCCGAGCTTTGATGCCCCACTTATCAAAGATGCGGCACTTCCAAATGCTCGTCCACTGGATGCGTCTAATTGGGGAAATAAAGCCGTAACAGGTCAAACTTTTTATAAGGCTGAAGAAGAAGGGGACTGGACCGCGATTTGGTATGGAGCTCAAAAAGCGTGGTTCTATAATCCGAAAGGGACCAATACTACCAAAGGCTCAGGCATTGTCATCACACCAAAAGAAGGAAAAACAGGTATCCCGGTTTACGGATTAGCTTATCCGGAAGCAGAAGCCTTCCCTGAAGGGATTCCGGTAAGAGGCATGACTGAGCTTCAATATACCCTTACCCCGGGACAGAAATATGTCGCCTCTGATAAAGTGAAGGGAAGCTTCTACAGCGCACCGGTCTACACGTATAACCCAGCGACGACTCACAAGATTGTTTGGGGGGACGATGAGTTTTACCTCATCCACCTTAATCACCGCCTTGCCTTTGTAAGAGCGAATGATGTTGATGTAGTCGCTGCCCCAAAATAGAAAAAATAATCACTAAAAAACCAGGTCCCCCTTATAGGGACCTGGTTTTTTATGAGCTTTATACTCATGCACTTCTCTTCGCTTTTTTCATCATCCGGTCACTATACCAGAATCCGGCGGTCAGCGAAGCCGCGTCTATGACTATGAGCAACCAAGAATCCGTATAGCCCTTTGACACCGAAGCCGCGATGAGGGCAACGGTCAGGACCAGGCCGACATAATGATTATACGTCACCCTTGTGAACAGTACGACAAGCAATCCTGGTAAAAATAAGCCTAAAATAATTTTGGACACGTTCAACTCTCCTTGAAAGATAAGGGAATACCACATATTCTACCGAAGTTTCCCCATTCTGGAAAGGGGTTCTTACTCGTCACCTTCCCGGATCAGTTTCCGGGTCCGTTCCTTCAGCTCACTATGAGGGATGAATTTCTCTGAGAGCATATCCGGAAGGACGTATTCGAGAAAGTATTGTACGCATTCCAGGTCCTTATATTTCACAATGGTAGACAGCGCTTCCTGATAGATTTCAATAAATAACGGTTCTGGATTTCCCTTTTGGATTTCACCGAAGGATTCGTACAACAAATCGATTTTATCCGCAACTGAGAGAATTCTCCCTTCAAGGGTCTCGTCCTTCCCTTCTTTGAAACGTTCCCGGTACACTTCCTGGAACTGAGGTGGAAATTCCGTCGTGATGAATTTATTCACCATCTGGTCCTCCACCTGGCTGAAGAGCTCCCGCAGCTTGCCTGAGGCATATTTCACAGGGGTTTTGATATCGCCCGTGAACAATTCTGCATAATCATGGTTCAGCGCTTTTTCGTAAAGGGACTTCCAATCGATTTCCTTTCCGTTCTGTTCCTCCACCGTCCCGAGAAACTGGGCGATTTTCGTCACTTTGAAGGAATGACTGGCTACATTATGCTCATGGTATTTGAATCGACCCGGACAGCGGATGAGGGTCTCGAGATCTGATAAGCTTTTAAAATAATGATGAATTCCCATGGTATTCTCCTCTCACTGATTATCTTTACTTTATGAAAATAGTATCAAGGAGAGTCCGCCGATGCAAAAATCCGTGGCTTTTCCTTTGGCTTTTTTCATATATCGGGTTGCATTTAATGGGGCGAGTAGCGGTTGATTTCCGCTCCAGGTGCTCGCTTTCCGCGGGGCTGGCGGGTTCTTCCACTAGCGCAACCATTTCTACTTCTCTTACTAATATGGTATTTTACACTGTAATGATACGTGCTGATTGCCCGTCCACATTTTTTCAGGATAGGATGTGCTGATAAAAAGAACTCCCTCATTGAATGAGGGAGTGTTATATGGATCAGATAAGGCGCACGGAAACGACGCCTGAAATGTTTTTCAATTTTTGTTTGACATCCAACTGTTCCTCTTCATTTAGCTTTTGATCAAGATCGATCATGGTGTAGGCCCACGTATGCTTACTGCGGTTGATCATATCGGCGATGTTGACGGCGTATCCGGACAGGACCGTGGCAATTTGTCCCACCATGTTCGGGATGTTCTGATGCATGACTGTCACTCTCATTTTCCCGCTGTACGGCAGCTCTACATCCGGCAGATTGACGGCGTGCTTGATATTCCCGGTTTCAAGATACGTTTTCAACTGCTTGGTGGCCATGATGGCACAGTTCTCTTCCGACTCAACGGTAGAAGCACCGAGATGAGGAACAGGAACGACATTTTTCATGGCGAGTACCCTTTTATTCGGAAAGTCCGTCACATATTTCCGGACAACCCCTGAATCCAATGCTCCGGCCATGGCATCCTCTTCCACAAGCTCACCTCGTGAAAAGTTCAAGATCGTCATCCCTTTTTTCATTTTCGAGAAAGCTTCCGGGCTCACGAAGCTTGCTGTTTTATCCGTCAAAGGGATGTGTAGGGTGACGAAATCACACTCTGCCCACACTTCTTCAATTTGATGGGCCCGTTTCACATCCTGCGATAAACGCCATGCAGCATCGACGGAGATAAACGGATCGTACGCCACTACATCCATGCCGAGTGCAAGGGCATCGTTGGCCACCAGGACACCAATCGCTCCGAGGCCTACGACTCCGAGCTTCTTCCCTTTGATTTCACTTCCCACGAACTCTTTTTTCTTTGCTTCCACGACTCCGGGTACATCTTCTTCCGATTCCTTTAATGAGTTTGTCCAGCCAACGGCCGTATACAGATTACGAGATGAAGCAATCAAATTGGCGAGGACAAGCTCCTTGACGGCGTTCGCATTGGCACCGGGTGTATTGAAAACGACGATCCCCTTTTCCGTACAGAGATCGATGGGGATATTATTGACTCCCGCCCCTGCACGGGCGATGGCTTTGACGGAAGCCGGAAAATCATAATCATGGAGGTTCTTTGACCGGACTAGGATTCCATCCGGATCCCCATTTCCGTTCAAATGATAGTTGAGATCATCCTCGATCAGGGATAATCCGCTTTGACTGATGGCATTGTACGTATTGATTGAGATCATGTTCATTGTCCTCCTTGCTTCACTTCAAATTTTTTCATGAAATCGACAAGTGCTTCTACACCTTCACGTGGCATAGCATTGTAAAGACTTGCCCTCATTCCCCCAACGGAACGATGGCCCTTCAGGAACTCAAACCCTTCCGCTTTGGCTTCCTTTAAAAATTGGGCATTCAACTCATCATCTCCCGTAGAAAACGGAATGTTCATAAGTGAACGATTTTTCACCGGTACGGGGTTATGGAATAACGATGATTCATCGATACAGGAATATAGAAGGGCCGCTTTCTTCTCATTATGCTCCTGCATCCCTTCCACCCCACCATTCTCTTTCACCCATTCCAGTACAAGCTTCAGGACATAAATGGAAAAGGTCGGCGGTGTATTGAAGAGGGAATCATGCTTCACATATGTTTCGTAATTCAACATGGTCGGACATTGAACATGCGCCTTCCCGATCAGGCTCTCGTGGATGATGGCAACCGTCACACCGGAAGGTCCGAGATTTTTTTGTGCGCCGGCATAAATGAGTCCGAATGAAGAAACATCGACCTTCTCAGAGAGAATATGGGAAGACATATCGGCGATAAGGGGAATACCCCCTGTATCAGGGTATTCATGAAACCGGGTCCCTTCGATCGTATTATTGGATGTGATATGTACATAGCTCGATTGTGATGAAAAATCTTCTGATGTGTAGGACGGGATCTCAAAGGGTTCTTTGAGGGAAAGTGTTTGGACCTTTCCGACTTTCTCTGCCTCTTTAACGGCTTTCTTCGACCAGCTTCCTGTCACGATGTAATCCGCTCCCTGTCCTTCACCGAGAAGATTCAGGGGGATCATGGAGAACTGCAGGGATGCTCCCCCCTGCATGAAAATCACCTGATAATCGTCAGGGATCGAAAGCAGTTCACGGAGTAGGCCTTGTGCTTCTTCTATTATATTTTGGAAAGGGGCCGACCGATGACTTAATTCCATCACAGACATGCCACTTTCACGATAATTCAATAACTCGGCCTGTACCTTCTGTAATACAGGCTCAGGCAACACAGCAGGACCAGCAGAAAAGTTATACACACGCTTCAACAACAGCACCACCAAAAGTCAGAATTTTTCAACAGTATAATCCCGTGCAATGCTTAAGTCAATCACAAAAACATATGATGAAAACGCTTAACAACGGTGTTTTTAGCCTTATGCGAGGTCATGGATGGATTTTTGCTTGATTTATAAAAAAATCGGCCTTCCCACATGCCCTGGATGGGCAAAGCAGGAAAGCCGATTTTCAGCCTGTAAGAATATCTTCTTTCGGATAGCGGATCTTCTCTTTATCAGGTCGGGAAAGGGAGAAAGCCAATGTGAGGGGTCCGAGTTTACCGACGAACATCACAATGATGATGATCCATTTTCCTATGACCGAAAGGGAGCCCGTAATCCCCATGGACAGCCCTACCGTCCCGAAGGCAGACACCACTTCAAACACAAGGGAAAGGAACGACACATTCTTTTCCGTCATTTCAAGGAAGAAAAGAGCGGTGAAGACCAGGAGCACGCTGATCATGGATAAAGCCAATGCTTTAAAAATATGCGTTTGATCAATCGTTCTCCTGAAAATCCGAATCTCTTTTTTCTCTTTTAAAAAGGCAATCATACTCAGGGAAATGACAACAAAGGTCGTCAGCTTAATACCCCCTCCAGTGGAAGCACTCCCTGCTCCGATAAACATTAATAAGATCGTAAAGAGCAAAGTGGAACGCTCCATGCTCCCGTAATCAAGTGAGTTGAACCCCGCAGTCCGTGGTGTTACCGCCTGAAAATAGGAAGCAAATATCTTATCTGAAATCGGGAGTGAAGCCAGGGTATTCGGATTATTGAACTCCAGTACGAATATCATGATGAAGGCAATGACATTCACCAGGAAGGTTCCAAGTACCATGATTTTGGTATGAAGGGATAACTGACGGATCGTTTTGGATTTCCACATATCCACCAGAACCGTAAACCCGATTCCTCCCAATATAAACAGAAATGAAATCGTCAAGTTGATGACCGGACTTCCCACATAGCCCATCAGACTGTCGGACCATAGGGAGAAACCTGCATTGTTAAAAGCGGATATGGAGTGAAAGACACTGACATATAATCCCCTCTTCCACCCAAACTCCGGCACCCATTCCGTCGCTAATAAAAGGACGGCAAACCCTTCAACGATAAAAGAAAAGACAAATAAATACTTCACAAGCTTGATGACCCCGCCCACTGACGTTTGGTTCAGGGCTTGTTGGAGAAGCAATCGTTCTTTGAATCCGATCTTTTTACCTAGCATCATAAAGATCAAGACCGCGAAGGACATGATCCCAAGTCCTCCGATCTGGATCAGGCTCATGACGACGATTTCCCCGAAGAGCGTGTAGACGCTCCCCGTATCCACGACAGCAAGACCCGTCACAGTCATGGCTGATGTAGTCGTGAACAGGGCCTCAAGCCAGGTGATATGTTCAGTAGTGGCGAAAGGAAGTTTTAACAGTCCCATCCCCAATATGATAAAAAATAGAAAGGTCACAACAAGAAGCTGCGGTGGACTTAACCGAATGACCTTTTGCTTCATCCTTATACACCTTCTTTTTCAAATCGGTTAATATCCCGATTATGTCCTATGACGATCAGGAGATCCTCAATTTCGACCACTTCATCGGCAGAAGGAGATACAATGACCTCTTCTCCCCGATGGATGGCGATGATGTTACATCCGAACTTTGCCCGTACATCAAGATCATTCAACGTTCTGTTGGCTACCTTCTTTGAAGCGCATACTTCTACAATACTGTGCTCCTTCGATAACTCGATGTAATCGATGATCTTTTCAGATGTGATATGATGGGCGATCCTTCTGGCCATGTCCCTTTCAGGATGAATGACCTTATCTGCCCCGATCCGGTCAAGCACCTTCTGATGATAGGAATTTGACGCCTTCACCCATACTTCCTTCACTCCCAATTCCTTAAGAAGGAGCGTCGTAAGAATACTTGCTTCTATATTATCCCCGAAGGATACAATCACGTGATCGAAATTCCGTAAACCAAGTGACCTGAGAACGGATTCGTCCATGGCATTCGCCTGCACAGCATGAGTTGCAATATCAATATATTTCTGCACCACATCATGATGAATATCAATGGCTAACACCTCAACATCCAGATCAGCCAACTCCTGGACCAAATTCCCTCCAAATCTCCCTAATCCAATAACGGCAAACTGCTTTTTCATGATGAAATCCTCCAAAACCTTTTTTATAGCTTAACCATCTAATGCTTGTTCATGACTTAATTCCCATATCAAACAACGCAAAAAGACCACCAGGAACTAAGCCTGTGGTCATTATCCATTAAAGATCACAAGTATCATCCTCTCCCACTACGCTTACGAGGTTAGCTGACGGATTCGGGTCATGGAAGTAGCCCTACCTTTCAATAGAAAGGATTCACCCCTATAGTACTAATGGTTCCCCCGCTTCAATTCATGAATTAAGCGATAAAGAATATTCATTTGATGATAGATATATTACTCCTCTCCACATGGGTTGTAAATAGATTATTTGTAAAAAATTCTTAAAGAAAAACAGGCAAAATTGTCTCAATACATCCAACATTTACTGTTCGTTAAAAAGGTTTGTTAATTCGTTATCAGGGGAATAGCATACATAAGTCTTACGAAAATTGAATTAGAAAGGAAGAAACGTTTATGGCAGGAGTTTCATCCCTTAGTTCTTCAAACGGGAATAAAAGCAGTTCATCCGTTTCATCGAATGATATAAAACCATGGATTAAAGGATTTGCACGGGTTGGTTATATCTCAAGGGGCATCGTGTATATGCTTATTGGGGCATTATCCGTCATGGCTGCACTCGGTATAGGCGGAAGCACCTCGGATTCGAGCGGGGCCTTTGCGGCCGTGGCAAGCAAGCCTTTTGGGGAAGTCCTATTATGGGTCCTTGGAGTCGGATTGATCGGAATCGTCCTTTGGCGCCTCATCCAGGTGATCAAAGATCCGGAGCATGTAAAGAATGACGGGAAGTCCATGTTCAGGAGACTCGCAAGCCTCATCAGCGGCATCGCCTATGGGTCCTTAACCTACAACGCCTTTGCCATTGCCATGCATGCCAAAAGCTCGGGATCCGGTTCGGGTTCCAAACAGACCCTTTCAGCCAAGCTATTGGCCCAGCCTTTCGGTCAATGGATCGTCGGAATTGTCGGACTTGTCATTATTGGTTTCGCACTCTATGAAATTCATAAAGCTTATACAGAGAAATACACCGACAAATTCAAGCGACATGAAATGACAGAGAACGAATGGGAGCTTGGACGAAAAACTGGGAAATTGGGGCTGTATTCACGCGGGATCGTCTTTTTACTCATTGGCTACTTCTTCATCCAGACGGCCATCACCGCCGACCCGGATAAAACAAAGGGACTTGACGGGGCATTATCCAAACTCGCCCAGCAGCCTTTCGGACAATGGCTCCTTGGAATCGTAGCCGTTGGATTATTCTTATATGGAGTTTTTCAGATACTGAAAGGAAAGAACCGTCATATGACCATTTATTAATCATGTAAAGAGACTGGGACAAAAGGTTTCCAACTAAAGAAAAATCCGAACGAGTGATTTGATTAAAAGTCAATCTCGTTCGGATTTTTTTAAGTGCTAAAGCTTAACCCCTGTATTTAGCAGGTTCCAGCTGTTGATTGGAGTGCAAGACGAAGACTCCTTCGGAAAAGCGGACTGGCTGAGACCCCGCAGGAGCTTAAGCGACGAGGAGGCTCAGCCGGACGCCCGAGGAAAGCGAAGTCTTGCACGGAAATCAACAGCGGTATAACAAGCGGATGCTAAAAGACCATCTGTTCAGGGGATCTATTTGAAATATAAGAGTCTTTTTCACTCAAATAATCACCGACTTTGACACTTTCTAAGATCTATTGTATCTTATGAAAATGAATCCTCACTAAACCTATCAGATTTATATAAATGTTATGTTTTAGAACTTTGGGGACTATAAGAATAAAGGAGGCGTCAAAACATGAAATCTCTCTGGAGAGGTTATCTCAATACATCCCTGATCATCAAAATAACCGTGGCTCTCATACTGGGGATTGCCGCCGGTCTAATCTTTGGAAAGGATGCATCCGTCCTTTCACCCCTTGGCGACATCTTGATTCGCCTGCTTAAGTTCCTGATCATCCCCCTCATCTTGTTCACCTTGATGGTAGGTGTGAATCAGACGAATGTAAGCAAGCTTGGACGCATGGGCGGAAAGACGTTCTTATACTATTTATTTTCATCTGCTTTAGCCATCATCGTCGGAATCGCCGTTGCCAGTATCTTTAAACCAGGTACAGGCATGACCCTTGATACAACGGAGAAATTCAAGGTGCCGGAAAATCCCGGCGTCACAAGCGTGCTCCTGAATATCATTCCGGAGAATATCGTCACGGCATTCACAGAAATGAACCTTCTGGGGATCATTTTTACAGCCATTGTGTTCGGTATTGGGATTTCGTATTTACGGTCGCAAGCGGAGTATCGTGAACTGGGCGACCATGTGTATAAGGTCGTAAATGGTTTGAACGAAGCCACCCTGGCCATCATGAAGGTGATTCTTCAATATGTACCGGTCGGGATTTTTGCCATCATGGCCAATACAGTCGGAAATCAGGGACTGGACACGCTGCTCTCATTAGGTAATATGATTCTCGTTCTGTATATTGCTTTGTTTGTCCAAATCGCTATATATATTATCGCCCTAGCAGGTTTCAAAATCAGCCCGCGCCGGTTCTTTGCTCAAGCCCGTACACCAATGGTGACCGCATTCGTCACCCAAAGCAGCTCTGGAACACTGCCATTGACACTGAATGCAGCCAAAAATCTCGGTTTGCCGAAAAGCCTGTACGGCTTCAGTTTACCCTTCGGTGCAACGATTAATATGGACGGCGCTGCCATCCGGATTGCCGTGTCTGCCGTATTCGCCGCCAACGTCGTCGGGGACCCGTTATCTCTGACCGATATGCTGGTCGTTGTCCTCGTAGGAACATTGGCTTCAATCGGAACAGCAGGTGTCCCTGGAGCAGGTATCATCATGATTGCAACGGTATTCGCCCAGCTCGGCCTTCCGATGGAAACCGTCGCTCTGTTGACGGCGATTGATGCCCTTGTCGGAATGGGATGCACTGCCCTGAATGTGACCGGAGATTTAGTCGGTACGTCGATTATTGATAAGACTGAGAAGGATAGTGAGTAGCACTAAAAAAAGGATAGCCGCGGCTATCCTTTTTTCTTATTTTATGAAACCTGGTGATGCTCCCATCCAGAAGCCTCATCTGCAAAAATGATCCCCAATTCATGATGATCACCTTCATACAGAGCTCCTTGAGTGAAACGGTTCTCTCCGTTCGTCCCAAGTACCTCCAGCTTACAATAAGCCCCATTCTTTTGAAGGGCTTCATAAAACGCTCTTTCCGTATTTACCTCGACTCCGTTCACCTTCAGGACGATTTCACCTACTTCAAGGGTCAATTTCTTGGCAGGCGATCCTGGGAGGATACCCAGAATCATGACTCCCTTCGGCTGACGTTTAAAGAAGTAAGGCTTTGAATCCTCCGTACTTCTGTAGCGGTATGCGATCCATGCACGTCCAATGACGGCGACGGCTGCTGCACCGATTGAAAACATAGGTGCCCAAAAACCTGTTACGGCCAACGTCAAAACGAATGCACCCAACCAGAAAACCCGGGATCCCGTATATTTAATCGCCACTTCCGGCAACGTGCTTTTCACAAGCTGCTGAAAACCAAGGAGAAACGGTACGCATAGCAAAGAATACGTTTCCGTCCCAACAGTAAGCACCGGCCACCAGTCAAATGGAAGCGTCAAGCTCCCGTCTGGAATCAGGATGAACATCGGGACCAGCCACAGTTTCTTCCCTAGATGTGCCCCAACTTTCAGGCCGCGGGCACTCTTGAATAAACGGGGTGAAGTATGCTTCCAACCATTCAGTCGAATAAGGATGCCTTCTATCATCGTCAGCACACCCAGTAGTACGACGATGGAACTCAGCAGTCCCAGGTTCACGTTCTCCACATATGTATTCACATAGGGGATGTCCCATTGAAAATAATCCAACAACACTAATATGAAATAGGAAAAACCTACAGTCATGGTAGCGGACATAAGCTGAAAACGACCCGTCAGCGCAAACAGGATCGACACCGCCCCGATCAGGATAACGCCGGCGATAGGAATCACCATTCCCACTCCTACCGTAACGATTGAAAACAGCAACCCTAGTACGATTCCGTAAGAAAATAATACCCTCATATCATGGTACCCATCCAACAATCTCGTATTGAAATCTTTTCGTTCCCTCTTCACACGATAATAGCCCGTCATAATAGAGAAGAACACAGAGAGATAGAAAACAGGATGCAGAAATAATTTACCGAATCCTTTCAGGATCTCCAGCAACCAAAGCTCAACCAATGATCACTCACCACCTTTTGTAAGAAAATTTGCATTATCTACTATTTTATCAAAAGAAGCGGTTAAAACCTATTGCAATTTTATTCGTTCATTTTACGTTTCGATGTCATTTCCGACAGCATTCCTCATATTTTCCCGGGAAATGATGTCGATTAGACGGAAATATTCCCTATCATTGCAAAAAAGAGACGACCAGGCTTAACTGCCGACCGTCTCTTATTTCATTTGGCTGTTTTCGAATACATTGTTGCTTTTGGATGTAGCGAGTGGCGGTTGATTTCCGCTACAGGTGCTCGCTTTCCGCGGGGCGTGAGTTGAGCCTCCTCGGGCTTTGCCCTGTGGGGTCTCAACTTTCACGCTATTCCCGCAGGAGTCGAGCACCTTCCGCTCCAATCAACTAGACAGATGAAAAGTTTTACGATCATAAAGGAAATGTGGAAATTGTGTATGCCACTGCTTTTACATTAATTTCATTGACTGATTTTTTGTCCTTTACTCTTTTAAACTGAGGTCACAAACCATCAAACCATTTTGCTCTGTCAACTACTTACTACTTTAGAGGGTGCAGGGTACTGCGTAGACTCATACGGAAAACGGGCGTGCCGAGACCCCGGAAGCGGTTTTTTCTGAGGAGGCTCGGCCGAACGTCTGAGGAAAGCGGGACTGTTCCCTTCACCCGACTGCACCACACCCTATAAGACAGAGCATTCGCAAATCTTCGTCTGTATATGAATAGCAACAATCTTTGCGAAAACAGCCTTTTAATTAAAATAAGATAAAATAAAATCCTTAAAAACAAAGAAAGCAAAACTTAAATATTCCAACGGGTAATCCACTTCCCAATCCATCATCGTCATGTTTCCCTCCTTTCTTTATTTCGAGTGAGCGTGTAACCACTCTTTAAGTCCGGTTGAAATTCCATATTTAATAAGACTGGCATGTCCCCCTGCCACCTCTGATAATTGCTTATCCTCACTCGAAATCAGGTCTAATAATGGAGTGCTGATGGGTGTTGGCACCAAATGATCATATTGAGAAGAAATCATGTAAGTGTTGGATTCTATTGTTTTTAAATCGACCTTTTCCCCGGAGAGTGTGAACTCCCCCTTCATTAAAACATTTTCTTTAATGAAATATGTGAGGATATCCCTTGCCATCGCACCGGTTAGGGAGAGATGATCATTGGTCCACTGATTGAAGCGAAGCCAGTAATCCGTATATTCCTTATCGTAGGCTCTGTTTAAAAGTGAAAAATAGGGAGAAAGGTAAATAGGCGAGGTCAATGCCCTCATTCCATAGCGGACGAAGGGTGCGGGGATGATATTCATTTCTTCCACGAAAGCCGGGACATCCAATTCATCTTTTTTCAAGGCTTCGACCCAACTGCGATAATCCGGGATTTGATTAAAGTCGATGGGGGTGACAAAAAGCATTAGATTCTTGATGAGTTGAGGGTGTAACGCTGCGTAGATGACGGCTAACGTCCCTCCTAAACAAAAGCCGGAAAGGGAGAGCTGATTTTCACCACTATGTTTAAGCGTTTCCTTTATGCACGGGTCCACATAAAGAGAAAGATATTCCGCCAAACCGATTCCTCTTTCTTCTATTACAGGTTCACCAAATTCGAGAAGGTAGACATCATATCCTTCCTTCAGAAATCCCCCTATCATACTATGTTCTTTGGTCAGATCAAGAATGGATGGTTTGTTGATATGTGAATATAGTAAAAATACGGGGATCAGACCATTTTTATTTTCGGAATGATAGTACCATAGTTTACTGTTGTATCGATTCCAGATTTCTTCCCTTGGAAAGTTCGGCTGCCACTCGCTTTCATTTTGCAATGTATCAATGAAGCCTTTCCACCTTGCGACTTCTTTTTGATTATTCTCTTCTTTCATCGTGTTACCTCTATTCTTTATTCATTTAATGTCGTTGCCTAATGTCGTTGCCTGTGGAAAGAGCAGAAGTTGAAATAAATTCACGATAACGTGGAATAGCTGCAGCCATTGCTTGACGGATTCTACAAACACCGGGTCGTCCAATTTCTCTTTAATCGCTTGATTCAGCTCATACTCCACACTCATCCACAGCTTTTTCAAATCTTCATAAAATGGATCCATGTCTTCCCCTCCTTAAACCTGTGCACGGATGCCGCCATCCACGATCAGAATATGTCCATTGATATAATCCGAGGCAGCAGAGGAAAGGAAGACGGCAACACCTTTCAAATCTTCTGGCTGCCCAAATCTCCGCGCAGGTATATGCTGCTTGATCATGTTTCCCTGACTGGCGAATAATTCCTTTGTAATTTTCGTAGGAAAGAAACCGGGTGCGATGGCATTCACCTGAATATTATGAGGTGCCAGCTTCACTGCAAGATCCTTCGTCAGGGTCATGACCGCCCCCTTACTCGTATTGTAAGGAACGGTATCCATCAGCATGGGATTCGTCCCGCCAAATCCGGTCACGGAAGCAATATTAATGATCTTCCCACTTTTCTGACCCACCATGATTCGGGATACTTCCTGTGAAAACAAAAAAACCCCCTTCACATTGACATCCATCACCTTGTCCCACTTATCTTCAGGGATGTCGGCAAAAGGGCCGGTCCAGGACGTCCCGCTATTATTGATCAGGATATCGATTCTGCCAAACTCTTTCATCACCATTTCGACTACGTTCACAACATCTGATTTCTTTGTCACATCGCAAGGGATGGCGAGTGACTGTACGCCTAGATCCAGTAGCTCCTTCTTCACTTCTTCACACGCCGGGAGGTTCCTCGAACATACGACCACATGCGCCCCCGCTTCTCCCAGCGCCATGGCCATCTCTTTCCCAAGACCCCGTCCACCGCCTGTGACGATGGCGACTTTGTTTTTAACTGAGAACATTCTATCAATCTCCTTTCTAGTAAATTGAGGGTCATTATTATAATAGATAGAACGGGGGAATGAGTGATTACTATTTCAGAGTTTCAGTAAAATTGAATGAAATGCCTTTATCAAAATGGCATATGCACAGCTGAAACAATAATTTCTTTCCATACAAAAAGACCTCTCTGAAAACAGGAGGTCTAATGATGTTCGGTTATATTTGATAAAAATATTTCTATTTAAAGCTATACTCTAAGAAATCCGGCCTCTTTCTCCATTTTTGACTTAAGATAAATAATACTATTTTTCCCGGAAGGCTATGGGCTATATAATATTTGTATTCTATTACTTCCCTTCCTCCGAAACCCTTTTTAAAGTCAGAAATATTCTTCATGGCTTCATCCTCATCATCATCGAATGATATACCGACAAAATCATAAATCTGATAATTTTGCTCCTTAAAGTATAAGATATCGTTCCAATGAAGAAAGCGATTAGCCCTTCCGATTCGATTTCTTTCTTGATTATTTCCGAATTCAAACCGTCCGGAACATGAGTGAATCATGCTCGCTTTTCCTTCTGTCAGGGAATACGCATGAGAAGCCAGTTTACGCCCTTGCTCATCCATCACTTTCGTTATCACAAGCATTCCTTCTTCACCTAGGGAATTCAGTTTACTGTAACTGCAGGATGGGATATCTTTCTCCTTTGAAAACGGGATGAAAAACTGAACAAATTCCTTAATGTCTTTTGGAGAGGGATGATCTATGATTGTGACTTCAAAAGAATCTTTAGAGGCCCTGTTAATCTGATACCGGGTGGTTCGATTCATTCCCTTGAATAATTCTTCTTCTGTTTGCTCAAGATTCAGATGGAGGGTCTTAAATTTTTTTAGCATATGGTATTTGTCATCAGACATATGTTTAGGAAGTTGAGAAACGATCGTGATGTCTGTTTTTTTATGAGGTCTATCCGTTTCAATTGTTCCGTATAAATCAGTTATATCTAACATCCATTTCTTCCAGTAAATCGGCTTCATCACAAATCCCCCTATTATAATTAAATTCCCTTTGTAGTTCTGTCATATTTAGACTTCTCATCCCGTACTCTTCCTTCAATCCAGAGAATACTTCAAAAATTCGATTGAGAAATTCAAGATTTTCTCGCAAGTTCGAGTTGAAATTATGTGGGTGCCACCACAAATGATAGGTTTGGCCGTTCTGCGCAGCATACGTTAGATCGTCCAGAATTCTTTTAAGACGAAGGGATTCAAGCCTTTTTAATCTTGGACAATAAGGCCTGAGGAACCTGCTTGATGGTATATTCAATGGCATAGACCCATCACTTTCCTTTAGGGAATACGTATTGTGTCCAGTGAGATTGAAATAGGCATCAAGAAAACGGAGAGCGCGCTTCACATACCTCTTATTTTCACCCGTCTTCAAATCGTAAATCCAAGATTTTTCAGTACCCCGGTAGGAAGTGATCCCTTTACTTCTGCAAAGCTGGACATACTCCTTCTTTATCTGGTTACGGGGAAAAACAATGCTTTTCGGTTCCTGCCGCACCTTTTTCATTACTTCTATGGCTTTACTGAGATCAGCATTAAATTCTTCTATTGTCTGACCTTCTTCTAAGCAGTAATAATGGGAAAAGGTGTGGGTGCCGATCTCTTGGTTTTTTGCCTTTGCTATTTCACTGATCATTGAGGGGGAAAAGTGAAATTCATAATGGTCTCTATCATTTTTTATAGAATTAAGATACACATAGGGCGAAAGCTGTGAATCATGATAACCGGGCAGTTTTGCCGGAAAATCTTTTCTCAACTCTTTGAAATTTTGATAAAACATAAAGCCGACAACGGCCCATGTGGCATGGATATTATATCGATTGAAGCTTTCCAATATGGATGAAACCACATGTTCAGCATCTTCTTCAGATTGATCTTTATACGTTTTAAAGGGAAGCTGGTCCTGCATTCCCCAATAGAGCTCAAAATCCAATGAAATAACTAGAGTTCCTGGTTGATTTTTATTAAATGGAGTGACTTTTTTCCCAAGCAGTTTCATGACTCCTCCTTCTCTTTCTTTGAATTTCATTCAATGCTTCACGAAGGCCTTGTTCCAATGAGTATCGAGGAGACCATTCCAACTGCGCCCTTGCTTTTGAATAGTCCAGGGAGCTATGTTCGATATCACCTTCCCTTGCAGATTCGAACTTGACTGATAAAGGTTTTTCGCTAATTTTGGATATTGAGTGTATGAGTTGATTGATGCTCAGCTGTGTTTCTGAACCAATATTGATGATCTTGTTCTCGCCGTGTTCAAGTGACTGGACACAAGCCTCAGCAACATCCTTCACATATATGAAGTCCCGGGTTTGATTCCCATTACCGAAAACCTGGATGGGTTTATCCTGTGACGCACTGTTCAGGAAGATAGAGATTACGCCCGCTTCGCCTTCTGATGTTTGTCTTGGTCCGTACACATTGGAAAATCGGAGGATCGTATAAGGTAAGGAATTTGATTGGTAATACATTTGAATATAGTTTTCAGATGTCATCTTGGATAAACCATAGGATGAGGTAGGCATAAGCTGATGACGTTCATCGATCGGCAGGTTCAGAGGAGTTCCATACACTGCCGCAGAAGAAGCAAAGATGAATTTTTTCAGATGGTATTTTGCACTCAGATGAAGAAGGTTAATGGTCCCGATAATGTTGACTTTTCCATCCTCCTGCGGATTCTTCATTGAATAGGACACAGAAATCTGTGCTGCTAAATGGATAATGACATCCGGCTCTTCCTTTATGAATACTGTTTCAATTTCCGGACTGGTGATATCCATTTTGTAAAATGCAACACCATCTGGAATATTTTCTTCTTTGCCAGTGATAAGAGAATCGATCATTATAACAGAATGTCCTTTTTCTTGTAGATTTTTTGTAACATGATACCCTATAAATCCCGCTCCGCCCGTTACCAATACCTTCATCATTACACCTCTCTACTCTTATTTGGAAGTCCGACTGGTCTCATTCCAATACCATTTAGCTGAACTGCCTTATACATCTCTATCGTTTGATCACTCATATGTTCAAATAAGAAGTGACTCTCATATCTCGTTCTACTGCATTGCCCCATTTTATTCATCAATTGTGGGTCAATGAGCAGCGTCTTTAACCTTTCCTTTAATGTCTCTGAGTCATTCCTTGGGATCAGAAAACCGTTCTTCCCTTCATCAATAAGTTCTCTCATTCCTCCTACATCCGATGCAACGATGGGTAACCCGGCTCTCATTGCTTCAATGACACTGATGGGAAGCCCTTCATGCCTTGAGATTAATACAAATAGATGTGAGTCTGCCAATAGTTCGGGTATATTTCGTCTGTTCCCAAGGAAATGGACGCGATGTGCAATGGAACTCCTTGCAACCATATCCTTTATCTCCTCTACTAAAGGTCCGTCCCCCACCAGATCCAGCTCCCAAGAGAGCTCCCGGATGTTTTCCAGTGTGAGGAGAAGGCGTCGGTGATCCTTTGGGGAGGCAAACCTTGCTACCATGATTAATTTGGGTTTGGACCCCGATGGATTCCTTCGGAGATTTTCGGGAACATCTGGAACACTGTTATGGATCGTCTTCATTTTTGATTCGTGTATGATCCGGTGCTTTTTAGCTAACTGATAGTCATAGTTTGAAACGGTTATGATCCCATTGGATATCTTTCCTGCAACCCTTTCAAGAATGGCATACATTCTTCTTTTCCTTTCAGGCACCCCCTCAGAAAAGGCCCATCCATGGGCTGTAAATACAGTTGGGACTCGACAGATCTTTCCAGCGATACGTCCCAGCATACCTGCTTTCGAAGAGTGAGTAGCGAGAATATCAGGTTTTAGTTTCTTCAACCACTTGCAAAGCTCGTTCAATGCAAACCAATCCTGTAGTGGATGGATCTTTAATTGAAGATGTATCAACTCTTCGCATCTAATTCCTTTCTTCTGGAGCTCATCGGTGACAGGTCCGCTCCCCATGGAGAGGACGACTACTTCATGTCCCGCTCTCATAAGGCTCAGGGAGAGATCGAGAACATGAACTTGAGCTCCCCCTACATCATCCATTCTTGTAATGAATTGTATGACTTTCATATACTCCCCCCTCTTGTTTAGGAATACTGTCGACAGTGCACCAGGGTAAGGCAAGCAGCAGCCAGAAATGGCGCCAGTGCAGTGTATCGATAAAGAAACTATTGAAAAGTAAGCCGATGATGGATGCAAGAATCACAACAAAATAACCCTGATACACTCCTTCCGTCTTCCTGATATTCCGGAAGCAAGTCAGCATACTCATCCCCACAAAACCAATAAAAGAGATAAACCCCAGAAATCCATTTTCAGTGAGTATCCTCACATATAAACTATGAGTAGAATGATTGAACATCATCTCCGATTGCCCCGACCCCACTCCCAGAGGATGGGTCAATGCGGCTTCCAACGATTCCTTCTGTTTATCAAACCGGGTATTATCGTATTCCTGATATCCTAACCGCTCATGAAACAGATCGACTAGATCAGTAGATGCCATAACAAAGTAGAGAATCGGAAGAGAAGAAAGAATAAGGAGAATGATAATACCGATTCGTTTGTTGATATTCCCTTTAAAAAACATAAAATAAATGAAAAGTGCGACGACAAGATGCCCCCAGGCAGCACGGGAAAAGCTTAATGAGACGGCTAAAGAGAGGACAATGAAACTGATGAACATCCATACTTTCACTTTTTCTCTCCCAGTCACCATCTCAATCTTCAGTAGCAAGAAAAGTGCCGCAGGAATCACAAAGGGACCGAACACATTCGGATCTTTAAACATCGACTTTATTCTTCCCGACCACATAAATAGATCTGAAAACGGAAGTAGGTTGAAGAAGGAACCGAGACCGATTACGGCCGCTGCCATTGCAGCAATTACGTATCCATTAAATATGGTCTCAAGAGCCTTTTCTTTATATATGGAGACCACGCTCCCGATACAGATCCATGTCAGTACGAGGTAAAACGTGATGACGCTATAGTTGAGACCATGGACAGGATCCTTTGCAAAATAGAGTGAAGCCAAATTACACGTTATAAATATGATCAGCAGAAGCATTGGAGCAGGGAGCTCCATCGAAAAGGGGATCATTTTCTTCAACATCAATGCGATAAGGATCATTAACAGAACATCATAGGGAGAAGGCTCAACAAATACGATTGAGCTGCAAGCCAATGTAAAATAAAGAAACGAATTCAGCCAACCGGGAAGAAATTCATTTAGCTTCACTGGCTTCAACTCCTATTTCACATTTCAATTGATCTTGGGTCACACCTTTTGTTCTCATTGCATACCAGGCAAGAAAAGCAACAACCAAATATCCTGCGGAACCCAGAACACTTAAACAAAGCAGGGACTGTATGGATGAGAATTGGGAATGGATCGAAACCAATACTGCAGCCAACAAGAGAACAAAACGAACGAATTCCCCAATAAGATGTAAATGTTGGGCTTCAAAGACATAAAAGTTTGATGTAATGGGATTAACGACCATCTGGAAGAAAAATAGAATCGCCATCACTTGGATGTAGGTCCCTGATTCAATCCACCCTTCGCCAAACACATGTCCAAATGTCCATGGTGCGGCTACTACAATGATGCATATGATCAAGGAACTTACACCAGACAGCTTCCACACCATCTGCCAAAAAAGGGAGTTCAATGGAGTAGTGGTGGAACGCTTCTGTTTTGTGGCGCTGGCAAAATACACTTGTTTAACCGAGAACCCGATCAGGGCGTCTGGAATCGAAAGTACCCGCTGACCGAGCATATAAAGGCCTGCAGCTTTCGACCCGAATGTTGCGGCGATGAAGAAGACAGGCAAATGACCACTGGCAACACTTAATATGGACGACCAGCTTGATATAAGTGGAAAGTACTTATAGCGATTGGCCAACATCCCCATTTTTTTTAGATTGATTTGAGGAAGGCGGACTCTAATGGATTTAAAAGACAGCCTGAGTACTGTACTGCTGCCTACCATCCTTCCAACTACCTCTCCTGCAACCAAACCAACCGGGCCAAAATGAAGAAGACCCAGGCTGATTTGCGAGAATACTTGACTCATGTTCATAAACACTTTCCCTTTAGCCATGAAGGGGTAGGCTTCCCTCCTAATGAGCCACGTATTCAATACTTGAAAGACGCCAAAACCGAATAAGCTCAAAGGCAGTAGCCATAAGTACTCTTCTAAATGGGGAATGTTCACGATGGATGCCATGAAATGCCGGAACAACCAGACCCCAATCAAGCTTAAAACACTCATTCCAGATACAATTATCAATGAAAGACTTAAGAGATTTACCGCATCATCCTCATCCCTTGGCAGCGGGATAGCCGATTCATATAATAAGGAAGCCATCACCGATGTCGTGTACAGGATGGATACATAAATGGAATATCCACCAAATTCTTCAGGTGTGTACAATCGAGTCAACAATGGAGTCGTCAATACGATGACGATGAGAGATATGGCTGTGCCTGAAACGAGAATGGAGACGTTACGATAGAAGTTTCCTTTAAGGATAAGAGCCTTTAATTTTTTTATGAATTTCATCTCCTTGTACCACCTTAATCACGTATGACTTCATGGGAGCGGCATCACTTAAATCCGATCAATCTCTGTTTTCTCCTTATTTTCTCTGGTGTAAAGCTGGTGAAATCCATGCCATTGGCAATATACACGGCATTGGCACGAAAGTAATTGGTATACATAGCCGAAAATTCATGTTGGATCGCTTGATAGGCTTCCCCTAATGTAAACGTCCTGGAATGATGATTATGAGCGTCAGATGCCACAACATGAACATGATTGTATTTGATCAATTCATAGGCAAACTTTTGAATACTCTTTCCGAACTTACCTAAGATACTACCAGCGTTCACTTGGAATAGGGCTCCTTTTTGAAATAAGGAATACAGCAGCTCCGGCTTTTTCCTCAATTCTTCATTACGTTCAACGTGGGCAATGATCGGTACGTACCCCACCAATTGAAGCTTATAAAGAATCATCTCCGTATAGGAGGGGAAATGACTATTAGGGAGCTCGATCAGCACGTACTTATTCGTTTCATTCAGAGTCAACAAAATGGAGTCCAATTTCTGCAAATCCTCCGCAACTTCTCCGTATAAATGGATTTCCATTCCCGGAAGTATCGTAAGCGGGATCTGACGCTTCTTCAATTCACGATTTAGTTCCATTACCTGATGGACAATGCGATGCCCTTTATTAAAATGGAGTCCGTTCCCTTGATGGGGAGTGGCGATGACATGTGAAATACCCGTTTCCGCCGCTTGTCCTGCCATTGAAATCGATTCTTCAAGTGTCACGGGGCCATCATCAATACCATGTAAGATATGGTTGTGTATATCTACAATCACACTGATTCCTCCTCTGTTATAACGATTAATAGTAATACTGAACTTTCTTGGATGGAGCGATTTCATTCAGGATGGTACCGAGGATTTCCGTTTTCACCTGCTGCAGTTGCTGAATTCCATCGGACACTTCATCACGTTTGGATTTTTGGGCATTCACGACGAATATACATCCATCCACTTTGTTGGCTAATGCCAAAGAATCTGATACGACCATCGGCGGACTGTCAATAATGATATATTCATACTCTTTCTTAAGCTCTTGCAGCAACTGGTCCATTCTCTTTGATGAAAGAAGTTCTGTAGGATTCGGAGGTATGATTCCGGCGACGATGACCGAGAGATTCGGAATATGTGTTCCTGATACAATTTCCTTCGCTGTAGAATATCCTTCTAGATAGGAAGTAACCCCTTTTCTACTGCTGACACCAAAGAGGAATTGTCCATCAGGTCTCCTTAAGTCACAATCGATATAAACGGTTTTCTTATTATCGAGTGCCATGACGATCGCAAGGTTGGCACTGGTCAATGACTTCCCTTCATTTGGATGCTTACTTGTCACCATTAATGCAGAAGCAGCATTGTTCTTCGTTTTATACTGGACAATCGTCCTTAGCGAACGATAAGCCTCAGCAAGAGGGGAATGAACCTCTCCGGCTTTTAATAGATGTTGAGATAAGCCCCCGCCCACCTTTTTAGACTTCTTCATATGAGGAATCCCACTCAACACCGGAAGGGATAATGCCTCTTCTACTTCATGGATGGTGATTAATTTCATATCGAAGTGTTTCCTATAGAGAACCCATGTAGCAGACAAAATAAACCCAATGACCATAGACAGAAGGATGTTGATCATTTTATTGGGGCGTACCGGCTTATCACTTGGACTGGCAGATGAAAGAACATGAACATTATCGATATCCATCACTTTCTTTACTTCTTCTTTAAACGTCAGAGCTACTTCATTCGCAATTTCTGCTGCGTTTTCAGGATTCGAGCTCTCAGCGATGATGGAAATGATCTGGGAGTTTTCGTTCGTGACTACACTTGTTTGTTTAACCAGCTCTTCCTTACTGATGCGCTGGTCAAGCTTATCTTCGACCTTATCCATGATCCGGTCACTCTTGATCATGATACTGTAGGTTTCAATTAAACGGATATTGATTTCCACTTCATTAAGTGATAAGTCTTCCCCATTCCCTTTCACGACCGTACCATTGACCAGCAGATCTGTCTTGGATTCATACATAGGAGAGAGCCAGAAGAACGTGATGATGGCCCCCAGGACCGTCGTGAGTATTGTGGTCAGGATAATGAATTTCAAACCGTTTTTTAGCTCTTTCAATATAGCTTGATAATTAAATGATTGCTCCACCCCTACACTCCTTTCAACCTCCGTTGTTCTCTAATAAGAACCACTACGCCGCAAAACAGTACCGATTGTCTTCAACAGGATCTTGAGGTCCAACCGGAGAGATTGATTATAAACATAATATAAATCGTAGAATATCTTCTGTCCGTGGTTCATATCAGAGCGCCCATTTACTTGGGCATATCCGGTCATTCCGGGTTTTACAAATAATCTCTGTCGCTGCTGTTCATCATAATATCGAGTGATGCGTGGCACTTCCGGTCGTGGACCTACCATACTCATATCACCCTTTAGAACATTCAATAGTTGTGGTAATTCATCGAGGCTTGTTTTACGAAGAATCTTTCCCAGGGTGGTAATATCCGGATTGTGTTCCCCTTTGAACACGAAGTCATCAGGGACTTTATCTTTCCAGCCGTACTCTACTTCATTGGATTCCCTCATGGTTCGGAATTTATAAATAGTAAAGGGAGTATGATTGATGCCTGTCCGGGTTTGTTTAAATATAACCGGGCGACCATCCATCATCATAATGAGCAAGTATATCAGGAGAAAGATCGGGCTTAATAGAATCATAGAAATCAAACTGATGACGATATCCATCATCCTCTTGCTGTTCAACTTATCTATTCGAGTCTTAATGTCCACCTGCTCCAGTGCAACGCTCTCTTCATGCATTTTACTTGGTTCTATCAATATTCCTCACCTCCTTAAAAAAAGTAATTAGAAATAATGTTAATTTACTATATTGAGGATAAGGACTATATATTCATTACTTGTTATCTATTTTTTCAATCTTGCACCTCCTTTTAGTCATTTAGAACCCTTAATTGGTAAATTAAGTTATATTATTCGACATCCATTCCTATATCCCCTCTTTTTTCACGAATAAAACTTAAAAAAAGAGAAAGGTTCATTTCACTAAGAACCTTTCTCTTTAGCAGACTATTCTTTATCAGTTCCTTTTGCTGTTCTTTCAATATACTCCAAAGCCGCCTGCAGCTGCAGATCATTCTGCTCATTCTGCACCGCTTTTACTATTTCTTCCTGTAGTCTCTCCCCAGTTTTGGCATCGATGATTCCCGTGACATCCATGCTTTCCTGGATCTGGAAGTCCTTGACGGCCTTAGCGGTTTTCTTGCTGAAATATCCATCGACCCGATCAAGTGTGAAGCCTAACCCTTGAAGCATTTCCTGGGCATTTTTCACCTGTTCATTGTTTATGCCTTCTTCCAATGGCTTCTCCACCTGAAGGGGATGGGCATAGAAGTAGGATGGCTGTCTGACCGGGATGTCCGGCTTGATTCCCTTCTTATGGATCCAGTTCCCGTTCGGCGTCAGCCATTTGAACATCGTCAGCTTGATGTTGCTGCCGTCCCCCATCGGCACTGCCTGCTGTACGGTCCCTTTCCCGAAGCTCTTCGTCCCGATCAGGGGATAGCCTTCTGCCTCTTTCAGCGCACCGGCAAGGATTTCAGATGCAGATGCACTGCCCTCATCGATAAGAACGACGACAGGATACGCTTTTCTTTCCTTACTGTTCGAGAAGGATTTCAGCACCTCTCCGCTTCGTTCCTGGATTTGGACATACGGTTTTTTCTCAGTGACGAATTGTTTCAGGATTTCTTCCACACTCGACAGGAGCCCTCCAGGGTTGCCCCTCACATCCAGGACCAATCCTTCCACTTTTTTCTTTTCAAGTTCTGCCAGCTGCTTTTTAAAATCGATGGCTGTATTTTCCGAGAAGGTGGTAATTTGAATATAACCCGTTTTCTTACCATTGACTTCCTTCACATCCGAGATGACCGTTTCAACCGGGATATCGTCCCGTTTCACGGACACTTCGATCGGATCCGACAGTCCTTCTCTCGTGATCTCCAACTTCACTTCCGTACCCTTTTTCCCTCGTATTTTCAACGTTGCCTCGTAAAGGTCGAGGCCGTCGATACTGTTCCCGTCCACCTTGATGATGCGGTCATTCGGTTTCAGTCCTGCTTTCTCGGCAGGTGAATTTTTAAATGGTGCCACGATGACAAGCTTCCCGTCCATGATCGTGACCTCCGCACCGATTCCTTCAAAGGACGAATCCAAGGCGTCATTGAATTGGGACGCGGTCTCTGCGTTCATGTATACAGAGTACGGATCATCGAGGGTTTTCAGCATCCCCTGGATCGCACCTTCCACAAGCTGCCCTTTGTCTACATCCTGAAAAAACTTATCGCTGATCAGATCATAAGCAACCTCTACCTTGTGAAGCTTATCATTAAGCTCCCCTTTTCCATTGAACTGAGCAGGCTCGTCCCCTGCCAAATCAGCCCACTCCAAACCTCCATACATTCCTCCTGCACCGATCAGCATGCTAATGATGATGGTGATGATGAGCCTTCTGCCCGTCCACTCCATATATTCCCCTCCAGCTAGTCGTTTGTTTATGGTCTGGATGAAAATCTTCCACCCAACGAAAAAAGACACCACACAAAAACGCGCTAAGGCGGTGCGATGTCTTTGCTTATCTAACTATATGCCGGAAGGGGACGAGTTATGATTGGATGGAGATTATTTGATGTTCGTCGCCATTCTTTGAACCTGATGGTGTTTGAGATGGGAAGAGATGATCCCTCCCCATTTCTCAAATTCCACCAGGAATCCGTCATGACCGAATGAGGTTGGGATATAGTAGTGCTCTCCATTTGATACTTGTTCCGTGAAGTCTTTTAAGTATTGAGGGGAATAGATCAAATCACCCTCGTAGCTGATGGATATCAGCTCGCACCGATAGGATTCAGCGACTTTATCCACACCTTCCCTTCCTCTTCCGATATCATGGGTATTCATGGCTTTCAACAAGGTAAGATAGCTGTTGGGATCAAAACGCTTTCCTAATTTCTTTCCTTGATAATCCAGATAGCTCTCTACATTAAATTGCTCATTCGTCCTCTCCCGCTGAAACCGCTGATCGAATAATTCCTGGGTCCGATACGTCACCATCCCGACCATCCTTGCGATCTCCAGCCCTTTTAAACCGGCTCCCTGGGGATAGTGTCCGTTATGAAACTCGGGATCCCCTTCGATCGCCGTGATCCCGATATGATTGAACGCGAGACCATAATCATTCAGTGCCGGTGAGACAGCAAGGGCGAACACCTTATTGATATAGGAAGGGTACAGCACTCCCCACTCAAGCGCCTGCATACCACCGAGTGAACCTCCGATCACGGCTTCTACGTGCTGGACGGATAGCTGCTGCAGCGCCTCATATTGGGCATGGACCATATCTCTTATCGTGATGTGGGGGAAATCCGGACCGTATCGCTCTCCGGTATCCGGATTGACGGCCGTTGGACCACTGCTTCCTTCACACCCTCCCAATACATTGAAAGCAACCACATTGAATCGCTCCGTATCAATATACGACCCGGGGCCAATCAGTCCAGCCCACCAGCCGCGGTCCTCACTGGTACCTTTGACAATATGGGTTCCAGTGAGGGCATGACATACGAGGATGACAGGCCCATCTTTACGACCTGTACGCTCATATGCAAGATGAACATTTTTCAACTCGATGCCTGATTCTAACGTGAGGGATGGGATGGTAATGGAGCTTACTTCGTACGAATATGAATTCTCCATTCCTCCACCTCCTTTTTGGTGTTGTTTGGGGTGATCGATGGGTTGAGTTTTTCCACCGACCATATGTCCCGATTAGTATTAAAGGTTCATTTAAATTTGACTGCAAGAAGCAGTTTCGCTGATATCTGTATACAGTAACCCGCTGGATGCCCTTTTACTAGCATCCAGCCCTGGATTTATCTTCAATAAACCTAAATCTTATACCTTCGACGTTTCCAACGCCACTTCAATCGCATGATCCAAATCCTCGATCAGGTCTTTCACAGATTCCAAGCCGACGGAAAGTCTTACAAGATCCTCGGTTACCCCGGTCGCGCGGATTTCCTGCTCATTTAATTGCTGATGCGTCGTGGAAGCTGGATGAATGATCAGTGATTTCGCATCCCCGACGTTGGCAACATGGGACCATAGGGAAATATTATCAACGACTTTCCGCCCTGAATCCCTGCCCCCTTTTATGCCAAAGACGACGATGGAGCCTGCTCCGTTTTTTAAATATTTTTGAGCAAGTGCGTGGGATGGATGCTGAGGCAGTCCAGGATAAGACACCCACGCGACCCCGCTGTGCTGATTTAAATGCTCCGCAATCTTCAATGCGTTTTCCGTATGACGTTCGATACGGAGGTGCAGGGTTTCAAGTCCCTGCAGCAACAGGAATGCGTTTTGAGGACTTAAGCAGGCACCGAGATCCCTGAGAAGCTGCACTCTAAGTTTGGTGATAAATGCAGCCGGGCCAACATCTTGTGCGTAGCGAAGTCCATTATAGCTTCTGTCCTCTTCCGTGAATCCAGGGAATTTCTCATGGTTCCAGTCAAACTTCCCTCCGTCAATGACGACACCTCCGATTGCCGTCCCGTGACCACCGATCCATTTGGTTGCAGAGTGGATGACGATATCCGCTCCCCACTCGATCGGCTTGCACACGTACGGAGTGGCAAAGGTGTTATCAATGATAAGTGGAATGTGGTTGTCATGCGCCACTTTTGAGACCGCCTCGATATCCAGAACGTGAAGGCTTGGATTTCCAATCGTTTCGGCAAATACCGCCTTCGTTTTCGGCGTAATTGCTTTACGGAAGTTCTCAGGATCAGTCGGATCCACAAAATGAACCTTGATCCCGTATTTCGGCAGAGTCGTAGAGAACAAATTATACGTTCCACCGTAGAGATTTGTGGCTGCCACGATTTCATCTCCTGCTCCAGCAATATTCAGGATCGACAGGGAGATGGCGGCCATTCCCGATGACACCCCAAGGGCCCCGATGCCTCCTTCTAACAAGGCAAGGCGCTTCTCCAAAACGTCGACTGTCGGATTCATGATGCGTGTATAGATGTTGCCAGGCTCTTCAAGGGCAAATAGTTTGGCTGCATGATCGCTGTTATCGAATACGTAGGAAGTAGTTTGATAGATCGGTACCGCTCTTGATCCTGTGGATGGGTCGGGCTCCTGGCCGCCGTGAAGTAGCAGAGTGTCGAAATCGAATGATTTGGTCATTGGGAATTCCTCCTGGTTTTTTAGATTTGGGCTTTGGATTGGTTTACGGTTGGTTTGGTTCAGCTGTTGAAAAGGGTGGTTTTTTCAGCTGCTGATTATTGGGATGAATTCACCTGCTGAATTTTCAAAGAATATCAGCAGCTAAACTTCTCCAAACATTCTCCTGCTGAACACAAAAACTGAGAAGATAGAAGAGGTAAAAACAAAAAACCCTCTTCCTAAGAAGAGGGTCTAAATGAATAGGGTCCTCCTCTTATCTTTCAGGCAAATCGCCTGCAGGAATTAGCACCTTTTCATGCGACGCCTTTAGCGTACATGAAGGTTGCCGGGTTTCATCGGGCCTAGTCCCTCCACCTCTCTGGATAAGAGCATATAGTTGTCAAAGTGAAAAATTCTTGCGTTGAGATGAATTATAAAGGGTAAGGAGCACCATCGTCAAGAGTATTTTCAGAATTTTTTATTTTTTAACAGAAGCTACAATGGCATCTGTAAACTGAGCGACGATGTCTTCCCCATCCTCGATACCTAACGATATGCGCACCACATGGGTGTTGATGCCAAGTTTCTCCTGAGCTTCTTTCGGAAGGGCACGATGGGATGTTCCAAGTGGATACGATACCGTCGTTTCCACACCGGCCAGGGACGGGATGATTTTGATCCAGCCAAGGGACTTGAAGAATGTACTGATGTCACATGTTGGCTCAAGTTCAATCGTCACGATTGCACCGTTTCCTTTTTCTGATAGGTTGCTTGGGTAATAGACCGATTTCACTCCTCTGTTGTTTCGCAGTTCATCTGCAAGGGTCTCTGCGTTACGGGCCTGTGTCCCGACTCTCAGTGCCAGCGTTTTGGCACCACGGCAGGTCAACCAGGCTTCGAAAGGGCTTAAATTCGAACCAATATTGACCACTTTCTCTCTTGCTTTTTGGACAAGCTCTTCGTGACCTACGACCACCCCTGCCGTGATATCACTGTGTCCACCGATATATTTCGTCGCGCTGTGGGCGACCAAGTCTACGCCTTCAAGGAAAGGCTGGCGCAGAAACGGCGTGGCAAACGTATTGTCAATCATCGTTTTCAAGCCGTGTTTTTCCGCCAAAGCGACCATTTTAGCGATATCTTCAACACGCATAAATGGATTTGTGACGGTTTCACTGTAAAGCAGTTTGGTTTGCGGAGTGATCGCTGTTTCTACTTCCTTCTCATTTGTAAAATCAACGAATGATGTGGAAATGCCGAACGAGTTCAGTTCTGCTTTTAACATGTGGAAGGTACCACCGTACAAATCCTCTGCTGCTACGATATGGTCTCCTGATCGAACCACAGCCAGGATTCCCACGAGGATGGCGGATAAACCGGAAGATGTGGCGACACCAGCTGGTGCTCCTTCCAGGTCTGCCACCATCTTCCCCAGCTCATCGGTGTTGGGGTTACCCGTTCTTGTATAGAGATAAGGAGACTTCCCCTCATAAAAGCCCTCCAGCTCCTCCAGTGAGGTAAAAGAAAATGCAGACGTCTGGTAGATCGGCGTCGTCTTACTGCGGATTTCCTCCGTTCCCTTAAGCTGACTATGTACAACCTTGGTGGTGAATTTCATATTTCCGTCATCCTTCCTTTATCTATGTATTTTAAAAAGTGTATCATATTCAGAAGATTGTGAGGAGTGAGAGATGTTAGTTTCCATAAAAAAAGAACCTGTCGCTTTGTTGCAACAGGTTCCCATCCTTCAAACGTTTTCTAAACAACCGATCAAGCGATTTTCAATATCCAATGCCAACTCTTTCAGTTCATCATTATCAACCATCTCAATCAGCTTGCTCGGCTTCGCCATACCAATCTTGGTTGTTCCGCCTTCTGTGTATACCGTCACTTTACAAGGCAGGAAGTAACTTACGAGCATGCTTTCCTCCAGCACTTTCTTTGCTTCGTGCGGATTACATACTTCGAGCACGACCACTTCTTCATTGAAGTCCAGACCCTTATCCTGGAGCTTCCCGGCAAGGTCAAGATTCCAAAGAACACCGAAACTTTCCTCTTTAAGTGCGTTCTCGACGGCCGTCACCGCTTCTTTCACATTCATTGAAACTTCTTTTGTGTAATGAAACATATTGATCCTCCTTTTTGAGTAATGGTTACTTATACCTCATAGCGTATGTAATGAAACCAGGTCCGTCCCTCACATTATTCCATCTGTTCGACCATTTTACCCATCATTTCTTCGTTCATGGGGCCGACGATTTTGTGTTGGATGAGGCCGTTGGTGTCGATCATATAGGTGGTCGGAATGGTAAAAGCTCGGTATTCGTCTCCGATATCACCTTTTTCATCCATGAGGATCGGGAAGGTGAGCTCGTATCCATCGACAAACTGCTGGACCGCTTTTTTTCCGTCATCTTGGGAAGTCAGATTAACGGCAAGAATTTCGACATTCTCTTTATCCGCATTTTTTTCATAATACTTTTGCATATGGGGCATTTCGGCTTTACATGGCGGGCACCAGGTGGCCCAGAAATTCAGGATCACTTTTTTTCCCTGATAGTCGGACAGTTTAATGCTCTCACCATTTAAAGTGGTCAACTCAAAATCCGGCGCACGGTCACCTTTAGTCAGCCCCTGCTTGGCGTTGGTCAAATCCATGGACTCTTTGGCTAATTGTGCTGCCTCTTCCTTCGCCTTTTTTTCCTGTTGATCCTGAAACAGATTCACTAGAAAAATCCCGATCAGCAGGGCAACGATGGCCAGGGCAAAATTCCGTTTATTCAATATGGTTCCTCCTCCCGCCTAAAGCAATTAGATAGATCATCACCACTACATACGTCCATGTAACGGTAGTGAACGTAAAACCTGTATTTAACGAATGAAACAGCAGTTGAAGCAGTGTGAAAACAACCACTAATTGCACTATCCATATTTCCCGCTTTAGTCCACTTGATTTTTTTAATAGAAACCAAAAGAGTGTCCCGTTGATGATAAGTTGGAAGATTCCTGAAAGGAAATCCAGTTCTAATACATGATGGACAAATTCAAATGAAACCACCGTACTGACCCAGGCGATGACTACAATGGATGGGCTTACTCCCCTTTTTAAGGTTATGTATAAAAGTGCTGCCAGGATCCCCAGCCAGTAACCAACCCTTCCTCCATGAAAATACAGGATTGTAAGGGGATGATCGATGACCGTTTGAAAATCTACCACTATGACACTCAGCTTCCAGGTAAGAATAAAATAAAAGACCGCACTCGAATACCAATCGCTTGCCTTTCTATTCCAGAAGTAGAGAAACAGATACGTCAGGACGAAGGAGGCGATGATTGCTCCCCAGGAAGAGGGGAACGTGAATGAACCTATAGAGTACCACATTTCAGGCATCGGTCACTACTCCCTTCACTAACAAGCGTTCTTTCTCACAACGATATAGTAGACGGACGTATGAAGATGCCCGACTGTTGTCGTGAAGCCCGCTGAAGTAAGCTGACGGTCCAAGTCCTCTGAAGCAAGCCTTTCCTCCATGGGAGGTCCCATTTCGGATTCTACAGCTTCCCAATCAAGAATCAACCAGATTCCATCGTCTTTCAACATATCATGAAGATCTTGAAAGACTTTGATCAAATCAGGAACTTCATGCAGGACAAAAGCAGAAACAACCTTATCTAACGTTTTCTTATTGAAGCTAAGGTACTCAAGGGATGATTTCTCATATACGATGTTGTCTATATCTTCTTCCCCAGCACGATGCTTCAGGTACTCAAGCATTTCCTGTTGTAAATCTACTGCCTGCACATTCGTTTCAACCTTTCGAGCAATTGGAAGGGTTAAATAGCCATTCCCACACCCCAGGTCTGCCACAATATCATCAGGTTTTAATTGAAGCATCTCTAATACTTTGTCTACAGGCACTATGGCTTGCCGCTTTGGATCAAGCAGCTTTGAAGCTTTATGATGTTCAAATAAATGTCCAGTCATTGAAATTCCTCCGTTCAAATATATACCCTATTATGTATTAGTATCTTAAATCTCAAGCCCACAATCAAGTTATTTACTCATAGTGTATCCCTTAGTTGAATTATTACAGATTTGTACGCTGGATGTGTGTCGGACCGTTGAACAAATAAGAACTATACCTGCCCTGATACGATTCATCTTTTAAATAAAATAGGCTGTTTTCGTAAACATTGTTGCTTTTGGATGTAGGGAGTGGCGGTTGATTTCCGCTACAGGTGCTCGCTTTCCGCGAGGCTGGCGGTGAGCCTCCTCAGGCTTCGCCCCGCGGGGTCTCACCTGTCCAGCGTTTCCCGCAGGAGTCGAGCACCTGCAGCGAGAATCAACTATGTTTTACAACCTTACAGAATATGTGGAGATTGCTTATGCCACTGCTTTTTCATTTGTTGCAGTGACTGATTTTAATTCATAGCCCTTTACTCTTTTTAAAATGATGATCACAAACCATTTTGCTCTGTCAACTACTTACTACGTTAGAGGGTGAAGGGAACTGCGTAGACTCCTACGGAAAACGGGCGTGTCGAGACCCCGGAAGCGGTCTTTGCTGAGGAGGCTCGGCCGAACGTCCGTGGAAAGCGGAGCAGTTCCCTTCACCCTCCTGCACCACAACCTAAATGACAGAGCATCGTAAATCTTAGTTTGTATATGAATAGCAACAATCTTTACGAAAACAGCCTTTTAAAAAAACAAAAGGACCACCCCGATTAAATAAAGGGTGATCCATAAGTATTGATGAAAACTAGGCCGCTTTCAAACCTTCCAAGATGAGCATGAAATATTTAACGCTGTCCCCACCGCGCTGATTGATTATTTCAATGTCATGTAGGATCTTTTCAAGTTCCTCAGGACCGACACATTCCAGGAACATGTCACTGACTTCTTCGGCTGTATACTGTCCTATATGGGTATACTTTAGTGCTGTACGATTTCTTCTGCAGAAACTTCTTAATTGTCTCTTTATATCAGCTAACTCCAATACCATCATCCTTCTTACAGGTTCAATCCTTACTAATAAAGCATCTCTAGTAAAAAAACACCCCACGAATCGGCAGGCATGATCATACTAGCAAAATGCTACCATTAGTATTCATTGCTTCCGTTATTTCGGTAACCCGGCGATCATTATTTTAATAAAATGGAAGACCCGTGGCTTTGCGTCCTAATTTTTCAATTAGTTTGCCTTTTTCGAAAATCAATTAAATATATTGTCATTATACTAAAAGAATGATGATATGAAAACACAATACCGTAATTCATTGGTGAATCCTTTATCCTAATATAGAGTGAAAGCATACAATAAAAACCCCATTCTACTAGAGAACGGGGTTTCAAAACTTAAAAGTTGATATATTGACGTGGATCTACAGCATTTGCATGTGATGCACTCCAAGATCCTCTGTAAAGTTCAAAGTGTAAATGCTGTCCAAATGAGAAACCGGTGTTACCCATGTATCCGATTTGGTCGCCTTTATTCACAGCTTGCCCAGTGCTTACTAATGAAGAAGACATGTGAGCATATACAGTAGTGAACGTTTGGCCATTGATAGAGTGAGTAATGTATACAACATTACCGTAGCTTGAGCTGTAATGGCTTTTGATGACATATCCATCAGCTGCAGCTGAGATTGGAACACTTCCACGTGCTGCAATGTCTGTACCATAGTGGAATCTTCTCTCACCATTTAGTACATCCCATCCGAAGTTGGTAGTGATCGTTCCATGTGCTGGAGCTGTCCATGCTCCTGAACTTACTGGGGCACTTGGCGCTGGTGACGTCGAGCCACCACCACTATTGCTTGACGTAGCCGCTGCACGTTTAGCTGCTTCAGCTTCAGCCTGACGTTTGCGTTCGATTTCACGCTGACGGGCTAGTTCTGCCAGTCGTGCTTGTTCTGCCTGGATCTCTCCTTCAAGCTGCTGCTCCATCTTAGCAAGCTCGTCTGACTCTTTTTCAAGATCGGCTTTTTCTACTTTTAACGTAGCCTGTTGAGCTTCTAACTGCTTGAATAATTCTGCTTTTTTAGCTTTTTGGCTATCTAGATCTTTTTTCAGGGACTGAAGATTCGCTTTTGAAGCTTCAAGGTCAGCAAGTTCTTTTTCTACTTCCGCCTGCTTTTTCTCTAATTCAGCTTGATCGCGTTTCTGTTCGTCCATGATTTTTTTATCTGCATTTACGATTGTATTTACTGCTGTTACACGGTTGATGAAGTCTCCGAAGCTTTCCGCTCCAAGAAGTACGTCAAGATAATTGGCTGAGCCGCCTTTTTCTTGAATCGCACGAGCGCGTTCTTTTAGAAGCTCGTTACGTTCTGCGATCTTTTTCTTTAACTCTTCAATATCTGCCTTAAGCTTATTGATTTTAGCAGTTGTTTCATTAATCTCTTTAGTTTTTTCTGTGATTTTGGTTTCTGTATCTTTTAACTTCGTGCTGATTTCAGTAATTTGAGCTTGAATATCTTTTTGCTTGTTGATATTTTGGTCAATTTGTGAATTTTTCTCATTTATCTTTCCATTGACCTCTTCCTTCTTAGAAGAAACGTCGCCCTGCTGTTTCTTTAAGTCCTGCACAGAGGAGTTAGCGCTAGCAGTTGTAGCGAACGTTGGTAGACCCCCGATTGTTAATGCTGCTGCAAGTGATAATGATATAAAATACTTCCTGTTCAAGCGGCATGCTCCTTTCAGCTTCTATCAACCTATCAAATTTTACACTTTTAAGAATTTACGCACAGACATAAAGCTTCCCCAGGCACCGATCAGGCATCCCATCAGTAAAATCAATCCGTTTACTTGATAGATAAAGGGGGTAAAATCTAATATCTGAATAAAATTGTTTTGTAGTTTCGGTTTAATAAATCCATAGGCATAGTAGTAACCTGTGGTGACAAGAGCAATCGGGATAATAGAACCTAAAACACCCAGCCATAAACCTTCTAAAATAAATGGCCAGCGCACAAACCAGTTGGTTGCACCCACGAGTTTCATTATCTCGATTTCCCTTCTTCTCGCGACAATGGTAATTTTGATTGTATTTGAAATGAGGAACATGGCAGTGAACAGGAGACCGATAATTAGTACAAGTCCTACGTTTCTACTCATTTCCAGCACATTAAATAGTTTTTCGATTTTCGCCTCACCGTACAGTGCTTCATTTACACCGTCATATGAGCTGATTTGTCCAGCTATTTTTCCCGTATCACGTGGGTTTTCAGCTTTTACAATAAACACATCATACAGTGGATTATCCTGTTCAAATAATCTGAAATCGTCACCCAAGTCCTTGACTAGGTTCTGAAGCTCTTCCTCTTTAGAAGAGTATTCTACAGATTCGACTCCACTTATATTTTGAATCTTCTTCTCTATTTGATCAATCTGGGATTTCTCAGTACCAATTTCAAGTAATACACGAACCTCAACGTCTTTCTCAATATCAGTCGCTACCTTGTTCATGTTTAACATCAATACGATAAACACACCTACAAGTAGCAGTGTTACGGTAACCGCACTTACTGATGCGAAAGTCATCCAGCCGTTACGGCCGATGCTCTTGAAGCTCTCCCTAAAATGCCTGCCATACGTTCTAGCTTTCATAACCGTAATCACCTCGCTGTTCATCCCGGACAATGCGGCCATTTTCAATGGCGATTACCCTGTGCTTGATTGTATTTACGATTTCACGGTTATGCGTAGCCATTATGACCGTCGTTCCACGGTTGCTGATTTCTTCAAAGATGTTCATAATATCCCAGGACGTTTCCGGATCAAGGTTACCTGTCGGCTCATCTGCAATCACAAGCTTCGGCGTATTTACGATGGAACGAGCAATCGATACACGCTGCTGTTCCCCACCCGATAACTCATTCGGCAGCATTCTTGCTTTATGCTTTAACCCGACCAGGTCCAGTACTTCCATGACTCTCTTCTTAATCTGTTTTGGATGTTCTTCTATTACTTCAAGTGCGAAGGCAATGTTTTCATAGATTGTCAGCGATGGTAGCAGCTTGAAATCCTGAAACACGACTCCAACATTTCTTCGTAAGTATGGAACTCTACTATTCTTCAGTTTTGCGAGATTAATACCATTAACAATGATATCTCCTTTAGAAGGACGTTCTTCGCGGTACATCATTTTGATGAACGTAGATTTCCCGGCGCCACTTGGACCCACCACATACACAAACTCACCTTGCTTAATGTGGACGTTAAAGCCATTAGCAGCCATGACACCGTTGCTGTACTGCTTGTAGACGTCTTTCATTTCTATCATTTTAAAATCACCTAATTTGTATTTATGTAGTTACCCTCTTGGCTGTTATCGACATATGTACACGGCACGTAACCCTAGTCGTCTTTACCACCGTTAGACAAAAAATGGTGAAAAAACTCGAATTACGCTTCCGAAAATAATTATAACATCACTTTATAGTAAGTTAAGGAAAAAAATTATTACATTTTCATTTCAGCACGTGAAAAAATGTGAATTTTTTACCTGTTTTGTTGTCGATTTTACCTATTTTTCGATGGAAAAATAGTACTTTTTATCTAATAACAGGTACTAATACTACACTCTAAAGTTTTAGGTTAATAAAATGATAAACGTTAAGCTGATGCTATTCTGATTAAGTTACTAGGTTATAAATGTGTACATCTAAATAACCAACGATTTAAGGGGTTAATACGAAAAACTTCTGTAATAAACACTTAAAGAAGTACTAGAAAAAACTTGTGGATAAACTCTCAGCAGTCAGAAATGGTGGATATTTGATATTGACGGACTGAATTCATGCCTGCAAAAAAAAGAAGAACCCCAACGTGGATTCTTCTCCTGATCTTATTTCTTATTGGATAACCATTCAGCTACTGCTTCTGCTTCCTCACCTTCAATGAGTCCAGGAGGCATTTGACCTTTACCATTCTTGATGGTTTCAAGAATTTGATCTTTGCTTAGCTCAGCACCGATATTTTTCAGGGCTGGCCCCATTCCGCCTTCAAGGTTTCCCCCATGGCAGCTGGTGCACTTATTATTTACGATTTTTTCAGGGTCCACTCCGCCGGAGCTAGTTTCTGTACTGTCGCCACCGTCACCGCCACATGCAGCCAGTACCAATGAAGCGCCAAAAAGAACACCTAGCAGCTTTTTCTTCATCTTTAATCCCCCTCGGAAACATTTATCAGAGTCGCGGATGTGATACAAGGTCCGTCCCTCTCTTACATAATTATACCAAGTTTAAACCCGTTTGAAACCTTCTCCCAATACTTCTGAAGCGTCCATGGTCACGACGAATGCAGAAGGATCAATGGTTTTCACCAGTTGTTTCAGTTTTGTGAATTCTGTTTGGTCGACAACGCACATGAGGATCGGGCGCTCATCATCAGTATATCCACCGTATGCAGATAGTTTTGTCACTCCGCGGTCGATTTTATTCAGAATTCCTTCACGAACTTCTTCCTGGCGATTCGTGATAATCAAGGCCATTTTCGATCTGCTTATTCCGACCTGCACGAGATCGATGGTTTTACTTGTGACATACAGTCCGATTAAGGCATATAACCCTCGCTCAATATCATAAACGATGGCTGCCGAAAGAACGATCATACCATCAATAAGGGCGACACATGTCCCAAGAGACAGCCCCGTAAACTTATTAACAATCTGCGCAGCTAGGTCCGTCCCTCCAGTTGAGGCTCTTCCCCGGAACACAATCCCTAAACCAAGTCCTACACCGATTCCGCCAAAGAGTGCACCAAGAAGCGGATCTTCCGTCCATGGTTTCCAGTCTTCTGTCAAGAATACGACAAGCGGTAAAAACACCGTACCGATGGCCGTTTTAACACCGAATTGCAGACCCAGGAAGATCAACCCTGCTATGAATAGCGGTATGTTAAATGCCCATTGTACATATGCCGGCTTCCAATCGAACAGTCCATTCAGGATGGTCGATATACCGCTCACCCCTCCGGAGGCCACCTCATTCGGAAGCAAGAACACATTAAACGCAATAGCCACTATCGTCGACCCAAACACAACAAACAAATACTCTAACAACTTTTCTTTCCGTGGATTAACTACCTGCTCACGACGCCTTTCCTTCAAACCCATCCAGTACGACTCCTTTAACCTATGTATTAATAGTATGAGTACAAATCTTTTCTTTGATGCACAACTCTTCAGGGACGGACCTCTAAATCAGGACATCCTTCTTGTGAAGAATTATACAATCCATGACGAATTTGCACTCTCAATTCTAATGAAATACAAGTTGTTATCGTGATGCATATCGAGCACTAATTCCCTCTGCATCAACCTTTGAGAGTATAGCATGGGCACATAGAGGTGTAAATAACAGCCCAATAACGTGTTAAAGCATTAATGGGATGAGGTTCGTTGGAAGGGACGTTTTGAGGGACGGACCTCGGTGAAGGGCTGTAAGATGTTCGATCTATGCCTTTTTGAGGTCCGTCCCTCAAAAAAACTGCCCTTTCCGGTAATCGGGAGGGCAGTTTGGCATTTTATTGTATTCTTGATCTCAGGTAGGCGTTGATGAATGGATCGATGTCGCCGTCCATGACGCCTTGTACGTTTCCTGATTCTGTGTTGGTTCTGTGGTCTTTGACCATGGAGTACGGGTGGAAGACGTAGGAACGGATCTGGCTTCCCCATCCGATTTCCTTTTGCTCTCCACGGATTTCGGCAAGCTCCTGCTCTTGTTCTTCAATCCGCTTTTGGTAGAGCTTCGCTTTTAACATTTTCATTGCTGACTCACGGTTTTTGATTTGGGAACGCTCTGATTGGCATGTCACCACGACGTTAGTTGGTAAGTGAGTGATACGGACAGCTGAGTCGGTTGTATTGATGTGCTGTCCACCGGCTCCACTTGCACGGTACGTATCGATTTTCAGATCTTCCGTACGGATGTCGATTTCAATTTCTTCATTGAATTCCGGCATCACTTCACAAGACACGAATGAAGTATGACGACGTCCCGAAGAATCGAATGGTGAAATACGAACAAGACGGTGTACGCCTTTTTCAGCTTTTAAGTAACCATATGCGTTGTGGCCCTTAATTGCTAAGGTAACACTCTTAATTCCTGCTTCATCCCCTGGAAGATAATCCAGAGTTTCCACTTTGAATCCACGTTTTTCACCCCAACGCGTGTACATACGAAGAAGCATGGAACCCCAGTCCTGTGACTCGGTTCCGCCTGCACCTGGATGCAATTCAAGGATGGCATTGTTTTTATCGTGTTCTTCACTTAGTAGAAGCTGAAGCTCGTAGTCATTTAGACGTTTGACCAGGTCACCCAGTTCTTCTTCCAGGTCCTTTTGAAGTTCTTCGTCCGGCTCTTCCTTGACTAGTTCAAGGGTCAACTCCAGGTTTTCCTGGGATTCAAGCAATGATTTGTATTCATTGACGAGATCCTTCAGACCGTTCCCTTCATTGATAAGTCCTTGTGCTTTTTGCTGGTCATCCCAGAAGTCGGGTTGGACCATGATTTCGTCCAGTTCCTGGATTCTTGCCTCTTTGTTTTCTAAGTCAAAGAGACCCCCTGAAGTCCGCTAATGTCTTAGCTGATTTTTCTAACTCTGCTCTGATTTCTGATAGTTCCATGTGTGGTCACCTCTATAGTTATTTGGGTTGTTGATATAATTTTATTAAGATGGTTCGGAAGTAGAGTGGGGTGGAGTTTTTATTAGAAAGTAGTGGTTGATTTCCGCTGCAGGTGCTCGCTTTCCGCGGGGCGTGGGTTGAGCCTCCTCGGGCTAAAGCCCTGTGGGGTCTCAACTTCCACGCGTTTCCCGCAGGAGTCGAGCACCCTCCGCTTCAATCAACTGTGCTTTTTCATAAGTCTTTTCACAAAATCATCCACTACTAACACCATCTACTTTATCTACCTATAAAAAACGGAAAAGTACCTGGGATTTATTTTAGCAAAATAAGTCCCAGGTATCATCTCATTTCTTTTCGTTATCCGGTTATGCCATGACAGTGTTTGTATTTTTTGCCGCTTCCGCATGGGCATGGGTCGTTGCGGCCTACGTCTGCTTGTTTGCGGACTGGTTGTTTTTTGGCTTTGGCTCCGTCTTCTTTCGGGTTTACCGCTTGGCCTTTGGCCACTTCCTGGCGTTCCAGATTGTTGCGGATTTCCGCTTTCATGACGTATTTGGCCACGTCTTCTTCGATGGCAAGGACCATGCTTTCGAACATGGCGAATCCTTCATGCTGGTATTCACGCAGCGGATCGTTTTGACCGTATGCACGAAGGTGGATACCCTGGCGAAGTTGATCCATGGCATCGATGTGATCGATCCATTTCGTATCAACTGCGCGAAGCAGGATGACTTTTTCAAACTCACGCATTTGCTCAGGCGTCAGCTGCTCTTCTTTTTCATTATAGCGGTGCTGAACGTCTTCATAAATAAGAGCTGTCATTTCATCCGCTTCTTTTCCACGAAGATCGTCGACTGTCACGTCATTTTCAGGTAGGAGATTGGCATTGACGTAATCTACGATGCCTTGGAGGTTCCAGTTCTCCATCTCTTCTTCTGACGTATGTGCCGCTACTTGGCGTTCGATGGCTGATTTGATCATGCCTTCAACGATTTCACGAAGGTTTTCGGAATCGATGACTTCATTACGCTGTTTGTAGATGATTTCACGCTGCTGACGTAGGACATCATCATATTGAAGAAGCTGTTTACGAGCATCGAAGTTGTTTCCTTCCACTCGTTTTTGAGCTGATTCAACAGCACGGCTAACCATTTTACTTTGGATCGGCTGGGAATCGTCCATTCCAAGGCGTTCCATCATGCTCTTCATGTTGTCAGAGCCGAACCTACGCATCAATTCATCTTCCATTGAGAGGTAGAACTGAGTCACCCCTGGATCTCCCTGACGTCCGGAACGTCCACGGAGCTGGTTATCGATACGGCGTGATTCGTGACGTTCTGTACCGATAACGGCAAGACCGCCAAGATCGATGACGCCTTCCCCAAGCTTGATATCCGTACCACGACCGGCCATGTTTGTCGCGATTGTGACAGCACCAGGTTGACCCGCTTCTAAAATGATTTCGGCTTCACGGCCATGGTTTTTCGCATTCAATACATTATGGCGTACGCCTTTTTTCGTAAGGAGCTTGGAAATCAATTCTGACGTTTCTACGGCAACCGTACCGACCAGTACAGGTTGTCCTTTATCGTTTCGTTCTTTAATATCATCCACAACCGCATTGAACTTCCCTTCGATGGAAGCGTAAATCAGATCGGCGCGGTCATCACGAACGATCGGTCTGTTCGTCGGGATGACAATAACGTTCATATTGTAGATATTACGGAACTCTTCTTCTTCCGTCTTCGCTGTACCCGTCATACCGGACAGCTTTTCGTACATACGGAAATAGTTCTGGAACGTGATCGTTGCCATCGTCATGCTTTCGTTCTGGATTTCAAGGCCTTCTTTGGCTTCGATTGATTGGTGAAGACCGTCACTGTAACGGCGGCCCTTCATCAGACGGCCTGTGAAGGAGTCAACGATGACGATTTCGCCTTCCTGAACCACATAATCAACGTCACGGTGCATACTAACGTGGGCTTTCAGCGCCTGGTTGATGTGGTGGTTGAGAGTTACGTGTGAAATATCAAACAGGTTATCAATATGGAAGGCTCTTTCTACCTTGCTGATTCCGTCTTCTGTTAATTGAACACCTTTTGTTTTTTCATCGTACGTGTAATCCTCTTCTTTTTTCAGTGTGCGTACGACCGCATTCGCCTGGATGTACAGCTGAGGCGTACGCTGAGCGTTACCTGAAATGATCAATGGTGTACGTGCTTCATCGATCAGAATGGAGTCGACCTCATCGATGACGGCAAAATGAAGGCTGCGCTGAACCATTTGATCTTTGTACAGAACCATGTTGTCTCGTAGGTAGTCGAATCCGAATTCATTATTCGTACCGTACGTGATGTCTGCGCTATAGGCTTCGCGTTTTTCATCTTTGGACATAGAGTTGAGGTTGAGCCCTACAGTTAAGCCTAAGAAATTGTACAGTTTACCCATTTCCTCGGCATCACGGCTGGCAAGATAATCATTGACCGTGATAACGTGAACGCCTTTTCCTGTGATCGCATTCAAGTAAACAGGCATGGTAGCCGTCAGGGTTTTACCTTCACCGGTTTTCATCTCGGAGATGTTTCCGCCATGAAGGGAAATACCACCCATAAGCTGAACGCGGTACGGGTAAAGTCCCAGTACACGTCGAGCCGCTTCACGAACGACAGCAAATGCTTCAACGAGCATGTCCTCTAAATCTTCGCCTTTTTGATAACGCTCCTTGAATCGCTCTGTTCTTTCGCGGATTTCGTCATCCGTCAGACGCTCCATATCGGGGCCCAGTTCTTCTATTTGATCGGCCAGTTTCTCCAGCCTCTTTAATTCTCTTTTATTTGCATCGAACACTTTATTTAATAGACCAAGCATGTATAAACGCTCCTTTATCTGTGTTGGAATGAGAGCCAAACGTCACAAGTATAACGAAAGAAAATGAGATTCCGATGAGAAATATGTGAAATCCCTGTAAAATCCCAGGAAATCCATCCCCATCACTCTACATTATGATTCGCTACAAAACGCAATAATCCTCCCACCAAAACACGATATATTCCCTATCAATCTTACCACTATCCCATATCGGATACAACTTAAGCCTTTGAGGGACGGACCTCCCTTTTTCAGTCTTTGGAAGAAGTGAATGCTATTATATCAAGCTTTCTATTCTAAATGGTCATGAATTGGGAGGTCCGTCCCTCAAAAAAAAAGCCGCCTGTGATAGGCGACTTTTGTGGACAGTGTTTCAGTTCTGGTTAGGCGTTCACTGTTTTTAGCAGTTCGTAGACGGTGTCCTGGTAGCTTTCCCAGATTTGCTTGCTTCGTCTTGAGATGCTGTTGGCAGAGACATCGAAGTATTCAGCAAGTTCTTTTTGAACGTGGCGGATACTGATTTCGTCAATGTTTTTCGCCATGTCGACCATTGCCCCTGAGTAGATTTTCGGGTTGCGGATGGTCGGGCGTTCTGTGTAGAAGTATTTTTCCAATACGGCTACGAGAAGCTCACTTTCTTTCTTGTTTTCCTCTTTTTCAGACAGGAAGTTTTGTAGGGAAGTAATCGCTTCGTTGTATTCCGGTGTCTTCCAGATTTCCACTCCTTCAATGGAGTCTTCGGCTTTCTTATCAGAATCCTGTTCTGCTTCTGCCTTTTCTGATTTAGAAGTCGCTTTTCCTGCCTTCTTCTTCTCCGCACTATAAAGAACAAATCCGACATCAGCGATTTCCAAGTACTGACCTGATAAGTAATCATGTAGAGTTTCAAACTCACCTTGTTCATATCGGATCTTCACTAATTCCATCGCGGCCTTTTCAATCGCAGGATAAATAAAGTATTGAGCAAATGGAAGATACTTCTCTCCATTTGGTAATAGTAAACCTAAGAAAAAGCTATTCTCATCAAGCTTACCGAATTTCTCCGTTACAACAAGTGTATCCCCTGAGATGGCTTCCTCGACACGAAGCGTATTGTCATTCAGCTTCTCAACCGTACCGGCTGTCACGCGAATGTTCTTCCATGATTCCAATACTTCAGCTGTCTGAGGACGGGTCACCGTGTTCAATTGTTTATCGACAAAACGTTCAATTAAACGAACACCATCAGCATCCTTCTGAGTCGCTCCGTACCAGCTGACAAATGCCATTTCGTAAATATCCGGATCCGCCTGCATCAAGTCCATCTTAGACAAGTAGTGATGGTAGCTCTCTTCCATCTCCGCAGACTGGGCCGTAGCGATAAAGTCATACAGCTGAGCCTGAAGCACATCCAGCTCCTGATTCACCAGGGTATCTATATTCACAACGTTTTCACAGCATTTCTTATATTTTTTTCCACTGCCGCATGGGCATGGTTCATTTCTACCGACTGTACTCATGTTTGTATTTACCTCCAACTTCTCTGAGTCCCGTACACAAATGTTCATTATATAACATTTCAAGCAAGCATTAAACTGTTTTAAAACAAGAAAAAAGAACCAATCGATTTTCGACTGGTTCTTTTCCCAATTATCTTCCCTGCTTTTTCATATAATCCAATACGTCCAAATCGATATAATTCTCTTCCTGCTCACGCATTTCAAAGTTTTCCGTATGAAGATAGTCTTTCAGATTCTGATAGAGGGACTGCTTGTCTTTCGCATAGCCAAGTCGGGTCAGTTCCCGTTCCACTTCATTATGAATATCTCCTTCCAGCAATACCACTCTGCCGGCATCTGATTCTTTAAAGTAGAGCTGATGAAGTTGATAGATTCGCTTTAGTTCCTTGATTGGAGAGGCGTGATCGTCCACTCTCAGATCGATATACCGATCGTTGAATCCGCCATACCCGCCATTTTCCTTTACGACTAAAAGTGCCGCGGACTGCATGCCCCGGGAATCACCGCCTGCTTCCTGCCCGGCATCGAGAGCCTGTAATAATCTCTCGGCAAGTGATCCGGTCGTCGATTCAAACGATTCCGCCATCGCCTTCACTGTGTTCTTATCTACTAATATATTTCCCTGCGCGGCAAAGTGTTTTCCTGTCTGTCCTCCAGCCCAGTCATAACACCCTTCACCAGTGAACGTGGCCGAGTTTCCACCGGCATCGATCAATCCCACCTGGCGTAACGGACGCTCTGGGTCGTCCTTTGTGATGATTTCAAGGGCTTCTTCCGCCGTCTTTCCTTGTGACATCAGTTGAAGTGCGTGCGGACCGTAAGAAGTGTTCGCATAAGACTGGGTCGCGACTGCGCCGACACCCGCTTTTGCAAAAGGCACAACCGATCCAACACCGAGGAATTTCGATTGTACCGCTATCCCCCATTCTTTCTCTTCCGGGTCATAACCTACAATGGAATACGTCATGATGAAATCCTCCTTTAGATTAAAGCGTCAGGATTCAATCCTTTTAGCTCTTCTACTACAAATAACCCATCTTTGCGAATTAAAACATCATCGAAGTAAATTTCCCCGCCGCCGTATTCGGGACGCTGGATGCACACCATGTCCCAATGAACATTGGAGCGGTTTCCGTTGTCTGCCTCTTCATATGCCTGTCCCGGGGTGAAGTGAAAGCTGCCGTTAATCTTTTCATCAAATAAAATATCCAGCATCGGTTCATTGATCTTCGGGTTCACACCAAGAGCAAACTCACCGATGAAACGGGCACCTTCATCGGTATCGAGGATGTCGTTCAATTCCTTCGTATTATCTGCAGTCGCCTTCACAATTTTGCCGTCCTCAAACGTCAAGGAAACATTGTTAAACGAAAATCCCCTATAAAGTGTCGGAGTGTTATAGGTAATCGTCCCATTCACGCTATCCTTCACAGGAGCCGTATACACTTCTCCATCCGGAATGTTCCGCTCACCGAAACACATGACAGACGGAATGTCTTTGATGGAGAATGTAAGGTCCGTCCCTTCACCGGTGATGCGCACTTTATCGGTTTTGTCCATCAGCTCTTTCAAAGGCTTCTGGGCTTCTTCCATCTGTTTGTAGTCGACTGTGCAGACTTCCAATAAATAGTCGAAGAACGTTTCATAGCTCATCTTCGCTTTCTGGGCGAGTGAGAAGTTTGGATAGTTTAAAAGAACCCATTTTTTGTTTTGGATAAGATAGTCGTTGGATTCTTTCATATGAGGCATAAGCTCCTGCCATTGTTCTGGTGGAACTTCACTCATTTCTGCGTCATTGGCATCGCTGGCAATATGGATGACCGCATCCAGATCTTCATACTGTTGCATATTCCATTTATTTCGAATAATAACCTGCTCCGGCTCGGCATGACTGACCATAATCCGATTGAGTTCAAGGTCGCTTAATTCAAAATAAGGAATGACTCCCATTTCATATGATTTTTTCATGAGCTCCTTTATAAGAGGCTGCGTTGAATGTTCCCCTGTTATCATAAGCTTTTCCCCTTCTTTCACCTTCAGTGAGTGGGTTAAAAGCACCTCTGCTAACTTCTCTAATCGTGGATCTCTCATTTCATTTCCCCCTATTTTTTGCCTACCTTCAAACTTCGACAAAAAATGGTAAAATCCTCCTATCAATTAAAAAATCCTGCGGTCATCATCGTGACCGCAGGATTCCTTGGTTATCAAATTAGTTTGTTTCAATTAAACCGTACTTACCGTCACGACGCTTGTACACAATGTTTGTCGCGTTTGTTTCTGCATCGGTGAAGATGAAGAATGTATGACCGAGCATGTTCATCTGCAGGATGGCTTCTTCGCTGTCCATCGGTTTCAGGTTGAACTGCTTCGTTCTTACTACTTCCTGATCGTCCTCTTCCTCCAGTTCAACGGCAGCTGCACCATTAGGAGAAACGTGATTCAAGTCTTCCTGAGCCGCGAAGAACTCCTTCGGGCTGCCTTTTTCACGCATCTTACGGTTCACTCTAGTCTTATGTTTGCGAATTTGACGCTCCAATTTATCTACTATCAGATCAATGGCCGCATACATATCCGTGTTGCGTTCCTCTGCTCGTAGCACTAAATGCGGCATTGGAATAGTCACTTCAGTTTTCGTATTTTTATCAGGATACACTTTTAAATTAACATGTACATTTGCATCAGGAGTTTCATTAAAGTAACGATCTAACTTGCCAATCTTCTTCTCCACGTGTTCGCGAATCGCTGGAGTTACCTCAATGTTCTCGCCTCGAATGTTGTAGTTCAACATGTAAACTCCTCCTTTTAAAAATAAAGCTATGTTTATATATTCTCCATTCCCTTCATTTATCCTTCTTAAACTTTCTTAAAATTTTGTCAATTTTTCGTAAAGTTTGTAATGTGGTGTCGAAGGTGTTGGTATATCAGGGGTTGGAGGTTTTTAAGAGTGAGGTGAGGGTTGCGAGTGTTTGGGGTCACCTAGCACTCTTTATGGTATTATTATCTCACTTTTTTTGGGGGATTAGACTGTGGGGTTGTGGAGGTTTTGTGGAGAGTTTGGGGCGGATTTGTGAATGGTTCAGCTGCTGATTTTTGGCGTTTTTTCAGCAGGAGAATAATAGGTGGAATTCAGTTGCTGAATTTCCTTCCATATTCAGCAGTTAAATTTCAAAAGAAAATCAGCTGCTGAATAAAAACAATTATTCAGCAGCTGAACTCAAAAACCATCATAAAAATTGATGTAATTTAACCTCTACATAAAACTTATAATGACTCTTAGAACCGTCACTCATATAAGATAATATCCTTTTTGTATCGACATACTTGCTGGGACGGCTGGATACAAATGATCGGTAACTGGACCATTGATAACCTTCAGGCGAGGGACACATGCCTGCTCTTACAGGATTAAGATGGATGTAACAACTGGTGTCGATCAGCTGTTTGTTATTCGTTATCACAACAGACTTAAACCGCCCCTCAAAAAGATGCCCGTTAAAGCCGTTCTTCTTGTTAAAATATCTAGCATACCGGTAATGGATGTAGTGAATGATTTTTCCTGGAGGATGATTCTGAGTTTCGATCAAGAGGTGAACATGATTCGTCATGAGACAATAGGAGTGTAGGATAAAGGGGTATTTTTCTTTTGCGGCTTCCACTATTTCTAAGTATTTCAATCGATCGTCCTTATTGCGGAAGATGGTATACTTCCGGTTTCCACGTGCAGTGATATGGTAGATGAAGCCTGGAGACCATTCTCTCTTCTTATACATAGCAACTTCCTTTCTTTTGTTTGGTGTAAATTTGTTATTCGACATTCTTTTTGAAATTCCTGCAAACTCCAGTCTAACAGCTACTTAGAGACCGGTATCTTTTTTACTTTCTCTATGTTTTTTCAAATTGTAACCTATGCTTCCGACCATAAACGACATGACCATCACATATATCCAAATAGGATAGCGAGGGATGATGATGAAGGATGCTAACAGGCAGGTAGGGATGATTAGTCTTTTTGCTCTTTGTGTGTAGGACAGCTCTTTGTACGTTTTCAATCTATCACCTCCTACTTTCTGCTTTGGAATGTAACAACATCTCTATCTAGTTAAGGATTAGATATCGACTGCTGAAAAAATCATGATATTCAGCTGCTGATTTTCACACCATTATCAGCAGGTGAAAAACCCCAATTATTCAGCAGCTGAACCAAAAAGGATCTTGCCCTAAACATCCACATCCCTCTTCCCAAAACTCCACCAACTCAATCCACCAAACCCAACCAAATAAACCACAATCACCCCAACCGAAAACCAAAACGTCATCCCCTCAAACGGAGGAGTCCCAAAGAAATACTGCTGCAAGTCAGTATTCGCAAACAACAGATACCTCCCCCACTCCAGCCCACGCTCGTTCATCAGCATCAAAAACGTGCTGCCAGAAAAGGTCAGAAAGATCGTAGAACCAATTGCAAACGAACTGCTCCTCGTCACCACTGAAAAGGTAAAAGCAAAAGAACAAATCACCATCATTTCTATGAATCTCAGGACGTACGCCCCTGCGACAATAAAAAAGTTCTCATTTAAATCAAAGAAACTATCATAAAACCATAGTGTGCCCAGCACGGCTGAAAATAAGAAATGAGAGGCTGTTAAAACAGTTACGATCACCAATATGGTTATGTATTTGGAAAGTAAAATCTTCACACGGTTAATGGGCCGGATGAGCAATAACTTGATGGTACCTGAAGAGAATTCACTCGATACGATATCCCCGGCAATTATCAGGCTGAAGAGTTGTATGATGATTAGTAGATTCGAACTGATTCGCATATATTCCCAAAATGAAAATTGGATGCCATCGAAGAGCATGTAGACAAATATGGATGCGATGGCATCCACAAACACGATGAGTGCAAGGGAAATCCACATCCGTGAGTGAGAGGTTTGTTTTATAAGTTCATTGGTAATTAAATTCATCATGTTCCTCTACCCATTCCGAACAGCATCTGAGAGTCTCTTTGGAGCCACAATCAAGTAGCCATTGCGAACCAACCCTTCAATGGTTTGCCAGCCTACTTCCTCTATTTCAACCAGCACCCACCCGTGTCTTCCTATGTATGGAGCTTTGATATAACCTGGCTCTTCAAGGAGGATTTCCTGAGTGGCTGGGAGTGTTTTAATCGATAAAGTCTCACCGATGATCACAAATGGTTTGTCCTTCACGCGGAAAGAAATATGTCCGAACCCATCTACATGTTCATGAACCTCTGGATAGAGAAGGCTAAGTCTTCTAATTTCATCAATTTCAATCGTTTTCATACCACGTCCTCCAGCATTTTTCTATTATTATAGCATGAGAGGATTTGGAAAAAGAAAAAAGCCTCGCAAGTTTGAGCCTTAGTGTGCTATGTAAGGATTTAGTTCACTCTCAATCGTAGCTTTCCATGTAGAAAACGTCGGTGACAGACTTTCCTGGACGATACTTTGTTTCATTTCGCTGTTGTCTAACTGCCCGTCCAGTTTCCAGGCTTGATCTGCTACAGCATCAAATTGGGTTAAAGCGTTCTGGATGCCTTCCCGTCCATCAAATGTTGCTTTTAACAAATGGTTGCTTTCAGAAATCTGCCCAATTGCCATGAAGACATCAGAAAGGACCCGATCCCCTTCTGTTTTTCTTAAATCCGTGAAGCTTGCTTCAACATATTTCAGTGCTTCTTCGATTGTGCCGAGCATTCCGACGTATTGGTTTACCAATTCGTATTGTTTTTCGTCTAGTTTCGTTGCTGTCAAAAAATCACCTATTTCTTTTTATCGTAAAACATTCCATCGTATTGCAGGGATTCGTATGGGTTTGAATACTTTTGAACAGACGTTTTTTTCCTGGTTAAGCCGTTCATATCCCGTTTAATCTGAAGACGCAATTGAGCCAGCTTCCGATCGATTTGCGCATTCCAAGCGATCATCTGCTTGCCAAGCTCCTGCTCCTCCTGAGTATAAGGAGGCTTGATAGTGCCAAGTACGCTATGTCTTTTTTCTAAAAGAGACTCTACTTCTTCAATGGTTGACTCCCTGTTTTCATCATTCACCTGTTCCAATGCTTCTTTCAATTGCTTCGTGATCGTATAGCACAGAAGAACCGAGTTCATTACGCCTGTCCACCTTGACCGGCATGCTGTTTCTGGCGGTTCAGTTGAATGACTTCTTTCCAAGTATCACGGAAATCAGTGATGAGCCCCTCAACTTCTTCTAAAATCGCAGCGTCATTCTTGATGTTGGCTTCTGTTAAGCGACGGTTGATATAGTCGTAAAGGGACATAAGGTTTTGTGAGACTTCAAGATCTGTATTCAACGTCACCATCAGCTCGTTCACGATGGCTTGCGTCTTTTGGATATTCGTATTCTTCAGTTCAATATTCTTCTCTTCAATGGCTTTTTTTGCGATATGGATAAATTTCAGGCTTCCGTTATAGAGCATAAGGGTGAGTTCACCTGGTGATGCGGTGTTGACCGAGTTGTTCTGGTATGCTGCATACGGGTTGTTGATGGCCATAGTGACACTCCTTTAATTATGATTAGCCGCCGAATTGGTTCATGAGGAACATAGACTGTTCGTTGGAACGCTGAATCGCTTTTTCCATGGCGGTGAATTGGCGCCAGTAGCGGTCTTCGACTTGTTTAAGTCGGTCTTGGAAGCGGTCAATGCTGCTGTCTACATTGGTAAGCTCACGTCCAAGGGAAAATTGCTGGTTTGTAGAAAAGGAATTACCTGCCTTTTCTTTGAGTTTGTCCATGGATTGATTGACAGAATCATAGAGTCTTTGCACCAATCCCTTTTGATTAAAAGTGTTTCCATCCCCCCTAAAGAGGTTTTCAACTGATTCGGGATCGCTTTCAATTGCCTTTTTCAAATCTGCGTCGTTAATGACTAGTTTTCCACCTTCAAGATAGTTACTGCTCGTTGTAATTCCGATGCTTGCCAATTGACTAAAAGCGGAAGAGACCTTTTCATTTGAGACAGGTGCGTAGAAGTCGGTTCTCATTTGTGAAAGGACTCCAGTTAAAATCGGATCTCTCTTTAATAGGCCGCTCTTCGCTTTTTCTTCCCATTGCTCTTGCTGCTTATCGGATAAGCTTTCCCTTTGCTCATCGGTTAAAGGCTGATAACTTCTGTAGTAATCTTCAGACGTTTTCTTCTGGATTTTATCGATTAGCTCATTGTATTTCGTGACGAATTCTTTAATGTTGTCAAACACCTTTGTACTATCATTATTTACTGAAATGCTCACTGGATCAGTAAACGTATTCTTGATATTTAATGTTACTCCGTTCATTTCAAAGGTATTCGAATGTCTTCTTGTATCCAGCCCATTCAAATTGAAAATAGCATCTTGTCCATCTGTTTCCGTTCCTGAACCAAATCGAAGAAAGCTATTCATAAATGTTCCGCTTTTAATGATTTCTTTACCAGCTTCATTAAAGTTACCCGTTTCTTTTCGGGTAAGGGTCAGTTGATCTGAGAAAGAATCATAGAACATCGTTACCCCGACACTTGAAGAATTGACCTTCTCCATGACCGAATTAAGAGACTGGGAACCTTGTACAAGAAATGTTTCAGAAGTCTCTCCTTTTGAGGTGTGAGCTCCAAGTGAGAAAGAAGTGTAGTTTTGTTTATACGTTACTTCAATTTTTGTATCTTTCGCTTGTTCAGTATTAAAATTCACTTTACCGGTTTCTTTATTAATGAATCCAACAATATTATCGCTAGCATCTTTGATATCAAGCGTATCGTTTGAACCATCTGAGACACTATAGGTCACATCATTTATTTTGATAGCGTCTACCGAATGAATTGATCCTCTTGAAAGTTGCCAACTAGAAGATGGCTGAGTCAGGGTGGTACTATCGGTTTTGTTTTCAGTTACAAACTGGGCATTCACAACAGCACCCTTTTTTAATCCTGCTCCACCAAATAGCAATTTATCATTAGTCGTATCCAGGAATATTTCCCCATCAGATGTTGGAGGGGACTGAACCACTTTGAATACTTTACCATCAACTTTAATATTTACAGCATTTGAATCAATTGCGTTCAAGCCATCTAAAGATAATTCAGTCGTTCCTTCAGAAGCTACTGTGAAATTCTTTGATTCTACTACTCCTGCGCTCCAAGTCAGAGAATTCCTCATTTTAGTATTCTGAGAATGAAGACTTTTGGTCGCATCCATTTTATCCGTTGATGATGCGGATACTCCTCCAGCGTTCTTGAGAACAGCTGCACTTGCCAACTGGGTTACATTCTTGATTGAATAGGATGATTGTGATGCTGCGCTGCTGGCTGTTGCCGTCACATAGTCCGAATTGGTTGAAGAAGTTGTTCTGGCACGATAGTTTGTCGATAACTTCATTTGAGTTAATTCAGATCTAAAATCCAACAACAATGTATTCATGGAACGATAGTCATCCCGCTGCCATTCCAGTGTCTGTTTCTTTTGTTTTAATTTATCTAAAGGCATTCGCTCTGCCTTCATCAAGTCCGCTACAAGGGAATCAATATCCATTCCACTTGCCAAACCACCGATTCTCATCAGGACACTCCCCTATACCTTTTTATCGACCAGCAAACCAACAAATTCCGTCATCGCGGCATGCATATCAAGCATTTTCTTTGCCGGTATTTCTTTCACTACTTCCTGAGTGCGATCATCCACAATAGTCACATAGTATTCTTTCAATTTATCATGAAATTCAAATTTGAGGTGTGTATTCGAAGTGGACATAAACTCATTCATCCCATGAACGACATCTTCTATTTTTTCTTTGGTGACAGGTTCTTTGGTGGTGGTTTCTTTATGGTGTCGTTCTTGCGCTTGAATTTGTTTCACTTCTTCACTTGTTTGGTTCTTTAATCTAGTAAATGATTGTATTCCTTGTACTCCACCTGTCACTTTGTCCATCATCGTTTGATCCTCCTGAGGGTTATATTGGTTATATCGGAGTTCGTCGGGGAAAGTTTAGTTGTTATTAGAAAAAGAGACCCTATTGCTAGAGTCTCTTTTAGAGAAATTAGTATTAACGAAGAAGTTGTAAAACTCCTTGTGGTTGTTGGTTCGCTTGCTTTGCGACTATGTCTTTCAATCATAGAATAGACTATATCTTCACCCTTGTATGTAAGGGGCTGGGCACTTCGAACAGGATTTACTGCCCTACGAGATTCATAGTCATAGCTTTCGCCTTAGACCGTGTTCTCTAGTCGTTGAACCTTCTCCAGAGTTTCCTCTCAGGAGCTTGGCTGCTGATTATCCATTGTTTCATCTCTATCATTTTCAGACCGTACCGCCTACCGTTTCCAGTTTCGTTATGGTTGATAAAGCTTTAGGAAGTTCCAGCAATTCACCCAGTTATACTCCAGCTCGTTACCAAGCTGGACGCCCTCGAATCATTTATCTCAGAAGTTGTAGTACTCCCTGAGGCATCTGATTGGATTGAGCCAACATTGCTTGTGCTGCTTGAGAAAGGATTGAGTTCTTTGTTTGAGTCATCATTTCTTTCGCCATGTCAACGTCACGTACACGAGACTCAGCAGCTGTTAAGTTTTCAGAAGAAGTTCCCAAATTATTGATTGTGTGCTCTAAGCGATTTTGGTATGACCCTAGTTTAGAACGCTCGCTAGAAACACTTGCAATTGCTTCATCTAAGACCGCAACTGCAGCAGTTGCTTTTTCAGAATCAGAAACATCAAGCGCATATTCTACACCAGTACTGTTTGTACCATTCGTAATTTCTGCATCAGTTGATACAAATGATGCATTTAAAGAATTACCTTGTCCGTCTGTTACGGATTTTGTTGCTCCTGAAGTTGCAGATGAGATGCTCAATGCTGATGCTCTCATGTCTGAAATTGAAACGCTCATTGATTGACCTGCATTAGCACCAATTTGAAAACTTAATGAGCGATCTTCGGTTACTGCTGGAGTTGTTACTGTAGGTGCAGTTGTAACTGCGTTAGTAGCTGTTTCTAATAAAAATGATCCTGTTACTGTTCCATCACTTGAACTATCACCATTAGCAGTAAAATCAAATGAAATCCCGTCTGCATCATAGTTTAAAGTGTCACCAGAAGCTAAGGAGAATGTGGATTGGGAAACCTGTGTAGCACCAGAAAATAATGTTGCAGTGAATTCTGAAGTTGATTCATCCCACGAAATATCAATTTTATCTACATTCTCAATTACATTACCTGACGTATTATTAACAGAAAAGTTTGTCATTGTTGCAGTAGCATCTCCTGTAGAACCACCTATAGTAAGAGGCACATTTACTGGTTCCGATGAAACCGTTCCTGTACCGTCAGTACCAGCACCTGCAACTGTATTTAAATCTAGAGTAACTGAATCTCCATCTGCCCAGTTTGCTGCATCAGCAGATGTAAATGAGAAACTAATTCCTTGATTATTATAAGAATAAGTATCTGTAGCTGCATCAAAGGCAACTTTATCAGCATCAATAACTAATGTATTTGCACTACCATCTAATCCATCAAAGTCGACTTCAAAGTCTGAACCGTTCTTTGTAACGGTAACTTGGTTCGCTCCACTATTGTTTAGATCTGTGTAATCAAATCCGTTATCAGCAGTTCCAGTAACATCAATATCAAATTTTGCTCCTGTAGTACCACCTGACCAAGTAATCGGTTCTGCACCGACAGTAATTGTTTGGTCAACTGCTTTTACTACGTTCACAGTTGAAGCAGGTGTTGTTACAGCTGCACTAACTTCAAAGTTTTCTGAACGATCACCATTTAAAAGTTTTCTAGTGTTAAATTCTGTTGTGTTACCAATGCGGTTAATTTCAGATGTTAGTTGGTTCATTTCTTTTTGAATTTCTTTTCTGTCATCACCTGTATTTGTATCGTTACTTGATTGAACTGCAAGTTCGCGCATTCTTTGTAGAATAGAATGCGTTTCGTTGAGTGCTCCCTCTGCTGTTTGGATTAATGAGATACCATCTTGCGCGTTACGGGAAGCCTGATCTAACCCACGAATTTGCCCACGCATTTTTTCTGAAATTGCAAGTCCAGCAGCATCATCTCCTGCACGGTTAATACGCATACCAGAAGACAACTTTTCCATAGATTTAGACTGTGCACCAGAAGCACTATTTAACTGACGATAAGTATTCAATGCTGCAATATTATGATTAATTCTCATAACTTGAATTTCCTCCTTGAAAGTAAGTCCACATCCATGTGAACTATATCATTTTTTAGTTTACAACAAGTCACAAAGGTCGGCCGCCCTTCTCCTCATTGTTTACAATACTATTATCGGACGTTTCGCCTGGTGTTTAATAGTTTAGGAAAAATAATCAATCATTTTTTGGCAAAAGGCTAAACAGATTGTCGATTCCTTTTGAAGCTTCGGTGTTTTCTTCTTGTATAGAGAGGTAGACTTCTTTTCGATGGATGTCCACGTTTTTTGGGGCGTTGATCCCGAGTTTTACTTGATCGCCTTTTACCGATATGACAGTTAGCTCAATGTCATCCCCAATCTGAATGCTTTCTCCCGTCTTCCTTGTTAGTACTAACATCCCCTCACCCCTTCTTTCCTGCAGGCTGAGCAAAGATCAGGTGCTTGGTTTGGTATTCTGAGTTGGTTAAGATGACTTGCTTCCCTTTGCGATTTGCCAGATTGATAATGACGGGAGCCTGTAGATTTGCAGTTGATTCATGAAGTACTTCTCTAATAGTAAGGATAGACAGAACTTGAACTTCTTTTTCCACAGGATGTTCCAGTAACTCCACACTCGTCTGGTCCAGTTCAAAATCATACTCTTTAAAAAACATGAACGGATCTGTCACCACAAATCCAAGCTGAGGAGTCTTCACCGATTGCATTATATGAAACACTTCATTCTCCGGAAGTGGCAACAATACATACTGCTTCTCTTCCCCAAAACCGGGGATTCCGTGTTCAAATGTCAAAATATCTTCCGCTTGAACCTCTATTTCTCCATGATATTTCGTATTGATTTTCATCCGCTTCATTCCTTCATTCTAAATTTCTTGCTCATAGTTAATCCCCACGTGCTTCAAATTAGCAAAATCAATTTGCAAATCGGCATATCGTTTCAAGTTGACATCTACTTGAGCTGGTGTATAGTGTATGTTTGGCTTCTGAGAACGAGAGTTATTTCTCACTTTTTGTGGTTCAACGTTCACCTTCACAATACCTGGATCGTAGCTGATCTTTACACTGCCAGCTGAAGGAATCCAACCAATATTAAACTCATACATGGGGTTCTCGCTGTTCCTCTTCGCCTGAGCAGGAATCGCACCTCCACCATTCTCGATCATCATCAGATCATCACCATCCTGGGCGACACGGGCGAGCCCCGCCAGCCAGTCCTCATATCCTTGTTGGGAATATTCTTCTATTCTGCGGCGCACCGACTTCAAATCCATATCGGCCCTCGCCTCGGTTTGATCAATGGTTAGCTTGGAAGGCGTACGCTCTATTTCCATCTTTGCTTGAGGCTGCTGGATATCCAATTCTGCCGGAGGCTGTTCGATGTCCATGCGCCCTAAAGTCGTCCGGATGCTAATGGCTGCTGAAGCGGACTGTAATCTTATTTGTGGAACGTTCACTACTACTCACCTCCATATAAAAAAGGACGGACCCCAAGGTGACAAAACACCTTAAAGGGTCAGTCCCCTTGCTTTTATCGTAGAAAATCCATTAATGTCGGCTGAATGATTCTCGCTCCTACCCCGAGAGCTGCACGGTGGACACTTTCTTGCGTTTTCAAGTCCGTGATCACGCGTTCAATATCTGCATCCTCATTATCCGAAAGAATCCGATTTGCTGTCACTTCCTGCTGAGCCAGTCGATCGTCTACCATTTCAAGTCGATTGTAACGTGCACCAAGTTCAGAACGTTCTGCTGATAATGTGTTCATGACGTTGTCTAGATTCTCAAGCTCTGAATCAAGAGCCGAATCATCTCCAGATTCTAATGCTTTTTGAATGTTGTGCACTGTATCAAACAGTTTCTGATTAAAAACATTATTCGGATTGACGTTTGCTTTTAGTGAAACACCCTGAGAAACTTCAATTGGATAAGCATCTATAGAACCGTTGCCTAAATTATCGGCAACTTTAGGAGCACTTCCATCCACAGGAGATCCATCCTTTATAGGTGAATTCCCAACATCCGTCCCATGGAAAATATATCTTCCCGCTACTTTCGTTTCAGCAACACTGACAAGATCATTTTTAATCTGCTCTATTTCAACAGCAACAGCTTTCCGATCTTCCGGACTTAACGTCCCGTTTTTCCCTTGAAGCGTCAATTCCCGTACACGCTGCAACCCCTGATTCGCCTGTTCGATACCAGACTCCGAATTCTCCATCCATAAATAAAGCTCCGAAAGATTCCGCTTATACTGCTCAATCCCCGTCAAGTTCGAACGATAAAACATCCCCTTCATGGCAACAACCGGATCATCCGAAGGCTTCGTAATTTTCTTCCCTGTCGCCAACTGATCCTGCAATTGACCCATACGACCATAAGAAGAACTAAGGTTTCTCATTGAGTTCGCTGTCAGCATACTTTGTGTTACGCGCATAGTATTTCACCTACCTATCTTCCAACGGTCCCCATGCCGTTGATGATTTTATCGAGCAATTCGTCCTGCAGTGTGATCATTCTCGCAGAGGCGTTGTAGGCATGCTGGAATTTGATCATGTCGGTCATTTCTTCGTCAAGGGATACACCGCTGACGGACATGCGGCGTTCGTCCACAGCTCCTCTCAGTACTCCCGAGTTGCTGGCAAGTCGAACGGATTCTTGAGATTCTACGGCCATTTTCCCGATTACGGATTCAAAGTGCCCTTGGAATGAGGCATCTTCTTCACCGTAAGGCAGTTTAGTCGTAGTGATAATATCGGCTAGGACCAGGGCATTTGATGCGTCACCAAGGGTCGGATTACCTGCACCTGCTGTCGCGATGTTGTCGAGGTTGCTCATTTCATCGGCAACTTGAAGTCTTTGAGCAAATCCTGCTTTAGACACACTATCCAGATCTGCTGCGGCATTCTTCGCATCCTTAAAGAACTTCGGTGTATTTGGAGTATCGGTGTTAGGATCAAAGTTTGGATCGTTCATTTGTTCCGGTGTGTATCCTTGTTGATGCTGTGCATTGAATGCTTTGGCGAATTCATATGCCATGCTGTCCAGTTCATCTAGCATGCTGATGTAGGAACCTTCTGCTTCACCGTCTTTATTTTTGAAGCCGTATGTATCTATCAATGCTCTGAGTTTCCCTTCCCCTTGAGATAGGAAATCATTGACGTCAAGTGTCTGGCTTCCAACCGATACAGTATCCACCGTATTTTGCGGGCCTCCATAGGTGAGCTTCAATTCATTCACGCCACTTTTTCCGACAAGGTTCACGGCAAGGTTTCCGTCTTTCCCGACCAATGTGACTGTGACGGCACCTTCTGCGATTGGTGATGAGGCTCCTCCATTGGACTGGTAGCTCGTTTGGATGGAAACATGCTGGGAAAGCTCATCGATCAAGCGGTCTCGCTCATCGTATAGATCATTGGGCAGATAGCCGTGCGGTTCAACATCGGCTATTTGTTTATTAATATTGTCGATTTGTCTCGAAAGGGAATTGATTTGCTTTTCACTGACAGAGAGCTCATTTTTCAGATCGCCCCGGACACTTGTCAGGGAGGATGATAAGTAGTTGAATGTTTCTGCAACAGCCTTCCCTCTCTCAACGACTACCGATCGTGCACCTGAGTTGGACGGGTTCACCGCTAGATCCTGAAGGGACTGCCAGAACATATCCATCGTCTTCGATAACCCTGAATCAGACGGTTCGTTCATAACTTCTTCCATCTTCTTCATCGCTTCCATTTTGGTCTCCCAGTAGCCAAGCTTTTGATTTTCACCTCTATACTGCATGTCCAGGAATGAATCGCGGACGCGCTGAATCGAACCGGCGTCGACTCCCGTTCCTATTTGACCGGGGATTTGCGGACGGTTCATGGCTGGGGAAGGGTAAGGTTCTGTTTGGACAAAGTTGACCCGTTGACGGGTGTATCCTGGGGTATTGGCGTTGGAGATGTTGTGGCCAGTCGTATAAAGGGCGCCCTGCTGGGTGTACATGCCCCGTTTTGCCGTTTCAAGGCCCATAAAAGTGGATCGCATGGTGTTGCCTCCGTTTCAATTAGTTAGTGCTATGCTTTCGAATCGAATAGGGATTGACTTGACGGTATTTTCTTTTCACCGTTCGGACGTGAATAGGTTGTTTGATCCGGCTGCGGCTGCGTCATCGACAGATTCATATTCACGAATTGAAGAGATTGATAGACTAGCTTTTGGTTCAGTTCATTTCGAACTTTTAACTCTCCAATGATGCCGACCAGTTTTTGCTGCCAGTGGGCAAGGGTTTCTTTTTCTTGAGGTGAACTGTGCTCGATGCATTGGGATATGGTTGGTGCCTCGGTAGTAGCCACTCCACGTGATTGAAGGTAGTGACTGGATTCCCGTTGTCGCTCCACTTCCACCGTATTGATGGCGGCCAGATGCTTCTGCTCATCCTTCAGCACACGATCCAGCTCACTCATATCACCTTTTTTGATGACATCCGTCTTATTCACTGAAAGGTCGAACAAACTTTTGTGCAGCTTGTACAGTTTTTCAAGAGTTGCGATGAGGTTGTTGGCTGACATGTTTGTTCTCTCCCTTTTTATTGACCGTTATAGAAATTTCGTAATCCTTTGGCGATGGCTTTCGGATCGATGGTGTAGTTCCCGCTCTGAACCTGATCTTTTAATGCTTCCACTCGTGCCTGGCGCTCTTTGCCGAGTTTGGAAACCTCCTGCATTTCTTTGGCGGCAGAAGAGATTTCAATTTTGTCGGATGCCGGTTTACCCGCTTTACCGACCTCATCCATTTTGTTCAGGTTGCGCTTATAAGGATTGATGTTCTGATTTCCGATATTGTTAATCTTCATCATGTTCCCTCGCTTTCTTCACGTACATGGTTTCTACCTAGTATATCGGATGAAAACAGGTTTTGTTTAGTCTCAGGGACTGGTTAGTTCTTCCTGAATTCTCTTCCTCAAAACTAGTTCTTATCTCTCATCGTGTAATAGGTTCTCTGGCCGGATTCCTGGGATTTATTCTTCCATTCCTGCTCCGTTTCGAACTTTTTCAGATCACTGGCAAGTTCAGAAGAACAATCACTGCAAATCCGCCCCGTCCCAATAATCTTCCCGCATTTATCACAAGGATAACCCATATTCGGAAACTGCCTCGTCTGAATTCGGCCTTTCTTAACCCATTTATATAGAAGTTCCTCGTCTACACCGGTCACTTCTATGACACGATCCATACTAGCGGCACGGTTTTCGCGCTTCTTTAAAAATTGATAAACCGTTTCATACATATTTTCTTCTTCTTTATAACATTTATCGCAAACATCACGGAACTTATTTTGCATAAAAATCGTATTGCAGCGTGGACAATTGATGATTTCTGACATGACTGTTTCCTCCCGATAAAGCTTCTCTTATTTATTATATCGGCAGAGAGGAGGATTGCTTTAACCCCTTGCGAGAGTCAAGGAAGAAACCTCGGCAGCCCCCGATTCCTTTAATAGCTTTGCAGCCTGCCTCAAAGTCGTACCCGTCGTATAAATATCATCAAATAGCAGAATATTCTTGTCTTTAACTCCATTCCCCTTTAATCGAAATACCTGCTCCTGTTTAAGACGCTCACTCCGTGTTTTCTTAGACTGCTTTTCTGAGTGCGACCGGGTGAGCATATTGGAGGGACGGACCTCTGCCTTCTCCAAAAGTGCGGTAGATTGGTTAAATCCTCTCTCATAGAGGCGTTCATCACTAAGGGGAATAGGAATAATGAGGTCATATTTTCGTTTAGCGAGATAGAGTTTAATAGTATGAGAGAAAGCTTGAGACAACGCATAATCTCCCCGGTATTTATATCTCGCCAGATAATCTTTTATAAAGTCATTGTAATGAAAAAAGGAATGGTTATGATCCAGAATTCCTTTCCAATTTGGATTCTGTTCCCACCTGTGACAATCCAGGCACACATCCTCCTTTACCAAGTTAGAAGGCAATCCATCCAATGACCTGGAGCATCCGTTGCATCTCTCCCCACCTTCTATTTTTTCTAACTGTACCAAACACTCCTCACATAAAAATTGAGGCTCGCTGTGAAATAAGCCTTTCCACGACAACAACTCCACCAACTCACCTTCACAATACAAACAGTTAGTTATCATGTATCAAGCCTCTCTTTCTAGCTTCTTTATTCATCCCATCAATATGCAGGAGGGACTTGATCATTTCCCTCGTCCGTCCGTAATGAAAATACACAACGTCACCCGACGGATAATCAGAGCTCCTCCCCACCCTTCCTGCAATCTGCACAAGAGCGCTTTCGGTGAAAATCTTTTCTTCCGCCCCGAGAACTGCCACATCTATATTCGGGATGGTCACACCACGTTCTAATATCGTAGTCGTTAGCATAATAGGAATCTCATTACTTCTCATTTTCAACACTTTCTCTTTTCTGTCAGGGTCCTCTGCATGAACGGATTCGATAAGGGGATCCATTTCTTTGAACAGGAGCAGGGCTTTTTCCATGAGTTCGACGGTTGGAAAGAAGATCAAGGCTTGTTTGGATTGCTGGAGTTTTAATAACGTCCATTTCTTCAATGCAGGGGGAATCCGATTTTTTGTTAATGCTTTTTTCCAAAGTCCGCACCAGACGAATCTCGGTGGAGGAATCGGGTGACGATGGAAGCGGGCAGGGATTTGGATGAAGTTCCTTTTCCCTTTGAGGCATTCCTTCTGCGTTATTGAATCAGGCGTTGCGGTCAGATATATGATGGACGAACGGGGTTTACGGGCATGTTCGACAGCCAATTGAAGGGATTTGTCATAGGAATATGGGAACGCGTCGACTTCGTCTATGATCATGACATCAAAGGCTTCTTTGTACCGGTACAGTTGGTGGGTGGTGGAAAGGACGAGCTGTCCATAGGTGTGTCGCTCCTCAGACCCCCCGTATAGAGTAGTGATGGATGTATCGGGAAACACCTTTTTAAGACGGGGAGAGAGTTCCAGGATGACATCGGTACGGGGTGCGGCAATGCAGACGCGTTTACCCTTTTGAAGAGATTCATAAATTCCTTTAAAAAGGACCTCCGTCTTACCAGCTCCGCATGCGGCCCAAATGAGGAGATCACCTCCGTTTTCAACAGCGGATAGCAATTTATCCGATGCTTCCCTCTGAGCTGCAGAGAGTTCGCCTGACCAGTCAAAGGCAGCCCGGGATGAATCAAGTGGCGCCCCGTTCCACTTTATGAGCGGAGTGCATTCAGATACTCTCCCCATCATGATGCAATTTCGGCAGTAGGTGCAGTCTGTATGACAACGTGCGCATTGGAAGGCAGAAAACAAATGAGGACGGTTATTTCCACAACGGCGGCACTGTGCATTGGATACTCCTTTATCATAAGAAACATATCCATTTTGATAATGCTCCTGAAGGATATCGATTGAATGTGGTATCTCATCTAATAATAATGATCGTCCACTGAGGTAGGATTGTAAGTCTGGTGAAAAATGATAGGAAGGGTTAAGAGTTTGAGGTGGCAGTGTGGTGAAGTCTGAGATTTTCTGAAAAATGGCTGGATCTTTTACAAGTGGTTCAGGGGTTAAGCTTTTGTTCATTAAAGCAAAACGCAAATACATCACTCCTTTTGTTTGGATAATAATGTATTCTACGCTAGGGTCAGAATATCCTGCTTAATGTAAAAACAGTGCCAGACACAAAACAATCGTTTCGTGCCTGGCACCGTTAAAGGATGCGAGAATGTACCCGGTACATAAAGGAGCTGTTGTACTAGGTACATGACGACACTATTGTACCTGGTACAAATCAGTAACCAATCCCTTACCGGCTCATCTTCTTCGCCCAGCCCATCCCCATCGAACCCTCACCTAAATGAGTCCCAATGACCGGACCGAAATAACTCACATTGAATTCAACGTTCGGATACTTCTCTTCCAGCTCATTCTTCCACTCAATCGCTTCTTCTTCCCGATTGGCATGAATGATGGAGGCCTGATATGTTTCACCGGACGCGACTGCTTCTTCCAGGATGCCTTCCACCCGCTTCAACGCTTTTTTCTTGGTACGGATTTTTTCAAAAGGAACGATCACTTTGTCTACGAAGTGCAGCAGTGGTTTCACTTGCAAGAGGCTTCCAATGATGGCCTGAGCTTGAGATAACCGTCCGCCGCGCTGGAGATGGGCAAGATCGTCTACCATAAAGTAAGCCTGAACAGACTCCTTCATTTCATCCAATAACCCGACGATTTCTTCAGCCGTTTTTCCTTCACGCTCAAGTTTTGCCCCTTCAATGGCATAGAAGCCTTGTATCATGCAGCTGATTTCTGAGTCGTATGGATACACTTTAATGCCCTCGACCATTTCACCTGCCTGCACGGCACCTTGGTACGTGCCGCTGATTCCACTCGATAGATGAATAGAGATGACCGCATCGTATTCCGCAGAAAGCTTTTGGAAGAGCTCCACGAACTGTCCTACAGGAGGCTGTGATGTGGTCGGGAGTTTATCCTGAATGCTGACCTCTTCATAAAATTCACTTGCTGTAATATCCACTTCTTCTTGATAGGTTTCCCCTCCAAATATGACGCTTAGTGGAATCATATGTATGTTGAGTCGATCACGCAATTCTTTCGGGATGTAGGCGGTACTATCCGTTACAATTGCCGTTTTCATATCGAATTACCATCCTTATTCTTTATTTAGACCCGGAGTCATCCTTGATCCGGACCTGTCTATACAAAGCTATGTATCCTAACCATTTTATATGAATATGTATTCTTTTGCATTATATTCATTGGAAAAACTCTTTCCAGAAGTTCATTGAAAGGATGGAACCCTCTTATAGTCATTTTTTAACATATTTCTTCAACTCATCAGTTATGCGCTCTTTAAGGCCGGCATCCCCTGTAAATTTCACCCCATACTGAAAATCGGAAAGACCTTTCTTCTTTTTCCATTGGATCACACCAACAGACGTGATTTCAGCAAAGCCTTCATCCAGCTGGAATGTCACCTGTAACCTGACTTCCTTTTCCAGATGGATGTCCAATAATGACTGAAGTCTGCATCCTTGAGGACTCAAGTCAACGATCTCCCCTTTGGCTGACTTGGATTGAATCGTTTGATCTCCTATCCCGACGATCGTAAACGAACAAGGGATGGGCTGTGAAAATGTAAAGCGATAGGATTCATCTCTCTTATACTTCATGATAAATCTCCTCCGTCCCGTTCAATATCCAGATTCAGGGAACATACTTATTACCAATATTATAGCAAATAATAGTAAATGAAATGATTCTATTTGCAAAAATTAAACAAACGTTTGATTAGTAGTCCGACCCCTTGAGATGAAAGGGTTCAGACATGTTAATCAAACGTTTGTTTAAAGGTCTTACCTCGTCCCTGCAGGTAAGGATGAGATGATTTTCTTAGACTTCCTTGAAGACAGGAATACCCCGGCAAAGATGATCAGCAACCCTAGAATGAGGTTGTGTGTCACCGGTTCCCCTAACAGCACGAAGCCCCAGATCATCGCAGTCCCCGGTATCAAATACGTCACCGTCGAGGCGAATTCCGGACTTCCATTGGTCATGATATAGAAATAAAGCAGCGTCGCGACACCTGAACCGAGACAACCCAGACCTAAAATACCAAGGATTACCTCACCTGATACTAAGTCACCGGCAGAGATTGGGTCAGTTATCATCATGCCCACAAACCCAACCGCTGCTCCGATCAATAGCTGGAACGTAGAAATCACGACCACGCTCGTTCCTGCCAAATACTTTTTTGTAAATTGAGAAGCAAACGCATAGCTCATCGTCGCGAGTACCATCGTCCCCACCCCTACAAAATCAGAGGAAAAGATTCCGCTCACTTCAAAATTCATCAGGACAAGAATACCGATGAAACCGACCGCGATTCCAATCCACTGGTATCCAGTCAACACGACGGCAAAGAATAAGAATCCGATCAGCCCAGTCCAGATCGGCGTCGTCGCATTCAGGATGGAAGCCGTGTTGCTATTGATCTGCGTCTCACTTAAGGCAATCAATGTCCATGGAAGTGCTGCATTCCCGATCCCCACCACAAATAGCTTCCATAAGGGGAGTGGTTTTCCCCCTTCCTTTTTCTTTTGGATGAAAAAGATAGGGAGAAGCACAAGGGCGCCTGCCAGGCATCTGAGGAATACAGTCCCCCACACCCCTGCAGGTTCCACGAGCCATTTGATGAAGACGAAGGACATTCCCCAGATCATGCTTAAGCCGATCAAGGCGGTATATAGTCTGGCCAATTCGCTTCCTCCTTCTTATTTATGTATAGTTTAGTAGATAAATAGATGTTATAGCATATTTCCGTTTATTTTATCCTACTCTTTCGTAAAATGAAATACTTTCTCAACACAAAAAAACCAGCCTACTTTGTCCCATAGCCTGGTTTAAATATAAGTGATTCCTATTTTTTATTTTTTTACACTTGGGACAGGCTTCAATCTGCGATACTTTCTGACTCTTGCAGCTTCGAGTTCATTGTGTTCCCTGGCGTCCTTTTCAAACAACTCACGTGCTTTCGCATAGATCATAGACATGGTGCTCGCCCTCCTTTTTGTAAAATGTAGTAAACTTTTCCCGATTTTATGTGTTTAAAACCAAATTTCTTAAAAAAATTATCTTGATTCTTTTTTTCTGCTTTCAATATAGGTCTTTTCTTCTTTGGATGAAAGTAAATCTGTCGCTATGCCGACATTCCCATCCTGGATCCTCCAGATGGCATTGTGATCACTGACTGCTTCGGAATAATCACCGTTTTTCCATCTCGTGAGGATTTTTTCATAAGTCGGTTCATATTTATAATTGTTCACCTTTAATTGAGATAATAAAAAATCGATACGTTCATCCGTAATTTCATAGAAAGACCATTTTTCCTCCGCTTTTACCTTCTGATGACTCATGGCGTGAATGTACTGTTGTATAAGCTTTTCACTTAATGGCGTTTTTACATTTTCGTTAAATGGATTTTCGTCCCTGCTTATGTTCTGCGTTGAATCTGTTTCAACCCCTGCAGTCGAAACATCGCCACCTCCATTTAAAGGATTTGGTTCTAAGCTTCCTACTGCTATGTAGACCCCGATAGCTGTTACCAGGAGAACGCTGCACAAAATGATTCCGATGTTTTTCCTTTTCATGGAATGCCCCCTATTCCTTCATATCTGTCGTTACTTCTTCTATTTCATATGAGGATAGTCCTGCTAAGTCAGTGATGTTTCAAATGACATAGGAATGAATGTGGTTGTATTTCATGTGAGGCTCCTATATAATGACTCAATGTTTGTAAAATAATTTCCAACTCTACATAAAGGAGATCTGATAGATTTGAAGAATCAGACGTGGTTATCACTTCAGTTCTTTGCGATTTTTTTCACATGGGGAATCTTCATTCCCTACTGGACGGCGTGGCTTGTGGAAAGTAAGGACTTCTCCATATCGGCGGCGAGTACGGTCATCGCAGTCGGAATGATTGCCCGTTCGTTTTCGAGCTTTTTCGTTTTTCCGAAGTTGAGCCAAACAGTTTCATTGGGACGATTATCAAGATGGCTTGTATTGATTTCAGCTGCTGCACTGCTGATGTTCCTGCCGATGAATTCGTTCGGGATGGTTATCGGATGTATGGTCGTATTCAGCCTGGTTTATCCAATGCTCCTTCCAATGGTTGAAAGCATGGCGGCTGTAATGATGAAGGAAGATGGGATTGATTATGGCCGGAGCCGGTCATGGGGATCGATCGGGTATACGACAGCACTTCTTGTGGTCGGATTTTTAACTTCGATTTTTACCGAGGGGGCCGTGATTTATCTTTTGTTCGGCGGAATTGTCGTGATTCTCCTTTCTTCTCTTATGAAGCTCCCACAGTCCATGAGCGGGACACGAGGGCAGGAGAAGCTGTCTTACCGTGGATTGCTGAAATCCCGGAAGTTCGTCTGGGCAATGGTGATTGTCGTCTTGATTCAAGGAGCACATGCTTCTTATTATAATTATGGGGTACTTTATTTGAAAGAGTTAGACGTGAGCGCCGTTTATATTGGTGTGATCTTGAATATTGCCGTGTTGTCTGAAATTGTGTTCTTTGCTTTTTCAGATCGGTTATTAAAAAGAAAGAGTATCTCTGTCATGTTCATGATCGCAGCAGGGGCTGCTGTGACGCGTTGGACATTGTTGTTCCTATTCCCCAGCACCCCTGTCTTCATCTTTACCCAACTTTTCCACTCACTAACCCTCGGATTGACACATTATGCATTTATGAGGTTGATTTATGAAGAGTTGGAGAGTAAGGATATCCCAGCAGCCCAGGGAGTGTATACGTCCCTTGGCATGGGATTGAGTACAGCGATTCTCACTTTTGTCGGTGGGTTTCTGTATGACATGTCACCGGGTACCGCGTTTTTAGGAATGGCGGTTGTGGTCGTTCCGTGCGTTGTGCTTGGCGGGTGGATGTATTGGAAGTATGATCGTGAGGCAAGAGGTGTGTTTAGTTATAAATAAAATGGTGACCGTCCGTTTTTCCCCGGGCGGTCTTTTTTATAAAGGGAAATGTTTTGAGTAGATTGTGCCTTTTGTGAAAAAACGCCCCACCCCTACCAGGCAGGACGCTTCAATCAATCTTAAAATCTCTTATACCCAACAAACTTAGGATTCCAATACGTGTTACTCAATTTGGAAACGACAACACCGCTATCGGAAGCATGAATGAATTCCCCGTTTCCAACGTAAATTCCCATATGACTTATGCCAGCTTTATATGTATTTTCGAAGAATACAAGGTCCCCTGCTTTCGGGCTGGATACGAAATAGGATTTGCTGTAATAGCCTTCAGTGTTCGTACGTGCAATCGATTGTCCCGCCTGGTTGAAGACATAGTAGATGAATCCGCTGCAGTCGAAGCCGGATGGTGTTGTGCCTCCCCATGCGTATGGAGTCCCTACGTATTTCTTGGCGATGTCAACGACGTTTGAAGTCGGGGCATCGGTTCCGCTTGAAGTTCCTTTAATCGTAAGTTTTTGACCAACATAAATGGAATCAGAGGTTAAGCTGTTCCAGGATTTAATTGACGAAACACTTACATCATATTTTACCGCGATATGGGACAGGGTATCTCCTGACTGAACTGTATATGTACTTGATCCAGTTGACGAAGTGCTCACCCCACCAGAAGAAACGATTAACGTCTGTCCAGGATAGATCACATCATTCGTCAAGTTATTCCATGTTTTAAGTTCTGACACATAGACATCGAATTTTGCTCCGATCTTAGACAGGTAGTCGCCTGATTGAACGGTGTACGTCTTCGCCGTGGTTGGGGCGGAAACTTCCAGTACTTGATTTACATAGATCATATCAGAGCTCAGGTTGTTCCAGGATTTCAGGTTTGAAACGGTTGTATCATATTTATAAGCAATCAACGAAAGGGAGTCCCCTGATTGTACGCGGTAAGATGCCGCTTCCGTTGAATTAGCAGCCATTGTCGAGATTAGTGCAGCAGTAGTAAATGCAATAATAGTCTTTTTCAAAAAAATGTCTCCTTTATTCATAATGTCGAAATTTGTTGCTTGTCCATTATGGCTGAAGGAGATTGAGATTTTAATAGGCTAAAATTCTTATCTAAAGAAAAATCAGGAAGAAACCCCAGTATAATAACACTTGGTACTTTATGGTCCTATTTCCAATGAATTTTAAAGTATGGTAATTCCGATATCATTATGGTTCCAGTTAAGTCATTTTAGAAATCTTTATATGATCTTTGAGTATAGAAATGAAAACGGCTACACTTTTTTATTGACAACTTGTATATACATGAATACAATAAAGTATATCTTGTATATACAACACCCCGAACAAAATGAAAGCGTTTTGACAAAAGCATGACATAAAGCGTTTTTCACATACTATTTAGGGGAATTCCATTAATAGAAATGAAAGCGGGTACAATCTAGACGCCCGGCATCTTTCACCATTCCAAGGGAGGGAATTTCATGAGCGTGAAACGTGAAGACGTTCTCGAAATCATTGAAGCGATTGGCGGCAAGGAAAATATCCATACGGCCACGCACTGTGTGACTCGTCTTCGGCTGGTTCTGAATGACGAGAAAAAGGTTGATAAAGAGAGATTAGAGGCAATTGACTTGGTGAAGGGGTCCTTCTCCTCAAACGGTCAGTTCCAGGTTGTCATTGGACAAGGTCTTGTAAATAAAGCGTATCAAATTTTGGCGGAAGAAACAGGGATCGAGCAGGCATCGAAGCAAGATGTAAAAAATGCCGCGACTCAGAACCTGAATCCACTTCAGCGTGCGATCAAGGTTCTGGCGGATATCTTCATTCCAATCCTGCCGGCGATCGTAACGGCCGGTTTGTTGATGGGTCTGAATAATATCCTGACCGGACCGGGAATTTTCTATGATGAGAAATCGGTCATTGATGTTCATAAACAATGGGCTGATTTCGCTTCGATCATTAACTTGATTGCCAACACGGCCTTTGTATTCTTGCCTGGGTTGATTGGTTGGTCTGCGGTCAAGCGCTTTGGCGGAAGTCCATTACTCGGTATCGTATTAGGTCTTATGCTGGTTCATCCGGACTTACTGAACGCCTGGTCGTATGCAAGTGCCGAAAAGATTCCTACGTGGAACTTATTTGGACTTGAAGTTGATAAGATCGGGTATCAGGGTCAGGTTCTCCCGATCTTATTTGCTTCATTATTATTAGCGAAAATTGAACAGTTTCTGGAAAAACGGGTCCACGATTCAATTAAGCTGTTGGTCGTTGCCCCGGTAGCGCTACTGATTACCGGATTTGCTGCGTTCATCCTGATCGGGCCAGTGACATTCTTCATTGGTAACATGCTGACTGACGGGGTGGTCTGGGTATTCGATCACTTCTCTTGGCTCGGCGGCCTTCTATATGGTGGACTATATGCGGTCATGGTCATTACCGGTATGCACCATACGTTCCTGGCAGTCGATTTACAGCTTGTATCAAATGCTGGCGGAACATTCCTATGGCCAATCCTGGCACTATCTAATATCGCTCAAGGTTCTGCAGCACTAGCCATGATGTTTGTAGCGAAGAAAGAAAACGAAAAACTGCGCGGTTTGGCAGGAACCTCTGCCCTCTCCGCTTATCTCGGAATCACCGAGCCTGCCATGTTCGGGGTGAACCTGCGATATAAATATCCGTTCATCTCAGCATTGATCGGTTCTGCCATCGGCGGTGTGTTACTCGCCATGACCGGTACGAAAGCCTTCTCCATCGGTGTCGGCGGACTGCCTGGTATCCTGTCCATCAAATCGGAATACTGGCTGCCATTTGCCATTGGAATGGTCATCGCCATCGTCGTACCATTCGTCCTGACCATGATCTGGTCGAAATTTAGTAAGAACGAAGTAGCCTAAATCATAGAAACCATAGATAGAGAAAAGAGTTGCAACAACTTGTATATACAAGTTAAACTAAGGGGGACAAATGAATTCTTAGCACTTGCCTGTAAAGGATAGTGACGGGATTGTTTGTCCCCTTTTCTTATTATAGGGACGGACCTCCAAACCCGCTGGTTTTGGAGCATCCTTTCCTATTAGGTAAGGGTTTTAGACGAATAATGGAAGGTCCGTCCCTCTCAATTGATAGACTTCCGAAGAACAAATCTCATCAAATCAACGATTATGTATAACTAAAGCGGCGGATTAACAGAAAAAGTGAGGTCCGTCCCTAAATATAAGTAAAGGATGGTGCGTGTTTATGAAGCAGCCTTGGTGGAAGAAAGCGGTTGTGTATCAGATTTATCCGAAGAGTTTTTATGATACGTCGGGGAATGGCGTTGGGGATATTAAGGGGATTACGGCGAAGCTGGATTATTTGAAGGAGCTTGGGGTTGATGTGGTGTGGATTACGCCTATTTATAAGTCTCCTCAAAATGATAATGGGTATGATATCAGTGACTATTTCAATATTCACGATGAGTATGGGACGATGGGGGATTTTGATGAGTTGTTGGAACAGGCACACGCCCGCGGCATTAAGATCATCATGGACATCGTGATCAATCATACGTCGACGGAGAATCAGTGGTTTATCGAGTCACGGAAATCAAAGGACAATGAGTATCGTGACTTCTATATATGGAGAGACGGTAACCCTGATGGTTCAGAGCCTACGAACTGGCAGTCTAAGTTCGGCGGTAACGCGTGGCAGTATGATGAGGAAACGGGGCAGTACTACCTCCACCTCTTTGACGTCACTCAGGCAGACCTTAACTGGGAGAATGATAAAGTAAGAAAGAAACTATATGACATGATGCACTTCTGGCTCAAAAAAGGAGTCGACGGCTTCCGTCTCGACGTCATCAACCTCATCTCAAAAGATCAGGATTTCCCGGATGACGACGGTTCCATCGCACCGGGAGACGGACGCAAGTTCTACACAGACGGTCCCAAGGTCCATGAGTATATGCAGGAAATGAACAAGGAAGTGTTCTCTCAATACGACATCATGACCGTCGGGGAAATGTCGTCTACGACGATTGATCATTGTATCAAGTACTCGAACCCGTCACGCAACGAACTCAGCATGACGTTCAACTTCCACCATCTGAAGGTGGATTATCCAAACGGCGAGAAATGGTCGGTCGCCGACTTCGACTTCCTGAAGCTGAAGGACATCCTGTCTATCTGGCAGCGTGAAATGCACGAAGGCGGCGGTTGGAACGCCCTCTTCTGGTGCAACCATGATCAGCCGCGGATCGTGTCCCGCTACGGCGACGACGGAGAGTATCGCACAGAATCTGCGAAAATGCTCGCCACGACAATCCATATGATGCAGGGTACCCCTTATATTTATCAGGGAGAGGAATTCGGGATGACGAACCCGAAATTCACAAGCATCGATGAATACCGTGACGTCGAGTCCATCAACATCTTTAATATTTTAAAAGAGCAAGGGAAATCAGAAGCAGAGATACTTGAGATCTTGCGCCATAAATCCCGTGACAACTCACGGACACCGGTGCAGTGGAACAGTGAAGAAAATGCCGGATTCACAAGCGGCACTCCTTGGATACCTGTGGCGAAAAACTATCAGGAAATCAATGCTGAGCAAGCACTGAAAGACGAAAACTCAGTGTTCTATCACTATCAGAAGCTGAACAGTCTCCGTAAGGAATATGACATCATCGTCAACGGTGACTATCAGCTGATTTTGGAAGATCACCCTGATATTTTTGCTTATGTACGAAATGGCGACGGTGAGAAACTACTTGTGGTGAATAACTTTTATAAGAAGGAAACGGAATTCACGTTGCCTCCTGAGTTGGACGTGAATGGCTGGACAAGCGAGATCCTCCTATCGAATTACGAGGATACAGCGAATGTATACGAGAACGTGGCGCTTCGTCCATATGAGTCTGTTGTGTTCCGTTTAACGAAATAAGGTAAAATAACGTTTGGGGTTTAGGCCCCGAACGTTATTTTTTTAGGATTACATTAGTAAAAATATGGGTATTGTGTACGACAAACCCCTTTTTGAAAGGATGCTTATGAACAACCAAATGAAAAAAGCGGTAAAAACCGCGTTATTATTGTATCCTATAATGATGGGTATAGGTGGAACGATTATGCTGGGTGTTCTTTTGTTATCGGTCATCCCTAAAGAAGAAATCCCAAGCGTCGCCCTCCCACTTTCCACGTTGGGAATCTACATATACGGAACTTGTGCAGTCTCAATAATTATAAGATTGACGTTCTTTAAAGGAGAAATCAAGTGAATATATCCGTAAAAACCATTCGATTTTCATTACTGTTTTTTTCAATTTTCGTCGGTTTGATGGGAACGATCTCATTGCTCGTTTTACTATTTTGGGGGATACCTAAGGAGGATCTCCGTTCGCAGCTACCTGCGATTCTCATATTGGCAGGGTTCTTTTACGGGATCTGTGCAGTGGCTCTTATCATTAGACACTTTTTACGAAATAAAGTCAGCAGTAAGAATGGGTCGTTTATTCAGAAAAGCCTACCGATGAAACAGATCTTCCGCTCAGGGCTGTTACTTTTCGCCATCATTACGATACTCAGCGGTACGTTTTCCCTATTTATCATTGCCCTTAACTTTTTTACAGAAGGAATTTTACCCCACCAGCCGTCTATGGCTTTAATTGCTTCAAGTATTCTCAACTATAGCTTTGCCACCCTATTTCTTCTGGTTCGGTCAAAATTTTTCAAAAGAGAGAAAATGTAAACCCACAAAAAATTAAGTTAACATTTATTCACTATTATGGGATAATAAAGCTAAAAGGAGTTCCTGCCATGAATGCCACGCCTAAAGTTCAAACCCTATTGCAAGAAATAGAAACAAAGCGCCTGGAACTTAAATACTTTGCACTATACCATGGTTTCTCACATCCCGAAACCGTGAAACTCAGTCAGGAACTTGATGAACTATTTAACCGGTATCAACGATTGAAATAAAAAAAGGCTGCGCTACGCAGCCTATCATCTTATTCCGTTGCTCCCTCTTCCCCTTCAGTAGCCAAGAAGAAGATCGCCGCTACTTTCCATCCATCCTCTTTCTTATGGAAGACGGTTACCTGCTTACCAGAACGAGTCACTTCCTTATCACTGTTCGGGTCCTTCGTCGTAGCTTTGATCTCAGCGTACACATCCGCTTTCTTTCCGGCTGCATAGTTGATGATCTTCACATTATCCACTGAACGCTTCGAATCGACAGAATCAAAGATCTGTTTTACATAGCGCTCTTCATCTTCGTACTTAAAGTTCACTGGTGTCTTCGAGATGACACTCATATATGAATCGAAGTCTTCTTCGTTAAAGGCATTGATATATTGATCAAAGGCAGCGTTGATGGCCGTCTTTTCTTCTTCCGGGATTCCTTCCGCTTCTTCCAGTGCGCTCGCGTCCTCTACGACCTGGGTCATCTGGTTTAATGATGCCGCCTCATCAGTCGCAGGATCTTCTTTCGGGTTGACCTCTTCTGTCTTGGCCGTATCTTTTTCTTCCTTCTTCTCTTCGTCTGCTCCACAAGCACCTAATAACAATGTGCTCATGCCAATTCCCAACATGATTTTCTTCCAATGCTGTTTCGACAATGCTCTTCACCCTTTTCTAAAATTTGCGCTATCTCCATTCTATTGAAAATATTCACAACACTCAAGTTGAATCTCATGTCTTCCTATTAATTATGGTAAAATAATAGCAGGTGATACTATGACGAAGAGTAATAAATACAAACAAATCTTTGAAGATCTTTCTGATAAAATTCAAAACGGTACCTATACAGCCAATTCCATCCTCCCATCGGAGAACGAGCTGACGGTCATTTACTCTACTTCACGTGAGACTATTCGTAAAGCGCTTACATTGCTGGCTCAAAAAGGATTCATCCAGAAGCTTCGTGGAAAGGGTTCCCTTGTACTCGATGTCTCCCGTATGAGCTTCCCCATCTCTGGCCTTGTCAGCTTTAAAGAACTGCAGACGTCCATGGGCCGTGATCATATCGAGACGTTCGTCCACGACTTTGGATTGGTGCAGGCTGATGACTCGATCGCAACTCAGCTTGAGTCTTCTCGTGGAGCAGAAGTCTGGAAAGTCATCCGCTCCCGTAAAATCGGTGGTGAGAGGATCATTCTTGATAAATCTTATTTTTTGAAAGAACAGGTTCCCCTGCTCACAAAAGAAATTTGCGAGAATTCCATCTATGAGTATCTTGAAGGTGAGCTTCAACTCCCTATTGATTTTGCGAAGAAAGAAATCGTTGTGGAAGAATGTACAGATGAGGACAGGGAATACCTTGATCTGAAAGACTATGATCATGTGGTCGTCGTGAAGAACTATGTCCATTTGAAGGATGCGACGATGTTTGAGTATACGGAATCGCGGCACAGGCTGGATATGTTCCGGTTTGTTGATTTTGCGCGGAGAAAGCATTGAGGGTGGGTCCACTTCCTTGTTGGGGAGTGGATTTTTTATTTGAATATTTTTATAGAGAAAGTTCGACACGACGGCACGATTATTACAACTCTCGCTTGATAATCTTAAATCTCGCATGAAAAATCTATACCCCGCACGATTATCTCCTATCTCGCACGATTCCTAACTAAACTCGCATGATTATCCCCGCGACAGTGATTTCAATCTCAACTCATCCCTTTCAAACCGGCGCAAAGTCCCATCCAGGACCTCATTCCAACTAAAACAGACAATCAAAGACTAAAAACCAATTAGTAACCTGGATTCTATCAACCAAAAAACCCAAACCCACAAAAAAACAGCCCTCCACCAAGAAGGGCCGCTCTCTCAACAACAAATTAACAATACTCTATCTCTCAACCGGTACTTATCGGACTTCCACCCAACCATTCTTAATCGCAGTCACCACTGCCTGGGTACGGTCGTTCACGTTCATTTTTTGAAGTATATTACTTACATGATTTTTGACAGTTTTTTCACTGATGTATAATCCTTCACCGATACCGCGGTTGCTCTTGCCGTCAGCAAGCATTTGCAGTACTTCACATTCGCGGCGAGTTAACAGGTGAAGCGGGCGGCGAACTTCGGATTGCTGGAATCCACCTGAGTTTTGAGCATTAGCCAGGCGTTTGTATTCTGCAACCAGGTTGTGCGTCACTTTAGGATGTACGTATGAGCCGCCTTCAGCGACAATCTTGACTGCATCCACTAAAGCGTCTGAGTCCATCTCTTTTAACAGATAACCCAGTGCCCCTGTTTTCAGCGCATGATTAACATAGTTTTCGTCGTCGTGAATGGATAGGATGATGACTTTCGTCTCCGGGTATTTGTCCATTAATTCACGAGTCGCTTCCACGCCGTTTGTCTCAGGCATGTTGATATCCATGAGGACTACGTCGGGTTCATGTGTTTCAACCAGGTTCATCGCTTCTGAACCGTCATCACCTTCTGCTACTACGTTGAAAGAAGGTTCGAACTCGAGGATTCGTTTAACCCCTTCTCTGAAAAGCTGATGATCGTCAATGATAACAATATTTGTTGCCATGTCTTTCGCCTCCCTAAACCTTGGAAAATTTACTTATTAAGCGGTACCTGGATCAGAATGACCGTTCCAGCCCCTACTTTTGAGTCGATCGTGATGTCTCCTTCGAGAAGGTCGACACGCTCTTTCATCCCCATGATGCCAAAGGATCCTGTTTTCTGTGTATCTTGATCGAATCCTTTGCCGTTGTCTTTAATGACAACTGTTATTTGGTCTTTCTTTACTTCTACTTTAACTTGGATATGTGTGGCTTCAGCGTGCTTAAGGGCATTCTGGACACTTTCTTGTACTAATCGGAACAGAGCGACTTCGAATTTGGAAGGAAGTCTGATATCGAGCCCCATATTCACAAACTGAATCGAGGTCTCCCGGTTATACTCTTCGATCGTACTCAAGTATTTTTTGAGGGTCGGTATCAACCCAAGGTCGTCAAGCGCCATCGGTCTGAGATCATAAATGATGCGGCGGACCTCATACAGTGCTGAGCGGACCATCCGTTTGAGATCGCGGATTTCCCTGATGGCGTCATCTGTGCTTTTCTCCCGGAACACTCGTTCAATTAAATCCGAGCGAATCATCACATTGGCCATCATTTGTGCAGGGCCGTCATGAATTTCACGGGACAGGCGTTTCCGCTCATCCTCCTGGGCCTCGATGATCCTGAGCCCGAAATCCTGCCGCTGCTTCGCGTCCTCTAACGCCTCATTGACCTGCCTTAAGTCACTGTTTAAATAATTGAGAACGACCGATATTTGTGAGCAAAGATTATCTGCCCGCTCGATCGTGTCCCCAAGTGCATGCAAGCGTCTTTCCAGTTCATCCCGGCGATCCCGAAGCTGCTTTTCCTGCTGTCTGTTCATGGATAGCTTCATCTGCAGGTCATGAGCCTTCTCATACGCTTCTCTTACCTGGTCCTCTGAATAGGTTTGGAAATGCTTGCTGACTTCAGATAGTCTGAGCCGGGCAAACTTCGATTTCTGCTGGAGGTCATCTCCCTCATCAATCACCTTCAGGACCATTTCTTTCACTTCTAATAATTCTTTCATCAAATCTTCATAATCAGTTCGACATTGCTCGCCAATCTGGAAGATTTCATCCTTACTTTCGTCAACCGTATCGACCATCTTTTTCAGGATGCCATCTAACATCTTGGTGTCTATTTTTTTTAGTGACACGGTACACCCCTCTTTTGTTCCACAATAGTCGTCCACCTAGAAAACTATCCTTGCATAGTAATAATCGGTCCAATAAGCTCTGTACACAATGATTTCATCATGTCCATAGACCCACTGTTCATCTATAATAGATAGTACCTATTATCAATTCAATGGAAAGTCACTGAAATCCTTTATTCATCTAGGCATATTCCTATGTAATACTTCTACCAAGGGATTATTCGCTCCAGGAATAATAGAGAATGAATGGCAATTATATAGACCATTAGGCTTCCCTTAAAGAGCGTTGGAACAACTGAAGTATTACTATCAGCGTCCATTATACCATGTCACATATTGTCGGAGATTAAAGTTTGATTACATTGTATTACCATTATTTCATGTAGAACCAGTTTTTACCTGACAATATACCCCATGCAGTTCCCAAATTGTGCATTCTTCATCATTTTTAGATATAGTAGAAATAGGATAAACGTGCGTTTTTTGTCGCAAATTGCGACAAGGGAGAAAGGAGAATGGAGTTTGCTACATCACTATAATACCGTCAAAGGTTACGGAGAGCATGAAATCACAATTGAACGGTCCAGATTCATCGCTTATGTGAATCGTGTGGAAACGGAAGAAGACGCACAGGAATTCATCGCGTCTATTAAGAAAAAGCATCATGATGCCAATCATAACTGTTCTGCCTATATGATCGGGGAGAATAATTTGATACAGAAAGCCAATGACGACGGAGAGCCGAGTGGGACGGCGGGAGTTCCTATGCTTGAGGTTTTAAAAAAGAGGGATCTCAAGGATACGGTTGTAGTCGTCACCCGATATTTCGGTGGCATCAAGCTTGGTGCCGGCGGTTTGATACGGGCATACGGTCGATCTACGTCTGAGGGACTCAACGCCACAGGCATAGTCGAGAGACGTCTTATGCGTATAATGAAGACGAAAATAGACTATACGTGGCTGGGAAAGGTTGAGAATGAAGTGAGGTCGTCCATCTATCAGTTAAAAGATATTCATTACTTGGATGCTGTTGAGGTCGAAGTGTATGTAGAAGAAGCTTCAAAGGATCAATTTGTGGATTGGATGACGGAACTGACGAATGGACAGGGTGAGATCTCCGAAGGGGATGTGGAGTACTTAGAGGTGGATATTAAGTAGTTCGACGAGGGACGGACCTCTGGAACAGAGGTCCGTCCCTCACTTGTAATGTAAATTTCATTTTACGGTTGATTGGTTACATAGTAAAATAATATTTGGTATAATTCGTCGAATTTTTAGAGATTCGGTTATTTTGTGAAGGTTTACATAGTAAAGGTTTTGCAAGACCACCCAACGATCGATAAAGGAGTTTTTATTTTTATGCCCTTAGACAGAGACTACAAGAGGATAACGAAACGAAAGAAACGACGGAGACGCGTGGTGTTTTTCTTAATTCTTCCCATGTTGCTTGTTGCATTTTCTGCTGCAGGTTATGGTGCTTACTTGTACAAAAAAGCGGAGACTGTTTTCTCAAGCTCTTACCAGGATCTTGATGGCAGGGAGAAATCAGAAAAACGCGAAAAAGCTGTGGATCCCAAAAATGATAACGTATCCGTACTCTTTATTGGTGTCGATGGTAGTGATAGTCGTGATTTCGGAGAGAAAACGAGATCCGATGCACTTATGCTTGCCACATTGAATGAGAAAGACAAAACAGTAAAACTTGTAAGCATACCAAGGGATTCATACGTTTATATCCCTGAGGTTGGATATGAAACCAAAATCAACCACGCACACTACTTCGGTGGTCCAAAAGCAACGATTGAAACCGTTGAAGAATCTTTAGATATACCTGTGGACTACTATGTGAAAATGAATTTTTATGCTTTTATGGACGTTATCGATGCTCTTGATGGTATTAAAGTCGACGTTCCTTATGAGCTGTCTGAAAAGGATGCTGAAGACAATAATGGTGCTATCCATCTGCAACCGGGATATCAAAAACTCAACGGCGAAGAAGCACTTGCTCTTGCTCGCACCCGTAAACAGGATAACGATATAGAACGTGGAAAAAGGCAGCAGGAAATTATTAAAGCTGTGATGAAGAGAGCAGTGTCAGCTAATTCTTTTTCCAAGTATGATGACATCATAGAAGCAATTGGGAATAACATGGAAACGAATATGACATTTGAAGAGATGAAATCCCTTACTAGTTATGGTTTAAATGGAAAGCTTGATCTAGAGACTTTATCCCTCGCAGGTGAAGATAATTATATTGATGGTACCTACTACTGGTCATTGGATGAAGAAAAATTAGATGAGGTCAGCGAAACATTAAAGCAGCATCTAGAAATAAAGGAAGACATTTCAATGGACCAATCAACGGAAGAAGAAGACAGTTTAGAATAATCTAAGCTGTCTTTTTTTATGGCAAAAATGGAACGAATAAAATGAACAAATGAAACAAAATATAAAAAAATCGGGTTCACATGATATGAACCCGATTTTTATTAACTGTTATTTCGTTTTGTTTTCATAAATTTCAACAGTGGCTGATGGTCGTTCCCAATGAGCCCGATACTTTCAACAAAGATCTGAATGGCAAACAGCAGAACGGCAATGAAAATCAGTGACCCCCAAACCGTGGATTGGGAGAAGATAAGTGCCGCAAGACCAAACAATGCTGCAATTGCATATATAATGAGTACTGTTTGTTTATGGGAGTATCCCATTCTTAATAAACAGTGGTGCAGATGAGACTTGTCTGGAGCTGATAAAGGCTGCTTGTTTACAAATCGTCTGATGATTGCATAGAACGTATCAGAGATTGGAACACCCAGGATAATAACCGGGATAATGAGTGATACAACTGTAATGTTCTTAAATCCAAGTAAAGCCAGAACAGAAATCATATACCCTAAGAACAGCGCCCCGGTATCACCCATGAAAATTTTTGCAGGATGAAAATTATAGAATAAAAATCCTAATGTACTGACAAGGAGAATAGAAGCCATTACAGCTACGAAAGTGTCTCCCATGATTACAGCCATACCGGCGATGGTGATGAGTGCGATAGAAGAAACTCCCGCAGCCAATCCATCCAAGCCGTCAATTAAGTTAATCGCGTTTGTTACCCCGACAATCCAGATGATTGTCAATGGAATGCTCATAAAACCGAATTCGATCTGACCGCCGAATGGCAAGTTGATAAATTCTACCTGAGCGCCGCCCCATACAACTACCAGCAGAGCTGCAACAATTTGACCCAGTAACTTATACTTCGCTGAAAGCTCAATCATATCATCAAGCATACCAGTCAGGACAATAATTGCGGCACCAGCTAAAATGGCCGTTGAATAAACATTCTGAGGTTGTAGGATAATAACCCCAATGACGAAACTTAGAAATATGGCTAATCCTCCAAGGCGAGGCATAATTTTTTGATGTACTTTTCGTTGATTTGGTCGATCAGTTGCTCCAATTTTAAACGCAAGCATTTTTACTAATGGTGTAAGAATAATCGAGGCAATGAAGCATATGAACAAGGTTAAGTAAACCATGTAGTACCTCCTTAATGATATCATATCCAAAAAAGGATCATTTCATATTGTTATTTATATCTAATTGAACCATCTCTTCGGATTCAGGCATTTTCATTATTCGGTAAAGCAAATCCAAAAATGATTATACCACTTAGTCTCCTTGTTTCATATACTAAATTTCTACGACTATATTAAAAGAGCCGAAAGTATGACGGTCTACCCTTGTTATACCCTTTTATAATAAGACGACAAACCTCACGTAAAAGTTGCATAATTTTGCTAATTTTTCAAGCTAGTAGTCTTTTTTTCTCAATTTTGATAAGATTAACTAATGATGGCGTACATATATATGGAACTGGTTAAGGAGAGAAAATATCAATGATAAAACTATTAAAAAAGGCAACAAATCAATCTGAGCGCCAATTAAAAAAATATCATAAACAAGTAGATAAAATAAATGCACTGGAAGAAACCTATGCAAGCTACTCTGACGAACAATTACGAAATATGACCCTATCTTTAAAAGAAGAACTTCACTCTGGTAAGTCTCTTGAAGATATTACAACAGATGCCTTCGCTGTTGTCCGCGAAGCCTCTAAACGGGTTCTTGGGATGAGACATTATGATGTCCAGTTAATCGGAGGGCTTGTTCTCGCTGAGGGTAATATATCTGAAATGGCTACCGGAGAAGGTAAAACACTTGTCGCTTCCCTCTCCTCTTATCTTCGTGCGCTTGAAGGTAAAGGTGTTCACGTGATTACCGTTAATGAGTACCTCGCCCAGCGGGATCGCGAGCAAATCGGTCGTATACATGAATTTCTTGGACTGACTGTTGGGTTGAATCTCCCAATGATGGATCCGGGTCTTAAGAAAGCAGCTTATAATGCGGATATTACATATGGAGTCGGAGTTGAATTCGGGTTTGATTTTTTACGGGACAACATGGCCCGTAAAAATGAAGACAAAGTCCAAAGACCTTTTCATTATGCGATTATCGATGAAATAGACAGTGTGCTGATTGATGAAGCCAAGACACCTTTAATCATTGCAGGGAAGATGTCAGCCAGTGCGGACCTTCACTATATTGCGGCAAAGTTGGCCAAACGGTTCGAGCGTGAAACCGATTACGATTTTGATGAAGAAACGAAATCCACCAGTCTAACCGAGATTGGTATCAGTAAGGTAGAAAAAGCGTTCGGGGTCGACAACCTCTATGAACTCGAACATCAAACCCTCTACCACTATGTGATTCAAGCTGTCCGTGCTCACGTCATGTTTGAACGGGATGTAGACTACATTGTACAAGAAGGAAAGATTCTACTGGTAGACATGTTTACCGGCCGTGTCATGGAGGGACGGACCTTAAGTGATGGTCTTCACCAGGCACTGGAAGCAAAAGAAGGATTGGAAATCACCGAAGAGAACAAGACACAGGCACAAATCACCATTCAAAACTATTACAGAATGTACCCTATGCTCTCAGGGATGACAGGAACGGCGAAAACGGAAGAAAAAGAATTCCGGGACGTTTATAATATGCAGGTTGTATCCATTCCAACCAATCGTCCCAAAATTAGAGTCGATATGCAGGATCGGGTATATCAAACGACTCAGCAGAAATACGATGCGATGCTCGACGAAGTAACAGAGCGTCACCGGACAGGTCAACCAATCCTGATCGGGACCACCTCCATCCTCCAATCCGAAAAAGTGGCGAAAGTATTGGATAAAGCCCGGCTTAAGTATGAATTATTAAATGCGAAAAGTGTGGAACAGGAAGTCCGCTTAATTTCAAATGCAGGTCAACGGGGGCAGATAACCATCGCCACCAATATGGCCGGACGCGGAACGGATATCATTCTTGGTGAAGGCGTGGCAAAGCTTGGCGGTCTTCATGTACTAGGGACCGAGAAACACGAAAGCCGTCGCATAGATAACCAATTGCGCGGCCGGTCCGGACGTCAGGGTGACCCTGGCTCCAGCCAATTTTTCATTTCATTAGAAGATGATATGTTCCGACGCTTCGCCAAGGATGACCTGGAAAAACTCAATAAGAAACTAAAGGTCAATTCGGATGGTCTAGTCGAGAATAAAGTGATACATGAGTTTGTTGAACGCACCCAACGCATTGTAGAGGGAGCCAACTACTCTATGCGTGAATATAATTTAAAGCTGGATGACGTGATCAACGAACAGCGAAGTGTATTATATGAATTAAGAGAAAAGGCTCTTGCAAGTGAGAACCTTCTACATTCATTAAGAGCTATGGTTGAGAGCACCTATCAAAACACGCTCGACAGAACATGTTCAGAAGAGCTTCTCCCTGAAGAATGGAGAATTGATACGTTGAGTGTCATAACCAACCAACTTTTCACAGAAAAAGTCATTTTACCAATGGAAATAGAAGACCGCAAAGAGATTGAAAAATTAGTTACACCTTGTCTTAATGATACATTGACGTTCATCGATCACTTCGAGGAAGATCAAAAGCTTTCCAATACTCTTTCCCAAGTCATGATCAGCTTCATAGATCATCATTGGATTAAGCATATCGAAAGCATGACACGTCTAAAAGAAGGAATCGGGTTAAGATCGTATCAACAAGAAGATCCAATGAGGATTTACGCAAGGGAAGGCTTGGAATTATTCACAGATATGTTCTACTCCCTGGAGAAGAATATTTCAACTGAATGTATGGGTCTTCTGAAAAACCTTACAACGGATAATCAACAGGAAAAGGAGTGAAAGCATGTTTCCATTTTTCAAAAAGAAATCGGCAGACCAAGTAAAGAAAACCGGCGTCGATAGCTCAGTTGCTTCAGGAGAACTGCTGAATGAGTCACAAGACCATTCCCTCACTGAAGAAGTCATGACAGAATTATCAATCCATCCTGATTGGAACCTCCCGAAAGAAAAGGAATACGTATTTCGTTTTCTAAATAACGACTTACAACCATTGAAACCAAATCAAATTTCTCTGGCTGGTGTGGAAATAGAAAAAGAAGGCGAAGCTCTTAACGTTACTGCTTTTGTACGCAATAGCCTTTCACAGGCAATCAGTTTAGAGAAGATTGAACTTCTTTTGTTCGATGCTGATAAAAACATTGTTGCCCGAAAAGAATTCGATCTTTCTCTATTAGGAAAAATTCCGGGAAGAAGCAGTCGACCTTGGATGTTTATCTTTGAGAAGGATGCTCTACTGGTAAGAGAAGTTCCTTCTGAAGGCTGGTCCCTTGCTTTTAATATCAGTTCTATGCAGCCTCATAGACTGGATTTAGATAAAACATGGGATGAACAATTGCCACAGATCGAAAAGGAAAAACTCGCCACACTTGTATCTAACCTGCCTGAATTGAAATCAAAGGAATTCAATATCATGGGCGTTCAAGCAAAGCTGACAGATAATGGGGATCTATCTACGACCGTTCTATTCAGAAATGGTAATCCAAAGTCCATTCAACTTCACCAGCTTCCCCTGGAAGTGCTTGATGCAGAGCAAGAAGTGATTGCTCAAGGAGCATTTAAGTTAAACGAACTTGAAGTACAAGCCAATACGTCTAAACCTTGGACGTTCATCTTCCAAAAAGAGTTGTTGAAGAAAGAAGATCCGGATCTATCAAAATGGCTGGTACGTCCAGTCCAAAATACTCATTAAAACAAAAGAAGAAGGTCCCGAGCCAACGGGACCTTCTTCTTTTGTTGATTATTTTATTTTAAACGGCGTGATGGAATCCTTGTCCATTAATAGGTTCTTTGTCGATTTTGCATAACGGGTTACGACTAACCGATACTCTTTACCTGAAATATAACCTGTATCAGGGGCCAGCACCTCAGCTGACTTTCCACTGTCGGACAACGTTACTTTCACAGGTACTCTCGTCCCCATTTGATCTTCAACATAGATGGTTTGATTATTGATCCATGACTTTGACATTGGAATATTGAACTTAACTGTCCACTTTTTATTCTTATCAACGACTTTAGGATTGTCAGACGAAGGGAACGCTATTTCCTTCTTGTCAGTATAGACCGCCTGCAACTTATCTAAATAGATGAAACCTGATCCTTTGTTGCTATCATCCGGCTCAGCAAGATACACTTGATTTAAAGTGATTGGATAGGCCATTTGATCGGAAACTTTTGCTTCAACATACTTCCAACCATACCAATTTAAATCTCCATAGCCGGTAAAATCTACTGTATGCTCCTTACCTGCAGCATCCTTTACTTTTCCTCGCAGCCAATGCCCTTCGCCATCTCCATATACCCACATACCGATATTGGTTGGCTTTCCGCTGATTTTTAGAGGATTCGTAAAGTTGATATATGAAGCAGCAACCCCGGATTGTGTATCAGGGAAGTTGTATCTCAGCTTCAATGAGGCACCGTTTTCCTTTGCCTGTAGGATTGTATCAGTCTTCAACTTTGAAGATGCACGAATATTTTCTGTAGAAAGATTCGTTAAATTGTTCAGGCTATGCAGTATTTCAGGTTCTGTTGATACTGTAACCGGTATCGCAACAGACTGACTTCCAAAAGTGGCGATTAATTTACCGGTACCTGCCTTGTCACCTGCAATGAACACACTGTTTTCAACCTTTCCAATACTCCCTTCTACTGTCCATTGAACTTTACTATCATCAAATATCAATGGTTGACCACTAGTTGAAACGGCATTAACATCTAATTTCTGACGATCTCCAGGGGTCAGTCGGATAGAATTTACGTTCACTGCGAGCTTCCCTACTTCATCCACTACAGTAACAGGCAATTTGGTTGAAGCATTTCCATAACGGACGACGACGTATCCTTTGCCTGCTTTCGTCCCGACAAACTTCCCATTTTCTATTTCACCAATATTCCCCTCTACGGAGAGTTCCATTTTACTTTCATCGAATAGCAATCGATTATAGTATTGGTCAAGAATATAATCAATTTTGAAATCTGCTGAAGCACCAAGACCAACTAATCCCTCTTGTACCTGATGGGCTTTCATGATGGTTGGGCTTCCTTGTGGAGCTGTGCTCACAGCTTGCAGAATAGCTGAAACGGATCGCTCAAATCCATCGGAAGGTGAGTTCGTTAATGAAGCAAGCTCATCTCCAACTTTCCTAGTAACCATTGTTGTAGATCCGCCACCATCCAGATTCAAAGCATAATTCGCTCCTAAACTGACTAGATAATTGGCGAATTCTTTCAAGTTCATACCAGTACTATATCCGGGTTGACGTCCATCCACCGTGACGAAGAATACTCGGTTCCCAGTTGAGTCCACTGCAACGGCTGTGTGAGGCGCTCTCTCTGTTACACGGGGACTGGTTGGATCGATGGATAACTTGGCTTGACCATTTTGAACCAGTAAAGGACCGCTTGCCAACATAAACTCTGAATCTTTCCATTTATCATCAACAGTAAGGGATAACGATACATCGTCCCCTATCTTTAAGTCTCTTATTTTATCAATATCTTCTCCATGAGCAGATAGAACAAAGCCATCTTTAGGAATCGTAGCACTTGTAGACTGACCATAAGGACGAATGCTTGATACCTTTCCAGTCACCTTTTCACCAAATTTCAAATCATAATCGACCGACTTGTCCACACCCGTTACAACCACTTCCAGGCCGAACGGGTTCATTCGTGTATGATCAAATTTATAGCTTTGGGTAAACAATATACTCTCATTCACTTCTCTGGAACGATTTAATCCAGATAAAGTGAAGTTCTGATTATGATGAGAAATCGTAATCCCCATATTGTAACGATCAATTTGGCCCTGCCCCTTGGCATTGATTCCAAATGCAGCAGGAGCGTACATGAAATCAGTATAGGAGCTTGAGACAGCACCCAGATTGACGATCTTATCATCTTTAGCCAGGAGGTACGCTGGTAAACGGCTATCCCAATGGAAGAATGATGCGTTGACTCCCCCAACTACCTTGTGGCTTTCATATGTATTCCGTTTCGCCATGTTTGAAACGGTCGATATCGAATTAATAGGATTAGGTAAGCCTACCTCCACCTTTGTAAAAGGGTCGGATAAATTCATCGTCAACGTATTTACCACATGCGTATTTCCGGAGATACTTACACTTTCCTTTTGATGATTCACCCCTGACGAAATTTGCTGGGCAAACACCGACTCCGGAACCATGAAACTACCAAATACAAACACAGTAACAACCAAACTCAACAACATTCTTCTTAACTTAGATGACAATGATAACGCTCCTTTTGTATTATGTTTCTACTAAAATATGGGTCACCTAATAAATTATAGCGAAATTTGTAAGATTTTAAAGGGGATTTAGGAAACTTATCCTTTCTTGTTATAAGATGGTCATAAAGTAACAAAAAAAGAGAAAAGCATCTCATCAAAATGAGATGCTTTTCTCTTCAACTCCGGCCTCAACCCGGCCCAACTCTCACACATATGTTAAAACAAAACAGGAATAAAACTTACATTTCCATTTTAACACATATAGTAATTCTTACAAGATGTAAATAAGTAATTTTTGGTTTTATTGGAATACATATGCACATTCCTGTTTATTTTCTCCTATTAAACTTGCATTTATCTCTACATTCTTTAAAACAATACGTTATAAATAACTATTAAGATAGCGTTTCCAATTTAATTGTATTAATATTTTGTAAAGAGTAAATTTTGTAATAAAATTGTCATAGGTTCTGTTATAATGAACAGGAGTTGATTCATTTCGACAAGACTATCGTTTGATTTGCAATAGTCTTGTCGAAATGGAAAACTTCTAATCTATCTATTAAGGGGAGAATTGAATTGTCAAACAAATCTTACCGTAAGCTTTTAGCTTCTGCTACTACGGCTACTCTGGTTGCCAGCGCGTTTATTCCGGCTGCTTCCGCGGATGAAAAGGAATTCACGGATGTGCCTGACCGTTATATGGATGCAGTGGACTTCCTCGTTTCAATGGGAGCCAATGGGATATCAGATACTCAATTCGGTACAAGTATGTCGATTAAACGTGTGGATGCCGCCATATTATTAGCTAATGTTCTTGAATTAGATACAGAAAATGCTCCAGAAGCCGGATTTACCGATGTGCCCGAACGGGGAATGGCTGCCGTAAATGCATTAAAAGAAGCAGGAATCACCAATGGTAAAACAGCTACTTCTTTCGGCTCTCAATTAAATATTACCCGCGGTGAATTAGCATTATGGCTTGAAAGAGGGTTCGGATTAGAAGGTACAACCGAGATCGCATTTACAGATGTGAAAGAAATGTATGCGCCTGCCGTTCAAATGATGGTCGCAAACGAAATTACTCAAGGGATTTCAGAAACACAGTTCGGAATTGACCATCCTGCTAAACGTGGGGATTATGCCATCTTCCTATATAAAGCGGCAATGGCAAAAGAAATGCAGGACAGCCTTTTCCCTCTTTCCGTTATGCATACAAATGATACTCATGGAAATCTGGATGATATCGCGAAGCGTGCTACTGCCATTAAGGACTATCGCGAGTATAATCCCGATGCACTGTTACTTGATGCTGGGGATGTATTCTCAGGGACCCTTTATTTCAACGAATTTCTGGGACAAGCAGACTTAGAGTTCATGAATTATCTTGGATATGATGCCATGACGTTCGGTAACCATGAATTTGATCTTGGAGCAAGCGAAGATGGACATAAGGCGTTAACAGAATTCATCAAGAATGCCAATTTCCCATTCGTAAGTTCCAATGTTGATTTCTCCAAAGATCCATTGTTCGAAGGCTTACAGTACTCAGCTATTTCTGACGAACCGGCCGACGCCCATATCTATGATGGAATCGTGAAAGAAGTAAACGGAGAAAAGGTAGGGATCTTCGGTCTTACTACTGAAGAAACTCCAGACATTTCAAGTACAGGTGCCGTTGAATTCTCTTCTTATATCGACAGAGCGAACGAGATGGTCAAAGCGTTTGAAGATCAGGGTATCAACAAAATCATTGCCATTACACATATCGGTTATGATGACAGCCTTCAATATGATAATGATCTAGAGTTAGCAAAACAAGTTGACGGGATCGATATCATCGTCGGCGGACACAGCCACTCTGAATTAACAGAGCCAACGATCAACGAAGACGGCGATGAGCCGACGGTTATCGTCCAAACAGGAGAATATGGAAAAGCTCTTGGAACATTAGACGTACTCTTCGACGAAGATGGAGCCATTGCGTATTATATGGGCGAATTGATTAATGTTTCGGATCAAGAAGAAGACCCTGAAGTTGCTGCCATGTTAAAGCCTTATTCCGATCAAATCGCAGACCTTAAAGAGCAATCGATTGGAGTGGAAGCTGTTTCGGTACTAGATGGTGAAAGAGCAGATGTCCGTACAAAAGAAACCAATCTTGGTAATTTGATTACAGACGGAATGTTGGCAAAAGCTAAAACGATAAACCCTGAAACTATGATCGCCCTCTCAAATGGTGGAGGTATCCGTTCTTCCATTGATGCAGGTGATATTACAATGGGTGAAGTATTAACGTTGATGCCGTTTGGGAATAGCCTTGGAATCATGAATCTTACAGGAGCTGAAATTAAAGCTGCCTTAGAGCACAGTGTCAGTGCGGCCCCGACTGCAAGTGGAGCGTTCCTTCATGTATCCGGTTTAAAATTCACGTACGACAGCAGTAAGCCGGCTGGAGAGAGAGTCCTATCTGTAGACGTGAACAATGGAACTGAATTCGTTCCATTAAGTGAATCCGATTCTTACTTTGTAGCAACGAACACGTTTACTGCAAAAGGTGGAGACGGTTATGATGTATTTGCAAATGCTTATGCAGATGGACGTGTGAGTGAACCTGGATATATTGATTATGAGATTTTCATTGATTATTTAAAATCGTTAGACAAAGTTGATCCTCAGGTAGAAGGGCGTATCGTAGACGCTGCGGAGTGATGACAGTGAAAAACCTCCGAGAAATTCGGAGGTTTTTTGTTATTAGTCTTATCTTTAAAATCATTAAGAGCAGCCAATTGGCTGCTCTTTTCACTAACTGACTTCTATTACTTCAGGAGTCACATTCCCTTCGGCTCTATAAATGAAAAGAGCGAATTCTCCACGCATGATTTCTTGTTGTGTTCCGAATTGTGTCTCTGTTTTCCCCTGTGTAATGCCGTTATATACCATTGCCTGAACAGCATCCAGATAGCGATCCCCTACATCTGTGAATGATAAGGTTGAACTCCCGCTGAGTGCGTATGCCCTGGAAAGAATGATGGCCATTTCACCACGGGTCAGGGTGTCTCCCGCTCCGAATTTCACGTCTGTTTTACCATTGATGATTCCTTGTTGTTTCAGGACATTTATTGATTCACGGGCTCTTTCAGGAACGTCTGTAAATCCTGATTCCGGCGCTGTGGAGCCATCTAAATCGAGAGCCCGCGCGATCATGATGGCTGCATCCCCACGTTTAATTTGAGCAATCACTCCAAAAGTCGTATCGGTTAACCCGTTTGTAATTTCTTGCTCCACTAAATAGTCAACCGCTTCCTTGTATCGATCCGATACATCTGTGAAAGAATTAGCAGCCGATGAAGAAACCGCAGATGTAACCAAGACAGCAGTTGCAGCAGTAGCGATAAACATACGATAAGATTTTGATAATTTCATAGAATAGTCCCTTCCTTTTATGTAATGAGCATCAATTTCTCTGAGTCATTCCATTTTCCACCTAAATATTTCAAAAACACTATCACGATTTTATCATATAATTTGGGAAGTTATAGGACATATTCCTTTATTACATATATTTTCCTTCAACTCTTATACTAGAAAAATGCTATGGGAAACTTGTCCCATAGCATTTCTTCTAGATTATTTAAATCGATCATCTTTCGTACGTGCTAAGAACACTGTAAATTGAGCACGTGTTGTAATATCACTTGGTTTGAACGTATTATTTGGGTAACCAATGGTAATTCCGTTCACTGAAAGGGTATTGATATACTCTTTCGCCCAATGATTATTGGATACGTCCTTGAAGGAATCTTTAGACTTCCCTTCTAGTTCATACCCTTCCACCAGAATCTTTGCCATTTGGGCACGGGTAAGGGTTTGATTAGGGTTAAACATCTTTTCCAGTGTACCCGTCATGATGCCTTCATCCGCAATCGTCGCGATGACATCGTATCCATAGCTGCCAGGTTTAACATCTTTAAGCTTCGGATCAGGACGATTCTTCGTACTCAGGTTCAAATCCCTGACGATCATCTGGGCAGCCTGTAAACGTGTGATGCTGTCGTCAATACCGAATTCACCGTTACTATAACCATTGATGACGCCCGTTACGTTTAAGTATTGGATCGCATCCTTTGCCCAGTAAGTCGAAGATACATCTTTAAACGATTTTGGTTGTTTGGAAGTCCGATAGATGGTGATGTTTTTCACTGTCTCATTACCAGCCATATCAACAAGCTTTAACTCGAAATGATTGGCACCATCTTTTAAGGATACCTCTTCCTTTAGAGACTTTTGGATAGCTTTCATTTCATAAGGTTCTCTGAATTCTTGATAATATTTTTCACTGCCGTCAATATAGAAACGGAGTTCTTTGAAGTTATCAGCTATGTTCAAATCAAGAGTGGCATTGGCTTTATTCGTATAGTATGGGGCTTTTACGTTCAATTTAGGCAGGGTTGAATCCACCATTACTTTACGTTTAAATGAAATTTGATTTCCTTTGGAATCGGTTCCTGAGAACGTAATGTCCTGAACGCCATCCGTCTTAAATTCAACGGTTGTACTGAACGCATATCGCTTATTTTCTGCATCCCACTTCAATGGTACTTTTTTATCATTCACAAGTAATTCTTTCACATCGGAATCATCGTTCACATATCCCTCAACCGTGACCGCTCTCTCCTTCGTTACACTAAGTGCCTCCGGCGTAAGAGCAGTAACAAATGGAATTGTATCGTCATCACCATTATTTGCAGCTGAGATTCCTACATTTCCAGCCCAGTCATATACCAAGACCTTTATAGTTGCGTCTTTATCTACATTCTCCAATTTGTATTCGCTCGTTCTTGATGAAAATGGTTTTTCAAGAATACTCTTTCCGTTGACAAGAATGTCAACATAGGAAACGCCAACCCCCTGGTCATCCGCATCCCATATCAGTCTTCCTGTTTCAGGATCATAAGACGACGTTACTGATGGTTTTTTCGTATCTACATAGACTTTCATCTTCTTCGTTTGCCACTCAGCGTCAGGGTAATCTACGATGCTTTTCACTTCATAGTAGTACCATCCGTCTTCTACGACTTTCCCTTTATACTTCCCGTCCCATTTCGCTTCGCTAAACGGGGTGAAGTCTTCTGCTGAGCCGCCATCATAATAATGTTTGGAAATTTCTTTTTCTGTTCTTAACTTTAATAGTGAAGTTCCTTTACTATCCAGAATGGAGAAGGAAACATTCTTTGCATTACGCAGGAACGATAAAGCAGGGAATACAACATCCTGTACCCCGTCTCCATTCGGAGAGAAGGCTACTTTGTTTTCGTATGCTTCTTCTTCAACCGGATTTGTTCCTAGATAGAGGTTATCTGCTCCTTTAACCGGGCTGACTAAACCTGTTTTCCCGTAGAAAGACTTTTCATCATAGATGGTGTTATCAAGAATCGGTGCCTGGTCCCAGTCCCCTTTGAATCCTACATAAGGAACTGAAAGCTCCGGATTGGTATCTTGTGGGTCTTTAAAGGAAATGAACCCTTCCACAAAGTATCCATTTTCAAATAATGTATCTAATGAAGCGTTGTTAAACCAATCAATGGTATTACTTACATCGACCGTTACATCGACATTGACTGATCCACCGGCAGGAACCGTAACAGTATACCCTTTATCCGTTTCCATTCCTTTTGATGAAGAAAACGAGACCGGGAATTCTCCTAAGAATGGCTCTTCTTCACTAATTGTATCTTTCTTAAAGATCCCTTGAGTTTCAAGTGTGTTATACCCTTCAGCAACAAGGTCCGTCTGTACGGTTCCGTCCGCTACATATTCCACATCTTTTTTGCTTACGTTCTTAAGGTTTAACGTAAAAGTAGTCTTATCCCCGATTTCTTTAAGGGCTACTTTACCTAAACCAGATTTACTTTCCGTAATGACAACCGGTGTACTCATCGCTGCATGAAGATCCATCAGTCCTGATCCTTCTCTTCTCGGTGAGTATGGAAGGCCCGTCTGATAGTGGTCATTGTACGTTCCTTTATCCATCTGCGGTTTTGACGTATTCATAAGAATATTCTTCGTCATCTCCACGCGTTTAGAACCTGAGAGTTTAAAATCTTTGTCCACTCTCTGCATAACAAGGGCTGATCCACCGGCAACATGTGGTGCCGCCATGGACGTACCGCTCATCAATCCATATTGATTATCTTGCAGGGTAGAAAGGATATTTCCACCTGGAGCCGTAATTTCAGGTTTGAAGTCAAGGTTAGGTGTCACTCCCCATGATGTGAAAGTCGACATCTTTCCAGCTTCAGGGTTCAATGATTTCACTTTCTCGCCCTTAAAGGCGATTTCTACCTTTTTCCCTTCATCCAATAATCCTTTTATCTCATCTCCATATTGCTTTAAGACAAAAAGCTGTGGAATTTCGATGGAATTGTCTGTTGCCATACTGACAAACCCGCCAGTATTATTGTAGATGATAACAGCAATGGCTCCTTTTTCCTGAGCATTCAATGTTTTCGCTACAAAGGAACTTTCTCCCCGTTGAATAAGGGCCACTTTTCCTTCAAGATTCAATCCCGTAAAATCATTTGCATTCGGATTCACTTCTGAATCTCCCGGCATGCGTCCGAGACCGGCATCCACTAATTCATAAGGTTGCTCCCCCAGAGTGGATGGATCTACGCTACTTGCGGATAAGAATGCAACTGCGTCACGTTCTTCTCCGTCGACCGTTACGTTAAAGCCTCCAAGATCCAAATACTGATTCTCAAATGATGCCACTTGCAAAGAATCAGCAGATAATCCAGGTGAGCCAACAACGCCAATGTCAGGATTTTCAGCGAATGGGCTATCGTGACCTTCGCCAAATTGAGCTGAGTTTCCTGCAGAAATGGACATCAACACACCATTTTCCACTGCTCTCGCAATCGCTTTTTGTTCAGGGTCATCCGGCAGTACGAATGCCGCCGTCGAACCAAGACTCATATTGATAACATCAGCGCCTAGGATGATGGCATCATCGATTGCCTTAATATAAATATCACTATAGGTGGATGGCATTTCCGGGTCATTTCCGAAAACCTTCAGTCCAAGGAGTTGAGCTTCAGGGGCCACACCCATGATGCCACCTTTTTCCTCATCACCGTTTGCTCCAACAGTTCCCGCCACGTGCATTCCGTGCATACTCGCACCAGGTCCTAAATCCAGTACCTGATCATTTTCATCGGCGTAATTGTATGCGTAGGGAACTTTTTCCGTGAAATATTTACCCGGCAGACCTTTCTCTTTCTTAAGTTTGTCTACCATTGCAGAAGAAATTTCAGGTTTGGTTTCATCACTGAGAACCATGTCCTTATGAGCCGGGTCAATACCTGTATCTATGACCGCAACCGTCATCCCCTGTCCTTTATAACCGTAGTCCTGCCACGTTTGCTGTGCCTTCACAAGCTCTTTACTGTAAATCATGTCAGGCTGCTCAGAAGGTCGCTTATACTCGTGTGAGATATGTACCTTTCCAACGTTAGCCAAATTCTCAATCTTTTCTAAAGACTTATAGTCGACTTCACCACTGAATCCGTTCACGATTGTTGTAAAGCTTTCCTGATAAGACATGTCAATAGAAGCTTTCTTTATGTCATGTTTCACTTTCTCCTGTGCGTTCAATGCTTCTACTTTCAGCTTTTCTTTCACAGAATCTGAAAGATCGCTGTACGACTTGCCAATGCTTTGAGCTGAGAAAATCGCCGGCTTATCTTTCAGCTCAACAATTACTCTCACCTTTTCATCCGGATCATACTCCACTTCGCTCTGATCACTAAATGATTTAACGAGTGTCTTCTTATTAGTCTTCTTATCTAGTAGATTCTTATTAATGGCTGCACTCGTTCCCATTGAGAAACTGGAAAAAGCCATCAAGAAAATAACTAGATAGATGAACAATTTGTTCAACTTCATGCTTCATAACCCCCTTATATTTGACTAGAAGTCCACATTTTGTTTTTTCTGAAAAATTGGACTCTTTAATAGTTTAATAGAGTGAGGTTTTATAGTCAATTATTGTTACTATAGGAATATTATTCTAACTTAACTAAGTGTCATAACTGATTAAAGTATATATTCGTGTGTCTTCGCAATAGTACTTTATTAAAGATATAACACCTCTATTAATAAGAATAGCCCTAACACTTATTCGTGTCAGGGCTCAAACATACATGTATTAATTCTGGTAGATTATATGAATCGAACAATACCATTTTCTACTGCAAAATGGGTTCCCATGTCCAATGAATCAGAAGTAGCAATCTCTTCTGATGTGTTAATCGTAATTTCAACCATTACTTCCTTTCCATCAATGCTTCCTGCAAAAGTGTAAGTACCTGATGGAAAATCATTTGGAATGATCATTCCCGCTGATGCATCTTCAAGTTGATTTGAAGCCGCCTGAGTGCCATCTTGTATTTTCCAGCCTTCGCTATTTTTGACCAGGTTAAACATTGCATTGACTTCGGTATCATCTTCACCGGTTGGAACCGTGTTGAATAAGTACGTATACCATTCAGGCTCGTCCCCATCCGGTTTTTTATTTTCTTCATACCAGGTCTGCAACTCCTGTGATTGATTGGAATCATAGACAAGCTTAAAGCCATAAGTGCCGTCCGTTGCTTCCAGGGAAGGGGGAGTAAATGTTTCATCGAATTGAATAATGGTGCTTTGGTCAAGGTCCGATCCAAGAGTCACGGTGTGTTGGATTAGCTCCGGTTGGACTTGTTGATCCGGTTGTTCCGTTACTGTGACAGTCCTTGTAATTTGAGCGGATGCACCCTTAGCATCTGTAACAGTATACGTAACTTCATAGACCCCTACTTCAGCAGAACCCGAATAAGCTACTTCATTACCTTCACTGTCCTTCATTGAAATATTCAAACTCCACCCAGACTGACTATCTGGATCATTCACTATAACGTCTGCTTCGCTAAAAATCGGTAATTCTTCATTTGTGTTGATATTTATATCACTAATTCCTTCTACAAATTCTATCGTAGGAGGTACATTGAGAGAATATCTTTCTTCATTCAATTTTTCATAAGCAGCAATAAGTTCTTTGGTTGTTGCATTTGTATTCTCAATAGTTGCTCGGGCTTGTGTTCTCAGAGAATTCAATTCTAGAAGATCACCTTCTGTAAAGAAGTCCCCAGCACTAGTCAGAAAATAACCTACTTCAGAAATCAATGATGTTAGCGACTCTTTCGGTGAAGATAAAACAAAGTCATCCATCACCATTTCGTTAATTTCATTATATTGAAATGAAGTTCCATTATCACTTACCAGCAACTCAAAAACGGCCCAATACTCTTTATCCCCAGTTTCAGTAGGAACCCTATAGGTTTTACTGGCTTGACCATCAGTCCCGTTAAATACTTTCACCACAGAACCAGATTCGGATAACTCTTTTTCTCCAGAGAAGTTATGAACATAAAAAACATATCTGCCATCTGTCCACTTTCTAATGGTCGTCGTTTCTGGTCCAAAGAAGTCTACATCATCCCAGTCTAAGTCGACATAGATCATCTCACCATCTTCATATGTTCTGTTGGAATAAAAGGTGTGAAACTCTTCTCCGTTTATGGTCGGTCCAATCAGATGAGAATCAACATCCCTTTCTTGTTCATTCCAACTAAGCATAATCTTAGTGGCGTTCGTTCCAGCCTGGCGAATGACCGTTTCATCTTGCCCCTCCTGGAAAAGATCATCAGTTATTGTCACAAGAATGGAGGTCGTGACATATCCATTTCCACTAACTTCACCAATATATGTGCCTGGAGGAAGTGATACAGAATAGAATCCATTTTTATCCGTAGTCACTGTTTTTACTGGTTCACTCTCAGGGTCAGCCCCAGAAGGTCTGAACTTTAGAGTTGCGTTCGCTGCTGAAGCCCCAAAGATGTCGGTAAGTCTTCCGCTTGCTCCTGTGCCCAAATCAATCACTTTTGTTACCGGTGTTCCTCTCAGTTTGCGAGTGTCTTCCACACCCTCCTCAGGTGCACTTAGAGGAGAAACAGTAACAGAAAGTGTTCCTTCTAACGTAGTAAGAGGTGAATAGGTCAATACACCTAAATTCGGATGGTAAACAAAATTCATACCATCAATGTCATCTTGTGCTAGTTCAATACCATTTAAAGAACCACTAATAACGAAATCTTCTATTGATAAATCACTAACGTATTCACCTAAATTTAAGGAAATAAATGATTGAGTTAATGTAAAGTCATTGATCTCAGTAGAACGTGCTGAAGAGGAACTTTCCGTCACTTCCTCCCCACCTACCGTTACAGTATTTTGTTCATTCGTCACAGGTGAAATGTTTAAAACGACGTTTTGAGGTGTTTGAGAAATAGTTGATCCACTTGAATTCACTTCGAGTGACGTGATTCTTCCCTCACCAATTACATTGGCTATCGCATTTAGTACAAGCGTTTCAATATCTGTGTCTTCTGCTAAATGAATTTGCACTTGGGAAGCTCTTGAGTTAATGGTTTCAAAAGAACCTATTAGCTCTACCTGAAGATTAGTATTTGATGATTGTAACTCTTCACTAACCGTTACATCAGTAAATCCTTCAGATCCTTCATCCAGGTTCTCTTCAAGTTTGGCAGTCGATTCTAGTTGTACTTCTACTATTCTAGTGGATCCTTCTGCAACTACCCTTATAGCTCCGTTATTCTTATTAATAATGACCGTAGCCAGTACTGAATCGTTAAAGTGGATACTGTTTAACCCACCGCCTTTAATGATGGTACTTCCCTGAACTTCAACATTGTTTAGCGTTGCTTCCCCTTCACCTACTGATTCAGAGATGATCAGGTCTCCGGTAATAATGGTGTTATTGAGGATCACATCATCAGCGTCGATTACAACATCTCCGTTTATGGTCTCACGCGATTCCGAATCAGCCGGTCCATAAATCCCCGCTTTATTTAATACGGTTATTTGTTCATCATAATATCTCTTCATAATACGGTCACTTTCCGTTTTCCCAGAGCGCTTAATGCTCACCCAAACGTATCCGCCTGTTGAAGATAAAGGTAGAGTGTTGATGGTAAGTTCCTGGCCTGTTGCTGTAACTGTTGTGAGGGCTTCAGTACCAGTTGCTGAGCCGTATACTTTGACTACATCACCTGTTGCTAATCCACCAATTGTGATTTCATCCGGTGTATCACCTTGCTTATTAGTAACCATTACATCCTCTAATTGGAGTGATGAGGATTTTGAAGGAGTTGGAGGTGGCGTATATCCCCCCCCACCGGAATGGCTATATGCATCGGGGTTAGAGATACCATTTATTTTTTTTATTTCACTCTTCACTTGATTGTAATTATAGATGATCTCTTCTATTTTACTAGCAGCCGGAAGATTAATATCTTTAATGATTACGTTCATTGATAATACTAATTTACTTTTCTTATTTTTCACTTCAATCAGATCGATTGTACCGGTAGTATTCAGGTTCACAGCTTCATCACCTGATACTACCAGTTTCATAATGTTTGCTTGACCAAGTATTGTGAGATCTTCCCCTGAGGTAGTTAGCTCTTTTATCATTCCATTGACCGTTAATTCAGTAACACTTTTTCCAAGTTGGAGGTTGGCTAGACCTATAGCAGAATCGATCTTAGCATTTTTTTGGATGTTTACTTGATTCATAACCGTAGTACCCTTGGATATAAAGTTCATATTTTTATAGTCTAACGTGACTGTTTCAAGATTGGAATCATTAACATTAACCGTAGGATATTGTTCGGATGCTCCCTTTACAGAGACTGATGTCCCGTCTTTATAAGATGTCTCACCTTTCACTACCACATTCTTAAGCGAGGTCGAACCGGAGGGAGTCCCGATAAACATAAGGTTCTTATTGACGGTTAGGTTACTCAAAGTAATACTCGGCGATTGTACCTTAAGATTTCCATTTATGATGGCATTTCTACCATCTAAGCTAATAGCTTCTTTGCTAACAGAGGTTAACTCTAAATAAGTAATTTCTTCTATATTATTATCTTCACCTAGAGAAAACCTAATTTTAGCATTTTGTAGTGCTTTTGCATTTTGTTCACTGAATAAGCCTTGTAAACTTGAAGGGACCGAATATTTTTCTCCCTCCACTGTTATGTATGTACCTGAGATCGAATCGATATTCATTGCGGTCACCGGCTTTACTGACCCCGAACGGTATATAAACGCTGCCATCTCTTTTCGCTTTACGGTTCCATCAGGATCAAAAAGAGTTGAAGTCTTTCCAAGTGTTATCCCATGTTCTACTAAAGCCCCAATATACCCTGCATACCACTTGCCTTTTTTCACGTCATCAAATGACACGTTAAAATTTTCATCCAAATCATATGCCTTGGCTAAAAACTTAGCAGCTTCAGAACGCTTAACGGGTTCATTTGGTCGGAAAGTACGATCTTCAAAACCTTCGATTATTCCTTTCTCACTTAGTACAGATATGTATGTATGAAACCTATTTCCTTCAATGTCTGTGAAATGCGAACCCTTAACAGACGTGGTATCAAGATCTAAAGCCTTGGCAATAAATTTAGCCATCTGTCCCCTAGTCACTTGTTGATCCGGCCTGAAGGTATTGTCAGGAAATCCATCTACGATCCCTTGTTCCGTTAAAAACTTGACCGCTTCATAATAATATGTATCTTCTTTCACATCTGAAAAAGCAGATGCCACTGGTGCGGCAACAGTGGCTGCAACAATAGACGCAGATACTGTTGATGCTATAAATTTCTTGTTTCTTGATAGTTTATTCAACTAACATTCCTCCTGGATAATTTGATTCACATTGATTCATAATCTATCTAAAATCAATATAGTTATATTATCCTATAAAAAGGAATGATATTCCACTAAAATTGTATATACTAGTGATTTTATGGGTGTCTTTATTTATTTTTCAGAACACCTCTCTCATTGAATTTTTTCAAAAAAGAAAAAGCCCTGCAGAGATTTCTCTCCACAGAGCTTATTCTAATTACTTAGTATAAGTGATTGTTACAATTTGAGAAGCAGCTAACAAGTTTTTCTTGTAAGGGCTTGGGAAATCGTTATCACGATAAATTCCTGTTAATAGAACCTTTACAGATCCTTGTTCTTTATCCGCATCTAATGTTACAGTTTCTGAACCTGTTAATGGAGCACCAATTGCAGGTGTGCTAGAAAGAGCAACATTCTGAGAGTCAAGAAGTGTAGCTGTGAATTGTAACTTTTGAGTACCACCTTTAACAGCATCATTTTTACTTGAAGCAAATGTGTTTGTTACGGTTTCACCATAAGCTTTTGGACCAATCCATAATGGATTTCCATCTTGATCTTTCAGAGAAACTACCGGAGAGATAACTGCTCCATCTTCTCCATTCATTAGAGCGATAGTAGTGTCAGTAGTACCAATCTTATCAATAATAAATTCAGATTTGTCATAAAGACCTAATACTGAATCTTTAATTGAAATTGGAGTAGCTGCTGCGTTACCAAGAATTTCATTTACTTTACTCATATCAACTGTAGTTGTAGAAGCAATGTTGGCGGACATGGCTACTTTATTACTGTTGTATGCACGTAAATTGATAGTTTGAGCAACTAGATAGTTTGATGTAGTTGAATCACTAGTTTTGGCTTTAACAGTAAATTCTTTATCATAGCCAAATAATGAAGCAACTGAACTTCCAGTAGTAGCTGGATCGTTGAATTCGAACTCAGCTGTTGCATTTGCATTTCCAGTTGTGATTGTAACTTTATTATCAGCCTTTACATTTGTTGGATCGTAAGTTGCCGTTTTTTCTTTAACAAAACGATCAACCTCTGCATTCTCAAATACTCCTTCAAACTCAATAACTTCGTTAGATGATAATGTTACATCATCTGCAGTAGAAGCTAAGTCAGCACCACGGTTGACTGTTGGTACACCTTGTTTAACAGGCTTGATCTTGTCTCCATCAACGTCAACTTCCCATAACGTTACAACAGCAGACATTGGATCAACTGCACCACTAGCATCCATATCGCTTGCTTTCATCACTTTTTGTGCAGTGGCTTCAGTAATGTTTTTAATTGTTACTGGCACTGTAACAGTCTTCAATAATGTGCCATCTGAATTAGATGTTGTATCATATAATGATAATGTAAGGTTTACAGTTTCATCTGAAGAGATGTCACGGACCTTAGGTGTCACAGTCACTGTTCCGCCTGCTCCAATTGTTACTCCAACCTTATTTGAATCAGCAGTAGCAACAATTTTACCTGTTTTACTAGCGTAAGTGATAGCTGATGACTGACCTACAACCGTTCCAGCATCATTAGTAACATTTGAACCAGCAGCTATAGTAGCAGCAGTACCATTGTAACGATTACTATCTTCTGTTCCAAATGGAGTTGAATATTGATCTAGCAATGTTAAATCTAAAGATGCTGTTTGCAGTGAAGTAGCAGTTTGTTCTGCAGGAGTAGATTTAGCCTCTGCGATAGTTAAAGAACTTTTGTTAGAAGTTACATTGTTTAACTTTGCATAATCACGTAATTCAACTTGTGCATCGTAAGAGAATGAACCTTTTTTAACTTGAACTGTTGCTTTTCCAGCTTTAGGAGCTTGATAGATTACCGCACCAGTATCTTTGTTAACTTGGAAAAGAGTATCTCCAGAAGTAACAGTATATGATACTTTTTCGCTGTTAGTAGAACCTACAGCTTCAGTTAAAGGATCCTTATTTGAATCGTATGCATAAGCAGATAATGCTTTACCTGTTCCTTGTCCAGGGTAAAGAATTGTTTTATGCATATTTACTGCCTCAGCATTTTTAAACGCTACTGTATTATCATAAGCAGCACTATTAATGCTGAATCCAGCAGTATTGGATGCATCTTGATTAGTTACTTTAATTTGAATAGTACCTGTTTCAACAATTGTACCGTCAGCTAAAGTGTATTTAATGTTTACATTTGCAGTACCGGAAGCTAGTAAATCACCTTTAGTTGCAGATGCAGTTGAAACTACAGTTGCTACATCAGTTTCAACATTCTTTGCAGCAATTTGGCTTTCAGGAACTGCTTTTCCATTTTGGTCTTTGACTTCAACGAAATCGAAGATATTTGGATTATCCTGGTTAGCATAGCGTACAAATTCTTTCTTAGTTAGAGAGATACCTTTTTCAAACTCAACTGCATATAAGAAGTTAGAAGAAGAATCCTCGATCACATTACCATCAGCATCTTCTAATCCTGTAGCAGTTACAGTATAAGTAGTACCGTTAGTTAACTCAGAGCTTAGAGTAAGTGTTGCTACTTTACCGTTAACTGATACATCAGTTACAGACAAGTTACTTACTTTGAAGTTAGAAGCCTTAAGGTGATATTCAGTAACATCCGTATTGAAGGTAACAGCAACTTTATTGGCATCGATAGCCATCGCACTAGCAACCTCAGGAGCCATTACATCTTCAATCATTTCCGCACGGTGAACAAACAACGCAAACTCTCCACGAGTTACATCTTGATCAGAACCGAATTGAGTATCAGTTTTACCTTGTGTGATACCAGCTTCGTAGATTGCTTTAACATATTTCTCGAAAGTTGCAGAAACATCTGAGAATGGTAGGTCTTCGCTTCCAGTTAGTTCGTAAGCTTTAGCAATGACTTTAGCCATTTCAGCACGAGTCATTGAATCTTGTGAACCAAAACGAGTAGCTGTTTTACCGTTGATGATATCTGCTTCTTTAAGAGCATTTACTGCCCATTGTGCACGATCTGGAACGTCAGTGAATCCAGCGTCTGGAGCGTCTGCACCGTCAAGATCAAGTAGACGAGCAACCATGATTGCAGCGTCAACACGTTTGATTGAATCAGCAGTACCGAAACGTCCTTCATCAGTACCTTGTGTTACACCGTTTGCTACTAAGTAGTCAACAGCTTCCTTGTAGCGATCAGATACATCTGTGAATGTTGCAGCAGAAGCTGCTGGAGCGATAGCTGATGCTACTAAAGTAGCAGTTGCAGCAGTCGCAACGAACTTGCGATAAGACTTTGGTTGATAAGTCATGTTAAAAGTTCCTCCCTGTTTTGTGTTTACTATTTTGTCATTTTTAACCGACTTGTGATCGATTAATGATTGGTTGTGTTAATAACTTAATTCACACAAGACTTAACCTATGACCTTTACCCCAGTAAAATTCCTGATATTTCATAAAAAGTTGGTAATATAAGGACTATGTAGTTAATAAAGGTTATTAAGGTAGTTCTTGCTAGAATTAGAAATTATTAAGCTCGAACTCTATTCTACCAAACTCGTTGGATATTTCAACTGTTTTTTACATATTTCTCTATTTATTTTCCATTAAGATGATAAAGTTTACAGAAATGTAACAAGAAATCGGGATTTTAACCTGGTATTTTCGCACTACTCAACTTCCAAACAATACAAAAAAGCCCGTGGTTATCACCACGGGCCTAGATTTTGTGCTTATTGAAATTGTTTATAATTCCGGTGCAGGAATGTAAGAACCAATCCTCCGACTAACCAGAATATGATGTTTAATTGCGGAATAAACATCAAGTTGTTCGACATGTTTTGCACCATATAAGTTGTCGATCCGACAAACAGACCTGCCGCCAATACTTTACCCAGCGTGTTCGGCTGTTTAAAGTAAAGAATCGCAATGTTGACGAAGTAGATGACATATACCAAAAGGTACGCAAGAATTCCTAAAGTTCCCGTCTCAGCTGCAACCTTAATATAAGAGTTGTGCACGGAATAGGTATCATGACCAATATCCAATTCTGGATATTTAATCGTGAATTCTTTATATCGATCATAGTAGTTCCCCATACCGACTCCAAGAATTGGGTTATCTTTAAACATGACCCAACCTGTTTTCCACAGTGTAATACGGGAAACGACTGCTTTGTTCGTTGTTTCGTCTTCAACAGAAGGCTCTTCTTCAACTTCTTCTGTATCCTGTCCTTCATCATCAGGACCGGCTACGTGCTCTCTTGCCTGATCTTTAAAGACCAATTTCTCGATCGCGTAGACAGCCGAATTCGTTCTCGATTGAACGTCCGGCATGAAGTAGACGAACACTCCAAGGATAAGGAATGCAATGAGAATATGAGGCTTGAAAATTCCTTTCAAGAAACGCTTAGGCATAATGAGAATGATCATAAGGAATGCACATACCATCGTTACCCATGCTGCACGTGTATATGTGAGAATCAGATTCACAATATAAATGCCGTAGATGGCAAAAAAGATTAACTGTGTTTTTTTATCTTTGAAGTATACAACGGCCAGTAAAACCAAGGTCGGAATGACAAAATTAAGGAATGAAGAATAATAATTGGGATTCACCAGTGTGGAATCGATTCTTCCCTTTGCTTCCTGTAAAGCATACAACCCGGCTTTGTTTAATGAGAAATTAAACACATATTGAAGAGCTCCGAATAGTCCAATGAATAATGCTGCTGCCCCAAAGACTTTAGCGAAGTTCAAATACTGTTTTTTCGTAAACTTAACCTTTAAAATGATAAGAAACAAAACTACATATGAGATATAACGGCCTGTCTCCATGACTGCAGGAGTGAAAAATACGGCCTTAGTGAATGATAAAAGACTAATGAGAATGAAAGCGGAAAAGGCTATCACAAACCACTTAATGCTTATATCATTAAATTCAATTGAACCTTTCCTCCAGTCCCAAAGAAAAGCCAGTACAAGGAGTGGGATCAGAATGATTTCAGCTGAAAGGGGTAAGGGTCCAATATACGTTTTGAAATAGAAAATAGGGATGATAAATAACGTTAACAATGTAACATAATATGTTAAAGAATTCTTATAAGACATAATGGAAGCTTTCTCCTTTGAACGTTTTCATATGATTATTTTTCATAACACATTAAAACCTTACACGATACAGTATAGACTGACAAGGTTAATTTAAACTAAATGATCATCTTCTTATACGTTTCTCTTGTCAGCTCTGCTAAATGTTGTAAAGAGTAGGTCGATTCTGCATAAGTTCTCAAATTTTGCCCCTTCAGAGGTAAAGATTTCTCTACATGCAGTTGATAAGCCTCTTCTATAGCTTCCTGATACTTCGGTTGATCATCGACTGGAACGACCCATCCGTGAAGAGGAGGTTTGACAAGCTCCCCGACTCCCCCAACATCCGTCGTAATAATTGGTACCTGTTCATTGGCAGCCTCGAGTAAAACAAGCGGGAAACTCTCGCTGAATGAAGCCAATAATGAAATAGAAGAAATAGAATAAATTTCTTGGATATCTTTTCTAAACCCTAAAAATTGCACGGTATTCCCCAAATCAAGTTTATCTGCTATTTGTTCTAATTCATTCCGAATCGGACCATCACCGACAAGTAAAAGCTTAATAGAGGGGTTATTAAGTTGCTTCAAGGAGTTCAACACCATTTCGTGACCTTTAATCGGATGCAGCCTGGCAACCATCGTCATGACGAAATCATCTTCAGAAAGCTTAAGTTCTTCATATAGATGATTTGCTTTATCAACAGGTGCAGTAAATTCAATCCCATTATAAATGGCTTGGATTTTCTCCTCTGGAATACCAAACTTCATCAGGTTTTCCTTAAAACGTTCAGAAACGGCAAAGAAGTGGTCGATCCTATTCAAAGAGAACAAGTTTAATTTCGTGAACACTTTCCCTTTTAATCCGGATTTCATGAAGTCAAGCATCGGATCACTGTGAATCGTCGTCATCCATTTACATGAAATTCTATGTTTAATGAAAGATCCAAATAAATTTGCTCTTGGTCCGTGCGTGTGCAGGATATCAAAGTGCTCTGTTCCAATAAAGGCTACCAGCCTCTTTAATACAGATAAATCATAACGGGAAGACTGAGCAAACACTTCCACCCTGATTCCTGCCTCCCTGGCTTCCATTGCAAGTGCACCTTCTTGAAAGACAGCCAGACACACTTCTTCCTTTGGCAACCGGGATAAAAGGGTCACCACATGCTTTCTTGATCCACCTGTTTCGCCGCCACTAATCAAATGCAATACCTTCATAGAAAAGGTCCTCCTCAAGGAAACAATCAATAAACAATGATAGCTGGTGAAGTATCACCGACTATCATTGTTACATTACTTAGAAAATAAAACTTTCGCCAGAAACTTCGGGAGAGCCAGCTGACGCTTGAAACGCTGAGGTTCCTTCATCAAGCGGTAAAACCATTCTAGCCCCATGTCGCGATAAACCTTCGGGGCTCTTTGCACATGACCGGCAAATACATCAAAGCTACCACCGACACCTTGAAACACTTTCGCATGCAAACCGTCCATATGTTCACGGATCCAGAGTTCCTGCCGCGGACTGCCCATGGCCACGAATAAAATATCCGCCTTTGACTCGTTGATTTTTGCCACTACTTTGCTTTGGTCCTGCTCGTATCCGTGTTGAGTACCGGCAATGGTGATGGCCGGATACTTCTTCTGGATGTTTTCAGCGGCCTGCATCACAACCTCAGGCTTGGCTCCGTACATAAACACTCGATGACCTTCATCTGCAGCAAATTTCAGTAACCGGTCCATCATGTCCACACCCGTTACCCGTGATCGGATACTTCCTTTTTTCAACTTTGAAGCAAGGATGATCCCGATTCCGTCAGGTATTTGATACGTGGCAGAATTAATCAGCTCCATGAGTTCTGGATTCTTCTCAGCAGACATGACTTTTTCGGGATTCACTGCAATGATGGTAGAATTCTCTCCCTCTGCCATCCTGTGTCTGATATCATCAATAATCCCTTCATAATCGTAAGAAGATACACTCACTCCGAAATAATTTTCCTTGTTCATGTCAATCTCCTACTCTTGAATCGCTTTAAGATTTGTCAGGTCTCCAATTCGGTAAGTCAAGACCTCTTCCCCTAATGGAGAACAATTCTTTGTATCAAAGACAACCGGTGTCTTCATATGGGCTTTCAATTTCTTCAAGTCAAGCTCTTTAAACTCATTATGATCTGCAAGAATGACAACAAGGTGAGCACCGTTGACTGCATCTTCAAAGGAATCTAATGTAAACGGTACCTGTTCATCCCTTACATGTGGATCATAAACGCTGACATTAAAGCGTTGATCGTCCACCAGCATTTGGGCGATATCCAGTGCCGGGCTTTCTCTGACATCGTCGATATTTCCTTTATACGTCAGTCCAAATACGGCAAGCTTAGGTGCTTCCAATTCACAAGTCAATCGGGATACCTGCTCGACAACAAATTCCGGCATGGAATTATTGATTGTACGGGCCGTCTGAATCAACGGTGATTCTTCTACAGCCTTCTCGACAATAAAGTACGGATCTACAGCAAGACAGTGCCCTCCGACTCCCGGTCCTGGCTGATGAAGGTTAACCCTTGGATGCCTGTTGGCAAGTTCGATGACATCATGTGCGTTAACGCCTAGCTTGGCCGAGATTTTAACCAATTCATTGGCTAGTGCAATATTGACATCACGGAATGTATTTTCCATTAACTTAGACATTTCCGCCGTTACTGCCTCTGTCTCGAGAATATCTCCTGTCACAACCGTACGATAGACTTCAGCTGCCTTACTTGATGCTTCAGGAGTAACTCCACCGATGATGCGGGTATTCTCAATTAATTCAATAAGAATTCTGCCTGGCAGAACACGTTCCGGACAATGAGCTAGATACACATCCTTATAAGGATCCAATCCGTGCTCTTTAATGATTGGAGCCACAACGTCATCCATCGTTCTAGGAGGAATCGTAGACTCCACTATGACAACATTACCTTTTTCTAAATAAGGAAGAATCGCTTTAGTCGCACTGATGACATAATCCACGTTTGCTGAGTTGTCCTCGTGGATCGGCGTCGGTACGGCAATGATGAAGGCATCTGCCTTTTCAGGAGTGACAGAACCCTTCAAACGCCCATCAGCCACTACTTCCTTAATGAGCTCAGGCAGACCAACTTCTTCTATATGAATTTCACCTTTATTCAATAAATTAATGACTCTTTCACTTACATCAACACCAACCACTTCAATTCCTGCTTTCGCAAAAATGGCTGAAGTCGGTAATCCGATATATCCTAAACCAACTACACAAACTTTTTTCATTATAATGAGAACCTCATTTCGTTATCTGAGTTTAAACGACAATTTCTAACATAGTATATCAAAACTAAAAAAAGGATGCACCAGTTACATTGCTAGTAATTCATAGTAATGATAAAATAAGGTTTGATTTTTTGTACAAAGTTTAATGTACTAAATAAAAGACTATTTCGTCCACTATAAAAGGAGGAGCACTTCTTTGAAATTCGTTATATCAGGTTTTTACGGTCTCGGCAATACAGGAGATGAGGCCATCTTAGAGTCGATTATCGACAATTTACGTGATCAATTTGACAATCCAGAAATTACCGTTTTTTCTTTATCGCCAGAGGAAACTGCAAAAGAACATAATGTTAAATCCGTTTACCGGGCTTGGAGACACAGCAATAAAGAAAAAGTAAAAGCGTTAAGGGAAGCGGACTTATTGATCAGCGGTGGTGGCGGACTGCTGCAGGACTCGTATCCGACTAAGTTCTTATTCGGTCCTCTTCCTTATTATTTGTTAATTGTATTATTAGCCAAATTATGCGGAACCAAAGTCATGTTCTTCTCTCAGGGAATTGGACCTGTGAAATCCCGTTGGGGAAAAATATTAATGAAGCTTGCTAATCTGGCAGATTTCATTACTGTCCGTGACCAATATTCGAAAGAATTGCTGCACAAGTTAGGAGTTACAAAACCCGAAACGGTTGTCACATCAGACATCGTCTTTGCTTTTAAACGCAAGGAAGATCGTAGTTGTATCGAGTCCCTTCCACTTAAAGGTGATGAACAAATGGTGGCCGTTTCTGTACGTCCATGGTTCGGACGGGAAGTACAATTCGAACAGACCGCACAAATACTGGACCATTTAATAGAAGAGAAGCATATTACACCTGTTTTCGTTCCCATGGAAGGACATCATGACTGGGATGCAAGTGAGAAAGTACTTTCACATATGAAGCATAAAGAGAAATGTTTAATGCTTGGTACTGATTTCACACCTAACCAATATCTGAATTTCATTGGTGAATGCCAGCTGACGATTGGAATGAGACTTCACGCGTTAATCTTCTCTACTTTGATGGGAGTTCCTCATATCGGCTTCTCTTATGATAAAAAGGTGGAAAGCTTACTGAAAAGAAGCGGCATGTGGGAATATTCTTCTGTACTGGAAGAAATAAATGTAGAAGAACTGCAAACAAATGGATCATATTTATTGAAAAATCATGATATGGCTTCGAAAAAAATATTGGAAAATGCCCAATCAATGAGAGGCGAAGCAGTTCGAAACCTGGAGCTGTTAAAGGAAAACTTCGTCAAATAGGAGGATTAAGATGAAAATACTAATTGCTACTGCCTATGATTATCCTCACGCAGGGGGATTATCCACCCACGTAACGACTTTGAAAGCGGGTCTTGAAGAAAGAGGGCATCAGGTGGATGTACTGTCCTTTACCGATGTGCCTCCTGTCATGCGTAAATTATATGCACAGGGACCTAGCTTCGTCTTAAATAAGATGAAAAAAGGAAAAGGCATCATCTGGTCTCATAACGTGCGCAAAAAAATGCTTCAGGAGCTCATCGAGAAAAATAAAGGGAACAACTATGACCTCATCAACGCCCAAGATCCATTCACTACTCTGGCAGCCCTTGAGACAGGTATCCCTACGGTTTCAACAGTCCACGGATACATGACATTTGAATCTGTCAGTAAGGGTTCTATTGATGAAGGAAGTCCTGAGGCAGCTTATATGAAGGAAATTGAAATAAAAGCCTACAAGGGAACAAGAGAGATTATCACAGTGGATACTCGATTGAAAGACTATGTGAAAGAAGTCGCAGATGTAGAAGCTACAGCAATCCGGAATTTCATCGATATTCACAGTTTTAAACCGGACCAGGAAAAAAAGAACGAATTCCGGAAGAAACATGGGATATCCCCAGAACAGAAAATATTATTCGTCCCAAGACGTTTAACCAAGAAAAACGGGGTAATCTACCCTGCACTTGCTCTGCCAAGGATTTTAGAAAAACATCCTGATGTTCATCTGATTTATGCAGGAAGTGGAGAAGCTCTGTCTGAAATTAAACGAATAGTGGATGAGAATAAACTGGAGAACCATGTGACCCTGCTTGGTGCCGTCCCTCATGATCAAGTGAAAGAGTACTATGCTTTAAGTGACGTTGTGTTAGTACCAAGCGTTCACTCAGCCGGCGTCGAGGAAGCAACGTCCATCTCGGCTCTTGAAGCTATGGGATCCGGTTCACCTCTGGTTGCTTGTGCAGTAGGAGGTTTAAAAGAAATCGTTCATCATGGAGAAGACGGTTTACTCGTCGAAGAGAAAAACGTAGAAGAACTGGCTGATGCCACCATTTCCTTATTAGACCATCCGGAAACCGGAGAAAGATTTGCCCTTAAAGCCAGAACCAAGATTGAAAATGAATACTCACACTTAGCTGCAGCTGAAAAATATGAAAGCATCTACAAAAAAGCCTTAAATTAATAATCATGATGAGGGATTGACCATAAAAGTCTAAACGAATCAGGAAGAGGGGGATGAAGCCTCCCCCCTTCTGATAAAACACTTTTTGACGGTCGCCCCTTTTTTATACAGAAAAGCAGGTGAATTTGTGTCTAATTTAAAGAAGACAGCCATTTGGATTACTCTTCTCGCATTAATTTTGAAGCTATCAGGTTTTCTTAGAGAAAGTATCATCGCCAGGGAATTCGGTGCAAACGATTATACGGACGGTTACTTGATCGCATTCTCTTTTATCACGTTAGTAGTGGCTATGATTTCAATTGGATTCAATAATGTCTTCCTTCCCTTATACGTAAAGCATAAGGAGGACTCTCCGGCAGAAACGGAACGGAATGCGAACGGAATCATGAATTCCACTGTAGCTCTCTTTTTGATCATTACCATTGCAGGGTTTTTTCTCGTTCCTTATTTTGTTCCATTCCTTTTCGGTGATATGAATCCGGAAACGGAAAAAGTAGCGGTTGATATTACAAAGATATTTTTCCTATTTATGAGTGCTATCGCCCTTAACGGAATATTGGAATCTTATCTTCAGGGAAGAAGAATCTTCGTTCCATCACAGATATCTAAACTGCTAGCCACTTTAATGGGAGCTGTATTTGCCCTATTATTCTCAGATACATGGGGGATCTACAGTCTCGCTTATGGGTTTGTATTCGGGACCATACTCGGAATCATTGTACAGTTCTTCTTTTTAACCCGAAACGGATTCAAGTGGATGCCCACTTTCAAAGTGGATGAAACGTTTAAAAAAGCGTTTATCGTATTGATTATTCCCTCACTGCTTAATTCAGTGGTGGGACAGATCAATATGTTCGTCAATAAAATCTTCGCGTCCGGTACGGTTGGCGGAGCCGTTACGTATTTAAATAACGCTTCCCTACTGATAAGCATCCCGAATGCGATTTACGCAACGACCATCGCTGCGATCATCTTCACCTTACTTTCAGAACAAGTGAATGATCAGCGAAAGTTTCAGAACACATTCTTCATGGGAATGGAAATCTCCCTTTTAACGCTTATGCCGATTGCCGCCGGTCTTTGGGTCGTGGGCGAAGAAGCCCTTTCCTTTATATATGAACGAGGGAAATTCACTGCCGGTGACACGGCGAATACGTATACTGCCCTGGTACTTTACTTGCCGTTGATTGTCACTCAGGGGCTACAATTCATCGTGTCGAAGTCTTTATATGCGCAGGGGAAGACAGGTATCGTCTTTAGAATCAGTGTAACGACGATTGTCGTGAATCTAATCTTGAACTTCTTATTGGTGGATCGCTATGGCTACCCGGCATTAGCTGTGGCCAGCTCTGTCGTATCCGTTTATTATCTTGTCGTCTCTTCTGTTGTTGTATATAAAGGGTTTGAGGGACAGGAAGCACGGAAGCTTTGGAGATTATTCTCAAGAGCCATTCCACCAACGGTTTTAATGGTACTGCCCATCTATTTCCTGAAAAAAGTAGATTTGGTATCGAATCTTTATTCTTTATTTCAATTGGCCATTCTTGTTCCGATAGGTGTCATCATCTACACGGTAGCGCTGAGGTTCTTCTATAAAGAAGGTTTTTATCGTTTATTGAATATGGTTAAAAAGAAAAAAGCTGTGTAATGTACAGCTAACGAAAGAGGCTGGGACAAAAGGGTTTCAGATAAAAAAAATCCGAACGAGTGATTTTATAAAAATCTAACTCGTTCGGATTTTTTAATTTTTATAATTCATGTATTAAGCAGGTTCTAGCTGTTGATTGGAGTGCAAGACGAAGACTCCTGCGGGAAAAGCGGAATAGGTGAGACCCCGCAGGAGCGACAGCGACG
>NZ_JAHWGH010000008.1:0-353870 GCF_019334305.1 Rossellomorea orangium
GTGCCGAGACCCCGGAAGCGATTTTTGCTGAGGAGGCTCGGCCGAACGTCCGTGGAAAGCGGGACTGTTCCCTTCACCCTCCTGCACCACAACTTAAAAGTAAACACTGACTTTACAAACTGGCCGCCATCTCCAGCATTAAGGAATTTGTGCACATGCTGTGTTTAATATGCGGAGCCACGTCCATAAGTGGGCCACCTTGCGCTTTTCTCCATAATTGCTAAAATAGGTTAGAGTACCGTAACGATTATTAAATATGAAGCGAGTGTAACGTGAAGGAGGAGCTACTTGTGGCAAAAGTTCGCACAAAAGATATCGTCGAGAAGTTCAATTTGGACCTTGTCGGGGGAGAAGAAGGTTTACATAGACCGATTACAACAAGTGATATTTCACGCCCGGGACTCGAAATGGCCGGGTATTTCAACTACTATCCTGCAGAACGCATCCAATTATTAGGGAAAACCGAGCTTTCCTTCCTGGAATTGCTGGATGAAGCAGAACGTAAGCGCAGAATGGAAGCTCTGTGCACGGATATTACGCCTGGAATCATCATTTCAAGAGATCTTGAAATCCCGCCGGAGCTTGTGGAAGCGTCGAATCGTTATGATGTACCTGTCATGCGCTCTTCTATGAAGACAACCCGGTTTTCTTCAAGGCTGACCAATTACTTGGAAAGTAAGCTTGCTCCTACAACGGCAATCCATGGTGTTTTGGTCGATATCTATGGAGTCGGCGTATTGATTACGGGTAAGAGCGGCGTCGGGAAGAGTGAAACCGCCCTTGAGCTTGTGAAGAGAGGACACCGCCTTGTAGCCGACGATTGTGTGGAGATCCGCCAGGAAGACATGGATACACTGATCGGCAGCTCCCCTGAGTTAATTGAACATTTGCTGGAAATTCGTGGACTGGGCATCATCAATGTGATGACGTTGTTCGGTGCCGGAGCGGTCCGCAGTTATAAACGGATTACCTTGTGCATCAATCTTGAGCTATGGGATAAAACGAAACAGTATGATCGCCTTGGACTAGAAGAAGAGAAAATGAGAATCATCGATACGGATATTACGAAATATACAGTACCTGTCCGTCCGGGACGAAATCTTGCCGTCATCATTGAAGTGGCTGCCATGAACTTCCGTCTGAAACGTATGGGAGTGAATGCAGCGGAACAATTCACGAACCGTTTGGCAGATGTGATTGAAGATGGGGAAAATGAGGATATTTAAGCTTTACATAAAACATAAATCGCATTAACCATCATATGGTATCTTAGACGAAAAAAGGAGAGACAAAATGAACGAGAATATTACACCGATCGATCCTATTGCCATTTCACTCGGCCCGATCCAGGTACACTGGTATGGAGTCATCATCGGACTCGGCATTGCAATAGGACTTTATTTAGTCATTCGTGAGAGCAAGCGCTTAGGTCTTCATCCCGATACTTTCATTGATTTGCTCGTGTGGGCGATTCCGATCGCCATCATATGTGCCCGGGCTTATTATGTCATTTTCGAGTGGGATAATTACTATGCCGCTCATCCAGGGGATATCATCAAAGTGTGGAATGGCGGGATTGCCATTCATGGTGCGTTGATTGGTTCTGTCGTGACGACCGTCATTTTTGCCAAAGTGAAAGGATTATCCTTCTGGAAGCTGACAGATATTGCAGCACCAAGCATCATCCTCGGTCAGGCCATCGGACGCTGGGGTAATTTTGTCAACCAGGAAGCACATGGTGGAGAGGTGTCCCGTACGTTTCTTGAAAATTTGATGCTGCCTGACTTCATCATCAATCAAATGTATATCGATGGCACCTATTATCACCCTACTTTCCTATATGAAAGTCTTTGGAGCTTTGCCGGACTGATCCTGCTTCTTGTGTTAAGAAGAAAGGCGGACTGGCTGCGACGGGGAGAACTGTTTCTAACGTATGTCGTCTGGTATTCCATTGGTCGCTTCTTTGTAGAGGGGCTCAGAACGGACAGCCTGATGCTGGGATCTTTACGTTTCGCACAGGTAATTTCCATCGTCCTGATCATCGCTGCAATCGCTGTGTTCTTTTATAGAAGAAAAGCAGGTCTTGCCCAAAAGGCATATGATGAGAAAACGGATACGGTGAACGCTTAAGAGAAGGGGAGTAAGAAGAATGTGGATGTCATCGTTAAAAAATGGGGGGCTTACAGGATTGAAAACAACGTGGTCATTGGGGAAAGTCATTTTCCCGATCACGCTGATCGTCTTTCTGCTGCAATACACCCCGGTCCTTCCATGGATCATGGAAAAGATTTCGCCTTTTATGAAGCTTCTCGGTCTTTCAGGTGATGCGGCCATTCCTCTGGTGCTTGGTAATTTCCTGAACCTGTATGCAGGAATAGGAGGAATATTGTCCCTTGATTTAACGGTGAAGGAAGTATTCATCATCGCGGTGATGCTTTCTTTCTGTCACAATCTCTTTATCGAATCAACGGTCGCTTCAAAAGTCGGGGTGAAAATCTGGCTGATTATTGCCGTGAGGGTCGGACTTGCTCTTCTATCTGCCATTGTCATTAATTTAGTATGGAGCGGCGGCTCGGAGATTGCGAAATATGGGATGATGCCTCCTCAGCAGACAGAACCAAACGGATGGGGAGAGATCATCTTGATGGGCCTTGAAAAAGCAGGTTTCGGAGTCCTCCAGCTTGCCCTTATCGTCATTCCCCTCATGATGATCATTCAGGTGATGAGAGACTTAAAATGGATGGACGTCTTTTCCCGCTGGATGTCGCCTGCAACACGGGCACTCGGGATGAATGAAAATACGTCGTCCACGATGGTGGCAGGACTCGTCATCGGTCTTGCTTACGGGGCCGGCGTCATGATCCAGGCGGTCAAGGAAGACGGGGTCAGCAAGAAAGATGTCACGATCGCCTTCATCTTTTTAGTGGCGTGTCACGCGGTGGTGGAGGATACATTGATCTTCCTTCCACTTGGAATCCCTGTACTGCCATTACTGTTGATCAGGCTGGTGACGGCCATCCTGTTAACGATGGCCGTGGCATATTTCTGGAACAAAGTCGATGCTAAGAAAGAAAAGGAGCTGCATTATGAGCAGGATTACAACAATCTTATTTGACTTGGATGGAACGTTGATCAATACGAATGATCTGATTATTTCCTCCTTCTTGCATACATTGAATCACTATTACCCTGGACAATATGAAGAAAAGGATGTTCATCCTTTCATGGGACCACCCCTCGATGAGTCATTCGGGAGTTTGAACCCTGAAAAAATGGAAGAGATGTGTGCCCACTACCGTGCCTATAATCGTGAGCATCATGATTCCCTGGTGACAGAGTTTGAAGGGGTATATGAAACCGTGGAGTCGCTTTATCAAAATGGCTACAAATTAGCGATTGTCTCGACAAAGACCCGGGATGTGGTATTGAAAGGACTGGATCTGATGAATCTCCGTCCGTTCTTTGAAGTCGTCATCACACTTGATGAGGTGGAGAATGCGAAGCCCCATCCTGAACCGATTGAAAAGGCGTTGATCGCTTTGGGATCTTCACCGGATGAAGCCATCATGATCGGTGACAACCACCACGATATTCTGGCAGGGAAAAATGCAGGCGTCCTGTCGGCAGGAGTTGCCTGGAGTGCAAAGGGCAGGGAGCACCTTGCCCACTACGAACCGGACTTCATGCTTGAAAACATGAAGGACTTACTAGCGATTGTGGGAGCACCGACGGCATGAGGCGGACGACCCGCTATCCTGTAGAAGGAGCAAATTCCCTTTGGCATGTGTATAAAACCGTTCCTTTCGGGAAGGTCGTCAAAAATTTCATCGTCATTCAACTAGCGAGGTACACCCCCTTTTTGGGAATGAAGAATTGGCTGTACAAGACGTTCCTGAGAATGAAAATCGGGGAGCATACCTCCTTTGCTCTTATGGTGATGCTCGATGTGATGTTCCCCGAGAAGATTTCAGTGGGGCGCAACACGGTCATCGGATATAATACGACGATTCTTGCCCATGAATACTTGATTAAGGAGTACAGGTTGGGTGACGTCCAGATAGGATCCGAAGTGATGATCGGTGCCAACACAACTGTGTTGCCGGGAGTGAAAATCGGTGACGGTGCCATCGTGTCGGCGGGGACCCTTGTACATAAAGATGTTCCTGATGGTGCGTTCGTCGGGGGAAACCCGATGAGAGTCATTTATACGAAAGATGAACTGGCTGAACGGTGGCGGGAAGATGCCATTTATGGATTGAATAGAGAAGAATAAGGGAAAAGGCAAAGATAGAGTGAATTCTATTTTTGCCTTTTTTTGTTTTTGAAAGAGGAGGGGATTAGTCAAATGGCAGATATATTTTGAAAACGTCAGACAAAAATAAAATTTGGCAGATAACCCGGCACCACTACAGAAAATCCCCATCCAAAAGGTTGACGAATAAAAAAAGAAACGCTACACTACAAATAACTTTAATTTATTAGCATATTAGCGAACTAAAGGATTTCAGAATAATCGAGGATTAGTAGCAATCCCTCAAACGGGGAAAAATAGATGAATTAATACGCCAAAGGTGGTTCTTATGACTAAGTTGTTTATGTTCGAGAAGCCATTGGGAATGAGAGATACATTTCCTGACTTATATGAAATCAAGGATCAGACGAAAAAGAAGATGGAGAACGCCATGAAGCTTTGGGGCTACAAGTTTATTGAAACCCCGAGTCTTGAATACTACGAGACCGTCGGCGAGGCGTCGGCGATCCTGGATCAGCAGCTGTTCAAACTGTTGGATCAACAGGGGCATACGCTTGTGTTGAGACCGGATATGACTGCTCCGATAGCCAGGATTGCCGCATCCAAATTATTAAAAGATGAAGCGCCGCTCAGACTTGCTTATTCGAATTCCGTATTCAGGGCCCAGCAGCGGGAAGGCGGTCGTCCGGCTGAATTTGAACAGGTGGGAATTGAATGCATCGGAGACGATTCCGTCAGCGCCGATGCCGAAGTGATCGCCCTGATGGTATCGGTTTTGAAAGAAGCAGGATTGGAGCATTTCAAGATTTCCATCGGTCATATCGGCTTTGTTCAGGAGCTGTTCACTCAAATCGTAGGTACCGAGGAACGGGCAGATACGTTAAGAAGGTACTTATATGAGAAAAACTATGTCGGGTACCGTCAACATGTCAACGAGCTTGCTTTATCATCCATTGATAAAGAGCGGCTTTTCCGATTCCTGCAATTGCGGGGATCCGAAAATGTGCTAGGTGAAGCTCACAGCCTCCTTGAAGGGGAAAGAGGGCTTCGTGCATTGGAGCAGCTGAACGATCTGTGGAATATTTTACGGGATTATGAAGTGGAGCAATATGTGAAATTCGACTTGAGCCTTGTCAGCCATATGAGCTATTATTCCGGCATCTTATTCGAAGTGTACGGGGATAATGTCGGTTTTGCCATCGGAAATGGCGGACGTTACAATAAGCTGCTTGAAAAATTCGGGAAAAATTCAGGGGCGACGGGATTCGGACTGCGTCTGGATTACGTACTGGAAGCCATGCAGGTTGAATTGTCTTCCACTCTGCAACAGTGTGTGCTGTTCAGCGATGAGCGCAGGAAAGAAGCCATAAGCCTCGCACGGGATCTAAGAAATGAAGGAAACGAGGTTGTTCTCCAGAACTGGAAGGGCGTAGGCGATGTGGACGAGTTTACGAAGGGGTTCAGTAATGTCCACTTCGTAGTTGGACAGGACCGAAAAGGCGGTGAATCATCATGAGTGCATTAACGATTGCCATGCCAAAAGGCAGGATATTCGAGGAAGCAGTGGAACTATTAAGGAAGGCTGATTATAATCTGCCCCCTGAATTTGATGATTCAAGAAAGCTCATCATTGAAGTACCCGAGGAGGACCTTCGTTTCATCCTCGCAAAGCCCATGGATGTTCCGACGTATGTGGAACACGGGGTAGCTGATTTAGGGATTGCCGGAAAGGATGTCATGCTGGAAGAAGAGCGGGATGTCTATGAGCTGCTGGATCTAAGGATCAGCGGGTGTTACCTGGCGGTAGCGGGGCTGCCGGATACGAAGATGAGCGATGTGGCACCGAAGATTGCAACCAAGTATCCGAATGTCGCTTCTTCTTATTTCCGCGAACAGGGCGAACAGGTTGAAATCATTAAGCTAAACGGTTCCATCGAGCTTGCACCGTTAATCGGGCTCGCTGACCGCATCGTCGATATCGTTTCGACAGGTCGCACCCTGAAGGAAAACGGACTGGTGGAATACGAAACCATCGTCGGCATCACCTCCCGCCTCATCGTCAATCCCGTCAGCTACAGGATGAAAGACGAAAAAATCGAAGACCTCGTCAACCGGTTGACACGCATCATCGGGTGAGAGGGACGGACCTCTCTTCTTTGAGTCCGGAATGTAGTGTTGGCAGGCATTAAAGAAGCTTTCGGGACGGATACTTGTGGAAATTCGAGGTCCGTCCCTCTAAATAGAGATTACATAGGGAAGCCGGTCCTGATTGCAGGTCCGTCCCTCTAAAAGGTTGGTGAATTCTGTGAAGATTATGAAGGATTTAAAGGGAGCGTCGATCAAGCGCTCTGTCGATAGTGGTACGGAGGAACAGAGGAGAGCGGTTCAGGAGATCATCGCTTCTGTGCAGAAGGATGGGGATAAGTCGGTCAGAGGGTTTACGGAGAAATTCGATGGCGTGTCCCTGGAGGATTATAAAGTATCTGAGAGTGAAATCGAGGAAGCCTTCTCATCACTGGATTCCGAGATGATTTCGATCATTGAGGAAGCCGCGGATAATATTCGTGGATTCCACAGGGAGCAAAAGAGATCTTCATGGTTCACAACGGATGAGAACGGCACGATGCTTGGTCAAAAGCTGACTCCCCTTGATTCAGTGGGTGTGTACGTACCGGGGGGAACGGCAGCCTATCCGTCATCCGTATTGATGAATGTACTTCCGGCAAGAGTGGCGGGAGTCGAACGGATTACGATGGTTTCCCCTCCAGGTCGTGATGGACGTTTATCTCCGGGTGTGCTCGTGGCAGCAAGGATCGCCGGGGTGAAGGAGATCTTCAAAGTCGGAGGTGCACAAGCTGTTGCCGCACTGGCGTACGGAACGGAATCAATCGCTCCTGTCGATAAAATAACGGGGCCGGGAAACATCTTCGTCGCCCTGGCCAAACGTGAAGTGTTCGGCGATGTGGATATCGACATGATTGCAGGTCCGAGTGAAATCGTGATCTTAGCTGACGAACATCAGCGTGCTGACGAAATCGCAGCGGATCTCCTTTCACAGGCAGAGCATGATGTACTGGCGTCTGCCGTCCTGGTGACGAATTCATCGACCCTTGCCGAAGAAGTTTCCTCTCAGGTTGAGCGGCAACTTTCCACTCTTCCTCGTGAAGGGATCGCCCGTGAATCCATCACGAACTTTGGTGCCATCTATGTAACGGGAGACATAGAGGAAGGGATTGCTCTCGTCAATGAACTTGCGGCGGAGCATCTGGAAATCCTGACGGAGAAGCCCTTCGAAACAATGGCTAAAATCCGCCATGCCGGCGCGATCTTCCTGGGACGATACAGCTCGGAGCCGGTCGGTGACTATTTCGCAGGTCCCAATCATGTACTGCCGACGAACGGGACAGCCCGTTTCTCAAGTCCATTGAATGTGGACGAATTCATGAAGAAGACGAGTGTGATTTCCTACAGTGAAACAGCACTGCAACAAAACTATGACAAAATCGCGAAGCTTGCCCGGTTAGAAGGGCTCGAGGCCCACGCAAGGGCTGTGGAGATTCGATTCAATAAAGAGAAATAAGGAAGAGGGACGGACCTCCCCACGGGAGGTCCGTCCCTCCAAAAAGGAGGACATCATGTTGAGAAGTGCAGAGGTTGTGCGTAAGACGAATGAGACAGATATTCGCTTGAGTTTTGGAATTGATGGGGAAGGAAACGCAAAGATCGAGACGGGCGTCCCGTTCATGAGTCATATGCTGGATTTGTTCACGAAGCATGGACAATTCGATTGTACGATAGATGCGAATGGAGATACGGAGGTCGATGATCACCATACGACAGAAGATATCGGCATTTGTTTGGGTCAGGCACTACTGGAGTCCCTGGGAGACAAAAAAGGAATCAAACGGTACGGATCAGCCATGGTACCGATGGATGAAGCCCTCGCTCAGGTTGTGGTGGACTTGAGTAACCGTCCTCATCTTGAATTCCGTGCAGAACTCCCAAGCCAGAAAGTCGGTACGTTTGATACGGAACTCGTTCACGAATTCCTATGGAAACTTGCCCTTGAAGCCCGGATGAATCTGCACGTCATCGTTCATTATGGCCACAACACCCACCATATCATTGAAGCGATCTTCAAAGCCCTCGGCCGAGCATTGGACGAAGCAACGACGGTCGATCCCCGTGTCAAAGGGATTCCGTCTACGAAGGGGATGTTATAATTCATGATCGGTATTGTGGATTATGGGATGGGGAATCTGTTCAGCGTCAGTAAAGCATTGGAACGCTTGAACGTCCCTTACTTCATCAGTGATGTACAGGAAGAATTACTAAAGGCGGACGGGTTGATTTTACCGGGGGTAGGGGCATTTAAAGATGCCATGAATCTGCTTGAAACCACCCACTTGAAAGAGACCATCATGACATTTGCAGATAGCGGGAAGCCGCTTCTCGGCATTTGTTTGGGCATGCAGCTTTTATTTGAAGAAAGCAAGGAGAATGGTTCAACAAAAGGGTTATCCCTTCTGCCGGGTGAGGTGCTCCACATCCCGAAGCAAGACAGTCAGGGAAATGCTTATAAAGTTCCGCACATGGGTTGGAATCTACTCCGTTATCAGAAGAATTCACCTCTTTTAGAAGGGGTAACAGAAGGTTATGTATATTTCGTCCATTCCTACTATGTGCATGAAGGATCAAAAGACGTGATTGTGGCAAGTGCTAACTATGCAGGAGTCGAAATCCCGGCCGTCGTCAGCAGGGAAAATATATATGGCATGCAGTTTCACCCGGAAAAAAGCGGTGAGCTGGGCATGCAGCTGTTAGAAAACTTTACAAAACGGGTGAAGGAGGCGGTCTCATGAGTTTTACGATTTATCCAGCCATCGATATGCGGGGCGGGAAATGTGTCCGTCTAGTCCAAGGAGATTATAATCAAGAAACGGTGTATGGTGACTCTCCCTTTGACATGGCAAAGAAATTCGTTAATGAAGGAGCGGAATGGATCCACATGGTAGACCTCGATGGGGCAAAGGAAGGCTCCAGGATCAACGATGAATTCGTCATTGCCGTGGCAGAAAAACTTCATGCAAAGGTTCAAATAGGCGGTGGCATACGCTCCAAAGAAGATATCGAACATTATTTGAACCGGGGTGTCGACCGAGTGATCATAGGAAGCATCGCCGTTTCAAATACAGAGTTGGTAAAGGAATGGCTGTCGGAGTACGGGGATAAGATAGCGATTGGACTCGATGCGAAGGATGGTTATGTGGCAACCCACGGCTGGCTGGAAACGTCTGGCCTTAAAGCCGTCGATCTTGGAAAAGAATTAGCGGCTGCCGGGGCCGAAACGTTCATCTTTACTGATATTGCCACAGACGGAATGCTATCTGGTCCCAATGTAGAAGCAGTGGTGGATCTTGCTGAACAAACGGGAAAATCAGTGATTGCGTCTGGAGGCATTAGCTCGCTGGACGATCTAAAGACATTAAAGCAATACGAATCCCGGGGCGTATCCGGTGCCATTTGCGGGAAATCGATTTACACTGGGAAATTCACTGTGAGTGAGGCCGTAAATGAGGTGAAGTCATGTTAACGAAACGAATCGTTCCCTGCCTGGATGTGAAAGATGGCAGGGTGGTAAAAGGAATTCAGTTTGTGGAACTCCGCGATGCAGGAGATCCCGTTGAACTTGCGAAAGTCTATGATAAGCAGGGGGCGGACGAGCTTGTTTTCCTCGATATTTCTGCATCCCACGAAGGCCGTAAGACCATGGTGGAGGTCGTTCAGCATGTGGCAGCGGAACTGGCAATTCCCTTTACCGTCGGCGGTGGAATCAATTCAGTGGAGGATATGAAAGCGATCCTCCGGGCAGGGGCAGATAAGGTGTCCCTAAACACAGCCGCTGTACTACGTCCCGAACTTGTCCGTGAAGGGGCCAATTATTTCGGATCGCAATGTATCGTCGTGGCGATCGATGCCAAGTACGATGAAGGAAGCAGCGGATGGAAGGTATATACCCACGGCGGAAGAAAGCTGAAAGATCTCGATGCCGTTGAATGGGCAAAGGAAGTGGAGTCCCTCGGTGCAGGAGAAATCCTGCTTACCAGCATGGATAGTGATGGGGAGAAGCAAGGGTTCAATCTGGCTCTGACGAAGGCGGTCAGCGAAGCCGTATCGATTCCTGTGATCGCTTCAGGCGGAGCAGGAAATGCGGGTCACTTCAAAGAAGTGTTTACAGAAGGCAAAGCCGATGCGGCATTAGCTGCCTCCATCTTTCATTATAAAGAAACGAGTGTAGAAGAAGTGAAGAGTTATTTAAGAGAACAGGAGGTGCACGTACGATGACAAATAATGATTGGATGACATCCGTGAAGTTTGATGACAAAGGACTGGTGCCTGCCATCATCCAGGATGCTGAAACGAAGGATGTCCTGACACTGGCGTATATGAACGAAACGTCTCTCAAGAAAACCGTGGAGACCGGGGAAACCTGGTTTTATTCCCGTTCACGCCAAGAGCTGTGGCATAAAGGAGAAACGAGCGGCAACACCCAGAAAGTCAAGAATATTACGTGGGACTGCGATCGTGATGCCCTTCTAGTCCTGGTTGATAAGAAAGGGCCTGCCTGCCATAAAGGAGAAGAAAGTTGCTTTCATGAAAATGTGCTAGGTGAGGGGAACTCATCAACAGAAAACATCCTCCTTACTCTTGAGAAACTCATTGGAAATCGTGAAAAAGAGCGGCCGGAAGGAGCCTACACCACTTACCTATTTGAAGAAGGAGTCGATAAGATCCTTAAAAAAGTAGGCGAAGAAGCATCAGAAGTGATCATCGCGGCCAAAAACAGGGACAGTGAAGAATTGAAATGGGAAGTCGCAGACCTCTTTTACCACGTACTCGTCCTTCTAAGAGAACAAAAACTTCCACTGCAAGACGTGTTGGGCGTCCTCGTGGAACGTCATAATAAATAACACCCTGAGGGACGGACCTTCGCGCGTGCGCGAAGGTCCGTCCCTCAAAATATGGTAGTTTAGTACGGGGGTATTGTATGATATACTACTGTAGTTATACTATGAACGTTTCGGAGGACTTTGATGAGAAAAGGGTCAAAATTAAGTAGTGAAGAAGCGAAAGTGTTGTCTTTTGTCCCTACTGGCGAATATTACTACAATAAAGGGATGAAAGCTTATCAACGTCGTGAGCTTAAGAAATCGTTAAAATATTTAAATAGAGCATTTCAATTAGAACCGATCGAACCGATGATTGCCTGTCAATTATCGATTGTGTATACAGAGCTTGGGGAATACAAGCGTTCCAATGATTTACTGCATAACATACTGGAGGATCTGGATCCCCGTATGTCAGAATGCCATTACTTCTTAGCCAATAATTATGCCCACCTTGGCTTATTTAAAGAGGCGTATGAACAGGTCTCCACTTACTTGGATAAAGAAGAATATGGCGAATTCGTCGAAGATGCGGAAGACTTATTGGAGCTTCTTGAGCTTGATTCCGATTTGATCGTGGACGATTTATATGAGCATGATGAGCTGATCGTCCAACAGGAAAAAGCGAGGGAGCTCCTCGAATCCGGCCACTTCCAGAAAGCTGTGGATACCTTGCAGGAGGTAATTCGTGACTATCCCGAATTCTGGTCCGCCTATAATAATCTGGCTCTTGCCTACTTCTATTTAGGCGAAGTGGATAAAGCGTCGTCGACACTGGAAGAGGTGCTAGAGAAGAATCCTGGAAATCTCCATGCCCTGTGCAACACGGCCGTTTTTTATTTCTATCAAAAGCGCCATGATGAGCTGGATGAATTGATCCAGGGGCTTGAGAAGGTCCGTCCCCTGCTTCATGAGCACCGTTATAAGCTCGGGGCGACCTTTGCCCTGATCGGTCATTCCAAGAAAGCGTATGGTTGGCTGAAATACCTTCAAAAGATCGGATTTGAAGGAGATGCGAGCTTTTATTACTGGTTGTCCTATTCTGCCCATGAGACCGGTCACGGGGATACAGCCCGTACAGCGTGGAAAAAAGTTCTGGAATTCAATCCTGAAAAAGAAGGACAGGAGCCGTGGGGCGATCAGAAAAAGGCGGAGGGCTTTGAAAATCACGTCACATCGATTTTGAAAAAGCTTCAAAGTGACTATACCGAGGAAAAATTATTCGGTCTATTTCTGACGTCAATCTCTGATAATCAAAGGGCCATCCTGACCCATGCAGATTTCTGCGATGTAGAGGATCTGTCGATCGTTGAGAAGGTATATCTCGCCCAGGTGTTGAACAGCAATGGGAAAAGTTCGATTAAAGTGAATCAGGAAATCCAGAATATGCACGAGGTCGCCCTGCACCTTTATGGAAGTCACCGGCCTATTACAAGTGTGGAATCCGGCCTGTTCCTGACGTGGTTCACGATTGCCTACCGGGGAATCAAAGAACGTGAAACCTTCAAGAATGCAAAAGCGTTCGCAGCGGCTACAGAGTTCGTCTGGAATCGCCTGCGAAATGAGAAGATCACAAAGAAACAGGTGTGCGAGCGGTTCAATGTATCCGCAAGTACATTAAGCAAATATATATCAGTCGTTGAAAGCTACCTGCCTTGAGCATATTTTTGGCGATATGCCGCTAATTTTTATAGGATAGGTGTAGGAAGTTAATACTATGGATGGAAGGCTAAGCACCATTACAACCTCTAACCATAGTATTTAATAAAGAATTTGCTTACGACTGATTCGGAAGGAGAATGTCACTATGTCTGAAGAAAAAATTTATGATGTAATCATCGTAGGTGCAGGCCCTGCAGGAATGACTGCGGCCGTTTATACGTCACGTGCGAGCCTTTCAACGCTGATGCTTGAAAGAGGAGTGCCGGGCGGACAGATGGCGAATACGGAAGAAGTGGAGAACTATCCAGGATTCGACCATATTCTTGGACCTGACCTTTCTAATAAAATGTTTGATCATGCTAAGAAATTCGGTGCTGAGTACGCATACGGAGACATTAAGGAAATCGTGGACGGCGAGGATTTCAAAATCGTCAAAACCGGTTCAAAAGAATTCAAGGCCCGTGCCGTTATCATCACAACAGGTGCAGAATATAAGAAAATCGGTGTCCCAGGCGAGAAAGAGCTTGGCGGACGCGGAGTATCTTACTGTGCCGTATGTGACGGAGCATTCTTTAAAGGAAAAGACCTTGTTGTAGTCGGTGGAGGGGACTCTGCTGTTGAAGAAGGGGTTTACCTGACGAGATTCGCTAACAAAGTGACGATCGTTCACCGTCGTGACGAGCTTCGTGCTCAAAAAATCCTGCAACAGCGTGCCTTTGATAACGAGAAAGTTGATTTCATCTGGAATCACACTGTGAAAGAAATCAACGACAAAGATGGTAAAGTGGGAAGCGTGACCCTTGTGTCAACTGAAGATGGAAAAGAAACGGATTTCCAGGCCGACGGAGTCTTCATCTATATCGGAATGCTTCCATTAACGAAGCCATTTGCAAACCTCGGAATCATCAACTCTGAAGGATACATTGAAACGAACGAACAAATGGAAACAAAGGTTCCGGGAATCTTTGCAGCCGGCGATGTTCGTGAAAAACAACTCCGTCAAATCGTGACAGCGACAGGTGACGGCAGTATCGCCGCTCAAACAGCTCAGCACTATATCGAAGAGCTGAAAGAAAAAGTCAAAAACGGTTAATGTAAGAAAGCCTTACGAAAGGGATCCCTTCGTAGGGCTTTTTTTATAGGTCAATTCTTCTTATGTTTGTTAAACACATACACGAGTTCCGACAGCGTCAACTTCTTCAACCGTTCATCACATGGCTTGTAAACACCTGCTTCTACTAACCGACGAATCAATTGCTGTCTCTCACGTTCAACGGCTTCACGTAAAAATGGCATATGTGTTCACTCCTTTTGGACTCTTATTGGTAGTGTAAGGGGAATAAAGAGGGAAAACATCTACTTTGTTAAGTTTTCTACCAATTTAGAATTCTTTGTCAGGTTTTCTAACATAACAGTCCAAATAGCAGGAGAAGACATGTATAATCAAGATATTCCCTGCTTAGGAGGATGAGAAGATCGTGGACAATGAACCTTCCTATAAGGATAAAAAAGTAATATCCATCGGAGTCGTGAGCGAACTGACCGGTTTGACCGAGAGGAAAATCCGCTATTATGAAGAGAAGAATTTGATCTTTCCTCAGCGCTCCAACCGGGGATATCGAAAATACTCATTCTCCGATGTGGAACGATTGATGGATATCGCCGACCAGCGTGAAGAAGGAGTCACAACCAAAGAAATCAAACATGAACTAACGAGAAAAGAGAGAAAAGAAGCCAAACAGAAAATGATCAAAGGTCAGCTGAATGCGCGTTTCGGGGTGCAGAAGAAATAAATGAGGGACGGACCTCTGGATGATGACTTTCGATTGGTGGGGGTATGTAGCGTTAAGGTTTTGGTAAAAAAAGTTAATCGGCTGGTTTTCATTGGATTTCGGCTGGATTCATTTCCAAAACCGCTGGATTTACTCTTGTTTCGGCTGGATTTTCGGCAAAAACGGCCGGATTTTTCCGACTTGCCATCTATAAATACCCTTATTTGTATGACTTCCATAACAATTTCGCCAAACAAACCATCAACTTCAACCTATCTAGTTTACCTTCCAAAAATAAACAGGATTACAACCCTTCCAACAGGGAATAACGACTATTATGAAAGTCATCTCAGTTTATTTCGGAAGGTCGGATCAACTATGAAAGTAATGAAATTCGCAGCAATCGCCGCAGTATTTGCACTAATCCCCATCGTCTATTTCAGTTTTTTCGCGGATGAGACAGAGTCATCCTCCAAAAAGCGCGTCATTGCATTAGGCGATTCACTTACTTATGGGTATGGTGATAAAAAGGAATCGGGTTATATCGGGCGTTTAGAAGAAAAGGTGAATAAAGAACAGACGAAGATGTCGTATCATTTTCAAAACCTCGGAGTGCCGGGTCAGCAGTCGGATCAGCTGCTCGCACAAATCGTGAAGCCGGACGTTGCCGAGGATTTGAGTGAAGCGGACGTGTATATTATCAACATCGGAACCAATGATTTAATCAAGAACAATGGTGGAGATCTGTTCCCTTTGCATCATGACGAAATCATGGATGCAAAAAAAGACTATCTCGACCATTTGGATAAAATCCTGAATATTGTCGGGACAGCAAGCAAAAAAGCGGACATCATCGTGTTGGGGCTGTACAATCCATATCCGGACAAAGACAGCGATAAGATCGAAGCGTATGTGGACGATTGGAATAAGTCCATGATGAAGGAAGCCGAGCAACATGAGAACGTAAAATACGTTTCGACGAATCCGTTATTCAAAGGGAAGTCCAAAGAGGTTTACTTTCATGATTCCCTTCACCCTAATGGGAAAGGCTACGAGTTAATCGCACATCAGATTATGAAGAACTATGACTTTTAACCTGTATATTGACAGGATTCGAGGGCATTCGAGAGGGTTTGTAAAATTCTCTTGGAAACATTAACATTCCGTAATACCGTTTTAAATCTGTTGTAACACTAGTGAAACAATTTTCGGGTATTATAGAAAATAAGAAATTGACCCCCTTTTAAGTAATAAATCCCGTAGACGACACAGGAATCGCCTGTGTCTATTTTTTTGCCTTTTTTCCTGTTACAGTGATTCTTCAGGTCCTGTACCAATTTATTGGAATACCTCCCCGTGTCAAAACCTGTCCTAATATATTTCGATTCCATTCGACAATCTCATCAACAAGCGGAGACATTGTAGCTTGTCTACAATCATAGTATAATGTAAGGAATGAGATAGACTGTAAATGGGATGGATGCATAGATCCCGAATCATCAAGATTGAGGTGAAGGTAGTGCAACGTGTCACAAATTGTTTATATCTGGATGGAGACAAGGTGCTCCTTCTCCAAAAGCCAAGACGGAACTGGTGGGTCGCTCCAGGTGGAAAGATGGAGTCGGGTGAATCGATCAGGGATGCCGTCATTCGTGAGTATCGTGAGGAAACGGGAATCTACTTGAAGAATCCCGATCTGAAAGGCGTTTTTACATTCATTATTAAAGACGGCGACCAAATCGTCTCCGAGTGGATGATGTTTTCTTTCTTCGCAACAGAAGCAGACGGAGTCAATCTTCAGGAATCAGAAGAAGGCAAGATTAAATGGCATCCGATTGAAGAGATCAAGAATCTTCCGATGGCTGAAGGAGATTATCATATTCTGGACTACCTTTTACACGGAAAGAATACGATTTATGGAACGTTTACGTATACTCCCGATTTCAAATTATTGTCTTATCGACTGGATCCAAGTTAAACAACAAGCTTTTATATAGAACATTATGATTAAGGTGGGGGAAGAGTATGAGTACAGGTTCGACAAACGATGTTCAATTGGTCATCATAACAGGGATGTCCGGAGCCGGCAAAACCGTAGCGATTCAGAGCTTTGAGGATTTAGGGTTCTTCTGTGTGGACAATCTGCCACCCACTCTTCTGCCAAAGTTTTTGGAACTGATGAAAGAGTCCGGTAATAAAATGAATAAGGTCGCCCTCGTCATGGACCTTAGGGGAAGGGAATTCTTCGATCATTTATTCAAAGCTTTGGATGAACTGGCGGAAACCTCATGGGTATCCCCACAGATCCTCTATTTGGATGCAGATGATGCTTCCCTTGTCAGACGATATAAGGAAACACGCCGTTCCCATCCATTGGCACCTTCAGGTTTGCCCCTTGAAGGGATTCGTCAGGAGAGAGAGCTGCTTGAGGAGTTAAAAGGGCGTGCCCAATTAATTTATACAACATCAACGATGAAGCCGCGTGAGCTTCGGGAAAAGATTCTAACGGAATTCTCGGTGAATAAGAAGACGATTTTCACGGTGAACGTTGTATCATTCGGTTTTAAGCACGGGATTCCCATCGATGCCGATCTGGTGTTTGATGTACGATTCCTCCCAAACCCTCATTATATCGATCATATGAGACCGAAAACGGGGTTGGATGAAGAAGTGTCCACCTATGTGTTGAAATGGAATGAAACGAATAAATTCATCGAAAAGGTAACCGACTTATTGGCGTTCATGCTTCCCCAGTACAAGCGGGAAGGTAAGAGCCAGCTTGTAGTGGCGATTGGATGTACAGGCGGGCAGCACCGCTCGGTTGCGTTGGCAGAGTATCTTGGACATCATTTTGAAAAAGACTACCAAACTAAAATTTCTCATCGAGACATTCAGAAGAGAAAGGGTCTAACAACATGACACATACACCCAAGGTCGTCGTGATCGGGGGAGGAACCGGATTACCGGTCCTGCTCCGGGGATTGAAACGACACCCGATTGATATATCGGCCATTGTCACCGTTGCAGATGACGGTGGCAGTTCCGGCCGTTTGCGGGACAGTTTGGATATTCCGCCTCCGGGAGATATACGGAATGTCCTGGCTGCACTTTCAGAAGTAGAGCCACTGGTTGAACAAATGTTTCAGCATCGTTTTGAAACGACGAATGAGCTTTCCGGTCATGCCCTGGGAAACCTGATCATCGCGGCACTCGCCTCCATTACAGGGGACTTTGTCCATGCGATCCAGGAAATGAGCAGGGTGTTGAATGTAAAGGGCAAGGTGCTTCCATCGGCGAATCAGAGTGTCATCCTGAAGGCTGAAATGGAAGATGGGACGATTGTGACGGGCGAGTCTGCCATCCCGAAAGCAGGGAAGAAGATCAAGCGTGTCTTTCTGAAGCCCGACAGCATCAAGGCATTAGGTGAAACCCTGCGTGCCATCAAGGAAGCCGATTTAATTGTGATGGGACCGGGAAGCCTATATACTAGTATCTTACCGAATCTTCTTGTCCCGGGCATTGGTGAAGCGGTATGCAGAGCAGATGCGAAGAAAATGTATATTTGCAACATCATGACACAGGCCGGGGAAACCCTGGATTATTCCGCAAGCGATCACGTTAAGGCATTGTACGATCATCTGGAGACACCGAGCATCGATTATATCCTGGTGAATAAAAAGCAGGTACCTAAAGAGGTGCAGGTCCGATATAATGAAGAGCAGGCGAGCCCCGTCCACTTTGATGTGGATAAATTGAGATCCATGGGACTGGAAGTGATCGCTGAAGAAATTCTCTCTTATGACAACCATTTTGTTCGTCATAATACAGAGAAAGTCGCGGATATCATTTATTCTTACTTGAAAGAATCAACAACCTGATACAGTAACGAAAATTTCTTGTGTATAAGGTTGTGCAAGCGTTTGCTAGGAGGTGATGGGGATGTCGTTTGCGTCCGAAACAAAAAAAGAACTGACCAATATTGAAGTGAAAGATTGCTGTGCAAATGCAGAGCTTTCCGCATTGATTCGAATGAATGGTTCATTGTCCTTCTCGAATCAAATGCTCGTCGTCAATATTCAAACCGAAAACGCCGCCATTGCCAGAAGGATCTATACATTGATTAAAAAAGGGTACGACACCCCGGTAGAGCTTCTGGTGAGAAAAAAGATGCGGCTGAAGAAGAACAATGTCTATATTGTACGAATCAAAGAAGATACAAAGATGATCCTCGAGGACTTGAAAATACTGGGTGAACATTTCACCTTTATTCATAATATATCCGAAGACCTGATCAAGAAGAAATGCTGTAGGCGCTCGTATTTAAGGGGAGCGTTCCTAGCAGGAGGTTCGGTCAACAACCCGGAAACGTCATCGTATCATTTAGAAATTTTTTCTCTTTATTCCGAACACAACGAAGCGTTGTCCGAACTGATGAATTCCTTCGGGTTAAATAGTAAGACCCTTGAAAGAAAGAAAGGATTCATTACGTACTTGAAGGAAGCGGAGAAAATCACGGAATTCCTGAATATCATAGGTGCACATAATGCTCTCCTTCGATTCGAGGATGTCCGGATTGTCCGGGATATGAGAAATTCCGTTAATCGTCTGGTGAATTGCGAGACGGCTAATTTGAATAAAACTATTGGTGCAGCTTTAAGGCAGGTTGAAAACATTAAGTTTATTGAAAAACATGTAGGATTACAGGTTTTACCCGATAAATTAAGGGAGATAGCCGAGCTGCGGGTGAATTATCAAGATGTCACATTGAAAGAACTTGGGGAAATGGTGTCAGGCGGCACCATCAGTAAATCTGGGATTAATCACCGCTTACGGAAAATCGATCAGCTTGCAGAAAAGTTAAGAGCGGGTGAGAAGCTGAATACCTAATTAAGGACAAAGGGGAGAAATGATCATGGTGGAAAAACAAGTGGAAGTGAAATTGAAGACAGGTCTTCAAGCAAGACCAGCGGCATTATTCGTACAGGAGGCAAACCGTTTCTCATCTGAAATCTTCTTGGAAAAGGACGGTAAAAAGGTCAATGCGAAAAGCATCATGGGCCTCATGAGCCTGGCCATCTCCACCGGCTCTGCCATCACACTGGTAGCAGACGGAAGCGACGAAGAAGAAGCCCTTGTAGCCCTCGAAGGCTTCGTCCAAAAAGAAGCATAAAATCAACTTCACAAAAAGCCGATGACCGGGGAGTGGTCATCGGCTTTTTTATATGTTTTTAAACTACCTAAATGTATTCGTTCGGATAGAGGAATTGTGAACTATTCTGATTCGAAAATTGTCATAGAATAAGGGTTTTGAGGTGCATAAACTAGTATCGACTATCTTTTCTTCATTCTTTATAGAACATTCAGAGTGTAGACCACAGGGCACTTTCCTCCCCGCCGGAAAGAAACGGTCCAATCTTTACAAAGATGCTCATGTAGCTTGTTCAACCAACAAATGGATGTCAAAAATTAATAATAAGCAACTAATCCATTCGAACTTATTTTCCAATAATTTCACATCTCCAATGGATGTCTTTCCATTTTTCTGATACATTGTACTTTTCAGGATAAATAAAGAAAAAGTCACATAATATTTCCAAAACGCAGCTATTAAACTGGAGAACACGAGAGTATAATTAAATAAGTTTGGAATCATTTTTGGGTGCATTTAAAAGATAAATCATTTAGAAGTTTACGATAAAGGAAGACGATGCCGAATGGAAAAATACACAAAGCATTTCTTTAATAATGTACGAAAGAAATTACAAGAGTGGGAGGCAGCAATGTCCATCCCTCATGAAGAAGTATACCGATTCATCCACTCCATGGCTGGATCGGCCTCGGTGCTTGGATTACATAAAATCGGGGATAGGGCCCGTGAATTGATGGGTCAATATGAAGAAAAGGAAGAACGGATATGGACGATTTCAGAAGTGAAGGAAGAACTGTTTGATATCATTCAATTCTGTTATCAATATGAAGAGGAGTCCACGGAAGTATTTCCTGGAAAGCAAACGAGGACCGGCGAAGAACCTGTCTTGCTGCTCATCGATGATGACACATCTTTCCTTATGTACATGAAGGAAGAACTTGAGAAAATAGGATGGTATGTCGTCCCCATCGCCAATCCGGATAAGGCGGTCATGTCCTACTACGACGTAAAGCCGGACTGTGCCATCATTGATATTTATATGGACGGGACGAATGGATTCGAAGTACTGGACTTTTTTAAGAAAAAGCTGAAGCAGCAGTTCATTCCTACGGTGATGGTGAGTGCGGAAAACAGTAAGGAAGTCCGTATAAAAAGCTATCAGATGGGGGCCGATGATTTTATCGCCAAACCCTTTGACCTGGAAGAGTTCATTGTACGTGTGAAAAGGCAGATGGAGCGAAAGAAACAGATGGAAGAGCTTGTGCTGATCGATGAACTCACACTGGTGTATAACCGTAAATATCTTGGGCAGGCGTATGCCCAACTGCAAAGTGATTGGGCACGCAGAGGGGACTCTTATTCTGTGGCGGTCCTCGACCTCGACCATTTCAAAGGAGTGAACGATCGGTACGGACATCTGGTGGGGGACCTGGTGCTGAAGAAATTCGCTTCACACTTGAAGTCCGAAACGAGGATCCAGGATACGGTCTTTCGGTTTGGTGGGGAAGAATTTGTCATCATTTTCCCTTCTACATCTGTAAAAGAAGCGTTCGAATTGGTCGATGATATACGTAAAGGGTTCAATCAAGTAATGTTTCAGGCAGAAGAGGAATTTTCCTGTTCCTTCTCTGCAGGTGTGGCGGAAATCGCTGATCCGACGAAGCCCTTTGATACATGGCTAAAGCTTGCCGATCATGCCCTTTATGAGGCGAAGGGAAACGGCAGGAACAACGTGAAGATCGATAGGAAATCAAGTGATAACATCCCTCATAAAATGATAAAGATCGCCATTGTGGATGATGATCCGATCATCCGGACGGTGATGAAGGATATCGTTTCGAAGCTGCCGGGAGATACCCATATTCAGTATGACATCCAGACATTCAACGATGGGGCAGCCTTTGTTGGGTCTGACTGGCATGTCTCACACCCTTGTCTTGTCATATTAGACGGGGTGATGCCGAAGATGGATGGCCTGGAAGTATTGGAACGCATTCGTTCAAGAAGTGATTCGGACCGGTACAAAGTTCTTATGCTGACTTCGCGGAAGAGTGAAAAGGACATTTCCAGATCCCTTCAACTAGGGGCGGATGATTATATGACAAAGCCTTTCAAATTATTAGAGCTCGAGGCCCGTTTAGGTCAAATGCTGAGAAGGATGAGGTAATTGTTTTCAAAGGAAATTTTTTATTTTTCTATTGTGCTGGTCGGTTTGCTGGTTGTGTTGACGGGCCTTTGCCTATATTTAATGATAAAGAAGATGATGGACAATAAGAATCGGACGAAGATAGAGAAGTATAAAGAAGAATATCAATTAGCTCTTTTTCAACTTTTACATGAAGGCATCGAGGATAAGAGATTTCTGAACAGCTCCCCCCTCCAAACCCGGGCATTGGTGGAGCTGTTGGCCGGCTTTTCAAAGGTTCTTTCCTCACCAGACATCCTCAAGAGGGTACAAGAATTTGCAGAAGACCATCTTCAACCGTTCATTCTGTCGCAGTTACAGCACAGAAGGTGGAGTATCCGGATGAATGCTCTTTACTGGATACAGGATTTCAGAATGAGCAGTATGAAAGAGCCGTTGAGGGAACTCCGGGAATCGGGATCCATGAGTAAATCGGAAGAAATTCAGTTATTGAAAATAGATGTGCTCTTCAATGATCGGGACCTTCTTCCACGATTGACAGACACGTTGCATGAGTTGACGGAATTTGAGTACAGCCTGCTGTTTCAGTCATTCGGAAAAGGTCAGTTCCAGCCATTGGTCCAAGCCTTTGACGAACTGCCCGACGTGATGAAATATGCCCTCATCGATTCAATCGGGGTGAAGAATAGAATGGAACATATTGCTTTTCTGCAGCGATTATTGACCAATGACTCCACTGAGCTGAGGATCCGAGCGTTAAAGGCCGTGGTGGGGATGGAGTACTATCTTGATATACCGACGCTCTCCATTCATTTGCGGGCTGAGTCTTGGCAGGAACGGTTGATGGCCATTAAAGCATGCGAGTATATCCGTTCCCCTGAGCTAAGTCCATATTTACAGGAACTTATGAGCGACCCGTCCTTCTATGTTCGGTCCCAAGCCGCGCAATCTCTACTGCGTCTTGAGAATGGCAAAAGTGTGCTGGGAGAAATGGCTGTCCATGCAGAAGATGGATACGCAAGGGATATGGCAGCGCAGTGGCTTGAAAGGGGGGCGGTTTCATGAGTATGGGAAGTATCATGATGATCATTGGGTGGTTCGTGCTTGTTTATATGATTCTCGTTATCTCCTTTTATACGATTCTCCTCGTCATTTCCCTGTTTCAATTAAGGAAAACATATGGCCTGGATGAATGGGAACCGTACGAGGAGCTGATGCATCTGCATCAAACCAAGCCTGTGTCCATATTGGTCCCGGCTTACAATGAGTCAGTGGGAATCATGGCAACGGTGAGATCACTCCTTAGTATCGAGTATCCTGAATACGAAATCATTATCATTAACGACGGTTCCACCGATGATTCACTGGAAAAGCTCATTGAGACGTTTCAACTGGTGAAAATCAAGTGGGTCATCCGTCAGCAGCTGGACACAAAACAGGTGAGGGGTGTGTATCAGTCAAAACTATATAAAAACCTTCTGGTCATCGATAAGGAAAACGGGGGGAAGGCCGACGCCTTGAATGCCGGGATCAACGTCTCGAACTTTCCATACTTCTGTTCCATCGATGGAGACTCAGTGCTTGAAAGAACGGCTTTCCTGAAAGTGATGAAACCGATCGTCGAATCCGACGGGGAAGTCATCGCGTCGGGTGGAAGCATCCGGATTGCCAACGGCTGTGAAATTGAAAGCGGGGAAATTGTAAAGGTAGGTTTGTCCCGTTCTCCCCTTGTCGTCATGCAGGTAATCGAATACTTAAGGGCGTTCTTAATGGGCAGGATCGGCTTGAGCAGGCATAATCTGTTATTGATCGTTTCCGGTGCATTCGGTGTCTTCTCAAAGCGCTGGGTCGTCGATGCCGGTGGATACTCCCATACTGTGGGGGAAGACATGGAGCTTGTTGTCAGGCTTCACCGGTATGTAAAGGAGCAAAAGGTGGATAAAAAAATCGTCTATGTTCCCGATCCCGTAAGCTGGACGGAAGCACCTGAATCCCTGAAATACCTACGACGTCAACGCAGCAGATGGCATCGGGGACTATTTGAAAGCCTCTGGATCCACCGTAAACTCCTGTTCAACCCGAAGTATGGGTCGATCGGGATGGTGTCCATGCCTTATTTCTTAATCATTGAATTCCTGGGACCGGTCGTTGAATTGATGGGATACGTCATCATGATCTTCTCCATCTTCCTGGGCGGCGTTTACCTGGAATTTGCCATTCTATTATTCTTGTTATCCATCCTCTATGGATCGGTATTGTCCATGGCAGCCGTCCTCCTTGAAGAATGGTCTGTCAGAAAGTTCCCAAGAGCATCCGATATCGGACGGCTCTTTGCTTATTCATTGACCGAGACGTTATGGTATCGTCCATTGACCGTTCTCTGGCGTTGCGAAGGGATTCTTGACGTGCTGCGCAAAAAGAGAGGCTGGGGAGAGATGGCGAGAAAAGGAGTTTCAAAATGAGGAAGCTGAAATCTTATTGGTTTGTTTTGTTCATCGTCGGTATTGTGCTCTTGATCTCTGCCCCGTTTTGGCTTTGGCAGGTGAAGGGAGATAAAGATTTGGATCTGTTGATCATCGATAAAACAGTACCTGATACGACATACAGGGAACATAAGGGGCTAATGTGGCTCTTGAATCAACAGAAATATGTTCAATCCAATGGGGAAAGGTACAACCTGAAGGAAGACTATATAGGATTTGTGCCGAAAAAGGACCAAACCTACAATATAAAAAATATCCCTTCATCCACAGACCAATATGATGCGGTCTACATAGCCGATACGTATGGGGTTTATGAAGAAGAGTTCCACAATAAAAATGTATCAGGCAAGCGGTCCACCAAGCTTTATGGAGGCTTGACCGACCAGGATATGGACGCACTGAAAGACATGGCGGTGAAGGATGGAAAAACATTGATCGCCGAGTTCAATTCCATGGCGCAGCCTACTGAGGAAGCAACGCGCAAGAAATTCTATTCCCTTTTCAATTTGGAGTGGTCCGGATGGATCGGAAGGTATTTCCCTGAACTGGAAAACAGTGAAGTGCCTCAGTGGGTGAGGGATAATTATGAAAAACAGTATGAAGCGGCCTATAACTTCAAAGGTCCAGGCTATGTACTGGTGGACGAAAATGATCGTCTCGTCGTACTGGATAAGGAAGACATCGGGGATAAGGGAGTGGTTTTTTCCACTACTCCTAATGGTGAAAAGTTGATCGGTGAAAAAATCAGCACCCCTTATTCCTATTGGTTTGATATTGTGGAAGCGATCAATCCCGATGATGTCGTGGCTGACTACACGCTGTCTTTATCAAAGAGCGGGAAGGATACCATGAAAGCCTTGAACCTGCCGGTGACGTTCCCGGCTGTCGTCCACGGACAGAACCGACAATACGACACCTACTATTTTAGCGGGGATTATGCGGATCAGGCAGATGTGCCGGGTCTTTATCAAACGGTCGGGTTCTCATCCTGGAGAAAGTGGACGGGATCATCGAAACCGGATGATTCATCCCAATTTTACTGGAAAGCCTACACTCCGATGATGACGGCTATCTTGAAGGATATCCAAAAGGATGATGCCACGAAGAAGAAGGAAACCGTAGAAATAACAAATGAAGATGGTCTGAAGCTCGGAGGGAAAACAGGCGGAGATTATATTCAGGTGAATAAGGACGGAAAGTGGGAAGACATCCTCATAAAAGGGGTGAACATGGGCATTGCGAAACCCGGTTCATTTCCAGGAGAAACGGCCATCTCGAAGGAAGAATATCTGAGATGGTTCAAACAAATCGGGGCGATGAATGCCAATGCCCTCCGGATTTACACCATCCATCCCCCGGAATTTTATGAAGCCTTCTACGAATATAATCAGATGGCGGATGAGCCTCTGTACTTATTCCACGGGGTATGGGTGAATGAAGAGATTTTCCTAAGGTCTGAGGATGCCTTTGCAAAAGAGAACACGGACGAATTTGCGTCTGAAATCAAAAAGACCATCGATCTCGTCCATGGGAACGCTGAAATACCGGAGCGGAAAGGGCATGCATCGGGATCATACACCTACGATATATCCCCTTACGTTCTTGGCTGGATCTTCGGAGTCGAGTGGGATCCCGAAGTGGTCCTTGCAACAAATGAAAAGCATAAAGGACTCCAGGACTTCAAGGGCGAATACATCGGAACCGAAAAGGCACAGCCATTCGAGATCTGGCTGACCCAACGAATGAATGAAGGAGTCAAGTATGAAACCGATACGTATCAGTGGCAAAGACCGGTGAGCTTTACGAACTGGGTCACGACTGATCTATTGGAACATCCAAGTGAACCGCTGGAGAAGGAAGACATGGTGTCTGTTGATCCGAACGTCATGAAGGGAACGGATAAATTGAAAACAGGTTTATTCGCTTCCTATCATATCTATCCGTATTACCCGGATTTTCTGAATTACGAGCAGAGATATGTCGACTATATTGATCAACGGGGAGAAAAAAACAACTATGCCGGCTATCTGAATGATATGAAAAAAGCTCACTCCATGCCTTTAGTAGTAGCGGAATTCGGAGTCCCGGGATCCAGGGGGATGACACATAAAAACGTCTACGGCATGGACCAGGGCCATCACTCAGAAAAAGAGCAGGGCGAAATCGACCGCAAATTATTCGAGGATATCGTGGAAGAAAAAATGGCGGGTGGAATGGTGTTCGCCTGGCAGGATGAGTGGTTCAAACGAACATGGAATACGATGGACTATGACAACCCGGACAGACGTCCGTTCTGGCAAAATGCCCAGACGAATGAGCAGCAGTTTGGAATGGTCAGCTTCGACCCTGGGGTTCGTAAAAGCAGTATGATCCATGTGGATGGGCGAGGGGAAGACTGGTCCTTCAATGGAATCCAACCGGCTTTCCAAAAAGACGGACACAGCATGTATGTAACGAGCGATGAGCGTTTTGTATATGTTCGTGTAGATTCTGATCCTATAGACGAAGGGGAAGACACGTATCTGCTCTTTGATACGATTGGGAATCAAGGACAGTCCACGCTGCCTGATGTAAAAGACGTATCTACAAAAGGTGTGGATTTTGCACTGCATATTAAGGGGACCAAAGAAGCACGGTTGTGGATCGACAGCTATTACGATACTCATTACTATCACTACGGACACGTTCTCGACATGATCGAGGAAGAGACATATGCCAAAGTGAAAGATAACGGCAAATACCACCCGATTCGGCTGACACTGAACAAATCATTGGACGTTGAAGGAGAAAACATTCCGTTTCAATCCTATGAAACCGGTGTTCTCCAGTTCGGTACTTCAAATCCCCAGGATGAAGCATATGATTCCTTGACGGATATCAGTGTCGACTCCTCAAAGGGGCGATATGAAATCCGTATACCTTGGCAGCTGCTGAATATCAAGGATCCAAGCCTGAAAGAAGCAATGGGGGATATATGGTCAGAAAAAGGGATCCAAAGTTCCATTACCCTTGATTCTATCAAAATCGGTCTATATGAAACCGATGGAGAAAAAGTATTCTCATACCCTGAACGAAAAGAAGATGGGTTCATCGATCCTGCAGGGTTTTATCCATACAAATGGGAAACATGGGACCAGCCGACCTCCCATGAGAGGTTGAAGCAGTCCTACTACGAAATGAAGAAAGCTTTTGAGAAAGAAGGGGAATAACACATGGCGAGAATATTGATTGCGGAAGATGAAGAAGTTCTTCGGATGTTGATGGTGGACACACTGGAAGACGAGGGGCATGAGCTGGATGAAGCCGCCGACGGTCAGGAAGCGATCGATCACATCATGGAAAATGAGTACGACCTCATACTCCTGGATTATATGATGCCTCTGTTGACTGGTTTGGAAGTCATCAAAAGGGTGAGAAATTCACCTGGTAAAAGCACGGTAAAGATCATGATGGTGTCTGCGAAGAGCCAGCAGACGGATAAAGATCTTGTTCTGAAGTCGGGTGCCGACTATTTCATTGCGAAACCGTACAGTCCGGCAGAGCTTGTTCAGCGGATCGAGGACATTTTGAATGAAGAAGATCAATGAGTTTTTTCAAACAAGTTTACGAAATCAGTTCATCGGGTTGATGAGCGGCTTTATTGTCATCTTTTTCATCGGGGCGGCATTTCTGTACGTATATGATCAGACGATTGCCAATGACTATCAGGTACAAAGAGACCGGCTTAACCAGAAAGAAGACGTAGCTGAACAATTGGATAGAGATTTTCAAAAGGCATTCTTTGATGCGAGGGGATATCTAGCCTTCGACAGAAAGGAATTCAAAGAAAGTATCTTTAATCAAGAGAAAAAAGTGAATGACACGTTGACAAAGCTAAAGGCATTGCAAACGGAACCTGAAGATCTCCTCTTCGTGAAAGATGTGGAGGAGTTTTCCGACCTCTATTTTAAGGAAATGGTCCCACCTGTCATTGAGAGTTTTGAAAAGGGCGATATAGAGGCTGTAAAAGAGGCTTCTGCGAGTGGTGCCACAGCCACGATCGAAACATTCCAGACCCAGCTGAACGGGTATGCAGACTCTATTGAACAAAGTAAACGAAATGCTTATGATGAGGTGAAACGAAAAGAGTCTCTAAGTCAGACAGCGTTCATTGTCTTTATCTTTCTGATGCTTCTCGTTCTGATGAGGTTAATGAGAATGATCGCCAAGCAAATCGGTCAGCCTCTCGATCAAGTGGCTTCTGCAGCAGAGCAAATTGCAGAGAGCGATGCATACCAGAATTGGAACTTTAACAATAAACGAAAAGATGAAATCGGTAAGATGTCACGGGCCTTCGAAAAGATGATCTATAAAATCCAGGAGAAGGAAGAGCATCTCCTTGCCCAGAATGAAGAACTGCAGGCGCAGCAGGATGAGCTGGAATCGCAGCAATCTGAGCTTGAGCACCTCCTGAATATGACGAAGAACAGGGAGGCACAGCTGGAGCGCAGAAACGAATTCATACATGGTATATCAAGCTCCCTGAACAAGCAAGAGGTACTAGAGAGCATCGTCAAAAGCATGAGTCACGTGATCGGCGCCTCCCGTGGGATGATTGTCCTTATGGATGAACAAAAGTCCAATGCGTCGTTTGGAATATCCCAAAATGGAGCAGCACAGTTCCTGGCGTATATCTATAACGGAATCCATCAGCGATTATTTGATTCAAGAGAGCCCTTCTCCCTCAAAAGGGAAATGACACCATCAGAGAAGGGGTATCACGAAGAAGTGCTGTACTCATATGACTTATTTCTGCCTGTCCTTTCAGCTGATCATGAAGTGGAAGCCATCATGGTATTCAGCCGCTTCGGAAATGATTTCAATAAGCAGGAACTGGGTGAGTATGTTAGCCTGGCAAAACAAATATCCATCTCTTTGCAGAAAATCAGGTTATTTGAAGAAACCGAGGATAACCGCCAACTAACACAAGATATTCTTAATAATATTCAAGAAGGCATTCAGCTCATTGATAAAGATGGTAATACCCTATTAATGAATACGAAGTTATCTGCTTTGATTTCAGGTGAATTTGATAACCTTCATCAGGTGTGCTACCAGACCTGGAAAAAGGCACTGATCAACCGGGTTGAAGATAAAGAAAAGCTCGAGGAGTATTACGAAGAGATTGTGAAAAAAGGAAAGACCGGAAAACATCTTCTTACCTACCACCTGGCAGACAGCAAAGAAGTTTTCCAAGTATACTCCGAATCTCTCTATCGGGGAGAAGATCAAATCGGCACGATCTTCGTTCACCGCAATATCACGAAAGAATTCGAAGTCGATCAAATGAAATCAGAGTTTGTGAGTACGGTCAGTCATGAACTCCGCACTCCACTGTCAAGCGTGCTGGGCTTTACGGAATTGATGCTGACAAAAGATCTAAAACCGGAAAGAACAAAGAAATACTTAACGACAATCTACCAGGAAGCGAAGAGGCTGACGTCACTTATCAATGACTTCCTGGATGTCCAGCGTATGGAATCGGGACGCCAGACCTTCGAGAGGAAATTCGAGGATGTCGTACCGATCATGCAGCAGGTGATTGATACACAGAAGGTGAATGCTCCCCATCATTCCTTTAACATTGCCAGGGAAACGGACTGTACAATCGTCCTTGGTGATCGGGATAAGCTTGCCCAGGCATTTACCAATTTAATCAGCAATGCCATCAAGTACTCACCTGACGGAGGAACCATCACCGTCATGTTCCGTGAAGGGGACGAATGCATCAGCATTGAGATCCGTGATGAAGGTCTTGGCATTCCTCAGGAAGCCATTCCAAACCTGTTTACCAAGTTCTATCGGGTCGATAATTCCGATCAGAGAAGAATTGGCGGTACCGGATTGGGTCTGACAATCGTAAAGGAAATCATTGAAACCCATGAAGGGGAAATCACGGTGACATCCGAGGAAGGAAAAGGCAGTGTGTTCACCATCCGCCTGCCGATCGTGACGATTGAAACCTTCAAAGACGATGAGCATGGCGGCGATGGAATGTATATCATCGTCATTGAAGATGACATCAATCTGGCATCTTTACTCAAAGCCGAACTTTCCGACAGTGGCTTCAAGGTGCAGCATACCCCCTCGGGAAGCGAAGCTTTGACCAAAATGAAGGATGAAAAGCCGGATGCCGTCGTTCTGGATATCATGCTTGAAGGAAGCATGTCCGGATGGGACGTCCTGGAGGAGATGAAAGGGGATGAACATCTTTCCCAAGTACCGATCATCGTATCCTCGGCTTTGGATGAGAAAGAAAAAGGACTCACATTGGGAGCCAATGACTATCTTGTGAAACCTTATCATCCAAGCAGACTATCCAAAACCATCCTGCACCTTTTATTGAAAAAAGGGATGAACGGTGAAATCTTGGTGCCTGTTTGTGAGAAAAAGTCAGGAGAAACATAAAAGAGGGAGGCTTCCATCGAAAGAAGCCTCTTCTTTATTTAGTGTTGATTGCCAAAAAAAGCCCTTCGCGACCAGTCGCGAAGGGCTTTAAAGTACTTATTTATTGTTCATTTCGTTACGAGTGATGATGCGGTCGATCAAACCATATTCAAGCGCTCTTTCCGCTGTCATGAAGTTATCGCGATCCGTATCTTTTGAAATCACTTCAAGTGGTTGACCAGTGCGATCAGCCAGGATTTGGTTTAGTTTCTCACGAAGGAATAGAATACGCTTCGCAGCGATTTCGATTTCAGTCGCCTGACCTTGAGCTCCACCAAGTGGTTGGTGAATCATGACTTCAGCATTTGGAAGGGCTAAACGCTTGCCTTTTGCACCTGCTGCAAGAAGGAACGCACCCATTGAAGCCGCCATACCGATACAGATTGTTTGGACATCAGGCTTGATGTATTGGATCGTATCATAGATGGCCATACCAGCTGTGATGCTTCCGCCAGGAGAGTTTATGTAGATTGAAATATCCTTCTCCGGGTTTTCAGATTCAAGGAATAGTAGCTGTGCTACAATGGAGTTCGCCACATTGTCATCGATTCCGCTTCCAAGCATGATGACACGGTCTTTCAATAAACGTGAATAAATGTCATAGGCACGTTCACCGCGGTTTGTTTGTTCAATTACTGTAGGAATTAAATTCATCCTCGTTCCTCCTTAGAAATCCTTTTTTATTTGTTAGAATTACTTATTCACTTTGTACTGTTATCATACACCCATGGTCAATAAAGGTCAAACTAAACGATTCCTTTATTATCCTGTATATAAATCCTTTCTACATGATACCCATTCATTCCTTTTTTAAACGGAACTCAATTTGCAAAGTTTGTTGTTTAAGTGAGTGGGTCAGTTTAGTTCTAGTTTGGATAACTTCGAAAAAGTATAGAGGTAGAACGAAGACCGTTCCTTTCCGCTGCAGGCACTTGCTTTCCGCGGGGCGTGAGTTGAGCCTCCTCGGGCTTTGCCCTGTGGGGTCTCAACATTCCCGCTTTTCCCGCAGGAGTCAAGTGCCTTCCGCTGCAATCCACTCTGTGGCTCTTTAATAGGCTAGATAAAGAGTGAAACAGATCCTGTTAGGGTTCACTAATTACAAATAAATTCCCACTTCACTTTTTAAAAGATATTAATGGATAATCTAAAAAAGACATAAACCAGAATATCTATTGCAAACAAGCAATTTCTACCTTATAATATATATTCGTGACGGTTATTCATTTCTTGCCCTCGTGGTGCAACGGATAGCACGTAAGATTCCGGTTCTTAAAATGGGGGTTCGATTCCCTCCGAGGGCGTAGTTGAAAGAGTGATGTGAAGGTGTTTCTACAAGTTTTTAATTTGTGGAGGCACCTTTTTTCGTTCCTGAGAATAAGGGTATTTATGAAAGGAAATACCACGAAATATACTTGGCGTACTTAAAGTTCCTTGTTCTCATAGTAATGGAGATTTCCATCATACATAGAAAAACACCCTTACTACTTTCAAGTGGTATCTAGTGGTCAAGAAAATATAAAACGATTATTTTACAATTTTATATATTGTATAATTATATTATATTCTTATTTTGAAGAAGTGTGGATCAATTTCCTATATGAATTTGAGTCATACACAGTGAAAAGGAAACTCGTTGATATAGCAAAGAAGAACAAATCTTAAACCGGGATGGTGGCTTCGTATGAAGGATTTTATAGCTTTTGACTTTGAAACGGCTAATCGTGCAAGACACAGTATATGCTCAGTCGGAATGGTATTTGTAGAAAATGGAGAAATTGTCGATTCGATTTATCAATTAATCGATCCAGAAGAGAAATTTGACTATTTTAATATCAGAATACATGGAATTCAACCACAAGATGTTGAAGGTGCGATGACGTTCGATGCTTTCTATCATTCTATTAAGGACAAAATAGAGAATAAGTTAATGATTGCTCATAATCTTTCCTTCGATGGATACGCTTTGAGGGATAATTTAGCTCGTTATGAAATGAAGCCCGTATACAACCAATTTCTCTGCACATATCAAATGTCCAGAAAGATGGTGAAGGGTCTTCCTGCCTACCAGCTATCATCTCTTTGTGCTTATTTTGGAATACAATTAGATAATCACCATCATGCTGCAGATGATGCTAAAGCATGCGCTCAAATAATGCTAAAGTTAGCAGAAGAGTACAAGATTACAGACTTTGATTCTCTCTACAATAAAACTCGAATTAAACCTGGAGAAATATCCGAAGGCATCTATCGCTCTTCATTAGTAAGTAAATCCGCTAAATAACTCAACTTTCCGAGAACCTCTATCTTATAGTGATGTTCAATTGAGGCATCCTCCTGTGTCTTTTTCATTAGTAGCTTTTTATTCTATTGAACAAAAATTTAAGAGAATGATGTTGTGATGGATGGAGAACACCCACACCACGACAGTTGATTAGAGCTGCAGGTGCTCGACTCCTGAGGGAAACGCGGGACAGGTGAGACCCCACAGTCGAAGCCGAGGAGGCTCACCGCCCGCCCCGCGGAAAGCGAGCACCTGCAGCGGAAATCAACCACTACTCTCTCCGTAAAGTTTTTAAGGAATAAATCATATATATAGTACAAACCCACCAACTACCAACGAATTCCCATTAACGAACAACCGATTTTATTGTAGAATAGATAAATGGGAGGTTAGTAATCATGAATTTGAAAGCAGGACTATTTCAAAATCAACAACTAAAACTTCAAATGACACAACAGCTTTCTCAAGCCATCACCATCCTCCAATATTCTACGATGGAATTGAATGCTTATCTAGAAGCTAAGCAATTAGAGAATCCCCTTATACAATTAGAACCGCCTAAACAAGATCCCCTTCATCAAAGAGAACCTTACTCGTATAAACGAAGCGCCGGACATCGTGAAAATCCAGTGGATTGGTATGAGTATGTATCCATCCCAAAGAGAACGCTTGCGGATGCGTTATCCGTTCAGATGAATTTGAAATCGCTTACTTCCTTAGATCGAAAGGTAATGGAAGAGTTAATATACAGCCTGGATGACAATGGATATTTAAGAGTGGATGAAGACTCCTTCATACAAAAGCATGGTCTGGAAAGGATTCAACTTGAAAACTATATTAATAGGCTACAGGAATTAGAACCTGCCGGGATAGGGGCGAGATCCCTTCAGGAATGCATTTCCCTTCAGTTGCAGCGAAAAGCCGATGTTCCCACTCTGGTTACGATGGTTGTAGACAACCATTTCCAAAACTTTGCCGAAAAGAAATGGAAGGCCATTGCAAAGGGTCTGTCGGTTGAGCTGAAAGACATCCAGAAGGTGGCAGACTTCATCCAGCAGTGCAATCCAAGACCGGGATCGAAATATTCGCAGCATATAGCTGAATACATTATTCCGGAGCTTGTTGTGAACGTGATCGACGGACATACCGTGGCTGTATCCCTATATGATGGTACAACGGTTAACGTCACATATAATGAAGAGTACACAGAATTCTTAAAGGATCATCCGGATCAGGAAGTCCGGTCCTATCTTCAGGAAAAGGAGCAGGATTTTCAGTGGCTGCTGCAAAGCCTGCGTCAGCGGAAGCAGACGATCCTGAAGGTAGGGAGGATGCTTGCTGAAAAGCAGAAGGACTTTTTCCTTCAAGGGCCTTCCTTTATCCAGCCGTTGACCTTGAAGCAGGTGGCGGATGAAATCGATGTTCATGAATCTACTATAAGCCGTGCCGTGAAAGGAAAGTATATGCAAACCCCATATGGAATCTTTGAATTGAAGTATTTCTTTACCTCGGCGATTAAATCGGTCAGGCTCGAGGATTCCGAAGCGGCCTCAGCACGGACGGTGAAAAACGAGCTTCAAAAGCTGATAGAAGAAGAAGATAAGAAAAAGCCATTATCGGATCAGAAGATTGTTCATCTATTAATGGATAAAGGATTTGATGTTTCGAGAAGGACGATCGCCAAATACCGGGATCAATTAGGGATTGCTTCTTCGACGTTGAGGAAGCGGTATGAATAGAAATGAATTTGTACCAGGTACACCTTAGCCATTCTGTACCTGGTACAAATCAATCATCTTGTACCAGGTACAAGATAACAATCGAACTGATGCTACCTACAACCCAACAAAGCGAGGCAATAAAATGAAACCAGTCATATTCTATACACGCTCACAATGCGGACTATGCGAAGACGCGAAAATCACCTTAAAGCTCCTCCAGGGTGAACTGAACTTTGAAATCCTTGAGAAGGATATCGCGGAAAGTGATGATCTGACCGAACGATTTGGACTGATGATTCCGGTCGTTGAATTAGACGGGGAGATCCTTCAATATGGGCAAATTGATTATTTTACGCTTAGCAAGCGTTTACATGAAAAAACCCGATAGTTTCTAGTTGAATTACGATTCATACCCTGATAAAATAAGTCTTGAAAGCAGGGATGAATTTTTTTTGGAGGTAGTGGGACATAATATGTCTATGTGGGACCTTTAAAGTCCAACACGCTGATCACTCCATTTGAAGGAGCTTTTATCATGGAATCATTAATTGACATACAAAAGCGATTATTACCTGACCTGCTTGAAGTTATGCAAAAAAGGCATCAAATTCTTCGTTCCATCCGGTTCATGCAGCCTGTCGGACGCAGAAGTCTTGCTCAGAATATGGGCCTGACCGAACGTGTTCTGAGAAGCGAAGTGGAGTTCCTGAACAATCAAGATCTCATTGATATCAAAACCTCTGGCATGATTATGACGGCGGATGGTTTAGAGCTTTTAGAAAACCTTGAAAGCATGATGAGGGAGATATCAGGAATCAACGTTATGGAACAGGAATTAAAATCGTTACTTAATCTTCATGAAATTGTAATCGTTCCGGGGAATAGTGATGAGTCACCTTGGGTAAAAGAAGAATTAGGGCGTGCAACAGCTTCTAGTATGAAACGCCGACTTAAGGGAAATACTATCATCGCTGTGACTGGGGGTTCGACGATGGCAGCCGTAGCAGAACGGCTACCCGATTTCTCTGATGATACCTTGTTTGTTCCTGCTCGGGGTGGAATTGGGGAGGATGTCAAGAACCAGGCCAATACCATCTGTGCCAAGATGGCCGAACATACGGGAACGCGACATCGTGTTTTATATGTGCCGGATCAGGTTAGTAAAGAAGTATACAAATCCTTCTTGAAAGAACCGATGATCAAAGAGGTACTCAATTTGATCAAATCGGCTAACATGGTTCTCCATGGAATTGGAGATGCTATCACAATGGCAGAAAGACGGAAGACCACGGAAGAGGATTTTGAGAAGATCACCGGGGGTCATGCTGTCGGGGAAGCGTTTGGTTATTATTTTGACGAAGCGGGTGAAGTGGTACATAAGGTGCCAACGATCGGCCTGCAACTTGAAGATTTAAGTCACATCGAACATGTTATTGCCGTCGCCGGCGGCAGCTCGAAGGCGAAAGCGATTCGGGCGTATATGAAGAGTGCTCCCCATAAAACCGTGCTCATCACGGATGAAGGAGCAGCGAGATCGCTTTTAAAAGGGTAAGCCCTTTTGAAATATAAAAAAAATCATCCTTAACTATCTAAAGGAGGAAGTTATTCATGGCAACTAAAATTGGTATTAACGGATTTGGACGTATCGGACGTAATGTATTCCGTGCAGCACTTAAAAATAACGACGTAGAGGTAGTAGCGGTTAATGACTTAACTGATGCAAACATGCTTGCTCACCTTTTACAATATGATACAGTTCACGGAACTCTTCAAGAGAAAGTAACTGTTGACGGTGACTACCTTGTAGTTGGCGGTAAGAAAGTAAAAGTATTGGCTGAGCGCGATCCTGCTCAACTTGGTTGGGGAGATCTTGGTGTAGATATCGTTGTTGAATCTACTGGACGTTTCACAAAGCGTGCTGACGCTGCGAAACACATCGAAGCTGGTGCGAAGAAAGTAATCATCTCTGCTCCTGCATCTGATGAAGACATCACAGTGGTTATGGGTGTTAACGAAGATAAATACGACGCGGCTAGCCACGACGTTATCTCTAACGCATCTTGTACAACAAACTGCTTAGCGCCATTCGCGAAAGTTCTTAACGACAAGTTCGGAATCAAGCGTGGAATGATGACAACAATCCACTCTTATACAAACGACCAACAAATCTTAGACTTACCACATAAAGATTACCGTCGTGCACGTGCAGCTGCTGAGAACATGATTCCAACAACTACAGGTGCTGCGAAAGCTGTATCTCTTGTTCTTCCTGAGCTTAAAGGGAAACTGAACGGTGGAGCGGTTCGTGTTCCAACTCCAAACGTTTCTCTAGTAGACTTAGTTGCTGAACTTGATAAGAACGTTACAGCTGAAGATGTTAATGCAGCTCTTAAAGAAGCTGCTGAAGGCGATCTTAAAGGAATCCTTGCTTACAGCGAAGAGCCTTTAGTATCAACTGACTACAACGGAAGCCCGGCTTCTTCTACAATCGATGCACTTTCTACAATGGTTCTAGAAGACAACATGGTAAAAGTGATCTCTTGGTACGATAACGAGAGCGGATACTCTAACCGTGTAGTAGACCTAGCTGGTTACATCGCTTCTAAAGGACTTTAATCCTTAAAGTTTTGTAAATTGACATCATTAGCATGGTGATTGATGGATAAATTTTGTCCCACCATCTATAATGAAGATGTGATGAAGGGGAGCGGGGAAGATTCCCCTCTCCCTTTTCTTATTGTTGTTTCTATTTTTTTGAAAAAAAGAGTAGAAATTGAAATTCAAAGGAGGCCTTTACGATGAACAAAAAGTCGATCAAAGATGTCGATGTAAGAGGGAAACGCGTATTTTGCCGTGTAGACTTTAACGTACCGATGTCCGAAGGCAAGATTACAGACGAAACACGTATCCAAGCTGCTCTTCCTACTATTAAGTATTTAGTGGATGGCGGAGCAAAGGTCATTCTCGCTAGTCACTTAGGCCGTCCTAAAGGTGAAGTGGTGGAAGAACTGCGTTTAACGCCAGTAGCTGAAAGACTTTCTGAACTTCTTGGTAAAAATGTTGCCAAAGCAGATGAAGCGTATGGAGAAGCTGTTCAATCCAAGATCAGTGACATGTCTGAAGGGGATGTTCTTGTACTGGAAAACGTACGATTCTACCCTGGAGAAACAAAGAATGATCCTGAACTTGCGAAGGAATTTGCAGCGTTAGCAGACCTTTATGTCAATGACGCATTCGGTGCGGCTCACCGTGCCCATGCTTCCACTGAAGGAGTGGCAAAGCATCTTCCGGCTGTAGCAGGCCTTCTGATGGAGAAAGAGCTTGACGTTTTAGGGAAAGCCCTATCTAATCCTGAACGCCCATTTACAGCTATCGTGGGTGGAGCAAAAGTAAAAGACAAAATCGGTGTCATCGACAATTTATTAGATAAAGTGGACAACCTGATCATCGGCGGTGGACTTGCTTACACATTTGTGAAAGCCCAAGGTCATGAAGTAGGGAAATCCCTTCTTGAAGAAGATAAAATCGATTTAGCCAAGCAATTCATGAAAAAAGCAGAAGATAAAGGCGTTAAATTCCTTATGCCTGTTGATGTAGTCGTTGCTGATGACTTCTCAAATGATGCAAATACGAAGGAAGTGGATATCAATTCCATCCCTTCTGATTGGGAAGCACTTGATATCGGACCGAAGACGAGAGCTCTATTCCAGGATACAATCAAAAGCTCCAAGCTTGTGATCTGGAACGGACCGATGGGTGTATTCGAATTAGAAACATTTGCAAACGGAACAAAAGCCGTGGCGGAGGCGTTAGCCGATGCAACAGATACATATTCTGTTATCGGTGGCGGTGACTCTGCAGCAGCCGTTGAAAAGTTTGGCTATGCTGATAAGATGAGTCATATTTCTACAGGTGGTGGAGCATCACTCGAGTTCATGGAAGGAAAAGAACTTCCGGGAGTCGTAGCTCTTAACGATAAATAATCGCTTCATCAAAGACCAACAATTTTTTGAAACGATTTGTAAACCAGAAAGGATGAGTACAATGCGTAAACCGATTATTGCAGGTAACTGGAAGATGAACAAAACGCTTGGAGAAGCTAAATCCTTTACTGAAGAAGTAAAAGGACTAGTGCCGGATCAAGAAGTCGTTGATTCTGTCATTTGTTCACCAGCCCTATTTTTAGAAAGCCTAGTGAACTTGACAAAAGATTCAAAGGTGGCTGTTGGTGCTCAAAACATGCACTTTGAAGAAAACGGAGCGTTCACAGGAGAAGTAAGTCCTGTAGCCCTTTCTGACTTAGGTGTACAATATGTCATCCTTGGACATTCAGAGCGTCGTGAAATGTTCAATGAAACAGACGAGTCTGTGAACAAGAAGACTCTTGCTGCATTCAAACACGGATTAACACCAATCGTATGTGTAGGTGAGACGTTAGAGCAACGTGAAAACAACGAAACAAAAGATCTTGTCGGAACTCAAGTGAAACAAGCACTTGCAGGTCTTTCTGAAGATCAAGTGAAACAAACGGTCATTGCTTATGAGCCAATCTGGGCAATCGGTACAGGTAAATCTTCTACAGCGGAAGACGCGAACGAAGTATGTGCCCACATCCGTCAAGTGGTTGCAGGAGAATTCTCTCAAACAGCTGCAGACGCTGTGCGCATTCAATACGGCGGTAGTGTGAAACCGGCTAACATCAAAGAATACATGGCTCAATCAGATATCGATGGTGCCCTTGTAGGTGGAGCGAGCCTTGAACCACAAAGCTTCCTTCAATTGTTAGAAGGTGCAAGCAACAATGAGTAAATCACCAGTTGCGTTAATCATCTTAGATGGTTTTGCTTGCCGTGACACGAAAGAAGGGAACGCGGTAGCTCAAGCGAACAAACCGAACTTTGATCGCCTGTGGAACCAGTACCCTCACAATCAACTGACAGCCAGTGGCGAAGCAGTAGGTCTCCCTGAAGGTCAAATGGGGAACTCTGAAGTTGGCCACTTGAATATCGGTGCAGGACGTATCGTGTACCAAAGCTTAACTCGTGTGAACCTGGCCATACGTGAAGGGGAATTCGAACAGAATACCACTTTCCTGGATGCCATCAATCATGCGAAAGAAAAAGGCACGAATCTTCATATCTTCGGACTGCTTTCGGATGGCGGAGTGCACAGCCATATCGAGCATCTTTATGCGCTTCTTGGTTTAGCGGCCAAAGAAGGAATGAAAGATGTGTATGTCCATGCCTTCCTTGACGGTCGAGACGTCGGCCCTCAAACGGCGAAGAAGTACATTGAAGACGCAGAAGCGAAAATGAAAGAAATCGGCGTAGGTCAATTTGCGACGATTTCAGGTCGTTACTATTCAATGGACCGCGATAAGCGTTGGGAACGGGTTGAGAAATCCTACCGCGCCATGGTATATGGTGAAGGCCCAAGCTATCAGGATCCAATCGAACTCGTAAACGATTCATACGAAAACGGAATCTACGACGAATTCGTGATTCCATCCGTTATCACCAAAGAAAACGGAGAGCCGGTAGCGACGATCAAGGATGAAGATGCTGTTATCTTCTACAACTTCCGTCCTGACCGCGCCATCCAAATTTCGAATACATTTGCCAATGCAGATTTCCGTTCGTTCGATCGCGGGGACAAGTTCCCTAAAGATCTTCACTTCGTGTGCCTGACACGTTTCAGTGAAACGGTTGATGGTTTTGTAGCATTCAAACCGACAAACCTTGATAACACGCTAGGTGAAGTTCTTTCACAAAACGGATTAAAGCAATTGCGCATCGCTGAAACAGAGAAATACCCTCATGTCACGTTCTTTATGAGCGGTGGCCGTGAAGCTGAATTCCCGGGCGAGAAGCGGATCCTGATCGATTCCCCTAAAGTGGCAACGTATGACTTGAAGCCTGAAATGAGTGCTTACGAAGTGACGGATGCTTTACTTGAAGAGATTCGTGAAGATCGTCAGGATGCCATCATCCTGAACTTTGCCAACCCGGATATGGTCGGTCACTCAGGTATGCTTGAGCCGACTATTAAAGCTATCGAAACAGTGGACGAGTGTCTTGGAAAGATCATCGACCTCATCACGGAAAAAGGTGGTACAGCCATCATCACAGCAGACCATGGGAATGCAGATGAAGTACTGACCGAAGAAGGCAAGCCAATGACGGCTCACACGACGAACCCTGTTCCTGTCATCGTGACAAAGGAAGGCGTGGAGCTTCGTGACGGTGGGATCCTTGGAGACCTTGCCCCGACTATGTTAGATCTATTGAATGTCAATCAACCAGACGAAATGACTGGAAAATCATTAATTAAAAAATAAGGAGAGATTCTAAATGCCATTTATTACAGACGTATATGCTCGTGAAGTATTGGATTCACGCGGTAACCCAACAATCGAAGTAGAAGTTTACACACAATCAGGTGCTTTCGGACGCGCACTTGTTCCATCTGGAGCATCAACTGGTGAATACGAAGCAGTAGAACTTCGTGACGGAGAGAAAGACCGTTACCTTGGTAAAGGGGTACAAAAAGCAGTTGACAACGTAAACAACGAAATCGCTGAAGAAATCATCGGTTACGACGTTACTGAACAAGTAGCGATCGACCAGGCGATGATCGCTCTTGACGGTACTGAAAACAAAGGTAAATTAGGTGCCAACGCAATCCTTGGTGTATCCATGGCTGTTGCACGCGCAGCTGCTGACTTCTTCGGAGTTGAATTATACCAATACCTTGGCGGATTCAACGCGAAGCAGCTTCCAGTTCCAATGATGAACATCGTTAACGGTGGAGAGCATGCTGATAACAACGTAGACATTCAAGAATTCATGGTCATGCCTGTAGGAGCTCCTACATTCAAAGAAGGTCTTCGCATGGGTGCTGAAATCTTCCACAGCCTGAAATCAGTTCTTAAATCTAAAGGTTATAACACTGCAGTAGGTGATGAAGGTGGATTCGCTCCAAACCTTAAATCAAATGAAGAAGCACTATCAACAATCATCGAAGCAATCGAAAAAGCCGGCTACAAACCAGGTGAAGAAGTTCTTCTTGCAATGGACGTAGCAGCTTCTGAAATCTACAACAAAGAAGACGGTAAATACCATCTTTCTGGTGAAGGCGTCGTTCGTACTTCAGCTGAAATGGTTGATTGGTACGAAGAAATGTGCAATAAATATCCAATCATCTCAATCGAAGACGGTCTTGACGAAAACGACTGGGATGGTTTCAAACTACTGACTGAGCGCATCGGTAACAAGGTTCAATTAGTAGGGGATGACTTATTCGTTACGAACACGACTAAGCTTTCTCAAGGTATCGAGCAAGGAATCGGTAACTCGATCCTGATCAAAGTGAACCAAATCGGTACACTGACTGAAACATTCGACGCAATCGAAATGGCGAAACGCGCTGGTTACACAGCTGTCATCTCTCACCGTTCTGGTGAAACAGAAGACAGCACAATCGCTGACATCGCTGTAGCAACAAACGCTGGTCAAATCAAGACAGGTGCTCCATCACGTACAGACCGCGTTGCGAAATACAACCAACTTCTTCGCATCGAAGATCAATTGGCTCACACAGCTCAATATCTTGGAGCGAAAACATTCTATAACGTTAATCGCTAATAGCGATTGAAGAGAGGCAGCCCCGTCTTTGGACGGGGCTGTTTTTTGTTTGTGGAGGCTTTTGGTGGGGGATTTGATCGGTGTCCAGCTTTTTGGTGTTGATTCGATGGTTTTCGGAGGGTGTCAGCTTCTGGTTTTGAGAGGAATCCAGCGGGTTTAAGAGAAAATCCAGCCGATATTGGTGAGAATCCAGCGGGTCTAAGAGAAAATCCAGTCGATTTAGCGTCAAATCCGGCCGAAATAGCCAGGAATCCAGCCGTTTAACATTTTATACCAAAACATTTACCGACACACGCCTCCCCAAATCCAACTCTTTACATAATTCAAACAATATTACCTTGTCCCCTACATCTTTCCTATGGTAAACTAAGACTAATGTTATGTTCGTATCAGGAGGTGGGACTCATGCACACTTTTTTAGTCACTTTACTTATTATCGTATCAATTGCACTTATTGCTCTTGTATTACTTCAGTCAGGTAAAAGTGCTGGACTTTCAGGGGCCATCTCTGGTGGTGCAGAACAACTTTTCGGTAAACAAAAAGCACGTGGTATTGACTTAGTACTTCACAGAATCACAATCGTATTATCGGTACTGTTCTTCGTACTAACCATTGCTATCGTAGCTATCTAATACGGACAAAAAACCTGATCATTAAGGTCAGGTTTTTTTATTTAAACAGACACTTTTATTAGAAAATAAGAATTAGGATTAGTTTATAAATCAATACACTACGTAGTGGTAATCCTTATTAACTCATGCTTATAAGTTGATTGTAGCGGAAGGTGCTCGACTCCTGCGGGAATAGCGGGAAAGTTGAGACCCCGCAGGGCGAAGCCCGAGGAGGCTCAACTCACGCCCCGCGGAAAGCGAGCACCTGGAGCGGAAATCAGCCAGCACTCACTATTGAAAAGTTTCCGATATTAATGATTATTTCAAGCGAAAATATTGGATTGTCTGACCGATGTTTGCTAAAAATAGAGAAGAAGAGTGGACTAAACGATCGTTTAATGGAATCAAGCCTGGTGTAACAAGCTTTCCTGATACTAATCAAACGTTTGTTTAATAATAATCCACAGAAAATCAGAGTACATAACAATATGGTTTAAACAACTGTTTAATAGAATGGACCCTGTCAAATCAAGGTTTCTCTCTCTTAATCAAACGTTTGTTTAAATTGAGATAAAAAGGAGTCATAAAGATGAAAACTGTCTTACCAAAACCATTTACATTCGAAGCAGGCCCGAGAGCCGTATTATTGCTTCATGGGTTCACAGGAAACTCTGCCGACGTCCGCATGCTTGGACGCTTCCTTGAAAAGAAGGGTTATTCGTCCCATGCCCCTCACTATAAAGGACACGGTGTTCCACCTGAAGAATTGGTTCACACGGGACCAGAAGATTGGTGGAAGGATGTCATGGATGGATACGAACATTTAAAGAGCAAGGGATACGAAGAAATAGCGGTCGCAGGCCTATCCCTCGGAGGGGTATTTTCTCTTAAATTAGGTTACACTGTACCTGTAAAGGGTATTGTCCCTATGTGTGCGCCAATGTATATAAAAAGTGAAGAAATCATGTATCAAGGGGTTGTGGATTACGCACGTGAATTTAAAAAGTTTGAAGGAAAACCGGAAGACCAAATTGAAAAAGAAATAGAAGAGTTCAAGAAAACGCCGATGAATACTCTGAAAGCACTGCAGGAATTGATTGCAGACGTACGTGAAAATGTGGATATGATCTATTCACCGACGTTTGTGGTACAGGCACGGCATGATCACATGATCAATACGGATTCTGCAAATATCATTTATGATAACGTGGAGTCCGATGAGAAAGAAATCAAGTGGTACGAAGAGTCCGGTCATGTCATTACATTAGATAAAGAAAAAGAACAGCTTCATGAAGACGTCTACGATTTCCTGGAGAAATTGGACTGGACGGTTTGATGAATTCGATGATCAGGAGGGATTGTCATGGACGAAAACATTAAAGAGCATGTGGATAGGCTCCTTTCCTATATGAAGGAAGAAGCATACAAACCATTGACGGTACAGGAGCTTGAAGAAGCATTCGGAATTGAAGGGTCGACGAACTTCAAGGATTTTGTCAAAGCGCTTGTCGTGATGGAAGAGAAGGGCCTCGTCGTACGCACAAGAAGCAACCGCTACGGCCTGCCTGAAAAAATGAATCTGGTCAGAGGGAAAGTATCCGCTCATGCAAAAGGATTTGCCTTTGTCATACCGGAAGAATCCGGAATGGACGATATCTTTATCCCTCCGAACGAAACCAATAACGCTATGCATGGCGATATCGTGTTGGTCAGAGTTTCAACGTCATCTTCAGGATCAAGAAGAGAAGGGACCGTCGTCCGAATCGTTGAACGCGGTGTCGATCAAATGGTAGGTACGTTTACGGAAAGTAAGCACTTCGGATTTGTCATCCCCGATGATAAGAAGTTTGCCAGCGACATCTTCATTCCGAAATCCGCCCAGATGGGGGCAGCAGAGGGACATAAGGTTGTCGTGAAATTGACGTCTTATCCGGAAGGACGGAAGAGTGCCGAAGGGGAAGTGATTGAAATCCTCGGTCACAAAAATGATCCGGGAGTCGATATCCTATCTATCATCCATAAGCACGGAATTGATATTGAATTTCCTGAAGAGGTCATGGATCAGGCGAATAAGGTGCCAAGTGAAATCGACGAATCGGAAATTCCAAATCGGAAAGACCTGCGGGATCAGACCATCGTCACGATCGATGGCGCAGATGCCAAGGATCTCGATGACGCCGTGACGGTAACAAAACTGGACAACGGGAACTACAAGCTCGGAGTACATATTGCAGACGTCACTTACTATGTGAAAGAAAGTTCCCCGATTGATCAGGAAGCCTTTGACAGAGGAACGTCAGTCTATCTCGTGGACCGTGTCATCCCGATGATCCCTCATCGATTATCTAACGGGATATGTTCTCTTAATCCAAAAGTGGACCGTTTAACCCTTTCATGTGACATGGAGATTTCACCAGAAGGCGATGTCGTAAAACACGAAATTTTCCAAAGTGTCATTAAGACAACAGAACGGATGACCTATTCAGATGTAAACAAAATCCTCGTTGATAAAGACGAAGAGCTTCGCAAAAAATATGAACCACTGGTACCAATGTTCGAAGAAATGGAAGACCTGGCCCAGGTGCTTCGCACGAAACGGATGAAGCGCGGAGCCATTGACTTCGATTTCAAAGAAGCAAAAGTCCTTGTAAATGAAGAAGGGGAGCCGACAGATGTCGTCCTTCGTGAGCGCTCGGTAGCTGAGAAGCTGATCGAAGAGTTCATGCTGGTGGCGAATGAAACGGTTGCTGAGCATTTCCACTGGATGGACGTGCCGTTCATCTATCGTATCCATGAAGATCCGAAAGAGGATAAGCTGCAGCGCTTCTTCGAGTTCATCACCAACTTCGGCTTGATTGTGAAAGGGACGGCCAACAGCATCCACCCCCGTGCCCTTCAGGAAATTGTCGAGGACGTACAGGGAGAACCGGAAGAAATGGTCGTTTCAACGATGATGCTTCGATCCATGCAGCAGGCGAAATATGACCCTGAAAGTCTCGGTCACTTTGGACTCGCGACGGAGTTTTATACACACTTCACATCACCGATACGCCGTTATCCTGACTTGATCGTTCATCGATTGATCAGAACCTACTTGATTGAAGGTAAGCTTGATCCGGCCACCCGTGAGAAGTGGGGCGCTCAAATGGGGCACATCGCTGAGCACACGTCCAGCCGCGAGCGCCGTGCAGTGGATGCCGAGCGTGAAACCGATGAGCTGAAGAAAGCAGAGTACATGGAAGACAAGGTGGGAGAAGAGTACGACGGCATCATCAGCTCCGTGACAAACTTCGGAATGTTCGTCGAATTGCCGAACACCATTGAGGGCCTTGTCCATGTAAGCTACATGACGGATGATTATTACCGGTTTGATGAGCGTCATCTTGCCATGATCGGTGAGAGGACCGCCAATGTGTTCAGGATCGGTGATGAAATCACGGTGCGTGTCGTGAGCGTCAACAAAGATGAGCGCGCCATTGATTTTGAAATTGTCGGCATGAAAGGAAAGCGCAAGGAGCGCGAAAACAGTGTACGCTCGTTTTCTTCGGATAAAGGAAAATCAAACCGTGGAAAATCGGATCGTTCTTCATCCCGTAAAAAGGAAGGGGAATGGTCAACGCGTCCACCTAAAAACAATAAGAAGAAAAAAACCAATAAGAAACATTTTGAAAATGCACCTAGAAGCAAACGTAAAAAGAAGAAATAATGGGATCAGGAGCAATGGGACGCCCTTTGCTCCTTTTCTTTTCAGGGTGTAACGATACAATTTTTCTTCAAAATATGAGATAATAATGAGTAAACCAGCGATGACTAGGGGGATTCCAATGCCAAAGGGAGAAGGCAAGCTAATTGCCCAGAATAAAAAAGCACGCCATGACTATGCCGTAGAAGAAACATATGAGGCGGGTCTCGTTCTCCAGGGAACAGAGATCAAATCGATTCGTGGCGGCCGAGTGAATCTAAAGGATTCGTTTGCCCGTGTTCAAAACGGTGAAATTTTCATACACAATATGCATATCAGCCCGTATGAACAGGGAAATCGATTTAATCATGAACCGCTTAGAACGCGTAAATTACTGCTTCATCGTAAGCAGATCAACAAGCTGATCGGTGATTCAAAAGAAGCCGGTTATTCCATCGTTCCTTTGAAGCTTTACATCAAAAACGGTGTGGCAAAGCTTCTGATCGGACTTGCCCGCGGTAAGAAGAAATATGATAAACGTGAAGACCTGAAACGGAAAGAAGCAAACCGTTCCATCCAGCGTGAGCTTGCCCAGCGCCAAAAAGGGATGTAACACTACAGTTTTCCGGAATATGCCATTTGCATTTATTTCAGGATTTGTTATACTAGTAGATGTCGCGAGGTAATCAAGCGGCAGTAAGAACAATTGAATAAGTGACTTACACGCTTAACTTATTCTTTCCCGTTCTTCCCTTTTATCATGGGGACGTTACGGATTCGACAGGGATAGTTCGAGCTTGGGTTGCGAGCCGTAGGGGTCGTCTACGTTAAAACGCCAAAGCCAATAATAACTGGCAAAACTAACAATAACCTAGCTTTAGCTGCGTAATAGCACTTTAGCTGTTCCTCCCTCCATCGCCTATGTGGTAGGGTAAGGGACTCACTCTTAGTAGGCTACGCCGGAGTCCACCGTCTGAGGACAAAGGAAGAGACTAATCAGACTAGCTGCACGGACGCCCGTCGATAGGCAGAAGCTGTAGCGAATTTGCGAATATATCGACTACGCTCGTAGACGCTTAAGTGGCGATGTTTCTGGACGTGGGTTCGATTAGTTCATAGTCGCCTTATGTGGTAACACATAAGTGAAAATTTGGCTTTATCGGTGAAACCTAAGTCACATTCGTGTGATAAGGCAATGCCGAGCGGTATGTGGAGCAATCCAACAGCCGTGTATCGACTTATAGGCTGCCGAAGTCCGGTAGTACTAGGATGCGGAATCCTATCTCTCAGCAGATAAATTTACATTTCGCATAATACGCCAAAGGACCTGAAACTACAAGGTTCAAGATATAGTCAGTGCCATGTCGAAAGCATGGAAGTGCACGTCCCACCGTCTCCACCAAATACATATTTGGTGGTTTTTATTTTGAAAAATTATAATGATCTTTTGATAAAATAGAACCAGACTTCAATAAACAAAAGAGCCATGCTACTGCTTACAATCAGTAACATGGCTCTTATCTATTCATCATCAAGTTCTTCTATTAATTTCTTCATTTCCGCAATTTCTTTCTTTTGGGTTTTGATAATGCCGTCGGCTAGCTTACGTACCCTTGGGTCGGAAATTTGGGCGCGTTCGCTGGTTAAGATGGCAATGGAGTGATGGGGGATCATTGCTTCCATATAATCCACATCGTCTACGAGCGTCTGACTGCGCAATAAGTAAAGTGAAAATAAGAAGACAACAATACTCCCTAGGATTATTCCGAGATTCATTTTGCGATTTGTCAGCATGTTTTGCATGAATAGTAGCATGATGACAGCCATCGATGCACCCATCAACACGGCCATATAGGCTCTTGTTTCACTGAAGAATATGTGATCAACCTTATAGGTATTCCAATACGTAAACAAATACATGACGACGGTAGATGTGAGGATCATACTACCAAATTTTTTATAGGCTTTCATAAAGATTTCACTCCTTTTCAGTTATAGCTTTCCATTTTTTATCTATAGTATTTGCAAAATAACGTTTTATTTATTAAAAACTACCCATTCAATCAGGGAATACTATCACCATCACTAAAATGTCTATCAAGTTATGTAGCGATTTCATAACAAAAACAGAGAATAATCCTTTTTTTAGTGATTTGCATTTAATTTGCACATTTACCGGGTAATGTATGAACACTACATAAATGGTGATGGTATTTAAGCTTAGCCTATTTATGTTCGTATGAATGACTAAGTAAAGGAGATGATTCTTTGTTAGAACTAATCGGCGAATCAGCCAAGACCTCCCTGGGGTACTTTTGGAAATCAGGATGGGCGTTTGTATTGGGATACTTGATCAGCTCCATGATCCAGGCATTTGTCCAAAAGGATAAGATGGTGAAGTATATGGGGAATGCGAGCTTGAAGTCCGTTGGTTTATCCTCGCTTTTCGGGGCGATCAGTTCATCCTGTTCCTTTGCGGCACTGGCTGCTGGGAGGAATTTATTTAAGAAGGGCGCACATTTCATCCCGACCTTAGCCTTTTTGTTTGCGTCTACCAACCTGGTGATCGAATTGGGTATCCTTATCTACATCTTCCTTGGTTGGCAGTTCGTAGTGGCAGAGATGGTCGGCGGTATTGCACTGATTTTAGTAACGTGGGTGTTAGTGAAACTCACTTTCCCAAAAAAATTGGTGGAAGAAGCAAGAGAACATGTTGAGGATGAGGATGATGAAAATGAAGAATTTGATTGGAAAGAGAAGATAAGATCCAAAGAAGGATGGCTTCAGGTCGGTCATGAATTCGTCATGAACTGGAAAATGGTGTGGAAAGAAATCACGATCGGTTTTACGATTGCCGGGATGATGGCCACCTTTGTATCGGAAGACACGTGGAAAAGCTTCTTTCTCGCAGATCAGCCCGACTCATTTTTAAAGGTGTTGGAGAATGCCCTCATAGGGCCGTTGGTAGCGATGTTGACTTTTATCGGATCCATGGGGAATATTCCAATTTCCACGATACTTGCATCCAGTGGGGTGGCATTCGCAGGGATCATGGCATTTATTTATTCAGATCTGGTCGTACCTCCCATTATTGCGGTTCATAAAAAATATTATGGATTAAAAACGGCCTTATATATTGCTGGAGTCTTTTACGTATCCATTATTTTAACAGCGCTTGGCATGCACTACGGCTTTACAGCTATGGGACTTCTTCCTGAAGATGCCAAGCAGGTCATGAATGAAGATCCGTTTAAGATTGATTATACGTTCTGGTTGAATATCGTCTTTGTGGTGGTGGCAGGTGTGTCCATCTACTTGAATAAATTGTTTAAACAATCCGATGCCCACTCGCACATGATGATGATGGAGGGAGATTCGAAGTTCAAGACGATCGTGACGTATTTATGCTTACTTTATTTAGTAGTAGGAACAATCTTGTTCATTTTTTAATAGGGTAAAGTCAGTAAAAGGGATGTCCAATCGGGACATCCCTTTTACTGTTCAAATTTCTTATGTTTACCCTGAGTTTATGCAGATTCTATGCAGAACAAAATAAACTTGTCGAAACAAATAAAAAAATGATTTTTCCGTTTAATGGCATTCTAACTGGATATAGTAATGTTGTAGTAACCAATAATTTTAAGGAGGAAGATAATATGTCACATGAAAAGTACCAATCTGCCATCCAAGCGCTTCATCAATGTATGGAGGCGTGTAACCACTGCTATGATGCTTGTCTAAAAGAAGAAGACATCAATATGATGAAAGAGTGTATCCGTTTGGACCGCGAATGTGCGGATATATGTGCATACTTAGAACAATCCTTAGTAAGGGGAACACCATTTGCAGCGGAACTTGCCCAAGTGTGTGCCGGTATTTGTGAAACATGCGGGGAAGAATGTAAGAAACATGATCATGATCACTGCCAGAAATGTGCCGATGCTTGCTTCAATTGTGCAGAAGAGTGTAAGAAAATCGCGTAAACAAAAAGGAGTGGAAACCGTTCAATTGGTCTCCACTCCTTATTAAATTCCCTACTTTGCAAGCTTTCCTTCATCCACAACTTCATTCCATGTCTCATCATTATCAGTCGATTGGAAGATATCATTGTTATAGGTCACGATCGTCCACTCATCAGAGCGTTCCGGGTTGAATGAGATATACATAATCGGATTATCTTGAGATAAGTCAGGAGTAGGGTAGGATTGAATTTTGTTTGAGTCAAGGTTCAACTCATATAATTGTATCTTTCCTTTTTCTATACTGGCGAAAAGCCCGGTCTTTTCCGTTAAGTAGATACTGGTTGTCGTTTGAGTATTCTCCACTTTTGTAAAGGAGTCTCCGCCATCTTGTGATACAAATACCCCATCTTTACTTGAGATAGCCAGCATCTCTTTTTTTGAAGGGTGAACCGCAATATTTCCGATTGAAGTAGAGTCGAACCCTTTCATATCAGCCTTCTTCCAATTTTCCCCTTCGTCCATGGAACGGTAAAGCCCTGTATCCATCTCCGAATTGGACTCTTGGTTGATCGCATAAAGGGCCTTGGATTGATAACCTGCCCCGAGATAATGAAAGTCGGTTTCCCCGTAAAAGGCCAACTTGTCCAATGATTTGCCGCCATCTGTACTTTTGACCAGTCCCAGGGGATTCTTTAGCTTTGATCCTTCTTCCGGATGCCCGCTGGAATAAAATCCATCTTTATACGGCTGAAAGCCCATATAATCGTGTTTTTCGCTATTTGTTTCATACCATGTGGAATCCTTGTATTTCATCAAACCATCATGAGTAGCAATGACCAATTCTCCTTTATTATTTGGGTAGCCCATTCCGTGAATGTGGTCGATGGTCTTATCTTCCGTTTTGACATAGGAATAATCCTCGTCTGTTGCAGAGCAGCCAGATACCATGATGGCTAATGAAGATACTAGAAAAAAAGTTTTTATATGTTTCATTGTTTATCCTGCTTTCTCATTATATTTTCCACTGATACCCGATCCCCCATATGGTTTTTAAATGATCTTCTATCGGGAACCCGGCTTTTTTTAATTTATCCCTCAGGTTTCTGATGTGTGAGTCTACAGTCCTGATGTCGGTTTTGGAATTGATATCCCACACCATCAGCAGGAGTTGTTCCCTCGTGTAGACTCGGTCTGTATTTTTCATCAGGGAGTGAAGGATGTTGTATTCTTTTAAGGTCAAGGAAAGAATTTGATTTTCATAGTTTAACGTGTAGGTATGACCATCTAATGTGAATCCGCCCCTGATGAGTTGTTGAGTCTCTTCGATTTGATCATAGCGCTTCTTTCTTCTGAAAAGGGCATTCACGCGTGCGACAAGTTCCTCTTCGTCAAAGGGCTTTGTAATATAATCATCCGCCCCGACGTTTAATCCCTTTACGATGTCATCCTTCTCGCCCCTTGCTGTCAACATGATGATTGGAACATGGGAGAACTCCCTGATTTTTTCACATGTCTGAAAACCGTTCAGTTCCGGCATCATAATGTCTAAAATGATTAGATCGACGGGATGCTGTTTCATATAGTGAATGGCGTCATAGCCGTTATTTTTCTTTACACAGGAATAATCGTATGGAGTGAGGTAAAGCTCCAATAGATTTAACATCCTTGTTTCATCATCGATTAATAATATGTTATTCACAGTCGACCCTCCAACCTTAAAGTATGATATTGATGGATGTTCCCTTATTTGGTTCACTTTCGATTGAAATCTCTCCACCGTGTGCTTCCACCAACTCCTTTACGATGGTTAAGCCGAGGCCGGAGCCGCCAAATTCCCTTGAACGAGATTTTTCTACCCGATATAAGCGATTAAATACTTGAGAGAGCTCGTCAGGCGGAATGCCTATACCCTGGTCTTTGATTGTCAGGCTCAGTTTACCCGGTATATGTTGACGGGCAATGACTGTCGTCGTTGAACCGGGCTTTGAATATTTTAAGGAGTTATCCAACAGGTTCATGATGATTTGCTCCAATCGAATTGGGTCCGCTTGGAACAAGAATTCTTCTGAAACAGACAGGTTCAGGTTCATCCCCTGACTTTTAAAGGCCGGCTTCATTTTGCTCATCATCTTATGGAAATAGGGGGATGATGAGATTTCCTCCCGATGTATGGAGAAGTTGTTCTCATCAATCTTGGCCAGTTCGAATAAATTCTCAATCAACGTGACAATGGTCTGCGATTCTTCCTTGATAATCGTTAAATACTCTTTTCTTTCAGATTCTGAAATTTCGTCACGAATGGCGACATTCGCATACCCGAGGACATACGTCAAGGGTGTCCTGAGTTCGTGGGAAATGGTAGCCAGAAATTCCGTGCGGTCATGTTGAATCGTTTCCAGATCATTTGCTAATGTTTGTATGGAAGTGGAGAGATCTCCAAGTTCGTCTTTCCCCAATTTGGGGAGCTTTACCCCAAAATGCCCTTTGCTTAATTCTTCAGTAGCCTTTTTCATTTTAATCAATGGTCGTGTCAACATTTTGGACAGGAGAAAATGAATACAGGCTAATATGATGAGACTCATGATTCCTGCAAGTAAAAAATGGCCGTTTAATTTATGAATTAAGTTCCGTAGCGGTGAGGCGCTTTTAAACATATAAACATAGCCTTCATCAGCGCCGTTTTTAAAAGAGGTGACGGTGGCTAAATAATTCACGTCTTTCCAGTTTGCTTCAATCACTCTTCCTTCTCGGGGTAAGGAATCCGGACTCTCATTGATTAATTCACGCATTCCATCCGTTAACTTCTTCGAGCCGATGATGACAGAATGATTCTCATCTGTAATGACAACCTCGGTTTCCGTTTTGGATTCCATGAGTGCGATATGGTGAAGGGTCGTATTGGTGTAGCGGTCCTCTAGTACGTCCCGGTGACTGTTCCCCCGGGATAGGATGGACTGAAATTCCTCCTGGATCCGGGAATCGATAATATTATCATGGAGGTAGAGCATCAATAATCCTTCCATGATGAAGACGGCTATAGTGAAGGCAGCCGCAAGTTTCGTTGAAATTTTATTCATAGAGACTCCCTCATTTATGATTTCTATTACCAGTGTAACGTGAAAATATGAAAAATGTATGCATAAAGACAGGTTTGTCGGGTTCTTTCCAAGGCATGATTCATTCTGTCGCATTTGTCACGAAAATATCACACTTCTACATATGTTCTCCATAGATTCTGCAATTTTGCAGGATAAAATTTAATAGATATCACTCGAAAGGTAGGTACGATCACGATGAAACATAGAAAAAAATCGTTTCTTTTCATTTTAATGGCCCTTCTTTTTCTGGGAGCTTGTTCAAATGATGAAGACGGGATGACGGAAGAAATGGACAGCATGGAGCATAGCGACATGAATCACTCTGGTTCAGAAGAGCTGCCAAAGAGTTTAATAGAAGCATCAAATCCGAGGTATGAAGTAGGAAGTAAAGCCATCATTAAAGATGATCACATGGCAGGGATGAAGGATGCGGAAGCGACTATATCAGGTGTTTATGATACTGTCGTCTACACCGTTACCTACACACCGACCACGGGTGGAGAAAAGGTGAAGAACCATAAATGGGTCATTCATGAAGAGTTGAAAGATTTCGGAGATCAACCGTTTAAACCAGGAGATGAAGTGGTCTTGGATACCGATCATATGAAAGGAATGAAGGGAGCGACGGCAACGATTGATTCAGCAGAAGAAATGGCCGTTTATATGGTGGATTACACACCAACCACAGGTGGAGAACAAGTGAAAAATCATAAATGGGTCACAGAAAGCGAATTATCCCCAGTTGAATAATAAATCAGAAAAAAGAGATGGCCATTGGTTCATCTCTTTTTATAACAGTCAACAGGTAAATACGTTTATAGAAATTAGCGAGTGGTACAGAATAAAAATGTCACCTAGCCATTCAATAACTGCCCATTTTAAAAAAATCCAATCAAATCAGTTGACCAAAATCGATTACAGTTGTAAACTATAAATATAAATCGATTACAAATGTAAACGAATGGAGGGATATCATTGCCCGAAGAAGAAAAACCGGAAATCACAGATTCTGAATGGGAAGTCATGAGGGTCGTCTGGACACTGAAAGAAGTGACCAGTAAGGAGATCAGTTCCGTCCTGCAGGAAAAGAAAGAGTGGAAGCCGGCAACAACCAAAACCTTTATTGGTCGTCTGGTCAAAAAAGGGATGCTCACAACGGAAAAAATCGGCAACCGGTTCATCTACAGGGCAGGTGTCAGTGAAGAAGAAAGTCTTAAGACACTGAAGTCAGGATTGTTCACCCATATATGCAGCAGGGCAGTTGGAAAGACGATTGCTGATCTGATTGATGAAGCCACCCTGAGTCACGAAGATATTGCTCTGCTAGAACAGGCTTTACAATCCAAAAAGGAAAACGCTGTCGACTACATCGCATGTAATTGCGTACCCGGCCAGTGTACCTGTAAAAAAGATCACGGCATGAACTGCCAACATTAAAAAAATCACAAGGAGTGTTGAAAAATGGAAAAAACATTATTAAACGTATCAGGAATGACATGTGGAAACTGTGTGAAAAAGGTAGAAGGCGTATTAAATGAACTGGACGGTGTGGAAAAAGCGAAAGTCGATCTTGAAAATGGAGCGGCAAAGGTGAAGTATGATGAAACGAAGCAGACTCCAGACAGCTTAAGTAAAGCCGTGTCTGATGCGGGGTACGAAACAGAACCAGCGAAATAAAGGTGGTTGGGACAATGACGGAAAAAACAGTAAGCATTGAAGGGATGACATGTGCCTCATGTTCTCAGGCGGTTGAGAAAGCAACGAAGAAATTGGCCGGTGTTGAACAAGCAAGTGTGAACCTTGCAACGGAGAAACTCAATATTGTCTATGATGAGAATGAACTTTCATTGGAAGAGATCAAAAAGGCTGTAGATGACGCAGGTTATAAAGCGGTCACGGAAATGGAAAAGAAGACATTCAGCGTGACGGGCATGACCTGCGCATCCTGTGTGCAATCCGTGGAAAAGGCAACAAGAAAGCTCGATGGAGTCAAGGAATCGACTGTCAACATGGCGACAGAGAAAATGGTCATTGAGTACGATCCTGCCGTCGTCACCGTGTCCGATATCAAGGGGGCGGTCTCAGAAGCCGGATACGAAGCACACGAGGACGCTGATGCAGAAGATACAGTGGACCAAGACAGGGATAAGAAAGAGCAGCACATCAAGACGATGTGGAAACGCTTTTGGGTTTCAGCCGTATTTACAGTGCCCCTGCTTCTGGTTTCCATGGGCCATATGTTCGGAATGCCTCTACCAGAGGCCATCGATCCGATGGTGAACCCGTCTGGATTTGCTTTACTTCAACTGGTTCTTACGGTTCCCGTCATGATGATGGGAAAACCTTTCTTCAGTGTAGGGTTCAAGACACTTGTCAAACGCCATCCCAACATGGATTCATTGGTTGCCTTGGGGACCGGAGCTGCCTTCTTTTACAGTTTATTCGCTACCATCATGATCATAGCAGGCAGTGAAGGCTATGCGCAGAATCTCTATTTCGAATCGGCAGCCGTCATTCTCACCCTCATTACATTGGGGAAATATTTTGAGGCTCTTTCGAAAGGGAAAACGTCTGAAGCCATCAAAAAACTGATGGGGCTTGCCCCTAAAACAGCGACTGTCGTAAGAGATGGAGAAGAAGTCGAGATTTCGGTGGAAAAAGTGGCAGTCGGAGATATCATCATCGTAAAGCCGGGTGAAAAAATCCCCGTTGATGGAGTGGTGACTGAAGGAAAGACCTCCGTCGATGAAGCGATGCTGACAGGGGAGAGTATCCCTGTTGAGAAAACCAGCGGCTCGAACGTCATCGGTGCAAGCATTAATAAAAATGGCACCATCCGATACGAGGCTACCAAAGTAGGGAAGGATACGGCATTATCGCAAATCATCAAGCTGGTAGAAGAGGCTCAGGGTTCAAAAGCTCCGATCGCCAAAATGGCGGATATCATTTCAGGTTATTTTGTTCCTATCGTCATCGTTCTAGCCATTCTATCTGGAATCGCCTGGTATATAGCAGGGGAATCAGGTCTGTTCGCCTTTACAATCGCGATTTCGATTCTCGTCATCGCCTGTCCTTGTGCACTGGGACTCGCGACACCAACGGCCATTATGGTCGGTACGGGGAAAGGCGCGGAAAATGGTGTATTGATCAAAAGCGGTGGTGCCCTTGAAACGACACATAAAATCGAAACCATCGTGTTTGATAAAACCGGCACCATCACTGAAGGAAAGCCTGTGGTGACAGATATTGTCACGTCAGAATCCATTTCAGAAGAAGAACTCCTGATTCTTGCTGCTTCTGCTGAAAAGGGATCTGAGCATCCACTGGGAGAAGCGATTGTCCGGGAGGCAGAGGAGAGAGGACTCTCCCTCCGCAAGACTGCCTTCTTTGATGCCATTACAGGTCAGGGAATCGAAGTGACGGTAGACGGAGAGGATCTGTTGCTTGGAAACCGCAAGCTGATGGATGAAAATGATGTCGAAGTCGGTGAATTGGCGGAAGTATCGGACCGGCTGGCTGCCGAGGGTAAAACACCGATGTACATCTCCATTGAAGAGGAAATCGCGGGTATCATTGCAGTAGCCGATACGGTGAAAGAAACGAGTATTGGAGCGATTGAAAAGCTTCACAAAATGGGACTCCAAGTGGCAATGATCACGGGAGACAATAAGCGGACGGCGGAGGCCATCGCAAAAAAAGTCGGTATTGACACGGTCCTCAGTGAAGTCCTGCCGGAAGATAAAGCAAATGAAGTCAAGAAGCTGCAGGAAGGCGGCAGGAAAGTGGCGATGGTCGGAGACGGAATCAACGACGCGCCTGCCCTTGCTCAAGCGGATATCGGGATTGCCATCGGTTCCGGTACGGATGTAGCCATGGAGTCTGCGGACATCGTCCTGATGCGAAGTGACCTGATGGACGTACCGACAGCCGTTGAATTAAGTAAAGCAACCATTCGGAATATCAAGCAGAACCTTTTCTGGGCATTTGGCTATAACATCCTTGGCATTCCTGTTGCCATGGGGATCCTTCATCTGTTCGGAGGGCCGTTACTCAATCCGATGATCGCCGGGGCCGCCATGAGCTTCAGTTCCGTATCCGTTCTCTTGAACGCCCTGCGCCTGAAAGGGTTTAAACCTTCCGGGATGTAGTTCTTTACAAAAAGGAGCTGATTGACAAGATGAGTAATAACCTGACATTAGAGCTTTACACCCGGCCCACCTGTTCAGATTGTCAAGCGGCAAAAGAATATTTAAATGAACAGGAGATCGACTATGTTCATAAGAACGTAGGTGAAGAGGATAGGTATGAAAAAGAACTCAAAGAGATTGCGGGTTCAAGGATCGTGCCTTCCTTTGTCTTTTACGAGAAAGGTCTATTCGGGAAGAAAAAGCTTGTAAAGAATTTAATTGGATTTGAGAATAATAAAGAGGAAATTCAGCAGTTATTAGGGTTGAAATGACTTCAACCGTTCCATCATCTAAAACGAAGATGATGGAGAATCCAACCATATCAGATATGTCCTGTTGATTGACAGGGGGTATCTGATTTTTTTTCTTTCTCCATTTTATTTGCACATTTACGGGGAAATAGAAAGGTGATTCTGGTTATAAAAAAGGGGGAATCTTATCAATTTGAGAGAAAAGATTGTTTTTGTTAATACCTCATTGGGTATAAAGAGAGTATAAGTATAAAGGAGATGATTCTATGATGAACGGTGGAGGAATGGGCGCAGGTTTCTTTGGAACTGGCTTTCTTTTTATCATATTAATAGTAGCGATTGTTGGCATATTCATTTGGATGATGAGGGGGAAGAACCCGGGGCAGTCTAGTCATTCAACTCACCATCATAATCATCATTCATTAGGACTGCTGAAGGAGCGTTTGGCAAAAGGAGAAATCACGGAAGAAGAATATGAGCGGCTCAAACGGAAAATAGATGAATAAATGAATGGTATGAGATTTTTCCGGAACTTGGGTGTTAGAAAACTTCAAGTGAGAAAAAAGGGGAGACAGCTATGAATAGAAAGGTCATTGGCTCTATGCTCATTATCGGATTAGTGGGAATCGGAATCATCGTGTTCCTTCAATCACCTTGGTATAGAAGTGGAGATTTGAGTTTACCAAAGGAAGTGAAAGGTGGAGAAACGAGTATTCTGGAAGTGAGTGCGCAAGAAAAAAAGGATCATCCAGTTAGGAAATTCGTTCTGACTGCAGAGGAAAAACAGTGGAACATCAGTGAGGATAAAAAGGTATCTGCCTGGACCTATAATGGTACAGTGCCAGGAGAATCTCTCCATGTCACAGAAGGTGATGTTGTACAAGTAAAGCTTGTGAACGAGTTGGACGTACCGGTGACAATTCACTGGCACGGGGTCCTTTTACCGAACAAAATGGATGGCATTCCAGGGTTGACCCAGGATGCCGTTCAACCTGGCGAAAGTTTTACGTATGAATTCGTCGCGAATGATGCAGGCACGTATTGGTACCATTCCCATCAACAAAGCTCTATACAGGTTGACAAAGGTTTATATGGATCACTCGTTGTCGAAGAAAAGGAAAAAGAGTATAAGAAGGATGAAGTGTTCATCCTGGATGAGTGGGCAGTAGATCAAGAGAGAGAGGATATCTCTAATATGGGAGGTATGATGATGGGAGCGATGTCCGGAGACGGTGAAGCGGATACGAAACAAATGTACGATACCTTTACCGTGAACGGAAAAGCGGGAAGAGCGATCGAGCCGCTTACGATGGAAGCGGGTGAAAAAGCGAGATTGAGATTTGTTAATGCCGGATACCAGGAGCATCGCTTGGTTTTCCCGGAAGGGTCTATGAGAGTCATAGCAAATGATGCAGAACATGTGGTGTCTGAAGACCACGAATCCAATGTTCTTGAAATAGCCCCTGGAGAACGAATGGATGTGGAATTTACGAAGCCTGAAAAGGAAACGGTATTTATCGGTCAGGAACAGAGTGTAGAAAATGCGGAAGATATGATCATCCCGGTCGTTTCCGAGAGAAATCAAAATCGACATCAGGGCGCCACACTCGCTAAAGAAGCAGGTGTGGCGAAGGGGATTTCATATGGGAGCGAGAAGCCTATTTTCGGAGAAATTCCTGAACCGGATGTTACCTACGACATGGACCTAAGTATGGGGATGTCAATGGGAGAAGGCATGTCATTTCAAATTAACGATGAAACCTTTCCAGATACACCACCTATCCATGTAAAAGATGGGGACATCGTTAAGGTCACACTTAGAAATAATGGCAGGATGAATCATCCTATGCATTTGCATGGCCATCGCTTTCAAGTGAACTCGAAGAATGGAAGGGAATTTGAAAAGCCGATCGTCAAAGATTTAATTCATGTAAAACCCGGAGAGGAATATGTTATTTATTTTAAAGCGGATAATGTTGGAGAATGGTTATTTCATTGCCACGATAACAATCATGCCGCCAGGGGAATGGTGACGATCGTGGACTATGAAGGCGTCTACTCCCCGTTTGATTTAGGTGGTGAAAAAGAAAACCAACCGAACTGAAAATGGATGATAAGAGCGTGTTTTCATACTTTAGAGATAAAAGATGCTTACGATTAAAATTCTCCTGACATAATGATATGATTTCGAAATCTGTTCACATTTTATAAAAATATAGATGATAATATTCTAAATAATCAACCTATAAAACGCTCTCAATGTTATTCTCAGATAACTTTGAGAGTTATTTTTTTGTCCCTTGAGAAATTCTTTCCAACATTGTTACCGTTCTGTGAATAAAATGCGTCGAAATTTCGAAAATCTGTTTAAAAATGCAGTTATTAAGGGTACGTGTTTAGAGAATTTGATAGTATAGGTCTACGAGAGTAAATTCTACATAAAGGAAGGTGATTTCTTTTGTTTAATAAATTCAAACCGTATTTAATTGTTTTAATAAGTCTCATTTCGTTATTTTTCATCATTATATTCAGTACTGATAGCGAATTAATCATCCTCGATCCTAAAGGACCGGTCGGAGCCGTCCAAAAAGATCTGATTATGTTATCGATATACTATATGATTGCCATTATGGTTGTTGTTCTCGGTTTCTTTACAATCATCTTGTTCAAGTATCGAAGCAGTAAGAAGAATAGTGACTATAAGCCGGATATGCACGGAAGTACATTCCTTGAGATTATTTGGACACTCATTCCCGTCCTGATCGTCATCGCATTATCCATCCCGAACACAAAAGCCCTTTATGAATTAAGAGACGCACCGGAAGCGACCTCTCATAAAGATCCAATCGTCATCCATGCGACGGCTGTCGATTGGAAATGGATCTTCAGCTATCCTGAAGAAGGAATTGAAACGGTAAACTATGTGAATGTTCCTGAAGATCATCCGATTTTATTCAAAGTGACAGCAGCTGATTCAATGGCTTCATTCTGGGTGCCGCAAATCGGCGGACAGATTTATGGAATGCCTGGTATGGTCAATGACTTATATCTGCAGGCTGATGAGCCAGGCACGTATGATGGAAGAAACTCAAACTTCACCGGTGAAGGAATGACGCACCAAACGTTTGATTTCGTTGCAATGAAACAAGACAAATATGAAGATTGGGTCGAAGATGCTCAATCCAACGAACCGAAATTGACGGAAGACACGTATGAAAAACTGATGCTTCCTGAAACGGTTGATAAGATGACATTCTCTTCCACTCACTTGGCATTCGTCGATCATGGTAAGAACTCTGAATATGCCATGGCCATCCGACAGAAATACGGTCTTGATACCACGGTTGGTGGTGCAGATAAAGACGCCATGTCAAGTCACGAACATATGGACATGGAAGGTCACGAAGACATGGACCATGATGATATGAAGAAAAAAGAAGATGATGACCATGAAGATCATGGCAGTCATGAGCACTAAGAAAGGAGGACTTTAAATGTTTGATTTTATTAAGGATAATCTTATCCTCAACGATCCGTTGATCATAGGAGCCAACATTTCGATCGCTTTCACCGTAATTGGAATCGTTGCAGTCCTCACTTACTTTAAAAAGTGGAAATGGTTATGGAACGATTGGATTACAAGCGTTGATCATAAAAAAATCGGTATCATGTATATCCTGGCAGCACTTGTCATGCTCTTCCGTGGAGGAGTCGACGCACTCTTGATGAGGGCACAATTGACGGTGCCGAATAACTCATTTTTGACATCTGAGCACTACAATGAAATCTTTACGACTCACGGTACAATCATGATCCTGTTCATGGCGATGCCGTTCTTACTTGGATTGATGAACGTGGTCGTTCCTTTGCAAATTGGTGCAAGGGACGTAGCATTCCCTTATTTGAATAACCTAAGCTTCTGGTCATTCATGTTCGGGGCAATCCTTTTCAATATTTCTTTCGTATTCGGTGGATCACCGAACGCAGGTTGGACGAACTACGCACCGCTTGCGATCGAAGGTAGTCCTGGACCGGGTATTAACTATTACCTCTTAGGTCTGCAAATATCGGGTATCGGTACGTTACTCACAGGGATCAACTTTGTCGTCACCATCATTAAGATGCGTGCACCAGGCATGACGCTTCTTCGCATGCCAATGTTTACATGGACAACGCTGATCACGGCATTCATCATCGTATTCGCATTCCCGATTTTGACTGTCACATTAGCTCTGATGACATTTGACCGTTTATTCGGTTCCCACTTCTTCACGCTTACGGATGGTGGTAACCCTATGCTCTGGTCAAACCTGTTCTGGCTATGGGGGCATCCGGAAGTATATATCGTTATATTACCGGCCTTCGGAATTTTCTCAGAAATCATTGCTACTTTTGCAAGAAAAACACTATTTGGTTATAAATCTATGATTATCTCACTTGTTGCGATCTCTGGACTAAGCTTTGTTGTTTGGGTCCATCACTTCTTTACGATGGGCGGAAGCGCAGCAGTGAACAGTGTATTCTCGATTTCAACGATGGCGATTGCCATACCGACTGGAATCAAAATATTCAACTGGCTAGGTACCTTATTCAAAGGGAAAATCGAATTTACTGTACCGATGTTATGGTCTGTTGCGTTCATCCCGACATTCCTGATCGGTGGGGTAACAGGGGTTATGCTTGGAATGGCTGCGGCCGACTTCCAATATCACAATAACTACTTCCTGGTTGCTCACTTCCATTACACATTGATTGCCGGTGTTGTATTTGCCTGCTTCGCGGGACTTGCATATTGGTATCCAAAGATGTTTGGTCATAAGATGAATGAACGAATCGGACGATGGGCTTTCTGGTTATTCTCCATCGGATTCAATCTTTGTTTCTTACCTCAGTTCGTATTAGGATTTGCAGGTATGCCAAGACGTGTATACACGTATGGTCCTGAAGATGGCTGGACAGCATTGAATGTAATTTCTTCTGTCGGAGCTTTCGGAATGGGAGTAGGATTCATGGTACTCGTTTATGGTATCTATTACAGCTACCGTTTTGCAGAGAGAGAAACAACAGGTGACGCGTGGGATGGACGTACCCTTGAATGGGCAACAAGTTCAGCAATCCCGCCTCATTACAACTTTGCACACGTTCCTGAAGTGAAAAGTCATGATGCATTTTATGATATGAAGCAAGAAGGAAGAAAGATGGTTCCTGACAACTTCGAATATCAACCGATTCACATGCCAAGCAATGCAGGGACACCTTTCATCATGTCCGCGCTGTTCTTCGTCGCAGGATTTGGTTTAGTATTTGAACTGTTCTGGATGGCGATAGCAGCACTTGTCGGGATCTTCGGATGCATGGCATTCCGTTCAATGATGTCCCACAAACAGGATGAAGGCTATTATGTAAGTGTGGAAGAAATCGAAAAGACTGAAAATCCGTATAAGAGGGAGGCGTGAGCATGGCACATAGTACGAATATAGATCCAAACACGCCACTTGAATATCAATCCGATATCGGGAAACTGAACATCTTCGGATTCTGGGTTTTCCTTGGTGCGGAAATCGCATTATTTGCCACTATTTTCGCAACGTTCTTCGCTTTGAAGGCAGGCACCATGGGTGGCCCGCTTCCAAGTGAAGTGTTTGATATGAAGAATACGATCATCATGACGTTGCTCCTGTTAATCAGTAGTTTCACGTCGGGTTTATCAATAAATGAATTAAGAAAACGAAATGTCAAATCCATGATGGTCTGGCTGATCATCACATTATTATTTGGACTCGGATTCCTCTACATGGAAATCACGGAATTCATCCATTTGGTCCATGAAGGGGCAGCCATGGGTACCAATGCATTCTGGTCATCCTTCTATCTACTGACCGGGACGCATGGTCTCCACGTATCAGTAGGGATTCTATGGATCCTTCTCGTCATGTTCCAAGTGAAGCAGCGGGGATTGAATCCTGATACCGCTAAAAAACTATTTGTATCAAGCTTGTACTGGCACTTCCTGGACTTTGTCTGGATCTTCGTGTTCACAAGCGTGTACTTACTAGGGATGGTGGGATAATGTCACAACATTCGAATCATAATGGATTGCCTTGGACTCAGATCATTGGTTTTATTCTTTCGATCGCGTTAACGTTCCTAGCCGTCTGGTTTGGACTTTATACGAATCTTTCATATGGACTGATTGTATCGATCGTATTCGTTCTGGCGTTCATCCAGGCCGCTATCCAGCTCTTCATGTTCATGCACGTAAACGAAGGTGAAGGCAGATGGCAGGTTGGGAAAATGATGTCAGCCGCATTCATCGCGATTGTCATCGTTGCCGGTTCTGTCTGGGTATTGAGCAATATGCATTAATAGAGAAAAGAAGCTGATGGGAATTCCCATCAGCTTCTTTTTATAATTATCTTTCGTTATCTTCGTAATTGAATTGCCACTGAATACCGAACTTATCGGTGACTTGACCGTACAGCTTGCTCCAGAAGGTTTCCTGAAGCTCCATGTCAACCTTCCCGCCTTCTTTTAACTTGTGGAAACGGGATGTCAGCTTTTCAGTATCGGCACTTACAAGAGCCAGGGTGATATTATTTCCTTCTACAAAAGGCATATTTGGAAATACATCTGAAAACATGACATCACTGCCATCGATGGAGAGTCTTGTATGTAGGACCAGATTTTTTGCCTCTTCAGGAAGAGGGTAGTCAGGATGTTGAGGTGCCTCAGCGAATGTCATGATTTTTGGTGGTTCTGTTTCAAATACTTCTGCATAATACTCTGCCGCTTCCCGGCAATTGCCATTGAAATTCAGATAAACATTGACCGACATGTACATCACTCCTAATTTGAAATGGGCATTCGTTTATATTGTATCACTTTCACCACATATTGCAGGATTGTTTTTAGATTAATCAAAAAATAAAATGCAGACCCGATCCCCGAGTAGGGTCATCGGATCTGCTCCAGTTGATTATGTGGATTTTAACTCCTTTAATACATTATATCCGAACAATAATACACCGACTGTAGTCAAGACGCCTCCTGTTGCAATGATCGGTACGACCGCTTCATTCCCAAGAACAAAAAGGAATAAGCCAATCATCATCAACGGTAATCCAATGTTGTGAATCCAGAAATGAGCTTTGGCCAATTTCGTCGAAGATACGGCAGGAAATAAGTGATAAATGATACCTGCAAGTGTCAGGGCGGTCCATCCCAATAAGTTGATGTGAACATGAACCGGGGCAAGGGTGTAGTCATGGACCATCGACATATACAGCCCGATACATACGCCGATCATAAAGTAGACGACTGAAATTTTAATCAGTTTGATACCCATTTTATTCCTCCTCCTTTTCACTCGTATTATATGAGTATTTAGACCCGTGTAGAACGTTCTATCATGATGCTATTCCAATAAAAAAGCACTTCGTTTTCTAAGTTAAGGGGAACACAATGAAAGCGTTTTTTTTAGAATTTTTGAAATTAATGGTTTTGTCCCTAAATCGTTGCCTACTTACACTCTAATTGATAGAATCATCAATTAGAGACAGCTAATCCAAATATGGGGAGTAGAGAAATGATAAACGTCACAAGTGGATTTAGAATAGAAAAAGATTTTCTCGGGGAAAAAGAAGTACCTGAGGATGTTTACTATGGAATACAAACTCTGAGGGCCGTGGAGAACTTCCCGGTCACTGGTTATAAAATTCATAAAGAAATGATCGATGCCCTGGCAGTCGTAAAGAAAGCGGCAGCGCTTGCCAATATGGAAACCACCCGTCTTTATGAGGGAATCGGTCAAGCCATCGTCCAGGCATCTGATGAGATACTCCAAGGGAAGTTTCATGAATTCTTCATCGTCGATCCGATTCAAGGCGGTGCAGGTACATCCATCAACATGAATGCCAATGAGGTTATCGCCAATCGTGCCCTGGAACTCATGTCCCATCGCAAAGGGGAGTATGGGAAAGTAAGCCCGAACAGTCATGTGAATATGTCACAGTCAACGAATGACGTTTTCCCGACAGTCATCCATATTTCAACCCTGAAATTGCTAGAAAAGCTTCTGGGCACGATGGAGCATATGCTGAATGCCTTTAAACAAAAAGCCCAGGAGTTCGATCACGTCATAAAAATGGGACGTACCCATCTGCAGGATGCGGTTCCGATCCGTCTTGGACAAGAATTTGAAGCGTACAGCAGAGTAGTGGAGCGTGATATTAAACGTATCGGACGCACCAGGGATCATCTCTATGAAGTGAATATGGGAGCGACCGCTGTAGGTACCGGGTTAAACGCGGATCCTGTTTATATTAAGAGTGTTGTCAAGCACCTGGCTGATATCAGCGGGCTACCGTTAACAGGGGCTGAACATCTGGTAGATGCGACACAAAATACCGACGCCTACACAGAGGTTTCGGCTGCATTGAAGGTTTGTATGACGAACATGTCCAAAATAGCCAACGATCTGCGTTTGATGGCTTCAGGGCCACGTGCCGGATTGGGTGAAATTTCACTTCCATCCCGACAGCCGGGTTCTTCCATCATGCCGGGGAAAGTGAATCCCGTCATGCCGGAACTGATTAATCAAGTAGCCTTCCAGGTCATGGGGAATGATCAGACCATCTCGCTGGCATCGGAAGCCGGTCAGCTTGAACTGAACGTGATGGAGCCTGTACTCGTATTCAATCTCCTTCAATCCATCAGCATCATGAACAATGCGTTCAGAAGCTTTACGGACAATTGCCTTGTGGGGATTGAAGCGAATGAAACGCGTATGAAGGAATATGTGGAAAACAGTGTAGGGATCATTACCGCGGTGAACCCTCACTTAGGATATGAAGTCGTATCCCGCATTGCCAGGGAAGCCATTTTAAAAGGGAAATCGGTCAGGGAGCTTTGCCTTGAGTATGATGTCCTGACAGAAGAAGAGCTTGATCTGATCCTGAATCCGTTTGAAATGACGAATCCGGGAATTGCGGGCCGTATGCTGTTTGATCGACAGTAAATCGATGATAGGTAGAGAAACCTTCTTTTCTATTTAGAAGAGGGTTTCTCTTTTTTATTTTTCAGGTTTACCTCAAAGGCTTTAGCTCGAGGAGGCTCACCGCTAGCTTCGCTGTAATCTACCACCACTCGCTTTATACAATGGCAACAATGTTTAAAAGGTATTGCCTTTAAAAGGTAATAATGTATATTTATTAATAATTTATATATTATTATCCATCTAATTAAGTATAAATACTTATCGTTAATAGCTTATAAGATACCTATTTCCTATGTATAATGATAGATATATACAGGGGGGGAAGTGAAACCATGTCTATCGGCAGAATCATCTATTATCATCGAAAGAAACAAAGTAAAACACAAGAACAGCTTTGTAAGGGGATATGTTCAACCACTCATTTAAGTAAGATTGAAAATAGTTCCAAAGAGGGGAATCTGGAAACCTTAGAATTACTTTGTAAACGACTCGGTGTATCGATCGAAGAGGAAACGGCGAAAACACTGTATTTAAAACGTCAGTTAGTCCAATTCTATGAAGCAATTGAAAGACTTCATCGCGATCATGCCGAAAGACTGTATCAGGAGTTAGAAAAGCATAGAGATTATATTCAATGTACGGAAATGGTTTACTTATATGAACTTTACATGCTTCGATATCTATTATTCACGAATAGTCCAACCGATTATGAACGGGCTTCTCTAGGATTAAAAAAGAATATGAGCAAATTCTCATCATTTGAAAAATACTTATGGGAGTTCTTTCAAGGGATTTATTATGGTCAGAAACAACAATACTCCAAGGCGATTGCCATCTTCGATAAAATTGAGGATAAAGCCGATCTTTATAGCGATAAAGTGACAGATTATCATTATTACAAAGCCGCAAATCACGGGTTATTGAAGCATTTCACATTGTCCCTTCATTACTCGCACAAGGCTTTGAGAATCTTCCAAAACACTGGGAATATACTGAGGATTCTCCATGTAAAGATAGGGTTATCGGCTAACTTGATTTATATTAACGATTTTGAACGTGCAGAAGACTTGCTGCATACAGCCTTGAACGATGCAGAAATGTTGAAGGATAACGAATCGAAAATTACTGCTCTTCATAATTTCGGTCTGTTAAACAGAAGAAAAGGAAGTCTACAAAAATCGCTGGACTATTTCTCCCAGTCGCTCAAGTTAAAGAAGAAACACACAATGAGCTATTACGGTACATTGGTAGAATTGGTCCAAGTGTTGCTGGATCTGGAAGAGAGTGAGAGGGCAATCACTCTTTTACAGGAGAATTTAAGAGATTTTAAAGAACAAGATTCCATTAAATATATTGAATTAATGGTGGTATACTTAGATGCAATCAAGGATGACAAACGTCTTTGCGATTACTTGATCGACCGTGGTCTGCCAGTGATGAAACAATATGATCTATATAAGTCAGCAACCTTCTCGGAGCGATTGGCGGCATATTTTAAGGAAAAGGGAGACCTGGTTTCTTCCAACGAATATCTGCAATTATCCAATGAACTATTAAAAAAGCTGATCTTTAATCATAATGAACCAATTTAAATGAAAGATGTAAACAAGCAGCCATTTCAGGTTGCTTGTTTTACGTTATCATGAAATTTCCGTGGGGATATTATCCCTTTTCGAATAGTAGGATATACCTGTTTAGTTAAGAGGAAAAATAACTTTATAGGTACAATGACTACTTCAAGAAAAACTTTCCCAACATCCGAGCTTTCCTGACGTCCCTGGTTCGTTGAATTGAACCATGAAATGGATAAGAATTTGAGAGATTTGCTTATAAATATAAAGAATTTTCCCAATTAACAGTATTGATCAAGAGAGATAGAATACAAGTTGTAAACATTTCTGTGCCACGGATGAATATTAGAGGGGGAAGAGTATGAATAAGAAGCGCTCAGCTAAGATCTTGACGGTTGCACTGGCTACAAGTCTATTAGGAACATCTGGAATTCCATTTAATGTTATGGCAGAAAGTGCACCTAGTACGTCTAAGTTCACACAGGTAAAAGATGTAGAAAAAACATTGATGAATCTAACCGATGAGCAAAGAAATGCTCTCAAACAGATAGAAGCGAGACCGGATTTTGAAATCGCTCCGAATATCAATACTGAAAGTGAAGGGCTTGTTGATGTCATCGTTGAATTTGAACAGGCACCTGCAAAGGTTGAAGTGATGAAGCAGGCGGCTAAGGGAGTCCGTATGACTACTAAAGCAGCTGCTGTGAAGGTAGAGAAATCCCACAGTGAATTTAAACAAACATTCAATTCTATGAAAAATAAAAAGAGTGCAAGTCCTGGATTACAAGAGGCGAAAATCACGAAAGAATATCGTTCTGCCATCAATGGTGTCGCAATGTCCATTCCAGGAAATGAGATTGAAAGTTTACTGGATTCCGGGGTCGTGAAACGGGTATGGAAAGATGAAGTCGTTCAGCTTGACCTACCGGAAATGGAAGGGGAAGCTTCTACATCTAAAATGATGGATAGTATCCCTCAGATCAATGTGGACAAGCTTCATGATGAAAACGTAACAGGGAAAGGCATTAAAGTTGGGGTTTTGGATACAGGAATTGATTATAACCATCCAGATTTAAAAGATGTATACAAAGGCGGATATGATTTCGTTGATAATGATAGTGACCCGATGGAAACTACATATGAAGATTGGAAAAAATCCGGTTTACCTGAAATCAATCCGAATTCTGGATCTGCTTATTATACGGAACACGGAACACATGTATCAGGAACGATCGCCGGGGACCAACAAAACTCAGTGGATTATGCCGTAAAAGGGGTAGCACCGAATGTGGATCTTTATGGCTATCGTGTACTTGGACCCTATGGATCCGGAGCGACAGCAGGGGTCCTTGCAGGAATCGACAAAGCCATAGATGACGAAATGGATGTCATCAACCTTTCTTTAGGAGCGTCAACGAACGATCCATTATATCCAACCTCTGTAGCAGTGAACAACGCCATGCTATCGGGAGTGGTGACAGTCGTGGCGGCAGGAAACAGTGGGCCGGAAGAAGGAACACTTGGAGCTCCAGGTGCAGCGGCCCTAGGCATTACGGTTGGGGCAAGTGATTTTGACATGGATATCCCTACCTTCCAATCCATGAGTGTAAATGGTGAAACATTTGAGAATGTTTTATTACTGGGGAAGAATTTTTCAGATGATTTAACCACTCTTGAAAATCAGTCCAAACAAGTGGTTTTTGCTGGACTTGGATATGAAGATGATTTCGAAGGGAAAGATCTAACTGGTAAAATTGCTTTGATTCAACGTGGGGAAATTGCCTTTGTGGAGAAGATGAAGCATGCAAAAGAAGCCGGGGCAGAAGCTGTAATCATCTACAATAATATAGACGGACAGATTCAGGCTTATCTGGGAGAAGGAGCAGACTTTATCCCGACCTTCCGTATGACTAAAGAGGACGGAGAACGTTTAAAAGGATTAGGAGATAACGCTTCCATTACGTTCGGGGATTTAGCGACTGTTCAAACAGAGGGGGACAACCTGGCCAGCTTCAGTTCAAGGGGACCTGTAAATGGCAGCTATGATATCAAACCGGATGTTGTGGCACCTGGAGTAGCGATCTTCTCCACCATTCCAGAATATATCAATAGCCCGGAAGAAGGGGTAGACTATTCTGCAGCATATGCACGTCTTCAGGGAACCTCCATGGCAACACCTCATATTGCTGGTGTGGCGGCCCTGATCCTTTCAGAGCATCCTGAGTATACCCCATTTGACGTGAAAGAAGCACTAATGAATACAGCAGAAGACTTAAAGGGTGACGTATCCGTATACGAACAGGGAGCGGGACGTGTGGATGCCTATGATGCGGTACATGCCGATGTTTCCATCAAAGTGATGGGTAAAACCAAAACTCTAAATGAAAACGGTGTAGAGGTAGAAATTGATGAAGAGACGGCATCCATCTCTTTCGGAAGTCACTACAAGGATGACGATGGAATTAAAGCAGACAGCAGGATGATCATTGAGAACAGTGGCGTAGAAGAAAAGTCTTTCAAGGTAGAAGTCGAATACCATGGTGAACGTACAGGCATCAAGGATTCAGCTGCAAACGGCATTGTGTTAGACGTTCCGACGAATGTAGCAATTGGCGCAAACTCTTCGAAAGAGATTTCACCAACAATCACGGTTCCGGAAGATGCAGAAGAAGGCCGTTATGAAGGATATATTCACCTAACGAATGCAAGCGATGCGAGTGAAACGTATCAGGTTCCATTTGCGATTCGAGTCACAGGAAAAGGGTTCGACTATATTGAAACAGACCGACCAGCATTAGCAAATAATACACCTAAGTGGCAGTATTACAATCCATTTATCTCAGCAATATTTCAAATGAAGAACCCGCTGACGAGGATAGACATTGTAATTAAGGATGGAAAATCAGGTGAGGCGATTGGATTCATAGCTTCCCTCACACAAGCGAATGCAAAGGCTGACTTCAGGTATTACATTCCTGCTGTATTTGCTGGAGTCGTTTATCCATTTACCAATGACGAACAAAACCCGATATCAGATCAATACATTGATTTGCCTGAAGGGGATTATGATATGGAGTTCATTGGGTATGATGAAGAAGGGAAAACGTATACGATCGACACACCTGTCATCGTGGATAATTCAAAACCTCAAGTGACATTTGATAAAGCTCCTGGTGTGTATGAAATCAATGAAGATATGTACACAGAAGAGTTTGGAAAGACAGCATTCTGGCTCCACGGGAATGTGCAGGATGAAACAGTGGATGTCTTGGAATCAAAAGGAATGAATTATGATCAATCATCAAACAGATTTTTTATAGCAACTGGCATCCGTCCATACTACAATTGTTGTTTCCCTTCAGCGGATTCAGAAGGGGATACTCAGTTTGGAATCGAACCTTCTGATATTGCAGATGGACCATTAAGATTAAGTTTAGCCGGTGCTGATATTGCAATGAATGTCAATTACCAACATTATGTCTTCTTACAAGAGGGCACTGAATATGTAACATCTGATTACAACAAGAAAGAAGTTGGGTTAGACGATACTGTGACCATGACGCTGAGTTTGAATAACGTGAAAGATTTTATCTCCGGGGAGTACACCATTCAGTATAAAGGAGAAATGTACTCATTCGAATCGGCAAAGCTGAATGAAGGGTTTAAAGTCTATGCCGAAGAAAAAGGACTTCAGGCATCCCTTCAGGATCCGGTAGTAAGCGGTACCGGATATTACCAGACCGTTACGTTGGGAGCTGGATTGAATGGGGAAGGGTACTCTGGTTTGAATGGAGATATGCCTGTCGTGGACGTAACGTTCAAGGTCACTCAAGATGATTGGTTCTATGGAGATGACAAAATGGATGTCACAAAGTCAAGCTACACAAAGGCCGGTGAAGATGCTGCCGTAACACTTCCATATTACAGCACGTCATCCTATAACTTCGTGTCCAAACATTCAAGGATCGAAGGGAATATTAAACCAGAAGCATTTTTGAAGAAAAGTTTCAGCGGCAATCTACTATTACCAAATGGTGTAGCTCAAAATATTGGAGCGAAGGTATATGCTCTATCACCGGATGGTGAAAAATATGAAGGCAGCATTGCTGCAAATGGAAAATACACAATTTACGGTGTGCCGGCTTCCCTTGAGACATACAAGGTCGTTGTGGAAATCCCAGGCCATGTAAAGACTTATTCGCCATTCATTCCTGGATTTGAATTGAAAGGCGAAGAGTATGGCAGGTTCGTTTCAGCAGGAACCAAAATCAGTCTTGCTGGAGATGTAAACAGCGATAGCTTGATCGACATCAAAGATGTTCGTGATATTGTTGAGTACTACGGCAACGAAAACCCTGAGATTCAAACCTACGACCTGAATCAGGATGGAGTAGTAAACGAGACGGACGTTCGATTCATTGAAAAGAACTTCTTAACAAAAGGACCGGATGCGCCTAAAGGGAAAGCACCTAAAGAAACGAACGGTAAAAAAGATCTGGCTTATTATTTGAATTTGATGGGATTAGAGCCAACTGAATAACAGTAGGCATGAACCCACAAAAGGGAAAGAAATGTTCATGACATTTCTTTCCCTTTTTTTATTCCCAATGAATAGTTAATTTTTAAAATGAGGAAATCAGGAAGGTGAGTCTAATTTCATAAAATGAATTCTTTTGCGATCCTCCGATGTTTATATTCTACTATTCACTTCATTTCCCCCAATAAATGTACAGAATATTACTTCTTTTACACTAGCATATTTGGCTATTTCAAAAGAAATGCAAAAAATATTGGAAACTAAAGGGTGAAACGACCCATTTTTTCCTTCTCATCATACTTGGACTCCCCCAACAGGATACCTGATCACTTAATAGAAATGGTTAGGTAATGGTACTCCGTATTCAAAATGATTGAAGGAGGAAGGCAATGTAAGGGGATAGATATGATATTTACGGGAGTACTGTTTCTTCTACGAGATACGTAAAAAGAAAGATACTATTCTATTTAAAAGGGTGAATACATGATGGTTTCGAAGAAAAGTACGCTATCCATTGGATTGATGACCGTTCTCCTAAGCAGCAGTATGATTACGCCGGCGGGTGCAACATTCTATCAGACGAAAGAGGGGCAGATACCTGCTGCACAAAAGACAAACCTCCCAAGTTTGTCTTTGGAAAAGAAAGCGACCGATGATCCTTTATACGGACAGGACCTAAAAGCATTCAATCCGGATGAAAATGTCCGTTTAATCGTTGAAGTCGACGTAAATGAGAAATTGAGAACTGCCCCTGATAAGCAGGTTGAGCAAGTCAAAAATACGTTTATGAAAAAGCGGGATGCTTCTTCTAAAGTCATACATACGTATTCAACAGGCTTCTATGGATTCAGTATGGAAACGACGATGAAAGACGCCGAGAAGATCAAAGAGATGGAAGGCGTAAAGGATATTCGTATCGCCAAAACGTATGAACACATGGATGTAAAAAGCAATGAACTTGTGGAAGCGATGAATGTATGGACGAAATATAATTATAGCGGTGATGGAATGGTCGTGGCCATCGTGGACTCAGGAATCGATTATCGCCATGAGGCCATGACGCTTTCTGAAAAAGGAAAGAAAAAAGCAAGGTATAATGAAACGAATATGCAAAAAAAGCTTGATGAATCGGAAGTAAATGATGTTTGGTATACAGACAAAGTACCCACAGGCTATGACTGGGCAGACCATGATACCAATGTCATCCCTTCAAGTAATTCCCACGGAACCCATGTAGCCGGAATTGTCGGGGCATACGAAGAATCACAGAAAAAAGCGATGGGAGTCGCACCGGATGTACAGCTATTAGCTGAAAAGGTATTCTCTGATAAAAGAAGTGGTGCGTATGACGATGATATTGCAGCTGGAATCTATCATGCGGTGGAGTTCGGGGCTGATGTCATCAATTTAAGCCTTGGATCTGACGCAGGAAGCGCAGATCCCAATGACCCGATTCAACGTGCCATTCAGTATGCAACCGAGCGTGGGGTGTTGGTCGTAGCAGCGGCAGGTAATGCTTCTTATAGTACAAAACAAAACTTGCTGGAAAGATCTCAATTACCATTGGCCAAGAATCCTGATATCGGCCTCGTCGGTGACCCTGGTGTCACTCCATCCGCACTGCAGGTTGCTTCATCAGAGAATGATCAGATGAGAGTCGAATCCCTTCGTTTAAATGATGGAAGTCAGTTTGGGTACCAAACACAGTACAGTTCTAAGAAGTTTAGTGACGAACTTGAAGCTGGTAAAGAATACGAATTGATTTTCGCTGGTGAAGGATTTGGAAGCCATCTGGATGACTTGGATTTAGAAGGGAAGATTGTCGTTGCGAAACTTGAAAAATCTTACTCTACCTATTCATCCCTACAATACGATGCAGCAAGAAAAGGGGGAGTTGGGGTTATTGTCATTCCACCAGATAAATACCCGTCCTATGCAACTTTATATTTCTCTAAGTACACGATTCCCGCCGTTACGACTGGACATACTGAGGGAGATCAACTGGTAGAACGATTACAAAGCGGAGAAAAAATCTCAGTGGAATTGTCAAACGAAGGTCTCTGGGTACAAAATCCGACGACGGAACCCATGTCTTATTTCTCTTCTTATGGTGCGCCAACCGATCTAAGCTTTAAACCGGAAATCACAGCACCTGGCGGGAAAATCAGCTCAACAGTATTGAACAACGAATATGAGGTGATGAGTGGAACGTCCATGGCCACTCCACATGTTGCAGCCGGTGCAGCTTTACTCCTCGAGAAGTATTATGAAGAGTTGGGTTTACCAAAAAATGAAGAAACCGTCTTAAAAGCAAAGAATGTTTTAATGAATACGTCTGAGGTGTTAAGAAATCCAGATGATGAGAACTCTTTATACTCACCAAGGCGTCAAGGGTCAGGTTTGATGAAGATTGAACAAGCGGTTAAATCTCCCTACCTTTTAGAGAATGTAGGTGCTCCTTTAGAAAAGGCTGCATCCGTAGCGTTAAAAGAAGTAGATAGAACGTTCGATTTCACATTGGATGTCGAGCCTCTCTCAAAAAAGCTTGAGAAAGCCAATGACCAGTATGAAATCGTCGTAGACGTGTTAATGGATGAAACAGAGAAGAAGACTTATGATGGAGTAGAACGAGACTATCTTACCTTACATTCGGTTCCTATCGATGGGGCAGTTGTAAAGATTAACGGAAAGCAGATGGGTGAAAAGAAATTCCAATACAAACCACGCCGTGACGGCGAAGTGAACATCTCTGTCACACTTCCAGAAGAGTTAAGCGAAGGTCGTTTTGTTGAGGGGTTTGTACGATTCGTACCAAAAGGCAGTTCAGTAAAAGATTTAACTACTTTAACGATGCCTTTTATGGGCTTTTATGGTGATTGGGAATCTCTAGATAATATTGATGAGAGTCCGGTTAATGGAGATCCATATTTAGGATATACCGTTCTTTGGAATGATGTTAAGGAGTTGCCTATGGGATATGATACTTCCACGGGAACATTTGACCCTAATCAGATTGGATACTCCAAGAACGCTATTGCTTCAGGTATGTATCCTTCCTTCACAGCGTTTCGTAATTTGAAAGAAATGTCGTTGAAAGTGGAAGATGAAAATGGAAAAACGGTTGCCCACATCACGAATTTTGGTGATTTCACAGAAGACGGCAATCCATATCCATTCAGAAAGAACATAATGAGCTATGGAAATTACTCCTATAAGTTCGATGGGATGTTCTGGAGTGGCACAGATGACGATGGGAACCAACTTCCTGACGGCAACTATACGTATGTATACGAAAGTACATTAAATTTTGATGGAGCGGAGCCACAACAAACGAAGATTCCGTTTAAACTGGATTCTGTTGCTCCTGTTGTTAAAAATATTAACATCACTGAACTTGAGGATGGGAAGTATAAAATTACGTGGGATGTCACGGAAGAGGGAACGAAACATATCGGAAATTTCATCTGGGTAAATGGAGGTATTCGTAAAAGCGTAAACAGCGGTGTAAATGAGTACATTACCGAAGAAAAACCTGAGATTGTCATGATATCAGCCATAGATGCTCTCCAGAATGTTGGGGTTGGTTATACTGGAAATGAGGAATTGCTGAATGCAGATCCATTTATCAATTATTGGAGTGTATCACGATCCAATGTGAATGAAACGAAACCGGCCTCCATCTTGATCTTTGGCTATAAACGGTTAGATTGGCATTTAGAGATTTCTAATGCAGCAGGCGAAGTGATTGAATATGCCGATATTGAAAATGAACATTCGATTTATGGGTTGAAATGGTATGCTGGTGCTGAATATCCTAACGGTGACTACTATGTTACGGTAACCGGTACGGATGAAACGGGGTTATCATTGAAGTCCGAGAAAAAGAAAATCACAGTGAAACATTAACTTGCGAAGCCAAGAACTTCCTTTAAATAGGATTTTCTTGGCTTTCTCTATGAAAAAACATATTATCCCCCAATTTTAGTGATTCAAAAGAAATGGTTCGAATAGACTGATTTTAGCGTAGGAATGTCGGATGAAGTCTAGAATGGTTGATTTTTCTGACTTTTATCCCTTCTTTTACACAAAAATCACCATATTTCTTCCGCCTCATTTGATAGAATTCCCCCCAATGACGTATGAATCTTTCGACAATATAATTTAATTAGAAAGAAAAAGGGGGTTGAAGTCATGAATGCCAGTAAATATCCAAAGATTGCATTAAGTGTAGGTCTTCTGATCGGTGGAGTTGCACCTCTTAGCCATGGTCCTGCCATACATGCAGAAACACAGTCTGATGCAATGAAAGTCTTAGCGGGCTTGTCAACAGAACAACGAGAGGCGTTGGACAAACTAGAAGCCAATCGGTCAATGAGAGGTCTGCAATTATCGAGAGACATTGATCTGAAAAGTGAAGAAGCAGTGACCGTCATTGTCGAATTCGAACAGCTTCCTGCAAAGACTGAGCAAATCCAACAATCTCTAAAGGGGAAGGATGTTTCTCTAGAGAAGGCAAAGAAACAGGTAGAAGAGTCCCACGTAAAATTCAAGAAAGACTTGAATGATAAGGTGAAAAAGACGAAATCCGGGAAAGACAACTACGAAATCAAGCATACATATAAAGATGCGTTTAATGGCGTAGCGATGACTCTACCGGCCAATGAAGTTGAGAGCCTATTAGATTCTGAAGTAGTGAAGGCTGTTTACAGTGAGGAAGAAGTCCAACTTTCTCCTCCACCTAAAGCGACGGATGAAGAAGGATCAACGACAAAAGTAGACAGTATCCCTTTCATGAAGATTGACCAGCTACATAAGGAAGGATTCACAGGTAAAGGGATTAAAGTTGGGGTGATTGATACAGGAATCGATTATAACCACCCTGATTTAAAAGCTTCCTATAAAGGCGGATACGACTTTGTAGATAATGATGACGATCCAATGGAAACGACGTATGAGGATTGGAAAGCTTCTGGTTATCCAGAAACGAATCAAGGAAGCTATTATTATACCGAACATGGTACACATGTTTCGGGAACCATCGTAGGTCGAGCGGCGAATGATTCCGATTACAAAGTCATTGGTGTCGCTCCAGATGCCGAATTGAATGTATACCGTGTATTAGGCAAATACGGATCTGGATCAACCAGTAACATTCTTGCCGGGATTGACCGTGCTGTGGCAGATGGAATGGATGTCATCAACCTTTCCCTTGGAGCAGCAACGAATAACCCATTGTATGCAACGAGCATTGCCGTTGATAATGCCGTATTAAGTGGTGTAACAGCCGTCGTTGCTGCGGGAAATTCAGGTGATCAAGGAAATTATACGCTGGGATCTCCAGGAGCTGCTGCACTTGCTTTGACCGTAGGAGCGAGCTCGGCCCCATCCAATGTTACAACGTATGAGGGTGCTTTTTCTGTAGAGGGCAAGAAACTTGATGGGCAACTACAGTTAATGACCAACAACTGGACAAATGAGTTTAGTAGTCTGCAAGGGAAAAGCTATGAAATGGTCGATGTAGGTGAAGGTGGACAAGCTGATTACAACGGGAAAGATGTTACAGGGAAAGTGGCATTCGTGGCACGCGGCACTTATGCACTCATCGAAAAGATGGAAGTCGCCAAACAACATGGTGCAAAAGCAGTCATCATTTATAATATTAATCCAGATGAAGGACATATTCCTCATTATTTGGGTGAGAGCGATGACAATATCCCAACGTTCTCTTTAACCAATCAAGATGGATTATCTGCGAAAGAACTATTTAAGGCAGGAACTCCTACCATTACCCTAGGAGAGGCAGGAGAATCTGAAATCAGCGGTGATGAGCTGGCTTCCTTCAGCTCAAAAGGTCCTTCAGGAACCTTATATGATATCAAGCCGGAAGTAACGGCACCCGGGGTCAATATCCTCTCAACCGTTCCATCTTATATGCAGAATAAAGAGGACTCATCGGATTATTCACATGCCTACCAACGATTATCAGGTACATCGATGGCGTCACCTCAAGTTGCCGGGATTGCTGCTCTATTACTTCAAGCCCATCCTGACTATACGCCAAGTGACATTAAATCGGTGTTAATGAACACGGCAGATCCTTTGAAGAAACAATATAGCGTATTTGAAGTAGGAGCAGGAAGAGTCGACCCGATGCAGGCCATCCACTCGGAAACCATGATTTCGGTTCTGGATGAAACGCCATTTATTGAAAATCAGGAAGAGATCATCATTCCGGAACAAACCGGTGGCTTAAGCTACGGTTTTATCCCAATGGGAGAAGAACAACTGACAAGATCGACGAATCTATCCATTACAAATAATAGCCATAAAAATAACAAATATGAGATTTCAGTAGAATATAATATAGGGGCAAAAGCTTCTGATTCCTTGGACGCAGAGAAAAATGGTGTGAAGCTCGATGTGCCAAGCTCCCTGAAAGTGAAAAAAGGGGAAGTGGAATCATTCAACGCAGTTCTCACCATTCCGAAATCTGCGCAAAAAGGAACGTATGAAGGGTATATTGTCATTCAAAACGAAAAGGAACCGGAAGACCATTATCGCATCCCATTCGGAGCGAAAGTCGTGGAAGAAGGAATTGGCTACTTTGATGTGTATACGAAGAGCATTTCCACGAATCGCGTGAATAATCCTTATAGCAGAAAAGAAACGGATCTTGATTTCAGATTGAACTCCCCGATGGAAAGATTGGATTGGGTATTGGTTGATCACGATACGAAGGAAGACCTGGGATGGATCACGGGTGTGAATTCGGCCGGAGCAGCCATTGATGTCGATTATTATATTGAAGAGGGGTTCTATGGCTATTATTATCCATTAACGGGAAATGATAAAAAGCCGTTGAGCTATACGAAAGTAAGAGTGGAAGACGGTATTTATGACGTGAAGATGATCGGAACGACGAAAGATGGAAAGCAGTTCGCCAAAACATCCACCATCAGCTTGGATAATGGGGCGCCAACCGTGGTTTATGATCAGACAAACGCATTGCCAACCGGTGATTTTCCAATAGTAGAGCTGGAAGAAGGACAAGAAACAGTCACCCTATCAGGAACTTTATTGGATGCTGAAATAGAGGAAACGGCAAAGACCGATATCCCACTCACTCAGGCCAGTAATAATATATGGTACGGTCCAAACGGTCCAAGCTATAGACTACAGGTAGAGGAAGACGGAACATTCTCACAAGAAATCAATGTAAAAACATCTTATATCAAAGAAATCCAATACTTAGGTGCAGATTATGCAGGGAACACAGCCATTCCAAAAATGGTCTATTATGTGCCAAAAGGATTCCAATTTGTTTTTGCAAAAGCGGATAAAGATTCTTACCAGATGGGTGACAAGGTAACGTATACATTCTACGCTAGAAATTTGGAAAACGCCCATGACTTTTCAATGTATACCTATAACTCAAGTAAGTTCTTGGATTCCGTTGAATTCCAATTGGCTGACGGATTACCGGAGGGAACCGAATTAAATGTGACAAAAACCGGTACAACAAGTGTCAGGAATGATATTGAGATCAAGATTCCTGGTGTAGGTGTATCAGGTGACGTGGCATTATTCAAAATTGTCGCTGACACGAATGAGCAGGAGTTCTTCAATACCTATTCTCCATTGTTCAGCAGTGTAAGTACGATGAAAATCAATAACGGACCACGGATACCGACGAAACTGGGAGCTCACCCAATTTATCCGAAAGTATCAAAGGTCAATGCAGGATTTATCGGCGCCGAAGGGCTCCTGACAGATGCAGGTCGTTTTGACTACGGTCGGGATTACACACAAATAGGTGCGACGATACACTTAGAGGATGAGGATGGTAATACTTATCCTGTCACCATACCGAAAAACGGTGTGATTAATTTCGAACTACCGGCATCTGTACAGAAGTACACAGTCGTGACAGATGTACCAGGACATTACACAACGTATACACCACTTGAAGCGGGTCGCAAGGAAAATGGTGTGGATATTGGTGAATATGTCACGTATTATATGGCCGTTTCCAAGCCTGGGGATATCAATAAAGACAATGTGATTGATATTCACGATGCATTATTACTTCAAGAGCATTGGGGAACGAATGATCGGAATACGGATATTAACTTCGACGGCACGACAGATGAGAAAGACTTTACACTCCTTGAGAAATACTACTTGTCTGAAAATGATTTTGTAATAGACACTCCAGATCCTCAAGCAGAAGCGAATGGTGAAACAATCGACACGATCAAAAAAGAATTAGGAATTAATTCCTAATCGGAAGAAAGGGCAGTCCAATTGGGCTGCCTTTCTTTGCATTAGAGCGGAACATGTGTTACGTACATAATTTAGTTCTCTAAAGAAGACAATATAACCCATCTATCTTTCTTTGGAGGTTCTTATGTCAAAACTCAAATTTTTCATAACCATTCTTTTCATATCGGCCTTGTTTTTTGTTGGTAGTGGACAACAAGTAGAAGTAAATGCCTTTTCATCTCAAGTTATCCAAAGGGGTGCAACAGGGGAAGATGTCATCGAGTTACAATCGAGGTTAAAGTACATCGGATTCTATACAAGCAAAGTGGATGGTGTATTTGGATACAATACATATTGGGCCGTACGAATATTCCAGGATGAGTTCGGCTTGCCCGTGGATGGAGTCGTCGGCCCCAAAACAAAAGAAAAATTAGTCAAAGCCACTGTTTATGATAAGGGAGATTCAACAGGGGGAGGTAGTTCCAATGTTCCGAATGGCTTCTCTCAAAACGATATACAATTAATGGCCAATGCCGTATACGGTGAGTCACGAGGTGAATCATACACCGGTCAAGTAGCAGTCGCGGCGGTAATCCTTAACCGTGTAAGGAGTGCCTCATTCCCAAACACCGTCGCTGGAGTGATCTATGAGCCCGGGGCATTTACTGCTGTGGCTGATGGACAAATCAACCTGACTCCGAATGAAACAGCAAAAAAAGCGGTGCTCGACGCAGTCAATGGATGGGACCCAAGTGATGGGGCAATCTATTATTTCAATCCTGATACGGCAACTAGCAGCTGGATTTGGAGTCGTCCACAAATCAAGCAAATTGGGAAACATATTTTCTGTAAGTAGGTACGAGGAATTGACATTTAATCCTAAGCAGAGCAAGGGTGACACCCTATCCATACTATTGAAAAGACAATCCTCAGGAAAAATTCCTTATAGGTTGTCTTTTTTACTATTTGAAAAAGGAGATTGAATGACGATGAAGAAGTGGTACTGTAAAGCCCTGTTAGCACTGTCATTGTTATCCCTGGGGGGCTGTCTGAATAATGGGGACAATGGTAAACAAGGAGATGAAGAGGCGGTGAAAGAGACAATGAATTCGTCGATCAAAGTGGATCCGGAACTTGACCTGTCAAGCGGGGAGAATGTATCCATCATTATAGAATTCAAGACCAAACCTGCAAAGATAGCTGTTTTGGAAGCAGAAGCGCAAGGAGTGGAGCTGACTCTGGAATCAGCCAAAGAAAAAGTTGAACATAGTCATCAGGAGTTTGAAAAAGAGCTGCAAGCCTTTTTAGAAGGGAACGAAGTGGAGTATCGAATCACACATCGTTATAAGACAGCTTTTAATGGGGTGTCAATGGAATTGCCGGCGAAAGAAATTAAGCGCTTAATGGGATCTTCTATTATTTCCAGGATTTATCGTAACAAGGAAATTCAGCTCGACCCACCAATCCAGCCTTCAAATCAATTGTAAAAAGGAAAGCCATACAGGCGTCGTTTTTTTATTAATAAAAGGAGATAGGAATCAAAACACTTTTTCAACATAACAACCATGACAATCTCAAGTTGGGAAAAAAGAACAGGCGAAAAGACCTGGGTATTTGTTCTTTATAGGGTCGTTATGTGGACAAAAGATTCGATATGAAAGAATGAAAGGGGGAAATTACTTTAAGTGGGACGAAAATGCAAGAATGAAAGTAGGAGTAAAGTCACGATCCGCTGATTCTTATGCCAGTAGAAAACCCCAATTTCATCCCGATTATTTATTAGTATAATATTAGTAGAACGTATACCGCTATAAAAAAAGATAAAGCGATAGGCCTGTTTTCGAGACGGAAGATTTTCTACTAATTCACCACGGGGGGTAAATAATGAATATTGGGGCATTTATTAAATACTATCGGATCTATAAAGGCATGACCCAGAAGCAAGTGGGGGAAGGGATTTGTACTCCAGGCCATATTAGTAAAATTGAAAGTGGGCACTTACAGATTACGAAAGATAAAATCGATCTGTTCAATCATCGGTTAAATATTAATATTGAGAAAGAGCTAAAAACATATAAAAAATTACAATTAGATTTAGAATTGTGGCATGATGTCATGATCAAGCAGGTAAATGGGAAGGTCGAGTTATTGAAGGAGACCATTGAACAAAATCCATTAATCCAGATCGAAACCTTGAACGGTACATATAAGATATTGAAAGCAAGATACTTTATGATGAAAGGTAAGCTAAAGGATGCTGGATTCTATTTAAGTCAGTTCTCTAATAAGCGTCTATCCTTTCATATGTCCGATTATGACTTTCAGCTGTACTATCATATAAAGGGGATGTACGAGCTTGAGAAAGGGAATCCCCAATCTGCTGTTATGTTTTTGGAAAGAATAGACCGGGATATCTACTCCAATCCTGAATCATACTTTCATCTATCCGTTGGCTATCATGAGTTAGGGCAGTATGACAGGTCCTTGCGATATAGTCAGCGGGCCTTGAATTATTTCAAAGAAACATTTAATTTCACAAGATGTATTGATGCTGCTACGATTCAGTTGATTGCGGAAAGCAAAAATGGAGAGGAAGGTCTCGAAGCAATAGTAGAGAAATATGATGAGTTGATTCAGCATTGTGATAACCTGCATGATCACGGAAGAAAAGCCATTCTTTATCTGAATTTAGGTGGGGTGTATCGGGACTTGATGCAGGATAGAAAGGCACGGGATGCCTATCAGGTCGCATATGGACTATTGAAACATGAGGCACCCACAGAAGACTATGTCAGAATTCTTTTTGGTTATATTGAGAGTTCCATGGATGTAGAGGGACCGGCACTTGAAAAATTGGAAACTTTGATAGAGGAAGGACTCCGTTATGCAACCGCCAATAAAGATTCCTGCAAAGAGTGTCTATTTACGATGCTTGGTATCAGGGTTCATGAAGGAGAAGAAGCATATTATCAATATATGGAGAATGTCATCATCCCATTGTTGAAGGAAGAAGGGCAATACTCCGAGTGTAATTACTATATTCAAAAGCTCTACAATGGGAAAATGGTTAATGAAAAAGAATGCGTTAACAGCTAAGCACAATACCCTGTAAAGGAGAGATAGGATGGAAAACCCGGATCGATTAATCTCGTCATTCGATGAGGTGGTCTTAAGTGATTATAAAATGCCGATCATCTGTATCTATCAAAGTCCGAAAGATTATCAAGGCATGTTTGTAGCAAGACTATTCGATGTGAATCAGCCGACCCATAACATTTTGATGAGACCAACTTTAGAAGCGGTCAGAAGTGAAATCCCGGAACGATTCTCCGTTGTACCGAAAGCTCAAGGTGAAGATGGCAGCATTGTCGAAACGTGGATATGACTCTCGTAAAAAAGCTTCATTTCTCTCTGAGAGAAATGAAGCTTTTTACGTGTTTTTATTAGCGTTCGGATAGAATTTATCTTCGATTTCTTTATATTCCCTGAAGTGGCCGGTGAGGCGTGCAAGCTTATGAACCTCTTGAAGAAGAAAGGTTTTATCTAATTCGTAAATGACCTCTCTTTCGATATGATCGATGGTATTGCAGGCGAATGCCCAAAGATCTTTGTGCTTCGAAGGTTGAATGGATTCTGCTAAAAGAGCCAGTGCACGTACGATTTCCGTGATGATTAAATGATTGTCTTTGGCATAGTGACGAATATAGCCGAATCCCCGATACAGATAATAATCAAATGGTTCAGATTGAAGGATGACGCGTATTCTGTCTTCCTGGTCGATCAAATAGGGTGTGAAGGTTAATTGATCCTCCACTGTCAGCATCAGATCGGCCATCTGGTCGATTGTGTTCGAAGCCGTTTTGGGATCGTCATTCCCCAGGGATTTAATCGCCACCTCTGCAAGTTTATGGATTCCCATCTGCAGGTCTTGGATTTCTGTCTCTTTATGGCCCATTTCAATGAATTGCAGGTATGAATCAGTGAAGATATTTTCTGTTTCCGGCCCCCATAAGCTCAGAACTTCATTCCCGGCAAGTACATAATCGCCCACTTTATAATGAAGCTGTAGGACAAGATTCTCTTTCTGTGCGAGTTGAATCATTCCCTGGAAATCAACTAATTGAATATAGCCGGAGTGATTAGCCTTCACATGAAGAATGTTCTTTTTCTCTTCCTCCATGATGTCCCCATCTTCAGTGGTGCGATGTGCTTCTAAATCTTTCTTCAGTGTCTGATGGATCATCACTTCAGAAACCTGTTTCATATTGTACGTGATATTATGGACCTGCATCCATGTAGACGCATGGTTAATGAAAAAGATGAAAGTGATGGCTGATAAAAAGGCAAGGGCGATCGTCATCATGGGTGCAGCAACGAACATCTCCTTCTTTGAACTGCCTATAAACAAAAAGAGAAGGAGGACATAAACAAAACTGCCATTAAATATACCGAGGGCGTGCTGCGTCTGCCTGTCCGAAATGAAATCCAAGAGCATCCTTGGCGAAAATTGTCCACTGAACGTCGTCAACACGACTAAGAGGGAATTAAGCGTGAAGGCACTGAGCGTCAGAACGCCACCAATGAGGGTGCTCACAAGGATTCTGGTGACGGAGGCATCCATGCTTAATAGATCAAACGTATACTGTGAGATTTCCAATGAGAGATCCAAGTAAAGGGTGATGGCTACCAGCAGTACGGCAAGACATATGTATAAAAAAGGCATATACCATATGGTCAGCCGGATTTCATGCATGCGCTGTCGTTTTGACATGAGCAAATATTTCCGGATGGAAAGAGGAAGCATTTTTTTAATCATGATTGAAACGGTTCCTTTCTAGTAATTGGATATGGGTTAGTTTTCCCTGCCAGTATAGGTTAAAACCTGAATTTCAAAAATAGATTCATAGAGGGTGCATGTTTCAAAGGAAATCACAGTAAACCCATGTGAAATTAGGTTGTCTGACAAATTAGAAAGAATTTTTTAAAAATACCGAAAATGGTATTGACGGAGGAATGAATCACCTATATAATCCAATTCATACTCAAATATCAAGTCGAAACGTAACGTTATATCTCTTATCAAGAGCGGCGGAGGGATAGGCCCGATGAAGCCCGGCAACCTGCAGGATCAGTCTGTAAAGGTGCCAATTCCTACAGATTCCATGTGAATCTGGAAGATAAGGGGAGGAGCATACACACTAAGCCCTCTTCTTACAAGAAGAGGGCTTTTCTTTATACCCTCATTCTTTCCACCATGCCCGGTGGATCTTCAGAAAGAAGCGATATGATACAAACGACAAAAAGGAGGCTGAAAGATGTCAGCGATAAATGTGGCGATACTGGGCTTTGGAACTGTCGGTCAAGGGGTATGTGAAGCCATTGATACTCACCAGGAGAGGTTGAAGGAAGCACTAGGTAAAGAGGTGAAAGTGAGGGCGATTCTAATCAAGGACCCGGTAAAACAAAGGGAAATAGATCCGTCCATTAAGGTCACAACAGAATTCAAGGATATTCTCGACATACCGGATCTTCATGTGATTTTTGAAGCGATTGTAGGAGAAGAACCGGGATACACGTATTTATCGAAAGCGGTGGAGAAGGGAATTCACATCGTCACGGCCAATAAAGCCATGTTTGCTAAATTCGGCCCCGACCTTATGGAGAAAGCAACACGCCACAGTGTATCTGTTGGTTTCGAAGCGACAACAGCCGGAGGGATCCCGGTCATCGGCACAATCCGCCAGCTCCTGAAGGTAAATGAAATCAAAAGCATTCAAGGTATATTGAATGGGACTTCCAACTTCATTTTGTCCCAAATGAGAAAAAAGGGTCTTTCTTTTGAAACCGCTCTAAAGCAGTCACAAGAAAAGGGGTACGCAGAGGCGGATCCGACGAGCGACATCGAAGGATATGATGCCTTTTATAAATTGCTGATTTTGAGTCAGACCGCTTTTGGCAGACAGCCAGATTGGAAGGATATCAAACGCAAGGGGATTACACACTTGACGGCAGAATGGCTCCAGGCAGCCGAGTCCTTCCGATTGCGGTTTAAACACGTAGGTTCATTGGAACGTGACGGATTCAACCGGATCAAAGGTGAAGTCGAGCCAGTCCTCGTCCATGACACCCATCCTTTCTACGGGGTGGAGGATGTGGAAAATGCGATTTCATTAAAAGGGAGTCTGGTAGGAAGAATCACACTACTTGGCCCAGGCGCCGGTAAATGTCCAACAGGAAGTGCCATGGTGGAGGATTTTCTTTCACTGATTCAAGGAAAATACACGGCTTCTCCTGAAAGTACAGTACACATTGAAGAGGTTCTGGAAGATCGCACAGGCCAATGGGTCTTACGTGTACCTGCAAATGAAGACTATCAAAGGTGGATTCCATTGTTCACACTAAAAGACCGCATTCAGCTTGGTGTTTTCCTGTATGTCTTTGTAGAAGGCAGGAAAGAGGACATAGAATCAGTTCTTACATCACAGGAACAGATCCAGGCAGTGTCCATCCTGGACGAAATCCCACTTGAAAATGCAGTGAAAGAAGGGATTGCGGTTTCCTGACGGTTTTATGAAAAAGCAACAGATCTGATAGAAAGTAGGGGGATCACTTGAGTATCGTCGTTCAGAAATTTGGTGGAACCTCTGTAGGTTCTGCGGATCGAATTAAACGGGTAGCAGGTTATGCGTTGAAGGAAAAGGAGAAAGGGCATGACGTGGTGGTGGTTGTATCGGCCATGGATAAAACGACGGACGCCCTTGTAAAGCTTGCGGGTGAATTGTCTGATGTTCCCCGGAAAAGGGAAATGGATATGCTCCTTTCAACAGGGGAGCAGGTCACGATTTCCCTTCTGACAATGGCCCTCCAGCATAAAGGGGTGGAGGCAGTATCCCTGACCGGCAGGCAGGCTGGGATCCGGACAGACGCGGTGTTCGGCAATGCCAAGATCACTTCCATAGAAACAGGGAGAATCAAAGAGGAATTATCAGCCGGACGGATTGTCGTGGTCGCCGGATTCCAAGGAGTTACAGAGGATGGTGAGCTCACTACGCTTGGAAGGGGTGGTTCAGATACAACCGCAGCCGCCCTTGCTTCCGCACTAAAAGCGGATCGATGTGACATTTACACGGATGTGGACGGGGTGTATACCTCAGATCCGAGAGTGGTCCCAAGGGCTGCTAAAATCGACGGTTTATCGTATAATGACATGCTTCGTTTTGCCACGATGGGAGCCAATGTCCTGCACCCGAGAGCGATTAAGCACGCAAAGGAACATCTTGTCCCTTTAATCGTCCGTTCAAGTTTAAAGGAGGGGCGGGGTTCCGTTATCAGTGCTAAAGCTCAAAAGAATGGAAGCATAGTCGGTGTGGCGCTCCAGAAAGGTATTTCAGTCCTTACCATCCATGGGTGTGATGGAGGGGAATCCTTGATTCTGTATGATCTTGATTCTCACCATATCGAAACAGAGAGGATCAAGCATAGAGAAGACCTGGCACTGATCATAAAAGATGAGGATGTCCATGCAGTGAAGAAAATCGTCAGCGGCTATAGCGGGGCATATTCTCATTTTGAAATAGTGGAAGATCTATCGAAAGTATGCGTGATTGGAAGTATCCAATCTTCCGGGGAAGTAAAAGAAAAGGTCACCAATGTTTTTCATGATTATCATATCGGGAAAGTATCGGTCTGGGAATCATCGGTTGGTCTAAGTGCCCTTGTCGATCGCGGTGACGTTGAAAAAGCAGCAAGGATACTCCACATGCACTTTGGTCTGGATTATATTGAATCCAAAAGGGCGATATTATAAAAGGAAAAGTGTATAGTCCTGTCTATACACTTTTTTCCTTTATGGATTGATGGACACAGGCGTCCCGACAGGAACGATCTTCGAGAGCTCTTCCACGTCTTTGTTATACATCCTTATACATCCTTTGGAGACTGCATTCCCGATGGAAGAAGGGTTGTTTGTACCATGGATTCCATAGCTTTCCTTCGATAAACTCATCCACATCGTCCCAAATGGCCCCCCTGGATTCGGGGCTTTATTGATGATGATGAAATCCCCGATGGGCGTTTCGAACAGGACTCTTCCCACAGCGATGGGATACTGCTTTATCTCAACCCCATCTTTGAAAAGACGGAGGGTGCGATTGTTAACAGAGACTTCTATTCTATAAGGATTGCCGGTAGTATCGGGGATACCGGGAATGGTGATCGTTTGTCCTGGATAAATTTGATCCGGATTGATGCCCGGATTGGCAGTAAGGATGGCAGCAAGCGGAGTCCTGTAGTCCCTTGATATTTGTCCCAGTGTTTCTCCTGTTTTCACCGTATGAATCAACAGGGGTCACCTCCTGTTTCACTTTCACTTCATACTATGTGCAGGTAAGGAAATTAGTGAGAAGCGGAAAATAAAGGATGTTTTCGCAAAGATTGTTGCTATTCGGATCCAAACTAAGATTTACGATGCTCTGTCATTTAGGTTGTGGTGATGGAGGGTGAAGGGAACTGCTCCGCTTTCCACGGACGTTCGGCCGAGCCTCCTCAGCAAAAACCGCTTCCGGGGTCTCGACACGCCCGTTTTCCGTAGGAGTCTACGCAGTTCCCTTCACCCTCTAACGTAGTAAGTGGTGACAGAGCAAAATGGTTTGTGACCATCCGTTTAAAAAGAGTAAAGGGCAATGAAATAAAATCAGTCACGGCAACGAATGAAAAAGCAGTGACATACGTAATCTCCACATTTCCTTTGTGATAGTCAAACTTTTCGTCAGTTTATTCTCGCTGCAGGTGCTCGACTCCTGTGGGAAACGCTGGACAGCACGAAATGCGGAGGCGGCTCGTTCAGCCCCGACAAGCATAAGGTGAATGGGATAAGAAGGCGTTCTTTTGCCTTCTTGGACCATTTAGCTTATGACCTCGAGGGGCTAGCCGCCGTAGCTGGACAGGTGAGACCCCGCAGGCAAAAAGCCGAGGAGGCTCACCGCCAGCCCCACGGAAAGCGAGCACCTGTAGCGGAAATCAATAGCCACTCGCTACATCTAAAAGCAACAATGTATAAGAAAACGGCCAAAATAAAAACGCCTGCATTCTGGGGCAGGCGTTATGAATGTTATTGAGGAAGGTTCTGCTGTGGAACTTCCGTATAGCTTTGCAGCATGAGGGTCATATCCTGGTCATTCAGTTGAGGGACCTGATAGTATCCATGCTTGTTCTGATAAAGGAAAATTTCATAGCTCATTTCAATGAAATTCGGCACACTGTCCGCTACAACCCGTCGCAATACAGGATTTGTCATTTCGAGAGCCGTCATGGCAAGGAGAGTGGCTAATGATTTGGTCTGTCCGAGCATATACGCAGACAAGCCCTTGTCTGAAAGGTCATTCACGGACTGATTGGGCTTTTTAGGAGCACCAGGTTTGATGCCGTAAGTGGCAGTGTGGGATTGGTTCATTTTGTATTGCTGAGTCGGCACTTGTGGATCATGCCCCGTTGAAAAGCTTCCTACGATTGAATTATACATAGTCGTTACAAATGCGGTCTGCCGTTTTACGATATCTTTTAACTCAGGGTCCTGAATATGCTGATCATACATTTGATACTGATCGAGCATGCTGATGATTCCTGCGATGATTTCATGGGCATCGAACAACTCATGTCCCCCATGATCTTTACTTTGGGCGTTCATCATGTTCGGTGGCATCCCCGGTCCGGGTTGGTTCATTGGCTGCTGTTGATTTTGCACAGATGTTCTCCTCCTATGGTAAATAGTATCGTTGATTAGAATAACCGGAATGACTATATTTATTCCGAAATAGATTTAATACTTCCGGACTTGTCCGAATACAATGGGAAGAAGTCGATTTGAAGGTGGTCGAACATGAGTATCTTTATTAGTTATATTGTGTTGGGTTTATCCCTTTCAGCACCGATGGGTCCGATCAATGCAGCTCAGTTGGACAAGGGGATCCGATTCGGTTTCCTCCATGCCTGGCTAGTCGGGGTTGGGGGGATGGTGGCGGACGGAATCTTTATGCTCCTGATTTATTTTGGGATTGCTCAATTCATCGATATCCCGATCATCAAACTTTTTTTATGGATATTTGGATTTTTTATTCTGACATACACGGGGATTGAAAGCCTTCTAAAGTCCGGAGACCTTGAGGCTTTTGCTGGAAAAAATAAAAGTGAGACAAAAGGAAAGGCCTTTCGTACAGGATTTTTTATGGCGATATCCAACCCGATGAGCATTTTGTTTTGGCTCGGGATCTATGGTTCCATCCTTGCTAAGACGTCAAGCTCTTACGAATCGTGGCAGGTCCTAGTGTACAGTATGGGCATTTTTCTAGGTATCACCATTTGGGATGTGACGATGGCCGGTGTCGCAACGGGGGCGAGGAAGCTTGTAAGTCCGGGGATCCTGCGCTTCATTTCCATTGTTTCCGGGATTGTTTTGATGGGCTTCGGCATTTATTTCGGCGTGGAAGCCTGCAGGTTATTATTCGGCTAGACAGACACCCAGACGGTTCCTTCCTAATAGGATACATGAGTAATCCTTAGGAGGGATCGGCTATATGTTATGTTCAAAGAGCTGGATCGATCAACATATGGAGGAGCTTACCCCGTGGCAGCAATCCGCTTACCGTCACTTCTCAGCCATGATGTTGGATGAAGAGCATCCTTATCCTTGCGTACCCGGGAAACAAGGGTTTCAATCTAATACACTTCGTTTCGGTTTTACGGGGGATCCAAGAAGTGGGGAAGCTTCGGAAACACTGGCATCTTACTTAAAACAATACGGTGAGATTTCCAGGGAGACAGGAAATTACGCTTCTCTGGTAGTGTTCTGTCATTCAGATATGACAGGGGGAAATCTGTCGGTTGAAACATATGAGCAGGTTTTTTGGAATCTGTTGAACCGTGTCCACCAAATGGACGAAAAGCCTTGGCCGGATCACATCGGTAAGGATCCCCATGATCATACGTGGGAGTTTTGCTTTGATGGAGAACCTTATTTCGCCTTCTGTGCAACCCCTGCTCACAATGTCAGGAAAAGCCGTCATTTTCCTTATTTTCTATTGGCATTCCAGCCCAGATGGGTTTTTGATGAAATTAACTCCTCAACGGCATTTGGACAAAAATTAAAGAAAGTCATCCGAAAGCGGCTGGTGGAATATGACGATATCGAGCCTCACCCAAGTCTGAAATGGTATGGGCAGGAAGACAACTATGAATGGAAGCAATATTATCTGCGTGATGAGGATACTTCCATAAGTAAATGCCCGTTTTCACATATGCATAAAAAGATCAAGAGTTAAAGGCTCCCTTTAACTCTTTTTTCTTTTGAGAAATGCCGCACAGGCAATGAGCAGGATGAATCCGAGACTCACAAAGAACCCTATCCGGCTCACATCATCGAAGAGGGTACCACTGATGGCGAATAATATAAGGAAAAGGGCGATCAGCGTCTGAATCAGATTCCAAGCCGTTTTGCTCAAAAGTTTGAGGGAGGAGGCAAGGATAAAGATCCACGTATAAAGAAGCATCAGTCCTGCAGCTGTTGTGATGTATTCGAATAGTCTTTCGGGGAGGAGCATGGCAATCACAATCGAGATGGCAACGACTAAAGTTGTTAGTCCGAAAGCAGGAAGTGGTATGCTCCAGTTCCCTTTCCTCGAGAAAATCCGTGGCGCGTCCCCTTCCTCAGAGAGGGCGACAAGCATCGTAGTCACAGCGTACAATGACGCGACCATCGTCGAGAAACCGGCAATGATCAGAATGGAGTTGAAGACATGTGGGACCCATGGAAGGTCATATTGTTTCAGGGCTGTCAGAAATGGACTTTCATTCGGATCAATCGCTTCAGCCGGAACCATCTTCAAAACAAGATAGAAAGAAAGAACATAAAGGAAGGTTAACGTCATCAGCATGATGTTCCCCGACTTCGGGGCATCCTTTGGATCCTTCAGTTCTTTGGCCATCAGACCCATCACTTCAATTCCACCGAATCCATAAAAGGCAAATAGTAGGGCAAGCCATAACCCCTTTCCCTCGATGGGAAGTAGGGTGGAAATGGGATTCTGAAGCTCAGGGCCAGATGCTTCGTTTCCGAGCCACCCAAACATGGCGGCACCCGCTACGAGGATGAACATGACGATCGCAGCCGCCTTCATCACTCCAAAGAGATTCTCCATCTGCTCGACTCTCTTCACTCCCAATAGAATGATCACCAGACCAAGACCCGCAAATCCGGCACTTAAAATCCAAAGGGGCACTCCTGGAAACCAAAACTGGGCAAACAGTGCTAGGGCGGTTAATTGGCTCCCCATAATGAGCATCTCCGCTGACCAGTACACCCAGCCGTTACTGAACCCGGCCCATGATCCGTATGCTTTCTTGGCATAGGTACGGAATGAACCTTTTTCAGGGTGTTCTGCCGTCAGTTTGGCAAGTGCCTGGAAGACCATCCATGTACCAATACCAGCGATTAAATAGGCAAGAAGGACAGAAGACCCTGCCCGTTGAATCGGGATGGCTGAGCCAAGGAAATATCCCGTTCCGATGATACAGCCTACCCCGATGAAGGATAGCTGCCTCCACGAAAGGTTCGTTTCATTCGTACATTTACTCACATCTCTTCACCTGACCTTTATCCCCCATAGTGTGACATTCCACCGGATGAATTATGTGAATGGGACCGGAATGATTTTAATGGGAACGGAGAAAGTAAGAAAAGACTGATAATAGAGGGGGTTCTGCTGATGGTAAAGATCAATGCGAATTGTTGGAATGAACATGGGGAATTGAAAACGGTGTTGGTATGCTCGCCTTCTTCACTGGATGTTCCCGATCAACGCACGGCGGATTACGTTGGATGGGAGAAACCGGTTAACCAGGAAAAAGCGAAAGAAAATCATAAACTGATGATTCGTGCAATGGAGGATGCGGGTGTTACGGTCATCGATTACGCCAATCATCTTAAGGATGAGGACAGGCAGTTAAATGACCATCTTATCAATCGTGTTTTTGTACGAGATCTGGCATGTGTATATGGGAACACCGTGATCCCGGGTGATGCAGGAATTACCATGAGAGCTCCGGAATACGTTCACAGTCATGAGTTGTTTCAGAGGTGGTTTGATGAGAGTACCTTTTCCATACAGGACAATAACCGGTTGAAGGCGCTGGAGAATGGGGATGTATTCGTTTTGAATCGCGATACGGTTTTCATCAATACCGGGCTCCGGTCCAGCATTGAAAGTGTAGAGGTGATGAAGGGGAAAATCTTTCAAGCTGGATTTACTGAAATCGGGATCATCGACTTACCCCGTACCGGTGAAACGATGCATTTGGATATGAATTGTAATGTAGCCGGGGCAGACCTACTGATTGCCAAAAGTTATATGCGTCTTTTTCCTGTCCAGGTCGTCAATGAAAAAAGTGGACGGTATGTGATGATGGAAGACTATATCAAGCGGCATGGATTTGATGTTCTCTGGACCGGTGATGTGAAGCATACGGTGGCTGACATCAATTTTTTAAATCTGGATCCTGAAACGCTGTTGGTGAGTACGAAAGCCAATAAGAAAATATTGAAAGATCATCCGAAATTAAAAGCTAAGAAACTGATTGAGGTGGAAGTAAACGAACTTGAAAAAGGCGGTGGTGGAATCCGCTGTATGACCTTGCCATTTGAACGGAGCGAGTAAGTTCCCTTTATGAAAGCAATGAAGTGATCCATTTTGGATACTTTAGCGTTAGCTTGATTAAAGAGGAGTGGTTAAGATGAACAAGAGAGTAGAATGGTCCCTTCTGATTGGAAGGGTGGTCCTAGGGATCATCATGGTCGCACATGGAATGCAAAAAATAATGGGTATGGAGCAAACCATCGAGATGTTCGATCAAATCGGCTTACCAGCGATCATGGCCTATACAACGGCAATCATAGAGGCTGTCGGTGGATTAATGTTAATCATCGGTTTCTATGTGATTCCATCAGCTGCTGCATTGGCGGTGACCATGTTGGGAGCGATTGTACTGGTTAAATTTAAAATGGGTCTCATCGGAGGATATGAGTTTCCTTTAGTGCTATTGGCATTGTCAGTCATGCTTTCAATCACGGGAAGTGACAAGTGGTCCGTCATGAGTGCGCTCAATAAACAACGTCAGAAGGTCACCAGTTTATAATAGAAGGTTGGATGAATGAAAAAGGAGAAGGGAGTCGACACCCTTCTCCTTTTTCATTCAATTCCCTACATCATTTCCTGGGAAAAGATGTTGAAACTTGTTGTGCTTTATCAGTGTATGGCTTGAACCATCTGGAAATCACATACTTTATTTCGTCCTGTCCGTTTCGCAAGATAAAGGGCCTTATCTGCCTGCTCGAAGATTTCCTCTCCGTCCTGGGAAAGGGTATCCGGGAAAGTGGACACCCCGATTGATATCGTGATGCGGATCGATTGTTCCTCCGTAATGAAAAAGGAATGTCTTTCAACGGCTGCCCTGATCCTTTCCGCTATGACCATCCCATGACTATGGGGACAATCCAGAAGGAGGATGCTAAACTCCTCCCCTCCGTTCCTTGAAACAATATCAAAGGTCCTGGAGTGATGCTTTAACACTTTACCAAGTTCCTTCAGAACCATATCACCGGCATGATGACCGAATGTATCGTTTACGTTCTTGAAGTGGTCGATATCAATAAGGAGTAAGGATAGTTTTTCATTTCTTTCATGTGCGTGTTTCAAGGCCTCATTATAACTAACATCAAACTGTCTTACATTGTTCAGGCTCGTGAGAAAATCTTTCGTGGCGCTCTGCTCCAGTAGATGATACTGCTCATTTGATCGTTTGATCTGCTCAGCGATAAAGTATGCAATAAAGCCGACCGCAAGTGAAGTGAAGAAATGATAGGAAAAAACTTTCAGAGTTTCTGTAATCCCTATATTTTTAATTAAAGCAAAGAATACGATGAGCAAGCTTACGATGTTCATCATTTGGAGCTTATACAGATTTCCGAACCGAAGGCGGGTCATTAAGCCTGATAAAATACCGATGGAGAACATCGCTGTTCCTGCAACCACTGCCTCGGGACTTACCCCGAACATCAGGAGCCTGCCCGCTGTAATGATGAATGCTGATATCAGTGCCGGAACCCATCCGATGTATACGGCCACTGTGATGATTGCCAGATGCCTTAAATCCATCATGCTGTTATGTTTCAGTGGAATTGTAAAATTCATGAGAACGAGCCCGAGGATCCCGAAGAATACACCCATCAACAGTAGGGAAGGGAGGGGGGATCTCTGTGGATTTCGCATCACAATCCCGGCAAAATATAAAAAAGAAATAAAGACACATACATTAATGAATAACGGTTCTAACATGACCACTCCTCCCTTAAATGAAAGTTGAAGTGTGACAATATACCTATATTTATTATATCGGTTATACAGGGGGAAGGTTAACTATTTTTAACTATTAAAAATCCATAATAGAAAAAGCCGCCCAAAAGGACGGCTTCTTATCATACATCATCGTTGGAATTAATAGACTCCTACAGCATCCCATGCAGCTTTCACGGAATTGTAAGTAGAGCTTCCGCTTCCGTAAAGGTCTGCAGCTGATTGAAGAAGTGCTGCTCGTGCGTAACTGAAATTACTTGTTGGTGTTAAATAAACAGTCAGCGCACGGTAGTAGATCTTTTCTGCTTTCGCTTTACCGATGCTTGAAATCGTGTTGTAAGCTGCTTTATTAGGGATACCGGAGTTTGTATGAACGCCTCCGTTATCAGAAGATGTGTTCACATAGTTATTCATATGTTCAGGTTGTCCGTACTTGGCAGGGTTTGAAAGACTGCGCAACGCATCTCCTGAAATACCTGGTGTGTAAACATCTTCACCCATTAAATAATCACTTGGATCTAAGAAATAGCCGAATACATCAGAGAATGATTCGTTCAGTGCACCTGATTGATATTGATATTGTAATCCGGCAGTACGCTCCGTCACGGCATGAGTCAGCTCATGGGCAACGACATCCAATGCGCCTGATAGGGAAGTGAAAGTAGATCCGTCCCCGTCACCATAAACCATTTGAGATCCATTCCAGAACGCGTTATTGTAGTTGGATCCGTAATGGACAGTAGAGCGGATGGTCGCTCCGTTATTGTCGAAACTGTTGCGGTTATGTGTGTTTTTATAGTAATCATAGACTTTACCGGCATAAGCATGGGCATCTACATCAGCCGCTTGAGAATAGGCAGTCCAGGAGTTATTGCTGTCAGTGGAATAGTATCCTGGTAGGCTTGATCCATTTTGTGCCGTAAAGGTCTCAATGACACCGTTCATTGGTTTCGTCACATCATATAAGTAATAAGTACCGTTCGAAGAATAAGTATTAAGAGTTTTATAGTCATCTAAAACTCCGTAGCCGCTTCCTGTCGTAGCTGCATCAGTTACAGCATTAAAAGCTTCGACGATGGATCCATCTTTCGCATCCACATAGATTTGCCAGTTCGCTCCATAAGGCTCGATGAATTGAAGCTGTACCTTATAAGCAAGAGTGAACTTTCCATCTTTTTCATGAATCACAAGATCATTTTTCTCGGTCGTGCTTTCAACATGACTGTCTTTCTTGGCATCAATGGTAAACTGTTCCTGAGTTCCTGTCACCGTGTCCGCTTTAGAAAGGCCGATATGCTTCCAAGCAAGGTCCGTAGCTGATTTTTGATTGATTTTTGATTTTGTCTTGGTTACTTTTTTAGAAGCTTCTTTGTATAGTTGACCCGTTGTAGCCGTCACTTCATTCTTTTTATTTGTATGGACAATGAAGATGGCTCCATCAACAGGGACACCGTCCACTGATTGAGTGAATCGATAATGAGACATTCCTAGATCGTCTGTCGTTTTTTCCAGTAATGTCAGTTCAGAATGGGGGTCGATGGCGAAAAGCTCTTTATTCTCTTTCATGAACTTTTTCACATCTTGATCGTTCTTTACAATACCTTTTGATAGTTTCCCAGATAAGAAGCTAGGCCCTTTTTTATCTATGTTCATGACCTTTTGATGAATTTCCATTTTCGAAGTAATAGAATCTGAAGACTGGGCGAATGCGGACGCACCTGTAAAGGATGCGCTGAATACAAGAGAAGTACCTAGTGCTAAACTAACTAATTTCTTTTTCGACATAATTACAATTTCCCCTTTTGATCATAGATTTTGGAAATAGCTATTTCTTTTGGCCCCGGCGGCTAATTAGTAGTCTAGTAAAAAATAGGAAGATTGACAATGAAAAAAATGGTAATTTTCAGTAAATTTGAAATATTTAGTGTTCTAAAATGTCGATATAAAACAAAATTGAGGGGAATTTCTACCTTTATCTATTCCATTCGTTGAAAAATATTTTTCTAGGAATATTCCACTATTTTTTGTGCATGTAGGATCAGGAAGATTTTTATTTGAGTTTGTGGCAGGATTTGGTATAATTAATGTGAAATAATTCACAAACTAATTAGGTGAAAAGAGTTGATACTGTGGAAAATAAAATCGTCATTGCGGGGGGAACCGGTTTTATCGGCCGGTATCTTCAGAAGAAATTCAAGGAGAAGGGCTATCACGTGACCATCATTTCAAGACAGTCTCCACATGTTTCGTGGGATCGTCCCGATGACATTGTTCAGTCATTAAGTGATGCAGATATGCTCATTAATCTTGCAGGAAAATCAGTCGATTGCCGCTACAACGAAAAAAACAAAGCCGAAATTTTTCGCTCCAGGACCGAAACAACGGATCTCTTGGGGAACGCCCTCTTACAATGTCAGAATCCACCGCCTTTATGGATCAATTCCAGTACGGCAACCATCTATCGTCATGCAGAAGACCGGCCCATGACGGAAGAAGGCGGCGAGATCGGCACGGGGTTTTCTGTCGAAGTGGCCAAAGAGTGGGAGAAGGCATTCTTCTCGTTTTCACTTCCGAAAACCAGGCTCGCCGCTTTACGAATCGCCATTGTCCTTGGGCCCGATGGCGGAGTGATGACGCCTTATAAAAATCTGGTCAAATTTGGCCTTGGGGGAGTGCAGGGGCCGGGGAGTCAGAAATTCAGCTGGATTCATGTAGAAGACCTGTTCCGCGTCATCCTTTTTCTGAAGGATTCGAAGGAGTTATCCGGGGTGTTCAACTGTTCTTCTCCAAATCCTGTCACCAATCGGGAATTCATGGCACAATTAAGAAACGATATGAACAGGAAAGTCGGTCTTCCGACTCCGAAGTGGATGCTCGAAGCAGGTTCCCTGCTGATTCAAACGGAAACCGAATTGGTCTTGAAGAGCAGATGGGTCGTTCCGGAGAGATTGGAAAAATCAGGATTCGTCTTTCGATATGACACGTTGGAAAAGGCATTTGAACAAATACTCGCTAAATGAAGATAAAAGGACTTGTCACAGCGACAAGTCCTTTTCGTATCTACCGATCATTCTCCATGAAATCATAGGTTGTCCAGCAGCGGTTCATCACGATTCCTTTTTGCTCCGCATACTCATCTCCCCATTTACACATCTCAAATAAAGTGCTCTGAAGCTTCTTTCCCATCTCAGTCGTCGAGTACTCGACTTTCGGAGGGACCTCCTGGTAAACCGTCCTTGAGACGAGTCCATGCTCTTCAAGCTCCCGAAGCTGCTGGGTAAGCATTTTCTGTGTGATGTTCGGCAAGGAACGCTTCAACTCATTAAATCGCTTTACCCCTTCGTTTAAATTCCATAGTATGAGGACCTTCCATTTCCCTCCGATGACGTCAATCACGAGGTCGATGGAGCATTGATATTCCGGGTTTAGTTGTTTCATATGAGTACCTCCTGGTTTCTGTTTGGTGTTCATTTTTTATTCAGCAGGTGAATAATCAAATTGATTCAGCTGTTAAAATCCCGATGAAATTCAGCTGCTGAAAAAGAGAAGATATTCAGCAGCTGACCCCCTCTTATACAACGAACAAAGGCATCTCCCAGGTTTCCAAACGGTAACCAAGATACTAAATAGTGCCTACTTGTTTAACGAGTTTATAGTATATATTATATACCATGTAAGCAAAATAATCATAACGCTCTTAAGGAGATGAATATAATGAAGGCTCTATTATTAAAGGATAAAGGTTTATGGAAAGACATGCAGGTGGAGGAAATCGAAACGCCTTCACCGGAAAAAGGAGAACTTCTCGTGGAGGTACATGCAGTTGGGCTGAATCCGGTTGATTATAAGACAGCGACGAATGGGATGCCTGCTTGGTCCTATCCCCACATCCTCGGTTTGGATGTAGCAGGTGTGATCGCAGAAGTTGGAGAAGGAGTAACAGAATTCAAGGAGGGTGACCGTGTCGTTTATCATGGTGACTTCACGAAAAAAGGCGGATATGCTGAATACGCGATCATCACGGCACATACGGTTTCACGTATCCCGGACAGCGTTTCCTTTGAAGATGCGGCTGCTCTTCCGACGGCGGGCTATACGGCCTATCAGGCTATTCACCGTAAATTGCCCCTTGACCAGATTGATACGATTTTGATTCATGGAGGTGCAGGTGGTGTAGGCGGATTCGGTGTACAGCTTGCGAAACTTGCCGGAAAGACAGTCATATCCACTGCGTCCCGTCACAATCATGAATATGTGAAATCTCTCGGTGCCGATCATGTCATCGATTACAGAGAAGAAGACGTGAATGCAAAAGTGATGGAAATAACGGATGGCCGTGGTGTTGACGCTGTCGTGGATGCGGTAAGCAGACAGAGTGCGACCGATTCCCTTGATGCACTCGCATACATGGGTCATATGGTTTACATTGCAGGTGCCCCTGATGTCACGAAGATCAAACCTTTCACGAAAGTCGTTTCGTACCATGAGATCGCTCTTGCAGCGGCCCATCAAACGAATGATATGAAAGCGCAGGAGGATTTTGCGGTAATCGGGGATGAGATGCTTTCCCTTCTGGAGCACGGGAAGCTGGAAGCCATGCTGAAAGAGACGGTCACTCTTGACGAAGTACCTGAAGCCCTGAGCCGTTTATCCGAACGACATGTAAAAGGTAAGATTGTAGCGAAATTAAAATAATGGTAAAAAGGAGAGCCGTGATTTATGCGGCTCTCCTTTTCCCATTAAATGCTGTTGTGTCGTAAGTATTCAAGGCTTTTTCGGACGCTGTCGATGGGAGGGATCTTTGACTGGTCCTGTTCGACGATCCACCAGTCCACATCACTATGCATGCCATAGTTCAGGACAGAAGCGATGTCAACGCCACCCGATCCCAATTCAGCAAAAAAACGCTCTCCGTCCGTCGTCATATCCTTTAAATGGACAAGAGGAGCCCGACCTTGGTAACGCTTCAGCCACTCCACCGGATGCTCCCCGGCAAATGTCAGCCAGTAAATATCAAACTCGGCTTTTACCCAAAGGGGGTTCGTTTCTGAAAGAATCGTCTCAAGAGCCGTTTTCCCATTGGAAAGGGTCGTTAATTCGAAATCATGATGATGATAGCAGAGGGTAAGCCCAGCTTGAAAGCATTTGGCACCAATGGTGTTCAGATCATCGATCAAACGAAAATAATCTTCCTCTGTTCGTTCTTCAGGAGACAAGTATGGACATACGATGTAGCGGCTGCCGAGCTCAAGCTGATCGGTAATCACATCATCCAAACGGGTTCTAAGATCAGTCAGTGGGATATGACTGGAGACCGCCTGAAGTCCCAGATCATCGAGTACTTTCTTCAATTCTTTGGAAGAAAAACCTCCATAGCCCGCAAGCTCGACACCCTCATACCCCAATTCAGCCACCTTTTGCAGGGTACCTCTGAAATCCTTTTCCGCCTCGTTCCTAAGCGTATACATCTGGAGGGCAACAGGGATTTTTTTCATACCGTCACTCCTATTCTCTGGTCATGTTCGCGTTGATTTGAGAAAGCACGCTTTTATATACTTCTAATTCCTCCTCTGAAATTCCTTTAAGAATTGTCTCTTCATATAATTCCTCTATAAAAGGGGATAGCTCATTCTTGGCTGTCATTCCTTTTTCCGTGATAAAGATAAGGAAGGACCTTCTATCTTCTGTGTTTTTCTGTTTGTAGATCAGCTCTTTTCTTTCCAATATATCCAATATTCTGGTCACGGTAGGCTGATCTTTTTCTGACTTCATGGCCAGTTGTTTTTGGCTGATTCCATCTTGTTCGGCGAGCCTCTTCAAAACGGTCCACTGCTCAGGCGTCACATCGAAATCTTTCAGATTCACGGTGAGGAATCGAATGATATTTTTTACTGTGTGGCTTGTATACAAGCCAATGGTTTCATCGCGGGTCGTCTTCACGGTTTTTCACCTTCTTTTAGTCTTTTCTTTATCATACATGAAATTCGACAGATATAAAATTAATTGTCACAACAACTATATTTACAAATATACATGTTGTAGATATAATTAGTGTAACAACTAGTTGAACGAAGGAGAATGATTGTGGAACATACAACGACACAAACCATCTGGACGAGGCCATTTTATATGGCGTTACTGAATAATTTTTTTCTGTTTTTAGTGTTTTACTCACTGTTAACCATCCTACCTCTGTATGTAATCGATGAACTTCATGGAACAGAAGGGCAGGCGGGGCTTGCCACCACGGTATTCTTATTATCGGCCATACTTGTTCGTCCGTTTTCGGGAAAAATCATTGAACTGTTAGGCAAGAAAAAGACGCTGATCACCAGTGTGTTGATGTTCGGTATTTCTACTTTCATTTATTTCTGGGTAAATGATTTTTATGTTTTAATGGGGCTTCGCTTCTTCCATGGAATTTGGTTCAGTATCGGATCGACGGTCTTAGTGGCGATTGCCGCGGATATGATTCCAGCGAACAGGAAAGGGGAAGGACTTGGCTACTTTGCCATGTCGATGAATCTGGCTGTGGTGGTGGGACCATTTCTTTCATTGGCCCTCATTAGATGGATCCCGTACACCTCTTTGTTCATGGGGCTTTCATGGATCATCGTCATCGGTTTTCTCTGCTCATTCGGGATCGAGGTGTCGGAGGACGAAACGAAAGCCGGGGTATCAAAACGGTTGACACTCAAGGATTTAATGGAAGTGAAGGCGGTCCCGATTGCATTGGTGGGCTTTTTAACTTCATTTGCCTACTCCGGAATCATGTCATTTATATCCGTGTATGCCAAATCTGTCGGTCTATTTGAATCGGTCAGTTTATTTTTCGTCGTGTTTGCAGCGGCCATGCTGCTGTCGCGACCCTATACAGGTCGTTTATTCGATCGATCGGGGCCGAACTCGGTCATATATCCATCCCTTATGATTTTTGCCGTTGGATTGCTTCTATTGAGCGCCGCGCATTCGGTTTCTACATTATTGGTTGCAGGATCCCTGATCGGACTCGGTTACGGTGCTTTGCTTCCAAGTTTTCAGACCATGTCCATACAGGCTGCACCTAAAGGAAGAACAGGGCATGCAACGGCCACTTTCTTCATTTTTTATGACTTGGGGATTGCAATTGGATCGTTTGTGTTGGGGGTAGTTTCGGCGCATTTTGGGTTTTCGACCTTATATATCATTTGCTGCGGGGTGATCTTGCTTACTGTGGCAGTATATAAAATTGTGACGAAACGAAGAAGAATGGCTGTGAATCAAGGGGAGGCATTGGAGTTATAAGGTAAAGGGGGCTAACCTTACTGAGGTGAGTCCCCTTTTTGTGATCAGAGGTTAAAGTGAAGGTATGAACCTGAAACGAAACGTACACTCTAAAGGTATAGGGGAGGTGTATACCATGGCACAAGACGTACTTTGTGAAGTAAGTAACTGCAGGTACAACAGTGAAGGGAAGAAATGTTCTGCCGATCAGATTTTCGTTGTCAGTCATAAAGGGAACAAGGCACATAACAGCGAAGAAACGGATTGCAAAACATTCGAACCAGGTATGTAACATAAGAGAGGGCAACCATAGGCGTGGTTGTCTTCTTTTTATGTAGTATTGATAACAATTCTCATTATTATACAAAAAAGCTCACAATTAAATGTGAGCCTGACCAGCTTGTTCTGAGAGGGTGGTCGTCCGAAGTTGCCTATATTTTGAATAGAAAAGCCCAGTCATCACTAGGGAAAGGCAGCCGAATAGGACCGTCATGATCTTCAGTCCGACAAGATCCAGCAGGAGCCCGGTTAATAGCAGGACAACCTGAAAAATCAGCCTGTCGAGCATATTTCTGAACGAAAAGAACCGGCCGTGGAATTCTTTCGGGATCCTGGTTTGAAAAATGGTGGCAGCTGTCGGGAAGAAGCATCCGACAGAAAAGCCAAAGACTGTGAACGCAAGCACAGACATCACGGGGCTTGTGGCAAAGTAGAGGAGCATTTGCGCTATCCCGATCACAAAGCTGAAAGTGAACAGGATTTTATAGGGCGAGACCGTTTCGCCGATTTTCTTTACCGCAAATGCCCCAGTCATAAATGCAATTCCTTCCGCTGTATAAATCCACCCTTTAATGGCGGAACTGTCCTGAAGCTCACTGATATTGATGACCATCAAGTTGAAGCCACCGATAAAGAGTAGCGGGATGAGTGTCATGACAAGTGTCATGAATACGATGGGAAGACTTTTGATGACCGGAAATACTTCCTTGAATCCTGCCGCTTTTGGTTTTGTGCCCTGAGGAGTTTCCTGTTGTTTTTCATCGATTGTCAGGAACCAGGTCATGATGAACAGCGCGAGATAAGCCACCAGGGAAAGAACATACAGCATCGAGAGTGATATGATGACCAGCAGGATCCCCGCCAATGCCGTACCCAGAATCCTCGAAAGAGTGGCCACATTCATATGCACCCCGTTCATTTGCAGTAGCTCTTTTTCTTTTACTACCATGGGAATGGCAGCCTGAAGAGCAGGAAAATAAAAAGCGGCAGAAATTTGGATGCTCACCAAGAAGACGACCATCCATAGTACCGATCCTGTGTATATGGCAATCAACATGAAAACAACACTCAGCGCCCGTGTGAAACCCGATACGAGCATGACGGTTTTTTTATTCGCTTGATCCGTTATTTTGCCGGCTAAAGGTCCGACAGCAAGACCCGCGAGAAGCCCCGAAGCCAGGATGACCGACTTCAGGAAGTCAGATGGCACCTTTTCCTGCATAAACTCCAGATTTCCGATGATCCCCAGCCATAATCCAAGCCCGGCGATAAATTCTCCGATCAATAAGATCCACACATTTTTATTTTTCCACATAGTAGGTCCGTCCCTCGCAGTCGATTTCGATTTATTTCGTTACTCTAAATATACTATGGGTGGGATGGGAAGGGAATGGTTTTTTTGTGGGACTGTATTTGAACCTCCCCACCACCGGAACGAGAAAAGACACTCGTTAAATCCTATCTTTCAACAAAAATATCCCAAAACAAAAAACCCGCCAAACCTGACGAGTTCTTATCCCTTCTCAATCCACTCCTGAGACCACTTCTCTATATTTTTCATCAAAGGCTCTAAAGAATAGCCTTTCTCTGTTAACGAATATTCTATGCGTACGGGTGTGTCAGGGTAGACGTCCCTTCTGACGATTTCTTCCTGCTCAAGGTCCTTTAGACGTTCTGAAAGGAGTCTGCCACTGATTCCGATGGCGTCCTTAATGGTGCAGTTTCGCTGTGGACCGGAAAGCAGTTGGTAGATGATAAGGGCTGTCCATCGCTGACTTAAAATACCGATGGCTTTTTCAAATCGTGGGCATATGTCGGATTGATTCATAAAAATGCCTCCATTCATCAGTGAAAAATCTAGTTAGTAGTATACCATATTCATCTTTTTATAGTAAGTTGATTACTTGACGGTTTTTAGTTATTTATTTAAAATAAGTTACATAAAGTAACCTATAAATAAACATCAATATAAACGGAGGAAATAAAGATGAACTTTCATAAATATCCCCATGTATTTGTCGGAGAAGTAAGTCTGAAAGTACAGGATCTACACCGATCTCTATCCTTTTACCAGAAAGTGCTCGGCTTCAATGTTCTGAACCAAACTGAGAAGAGTGCAACGTTGTCAGCAGACGGAAGTCATCCACTGTTAACTTTGGACCAGCCTGAGCATATCATGCCCAAAGAGCAGCGGACGACAGGCTTATATCATTTCGCCTTGTTGTTGCCTACTAGAGCAGACCTTGGGAAGCTGTTGGCTCACTTGATCAAGCTGAATATACAGCTGGGCTCGTCCGATCATCTTGTCAGTGAGGCTCTTTACTTGTCAGATCCCGATGGAAATGGAATCGAAATATACAGGGACCGTCCATCGGAGGATTGGACATGGAATAGCGGCCAGGTAGAGATGGCGGTAGATCCCATCGATGCCCGGGGAATAGTAGCCGAGGCGGAGGGGGAAGCGTGGGATGGGCTTCCTGCCGATACGGTGATGGGCCATATCCATCTTCACGTTTCAGATTTGAAGTCAGCGGAAGAATTCTACGGGAAAGGCCTTGGCTTCGACGTTGTCAGCCGTTTTGGGAATCAGGCACTCTTCATTTCGACCGGAGGGTACCATCATCACATTGGACTGAATACCTGGAACGGGGTCGGCGCACCGACTCCTCCGGAAAACAGTGCAGGACTCAACTGGTTCACCCTGCACTTCCCCAGTGAAGAAAAGCGGAGCATTGCCATTAACAACCTTCAATCCATCGGAGCATTCATCCAGGAACAAGAAGGAAGACTCCTCACCCGTGACCCATCCGGTAACTGCATCTACTTAAGCTTGTAAAGAGAGGGACGGACCTCGAAAATCGAGGTCCGTCCCTCTTCCCATTCCAAAATAAACATTGATGCCTCGCGTTTTGAACAGCCCTTTCTAGGAGGCGTTCTTGTATTTACTCTCCAAAAATCGAGGTCCGTCCCTCTAAGCAGTTTATTTTTATTTCAGGGGATGGTAGTGGGATAATGGTGGGCACATACTAAGGGAAATACATATGGAAAGGGGAGTGTTGGGAATGAAGTTGAGTGTGTTGGATCAGTCTGTGATATCGAGGGGGGAGGATGCAGAGACTGCGTTGAGGAATACGGTTCGTCTTGCCAGGAGAACGGAGGAACTGGGGTATACACGGTTTTGGGTGGCGGAGCATCATAATACGAATGGTCTCGCAGGCTCTGCTCCCCAGGTGTTGATTTCACATATTGCGTCCATGACGGATTCAATCAGGGTCGGGTCTGGGGGTGTCCTGCTTCCCCAATACAGCCCTTATAAGATTGCAGAGGACTTCAAGGTGTTAGAAACTCTTTTTCCTAATCGGATTGATCTTGGAATTGGGCGTTCGCCCGGGGGTTCATATGAGACAAGACTGGCTCTCACGGATGGGTTGAAAAAAAGTATGAATGAGTTTACAGGACAAGTGGCAGCATTACAGGATTATTTGCATCTCTCTCCGGATCAATCAGTAAAGGCGTATCCCGACGTAACGGCTCCTCCACTCCCATGGATACTTGGGATCACTCATCGTGGTGCCCGGGTGGCAGCTGAAAAGGGTACGGCTTTTACGTTTGGTCACTTCATCAATCCGGTAAATGGGAAAAGGGCGCTGGATTATTATCATTCTCACTTTCAGCCTTCTCACTCCTTATCTCAACCTAAGAGTAATGTGTGTATCTTTGTTGTTTGTGCTCCTACCCAGGCGGAAGCAGAAGAAATAGCGCTTACCCAGGATTTGTGGCTATTGGCTGTAGAGAAGGGAAGGGACACCGAAATTCCTGCAAAGGAAGAAGCGAAGGCAAGGGTACTATCAGATTTTGAGAAAGAAAAAGTAAAAGAAAACAGGAGAAGAACCATCATAGGGACTCCCCAAAAAGTGAAGGAAGAGCTCGAGATGCTAAGTGAAGTGTATCAAACCGATGAATTTATGATCATATCTAATGTAGCGAAATTCGAAGATAAATTAAGGTCATATGAGTTAGTGGCTGAGGCTGTTCTTTAGTCATGTCCTGCCAAATGCATATAAGCGCCTCACTCATCATCAGCTCTGAAAATAGGAAAAGGAACCCGATTTCCTGCAGTGGCAAGCGGGTTCCTCTTTAAGTTGTATGATATTAATAATAATAGGGGTATGGAGGATAACCATAATAAGGTGGCGGATATCCATAACCGTACCCATATCCATAACCAGGGCTCAATAATGCCGCTCCCAATAATCCTCCCGCAAGTCCGCCTACAAATGGGCTGAAGCCGAATCCAAACGGGCGTCTTCCGAATCCGCCATATCCAAATCCGGGTCTCCGTCCGATCGGGCGACGAAAATCACCATAATTCATAAAGTGCTCGCTGCTTACTGTCTGAAAACCATTCAAAGCATAAAACCTCCTCTCTATCTAGGTTATGAGTATTCTTTCCACACCGAAATGGTATGGGCGTTAACCCATATAGAGAGATTTTATGAAAATGTACCCAGTTTGGAGGCTCAAGAAGGATCTGCTTTTATCGGGAAAATCCTTCTTAAATAATCATTGATGTAGAGCAAATGATGCTAGTTGCTCTACATTCTGAAGAGAATATGTAAAGCAACTTCAAGTAGAGGAATCTTTAGTTTGAACGAGTGCTGATATAATGGCTCCAATCGCTTGAATCCAGCTTCCAACGACGTTAATATTCCCGCTGTCTCTATTATTTAATTCGAGGATGCCGGAGATGGCTTGAAGGGAGTTACCGATGATCTGGAGAAGATTCCCATATATCGAATAAAGGACATCAAGAGAATGTTCTTCATTAAAGGAATCGTAAAGAGCGGCAGATCCCCCTAATGCCTGAAGGAGGTTCCCTTTGATATTAAGCTCTTGCTTGATGATATCATTAAAATCAATCACAATTCCGGCAATGACGGTTACGTTTCCTACGGCTTGAATTTCATTTCCGGCTTTCGTCAGCGAGAAGTCCTCAATGGCATCTGCTTCAAGGGCATTCCCGGTTGCCTGTAATTCATTTCCTATGAGATTGAACGACCTTAATGTATCTTTTGGGATACTCTTGATCGGGGTGCTGCCAATCGCTGCAATAACAGTCCCGATGGCCGCGACCCAGGCTCCAAACGTGGCTTTTTGCTCATTGCTCATAGTATAATCGCCTACTTTGTAGTTCTTAGATATTGTATACAACAGGGCGATTATGTGTTCATTCCCACCATTTCGAAGACGGTAAGCTATCTCCCTTCACAAGGAAAGTCTCCCCGATCTTCGGGGTGGCAATGGGAACATTCAGTTCCTCTCCTCTCCTGGTCACCCGGTTTATGGGATCTGTCCATTCATGAAAGGATAGTGTGAATGCCCCCCAATGAATGGGCAAGAGTGTTTTTCCTTTTACATCGAGGTGAGCCTCTACCGTCTCTTCGGGAAGCATATGAATCGGTGCCCATCTAGGATCGTATTGACCGCATTCCATGAGGGTCAAATCAAATGGTCCATACTGTTCCCCGATTTCCTTGAAGTGAGGACCGAATCCGCTATCCCCGCTAAAAAAGATTTTAGAAGAGGAGCCGATGATACACCAAGAACACCATAAAGAAGCGTTACGATCATGCAAGCTTCGCCCGGAGAAATGCCTGGCAGGAGTGCAGGCCAGTGTAAGGCCATTCCACTCCATCTCGTCCCACCAATCAAGCTCTACGATATGATCAGTCTCCACTCCCCACCGCTCCAAATGACTTCCCACCCCAAGCGGTACAAAGAATTGGTTCACTTTTTTCTTAAGCTTTCGAATCGTGCCGTAATCGAGATGATCGTAATGGTCATGGGAGAAAATCACCGCATCAATCGAAGGAAGCTCATCGATTTGAAATGGCAGCTCCTTACTGTACCTTTTTCCACCTATCCACTGGAATGGAGAGGGGGATCTTCCAAACATGGGATCAAGTAATAACCTCCTCCCATCGATTTCAATCATAGAGGCAGAGTGCCCGAACCACGTTACATTCGTAACACCCGGAGGATGGTCTATGGAAGGAAAGGCTACTCTTGGAATATCATCAGCGGGTTTGCGATTAGCGTTTCTCTTTGCCAGATCGCGAACCATCGATACGGTCGAAGAAAAGCTGGAATCCATAGATGTGGGGACTGAATTTTGAAATGAGCCTTTTGAATATTGAGGAGATAAGCGCACTCTCTCCACGGATGGCTTTCTACCAAATGCGGGATAATACCGTACAGCCAGGAAACCGGTCAAAATGATTGCAAAGATCAATACTAGAGTAATAAGCATGGATAGTCTCCTTTTCGTTCAATATCTTTTACTATCTCAGATTCGCGTGAACCTGTCCAAAACGAAGCCCGATGTACATTTAAGAATTAATTAAGGATTCCGTTAAGATTCCATAAGGTTTGTTTTTTATACTACAGTTAATCGGGATAGAGAGGATGATCGTATTGAAGAGATGGGTTATTGGAATCGTTGCAGCAGGGGTTTTGGGAGTGGGGTGGTGGCTCGTTTCACCGCTTTTCTTCGACAAGGTTGTCAACGAATCACCTGTAGCTACTAATATGAAAGAGAATGAAGACGGGATGATGAAAGAAACCGACTCATCTTCGCCAGACGCCATGACAAACGATACAATGAAAGTAAATGAACTCATGGGAACGTTTAAAGGGGCGGATTCTGATCACGTGGCCAAAGGGAGCGTGATGGTTTCTGAACAACATGTTCGATTGGAAAATTTTGAAGTGACCAATGGGCCGGATCTTTACGTTTACTTAGTAGGGGCGGATCAAGAAACCGCAGAAGGAATTTCTCTTGGCAAATTAAAAGGAAACATCGGTAATCAAAATTATGAGATCCCTAATAATAAAGCGACAGCGGGGATGAAGATCGTGATTTGGTGTAAACAATTCAATGTAGATTTTGGTATTGCTGAATTACGTACTGGCATGTAAAGGGGCGTTCAACGTGGCAAAAAAAGTGCTGTTGGTAGACGATGAAGAAAATATCGTGGATGTTTGTTCACGCTATCTTATACGGGAGGGATATGATGTAAGCACGGCCTCCAACGGAATAGAAGCAATCAAACGGTATCATTCATTCAATCCGGATATTGTGATCCTTGACATCATGATGCCTGAAATGGATGGTTGGCAGGTAGCAGAAAAAATAAGGGAAGATCATGACACACCGATCATCATGCTGACAGCACTAGGTCAAGAGAAGGACCGGATTTATGGTCTCACGATAGGTGCAGACGATTATGTCACGAAACCATTCAGTCCCCGTGAGCTGTTACTTCGGGTCAAAAACGTATTACGAAGAACCTATTCAGCAGCTGCGGAAGAGCAACAGGATGTTCTTAAGTGGAAGGACCTTCAGATTGACCGGAATAAACGGACAGTGGTTTCACACGGATTCGAAGTCGAGATGACCGTGAAGGAGTTTGAACTATTATCTCTGCTGGCTCAACATCCTTCACAGGTTTTCTCGAAATCACAGCTGATAGAAACATTATGGGGATATGAATATATGGGAGATGCCAATACAATCAACGTCCATATCCGCAGGCTGAGGGAGAAAATCGAGAAGGATCCTTCCGAGCCCCGGTGGATCAAAACCGTATGGGGAATCGGATATAAATTTGAAGGGGAGCATCATGATGAAGATTAGAACTCTCCTAATTTTGGCCAACACGATTTCCCTGGGAGTGATTCTTGCTTTCCTTACCATATCGTATGTCCAAATGTTCATTTCAACCGATATAATCATTCTTCTTTCACTTATTACATTGGGAGCAGGTCTTCTATCTTTTGCCGTGAATCTGATGATTACATCCCCCTTATTAAAATCCGTGAAACAGATGAGCAGGGAGGCGGGGAGGATGGCTGACGGCGACTTTGATGTGAAGGTGACAGAAGCGGGACCACAGGAAATCAAAGAGCTCGCGGCTAACTTTAATCATATGTCCTCAAGGATCGAAGGCATGTTTGGTGAATTAAAGGAATCGGAAAAATTCAAAAGTGAACTCATTGCCAATGTATCTCATGATCTCAGGACACCGTTGTCATCCATCCACTCCTTTGTAGCGGCATTGAATGATGACATCATTGAAGATCCGGAGACACGGAAAAGATATTTTGAAACGATTTTAACGGAAACGGAAAAGTTAAGTCTTTTGATTGAAGAAGTGCTGGAGTTTTCTCAGCTTGAAAACAGAAAGCTTGCTTGGAATCCATCTCCTGCTCCAATTGATCAGTTGTTGATTGATACCATTCAGCAGTTCGAACAAAAAATACAGGAGAAAGGGATAGAGGTGAAAGTGGAATACGATGAGAATCTCCCTATGATCCCGTTAATGCCTGTTCATATCAAGAGGGTGATGACCAACCTGATCCAAAACGCACTTTCTTTTTCATCCCCCCGCACCTCACTGGAGATAAGGGCAGTAACACGAAAGGAACAAATGGAATTCTCAGTGACAGACGAGGGGAAGGGAGTTCCCATTGAAGAACAGGGTTCTATCTTTGAGCGATTCTACCGGGTAGAGAAATCCCGTAACAAAGAGGGAGGGGGATCAGGCCTCGGATTATCTATCTGTAAGGAAATCATCGACCTTCACGGTGGTGAAATTGGTGTGGAAAGCGATGGATATTCTGGCAGCACCTTTTGGTTTCGAATACCTATAGAAAGTAGCAAGGAGGAGAGATGATGAAAAAATTAATGCTTGGCCTCGGATTACTTTTAGTAGTGGGTCTTGGGGCTTTCTTCGGACCGAAACTGTATGCAAGCCTAACTCAGAAATCATTGGGCAGTGAAGCGGTAACGAACAAGGTCGATGAAAACCATGCACTCGCCACCTTTGCAGGGGGATGCTTCTGGTGTATGGAACCGCCCTTTGAAAAACTGGACGGCGTTTACTCAGTCATTTCAGGATACACAGGAGGAGAAGAAAAAAATCCGACCTATGACGAAGTATCCTCTAAACAAACGGGACATGTAGAAGCTGTTCAAATCGAATATGATCCCGATGTGATATCGTATGAACAATTATTAACGATCTTCTGGAGACAGATTGATCCGACGGATGCCGGAGGACAATTTGTCGACCGGGGACCTCAATACGTGAGCGGGATTTTCTATCATAGCGAAGAACAAATGAAAGCCGCTCAGGAGTCTAAGAAGGAATTGGCAGACTCAGGACCTTTTAAAGAAGAGGTTGTAACAGAAATCAAACCGGCTAAAACGTTCTACAAAGCAGAAGAGTACCATCAGGATTATTATAAGAAAAATAAATTAAGCTATAAATTCTACAGAAGCAATTCAGGAAGGGATGATTTTCTGGATGAGGCCTGGGGGAAAGATAGGCATATCAAACTCGAAACCAACTCCCTTTATCCTTCCTATACGGATGATGAATTAAAAGAAAAGCTGACGGAACTCCAATACAAAGTCACTCAGGAAGAGGCAACTGAAGAAGCCTTCAAGAATGAATATTGGGATAACAAGGATGAGGGGATCTATGTTGACATAGTCTCAGGTGAACCTCTTTTCAGCTCGAAGGATAAATACAAGAGTGGAACAGGATGGCCAAGTTTCACCAAACCACTCGTGGAAGACAATATTGTTGAAGTAGAGGACCGCAAGTTGTTCATGGTTCGTACGGAGGTCAGAAGTAGACACGCAGACTCCCATTTGGGTCATGTATTCGAAGATGGACCCGAGCCTACAGGATTGAGATACTGTATGAATTCAGCAGCACTCCAATTCATCCCGAAAGATGAATTGGAAGAGCAGGGTTACGGTGAGTTTGTATCAGAATTTGAAAGTGATGAGGAGGAGGCGTCATGAGTTCAGCAACATTGAGGTCGACTCCCTTTATGGAAGATTTGTCAGGGAGGCTCGTAAACTACTCAAAAAAAGAGGTGATCTATCAGCCTTTTTCTTTGAGCAAGAATCTTTATATGATCCAATCGGGAAAAATAAAACTTTATAAGAATAGTGAGGATGGCCGAAAAACCATACTGATTGTTCTTGGGGAAGGTGAATTCTTCAGTAATATACCACGCTTTAGTTTAGACGATGACGGTGTATATGCAGAAGCGATCGATACAGTGGTAGTCCGGGTGATCTCTAATAAACAGGTGGAGCGCATTGGGGTCACACATCAACCGACCTTGACTGAATTATATTCTGCCCTCAATCAGCATATGAAACAGAGGAGTATATTCCTTGAACGTATTATGTTTGCCCCCGTCAAAGAAAGAATCCTTCATCTCATGACCTTCCTGATGCCTCGTTTTGGAGAAATGAAAGGAAATTATATGAAAATCAATGTTCCTCTTACCCACCAGGATATCGCAAGCTTCATCGGATCTACAAGGGAAACCGTTACCAGCCTGACGAAACAACTCATATCCGAAGGTCACATCCAGAAAATCGATAAGTATTATCATATTATGAAAGGGGCAGATTTCAGCATCGGTGTGTGATAAGAGGTACGGGGATTTTTAAGAGGGCTACTGCGGAAGCTTGTGACGCAGTAGCCTTTTTAGTTTATTTTTTTGTGTAATTAAGGTCCCAGGTGATGCCGAAAGGATCCTTTACCTTGGCATAGATCGCGCCCCAGAACGTATCTTGAAGCTCCATTACGACGTTTCCTTTTTCAGTTAATCGTTTGTAATAAGTATGGATGTCCTCTTCACTTTCCAGTTCGAGGACAAGTGAAATATGATTGCCCACAGTCGGGGCTTGGCCAGGAAAGCTGTCAGATATCATAAAGAAAAGCTCTCCTTTTTTAAATTGAGCGTGCATGATGTGATCTGAAATTTCAGGAGGACTCGGAAAATCTGCCTCGCCGAATGTCTGGATCCCCAGCGCTTCCCCTTCGAATACTTCTTTGTAGTACTCCAATGCGTCTCTTGCCTGCCCATCAAAACTAAAATAAGGTGTAGCTTGATGTTTCATCAATTTCCACTCCAATACCGATGAATTTTTGTACTCTTTTATTATAGAACAAGAGTGTGATTAAATACAAGAACAAACGTTCGGTTACCACCGAAAAAAAAGAGGTTGGAACATAATATAATTTATACACTCTAAAGACGACGAACAAAAAGATCACGTGGTACACCGCTTTTGATTTCCGTGCAAGACTCCGCTTTTCTCGGGCGGAAGGCGAGCCTCCTCACAGCTTGCGCTCCTGCGGGGTCTCACCCATTACGCTTTTCCCGCAGGAGTCTACGTCTTGCACTCCAATCAAAAGCTAGAATCTGCTTAATACAGAGACTGAGCTTTAGCACTGAAAATCAAAAATCCGAACGGAGAGATTTTTATCAAATCACTCGTTCGGATTTTTCTTTAGCTGAAATCCTTTTGTCTCAGCCTCTACGGAATCAGATTAATTCAGTTTGTAATTCAACTTCGATATTCCCACTTGTTGCTTTTGAATATGGGCAAACACCATGGGCTTTTTCTACTAATTGCTTCGCTTCGTCCAATTCGACACCGCTGACACCTACGACTAGCGCTACGCCCAGCTTGAATCCGCCATCCGTATCTTTACCGATGGAGACTTCCGCCGTTACCTTGGATTCAATTTTCTTCTTTTCCTGACGAGCGACTAAATTAAGTGCGCTGTCAAAGCAAGCCGCATATCCTGCTGCAAATAGCTGCTCCGGATTTGTTGCTCCTTCAGCCCCGTTGCCACCAAGTGATTTTGGCATGGCGAGTGCCACATCCAATACTCCGTCACTGCTTTTTACTTTTCCTGCGCGGCCGCCTTCAGCCGTGGCTTTTGCTGTGTATAATGCATCCATTTTATTCACTCCTCAATTTGTATTGTGTACAACTTAATTCTACAAAATCAATTGTATCGGTCTTGATTAAAATTGTCAACAATTTAGTTGTGTAAAATTAAATTTGATAAATGATAGTCTTTTTTGTATGATAATCTCAATTAGTATGTTTCAAGAAAGGAATCGACATGTATGAAAGATCCACTTTTATTGGAAAATCAAATCTGTTTTAAAATATACACTGCTGAGCGGGAGATAACGAAGCTCTACCGGAGCCTGCTGGAGGAAATCGGAGTCACGTATCCTCAGTATCTGGCTTTACTCGTTTTATGGGAAGAACAAACAATATCTGTGAAGGAACTCGGGAGGAAGCTTTTCCTGGATTCAGGCACACTGACACCCATGTTGAAAAGGATGGAAGCAAACGGACTTGTTGAAAGGACACGATCGAAAGAGGATGAGCGGAGTGTTGTCATCAGTCTTACTGAAAGAGGAAGAGACCTCAAGGAAAAAGCAGAATGTGTCCCGACCCGTTTATTGGAGCGTCTTGAGATGGACGGTGAGGAGTTAAATCAGCTGGATCAGACGCTGACGACGATTTTGAATAGACTGCAGAATTAACTGTATATTTCTCGGGATTCAGTTGTTATAATTTGGTTATTAGCTGGATTTTTGATTGTTTTGGCTTGATTTTATGTGAAAGCGGCCGGATTCTTCTGGTATTCGGCTGGTTTTTCTTGCGAAACGGCTGAATTTTCACGAATTTCGGCCAAATTCTCCCCTATAATGACTTGAATTCAGCTCATTTATCTAAGAGGAGTGATTCTATTGATCGTAAAAGAGCTTGAACCCCCTGAAATCATCTTCAAACTTGAAGCATTACTGAAGCGGTTGTCCAAATACTACATTGGAAGACATGAAATTGAAATTCAGTTGGCAAGATACAGAGCTGGGTACAACGGCGAAATGTCACTTTCTTATTATTTGAAACAGCTCTCGGTAAAAGAGTATATTATCCTTCATGATCTGCGCCTTTGCCATCAATCAACCTGTTTTCAGATGGATACCGTCATTCTTCATAAGAATTTCATCCTCATTCTTGAAGTGAAAAATATCTCAGGTGACATTTACATTGATACGACTTACAATCAAATGATTCGAACACTAAACGGTACAACGGAAGTATTTCCTGATCCCATTCTCCAGTCTTCAAATCAAAGGAAGAACCTTGAAAGATGGTTGATTGAAAATAAATGTCCTGCTATTCCCATTGAGAATCTGGTTGTATTCACCAACACCAATACCTATATTAAAAATTCTCCGCAAGACCAAAGTGTATTTCGAAGACTGGTTAGAAGTCCTAAACTTCTTTTCTTCATCGAAAACTATACCAAGTCCTATCAAACCCCTATTTTCACTCCTAAACAACTATCCAAGTGGTCAAACTTCTTATTGAAAAACCATTCACCTAAATCCTACAACGTTCTAAAACAATTCAATGTTCCACAAACTGAAATCCTTACCGGCGTCTATTGTGCTCATTGTCAACATGTCTCCATGGAGAGAATAAGCGGTACGTGGAGGTGCATGAGTTGTCTATCCATTCAAAAAGATGCTCATATTAGTGCATTGATAGACTATATTTATCTGAGCACACCATTTATAACGAACAGGGAAGCAAGGAAGTTCTTAAAGATTGAATCCATCTCGGTTATACGAAAGCTCCTTCAAAACTTGAACCTCCCATCCACAGGCACGACAAAAGATAGAACCTACGACTTAACGCCACTCATCAAGTCTCCTCCTTCTCCCCCCGATAAGCCAGCACCGTTGTCTTCAAAGAAGCATAATTCCCGATTGCCGCATATCCGTAAAAAAAGCCCATGAAAAGACCCGTGACGAGATGTCCTCGGTGACTGATGAAAATGGAAATGAACAGTCCAAGTATGACGGCGATATTCGGGACTAAAAAAGCCCGTGGCTTAAATAAAACTTTAATCAGTTGAGTTAAAAGGATAATAACAGGAATCGCAATGACGGCATCCCAGAAGTTAGTGTGAATAGTAGGGAAATCCATAGTAAACCTCCAATAAGGGTTTTACTCATACTATTTCCTTAACCGGCAAAATTACTAAAAAAGATGACCCCATAATGGGATCATCTATGATTTGAATCGGTCATTCCAACGTTCAGCCTTCTCAAGTGCTGCTGTATCATTGACAATTTCACCAGGCTTGACTCCTGCACCGATCATATAGTCTGTGAATTCCATGTTGACGAACTGAAAAATGTAATCAAACTGCTGAACGAGTGGAAGTCCTTTTATCTTGGCGGAGTTTCCTCCGGTAATCACTACATACGCTTTCTTTTTCGTAAGCTCTTCTTTTAGATTGAAACGTTCATCACGAAGGTACTGACTCCAGCGGTCAAAGAAGTTCTTCATCGGGCCGCTCATCCCATACCAATAAAGGGGAGTCGCAAATAATAAAACGTCGTGCTCTTCCATCAAATGGACCAGCTTTTCGTAATCATCCTCGACGGGAAGGAAGCCTCCTTCAGAATGGCGAAGGTCTTCGATCGGCTCGATATGCATGTCGGCCAGGGAAACGACAGTATGATCGGTTCCTTCTACGATTTTCTTTGCAAGGTATTCTGAGTTTCCGTTTTTTCGTGTGCTTCCTAAAAGGGCTAATACTTTCATACTTCAACACTCCTCTATGAATTCAATTGTACCGTTTGTGTCGTTTTCTTCTTAGCATTCCATATGAAGACGATCAATACTACGCTTATAGGATAAATAGCGACCCAGCCGAGAAACGGGAAGAATCCAAGAGTCAGAACGAGGGAGGCCATGGAGGCGATCCATCCGATCTTATGATTCTTTAATAGCTTCAGCCCCGCGGCAGCTCCGCCGATATAGGTGGCAAAATAGGTAGCATTCGGGAACGGAAGCAACGTTTCAAAGGACAGCCACCTTAATTGAACCGCCGATAACAAGACGGCAAAGATGATTGCGATGAATAATAGTCCGCCGGTTGGTGTTTTATAGTTAGAGTGTACCGCACCGAACCATTTCGGTGCCACCTTTTGCTTTGATAACGTGTAAGCGATCCGGGAACCGGCACTGACATAAGCGTTGGAACTGGCGATGGATATGAATAGTGCTGTAACGGAGACCGCAATCGCCCCGGGCCTTCCGAAAGATAAAAGGACCATATGACTGAGTGCAGTCTCAGCCATTCCACCTGTGTAGCTATTAGTACCGACGACCATTATTCCTAGCATGATGTAAAGAACAGATACAATACCTGCACTCCATAACACGCCTTTCAGTGCATCTTTACCGGGGTCACTGAATTCTCCCGACATATGCGTAACGCTTTCCCATCCAATGAAACACCAGAACAGAATTCCGATGGTAGGGACTGCTGTCCATAACCCATTTGGCGCAAAGGGAGTGAAATGCTCCGCCTTGACATGGGGCATACTTGAAAAGATCGCAAACAATAAGACAAATAAGATAAGGGAAATGACCAGTGTCTGAATGAATCCCATTGTTTTCACACCAAAGAAATTGATGAGCAGAACGATGATTAAAATGCCCGCAGCCCCAAGTACCATTTCGGTGTGTCCCCAGTCAAATAGCTGCCCTAAATAAGAGCTACCTGTTAAAGCGATGATGGGGACACCTGTAGGGACAGAGAGCAGGAACATCCATCCTATGACGGTTCCAAAGGATTTACCGAATGCTTCGGATACAAAATGTGAAACCCCTCCTGAACTAGGATGGAAGGCGGAAAGCAAACCCATCGTTAGGGCGAGGGGGATGGCAGCGAGAGAGATGACGATCCAAGAGATGATGGATAAAGGACCACTCATACTCGCTGCAACCCCAGGTAAAAATAGTACACCGGAACCAAGAACGGCTCCTATATATAAAGATATGATTTGTGGCAGACGCAGTGATTTTTGAAGCTGACTCATGATACCCCTCCAGAATGTTCATTCAGTATGGAGTATATCATTGCTGTTAGTATTGAAGTTATCTATAATTATTGATACTAACTATTGTAAAAGATGATGAGGGAGAATGAAATGGATATCAACTATTTATATACCTTCAAAGAGGTAGCCAAGTGGGGAAGCTATACCAAAACCGGAGAGGAGCTCGGGTATGCTCAGTCCAGTGTCACGACCCAGATCAAGAAACTGGAGGATCATTATCAAGTCAAGCTATTCGAGCGGGTCGGCCGGAAAATGAGATTGACGCAATCGGGAGAGGAACTCTACTTCTATGTGGAGAAAATACTATCCCTACTGGATGAAGCGGAAGAACGGATTTCGAAGGAAAGCAATCTGAGGGGAACCGTGCGCATCGGTACAGTAGAGTCTCTGGCCGCTTATTTCATCACACCATATATCAAGGAATTAAAAGGCAAACATCCAGATTTGAAGATCTTGCTTGAATCCGGACTTTGTCCAAATTTAAAAGAAGGCACCCTCCAGGGAAAGTTCGATATCTCGATTTTATTGGACCGCTTATCGGAACATCCCGATTTGATGACGATTCCCATTCGTCAAGAGAAATTGGTGATGATCGCCCCGCCAAGGCACCGTCTGAATGGCTTGAAAGAAATGAACTTAAAAGAGCTTGAAACTGAAACACTGATCCTGACCGAGGAAGGATGTTCGTATCGTGTCCTGCTTGAGCAATTATTAAAAGAAGAAAACATTCAGGCAAAATCGGTCATCTCTTTCAGCAGTTTAGAGGCCATAAAGCAATGTGTAGCGGATGATTTGGGCCTTGCCATCATGCCTGAGATAGCAGTGAAGAAAGATATTGAGAGCGGGAAAGTCGTCCAAATCCCCTTTGATCATAAAAAAATCCCGGTGTATACGCAGATCGTTTATCAAAAGAAAAAGTGGCTGACGCCTCCGATTGCACAATTCATTTCAGCCTTGACTTCGTAGTCATCAAAATCTTTGATATATAATATGAAAAACTATCAATATCTCCATGGGTGAATCTAGTGCTAAAATGAATACAAACTACAATTGAAGAGGTGTTAAATATGAATACGTTTTTACAATACAATCCCACAAAGCTATACTTCGGTAAAGATGAAGTGAAGCAACTGCCTTCCATCCTGGATAAAGGACTGAACGTGTTACTCGTTTACGGCGGAGGAAGCATCAAGCGTAATGGCGTTTATGACGATGTGATGAACGAATTGAAGAAAATCGATGCAAACGTTTTTGAACTAAGCGGAGTCGAGCCGAATCCCCGTTTAACGACGGTTCGTAAGGGTGTTACGATCTGTCAAAAAGAAGGGATTGATTTCATCCTGGCCGTAGGCGGCGGCAGCGTCATCGATTGTACAAAGGCGATCTCGGCAGGAGCCAAATATGATGGAGACGTGTGGGAACTGATCACCGCCAAAGCACCAATCAATGAGGCACTTCCCTTTGGAACGGTTCTGACCCTTGCAGCTACGGGTTCTGAAATGAACTCTGTTTCGGTCATCACGAACTGGGAAACGAATGATAAATTAGGATGGGGATCTCCTCATGTGTTCCCGGCATTTTCAATTCTCGATCCTGCTTATACATTTTCTGTACCACGTGATCAGACGATCTATGGGATTGTGGACAGCATGTCACATGCCCTTGAACACTATTTCCACCGGACTGAAAATACTCCGATGATAGATGGGTTCATTGAGTCGCTTCTAAGAACGGCGATTGCAACCGGCCCTAAACTGCTGGAGGATTTGGAGTCGTTCAAGCATAGGGAAACGATGATGTACATCAGTACGACCGCATTTAACGGAACCCTTTCCAACGGGACAGACGGCGGTGATTGGGCAACACACAGAATCGAGCATGCCATTTCTGCGATTTATGATATTCCACATGGAGGCGGCCTTGCGATTCTTTTCCCTAACTGGCTGGAGCATGTCCTGGAAGAGGATCCATCACGGGTCAAACAGCTTGCGGTAAATGTTTTCGGGATTTCGCCTGATGGCAAGGACGATATCGAAGTGGCAAGAGAGGGAGCAAAAGCGCTGCGTGATTTCTGGAACTCACTTGGGGCTCCAAGTACACTTGCCGATTATGATATTGACGATAGTCAGTTTGATGCCATTGTAGAGAAGACGTTCATCAAGCCAGGCGTCGGGACGTATAAGGAAATGGATTATGATAGTGTGCGGGATATATTGAAGCGCTCGTTATGAGGGTTTGAGGTAATAAATGGCATTCGGCTGGATTTTCTTTAAAAACGGCTGGATTAGGATCGATTTCGGCTTGATTAAGACAGAAAACAGCTGGATTCTTCATCGTTTCGGCCGGATTTTTACCTAAAGCGGCTCAATTTCAAAACCAGACCCCACATTAAAAGGACGAATCGCCAAAACGATTCGTCCTTTTTACGTTAGTATCATCTTCTCCTGAAGCCTTCTTCACGAAGATACAATGCTGCTTCATCATACCCGCCGAAACTGTCTTCCAAATTGTCACCGGCATATATATTCCAGCGGTCGTCTTCCTCGATTAGTTGCAGGGAGTGTCCTTCAGCGTCTTTCCACAACTCTTCTACTGGTGGAGCAACTACTTCTTCTGTTGCCAGAAAGTCGATGGAAGAACGGACGATTTCCAGGAGTTCATCTCGAGTAAAGTCCCTGATATTCACAAGGCCTTTCTGGTTCGCTTCATACGCTTGAAGACTGCCTGTATAAACAAACCCATTTCCGTTCGGGTGAAGGTGGTACACGACAGTCGTCTTTTCGTATAGACTGTCTTCAAAATGGAAGTTCACCCGGTTCATCGAAACATCCTTCCGTGTAAGCTCAGGAAAGTCTTCTATGACAGCTAATTTTTCCTCAAATGTCAGCACTGTTATTCCTCATTTCATTTTACGATTTCCCCATTATAACACAGGCCCCTATTTTCTAAAGTGGTTTACAGGTATAATGAGGAACAAAGAGGTGACCCCAATGAATGATTTTACTTCCTTAGGTATCCAGCCTAAGTATGTCAATGCATTAAAAGAACAATCCATTATAGAACCTACGCCGATTCAGAGTGAGACCATTCCTTTTCTCTTAAACGGGGAAGATGTAATTGGACAGGCGCAAACAGGAACAGGAAAAACGATGGCCTTTATCCTGCCCATGCTAGCCAAGATCGATCCTGAAAAAGATGAAATCCAGTCACTTATCGTGACTCCGACCAGGGAGCTCGCGATTCAAGTAACGGCTGAATTAAATCAGATTCTTTCTTCAACGGAAGATGATATACATGTGCTGGCCGTATACGGTGGCCAGGATGTCGAGAAGCAGATTAAGAGATTGAAGAATAAAGCGATTCATATCGTGATCGGAACACCGGGTCGGATACTTGATCATGTACGCCGAGAGACGGTCGACTTTTCGAATGTATCGTTTCTTGTATTAGATGAAGCGGATCAGATGCTTCATATCGGATTTTTCGATGAAGTAGAAGCGATCATCCGCGAGACGCCGTTCACTCGTCAGACAGCGCTGTTTTCAGCGACGATGTCCAAGGATATCCGCAAGATCGGCAAGCGCTATATGAATCGTCCCCATAATGTACAGATCCGTGAAAAAGAAAAGATCGTACAGGAAATTCAGCAGGAAGTCGTGGAAACGACGGATCGTATGAAACTCGATGCCCTCAGCCAGACGATTCATGAGGTTCAGCCGTTCCTCGGAATCATTTTCTGCCGGACAAAGAGAAGGGTTAGTAAGCTCCTTGGGGATCTCAAAGCAAGGGGCTTTCTAGTCGATGAGCTCCACGGTGACCTGTCCCAGGCAAAGCGGGAAAACGTGATGAAGAAGTTCAGGGACGCAAAGCTCCAACTTCTTATTGCGACAGACGTGGCAGCACGCGGGCTTGACGTCGAGGGTGTCACACATGTATTTAATTATGACATTCCACAAGATGTAGAAAGCTACATTCACAGAATCGGACGTACGGGCCGAGCCGGGAACGACGGGCTTGCCATCACGTTTGTAGCATTAAAGGATAAGCAGGACCTGGAAGTGATTGAAAAAGGGATTGGTCGTTCCTTGCCCCGTCGGGTTGTAGAGGTTGTTCCTGCGAAAGGGACCTCTAATGCGCCTAAAGGATCCAATGAAAGTGCGAAAGATCGCCGTGAAAAGAAGATTCAAGCGAATAAAGACCGTAAAGCACGGCACCCACGTGGAGGCAGACCACGGACGGATGAAAGTAATGGTCCTTCACACAAGAGGAGTTCCGGTCGAGTGGACTCACGTCGAAGTGGTGAATCAACGGCCTCTTCCAGGGGCAGCCGAAGAGGCTCTACGGAAAGGACTAACTCCGGTACTAAGCGAAATAGCGGGGGAAGATCCACTTCCAGTCGCAGAGGAATGTAGCCTGTTAGCATGGTGACACTAGTGTCATCATGCTATTTATTTTGACTGGATACCTTTGATAATTTCTGAATATTCCCAAAAATATAGCGGGATCTGGTAAAATGATTCCTATAAACGATTCACAGCAGTCATTACGAATCAGAAGGGATGGATATACATATGCATGTACCATTAGTGTTGACGGATTTTCTCGATCGGGCAGTGGAGTTATATGGAGACAAGGTCGCGATCATCGATGATGAAAAACGATTGACCTATAAGCAGCTTAATGACAGGGTGAATCAGCTGGCAAGGGGTTTGAATCAATTTGGGATAGAGAAGGGCGACAAAGTCGCGTACCTTGCTCCTAACACGACGGAGATGCTGGAAGGATTCTATGGTGTCTACTCTGTCGGAGCGGTCATGACGCCATTGAACACCAGATTAAAGCCTGCAGATTATCAATTTATCCTGACCCATAGTGAGAGTAAGGCCTTGTTTGTCGATGAAGAGCTCTATCCTTTGGTTCAACCGATACTTTCAGAGGTTCCTCATTTGGAGCATGTGGTGATACTCGGTAAGGAGAGGGACGGACACCCCGGATATGAAGAATGGAGAGGCTCTTTCAGCCGGGAGTTTTTCAACCGGGTAGACTTGGAAGAGACGGATATCGCGTCCCTTCTCTATACGAGCGGGACAACGGGAGATCCGAAGGGAGTCCTTCTTACCCACAGGTCTAATTATTTACATGCCTTGTCATCCATGCATCACTTAAAAGTCTCTGATCAAGACACGCTTCTTCACGTCCTGCCGATGTTTCATGTGAATGGATGGGGGTCACCATTTTATTATACAGCTAACGGTGCGACCCAGGTGATGCTTCGAAAAGTAGATCCGGAAGTGATTTTGGACAAAGTGGAGAAGCATGGTGTCACCGTCATGCATATGGCACCGACGGTTCTTAATATGCTTCTGGAATCCTACCCGGAGAGGGAGCGTTCCATCGGGCAGGATGTGAGGGTGGTCATTGCCGGATCTGCACCTCCACCGGCATTTGTCCGGAAAGTGGAAGAAAATCTGAAATGGGAATTCATCCAAGTATATGGGATGACTGAAATTTCGCCACTAATCACGACTTCCATCCCAAGGTCTTCGGAACAGGGCAGACCTAAGGAAGAAACATACCGACTGAAAGCGAAGGCGGGCTACAGCATGATTGGAAGCAAGGTGAAAGTGGTAAGTGAGCTGGGGGAAGAAGTGCCTCATAACGGTAAAGAAATCGGTGAGATCGTGACCAGGACTAATACGGTGATGGAAGGCTATTACAAAAACCCCGAAGCCACAAAGCAGACGATCCGGGAAGGGTGGCTTCATACGGGGGATATGGCGACCGTTGACGAAGATGGATATATTGAAATTGTCGACAGGATGAAAGACGTGATCATCAGCGGAGGGGAAAATATCTCATCCATTGAAGTAGAGGGTGCCCTTTACGAGCATGATAGTGTGCTGGAAGCAGCCGTTGTGGCGGTTCCTCATGAAAGGTGGGGGGAAGTTCCCCATGCAGTGGTCGTTCTCAGGGATGGGCACAGTGTCACAGAAGAAGATCTCATAACGTTTACAAGAGAAAAACTTGCCCACTTCAAGGCGCCGAAAAATATAACCTTTGCCAAAGAGTTACCCAAAACGGCCTCCGGTAAGATCCAAAAAGTGGTCATCAGAAAAGAGTTCTGGAAGGATCATGATCGGATGGTGCATTGATAATAAAAGGCATGCAGCTGCATGCCTTTTTCCATTTCCATGGACAAACGCCCTTATTTCATCGATACATGATGCTCGTCGTCCCTGTTTAGGCTTATGCGGCATAACTTATAAAAAGGAAGTTTTATCAGCATAATAACAGGGAAAAGCAGTGTTTAAGAGTAGACAAATGGAGGGCGTAAAGATGAGTTTAAATTCCCCGTTGGTTCCGAATTCGAAAACGCATTGTGCCAATGAGTATGGAAAGCTAAAAAAAGTAGTGGTGGTTTCACCTGAAAATATGCAAATCAACGAAATCATAAATGAAACTCAAAAGCACTTTTTAAATGACAATATCAATATAGATAAAGCTGTTCTGCAACATAAACAATTTGTAGACACATTAGAAAAAAATGGTTCAGAGGTCATTCATCTTCCGGCATCCCCTGAATTCAATGAGCAAGTCTTTACAAGAGACATTGGCTTCACCATCCATGATCAGTTCTTCGTAGCATCGATGAATACTGAAGTCAGGCGTGGGGAAGTGGAGACGCTAAAGACTTGGCTGAAGGAAGGTGAGATCCCTTATCGTGAACTTCTTCATTCCATAGAAGGAGGGGATGTCCTCGTGGATGAAGAAAATATCTGGATCGGGGTGAGTGGCCGGACGAATCAATTGGCCATCCAATCGTTGCGAAATCAACTCCCGCAATACACCGTTCATGAAATGCCTTTAAGGGAAGACATCCTCCACTTGGATTGTGTCTTTACCATCATTTCGAGTGATTGGGCACTTGTCTATCCGCCGGCATTTTCAAAAGAGGATCTAAAGACCATCAAGAAGCATTATCATACCATTACGGTCACAGATCGTGAACAATTTCAAATGGGGCCGAATGTGTTGGCGATCGGTGACGGAAAGATCATCAGTCTCATCCAGAACGAAGCTTTAAATGAACGGATCAGAGCGGAAGGATTTCAGGTGATCGAGCTCGACTTATCGGAAATCATTAAGTCGGGTGGGTCATTCCGCTGCTGTACTCTTCCCCTTATAAGAGAATGATATTGAAAAGAACAGGTGACTTTTTGCCTGTTTTTTTAAATTTACATAAGCTTTACTCTCCTGTATTCGTTTCGTAAATGGTTCTTCATATTTCCCCTTTATTCTTCTACATGTACCACGAATTATAGGAGGTAGGGAAAATGAAGAAATCGATGAAGAAGATCCTTCCATTAGCGGTGGTTTCCACATTAGCTCTTGGAAGTGTCATAGGAATGAACCAGGACGACACAGAAGCAAGTGCGAAGGAATCGAAGAACGGCAAAGCCAAGAACGTCATCTTTATGATCGGTGATGGAATGGGTGTACCTTACACAACCGGCCTTCGTTATATGAACGACAATCCTGATACTGTCGAAATGGAAAAGACGGCATTTGATCCTTACCTTGTCGGACTACAAACGACGTATCCGGAAGATGAAAAAGAGAACGTTACAGACTCTGCAGCTGCTGCAACAGCCATGAGCGGTGGAGTGAAGACTTATAATAATGCAATTGCAGTGGATAACGATAAATCAGATGTGAAAACGGTACTGGAACAGGCGAAAGAAAATGGCATGTCTACAGGAATTGTAGCTACATCTGAAATCACGCATGCTACACCGGCATCTTACGGGGCACATGAAGAGTCACGTAAGAGCGAAGATGCGATTGCCAATGATTATTATGATGAAATGATCAACGGTAAACATAAGATTGATGTCATGTTGGGTGGAGGAACGGATTTCTTCGAACGTGATGACCGTAATGTGGCAGAACAATTCAAAAAAGACGGATACAGCTATGTAAAATCAGCTGATGAGCTTAAAAAAGATAAGAATGATCAAATCCTTGGTCTGTTCGCTGAATCCGGAATGGACAAGATGATTGACCGTGATGAGAAGCAACCGAGCTTAGCGGATATGACGACGGCTGCCCTTGACCGTTTAAAAGGAGATAAAGATGGTTTCTTCTTAATGGTGGAAGGTAGTCAGATCGATTGGGCCGGCCATGATAATGATGTAGTCGGTGCGATGAGTGAAATGAGAGACTTTGAACAAGCATTTGAAAAAGTAAGAGATTTTGCAAAAGAAAATGGAGAAACTCTTGTCATCGTGACGGCAGACCATTCAACAGGTGGAATCTCAATTGGTTCAGACGGTGAGTACAACTGGGATCCGGCTCCAATCCAAGCGGCAAAGCATACACCTGACTATATGGCAGAGCAGATTGTGAATGGTGCATCGGTTGAAGAAACATTAGCGAATAATATCGACCTTGAACTGACGCCTGAAGAAATCGCATCTGTGAAAACCGCGGCTGAAAAAGGTGATCAAACGGAAATCGATAATGCGATCGAGAAGATTTTTGATACCCGTTCTGGAACGGGCTGGACAACAGACGGGCACACTGGTGACGACGTTCCTGTTTATGCCTTTGGTCCACAAAAAGAGAAATTTGCCGGTTTGATCGATAATACAGATCAGGCAAACCAAATCTTTGAACTTTTGAAGAACAAAGGGAAAATTAAAGACAAGAAATGATCTGAATGAAGACCACGACGGGGGACTTGCCCGGCGTGGTCTTTTCTTTTGGCTGTTTTCCCAAAGATTGTTGCTATTCGCACACAAACTAAGATTTACGATGCTCTGTCATTTAGTTGTGGTGCAGGAGGGTGAAGGGAACAGTCCCGCTTTCCACGGACGTTCGGCCGAGCTTCCTCAGCAAAAACGCTTCCGGGGTCTCGGCATGTCCGTTTTTCGTAGGAGTCTACGAAGATCCCTTCACCCTCTAAAGAAGTAAGTAGTTGACAGAGCAAAATGGTTTGTGACCATCGGTTTAAAAAGAGTAAAGGACTATTGAATAAAATCAGTCACTGCAACGAATGAAAAAGCAGTGGCATACGCAATCTCCACATTTCCTTTGTGATAGTCAAACTTTTCGTCAGTTGATTGGAGCGGATGGTGCTCGACTCCTGCGGGAATAGCTGGACAGGTGAGACCCCGCAGGCGAAGCCGAGGAGGCTCACCGCCAGCCCCGCGGAAAGCGAGCACCTGTAGCGGAAATCAACCGCCACTCGCTACATCCAAAAGCAACAATGTTTACTAAGACAGCTTTTCTTTTTATACCTCTTCTAAATCAGAAACACTTACTTCTGAACGTTCTTCCAAAGGCCCTCGAAGATGCACAACAGCCGTTTTTCCGTCTTCTGATACAGAGTCGATCCAAACGGATGCATCTTTGTATTTGACCTGGATGTCTGCTGAAGAAGATAAGATCTGTTTTACTCGATTTTGGTCCATAATTCATTCCTCCTAATGTTTTCATTGATTAGTGTGTCCCAATTCGGTAGAACCATGAGCCGCATAATCCCAATGGGAAATTGATACTCTAATAGTGAAAGGATGATGATATGAAGAAGCAGGAAGAAAGAATGTCCCCTACAGAAGCCAACATGGAGTTAAACGAACGATTAAATGGTGATGATGAGAGGGAAGCCGACCAGAGTCACATACATGTTGAATCGAACATGATTCCGGTGAATATCTCTAAGGAAGATGACTGAAACCTTTTCCAACCAAAAACCTGCCTGAAACGAATCAGGCAGGTTTTTACTATTTCGTTTTACTTTTCTGGTCTTTATTATGCTTATTTCCCTTACTGTTGTCCCCGCTTGTGATTTCGCTTGCAAACTCTGTCGTGCCTCGTTTAGGTGAATTTTGGTTCTCACTGCCCCGATTGTTTTTCTTTGTCAAAGGAATCCCTCCATATTAGTAAAATCGATATTAGTTTTTGATAAGGACAAGGGGACTATTCAATTCGGGGAGAATATATGTCTTTATTCCTAAATTTAACAATCAGGATGAATTTTTATCAGTGCTGAACGATAATGAAGAAAAGAACGCTTTTCTATGGGGAGGGCAATGCTGATGCATGAAAGAATGAAAGAAATGCGGGAAGGAAAACCAGGCAGGTGGTTCAAAGATGAGGAAGCAGCGAATACGGAAGGGTTTCCGGTCTTGTTTGTCCATGGCATCAATACTTCATCAGACACGTGGCTTTCGAATAATGATATGCTCCCCATCATCCGTGGAGCCGGTTATCAATCGGTGTTCATCGATTTGCACCAGGACGAAGACATGTGGACGAATGGAGCTATTTTAGCAGAGAAAATAGGTGAAATGTACGATTCTTTAAAGGAAAAGCTCGTGATTGTCGGTCACAGCAAGGGAGGGATCGATGCCCAAACGGCACTGTTGCATTACGGTGCTTCTCCTTATGTAGAACGGGTCATTACACTATCAACTCCCCATCATGGATCAGAGCTCGCCGATCTTGCCTTTAGTAAATGGGCGGGATGGCTGACCGATGCGTTGAAAAGCAAGACCCCTGCCGTCTTTTCATTGCAAACGGGCTATATGAAAGGTTTCAGGTCGGAAATGGACCGGCATGATCTTGCAAGAAGCATCCCTTTTTATACGTTTGGCGGTACAGGTTGGGGTGGAGCACAATCTGAATTGTTTTGGGGAGGGCTTTATTTAAGTCGATTTGGTCAGAGCGATGGTGCTGTCCTGGTGAAGAGCTCCCGGCTTCCTTATGGCATAGAAGTGGCGGTACGGGACTGGACTCATTCGACCATTAAAGAAGGAAGTACCATTTTCCCTTATATGAAGGAGCTTCTCTCGGATGAGGTGAAAGCTGTAGTTCATGCTGAAGCGAACGAACATGTAAAGGAAGAGGAAACCTCGGTGCTTCACAGGGGAGGGACAGTAGATGGTATGGCAGTGGAACATTTCTCTGTGGAAGAAGGGGTTGAGAGGCTTACGATCGACTGGGTCAGCGATCAACGGGATACGATGTATGAACTGGTGGGTCCGGACGGTCAAGTATACAGGCAGTGGAGTGTGGCTGAAGATGCTACAGGATATTTCCCCGGCGCTTTTCATCACAGCATCCAGCTTGCTGCTCCCATTACTGGAAGGTGGGAAGTAAGGGCTCACGCGTCTCAAGAACACTATATGCTGAGCATTCTCTTTCATAAGAAATTAGCAGTGACTTCCTTGACTGCAAGTGATCAAACGGTGTTGAAGAAAATGTATACGATCCACCATATCCCAATGAAGAGCGGGAAAAAACCCTCTACACTCATTACTTGTGAAGATCTGTCGTCCCTGCCGCTGGCGGACTTTGAGGAAGGAATCCACAACATCACCCTTGACCTGGAAGGGAAAACGGAGCAGGGAAACGAATTTCAACGAACAGTGATTCAAACGGTGTATGTAGATGGAAAGGGAAATATTTATTAAGTGAAAAACAAAGGTCCGTCCCTCTGTATAAATAGGGACGGACCTTTGTTTTTATAGTGAATTCAGGAATTCTGTCACTTGTTCTGGTGATTTGGCGTTGGCGCTGTGCAGGTGAGCGATTTTTTCGCCGTTTTTGTATACCAGCAGGCTTGGAATGCCCATGACGTCATATTTTTCAGCGATTTCCGGGAATTCGTCCTTATTGATGTCATACCATTTATATTGATTGAACTCTTCCATGATTTCATCAATGAACATGTCCATACGACGGCAGTCCGGACACCAGTCCGCATGGAATTTTACGATGACAGGCTCTGTTGAACCGATTAGATCGTCAAAGGTTTCTTTGTTTTTGATTGATTGCATGATGCTAACCTCCCTTTTCCACTTATTTTATACAAAACCCTGCCCCATTGTAAAACGAATCATTTTTAGTCTGTCTTTGTACATGCTAATATGAGAATACATTTTCAAAGAAAAAGGTGACATTATGCAGCCCATTAAAGTTGGTTTAGCAGGATACGGTTTCTCAGGACAAAGCTTTCATCGTCCTTTATTAGTTCACTTAGAGGAATTTCACATTGAAGCGGTTCTGTCTTCCAAAGAAGAAAAAGTATTGAAAGACATAGAAGGAGCGACCGTCGTGTCGACACTTGACGACTTGCTTCAGGAAGATATCGAGTTAGTGGTCATTACGACGCCTAATCACCTTCATTACAGCATGATTAAACAATCGTTACTAGCAGGCAAGCACGTCATCGTGGAGAAGCCATTTGTAACGAACAGCAAGGAAGGGGAAGAGCTGCTGGCTTTAGCAAAGGAAAAAGGCCTGCATCTCTCTGTCTTCCATAATCGACGCTTTGATGCTGACTTCTTAACGATTCAGCAGTTATTAAAAGAAGAGGCGCTTGGTCAAATCTATACATATGAAGCTCATTTTGACCGATTCCGTCCCGCTATCAAGGACCGGTGGAAAGAGAACAAGATTGAAGGAGCAGGAGTACTGTATGATCTGGGTTCTCATCTTCTGGATCAGGCTTTAACCCTGTTTGGCAAGCCAAAATGGGTTCAGGCAGATGTCTTTCCACAACGGAACCCGGATAAAGCGGAAGATTACTTCGTTATCACCCTCGGATATGACGTTTTGAGAGTGCAATTGTACTCACGCTCTATCGTCCTCGATCCGGGACCGCGTTATCAGGTTCATGGACTAAAAGGCAGCTACGTGAAACATGGGATGGATCGTCAGGAGGATGATTTGAAGGCCGGAAAAAATCCTCTTTCAGAAGACTGGGGGATGGAAGAAGAAGAAAACTGGGGTATCCTGACAACCATTTCAGGGGAAGATGTGACATCTGAAGTCATTCCATCCGAAAAAGGGGATTATTCTCAATTTTATCTCGGTGTGTATGGTGCTCTAAGAGAAAATCAAGTTCTTCCCGTTGACCCTGAGGATGCTTTACAGGTCATAAAAATCATTGAAGCGTGTAAAGAAAGTGCTGAAAGTGGACGGGTCATAACCTTATGATCATTATAGAAGGCTCCCTTCATATGAAGGGAGCCTTTCATTATGCGTTATTCCACCGTACCGGCTTCTAAAATCTGAACTCTTGCGTCCACGTTGAATTTCACTTGTGGATAGATGTTGTCCTCCCATTCCTTGAAGTCAAACCCGCGTATACCATGCTTTTGGTTTTGGCCTATGCCTACAGGGTCGATCCCTAACTCCTGGAATTCTTTCAGCATTTTCATGCATTTTTCTTCTATATCTTTCTTCATCGCTTTTTCCACTTCGATCACTTTGTCAGGCGTCAGATTTTTACCGGTATACTCCCGGATGATTCCCCTTATTTTCACTCGGATGGTCACTTCAACGGGATCGCTGTTGTGTTTGACGATGATTTTACTCTTGGATATGAGACTTGTCACCGAGGCCTCAACGGACTTCTCCACATGCCCCCTGCTCCTTTCCTTCCCCATTTTGATCACGTGACTGCCTTCTGCAAACTTATCCACCAGAAGTTTAAAGAAAAACATATCTTTAGCAGGGATTTTCTTGACCATTTTATCTTTATCAAATAGTGCAATGCCAGTAATGGCGACGCTTTCGTTGGAAAGCTGCTTTAAGATTGGGAGATAAGGCGTTTGCCCCTCTTGAAAGTAATCATAGACGAACATATGAAGATTGGTCTCGGGCAACTCTCTCCGGGTGATATTATGATGAATCAAATTGGAAAGGTATGTCCCGTTGCCCCTTAATCCATAATTCCCTTTGATGAGTTCTCCGGCTTCCCCCTCTGTGACGGTTAAATAGAGCCGCGCTCCAACACTTGCGTCCCGTTGAAGGGAATCCCCGATATCGATGATCCCCTTCTTTGCAAGTTCTTCCCCGACCAGCACGATGTCGAGTCCACCCCGTACCAGTGGCTGCTGTGACCTTCGTTCTAATTTTTCTAATACTTCCCTGGTGGAGGATGCCTCGGCTGACAGTGTCCCATTTTGAATCGACTTATCTGCTAAATAAATAGGGAATAGGGATGTTCCCCTAATTTTATCCTCTCCCTCATAGTCGAACGCTTTTGCTGTCTCAATGTACAAATCATCAAGGATTTCTCTTTCTACACACCCAGACAGGAACATGGTGCAGATTAGAAGGGACGGGATGAAATAGCGACATTTCATTGTTTATGCCTCACTTTCTTCATGATGATCACCAGAAGCAATAGGGCAGGTACGTAAAAATAGTTAATGTAAAAACCGATTTGCCCTGATATATCATTCAGGAAATTCACTTGCTTCCGATCGGTGAAAAAGGTAAGGGTGGATAGGCATAAAATGCATATGATCAATAACGAAGTCCTGTGCCTTAAAGGCGTCATCCGTTTTAAGATCCTGCTGGAACACCAGATGGCAATACAGACGTTTGGAAGAATGATGAGACACCAATTGGCGATCCCAATGTATTCGAATCGTTCTACAAACGGCATTTCGACAATCTTCCACATAGAGAGGGTGGCCCAGACGGTCTTTTCCAGCTGCTTCTGGCTAAAGAAGGCAAAGGAAATGATCGCTAACAATGTGTATAGGGTGGTGGTGGTGAATAGCCCCCAATGTGCATACTTCTGTGATTTTTTGGCGTCCTTTACAAAGGGATAAAGAATTAAAATGGATTCATAACCTAAATAGGTCAGGGACATATTCTTTGTAGAAATCAACAAATCCTTCACCGAATGATCAAAGACGGGCAGAACATTCCGAAAGTCTGAGTATTGGAAGGTAAAGGCGAACGTCAAAATGAGATAACTTGGAAGGATGATTCCGAAAAAAGCCGTTCCTGTGATCGTTCGGACTCCGCCGTTTACAATATAATAAACGAGTAGGAGAAAGAACAGGGAGAAGAAGAACGTACTCAACCTCGGGTACATCCATACCTGTAAAACTTCGATATACGTTCGTAAAATGGTGATGACAAGTAAGCTGAAATAGATAACAAATATAAAATTGAATACATTCCCTATCCATTTTCCAAATGCCAGAGTATGAGCAGATACAAGATCTCCATCCACTTTGTCAAGGATGAGATACATCATCACCATGATAATATGTGTGAAAATACCTGCAAGAATAACAGAAATCCACCCATCGTATCCTGCATTCATTGAAATGACCCGTTGAAAGCCCAGTACCCCTGCTCCCACTTGAATGGAGTGGATGAGAAAGAATACGAGGAACGGTGATATTTTTCTTCTGTCTGGTATCGGCTGCATCTGATCACCTCCAACCATTATTCATCAATATCAAGCTTTTTCTTGCCTTCAGACGGTTTGAATCTAAAAGGCTTCTGTGTTCGCAAATATTCCGGACGCCCTTTTTGCTTACTAAACGGAAGTCGAATGAGTGCATCTTTAAGGTCCTTTACCCTTGGAGGATAAAGGGGCTCTAAGAATGGCCTGCCCAAAGACGTTAATCGTAAGAGATGTCCCATAAGGAGGCAGAAACAATAAACGATTCCCAACAACCCCCAAAGCTGTGCGAACAAAAGAAACGGAAAACGCAGCAGACGAATGGTATTACTCATCCGGTATACGGGAGTGGTAAAGGAAGCAAGTGCAGCAAGCGCTACCAGGATGAGAAGTACATTACTCGTAATCCCCGCTTCAACGGATGCTGTCCCGATTACGATACCTCCAACGATACCAATGGTCTGACCGACCTTGGTCGGCAGGCGGGCCCCGGCTTCCCGCAACAGTTCAATCGTCAATTCAAGAAATAATGCCTCTAGTATCGGTGGCAGGGGAATCTCTTGTCTCGACGTGATGAGGGTTGCCATTAAATCCTTAGGAATCAGTTCATAATGATAAGTCAATGCCGCTACATAGATGGGTGTAATTAAGATAGAGAATGCTACGGCGAATACACGAACGAGACGTAAGAATGACGAAATGAAGAAATTCAGAAAGTAATCCTCATATGCATTGAAAAATTCTACGAGAGTGGTAGGACCGATCAGAGCATGAGGAGATCCATCCACAAGAATCGCAACCTTCCCTTCCACCAATACAGAAGCGACCCGGTCAGGTCGTTCCGAGTCCAATAGTTGGGGGAAGGGGGATTTACTGTTATCTGCGATCAATTGTTCTATAAAGGAACTATCCATGATTTGATCAAAGTCTATATCACGTAATCGTTGGCGAACGGTATTAACGTTGGCCTCATCTGCCAATCCGTCAATATAAAGTAACACCACCCGGGTATGGGTGAGCTTTCCGATATTGAATTCTTCCACAAGCATTTCCTTGATGGGCAGCCGTTTTCGAAGGAGGTTTAAGTTATCGCTGAGTGATTCCACAAATGCCTCTTTCGGACCGACGACGCTGAACTCGACCTCTGGTTGGGATACCTTTCTCCCCATCTCATTTTTAGTCGCGATGAAGGCGAATTTTCGGTTCGAAGCATCCATTGTTAAGAGGGTATATCCGTTATAAAGCTTCTGCTCAATTTGAGATTCATCCGTGGAAATTTGAATATCCAGTACAGGAACCAGTGTCTTCAAATCATCGAATGAATGAAAGTCTTTGGATAGTAAAGAGGGGAGGACGTCCTCCTGCAGGATTTTTCCATCGATCAGCGTTGTAAGGAAGTGGAGACTGAATTTGGCCCCTGTGTGAGGATTTTTATAAAATGCCTGTTTATAATCGGCAGATTTCTCTGCTTCCTTTTTCATGCTCTCATATGACTGCTTCTTCTTATCATGATCATTATTCTTTTTGTTCTTAAAGAATGGAAACATACTAATCCCTCATGTCCGAAGTCTATTCTACCCAGTAGTGTTTCCGAAAAAAGGAGAATTATGAAAAATAGAGGGGGAGAAGGAAAATAATCGTAAGGAGGGTGAGGGGAGCCTGGAATGTGAAAGAAAATAAGCCGGAAGGATAATCCCTTCCGGCTTACATTTATTCCTTTTCTAAGAAATACTTCTCGATATCATCAAGCATTTGATTCGCTGCGATGACACCGCCTGCTGTATTCCAGATGCTATCATTGACTTCGTATACCCGATCTTTCTTCGCTACTTCAAGGTTCTGGAATAGAGGGTCGTTGATCCACTCTTCAGCAAGCTTATTCGCTTCGCCATCTCCCGTTTCATACGTGAAGTAGAATAGGACATCTCCATCCATCGCAGGGATGCGCTCTTTTGTCACCCCTTTTTCAGCAAAGTCGTCCACATCCTGACCTTCTGGACGGGCAAATCCTAATTCATCCAGGATCACACCCGAGAAGGAATCTTTATGGTAGATTCGGACGTCTCCAGCCATGAAACGGACCATAGACACTTGCTGATTCAATTTATCTCCCAGTTTTCCTTTCAGGTCTTCAATGCGCTGATCATATTCAGCCAATACTTCTTTCCCTTTTTCCTCTTTATTTAACGCTTTCGCATACAATTCGAAGTTTTCTTTCCAGTCTCCGCGAAGGGTTTCAGCCATTACTGTCGGTGCGATTTCTTTCAGCTGATTATACTGCTCTTCCTGACGCATTTTATTTCCGATGATCAAATCAGGTTGTAGCTTTGCAATTGCTTCAACGTTCAATTCACTCTCTGTTCCGACCACTTCAACATCCTTCATGTCGTCGGCAATATGTTCATACCAAGGGTCACCTGTCCATGATTGTACAGCGCCGACCGGCGTCACTCCCATGGAAAGAAGGGCTTCTGTTCCTTCATTTGTAAGAATGACGACCTTTTTAGGAGTACCTTTGATTTCTGTCGTACCCATGGCATGTTCCACCGTGTATGTTTCTTCTTTCGTATCATTTCCTGCAGATTCATCTTTCTCGTCTTTATTTCCACAAGCTGCAAGAAATAGAAGAGTAGAAATCAACAGTAATGAAAGTAAGCTTCTCAATTTCATATGTATATCCCCCTGATATTGGTTTATCGATGATAATGATTATCATTTACACTCATAATAGTAGATGAGAAGATTTTCATTGTCAACACCTAAATGATAATGATTTTCAAAATCATTGACGCTTGTTTCATTCTTCTTTAAAATAGTAAGGGTAGAATTGATTTCCTTTTCTTAAAGAAGACCTTTAACAAATAGAAAGGTTAGCACATAATGAAAATTCAAAAACAACTTTTGATATTTATAGGTACATTCCTTTTTCTTATCTTGTGTGTCGGGATCAGTATTGTGTATGGTTACACGGACACGTCATGGAGGACCGCTTTCAATGCTTTTACCAATCCGACGGGATCGACTGAGCATATCGTGCTCCAGACGATCCGGTTACCAAGGGCGCTGATCGCTGCGACAGTAGGGGCATCCCTGGCGATTTCAGGTGTCCTGATGCAAACGTTGACCAAGAATCCTTTGGCTTCGCCGGGGATATTCGGTATCAATGCAGGCGGTGCCTTCATGGTGGTCGTTGCGGTTACGTTATTTGGTGTAACCAACCTTCAATCCTTCACGTGGATTGCATTTCTAGGTGCTGCAATTGCAGCTGTAGGCGTTTTCGTCATCAGTTCCGCAGGGGATAAAGGCTTGACACCAATGAAGCTGACTTTGGCAGGGGCCGCCATCACGGCGATGTTTTCTTCCTTTACACAAGGATTGCTTGTCCTGAATGAAGCGGCACTTGAACAGGTATTATTCTGGCTGGCTGGTTCTGTACAGGGAAGAAGTCTGGAGATATTAAATGGCGTTTTCCCTTATATCGTAGTTGGATGGATCCTTGCTCTGATCATAGCGGGTAAGATGAACATCCTTGCCATGGGGGAAGATGTGGCAAAAGGGCTGGGCTTGAAAACGTCACTGATCAAGTTTCTCGCATTGGCCGTCGTCGTCCTGCTGGCAGGTGGCTCTGTCGCCGTTGCAGGTCCCATCGGTTTTATTGGTATCGTCATCCCTCATATAGCCAGGAAAATCATCGGAGTGGATCATCGGTGGCTCATTCCCTTCTCGGGACTTCTCGGAGCGGTATTACTCTTGGCCGCTGACGTTGGAGCCCGATACGTCATCATGCCCCAGGAGGTGCCCGTTGGCGTCATGACCGCCATCATCGGTGCACCATTCTTCGTGTATGTTGCTAGGAAGGGGTTTTGACAGATGAATCGATTTATAGGAAAACGCTGGCTGAAGGATCGGGTATCCATGCTCGTGGATTTATCCGCACTTAAGAAAGTACTCATCCTTGGTGTGATTACATTGCTTGTCCTGATTATGAGTACAGGTATAGGCGATTTAAAAATCGCTCCCTGGAAGGTGGTAAGTGTCTTCTTTGGAGGCGGGACAAGCTTGGAACATCTCGTGGTGACGTCATTCCGCCTCCCAAGGATCATCATTGCTCTCCTGGCGGGAATGGCGCTGGCCGTTGCAGGGGGAATCCTTCAGGGAATGATCCGGAATCCCCTGGCTTCACCTGATATCATCGGAATCACAGGGGGAGCGGGAGCGGCTGTCGTAGCGTTTCTGACCCTTTTCAGCAACGATGACAATACGCTGATGGTGAGTGTTAAATGGCTCCCGGTCGCTGCATTTATCGGAGCGACCATCATTGCATTTTTGGTCTATTTTTTAGCTTGGCGAAAAGGGGTATCTCCTGTAAGGCTCGTGCTGATCGGGATCGGGATATCCGCTTTAACACAAGCATTGACGACATTGCTCATGATTCTCGGACCGATTTACCGGGCGAGTCAGGCAAATATATGGATCACGGGTACGGTGAACGGTTCCGATTGGCAGGATGTATGGATATTGCTTCCCTGGAGCCTGGTCTTTATTCTCTTAAGCTTCTTTATTACCCGTCAACTGAATATACAGGAACTAGGAGAAGAAATTGCGACAAGTGTAGGAGGGAATGTCCAGCTTCAGCGCTTCTTCCTTCTACTAATGTCAACGGCTTTAGTAGGCGGGGCTGTTGCCTTCGCGGGAGGGATCGGATTTGTAGGCTTGATGGCTCCCCATATGGCAAGACGGATGGTCGGGTCTTCATTTGGGGCACTGCTACCTACTGCAGCCCTTATCGGCGGAATTCTCGTCATGGTGGCAGATTTGATCGGAAGGACCTTATTCCTGCCCTTGGAAGTCCCTGCCGGAGTATTTACGGCAGCGATCGGTGCACCATATTTTATCTATCTTTTATTTAAAACAAGAAATTCTTAAAGGAGTTGGCCATAGATGAGTGATGCATTACAAACGAAAGATTTGACTCTATCCTACGGGGAGCGGACCATCATCGATGAATTGAATATTGACATTCCAAAAGGGGAGATTTCGGTCTTTATCGGCGGGAACGGCTGTGGTAAATCCACACTTCTTCGTTCCATCGCCCGTTTGCTTAAGCCGAAACAAGGTTCGGTCCTCTTGGATGGGGAGGCAATCTCACGTTTATCAACAAAAGAAGTCGCTCGAAAAATGGCCATTCTCCCTCAATCTCCGACGGCTCCGGAAGGATTGACCGTCCTGCAACTCGTCAAGCAGGGGCGCTATCCCCATCAAACCTGGCTCAAACAATGGTCCCAAGAGGATGAGAAAATTGTCCAGGATGCATTGAGAGCAACGAAGATGGAGGAGCTCAAGGACCGGAAAGTGGATGAATTATCAGGGGGGCAAAGACAGCGCGCGTGGATCGCCCTGACACTCGCTCAGGACACTGACATCATATTATTGGATGAGCCTACGACGTATCTTGATATGACCCACCAGATCGAGATCCTGGACTTATTATTCGAACTCAATGAGAAGGAGCAGCGTACGATTGTCATGGTTCTTCATGATCTGAATCTCGCCTGCAGATATGCCCATAATATCGTCGCGATCCGGGATAAGCAGATTTACGCCCAAGGAAAGCCTGAAGAGGTGATCAGTTGTGAACTCGTAAAGAATGTGTTCGATATGGATTGTCAGGTTTCAAGGGACCCGCTATTCGGCACGCCATTATGCATTCCATTCGGGAAAGGGCGCTGCATCTTGAAGGACGCAGTTGAGACGGGATGAATTCCTTGACTGAGGAACAATGGGATACTCTTGGTAAATACCGGTTTCATGCGTCAACTGCTACTATTGAAGGAGTTGATGCAAGCACATTCTGCGACGGTGATGAGATGAGGGAGTACTTGTCACATCGCCTTTCATTGATTGGGACGGATGATCTTAAAGTGGCAGCATCCTTATTTATGAAGCGATATGCTTTTGTAGCGGCCATGGGCTTGATGGCGATGACGTATTGGAATAAGAAATTAAACCTTACGCCTGAAAACCTGATACTTGTGGATGAGGACAAAAAGGGTCTGTGGATACCTCACTTTCACCTGAAAGATGCGTCCGTGACGGAGTTTTCATCTCTTGAGGAAAAGAACGAGTTCATTCAATCCCTCTTCCGGGGGCATCTTGATCGGGTGATTCAAACATTAAAGAATGTTACGAAGCTTTCCAACCATATCCTTTGGGAAAACATCGCCGTATATGTATTCTGGGTATTTGAGAATGATGACTTCCTTATGAACGAAGGAATGAGGCATCGGCGTGATGACCAATTCCAGGATCTTCTGTCAGATGAAAACCGACAGTGGTTCGGCAGATATCGTACGAATCCATTGGCAAAATATTATAGTAGGAAAGTAAATGTCGAGGGTGTAATGGACATGGTGCGTGTCAGGAAAACATGCTGTTTCTCCTATAAGCTGAAGGACGGGGAACAGTATCGCTGTAAAACCTGTCCGCAAACCTGTCTGGTGAAAAAGACCTGATTCATCACTCATAAGGAGGTAAACGTAATGAAGGAATTTCCTGAACAATTTGATGCATTGCTTGAAAAGTACACGGAGCTATTGGTTGGAGAATCCGACGCCGGCAAGAAAGAAATGGTGACACAATATGCACTTTACTCATTCATCGCCAAAAACATGCCTTCACTCGTGAAGCATTGGAATTCACTTTACCCTGAAGGCAAGGATGAAATGAAACGGATCGTCGGGGAGATCAAGAAGATGAATGAAGCTCATCGTGCGGAAATGAATGGGAAAAATAATGGAGAATAGCGGTTTAGATTGATTAGTACCCTTTTGATGAGAAGAGGGTGCTTTTTTATTGGAATTTGGAAGAGACGGGGAAGATAGATGGAGATTCTGAACGAGTTTGGGGGTTGGAGTAATCAAAAAAGGCAGACCGGAGTCTGCCTTCAGCATTATTGAACCTGACCGCCATACCCATAAGGGAATTGAGAAGAATATTGCTGGTGCTGTTGATACGATTGTTGTATCTTCTGGCTGTCGGCGGCTTCAAGCTTGTACCAGCCTTTGCGGAACATTTCGTTGTATAACTCGCGCTGGGCGTTCTGTGTTTCATTAAAAATCGTGAGCAAGTCTTGGTATAGCGCTTGATGACTTGCTTCATTCAGAGCCGTACAGTACGAAGCCGTCATATACTTTTCCTGTGATAGGACATCGGTGATGAAGTCACGATCATTCATCTGGGGTGTAGCAGCTACTTGAGTTTGTGGATTTTGAATTTTTTGCTGATTTGGTTGATTCACGGTAGAGGACCCCTTTCTACATCATGTTTTGGTTCGTCGTGTTTAAATGTGCCAGTAGCTGTTGGTAGTGACGCTGATGCATTTGCCCGCATTTATCCAACTCGGCTTTAATCTCCGTATCCTGACAGTGAGCAGCGGCAAAGTGACACTTCTTCATAGCGTTCAGATTCCACGCCAGCATATCATTTAAATAAAGTGAATCTTTCGTTGTAAGCATATTCGGTGGCTGTGTATAAGTCTGCTGCTGACTTCCTTGTTGAGGTTGTTGTTGCATGTTCTATTCCTCCCTTTCCATATTTTCAGATATGCCTTCTTCGGGTTGATATTATAGGTAATATTACCCTGTATACGAAACGGTCAGAAAGCGATATCATCATAAGGCAAAGGTTATTTTTCCTACTATTCAACAGACTTATTCACGGATTTACAAATTTCGATAATATTCTACTAAGAAAGTATTGAAAGTATATTCAAAACGTTTAAAAGGTGATAAAATATTGGTAGATATACTGGTATGGACCTTCTCTTTTTTAGCAATAAAGAAAACGGTTTCATAGTATGGTATATATGTTTTTTCAGGGGGTAAGCAACATGGAGCAAGCAATGCGTAATTTCTTTTTATTCCTTTCAAAAAATAAGCCGATGACGAAACTTGCTAAGAAATATGGCCTGCGCTTTGGTGCCGGTCGGTTCGTTGCAGGGTCTTCCATCCTGCAGGCAGTTGAGGTTATTCGCGAGCTGAATAGTCAGAATCTTGTTGTAACGATCGACTATTTGGGAGAGTTTGTGGACAATGAGCGTGAAGCAAACGAAATGGCCCTTGAATGCGTAGAGGCGATTCGTGCAATCGGAAGAGAGAACCTCAAATCTCAACTATCCCTTAAAATGACTTCAATGGGGCTCGATATTTCTGAAGAGGTTGTCATGAAGAATATGAGACTGATTCTTGATGAAGCAACCAAGCAGAACGTTTTCGTTACCATTGATATGGAAGACTACTCCCGTTGTGGAAAGACCATTGATATTTTCACGCGTCTGAAGTCAGAGTATGATAACATCGGCACGGTCATTCAAGCCTATTTATATAGAACAGAAAAGGATATCGATGATTTGAATGCGTATTCCCCCAATCTGCGTCTTGTAAAAGGGGCTTATAAAGAGTCACCTGAAGTTGCGTTTCCTGATAAGAAGGATGTAGACGATAATTTCAAAAAAATCATTAAAACTCATTTGCTGAATGGGAATTATACGGCTATTGCCACCCATGACGATGAGATGATCGAATATACGAAAAGACTCGTGGAAGAATATAAGATTCCACGTGATCAATTCGAATTCCAAATGCTTTTCGGTATCCGCGTGGAACGTCAGCATGAACTGGTCAAAGAAGGCTACAAAATGCGCGTCTATGTTCCATACGGTACGGACTGGTACGGATATTTCATGAGAAGACTGGCTGAAAGACCGGCCAACGTCGCCTTTGTTCTAAAAGGGGTCATAAAGAAATAATAGTAAGTAGGATGTAGACTCTATGGATGTTCATAGGGTCTTATTTGTTTACATATGACAGGGGGAGAAAAGATGAAATTGGTGCCGTTCCGAGTCGGGGGTTACTATTTTAAGAAGATGATCAGTCTATACTGTCGGTTGTTCAACGTAGATCCCGTAGGCATGGAAGAACAGTTCAAACGTCATTCTACCTATCCCTTTTTTGAAGGATACCTGGCTATCGTTGATGGGGAGGTGGCAGGGTACATCTATGGTTATTCTTCAAGAAAAGGTCAGTACTATCACGATTTATTAGCACGCCATTTACATGCAGAACGGATATGGATGAAGAATTGCATGGAGCTGGTTGAGCTTGGTGTCGACCCGGCATACAGAGGCAGGGGAATCGCTAAACATCTTGTGGAGCATTTATTGCAAAACAGAAGGGAAGAGAGAGTCCTGCTTACAACACGTAAAGATAATCATGGTGCCATTGCCTTTTACCATTCCAGGGGATTTCAGACGATCAGGGAGGGCTTCTTTCCTAACGTCCCTCATGAATACATCATTATGGGCAAACAATTATAAGGGGGGCATAAATTTATCCGGGGTGTAGTGCATAATCATTGTGATATAATTCACAATATTATATAATATAAGGAATAATCTTCATGAAATAAGAGGCGATACTATGGAAATGACCATTGATAACTTGACCCTGCTCCTTGGCCTCTTGCTGTTGGTTGGCGTCATCACGGCTAAATTCTCCACACGACTTGGCGTCCCCTCACTGATCCTGTTCATCATCGTGGGTATGGTACTCAATACATATTTCTTCTTCGACAATGCTCCCATCACTCAATTCATCGGTACGCTTGCCCTGATCATCATTTTGTTCGAAGGTGGTCTTCAAACGAAATGGGGGAATGTGCGAAAGGTATATAAACCTGCCTTATCCCTCGCAACGATCGGGGTGGTGGCCACTACTGTATCCATCGGTGTGGCAGCCAAGTACATACTCGATGTAAGCTGGCTTGAAGGGATGCTATTCGGGGCCATCGTCGGTTCCACAGACGCTGCAGCGGTGTTCTCCGTTTTAGGGAACAAAAACATCAAGCCGAAGATATCTTCCACACTGGAAGCCGAGTCCGGCAGCAATGACCCAATGGCCATCTTTTTAACGGTTGCTTTTTTACAATTGATTCAATTTCCAGGATTAAATCCAGCGTCACTGATCCTTAGTTTCTTTTGGCAGATGGGGATGGGATTGATACTCGGATTGGTTCTCGGATATGCTTCAGTGTGGATCATCAACAGAATCAACCTCGATTCATCAGGTTTGTATCCGGTCCTATCCATCTCTCTAGCCATCTTCACTTATGCGTTCACGAGCATACTGGAGGCGAGTGGTCTGTTAGCCGTTTATATCATGGCGATCGTTATGGGGAATAAGGAATTGACCTATCGCCATTCGATTGTCCGTTTTAATGAAGGGTTTGCGTGGATGATGCAGATCGTCATGTTTATCCTCCTCGGATTATTGGTATTCCCTCAGCACCTGCCGGGGATTGCATGGCAGGGAATTGCACTGGCTGTTCTGCTGATTGTGGTAGCGAGACCACTGGGCGTCTACTTAAGCTTAGCACTTGCCAAGAACTTCACGGTAAAAGAAAAGTTCTTTATTTCATGGGCAGGATTGAAAGGGGCAGTACCGATCGTATTGGCTACTTATCCGATGGTAGCAGGTATCGAGAACAATGAAGTCATCTTCAACGTCGTATTCTTCGTCGTGCTCCTATCTGCCCTCATACAAGGGACGACGATTTCACCATTGGCAAACTATCTGAAGCTAGCGGGAGAAGAGAAACCGCCGATTGCCCACAGCATCGAGCTCGTCTCCATCGGAAAAACAAATAATGAAATACTTGAAATCCTTATTAATGAGGGTGCATATATTACGAACAGGGCCATCAAAGACATCAATCTTCCACAGAAAACGTTGATTTCTGCCGTCATACGAAACAATGAATTGATCACTCCCATGGGGGACACTCTGATCAAAGCAGGAGATACCCTCTATGTGCTCGCTGATAAAAGCCAGCGAAAACGTATTAATGAGATGCTGAATGCGAAAGGGAAAGTAGTCGACAAGTCATGAAATGGAACAGAAAAAGCCATCTCCAAGGAGAGATGGCTTTTTACTTTGGTCAGTCTGCTGAAACGGCTGGTTTCCCCATCGATTTTTTTTCGAAGATCTGCTCGAAAATCGGGAAGCTGTATTGAACGACGAACCCTAACGTGAGAGTCACAATGATCGTTCCGATTCCGATATCCCCTTTAAATAGGAAAGCGAGTGAAAGGGCAAATCCCTCACTGATGATCCTGGAGTTACGAAGATTTAAGCCGAATCGTGTGTGAATGGCCACCATAAGTGTATCCATCGGGCTTGCCGGAAATTTAGCCTGCAGGTAAATGGCTATTCCAAGTCCCATCGTCAAGATCCCTGAAACAAGAGCGAATAGCTGATTGAACAGCATCTCAGGAGCATAATTGTTAAAGACAACGAGCAGCCAAAAATCGATTAACATCCCAATTAAAAGGATAGATCCCGCTGCCAATACATCCGGTTTTTTCTTCATAATAAGGGCATTCAAGCCAATGAGCACAATTCCATTGATGAAGACAGCAGTCCCCACCGTGATTCCGAACATATTCGATTCACCAACCGCCAGGGCATCCCAGGCAGAAGCGCCGAGTCCTGATTTAATAATGAGGGCAACCCCCATTGTTAAAATGAAAAGTCCAATTGTAAAAAACATAAATCTTCGCTTCATCTACACAAACTCCTTATCTGTAAACGTTCTCATTCAAATACTTAAAAAAACAGACAATCCACTTCGATCATGCTTTTAAAGTAGGAGGTCTGACGTCTTCTAATGAATAATAATAGTTTACTTTAAAACGTGCGGGAAGGCAAAGTTAATTTTTGTATGGAAATGATGTTTGGTTTATGACAGTTTTTAACTAATACAAGTTAACGGCTCATAAATCCGTAACCACTCAACCCCATAAAAAAAACAGCACCAGATCACAACGGATCAGGTGCCGTTCCCAAACCTTTTATGGCTGTTTCTTAAATTGATTGTTCTGACTGTTCCTTTTACCGCCGCCGTCCATCTCAACCGTCGGACCGGCATCCCCCTTCACACTCGCTGCACTAACCCCAGCCTTAGAAGGATTCTTCTTATGCTTCGCCATATCGAACACCTCCACCCCTAACATGCCCGAAACACGAATGAATTATGAGGGACGGACCTCCAAATTTAAGCGAAAACGAACACGAAAGAGAAGGGGAATCCCTTCAGAATAGGCTTTTTTAAAAAAATGGGAGGAGAAATGGCCGTCTACCTAAGGTCCGTCCCTCAAAAATAACATATAAATAGTAGTAGTGAATTTGTTTTGGTATTTGTCTTCACGTGGACGGGTTTTGGTGAATAGGTTGCTGTAGACGGTTGTAGACGTTTGCCCATTTGAGGGTGTGGGAGACATTAGTGAATTTTTTGTAAATTTAACGTTTAAATATTGCGATATTTTAGAATATCCGATATATTAGATGTAACAGGAACTCATTCGAGTCTTTTTTTTAAGTAAAAAATGAATGAGTATTCATTCAAAGTGTGTATAAGGGGGAAATACCATTGGTTCGTAGAATTCAGAAAGCCGCAGTGTTAGGATCAGGAGTCATGGGTTCAGGAATAGCCGCTCATCTTGCAAATATCGGCATCCCGACAATGTTATTAGATATCGTACCAAGAGAATTGACCGACGAACATAAAGCAAAGGGACTGACAGAAGAGAGCAAGGCGTTTCGTAATCAATTTAGTGAAAACGCTTTAAAAAAGCTCTTCAAACAAAAACCGGCTCCATTAACATCAAAACAAAACGCTTCACTAATTACGGCAGGTAACTTTGAGGATGACCTTGCAAATATCGGGGACTGCGATTGGGTGATCGAAGTAGTTGTCGAAAACTTAGATATTAAGAAAAAAGTATTTGAGCAGGTGGAGCGCTACCGTAAACCTGGCAGCATCATCAGCTCCAATACGTCAGGGATCTCAATTGAGGCTATGTCAGAAGGACGCACTGAAGACTTTCAGAAGAATTTCTTAGGTACGCATTTCTTCAATCCACCTCGTTACTTAAAGCTTCTTGAAGTGATTCCTACGAAAAAGACGGATCCGGAAGTCGTCAGCTTCATGAAGACATTTGGTGAAGACGTCCTCGGTAAAGGTGTCGTCATGGCGAAGGATACGCCAAACTTCATTGCAAACCGGATCGGAACATATGGATTACTGGTTACGGTACGGGAAATGCTGAAGGGCGGCTACTCTGTAGGAGAAGTGGATTCCATCACAGGGCCGACGATCGGAAGACCGAAAAGTGCGACATTCCGTACACTTGATGTAGTGGGACTTGATACGTTCGCACATGTTGCAAAAAATGTGTACGACCAAGTGGATGGCGAAGAGCAAAAGGTGTTCGAAGTACCGGCCTTTATGCAAAAAATGCTTGAAAATGGCTGGCTTGGAAGTAAGAGCGGTCAAGGCTTCTTCTTGAAGCAAGGAAAAGAAATACTCGAACTGAACCCTGAAACATTGGAATATCAGCCACGCAAAAAGCTGAAGACAGCTTCACTTGAAATGGCGAAAAATGAAAAGGGATTAAAAAATAAAGTAAAATCACTTGTTTACGCAAAAGATCAGGCAGGTAGCCTTCTTTGGAATATCGTGTCACCGGTCTTACTCTATTCGGCACAGCTACATGGCGAAATCGCCGATGATATCGTAGGGATCGACCAGGCCATGAAATGGGGATTCGGATGGGAAATGGGACCATTTGAAACATGGGATGCCATCGGAGTTGAAAAATCCGTAACCCGTATGAAGGAAGAAGGCCACACTGTACCTCAGTGGGTTGAAACCATGCTTTCAGAGGGTCATTCTACTTTCTACAAAGAAGAAGATGGAGAGCGATATTTCTATCACAACGGTGACTACCAACTGGTAGAGCGGAATCCTAAAGCTCTTGATTTAAAAGCTCTGAAAAAACAGGGGAATCTGATCAAGAAAAATTCCGGAGCGAGCCTGATCGATATCGGGGACGGAATTGCCCTTCTTGAATTCCATTCTCCAAACAACGCCATCGGGATGGATATAACGCAAATGATCAACTTTGCCGTTGATGAAGTGGAGAAGAATTACAAAGGTCTTGTCATCGGAAACCAGGGCAAGAACTTCTGTGTAGGAGCAAACCTTGCCATGATTCTTATGGAAGCACAGGATGACAACGTCTTTGAAATTGATATGGTCGTAAAACACTTCCAGCAGGCTATGATGAAGATCAAATATTCCTCTAAACCAGTTGTTGCAGCGCCATTCGGTATGACATTAGGCGGAGGTAGCGAAGTCTGCTTACCGGCTGCCCACATCCAGGCTTCCATGGAAACCTACATGGGATTGGTTGAAGTCGGTGTAGGATTGATCCCTGGGGGAGGCGGAAACAAAGAGCTTTATATGAAGCACTTAGCCAACCTGCCGAACGGTGTGGAATTCGATCTTCAAAAAGTAGCCAATAAAGTATTCGAAACGATTGCCATGGCGAAGGTCTCCACATCCGGTGATGAAGCAAGGGACAATAATTTCTTAAACAAAGCAGATGGAGTGAGTGTGAACAATGATCATCTGTTATACGATGCGAAACGCGCAGCACTCAGCTTATACGAAGGTGGATACTCAGCGCCGATCCGTAAAAAGGTTCCGGTTGTAGGTGAACCAGGTTACGCGACTCTGCTTCTAGGAGCTCAATCCATGTTCCAATCAGGCTTTATTTCAGAACATGACCTGATGATTGCGAAAAAACTTGCATACGTCATTGCAGGAGGAAAAGTACCATACGGAACCGAAGTAGACGAACAATATCTGCTGGATCTTGAAAGAGAAGCGTTCCTGAGCCTGGTTGCTCAGCCGAAATCTCAGCAAAGAATGCAGCACATGCTTGTAAAAGGAAAACCATTACGCAATTAATCAGCGTTTTTATCATATGAGAAAGCGGGGGAATATCATGCGCGAAGCAGTCATTGTTGCTGGTGCAAGAACACCAGTCGGAAAATCACGAAAAGGATCATTGGCCGGGGTAAGACCGGATGATCTTGGAGCACTTGTAGTCAAGGAAACCCTCAAGCGTGCAGGAAATTATGAAGGTAACATTGATGATTTGATCATCGGATGTGCCATGCCTGAAGCAGAACAGGGATTGAATATGGCACGGAATATCGGAGGACTTGCAGGTCTTCCGGACTCGGTACCTGCGATCACGATTAACCGTTACTGTTCATCTGGACTACAATCCATTGCCTATGCGGCAGAAAAAATCATGCTCGGTCACTCAGACACAGCCATTGCAGGTGGAGCAGAATCCATGAGCCTTGTTCCTATGATGGGTCACGTGGTCCGTCCCAACGCAAAGCTCGCTGAAAACGCTCCTCAATATTACATGAGCATGGGTCACACGGCGGAACAGGTGGCAACTAAGTTCGGCGTATCCCGTGAAGATCAGGATGCCTTTGCCGTGCGAAGCCACCAAAAAGCAGCCAAGGCAATCGCTGAAGGGAAATTCGATGATGAAATCGTACCTGTTGATGTCCTTCATCGCTCAGTGAACGGTAACAATAAGCTCGTCGAGAAATCCTTCCAATTCACAAAGGATGAGGGTGTGCGTGCGGAAACAAGCTCGGAAGTACTGGCTAAATTACGCCCGGCTTTCAATGTGAAGGGTTCTGTAACGGCAGGGAACTCTTCGCAAACGAGTGACGGGGCTGCGGCTGTCATGGTGATGGATCGTGAAAAGGCAGGTTCACTGGGACTACAGCCGATGGCGAAGTTCAGAAGCTTTGCAGTAGCGGGAGTTCCACCTGAAATCATGGGAATCGGGCCGGTTGAAGCGATTCCACGGGCATTGAAGATGGCAGGGCTTGAGCTTTCAGACATCGGATTATTTGAACTGAATGAAGCTTTTGCTTCCCAGTCCATCCAGGTCATCCGTCAGCTCGGATTAGACGAAGACAAAGTAAACGTGAATGGTGGGGCCATCGCTCTTGGTCATCCGCTTGGCTGTACAGGCGCGAAGCTTACCCTTTCACTTGTCCATGAAATGAAACGCAGAAACCAGCAATTCGGTATCGTCACCATGTGCATCGGAGGCGGAATGGGAGCAGCAGGAGTATTTGAATTAATAGGTTAATAGAGGAGGGACGGACCTCTCACTGAGAGGCCCTCCCAACTCACTACAAAATAATCAATTTTAGGGGGATTCGAAATGGCGAATCAAACAGATAAGTTAATCAAAGGCGGAAGTTTCTTAATTGAAGATGTAAGCTTTGAACAAGTTTTCACACCTGAAGATTATTCCGATGAGCAAAAAATGATTGCAAAAACGACGGAAGATTATGTCCTGAATGAAGTGGTACCTGTCATTGACAATCTGGAAAACCATGAGTTCGATCACTCTGTCCGCCTTTTAAAAGAAGCTGGAGACCTTGGTCTTCTTGGTGCGGATGTACCTGAAGAGTACGGCGGATTGGGCCTTGATAAAGTAAGTTCGGCTTTGATTGCTGAGAAAATGTCACGTGCTGGCGGATTCTCCATCTCTCACGGTGCCCATGTGGGGATCGGTTCCCTTCCAATCGTTCTTTTCGGTAACGAAGAACAAAAGCAAAAGTATCTTCCTGCACTTTCAACTGGTGAAAAGTTAGCGGCTTATGCACTGACTGAGCCAGGTTCAGGTTCTGATGCCCTTGGTGCAAAAACGACGGCTAAATTAAACGCTGAAGGTACCCACTATATCTTAAATGGGGAAAAACAATGGATCACAAACTCTGCATTTGCCGATGTGTTCGTTGTTTATGCGAAGATTGATGGGGAGCACTTCTCAGCATTCATCGTGGAAAAAGAATTCCCTGGCGTTTCAACAGGACCAGAAGAAAAGAAAATGGGGATCAAGAGTTCATCGACTCGTACATTGATTCTTGAAGATGCTGAAATCCCAGTGGAAAACCTACTTGGGGATGCTGGCAAAGGTCATATCATTGCCTTCAACATCTTAAATATCGGTCGTTACAAATTAGGAGTAGGTGCAGTGGGAGCAAGTAAGCGCGCTCTTGAAGTAACGGTTCAATACACGAACCAACGTCAACAGTTCAAAACTCCGATCTCAAGCTTCAACTTAACGAAAGAAAAGCTTTCAACGATGGCAGCACGCTTATATGCAGCTGAAAGCTCCGTTTACCGTACAGTTGGCTTATTCGAGGATCGTATGAGCAAGCTGTCGGATGAAGAAGTAAAGAATGGAACAGAGGTTGCCAAATCCATTGCTGAATACGCAATAGAGTGTTCACTGAACAAATTCTTCGCAACGGAAGTACTGGATTATATCGTTGATGAAGGCGTTCAACTTCACGGTGGATACGGTTTCATGCAGGAATATGAAATCGAAAGAATGTACCGCGACTCCCGTATCAACCGTATCTTTGAAGGAACGAATGAAATCAACCGTCTTCTTGTTCCTGGCACATACCTTCGTAAAGCGATGAAGGGTGAATTACCACTACTTCAAAAAGCACAGGCGCTTCAAGAAGAGTTAATGATGCTTATGCCTGAAGAAGTGGGCGATGAGCCACTGGCACAGGAAAAATACCTTGTGAAAAATGCGAAGAAAATCGGCTTGATGCTGTCTGGATTAGCAGCACAGAAATACGGTAAAGCCCTTGAAAAAGAGCAAGAAATCCTAGTGAACATCGCGGATATCGTTTCTGAGGCTTACGCAATGGAATCCGTTGTTCTTAGAACGGAAAAAGCGATTGAAAAAGGTGGCGTAGAGAAAGCGAAGCAAAAACTTCTTTACACACAAATCTTCTGTCAGGAAGCATTCAACAAAATCGAACAGCATGCGAAAGAAACACTTGTTGCAACCGAAACTGGTGACACACTTCGCATGATGCTGTCAGCACTTCGTAAGTTCACCCGCCACACACCGATCAACGTGATCGCAGTGAAGCGTGAAGCATCAGAAAAACTGATCGACTCAGAAAAATATGCACTGTAAGTAAGTCAGGGACGGACCTCCGAATCGGAGGTCCGTCCCTATTTTTGTTCTATAACTTGACATACCGAACCCAGTAAATTATTATATGTTTAAACACTTGAACGTTTAAGTGTTTAAACATTAAAACAAGGTGGTTACCATAAATGAATAAAACGGTATTGATAACAGGAGCTTCAAGCGGGATCGGGTTAAACTTCAGCCATAAATTTGCAGGATCTGGCCATGATGTGATTCTTGTAGCCCGTAGTGAGGGAAAGCTTCAAACTCTTTCAAATGAAATCGAGAACAAGTACGGAGTAAAGACGTATGTATTTACTTCAGACCTTTCAAAGCCTGATGCTTCAAAGAAATTGTTTGAAGAAATAAAAGCCCAAGGAATACAAGTGGATATTTTAATCAATAATGCAGGGTTCGGTCTATTTGGAGAGTTTGAGCAAACGGATTTGTCAAAGGAACTGGACATGATCCAAGTGAATATCACAGCCCTTACAGAGTTGAGTAAGTATTTTGGTAAAGAGATGGTGAAGAGGAAGAAGGGACAAATATTAAATGTAGCATCAACCGCTGCGTTCCAGCCCGGACCGTTGATGGCAGTGTATTACGCGACAAAAGCCTATGTACTGTCTTTCTCGGAAGCTCTCGCGAATGAGTGGGCACCACATGGAGTGAATGTGACGGCCCTATGCCCGGGAGCCACTAAAACGGGATTCAGTGACGCTGCGGAACTTCAGTCCTCCAAACTGTTCCAATCAGGCGTGATGAGTGTCGAAGATGTAGTGGAGGAAGGGTATAAACAGATGATGACAAGCACTAAAACGGTCATTGTCCCAGGGATGAAAAACCGGATTCTCACACAATCAATTCGGTTCATGCCGCGTAAAATGGTCACCAGTATTGTTCGTAAGGTACAAGAACGGGTATAATTAATAGTGAATGAGTTTGAAGGGAGAACACTATGGGTCAAAAAGCAATCGATACATTTCGTGCTTGTATACCATTATTTCAAGCGCTGAGCGATCCTTATCGTCAAGATATCATTTTACTTCTTGCCGAACAAGAACCTCTTACGGTCAATCAGATAACTGATAATCTGACACTATCCCGGCCTGCTGTTTCGCACCATTTAAAAATCCTGAGGGATCAGCAATTAGTATCCATGGAACAAAAAGGAACCCAGCGTTTCTATTCTCTTGAATTGGATAATGCAACCGACCTCCTTAAAGAGTTGGTAGAAACGGTAGAAAATCAATGCAGCTAATGTTTCTGAAAAGAAGGATACTTACGGATATTGTCGAATGTAAGAAATAGATGACTGTTGCCGGACGGGGATTTCCCCGTCTCCGGATTTTATTGAAAGGTGGTGGAATGATGTCATTGACTTTTTATTCTTATCCGAAGTGCGGTACATGCCGCAAAGCTAAAAAGTGGCTGGAAGACCAGGGCACAGCTTTGAATGAAGTACATATTGTAGAGAATCCGCCCTCAAAAGAAGAACTTAAGAGCATGTATGAAAAGAGCGGATATCCTCTTAAGAAGTTTTTCAATACAAGTGGAAAAAAATATCGTGAACTTGGTTTAAAAGATAAAGTGAATTCAGCATCGGATGATGAATTATTGGAAATCCTTTCCTCTGACGGAATGCTGATCAAACGTCCGATTACAACGGATGGAAACCAGGTTACAGTAGGTTTTAAAGAAGAAACATTTGAAGATACCTGGAAGTAATTCGGGGCCCTGGATTCCCTAAATCATGGGCTATGAAAAAGTTTCATTATTCATACTTGGTTTTCTTGCTTTTTCAATGAAAAGTGTGTCAATATTAGGTTGTATAACTAGCATTTGGAGGGATAGAGAATGAGTACACCGAAAGAACTTCGTTATTCAGAAGAACACGAGTGGGTCAAAGTTGAAGGGGAAAATGTACGCGTAGGAATTACATCATTTGCACAATCTGAACTGGGCGATATCGTATTCGTCGAGTTACCTGAGGTTGGCGATGAAATCAAAGCAAATGAGCCATTCGGCAGTGTTGAATCGGTTAAGACCGTTTCTGAGCTGTATGCCCCTGTTTCTGGTAAGGTGGTAGAAGTGAATGAAGAGCTGTCCGACAGCCCTGAATTCGTGAACGAATCACCTTATGAAAAGGCATGGATGGTCGTTGTTGAGCCTTCAGATGCTGGAGAAGTAGACAAGCTTATGACAGCTGAACAGTATGACGAAATGATTAATGAAGGATAATATCTGCCAGGACACCTTGAGGATTTCTCAAGGTGTTTTGTTTTTCTTTTTGGGCATCATATGACTACGCGTAAATAGAAAGGATGAAGACGTATGGTCCTTGAACCAAAGAAATTAGATGTGACAGGCAGAGTCACTGGTAAACTAAAAAATGGTGAAGTTGAGTTATACCTTGATAATCAACCGATCGGCAAAATGAGTCTGCCTCTTGATGGGGTAACTCTGGAACCGAACTTTGAAGCAAAGGAAAATAAAATTTATCAAAGCTATACTTCCACTGATGGACATGACGCCAGATATACGGATTGTGATGAAGGTGGATGGTGTTAGATTTTCTCGGTGCCAGATTCATTATTGAATCTGGCACCATTTCTATACGTAATGAAACAAACCACTTGCACTATTTTTTGTAAACATGAGAAAATATGAGTAGAAAGTGGACATCATCTCTTGTTATCTGAATATACTATCCTAATCTTATTTCTGAAAGATAAGGTGATGATCATGATGGAACTTGACGAAAAGGTAATTATCGTTGAAGGAACAACCGATAAGAGAAAAGTAAAAGACATTATTAAAGAACCAATTGAAATCATTTGCACAAATGGAACGATCAGTATTACAAAGATGGACGAACTGATTGACGAACTGTTTGAAAGGGATGTGTACATCCTGGTGGATGCCGATGATGCAGGTGAGAAGTTACGTAAACAGTTTATGCGTGAATTTCCTGAGGCCGGACACCTTTACATCGACCGGATGTACAAAGAAGTAGCCGCAGCTCCTGAATATCACCTTGCCTCTGTTCTGATCGGAGCAAACATTGATGTGCATAAACAATATCTTGGAAAAAGGATGATCTAGTTTTGATCGAGGTAAGCAGTACAGAAGAATTACAGCAATCGATTGATGGTCATACGTTAGCAGCCGTATACCTTTATACACCAATGTGTGGTACATGCCAGGTTGCAGGTAAAATGATGGACGTTGTGGAGAAACTTCCCCAGTCGTTCCATTTTGTGAAAGCAAACTTGAACTACTTGCCCGAATATGCAGAAGAGCACTCCATTGAAAGTGTACCCTGCCTGCTCCTCTTAAAAGATAGCGTGGAACAAGAAAGGATTTATGCCTTTCAATCCGTTCCATTCATCTATGAGACCATCACCAAGAATGCTTAGAGAGATAAAAGACCTTTTTAAAGAGGGTCTTTTTGTTTGGCTGTTTTCGCAAAGATTGTTGCTATTCTCATACAAACCAAGATATACGATGCCCTGTCATTTAAGTTATGGTGCAGGAGGGTGAAGGGAACAGTCCCGCTTTCCACGGACGTTCGGCCGAGCCTCCTCAGCAAAAACCGCTTCCGGGGTCTCGGCACGCCTGTTTTCCGTAGTAGTCTACGCAGTTCCCTTCACCCTCTGGAGTAGTATGTGTTGACAGAGCAAAATGGTGTGTGACCATCAGTTTTAAAAGAGTATGGGACTATGAAATAAAATCAGTCACTGCAACGAATGAAAAAGCAGTGGCATACCCGATCTCCACATTTCCTTTGTGATAGTCAAATTTCGCGTCAGTTGATTGGAGCGGAAGGTGCTCGACTCCTGCGGGAAACGCTGGACAGGTGAGACCCCGCAGGCTAAGCCGAGGAGGCTCACCGCCAGCCCCGCGGAAAGCGAGCACCTGTAGCGGAAATCAACCGCCACTCGCTACATCCAAAAACAACAATGTTTACGAAAACAGCCTTTTGTTTTTATACTTTGGACATTTTAGCATTTTTCTTTCTACATTCGCAGACATATTTCTCGGGAAATGGTTCGAATCCCCTCATTTTTTGACCTTCCATCATCCAAATTCTTACTGTTCGACAAATTTGATACATCCGTTCAAAACATGTCGAGAATGTTTAAAAGGGAATGATCACCTGAAGTGGAATTGTAAGTATATAGAAGTTTCACTGGGAGGGTATTCATGCGACTATATTTAGAGGAATTAGTAGATCAGTGTCATTCAAGATACCATTTACGACTCTTGTTTCCAGACAGCCCATTTATCCTTCATTTTCAACGCAGGGATTGGATCTATGGAATTTCCATTTCGAACAGCCGTTGTGCAGTATTAGAAGATATAATGCCTGAAGCACATTTTGTGATCGAGGGAGAAGAGGGGGATATCATTTCTCTGTTGACAGGTGAAGAGCGATTGTCCCAACTGGTTGAAAAAGGAATCCTTGAAGTCAGGGGAGGATACCGCCCGCTGCTATTTGTGGAGTCGGTGCTTTGGTTGACAAGGTCCAGGGTGAAGGAACCGGTTAAAGTGTCATAAAAGTAAAAAAAGAATTGACACTTTTCTATATCCGATGATAGAATCTCTCTTGTAGCAAATTTTCAGAGTCTTTAGCTAATAAAATTAAATAACTTGATACTTTACTCTTATTTAGAGAGGTGGAGGGACGTGCCCTATGAAGCCCGGCAACCGTCAATGAAAATTGAAATGGTGCCAATTCACTCAAAGCGATTGCTTTGAAAGATGAGAGAAAGGATAGTCCTATATATGATTATGCCTTTCTGCTTATCGCAGGAGGGCATTTTTTTATTGAATATCCTGAAAGAGCTTGAGAGGTTGCAGGGATATATTTACAATCCTGATTAAAACGACCGTTTTACTTAGAAAGAAGGTGGAGACAACATGATCAGTATTTCAGATGTAAAGAAAATCTATCAATCCAAAAATGGTCCGATTGCTGCAGTTGATGGAGTAAATATTGACATTGCCGAAGGAGAAATTTTTGGAGTGATCGGCTATAGTGGTGCAGGTAAAAGTACGCTGATTCGGATGCTCAATGGACTCGAGGTTCCGAATCAGGGTATTGTCGATGTGAATGGACAAATCGTTTCCAAGGTGAAGGGGAAAAAGTTGCGAGAGGCAAGACAGTCCATTGGAATGATTTTTCAACACTTTAACCTCCTCTGGTCCCGGACTGTCCTGCAAAATATTATGTTCCCCTTGGAAATTGCAGGGGTACCCAAGAAGGAAAGGATACAAAGAGCCAATGAATTATTGGTGCTGGTCGGATTGGAAGGCAGAGGGGATGCCTATCCTTCTCAACTGAGCGGAGGGCAGAAACAAAGAGTCGGGATAGCGAGGTCTCTGGCGAATAATCCAAACGTCCTTCTATGCGATGAAGCCACCTCAGCATTAGACCCGCAAACCACCGATTCCATCCTTGATTTGCTGGTGGACATCAATCAACGGTTAGGACTCACAATCGTCTTGATCACCCATGAAATGCATGTGATCAAAAAAATCTGTCACCGTGTGGCTGTCATGGAAAAAGGGAAGGTTGTAGAAATTGGTGATGTCCTGGAAGTGTTCCGGAATCCACAAGAGCAGGTGACAAAGCGATTTGTAAAGGAAGTATCCCAAGGAGAGGAAACGGGAGAAACAATTCAGCACCTATTGGAACAGTATCCGAATGGAAAAGTCATTAAATTTACATTCGTGGGCGATTCGACTGAGCAACCGCTCATCACCAGCCTGATCAGGAAATTCGATCTTGAAGTCAATATCCTGCAAGGGCAAATTTCACAAACACAAAAAGGAGCTTACGGTACGCTATTCGTCCATCTGGACGGGGAAGAACAGACGGTCAACAAAGCCGTTCAGTTTGCCGAAGAGCAGTTGGTTAAGGTGGAGGTGTTACGAGGATGATGGAGAACTTATTTCCGAATGTGGATTGGGAAAAGATGTGGGAAGCCACCCTTGAAACCCTTTATATGACCGGGATGTCGGTGTTAATTACATTTGTATTGGGGATGATCCTTGGAATTTTGTTATTTCTTACATCCAAGGAAAATTTGTGGGAGAACAAGCTTACTTATACCATAACGAGTGCAGTGGTCAACGTGTTCCGCTCCATCCCGTTCATTATCCTGATTGTACTATTGATTCCCTTCACCAAATTATTATTGGATACGATACGTGGAGCGAACGCAGCTCTTCCTGCTTTGATCATAGGAGCGGCTCCTTTCTATGCCAGGATGGTTGAGATTGCTCTGAGAGAAGTGAACAAAGGCGTCATTGAAGCAGCGAAAGCAATGGGAGCTAAAACGAGTACAATTATATGGAAAGTATTGATTCCTGAATCACTTCCGGCTTTAATATCAGGAATCACAGTAACAGCCATCGCCCTCGTTGGATATACAGCGATGGCAGGGGTCATCGGGGCAGGAGGCTTGGGGAATCTCGCCTATCTGGATGGATTCCAGCGCAGCAGGGAAGATGTAACACTGGCAGCAACGATCATGATTTTACTTGTCGTTTTCGCCATTCAACTAATAGGTGATTTCTTTACAAATAAATTAGATAAAAGATAAAAAGGAGAGAATGATAATGAAAAAATGGGCAGCAGGTATTATTGCAGCAACGAGTATCTTTGGTTTAGCAGCATGCGGGAGTGATTCAAGTTCCGGAGGGAGCGACGAGAAGGAGTTAGTGGTTGGGGCATCGAATGTACCTCATGCAGAAATCCTTGAACAAGTGAAGCCGATCTTAGAGGAGGAAGGGATCGATCTTCAAATCGAAACGTATCAGGACTATATCCTACCGAACAAAGACCTGGATAATGGGGACCTGGATGCGAACTATTTCCAAACCACACCGTATATGGACTTACAAATGAAAGAAAATGACTATGATTTCGTCAACGCCGGCGGAATTCATATCGAGCCGATCGGTGTATACTCTAAAAAGTATAAATCACTTGAGGACCTTCCAGAAGGCGCAACGATTCTCATGAGTAACTCCGTTTCCGACCATGGACGCATCCTCACATTATTGGAGAAAAAGGGTCTGATTACATTAAAAGACGGTGTCGAGAATACACAGGCTCAACTGGAAGACATCAAAGAAAACCCTAGAAAGCTGAAATTCGATTATGAATACGAAGCAGCCCTGCTTCCACAAATGTATGAAAATGAAGAAGGGGATGCGGTCGTCATCAATTCGAACTATGCCATCGATGCTGGCTTGAAGCCACTCGAAGATTCAATTGCCATCGAAGACAGTAACTCACCGTACGTAAATGTGATTGCGGTGAACAAAGGTGATGAAAACAAAGAAGAGGTAAAAGCTTTGGTTGAGGCATTGCGCTCAAAAGAAATCCAGGACTTCATCAATGAAGAATGGGACGGAGCGGTTGTACCGGTAACTGAATAACAATCATAAGCCGATGCTGACTATTCAGCATCGGCTTTATTTGATCACAGCCCTTTCCGTAATTTAATAACATAATCATTTCCTGATTGGCTCATACTATTTCCGATGAATCTATTTTGAGATGGAGTTGAATGAAATGCAGATGGAACCGAGAAATACAACAGAAGCAGCCCTTCATGATTATAAAATGGGACTTGGAATCTTCACTGAGAAAATGCCGGAACTGGCAGAGCAGTACAACACATTTACTGAGCACTGCTTTAGAGAAGGAGTACTTACCAAAAAAGAAAAACAGCTGATTGCCCTTGGAATCAGTCTGTATTCACAGGATGAATACTGCATCATCTATCACACAAAAGGATGCCTCGATCAAGGGTGCAGTGAGGAAGAAATCCTTGAGGCCATCGGCGTAACAGCTGCATTCGGCGGAGGAGCCGTCATGAGCCAGGCAGTCACCCTGGTTCAACAGTCCATTCAAGACTTGAATCAATTAAAGCAATAACCTAATCGAGAGGGAGAAATCCTTCTCTTTTTTTATATTACGGTACATTCAACCTAACGAAATAGTCGCGAAAACTTAATAAATATACAAAGTGGTTAATAAATTTCCGTTGATGCACTATTAATTGGCAGTATAATGGCGGAATTTTGTGAAAACTTAAGGGTAGCCCCCGGGAGTGATTCTGAAGGTGAATTTTTCAGAAAAAATGATGAAATACCGGTTTTGTCTTATGAACGAGGGGGTAGTATAGTTGTAAAGTAATTAAAAACCTGAAAGGAATGATTCATTATCGACTCTCTTGAGAGTATCTCGTACACAAGTGAAATGGAAAAGGCTATGCATGGAGCCCATGGGATTGGTTATGAGGTGTACAAACGAAAGCATGATGTCAGGATGCAAGTAGAGCAAAAGAGAGAGCAGGAATACAAGGAAAGCAGAAGAATGATTGCGGCCCTTGATCGCAGGGTGCACGCTAATATATAATAAGGAAGAAAAAAGGAAACCAGTGTAGGATGTGCACTGGTTTTTTGCTGTTTATAGATGATGAAAGGGCAGAAAACCGGCTAAAGTCCGCCAAAGAGAAACAAGTCATCGACATCCTACATTTTTCCACCCATTTAGGACAACAATAGATAAGGATTCTATCGTCCGGTTAACATGAACTGACAACTTGAAAAAGTTGATTATAGCTTTTATTTGTTATAAGATTGTAATGAGAATAAATTGAGAATGATTAAAGAATTGTATTCTTAAATTCATTATAAAGTCACGGAGGTAAATACACATGGCAGGTTCTACTTTAACAATTAAAGATCTTCATGTTGAGATTGAAGGAAAGGAAATCCTGAAAGGGGTTAACCTTGAAATTAAGGGTGGAGAAATCCACGCAGTAATGGGACCAAATGGTACAGGTAAATCAACTTTATCTTCTGCGATCATGGGTCACCCGAAGTATGAAGTGACAAAGGGAAGCATCACGTTCGACGGTGAAGATGTCCTTGAAATGGAAGTGGATGAGCGCGCTCGCGTAGGTCTATTCCTTGCAATGCAATATCCAAGTGAAATCAGTGGCGTAACGAACGCAGACTTTTTACGTTCAGCCATCAACAGCCGTCGTGAAGAGGGCGAAGAAATTTCCCTTATGAAATTCATCCGCAAAATGGATTCCGAAATGGAATACCTTGAGATGGATCCGGACATGGCTCAACGTTACCTGAACGAAGGATTCTCAGGCGGAGAGAAGAAACGTAATGAAATCCTTCAATTAATGATGATCGAACCAAAGATCGCTATCCTTGATGAAATCGATTCAGGTCTTGATATCGATGCTCTTAAAGTTGTTTCAAAAGGAATCAACAAAATGCGTGGGGAAGATTTCGGTTGCCTGATCATCACTCACTATCAGCGTCTTCTTAACTACATCACTCCAGATCATGTTCACGTCATGATGCAGGGACGCATTGTGAAATCAGGCGGCGAAGAATTAGCTCAACGCCTTGAGGCGGAAGGATATGACTGGATTAAAGAAGAGTTAGGAATCAAAGACGAAACTGTTGGCCAAGAAGCGTAAGTGTTAGGGGGATGAAAATGACTGTAGAAACGAAACTACCAGTAGATCAGGACTATGTCAGCTCCTACTCAAAACAACTTGGAGAGCCAGAATGGTTAACAACCCTTCGTACAGATGCCTTTGATAAAGTAAAGGATCTTAGCCTTCCAGTTGCTGATAAAACGAAGATCACAAATTGGAATTTCACTCAATTCCAGAAGCATTCAGTTGAAAGTGACGCGTTTTCATCATTGAGCGAGCTGCCTGAAGAAGCGAAAGCATTAGTTGATTTAGAAAACAAAGATCAAAGTCTTTATATTCAACGGAATAATACACCTGCTTTTCTTTCACTATCGAACGAATTAAAAGATAACGGTGTTATTTTTACGGATATTTTTACAGCAGTAAAAGAGCATGGCGAGCTTGTACAGAAGTATTTCATGACTGAAGGCGTGAAAACGGATGAGCATAAGCTTACTGCCCTTCACGCAGCGTTGATGAATGGAGGAGCCTTCCTGTACATTCCTAAGAATGTGGAACTTTCTCAACCGATTCAAGCTGTTTACGTTCATGACAATGCTGACGTTGCTATGTTCAACCATGTATTGGTTGTCGCAGAAGATAATAGCTCTGTCACATATGTAGAAAACTATATCTCTACAGCTGATGTAGAGAACGGTGTATACAATATCGTCACAGAAGTGTTGGCAAATAATAACGCGAAAGTGGCATACGGTGCAGTGGATAATCTTACAAGCGGATTCACGACATATGTAAACCGTCGTGGTGTAGCAGCAAGAGATGCCCGCATCGAGTGGGCTTTGGGGTTAATGAACGACGGTGATACCGTTTCTGAAAATGTGACGAACCTGATGGGCGATGGCTCATATGGTGATACGAAAACCGTCGTTGTCGGACGTGGAAAACAAAAACAAAACTTCACGACGAAGGTTGTTCACTACGGTAAGAACTCTGAAGGATACATCCTTAAGCATGGAGTAATGAAAGACGAATCGTCTTCCATCTTCAACGGTATCGGTAAAATTGAACATGGTGCATCCAAGTCGAATGCAGAGCAGGAATCACGGGTGTTAATGCTTAGTGAAAAAGCACGTGGAGACGCGAACCCGATTCTTCTAATCGATGAAGATGATGTAACAGCAGGTCACGCAGCTTCTGTAGGCCGTGTAGATCCATTACAACTTTACTACCTTATGAGTCGCGGGATTCCACAGCACGAAGCAGAACGTCTTGTCATCCACGGATTCCTTGCTCCTGTGGTAAAACAATTACCAATCGAAGGAGTTAAGAAACAGCTTGTTGAGGTTATTGAAAGGAAAGTAAACTAATGGATGTAAAAGAGATTCGTAAACAATTTCCGATTCTCGACCAGGAAGTAAATGGCCATCCACTGGTTTATCTTGATAGTGCCGCAACATCTCAAAAGCCTGTTTCCGTTATAGAAGCGATGAATGATTATTATCGTGGATATAACTCAAATGTTCACCGAGGTGTTCATACTCTTGGTACGAGAGCAACGGATGGATATGAAGGTGCCCGTGAAAAGGTCCGCAATTTCATTAATGCGTCCTCTACTCAAGAGGTGATTTTCACCCGTGGAACGACTACTGCAATCAATACCGTCGCAGCGAGCTACGGCCGTGCGAACCTGACTGAGGGTGACGAAATTGTGATCACTCATATGGAGCATCACAGTAACATCATTCCTTGGCAGCAGTTAGCCAAAGAAACCGGAGCGACGTTAAAATATGTTCCACTTCAGGAAGATGGGACGATTGCGATCGAGGATGTGAAAGAGACTGTCACTCCCCAAACGAAAATCGTTTCCATCATGATGGTTTCAAACGTACTTGGTACAATGAATCCGATCAAAGAAATTACCAGGATCGCTCATGAAAATGATGCCGTCATGGTTGTGGACGGAGCTCAGGCAGCTCCACATATGAAAGTTGATGTACAAGATTTAGACTGCGATTTCTTTGCTTTTTCCGGTCATAAGATGGTAGGTCCTACAGGGATCGGAGTACTTTACGGTAAGAAAAAGCATCTGAATAAAATGGAACCGGTAGAATTCGGTGGGGAAATGATCGACTTTGTCGGCCTTCAGGAATCCACATGGAAAGAGCTTCCGTGGAAATTTGAAGGAGGCACACCGATCATTGCAGGTGCCATCGGACTTGGAGCTGCGATTGATTTCCTTGAGCAAGTAGGGCTTCATAACATCGAAGAGCACGAACATAAGCTTGCGGCTTATGCTTTGAACAAGATGAGTGAAGTTGAGGGGATGACAATCTACGGACCAAATGATCCGGGTCAGCGTGCCGGTCTTGTGACGTTCAACATTGATGATGTTCACCCCCATGATGTAGCGACTGTACTTGACGCTGAAGGGATTGCCGTTCGCGCTGGTCATCATTGTGCACAGCCGCTGATGAAGTGGTTGAACGTATCCGCAACAGCACGTGCCAGTTTCTATCTTTACAATACAGAAGAAGATATTGATAAACTGGTTGCCGGCCTGGTGAAGACAAAGGAGTTTTTCAGCGATGTCTTTTAATAATTTAGATCAGTTGTATCGACAAGTCATCATGGATCATTACAAGAATCCACGTAATAAAGGTTCTTTAGAGGATGGAAGCTTTACCATCGACATGAATAACCCTACGTGTGGTGACCGCATTCACCTGACATTGAAGGTGGAAGACGGTGTCGTTCAGGATGCGAAGTTTGATGGAGAAGGCTGTTCGATCTCCATGGCTTCTGCTTCCATGATGACACAGGCGGTCAAGGGAAAAGAGATTGAGAAAGCCCTCAAGCTTTCCAAGATCTTCTCTGATATGATGCAAGGCAATGAATATGATGACGATGTGGATTTAGGAGATATTGAAGCATTACAAGGAGTCGCGAAATTCCCTGCCCGCATCAAATGTGCGACATTGGCATGGAAAGCGATGGAAAAAGGAGTGTCAGAGGAAGAGCAGGACTAATGCTCTCCTTCGGCCCTACCAAAGAATGGAGGAATCAACATGGCTAAGAAAGCGCCTGAGATCGGGGATTATAAATATGGATTCAGCGATAAAGACGTTTCCATTTTCCGCTCGAAACGTGGTTTGACGCGTGAAATCGTAGAAGAAATCTCCCGCATGAAAGAAGAACCTCAATGGATGCTTGATTTCCGTTTGAAATCACTTGAGCATTTTTATAATATGTCAATGCCTCAATGGGGCGGAGATATGCAGGAATTGAACTTTGATGAAATCACTTATTACGTGAAGCCATCTGAAAAATCTGAGCGCAGCTGGGATGAAGTACCTGAAGAGATCAAGCAAACATTTGATAAACTAGGGATTCCTGAAGCTGAGCAAAAGTATCTTGCAGGGGTATCTGCACAGTATGAATCAGAGGTTGTATATCACAATATGCAATCAGATCTTGAAGATATGGGAATCGTATTCAAAGATACAGATTCTGCTCTTAAGGAAAATGAAGAGCTATTCCGTGAGCATTGGGCGAAGGTTATCCCTCCTACGGATAATAAATTCGCTGCCTTGAATTCAGCGGTATGGTCCGGTGGATCGTTCATCTACGTACCTAAAGGGGTAAAGGTGGATACACCACTTCAAGCTTACTTCCGTATTAACTCTGAGAACATGGGTCAGTTCGAGCGTACGTTGATCATCGTTGACGAAGGCGCAAGCGTTCACTATGTAGAGGGTTGTACAGCACCGGTTTACACAACGAACTCACTTCACTCTGCAGTCGTTGAGATCATCATCAAAAAAGATGCATACTGTCGATATACGACGATTCAAAACTGGGCGAACAACGTGTTCAACCTGGTAACGAAGCGTGCCGTATGTGAAGCGAACGCAACGATGGAATGGGTGGATGGAAACATCGGTTCAAAACTGACGATGAAATATCCGGCTGTCATCCTGAAAGGTGAAGGCGCACGTGGTATGACACTATCCATTGCACTTGCAGGGAAAGGCCAGCACCAGGATGCCGGAGCGAAAATGATCCACCTGGCACCTAACACATCTTCTACGATCGTCTCTAAATCCATCTCAAAGCATGGTGGTAAAGTAACGTACCGTGGAATTGTACACTTTGGCCGTAAAGCAGAAGGCGCACGCTCAAATATTGAGTGTGATACGCTGATCATGGATAATCAATCGACTTCCGATACGATTCCTTACAACGAGATCCTTAACGATAACATTTCGTTAGAGCACGAAGCGAAGGTATCAAAAGTATCTGAAGAACAGTTATTCTATCTGATGAGCCGCGGTATTTCAGAGGAAGAAGCAACAGAAATGATCGTAATGGGCTTCATCGAGCCATTCACGAAAGAACTTCCGATGGAATACGCAGTTGAAATGAACCGTCTGATCAAGTTTGAAATGGAAGGTTCAATCGGATAATCTACATGTCAAACTCCCTTGATGTTTATCAGGGGAGTTTTTTCTTTTTCTAAATGGCGGTGGATCAAGCCAAACATAAGAATTTCCATTTCCCTTATGATAAAATGGACATGTTCATAATAAAGCAGGTGAATGCGGATGATATACATAGGAGTCACAGGTTGGGGAGATCATGATACCCTTTATGAGAATATCTCTCTACGTGATAAATTAAAAGAATATGGAGCCCATTTTCCCATCGTAGAGGTAGACACGACGTTTTACGCGGTCCAGCCTGTTCGCAATGCTGAAAAATGGGTACGAGAAACACCGGAAAATTTTAAATTCATTGTAAAAGCTTATCAGGGGATCACCGGGCATCAGCGTGGAGAAATCCCCTTCGAAACAAAGGAAGACATGTTCCGGGCATTCAAGGATTCCCTTCTGCCATATGTGAAGGCAGATAAATTAGCCATGGTCCTGCTGCAATTTCCACCATGGTACGACTGTAAAAAAGAGCATGTCGCATATATCCGGTATTGCAGGGAGCAGTTAAAGGACTTTCCCCTTGCACTTGAATTCCGTCATCAGAGCTGGTTCAGACCGGAGTATCGGGAAAAGACCTTATCCTTCATGGGAAATGAAGGCTGGATCCACAGTATTTGCGATGAACCACAGGCAGGAGAGGGGTCTGTACCTCGGGTGCTCGAAGCCACCCATAAAGAGGCTACGCTCATTCGGTTTCACGGCAGGAATCTGTATGGATGGAATAAACCGAATGGGGAAGACTGGCGTGAGGTTCGCTATCTTTATCGCTACAATCGTGCCGAACTGGAAGAGTGGATTCCTCACATTCATCGCTTACATGAAAACTCGAAAGATTTATATATTTTATTTAACAATAATTCTGGAGGAGACGCCGCAGCAAATGCGAAAGAACTGATTGAATTGCTGGGCATCGAGTATGACGGGCTTGCACCGAAGCAGCTGGATCTTTTCTAATGACAGGAGATGAAAGATAGATGGAATGGATTGTTCTTCTATCCATTGGACTTTTAGCAGGGGCGATCGGTTCCCTCGTCGGACTCGGCGGTGGTGTGATCGTTGTACCTGCCTTGATATACTTTGGTACATATACAACCTTGATAGATGGCATGAACCCTCAAACGGCTGTAGGTACTTCTTTGGTTATTATGATTTTTACGGGATTATCATCCACCCTTGCTTACTTGAAGCATAAAACCGTCGATTATAAAAGCGGCTTGATTTTCTTTGCCGGGAGCGGACCTGGTTCCATAGTCGGTGCGTGGGTGAACAAAGGCTTGAATATGGAGAGCTTTAATCTTTACTTCGGAATTTTCATGATATTGATAGCCGTGATTCTGATGGTGCGGAATAAATTAAAGCCCATTGAAAAATTCAGGAATGCATCCTTCCAACGGGAATTCACCGATCCAAGCGGAGAGACATTTCGCTACGGATATCCTCCTGTCCTGGGTGCGGCCATTGCCTTTGTCGTCGGCTTCACATCCGGATTATTCGGCATTGGAGGGGGCTCATTGATGGTCCCTGCCATGATCCTGATCTTCTTATTCCCACCTCATGTGGCCGTGGCAACGTCCATGTTCATGATTTTTCTGTCGGCAATTGTAAGTTCCGGCACACATGTCCTGTTCGGGAATGTTAAATGGCTCTATGCACTCGCTCTCATCCCGGGAGCCTGGATCGGCGCAAAGATCGGGGCGTATATCAACACGAAGCTCGAATCCAAAGTATTGGTTAGTGTATTGAGAATTATTTTGATATTAATTGGAATTCGGTTGATTTATCAAGGAATGACAGGATAATATACCTCCTATAGGAGTGAACGACTTATGAGAGAAACCATTCATATTTATCATACGAACGATCTTCACAGTCACTTTGAACATTGGCCCAGGATCAGAGATTTCCTCAAACAGCGAAAACAGCAGCATGTGATGGACGGGGACTCTGTGTATGTATTCGATATCGGAGATCACGTTGACCGATGGCACCCTTTGAGTGAAGCGACGTTGGGACTAGGGAATGTAGAGTTATTAAATGAAGCGGGGTACGATGCCGTCACAATCGGCAATAACGAAGGGATCACCCTTGATTATGATGATTTAAACAATCTCTATAAAGATGCCGAATTTGATGTGATTGTCGGGAACCTGCTGGATCAGTCATCCGGGCGTCCCGACTGGATAGATACTCACCGGATTTATCAGACGGGTAGAGGAGGGAAGATTGGTGTCATTGGATTAACGGCCTATTTCAAGCCTTTTTACGAAGCGCTCGGCTGGAATATCACTTCACCAATAGATGAATTAAAGAGATTGGTTGACGAGCTTCATCCCAAAGTGGATATGATCATTCTGCTTTCGCACTTAGGAATCAAGGATGACGAGATGATTGGGGAGCAATTCCCTGAAATAGACGTCATTCTCGGTGCACATACCCACCATGTATTACCTGTGGGCAAAATGGTGAAAGGGACCATGCTGGGTGCCGGAGGGAAATATGGTCACTACGTCGGTCATGTGACCATTGAAGTGGATACGGCTACAAAGCAAATCGTAGAAAAAAAGGCAGTGTTATATGAACAGCATGAACTCCCTTCAGTTGAGGGGGAAGAAGAGGAGATTCTTGATTGGATTCGCAAGGGGGAAAAATTATTAGAGCAAGAGATTACCCGGCTGAAAGCACCTCTCCCAGTCGATTGGTTTCAGCCATCCCTCCTTCCTGACAGGCTTTGTGCAGCACTTGTGGAATGGTGTAGTGCTGATTGCGGATTCTTAAATTCAGGTCTTCTTATGGATGGTCTTCATGAGGGAGCAGTGACAAAGCAGGATTTGCATAGCATCCTTCCCCATCCCATCAACCCATGTATGATCCGGATGAAGGGAGCTGAGCTGAAGGAAATCATTAAGCAGACTCTCAATGAGGATTGGCCGAATCTTGAAGTGAAGGGCCTTGGGTTCAGGGGGAAAGTGATGGGTAGATTTGTATATTACAATATTCATTTCAGTAACCATGATATCCTGATTGGAGACTCCCCGATCGAGCCTTCAAAAATGTACAAACTGGCGCTTCCTGATATGTTCACTTTCGGTCACTTCTTTCCAGACCTTCAAAGGCTTGAGAAAAAGTACTTTATGCCGGAGTTTTTACGGGACGTTTTGGAATGGAAATTAAAGCAGTAAATAGGTCACCGTTTCTTCATTCATAACATACATATGAGTGAAGGGAGCGATGAAATATGATGAATGTATCTCCAATTACCATTGGAGGACATACCTTTACAGCCATATCTGTTGAACTTCCGAAAACCAATCTCCTCGTCGTGACGAGTGAAAAAGGATATATCATGTGTGGGGCACTTGATGTTGCGCTGCTGAATGAGAAGTTAAAGGACAGGGGGATCATCGCCGGAAGAGCGGTCGGTGTGAAAACCATTGATCAGCTACTGGATGCGCCACTGGAGTCCATCACCTACGAAGCTGCGAATCTCGGTATCCATACAGGGATGGCCGGCAGGGATGCGCTGTTAAAGATGATATAAAAGTTGAGAATGACCAGTGCTCATAACAGAGTAACTGGTCTTTGTTATGGGAGAAAGAGAATCATTAAGGGGGAATTTGAGCTATTGGTAGGTGGATCCCGCATGTAGAAAGGGGTTTATCACATTTTCACATTGCTGGTATAAGGATAATTGCGTCAAAATCGACCGTGATTGCGTCATTATATGATTTATTGCGTCAAAACCGACCGTAATTGCGTCATTATTTTAATTATTGCGTCAAAGTCACCCGCAATTGCGTATTTTAACAAAAAAAGGAAATTGAGTCCCGTATCTAACCCGCTTCACATCCATAAAACCCCATCTAATCCCCCTTATGTCTTCAATATTCTTTCATGAATATTTAACCAAATACACCTTGCAAGATCATTTTTATCCTTTATAATGGAGATACTAGGAAATTTTGTCGAAAAATGAAAGAATTACATAGGAGAATTCTATGAGGCTTATATCAACTCGGGCTTTAAAACCCGGCATGGTTCTAGCTACAACGGTATATAATATGAGAGGTCAAGCTTTGATTCATGATAACGTTCCTATTACAGAACGCATGATTTACAGGTTGAAGGAGCTTAGTATTCAGTATGTCTATATTGAAGACTCTCTTTCCAGTGGAATCCATGTAAAGGGGTCCGTTTCGAGTAAAGTGCGGCAGCAGGCGATCCAAAATATTGAGACGGCCTTCAATCAAATAAGTACCTCTAAAGAGCAGCCAGGGTTATTTATGATTGAGAATAGTGCCAAGCAGTTGAAACAGGTGATAGATGTCGTCCTGTCAGAGGTCAAGGCGAACCATGATCTTCTCACCATTTTGACAGATGTGTTTACATATGACTCCTATATTTTTCATCATTCATTCAATGTAACGTTATATACGCTTTCCATCGGGCTTGAACTCAAGCTGTCCCAGAAGCAGCTGGAGCAGCTTGGAGTGGGGGCGATCCTTCATGACATCGGCAAGATGCTGGTTCCTGAAGAGATCCTTCTCAAGCCGGGTAAACTCACAGAAGACGAATTCTGTGAAATCAAGAAACATTCGGAGCATGGCTTTGACATTCTGAGACAGCTTCATTCTGTATCCCTGATCATCGCCCATTGTGCGTACCAGCACCATGAGAGGCTCGATGGCTCCGGTTATCCACGGGGGATCAAGGGAGAAGACATTCATCCTTTTGCAAAGATCATCGCTGTGGCCGATGTATTTGACGCCATGACTTCGAATCGAGTTTATAGAAAAGCCATGCTTCCTCATCAGGCATTGGAGGTCTTGTATGCGGGTTCTGGATCTCTGTTTGATTCCCAAGTGATCGAAGCCTTCCGTTCATCGGTGGCCATCTATCCTACTGGAATGATCGTCGAGCTAAATGATGGGAGGAAAGGGATCGTCACCGATCAAAATAAAGGGGTGACGGACAGACCAGTGATCCGTATCATCGAAGTGGGCGGAGAGGAACTGAATTCTCCTTATCCTTTGGATTTAAGCAAGGAACTGGATAAGGTCATCACAGGCTTTGACCCCGATTATGAACCGCAATCTCTGAAGATTACATAAATTTTTGCGTTAATCTCTCCTTACCAAGCATACAAATAGCTTGTAAGGGGGGATTTTTTTGTCAAAGTTCAAAACCTACAAACCCCGAAGAGGAGGTCCACTGCCTTTTCGACATGTGATGATCATTACATTTTTGTTTTTTATGATCTCAACTGGATTTGGATTATGGATCATTAACAAAGGGTTGAAACCGACCCTTCTTGCTTATGCCGAGACACAGACCAGCAGGATTGGTACCCTGGTGATTAATAAAGCGATCAATAAGAAGATTGCCGATGTACTGGATATTTCGGATATAACCGAAGAAGTGAAGAACCAGGAAGGCGATATCGTTTCGTTTAAATACAATACGCAGACCATCAACAGGGTCCAGGCAGAAATCACGAATCTGGTCCAACAGAATCTTCAGGAAGCTGAGGCAGGGAATATTGAAAATCTGGAGTTCCTCACTGAAGTGGAAATTGATGAAGGGAAGTCGAAAGCATCGAAGGGCATTACGTATTCCGTCCCTCTAGGTCAGGCTACGAACAACGTTTTACTCGGAAACCTGGGGCCGAAGATACCCATTCGCTTTCATTCCATCGGTGACGTGCGTTCCGATGTGAAAACGACGGTAGAGCAGTTTGGCATCAATAACGCAGTAGTGAAAGTATTTGTGGAGCTTGAAGTAAATGTACAGATCATCATCCCATTTGCAACGAAAACCGAAACGATCAAGCAGGATATCCTGGTTGCCATGGGAACGGTTCATCTGGATGTACCGCAATTTTATAACAATGGTGGAGGAGATTCCGGACCATCCATTGAAATTCCCACAAATTAGTACGGAAAAAAAGTTGTCAAAAGAATGATAGTTTGTTATATTAATAAAGAAAATTTTATAACACACCACATCATCAGTCCGATGGGGTAGAGGCGCAGGGTTCAAGAGTAATCTGTTCGAGGATGACAACGAAGAAAACAGATGAAAGGGAATCTTTGCCGAAGTAAATATGCTTGTCAAAGGGATATTTGCTGGGGTTGTCTTGAAGAAGGATAACACTGTCATTATAGGGAAATCTCTATAATGGGGAGCTACAGATCGTGATGGAGCACTTACGTTACTAACAAAGGTAATGATAGTTTCTCTATCGTTGCCTTTTTTTATTATCCTCTGTCATGCTACGATGGTTCCCCCCTATCAAATAGGAGGAGGACACTATGGAAAACACGATTTACTCATTATTACCACCCCTTTTAGCCATTCTTATGGTTATACTCACAAGACGGGTCCTGCTTTCATTGGGAGTAGGGATTGTCGCATCTGCCTTTCTGTTGGCGGATTTATCAATACCCAAAACATTCAGCTTTATATGGGACGCCTTTAAGGGTATCTTTGTCGCAGATGGCGGACTGAATACCTGGAATGTCTACATCATTTTCTTCTTACTCATTCTCGGTGTTATCACGGCATTTGTGAATATCTCAGGCGGAAGCCGCGCGTTCGGTGAATGGGCGATGAAACGAGTGAAGACAAGGCAGGGTGCACAGCTTCTGGCTGCGGTATTAGGTATCATCATTTTTATTGACGACTATTTCAATGCCCTTGCTGTCGGTCAGGTTTCAAGGCCCATCACCGACCGTCACAGAATTTCACGAGCAAAATTAGCCTATATCATTGATTCAACATCGGCTCCGATCTGTGTTGTTTCACCTATTTCCAGCTGGGGAGCTTATATTATCGGGATCATCGGTTCGATTCTTACTGCTCACAGTATCACGGAATATACGGCATTTTCAGCTTTCATTCAAATGATCCCGATGAACCTTTACGTATGGGCAGCAGTCTTACTTGTTGTAATGGTTGCCTATAAGGGTCTTGATTTCGGTAAAATGAAAGAGCATGAAGTACGTGCCATTGAAACCGGAGATCTTTATGATCCCGGCAAAGAAATTCCCGGTGAATTGAAAAACGATCTTCCAGTCAGCTCAAAAGGATCTGTGGGCGATCTTGTCTGGCCGATTGTGGCTCTTGTCATCGGTACAGTTTCCATGATGCTATGGACTGGTTATCAAGCGGTGGGATCCTTTGATCTACTGCCTATTTTTGAAAATACGGATGTTACCAAATCGTTACTATACGGTGGATTATTCGGACTTGTGGTTGCCCTGATCTTCTTCCTTCGCCAAGTAAGCCTAAAAGGAATTGAAGGAAGTGCTCTAGGAACGGCTGTACTGGAAGGAATCAAGTCCATGCTTCCGGCTGTTTACATCCTGATCTTTGCCTGGACCATCGTCACTCTTATCGACCAATTGCAAACAGGAACGTATCTTGCCGGTCTGGTAGAGCAATCTAACCTACCGATGCAGGCACTGCCGGTCATTTTATTCCTTGTTGCCGGAATCATGGCCTTCTCAACGGGAACATCCTGGGGATCGTTCGGGATTCTCCTGCCAATCGCCGGAGAAATTGCTGCAGCGTCAGATGTAACGATCTTACTTCCTGCCATGGCAGCGGTGCTTGCGGGATCTGTTCTGGGTGACCACTGTTCACCGATCTCAGACACGACGATCCTTTCCTCTACAGGTGCAGGAAGCAACCATATCGATCACGTCATCACGCAGCTTCCATATGCGATTATTGGTGCGGTAGTAGCCGCAATCGGTTACCTGGTATTAGGATTTACGGGAAGCACCATCCTTGGACTCGTGGTTGTCATCATTTTAATTCTGGCAATCGCATTTCTGTTCGGTGAAAAAGCAAAGCCTGCATCTGCAGAATAATGGAAATGAAGACCAGAAGCCAACCGGCTTCTGGTTTTTTTTCTTGTATGGAGGATGAATTCACTTTATGATTCTATCGCCTCCCATTCTCCAAATTCCGACAAAATTCTTATAGTGAAATAGTACTGCCGGATTTTTGTGAAATTCTTATGAAATCACTAAAATAAAGCTTTGACAATTGTCCCGGAACTAGCTATACTGACTTTAGATTATAAATAATCTGAAAATATAAAAATTTCAAATACCTATTAAATGGTAGTTGGAAAGAACTAGGGGGGAACAGCATGGAAAATCGTGCACAGTTTGGTACACGGGCAGGATTTATTCTAGCTGCTGTCGGATCGGCAATCGGTCTAGGGAACATTTGGCGTTTCCCGGCAGTAGCGTATGAAAATGGCGGGGGAGCATTCTTCATTCCTTATTTATTCGCTCTTTTGACAGCAGGGATTCCATTATTAGTACTTGAGTTTACAATCGGTCATAAGTACCGTGGTTCAGCACCTTTATCTTATTTCCGTCTTAATAAGAAAACAGAATGGCTTGGCTGGTGGCAGGTATTAATTGCCTTCGTCATCTCCACCTATTATGCCGTCATTATCGCCTGGGCGATGTCGTACAGCGTATTTTCTTTCAACTTAGGTTGGGGAAAGGATACAGAATCCTTCCTGTTCAGCGATTATTTAAAACTTTCGGTTGATGCAGGTCAGACGGGAAGCGTGGTTCCAGGAGTATTCATCCCGCTTGTCATCGTATGGGCCGTAACACTTGGTATCCTTTTCAAAGGAGTAAAGAAAGGGATCGAAGTAGCGAATAAAATCTTTATTCCAGCACTTGTTATCTTATTCTTAATTATTGTTGTTCGCGCTTTAACGTTACCTGGGGCGATGGATGGACTTGATGCATTCTTCAAACCTGACTTCAGCAAAATCGCTGATCCTGGCGTTTGGGTGGCAGCATACGGGCAAATATTCTTCAGCTTATCCATTGCCTTTGCCATCATGATCACGTACTCAAGTTATCTTCCGAAAAAATCGGATATTACGAACAATGCCTTCATCACTGGCTTCAGTAACTCAGGCTTTGAATTATTGGCCGGTATCGGGGTGTTTGCCGCATTAGGTTTCATGGCTCAATCGCAAGGTGTTGGTGTGCAGGAAGTAGTAAGTGGCGGCGTAGGACTAGCGTTTGTCGTCTTCCCACAGATCATTAACGAATTCCCGGCATTCAACGAAGTATTTGGTTTCTTATTCTTTGCTTCGCTGGTCCTTGCCGGTCTGTCATCATTGATTTCCATATCGGAAACCTATGTAGCAGCCGTTTCGGAGAAATTCGGGATTTCACGTAATAAAGCCGTACTATTCGGAGGCGGACTTTCAGCCATCGTCTCTATTCTTTTCGCCACACAGGGCGGACTATTGTTCCTGGATGTAGCAGATTACTTCATTAATCAATTCGGAGTGGCGTTTGTAGGATTAGTGGAAGTGGTAGTAATAGCCTGGTTCCTTCGCAAACTGGGAGCATTCCAATCCCATGCGAATGGAATTTCTGATATCCAGCTTGGTGCATGGTGGAAAGTATGTTTAGGTGTTATCACACCGATAGTCCTTGGTTGGATGATGTTTGGATTATTCAAAATGAATTTACTGAAAGAATTTGAAACGGAAACGGGTAACTACGGAGGGTATTCCGATACATTCGTAATGTACAGTGGATGGTTTGTAGCTGCATTTGCGATTATTGTAGGAGTCGCTTTCGGATTTAAACGCTGGCACTCCAAGACAGAAGCGGAAAGCTATAAGGAGGTAAGCTAACATGACTGGAAGTGCAATTGCAATGATGGTGGTCGGAATGGTCATCATTTGGGGAGGATTAGCAGCTAGTATCATGAACGCTGTTTCCAAATCGAAGAAACAGGTATAAAGGAAGAAGCAGACGATGGATCCTCCATTGTCTGCTTTTTTAATGTTTCCTGCTTTCGATTCTGTCCTGGCGCTCCCACATTCGTAGATGGGGATACGGATCAAACGACCATTCTGTCAGGCCGTTATCCTTGTACATACCGTAATGCAAATGGGGAGGGAATTTTCCTGACGTTCCCGGAGGTCCATAACCCGAACTTCCGACCCCGCCGATTACCATGCCCGGCTCGACCACCTGTCCTACATGAAGATCTTTGGCAAAGCCACTCAAGTGGGCGAAGTAGTGATACGTGTTATTGATGTCACGGATCCCAATGCGCCAGCCTCCATAACGGTTCCAGCCTTTCATCTCGATGATGCCGTATGAGGTGGCTCTCACCGGTACACCATAATCAGCGAATAGGTCCGTCCCTTCATGGATCCGTCTTCCACCCCAACCACGGGCATCTCCCCACGTGTTCCGGTAACTATAGTTAAATCTCAGGGGAAGGGGAAAGGCTTTTTTATTCAAATGAATCGTTCCGTATTGTTTATATATTTTGGCATTTCCCATGATGATACTGACGGTTTTATCCCGTTTGTAATAATCCCAAAGTGCCAGCTTGAAGTTATCGCGATCGATACCATATCTCAGTATGAAGTCTGTTAAGGAAGCAAGAATATCTTCATCATTTTTCAGACTTGCTTTCCCATCCAGGTCTCCGTCCCGGCCGATTCCATTGAATAGTGCAATGGTTTCCGGATTCTCATCATCAGAGCGTGGATTCAGAGGGCCAATCCACTTTTCGGGTTCCATATAAATTGAGATATAAGAAGAAGGCTTTTCTCTATCTTTCCGGGCGAACCGGAGACTTCGTTCATATTGATCAATGGCAGCTAAGTAGTACCAGGGAATATGAGTCAAGGCCTCGCTCTTTTGAAACAATTCCATTCTTTTGGTGTATATCTGCTCATCCGTAAGCTTTTCTGCTGCAAAGCCCTGAGTTGGACTTATCACGAAGGAGAAAAGGACAATGAGTATGACCAATCTTTTGTACAAAATCATCCCTCCATTTTTAGGGGCCTATTTGTAGTTTGTATCGTTCATCGGGATTCATAATCATCAATAAATGGTAATAGGGTATCGCATGCTTGTTTTCACTTTTTTAGTATGATAAAGTGACAAAAGAAGTATATTGATGATGGCTTTTTTACATAGGATGAACGATACAGCGTTTCACTCTTTGCCTAAGTCAGAATTATTTAGGATTGGAGATGAGGGGTATGAGCAAGAAAGATGAACATATTCGTAAACCGGATTGGCTTAAAATTAAGCTGAATACGAACGATAATTATATGGGCTTGAAAAAAATGATGCGTGAAAACAATCTTCATACTGTTTGTGAAGAGGCTCGCTGTCCGAATATTCATGAGTGCTGGGGAACAAGACGTACGGCAACTTTCATGATCCTGGGAGATATTTGTACACGTGCCTGCCGTTTTTGTGCGGTTAAAACAGGTCTACCAACTGAATTGGATCTTAAAGAACCAGAACGTGTTGCGGTTTCCGTACAATTAATGAATCTGAAGCACGTGGTTATTACGGCTGTTGCCCGTGATGACTTAAAAGACGGCGGATCACAAGTCTTTGCTGAAACCGTTCGAGCCATTCGTCGTAAGAGTCCTTTCACTTCCATTGAAGTACTGCCTTCAGATATGGGAGGGGTTTTTGATAATATTAAAACATTAATGGACGCAAAGCCCGACATCATGAATTACAATGTCGAAACGGTCCGCCGCCTGACTCCAAGAGTTCGAGCACGTGCGACCTATGATCGTACATTGGAATTCCTGCGCCGTGCAAAAGAACTGAATCCTGATATTCCGACAAAATCAAGCATCATGGTTGGTCTTGGGGAAACGAAGGAAGAAATTCTTGAAACGATGGATGATTTACGCGCCAATCATGTTGATATTGTGACTTTGGGTCAATATCTGCAACCATCGAAGAAACACTTGAAGGTTCAAAAGTATTACCATCCAGATGAATTTGCCGAACTCCGTGAAGCCGCTATGGAAAAAGGCTTCAGCCACTGTGAAGCAGGACCGCTTGTCCGTTCTTCTTACCATGCCGACGAGCAGGTAAACGCAGCAGCCAAAGCAAGACAAGCCAAAGGTGAGCAGGAAGTTCAAAACGCATAATTTCACATAACAAGAAAAGGACTGACCTGTCGGAGTTGCACTCTTACAGTCAGTCCTTTTTGTAGCAGATGGAGATTAATCCATCATTTTATCAGTACCTGTATCAGTGTAGTCATTACGTTTCTGACGGTCCATGTTGATTTTATGGGTGTCATCGTCACGCATTTCGTACTGATCAGATGTCATTTCGCCGTTGGCATTCTCTCCGGAATCGACATTTCTTCCTTGTGGAGAATCTTTCAGCATTAGGTTGATGGTGTCGTCAATGGCTGTATTGGCGTTTTTGCTGTCACTATCCATTTTGGCCAGGTTTTCGACATTCCGCATCAAAGACTTATCATCGGTCACATAGACATGGTACCAGCGTGGGATGACGGACATGGCCGTTTTCTTTACCTGATCGGCTACTTCAAAACGGCCGTCTTTATCTTTTTTGTCGGTCACATAGGAGACAAGAACTTCTTCGTCCGTCACAAGGGTAGAGCAATCTTTCACGTCAGGAAGAGCGACACTCATCTTGCTGATGCTGTCTGCTACCTGTTCGCGATTGATGCTGTACATATCCTTCCTGGAGATGTTTTGACCACCGGTGGGACTTTTCTGCTGTCGGACGTAACCGAAGTCTTCCCCTCTGTGGGCTCCTTTTTTGGTCCAGCTGTCTTCGTTATACAGGTCTTCCCTGTCCCTGACGTTGATTGTATTTCCATTCTCGTGGAACATTTCTTCATTGGCCGTGTCAATGCCATTACAGGCAGTTCCGATTAGCGTAATGCTCAGAACCGTCGTACCTAGAATTAATTTATTCAACTTAAACACCCCCTATTTGATAGGGTGACCATCTCGTATGGTAATTTTTCATAGAAATTAATGGACAATCCGTTATAATTTAAGATAAGGAAACGAAAGTGGGTGGACAGAGGTGATTTGCGTGCAGAACACATGCTATGAAATCGTCGACGAATTCAGAGATGGATTCAACGAAGAAGCGTTTAAGGAAAGATATAGCGATATTTTAAGCAAGTACGATTATATCCTCGGCGATTGGGGATATGGACAGCTCAGGCTGAAGGGGTTCTTTGAAGATCACAATCAAAAGGCTTCTTTCGATACAAAGGTAAGTACTCATAAGGATTATTTATATGAATACTGCAATTTCGGATGCGCTTATTTTCTCGTGAAGAAAGTCAATAAATAAAGGGTGAGAAAGGAACAAACGGTGACCGTTTGTTCCTTTCTTTTTACTTATTTTCAGTATAGGGGGGTTCTTCGTTTACATCAGGGTCGGCATGAACAGGGTGTGAACCTGGTTCCTGTCGCGGTATATCCTGATGGAGGGATTTATTTTCATAATTGAAGGCACTATAATAGCGTTGGCCTTCTTCCCACGGGGTGCTTTTGTTTTCGACAGGGGTATGCTTTCCTCTTGGAGAACCATAGGGACCTTCGGGAAGGGTTTCAGGTACGATGAAATTGCGGTACGTTTCTACATTTGAGAAATCACTGTATACTTCTTCCTCTTTATCCTTGTAGTCGCGTTTTTTACTCATTTGATCTCCCACCTTTCATACCATTAGTATGTGAGGGGGAGATGGAGTTCATTCTCTCGGGAGCAATTGATTATAGGATAATTTCACCCAAAAAGTCCCTTAATTCTTCTGCTTCTTCATCTGTTAATTTAAATACACTTTCTATATAGCCGGGTTCATCCAGGTCATCCCTTCCCATAATGGCAAAACGATTGCCTTGAAGGTCCAGTACTAATGATTTCCCGTAATACCGTTCCGTCTGAGTAATGGCCAGGTCATACCGTTGACTTTCCCCCATGAAACTTACGAACCGGGTTTTAGTGTTTTCCATATCATCATATAAATAAAAGCGTTCACTCATCACGATGTCCTCCTCTTTTTCTGCTCATTTCATCATACCAAACCAGAGCGGGAATTGCAGGATGTATCTGAATGATGCAGAAATTATGTTAAAATAAAGTGTGAGGATTTTGTCCAAGAAAGAGGTGTGCATCATGTATTTTGTAGACAGGGAAAAGATTGAAGAAATTCTGGTCTATATGAGTGAGCAGCTTACGATTGTCAGTCGTCATGAGCAGTGGAACTCTACATTAGAAAAGCTTGCACTGGAGAGGAGTGCCCACGTCATTATAGAATCCATTCTGGATGTTGGAAACAGCATGATCGATGGATTTATCATGAGGGATCCCGGCAGCTATGAGGATATCATTGACATTCTCCTTGATGAAAAGGTGATCACTGACAGCATGAGTGAAGACCTTAAACGTCTCGTCGAGCAGCGGAAACGACTGGTCCAGGATTACACATGTGTTGATCACGAAAAGTTACATACAACCTTACATGAAGTGTCCGAAACGCTGAACCAATTCCCAACACAGGTCCGAAACTACCTGGAAAACGAACTGGGTCCTGTATCGGCATTTAAAAATTAAGAGTATTTGACAGCGCTTTCTATTTAGGGGCGCTGTCTTATTTTTCATTCAATGCCATACTGAATAATGGACATACTAAACATAACGTTATGGAGGTACTACAAGATGAAAGAATATAAAGGATATTTAATCGATCTCGATGGGACGATGTATAAAGGGAAAGAGAAGATCGAGGAAGCCGGTGACTTTGTAAGACGATTGCAGGAAAAAGGCGTACCTTATCTGTTCGTCACAAATAATTCTTCGCGGAGACCTGAGCAGGTAGCTGAGAAGTTGCGTTCATTTGACATCCCGGCAGAGAAGGAACAAGTATTTACAACATCCATGGCGACTGCTCAGTATATGGCGAAAGAAAAGCCGAACGGGACTGCCTATGTCATTGGTGAGGAAGGGATACGGTCTGCCCTTCAAGAACACGGCATTATGTTTCAGGAAGATAAACCTGATTTCGTTGTGGTGGGCATCGACCGTGAGATCAATTATGAGAAGCTGTCACTCGCTTGCTTGGGAGTGAGGAATGGGGCCACGTTCATTTCAACGAATGGGGACATCGCAATTCCGACAGAGCGGGGGCTGCTTCCTGGGAATGGTTCCTTGACCTCTGTGGTGACTGTGTCCACTCAGACCGATCCGATTTTTATAGGAAAGCCGGAGTCCATCATCATGGAACAGGCACTATCTGTCCTGGGCGTGCAGAAGGAAGATACGCTGATGGTTGGAGATAATTATGACACGGATATTCTGGCTGGAATAAAAGCAGGGCTCGATACCTTGCTTGTTCATACAGGTGTCACAACGAAAGAGGCATTAAGTAAAAAGCATATTCAGCCAACCTATACAATTGAAACATTGGACCAATGGGATATATAATAACCAAAAAATATGGAGGCTGCACTGCAGCCCCCACCTCTTTATTAGCCCTGCTGAGTACTCAAATAGAAAAAATGTCTTAAATTAGTAACACATTCATAATAGACAACACACGTCTGTATAAGTAAAATAGAACTAGTGTGAAAAGAAGTAAGCAAAATACTATTTATACTTCAGGGGACCTTTGTCACGGTCCTTTTCGCTAACAGTATTTCCGCCTCTATAGCTATTGTTGAAAGTATGGTAGTAAGAACGTAAATTATACTCCTATTGTATTATGTGGTTTTCCTCTAACTAACTTTAATCTTTCCAATATTTGAGTACTCAGAAGGACCAGAAAACAGAAACTGAAGAGAGAAAGTAAAGATTTTTTCGATTTTTTTAAAAAATATTTCGGAATTAAGTGTAAAGGTATAAAACTAGGGTAAACATCAAAGGTAGTAGGGGACTATTAGCATTGATACCTTTTCAATTTCTAACTATTCTTTACGAATGCAAACAACTTTAAGAATGAAAGTCACTGTTTCTTAGCTTGATTTTCGAAACATTCCACGTCATTTCTAAAGAATTTTTAAAAGGGTAGTGAGGTAATGAGTATTACAGTTACAGGACTTGTCGGAAAGAAAATAAGGCACCATAGAAGAGCGAAAGAAATCACTATACAAGAATTAAGTCACAAATGTGGATTGACGGTCAATTATATTTCGTTGATTGAAAAGGGAGAGGCAAACCCTTCCCTGAACAAGCTGAATGCCATTGTATGTGCTCTTGATGTTCAGTGGGAAGACATTATGCCGACTTGTGAGGAACACGAAGACATCTACAATCAAACGATTCTTTAATGAACTAATTTTCTCTTTTTAATTTCTTGTTCGATCAGTATGATAAATTCATTACTGAGTTTTAACTGTTTTGCTTTTTCATAAGCATCGATCAGGGCTTTGTCACTCAGGAGCCGGATAAGAATTCACCTCAATTATTTTCAAACGTATGTATGGTTGGGTGGAACTTGTATACTCCAATGGTAGTGAGAGCCTTTATTCGGTGTGTATATTTTTTTTTGAATGTTCTGGGTACAATTATATTAAATATAATTACAACTATAATTGTAATTATATAAAATTATCCACTGATATGCAATCCTAAAGTTAGTTAAATGGATCTATTTATTCTTACTGTATAGTCATTTAGGGCAGATCGTATCATTTACCTTGTGTACTTTTTTTATCACTAAAAAATCAGACGACTCTGTCGTCTGATTTGGATACTTATTTCCTTCATTCTGAACATTTTGCCCTGTGTGCCAAACGGCTTGATGCGGCGGCTGCAATGGCGCCCACAATATCATCAAGGAAAGTATGGCACATTCCCGAAGATTTATCATTCAATTTCTCCAGTATCCCCGGTTTTTGCTTATCGATGTATCCGTAGTTTGTAAATCCAATCGAACCATATACATTCACAATGGAAAATGCCAGGATTTCATCCACACCGTATAAGCCCTCATCCACTTCTACAATCGCCTGCAGGGGCTCCATCAGCATTTTTTTCTCAGCTAATATATCAAGTTGAATGCCTGTCAGGATCGCATTCTGTACTTCACGCTTCGTTAACACACGCTCAACGTTATAAATACATTCCTTAAGTTCAAGATCAGGATGATACTTTTGTTGAAGGTACATGACTAATTGAGCGATATCTTCTATTTCCACTCCTCTTTCATGCAGCCATTTACGTGCGGTACTTTCTAATAAATCCATTGATTCCTTATCCTTCATCCTATTCACCTTTTTCTTTGAAAGATTATATAACCCCTATTTCGATTAGACGAAGCCTTGTTTTACTCATATGATTCCCTTTTGGAAAATAGACATAATAATAGCTTCTATTCTCATTCTTGCCCATCTCTGGTTTTGGATATTCATGAATGGATCGGATTAGTCGTTCTCCAACTATATAGAGAGAAGGTTATATACGAATGGCGAAAAAGAACGGTCATTATAGATAGGAGAGGTCTGTATGTCTCAAGAGATTCTGAATAAACATTTTGGGTTGCATCCTGAGCGGGCATTCTACGATGGAATGATGGATCGATATATGGTTGGGGGATTAGTATATAGTATTGTAGGCGTATCAAATATGGAACAGGAAACCCTGGTGGAACTTTACAAATTGGCTGAGCATCTAAAAAGTGCAGGAGATCGCCATGTTTCCACCTTTGTCCAGAGTAACGAAGGAAGATTCCTCGTTGTGGAAAAGGATAAAGACTATGTCGTCCTCAGAAATGAAAGCCTCCAGTCCCCACCTGACAAGAAGCTTGGCAGAAAGCTTAGTAAATTTCACTACAGGGGACGGACCTATGAAGAAAAGGTAGAAAAGATCAATCGCATGGGGCAGTGGAAGGGGCTGTGGGAAAAGAGGCTGGCTCAGTTGGAAAAGGCGTATTATCAGGTCATTCAGGATCAGCCTGCTGATGAATTTGAACGCCGGTTTGTGGAAAGCTATCCGTATTATAGTGCTTTGTCCGAGAACGCCATACAGTATCTGGTCGACACGGAACTGGATGAAGACCCGACGCCAGAGGACGCAGGCACGATTTGCCATGAACGGTTCCTTGAGTCCACCTGGGGGACGGAAGTGTGCATTCATTTTCCGTTTCAATGGGTATTCGATCACTGTACCCGGGACATAGCAGAATGGGTAAGGGAACGATATTTCATGAGGAGCCAGACATTTCATCCGGAGCTCCAGCAATTTATGAAAGAGTATGAATCGGTTACACCCCTTTCGCCATTTTCATGGCGGCTCCTGTATTCCCGGCTTTTATTCCCGCTGCATTATTTCGAGTGCGTAGAGGAGTATTACATTTCACAATCGGAGCAGAAGAAAAAGACGGTTGAAGAGAAGCTTGAGAGATATTTGAGAAATTCTCATCAGTACGAATCGTTTCTGTCTGATTTTTATCATCTGTCGGAGGTACCCGTTAAGAAATGGGGGATTCCTCTTATCGCCTGGTTATAACCCCTGCCCTTTAATGAGTGGGACCTTCGCTTTTATGCTAAACTGAAAAAAAGAAGTGAAGGTGGGGAATACATATGAAGCCATACGTCTATGTGACAAGAAAATTGCCGGAGTCCGTCATCGATCCGTTACGGGAAGATTTCAAGGTGGAGATGTGGGATCGGGAGGATGCACCTGTGCCAAGGAATATCCTCCTTGATAAAGCAGAGAAAGCTTCAGCATTACTGACCATGCTGTCGGACAAGGTCGACCGGGAGCTCTTACAGAGAGCAAGCTCCTTGAAGGTTGTATCCAACCTTGCAGTCGGCTATGACAATATAGATGTTGAAGCGGCAAAGGAAAAAGGGATCACCATTACGAATACGCCTGATGTATTGACAGAAACCACGGCCGACTTAACATTTGCCTTATTAATGGCTGTTGCAAGAAGGGTTGTTGAAGCCGACAGATATATAAAAGAAGGAAACTGGAAAAGCTGGTCACCCCTTCTCCTTGCAGGCACCGATATTCATCACAAAACCATGGGGATTGTCGGTATGGGAAGTATAGGTGAAGGTGTGGCGAGAAGGGCGAAAGGGTTCAATATGGATGTATTATACTACAATCGCTCCAGAAAGCCCGAAGCAGAAACTGGCATCGGAGTAAGGTATGCTCCATTCGAAGAGCTTCTTGCTCAATCGGATTTCGTTGTCATCCTTGCACCTCTGAGTCCTGACACAGAAGGGATGTTTCAGGAAGAGCAGTTTAAAATAATGAAGGATACATCGATGCTCATCAATGCAGCGCGGGGCCCTATCGTCAACGAAGATGCACTCGTACAGGCATTAAAAAGGGGGGACATCAGAGGAGCCGGATTGGATGTATTTGAAATCGAACCCATCAGTAAAGATCATCCTCTACTAAAGTTCGATCGAGTGGTCGCGCTTCCCCATATCGGAAGCTCTTCTCAGGATACCCGGAATAATATGATGACGCTTTGCGTGGAGAATATCAAAGCCGTTCTAAACGGAGACGGTCCGAAAACAGCGGTGAAGTAAAAGAAAAGCCTGAAATCCCTTGGAGGGATTTCAGGCTTTTAACATGCATTAGAATACTTGCTCTACTTCAACGATCCCAGGAACTTCTTCCACTAATGCGCGTTCGATTCCTGCTTTTAATGTGATGGTTGAACTTGGGCAGCTTCCACATGCACCAAGTAAGCGTAATTTCACAATGCCATCTTCAACGTCTACAAGTTCACAGTCTCCACCATCGCGAAGTAGGAACGGACGTAATTTATCTAATACTTCCTGAACGGGTGCAATCATTTCGTTTTCAGCCATAATTATCTACTCCTTTCCTTATTATCTATTATAATGACATATTCGCAAAAAATCTATCAACCTGCAAACGATTGGGCGCATCTTTTTCAAGAAATGTTTCCCATGCCAAGAAAATCTCATAATATGGTTCCAACCTTCCTGGTTTTTTTGTAAAATAAACAAAAGAAGAAACTAAGGGGAGAATCATATGGAGCGTAAGCCGGTTGAACTTCATGTTTATGGGGCGGAAATACTCTGTCCAAGCTGTGTAAACTTACCATCATCGAAAGAAACATATGAATGGCTGGAGGCTGCTGTGAGCAGGAAATATCCGAATCAGCCATTTATGATTAAATATGTGGACATTCACAATCCACCAGAAGAAGAATCTGTCAAACAGTTTGCCACAAGGGTGATTGAGGAAGATATGTTCTATCCGGTTGTTCTGTTGGAAGGAACTATTGTCGGAGAAGGAAACCCCCGCTTGAAGACGATTTACTCAGAACTTGAGAAATATGGATATAAGGCAGTTTAAGCCCTGAATTAGCCAATTTCATTTAAAGGAAATTGGCCTTTTTTATGTGTAACAGGCTCATGAATTGAAGCAACACCTTCATTATTATAAACTAATTAAGTAGACTGACTAGTCAGTTAATTAAAGGGGGTATATGATGAATTCGTTTGAATCTGTATTTCAGTCCAACTTTAAAAGCGGGGCATACTCATTTTATTCTCATTTGAGAGAAACGGAACCAGTATTCGCTGCTTGGGAAGGTGGAGAGCATACAACCTGGATCGTGTCTGGATATGAAGATGTGTTAGAACTATTAAAGACCCAATCGTTTATTAAAAATCAATCAAAGGTGTTTCCCGATTCAGAGCAAACCAACGATTTGCCTCTGGAGGCAAGGGTGTTCCAGCATATGATGCTCGATGTGGATCCACCTGACCATACACGGCTGAGAAAACTTGTACAGCCTTATTTCAATCCAAAACGGATACAGGAGCTTTCGCCCAGGATCGAGGCTGTTGCCGATCAACTGATCGATGAAATGAAGATGACAGAAGGCCCGGTAGACCTGATTAATGAGTTTGCCTTTCCCCTTCCTATCATCGTCATCTCCGAACTTCTTGGGGTACCGTCGGAGGATCGTGAAAAGTTCAGGCGTTGGTCCAACACCATTGTATCTGCATCTGACAATATGAGCGCTGATTTTCAGGGGGATGTAAGAGAATTTATCGAATACTTGACGCTTCTCTTTAAGGATAAGAAAGAAAATCCAAAGGAGGATTTGATTTCGAATTTGATCCTGCATGAGGAAGAAGGGGAACAGCTAACGGAAGATGAACTGTATTCGATGATCGTTCTTCTCATTATTGCTGGCCATGAAACAACTGTTAACCTGATTGGGAACGGGATGTATGCCCTCTTTGAACATCCACGCCAATTAGAGAAGCTGAGGAAGGATCACACTCTCATTGAGACGGCAATCGAAGAATCACTTCGTTTCTATAGTCCGGTTGATTTCTCTACAGCAAGGTGGTCTGCTGACGACATGGATTTCAAGGGAAAAAGCATCAAGAAAGGAGACATGGTGCTTGCTTCCATTTCTTCTGCCAACCGTGATGAAAGAAAATTTGAAGGTGCGGACACGTTCGATGTGACACGGAAGCCGAATCCTCATATGGCCTTCGGATATGGCATTCATTTCTGTTTAGGAGCGCCCCTTGCACGACTAGAAGGAAAGATAGCCTTTGAGAAACTGCTAAGAGCCTTTCCAAACATGACAATGGCCGGAAGTTCTGATGAATCGAATTGGAGGGACATGTTCCTGCTTAGAGGACTAAAGGAACTGCCCGTACATCTATATGCATAAGTAAATAGATAAAAGAAGAACCCCTACTGTTGGTAGTAGGGGTTGTTTTATCATCCATTATGATATTTATACATCCACAACACACCGGATTTCAACAAGCGGGCAACCCGTCCAGTGATGGAGCGTTCATTCACAAGTCCGAAACCGTGTTTCTTTCCAAGTGAGCCAAGAATCCCTTTTAACTTGATCTTCGGTAATTCTGCAGGGAGCTCTTCGTTGTTCCAGCGTTTCAGTAGTATCGTTACAATTTGTTCTGCTTGTCCTTCAGCCAGTTGGGCACTTGGGGCTTGAGGAAGGCTAGCGCAGTCCCCTACGACGTATACATGTTCATCCTGGGGAAGGTTGTGGTACTTTGTCAGGGTGACGCGACCGCTTGCATCCTTCTCCACGTCCATGTCACGAACGACCTTGCTTGGCTGGATTCCCGCGGTCCAAACGATGGCATCGCAGAAAATCTGCTCTTCGTGGTTATGTAACGTGTTGGGTTCCACTTTCGTGATATTGGAATTGTTCACGATTTCCACGCCGTTTTCATCAAACCAGCCGTGAACGTAAGCGCTTAGACGTTCAGGAAAGGCATTAAGAATACGCGGTCCACGGTCAAATAGCTTAATCTTCAGGTCCGAACGGCTTTCCCGAAGCTCACTGGCAAGTTCAATACCGCTTAATCCGGCTCCGACGATTCCGACAACGGAACCTGCAGGAAGGTTACACAGTGTTTGATACGTCTTACGGGACCTTTCAATCGTTTGAATCGAGAAAGTATGTTCGTCAGCACCCGGGACATTATGATATTTGTCCTCACACCCGAGACCGATGACAAGGTCATCATAAGGTACGGGATCCTGATCTTTCATCCGGACGAGTTTATTTTCCATATCAACGCCTGAGATATCTCCGTATACATAGGATAAACGGGCATGTTCCGGGAAGGATACGCGTACATGTTGATCTGAAATCGTACCCGCAGCCAAAGCATAATATTCTGTCTTCAGACAGTGATAAGGATTTCGGTCAATCAGGGTAATCGATACATCTTCAGGTAATTGGTTGGGTAATAAGCGAAGAAGGACGCGCATGTTGCCGTATCCTCCGCCAAGCAGCACTAATTGTTTCATGAAAATTTCCCCTTTTGCACTCTACATTATTGTTGAAATAGTGTGTTTGTATATGATTTATATCCCTATAAAGATCAGGGACAGGATTCAAAGGACATCCACGCCGAAACGGGTCCTGACAAAGTAAGCATTTTCAATATTAGACATATTTCAAGTAAATTCTACATTAATAAACCTATTAACATTAAAAGTATATCGAAATACAGGTGTTTTCACAACAGAAATAAGCGAAAATGTTCACAATCTGTTATACCATTACATGGAATGCAAATCATTGACGAGTGTCATAAAAAAAGGTAGCATAACAAAGAGTAGTGAGGTGATGGAATTGAAACCTATTATTGAATTTTGTATAAGCAATCTTGCTAGCGGTGCGCAAAAAGCGCTTGAAATATTGGAAAGAGACCCGAACCTTGATGTCATTGAGTACGGATGCCTGGGTTACTGCGGAAAATGCGCACAATCCTTCTATGCTCTCGTCAATGGGGAAGTCGTTACAGGTGACACACCTGAAGAACTCGTGGATGAGATCTATCAATTCCTTGAAGACAACCCGATGTTCTAATGTAAAGCCGGTTTAGCCGGCTTATTTTTTTTGTGTTTTTTTGGAGGATTTTTACAATATGTGAGAGAATGACTAGATGAGACAGTCAGAAAGGGTGAGGAGATCATTCGTTATTTTCAAGGAGTCATGCAGATGAACCTTAAGGTGCGGGACATGAAAGAGTCGAAAAGATGGTATACGGAAGTTCTAGGTCTTAAAGTACATAAAGATTATGGTACAACCGTGGTTTTTTCCTTTGGTGAAGAAATGTCGGCGGCTCTTTGCTTGATTGAAACAGGCGAGGCGGTCATTAGCGGGGACACTTATCCGGTCTTACAAATATCTGAAGAGTACAAAGATGTTCTTTATAAGAATCTCGTGGAAAAAGGTGTAAGGGTGGAAAGCAATCCCGGACATCTTAGTCATTTTAAGTTCTATGATCCAGACGGGAATATGCTTGAGGCCTATTGTCCTGGGATATATGAAAAAAACTAGTGGACGCTTCCACTAGTTTTTTCATATGGATTTTGTTTCTTTATACACTTCCCGCATTTCGTACCATCGTTCTCTGGCCATTTCGATGATTTTTGGTTCGGTAGAGAGGTGCTGTTTACTGATCACCCGGGACAGATACGCAACCGACTCATTGATTTTATCCTGTCTTCTCAATAATTCAGCGATTAAATAAAGGAGCTTTGTCTCTGACATCAAAGAACCTGATGCGTTATCAGTCAAATAGGAGTCTATGTATTCATGTGTAGCGAGATTAATGAAGCGTCTTTCCTGATCTCCTTCCCCGATTTTGCGATATAGCCAGGCTGTCCGAAGGTATAAACCTGCAATGGTCATTTTTTTCTCTTTCTTGATCAAGGCGCAATAAGCCGCCAGTTTATAAGTGTTGATCGCGTCTTCATATGACCTGATCTTTCCATAATCCTGAGGTTTCCAGTGCAGACTGATTTTCTCTTCCAACTCAGCTTTCAGGACAGGAGGAATGTATGCCGTGAAATCATCTGTATATGAAAATCCACACCCTGGACAAACCGCCACGTTATAGAGCAGAGGATTTACATCGTCGGACTCGTACAAGGGACAAAAGTCGCTATCGTACCCTGACAGTTTCACAAAGCGGGAACGGATCCGCGTGGTACTGTAGGAGTGTTTACAAGAGAGACACTGTGTCTTCTTATCATAAAAGGGGGTCACAACCGTCATGTATATCACCTCGTAATCGGGACTATTTACCTTATTATACCTTGATGGAAGGTGGGTGGACCACTATTTTTTTGATTTTTTAAGTAAAAGGTCACGATTCGTTTGAATATTCTTAAATATTTACTTCCAAACGTCACCAAAGCCCCTTTGGTTGAGTAGTAAAATAGAAAGGAGTATACTAAGTAGTAAGAAATGAAAAGGTTGGGGGTGTAATGAATGAGTGAAGTTGTCATTCTAACAGAAGCTGCTGCCCTTCAGATAAAGGATATGATGAAGGAGCATGACGAAACAGATGCCATGTTACGTGTAGCGGTGAAAGGGGGAGGCTGCAGCGGCCTTTCTTACGGTATGGGATTCGAACATGACGTGCAGGATGGGGATACCACGACGGAGCAGCATGGAATCAAGCTGGTCGTGGCAAAAAATGATGCTGCCATCCTGAACGGTACAAAAATAGATTACAAGCAGTCCATGATGGGCGGCGGGTTCACGATCGACAATCCGAACGCCATCGCTTCATGCGGGTGCGGATCATCATTCGTGACGGCGACGAATAAGGGTACGCCGGAAAATTGCTAAACATAAAAAGGGACGGACCTCGCTTTACGAGGTCCGTCCCTTTTTAAATATTAATGAATATTCTTCAATGCTTCTTCGACAGGTGTGTCTCCGCTGAGTATTTCAAATACTTTATGGTTCGTTTCTTCGATTGTTAAAGAGTCAACAAGTACTTTTGCTACGTCTGCACGGGAAATGTCGCTGCTTTTATCCGTGATGCTTGAAGCCGCTGTAATCTTACCGGTGGCATCATCGAAGGAAAGGGCTCCCGGGCGTACGATGGTGTAATTCAAGCCGCTTTCTTTCAAGTGGGCATCCGCTGCACCTTTTGCCTTTAAGTAAAATTGCAATTCTTCAGGACCGCTTGAAGGATTATCGGCACCCATGGAGCTAAGCATCACAAAACGCTCGATGCCCATTTTCTTCGCATAATCCACTGCTTTCTTAGCGCCTTCCTGGTCGATCGCGAGAGTTTTATCATCTCCCGTAGATCCGCCGCTTCCGGCCGCGAAAATCACGGCATTCACATTCTCAAGGGCATACGAAAAGTCCTGTTCAAGATCGGCTACGATGGGTCTTGCCCCCAGGTCTTCCATTTCCTTGGCCTGTTCCGTTTTGCGAATCATGGCCCTGACGAAATGCTGGCTGCTGTTCGAGAGCTCTTTCACTATATGACGGCCAGTGTGACCGTTCGCTCCTATTACTAACACGTTCATTTTCTACATCATCCTTTATCTGAGTTTTTTGTCCTATTATTGGTCTACCCATTCAGGGTGAAAATAAACAAAACACTTGGTAAAGGAAGGTATGGTACCCGGGAGGTCCGTTAATTTTTTGATTGGATATTCTTCTTCATAAGAAAAGCAATCTCCCGACTGTTATCTTGATGAATTTGTTCAAGGTGCTCTATCACGCGCTGTTGTCTTTCCAGGGGGTGATTCTGACTCAGCTTGGCTTTTCCTTCAATGGACCGTATGGGGATTTTAAACCCGACAATCCCTTTTCGTAAACCGGTCTGGACCTTTTCATCGACATCGTCCAGTGAATATGGACTATCGGCATGCTCATAATTCTTTACAAGTGACGAAAGGGAACCGATAACCTCGGATTCATCCTCCAACAATTCAAGATTCCCATATACATGTACCGCCACATAATTCCAGGTAGGGACGGTTTGGTCGGTTTCATACCATGAAGGGGAGATGTATGCATGGGGCCCCTGGAAGACAATGAGCATTTCCTGACCGACGCTCTCTCGCCACTGGGGATTGGCTTTGGCAAAATGTCCATAAAGACAATGGTTTTCCCTGTCTAACAAGAGAGGTAAATGGGTCGCAAAGGGCCTACCACTGTACTGAGAAAAAAGGATGGCGAAACTATTTTCCTCTATGATTGAAAATAGCGTTTCTTGATCTTGAATGATGAATTCTTTCGGGATGTACATGGAATTCTCTCCTTTTTATGAAAAAGAGGCTCAGGAATCAATATCCCAAGCCTCCTGAATAAGAGCATGATGATCAATCTGTAAACATGGACGTACTGTGCATAGGCTGCACCCTTGCTTTTGGATCCATATATGCTTTCGCATTATTGACTGCAGTCGGGGCTTCTCCAAAACCGCTGGCAATGAGCTTGACTTTACCATCATACGTGCTGATATCACCAGCTGCATAAATGCCTGGGATATTCGTTTCCATTCTGGAATTGACGACGATGGAATTCTTCTCGATTTCAAGGCCCCAATCTTTTATCGGACCAAGGGATGAAACAAAGCCGAAGTTCACGATTAACTCATCAAGGTCGATAATTTCTTTTTCGTCCCCCTTCGTTTCCTCCAGTACGAGCTGATTGATTTTATCTTCATCTACAACCAATTCAGAAGGGACGAAAGGTGTCTTCAATTCAACTGATGAGTTGTGTAAATTCTCCACACTATGCTCGTGTGCCCGGAACTTATCACGTCTGTGTACAAGGTAAACCTTTTCAGCAACAGGCTCAAGCATCAGGGCCCAGTCGACTGCCGAGTCACCGCCGCCGCAAATGACGACTTTCTTATCCCGGAAGTGCTCCAGGTTATCAACGAAATAATGAAGATTCTTTCCTTCGAACCGGGGCGCATGTTCGAGTTCCAACCTGCGTGGCTGAAATGCGCCGTTTCCTGCCGTGATGATGATGGTCTTCGAGAAGTGGACTTCTTTATCCGTTGTAAGCTTGAACATGCCATCAGCCTGTTTCTCTACACCTTCCACCGCCTGCTCCAGACAGATCGTCGTTTCGAATTTAGCCATTTGTTCCTTGAGATTATTAACAAGATCCTGGGCTTTCACTTTAGGAAAACCGGCAACATCATATATGTATTTTTCCGGATATAAAGTAGCCAGCTGGCCACCGAGTTGTGGTAAGCTTTCGATGATCTTAACCGATGCTTTTCTCATACCGCCATAGAACGCCGTGAACAATCCCGTAGGACCGCCGCCTATGATCGTAATATCATACACTTTCTGATCTTCCTTCAATTTGACCCCTCCAACCATTTAGGTATGCTTCATTTTACTTTATTCTATCACACAGCTTTTGATTCTTCACAGTAATAGAAGTGATAAGTTCAGATAAATCAGACTTATATACGAAAGAGTCTGCGACTTTTGAATGATTCCAGGAAACATTTTTTAAATATTCTTAAGAATTCAATTTCCTATATATATCTTGAAAATGCCCGGCAAAAAGAATATTATGTAATGTAGACATATTGTTAAGAATTTATGACAATTTTCGCATAACTATGAAGTAGTTCGTGAAATTAGTCACATACTTTTGTTTTTATATTTTTTATACACTATTTTCCTCAAGAACCGAAGGGAAACATCGCGTTTGATTTGTTTTAGTTTCTTTTTTATAGGGAAAAAGATAATAGCATCAGATTGAACGGGATAAAAACGCATGATGTGGAGGACTCTAAGAGTATCCAAAGCAAATTTATCAAAAAAGGTGGATGTGATTCAGTTGAGAAAGCCAAGAATCGTTGTATTAGGTGCAGGTTACGGTGGATTAATGACGGTTACCCGTCTTCAAAAACAATTAGGTACAAATGAAGCAGAAATTATTTTAATTAATAAAAATGATTATCACTACGAAACCACTTGGTTACACGAAGCTTCTGCAGGTACTCTTCATCACGATCGTGTACGCTACGATGTAAAAGATGTTGTCAACACAAGCAAAGTCAACTTCTTACAATCTACTGTTGAAGACATCAAAGTAGAAGAGAAAAAGGTCATCACAGGTGACGGCGAAGTAGAATTCGATTACCTCGTTGTAGCACTGGGTGCAGAATCAGAAACATTCGGCATTCAAGGTCTTCATGAGCATGCATTCATGATTTCAAACATCAACTCTGCACGTCAAATCCGTGAGCACATTGAGTTACAATTTGCTACGTATAAGAACGAAGAAGAGAAGAACGATGAGCGTTTAACGATCGTTGTCGGTGGAGCTGGTTTCACTGGAATCGAATTCCTGGGTGAATTAGGTAACCGTGTTCCTGAGCTTTGTCATGAATATGATATCGATCGTAAGAAAGTACGTATTGTATGTGTGGAAGCTGCGCCAATGATCCTTCCAGGATTCGATCCTGAATTGGTGAAATATGCCCGTGCCAAGCTTGAGAAAAAAGGTGTTGAATTCCATATCGGAACTCCACTTAAAGAAGCAAAGGCAGACAGCGTACTCATCGCTAAAGGCGAAGACGAAGTGGAAGAAATCAAAGCTGGTACAATTGTATGGGCTGCAGGTGTTCGTGGTAACTCCATCATCGAAAAAGCAGGCATCGAAAACATGCGTGCCCGCGTCAAGATCAACAAAGATCTTCGCGCACCAGGACATGACAACATCTTCATCATCGGTGACTGTTCACTGATGATCAATGAAGAAACAGAGCGTCCATACCCGCCGACTGCACAAATCGCGATGCAGCAAGGTGAAGTGTGTGCACGTAACATCGCTTCTTTACTTCATGGTAAAGAAGAGCTTGAATTATTCACTCCAGACATTAAAGGAACAGTATGTTCACTAGGTGAAGATGACGCGATCGGTGTCGTTTACGGTAAGAAAATCACTGGAACAAAAGCTTCCTTCATGAAGAAGGTCGTTGATAACCGTGCTCTTTACATGGTTGGCGGACCATCACTTGTCTTCAAAAAAGGAAAGTTCAAGTTCTTTTAAGCCTTAAATGAATCAAATTAAAGCAGGGTGGATTCCACTCTGCTTTTTTTTATGGGAAAATGTAGAGGGGGTGCTTATCGTGAAAAGGGGAAAAGTTTGGCTGGCCGTTGCAGGGCTGATCATCGATGAAAATGGTAAATGGCTTGTAGTGAAAAAGAAGTACAGCGGATTAAAAGGTATGTGGTCACTACCGGCAGGGTTTGTAAATCCAGGAGAATCAGTGGACGAAGCGGTAGTGAGAGAAGTGAAAGAAGAAACAGGATTACATACAACGATCAAGGGTATTATAGGCGTTCGGTCAGGGGTCATCCAGCATGATATTAGTGACAATATGATGATCTTTCTGTTGGAAAACAAGGAAACTTCTTCAATTGAAATAGAAGAAAAAGAGTTGTGGGATGTTGGGTGGAAGTCACCTCAAGAATTATTGAAAGATGATCAAACATCCGTTATGGTCCATGAGATGATCAAACGACTGTCATCTCAGAACAGGTTAAATATGATTGAAGGTATCAATCCGGGAGATCAATTTGCATACACACGCTACAACTTATTTTTATAAAATTCTGTAAATTTTAAGAAAAAAAGAGATAATGAAAGAAAAACATAAATGTATTCGCTTTCTTAGAGGTACATCCCCTTTAGTGTCCCTTTTCTTTCTGAGAGATAGATGATATATTATCAGAAAATTAAGAAATTAAAGAAAAGGGAGAGGGAATTATGAGAGCTACTGCAAGTACTAAAACGAAATATTGTCTTTACTGTTCAGGAAAAGGATACTTTCAGTTAGTATTGGGTGGTTCTGAAACGTGTCCATGCTGCGGTGGCAGCGGGAAACAAAAATAAGCCTGATGGAATAGATCATCGAAGCAGACCTGTTTAAAAGGTCTGCTTTTTTAAGTTCGCAGGAAAAATAAGTTTATTTTGTGAATGAGCGACAAATCTTTCCTGAAAATATTGACGCTTACATTTCCCTCGGGGTACACTATTATTTAGTGTTTATGGAGGTGCAATAGATCAAATGCCTATACATGTAATGATTATTTCAATGCTTCTATTTTTTGTTCTATTTTTCGGAATAGGCTTTTTGCTGAATATGTTATTACGCATGACCTGGATCATGGCAATCATTTATCCGATTGTAGTCATTTTTATCGTGGACGAAGTTCGTTTTATAGATTATTTCAGAAATGCAGGAGAATCTTTTTCCGAGCTAGGGACAAGACTCAGCCATCTGGCAGCAGCTGACCTCGTCATCTTAGGAAGCGGCCTCGCCGGTGCCATCCTTTCCGGTATCGTAATGAGAATCTTAAGGGCAAAAGGATATCGCATGTTCTAACACCAACCGTTTGACCGGGACACCATCCCCGGGTTGAACGGTTTTTTTATGAGGATTTATTATAGAAAAAGAGTATTACTCCAGGTAGCAATCATTTTGCTGTAATGAACTCAGTCAAACTTTTCAGGATAATAAGTGGTTGATTGCCGTTTCAAGAAGTCATAAAATATCATTTTTATTGGAAAAAGAATTCTGGTCATTCACTACTTTTTTGTGTATTTAGATATCTCTCTATACATAATCATTTAAAACCACAGAGTGGATTGTAGCGGAAGGCACTCGACTCCCTCCCCGCCGGAAAGCAAGTGCCTGTAGCGGAAAGGAACGGGCTCTGTATTCGCGCAATCACCTATAAAAAACGAAACACACTAGTTGAAGTAAGGAATGGCTGTTTTTAAAAGAGTTTTTCACCAAGGAATAACCACTTGTATAATTACCGAATATTTAAACTATTCAACTATTTTATCAATTTATGCATATATCTCCACACCAATGGGAAGTATTAAGGGTGGGAGGAGTGAATGCATGAATCTGTTTAAAATTTGGACAAAGAGATTCGTAATGATCAGTTTGTTTATCCTGGCACTTGCAACGACTTTTCAATCAGTATCTGGTGTAGAGGCACAAACACTAAAGACCTGGTTGATGGAGAAGGGTGAAACTGATCAAACAACTCTGGATTATAAAGAGCATAAGACAAGCCCATTCAACTTGTCATTTAAGTTTCTTAAAAGGTTTACAGGCTACGAAACAAAGGTGTCAGCGAGTGCTTCTGTAAAACCTGCTACATTGGAAGAATCCGTAGATTGGGATCAATATACGAAACATACGGTTGTGGCGACCGGGTATACTGCCGGCGTCGAATCGACGGGGAAAGATCCGGGACATCCCCTCTATGGCATTACATATTCAGGAGTGAAAGTGAAGCGTGATCTGTACTCTACGATCGCAGCCGACACTTCCGTCTATCCTATCGGTACCATCCTGTTCATCCCTCATTATGGATATGGGGTTGTTGCAGACACAGGGAGCGCAATCAAAGGGAATAAATTGGACCTTTACTATGAGACCGTGGACGATGTCTATAATGAATGGGGCAAGCAGACACTGGACGTTTATGTGATCCAGATGGGTTCGGGTGAGCTATCGGAACAGCAATTAACGGCCTTGAATGAGAACAAGTCCATGCAAGTGTTCAGGCAACAGATCTTATCACCTGAAAAAGAATAATCGAAAGCACGCAGTTCCAATGTGAACAGCGTGCTTTTTCTATTAGCCTGCACTTTCCATCCGTGTTTGAACATCTGAAAAAGGGGAAGAGTAGAATTAGATTAGAAACTAAGAGGAGTGAATTGTATGAACAAAAGTCAATTAGACAAAATGAAGAACGGAAAAGGATTCATCGCTGCCCTTGACCAAAGCGGCGGCAGTACGCCGAAGGCACTGGCGGCATACGGTGTGCTTGAAGACTCTTATTCAAGTGAGGAAGAAATGTTTGATAAGGTCCATGAAATGCGGACACGAATCATCACGTCCCCGTCCTTCAGCCCTGACAGTATTCTGGGTGTCATCCTTTTCGAACAAACGATGGATAGCAAAATTGAAGGAAAATATACAGCGGATTATCTTGCTGATAAAGGAATCGTACCTTTCTTGAAAGTGGATAAGGGGCTTGCGGAAGAGGAAAATGGCGTTCAGCTTATGAAGCCGATCTCTGATCTGGCAGAGACTCTCCGTCGTGCCAATGAACGGGGGATTTTCGGTACGAAAATGCGCTCGGTCATCCATGAGCCAAATGAGAGTGGAATTAAAGAAGTCGTTCAGCAACAATTCGAAATTGGAAAACGCATCATCGAGGCTGGTTTAGTCCCAATCATTGAACCTGAAGTGAATATTCACAGTGAACAAAAGGAAAAATCCGAAGAGATTCTGAGTAATGAAATAATGGAACATTTGAATGGATTATCAGAAGAAGAAAACGTTATGCTGAAGCTTTCGATTCCAACAAAAGCGAATGCATTTAAAGAATTGGTCGAGCATCCTCGCGTTGTACGTGTCGTGGCGCTTTCAGGAGGCTACTCCCGCGAAGAAGCAAATGAGAAGCTGAGAGAAAATGATGGTGTGATTGCAAGCTTTTCCCGGGCTTTGGCAGCTGACTTGAATGCCAATCAAACACAGGAAGAATTTGATGCAGCGTTGAAGAAAGCCGTAGATTCCATTTATGATGCGTCGGTCCATAAGAAATAGAAATGTATCGTATAATAAAAAGACAAGCCTGCTCACCTCCAAGGGAATGAGCAGGCTTGTTCTATATACCGCGATATAAATCAGGGTGCAGCAACCCTGCAAGCTTTACAGCTCCTTTTAGAAGAAGTGGCGATGGCCTGCAATAAAGGGCTTCTTCCAACACGAATATCTGGTCCTGTTGTACAGCCTGCAATTCACTCCAGCGGGGCCGCTTCTTTACGAGCTCCGGATTCACCCGGTCTTGCCGGACACCCACCCAGGCAAGGCAAATATAATCCGGTTTGCGCCTGACTACGTCTTCCCAATCGGTTTGCACACTTGCCAATTCTACATCATCAAACAGGTTCTTTGCACCGACCATTTCACTTAACTCGGTCAGCCAGTTGATCTTACCGGGGGTGAAGACCGGCTTTGGCCACCATTCCCAATAAAGGGAAGGAGGATGTGACACTTTCGCACCGATGGATTTTAAGCTATCTACAGTACTCATGAATTCCTTGCGACACTTTATGGCGTGTTCTCCGATTCCGCAAGCTTTCCCCACGGTTAAAAGATCATCCGCAATATCAGTGAAACTCTGAGGATTCAGCGTGATATGAGGGATTTTCCTTTTTTCAAGTTCTTCTATATTCTTTTCCATCCCGGGTACGCTTAATGACGAAAGCACCAGGTCCGGCTTCAATGACTCCAGTTTATCCATGTTGATGGACAAATCAGGTCCAAGCTGGGGAAGGGACTTTACCTCCCCAGGATAATCCGAATAATCATCGACGCCTACGAGGGCCGGTGTCAATCCAAGGTAGTCGATAATTTCTGTATTACTGGGACAAATGGAAACGATTCTCATGATCACACTCCTAGACAATAAAGAAATAATGAAGAAGAAGCGTCAGGATGATGCCAGAAAGTCCGCCAAAGAATACTTCAATGGGTTTATGCCCCAGTAATTCCTTTAGCTCTTTGCGCTTTTCCTGTTCCGGCTTATTTTGCCAGCCCTTTGCTTCTGACATGAATCTCTGGAAGTCCACCATCAATTGATTGAGCACGATGGCCTGTTCCCCGGCCTGTCTTCTGACGCCGGTAGCATCAAACATCGTGATGATGGCAAACATGGCGGACACGGCGAAAATGGGGGAAGAGAGTCCCACTTCAAGGGCCACTCCCGTTGATAATGCGGTCACGGCTGCTGAATGAGAGCTTGGCATCCCACCAGTCGATGTGATCAATGACCAATTCCATTCCCTCGTGGCGATAAATTGTATGGGAACTTTAACAAATTGAGCAAAAAAGATGGAAAATAAAGAAGCCCATAATGGAAAATTAAACAGTACTTCCATGCTGTGAAATGCCACCCTTTCAATTGTTTGAATAAAAATAATGTTCTCATTATATCATACCCTATTTACCATCGGTTTAACTTTGATGGGAGATTGTTAGAAAGTCGAAATAATGGGACATCTCCGTTATAATAAGGAGTGGAGGTGTCGGTAAACATGAAATTTTCTATTAATCAAAATGAAGTAACGACTGCAAGTGGGGAATGCCTGATTGTCGGAATTTACAATCAGCCAACATTTGAAGGTGAGCTGAAATCACTCGATCACACATTTGAAGGCTATCTTACTCAGCTTGTGAAAGATGGAGACATTTCTGCTAAGCATAAGAAAGTGTCAAAGATACATACGTTTGGAAAGCTTGAAGCGAAAAGAGTGTTATTTGTAGGTCTTGGAAAGCAAAAAGAATTGACGTTTGATCGCTTAAAAGAGTCATTGGGTACTGCGTCGAAAGCATTAAAGGATATGAAAGTATCTTCGTTCTCTGTCTCACTCGATACATTTGTGTCTGATGAGATGATGGCAACGGATGTAGCCCATGCATTCATGGAAGCCTTTACGATGTCCACTTATGAGTTCCAGGGCTATAAGAAGAAATCGAATGAACCGGAAGTACATGTAGAAGCAATCGAATTTTTTACAAATGGAGATTCGAAAGAAGTAGAGACGGCATTACATATCGGTTCCGCCTTTGGTAATGGAGTAAACTCTGCACGTACACTGGTGAACACACCTGGCAATCTATTAACATCGACAAAGTTGGCAGAGTACGCCCTGGAATTAGCTGAAAGATACAACTTTGAAGTGGAGATCCTCGACAAAGAAGAGATGGAGCACCTTGGGATGGGCGCGCTTCTCGCTGTAAACCAGGGATCTGTGGAACCCCCGAAAATGATCGTCCTTAAGTACAACGGGAAAGAGGATTGGAAAGATGTGATCGGATTAGTCGGAAAAGGGATTACGTTTGATACAGGCGGCTACTCCCTTAAACCAAAGGATGGAATCGTGGGGATGAAAACCGACATGGGCGGCGCTGCGGCAGTACTCGGTGCCATGGAAATCATCGGTGAAATCAAACCGGAACAAAATGTGGTCGCCGTCATCCCTTCAACAGACAATATGGTGAGTGGCGCTGCATTCAAGCCTGATGATGTGATTACATCCATGAGCGGTAAAACCATTGAAGTGTTAAATACCGACGCTGAGGGGCGTCTGGCGTTAGCTGACGGTATGACCTATGCGAAGCATCAGGGAGCTAACTACTTAGTGGATGTTGCCACACTGACCGGTGGTGTCATCGTTGCCCTTGGTGAAGATAAAACGGGTGCCCTTACGAATAATGAAGCATTCTTCGAACAGGTGTTGGAAGCTTCAGGTGAGTCAGGTGAATATATTTGGCAGCTTCCTTATACGGAAAATGATAAAAAGCGTGTACGGGGAAGCGATATTGCCGACTTGAACAACTCACCTGGCCGCGCGGGGCATGCCATCATGGGTGGAGCCTTCGTCGGGGAATTTGCAGAAGGTCTGCCTTGGGTACACCTTGATATTGCAGGAACGGCTACGACCAAAGGAAGCCATGATCTGGGTCCTTCAGGTGCAACGGGCGTCATGGCTAGGACGCTTGCACTACTGGTCGAACGTTTTGAGCCTTTAGAGAAGTAAGTACGATTGGAGAGTCTTTTTTCAGTGCCTGAGTAAGGGAGGCGCTGGGAGAAGGCTTTTTTTGTTGTGAGATTAGTAGATGAAGGGGGGGGGAGATGGGAGTGGTAGGTGATAAATGGTAAAAGACGCAATTCCCACGAATCCAAACCGAACCTGGACTCAAATGTAAAATCCACCCCCGCTATTTGAGCAGGAAATCCGCTGCAGTTGAACGGAATAGAGCCGGATTGACGAAGAATGCGGCCGTTTAAGGTCATAAAGCACCCGAAATGATAACAGATCCAGCGGAAATTGGATCGAATCCAGCCAATTAACACTTATTGGTAATAAAGCACATCCCTCATTATGACAAAAATCCCCACCCCATCTTTCCTCCTACTAAAGTATTGACAAACACTCTTTATCTTGTTAAAGTTGAAATCGTGATTTTATTACTCTACCAATTTAGCGAACTAAAGCAAGTGGAAGATGCAAATATCAAATCGGTATATTGATCATATAAGGAGGAAGTAGTTATGAACGCAGTTGTAATAGCGGTTCTAGTCATGCTCGTACTGAGTCTGGTACGGGTGAACGTTGTATTCGCTCTAATCACCGGTGCGTTAGTAGGGGGACTTACCGGCGGACTGGGACTCGACGAGACGATAGCCGTCTTTTCTGAAGGAATCAGCGGCGGGGCAAGCATTGCCTTGAGTTATGCACTATTGGGTGGATTTGCAGTCGCGATTTCCTATACGGGAATCCCAAATCTACTCGTTGACTGGGTATTGAAGGTCGTTGGGAAAAAGGGAGATTCAAAGAAAGCAGCCTTATCGAAAGCACTTATTGTTTTATCCATTTTAATCATGGCTTGTTTTTCACAGAATGTGATTCCGATTCACATCGCTTTTATCCCGATTTTGATCCCACCTTTATTGAAGGTGATGACAGAGTTACGTATCGATAGACGATTAATTGCAACCGTGATTACGTTTGGATTGACGGCTCCGTATATTCTATTACCAGTAGGGTTCGGATTGCAGTTCCACGAAATCATCGCACAAAACATGGCTTCGAGTGGAATGGAAATCAATTTAAGCGATATTCCGAAAGCGATGCTTCTCCCTGTAGGAGGAATGGTGATCGGGTTACTGACTGCCGTGTTTGTGAGTTACCGCAAACCAAGAGACTACAGTGAAGCAGAAGAAGTGGTTGCAGAGGAAAAGGTCGTTTACAATAAAAGAGCGATGATTTTCGCCCTCATTTCCATTGTAGTTGCCTTATACGTCCAACTTCAGCTGGAATCCATGATCTTTGGTGCCCTGGCTGGTATTGCCGTCCTGTATATTTCAGGATCGGTCAAATGGAAAGAGGCAGATGGGTTACTGAATGAAGGAATGAAAATGATGGCATTCATCGGCTTTGTCATGATCACCGCATCAGGTTTTGCGGCAGTAGTATCAGAAACAGGAGATGTCGAAACACTTGTGAAGGCGACGGCTGACGTCATAGGAGGTAACCAGGCATTGGCTGCGCTCATCATGCTGGTGGTTGGGCTTCTCGTGACAATGGGAATCGGTTCTTCCTTTGCGACGATTCCGATCATCGCAGCCATCTTCGTCCCTCTTGCCATGGAGCTGGGATTCAGTCCCCTTGCGACAATCGCGATTGTCGGGACTGCAGGTGCACTTGGTGACGCAGGGTCTCCTGCATCTGACAGTACGCTTGGACCGACAGCTGGACTGAATGCGGATGGACAGCATAATCACATTTGGGATACATGCGTCCCGACCTTTTTACACTATAATATCCCTCTGATCCTGTTTGGTTGGATTGCAGCGATCATTTTATAAAAGGAAAGAAGCAAGGGTGCGCCCTTGCTTCTTTTCTTTTACATCCACCTGACGATCACGATCAAATGACAGCAATCCACCTGCCCCAGTTTTTCATCAAAGACGAGGCGCACACCATCCGGATTGAACGACACAACCGGCTGTACCTTTGTACCTATGGTTTGAAGTAGCTTATGTACTTCAGGTAAGTTCGATTGCTGTGCAGCGTTCATGAATTTCGATGAGAATTCTTTGGATGTGTTGATTTTTTGGAGTACTTTCTGGGCATCTCCCATTAGACTCAATGTTTTCCCTGCCGAAGACATGAACGTTTTGGTTTCGACAGGTGGATAGTTCCGGATATATGAGGGCATTGGTTGTGCCCTGGAGTGGATAGGTGAGTAGGGGCGTTGAACAGGCGGGTAAAAAGGATGGTACCGGTACATAACAAAAACCCCTTTCTGTAGAAATGCTCTAAGGAAATGTATGAAATTGTGCACTGGATTATTCATCATAGCGGTTAAGACAGGGAAAATAGAGGATTTTCATAGCCTTTCTCGAACAGATAGTAGAGAAGACTATTATATGAGGTGATTCATGTGAATACGGAAAATACATTAATCGGTGCGTTAGGGATTGAATTTGTAGAATTAGGAAAAGGAAAAGTCATAGCGACGATGCCTGTAAATGAAAATACGAGGCAGCCGTTCGGTTTTCTTCACGGCGGGGCTTCTGTTGCCCTTGCGGAAACGGTGGCAAGTGTAGGGGCGGTACAATTGATCGACCTTGATAAAGAAATCTGCTTCGGCCTTGAAATCAATGCGAACCATATAAAAGCAAAACGTGAAGGCATTGTAACTGCGACTGGGACCGTCATGCATCAGGGGAGAACAACAATGGTTTGGGATATTAAGATCACAGATGAGGATGATCAATTAATCTGTGTATCACGATGCACAATGGCGGTCGTTCCGAAACGATAATCGGATAAAAGGTTTAAACAGTGAAAAAATGGGAAATCAACTACTAATCAATCTATTAGGAGGCCAATACCTATGAGTTGGACCAAAAATGATTACCCTGATTCATTGAAGAACCTGCCTGTGGATGTAAGGAATAAAGCGATAGAAATCGCCAATGCCCTTCTGGATGAAGGATATGAAGAGGGAAGGGCGATTGCCATCGCCACTGATCAGGCCCATAAATCCGAAGAGGGAAACACAAGTGAAAAGACCGAGTATCACGTCACCCCTCATGACGACGGATGGCAGCTGAAAAAGGCAGACGGAAAGAGAGCCATCCTGGTGGAGGACACGAAGGACAAGCTCCTTTCCAAGGCAAAGGACTATGTGACGGATCATTCCGGTACACTGGTCGTGCATAAGCAGGATGGAAGCGTGGAAGATCACTTGTACCAGCGATAGGCAATATAAAAAGGCTTGCCCCTGATTTAGTCGGGGACAAGCCTTTTTTATTGTGTTTATGATGAACTGTTCTGGCGCTCGTATTGTTCTTTATCCTTTAAGTCATCCCGAACACTTTTGTCCCAGAGCTTGACGCCTGAATTGTACGCAGCCCTTGAAATGAGGTGTCCGGCGACTGGTGCAGTGACAAAAATGAAGATGATGGCAAGGATCAGTCTTGAATTGATATGCCCGTGCTCCAGATAAAAGTAAAGGAAAGTCGCAAGCAAAATCGACATGACCCCAAGCGTCGCACTTTTTGAAGCAGCATGGTTCCGCGTATATACATCCGGAAGTCTCAATAAGCCGAAAGCTGTGACCAGGCTCAGAAACCCTCCAATGATTAAGAAAAATCCGATGAGAAATCTAATGATCTCGCTCACGTTCGATGATCTCCCCTTTCTCTAAGAACTTTGAAAAGGCAACGGTACCGAGGAAAGCAAGGATCCCGAGAAGCAGAATGACTTCGAGAAAAGCGTACGTATCGAGCATCATGGACACGAGGGCGATGATGGCAATCAGGTTGATGCCAATTGCGTCCAGTGCCACGACCCGGTCCGGGGTAGTAGGACCTTTCACCACTCTGTAAACCAGGCCGAGCATGGACAGGGAGACGCATAGTAACGTAATTTGAAAAATAATGTGTAACATTAGCGGCTCACCTCCATGATGGCTTTCTCAAAGGAATCTTTGATCTCATTGATAGCTTCATCCACATCGGGAATATCAATGGCATGAACATAAAGAATCTTATTGTCATACGAAACATCCATAACGAGTGTTCCGGGTGTCAGTGTAATAAGATTCGCTAATAGCGTAATTTCCCAATCGGTCTTTAATTCTGTCGGTAAGGCGAAAATACCCGGTTGAAAATCAAGCTTCGGTCTCAAAATGGTTTTTAAAACTGATATGTTGGCGAGGATCAGCTCCTTCATGAATAAAAAGAATAAGCTGATCACTGCAGCCACCCGCAAAAGATAAAAACGGGAATTGAAAAATCTTCTGAATGCAAAGATAACAAGCAATCCTAGTAAAAAGCCAATAATGAATGACTGAGAAGTAAAGGATACCGAAAGAAACATCCAGACAAATGCCAGGAAAAAGTTTAATAATATTTGAAAAGCCATTCTACATTACTCCTTTAACACTGCGTCTATATATAGTTCCGGATTCACCAGTACTTCGGTTGCTTGTGAGAAGAGAGGGCGCATCGCTTCTGCACCAAGGCCATAACAAACGGCCAGCACAACAAGTATGGCAGAAGTCATCCATAGATAACGCGCATCTCCTTTGGATGCCCCCTTATATTCCTTCGGGGTTCCCCATATACCATTCAGGAAGATCTTGATGACTGAATAGAGGACCAACAGACTCGATGCGAGAACGACACCAGCTCCTACATAGGCTTCTGCAGCAAAACTTCCCCGTAAAATTAAGAGCTTCCCGATAAATCCACTTAAAGGGGGGATACCCGCAAGGGAGAATGCAGCGACGAGAAACGTCCACCCCAGCCAAGGATATTCCTTGATCAATCCGCCCATTTTCTTTAAGTTGGCTGTGCCGGTTATGGCAATCATGACCCCGACGAGAAGGAATAAAGCGGCTTTGATGATCATGTCATGAACAAGATAATAAATGGCACCCTCTAACGCTTCAGGGTTCATGGTTGATACCCCGAACAAGATCACACCCACTGCAATGATGATGTTATAGATGATGATCTTCTTAACATCCCAATAGGCTATGGCGCCGATACAGCCGAGGACGATGGTCAGTATGGCAAGCATGGCGAGGATCTCATGTGTAAATCCGGTATCATGATAGAAAAATAATGTGTATGTTCGTAGAATCGAATAGATCCCGACTTTCGTAAGCAACGCTCCGAATAACGCCAGAACCGGTGTCGGTGGTGCATAGTAAGAACCCGGCAGCCAGAAGTATAGAGGGAAGATCGCCCCCTTAAGACCAAATACCAATAGGAACAGGATGGCAATCGCCGTTACGATACCCGGCTGATCCACTTCGGCTATCTTTCTTGAAATATCCGCCATGTTGAGTGTTCCGACAACGGAATACAAATATGCGACGGTGATGACGAACAAAGCGGAAGAAATGACATTCACGAGAATGTATTTGATTCCTTCACGCAGCTGCGCCTTCGTTCCTCCCAGAACCAACAGGACGTATGAACTCATCAGCATTACTTCGAAAAAGACGAAAAGGTTGAAAATATCCCCCGTCGTAAAGGCGCCGTTCACGCCAACGAGCAGGAATTGAACGACGGGGTAGTAGTAGAACCTTTCCCGTTCAATTCCAATCGACTTAAACGAATAGAGCAGAACAACAAGCGTAATGATGCTTGTCGTCGTCACGAGCAATGCCGAAAGCATATCCGAAACAAGGGTGATACCAAAGGGGGCGACCCAGCTCCCCAGATTAACCGTCTGGATTCCGTCCTGGTGTACCGTATTGATCAATACTAGGGATGTTACGACGGTGAGGAGTGTAGACAGGACTGAAACCCCTCGTTGCACTTTCACGTACTTGCTTATAAACATTAAGATAATCGCCGTGAATAACGGGATTAGAATCGGTAGTATCAATAAGTTAGTCATTTCCTTCGTTACCTCTCATCTGATCCATATTATCCGTGCCCAGTTCCTGATATGCCCGATAAGCGAGAACAAGGAAGAAAGCGGTCACTCCAAAACTGATAACGATCGCCGTCAGGATCAATGCCTGGGGCAGGGGATCGACATAGTCTTTAGCATGTTCCCCGAGAAGAGGTGCGGCTCCCCCTTTAAGGCCACTCACAGAAAGGATCAATAAATGGGCACCGTGGCTTAATAGAGCTGTCCCGATGATGATCCGGAGTAAGCTCTTGGATAACATTAAGTATACGGCGCTTGTAAATAGGACTCCGACCACAACGGCCATAATGATTTCCATTATTCACTCACCCCAATCGTTTGAATAATGGTCATGGTGACCCCGATGACAACCAGGTACACCCCGGTGTCAAAAAGCACGGCTGTATGCAATGATGTCTTCCCTAAAAGGGGAAGGTGAAAATAATCATATGCATGAGTGAGGAAAGGGATATCGAATAATAAAGCCCCTGCCCCTGTCGCCACGGAGAATAACAGACCGATGGCCGTGATGATTTTGTAATCCACCGGTAAGATGGTGGCGACGGTTTTGATATCATAAGCCAGTAACAGTAACACAATGGCTCCCGACGTCATCAAGCCCCCGATGAATCCTCCCCCGGGAGTGTAGTGACCCGAGAAGAAGAGTCGAAGTGAGAACAGGATGATGATGAATGCGACCACATTGGTAACGGTTTGCAGGATGACATCATTCGTTTTTACTTTTGTTTTCATCCTTCATCCCTCCTTGTAAGGCGCAATTTGATCATTGAGAATATGCCGAGTGCCGCAATGGCAAGGACGCAAATTTCAAACATTGTATCAAACCCACGGAAGTCTACGAGGATGACGTTGACCATGTTTTCCCCGCCGGCTTTATCATGGGTATTTTCAATATAGTATTTTGAAATGGATTCGAACATCTTCGAACTGTAGGACGAGATGGCAAACAAAGTGACCACCACTCCTACCCCGATGGAGATAAGAGCATTCCCCAGTTTGAACCTCATCCGTTCTTCGTGCCTGCTTAATTGAGGCAGGTGATAGAAGCAAAGGAGGAACAGGGCCACTGACACGGTTTCGATGACCAGTTGTGTCAGTGCTAAATCCGGTGCACGGAATAAGACGAAAAATAGTGAAACCGTATAGCCTGCAGCTCCAAGAGAAATGATCGATGTTAATCGTGATTTCGCGAACAGTATTGTAACTGAACTGATCACGAGAAGAAGGGCGATGGCAATTTCATACACCCCGACCGGAGCCAGTTCTTCCGTATTGATGGTGAAAGCGCCTTTAAACCATAGGGCAAAAAGGGAAATGGCAATCAAAAACGAGAAGATGTATACCAGGTAAGTTCGAATGAACCCTGTCATATAGCCGCTCGTAAAGTTTTTGGCACCGCGTTCGCTCCTGATCAACCCTCCATCATAGAAAGAGTTCAGCGTCATGCGCTCAGGGATCCATGTGTATACCTTTTTCCAAGAAGGAAGCAGGAGATACAAAAGGATTCCAAAAAGTATAACACCAAGCGTCATGAATAACTCGGGTGTAAATCCATGCCAGAATGAAATATGTGTTTCAACGGCATGTCCTTCCTGAATCAGACTCGGAGTGATGGCAGCCACTGCCGGCGCAATGATCCGTTCTGACAGGATATTCGGAAAGAAACCGAATATGATGACCAGTGAAGCCAGGATGATCGGTGAAATCAACATGCCGAGAGGCGCTTCATGAGGTTTCTTTTCCAGCTTCTCGGGCTGGTGCTTCCCTGTAAAGGTTTTGAAAACCAGGATCATGCTGTAGATAAACGTGAACACACTTCCTACCCAGGCAAGAAGCGGGAAGATCATCCCGAATGTATCTAAGTTGAAGATATCCATTTCAAGGACCCTGACCATTCCCGTAAAGAACATTTCTTTGGAAAGGAAGCCGTTGAATGGAGGAAGTCCTGCCATGGAGAAGGCTCCGATGATGGCAATGGTGAACGTGATGGGCATGAAGTTCATCAGCCCGCCAAGTTTCCGGATATCCCGGGTACCTGTTTCATGATCGATGATTCCCACGACCATGAATAAACTTCCTTTAAACGTTGCATGGTTGATCAAATGAAATACAGCTGCGAGTGTTGCCACCATATAGATGTTCGTATCCAGCTCTGTGTAGTGAAGAGCCGCAGCCCCCACTCCCAACAAGGACATGATGAGACCGAGTTGACTGACGGTGGAGAATGCAAGGATCCCTTTTAAATCCGTTTGTTTCACGGCATTGAAGGAACCCCAGAATAAAGTGAAGATCCCGACACCGCCAACAAGCCATAACCAAACGCTGGATTCCGCGAAAACAGGACTCAAGCGGGCAACTAAGTAGATCCCGGCTTTTACCATCGTTGCAGAATGCAGATACGCACTGACCGGTGTAGGTGCTTCCATGGCATCAGGCAGCCAGATGTGAAACGGGAACTGAGCAGATTTCGTGAAAGCCCCCAACAGTACTAAAAGCAATGCAGGAAGGAATAGTGCCTGTGTCATGAGCTGATCAGCCTGCATGACTAATTCCCTGATGCTGAAGGTTCCGCCCATCAGATAGAGCAGCAGGAATCCACCAAGCATACTCAGTCCGCCAAATACCGTAATAAGCATGGATTTTTGTGCGCCGTAACGTGAACGCTCCCGGTGATACCAGTAACCGATCAATAAGAATGAAGAAATGGACGTAAATTCCCAAAACATATATAGAACGATCAAGTTGTCTGATAGAACAACACCAAGCATCGCTCCCATGAACATCATTAAGTACACATAAAAGTTATGTAATTGCTCCTTCTTCTTATCTAAGTAATAAATCGAGTAAAGGACAACCAGTGAACCGATCCCCGTGATGAGCATGGCAAACAGTAATCCGAGCCCATCGACATAGGCGATGAAGTTGATCCCGAAGGAAGGCATCCACTCCAAGGTTTCCTTGACGGTATCCCCAGCTTTCGTAATGGAGATGAATTGAAAAAAGTACGTAAATAAAGCTACTGGCAACAATAGTACGAACCAGCCGGTATGTACATTCCGAAACGCTTTATACAGAAATGGAATGAGTATCGCAAATAAAAAAGGCGATACGATTGCCCAATGTAATAAAGTCATGTAAAACCCCCCTCATATCAAATTCATTTATTCTCAAGCATGGTCTATATGCCAACACTGTTCATAAACTGGCAACATTCTACAAAACCTTGACCGAAGCTGAACCCTAAAAAGCATTATAACGTAAAAAATAAATGCTTGCATTACTCAGCATCCCATTCATATCACAACTTTCAAGAAGTATTAAATATGAAGACAGACGGAAATGTACAATGAAAAATTTGTTGGATTTTATCCGTTTGTCCGGACACTTACAGAATAGTTTCGGTCAATTTGGTGAATCCTATCCATAAGGTGGTGAAGTTATGAAAAAGAAAACAGTAGCGGTTACGACCATATTTTTTGCTTTTTTTGGCTTTGCATGGCTGGTTGAAACCGAGGATCGGTTTAATCGCGGTATCATTGAAACCGAAGATCCGACGAGTATGAATATTACGCCGGTGCAATATGGTGAGACAGAGGAAGTGGAAGAAGAGTTGACGAAAGAACCCATCCGCGGAAGGCAACCGTTCGGGTCAAGAGAGTACATCAGAGTCGTTCCTCATTCGCAATTTCAGCAATAAGGATGTCCTTTCTTCCAATAGAGAAAGGACATTTTCGTGTTTATGGGCGATAAGTCGGGATAGGCATATTGTCATTGTTCCTTCTGTTTCTATACCCTTTTCAAGATTCCCATAAACGATTATGATGAGAGTGATGAAGAATCGTTATGGGAGAGTTTTAATTGAAAAATACATACTTAACAAGTTATCTGCCTCTTTTTTCAATCTTATTATTCAGCCTTACTTTCTCCGTATATGCTGTGGAAGTATTCGTTGATGTATTTAAGAAAATCGGGGTTTATCCCGGGATGCGGGAGTTTTTATCAGAAATTCAGCTTAAGCTGGCCATCTTGATCTTGTTGATGGTTGCCTTTTTCATGGTGTTTGCTGCTCTTAAACTGATTGCTGAGACAATCAATGGCGTCTCCATGCTGTTCTTTGCGACTGATTCGGATGGCGAGTTATACAATCTTGTTCGTTCAGGGTCCATGATTTATTTTTTGGGTGGCCTGGTTTCTGTCCTGAGTTTAAAGTCTTTTCTCGGTTTATCTATCATCTTTGCCATAAGTTCCGTAGCCTATTTTATCTACTTTGTGTATAAAATAAGTCCGTCCCTCTCGAAATGGGGAATCTTCGGAGTGGTGAGTCTGCAGGTGTTTTCATGGTCATCGTTGTTTCTGACGATTTTCTTTGTGTTTCTGAAGCTTTATAACGGAGTGATGGCAAGTTTACCGATCATGTCGAAGGTGAAATTATAACGGAAAAGAGTCTGCAGCATTTGCTGCAGACTCTTTTTTAAAAGGATCAGGAGGTCATTCCATAATACTTTTCCATATTTTGTGACTTGGACGCTGCTGTTCGATACCACTCATATCACGGGGGATATCGTGGCCGACCCATACGCCTGTCGTAAGGGTGTCGTTTAAGCCCATCACCCAGTAATCATGGTAGTTATTGGTCGTGCCGGTTTTGATGCCAACATAGGGCCTGGATACGTAAGCGGCTCTTCCGGTGCCTGTTTTGGCTCCTTCATTAAGCATTTTGCGTATTTTAGATGTGGTGTCTGCGGACCATACTTTCTTCGGTTCATTCTTCCATTGATAAAGAATCTTACCGTTATTGTCTTTTACGTGAAGGATGGCATGGCTCGCCTGGTAGTTCCCATCAATAAATGAGGTATAGGCATCCGTCAATTCCAGGGGGCTCATCCCATATGTGAATCCACCGATGGAAGCGGCGTAGGTTTTGTCTTCTTTTATCACCTTTTCAAAGGAAAAAGGGGCTATGAATTGGAAGGCTTTTTCAACGCCGACTTTTTCCATGAGTCGAACCGCCGACCCGTTATATGACTGCGCCATGGATTGTTGTAATGTTACGGTACCCGGCTGGGCTCCACCATAGTTGATCGGACAATATTCGCCTACACAATACTGATTGGCGTTCACCTTATCATTGATGCCAGCCTTGAACTTTTCGATATATGGACCGTAAACAAGGAGTGGCTTAATCGCTGAACCGGGTTGCCTGAACGCCTGAAACGCATGATTGAAGTTGTACTTCTTGTAGTTCCTGCCTCCGGATAAGGCGACGATGGTCCTTGTCTTGTTGTCGATGGTGACGGTGGCCCCCTGCAGTTCCATATTCAACTGTGCATTCAGAGCACTGATGCTCTTTTTTTGAATAGCGGGGTTCAACGCTGTTTGAATCCGGACACCGGACGAAATCACTTCTTGATAACGATCATCGAGCTTCTCTCCGATTTTTTTCTTTTCCTCTGGAGAAGAAGCGTTAGCCATGTCTAGCACATAACCTTCATTCCGAGCGATCAGTTCTTTTAACTCATTCTCAACATAAAAGGCATAATCAGGATAAAGGTCGGTTTTCTTACGGACATTCAGGGAGATTGGTACCTTCTTTAATTTCTCCGCTTCATCTTTGGATAATTTCTGCGTACTCACAAGAATATCAAGCAGTCGTTCCTGACGAACTTTTGTTTGATCGAAATGGTCAACGGGATCATATTTCCCCGGATTATTTGGAATTGAAGCGATAAACGCCATCTCAGCTTGATTCAGCTCGGCGACACTCTTCTGAAAGTAGTATTGGGAAGCTGTCTCGATCCCATATACTCCATTACTGAAATAAATCACATTCATATATAATTCCAAAATTTCATCCTTTGATAAAGTTTGTTCAATTTCATGGGCGTAGAATAACTCTGTCAATTTACGATTGTATGTTTTTTCCTGACCCAGATATAGATTCCGGGCCAGCTGCTGTGTGATGGTGCTTCCTCCCTGCTGGATGTGGGTGAACACCAGATTTTTCACAACGGCCCGGAGGATGGCACCTGCATCGAAACCTACGTGCTCGTAAAAATGCTGATCCTCTGAAGCGACTAGGATATCCTTTAGAAACGGAGGGATCTTTTCATCCGGTACATAGAGGCGATAAGGACGATTCACCTCTGAAAACACTCTGCCATCTTTGTCGAGAAGAAGGCTGGTGCGGTTCAGATCGACCGTATCGGCGCTCACGGCATGCTCCAATTCCTGTTGAAAGCTTTGTACCTTATTCCATTCGTCGGTCGCAAAAAATAATGTGGTAAAAAAGATGAGCATAAAGCTGATCACCGTAATATAACCTGCAAAAACTCTCATATTTCACTCTACTTTTCTAGTAATCTTTCACATGGCTGGTTGTTCCAGAATGACGTATACTCCACCATAATAATCCAAATGCCCCCAAGAATAAAGCACCTGTTACATAAAATACGGAAGAAATGCCAATATACCCGGAGACGATACCGCCAAATGCAGGCCCGATCACATTCCCAAGAAAACGGAAACTTTGATTATATCCAAGGACTTCCCCCTGCATGCTAAGGGGTGCTTCCTGCCGAATATACGCAGTGACGCAAGGAATCATACCGCCGATGGCAATCCCGAACAGGAAGCGGAACAGGACAAGCTGCCATAGTTCAACTGCCAGGGCCTGTGGAACGATGAAAATAGAGGCAAGAACGAGAAGGATTGATAATACCTTTTCATAGCCGATGTCATCACCGAGCTGTCCCCATCTTCTCGTTGCAATCAAATTCCCGAAACCTGTAGCCGAAAAGGCAATCCCCGCCAAGAATGCCAGATTACTAGAAGAGGTGAGTTCATCTACATACAGGGCAAGGAGCGGCTGTATGCTGAAGTTCGCCACTTGGATAATAAGTGACAGCAATAGCACCGTAACGAGCAATTTATGGCTGAAGATATGCTGAAGGACTTGTTTACTGGAATATTTGTTCCGTTGATCCCGTTGTTCCTTGCTTCGCTCCTCATTTATTCCTACCAATACGACCGTTGCAGCAACAGCAATAGCGATGGAGGTAAAGATGAATGTGTAGGAAAACCCTACATTATCAGCTAAAAGCCCACCAATGACTGGACCGAATAGTCCTCCTGAGACTGTCCCCATCTGGAGAGTACCGAGTGTCCGTCCTGCTTCTTCCTTCGGGGTCTGGGATGAGATCAGAGCCATGGATGTAGGAATGAAGCCTGTCACCGCACCCATCATCATCCGCAGAATGAACAGTCCCCATACGGAATCCATAAACCCCATGAGAAAAATGGAGGTGGCAATCCCGTATCCTGTGATGAGCAGGATGGGCTTATATCCAAAACGATCCCCGATCCGGCCCCATAAAGGGGAAATGAAGAAGGCGGTCAAGAACGTTACCCCGAAGACAAACCCTGACCAGCGCTGCACATATTCGTGACTATAAGTGCCAAAGGTTTCAATATAGAGAGATAAAAAGGGAAGCACCATCGTCGCACTTGCCGCTACTAAGAAATTGGCCATAAGCATGATTGTCAGATTCTTCTTCTTGTTTGAAATGGTTAACACCTTCTGTATGTTTTTTTATTTCGTATACCTAAATATTCATTTTATTAAAGATTTGCTCCATAGTCCACCGAATCACATTTATTCATCGTGAAAACAGGGAATCAGTCATAATTTCCAGATGTAACATGATATAATGTAAGAATAAGAAGTATGGAGTAAATGTGCGTCAATCCATTAAACGGGCGGTTCTCCGTTTGGAGAAAGCAAGCAAAATATGAAATACAGCCATCATCGTGAAAAAATTCTTTTATTATAGATGAATTGGGGTCTTGTCTTATCTACATTTTGAGGAGGGAGTTTAAGTGGCGAAAGCGGAACAGCTGGTGTTTATAGATTTTGAGTTTTCTATGCCTGAACGAAATAGAGTCCCCAAAGGTTTCTTCCCTGAAATCATCGAAGCTGGGGTAGTGGTGGTAGAGAGTGGGAAAGTATCAGATACGTTTTCCTCTTATGTGAGGCCGACTGCGTTTCCGAAATTAACGAACCGGTGTAAACGATTTTTATCCATCAGCCAGAATGAAGTGGACTCAGGAATATCGTTTCAATGTCTGATTGATTATTTTAACGGATTAAATGCCGCGGGAGTCGCGAAGGTAGTGACGTGGGGAAATATGGATATGAAGGTACTGCGTGATAACTGTGTACAGTCAGGACTTCCATTTCCTTTCCAAGCTCAATTCGTGGATCTGTCCATGGAATACAAACGCTTCTTTGGTGATCAAAATCAAACGGGCCTGTGGAAAGCGGTACAGGAATACGGGAGGGAGGGAGTTGGAAAGCATCATAAAGCATTAGATGACGCCCTCACCACCCAACATATCTACAACCTCGTAGAAAAGGACAAAAAATACCTCGATAAAGCCGAACCCACCACCATCGGTGATCGAATCGACCTCTCCAAATTCTATAACCAGCTCGCATGACAAGACGAGGGACGGACCTTCAACATGAAGGTCCGTCCCTCGTCTTGATTTAAAATGTCAGGTTATACATCAGTTCGTATTCCCTTTGGATGGATTGAAGTGTTTCAAGGCTTTTTCTTGCATGGAGAGAAGCGGCCTGTTCCAGTTCGTCCTTTAATGCCGTGTAGGAATCGATCAATGATGCATTGTAATCAGGGATCTCCCCTTCATATGGTTTGACCGTTTTCTCTGGGATGTTGGCACGCTCACCGTGGGCGAGGGCCTTTCGTTCATGAAATAAAGGTACGTCCACTTCCTTTGGGTTGTGCAAGTCTCCTTGTCTCGGATGCTTTAAGACAGCGAGGATCCGTACTACATAGACACCAGGACGCTCTCCTGTGACTTCTCCTACATACTTCCCGGTTTTATAAAAAGCTGTGACATAATCACCAATTTCAATGTTTTTCATAAAAAGCCTCCTCTATTGCATCAAACTCTATTATAATGAGTACAGATTGGCACTTTGTAATTTACTACTATAAAGGTAACATGTGGAGGTACATATATGAAGCGTTTAATGATCGTCACCCTATGTCTCCTGGGTTTAGTTCTTGCCTCTTGTGGACAAACAGAAAAGGGAGATACCACAAAAGAACAGCCAAAAGAAGACAAGAGTCAGAAGACTGCAGAAGAAACCAAAGGAGATGAAAACATGACATATCCTCAGCTTACAACAGAAGTTGCTGAAAACGAAAAATTAGTGGAAATGAAAACATCTATGGGAACGATCAAAATCAAGCTTTTCCCGGAACAGGCCCCTAAAACCGTGGAAAACTTCATCACTCATAGTAAAGATGGTTATTATGACGGATTGAAATTCCACCGTGTCATCAAAGACTTTATGATCCAGGGCGGAGACCCTAATGGGAACGGTACGGGTGGAGAGAGTATCTATGGTGAGTCATTCGAAGATGAATTTTCACCGGAATTATTCAATCTTCGCGGTGCCCTTTCTATGGCGAATGCCGGCCCTGATACGAATGGAAGTCAATTCTTCATCGTGCAGAAAAGTGACATCGATCCTCAATTGGAAGATCAAATGAAATCTGCAGGATTTCCGGCAGAAATCATCGACGCCTATATGGAAAACGGCGGGACACCTTGGCTTGACCAGAAGCACACTGTGTTCGGGCAAGTGGTGGAAGGTATGGACATTGTAGATAAAATCGCAAACGTTGAAGTTGGTGCAAACGACCTTCCGAAAGAAGATGTTGTGATTGAAAGCATCAAAGTTGTAAAATAATCGTCGAAGAGCTGTGGAACCTGTTCCACAGCTCTTTTTATTGTAGAAAATAAAAGAGTATTTCCTCGGAAATTGTCGGATAACCGTTCATTAAATCGTTAAAAAAGGGGCAAATGAGAGTTGGTTTGTTCGTTGCAGTGTTGTTATAATGGACAAAGAGTTGTTTTTTGAAAGGAGCTTACTATGCTTACTTCATTTGTATTAAACTTATTTCTCTACTTTCCTGAAGATAAGTCCGAATATATCCCCGCCGGCATCACGATGGCCATCTTCATGGTCGCTGCCCTTGTAACCTTCCGGATCATCCAGAAAATTTCAAAGCGCGAAGAATTGAAGACCAAAAGATTGGAAGAGGAAGCCCGGGTCCAGAAAAGAACAGAATAACGAATTCAGAACACGCCTTGGAGCGTGTTTTTGTTTGCTCGACTTTCTTCATACAACGGCTCTTCACTAAAATAGGAATATTTTTTACCCTGGGAGTCAACAATGGTGAAAGAGCATTCAGATATGGAGGAAAAGGCGATATGAAAAGAGTATCACTATTATATATGATCATGATCATGGTCCTTGCGAGTGGGTGTGCCATTGAGAATCCTAAAAAGGTCGAAGTTGAAATGAAAAATGAAAACGGTGATTCTTTAGGGAAAGCTACCCTGCAGGAGCAATCCGACGGGGTGGAAATAGGATTGGATCTTGAGGGGCTGCCTCAGGGTGAACATGGTATCCATATACATGAAAAAGGGGTTTGCAAGCGGCCTGATTTCGCATCGGCGGGGAATCATTTTAATCCGGATGATAAAAAGCATGGACTTCTTCACCCTGAAGGGGCTCATGGTGGGGATTTGCCCAATCTTATAGTAGGGGAAGATGGGACCGTGAAGGTGACACTTATGGCTTCAACGGTGACACTATCCAAAGGGAAAACATCCCTGTTCACAAAAGAGGGTACTTCGCTGGTAATTGACGAAAACAAGGACGATGGAATGACGCAGCCTTCAGGGGATTCTGGGAAGCGCATTGCATGCGGCGTGATAAAGAGTGATAAGAAATAAAAAATGTACCAGGTACACAAGCGTTGAAGTGTACCTGGTACATTTTTTGGTTATGAACCGAGAGCGACCTTTAATCTTTCAAGCCCATCCATAAGGGTCTCCCGTGGACAAGCGATATTCATACGAACAAATCCTTCTCCTCCAGGACCGTACTTCGTGCCTGGTTCTAAGGCGAGTTTCCCTTGATCCAGCAGGCGACTCTTTAGCTCTTCATCGGATAGGTTCAATTTTGTGCAATCAATCCATAGTAAATAGGTGCCTTCCGGATTTACAAGCTTCAACCCGGGAAGGTGTTCTTCTATGAATGCAGCTGTCACTTTTACATTTTCCTGCAAATACTCGAGGATTTCCTCCAGCCATTGCTCTCCATGGCGATAAGCGGCTTCCATACCGATAATTCCAAATGTGTTGAGGGTAAAGAACCCCTGTTTCTTATGAACGGAAGCAATTTCCTCACGAATATCTGGGTTGGAGGTAATCATCGCAGAAGCCTGTAGTCCGGCAAGGTTGAAGGTCTTGCTTGGTGCAATACAGGTAATCGTCCTATCTCTGTATGTTTCATGTAGAGATGCCAGTGGAATATGGGAATGACTTTTATAAACCAAATCGGAATGAATTTCATCGGACACAATCACCACATCGTGCTTGTGACATAGTTCAGCCATCTTCGTCAGTTCTTCCTTCTTCCACACCCGTCCGCTTGGATTGTGGGGGTTGCAGAGGAGAAAGAGTTTCACGCCGGTTTGAAGGGATTCTTCGAATGCTTGATAGTCGATGGAATAGCTTCCATCATGATAATCCAATTGAGCATTTACAATTTCCCGTCCGTTATCTTCCACCAAATTGAAAAATGGGGTATACACTGGTGATTGAACGAGCACTTTGTCCCCTGGGATGGTAAGAGCCTGGATGATGGTTGAAATGGCAGGAACGACCCCTGGGCTGTATTGTAGCCAGGACGTTTCAATTTGCCAGCCGTGGCGCTTTTGTAACCAATCTTTGATGCTCGTTGCTGTCTTATCTCCAACAAAGGTGTAACCAAAAATTCCATGCTTCAGTCTGGTTTCAAGGGCTTCCAATACGTTTTGTGGCGGAAGGAAATCCATATCTGCCACCCACATGGGAAGGACATCTTCTTTACCAAACACTGTCTTCGTAAGGTCCCACTTAACCGAGGAGGACCCTTTCCGGTCAATGATTTCTTCGAATTTACTCACCGTATGTTCCCCTTTCATTTATGTAGTTGCTCCTATTATCATATGATGTAAATAAAAAAGATGAAAATGATATGTTTATCGATTATCCTTCTAGGATTGGACGAATGAACAGAAAAGGGACTTCCCCCTACGTTTCGGAAATGAGCGTTTGGGAAAGTCCTTTTTGAAAGATAGGCTCTGTATGAGTATCATTTGAAAGGTCGTTTACTGTCGAAGAGACAAATTCATGTATATGTCCCAATACTTCCATTGGCTTTTCTTCAGGGACAAGATGTCCCGTCTCTTTTAACACAACGAGTTTTGAGTCCGGGATATCTTGCTTCAGTCTGTGTCCCGTCGATAGAGGCACCACCCTGTCATGCTCTCCCCAAATGAGAAGGCAGGGAGTTTGGATGTTCCTCAGCTCATTGACTGACAAATCTCCTTCACGATCTCGAATCATCCTCGTTAAGGCCTTGAAAATATCATCCTCAAGAAAGGGTTTCAAATACCCAAACATCATTTCATCGTCAATCATTGTAGAATCATGTACCACATTTTCAAGATTATTTCGAACGCCTGACCGTGTTAGCCACAGTTTTACATAAAGGTGGAAAAAGGGGATGTGACTCAACATTGTTACCGGCCAATTCATTTTTTTGAGATAGCCCGAACTGCAAAGAAGGACACCTTTTTCGACAAGTGTTGGTGCTTTTTTCATTACGTTCAAAGCAATCTGACCACCCATGGAGTGACCTGTTAAATGAATGTTACTTACATTGAGGTGGTCCAATAAGGCGATGACTGTATTCGCCAGGTTGTCATAGGAGTAGATAAAACGATTGTTCTTCTCGCTGTTCCCAAAGGGAGGGAGATCGATGGAAATGACATTATAATTCTCTTTCAATAGAGGGGTAAGCCGTCTAAAGCTGAAGGTTGATGAAAGAAATCCATGAAGAAGGACGAAGGTTTCTGAGGCAGTGGGATGCTGGTGATGTTCAAAATAAACATTGGCACCATTCACCTGTACCACTTTTGCGAAATCGGATGCTTGCATACTTCGTCACTCCTCTCTGTTAGTTTACATGTATTTTACCCGTATTTTTGCATTTAACACCCTGAATTGAAAGTTGTAACATATCCTGTGTAAGGAAAGGGGAAAATAACCTTCATGATGGCTCTTTTCATATACGTGACTTCTGATATAATGAAACCATTTAGTGGCGATGAGGAGGAAGAAGAATGCAACTGAGAGAAATAGAGCTTGATTTACTAAGGATTTTACAAAAGGATGCCAGGATACCTACTGAGGATCTAGGGAAAATGCTTCAAGTATCGACTGAAGATATCGAGGAGATGATCGAGAAACTCGAAAAAGGAAATGTACTTGTCAGATACAGTTCTGTAGTCGACTGGTCAAAGGTGGAAGGACATGAAGGAGTTACGGCGATGATTGATGTGAAGGTCGCTCCAAAAAGGGGTGTCGGTTTTGATGAGGTGGCCCATCGTATTTATCGTTATAAAGAAGTGAAAAGCGTTTACTTGATGTCTGGTGCGTATGATCTATCTGTGACGGTTGAAGGCCGATCCATGCATGAAGTAGCAACGTTTGTGTCAGAAAAGCTGTCTACTTTGGATTCTGTTTTATCGACAACCACCCATTTCCAATTGAAGAAGTACAAGCATGATGGAACGATCTTCGGGGATCATGGAGAAGATAGAAGAATCGTGGTGTCACCATGACAACGAAGACATCGTACATAGCTCAATCCGTGAAAAACTTGAAGCCTTCTGGAATCAGAAAATTCTTCGACCTTGCAGCCAATATGGAAGGGGTCATTTCACTCGGTGTAGGAGAGCCGGATTTCATTACATCCTGGACGGTGCGGGAAGCAGCCATTCTCTCATTAGAGCAGGGGTATACCTCCTATACAGCGAACGCAGGACTTCTGGAGCTGAGAGAAAAGATCGGCCGGTATATGAAAAATGGGTACGCCGTCGACTATGACCCGAAAACGGAAATCATCGTGACGGTCGGTGCCTCACAAGCACTCGATATCAGTATGCGTGCAATCATTGATCCGGGGGATGAAGTCATTGTAGTGGAGCCGGGATTCGTCTCGTACGTACCTCTTGTGCAATTGGCAGGGGGAGTACCTGTAACGGTGGAAACCAAGGCGGAAAATGGCTTCAAGGTCACGGCTGAAGAACTGGAAGCAGCCATTACACCGCGGACAAAGGCTGTACTGCTTTGCTCGCCTAATAATCCAACGGGGACGGTCCTTGAAAGGGAGGATTTAGAGCGTCTTGCTACGGTAATCAAAGAGCATGATCTCGTCGTCTTCTCGGATGAAATTTATTCCGAACTTGCCTATGATCATCACCATGTATCGATTGCTTCTTTAGATGGCATGAGAAACAGAACCATTCTCATCAACGGTTTCTCGAAAGGGTTTGCCATGACAGGTTGGAGACTCGGGTATATATGTGCACCTGAAGAAATCGCATCATCCCTATTGAAGATCCATCAGTACGCGATGATGTGTGCGTCCACACCTGCTCAATACGCTGCAGTCGAGGCACTGGATAAAGGAATGGACGATGTAATGGAAATGAAGAGGAGCTACCGTCATCGCCGTCACTATTTCGTCGATTCCCTGAACGAATGTGGGTTAACCTGTCATACACCGGGGGGAGCATTCTATGCATTTCCTTCCATCCAGAAAACAGGGATGTCTTCAGAGGAATTTGCAGAGAAACTTCTTATGGAAGAGAAAGTAGCGGTAGTGCCCGGCAATGTATTTGGCAAGGGCGGGGAAGGTTATATCCGCTGTTCATATGCTTCAAGCATGGAACAGCTGCAGGAAGCCGTGAAACGGATGAAGCGGTTTGTGCAGAATCACAGTTAAACGAAAATAAAGAGGCGCGGGGCATCCATTCACGATGGATGCCCCGCGCCCTTATGAAGGCAAAAAAATAGGACGATCCTAATGATCGTCCAACAAATGAAAACAAAAGGGGGAATACTTAGAAAGCTTATTTTCAGTATGACCGCTTTATTTTCTTTTTATACATCATTTCAGGAAAATTTTTTATGACTCGGTTTTTTCGTATTTCAATTCGTATAACATCTGCATCACCCGCAGAAAATCTTCTTCCGTGAATTCTTTGGCTTTACGAAGGATAAGCTTTGTCCGCTTCGTACCGATTTCTTTAATCAGCTGTTCAATCTCTGAATCTACCCCTGCTGGAGGATGCTCTTTCACTTCTCGTTCCATGAGCTCGGAAGCGGGGATATCAAGAACGGTAGAAAGTTTAAGGATCGTTTGTGTATCAGGGATCTGCAGATCAGACTCATATTTCTCAATCGTTTTCGTTCCCAATCGTGCTCGTAAAGCAAGCTCCTGTCGAGACAATTTCCGCTCTTCTCTTACCCTTTTCAGATTCTCACCAAAATGTGACATACCAAAGTCCCTCCTCATAAATTACCTTTCTTATATCTATATTTTATCACCATATGGAAAAAATTAGCCCGGAAATCCGTGAACAAAATGTTACATAAATAAGAGGTCCGTCCCTCTATTTTGAGGGACGGACCAGCAATCACGATAAGAAAACAAGTAAGATGGCGACCGGCACGATGTAGCGCAGAAGGAAGATCCAGCTGTTGAAGAGACCTTCTGAAATGGACGAACCCGATTGTAGTTCGTTCCAGACGTCTTCGCGTTTTAAACGATAGGATACAAATATTGAGATGAGCAGTGCGCCGATCGGTAAACCAAAGTTGCTCGTTATATAATCGGCAAAGTCAAAGAAGTTCTTCCCGCCGATCAGGAATTCATTGAATACACCAAATGAAAGGGCACTTGGTATGCCTGCGATGAATACAAGGATCCCGATCAGCCATGTAAAGGGCATCCGTTTCTTCTGATTTCCTTTGGAAAGGGCAGCGACCCCAATCTCAAGAATGGAAAAAGCAGAGGTCAGTGTGGCAAAGAGTAACAGGACTAGAAACACAGTTAAGAATATGCCACCGAACGCAATTTCATTGAAAACGGCAGGAAGGACGACAAAAGCAATCCCGGGACCTTCATCGGGTTGAAAGCCCAGTGCATATACAGCCGGAAAAATGACCAATCCTGCAAGTAACGAGATAAAGATATTCAGACCTGACACACTGATGGCAGACCTTGGCATACTGTCATTCTTCGACAGATAAGAGGCATATGTCACCATGACGGACAGACCCACGGTCAATGCAAAGAATGCCTGTCCGAGAGCAAGTAACACCGTCTCTCCATTCAAATAACTCCAATCAGGAAGTAACAGGAAGCGGACACCTTCCATCGCTCCTTCAAGCGTTAGGGACCTGATCACTAAAATGATAAATAGGATGAATAATGCCGGCATCATATAGCGACTTGCACGTTCGATGCCTTTTTGAATGCCGCCTTGTACGACAAGAACGGTCATGACGATGAAGGCAAACTGTGCAATCAGCACTTCCTTAGGGTTCGCTATGATACTTTCAAATAACGCCCCATATTGTTGTTGCGTCTTGCCGATCAGGGAACCGGTCACACTTCTTCCTAAATAAGAAAGAATCCATCCGCCAACCACACTGTAAAAGGATAGGATGATAAACGATACCACTGTTCCCAAGTATCCGATCCAGTGCCATTTCGAATTCGGGGCCAGTATTTTATATGAAGTGACAGCATCTGCTCCTGCGCGCCTTCCGATGACAAACTCAGCGAGAAGAATGGGGGCACCGATTAAGACAGTAAATAGAATAAAGAGCAAGAAGAAAACACCCCCGCCATTCGCACCGGCCATATAAGGGAATTTCCAGATGGCGCCGAGGCCGATGGCAGAACCTGCCGCTGCCAGAATAAATCCAATCTTAGAAGTCCATTGATCTTTCTTGGCCATAATAATATCCTCCTCTCAAAAAATAAGATTTTTCAATCGTACTATGTTTTAGATGCCCTGTACACCGGATTTTTTAATTTTCAATAAATGGGGTAAAGGATAGGAAACGAATGAAATAAGGGAAGGTATGTAAACAGTAGTTTTAGTTTTCCAATTATTATGTGTGAAAACGCTTCATTTCATTACTTTTTAACTAATTTTTAGAAAAGTAGTCAAAAAGATGTTAAATAGGCTGGAAATTTTCTCAAGATGTAGTATACTAATTGTAACAAAACGTTCACAAATTATTCTTTTTTTCGCCATAATTGAAAGCGTTTACTAAAGAATTGGAGGAATGGAAATGGATGTCTTTCTTGTATACCTATTCGTCGCAACGGCAACACCGCTATTTCTTTGGGTCGAGCATCGTAAATGGGCTGTTCTTCACATCCCATTCGTTATAGCGTTATGGTCAGTATTTATCTACTATGTAGCCGTACCTGAACTCGGTGGCTGGGGACATGTAACCCTTTGGGGGCTTTTTGTCGCAAACCTTGCTTTCGCCCATATCGCAGCCTTCATGTTATATGCCGTCCCTTTCATTCAAAGACAAAAGAAAAAAAGATCAAAGACTGTCAGGGATTTTTAAGTCCAGCCCATTTGGTATTGGGTTGGGCTTTTTTTTGGATTAAAGATAATGGAAAATATTACATAATTGAAGATGATATAGAAATCGTTAGTTCGAGGCTATATTTAAAAAAGAGAGATTTGCCTGAAAATCCTGATGAATGCTGTATTAACACTGTTTTAATAATGTGGATATTGGGGAAGCATAACTAGTGAGAATGCAATTATAGACCACGATAGGATGTTCATAGCAGGTAAAGAATATATCTTTGCCGAAATTGTGATTCTATGATATAATCTACAATTGCGTGTAAAGACGAAAAATAATATATATACTAGGAGTGTTACCATGACTACAAAATTCGAAACAGGCTCTGTTGTAACAGGTAAAGTTACAGGCATTCAACCATACGGTGCATTCGTTGCACTTGACGAAGAAACACAAGGATTAGTTCACATCTCTGAAATCACTCACGGATTCGTTAAAGATGTTAGTGAGCACCTTTCAGTAGGCGACGAAGTAAAGGTTAAAGTATTATCAGTGGACGAAGCAGCTGGTAAAATCAGCCTTTCTATCCGTGCTACAGAGGAAGCTCCAGCAGCACCTCAAGCAAAACCTGCAGCAGCGAAAAAGCCTCGCCGTCAAGGTCAAGGAAGTGTGAAACAAGCGAACGAAGAAACAACTCCAGCAGGTTTCAACACACTTAAAGACAAGCTTGAAGAGTGGATCGAACAATCAGAACGTGAAGATCTAATCAAAAAATAATAACCCAATCAAAAACTGCCCATCCAATGGGCAGTTTTTTTTATTACATGCTCCTTACATTCCAATGGATTCCTTATATAATAGAGGATTTTACCAATATAGTATCGAATAAGTTCTATAGAAAGAGGAATGGGGAGGTGGCAAGAATTGAAAGAGAAGATAAGTGAACTAATAGAGGGTAATGAATGTACTCATGTGCTTTATGCCTATCAGGATAGGGAGAAGTATCTGGAAAATACTATAACCTACATTCTGGAAGGGATTGAATCGGGAGAACACGTCATTTTAATAGAGAACGAGAGAAACATGAATGTATTACGTAAAGAGCTAAGCAGTCGATTAACGGGAGATCAATTAGAAAAGGTCCACTCTGTCAGCAACTTCGACTTTTATCAATCCAGTGGAAGTTATCATCCCCCAGCTATCTATGAGCAACTGATGAAGACAATCACACCCTTTATCGAAAAAGGGATTGCATTTAGATCATGGACAAATGTGGAATGGGGGGCGTTGGAAGACCCATGCTCAATCGTTGATTGGTTCGAGAACGAAACCGACCGGGTGGTCCATGAGCTCAAACTGACTGTCGTCTGTGCTTACGACTCAGAGAAAATGCCAGAGCGACTGGCAGAATCCTTAAAGAAAAATCACGGCCATCTGATGTCCGACTATGATATTTTATCTTCGGTCGTATACAGTCAGTGAAAGAAAGATGATCCTTAAATAGGGTCATCTTTTTTTATGAAAAAATATTGTCCATTCATGGAGCATTTTGCGATTAATTAACTAAAAATAAAGAATATTTATACAATAAACTTGTCCGTACCTCCCTGATGTCCTATAATGGAAATGAAAGCGCTTAACTAATAAGAGATACATAAAAACAGGAGGGACTTAGATGCTTTATAATAATCCGAACACGGAAGGGTCATTGGTACACTTCAAAGACAAATATGAAAACTTTATCGGTGGGGAATATGTACCGCCGGCAAGCGGGGAATATTTTGAAAATGTATCACCTGTAACGGGGAAGGTGTTCACAAAAATCGCCCGTTCAAACAAAGAAGATGTTGAAAAGGCATTGGATGCAGCGCATGCTGCCAAGGACGCATGGGGAAAAACTTCTGTAGCTGAAAGGTCAAATATTTTAAATAAAATTGCCGACCGTATAGAAGAAAATCTGGAAATGCTTGCTGTAGCTGAAACATGGGATAATGGAAAGCCTGTCCGTGAAACCATGGCGGCAGATTTACCGTTAGCGGTTGACCATTTCCGTTACTTCGCAGGATGCATCAGAGGCCAGGAAGGATCCTTAGGAGAAATTGATAATGATACGGTTTCTTATCACTTCCATGAGCCGATAGGAGTTGTTGCACAGATCATCCCTTGGAACTTCCCGATTCTGATGGGGGTATGGAAGATTGCCCCGGCCCTTGCTGCAGGAAACTGCGTGGTATTGAAGCCGGCAGAGCAGACACCAGCTTCCATCATGGTTCTTGTTGAATTGATAGAAGACCTGCTGCCTAAAGGTGTATTGAATGTTGTACAAGGGTTTGGCGTGGAAGCAGGTAAACCTCTTGCTCAAAGTAAGCGTGTCGGTAAAGTAGCCTTCACGGGTGAAACGACAACAGGGCGTCTGATCATGCAATATGCTTCTCAGAACATCATCCCTGTCACATTGGAGCTTGGTGGTAAATCACCTAATATCTTCTTTGAAGACGTCATGGATCATGATGATGACTTCCTTGATAAGGCAGTGGAAGGTTTCGTCATGTTTGCGCTGAATCAAGGAGAAGTGTGTACATGTCCTTCAAGAGCACTGATTCAGGAATCGATCTACGATAAGTTCATGGAGCGCGCAATCGAACGTGTGAAGCAAATTAAACAGGGGAATCCGTTGGATACAGATACAATGCTCGGTGCCCAGGCTTCTCAAGAACAATTGGATAAGATTCTCTCTTATATCGAAATCGGAAAAGAAGAAGGTGCAGAATTACTTATCGGCGGTGAGCAAAATACCCTGGATGGGGATCATGAAACAGGTTTCTATGTGAAGCCGACGGTATTCAAAGGAAACAACAAAATGCGGATTTTCCAGGAAGAAATCTTTGGTCCGGTTGTTTCTGTTACAACATTCAAAACGAAAGAGGAAGCACTTGAAATCGCCAATGATACTCTTTATGGACTCGGAGCAGGAGTATGGACACGGGATATGAACACGGCTTACCGTTTCGGTAGAGAGGTTCAGGCAGGACGGGTATGGACCAACTGCTATCACCAATACCCGGCACATGCTGCATTCGGTGGCTACAAAATGTCCGGAATCGGTCGTGAAAATCATAAAATGATGCTATCACACTATCAACAAACGAAGAATTTACTAGTCAGCTATAGTCCTAAAGCGTTAGGATTCTTCTAAAATGGAACAGAGACTAGAGGCGACGGAGCAGGCGCTCCAGCTGATTGAAACGTTAAAGGGTAAGCACGGCGCCCTTTTGTTTCACCAGTCTGGAGGATGTTGTGATGGCAGTTCTCCCATGTGCTTAAGTCAAGATGACCTGATCATCGGAGACAGTGATGTATTGGTAGGTACTGTAGCCGACTGTCCTTTCTATATGAATGAGCAGCAATATGAGTATTGGAAGCACTTTAGGATTATATTGGATGTAAGGGAAGGTAGAGGAGGAGTATTTTCCCTGGAATCCACGGAAGGCGTACGCTTTATAACGGATTCTAAATTAATTAAAGCATGACACAAGATTTCTGAAATTCAATTAAGAGGCAGCCTATTGTATAGGTTGTCTCTATTTTTATGCCTGGATACGTTATTTTAAGTAATTATTAATTTAAAATTATTATAATTTGTAATTGACTTTTGTGATCAGATAGATAAAATATAACTATAATTACTTAATAATAATTATAAACTAGAGGAGTGGAAGAAATGGATAGAAGAAAGCTAACAACGAACCAGGGAGCCCCGATCGGAGATAATCAGAATTCTATTACAGCAGGAGAAAGAGGTCCTACGCTGCTGGAAGATTATCAGCTAATTGAGAAACTGGCGCACTTTGATAGAGAAAGGGTTCCTGAGAGAGTAGTTCATGCAAGGGGAGCAGGAGCACATGGAATCTTCATTACTAAAAACAGTATGAAAAAATATACAAAAGCAGCTATTTTTCAGGATGCCGGTAAAGAAACCCCTGTATTCGCCCGTTTCTCTACGGTGGTCCATGGTCAACATTCCCCGGAAACCCTTCGCGATCCCCGTGGGTTTGCGGTCAAATTTTATACAGAAGAGGGAAACTGGGATTTCGTAGGGAATAACCTTCCTGTTTTCTTCATTCGGGATGCCATGAAATTTCCTGACATGGTCCATTCTTTAAAGCCAAATCCTCAAACGAATATTCAGGAACCTGAAAGATACTGGGATTTCATGTCCTTGACACCGGAATCAACAAATATGCTGCTTCATCTCTATACAGATGAGGGGATACCGGCTAATTACAGACAAATGCGCGGTTCGAGTGTACATGCTTATAAGTGGGTAAACGAAGCAGGGAATACCGTATATGTAAAATTAGGGTGGAAACCTAAGCAAGGCATCGAAAATCTATCATCTGAAAAAGCAGAAGAAATTCAAGGGAAGGACTTTAATCATGCGAGTCGCGATTTATATGAGTCAATTGAGAAAGGGAATTTCCCTGAATGGGATCTATATGTTCAAGTACTGGATCCGATGGAGATGGATGAATTCGATTTCGATCCTCTGGATGCAACCAAGGATTGGCCAGAAGACGACATCCCCTCACAATTTGTAGGAACTATGATATTAAATAAAAATCCTGAAAACATCTTTGCTGAAACAGAGTCAGTCGGCTTTAATCCCGGGGTGTTAGTGAACGGGATGCTTCCATCTGAAGATAAATTACTTCAAGGAAGGCTATTCTCATATTCTGATACACAACGTTACCGGATCGGCGCAAATTACATGCAGCTTCCGATCAATTGCCCCTTCGCCCAAGTGGCCAATAACCAAAGGGATGGTCATATGCCTTTCAAACAGCAAACCGGATCAGTGAACTATGAGCCGAACAGCTTTGCCGATACGCCGAAAGAGGTTGAGGGTTATACAGAAGTTCACCAGCCGATGACGGGTGAACGAGGAAGGCAGAAGATACGGAAAACAGATGACTTCGGCCAGGCGGGAATCATTTATAGAAGTTACCCGGCTGAAGTGAAAGAGCAGGTTTTGAAAAATATTTCTGCGGAGCTATCCATCATTGACGAAAGAATAGCCCTCCGCGCCGTATGTAATTTTTTCCGTGCGGATGTTGAGCTCGGTAAGAAGCTGGCTAAGCGAATCGGTGTGGATTTAACTCCATATTTACAACATATGTCATAAAACGGAAGAGTACCAGACTCGCTCATGATGGGGTCTGGTACATTGTTTTGGTTAAAGAAGATAGGGGGGGATGGTGGGTGTGATCAGATATCGACCATTCTACCTAAATCGACAAAATCCCCCAGGCAACTCCGTCCTAAACACACCTCTCCGCGAAAAAAACCACTTCCCGAAAAAGAAAGTGGCATCAAACCAATTAAAATGAATTCCGCTCAATCCCGTACTTCCGTATCCTATACTGCAGATTCTGCCTGCTCATCCCCAATGATTTGGCGGTTTTGGTGATATTAAATTCATGGTACTTCAATGCTTTCTGTATATAATAGGTTTCCGCTTCCTCCATGAATATCTCCAATGGCTTGATTTCGGTCCCCGATTGGTAGAGGAACTCGGATTCATCCTGACTTTCTTCACCGCCGGCTGTATGATGAATCCTCTGCCTGAATCCAAATGGAAGGTGGCTGAAGCCGATTTTCTCTTCGAACCTCACCAAATTAAATGCACCTTCTATAACATGTTTAAGTTCCCGGACGTTTCCCGGCCAGTCATATTGTTGGAAGATGCCATGGACCTCATCGGATATCCCTTTGATGTTCATCGCAAAATGATGGTTGAACTGATCGATGAAATAGTCCACAAGCTCCGGCAGATCGCCTTTTCTCGAACGGAGAGAAGGGATGAAAACAGACACGATGCTAAGACGATAGTAAAGATCCTTCAAAAGACGGCCCTCTGCAATGGCGTCGATGGGATCTTCGTTCACGGTCGCCATCACCCGGACGTCAAATGGAAGGTCACTCCCTTCGGAGAAGAAGTTTAAGAGCTTCTCTTGAAGGGAAGGGGATAATGAGTTGATTTCGTCGAGCAACAGCGTTCCTCCCTGAGCCTGGTGGAAGAGGGAGGGGCGGCGGTCTTCTGGATTGCTTTGTTCTTTTAGATCCTGAAATAACGCTTCTTCGAGCATGTCGTCACTTAAGGAAGAACAATTCAGGGTGACGAAAGGACGATTGGCACGGGCGCTGTCGTTGTGAATGCTCTGGGCAAAGAGTTCTTTCCCGGTCCCGATTTCACCGCAAATCAATACTGGGGAAGAGGTCCTCGTCGCCTGCCTGCCGGTTTCTACGGCATCCATTAGTCGGGGGTGATGCCCGATGATGCTGTCAAAAGTGAAAAAGCTGCTTGGCTTTTTATGTACCTGGTCCCTCATCACCTTTTCAAGTTTGGTGATATCCCTTGCAATTTCAATGGCCCCAATCAGTACATCACCGTGAAAAATCGGAAAAGTATCATTCATCGTCGTGATTTCAATCCCGTTCATATTGAAATACGTTTGCTTCACATTGAGGGTGGGCTCATTTGTGTTCAAGACTTTCAACAGGGTGCTTTCTTCCTCTGAGTGAAACTGGAAGACATCCAGCAGATTTTTATCCAGGACGTCTTCGATTTCCATCCCTTCAATTTCCCGCATCTTGCGATTGTAGATGATGGTCCTTCCCGTCGAGTCGATGACATGGACGCCTGATTCAAGATGTTCGGCAACCTTTTCGTACATATACAACCGTTTTTCAAATTCCAGCATACGGTCTCTCTCCTCTTCAATATCGATTGGAATGTCTGGAGCGTTCCATTTCGTGCAAATTTATCGTCAATTCAAAGGTCAATTCAGGTTATTTTTAGAAAAAGAATGGGATAATAGAAAATTTTTAAAAAACTCTTGAAAAACGCAACTATCTTTTGCATTATTATAAGTGTAAGGGTTTTCTAAATGCAAATTTTTTTTGCATATCTGATAATGACCTTTTCACTCCAGATTAAGAGTGGAAACAGGAGGAGCCTATGGATACAGTTGCTCTCTCCTTGTATTTAAATATTCAATCGCTTTTTATCACGTTAGGAGGAATTTTTCATGGCAGTTAGTACTCATTCGATCATCGAACAAACGGAAAAGTATGGTGCAAAGAACTATCATCCCCTACCAATCGTTATCTCAGAAGCAGAAGGTGTATGGGTCAAGGATCCTGAAGGAAATAAATATATGGATATGCTTAGTGCCTATTCGGCGGTAAACCAGGGTCACCGTCATCCAAAGATCATCCAGGCGTTAAAAGATCAGGCAGATCGTGTGACTTTGACTTCACGTGCGTTCCATAATGATCAATTGGCTCCTTGGTATGAAAAGATTTGTCAGCTGACAGGTAAAGACATGGCCCTTCCGATGAACACAGGTGCCGAGGCAGTGGAAACGGCAATCAAGACGGCTCGCCGCTGGGCATATGATGTGAAGGGTGTAGCAGAGAATAGTGCAGAAATCATCGCATGTAACGGGAATTTCCACGGAAGGACGATGACAGCTGTTTCCCTTTCTTCAGAAGAAGAATACAAGCGTGGGTTCGGTCCGATGCTTCCTGGGATCAATCTGATTCCTTACGGTGATCTTGAAGCTTTGAAAGAAGCGATCACTCCAAACACAGCAGCGTTTCTCATTGAACCGATCCAGGGTGAAGCAGGAATCGTTTTCCCACCTAAAGGGTTCATGAAAGCGGCATATGAATTATGTAAGGAAAATAACGTTCTATTCATCGCGGATGAAATCCAGGCAGGTCTTGCCCGATCTGGAAAAATGTTTGCTTGTGAGTGGGAAGATGTCGACCCTGACATGTACATCCTTGGAAAAGCACTGGGTGGGGGAGTATTCCCGATTTCATGTGTTGTGGCAGATGAAGAAGTGCTGGGCGTATTCAATCCAGGTTCACATGGATCTACTTTCGGGGGGAACCCAATGGCATGTGCCGTTTCCGTTGCATCACTGGATGTCTTGATCGATGAAGATCTTGCAGGCCGTTCTCTTCAAATGGGAGAATACTTCATGAGTAAACTTCGTGAGATAGATAATCCTATGATTAAGGAAGTTCGTGGTAGTGGATTGTTTATCGGGGTTGAACTGAATGAACCAGCCCGTAAATACTGTGAACAGCTGAAAGAAGAAGGATTGCTTTGTAAAGAAACACATGACACGGTGATTCGCTTTGCCCCGCCACTTGTCATCTCACAGGAAGACCTTGATTGGGCCATTGAGAGAATCAAGAAAGTATTGTCTTAATACGTCTTCGGGTAAAAAGATTTTTTCCTGAAACAGGTCAAAAAAAGCAGGAAAATAAAAATTATTTCTTTCCCAAGTCAATGGTTTAAGATACGGTAATATGTTACAATTACAACGTTTCAGATCACATAATAAAGAGGCGAATGTTTACAATGGGAGAAAACCTTAATCTGTTTACTTCTACACAGCATGTCATCAATGATGCTTTATCAAAGCTTGGATATACGGAAGAAATGTATGAACTTCTGAAAGAGCCGGTTCGTATGTTGACCGTACGTATCCCGGTTCGAATGGACGATGGCAGTATCAAAGTATTTACAGGCTACCGTGCTCAACATAATGATGCAGTAGGTCCTACCAAAGGTGGCGTACGATTCCATCCTGAAGTCGATGAAGAGGAAGTGAAGGCTTTATCTATGTGGATGAGCTTGAAGTGCGGCATTGTGGATCTGCCATATGGTGGAGGGAAGGGCGGGATCATCTGTGATCCGAGAACGATGTCTTTCACTGAACTGGAGAAGCTCAGTCGCGGATACGTCCGTGCCATCAGTCAGATTGTCGGTCCGACAAAGGATATCCCTGCTCCAGATGTGTACACAAACTCTCAGATCATGGCATGGATGATGGATGAATACAGCCGTCTCCGTGAGAATGATTCACCAGGATTCATTACGGGAAAACCGATTGTCCTTGGTGGTTCCCAAGGTCGTGAGAAGGCAACAGCTCAAGGTGTGACCATCTGTATTGAACAGGCAGCAAAGAAGCGTGGCATCGATATTAAAGGTGCCCGCGTCGTCATCCAGGGGTTTGGGAATGCCGGCAGTTTCTTAGCGAAGTTCATGCACGATGCAGGTGCCAAGGTAATCGCTATTTCCGATGCCCATGGTGCCCTCCATGATCCGGCCGGTCTGGATATTGATTATCTATTGGACCGCCGTGATAGCTTTGGTACGGTCACGACTTTATTTGAAAACACGATTTCGAATAAAGAATTATTGGAGCTCGAGTGTGACATCCTTGTACCTGCTGCGATTTCCAACCAGATCACGGAAGAGAATGTCTATGATATTAAAGCATCCATTGTAGTAGAAGCTGCAAACGGTCCGACTACCTTTGAAGCAACACGAATCCTGTCCGAGAGAGGAATCCTCCTTGTTCCCGACGTACTTGCAAGTGCCGGTGGAGTAACGGTTTCTTACTTCGAATGGGTTCAGAATAATCAGGGGTATTACTGGACGGAAGAAGAAGTAAACGAGAAGCTTTATGCTAAACTTGTCGAAGCTTTCAACAATGTATACGAAACATCTCAGAATCGTCGAGTGAATATGCGACTAGCCGCATACATGGTCGGCGCACGCAAAATGGCTGAAGCCTCAAGATTTAGAGGTTGGGTGTAACGATCGCATGAATCAGAGAACGTATCCTCATAATGGGTACGTTCTTTTTGCGTCTTTAAAGGAATTTAGCCAAAAATGTAGAAATGATTAAAAAGCGTTGATTTAGGGTAAGATCATTGAAATTGACATAGGGGTAGTTTCGTCGTACGATATTTATGTTCTTATGTTTAAACTGTTAAACATTTTAGATTCGGAGGGAACCAAATGTCTACTGAATTATTCATAGAGGAAGCTTCATCTGAAGCGATCGAATCCAGCCTTCAACAACATAAGCAATTTTTCAAATCTGGGGTGACAAGACCCATTGAATACAGAAAAGAACTGTTGGAGAAATTCTCCACCGTCATCAAAAATCATGAAACAGAGATAATCGATGCACTGAAAAAAGATTTAAATAAGTCAGAGATGGAAACGTATGCGACAGAGATTGGGATCCTACTGGAGGAAATTCGATTCGTTCTCAAGCATATTGACGAGTGGGCTGAACCGAAAAAAGTGAAAACAGCGAAGACCCATATCGGTTCAAAAGCGTACACGGTACCGGAGCCCTACGGAGTCACTTTGATCATCGCGCCATGGAACTATCCGATTCAGCTGGCGCTTGCACCGGTCATCGGAGCGATCGCAGCAGGGAATACCGCTATCATAAAGCCGTCAGAACTAACTCCTACCACTTCTGCATTATTGGCTCAAATGATCAACACACACTTTGACCCGAGACAGCTCTTCGTCATTGAGGGGGGAGTGGAGACGACACAGACCCTTCTGAAGCAATCGTTTGATTATATCTTTTTCACAGGGAGTGTGCCTGTTGGGAAAGTAGTCATGGAAGCTGCAGCCAAGCAGTTAATCCCTGTTACCCTTGAACTCGGAGGGAAAAGCCCTTGCATCGTGGACGAAACGGCAGATATCCCTCTTGCGGCCAAGAGGATTGCTTTCGGTAAGGTGACGAACGCAGGTCAGACCTGCATTGCTCCGGACTATCTATTCATCCATAGCAGTAAGAAGGATGAATTCATCACCGAATTTAAGAAAACGGTGATTGACTTCTATGGAACAGAACCTATGAAAAGTGATAAATTCGGTCGGATTGTAAACGAGCGGCACTTCGATCGTTTGACCAGTTATTTGGAAGATGGGGAAATCCTTCTGGGAGGAAATGTGGATTCTGCAAGTTTAAAAATAGAGCCAACCCTGATGAAGCCGAGAGATTTTTCAGTACCGGTGATGCAGGATGAAATATTCGGCCCTGTTTTTCCAATGATAGAATTTGAGGAAATTGAGGAAGTCATTGACTTTGTGACAGAACGGCCGAAACCGCTGGCATTATATTTGTTTACAAGCAATCCCATTACAGAAGAAAAGATCAACGGATCGATTTCCTACGGAGGAGGGTGTGTAAATGATACCCTCATGCACATCGTAACGCCTTATCTTCCTTTTGGTGGGGTTGGGGAAAGTGGTATCGGGAATTATCACGGTGAATCAAGTTTCTCAACCTTCTCCCACTACAAGAGCATCTTGAAACAGACGACGAAATTCGATATGAGTTTCCGATATCCTAGCGGGCGATTCGGTATGCAGATCATTAAAAAGTTGTTGAAATAAAGAAAGGTGACCCGGATGGGGTCACCTTTTGTGTGCATTTATCTCGTTGGTTCTGTATGTGGTTCTCTTTCAAGCTCTTCCGTCGGTTTGAATAACAGACCAAGGTTTATGAGACCTGCAATTCCGACTAAACCGTAAACAATACGGGATAAAGCTGCATCTTGACCACCAAAGATGGCTGCAACAAGATCAAATTGAAAGAAACCGATAAGTCCCCAGTTGACAGCACCGATGATCGTAAGAACCAATGCAATACGTTGAATTCCACTCATGTTGTTTTCCTCCTACTATTCAATGGCTCATTTATACGTTTCCCTTCGTGAACATTCCTATTCAATGTGCCCATAATAAAATTTCCTTGTGCAGTTTCTTTGCAATTTGGGGATGATATATTCGATAATAGAAAATGTGTTCAAAACATTTTGGGTAACGAAAGATGTCGGCCCTTATTAAATACAGGGAGGTAACAAACAATGAATGAATTTACTTTTTATAATCCGACTAAATTAATTTTTGGTAAAGGACAAGTAGAACAATTAAAAGAATTGGTACCTCAATATGGTAAAAAGGTGCTTGTTGTTTACGGCGGAGGCAGCATCAAACGTAATGGTCTTTATGATCAGGTCATGTCGCTCCTTAAAGGCATCGATAGTGAAGTTTTCGAATTATCAGGCGTTGAACCGAACCCGCGTCTTTCCACTGTTAGACGTGGAGTGGAAATCGCTAAAGAAAATAATATCGATTTCATCCTTGCGGTTGGTGGCGGAAGCGTCATCGATTGTACGAAAGCCATCGCAGCCGGTGCAAAATATGACGGAGATGCCTGGGATCTTGTGACGAAGAAGGCTTTTGCAAAAGAAGCTCTTCCATTCGGAACGGTTCTTACCCTTGCTGCCACTGGTTCTGAAATGAATGCCGGATCGGTCATCACGAACTGGGAAACGAATGAGAAATACGGTTGGGGAAGCCCGGTCACATTCCCGCAATTCTCGATTCTTGATCCTGAAAATACCTTCACAGTACCGAAGGATCATACAATCTATGGAATGGTTGATATGATGAGTCACGTGTTTGAGCAGTACTTCAATAATGCCACAAACACACCGCTTCAGGACCGTATGTGTGAATCGGTACTGAATACCGTTATCGAAACGGCTCCTAAGTTGATCAATGATCTTGAAAACTATGAGCTTCGCGAGACCATTTTATACTCTGGTACAATCGCACTTAACGGAATGCTGCAAATGGGATACAACGGTGACTGGGCAAGTCATAATATCGAGCATGCCGTGTCTGCTGTATATGACATCCCTCATGCAGGTGGACTTGCAATCATCTTCCCGAACTGGATGAAGCATAATCTGAAAGTGAATCCTTCTCGATTTGCTCAGCTGGCAGAACGCGTATTCAACGTCGATCCCGCTGGTAAATCGGAAGAAGAAGTGGCCCTTGAAGGAATTGATAAGCTTCGTGAATTCTGGTCAAGCCTTGGAGCTCCAACACGCCTTGCGGACTATGATATCGATGATAGCCAGATCGACCTTATGGCCGACAAAGCAATGGTGAACGGAGAATTCGGTAACTTCAACAAACTGAACAAAGAAGACGTACTTGCCATTTTGAGAGCATCACTGTAAATAAATGGGGAGGGACGGACCTCGTGAAGAGAGGTCCGTCCCTCTTTTTTAGCGGGTGTTTTGGTAAATTTAGTTAATTGGCTGGATTTGGAGTGTTTTCGGCTGGATTGTTGTAGAATTCGGCTGGTTTTCGGCTCGTTTCGGCTGGATAAGTGCACAAATCGGCTGGATTCAAACCCATTTCGGCTGAATTCCAATGTATCCGCCTTCCGAAGCTTCAACGGTTTCCCCAAGATTCCACCACTTCCACTCCGGATTCCCCATTTTCCCTTCATAAGTTCCTATAAAAGACGGTTTTCTTCCCAGTAATTAGGGGAACATAAACAGGTGAGGCAAGACATCGATAAAAAGTTTACAATGCACGCGCTTACATAAAGGGAGCTTTCTTGATTCTCTCGTCAGCTTTCGATAAAGTGAGATAGAAGAAAATAATTATTTAATCGGAGGATGGTTATGACACACATTCGTTTTGATTATTCAAAAGCGTTATCGTTTTTTGGAGAACACGAACTTACATACTTAAGTGATGCCGTGAAGGTCGCTCATCATTCACTACATGAACAAACAGGTGCAGGGAACGACTTCCTTGGTTGGATCGACCTTCCTGTAGACTATGACAAAGAGGAATTTTCCCGCATTCAAAAATCTGCTGAGAAAATTAAAAATGATTCTGACATTCTGCTTGTCATCGGTATCGGTGGATCCTACCTTGGTGCGCGTGCAGCGATTGAGATGCTGAACCACAGCTTCTATAACGCCCTGCCGAAGGAGAAACGTTCAACACCGCAAGTGTTATTCGTTGGACAAAACATCAGCTCTACCTACATGAGAGACTTAATGGATCTTCTGGATGGAAAAGACTTCTCCATCAACGTCATCTCAAAATCAGGTACAACGACAGAGCCGGCTCTTGCATTCCGTATCTTCCGCAATATGCTTGAAGAAAAGTACGGAGTGGAAGAAGCACGCAAACGCACCTATGCCACGACGGATAAGTCAAAGGGTGCCCTAAAGACATTGGCAACAGATGAAGGCTATGAAACATTTGTCGTTCCTGATGATATCGGAGGCCGTTACTCTGTGCTGACGGCAGTAGGATTGCTTCCGATTGCCGTCAGTGGAGTGGAAATCGAAACGATGATGAACGGTGCCGCACAGGCTCGCGAAGATTTCGGTAAATCGGAACTGACTGAGAATCCTGCGTATCAATACGCTGCGGTTCGTAATGTCCTTTACAACAAAGGTAAAACCATCGAAATGCTCATTAACTACGAGCCGGGACTGCAATATTTCGCGGAATGGTGGAAGCAGCTCTTCGGAGAAAGTGAAGGGAAAGACCAGAAGGGGATTTATCCTTCATCTGCAAACTTTTCTACGGATCTTCATTCCCTTGGACAATATGTTCAGGAAGGACGCCGTGATATTTTTGAAACAGCCATCAAAGTTTCAGAGCCACGTCATGAGCTGAAAATTGAGAAAGCAGACAGTGATTTGGATGGATTAAACTATCTTGCTGGTGAGACAGTGGATTTTGTGAACAATAAAGCGTTCGAAGGGACACTGCTGGCACATACAGATGGAGGGGTTCCGAACCTGATTGTAGAGATCCCTGCCATGGATGCATACACATTCGGTTACCTTGTGTACTTCTTCGAGAAAGCATGCGCTATGAGCGGATATCTTCTTGGAGTGAATCCATTTGATCAGCCGGGAGTGGAAGCGTATAAAGTGAATATGTTTGCACTTCTTGGAAAACCTGGTTTCGAAGAGAAGAAAGCTGAGCTTGAAAAACGCCTTAAATAATAAAGAAAGAGCACCCGAGTGGAAACTCGGTGCTCTTTTTACATTTTTCTTTCGCTTTGGGAGAAACTATCCCTAAAAGAAAGGGGATGCATCCATGTGATTGAGCTTTCATCGACGATTGAAGGAAAACATTATCAACTGTATAAACTTGAACAGCTATTAAAGCCGCTTGGATATTCGATCGGCGGGAATTGGGATTATGATCACGGCTATTTTGATTATAAAATTGATGACGAAGTCGGCTATCAATTTTTAAGAGTGCCGTTTACCTCTGTAGACGGTCAGTTGGATTCAAGAGGCGCTACCGTTGAATTCGGAAAACCGTTCCTTCTTTCCCATAAATATCAGATAGGATTGGATGACTTCGCGTCAACGGGCAGTTTCTCTGGTTCCGTCAATCAATTCTCAGAGCCCCAGGATCCCGATGCGAGCTTTCCAGAAGAGTATGTTGCCGTAGGGAAAGAACTCGTCAAAGAACTTGAGAATACGCTGTTTTCTAATTAGAAATCACAAGCAGCTCGTCTGATGCTTCAACGAGAGTCGTTAAAGGAGGATTCACGGATGTGTTTTCTCCTTTTTTTATGCCCAGAAGGATGATGTTGTTCTTGAGTAGGTGTCCACTAAGAGAGTGGAAGTTTTCATTGATGTACTCATCTGCAACAGGAATCAGCTTCAGATTATTTCCTTTAAGATGATTCAATAGCTTTAGGATCGTTTTGGACATTCCTTGAGATATGATGCTGTTCATCATCACATAGCTTGTCTGCATATTGGTCTGGATGACTTCATCCGCACCTGCCCGCTTCGCATTTGCCACTTGATCCTTTTGAAGGATCTCCACCACTGTATACAATTCGGGATGATTTCCTTTAATGGCAAGGAGCGTCAAGACGGAATTCATATCTGATGTCATCTCATCTTTATTTTGATCGGCTGTGATGATGGCAATTGATGCTTCATACAAATTGACTTTCTTCAGGATGGCGTCCTTGAAAGGAGTCCCCTTTACAAAATGGATATGATGATTGTTATAGGGGTTCTTTTGAAGGGTTTCATCGACCAGGATAATATCACAGGAAGACTGAAGGGAGGTCAGTTGATTGATCACTTCCCGTGCCCGTTCATTCCACCCTACAATCACGACATGTTCTTTTCCTTTATATGTGGCCTTTCCTTCCAGATAGGCATTCTGAGTCATGACGGTTTCCGCTGCCAGTGTGACGAAATAGGTTGAAAGGAAACCTGCACCAACCAGGATGAGCACAATTCCAAGCAATCGCCCCTCCCATGTTAATGGAACGAAATCTCCGTAACCTACAGTAGACGTCGTAATGATGGCCCACCAGATCCCGTCGAATAAAGAAGGGAAAGTATCAGGTTCTATAAAATGAATGATGGTGCCAAATGACAGCATCAGCGTGATGGCAATCATGAATATACGTATAACTAAAGGCCAGCGCAAGAACCCATGAAACAATTGCTGTACCATTCTACCAGCTCCTTTTTCATCTGCACTGACCATTATTTCCTTTTCAGGTTCGTCTCATAACTATTGAAGCCATTCTTTCTTCAATAAGCTGTACATATTGGCATCATAGGCATGGCCATCTTGGAGAATATATTCCCTCAGAAGCCCTTCCTGCTTGAAACCAAGCTTTTCAACCACTCTTGAAGAAGCTTTGTTATAAGGGACGATAACCGCTCCGACGCGGTTCATTCCTTTATCCGAAAAGAGATAGCTGATGAGCGGGGAGAGTGCTTCTCCCATGATTCCTCTGCCCCATTGATCGGGTGTCAGATCGTATCCGATCTCGCAGCGTTTATATGCCTTGGATATGGCGTGGAACCCGCATGTCCCGATCATCTTGTCATCCTGTTTTTCAACAATGGCAAAGCGCATCGGACCACCTGATTCCAAATGTTTTTCATAGTTTTCCACCATGCTGACCGCTACATCTTTTGAATCGATCGGACTCATCCCGAAATAGGCAAGGACCTCTTCGGAAGTATAGAGCTCGTATAAGAAATCAACGTCACCCATGGTGATTTGTCTTAGAATCAATCTCTCTGTTTCAAATACTGGGTATTTTCCCAAAATTATCAACTCCTTGTGAAAGAAAGTATATCATGGAATGATTATTGGAGGAGCAGAAAGTTTCATGGATTTCCTTTTCATTAGAAATCAATTTGGTGAGGAAGTATCGTGAAGGATATTACTCCAGAAAAAAATAAAAGCCCCTGTCTGGTTGGACAGAGACGATCTCATGTGAAATTTATTCCCGAAGATTGTGCGTCTTTTCTTTCTGCCATTGGGAGTCTCTCACATTTATTAAAAGAGAACGATTCAACTCGGAAACGGACGTTTGACCGGAGAGGGCAAGTGTCAAATCAAGATCGGCCAGGACATTCCGGATCACATCTTTCACCCCTTGCTCTCCGGCGAGGGTCAGACCATACATATAGGGTCTCCCCAGGAGAATCGCACTTGCGCCCAGGGCCAGTGCTTTTACCACATCCGCTCCACGTCTGATTCCACTGTCAAATAGGATGGGGATTCGTCCGTTCACAACCTGACTAATCAGGGGCAATGTGTCTAAGGCACCGATAGCACCATCTACCTGTCTGCCGCCGTGATTCGAGACGATGATCCCATCGATCCCGTGTTCTATGGCAAGCTGAGCATCTTCAGGGTGAAGGATTCCTTTCAGGAGGATCGGCAGACTGGTATGTTCCCTGAGAAACCCGAGGTCTTCCCATGTCAGGGCAGCATTGCCAAATACCCTTGCCCAAAGTGCCGCTGCTGCCTTCTTATCCTTCTCTGGGGGATCTTTCAGCATGGAACGGAAGGCTGGATCTTTGACGTAATTCCCGACGCCTTCCCCCCATAGGAATGGAAGATATGTGTTTTCAAGATCTGATTCACGCCATGCCATCATCGGGGCGTCCAACGTTACGACGATGGCAGAGTATCCGGCTGATTCTGCCCTCTTGATCATGCTGGCTGCAATCTCCGGCTCCCTGCTCCAGTACAGCTGGAACCATCTCGTGGCGTCACCCATGACGGCAGCGATTTCTTCCAAAGAAAAGGTAGAGGCGGAGCTTGCAATGAACGGAACATTCATGGAAGCTGCCGCACGGGCAGATGCCAGTTCCCCGTCCGGATGAACAATGGATTGCACACCGATGGGAGCAAGCATAAGAGGGGATGGGAAGGTTTCTCCCAATAGTGTCACACTGAGGTCACGATTTTCCGTGTTCCTCAGCATGCGGGGGACAATCTGCCAGCTCTCTAGAGCATGTCTGTTGGCACGCATCGTCTCTTCGCCACCGGCACCACCCGCTACATAATAAAAAGGGCCGTCCTCAAGCTTTTCCCTGGCCAGTCGTTCCATTTCCTCAAACCGGAATGAAATGGAGGGACGGACCTTTCCTTGATAAATTTCATTTTGGGCTGTATTTCCATATTGATTCATTGAATTCGTCTCCTTTCTATATGTGCCGCGGGGGTGCGAATAGAAAAAGGAAGCGTATGTCATCGGCGGGCTGTCCTTTTATAAGAAAATCGTATCGTCATTATACAGAATAGTCAATCAATTAAAAAGAGGAGAAGTCCGATCCAATAGACCGGACTCCTCCGTTTATATTCCAACCTGCTCCTCAATTGCATCCAACTTCTTTTCAAGCTCATCAGACACGGTCGTTACTTCTTCCCGTTTCTTGGATTCCAGGTCATTCATGTAATTTCTGATTTTCTCCTGACGTTCGTCGAAAAGGGAAGAGATGGCCTCCCGTTTCTCCGAATCAATCAGTTTCTCATTTTCCAGGCGATTGAGTGTTTGTGTCAGCCTGTTTTGTTCATTTTGCCGCATGCTTTGATAAGTGGAGAAGATTTCCCTTATCGCATTATAATGGTCAACCGTCGTCCATACATTGTCGCTGAACCTGTTGACGACCCACCATCTCCACGTATTTTTATCGATCGCTTCTTTCCAAACATTTTCAATCTCAGATAGTTGCTGTTTCGTTTTGACGGAAGAGTATTCTCCACCGCCGGCTTTGGCGACTTTCTTAAGTTGCTCATCTGCTTCAGTGTCCACATCGAATCCGATGATGTTGATTTTGACATTGGTGTTATCAGCCTTCACCTTTTGAGCTGCCTTCACTGGATCGCCTTCACAGGTTTCTATCCCATCGCTCACCACGTAGATGAAGTTCTCCGTATTTTCGTCACTTAGGGAAGAAAGTTGTTCGTTGGCTAATTCAATACTCGCTGCAAGCGGAGTCCAGCCCCTGGGATCGAATTTCGACAGTGATTGTGAGAAAGCGGATCCGTCATAGGGCTGCAGTGGGTAAAATGATTCAACGGCCTGACATGACATCTCTTTGTCTGAATCACTTCCTGTCCCCTTGTGTCCGAACGCAATTAGGGAAACATTCACGGATCCGGGAAGTTCCTTTGCGAGACGATCCAGGCTTTCCTTGGCAAGGGACATCTTGCTTTCACCGTCCACCTCGGCTTTCATGCTTCCGCTAGAATCGATCAATAAAGCGACATTCACCTTTTTGTCTTTTTTCTGGGTGATTTCATCCATTTCGATGTCCTGCAGAAGCCTGCCATCGGGTAATTTCATTTCCTCGTACACAACCTTATAATCTGTAAGCTCTGAGGCAATGTCTCCATATCCGGTCTGGAGGTTAGAGAGGATGGAGTGTGCCCACTCCTGTTCAGTCCATTTCTCTGTTCCTTCTTTGCCGGCGAGTTCCATATAATCATCGATGGCTTTCCCGGTGGCATCCTTATATGCTTTGGGTTCTTTGGCCCAGCTTTTCTTTTCTATGTATTTTTGATAGAGTTCTCCCGGGTTTGCATTAATCCATTCTTCAGGGAGAGTTCCTGCTACATCGACTTTCTTTGATGAGGTGGTCGATTTCCCGGGCTCCTGTGCGGATTTATCCTTGGTGGATGCCTTTTCTGAAGCATCCTGACATCCCGTTAAAAGGATGAAGAGGAGAAATAAGAGGAATAATGGTCTCAATTGTTTCATAACTTTCGCCTTCTTTCTCTGACATTCTACAGCGTTCTATTTTATCCAAAAATTTACTTTTTATCTACTACCCTTTGGACCAGGACGATAAACCCAATTTGCAGGGGTGAGTGGCTGTTACAAATTGATGCTACTTAAAAAGATAAACATAAAAAAAGGCGCCCTTATCGTAAATAAGGACGCCTTTTTTATGTATTCGGTATGGAGCATAGCGGGATCGAACCGCTGACCTTTTGGCTGCCAGCGAACGTTGAGTTATTAAATACGTTTAAATAAGTCAATTTAGGTCGTTTTAATGTAAAAGAATTTACGGAAAAACCCCATTAAATAATCAAATGTGTGCTTTTGTGAACTTTTATGGTAATGTGCGTGGTCATTTTTAAAATAAAGCTATACCTAAATAGAAATGGTTCTTTTCTTAGGGATTGTTGCTTTAAAAGAACAAAGGAATTTTATGGTACTATATATAAAAAGAGTTTTTTCTGGAGGTAATAACAATTGAAATATGACGTAATTATCATTGGAGGGGGGCAGGCGGGGCTTTCAATGGGGTACTACTTGAAGAAGAGTAGTCTTTCTTACCTCATCTTGGATGAATTGTCTGAGATTGGCGAGGTGTGGAAAAATCGATATGATTCTTTACAGTTGTTTACTCCTTCTTATTTTAGCTCACTTCCAGGTTTTAATCTTGATTCAGATTCATATCCTACCAAGGATGATGTTGCTGATTACTTAAAGCAATATGTAAAGAGATTCTCACTCCCATTACAGATGAACACTAAGGTCAATAGATTATTTTTAATTAATGGTGAATTCGTAATAGAAACCAATCAAGGTTCAATAAAGGCTAATAATGTTGTAGTGGCAACAGGACCTTTTCAAAAACCTTACATCCCTGATTTTTCATCGCTTATGTCTAAAGAGGTCTTACAAATTCATTCGTCAGAATACAAAAATCCAAGCCAATTAAAACCAGGGACAGCTCTAGTTGTAGGTGGAGGAAATTCCGGTGCCCAAATTGCTGATGAGTTATCAAAAGATAGGAAAGTATTTTTATCTGTCGGACATAAAATGGTGTTTTTGCCACAAGATGTTGGCAATAAAAGCATCTTTTGGTATTTGGATAAATTAGGAGTGTATAAAGCCAGTCATAATTCTCTGTTCGGAAAAATGTTAAAAAAGAGGCCAGACCCTATTTTTGGTTATAGGTTGAAAAGGTTAATTAAGAATGGAACTATAACATTAAAACCACGAGCCATTTCTTCTGAAAAAAATCTCATACTATTCGAAGACAAAACTCAAATAAAAGTAGATAATGTAGTCTGGGCAACCGGGTATAAACCAGATTACAACTGGATAGAGCTTAATGAAATATTCAACGATAAAGGATTTCCGACCCATAATAGGGGTGTAACTTCCCAAAAAGGGTTATTCTTTTTAGGGTTACCCTGGCAACATAATAGAAGTTCTGTTTTGATTCAGGGAGTAGGGGAAGATGCTAGTTATATATATACCCAACTAAAAGAATCAAATTCATAATGTTTATTCAGAAAGTCATTCCATAATGGAATGACTTTCTGCTTGTAGACAAAGTCTAAGAATTAGACCAAGTCTACAAGCTTTTTTGTATAATGGAATGGAATCGATTATTTTGTGGGGGATATAAAAGGTTATCAAAACACGTTGAGGATGGAAGAAATCAAATTGAAATGGTTGCGTTGGACCAACTTGTTCCAGAGGATCATCTAGTTAGGAAGGTTGAACAAGCGATTGACTTTAAATTTATTTATGTCCTGGTAAAAGATAAGTATTGTTTAGTGCCAAGCCGTTCCTGCCGCTACTGAAAAAGGCATCTCTTTTATTGCAGATCATTAGCTCTTTCCAATTGGTCGATTGCTGATGAAATTAGTAGGCTCGTCCCAATTAATACACCTCAAGTAATCAGCCACAATTCATGCTTCATAAGGATGACTGCCCGTTCCAGATGGAAGATCCATTTAACCACCCCAATTCTTTTTATAAACAGGGTTTCAGCAGCACTGGCTCTCAAAAGTATCAGTGTAAATCTTGTAAGAAAAAGACATCATTAACCCCTAAAAGAGAAGAATCCATTACATACAATCAAAAGAGACATGACCTTAAACTGACGTGTCAGGTTTGTAAAAAAACACTTATTGCGAGAATTGGGATTCCCCAATTCTTTTTTCATTCAAGCTGATACTTGAATGAGGGGATGGATAAAGGGTATACTATATTCAAGTAAAGGTTTGAATGAAAAAGAGGTGGGAATATGAAAAAAATACTTACGAGATCTATTGCTATGACGAAGAAAAGATCAATCGATTACAACAGGATTTCAGACAGTAGATATCCCTAGTGTTTGCATAAAATGTTCAAAAGTTTGTGTTGAAACACAGGAAAGAGGAGGTTGAAAAATGATAACAACTATACTTACAGCCGCAGCTATTTATGTAGCAACTGGTATTGATTACCTTGTTATTTTAATTCTATTATTTTCACAAATTAAAAAAGGACAGGCAAAACATATTTGGTTAGGAAAGTATATTGGAACGATAATTGTTATAGGAGCAAGTCTTTTAGTTGCTTTTGGTGTTACTAACCTAATTCCTCAACAATGGGCTATAGGACTACTTGGGCTTTTACCAATTTACTTAGGTATAAAGATATGGATTAAGGGCGACGAGGATGATGAAGGCAACATTTTATCGTTATTTTCCTCAGGTAGGTTTAATCAATTATTTGTAACGGTCACTTTTATTGTATTGTCTTCCAGTGCAGATGATTTTTCCATTTATGTACCGTATTTCACAACATTAAACGTGACTGAAATTATTGTCTCTATCATTACTTTTTTAATTATGATTGGAATTTTACTCTATGTCGGATATCGTTTAGCCAACTTGGATTTCATATCGGAAAAAATTGAAAAGTATCAACGTTGGATTGTTCCAATTGTCTTCATAGGATTAGGAATTTATATTATGTTTGAAAATAGAACATTTAATGCCCTATTCACATTCCTGTTTTAATAAATAGTTGTACTAGTTAACAAGACAAAAGCATTAAGAAATGATTTGTATGAGATTCACTTGAATGTAATGGCGAAGAATGTGTATACTTTATTCAAGCGGACATTTGAATGAATGAGGTGAGAATATGAGTAAAGCTACTTGTGAAATCTATTGCTATGACGAAGAAAAGGTGAATCGTATACAAGGAGATTTAAAAACAGTGGATATTTCTAGTGTTGCCCAAATGTTAAAAGTGATTGCTGATGAAAATAGGGCAAAAATCACCTATGCTCTCTGCCAAGATGAAGAGCTTTGTGTATGTGATATCGCGAATATCGTAGGTGTTACTGTCGCAAATGCCTCCCATCATTTGAGAAAACTTCATAAACAAGGTGTCGTTAAGTTTCGAAAAGAGGGAAAACTCGCATTTTATTCGTTAGATGATGAACATATCAAGCAGATAATGATGCTCTCATTAGCCCATAAAAAGGAGGGGAAAGGTAATGTCTGAACAAGTAAAAGTCAATGAACAAGAGTCAAAAACATTCCGTGTTCAAGGATTCACCTGTACTGACTGTGCTAAAACGTTCGAAACGAACGTGAAACACCTGGATGGTGTTTCGGATGCGAAAGTTAATTTTGGTGCTTCTAAAATTACGGTTACGGGCAATACAACCATTGACGCACTTGAAAAGGCAGGTGCTTTTGAAAACTTGAAATTACGAGACGAAAATGAAAAAAAGGTAGAACGTGAACCTTTTTGGAAGCAAAAAGAAAATATTAAAGTCTATATTTCAGCGATATTGCTTGTAATTAGTTGGTTTTTAGGAGAGCAATTAGGGGAAGAACATTTTCTTCCGACGATTGGTTATGCAGCATCCATTTTAATTGGTGGATATTCGCTATTCATTAAAGGTCTTAAAAATCTAAGTCGGTTAAAGTTTGATATGAATACATTAATGACCATCGCCATTATAGGAGCTGCAATCATTGGTGAATGGGGTGAAGGGGCAACGGTAGTTATTCTCTTTGCCGTCAGCGAAGCCTTAGAACGATATTCAATGGATAAAGCTCGGCAGTCTATTGAATCATTGATGGATATTGCTCCAAAAGAAGCGTTAATTCGTCGTGGAAATGAAGAAATGATGGTCCATGTTGAGGGTATTCAAGTGGACGATATTATGATCGTAAAGCCTGGGCAAAAATTAGCGATGGATGGAGTGGTCATTAAAGGCACTTCTACTCTAAATCAGGCTGCGATTACAGGAGAAAGTGTTCCAGTAACGAAAACGATTGATGATGAAGTCTTTGCAGGCACCTTGAATGAAGAGGGATTGCTCGAAGTTAAAGTAACGAAACGAGTGGAAGATACTACATTATCGAAAATCATTCATTTGGTGGAAGAGGCTCAAGCAGAACGAGCACCTTCTCAAGCGTTTGTCGATAAATTTGCAAAATACTATACACCAGCTATTGTGATTCTGGCATTCTTAATTGCAGTTATTCCTCCGTTATTCGGCGGTGATTGGAGCGAATGGATTTATCAAGGATTAGCTGTATTAGTGGTTGGTTGTCCATGTGCACTGGTTGTTTCAACTCCAGTTGCCGTGGTTACCGCAATAGGAAATGCAGCAAGAAATGGTGTTTTGATTAAAGGTGGTATTTATTTAGAAGAAGCAGGAGCCCTTAAAGCCATTGCTTTTGATAAAACAGGAACATTAACAAAAGGTGTACCTGCTGTTACCGACATCATAAACTTTGGTGAAAATGATAATGATTTATTGTTAATCACAGCAGCGATTGAAAAAGGTTCACAGCATCCTCTTGCTTCAGCTATTATGCGAAAAGCAGAAGAAAAAGGATTGAAATTCAATGATGTATCGGTCGATGATTTCCAATCTATTACAGGTAAAGGTGTAAAAGCAAAAGTAAATAACCAAATGTATTATGTAGGAAGTCCGAACCTTTTTGAGGAATTGCATGGAAGCATTTCTAGTGATAGAAAAGAAAAAATTGCGGAGATGCAGACACAAGGCAAAACAGTGATGGTGTTAGGAACAGAAAAAGAAATTCTTTCGTTCATTGCCGTAGCCGATGAAATGAGGGAATCATCTAAAGAAGTCATCGGCAAGTTGAATAATATGGGTATTGATACCGTGATGCTGACAGGTGACAATCAAAGGACAGCAAAAGCAATTGGAAAACAAGTCGGTGTTTCGGATATTAAAGCTGATTTACTGCCAGAAGATAAATTGAATTTCATTAAAGAATTTCGAAGAAAATACCAAAGTGTCGCAATGGTTGGAGATGGCGTGAATGATGCACCAGCTCTTGCTGCTTCCACTGTTGGTATAGCAATGGGTGGAGCTGGGACTGATACAGCACTAGAAACGGCTGATATTGCGTTAATGTCTGATGATTTAAGAAAATTGCCATATACGATTAAATTAAGCCGTAAGGCTTTAGCAATCATCAAGCAAAACATTACCTTCTCTTTAGCGATTAAATTAGTTGCATTACTGTTAGTTATGCCTGGATGGCTTACATTGTGGATCGCGATCTTTGCAGACATGGGAGCTACGTTGTTGGTGACCCTTAACAGTTTGCGGTTACTAAAAGTAAAGGAATAAAAATAAGATATGGCAAGAGAAAACACTGTTTGTTTCTCTTGCTTTATTATTATAGTGCTAGTCTTATTCAAGGGGCTTTAATGGAATAACGCATAATATAAAAGAGGAGCTGCAATCCCGTTGCAGCTCCTCTTTTATGTGCAGTTTTTCATTCGTTTTCCCCTTCAAAATTGCTTGCAAAAGACTTTGTAATTTTACTTGTAAAAGCAATTGCAGTTATGCTTTTTTTTCCCTCTCACCAGAACGGGTTACGCTTAACACAAAGGTGGGGTTTGTCTACGGTCTGAAAGTCATTTCATAAAGGAATGACTTTTTATACTTCACATAGGTATTGAGGGTAATACTATTTGAATCTGGCAAGCACTGAGAAGTATTTACCACCTTTAGGAATGATTTAGTATTTCACAAATAGTTGCATAAGTCATTCCTGGTAATATTCAAATGAAATTTGTATTAAGCTCTTTATGTGTTCATTAACTAGATAATAATAAACAAGTTTTCCTTCTTTTCGGTATTGAGCCAAGCCCAGGTTTCTTAATAATCTTAAGTGGTGAGAAGCGGTGGCTGTAGAAGAGCCTACTATGTTTGCAACATCACAAACACAAAGTTCTTTTTCGAGTGAAAGTGCATAGGCAATTTTTAAACGTGTATCTTCAGAAAGGATTTTAAACATCTGTGCAATATTAAATGTATTTTGCTTTTCTAACTTTTCCTTTATTAAGGATACTTTTTCACTATCTATACAAGTAACTTCACATATATCTGTGTTTTTCAATTCAGTCACCTCATAGTCATAATAGAACTATCTACATTGTATCACGGTTCCTGTTCCAACAGAATCTGGTATTCTATGTCGTGTATTTCAGCACAAATCAAATGGAAAAGGGACTCATTTTATAGAATGAGTCCCTTTTCCATTTGAAAGTCATTAAATTCCTGTCATCATTATTAAATGGGTGGAATGTCACGGGGTTAGTAAATTGTAATAAATGCTACAAGGTTGCCTAGAAACCCGTAAAACCGCCAAATAAATAATTCGTAAGAAAGGAAATAATGGGATTCATCCAATTAAAGTATAAAATGATTCCCATAAAGATCATTAAGTACCCCCCGATTTTCATGATTTTTGAGCTGTACTTATTGATCCACTTTGCTTTACCAAGGAAAAAGCTTAGCACAAAGAACGGGACGGCAAAGCCAAGAATGTACCACGCCATAAAGAACAACCCTGCATTAGGGTCTGTGATACCAAGCGAAATGACTGCCGCTAGAATGGGACCTGTACAAGGGGTCCATCCGGCAGCAAAACCGATACCAATTAACATCGTACCCAAATAACCAGATGGCCGCCTTTTAAATTGAATCCTTTTGTCTTTCATCAAGAAATCAAACTTAAGGAGACCGGAAACCACCAATCCGAAAAATACGACGAATATGGCCCCGATCTGGCGGAGTAATTCTTTATTCAGCAAGAAAAAGTTTCCGATGAAAGACCCCGATACACCTAAGAATATGAAGATGATTGAAAAACCGATCAAAAAGAAAACTGTGTGTAAAATGGCTTTTCTCTGCATTCCTTTACGGCTATTCAATTCATCTATGGACATGCCTGTTATATACGATAAAAAAGCTGGGTAGATGGGGAGCGTGCATGGTGATAGAAAAGACAGCAAGCCTGCTCCGAAAGCAAATAAAATGTTTAATTCTTGCACAATTTCAATTCTCCTTTATTGTTCTGGCTTGATCATATTCATATAATCATGAATGTCTTGCTGTGACATACTTCCCGTAATTACTTTTACTACTTTTCCTTCAGGGTTAATAAGGAATGTCGTCGGGATAGGTCCTATTCCATATGTGTCAATCAAATCACGATTTCGATCCATTGGAAAAGTGAAGCTCAGACCATGTTTTTTAACGAATTTGTTGACAAGGAAATCAGATTCTCCAATATTAACTGCTAACGTTTCAACGCCTTTATCTTTAAATTGTTGGTAGCTCTTCTCCATGTATGGCATTTCTTTTTCACACGGTTTGCACCAAGTGCCCCAGAAGTTCAGAAATACACCTTTCCCTCTATAATCACTTAATTGAACTGTATCACCGTCTAACGTTTCTAATTTAAAATCTGGTGCCATGTCCCCTTCCCCTATGATAGCTCGATCTTTCGTAGCGTTTAGATAGAGTGTATAGACGACAGCAGAGATTAATACAAGTAAAATGCCCGTCCGTACCAATCTTCTCTTTCTTTTTTTCATTGTTTTCCCTCACAGTTTCTAGTAGAATATGTTTGAATCTAATATATATTTGAATGTACATTTAAATTAACAGTTTAGTTTGTTTCGGGCAATAGAAGAGCATGGCATTTTTACGCAGTTCAGAAGATTGTTGAAATTCTGTAATAATTTTGGTTCATTGATGATTCTGACAGCTGATATGATGAAGCTAGTTTTAATAATTTTGAAGAGGTGTACTTTTATGAAGAAATCATCCCCGATGAAGTATCTCGTATTACTTACTGTGTTAGTAGCTGTCATATTGGCGGCAATCGTTATGCTGAACACCAAGTCGCAAAACAAGGATGAAACATTGGAATCTCATCCAGACACAAAAAATCAGCCCCTTTTAGGTGAAAAGGATGCACCTGTCTCGGTGGTCGAGTTCGGTGATTTTAAGTGTCCTGCATGTAAGGCATGGGGGGAAAGGATTTATCCTCAACTAAAAGAAGATTTCATTGATACCGGGAAAGCGAATTTATCCTATGTAAATGTGCTCTTTCACGGTGAGGAATCAACTTTGGGTGCGTTAGCTGCCGAGTCAGTTTATAAACACGATCCTGACTCTTATTGGGAATTCCAAAAAGAACTATTTAACCAGCAGCCCAAAGAAGATCATGATGCCCCGTGGATTACAGTGGAAAAGCTGTTGGAAGTAGCGGGTAATACGACCGATATGGACCTTGAACAGTTAAAGCAGGATATTGAGCAGCAAACGTTCAAGGAACAACTCGAGCTAGATAATTCCCTAGTGGAAGAGTTCAAGGTGGAGAAAACACCGACTGTAATCATCAATGGGGTAAAGCTTGAGGATCCGTATGATTACGAGCGTATTAAATCGTTGATTGAAGAAGGACAAGAGTAGATGAAGGAAGTTAGCAGAAGTCAATATTTTCTTTATGGTGCATGGGTCGTTTCAATCATTGCGACACTTGGAAGTTTATATTTCAGTGAAATAAGAGGGTTCATTCCTTGTGAATTATGCTGGTTTCAAAGAATATTCATGTATCCATTGACGTTGATTCTGGGAGTGGCGACGTTTCAAAATGATAGCGGACTTAGAAAAATCATACTTCCTATGTCGATTGTTGGAGGTACGATTTCCATATTACATTATTTGGAGCAAAAAGTTGAAGGGTTCGGAGGAATCAAGCCTTGTGCGAGTGGTGTTCCCTGCAATGCCGAATATATTAATTGGCTCGGATTCATCACGATTCCATTCCTGGCCCTCACAGCTTTTGTATTTATTACTATTTTTACTCTGCTATCAGCAAATAAAAGGTAATCATGCAGCCAATATTCATGTGAAATGGAAATTGTATACAACAAATGAGCCATGGAACATCATGGCTCATTTTATATTCGGATAACCAGGTAATCACCGTTCGTCATCTGTACAACATCTGCTTTTAAACCTTTCGCTATATCGACCGTCATTTGCTTTAAATCTTCAAGATTGTCGCTGTATAAAAGAAGCGGTCCTCCATTTATTACCCTGTCACGGTCTGAAGTTAAGTATGCCAATATTTGATATGAAGGTTTCATTGAATTTTCCCTGCCCAAGAAGACTCACCCTTTCAAGTTGGTTTTCATAACAGCATGAGATTTTTTCGTGCTTTCGAGTAAGGGACATTTTTTTACGGCTTCGATGAATGCATCTATATCGCGCTTGATTGGAACAAGAGTGATCATGACCTTTCCATCCACATAATCTTTTCTTGTGAATTGATAGCGTTTGACACCCAATGCCCGGCATGCTTCGAATAAAGCAGCCTGCCGTTGTCCGAAGTTATCCAAATTGATCCTGAAATGATTTTCTTTAGGGTAGATGACGACGGCCATTCCTTCTTCTGTAAATAGCTTTTCAGCGTTGTCCGTTCCGAGCAGGTTGCTGACATACATATCATCTACATAAAGGGATGAATGTTTTACGTCTACTTTTCCTTCCTTTACCTCTGCAATATCCCCGATCGTCTTGCCTTTCGTGAATCTTTGCAAATAATATAAGAGTGCGAAACCCGCCAATGCACCCCCGACTATACAAATCATTAGATTGTTCAAATCGAGAGCGTTTCGGAGAAGGGAAATCGTGAAAGAAGTGACGAGCGCTACGATAAATGCAATATAATTTCTGGCTTCGAATGTTTTGGCAATTCCATCTATGTATGCTTTACCTCGATAGGTGTATTCTGTTTCCTCCAAGTCACTTAAACTTTCCTTTTCCATTTTTCTTACATCTCTAAATTGTTGAAGAGCCAATGTCAGGAATGTCACAGCCACAAAGTTTTTGCTGAGTAAAGCAGGAATTGCCACGGCCCCGAGTGCCGCTGCTACAAAACCCGTAATGATTTGAATAAGATAACCATTGGGGTAACTGGGATACTGCCTGAAGTCTTCTTTGATGGTTATGATTCTCGCGATCGTTCCAATCACAATCGCACTGACAATGGTAATTAGTTCATTTGATGTTATACCGGCTGATTCCATGGTGTATCACCTCGATTAATGGGATCGATCTGGATTAGTATTAGGAAATAGTCTGTGGTTTATTCGAGGTTTATCCTTGCATTTATATGTGTATATGTGTTCATATTGGGATATTAATGAATAAGGAGGTTCAAATTGTGGAGACTGCCTTTCTATTAACGTGTTTATTTATTTTGATCATTGTACTTCTTTATACGTTCTTTATCATTGCTGCTTATAAGAAAGGAAAAAAGATGAAAAAATAGTGTAAGAGGAGCGTGATGCAAATTGTCCAAGAATCATTCATCTACCAAAAATACCAGGCTGGCCTTTTTCTTAAATCTAATCTTTACTATTATCGAGTTCATTGGAGGATATCTCACTAATAGTATGGCGATATTGTCTGATGCTGTACATGATTTGGGAGATAGTCTGTCGCTCGGGGGATCATGGTATTTACAGAGACTTTCAAATAAAGAAGGGAACAATAGGTACAGCTTCGGATACAAGAGGTTTTCAGCACTGGGCGCGTTGATCAGCGGGACCGTATTGCTGTTCGGGTCGATTTTCGTTTTGACTGAGGCTATACCCAGATTGTTTAATCCTACTCATCCAGATGCCCAGGGGATGTTGTGGTTTGCCATATTAGGTGTGGCGATAAATGGATTCGCTGCATGGAGGTTACATAGTGGAAGCTCCATGAATGAAAAGGTTCTGTCCTGGCACCTTCTTGAGGACATTCTTGGCTGGGTAGGGGTCCTGATCATCAGTATCGTGATGATGTTTAAGGATATTCATATTCTCGATCCCATTCTTTCCATTGTGATTACTTGTTTTGTACTATTTAACGTTGTTAGAAACCTTATTAAAACGATGAAGGTCTTTCTTGATGCAGTGCCTGATGAAGTGGATTTGGATGCCCTTCGTGAACAAATCAAGAGTATAAACGGCGTGGATAAAGTTGACCATCTTCATATCTGGTCGATCGATGGAGAAGAGAATGCCATGATTACTCATTTATATACTTCGAAGGGTTTTGCATGCGAAAAACAAGAAGAGATAAAAGAGAAGGTAAGGGATTTTGTTTCACACCTTGATATTAAGCATTCCACTATAGAAATTCATATAAAAGAAAACTAGGCATAAGAAACTGCCTAGTTTTTCTTCTTAGTATTAAAATAGCAGATTGCTGTCATATGACTAAGCAATGCTACGGTAAGAATGGAAAAAATCATGTGTAGAGATGAAGAGATTGGGCTGAGTTCCTCCGTTTTGGCAATAAATCCTCCAAAGGTTGTAAATCCAGCCAGCAAAATCAATAGCAAGGCTTGTTTCTTCATCACTTTATACCTGAACGAAAGGAATAGTGCATACCCTGTAGAGAATAGTGTGACCATTCCTAAAACACCATGCATCAAATATACGAAGGTTGCCAGTTCGATTTCTACGGTGTTTATTTCGAATAGAAGTTGACTTAGTTCAAAATGTTTAAAGAGAGCACCTACTAGCACCTCTGTCATAAGAGTTGTAAATCCAACAAACAAAGGTATTCTTAATTCTTCCAGATCCCTGTTTTCAGGTCTTTTATTTAACCCTGCATGAAGGAAAATGAGAGAGATTAATAGAAATAGACTAAACATCACATCAAGTGTCGTGAAGCCGGTTGGTGTTCCCAGTAATACATTCATCCCGCCAATCATAGCTTGGATAAATAAGAGAATCATTGAAAGAACCGAAATGACTTTTACTGCTTTATCGGATGATTTCTTCCATGCCAAGATTGCGTTAATAAGAATGACCAGCCCGAGCAGTGTGGTAAACACACGGTGAGAATATTCGATCACTATGTGATAATCGGTTATATCAGGAATGATTTTCCCATTACAGAATGGCCAATCAGTACCGCAGGCATCGCCTGAATTTGTTGCAACCACTAAGTTTCCAAGAATTAATGCAGCAATCGTTACATTGATTGTAAATAAGGAGAAATTATATTTCATTTTTCATAGTAGTCCTTTCATGTTAAACTAGATGTTATATTTATATATGTTCATATATTAACAGGTTCGAGCGTTTCAACACAAACGTTTAAGGCGGTTTTCACATAACGTTCACCATTCATGTAATGTCAGATAAACAATAATAGATTTATGGAGTTGATACAAATTGAACTTATTAAAGAAACAAATGGGAGACAATTTCTTTTTGTTGACTCTCATCTTTTTAATTGCAAAATCATATGTAGTCAGCCGGTTCGTCTTTAACCTGGAGATTGAGAATGTCATGCAGGAACTGATTCTATTCCTTGCGAATGCAGGGTCTATCATGCTGATCCTGTCCCTGGTGGCGATCGGTAAGAAAGAGACACTGAAATGGAAGCTTTTGGTCACCAATATCCTTGGAACGTTCATTCTCTATTTTAACGTGGTGTATTATCGGTTTTTCAATGACTTCATTACAATGCCGGTACTCTTTCAAACAGATAACGCGTCGGATTTGGGAGAGAGTATAGTCAGTCTAATGAATCCGTTGGATATTCTTTTGATTGCTGACTTTATGCTTATCACTTATCTATTAAAATATGTGAAGATAGTTGAAAACAAGAGAAAACATTTCAAATTTGCATTCGCTTCTGTCATTATTCTATTACTGAATATCGGTCTTGCGAACATAGAAAGACCCCAGCTATTGACCAGGTCCTTTGACCGTCAGATGCTGGTGAAAAATTTAGGAGTGTTCAATTACCATCTGTATGATGGATTTCTGCAGGCTAAGACGAATATGAATCGGGCACTTGCGGATAATTCAGAGCTGGCTGAAGTTTTGAACTACACAGAATCAATAAAGAGACCGGTAAATGAAGAAATGACGGGGGTTGCAAAAGGAAAGAATGTGTTTGTTATTTCACTTGAATCTACTCAGAACTTTGTAATAAATAATAAAGTGGATGGAAAAGTGATCACACCTTTTCTGAACCAACTAATCAGACAAGAAGATACGTATTATTTTAATAATTTCTATCATCAAACAGGACAAGGGAAAACGTCCGATTCTGAGTTCTTGTTTGAAAATTCATTGTATGGACTGCCAAGAGGAGCAGCGTTTTTCACACATGCTCAGAACGAGTATAATGGGCTTCCATCTTTGTTAAAAGAAAAGGGATATACAACATCGGTGTTCCATGCCAACAACAAAAGCTTTTGGAACAGGGATGTTATGTATAAAAACCTGGGGTATGAAAACTACTACTCCGAATCGTATTATGAGGTGAATAATGAAAACTCGATAGGCTGGGGTTTGAAGGATCAATCATTTTATGAACAGTCGATTCCATATTTAAAAGAGCTTTCACAGCCTTTTTATTCAAAATTCATCACGTTGACGAACCATTTCCCTTTTTCTCTTGAACAAGAGGATGAGTCGATCCCGGAATGGACTTCAAATGACGGAACGGTGAATCGTTACTTCACTACAGTCAGGTATGAAGACGAAGCATTAAAGCAATTTTTTGAAAGGTTGAAAGAGGAAGGTTTATACGAGAACTCAGTCTTCATCATCATGGGGGACCATTATGGAATCTCTCAAAATCATAATGAAGCAATGGGGCAGTATTTAGGTAAAGAAATCACCCCATTCGTAAATACCCAGCTTCAACGGGTCCCGATGATTGTTCATATTCCAGGTGAAACAAATGGACGCACCATATCAAATGTAAGCGGACAAATCGATGTGAAACCGACCATATTAAACATGTTGGGGATAAAGCCAGATGAAGACATCCAGTTCGGATCGGATTTATTTACGAAGGATCCTGATCAGTTTGTCGTACTCCGAGACGGCAGCTTCATTACAGATAAGTACGTGTATACCGATCAGAAGTGTTATGACAAGAGTACAGAAAAGCTGACGGAACAAAATGCATGTGAGCCCTATATCAATCAGGCAGAAGACCAACTCAAATATTCGGATCAGGTAGTTTATGGGGACCTGTTACGGTTTTTAGAAGAGAAGAAACAAGGTGAATAACCTAAAGAAGAAGCTGAAGTTACTAGAGGTAACTTCAGCTTTTTATCTTGGTGCCCAAAGAATCACTGAAACTCCTAAGAGGCAAATAGCTGCACCGATAAAGTCATACATGTCCGGGGTGTTCTTATCAACCCACCATCCCCACAGGATTGCGAGAACGACAAATACTCCGCCATATGCAGCATATACCCTTCCAAACGTGGGGAAGTTCTGCAGAGTAGGGATGATCCCATAAAGAACCAGGATAAGGCTTCCCCATACTCCATACCACGGAGAAGCGTTCTCCCTCAGCCATAACCAGACGAGATACCCTCCTCCGATTTCAGCCAGCCCGGCAACGATAAATAATATGATGGCAGTTAACAAATAGAAACGACCTCCCTTTCATAAAAGCCAGATCTGATCATATCACAGACCTGGTGATGATATATTACACCCACCCGAAGATCCTTGCTAATTGAGCAATTGCGAACGTGACTGCTATAGCCAAACCTGTAGGGATTGCAAAGGACAAGAATGTCCACTTTTTACTTTTTGTTTCTTTATAGATATTAATCAGGGTCGTTCCGCAAGGGTAGTGGAGTAGTGAAAATAACATCATATTTAAAGCTGTGATCCAGGTCCACCCTTGATCAATGAAAATTTTCTTTAATGAATCCAGATCCTCCACCTCGATCATTGCTCCGGTCGATAAGTATCCCATTAATAGGATTGGGAGAACGATCTCATTTGCAGGGAGACCCAGAATGAATGCCATTAAGATAAATCCATCCAAGCCAAGTTGTTGTGCGAACGGATCCAGAAACTGGACGATATGCATTAAGATACTCGTATCTCCGACCATGATATTAGCCAGAATCCAAGTTAGTACACCAGCTGGGGCGGCAATGACAATGGCCCTTTTTAATACAAAGGCTGATTTATCAATTGTCGCTCTTATGATGGTGTTCATAAATTGTGGTTTGCGGTATGGAGGCAGTTCCAATGTGTAATGGGTTGGAACTCCCTTGAGTGCAGTTTTTGAAAGAATCCATGAGACTGCAAGTGTAACAATAATACCAAATACGACCATCCCGACCACAACTCCTGCAGTTACAAGAGTTCCAGCAGCACCGGTGAATCCGGCAGCCATAAATATGGATGCAAGCAATATTAGTGTTGGCCATCGGCCGTTACAAGGAACGAAATTATTGGTAAGGATCGCAAGCATTCTTTCACGAGGCGATTCAATGATCCTGGTAGACATGATTGCAGCTGCATTGCATCCGAATCCCATTGCCATTGTGAGGGATTGTTTTCCGTGTGCACCGGTTTTTTTAAACAAACGATCCATATTAAAGGCTACTCTGGGCAGATATCCGTAATTTTCTAAAAGGGCAAACATTGGAAAGAAGATGGCCATTGGCGGCAGCATAACACTGATTACCCAAGATGTTCCTCTGTAAAGTCCCAATACTAGTACCCCGTGAAGCCAATCAGGAGCGTTGATGGTCTGGAATCCCAATGTCAGGTATCCTTCAAGCCATCCAAAAAAGCTGGCAAGCATGGAAGAGGGAACATTAGCGCCGGCAATTGTTAAATAAATGACGATTCCCAGCATTGCAAGCATAATTGGAAACCCAAATAATCTTGAGGTAAGGATTTTATCAAGTTTTTCTGTGTGTAACAATTTGCTTTGATCCTTCACTTTTGTCACGTCTTGACAAATGGCCTGTGTATGCCGAAATGCACTTGATACAATTTCATCACGTATTGATTCAGAGGAAAGATTAAAAGCTTTTTGTTTAAGTAAAGTGATTTCACCACTACTCTCCTGATGCAAATTCATACTCTTTCCCTCCTTTTCTGTTCTTAAATACTCGCTGATTTAATTCTTCAATAACACTTTCATCACCTTCCAACAGTCGCAGTGCAATCCACCTTGATGGTAGAAAATCATCATATACAGCTTCGATGTCAGGTTGTAACGTTGAGATTTTATTTTCTATTTCCTCTGAGTACTTGATATTAATGGGAGCAAACGTACGGTTGTTCTTTACGATGTCACTGATTGTGTTCAGCATGTTTTCTATTCCGATTTTATTTCGTGCTGATATTTTCAATACAGGTACTCCAAGTGTGTTACGTAGTTTTTGTTCATCGATATGAATTCCCTTTTTTTCAGCCTCATCAATTAAATTCAAGCAAATCACTACTTTGTTCGTAATCTCCATTACCTGTAAAGCAATATTGAGATTTCTCTCTAAGGAGGTGGAGTCTAATACAACAATAGTGATATCCGGTTTTTCAAAAGCAATATAATTCCGGGCTATTTCTTCATCAAGTGAATTTGAAAACAGTGAATACGTCCCAGGCAGATCAATGATTTCATATGAGGTCTGCAGATGATCGAAGTAACCCTTTGACTGGGATACAGTCTTACCCGGCCAGTTTCCTGTGTGCTGGCGTAAACCAGTCAACAGGTTGAACAAAGTTGATTTCCCGGTATTCGGATTACCTGCCAGTGCAATACGATATGTCCTTTGGTTATCCAATTAAACCAGCTCCCCAATAATTTTTGTACTTTCTTCTTTTCTTAAAGCAATCATTGTATTACTTACTCGAAATGCGGTGGGATCGCCTAAAGGACTTTTCTTAACGGACGTGATAATGCCCCCAGGTACAAAACCCAAATCTAATAATCGTCTTCTCATTACCCCAGTAAGATGCAATTCTGTAATTCTCATACTTTTGCCTTCTTCAAGGTCATATAGTCTATTTGTGGACAAAGGCATTTGTTTTACCACCCTTCACATATTTTTTATTAAGTTTATTTTTTTTCCTTAGTGCAACTTTTTCTTTATCGTATGACCGAAATTTGATTTTGTCAATAGCTTTATTGACGAATGTTTGTACTTTTTACTGAATAAAGTTAACTAGTGGAAAGGGGGTGCTGATATTCACATTTATACAGGTTTATACGTAGGGATTCCTTTAATCATAGGGGGTGTAATCGGTATTTTTACATATAATCTGATTGGCAAGAATAAAAAAATCCTCACGAACTTGATTGGGATAGGCATGGTTTTATTTATAATATTGGAGTTCATTCCGCATATTATTGGGAAGTACGATTACACTGGTGTCTTGTTGGGGAGTACAAATGCTGTTGTCTTCTTTTATGCATTGACTCGGCTTACTAATCGGAAAATAAGCACGAGCAGGAGGCTGCCATTCATTGCAATGATCTCAGGCTTTATTCTGCATAGCATTCCGACTGGTTTCAGTATTGGGGTCACGTCAGCCATCGATGGAATATTGGCGATGAAGCAATTGAAGGGGATGTTCATCCACCACTTAGGTGAGGGGGTAGGAATAGCGGGTCTATTGTTCAAACAAGGAAATGAGGTGCGTTTTGCTTCTGCGGGTGCTTCTGTAATCGTTATTACTCTGGTCTTTTACTTTTCTGTGTTGGCTGGTACTAATTATCAAGTGAATGAACATATAGCAAACTGGGTTGTTGGTGTTGCACTAGGATCGCTAATCTATGCGTTGATGCATTTATTTGAAACGTGAGGGAAATCTGTTTGACAAAAGCAGATCTTTTTTTTATCATATAAATTATAATACATGAACACATAATCATATATTGGAATAGGATAGGAGTGTCAGTATGGGGAAAAATGAAAAAGACGAGAAATTAATTGAATTGAACAAAACAAAGGTTGATCAGGTAGAAACGAGCGATTGCGAAGACATTGATGAGGAAACGCTCTTTATTGTCACTCAGACATTTAAAGCTTTATCTGAGCCTACGCGTGTAAAGATTCTTCATCTGCTTGCACAGGAAGAGCATTCAGTTAATCAGATCGCGGAAAAACTTTCATTATTGCAAACAACTGTTTCACACCAACTGCGTTTTCTGAAGAATTTACGCTTGGTTAAATATAGAAGGGAAGGAACGACTCTATATTACTCTGCTGATGACGATCACGTGATGAATATGCTTCAACAAACCATGCACCACGCCAGACATCACTAATGTTTTAATGGGGGATACAATATGAACGAATATAAACTGCAAGGACTCTCATGCGGAAATTGCGCGAGGGAAATGGAAGAGGAAATCAATAAGCTCGAGAATGGGGAAGGCTCCAAAATACTTTATAACAGCAGTAAGATGGTTCTGACTGAAGGTGTCGATCTTAAAAGGGTTGAAAAAATCCTTTCTTCGGATGGAGCTGCCATCTTGAAAGATCAAGAAGGTGACAATGATTCCCATGACCACGATCATGATCATTCTCACACTAACAGCAGTACCATGAAGATATTGCTGGGAATCTCTACAATCATTTTTCTATCTGCCATATATGTCGATACACAATTGGACAATATAGTACCCGTTCTCTTGTACTTAACAGCAGCTGCAACAAGTGGTTATCCGACATTCATCAAAGGAGCAAAAAACTTACTTAAGTTCAAATTCAATATTGATACTCTCATGACAATCGCGCTCATCGGTGCTTTTTCGATTGGGGAATGGAAAGAAGGAACATTGGTTGCCATTCTGTTCGGGCTCAATGAACTGCTTGAAGGAATGGGGATGGAAAAGGCCAGGAAGTCGATGGAAGAACTGCTGAAGGTTGCACCTAAAGAAGCGATTCTCCTTGAAGGCGGAGAAGAAAGAGTGGTTCCCATAAGCTCGCTTATGATTGAAGACATTGTCCTGGTCAAATCCGGACAAAAGATTCCTTCCGATGGAGTGGTTCAATCAGGTAAAAGCTCTGTCAATGAAGCAGCCATCACAGGAGAAGCCATGCCGGTTGAAAAGGGGCCAGGCGAAAAGGTGTTTGGTGGAAGTATCAATAATGAAGGCGTATTAAAGGTAAGGATTTCAAAAGAATACAAAGATTCTTCACTAGCAAAAATCCTGCACCTGGTGGAAGAAGCTCAGGAAACAAAAACACCGACAGAACAATTCATAAACAAGTTTGCCCGTTATTACACACCACTCATTATGGCAGTTTCCGCTTTAGTGATGCTGGTACCGCCTCTTCTTTTAGATGGGGATTGGGGTTCATGGTTTTATCAAGGGCTGGCTGTTCTCATTGTCGGATGTCCATGTGCATTGATTCTTTCTTCTCCAATTGCCATCGTCTCCGGTATTGCCCGTAACGCGAAGAACGGAATCCTTGTCAAAGGCGGCGTTTTCCTTGAGCAGCTAGGGAAAATTGATACGATTGCATTTGATAAAACCGGCACTCTGACCAAAGGGCATCCTTATGTAGAGGAAACGGTGGTGTACGAGAAAGAAAACTTTTTCCGAATAGCTGGGTCAATAGAGAAATCCTCTTCACACCCAATCGCAAAAGCAGTCATGAAAAAGATAAGCGAAGACGCTGAAAGCCAAACATATTCAGAACCGGAAGAAATCAATACGATCTCGGGTCAAGGAGTATCCGCAGTAATCGATGGGAAAACCTACAAAGTAGGAAATGAGAAAAGCCTCGATTTTTCCGTTCCGTCTGAAGTGAAGAGAAGTATTCAAACGCTAAAAGACATGGGATATACGCTTGTGATTGTGTCAAGTGATACAGAAGTTCTTGGACTATTTGGGATCACGGATGAAATCAGGGAAGAAAGTAAGGGAATTATAGGAGACCTTTATTTAGCTGGTATTAAAAATGCGGTCATGTTGACAGGCGACCATGACAAGACAGCAGAAAAAGTGGCAAAACAAGTGGGACTGACAGACTATTTTGCTGGTCTCCTCCCGGATGAAAAAGTCTCTAAAGTAAAAGAACTCACAAGCCAAGGAAAGGTTGCCATGGTGGGTGACGGTATTAACGATGCTCCGGCATTGGCGACAGCGGATTTGGGCATTGCAATGGGCAAAGGAACGGACAGTGCAATAGAAACAGCCGATATCGTACTGATGCAGGATCATCTTGGGAAACTCCCATCAGCCATAAAGATTGCTAAACGGGTCAATAAAATTATTAAGATCAACATCTCATTGGCATTGGGATTAAAACTGATTGCATTGCTCTTGACCATTCCAGGGTTATTGACACTATGGATTGCCATCTTATCTGATATGGGCGCAACTATTTTGGTCACATTGATAAGTCTTACGGTTATGCTGGGGGAAAAACAAAAAGCTATATAATAATAAAAGGAGCAGGATGGTATCTGCTCCTTTTAATTATGATTGTCACATTATGATCATTTTTCATACATTGTCCAGCCCGATGCTCGTGATACATTTATGATAATTAATACACAGGAGGACGAATAATGAAGAAATATTATTGGATTAGTATTCTCATCTCTGCAATGCTTGTTCTTTCCGGGTGTGCAGAATTTGAAGCGGAAACAGATTGGAAGGTAAGGGATTTCAGCTATACGAACCAAAATAATGAAGAGGTAGGGTTAAAAGATCTGAAAGGCGAAATTTGGATTGCGGATTTCATCTTTACCAGTTGTGAAACTGTCTGCCCTCCAATGACGTATAACCTAACGAAAATTCAAAAACAATTAAAAGAGGAAGGAATCAACGATGTCCGGTTTGTTTCATTCAGCGTTGATCCGGAAGTTGATACTCCGGAAAAATTAAAAGAATACATAAGCAGCTACGAAGCGGATACAAAGAAATGGGATCTTCTCACTGGATATGATCAAAAAGAAATTAGCTCGCTTGCCGAAGAGTCGTTTAAGGCATTGGTAAGGGATGACCCTTCCTCAGACCAAGTCATCCACGGCACCAGCTTCTATTTGGTGAATAAAGAAGGGAAAGTTGTCAAGAATTACAGCGGGGTACAGGATGTCCCTTATGAAGAAATCGTATCCGACATCAAGCTTTTGAAAAAATCGTATGAATAGGGTGGAGTAGATGAAAAAAAGAATCATTTTCTTGTTTAGTATCATGCTTTCAATTGGGATTCTGGAAGCTTGCGGGTCCGACGAAAATCAAAATGACAAAAAAGAAGGTCAAGTGCCTCAAATGTTAGAAGTTAAAGTGAAAACCGATCCGGGTGAACTTTCGGCCGGTAAAACCAATCAAGTAAGCGCCATCGTTACCCAAGGTGAAGAAAAGGTGTCCGATGCAGATGAAGTCCTGTTTGAAATCTGGAAGGAAGGTGTATCTGAGGAAGATCACATAAAGAAAGAAGCTGAGCTTAAAGAGGATGGAATATATGCCATCGACTATACGTTCGATGAAAAAGGGAAGTATTTCATCATTGCCCATGTAACAGCAAGGGATCTTCACAACATGCCAAAAGTAGAAGTGAATGTGCAATAGGAAGCAGGTGCAACAGATTTTGAGATTGTTTAAATATATTCGGATTGCAAGTATTATTCTGATTGTCGGGATGGCTGTATTCTTTTATGTGCCATTTAACTTAAGCCCTCCGGATTCAACCAGGGTGATTCTTGATCATGATAAAAAGACATATATTGCGCCTCCTTGTTTCAATCAGACTGATGCTACAAATTTCTTGGAAGAAACAACGGTTGCGAAACTTGATGAACTTGATTATGAAGCAAATTCTTCGTGTACGGAAGAAGCACTCACTAAAAAGAAGACGACTTTATTTCACCGCGTGACAGGGGAGTCTAAATTTGAATGGTGATACACAATAGAAAGGAATGAGAAGATGGATATTATTAACCTCATTTTGGCTTATTTGATTTTATCAATTCCTGCAGGTCTAGTAGTTCTGTTTTTTAAGAGAAAGTCATCCAAAGAGCTTCAGAAGTTGGAACAAACAGGTGATCATTCAGGGGCTGTTGCATCACCTGACAATAAGTAGGGCCGCTATATCGCCTGCTGCTATCTTGGTACATCAGTACTTATCGAAGAGCTTGTCCATATGGATGAGCTCTTTTATTTTGTTTCCGAATTACCTGTGTATTTCACCCTGTAGCACAAATTCCAATTAATTTTGACACATATATTAGAAATTGCTAATATGTTAGTTGTACATATTAGAAAAATCTAATGTGATAGGAGACAAGGATATGAGTACAAAAATTGATTTGAATACAAAGGTGAAATTCCTGCATAGCTTTGCCCACAAAATCAGGATACAGATATTAGAGAGTATCAAAACGGAAGAAAAGACAGTTTCTCAGATTGTAGGGGAACTGGATGGGAGCCAGTCGAGCATTTCCCAGCATCTTGCCTGCTTAAGGGGTTGCGGTCTGATTGTCGGGAGGCAGGAAGGAAAGTATACGTATTATAGTGTAAGCAACCAGCATGTCCGTGATTTGCTTGATATGTTTGACGTGGTGCTGGATGAAGTTGAAAATGATGTTGCGTGCTGCAGCAATCATATCGTGTAGAGGGTGGATTGAATGGGAGAGTCATGTTGCAACTCAAGAGAAAAAGAAACCAGCAAGGAGACCGGAACAGCAAGCTGCTGCAGCAGTCAAGGTAATGTTGAGAAAAAACAAAAACCTAAAGGCTGCTGCAACAGCCAAGAAACTTCGCGTAAAAAGGAAGAGGGATTGGTTGCGTTCAACCATGAACGCAACCAAATCGAAGAAAATAAAGATTCTGTGAAATCATGCTGCAGCAGTACTGGAACGACCGAACATGTTGATGTGAAAAACGGGTCTTGCTGCTCATCCAGCAATCATAGGACTGGGGAGACTGAAGCTTTTTCATCCACATCTGAAAAAGCTGATTACCGGATTTATGGGATGGATTGCCCTTCTTGTGGATTGTCGATTGAAAAAGCTCTCGTAAAGGTGGAGGGAATTGACGAAGCGAAGGTGAACTATAATTCTGCAAAGCTTCAAGTAGCAGGCAGCAATTTTGATTTGGTAGAATCAGAAGTACAAAAACTCGGATTTAAGATCGAACCCATAAATCAAAACAGGAATCTGAAGATATATGTTGTTGAGGGGATGGATTGTGGAAGCTGCGCCAAGAGCATTGAAAACCATTTAAATACGATTCCTGAAGTCCGGCATGTAAGTGTCAATTTCTCAACGGGAAAAATGAAAGTGAATCATGAGAACCGTGTGGAAGACATCGTTTCTGAAGTTTCAAAGATTGGATTTCATGCATCCTTGCAATCAAAGCAGGATGGAAGCACTGAAACTTCAAATAGAAAAGAAGGATATGGAGTCATCATCACTTCCGGAATTTTGATTACTCTTGGTTTCTTAGGGTCGTTAACAGATGTTTCCTATCTGGTGACCACACTGTTGTATGCAGCTGCTATGTTCATCAGCGGCTATAAGCCGGTTAAAAGTGCTTATTATTCGATCAAAAGCCGTTCGTTGGACATGAATGTATTGATGTCAGCAGCTGCAATTGGGGCAGCATTGATTGGGGAGTGGCTTGAAGGAGCCACGGTGGTTTGGCTGTTTGCCTTGGGAACTTCCCTTCAAAACATGTCAATTGAGAAAACCAGACATTCTATCCGGAACTTGATGAATCTGGCACCATCTGAAGCATGGATTAAAGCAGGGGCACAGTTAAAGAAGAAGCCAGTAGAAGAAGTGAAGATTGGTGAAGTATTAATTGTGAAACCCGGGGACAGAATCCCGCTGGACGGGGAAATTATAACTGGTGAATCAAGTATCAATCAAGCCCCAATCACCGGTGAATCCATCCCGGTGGATAAAGAAGCCGGAGACTTGGTCTATGCGGGAACAATAAACGAGAATGGGTCTCTTGAAATAAGTGTCACGAAGCTTGCTGAAGATACAACCATTGCAAAAATTATTCACCTGGTGGAGGAAGCCCAGGAACAGAAGGCCCCTACCCAAGCGTTCATCGATAAGTTTGCAGCTGTGTATACGCCTATTGTGTTCGTGCTCGCGTTGGTCGTCATGGTTCTTCCGCCTCTGGTTGGCTTTGGTACTTGGGGAGATTGGTTTTACAAAGGGCTCGAATTGTTAGTCGTTGCCTGTCCATGTGCACTTGTCATTTCCACACCTGTCGCGATTGTCTCGGCAATTGGCAATGCAGCGAAGAACGGTGTTTTAATCAAAGGTGGTACATTCCTTGAAAAAGCAGGAGCGATTACGGCCATTGCGTTTGATAAAACGGGTACCTTAACCGAAGGGAAGCCAAAGGTTTCTGAAGTAAAGGCGTTTCATGCAACAGAAGAAGAGTTGTTATCCATTGCTCTGACATTAGAAGAGTATTCGACACATCCGATTGCACAAACTATTGTAGGGTTTGCCAATGAGAAAGGGATTGAATCTAAAGATGGGGAGTTCTTTAAAAGCATAGTGGGAAAAGGGGTTCAGGCTACCATTGATGGGGTCATACACTATGCAGGAAATTCAAGGCTATTTGAAGAAATGAACCTCCCTTTAGACGAGGCTGAAACAATCGTTCAAGAGCTACAAAGCACAGGGAAGACGGTCGTGATCGTCGGTACAAAACAGGAGATCCTCGGAGTCATTTCTGTTGCTGACTCGATCCGTACAACGACTGTAAAAGCATTGGATGGTTTGAAAAAAGTTGGAATTGGCCAGGTCGTGATGCTGACCGGCGATAATGAAGGCACCGCCAAAATGATTTCAAAGGAAGCAAGCGTCAATCGTTATTTTGCTGAGCTTTTACCTCAAGATAAGGTAGATGCCATTAAGAAGTTACAAAGCGAAGGCCACAAGGTAGCGATGGTCGGGGACGGCATTAACGATGCGCCTGCACTTGCCACCGCTGATTTAGGAATCGCAATGGGCGGTGCAGGCACAGACACTGCGATGGAAACGGCCGACATTGTATTAATGGCGGATAATCTTGAAAAACTGCCTCACACGATCAATTTGAGCAGAAAAGCACTCACAATCATCAAACAAAACATCTGGTTCTCATTGATTGTGAAATTTGTTGCATTGGCATTGATTTTCCCTGGCTGGCTGACACTGTGGCTGGCAGTTCTGAGCGATACAGGGGCTGCAATCATTGTCATATTAAATGCTCTTCGCCTTTTAAAAGTAAAATAGTTGAGAGCTGTTTCCGTGTTCACTGAACAGATCAGACCACTTTTAATTAAGTGGTCTGTTTTTGATTGATAGATTCTTTGTTAAGTCAAAGAAGCTCACATCCTTTCTGTTATTAAATGCTGGATTGCAAATTCTTTTGCTGAACACAAATATCAATTGACCAGGTAGCTCCGGTGAGCATTACGATTTATACCCCCAAAATATGCACTATCCATGCAAACGAAAAATAACTTTCTACGACCGATAAAAAAATTATTTATCCGTTTACTGGCTTGATAATTGGATATAGTAATTATGTAACAAATAACTCAAATCCCACCCAAGGAGGAATGTAAGATGTCACATGAAAGGTACCAATCTGTTATCAAAGCCCTGCATGAGTGTATGGAAGCTTGTAATCATTGCTACGATGCTTGTTTAAAGGAAGAAGATATCAACATGATGAAAGAGTGCATCCGGTTAGATCGAGAATGCGCGGATATGTGTGCATACTTAGAACAATCCCTAGTAATGGGAACACCATTCGCATCTGAACTGGCTCAAGTGTGTGCGAAGATTTGTGAAACGTGTGGAGAAGAATGTAAGAAACATAAACATGATCATTGTCAAAAATGTGCCGATGCTTGTTTTAATTGTGCAGAAGAGTGTAAAAAAATCGCTTAAACCCAAACAAGGGAGACAGTTCGAATGTCTCCCCTGTTTTATGTTCAGCAATTAAATAAAATATGAAATCAAAATGAGAAACGATATTTTGACTTTTCAAGTGAATGCTTATCCTTAATACATATGCGTTTTTTTGTTTTGCATAAATTATTCATATTTTCAGGGAAAGATATAGGTATGGGAGAAAATAATGTTAGGAGTGGTGAAAACTGACGACAAACATTGAAGGAAAAGAGGTTCAAGAAGCAGATACTAACAGAAAAAAGATAAAGCTGATCCTTCTACTCGCTCTACCCGCAGTTGTGGAGAACTTTTTTCAGACTATCTTAGGTTTCGTTGATACGTACTTTGTTTCAAAATTGGGCCTAATACAAGTATCGGCTGTAGGGGTAACAAATGCTATACTCGCTATATATTTCGCTCTATTCATGGCCCTTGGGGTCGCGGCTAATGTATATATTGCTAACTTTATAGGTGCCAATAAAATAGAGAAAGCACGGCACATTGCACAACAATCAATTATTGTAACGATTGTTGTGGGTATAATCACTGGAATTATTACTATATTTTTTGCAGAGCCGTTGCTTAAATTAATGGGGATTGAGAGCAATGTACTGGATGCAGGGGTGACATATTTTAGGATTGTTGCCATTCCATCTGTATTTATGGCCTTGATGTTCGTTTTGAGTGCTATTCTCAGGGGGGCAGGTGACACAAAGTCCCCGATGAAGACGAGTATTATCATCAACATTGTGAATGCGGCACTGGATTACGTGTTTATCTTTGGTTTTTGGGTCATACCTGAAATGGGAATAGTCGGTGCAGCAACTGCTACAGTCGTAGCACGTGCACTAGGAACTTTTATACTATTTCGCTATACTCAAAAAAATACTTCATTAACTTTCAAAAAAGAATATTGGAAAGTAGATCCTGTTCATTTAAAAGAGCTGTTTATCCTAGGGACTCCCGCAGCAGGAGAACGATTGATTATGAGGGCAGGTCAAATTGTTTATTTTGGATTTGTTGTGGCTCTTGGAACCAATGTATTCGCAGCTCATCAGATTGCTGGTAACATTGAAGTCTTCTCTTACATGATCGGGTTTGGATTTGCCACAGCAGCAACGATTCTGGTAGGTCAGCAGGTTGGAGCCGGTAAGTTTGATGAAGCGAAAACATATGCAAAACTGTGTGTGTTTTTAGCAGTTGGAAGTATGGCTGTCTTTGGACTCATATTATTTAGCTTAGGCGGATGGGCAGGAAGTTTATTTACAGAAGACAAAGTAGTGGTCGGAAACATTGGAACAGCATTGAAAGTATCAGGAGTGTTTCAGCCATTTTTGGCAGTTGTCCTTGTTTTAACAGGTGCCTTTCAAGGAGCGAATAATACAAAATTTCCGATGTATTTAACAGGAATCGGTATGTGGGCTATCCGAACGTTACTTGTTTATGTATTGGGCATTCAGCTTGAATGGGGGCTGCTAGGTGTCTGGATGGCGATTGGTTTGGATATTGCCTTTAGAGCCGTCGTACTAACCGTACAATTTCATCGTGACAAGTGGATTGTTGTGAAAGTGGAGCCGGAAGAAGACCCAGAATCTCATTGCCACCCTCAAACATCGAAGGAGAATATGTCAGCGTGTGTGAATAACTACTAAAAAAAGATGGAGCGATTCTTGGCTCCATCTTTTTTTATTTCATGATTTAGTGGTGTCCCCCGTCACTTTCTGCAACGATTTCAAGCTTATTATCGATTATCCCCTGGGTCTCATAAGAGATGGTTTCAATACTCCCCATTAAATAGGAATGATTATATGGACCTTCTTGAGGACTATCTTGAAAAGTAGGTTTAATCTTTGCAAGAAAATGATAAACAGAGTCCTCCAGTTTACCTTGGTCCAGCCAAATTAGCGGACAATGCTTTCCCAGGTGGGAAAATGGAGCTGTAGTAATGGCCAATTCAGGCTGGGAGGTTGAGATGAAGGAAAGCCCCCTCCCTGGCTTGTCGATACCCCATCCAAAACCACTATCCTGGTCTTTAAACATTGTGAATTCAATTGAGACTTCGACAGGATTATCTCCTGGAATTCTAGTAACGCCACCAAATGTGCTCAGTTCTTCTTCTACTTGTTTAGAAATTATTTTTTCAGGCCCTACAATATAAATATTTGGATTCTTTCTTTTCTTAAGGGCTTTAATTGTTTCTAATGGAACGCCATTCGTTTCTACATATAAAATGGGCTCAGGCATATGAGCAATCCAATAACCAGCTACTAGAGAAAAAAGCTTCGCATGATCCTCGGAGGATACAACGAGGATATTTTCAGGATACTCATCTGTCAATCTTGCATATTCCTCATCGACTTTAAAAGCAAACTGAGCAGCCGTCTCTGCTGTTAACGATTTAACCTTATAAGAAGCCAATTGTTCATTCACATGATCAGTAATGTCTCCCATAACCATTATTTGAATCCCTTCAGAATTTCCTTTAGGTTGTAGTCTGTCGATTTCATTAAGCACTTCTTCCGACACACCTTCCGAGTCAAAATGAAAAACAGGTCCGTTATTTGGGTGATGAATAAAATTTACCGAGGCCAAGCCAATACTCCACGATTTATTCGGGAAAAGAATAACCGTGCCAGGTCTCGTTTCATCATGTGTGGCCGGCCAAATCATTTGGGAAGTATAGATTGAAGCCTCCAGCGTATTATCTGTATTTAGTCTCGAGACATTTTTCGTATCATACGTCTTAAGGTTAACCCCTGCGCGATCATTATAAGAATTAGGTTTACTGGCAAACTGTTCTAATTGTTTATGTGTTTTCATCGAATCCTCCTATAAATATTGAATATAATTAGCATATTCCCCAAGGGATTGCAGATTGTTTGCAGATAAAAGAATTCTATTTTTATTCGATTATTTTATGGGTGTGAAATTACGCTTGTATGGTTAATCTAAACATTGCATTAAAGTACCAATACATTACTGAAATGTATTAAGTATGTATAAAAAAGGAGCTTTATATAAGGGTGGCTTAATGGTAAGTTTTGTATATTTTTACAAGGCAACAATTCTATATTATTAACAATGAATGCAGACTTATGTTTAATTTAATGGGATATTAAAGTTCAAGTAACATCGGTGAGTTGAGACCATATATTTGTATTTTTAGGTATGCTTATGCTTCTATATAATTGAGTCAAAATTATGCTTCTATTTGTAATTAAAAGTCATTTCCTGCTTGTTTTAGGACATATCTTTTCAACCAAAAAAATAAAAGTTCAAAACTTCTTCTGAAAATAAATTTATTACAAGTTGAAAAAACGTCTTTGAAGGCGTTTTTCTTTTGCTTAAGCACTTTTTATATAAATAATTAAAATTATCTGAAAATTATTGACATTAAGTTAATAAAAGATAATTATTAAATAAATACCTTACCTATGTACCGTACAGAGTAAAAAGAAAGAAGGGAGTGTTTTTTATCAGTGGTGAGCCTGCTTTTACAAACAAACAGATGATCTTTGCTATTTTAGCTTTAGCAATTCCTGCCGTCGTGGACAATTTTTTTCAGACCATACTTGGGTTTGTAGATACTTATTTTGTCGCTCAAATCGGTTTGGAGGAAGTAACCGCTGTCGGAGTGGCTAATACGTTACTTGCAGTGTATATTGCGGTATTTATGTCTCTGGGAGTATCAGTGAATGTCTATGTCGCAAAATATTCAGGCTCAGGGAATAAGGAAAAAGCCCAGAATGTTGCGGGTCAATCAATTCTCTTGGCTTTAGCTCTTGGTCTTGTATTTGGATTAGTTACCATTGTATTTGCTGAGCCATTATTAAGGATGATGGGTCTGGGGGGAGAAGTCCTACAAAAGGGAGTAATATATTTTAGGATCGTTGGTATCCCGTCACTTTTAATTTCTTTGATGTTCAGTATGAACAGCATTTTAAGGGGGATGAAAGATACTAAAACCCCAATGGTTGTTAGTATCATCATAAACTTATTAAATATTTTGCTTGATTATATTTTAATCTTTGGTTTCTTTTTCATCCCTGCCTTTGGTTTGGAAGGGGCTGCATGGGCTACAGTCATATCCAGATTAACAGGTGTTTTGTTATTGATTATCTTCCTTAATAAAAAGAAGTTCATACGCAAATCGTCATTATTTAGTTGGGATTCAACACTTCAGAAATTGCTGCTCCAATTAGCCACTCCAGCAATGGGAGAAAGGCTTGCCATGCGGATCGGCCAGGTGCTTTACTTTGGATTCATTGTGTATATGGGAACTCAATTATTTGCTGCACATCAGATAGCAGGTAATATTGAAGTCTTTTCTTATATGATTGGGTATGGATTTGCAACGGCAGCAACTACATTGGTCAGTGATTATTTAGGGGCACAAGAATACGATCTTGCAAAAAAGGCAGCGAGGTACTCCGTATACTTAGGAATAGCATGTATGTCGATATTTGGAGTCTTTTTATTTTTTGGCGGAGAGTGGATCGGTTCTTTTTTCACAGTTGAGGAAGAAGCAATTAAGAATATTGGTATAGCTTTAAAGGTGGATGCTTTTATTCAGCCTATTTTAGCGATTGTTCTCATCATGACTGGAATATATCAAGGAGCAGAAAATGCCAAATCACCATTGTATTTGACCATGATTGGAATATGGATCATCCGTACGTTGGGGGTATACTTGCTTGGGATGTATTTCGGATGGGGTATATTAGGGGTTTGGATAGCGATTGGATTGGATAATGCATTTCGGGCATATTTTCTATATAGAGGATTCCATAATGGAAAATGGTTAAATAACATAGAAATCGTAACAGATATCTCGTATCAAAAACAAAGAACCCTTTAGAATGGGTTCTTTTGTTTTGTATACTAATTTACGATCAGTGTACCGGTCATACCGTTTTCTTTATGACCAGGGACGGTACAGAAAAATTCATAAACTCCTTTTTCGGTAGGAAGAAATTCTAGTTGATTTGAACTGTTGGCTTGAGCATGAAGATGAAATGATTCATTGGATATTGATGAGTGGTGGGCATGCCCGCCATTTGAATTAGGCGCATTAGCAGTAATTCCTTTAATTTCAATATCGTGTTCAACTTGATCATCATTTTGTAACACAATTCTGGCAGGTGTGTCTTTTACAACAGTTACGGTGGATGGCAGATAACGCATTTCGGATGCAATGATGTTGATTGTGTGTATATCTCCAGTCTGGTTTGAACCGTTATGATCAGGGTGAGATTGATGCTCCGTCTGCTCTTTAGTTGATTCTGAATGTGGCGAAGCAGTAGATTTAAAAAGTAGTTCACCTGAAAAGAAAAATGCAAAGATGGTGATGAAGACGGCTAAAGGCTTAAATAGCCATTTCTTTGTAATTAAGTCTTGTTCAGGTTTGGTTCGCGGAAAAATAAAAAATAGAAATATAGAGCATAATGAAAGTCCTGACAAAATTTTTAAAATCATAATAGATTCTTTAAAAGAAATCATTTCTCCTAACATTGCGCCCATCATACCACCCATCAATCCTGCCATTAATCCTTCAATGGAAGATAGAGGACTATGGATGATTCCTATCAACAGTCCGGCAATACCTCCTATTCCCATAGATAACAAAGTGGAATAGAATAAATCCCCTTGATATAGTGAGCCGAACATTACTCCAAGCGTCAATCCAAAACTCATCCCTGTGTACATGGAAATCATCATGTATGACATGGAATGTAACTGTTCTTTTAATATTTTCCCTATAATCATACAAGCCAAGACTAAGAGAAAAAGAGTGATAGAAATAAATAATTGATATGGTTGAATCGTTATCTCCTCCTTTGTTTGCTTTCATGATATGAGAAGAATAGACAAGCCATTCCAAAATTTTTTAAAACATTTGAACTATAAAAATATAATTTTCTCAAAATTCAGTATTTACAAAATATTAAATAAGGTATAGTATATTAAAAAACAAGCCCAATATACTATAGAGGGGTATTGTATTTTTTAAAATTTATATAGGGAGGAATACAAATGGCAAAAGGACAAAAAATTTTGTTTCTTGGAGTTTATGGAATGGAAGTTGTGGAATGTGGAGGTGCACTGGCAAAGAACGTAACTAGTGGCGGAGAATCCTACGCAACAATTATGCTTTGTCGTGAGACCAGTCAGCCTCAAGTAAGAAAAGCCAGTGAAGAATTAGGAGTGAATGTTTCTTTCTTGAATTTTCAATATGGCACTGTCGATTTAAGTATTGATTCAAAGCTCAAGTTGATCAAAGTCATCAGAGAAGTAAAACCAGACATTATTATCACTCAAGACCCCGAGCATTCCTTCCATGATCTTGACCCGGACCGCAGGCCGGCTATGACTTTACTGCTCGAATCCATCGCCCTTTCAAGTCGAGATTTTGGTTTGGAAGAACTTCCTGGTTTAGATCCGCATCCAATACCAACCATTTACTACATGACCCCTCATCACCCTAATACTGTAGTAGACATTTCATCTGTTTGGGAAAAGAAAGAAAATGCCATGAGTGTTTTAGAAAGTCAAATGGAATTCAGTGGTATGCATTTTGATGAAATGCTGGATCCGTCAGCTGCAGAAATTATAGCTCCCGGTTTTTCTAAACTAACTAATAATTATGAAAAAGGACGAGCCATTCATAAAGCATTGGATAAAGCGGTTCATGTTTATCATGGATTGGCAACACACGGCCATTTTGCTTTAGCTGAAGCATATAGAAGAGAAGGGAATTTCCATTTGCAGGAATTAATTAAATGATATGAAAAGGGGAAAAAGGATGAAAAAACCTTTACTTTTAATTGCAGTCTCGCTGTTACTTGTTATTTCGAATATCACCCCTGTATTTGCAGAACAGAAAACTAAATCCTTAAAAGTCGGAATTACAAAGGATGAAAATGGACTTAACCCCTACACCTACGTAACGGGTTATCCTGGACTCGATTTGGTGAACCTTCTTTATGATAACTTGTTTGTGTTAGATGAAGACAATCAGCCCCAACCCTGGTTAGTCAAAGAGTACAACGTTAGTGAAGACGGTCTAACCTATGAGTTTACACTACATGAAAATGTCACATGGCATGATGGTAAGCCTTTGACAACTGAAGATGTTAAATTTACAATGGAATATTTTATCGATCATCCTAAGTCTCGCTTCACGAATCCTCTTAAGAGCATCGCCTCAATAGATCAATCAGACGAAACCACAATCTCACTTACCTTATCAGAAGCAGATCCCAACTTCATGATTCAACCACTTGCAGATTTGCCTATACTACCAAAACATATCTGGAGTGAAATAAGCAATCCAGATGAAGAAACGAATGCTATTGGAAGTGGTCCATACATTCTGGAAGAACATAAGTCAGGACAATATTACAAGATGAAGGCCAATAAGGATTATTTTCAGGGGGAACCCCCAATAGAAGAAATCGTGTTTCCGATTATAGAAGATACGACAGCCATGCTGAATGCCCTTCAAGCTGGTGAAATCGATGCTCTTTCTTCTAGTATATCACCTGAACTTGTAGAGCAATTTGAATCTAATAGTTCATTAAAAGTGGCCAGGGGACCTGGTTACAGTACGACACTTTTCCAAATTAATGCGGAGAAGTATCCGATGACAGAATCGGCCTTTAGGCAAGCTGTTAATTATGCAGTGGATAAGCAGAATCTAGTCGATACATTGTTGCTCGGATATGGTGAAGTGGGTAGTCCGGGATTTATCCATCCGTCTTCCACATTCCATAATTCAGAATTGAAACCTGTATATGATCAAGAAAAAGCGAAACAGATCCTTGAAGAAGCCGGTTTTAAAGATATTGATGGTGACGGTTTTAGAGAAGACCCAAAAGGAGAGAAGATTGACCTTACCACTCTTGTATATGCAAACAGTCCCATTAGAATCCGGACAGCAGAACTGGTTTCAGAAGCAATAAACGAGATTGGGATTAAAAATACGGTAAAAGCGATGGATGCAACAACTGTTGATTCCCTAATGTGGCCTGACTTTGATGTGACAAAGGGCCGTGATTATGATATGGGTCTGTGGGGTTGGTCTAACACGATGCAGTTATTCCCTGATCGTATGGTTGAATTATTCCACTCCGACCCTGCAGTAGGTTCTGTTAACATTGGAGCTTATAAGAATGCCGACTTTGATGCATTGTCTGAACAATTATCCACTACTTTTGAAGAAGAGGAGAGAATGAATGTCATTAAGGAAATGCAATCACTAGTTGCAGAAGATTCTCCTTTTATCACTTTATATTACCAGGAGATCGTTAATGCATATAACCCATCAGTATACGACGGATATGTTTTCCAAGTAGGGAAGGGGATTATTAATAAGCTATCCTTTGTTTCAGGTGAGAAATCCGAAATCAAAACGTCTGACCAGAAAGAAACAGCAACTGGGGATGTAGCCAGCCAAAGTACATCTGGCGGAGGTTCTACTAACACCCTATTCATACTTGTAGGGCTTATTCTTATAGTGGTCATCGGCTTCTACTTTATTAAACGAAAAGGTAAAAGCAAACCGAAAGATGATTTTGATTTTTAAGTGATAAGGAGGTCTGATTGATTACTTGAATCAGACCTCCTTGATTCACATTCTAATGTGGAGGTGTAACAGTTGGGAAAGTTCATAGCTGGAAAGTTTGTACAATATGCCATCGTCATTTTTTTGATGCTCACGCTGAATTTTCTTCTTCCGCGCTTGATGCCAGGCAATCCCTTGGTTTTCCTAGCAGGTGAAGATGTTGGGTTTATGTCGAGCAGTGAGAAAGAGGCAATATTGGATGAACACGGGTTGAATGATCCGATTCTTGTTCAATATGGAACGTATATTAAGAACATCGCTACTGGAAATTTTGGCTTCTCTTATCAGCAAAAAAGACCTATCTCAGACCTTTTGATGGAACGACTGCCATGGACATTGTTGCTTACCGGGCTAGGGCTGGTAATTTCAACGGTCATCGGAGTTATGTTCGGGGCAATTTCGGCTTGGAAACGCGGTACAAAGACCGATGCTAACCTGCTCACGGTGTTTATGTTCCTGAGTGCCATGCCCTCCTTTTGGGTAGGTATGATTCTGGTTTCTATTTTTTCTGCTCAGCTTGGATTATTTCCGGTGTTTGGAGCTGAGAGTGCCTGGTCAAATCTAACTGGTATTGATCGATTTATCGATATTATGAAGCACTTAGCATTACCCTTAACGACGCTAGTATTGATTTCGGTAACCAGCACATTTATGATTATGCGCTATTCAATGTTAAGTGTATTGGGTGAAGATTATATCATGATGGCAAAAGCAAAAGGGGTTAAAGAGAAAGTCATTAAATATAAGCATGCCATGAGAAATGCGTTATTGCCTGTAGCTACAGTCTTTATGCTTAGTTTAGGGTTTATGCTGGGCGGAGCTACCGTGATCGAAACGGTATTTGCTTATCCTGGTGTAGGCAGATTGATGTTTGAATCTGTACTAAGCAGGGACTACCCTTTGATTCAAGCCACTTTCTTAATTATCACCTTTAGTGTGGTCCTTGCAAACTTATTTGCTGATTTGATTTATCCTATCTTGGACCCGAAAGTGGGTAAAAATAATGGATAAACAAAAATTAAAAAATTATTGGTCCGTTCTCTCATCAAACAACTTAGGGATGCTAGGTGTTGGGATCTTATTGATGTTCTTGCTTATCGCCTTGCTGGCACCTCTTATAGCACCCTATGATCCGAGTGTCAGGGTGGGAGGCCCCTTTATAAAACCAAATGGTGACTTTCTTCTCGGAACTAATGATGTAGGTCAGGATATCTTCAGTGAATTGATTTATGGTACAAGAGTCTCCTTGCTAATTGGTATTGTTGCGGCTTTAATTTCCATTGTCATTGGCTGCCTAGTAGGAGTCATAGCAGGATATTACGGAGGGAAAATAGATTCGATGTTAATGAGGTTCGTTGATTTGATCCTTGTAATTCCATTCCTGCCCCTTATGATATTATTAGCCGCTTTCATCGGGCCAAGCTTTTGGAATATCATCCTGGTCATAAGTTTGATCTCATGGGCGAGTCCGGCCCGTGTAATACGATCACAGGTGCTATCGTTAAAAACAAAAGGATACGTGGAGGCCGCCAAATCGATTGGTACCAATATTAGGGTCATTCTGACAAAACATATCTTACCAGGGGTAATCCCCATTGCTTTGTCCCAGTTTGTACTGGCAGCAAGTCATTCGATATTAATAGAAGCTTCATTGAGTTTCCTTGGATTAGGAGACCCATTTACAAAGAGCTGGGGCACCATTTTATACTATGCACAAGCAAGAGGTGCTTTCTTAACGGACGCGTGGGTATGGTGGATACTTCCTCCTGGGCTTCTGATCACTACGCTGGTTATAGGGTTTGCATTCACGGGGTATTCCTTGGAAGAAATCCTTAACCCTCGATTAAGAAAGGAGCGGTGATAAATGAATTCCTTACTCACAGTGGAGAATCTGTCAACTTACTTCAAAACAGATAAAGGAATAGCAAAAGCAGTGGAAAACGTTTCTTTCTCGGTAAAAGAAGGAGAAATGCTGGGGATTATCGGTGAATCAGGATGCGGAAAAACGACAGTTGCACAGTCTATTCTACGTTTGATTGAATATCCTGGGAAAGTGGTTTCTGGAGAAGTTCAATTAAACGGAAAAAACATTATGAAACTCTCTGATTCTGAACTTACTGATTTAAGGTGGAAGGAACTTTCTGTTATTCCTCAAAGCGCGATGAATGCTCTTAATCCAGTCTATACCGTGGGAGAACAAATAATGGAAGCTATCTTCCTACATGAAGATGTAAGTAAAAAAGAAGCGGAAATCAGAGTCAAAAAATTGTTAGAGTTGGTTGGTATAGATGGAGAACGTTGGAAAAGCTACCCGCATGAGTTTAGCGGAGGGATGAAACAACGTGTTGCAATTGCCATGGCGCTTGCATGCAACCCTAAGCTGGTCATTTCTGACGAATCAACAACAGGTTTGGATGTTTTGACTCAGGCTCAAGTCATTGCCCTGATAAAAGACTTGCAAAGAAAATTAAATCTTTCTGTCATTTTGATTTCCCATGACCTTCCAATGGTAACAGCAATATGTGACAGAATCGTTATCATGTACGCAGGAAAGATTGTAGAATGGGCTTCTACTGAAGATATAATTAACGATGCAAGACACCCTTATTCTTCAGCTCTTTTGAAAGCTACACCAGACCTGGCAAACCCTGAAAGGGAAGTAATCTCCATTCCAGGAAGCGTTCCAAACTTAGTGAACCCTCCCAGAGGCTGCAGGTTTGAAACTAGATGCCCATTTGCAATGGAAAGATGTAAAACAGACACTCCTGAACTAAGAGAAGTTAAACCAGGCCATTTTACTGCTTGCTTCCTAGAAGAAAAGGGGGAGAATAAAATTGGATAAAACAGTATTATTCAGTATCAAAAACCTACAGAAAACATTTGTGAAAAAAACTGGACCGATTTTTAAGCGGGTGAGGAAAGAAGTCTATGCTGTCAATGACATTAATTTAGATATAAAGCGCGGGGAAATATTAGGGATCATAGGTGAAAGTGGATGCGGGAAAACAACGACCGCAAGGATGGTAATGAGATTAATGAAAGAAAGTGCAGGAAAGATTGAATTCGACGGAGAAAACTTATGTAAATTAAATGATGCTCAAACGAACAAAGTACGGAAAAAGATGCAAATGATTTTTCAGGATCCTTACGATACATTAAACCCAGGGATGCGAATATTAGATATTTTAATGGAGCCATTAAATGCACATGAAAAGCACCTATCTCATCCAGAGAAATTAAAGAAAGTAAAAGAAGCGATAGAATCAATAGAATTAAGGCCAGCAGAAGATTTTATGTATCGGTATCCTCATCAATTAAGCGGTGGTCAGAGACAACGGATTGCCATAGCAAGAGCAGTGATCTTAAAACCATTATTTATTGCGGCGGATGAACCAACTTCAATGTTGGATGTTTCTGTAAGGGCAGGGATTTTAAATTTATTATTAGACTTAAGAAAGAAAATGGGCTTGACAATGATGTTCATTACCCATGATTTAACGACTGCAAGCTATATGTGCGACAGGATAGCAGTGATGTACCAAGGAAAGGTAGTGGAAATCGGGCCAACTAAGAAGATTATCCAATCACCATCTCATCCCTACACTAAAGCATTAGTTTCTGTGGTAAAAGATTTGAATTATTTTATTGAACATCGTGACCAGATCATCCTGGACGGAGAAGTCGATGCTACTCAAGAGTTGAAAGGTTGTCCTTTTGTTCACCGATGTCCTCACCAAGAAACTAAATGTCATGATATGGAGCCTCAACTAGAAACCCTTGGTAAGAATCATGAAGTTTCTTGTCATTGTCATGAGGAGTTATTAGAGAAAACATCTTAGTGGAGAAGGGAGTAATCAGCTTTGGAAGGGAAGAAAACTAAAATTGCAGTAAACGGAGGAATTGGATTCGGTGCCAAGCTGACTTCCAAACAGTTAATGGTCATTGCGAATCGCATAGGGGATGTCGAGTTGGAATTAACCACGTTCCAACAAATTTACTTGGAAGTATCAGAAGATGAAGTGGATGAAACCATCCAGGAATTTCAAGCAGCTGGGTTAAAATGTTACCCGGTAGGCAATGTGGTTAAAAGCCTGCGCACTTGTAATTTTTGTAAGGGTGAACTCGAAGAAGGAATGCCTGTTGCGAAGGAAATCAATGAGCGAACTGCGGGAAAAGAAGTGCCCTTTACTGTAAAGATGGCTTATACTGGTTGTCCCGTAGGATGTGGAGAGCCTCTAGTAAATGATATCGGTATTATGAAAATAAGGGATAAATATAATCTATATATAGGAGGGAAATCCAAAGGTAAGGACGCTGAGGCAGGTACTCTGCTTTTCGAGAATTTGGAACCAGAAGCACTCTATCTTTATATCGATCGTTTTCTTGCCAAGTATCAGGAATTGGGAAGAAAACGTGAAGGCGTTGCAAAGTTCATAAAGAGGATTGGATTTGATGAAATAAAGCAATCGATTAAATAGTCTAAATATTTGTCATACAGCTTGAAATCATGTAATTTGAATATGATGGAAAGCACTTTCATTGTTTTAACCAAATCGTTTGAAAGGGGTTGCGAAATGTCATCTAATCCAGAAAATATTATTGAGATGGATTCTTGTTGTGCAACGGATGGTGATCGAAAGAGCCATCATTCAGATAAAGTAAAAAATAACCTTGTAACAAGACTGAATAGGATAGAAGGTCAAATTAGAGGAATCAAAGGACTCATAGAACGTGATACGTATTGTGATGATGTTATAACACAAATATCGGCCACGCAATCTGCACTAAATAGTGTAGCGAAAATATTACTTGAGGGTCACATGAAATCCTGTGTCTTAGAACGCATTCAAGCTGGAGACAACGAAGTACTTGATGAAGTATTGGTAACCATTCAAAAATTAATGAAGAAATAAGGAGAGGGTCGAGATGGAAAAAGTAACGCTGCAAGTAGAAGGTATGTCATGTGGTCACTGTGTGAAAGCCATAGAAGAAAGTGTAGGGAAATTAAATGGAGTTCAACATGTGAAAGTATATCTTGATTCAGGTACAGTCGACGTTGAATATCAATTCTCTAATGTTTCTATTGATACGATCAAAGAAACTATTGATGATCAAGGATACGATATTCAGGAATAAACAAAAGAAAACGTGCCATTATGTGCACGATTTCTTTTGGAAATAAATATACCCCATATAGGTATAAGGAGGTCTGCTAATGACTGATAATTCTAAAGAATTCAATATGCAAATAACGGGAATGACTTGTGCGGCATGTGCTAGAAGAATAGAAAAAGGACTGACCAAACTGGAAGGTGTTAAGAATGCCACGGTCAATTTGGCATTGGAAAAAGCTACAGTTGCATTTGATTCTAAGAATGTGAATGAAAGTATAATACAAGAAAAGATAAAGGATCTGGGGTTTGATCTGGTAACAGAGAAAGTTGAAATAAGTATATCCGGTATGACTTGTGCGGCCTGTTCAACAAGAATTGAAAAAGGATTGAATAAATTAGACGGGGTTTTTAAAGCAACAGTTAATTTGGCTTTGGAAACGGCTACTGTTGAATATAATCCATCCACTCTCACAGTAAACGATCTCATGAAAAAAATAGAAAAGCTAGGATATGGAGCTAGAGAGAACATCGATACAAATCAACAAGCTGCAGTAGATCATCGACTGAAAGAAATAGAGAACCAAAAAGGAAAATTTGTTTTCTCTACCATTCTTTCTATGCCATTATTATGGGCGATGGTGAGTCATTTTGAGTTCACTTCTTTTATCTATTTACCGGAAATGTTTATGAATCCTTGGGTTCAATTTGCTTTAGCGACGCCTGTTCAATTCATAATAGGGAAACAGTTTTATGTAGGTGCCTATAAAGCATTGAAAAATAAGAGTGCAAACATGGACGTATTGGTAGCGCTAGGAACTTCAGCTGCTTATTTCTATAGTATATACTTATCCATTCAATCGATAGGAAGTACTGAACATATGGTCAGTTTATACTTTGAAACAAGTGCAGTATTAATTACGTTGATCATTCTCGGAAAGCTCTTTGAAGTGAAGGCCAAAGGCAGATCTTCAGAAGCAATAAAAAAACTAATGGGTTTACAAGCGAAAACCGCCACTGTACTTCGTAAAGGAGAAGAGCTCGAGTTGCCGTTAGAAGAGGTTCTTGTAGAAGATATCGTCTACATAAAACCAGGAGAAAAGATCCCGGTCGATGGGGTGGTCATCGAAGGGAAATCAGCTATTGATGAGTCCATGCTGACTGGGGAAAGTGTTCCGATAGATAAATCAGAAGGCGACGAGGTTATTGGCTCCACGTTAAATAAGAATGGTTTTTTGAAAGTGAGGGCTACAAAAGTAGGAAAGGATACTGCCCTGGCTCAAATTATTAAAGTTGTGGAGCAAGCACAAGGATCTAAAGCTCCTATACAACGTCTTGCCGATAAAATATCCGGGGTTTTCGTACCTGTGGTAGTGGTGATAGCGATTATTACGTTTTTCACCTGGTATATATGGGCTACACCTGGTAACTTTGCTGAATCTTTAGAAAAAATGATTGCTGTTCTTGTTATTGCTTGTCCATGTGCATTGGGATTAGCTACTCCTACATCAATCATGGCTGGGTCTGGACGTGCAGCAGAGCACGGCATCTTATTTAAGGGCGGAGAGCATCTTGAGACGACTTATAGAATTTCAACAGTAGTTTTAGATAAAACGGGAACGGTTACCAACGGAAACCCTGTTCTGACAGATGTGATCACTCATCAAGATATTGACGAAACTGAATTCCTAACCTTAGTAGGAGCGGCAGAGAAACTATCTGAACATCCTTTGGCTATATCCATTGTCGAAGGAATAAGGGGAAAAGGGATTAATCTTGATGCAAACGTTGAGTTTGAAGCGGTTCCTGGGTTTGGTGTGATAGCCAAGGTTGATTCTAACAATGTTCTCATTGGCACGATTAAATTAATGAACAAAGAAGGAGTGTCAATTGGAGGAAAGGTGTTGCAGATCAAAAATCAGCTTGAGCAAGCAGGAAAAACTGCTATGCTCGTTGCCATCAATGGTCAATATGCTGGATTAGTTGCAGTGGCAGATACCATTAAGAATACATCTAAAGAAGCTATTGAACGATTAAAAGATATGGGGTTAGAAGTCATTATGATGACTGGAGACAACCGGCAAACTGCGAATGCTATTGCCAAGGAAGCGGGTATCAGTCAAGTCATTGCGGAAGTATTGCCTGAAGGGAAGGCAGAAGAGGTCATAAAGCTACAAAAGAAAGGGAAGAAGGTAGCTATGGTAGGAGATGGGATCAATGATGCCCCGGCCCTTGCTGTAGCTGATATCGGAATGGCAATCGGAACAGGTACAGATGTAGCGATGGAAGCAGCTGATATCACACTAATACGTGGTGATTTAAATAGTATCACAGATGCCATTAGAATGAGCCAAAAAACAATTATAAATATTAAACAAAACCTTTTCTGGGCGTTCGCTTATAACACATTGGGAATACCTATTGCAGCCCTCGGCTTTCTCGCTCCCTGGCTTGCTGGAGCGGCGATGGCCTTCAGTTCAGTTTCAGTTGTACTTAATGCTTTACGTTTACAAAGAGTGAAATTATAGGAGGGATAGAAGATGAAAAAGTGGGCTGTATCTGCACTTGTATATCTATTGCTAATAGTTGGAGGTTATACTGTGTATTCACAAGTGTTTCAGTCGGATGAAAAGGCTTCAAACGAAAAATCTGAAAGCCATAATAGCCATGAAACCGCTGAACCTGCCGATACTCACGGTGAACATGAAGAAACATCAACTGAATCAGACAGCCATGACGAACACGGTGAAGGTGTGGAGGGAAGCGAAGTCAATGTCGATGTAGTTGCAGAAAATAATTCAATCTCCATCATGGTGAAAGATACAGATGGCAATCCTGTAGACGAATTAGATATCAATCACGAAAAATTACTTCATCTAATTATTGTAGGATCTGATATGGAAAAATACAAACACTTGCATCCAGAAAAAACTTCAGAAGGAACATTCAAGGTAAACCACGATTTAGTAGATGGAAGCTATAAAGCATTTGTCGATATCAAGCCAACCAACAAGAGTTATCATGTTGAAGCCATTTCTTTTAACATAGGTGAGCAAGATGCAGATAGCCATCACGCTAAATTGATTGAAAGTGAAAAGCTTTCTGTGGAAAGCGGTTCTCATCAAGTAACAATAAACCCCAGTACCCTGAAAAGCGGTGAGGAAGTGGAGTTGCACTTTGATTTGAACGGGGAAGTACCCGAGCAATACTTGGGAGCCCTTGGCCATGTGGTTATCTTGGATGCACATGCCGAGGAATATCTTCATGTTCATCCATTAGAAGGCGAAGATCCTATCTTTGCAACAAGTTTTGCTGAACCAGGACTTTATAAAGTTTGGGCAGAATTTAAATTTGACGGGGAAGTATTCGTGTTTCCGTATGTAGTGAATGTGAACTGAGGAACCTCCAAAAATTAAGAAGGAATGAAGTTAAGATGGATTGGTTTACGTATCTTTGTAATGACATCATAGACAAAATATTAAGGACAATAAACTCTTTACTGCTGTATTCAGTATTGCAATCAATGTTTTTATCAGTATTATAGGTGTTTTACCAACTTTTTTAAAACACCAAAATGAATATAACTCTGATTGGACTGGAAACAGGAATCGTAGTATCAATCCTGTGTGAATCTTATTTTTTTATTCTTTTCATCTTGAAATTCAAATAGCCCAGGACCATTACTGTAGTAGCCACCATTAAAATCAAACTTCCCTGCGATGCTTTAATTACATTCACAACAATCATTGCTTCCATTAAAAGAGCTGGAATTTTCCCAATGGTGCTGATTATCGAAAACGCCACAATGTGAGTGTTGCTGAAAGCTGCAGCCACGGTTACCACACTCGAAGGAATAAATGGTACAATTCTAAATGCAAACAACAGGAATATCCATTCATTAGTATTGTACTGGCAAATATGATATAAAGCCCTGTAGGTTATTAAAGAATACTACAGGGCTTTATATATTTATCAGTAAGCACACTTATCATTCCGGCTGGTTATTTGCTTCAGGGTCTGGAGTAAAATTTGGTGTGAAACCTTTGTATTTCACCATATTGACCATTCCAGCACTTGCATGATGAAGATCGTGACAATGGAATAGCCAGTTTCCGGGGTTATCTGCCTTAAATGCCACTACGTATTCATCTCCGGGCTTTAAATTTATTGTATCTTTCCAAATGGGTGAACCTTCTATTGGTTTACCGTTTTTACTCAATACTTGAAAAAAGTGTCCGTGTAGATGCATGGGGTGGTCATCACTTTTCGAATTGTTCGTCAATGTAACTTTTACAAGGTCGTTTTCATTTACCTTGATATTTTCTGTATTAGGAAATGTTTTATCATTGATTGTATAGGCCATTCCTTCGTGGTTCATTGCGGTATTCAAATCCATTGTATATTCGACATCATATTGTTGATCAAGGCTGAACTTAGTCTCCTCAGGTTCCCCGTACGATGTAAAGTTAAATTCCGGCAATTTTTGAGCTTGATTTGACTTATCTACGCTGGTCTCTGCACCTTCATATTTTATTAGAGTCTTCATTCCTTTTGTGCCTTCCATTTCACCATGACATTCGAGGAACCACTCACCAGGATTGTCTGCAGTGAATTCGATATCATAGCGTTCACCTGGAGCGATGGAGACAACTTCGTCTTTAAGTTTCTGTGGATTCGTTATTTCCTGACCGTCAATTGCGACTACTTTATAATCATGTCCATGTAAATGTATCTTGTGGGACATAAAGCCAACGTTCACAAGGCGAAGTCGAACCTTTTCTCCTTCCTTGACTTTGAATGGTTCTATTGCTTCCCCACTTTTACCGTTTATGGAGAATACATCGTACTCACTCATATCATGACCCATAGAATTTCCCTCATCGTTCTCCATTTTTTCAGAGTCTTCGTTCTGACTCCCTTCTGAATTCATTTTTTCATGGTCCATGCCTTCCATCTCATCCATACCCGAGTTCTTTTCTTCGCTTATCCATTCATCGAGCATGAGCGTATAATCTCTGTCATAGCTGACTTCCTTTGGCTCGACAATTAAAGATCCATATAGCCCTTTATCCATTTGTTCGACTGCATTTTGATGAGTATGGTACATATAGGTACCTGCATCTTCAGGAGTGAATTCATATTGGAAAGTTTCTCCGGGTTGAACGGCATTCTGAGTAACCCCTGGGATACCATCCATGTCATTAGGAACAGTAATTCCATGCCAGTGAATAGTAACTGGGACATTTAATTCATTCTTTAAATTAATTTTTACTTTTTCCCCTTGTTTGACTCGAAGTTGTGAACCTGGAACTGATCCGTTAAAGGTTAATGCGTTAACGCTGGTTGTAGGAGTTAGTTGATGGATTCCTTCTTTTGCAGTGATTGTAAATTCGTTACCTGTCAATGTTTCTGTATCGACTGTTTTTACTCCATCTGATTGATCGTCAGAATTTGTTGAACTTTGTTTGGCGTTATCATTGGAACCACTATGGTCCATACTGCCCAAGTCGTTTTCTTGTGAAGAGCAGGCAGCTAACACGATTGTGAAAAATAGGAAAAAACTAAATAAAATTAACCTTTTCATCTCGTTACCTCCATAAAAGTTATAACTTTAGGTTAATGAAAATAAATGCAAAACTTATGAAATTAGATGTATGTTAAAAAAAGTTCACAATTATATAAAAAAGTGTCTCATTTCATATTTTCTCCTTATTTATCAGATAAACTATCCTATTAAAAGGAGGTATGTTTTACAGTGGAGGACATAAACACGATAGACCGTATAGCAATAGAAGTTGGACCCTTTACTGTTTACTGGTACGGAGTAATTATAGGGTTAGGTATACTGATAGGGTTCTTGCTGGTTACTAAAGAGTCCAGAAAGACAGGTCTGGACCAAGACGTATTTCCGGATCTTTTGATTTGGGCTATTCCTACTTCCATTCTTTTTGCAAGAATCTATTATGTTAGTTTTGAATGGGAATACTATAAAGAAAATCCATTGAATATTATTGCTGTCTGGGAAGGCGGAATAGCCATTCATGGTGCGTTGATTGGGGCGGTATTAACCACAATTATTTACTGTTATAAAAAAGGCATATCTTTTTGGAAAGTCGCCGATATTGCTGCACCGAGTTTGATCTTGGCTCAATCTATTGGACGGTGGGGTAATTTCATCAATCAGGAGGCTCATGGAACTCAAGTGAGCAGGGAGTTTCTAGAATCAATGTTCCTGCCTGACTTTATAGTCGATCAGATGTTCATCGAGGGTAATTATTATCATCCGACATTTCTTTATGAATCAATGTGGAATTTGTTGGGTTTTGTTGTATTGATCACTATTAGAAGAAAGTTCACAAAATTAAAGCAGGGAGATGTGTTCCTCACTTACCTGATTTGGTATTCCACGGGCAGATTTTTTGTTGAAGGAATGAGGACAGACAGTCTAATGCTTACAGACAGTATTCGAGTCGCTCAATTGATTTCGTTGCTCATTATTGGCATAGCTATTTTTCTGATGAATTACCGTAGAAAGAAGTATAGACTTGAATCCTATCTTCACAACTACCGGAGGCACTAATGATTTGCATGTTCAACGGATGTGCAGCATTGAAATTTTGTGATGCACGTGCTTCTGAAAGTGAAAATGCTAAAGTATGCAGTCAGTATCAGGTGCATACCAATGGCAGCATAATTACAATTATTAAACTTATTATGAAGCATAACAGTCATGCAATTTGACTGTTATGCTTTTTTGTTAATAGTAAAGGTATGGATTTTCATGAATTCTGCATATTTTTGGGGCATTACTAATTGAAAGATTGTTTATGAAGGAGGAATATTTGGATGAATCATCAAAATTCACATGATCATCATCAGCACCGAGAGTCTCACGGAGAACCAGGGATGAAAAGTGAACATGTACACGGGGAGCAGGAAGATCATGCTTCTCATCATGCCCATATGGTTGATGACTTTAAACGAAGGTTCTATATTTCGCTCATCATCACTATTCCTATACTGATTTTCTCACCTATGATTCAGGAATTCTTAGGGATAGATTTAAGATTTACTGGCGATATGTATATTTTATTCGGTCTTGCTACGTTTATATTCTTTTATGGTGGATGGCCATTTCTTGAAGGGTCCTGGAAAGAGTTAAAGCGAAAAGAACCGGGAATGATGACACTGATTGCTTTGGCCATAACCGTAGCCTATGTCTATAGTTCGCTTACGGTATTTGGTCTTTCCGGAAAAAACTTCTTCTGGGAGTTGGCAACGTTGATTGACATCATGCTCCTTGGCCACTGGATTGAAATGAAATCGGTCATGGGTGCTTCACGTGCATTGGAGGAGTTAGTGAAGTTAATGCCGTCAGAGGCTCACCTCGTCGATGAAGAAGGAAATGTAAAAGATGTTCCGACTTCAGAATTGAAACAGGGGAACAAGGTTCTGATTAAGCCAGGGGAAAAAGTACCGGTCGATGGAACGATCATTAAAGGAGAATCCACACTTGATGAGTCAATGTTAACAGGGGAATCAGTGCCTGTTGAAAAATTCAAGGAAGATCAAGTCATTGGCGGTTCAATCAATGGTGAAGGCTCTTTGACAGTTTCAGTGGAGAAAACAGGGGAAGACAGTTATCTCTCACAGGTCGTGACGATGGTGAAAGAAGCACAGGAATCAAAGTCAAGAACACAAGACTTATCAAACCGTGCAGCTAAATGGTTGTTTTATATAGCTCTTTTAGCGGGCATCATTACAATGGCAGTGTGGCTGTTAATAGGGGAAAGTTTTGTTTACGCATTGGAAAGAATGGTAACAGTCATGGTTATTGCCTGTCCGCACGCATTGGGGCTGGCTGCTCCACTCGTAGTCGCAAGATCGACGGCTATTGCTGCGAAGAGGGGGCTGTTAATTCGAGATCGTGCTAGCTTTGAAGGGGCAAGAATCCTTGATGCAATTGTATTCGACAAAACTGGAACGTTGACAGAAGGTAAGTTTGGTATCACTGATATACAATTGGTTGAAAGTTCGGAAGAAGAAGTTATAAGGCTCGCTGCCTCATTGGAAGCCCAGTCAGAGCACCCAATTGCAAGAGGAATTTTCGAGGAAGCTGAAAAACGTTCAATTAAGTTATCAGAACCGGAAAACTTCCAATCCATTACAGGTAAGGGCCTTAAAGGGACCATTAATGGCAAGAGCGTAATGGTGGTCAGTCCTGGTTATATGGCTGAAGAGAAGATTTCCTATGATAAAGATATTTATGAAAAACTATCCGGTGAAGGGAAAACTGTAGTGTTTGTACTTGTTGAGGGAGAATTAACTGCCATGATTGCTCTGGCGGATAAGGTGAGGGACAGCTCGAAGGAAGCCATGAAACGGTTAAAAGAACTTAACATCCGTGCAATGATGCTGACAGGAGACAACAAGCAGGTGGCCAACTGGGTGGCGAATAGCTTAGATCTTGATGAGGTTTATGCAGAAGTGTTGCCTCACCAAAAAGCTGATAAGATCAAGGAGGTGAAAAAAGAAGGTCTGAGAGTAGCAATGACAGGTGACGGTGTAAATGATGCACCGGCTCTTGCAAACGCCGACCTTGGTATAGCGGTGGGAGCAGGTACTGATGTGGCAATGGAAACAGCGGATGTTATTTTGGTAAAGAGTAATCCGAATGATGTTGTGTCCATTATTTCATTATCGAAAGCAACGTATCGGAAGATGATTCAAAACTTATGGTGGGCTGCCGGCTATAACATTGTAGCCATTCCGCTGGCAGCTGGAGTACTGTACAATGCAGGAATTGTACTGAGTCCGGCAATTGGAGCGGTACTAATGTCACTCAGTACCGTGATAGTAGCTATTAATGCACGTTTATTGAAAGTTTAAGGTTTTTTTGAGTAACGCGCAGGTGACTCACTTGAGGAACACTCTAAGAAATTTAACAGCATAGATCACAATATAGTAAAAGAGCATCTCTTTCGATGCTCTTTTACTATATATGCATTTGAAAATGAAATTTACATATATCATATACTTTCTCATGAGAATTTCTTTTTAATTGTTGGTTTACAAACTCCAATACGTGAGCGTATCAAAAACTCCAAGGATAACTAAGGCTACCCCAGAAAACTTCTGAACCAAGGAACCTACCTTTCTGCTTTTCTTAATCAACGATCCATCAAGTTCCAAAAAGCTAATCATGAATAGAATAATTAAAAGTGGAATAGATGTAGCGATTCCAAACAATGACGGTAGTATAAAGCCTGAAGGAGAAGAAATGGCAACTGGCATTAGGGTTACAAAGAATAAAATAAACATAGTTGGACAAAAAGCAACTGAAAAACTGATTCCCATCCAAAGCGATCCCCATTTCCCCTCTTTAAATGTAATTGGAATCCAACTTGATAGTTTATTAATGAAACGCAACTTGAAGAAGCCTAATAAAAATAAACCAATAAAAATAATCATGGGACCTATAACCTTCCGGAATGCAGAGAAAAAAATAGTGCTATTAGATCTGAAATCATTTCCAATCCACCAAAATAATAGACCAAGCAAAGAGAATGCAATGACTTTTCCGGCTATGAAAAAAAGTACTTCTGTCCACTTCATTTTAGACTGGATACTGCTGGTTCCATAAATCGTAATAGCGCTGATATTTGTAGTGAGCTGACAGGGCGCGAGTGAACCGATTAAACCTAAGATTAATGCAACTAAAATAGGAAAATCCATTAAACTGTCCACCATATTATAAAACGGGAGACTTAATGTATTACTGATTCTAGTTAATATTTCATACATACTTACACAACCTTACTCATTATTTTCACTCAGGTTTTCCACTGTCCATAATTTCAGTCCAGTTCTTGCCGTCGTCAGACGTACGGTAGATATCATTTTTGTATGTTACTATCGTCATTTCTGACTGATTCTTTGGATTTTGTGCTATGAACATGATAGGATTATCGTTATTTATTGAAGGTAACGGTAATTCTACTTCTTCAAGTGATTCCAAGTTAAATTGAATCAATCTGATACTATCTTCTCCTAAACTCGAATATACCCCGGTTTTATCGTTTAATAATACACTAGTAACCGGTGTTCCTTGCCTTATTGGTGAAAAGGTATCACCCCCGTCTTCAGAGAAAAAGATCCCTTCCTGACTATTTATAGCCAACAGATTTTTTTTATCAGGGTGGGCGGCAAGTCCAATTAACTTAGCAGGATCGATTCCTGACATTTTTCTCTTGTTCCAGTTTTTCCCTTCATCGCTTGAAGAATAAAGGCCTGTTTCCAATGTAGAATTAGGTTCTTGGTTTATGACAAACAACTGACCGGATTCATATCCTGCAGAAAGATAATGAAAGTCAGTTTCCCCATAGAATGCCAGCTTGTCTATAGATTTCCCTTGATCAGTACTCTTAATGATTCCCAATGGGTTCTTCAAGTCAGAACCATTCTCAGGATGCCCGCTGGAATAAAACCCGCCTTTATATGGAGAGAATCCCATGTAATCATGTTTATTGCGATTAGCCTCTGTCCATTTGTTCTCATCATATTTATAGAGTCCGTTGTGAGTGGCTATAAAAAAAACATCGTCATTATTTGGATATCCTGCACCATGTAGGTGTTCGACATTTTCTGATTCTGGACTTACGAACTTATATTCTTGTGCTGTGGAGGAACATCCGGTTATTAGTAATCCAGATCCAATTAATATACCAATTGCTTTATTAAGTTTCATATAATTTTCTCCTGCCTTCTTGTTTATTTATACTTTCCACTGATAACCAAATCCCCAAATGGTGGTCAAGTGATTTTCAATTGGAAAGTGAGCGGATTTTAACTTGTCACGAAGATTCCGGATATGAGAATCTACCGTGCGGATTTCAGTTGCCGCATGATTATCCCATACCATCAATAGAAGCTGCTGCCTTGTATACACTTGTTCCGGCTTTTTCATTAAAGCTTCCAGTAATTTAAATTCCTTTAAAGTAAGTGATATTTGTTTTTCATTATAATTCAGCGTGAATGACTGATAATTTAAACTAAATCCCCCTCTGGTTAAGAGGTGTGAATTAGATGTTGGAAATTCATTTTTGTGCCTTCTCAATGCTGCTTTAATTTTGGCCAGGAGCACTTCTTCGTCAAATGGTTTTGTGAGATAATCGTCAGCTCCGAGTTCTAGGCCCCTGATAAGATCGGCTTTTGTGTCCCTTGCAGTAAGCATGATAATGGGGATTGACGAAAATGTCCTGATCTTTTCACATACTTCCCACCCGGACATCTCGGGCATCATGATATCAAGCAGCAGTAAATCAAATTCTCCCTTCTTTAAGTGCTGGATGGCTTCATGACCGTTGTTAGTTTTAAGACATGAGTACCCATGCGGTTTGAGAAAAAGTTCAATGAGATTCAGCATTCTCGCCTCATCATCTACAATAAGAATGTTTTTCATTAAGAGCCCTCCTTGATAGGAATAATCAGCTGTATAATCGTTCCTTTTCCGATTGTACTCTTCAGTTGAATATCACCCCTGTGTGCTTCGACCAGCTCTTTTACAATTGATAGTCCAAGCCCTGATCCCCCATGTTCTCTTGAACGAGACTTTTCAACGCGATATAAGCGGGTGAAAATTTTAGGAATTTCATCTTCAGGGATACCGATTCCTTCATCTTCAAGCGTGAAGATAGCATTCGTCGAGTCAGAGGTGACAGTAAGAGTAACCGTCGTACCTTTTTTTGAATACTTCTTAGCGTTATCCAGCAGATTCAAGAAAATTTGTTCCAACCTTATCGGGTCTGCGTGGATGACCATATCGACTGTACAATAAAAATGTAATTGAATACTTTGATTAATAAAGGCCGGCTTTACCTTTGTATATAATCTATTTAAAAAAGGGCCAATTTCTAATGCTTCCTTGTAAATAGTAAAGGTATTTTCATCAAGCTTTGCAAGTTCAAATAGATTTTCCACTAGCTGGACAATGGTACCGGTCTCCTCCTCGATAATATGAAGATATTCTTTTCGCTCCTGCTCCCCGATTTCTATTCTCTTTGCAATAGTAGTGTAGCCTTGTACGTACGTTAGAGGAGTTCTAAGTTCATGAGAGATACTTGCTAGAAATTCAGCTCTCTCTGCTTTTATTGTCTTTAAATCATCAGACAACTTTTGTATGGCTTGTGACAATTGGCCAATTTCATCATTTCCTGCTTGAGGAAGCATGACATCATAATCTCCTCTATTGATACTCTCGGTTGCAGCCTTCATTTTAATTAGTGGCCGGGTTAAAATCTTGGAAAGAATAAAGTGAATAATAATCATTAGTGCTAAACTCAGCCAGCCTGCAATTAGAAAGTGAGAATTTAGTTCCTTGATTAGCTTTCTTAAAGGGCCAGTAGGTTTGAACATAAAGATATAGCCTTCCTGAGAACTTGCACGAAAAGAAGACACAGATACGATGTAATCGTCATTACGGTAGTCTTTTTTTAGCATGTTGCTATTGGGATAGGAAGCTACAACAGCTTTCTCTATAACCCCTTCCATTTCAGCTGAAACCTTGTCCGAAGCAATAATCATGTTTTTTTGTTTGTCAGTAACAACAACGATTGCACTTGTTCTTGATTCCATCAGGGCTATATGCTGCAGGGTTTGCTGAGTGTAGTTATCCTCTAATATGTCGCGATGACTTTCACCTCTGGATTGAATGGAATTTATTTCTTCATCTATCCTACTGTTCACGATACTTTCGTGGAGAAAAATCAAGATGAAAACAACCAAAATAAATACTGCAATCGTGAAATATACCGTTAACTTGGTAGATATCTTCATTATCAACCCTCAATTCTGAACTATTAATAAGTTTACATTTTAATTTTGAAGAAAGTGTGCAGTTAGTACAGGTAACTCAATTTTATAAATAGTTTTTGTTTCTACATATATTTTGCATATCTCCAGGGTAGAATTTTAATGAAACGTAATTAAGGAGGAGTCACCATGAAAATCAAAAGATTTGCGTTACTTCTAGTAACATTATCTATTCTTATGTTGGGAGCTTGTTCCAGCAACAACGGGGAAAATACAGAAAACAACGAAAACCAAAGTGATCAAGAGAAAATGGAAGAAAAAGAAGAAATGGATGATATGGACCATGGTGAAATGAATCATTCTGGTACGGGTGAAGTTCCAGAAGGCTTGAAAGAAGCAGAAAACCCTAAATATGCAGTAGGAAGCAAGGCTATTCTCGAGACGGATCATATGCCTGGGATGAAAGGTGCAGAAGCGACTATCCAAGGTGCTTATGACACTGTGGTATACACTGTTACTTATACGCCTGCAAACGGCGGTGAAAAAGTTAATAACCACAAGTGGGTCATCCATGAAGAACTGGAGAATCCAAGGGAAGAACCATATAAGCAGGGAGATGAGGTCGTATTAAATGCCGACCATATGGAAGGAATGGATGGAGCTAAAGCCACGATTGATTCAGCTGAAGAATCAACCGTCTATATGGTCGATTACACCCCAACCGATGGTGGAGAAGAAGTGAAAAATCATAAATGGGTTACGGAAAGTGAGCTGTCATCCAAAGAACAATGATAAAAGAAAAGAGCTTATCCGTACATTGAGAATAAGCTCTTTTTTGTAAACTATTACGAAATTCAATTAAACATGGATAATTTCTAGTTTGCAGAATACGGTAGTGGGTATAAAAGTAATAAGGAGATGATTTTATGATGAACGGTGGAGGTATGGGCGGCGGATTTTTTGGAAGCGGACTTCTATTTATTCTTCTCATCATTGCCATTGTTGGCGTATTCATTTGGATGATGAGGTCAAATCCAAAAGGAGAAGCCAGTCCTCCAACTCAAAACATGAACAACCAAGCATTGGATCGATTAAAGGAGAGGCTGGCAAAAGGTGAAATTACTGAAGAGGAATACGATCGGCTTAAGAGAAAACTGGAACAATAGATTTGAGAGGTTTCTATTTCGTGTTCACCAACTGCGCCGTAAATGGCGCAGTCTTCGTTTCGGTTTTACTTGCAAAGATTCTGGATTAGAGATGGGTACCGTGGTAGTGATTCAAAAAATGGTTTAAGGAGACGCAACGATGAACAGGAAAATAATAGGATCGATACTTATAACAATACTTGTAGTCATGGGTGTGCTGCTATATCTCAATTCTCCATGGAATAAAAGTAGAGACATGACTTTACCAGAAGGAGTGAAAAACGGAGAAAAGAGTATTTTAGAGGTAGGGGCACAAGAACAGGGTGAACGAAATGTAGTGTCATTCAATTTAACCGCTCAGGAAAAAGAGTGGGAAATCAGTGAAGGAAAGATTGTAAACGCGTGGACCTATAACGGTACAGTTCCAGGAGAACCGATTCGGGTTAAAGAAGGGGACTTTGTAAAAGTAAATCTAAAGAACGAACTCAACGTTCCGGTCACGATTCATTGGCATGGGGTCCTATTACCGAATAAAATGGACGGAATTCCTGGACTTACTCAGGATGCGGTGCAGCCTGGGGAAAGCTTTACATATGAATTTGTAGCAAACGACGCAGGCACCTATTGGTATCACTCTCATCAACAAAGCTCAGAACAGGTGGATAAAGGCCTCTATGGCTCACTTGTTATTGAAGAAAAGGAAAAAGAATATGAAAAGGATGAGTTTTTCATTCTTGATGAGTGGGCGGTAGATCAGGATAAAAGAGATATGTCCAATATGGGGGGCATGATGCAGGGAGCAATGTCCGGTGACGGTGAGGCAGATACGAAACAAATGTACGACACGTTTACCGTGAACGGTAAATCAGGGGACGCCATCGAGCCCCTTAAGATGGAATCAGGTGAAAAAGCAAGGTTGAGGTTCGTTAATGCGGGTTATCAGGTTCATAAGTTAGTCTTCCCGGAAGGTTCTATGCGTGTGATTGCCAATGATGCAGAAAAGGTTGTTTCAGAAACAAACACCTCCAATGTACTTGAAATTGCACCTGGCGAACGAATCGATGTGGAGTTTACGAAACAAACCCAGGAGACTGCTTTCATCGGTCAGGAACAGAACATAGAAAATGCGGAAGACATGGTGATCCCGGTGGTTTCAGAGAATAATAACCAAGCGACGGATCAAGAAGTTGTGCTTGCATCCGGAAAGGATACAGCAAAAGGTATTTCATATGGAAGTGAAAAACTCCTATTCGAAGATACCCCTGATCCAGATGTCAATTACGACATGGATTTAAGCATGGGAATGAACATGGGGGAAGGGATGTCTTTCCAAATAAATGATAAAACATTCCCCGAGACTCCGCCTATTCAGGTAAAGGAAGGCGACATTGTAAAGGTGACACTGAGAAATACAGGAAGAATGAATCATCCTATGCACCTGCATGGTCACCGGTTCCAGGTGAATTCTAAAAACGGGGAAGAATTTGAAAATCCAATTGTGAAAGACTTAATTCACGTGAAACCCGGGGAAGAATATGTTATCTACTTCAAGGCGGATAACGCAGGAGAATGGCTGTTCCACTGCCACGATAACAACCATGCTGATATGGGGATGGTGACAATTGTGGATTATGAAGAGGTATATTCACCGTTTGAGTTAGGCGGTGAAAAAGATAACCAGCCAAACTAATATATCTATTTAGAACTGGGCTCAGAGTTGAATTTTAGTGTTTCGACGCTATGGAATTTCTCCAACTGTAAAAATTCACAATGAGAGTGTAGGGATAAACAAGGAAAAAGGAGAAACGTTAGGGAATAAAAAAACCCTTGAATATCAAGGGTTTTAGGTATATGGAGCATAGCAGGATCGAACCGCTGACCTTTTGGATGCGAGCGAAGTTATTAAATACGTTAAAATAAGTCAATTTAAGTCGTTTTAAGAAAAAAAATCGAAAAAACCCCATTAAAAAATCAAATGTGTGCTTTGTGAATTTTTTTGGTAACGTGCGGGGTCAATTTTTAATTTCAAAATGCTCAATTGTTCTTATGACTTTTAGAATTTATTCTAGTAAGAGTTCGCTTTTATTAAGAAAATAAATGATTAATTCCTATATTCTTTTGAATACAGATTACTAAAGTCTTAGAAATCCTCCCGCATCAACAGAGTTAAAAACTACATTGATAAAAGAATTGATTCATTCATCAAAAAAAATTAAAAATATCCTTTACAAGAATTGGGTTGGATGGTACGTTATATACAGAAGTTACTAGACGAGGAAATACATAATCTCTTTTAGGTTATGGATTGCATTTTTTTTAATAATATGAGTTAATAAAAGTACAATCATTTTATCGAATAATAAAGTAATTTAATATACAAAAAAGTGGAAGGACCACAAATTAAACGATGGGTTTCGTACCTGCATCGGTTCATTTGTGGTCCTTTTTTATTTGTTTACATCATATATACAAAAATTTGGGTGATAATCATGAGTTTTAGCATACATACCGCAAAGCTAGATAGAACATTGCTTAGAGACTTTCCAATGAAACAGTTAAACATTTCTCAAACCGCTTTAAATTTAATCTTTCACCTAACTCCTTTCGTGGATCGCGACGGACGTATTCACCTGGACAAAGAAGCTGTAAGGAGAAAGATGTATTGCGACAGACGCGAATTACATAAAGCTTTAAATGAGTTACGTGAAACTACATATCAAGGTAAGAAACTTATAACCTACGAAAATGGTTATTATGTTTCTCATTTCCACCTGCCTACAAATGGGGATGACTCTTACCTTAAGCATATCCCTTTTTACAATTCAGCTGATTTCCAAAACCTATCTAAAAATCAGACTCGTCTATTCCTATACATCGCTACAAATAATATAAGGAATCAATTTACACGTGTAGCCGTTGAAAACCTGTACAAAAATAAACTGCATGACCGCGAATACGGACTAAATATTTTCGATAGCTATAAAGATATGGCAGATGACCTATTCTTCCTTATCGATAATGGCTATATTTCAGTGCGCTTCAAAGGACATAAAGAACCAATCGACAATAATGCAACCCACTACAAGTCCGATTTCCATAGAACTTTCGGATTTAAAAATAATAAAAAATCACGCACTAGCAAATATTTCAAACCAAAACACAATCTCGACCTGAAAATTAATCCTACTTTGTTCAATGAAGAAGCTATTAAGAATAAAGCTGGTAAGGCGGAACTTCGCTTATTGGCTGAACGTTACCATATGTGCCATGAAGATATGAAAGCAGAAACATTTAATTTCATCATAGGTAGAAAGAAATCATTGATAGAACAATTCGGCATTGCCGGACTTGAGATATACCGTACAGCCCTCCAAAAATACTTCAAAGAAAAAAATGAAAGTATCATTTATTACGACCTTGTTGGCAAAGCCGCAAACACCTTCACAGACTTCTACTTATTAGAAGAGATCAAGAAGGTTATTTTGAGTACTCTTGAAAATCAGTTAAGCGGCTTTGTGAGCACTTCTTTGTCAATCCCAATAAAAAGCGCTCACATCCCTACACTTATTAAATACTTTATTGCCAACTCGTCTGATGAACATAAGATTCTAATAGATCAAGACATCGAGAAAATCGATAATGCTTACGATTTACTCTCAGGTTTAGCTGCAGAGGAGCCATGGACATACTTAGCAGAATCCATCGAAGCCACTTATGCAGTTCACGAAGCTAAATTGTTCGAAATGTTAAGAGTCGAATCCATGAAAGTCGGCATCCATCATCTTTACGAATTGTTATCAGAGGTGAACACAAAAGAGCTTATCGTATCTTTTGCAGCTAACTCTCAACTCTCAAAGCACAAATATCTAGAAGAGGAAGCTAACAAACTTAAACAAGTGGTACTTTTCTTCAAAAAGAAACATGCTCCTCATGGTCAACACATACAGGAGAGCAGTGAGGAGCCGAAAGCAAAACCAAAACGAAAGAATTATTTTGTGGACTTTGAAAGATGGATAAATTCGTAAAGCTGTTGCCCTTCTTTTTTAAATAAGAAGCTAACAGCTTATTCGTGTTTGTCTATAGAACGAACCATAGCTCAGTCATGCCAAAAAAAATTTTTTCACAACAAAAAAATGCAGTTCAGCCTCCCAATTGAGGAAGAACTGCATTTTTTGTGTCTATAAATTCCATATTTTATCAGATGAAAACATTTATAGTTAGATTAAAAGTCATTATCTATAACACCTTTCAATCTCCTATGTATTTAAAAGATTTTCTTATACTTCTCCAAATTATAAAAAACACAAATCCGATACCGGTAAAAAGTTGTTGTAATCTGAAAAATCCAAAAAAACATGAATCGTATATATATCAAGGTATCCACCCCTTCTATTACCTACAATTCCCTTCTCCTAATATATTTTGTAATAGGGTATGTAATTAGGATTGTTATAAGTATTGTTATTGAAGCTATTATCTGTTTTCTTTAAACCGTATCCCGATTTATCGTTAGTTCAAACATATTTGATAAGACCGGATACATGAGAATACAGGTTTAAACAATTTTACATCGACAAAGCTGAACCTGTTGCTTGGAAGATCCACTCTTAAGGGGAAGACCATGTAAAAGTTTTAACTCAATAGAAGAGGAAAGAGATTACCTGAAAGTGCAGGTAGATCATTTTAAAAAAGTCTAGAAAAGGGCAAAACGGGATTAGTGTAAACAATCATTTATTCTTACAAAAATATTAATATTGATTTATGGTTAACTCATAGGTACTTAAGTTACTTATTGAGTCAAAATAATATTTTTCTTAATGAGATTTTAGAGTGGAATCACCGTTCTATACTTAAAAATTAGTAGATTAATTATTATTTTAAATTGTCGTTAAGCAAGGAGAAACAAAATATGCAAAACCAAGATCCAATTCAGCATTCATTATCCTTTGTTGAATCTGACCAATCAGACAATATAGATAATTTGTTTACCCAAAAAGATATGAGCAGTTTCGGAAAGGGGAGGGAAATGTGGGGTTATATCAACCATCAATATGCCTATTCAGTAGAATTTGATAATAATGAATTGATTTAGAAAGCTAAACATATACTTCTCTTTCTTCCTTTCAGAGAGTGATAAAGGTGTCCATAAGCGTCAAAAGCTGCTATAGAAAAATGATGTTCTAGGGGGTAAGGTATATAAAGACCGGGCAGGTTAAGTTTTACGATCCATTACACTACCTGCCACTTGTTAATTAATTCGTTTTTATTGGGTAGTCTTGATTTTGGATCTTCAAGTTGGATTCGCAGAAAGTCTACCCACTGCTTTTTTTCTTCCTTTAGAAAATAACGTAAACCACCAGAAGTTTTATGTACTGGAAGGTGTGGATGCTTTTTCAAATTACTCTTTATAAAATCTACAGATACTCCCAAGTAGGCAGCCATGTGAGTTGTTGTGAATTGTTTTTTATAATTGAAAATTTCTTCATAAGCAATACTATGCTTTCTTTCTCCATATATTTCCGCGCCATCATACAACCAATCACGAATCTTTATTGAATCACGGCTGCAAAATAACATCTTCATAAATGACTCAGATTTACAGTCATTATGATCAATAGGGTACCAAACATGAGAGGGGGTTATATTTAGGTGTTTTTTAATTTTTAAATATACTCCATACATAAGTTTTTCGTTACCACAAATTGCAAGAAACAACTGACTATTCCTATGAAACCAAGATCCATCAGCATCTATTAATCCGAGAATTACAGTACTATCTAATGAATCTGGGATTAATGGATAATTCACTACTAATGACTTATTTGGAACACATCCCAAAGCTACTAGGTCATTATATAGATATGGACTATGTATTCTTAATTCTTTATATTTATCTCTTACTATTTTTAGTTCATTTGTGTAGTTTAATAATTCGGAAATTTTTTCTGCAATATCATGGTCTTTTTGCGATATTGATACTGTCTTTGTTGCACTTTTTTTTGATGAAAAGGTATTACCGTCTCCTAACATAACACCAAAAGGATAAGCGATTATTTTATTAATAATCCCGTATTTAAAAAAGAAGTGGTTGCAAATTTCTTTGTTTCGAAAATACTTTTGTTTACCTACAATGTCATATGTTCCAAGTGTTTCATCAGGCGCAAAGAATTCATATTCTTTGGTATTGAACCTAAAATTTGACTCATCGAACTCTTTTACTTGAGAATCTGCAAAACAGCTTTGACTACAGAATTGATTATAAATAGGTGAATTCCGTACCACTTTAACAAAGGTAGTATTACAATTCTTACAAATAAACTCCGCTTTTTCTGCTAGAGGTAATTTATAAGGGTGAACACCGTACTTTTTAAAATGTTTTCCGACAGTGCTGTTATTTTTCCCTGATCTCCTTGCGAATTCAGTAATAGTAAGTTTATTTTCTTGTAAATATCTTGATAATTCATTTGGCGTTTTTCCATATTTTTCTATGCATTCTAAAATTAAATGATTTTCCATATTGTGAAGCATTTCCAATATTCAACTGAATAATACATAAAATTGAATTCTCTAAAAATTATTAAGGAATTAAAAGGTGTAGTTATAAAAAATCCATTTCCCCTGTCCTTGTTAATTCTACATTGATGTGATTAAATTAAATTAAATTAATTCCACAAATTATTATTATTTACACTGGGAGCACCAGAAACATGCCTACTTTATTATACAGGCATGTTTTCAGGTGCTTTTATTTTTTTGAAGAAAAAATATACATCCACTCAGAGCACACATTAGGCAACAAATTACTCTTTTTGGTTGGTGACTAATAAGCCTTAAAAGCTAGGTGATGGGTGCAGTGTGTGTATGTCAATTTTTAAGCTGGATAAACTAATACTTAGAGGTGATTAAAATGAAATCCAATGATTTTATGACTATTTATGCTGCATGTAATGAATGGGGAATCTCTGAAGGATTCTTCAGTGTCTTAAAAAGCCTTCCCAAGCACGAGGCATGGTTTACTGGAGATGCAACACAATATGGGCAGGATCTTGTTCTAAAGACAGCAATTCCAAATATTAAGGCTTTATATGAAAAAACTTGCGAGGAATTTAATAATTACACCAAAGACCCGAATTACCTGAACATCGGTGGGCTCATTAAAGGGGTGACTCAAACCAACTCAGAGATAAAGAACATGATTGATTCGAAGCAATACGATCATCTATTTGTTAAAGTATTACGCAGAAAAAAAATCGACCCGATCTTTGGTGCCTATATATATTTTTTTAAATACGACTTCCTAGAGCATTGTGAGAACTTAACAACTGGTTTTCTTGCTAAATTACTAAAAAAGAGAGGGATAGTAGTTTCTGATGTGACTATATTAAGTTATAAAAAAGAAGGATTATTATCAGTTAAAGAAAATCAATATGGGATAGATACGATGTCTTTAAATGAAGTTGAAAGCCTTGTTCTTGCTAAAAAGAAGGAAAAATATATGCATTCAAAAAATACAGCAAATGAGAACTCGAATTTTTCTGTGCTCAACAGTCAACAGCAGAAGATAATAGAAGAGTATCTATCTTTTAGAAAAAAGGGGGGAAGAATATCACACAACAACTATCGGGCAAAAAAACACATTGCAAATAAAGAAGAAACACTTGCCAAACTAAGAAGTGCCTTGGCCACATTCTTCTTTAGAATTATTTGTGCTCGGTGCAATATTGATCAAAAACCTAAGATGAGGTATGCCTTTCTTACACAAGATGAAAAGGAGAAATACGACTCAAATAAGTTCCATCCCACACAAATTAGTGAGGATGATGCATTTGCATTTATGACAGAATCTAAGACTACATCAGCCGTCCACGTATTCCAAACTATTAAGCCTTTTTATGCTTGGATACTACAACGTCTAAAAAACGATGCATTGACTCCTGATAAATGGTTTGAGTATGGGCAACTGGAGCTAAGAATAGAGTCCTTCTTAAATCAGTTTCCAACAAACTATAGTGAACTAGCGTCTGGAGAGACCATTAATAAAGTTAATAAGTCTTTCTTAAATAGAGAAGAGATGATTATTGTGAGGGAAAAACTACTTAATGATCCTGGCTCTCATGACCCTTATAGAAATGCAACTATCTGGGAGTTATGCTGTGTTACAGGGACTAGACCGTACGAAGTAAGAAAACTCAAAATTGAATATTTCTTATTAGACAAGGAAGGATATATAAAATTAAATAGTCGGGGGTGGGGAGAACTTCACATCCCTCGTGAAGCTTCAAAACATGAAAATTCTCCATCTCACCCCGTACTAGGTACGGTAATTCCAGCAGGTACTGTAAAACGGGTAAATGAATACTTGAAACGATTGTATAAAAAACAAAAGAATGAGCCCAGGGGGAAGGGATTTTTATTCAGACCTGAAGATCTATTTCCAGAAAAGGGATACAAGTCGGCAATTATGACAGATGTGATGACGAGGTTGAAAACGCAATTGGATTTTCTATCGTATGAGCAGAGAAGAGATTTTGAGTTAAAAGCATCAAGGCGGAGCATGAATAATCTAATTGAGGGCTTTGGCGTAAGGTTACCTATTGAAAGATTAAACGGTAGGATTCAAAAAGTGGCTGCGGATATACAAATGCGGCATAAAATTTCTGGAGATATTGGAGAAATGCATTATACTGCACCCATATCAGATGATGATTTTTATACTGTTTTAAATCACACGATTAACTTTCCATGGAACCGAAAAGAATTGATTATGTGGGAAAAGGAATTGAACCTGCATTCTTCAAAGGATTTTGAAATAAAAAGTGAAGAGAAGGAAAGTAAAAAGATCAGTCAGGAAAGAAAGGAATATGAGTTAAATGAGATTAATTCAAAACGTCTAGATGAAATTAATCTGCAATTAAATAAACTAAGGAAGCGGCCCAAGGGGTTAACCATAGAAGAATGGTTTGAGATGAAAGAGAGCTTGGAAAAAGAAAAAATGTACATTAATTAGCTCAATAAGGGGGAAGCTAATGAAAGATCAAAATCTAGAAATATTTTCAAAGTACTCTTCTTGGGAGGAGTTTGAAGGTTATATCCATGAATATGGCTTTGAAGGGAGCATCCCTCATGTTTTTGAAAAAATCCGGGATAACGACCTGCTTACGCCTTCTGATATATCTTATATAACAGGATATTCAGAGGAAACGGTTCGAAGATGGTGCCGTTCTTGGAAACTGAAAACTACAACTGGTCGTGCACCTTATCATGTGGTAGGAAGTGACTTAAAGAATTTCTTGTATTATTGGACAAGGAAAGAGTTGATACAAAACTATAAATAATGTAATAAGATGTCTACTATAGAGGTGCAGAATGGAAAACGTACTGGGTTTCCCAACGAACCTAACAGTACGTTTTTTATTGTCAAGACATATATGTAAACTAGTTGTTAAATCTTTCTTTTTCTTTATTAAGCTAAGGGGGCGTTAATTAAATTACGTTAAGGAACGTGTGAATATGCCGTTCATAAAAATATCTTTTTAATAAAGATAAAGTAGATAGCTTTAAAAAACTAAGTATATTTCCAATCCTGGAAGGGAAGAGTTTTATGGGATTATTTTAAAGTTCCTCCAGTATACTATTCAGAACGGAGTGCTTGTAATGAAGTGGGAAAATAGGCCATCAATTAGTGAATCGCATCCATTTAAAGAGGAATATGACCGTCTGTTAGATTTAGATAGGGATGAATTATTAATGGAAATTAAAAGTCATATAGACGACTACTTTGAAATGAAATCAAAGAGAGAACAACTTGGGAAACTTAATGTAAATGCTCTCCTTACTGAGTAGTGGCATAAAAACTCAATTGAGACGTTCTACTGGAAGTTTATAAACAAAGATACCAAAGTAAAAGATTTATAAAGATATTTCAATTGGACTCTATTTTTTATCCATCCCAGATGATTTCCATATTTTTAAAGTGTCTTTATAATCAATAGTATTTATTCCAGTATCTTTTGATTAATTTCCCCAACTGTCAAAGCTAAATCAGTCCTTACTTTCGGTGAATTTTGTTTTTTTACGTAGATAGACTTTTATCAAATCGTCAGGGATGACTTCTAAACTTTTATGGATTCCCAGGTTATACATGATCAATATTAAAGCTCGTTGTAATTCTTCATCTGTGTATAGCATCTTACCCTCTCGCGGCATTTCCCATTTTGGTGGCAAATACGACTCCATGTCATCATATGTAATTGCTTGAGGTTCTAATTTCAATGTTAACTTTTCCATAATAATCTCCTTTGATTTAAAGAAATTTGCTAATTCTGAATCACTAAGCACAATCTGTTCCACAATTTGAAAAAGGGCTGGATTTTCAACACCATCTTCTAATTTGACTACTAATTCTTCCACTTTTTTCTTGAATTCATCGCTACACATTTTATCACCTCCTGCTATTGGAAATAATTTTTTTAACACTTCAATATGAACCTCAAACAAATAGAAATTCTCCGTTGCAGACATTCCCGGTTTCTTCGTAACAGCATTTCAAAAAATTTCTCAATACCTATAAGCAAGGCTTTTTCATACCCTTCCATGCACACTTAATTGAGTATTAATGTTGGATGAGTATTAATCCCTAAGCTCCTGAGAACGCACATTTTAATTTGCTTTGTGGTACAAATAGCATAACCTTGCTACAGCCATTATTTTTGAGATTAAAGGGGAACATACTTCTAGAAAATCTCCTCACTAATATTTTATTATTCGTTTTTAAGTACTCTTCCGTGTTTCTTATCTTTGTAACGCAATATGAAAGTATTTCTTTATTTTAGAAGCATTTTTTCTTATTCGGTTCTGATAACGCTTGTTTTATTCATCATAATCTTGCCCTTTATAAATAACTACGAACCATTTACAGCAGTACTAACTTCATCCATCTAATTACATCTAGTCTTATTTGTTTTATTATAATAAGTAAATCGCAACTAATAAAGCACCTATCAAAATAAGTATGTCGAGGCTTTAATCTACCAAGATAGTGACTGAGGAATCGTTTTATATCTAGTTTTATTTCTAGTCAAAAAAACTAAAGGAAGTGAATTTATCCTAATGCGCCAATTTCATTTTATTGACAAGATTATTAATGCTGCAGACAGCATAGAGACATATATACAAGGACTGTCGATTGAAGAGTTCAAAAAGTCGAGGTTAATTATTGATGCAGTAATTTGGAATCTAGAACTAATTGGAGAAACAGCAAAAAACATTCCTATTAAAGAGAAGGAAGATAATCCCCATATTCCTTGGGAAAAGATAATCGGCTTTCGTTATACTCTAATAAATGAATACGACAATCTAGATTTATCAGAAATATGGGAAATAGCAACAGTAGATACAATTACACTAAGAGCCAAATGTGCTGAAATAAAAAGTAAATAGGCTAATCTAAAAAAGTGGGTGATTAGGGAACTAATTATCCACTTTTTTACATGTCGAGTAGGTATTTTTAAACATAATGTCGAAGTATGTATTATCAGGTTTTTTTGGGGGAGTATTGCTGTGTTAGAAGTAACCAAAGAAGAAATTCTTCATTTTATATATATGAAAAAATCAGAAAAATCGGATTAAGGAAAAGATACTATAATATCCTACATAACAAAGAATCAGAAGAGTATAAGAGGTTTATAAGTGTTTATCTAAATCATAAAAGTATGTTAACCGAGAGAGAACAGATAGTATTAGATTCTGTTTATGGTGTAAAAGGAAAACCCTTAAAACTAAGGGAAGTCGCGGAGATCATTGAGGTTACTCCTGAAAGGGTAAGACAATTAGTTTACAAGAGTGAAAGGAAATTGGTGGATTTCCTACGTCAATTATACAAGGTTAATTTCTTCGTGAATTGAGGTAGTTCTTATAACATCGATTATAAGTACTGATTATTTTAGGTGTGTGGCATGATTTGCGGTTCCAGAGGAGAGGAGCAACCAATAGACTGCTATTCTTTAATTGAAATTAAAGATAGCATTTAACTATTAACAAGGTAAAGGAGCTTTAATTTGAAGATATCAAATATTAAGGTCAATAATTACCGAAACTTAAGAGCAGTTGACCTAGATACAAATAAAATTGTAGTTTTTATTGGAGATAATAATTGCGGTAAGAGTAATCTACTTAGAGCAATAACACTTCCTTTTATGAATCAAGAAATAGGAGCGGTTAATAAAAATCTCGGATGGCAAGACATTAATAGTGCCGCTAAGCAAGAATATTATTCTTTCATAGAAGGAAACTTAGAAAAAATTAAAAATAGTACATGCGACATAGATCAATTTATTGACCATATACCTTTTGTAAATGTTGAAGTAACACTTACTCCCCAAAAAGTGGCAGAAGAATATTATGTTAGAAATTGGACTACTAATTTAGATAATGACACACCCTTATTCACTATAAGGTATGAATATAAGGTTGAGGACCCTCAAGATTTACTTCGCCACATCTCAGACATATTACAAGATGTTGATTCGATAGATGATTTAAAGATGAATTTACTTCCAATCGAGTTTTATAAGTACCAAACAATCATACCCTCGACCAATGAAAAGGTTTCCTATACAGACCTGGCTTACTTCAAATATAATGCACTAGCTGCTGAAAGAGATGATTTTTCAAATAAATCTTCTCAGTTAGGCTCTAAATCACTAGTATCTCTCTTGCATAATAAGATGAATACAGATGATAAAAAGAAAGTGGAACAATCATATGAAACATTCTTCAATGACTTAAAAAACATTAGTAGCTTAGAAGAGGTATTTAATTGGCAGGAATCATCGGACTTAGAAAATGCTAAAGATTTTTTTGGAAAGATTACTTTGCTACCTAATGTTCCTACAATGAACTCTTTACTAAACAATGTGCGTTTAGGCTATGGTGATGAATCCTTAAATTCACAAGGTTTAGGATATAGAAACCTAATCTACTTATTCGTCATGTTGAATTCGTTAAGCATAGAAAGTGATGTAGCTTTAAACATATTAACAATAGAAGAACCTGAAGCTCATTTAAGTGTAAGCAATGAACACCTTTTAGCTAGTTTTATAAATTCGACGATGAATAGGAACAACCAACTACAACTTTTTATTTCAACACATAGCGCGGAGTTTCTTGATAAGCTCGATTTAAAGAATGTAGCAATATTAGCTGAAGGAAGCACTTATGCTCTAAAGAAAGAACTTGAAGGTGACCAATTGGATTACTTAGCCAAAAAACCTAACTTAGACTTTCTAAAGTTTCTATACTCAAGGAATTGCATCTTAGTAGAAGGTCCAACCGAGGAAATGCTTATCAAATCTTACCTAAGTACACAAAATGAACAATTGAATGATATTGAAGTAATCTCTTTACATAAGGGCTTTAGAGATATGCTTGATATATGGCTTAAAGTGAATCAAAATACAAGCCATAAAATAGGCATAATTAGAGATTTTGACAATCAAAGGAAGGCTCAAGAAGATCATGAGGCTTATAATCATTATCCGAATATTTATGTAACAACTACACAAGAGTATACCCTGGAACCTGAATTTGTTAACACTAGTACTAATTTTGAAAAGCTGAAAACATACTTTTCTACCAAGCATGGCTGGGAAGGTATTGATACTAAAGAAAACCTTTCAGATAAGTGGAGGGGAGCTAAGACGGATACAATGTTACACTTTTGTCGAGACATAGGAACTGAAGAATTAAAAGATGTGGTAATGCCCAACCACATTAGAGAGGTCATTCACTTTTTAATTACGGGAGAAAAAACATGTATATTGTAGTGGCTGGAGCTGGAGCCGGTAAAACAACCTCAATGGCTGAACTCGTAATATCAAGACTTAAAGAGATTACTGATAATAAAATAATATACGTTATCACTTATACAAACGCTGCAAGAGATAGAATAAAAGAAAAAGTTATAGAAAACGAAGGACGCATTCCTAAACAATTAAAAATTGAAACTATACATTCTTTTTTGTTAAAAGAAGTAATTTATCCTTTTAATCACTTAGTTTATGGGGATCTTTATAAATCTGCTTCGCAGATACCCCTTCATCCTAAACCGGCCTTTAAAGCAATTAAGAAAAAGGAGTTAAGAAGGGAACATATATTACACGTAGAAGATGTAACGAAGACAGCCAAACATCTTCTTTGTGGTAAAAACAAGGATACTGCGAAGATAAAACACAGGCGTAATAATGCCTTGAAAATGTTGTCTAGATACTTAGATTCCATATATGTGGACGAAGCACAAGATATGGATAAAGATTTTTTAGAGGTATTAACAATGCTTGCGAATTATAATATCAACGTTAATTTGATAGGTGACCCTAAACAAGACCTTAGAAATAGAGGAGCTTTTCGAGATATTATTGCAGGTGATTTATCGGTTGACTATAAGTCAGAGAACCACCGCTGCCCTAGTTTACACGTAGATTTTTCAAATAGCTTCATATCAAAGGCAGAGCATCAGACTTCAACAAAAGAAGAGGGAACATTACGATACTTATTGGAATCAAACTCCACAATTCAAGAAGATATTAAATGTGCAAAGTACGATTTAGCATATATTTACCAGAGGAATGCCCGCTTTAAGACTCATAGAGAAGATGTAACAAAAACAGAGAAGCAATTATCATACGAATTAACTGTAATAGCTCGTAAGGCATCTTCTGTAAAACAGAATAATTTAAATCAAGTTGTTTATGTGCTTAAAAAAAAGACTGTTAACTCTATCAAACGAGGAATTCCTACTTATAAAATCTTTTCTGGACTTGAAAAAGAACTTACATTAAGTCTAGATAAATATGACAAAGGTAAGATTGGTTCTGCTGTAAATGCATATCATAGTGCATTATCAAGTGAACCAGGTATATTAGTAGGTTCCATTGATGCTATTAAAGGATTAGAAGGCTATAATTGTTTGTTTATAATTTCCACTCAACTTGCTCCTTATTTATTTAAAGAAGTAGATGATTACAATAAAATGAGGAACTATTTATATGTAGCACTTACTCGTTCTAAACGTGACTTAACTATGTTGCTTACAACCGAGGTGGAAAAAAAGTATGGCCATAAATACATTCATGAACAACTTAATAAGTTAGGTATAGCAGAGTTAAAGACCTAAATTTGGTACTTTAACTGTTAAGAAACTGAGGTTGTTGAGATCGTTGCTAAAGTGAAATTGGTACAATGGTTATCTCGCTTTCAATTGGGTATTAAGTTGGTTATACAAGAAAAAGACAACAGGAGAATTGCTAAACAGTATAAATATACTTGTTATGAATTATATTTAAACGCGATCACTTTGAAAGTGATTGTTTTTTCGTATTTGACTCATATTGTGCAAAAGTCCCGTTAAAATTACTTTGTGAAAATATTTACTTTAGCTAGATGGTAACACGATAATAAGAATTTATAATGTAGAAAGAAAGGACTTTAATAGTTTTAAAAGTAAGTACAATTAACTATAAATAGTCTTGTTAATTACTTAAATAGGGGTGACATTAAAATGAACTACAGAAATATAATTAGAAACCAAATAGGTAAAAGTGGTAGAGGACCAGAAATAAATGAAAATAGCAGAAAAGGGGTTGATGGGGAGATAAATGCATTATGTATTATGAAAAAATATTACCTTGACACCAATGAGTTAGCCAAAGTTTTCTTTCTTAATCAAAAGAAAATAGAGCATGCTAAATAAAAAACATCCACTGCTTACTATGGAGTTATAGTACATTGGGTAGGTTTAACCAATTTGATAGCTGTAATGTCTTAGGTAGAACTATTACAAAATGAAAACACTTGGAGCTCTTTACCTGTGCAGACTATAAAGTTGATACTAATAGAAGCTGTTTAATTTAGTAGCATCAAGTAAATGGCATTTAAAGTTGAGGCAGTTGTCATATCTATAAGCCGATCTAAGTTCCTTTATGTGTGATCTGAGTGTTCAAACTAGCATACTTTTGCCCGACTGTTTAAGAAGGCGGCATATCACATTGAGACGTATCTGTGTACTTAACAACAAGTTTTGATGTTTTTGGCACAAAAGCTATATAATTTTCATAAATATATTCGATTAGATCTTCTCTTTTCACTAGCCATTTACGATCATTGCCTTTTGTCGCCTTTAATTTTCCATCTAATATATGAGGCTTTAAGACTCTGTAGTTCACATGTTTTCTCAACTCAAAAAAATCATCGAATCTAAAGATATATTGAACTTCTCTAAGTGTTAGGATTTTACCATTATCTAGATGGTTAATTTGATGTCGCACTATGAAATCATGCATGTATCCATTGTAATTAAAATCTGGTTTGGGCTCCCACTCCTTCCATAATTTAGAATCCGAAAGCTCTATAATGTCTGAAAGCCTTATGTTTGCGAAGTGTATTAGGTTTTTATCAAACGTATCTTTTACTGGCAGATAAAGATTTGAACTTTTAGCTACTTGCTCTTTTCTAAAGCTTTCACTTAAGGAGGGCTTACTGCTGGCAGTGCTAATAACGTTATTTTCTTTTAAACCCACCTCTACTTTTTCAGGACCAACCACTAACCTAAATTCGTACACACATTCTCCTGTTTTTAATAGTTGCGGTATAAATTGCACTAAGTAATAGTAGCTTCTACCTGCACATTTTTCATTTAAGTCTCTTATAGTATCCTGGTGTTCCTCTTTGAACTCCGGAGCTATCCATATATGATACTTTGCATTGAAACTTACCCCGTATTGTAATAACCTTGAGAAGTGATCGTTGTCACTTACAGTTAATTGATTTTCAATAACTACATTTTCCCTTGAAACTTTTGTTCTGCCTAGGACATCTACTCTTTTTCGGTTTTTGGCGTTCACCTCTTTTCCTATTACTTCTATATCTAACTTTATCACGTCACTTAATTCTCTTATTTTGTCATATTGAACTAGCCACGGAGTGAAATCTTTTGTTTCATTACTAAAGAACTTTCTGGGTTCTATTGTCTTTTTATCATGCAAACTTAACATTTCCCCTCCCCCTTCCCTATATGATTGATTAGTATTTTTACACGTAAAAAGATTTTCAAAGAGGCTTTTTATATTTTTTCCTAAATATTAATAAACAATTCCTTTTTGAAAGAAATTTAAAGCCAACGAGACCTTTTATTAAATTCCTTGGGATTGCTATGCTATGGCTGTAAAGTAGGAGCAAAAACACTCATTTGTGGTGAAGTTGAACTATAGCAGCAAGCTCTCATAGCAAAGTTAATAGTAATAAATTAGGATACACGATTATTCTACTTATGGAATAAGACCTCTCTTTGATCAGAATACAGATTATTCTTCGTATTATTACAAAAATAGTGTTATCAAAGTCTTTTATATCAAGCGAGTTGATAATACAGGATTATTAATCGGGTACATTCGGTAGTTGGAAAAATATAGTGTCTAGTGGAAGTTTTTATGGCTTCCGTTCTATTATTGTTGAATTCTAAACGGATGTTCAATTAAAGGGCCATATTGTTGAATAAAGCTTTTTGAAAATGGCAGTTTAAAATAGTAAATCGATAATATAGTATATAATACTTCCCTTGACCCTGTACTATAGTACAGGGTTTATACTTTGTATGAGGTGAGATAAATGCAATTTCGAATTGGAGAACTGGCTGAAAAGTGCGGCGTTAACAAGGAGACCATTCGATATTACGAGCGTTTAGGCTTAATTCCAGAGCCTAATCGTACCGAAAACGGATACCGAATGTATTCGAAGAAAACAGTTGATCGATTGAATTTTATAAAACGGATGCAGGAACTGGGATTTACCTTAAATGAAATTGATAAATTGCTAGGGGTTGTCGATCGCGATGAAGCGAAGTGTCGTGATATGTATGATTTCACTGTTCTTAAGATAGAGGACATCCAGCGTAAAATTGAAGATCTTCAAAGAATTGAACAAATGCTAGTGGATCTAAAAGAAAGATGTCCCGAAAATAAAGATATTTATGAATGCCCCATTATTGAAACACTGATGAGGAAATAAGAGGTGCAACAGGATGAAAAACACACTAAAAAGTTCAGGTTGGTTTCTTTTCGCACTAATCACATGTCCGTGCCATTTGTTTTTACTGCTTCCTTTGGTTGCAGGTACAGCACTAGGCTCATACTTTACGGAATTTAAAGATGTTATTTTCATCGTGATGGGTCTTTTATTTTTATTCGCCCTTTTCAAGGGCTGGAGAAAACTTGATCCAGAAACAAAAAGAGAAACAAAGAAAGAAACAACAACTCATGATTGCTGCAGCATGGAAAGGTTTAAATCATGAAGGAAAAAGTGTCTCAGTTAACTACTATATTTTCTGCTTTTGTTATGGCTGGATGCTGCCTGGGTCCGTTGATTTTTATACCCCTGGGTTTAACCGGTTTTGCCGGAGCATTAGCCTTCTACTCATTTAAATATCGATTATTGTTTAGCATCGTTACGATTATCCTTCTTGCTTACTCCTTTTACATGGTTTATGGAGGAAAGAGAAAAAGAAAAAATTCTATCATCGGCTTATGGCTCACGACATTTTTCGTTTTTTGTATGTTTCTTTTTTTATTTCTAGTTGAAGGTGGATTATAAAAATGAGGTGCTTATATGAGAGTACACTTAATCAAGATTATGATGCTATTATCGCTTTTGTTCGTGGTTAGTGCGTGTAATAACGAAAAAGAAACACAAAATACTATAGATGCTAAGGAGCATGTAAAAGCTACCATTGAAACAACTAAAACAGGGACATTCACGGTTTTGGGTATGAATTGTTGTCCGCCTTCAGTTGTTAAAGATGTTTTGAAACAAGTAGATGGTGTTGGCAAAACAACCATTAAAGTCAGTGGAAGTAAAGGCGAAGTAACGGTTGCCTTTGATGATAAGAAAACGGATTTACAGACAATAAAGATGTCTGTATCGGAATTTGGCCTTGGAGTCGAGTAGAAGGAGGAATTTTACATGAAAAAGTTTCAAGTAAACGTTCAAGGAATGACATGTACGGGTTGTGAAGAACATGTAGCTGTCGCCCTTCAAAAAATGGGGGCAAAAGAGATTGAGGTCGATTTTCGTCGCGGAGAAGCTATATTTGAACTTCCAAGTGACGTTAAGGTGGAAACAGCGAAAAATGCGATTGCCGAAGCCAAATACGAGCCAGGTGAAGCAAAAGAAGTACAACTGCATGAGCCTGTAAAGCTAGGCGAAGAAGGCGATTATGACTACATTATCATCGGTTCCGGTGGGGCTGCCTTTTCATCAGCCATTGAAGCTGTAAAATATGGGGCAAAGGTGGCTATTATTGAACGTGAAACAGTTGGTGGGACCTGCGTGAACATTGGTTGCGTTCCCTCAAAAACCTTGTTGAGAGCTGGTGAAATCAATCATTTAGCCAAAAACAATCCGTTTGTAGGATTGCATACGTCAGCTGGTGAGGTGGATTTGGCACCATTGATCAAGCAAAAAAATGAATTGGTAACGGATCTTAGAAACAGGAAATATGTAGATTTAATTGATGACTACGGTTTTGAATTAATCAAAGGGGAAGCAAAATTTGTAAATGAAAAAACGGTTGAAGTGAATGGAACGGAGCTATCAGCGAAACGATTTTTAATAGCAACAGGTGCTTCACCGTCTTTACCTGCCATTCCTGGAATAGATACAGTAGATTATTTAACAAGCACCACATTACTTGAATTAAAGAAAGTGCCAAAACGTCTTACAGTCATTGGCTCTGGTTATGTCGGTATGGAACTAGGGCAACTTTTTCATAATTTAGGTTCAGAAGTTACGTTAATGCAAAGAAGTGAACGTCTTTTAAAAGATTATGATTCGGAGATTTCAGAAGTAGTGGAAAAAGCTCTAGTTGAACAAGGAATAAATCTTGTGAAAGGAGCAACCTATAAACGAATCGAACAAGATGGAGACATAAAAAAAGTTCATATTGAAGTCAATGGCAAGAAGAGAATCATTGAATCAGAACAATTGCTGATTGCCACAGGAAGAACACCTAATACGGTAAGTTTAAATTTACCTGCTGCAGGCGTTGAAACAGGTTCGCGTGGTGAAATCATAATTGATGACTATTCGAAAACTACAAATGCTTGCATCTATGCTGCAGGAGATGTCACGCTTGGACCTCAATTTGTATATGTGGCAGCCTATCAAGGCGGAGTTGCAGCTGGAAATGCGATTGGTGGACTGAACAAAAGGCTTAATTTAGAATTGGTTCCAGGGGTTACGTTTACGACTCCATCAATTGCGACGGTTGGTTTGACTGAAAAGCAGGCAAAAGAAAAAGGGTATGAAGTGAAAACCTCCGTATTGCCGTTAGATGCAGTGCCCCGTGCACTCGTAAATAGAGAGACGACTGGTGTGTTTAAATTGGTTGCAGATTCAAAAACGTTGAAAATACTAGGAGCTCATGTGGTGGCAGAAAATGCAGGAGATGTGATTTATGGGGCAACATTGGCTGTTAAATTTGGGTTAACTGTGGAAGATCTCCGTGAAACCCTAGCTCCATATTTAACCATGGCAGAGGGATTGAAATTAGCTTCCCTGACGTTTGATAAAGATGTTTCAAAATTATCTTGTTGTGCGGGATAACAACACAATTAATCCACCGTTTAGGCAAGACGGTGGATTTTTCTAACCCTGGATAAGGTACGGGGTTTCATTTGATAGAAATAAGGCAAACGTATTATAGAATCAATATTCTGTGAGGAGGATAATAATGATTAAGAAATACGATCTTATTGTTATTGGTACAGGTTCTGCGGGTTCAATTGCAGCAGCAAAATGTAATAAAGCCGGTTGGAGCGTAGCTATGGTCGATGACAGGCCGTTTGGGGGCACGTGTGCACTACGTGGATGTGACCCAAAGAAAGTTTTGCACGGTGCTGCCGAACTAATTGATTGGAACAAACGGATGGTTAATAATGGGGTACCGTCTGGATTCTCCATAAACTGGAAAGATCTTATGAGCTTTAAAAGAACCTTTACAGATCATATCCCGGAAAAAAAAGAGCAAGCATTGAATAAACAGGGAATCGATACGTATCATGGCAATGCATCTTTCGTGAGTGAGGACAAACTTGAAGTGAATAAAGAAGTGCTCGAGGGGAGTTATTTCTTAATCGCAAGTGGTGCGAAACCTACTCCTTTGCCTATAGAAGGAGAAGAACATCTTACTTATAGTGATGAATTTTTAGAGTTGGATGAATTACCACAAAGAATCGTCTTTGTTGGTGGGGGGTATATTTCGTTTGAATTTGCTCATATCGCGGCACGTGCTGGATCAGAAGTTCATATTATCCATAGAGGTCAAAGACCTTTGGAGAATTTTGATATAGATCTTGTAGATATCCTTTTAGAAAAGTCGAAAGAGATTGGCATACAGGTACATCTTCAACATTCCGTTGAATCCATTGAAAAAGAACAAGGAAAGTTTCATGTGTACGCTCGAAAAAAAGAGGATATAACTCGGTTTGAAGCAGACATTGTTATTCATGGTGCAGGAAGGGTCCCTGCCTTAGATATGGATCTTGAAAAAGGGAATATAAAAAGGAAAAAACATGGTGTCCATGTTAATGAGTATTTGCAAAGTGTAAGTAACCCGAAAGTCTATGCAGCCGGGGATGCTGCAGCAACGGATGGCTTGCCCCTCACACCTGTAGCCAGTGCAGATTCTCATGTCGTAGCATCTAATTTATTGAAAGGGAACAGCAAAAAAATTGAATATCCCGTGATTCCATCTGCTGTATTCACCGTACCTAAAATAGCATCGGTAGGTATGAGCGAGGAGGAAGCCCAAAACTCTGGTCGGAATATTAAAGTAAAGCAGAAAAACATCTCCGACTGGTTTACATATAAACGGACAAATGAGGACTTTGCTGCGTTTAAAGTGCTGATTGACGAAGATCATGATCAAATTGTCGGTGCTCATTTGATTAGTAATGAAGCCGATGAACTTATTAATCATTTTGCAACAGCCATTCGTTTTGGAATTTCAACCAAAGAAATGAAACAAATGATATTTGCCTATCCAACAGTAGCTTCGGACATCGCACATATGTTGTAACTTTTATTAGATGTTTTTTCAGCACGATTTTTCCATTATCTCTTGCACACGCTTATTCAGAAAAGGGCGCGATTGGTGAAAATCAAAAGCTTAATTTCTCACTAAAAATAATGAGGAATTAAGCTTTTTTATCTTTCAAAATCCTTAACGTCTGTATTTACCCGACGGTACCTCGACTTTCAAGTATTTGATTTGTATATATAAAATCCTCGCTCAATACTATCCCTCCAAACTGTTGTTAACCACTCTATGCTTGAAATAATTATCATAGTTCAAAAAGGATACGTTAATAATTGCTATATTGATTAGATTGTTCAAGGAGTGCTTTATGATTTATACAATTGTATTATTCATTGTTGCAGGATTAGCTGAAATTGGTGGTGGTTATCTAATTTGGTTATGTCTCAGAGAAGGTAAGCCACTTTATTTGTGGATCTTTGGGGGAGTAGCCTTAGTTTTATACGGAGTCATTGCTACTTTTCAATCATTCCCATCGTTCGGTAGAGTTTATGCTGCCTATGGAGGAGTATTTATTGTTCTTTCTGTACTGTGGAGATGGGGCATTGATAAAAAACACCTGATTTATATGGTAGGGTTGGTGCTGGTATTTGCTTGGCTGGGGTATCAGTAATGTTGTTTGCACCACGTCAATAAAAAAACTTCTTCAAGTGGCGCTTTATTTGAAGAGTCAACCTAATAAAGTCGGTTCCTTAGCGTACAGGAAATTGACTATTTTAGATTGAGATTCGCTTAGCGTACGAAATTTCCGAAATGTTGGCGGTACCCCATATATGATAATCTACAAAAAATAGCTTTAAGTGCAATTACATCGAGGGAAAATAAAATGTTCTTCCGTTAAAGGGCGTTAGTGGAAGATGAGATCAAAATAAGACCTGACATTTTAGATATGTCTAATATGTGTAGTTCTTTTAATAACAAGCGTTAAAGTCCTATAACCTAAATATAACATTGGCTTTATAAGTATATGGATGATCGAGATGGTGATGGACTAGTAGGTGAGTAAACAGTTGCTATGTAATACAAATATAATGTCATATATGTTATTCCGTCTGAAAAATGACAAGGATCCTTGTTATAAAAGGGATCTTGGCATTTTTCATTATGTTATAAGTTACTCATAAAATCCCCATTAACGACAAAACAGAAGATATTCTAAAGGTCAGTAAGCTAAGATTCTTATTCTTCCGTTAAAGGGCCATTTAATTGAACATCGACATTGCCTAAAGTGGAGTAATTTGAAATAATTGGTAGAAGTAAACTAATTTTTAAGGGGCTAAAATTGTGAAGGATATAGAAATGAATATAAGTTTGAAATGTAGTGTTTGTGGAAATGATCAATTCTCCTTAATTGACAATAACAGTGATGATAAAAAGGAGGATACTGATAACATTTTCTTTAAATGTACTGACTGTGAGGTTGTTAAATCTAAAATGCAAATTATTGAAGAAAATAATTACATAATTGATGCAAACTTAATGGACTTACAAGACGACGTTATTAAGCAACTTATGAAAGATTTTAAGAAGGTGTTTAAATAGGAGGAAATTATGGATTACGTAAAATTATGGTTGGAATTTAAAGAGGTGTTCATTGATCTAGTTAAATATGGATTCCCAACAATTGCACTCTTTTTATCTTTACTCTCTTACTGGGATTCAAGAAAAACAAAAAAGGTTCAAGTTAGGCTAAACGAGTTAGAGGAAAAGCTTAAGAGATTTGAATTGGAAGACAAAGAAAAAGAGCGTGAAGAGTCAACAAAAGCAATGATTGAAGCAAGGATTATGAACATCTCTAGAGGTAAGTACAGAATGAAGTTGTGGAATTCTGGCAAAGTTACCGCCTACAATGTTGACTTTGAAACTCAGGAAGACTCGAAAGCTATAGTATTAAAAGAAAAGGTACCTTATGAGTTTCTAGAACCTGGAAAAAGCTTTGAAGAACACGTTATTGTTCATAGCGGGACTTTCAGAAAATTTAAAGTAACTACAATTTGGACCGATAAGCAAGGGAATAACTATTCAAAAGATCAAATTGTAACAATCTAGTATTAGTAAAAATGCATGGGACTTAAACCAAATAAAACAAGGTTAAAAGTAACCCAACGACTTGTAGAAGTCATCAAGTTTATTTTTGACTCATTTTTAAATTTAAGACATAAATGAGGGGTAAAATGTTATTTTTAAAAAAACATGGATTAAGTAGAACGAAAATATATAAACTTTGGAAAACAATGAGGTTAAAGTGCTATGGGAGTAATGTAGATACCCGATATAAAGGGAAGGATTTATGGATATGCAGTGAATGGAAAGAAGATCCTGTAACCTTTGTGAAATGGGCTAAACAAAATGGTTATAAAGAAGGTTTGGAATTAGTTAGGAAAGACAAGGATGACGGTTTTTACCCAGAAAACTGTGTATTTCTTGAAAAGAAAGAAACAAGTAAAACTCATGGCATGAGATGGTCGAGATTATATAGGATTTGGACGCTAATGAAGCAAAGGTGTGTAAATCAGGATTTAAATTATTATGATAGATATGGTGGGAGAGGAGTTTCGGTATGTGACGAATGGATGGAATTTGAGGCTTTTGCAATGTGGGCGATGGAAAACGGTTATAAAGATGATTTGTCTATTGATCGTATAAATGTAGATGGAAACTATGAACCTAAAAACTGCAAATGGAGTACAGACGTGCAGCAACAAAGAAACAAAAGAAATAATCATTTTATAACTATTAAAGGCGAAACGAAGACTATCGCAGAATGGGCTGAGATAAGTGGACTCCCATATAAAACTCTGCAAAGAAGAATTTATACCGGCTGCAAGGAAGAACACTTGTTGTCTCCAATAGGATCACAGTACAAACATATTGAAATTAATGGTGAAAAAAAGCCATTGAGTGTTTGGGCAAAAGAAGCAGAATTACCTTACTCAACAATTAAAAGAAGATATGAAAAGGGTATTAGAGGGGACGATTTATTGAAAAGAGGAAGACTAAATAAAAATCCAGAGGAACAAATGTCATTTGATCTTTGAAAACAGTTACGAATTGTTTTTCAGACTTAGTTAAAGTTGTTCTCAGCCCGCGACTAATACAGAAACTTACAATTAAATACAATGTTCCAACGGATTTGTTTTTTCTAGGAATATATTTTGGGAAAATCAATCTCCTGTTAAAGAGGGCAAGAACCGAAGAATAACTAATTGATCTGGCTATTGATCTTTTTCAATTATTGGATTAACTGAGCAGAATACTTGAAGAAGAAAGTTAATGCAGAAACAAAGAACTTTAATTGAAAGCCTGTAAGAATGTGGTGAAACTATGGACATAAAAGACAAATTAAAGTTATTGCTAAGGGAGACTGTTTTAGATTTTGTAAATGGTGATTTCAAGAAAATTCACCCAAAATTAATAGATGAACTTACAATCGAGGACATTAAAGAAGAGTTGAATTACTGGGGTTCATTAACGGTTCCACCTGAATTTGCTTATGAGACCGTATATTATTATAAGTACGATGAGGGTTCAGGATATGCTATCGAATTTGACCTCTGGGTTGATAATCAACAAAGCGATTTAACACTATCTTGTGAAGCCGTTATAGACTCATATAATAATGTATTGTCTTTTAAAATCGAAAATCTACACGTTTTATAGTTCCTGCTTATTGCGCTAATGGGGGCATTACTTTAATTGAGGTGTTTAATTTGAGTGGCGAACAAACGATGTTAACAATTGATGTATCTAGTATTAAAACATCAAAAGGATGACATTTATTATTAAAAGAATCCCTTGAATTTCCTGATTTCTATGGTGAGAACTGGAATGCTTTTTGGGATGCAATAACAGGTCTTATTGAGCTACCAATGAGAATACAATTTATTGGCTGGTCTAATCTAGAAGAAAAATTACCTTCTGATGCCAATGCTTTATTAGAATGTCTTACTGATTTTAATGGAGAATATACTGACGAGAAAAGGGAATTCTTGTTTCGCTAACGGGTGCGAAAGTTGAGCAAGGAATTACAGGCAGCAAGTGCTGAATTCTTTGAAAAATATGAGCAATAATTTTTAATAAGCGTTTTATAGAATAGGGGGATTTAAAAGTGAGTTATTTTGAAAATTTTAATGTTGATATATTCTGGGATGATAGTGAATATGCAAAGAAAGAGTATATTTCAAAACCGCCTACAAATGAAGTCATTAATAAAATAGAAAATGATCTAGGGTATAAACTCCCTGAATCTTATATTTGGCTAATGAAAAAGCACAATGGAGGAACCCCAATAAATAATTGCTTTCCTACAAATACTCCTACAAGTTGGGCAAATGATCATATTGCTATAACAGGGATTTATGGGGTTGGATACGAAAAAAGTTCTTCACTTGGAGGCAATTTCGGTAGTAGATTTTGGATTGAAGAGTGGGAGTATCCAGATATAGGAGTTGCAATTTGTGACTGTCCATCTGCTGGTCATCATATGGTTTTTCTTGATTATAGAGAGTGTGGTCCTAATGGAGAGCCATCGGTTGTTTTTATAGATCAGGAAAACGATTATAAGATTACTTTCCTAGCGAACAATTTTGAAAGTTTTATTAAAGGGCTAATAAATGAAGAGGTTTATGAACAAGAATTTGATGATTATGAAATAGAAAGTATAGAAATAAGTGAGGATCTTTTAAAATTATTAAAAGATGAAGAATAAATCATTCTTAAACAAAAGGGGGCGTTAATTGAAGAAAATCCGTTTTTCAATCAGTAAATTTGCTACAAATTTGAAACCCTTTTGTAAGAATTATAACCATAATGGACAAAATTCGTTATGTTTTTTGTGCCATTTTTATAAACTACAATATATATTTCAGTGTTGCGGAAACGTGCGCGAAGGGTTAGATACGTAAAGGCACTCAAAAGCAAAAGGTATGCTGTAATATCAATAAAAAACAGCATACGAATAATGGTGCGAATTCGTATGCTTGAGACTATTGAATTTATACGTTGTGTACCTCTGAAGTGAAATACTTAGAAGTAAACTCTATGTCCTCTTTTTTTGGATGAATATGGTAAAATATAATTGTATTTTGACAATTTGAAGTTGGGAGGTATCTCCATGATAAATAAAGAGGAAGAATATAAATCTACTTTAAAGCTAATTCTCAAATGGTCTAAGCATTGGATGACTCCGAGTGCAAGAAGAAAATATTCAGGAGCAGGTGGAATGAAAGAACCAGCCCAAAGGACATTGGATTTTATAGCCAAGTTAGATGGGGCTTCATCTTACAAAGAGAGGTTAGATAGATTATACGTCTTTCTTAGTGAGAGGGAACAAGAAGAAAAACAAAGTCAGTTAATGGGAACAGGTTTTTATTTTGAGTTGATGTCACAAATTAGAACAGCATTTAAACAAGTTGAAAGAGGAGAACCTGTTCAGAGAAACATAAACAGGTGATATAAGAATGGATTTACCTGGATAGGAGGATGTAACTATTAAAATTATTCAAGATTCCTTTAATCAACTCATTTCAAATAAACTAAAAGAATTTCCTGAAATGGATAATCCCACAGAGAAGATTAATAAACTCATGGATGAATTACCTTCAATTATTGAAGAATCTACAGAAAAGTCATCCGGGTCAATTTTTAAATCGATGATATCTAATTTAGATAATTTATATTCAGAAAATAAGAAAGAGCAGCGAGAGTATTGTGAGCTTTTAGAATCTAAATGGTATCAAGCACTGTCTCTCTTACATGGAATCATTGTCATATCTACTGAAATATCTACTGATTTACTGGATAGATTCAATGAAGATGAATTTGATCTAAAAGAACTGGAAATATATTCGGTATTGCTAAAATTGCAATCTAGAGCTGTTTTAATCAGCAAAGAAATATTTTCACTAGTTGAAAATGGTTATCCGGACGGTGCGTTGGCAAGATGGAGAAGTTTGCATGAAAATGTAGTGATTTTTTCACTCTTAAAGAAAAATATTAAAGACACCACTTTCACTTTGGAGTTAATAGGAAGATTTATGGATTATTCACTAATAGAAGAATGGAAGTTTGCAAGAAAACTTTCTGCTGAAAAAGTAGAAAAGGGTTATTTTAAAGATTTAACTGACACTAGAGAAAAAATATTAAAGAAATACGGAGATAATTTTAAAGAGGCTAATATGTGGGCTCACCCATTATTTCCTAGAAAAAAGAAAATATTCTTCTCTGATTTGGAAACAGAAGCAGAATTAAATAACTTAAATATTTACTATAGTCAGGCTAACACTCAAGTTCACACTAGCCCTATGGGAATGTATGAGAGCCTTTCTTTGCAAGAAAAAGTAGATCAGAAGTCGTTTTATCTTTTTGGAAGCTCTTTTTACGGGAATGCTTTACCGATTCAATTAACAGGTATTTCGTTAGCCCAGATATCAACCGCATTATTATCAATTAATCCTAATATAGACGATATCATCGCTATGAAGGTAATAATGAAGTTTAATGACATGTGTAATAAAACATCAGATCAAATAAGAAGTGAAATAAAGCCAAAATAAAAAATTACTTTCTTTAGTAAATTATTGGTTAAAATACAATTTACTTTGTTATTAACTTATTTATAAAATATCATCACACAGTAACACCTACACCTAGCTTTGAGCGAGGGAGAAATCCTTTGCTCTTTTCCACTTATTTATAGTACAAAAGCACCTCTTGACTGCCTTGGTATTACTTGCCTCGGGATTAACGGATCTCGTATTTTAAACTCCTCCCTTATTTGTAGATAACTTCTTAGGTTGATAAAAGGAAGAGAGAATAAATAAAACCTTATTAAGCTAAACGGGGGCGTTATGGGAAGATTATTGCAAAGGTTTTATAACATTGATTATAAGTACTAAATTATCTCCAGTAATTAGGCCAAATTGCGAAGTAACATTTATATTGCGAAGTAGACATATACTAAGCAACAAATTTTTAAAAAGGAGGGCTACCGCGTTTATTCTGGTGAGATTCTATTTTTATGACCACATTCTGTACAAAATTTAAATTTTGCACTTCACAATAATTAGAACATCTAGTAATGTATTAATATTATTTTATATAAAAATCAAGAACTGCATTTACTTTATGTTGGATCTCAATAAGCAATGTATGTAATTTTTCTTTAGGTGGGTTTCCTAAAATTAGCTCAAATTTTTTATTAATTTGAGCTCGTTCTTTTACCGGGTCAAAGGTATCTACCTTTGTGGAGATGGGTTCAAGTTTTGTGATATGTATTAAGTCAAAGATGTTTCCATCTTTTTTACATTGAAGACAGTTCCATTCACTCGTCACTGCATCCATGGTTGTGTTTTCCCAGCAATGGGGACATGGAAAAACAATTGTCATCTCGTCTGCATTAAAGACATAATCAATTTTTCGTGTTTTAAAGAATGATAATACAACATAATGTTTGCCCATATAGTCACTCCCGCGCCCACTTAGGTTTTACACGAGCAGCTTTCATAAATACTTTAAAGTCATGCCCGGTTACAATATACTTGTTTCCAAAACAATATGAAGCCATCTTTCCATCTCGGCACCAGCGGCGAACTGATTCTGGGTGCATACCAGTTAGGTCAGATATATCTTCAATATGGAGAACGACATCATCAGGAACTTCAAATAATTGTGATAATTCAATTTCCATACAATCAACTCCTTATCACACATATTACACATATTGAACAACAACTATTCAAACTGAAAAAAAATTATCCCCTCTGTTTGCCTTCACTCTATCAAAAAACTTATAATTAAAATAAGAAATAAATATTAATGAGATAAGAATTAATGCATTTTGTACAGAAGGACTGGACGAATGTATTGTGGATTTTACACAATACGTTTGTCCTTTTTTTGTTAGGAGGAAAGATAGTTATGAGGGAATAGAATTACTTTAATCACGACATATAGTAATAATCAATTTCAATATAAGGAGGGGAGACATTGGGAAAGTCGATTGAGAGTTATCCAATTGTTCTTAAAGCAAGTCATATTGCTGAAATACTTGGTGTTTCAGAACCTACTGCGTATAAACTAATGCGAGAGAAAGATTTTCCTTTGATTAACATCTTAGGACGAAATATGAGAGCTCTTCGCAATGAATTTTTCAATTGGTTAGAAGAAAAATCAAACAATTCTTAACCAACAATTGTGCGTTTGAATTTTATTTAAAACAGGGGGGAAGTTGAGCTATGAAAAATAATAATCATGAAGGAAATATAAACAAGAAATGTTTGAAAGCTAGGTATGTCAGAAAACATACTCCAGTATCGGATAAGAGGGGAAAGGAAGGTAAAAGAGAATACTTAATTATTCAAAGTAAACCCAAGCAGCGGATGCAAAACCAACAGTTAAGTAATAAACGACCTTGGAGTTTAAAAGAAGTAAGTCAATTCCTAGCAGTAGCTGATAAAGAAGGAAAAGGTCTATTATATGACTTTACGCTTTCCACAGGATTAAGACTGGAGGAGGTTTTAGCCCTACCTTGGTTCAATGTGGATTTAAAACAGGGGACCGTTACAGTATCAAGAAGCGTTTCCTTCTTTTTAAATGGAGGGGCTGATCTTAGTACATCCAGGAGTCACCATCGTACGATATCCCTACCTCCATCCCTGGTCGAGAAAATGAAGAAGCATAAAGAGGAACAAAATGAAATTAAGCAACGACTGAGGGAAGATTATCGACATGGGCTTGACCTTGTATTTCCCAGAATGGATGGGGGATTACGTAACCCTTCAAGTATTCGATTTCAATTATATAGGCTGATAGAGAAGGCAAACTTATGGCAAATCAATTTCCATGAATTGCGTAATATACACGAGAGCAGGCTGGTTCAAAGTGGAGCACATCCTCAGTTCATACAAGAAAGATTAGGGCGTTAAAAACTTTGAAACACTTCTTACTCTATACATAACCTAGGCAGTGATATTGTATATAGCTAAAGATAGAGTTTTGAGTAAAAGAGTAATTCCAGCTGTATGTCATAATTCAAACAAGCTATTGAGACGTATAGGTAAATCGCAGGTTCAGAAGAATGAATATCATCAATAAATGAAATAACCATTCTAGGTCGGGTAAGTGACTACTGTAAATATTAATAGGAATAATTTGCACAGAAGAACTGGCAAATGGATTGTTTTATCAATCTATTTGCCTTTTTTATTTTTAAATATTGCAGGTAATTAGAATTTTCACCTCTGGTTTGATAAAGGGCATTGCATTATATATTTGGTGGCATGTGTTCATACTGTTGATGACCACGTGCTTACCTAAAATAGGAGGTAAGTTAAGCTTATGGCTAGTGTAAAGACGAAAGGAAAAGGAAATAAAAAACGTTGGGTGGTAAGGTATGACGGTGCGCCTGATCCTGTGACAGGAAATAGGAAACAACTTCAAAAGACTTTCAAGTCAAGTAAAGAAGCAGAAGAGTTTAGATCACAAGTAACGTTAAATAGAAGTTATCAAGGTGAAATGAATCAAAACGGGACTTCCAGCAAAAATGATGTAGAGGTGGAGGAAATCTTATTCTTCGAATATGCGACTAAATGGTTAGAAGTCGAGTACTTCCAAAAAGTCAGACCCACAACATTCAAAGCAGGCCGTTACTTTATGGAGAAGCACATCTGTCCATTCTTCGGGGGTAAATACCTTTCAGACGTTACAACTCAAGACATCAAGGAGTTTTATGCCAAACTGAAACGAGATGGATATGCTCAAAAAACGATCAGCAGCATTCACAAATTCCTATCGAGTTTCTTTCAAGCTACAATCGAAAATGGGGTCTTAACGGAACACCCGATCAAAGCCATTAAGAATAAGCCAAAAGATCCCATCCGCATAGCCCACCCTTGGAGTTATGCAGAGGTCGATCAATTCTTAGCAGTAGCTGAAAAAGAGGGGAAAGATGTAATGTATGACTTTACCCTTGCGACTGGGTTAAGGCAGGGGGAGGTCTTTGCCCTTCCTTGGTTCAATGTAGATTTGGATGGGAAAAGAGTCACTGTAACAAGAAGTGTTTCCTATGATGAAAATGGAGAGCCGGAGCTTCTACCGAAAGCTCCAAAGAGTTACCGAACGTTGTCCTTACCCACGTACCTGGTAGAAAAACTGAAGGTGCACAAAGAAAAGCAAGATATGATGAAACAGCGAATCGGTAAAGATTATCACCATGAACTTGCCCTGGTATTTCCAAAAATGGATGGCGGATTCCAAAATCCATCTAATGTGCGCAGGCAACTATATAATCTGATGAAAAAGGCGAACGTGAGGAGGATTACGTTTCACGAACTAAGACACACGCACTCTAGCTTGCTCATTCGAAGCGGAGCACAACCCAAGTTGGTGCAGGAAAGATTAGGTCATGAAGATATAGAAACCACATTCCGATATTATGGCCATCTTTGGCCGAATGCGGACCATGAGGCTGTTCGGGGCTTGGAGAAAGAAATGGAGAAACATAAAAATCAAAGGAATGTCTGAAAACAAATGTGGACTTGTGAAGGTGAAGGGATATACAAGGGAAAAAGAGAAAATTGAGGGAATATAAAAAAACCCTTGAATATCAAGGGTTTCAGGTGTATGGAGCATAGCGGGATCGAACCGCTGACCTTTTGGCTGCCAGCCAAACGCTCTCCCAGCTGAGCTAATGCCCCGTGAATCGGTCAAGATTTATTATATGAAATGTTCATGCCATCCGTCAATCCTTTTTTTGAAATATTCGTTGTTTAGTTTAAAAAACTTCTTTGACAGGTGTGGATCCTTACCGCCCCTGAACGTTTCATTAATAGATTGAAGAGATCTGCTTCTTCCGCACCTGTCACGGACCGGCAAATATACTAGAGTGACAAACATACATTTTGCTAGATTTAGGTGAAAAACCAGTCCACTTTTATAGGGGTGAATATACATATAAGGAATGGGACATGCAGATTAAACTGTGTAATTACTTAGAAAGGAGAAAATATATGTCTTTCACGATAGGAATGACGATTTTTGTATTCGTGATGACGATGGTAGTGATTTTTCTGAGACCCGGTGGGATGAATGAAGCCTGGCCGGCATCCATAGGGGCTTTGATCATCTTATTTATGGGGACTGTATCCCTATCTGATGTTGCAGATATCATTGATAAAATAGGGGGCGCGTCCATTACCATCATAGCCACCATTGTCATGGCAGTCATTTTAGAAAGCTTCGGTTTTTTTCATTGGGTGGCTGCCAGGATGGTGAAGTTGTCTAAATACTCAGGATATCGTTTGTATTGGTACATTCAATTGCTATGTTTCACCATGACCCTGTTATTCAACAACGATGGCAGTATTCTCATTACAACCCCTATCTTGATTTTACTTCTTAAAAATCTTCGATTAAAACCCCATGAAATGATTCCGTATCTATTGAGTGGCGCACTGATTGCCACCGCTTCGAGTGCTCCGATCGGAGTAAGTAATATTGTGAACTTGATTGCATTGGAGATTGTTCATATGAGTCTCTACATGCATACTGCCATGATGTTTGTACCTGCAACCTTGGGATTGGTATTCATGTCATTGCTAATGTTCATCGTATTAAAGAATAAGTTACCGAAGACATTACCAAGGTCCACTTATGATGTGGAAGAGCACTTTTTTACGAAGAATTTCCATCCGTTGAAAGGAACGATTTCTGTCGAAACGAAGAAAAAGCGGACAGCCTTCATGCTGAAAGTGTTACTGTTTGTCTTCATCATGCGCTGTCTCCTTTTCGTCGCTTCCTTCTTTGCGATCCCGATTGAATTGGTAGCGGTACTTGGATCAATCGTACTCCTGATATGGAGATGGTACCATTTAGGGACGAACCCGTTGGATATATTGAAAAAAACACCTTGGCATATTCTGATCTTTGCGTTTTCCATGTACGTCATCATTTATGGATTGCATAATGCGGGGCTGACGGATTTGCTGGTTACGCTTTGCGAACCGATCGTCAACCAGGGACTTATGCAGGCGAGCTTCACTATGGGGGGATTGGTTTCGATTCTTTCGAATATCTTTAATAACCACCCTGCACTTATGGTCGGGACGATTACCTTGACGGAAATGGGTCTGGATCCCATTACGCTCAAGACGATTTATCTTGCTAATGTCATCGGCAGTGATATCGGTTCCCTGCTATTACCGATCGGCACCCTGGCATCACTTATTTGGATGCATATCCTCAGACAAAACCATATTAAAGTCAGCTGGAAGGATTACTTGAGTGTATCCTTGATTGTCATCCCTGCTGCAACGGTCGTTTCTCTATTCCTGTTATTCTATTGGGTACAAATGGTGTTCGCATGATGAAAAAAAGCGGAGAACATTAGATTGTTCTCCGCTTTTGCATTTTACTATATTCCACATTCTAACCCTTTCATCTAGTCAGTAATTTATGATTCTTCACCAAAGCCAACGCTTCTTCATCGGCAATGACTGTCACATTCGAATGCCGGTTCAAGACAGAAGCGGGAAAGTCCTCTGAAATGGTCCCTTCCACTAACTTTTTCATAGCATCCTGCTTAGAATGACCAGAGGCGAGAAGAAGGATTTCTTTGCTTTTCAAAATGGATGCGATACCCATCGTAATGGCATGTGTCGGCACCTCTTCGATGGAATCGAAATACCGGGCATTGGCCTCACGCGTGGATGGTGTAAGTTCAACAATATGAGTGGGGGAATCAAAAGAAGTGCCGGGCTCATTAAATCCGATATGTCCATTGCTTCCGATTCCGAGCACCTGAAGGTCTATTCCTCCCTCGGAATGAATCTTTTCATCATATGCTTGGCATTCCCGGTCAAGGTCGGCGGCTTTACCTGAAGGAATATGCGTGTTTTCTAATGGGATGTCAATATGATTAAACAGGTTCTCCTTCATATAGTGACAATAGCTGTTGGGGTGGTTGCCGGACAATCCGATGTATTCGTCCAGATTAAAGGAAGACACATGCTGATAGGACGTCTTATTTTCCTGATGGTCATTGATCAAATCTTGATAAAGACCTTGTGGTGTGCCACCTGTGGCTAATCCCAGTGTGATTTTATTGCTTTTTTTAACTTTGGATAACAGATAGTCTGCCGCGACACGACTCATTTCCTGGTAGTCTTTTACTTCAATTAGTTTCATGAATGTCATCCTCTCGAAGATAGGCTGTTTTCCCTTTGCAGAGCGTTGAATACACATCTTTGTTTTCGTCCAGTATCACGATGTCTGCATCTTTAAGGGGAGCAAGGCTTCCTTTACGGTCATAGACCTGTAATTGCCTGGCTGGATTTTCTGAGGTCATTTTAATGGCACTCCTCATATCGCCCGTTGTGAATTCTTGAATGTTTGTAAAGGCATCTTTCATTTTCAGGACGCTTCCTGCCAATGTGTCTTCATCCAATAATGCCTTTCCGTCCTTGACCGTCACCATCTGGCCACCGAGATCATACTGGCCGTTCTTCAAGCATTTTGCTCTCATAGAATCGGTGATCAGGATTAAGCGTTCCTCTGAAATTACATTGAATGCGAGCTGGATCACTTCCGGTCGGACGTGGATGCCGTCTGAAATCAATTCCACCATTAATTCCTTTCGTAAGAAGGAGGCTCCGACAATGCCGGGCTCACGATGGTGTAAACCGGACATTTGATTAAACAAGTGGGTCACATGGGACAACCCGGCATTGATGGCTTCCCCTACTTCATCAAAGGTAGCGCTGGAGTGGCCGACTGAAGAAATAATCCCATGTTCCTTTAAGTAATGGATCAATTCATATTCATCATCCAGCTCAGGAGCCAGAGTGACTAACTTAATTTGGTCTTGAGATATGGCCTGCCAATGTTTAAATGTATCGATACTAGGCTTTTGGATACGGTTGAGAGGCTGTGCCCCCGCTTTGTCAGGATTGATGAAAGGACCCTCTAAATGGATACCGAGGATTTCTGCCTGACCTTCTGTTTGCCTCGAAGACATATAGTCCGAAGTAGCCTTCAATGCTTTTTCGATTGCACCGGATTCTTCGGTCATGGTCGTAGCGAGAAAGCTCGTGGTTCCTTCTTTCGGGAGGGTCTTTGTCATGGTATCAAGGGCTTCCTGTGATGCATCCATTGTGTCCGCGCCATTTACTCCGTGAATGTGTATATCTATCATTCCAGGGATAACACTATAACCATGGGGCAGATTTATCTCTCTATACTTATCTGAATGTGTTAATTGGGAGAGGTCACCGATTTCGGTGATCAGTCCATTTTCTATTTTGATAAATCCGTTTTCATATACGTCATCTTCTGCATAGATGATTCCGCCTAGAATAAGCAGGTTTTCTATATTTAAGGTCACTGATATCACTCCTTCGAGTACATTACACTTCTACAATACCACCAGAAAGTATAGATGTCTATACCAGTTTGAGTTCTGCATACATATTATTTAACGTGATTTGCGATAATATACTTATGAAAGAGAGACTTTATTCATAAAATTGGTATAGACATCTATTCCTTATTAATGATATGATTCTGCCTAAGCGCTTTCAATTGAAACTAAAGGAGAGAATAGTATGTTAGGTTTTTTACAACGAATCGGTAAATCACTCATGCTTCCCATCGCGGTCCTTCCGGCAGCTGCCTTATTGCTGCGCCTGGGTCAGGATGATCTACTGGGAATCGCGTTCATGTCTGAAGCAGGAGATGCCATATTTAAAAATTTAGCTTTAATCTTTGCCATCGGGGTGGCCATCGGGTTTTCGAAAGATGGAAATGGTACAGCCGGGTTAGCTGGTGCCATCGGTTATCTCGTGTTAACGGGTGGATTGAAGGCTCTGGACCCTGATGCCAATATGGCGATATTCGGCGGGATCATTTCAGGTGTCGTTGCGGGGTTACTATATAACCGCTTCAATGATATTAAACTTCCGTCTTGGCTCGGCTTCTTTGGAGGAAGACGCTTCGTTCCGATCGTGACGGCTGCGTCCATGGTTATCCTCGCAGGTATATTCGGGGTTGTCTGGCCGCCGATTCAGAGCGGGATCAATTCCATCGGTGAATGGATCATCGGGGCCGGGGCGACGGGAGTCGGTGTGTTTGGACTATTGAACCGCCTTCTCATTCCGGTTGGATTGCACCATGTATTGAATACACTTGTTTGGTTTGAATTCGGGACATTCAAAGATGCGGCAGGGGAAGTTGTGAAGGGGGATATTCCTCGATTCTTTGCAGGAGATCCAACAGCAGGAACGTTTCAGACGGGATTCTTCCCAATCATGATGTTCGGTCTTCCTGCAGCTTGTCTTGCCATGATCGTGACAGCAAAAAAACATATGCGTGCCAACGTAGCGGGTATGTTAATCGGACTCGCCGTCACTTCCTTCTTAACAGGGATCACTGAGCCGATTGAATTCAGCTTCATGTTCTTATCACCTGTCCTTTACGGAATTCATGCGGTCCTGACGGCGAGTTCCATGGTCATTACCTACGTTCTTGGCATTCATCATGGCTTCGGTTTCTCAGCAGGTGCCTTTGACTTCATCCTCAATTTCAGTATCGGTCAAAAACCTTGGCTATTATTAGGAGTCGGGATTCTATACGGAATCATCTACTTCCTATTGTTCACGTTCTTAATCAGAAAGTTCGATTTGAAGACTCCTGGTCGTGAAGATGATGCAGAAGAGGTTGTCTCAGATCATTCAAGAGGAAATAGTAAATACGAAACAATGGCTTCCCATTTTCTCCAAGATCTTGGCGGCAAAGAAAACCTGGCAGCAATCGATAACTGTGCCACACGTTTACGCTTGCAGATCAATGATGTCACGCTGGTAGATGAAAAGGCATTAAAGGCTCACGGAGCAAAAGGTGTGATGAAGGTGAATGACAAAAACCTTCAGGTCATCGTCGGAACGGATGTAGAATTTGTCGCAGACGAGATGAGGAAATTACACTAAATGAAGAGAGCCGGGTGAAACCCCGTCGGACTTTTTCTATAGACATCGGATAATTGCCTGTTATAAACAGTGTGAATATAATAAAATAGAACATACATCCGTTATATCGAAAGGAGAACAGTTCGTGGTTAATAAAAATTCTCCTCTTCCTTTGTATTATCAGTTAGAAGAACATCTTAAACAATTAATACAGTCTGAAGAGCTTAAGCCAGGTGATGCTCTGCCGTCTGAGAGAGAGCTTGCTGAATCGTTTAAAATCAGCAGGATGACCGTGAGACAGGCAATTACCAATCTTGTAAATAAAAATGTTTTATATAGAGAAAAAGGTAGGGGTACATTCGTCTCCCATCGGAAGATTGAACAAAGCCTGCAAGGATTGACAAGCTTCAGTGAAGATATGAAGAGTCGGGGGCTTGAACCTGGGAATAAATTATTGCACTTCGAGATTTCTCCCGCCGAAGATGATATCCGGGAACTTCTTTCATTAGAGGAAGATGAACTTGTGTATACAATGAAGCGTATCCGCCTTGCCAATGGGGAACCGATGGCTCTGGAAACGAGTTATATACCGGTGAGGCTCCTTCCTGGCTTGAATCAGGAAGTACTGGGAAAATCACTGTATCATTACATCGAAAGCGAACTGAATCTTCACATCAGCCACGCCACCCAATCAGTGGAAGCGGCGACTGTGTCGGATGCCGATACGAAGCATCTGAAGGTAAAGAGCGGGGAACCAGTCCTTTTCATTCAACGGGACTCATTCCTCGAAGACGGTACACCTTTTGAATTAGTGCGATCCGTTTATCGTGCAGATAAATATAAGTTTAAAATCAATTTGGACAGACTGTGAAAAAAGAGCAGGAGCCTTCAATGAAAGGGCTCCTGTTCTTTTTATTGTGTCGAAGTGATTGTTCATTTTGGATATATAAAAAGTAGAACTCCCCTAAGTATATTGGGGAGTTTCTTTAGTAGGAATACAAAACCCTTATTTCATCGTAATCTTTTAATAAAGAGTATCTCCGTAATAGCAGTATCAGCAATAGTGAAATAAGCGGAGAGTTTCCGGTTATATTCAAAATGAAAGTTGTTTAAAGGTTTATAAGCGGAGATTTTCCGCTTATGCAAAGAAAAATCACCCTGTACTGTATGCATTGGGATCAATAGGCGGAAAATATCCGTCTATTTCAGCTTTTTTAACTATTAAATACTAATGAAACGGAATTTTTCCGGCTATTTATAGCTCTGATGCTTAACCTGATTTGATCTTCCAAGCGATAAGTGCAGACCAGATTAGAACAATCAATACAAAATGCCTCTTTATAGTCCTTTGGTTAACAGAGGAATTCTCCTGCGGTACTTTTCAATCAACCGTTCGTTATGATCCTCTGCACCGTTTACATTTCCGCTCTTGAAGATCGGGGGCTCAAATCCTTCTTCCGCCATGTTTCCGATGGCGCCGGCCATGACACTATTCAAAATCGCAGCTCCGACGACGGTCGATGAAGGGGAGAATGGAACTGCCACCCGTTCATCATTCAGAATAGCATCTCCTACAACAGAGTGGTTATTAATGGCCAGATCTGTTACTTGACTCAAAAATTTTCCGCTCTCATGTCTGGATGTTTCATTTTCAACGTAGTCAAACGAACTGATGGATACAACATAAGCACCTTTTTGCTTCGCATGAAGAGCAACATCGAGGGGAACCGGATTCTTCCCTGAAGTAGAGATGACGATTACTACATCGTGGGTCTGAATGTCCTGTCTTTCCACGAATGTACCCGCGTATTCCCTGGATTTTTCTAACTGAGAAGATCGTACGGCTCCTTCATGAAGCATAAGTGGCTCTATCAGAATGGGGTTGATTGGAACGAGTCCACCTGCTCTGTAGAAAACTTCTTCAGATAGGATGTGTGAGTGACCGCACCCGAAGAGATGGATAATGCCGTCGTGTTGAATGCAAGAAGAAATTTTTTGGGCGAGTATGGCTAATTTATCAGCTTCCTCTGTTTGTACAATCTGCAGCTTTTCCTGTATTTTTTCAAAGTAAGTAGAAATCATGATTTTCCCGCTTTCCTGTTTTCTTTCAGCATAACATACTGATCATGAACATTTTCACACCTTATACCTGCCTGACTGGTAAGGATTTGCTATAGTTAGAAGTAAATCAATATGTAACAGGGAGGAAATGAATATGAAACAAGGAATAATCTCACTTGGAGAAGCCCTGATAGACTTTATCCCATTGGATGAACAGAGTGCAACCTATCAAAAAAGTCCAGGTGGAGCGCCTGCCAATGTGGCTGTCGGGCTGGCTCGATTGGGTGCAAGATCCACATTTTTAGGGAAAGTAGGTAAGGATTTATTAGGAGAATACCTGAAGGAGACCCTTACCGTTTATGGAGTAAGACCGAATCAACTCCTCATGACTTCAGATGTACGTACCGGTGTGGTATTTGTAACGAATGGAAAAGAGGGAGAACGAAGCTTTGACTTTTATATCGATCCGAGTGCCGACCGCTTCCTCGAAGTTGATGATATTGACGAAGGGGATCTCATCACCCATAAAATCCTGCACTTCGGTTCCATCTCCTTGATCAGCTCACCCGCAAAGGAAGCGACACAACATGCAGTGAAAGTAGCGAAAGAGAATGGTTTAATCATATCCTATGATCCAAATATCCGATTGGGATTATGGGATTCAGAGAAGTATGCTCTGGAAACGATTAAAAACATGCTGAATGAAGTAGATGTTTTGAAAATCTCTGATGATGAACTCCAATTCATTACTGGTGAAAAAGAGATTGAAGCAGGGGTGTCGAATCTAAGCAATGCTTACAATATTCCTTTAATGATCATCACGATGGGGTCAGAAGGAAGCTATGTGTACGTAGGGGGGGCGCGTCAGTATGTACCTGCCATGAAAGTACAAGCCGTTGATACGACGGGTGCCGGGGATGCATTTGTATCCGGTATTCTTTATTCCATCAATGACTACAAAGGGAATATTGAATCAATTTCATTAGAAGAAGCCGCACGCATGGCCCGGTTTGCTGCCGTATCCGGAGCGCTTGCAGCCTCAACCAAAGGAGCCATGACGGCGTTACCTTCTCTGGAGGAAGTAAAGAGTCATTTAGAAAAATAGACGATACATATGCAAACCAGAAATAGGCTGCCGCATGGGGCAGCCTATTTCTTTTTTCAAACGATTCAATAGATGTTATAGTAAGATAATATAAAACGGATTTCATGAAAGGATTTTTCATCATGACCTATAAAATGATAGTACTGGATTTAGATGATACATTATTGAGAGATGACCAAACGATTTCAGAGCGAACAAAGGATGCTTTGTTTCAAGCCCAGGAAGCAGGGGTGAAGGTGGTCCTGGCATCTGGCCGTCCTACTTATGGAATGCGGTGGGTAGCGGAAGAATTAAAACTGAATCAATACGGAAGCTATATCCTTTCCTTTAATGGATCGAAAATCATAGATTGCAAGACAAACGAAGAGAAATACAGCCGGACACTTTCAACTGAGACGGTTCACCGCTTATATGATTTAAGTAAACGAGAAAATGTAGGTATTCTGACTTATGCAGAAGACGCCATTATAGTAGAAGAAACAAATCAATTTGCTTCTATAGAAAGTGAACTTACAGGACTGCCGGTGAAGGTCGTTCCTGATTTCAAGGAAGCCATCACAGGGCCGGTCGTTAAAGCTCTTATGTTAAAAGAAGCGGATCGCTTGGTCGATGTGGAGAAAAAACTTCAAACCGAACTTGACGGTGAGCTAAGTGTAATGCGATCGAAGCCGTTCTTCCTTGAATTCACTCAACTTGGTGTGACAAAAGGAGCAAGCCTGGACTACCTGATCAAGCCTATGGGGATTCATCCAGAAGAAGTGATTGCCATTGGGGACAGCTATAACGACCTGTCGATGATTGAATTTGCCGGTCTCGGGGTCGCAATGGGAAATGCACCGCAGGATATTAAAGAGAAGGCGGACTACGTCTCATCTTCGAATATGGAAGATGGCGTAGCGGAAGTCGTTGAAAAATTTGTTCTGAATGAATTATCCAAAGTTTGATGATTAGCCATTGACCGGAGTCCTTGAGGGGATTCCGGTCATTTTTTTGTTTGTCAAAGAATAAAAGGAAAAAAATGTATAAAAGTGTTCTTTCTATGATACTATTAATAGAAACATTAAAGTGGAGGACAGGCTATTGAAGGTTATCGGAGGTATATTGCTTAAATTCCTATTGTCCGTAATGGGGATCATTTTTATCGGGGGATTCCCGGTCCTTCTCTCAGGGTTAGGTGAACGTGAGCTGAGAGTAAGGGAATATTGGCAATCCGTAAAGGAAATTGTTTATGCCCTTTTTCATACAGGGGATTTGACATATATGGTGATCGGTGGACAAAAGGAAAGAGATTTATTCCCGTATTTGTGGGAACCGATTATCTATTCGCTGATCGTGTTATTTTCCGCATTTCTTCTTGCAAGCTTCTTGAGCATTTCCCTCACGATCCTCACCATGTTATTTTCAGAAAAGAACAGAAACCGGATCAAGTTCTTCTTTTACCTTTTTGAATCGATCCCGGATGTGCTGGTGATCTTACTTTCCCAGCTTTTCATCCTGGCACTGTACAAGCAGACAGGAATCTTGTTTTTTGAAATTGCGTCTGTCGCGACGGAGAAGATCTATCTTCTTCCTATCCTGGTATTGGCAATATTACCGACGGTTCAGTTATTCAGGGTTTCAATTCTTTCATTTGAAAGTGAGGAAAGAAAAGACTATGTGACGCTGGCTCAATCAATCGGATTGGGGAAACTCCCGATTTTAACCTTCCATATATTAAGAAATGCCATCATTTCTGTCTTTTTTCAATCGAAGAAAACGGTATGGTTTATGCTGTCGAACTTATTCGTTCTGGAGCTGCTGTTTAATATTGCCGGGATCACCCGATTCCTGAAATCGACGCTGCAGCCCAAAATGTTTACGATCGCCATCCTTTCGATCTTCATTCCCCTTTTTATATTTTATTCGGTGGGAGAAGTGGTACTCTCGAAAAAAGCTAATAAAGGGGAGGAGATTTAGTATGAAGAAAAGTATCTGGAGGAATCCGTTCTTTCTTATTGGATTTACTTTCATTGCCGTAATGATCGTGTCCAGCATCGTTTATTCCATGCTATGGGGCAACGAGGTCCGCAGGCTTTACTTTATTTCTGTAGAAGGATCTGTCGTTGAGTCTTCCCCGATTTCTCCTAAGTGGCTATTCCCATTCGGGACCGATGCCCAGGGACTGGATATGTTCGGCAAAATCATCATCGGTGCAAAGTATACGATGCTTACGGCATTTGTCATTGCCTTTTTACGGGTATTCCTGGCCATTCCGTTAGGTTTGATACTGGGAACATACCTGATGAGATATAAAAAATACATTAACGGCTGGATCGATTCCTTTCATTACATTCCATTGACGATTCTTGCTTATTTCCTGCTGTTCCCCGTCCTGTGGGAGCCGTTTGACGGCTTTTCCACTTCCATCGTGGAGCGTTTTGTCATTGAAATTCTCATACTGACCCTGCTCATCGTCCCGATTCTCTCTGCGCTTCTCGGAAATGAAGTGTCTTTATTGTATAAGCAGGAATTCATTATGAGCGCCAAAACACTCGGTGCCGGAAGATGGAGAATCATTTTCAAACATATCCTGCCCTCTATGAAAGAGAAGCTCGTCTTATTATTAGGGCAGCAATTCATGCAGACACTCATCATCTTTATTCATCTGGGATTACTCACGTTGTTCCTTGGCGGTACCGACGTGGACTATCAATTGGTACCCGATCCACCAAGATCGATCACGTATGAATGGTCCGGTCTGATAGGCGATTCCTTCCGGTACCTTCAGGGGGCACCGTGGATCCCCCTGACACCGATCCTGTTTTTTTCAGCGACTATGCTATCCGTTTCCCTCATGATTGAAGGGTATGTACAGACAACGAGCGGGCGGTCCCATTACAGGGAGAAGTTCAAAGCAGCTTATCGCCCGGTGAAGGAAGAGAAGGTGAGACAATTGGACAAGTCTGATTTTCAGAAGATGAATATGTGAAAGAATGGAGCATAATAATGGATGAGTGGAGCTTGGGACATTGGTAAAAACTTCATTCACTTTAGATGTTTCATGTAAATGGATATGGGGAATATGTTTACACTGAGTAAACAAAACATACGATTTCATTTACAGCGTTTTCATTTTTTGCCCCGGAAATGGGAATAGTTGGGGAGTTCACTTATTGTTCAATTTTCCATTTTCCTGATAATCCTTTCTGAATAAGGCATCTGCGTGGTTATCGGCAGGCTTTGTCGAATCCCCATGAAATATTTTTGTTACATTTACCGCAAATTGTTATACACATGAAATTAATTTTTGTTATAATACTCGTTGTTGATTCAAATGAATTTACATTGGCTAAACATTTTCTTAATGAATTTACATTCATAGATGCTCTAACTTAAATACAAAAGTAAAAAGGTGATGAAGTATGAACTTCTTTAAAAGACAATTTGAAGATATGCGCACTGGGAAGTTATCGTTCTTCTTTACAGTCGTAGTATTATTTTGGATTAAGACATATGCAGTATATTTAGCCGAATTTAACCTGGGAATACAAAATGCGCTTCAGCATTTTCTTTTATTTCTAAACCCGTTAAGTTCAGCACTTTTATTCTTTGCCATCGCATTATTCTGGAAAGGCAGGGGACGGTATATTGCATTCATCGTCATTAACTTGTTAATGTCCTTTGTCCTGTATGCGAACGTTGTGTACTACCGTTTCTTTAATGACTTTATTACGGTACCGGTACTACTTCAGGCAAAGACCAATAACGGACTTGGCGGAAGTGCTCTTGAACTTATAAATCCTGTCGACATCCTGTATTTCTCTGACCTGTTCATTATCATCGGACTGATGGTCCTGAAGAAAGTAAAGCCACAGGAAAAGCTGCGTTTCCGTTCTGTATTTGCGGTTATGACATCGGCAGTCCTTGTGTTCTTGCTGAACCTTGGCCTTGCGGAAATCGACCGTCCAGAACTGTTGACACGAAGCTTTGACCGTAACTATCTTGTGAAGTATCTTGGTACTCACAACTTTACGATTTATGATGTCATCCAGAACTCCAAGACGTCTGCAAAGCGTGCCCTTGCAGACAGCAATGAGGTTTCAGAAGTAGAAAACTATGTAAAAGCAAACAAAGTGGAACCGAACCCTGAATACTTCGGTAAAGCGAAAGGGAAAAACGTCATTTATGTTTCGATGGAATCCCTTCAGAACTTTGTCATTGGTAAAGAAATCAATGGTCAAGAGGTAACGCCTTTCCTTAACTCGTTAGTGGAAAAAGAAGATGCGATCTACTTCGATAACTTCTTCCACCAGACGGGCCAGGGGAAAACATCAGATGCTGAGTTCATCATGGAAAATGGATTATTCGGATTACCTCAGGGTGCCGTATACATGACGAACGCCAACAACACATTGCAATCAGCGCCTGGGATCTTAAAAGGTGAAGGATATACTTCAGCGGCGTTCCACGGAAACTATAAGACATTCTGGAACCGTTCTGAAATGTATCGTACGATGGGATATGATGAGTTTTACGATGCAACATATTATGATATGAGTAAACCTGAAGAACAGCTTCCGTATGGATTAAAGGATAAACCGTTCTTCGAAGAGTCCATGCCTATGCTTGAGAAATTACCAGAGCCGTTCTATACAAAATTCATTTCTCTTTCCAATCACTTCCCGTTCGACCGTCATGAAAATGATACGGACTTCGAACCAGGTCAATTTGGAGATGGAGTAGTGAACCGTTATTTCCAAACGGCCAACTATATGGATTCAGCACTGGAACAATTCTTTAATGATTTAAAAGAAAGTGGTTTATATGAGGATACTGTCATCGTCCTTTACGGTGACCACTATGGTATCTCTGAAAATCATAACAAAGCAATGGAGCAAGTAACTGGCGAAGAAATCACAGATTTCAAAAATGCCCAGCTTCAACGTGTTCCATTATTCATCATCGCTCCTGGAGTTGAAGGTGAAGTCAACCACACATATGGTGGTCAAGTCGACGTCCGTGAAACATTATTCAACCTTCTTGGGGTGAATAACAAAGACTACATCAGCTTCGGTCAAGACTTATTGTCTAAAGAACGTAAGCAGATTGTTCCGTTCCGTAACGGTGACGTCATTACTCCTGAATACTCTGAAATTAAAGGAGTATGTTATGATAATGAAACAGGTCAACCTGTTGAAGAAGGAAGCAACGCATGTGAAGATGCGACGAAAGAAGCTAATAAGCGTCTGGAACTATCAGACAAGGTCGTATATGAAGACCTCCTTCGCTTCTACAAGCCTGAAGGCTATAAACAAATTGATCGTTCAGATTATCAATATATAAACCCAAATCCGAAGAGCACCGAGAACCCTGAAGCAAATCAGGAAGGCTCTCACGAGTAATTTCGGGAACCATAAGCCAGCCCTTTACGCCATGATGGCGGAGGGCTGGTTTTTTTGTTGTGGACTTAATATGGCTGGAGGTTCAGCTGCTGATTAATTGTGAAAAATCAGCAGCTGAAAAATCGAAGGAAGTAGACTGCTGAATGATAAAGCCAATTCACCTGTTAAAAACATCAAAGAATTCACCTGCTGAATATACCTCAAGTATCAACAGGTGAACGAACACACAAGATGCGATGATCACTTATGACCGTTTTTAAACGTATATTGATTGAAAATGACTATTTTTGATTGATTTTTGCAAACGTTATCATTATAATGAGGATATCAACAATCGGAGAAAGAGGGGAAATACCATGTTAACCGAGGAGCGGCATCGAATCATTTTAGATTTGTTGAGGGAGAAGGAAGCTATTAAGATCCAGGATATTGTGGACGCCACTAATGCTTCCGAGTCAACGATTCGCAGGGACTTAACTCAGCTGGAGGATGAAAAATTCCTTAAACGGGTTCATGGAGGTGCATCCAGGCTTCAAGGAAAGCTGAAGGAATTGAGCGTTTCTGAAAAATCATCCAGAAACTTTCATGAAAAGCAGGTAATAGGTCAATACGCGGCCTCGCTGGTGGAAGAAGGAGACTGCATTTATCTGGACGCTGGAACAACGACGCTGAGCCTCATCGACCATTTACCTGAAATTGATATTGTTGTTGTCACGAATGGATTGACCCATGGGGAATCTCTAATTCAAAAAGGCTTTAAAACCTATATGATCGGAGGTTGCATTAAGCCGGTAACAAAAGCGATGGTTGGAAGTGGAGCCATCGAAGCCCTGCGACAATACAGATTTGATAAAGCCTTTATGGGGGCGAATGGCGTCCATGAGCAATATGGATTTACAACACCTGACCCGGAAGAGGCACAGGTGAAGCGCTTAGCGATTGAGTTAGCAAGGGAAGCCATGTTTCTTACAGACGGGACAAAATTTGGAGAGATCGCTTTTAGTAAGATCGTGGATCTCGATAGAGCGATGATCATCACAAACGGAATGGATGAGGAGCATCGCACAACGATGATGAAACAAACGACGATAAAGGTTGTGACACCATGATTTATACATTAACGCTGAATCCTTCTGTGGATTATATTATGGAACTGGACTCCTTTCAAAAAGGCGGTCTGAACCGGAGTAGTATGGAAAGTGCCTTTCCGGGGGGGAAGGGAATCAATGTCTCACGTGTCTTGAACGTATTAAACGTCAGTAGTGTGGCTCTCGGGTTTGCAGGTGGATTTACCGGGGAGTATATTAAACAATTCTTAAGCAAGGATGACATCCGCACTGATTTTGTGGAAATAGAAGAAGCCTCACGCATCAATGTAAAGGTGAAAGCGGACGATGAGACGGAAATTAACGGAAGAGGCCCTGCTATTTCCAAGGAACATATCGGGCAGCTTCTCGAACAAATATCATCCTTAACATCGGATGACATGATAGTACTGGCAGGAAGCATACCAGGTTCAGTGCCGAAAACATTTTATCAGGAGATTGCAGCGCAATGTCAAAAGCAGGGGACGAAAGTGGTCATCGATGCTGAAAAAAACTTAATTCAACCTGTTCTTAACTTGAAGCCATTTCTCATCAAGCCAAATCATCATGAGCTTGGAGAAATGTTTGACACTGAAATCGGCACCATTGAAGAGGCGGTTCACTACGGTAAGAAACTTAAGGGATACGGTGTTGAAAACGTCATGGTCTCCATGGCTGAAAAAGGTGCGCTCTTACTGACTGGCGACGAAGTATATTATTCTTCTGTACCAAAAGGAGAATTGAAGAGTTCAGTAGGTGCCGGGGATTCCACGATTGCAGGATTCCTTGCCGGCCTGTCGAGGGGCTGGAACGTTGAAAAATCTTTCCGACTAGGAACGTCAGCCGGATCAGCGACCGCTTATTCCATTGGGCTTTGTTCAGAGGATAAAGTGGAAAGCTTATTTGAAGAAATTCAGATTACGAAATTATAAAGGGGGAATTACAATGAGAATCACTGAATTGCTGACAGAGGAGACAATTCAGCTTCATTTATCTTCACAAACCAAAGATGGTGTCATTGACGACTTGGTCTCCGTTTTGGATAAAAGTGGTAAATTGCAAGATCGTAAAGAATTTAAAAAAGCGATATTGAATCGTGAAGCACAGAGTACGACGGGTATCGGGGAAGGGATCGCCATTCCTCATGCGAAGACATCGGCTGTTAAATCACCGGCCATTGCATTCGGTAAATCTGAGGATGGAGTAGACTATGAATCTCTTGATGGTGCACCGGCTCACCTTTTCTTCATGATTGCAGCAACAGAAGGGGCGAATCAAACCCATCTGGAAGCGTTAAGCCGACTCTCATCCATGCTGATGGATATGGATGTCCGTCAAGCACTTCTCAAGGCAAAGTCGAAAGAAGAAATCCTGGAGATCATTAACCGTCACGATGGGGAGGAAGAAGAGGCTCCCATTGAAAAGGCAGACAGTGGAGAAATGATTCTTGCAGTAACTGCCTGTCCGACTGGTATTGCCCATACCTATATGGCAGCAGATGCACTAAAGGCCAAGGCAAAAACGATGGACTTAAATCTAAAGGTAGAGACAAATGGTTCAGGTGGTGCAAAGAATATTCTCACTACAGAGGAAATTGAAAGCGCTACAGCTATTATTGTCGCAGCCGACACGAAAGTGGAAATGGACCGGTTCAAAGGAAAGCACGTCATAGAAGTACCGGTTGCAGAAGCGATCAGACGTCCTGAAGAACTATTGAATAAAGCGGTGAATCAGGATGCTCCTCTATATAACGGGGGAAACCAAGAAAAAGAATCCAATGAGGGATCCGAGAAGAAACAAAAGTCCGGATTCTATAAGCACCTGATGAATGGTGTATCCAATATGCTTCCGTTTGTTGTCGGAGGAGGAATCCTGATTGCGATCTCATTCCTATTCGGTATACAGTCAGCGAATCCTGATTCTCCGGAATACAATGAATTTGCCGCTATCTTGAATACAATCGGGGGAGGCAATGCCTTTTACCTGATGGTTCCTGTCCTTGCAGGATTCATCGCCATGAGTATTGCTGACAGGCCCGGCTTTGCCCCTGGTATGGTTGGTGGATTGATTGCAGCAACAGGGCAAAGCGGATTTTTAGGTGGAATCATAGCCGGTTTCTTAGCCGGTTATGTGGTGCTTGGAATCAAGAAGTTAACGAATAAATTCCCTCCGGCACTGGAAGGGATCAAACCGGTCTTGATTTATCCATTACTCGGTATTTTCATTACTGGGTTCATCATGCTTCAATTCCTGGTCGAACCGTTAAGTGCCGTCAATACCGGTATACAGAACTGGCTGGACGGTCTCGGAACAGGAAATCTGATCTTACTTGGGTTGATCCTTGGTGGAATGATGGCAGTCGATATGGGAGGACCGATCAATAAAGCGGCATTTACTTTCGGGATTGCCATGATTGAAGGTGGAAATCTTGCTCCCCATGCGGCCATCATGGCAGGAGGGATGGTTCCTCCGTTAGGATTGGCCTTGGCTACGACAGTATTCAAGAAGAAATTCAATGATAGTGAGCGAAAAGCGGGTATTGCCGCTTACTTTATGGGAGCTTCCTTCATTACGGAAGGAGCGATTCCATTCGCTGCAGCCGACCCATTCCGGGTGATTCCATCGATTGTAACAGGTTCTGCAATAGCCGGTGCCTTGACCATGTTCTTTGGGATCGGGCTGCCTGCACCCCACGGAGGATTATTTGTCTTCCCTGTAGTCGAGGGGAATCCATTCTTATATCTACTTGCTGTACTGATTGGCTCCGTGATAACAGCACTTATGGTAGGGTTTTTAAAGAAGCCGGTTAAATGAACACGCAAAGAACCAGGTAAACATTTGTTTACCTGGTTCTTTCATGTTTAGACTTTTGTAGCATTACATACTTATACGAAAGAAGAACGGGAGGGTGGATGCCCTCCCGTTCTTCTTTCTATAGTTAAAGGCTTTCAATTTCCACATCATTGATTCCTTCAATATCGGAAATTGTATAGTAAATGTCCACTGTCTTTTTTCGGAAGTCGACAATGATCTTTAGCTCCAACAGATGCTGCTGATTTTTTAAGTCTTTGATTCTGATACTTTCAATGGCGATTTCTTCGTCTTTGATCTTTTCAATGATAGATTTGATTTCCCGCTTCTCTGTAATGGTGGCTCGTAAGGATAATTCTTTTTCCCGCAGTCGTTTGGGTCCCAAATAGGTAATGATGATTGGTACCACCTCCACTGAGACGATCAAGAGGATGACCCCGGCAGTTGCTTCAAAATAAAAACCCGCACCGACGGCGATCCCAATTCCCGCTGCTCCCCAGATCATGGCGGCTGTCGTCAATCCAGATATACTGTCGTTCCCTTTTCTCAGGATGACACCTGCTCCTAAGAATCCGATCCCCGAAACGATCTGTGCTGCCAAACGAAGAGGGTCCATGGTAATATTCACCTTGTCAGAACCATCGGCAAGATAAGCTGATTCCATGGACACTATTGTCAATAAGCAGCTTACAATACAAATAACCAGTGATGTCTTCAGTCCCACAGGCTTTCGTTTCAATTCTCTCTCAAGGCCGATGATCAATCCTAATATGGCCGAAACGCCAAGCTTTATCATGAAAGTCGTATCTAATAGCTCCATCCGTCCCCCTCCAGTCCTCCAAACCTTCTCCCGAAAAAAAACTGTAGAAATCTTACCCGGCTGATTATAAAATAAGAGCATTGAACACCACAGATCAGGAGGTCTATCATGTCAGAAACAAAGATTAACCCATATCTCATACTTGCTATTGGAGTCATCTCCGTTTCTACGTCTGCCATTTTAGTGAAGGTCTCAAGTGCACCGGCAGGCGTATTGGCATTTTATCGACTGTTTTTCACAGTTCTTTTAATGTCCCCGGTATTTTTCTTAAAGTATGTGAAGGAATTGAAACTTATTACTCTAAGGGATTGGATGTTTTCGATTCTGGCGGGAGTATTTCTGGCTTTTCACTTTATACTCTGGTTCGAGTCTTTACAATACACTTCAGTGGCTAGTTCCACTGTACTTGTAACATTACAGCCATTATTTGCATTCATCGGTGCGTATCTATTCTTTCAGGAGAAGTTGACAGGAAAAGCTCTACTGTCTGCAATTTTAGCTGTGGCTGGCAGCTTCATTATCAGCTGGGGGGATTTTCGAATAAGTGGGAGTGCCCTTTGGGGTGATGTTTTAGCATTGGCAGCATGTGCCCTCGTGACGGGGTACCTTTTATTCGGCCAGGCAATCAGAAAACGGTTGTCCCTTATTACGTATACTTATCTGGTATATGCCATTAGCTCGGTCGTCCTATTCATTTATGCCCTTACCCGCTCTGAAAGCCTTGGTCCATATCCTAAAGAGGATTGGATATACTTCGTCCTTCTTGCCATTATCCCAACCCTTCTCGGACATTCATTGTTCAACTGGTCGTTAAAATGGTTAAGCACTTCAACCATATCAATGGCCATCCTATTTGAACCAATCGGTGCTTCCATCCTCGCTTATTGGCTCTTAGGGGAAAAAGTGATTATGACCCAAGTGTTAGGAGGGATGGTGATCATCATTGGTGTCACTCTCTTTCTAATAGAAGAAAGGAGACTTAAGAAGATGGTTCAACAAGTCAGTGAGGTGAAGACAGATGCACTTTAGAAAGGCTGAGTTGCATGACGCGAAAGGGTTGGCGTCCGTCCATATTAATAGTTGGAGAACCACCTATCAAGGAATCGTTTCCCAAGAATATCTCCAATCCTTATCCATTGGAGAGAAAGAAGACAAGTGGGTGCAAATTCTCTCAGGAGCTCACGATACGTATGTCTGTACGATGGAAGACAATGAAATCGCCGGTTTTGTTTCAATCGGGAAAGAGCGTTCAGGTGTATACGAAGGAGAGTTATATGCCATCTATATCTTAAAGGAATATCAAGGCAGAGGGATTGGTGAGAAATTATTTGAACTGGCCATCAGCAAGCTGAAAAAGCAGGGATTCAACTCCATGTGGATATGGGTGCTGAAAGAAAACCCCTCTAAGCACTTTTATTACAGATACAAACCAATATTGGTGAAAGAAGAGAGATTAAAAATAGGAAAAGAATTTCATCAGGAAGAAGGTTTATTACTGAAATTCAATGAAATAGAAAAAGAGTAAGGAGTCGGGGCTCCTTACTCTTTTTCATGAATACATAAGGATAATCATGAAAATACGTATGTAAAACCGGAAAATACAAATGCCATGACAACAGACATGATAAAAGTCATTCCTCTTACAGGAACAGTGCTCTCACAGATGATCAGGGCTTGTACATAGGAATACGCAAATAGATACACAGCCATAATGTAAGATAGAAATAATGCAAGGTTTGGAAGCATGAAGAGGGATCTCCTTTCGGATATGCGTAGTATTACTATATATATGAAGAAGAACCATGTTAAAGAACATCACAGTACATTATTAATTTTTTAAAGTTTTCCTTAAAAATATATTGCAATAGCATTAACAGCGTGTTATATTAATAAACGTCGCTGATACAGCAAATAACGTTTTGAAAAATAAATGAAAAAAAGCTATTGACGCGAGAGTGAAAGATGTGTTAAATTAATAAAGTCGCTTCTTTAAGAAGTGGGCGAACATTGAACCTTGAAAACTGAACAAAACAAGACAATACGTCAACGTTAATTCTAGATTTATTTTAAAAGAGCTACTCAAACTTTTATCGGAGAGTTTGATCCTGGCTCAGGACGAACGCTGGCGGCGTGCCTAATACATGCAAGTCGAGCGGATTGATGGGAGCTTGCTCCCT
>NZ_JAHWGH010000008.1:353880-428360 GCF_019334305.1 Rossellomorea orangium
TCAAACATTTTCTCACATCTCTTGGTGTGAGAATTTCTCTATAAGGGGCCTTAGCTCAGCTGGGAGAGCGCCTGCTTTGCACGCAGGAGGTCAGCGGTTCGATCCCGCTAGGCTCCACCAAATTATTTTTATCCGTGTAAGAAGCGGAAAAAAAATAACCATACATACGACATGATTAGGCCTCGAATCTTTTAGGAGATTACAGGCTTTTTTATTTTGCTCTTTTTCGTAAAGTTCTTCAGTTTTTACCGGAAATCTTCATTCAAAACCCTTTTATCGGATCCATTGTCAATCAAAACAGTAGAAATCCTCATAATGCATTTCCTTTTAGACCATTCTCCAATAGAATATTTTTCATTCCTGATCGTTTATTTTCAAATCATTATAGCAACTCAGCTGAACTGAAGCATCGAACACGCCGACATCTTCATATTCTTACACCAAGGCACTTATAATCTTCTGCACACGCATATATATGCACAATCTTGTCCAGTTGAGTCATCCAACCATCTAGGGATACAATAAGGGTAGAACTTAAATTTTGAATTGGGGGAATTTTTGATGAAGAAGAACATTTCAATCATTGGAGTACCGATGGATTTAGGACAAATGCGCAGGGGTGTGGACATGGGACCAAGCGCGATCCGCTATGCTGGTATCGTGGAACGTCTTGAGAACCTTGGGTATGATATCAAGGACCTCGGTGATATCGAAATTGGCCAGGCAGAGCGTGTACATAATAACCCTGATACAAATCTACGTAATTTGAAAGCGGTTGCTGAAGCGAGTGAAACCCTTGCTGACAAAGTGAACGGCGTCATAAGTAGCGGGGACTTCCCTTTGATCTTTGGTGGCGATCATAGTATTGCGATTGGTACACTTGCCGGTGTTTCTCCTCATTATGAGAACCTGGGAGTTATTTGGTATGACGCTCATGGTGATCTGAATACGGGAGATACGTCACCTTCAGGCAATATCCACGGTATGCCACTTGCAGTGAGCCTGGGTATCGGCCATGAAGATTTGACAAGTATCGGTCAAAGCTCACCTAAGATTAAGCCTGAGAACATCGTCATCATTGGGGCGCGTTCATTAGATGAAGGTGAAAGAGAGTTAATTAAGGAAAAAGGGATTAAAGTGTACACGATGCACGAAATTGACCGCCTTGGCATGACGAAGGTTATGGAAGAGTCCATAGACTACTTGAAGGGCAGAACAGACGGAGTTCATTTGTCACTTGATCTGGACGGTTTAGATCCAAGCGACGCTCCTGGTGTAGGAACCCCGGTTCTTGGAGGTATCAGTTACCGTGAGAGTCATCTGGCGATGGAGATGCTTGAGGAGTCAGGATTGATTACATCAGCTGAATTTGTTGAGGTTAACCCTATCCTGGATGAGAAAAATAAAACAGCTACCGTTGCTGTAGCGTTAATGGGCTCGCTGTTTGGAGAGAAATTACTATAATCTGATCTATTAATTAAAAAAGAAGGCTGGAACCAAACGAGGTTTCCAGCCTTTATCTATTGTGTTCAATGGTGCTTGACCACTTGATATTGATTTAACAATTCGTCAAGACGAGTGCTTAAATCCACTACTTGTTCATCGGCAAAGGAAGACTTTAATGCCAGTTCGACCATCTGGCGACGACAGTCTTCAATTTGAAATAATAGATCATGCATTCTACCCCTCATTTAATAAATCCTCCCGCAATAGAAATAATTAGTTCCTTTATACCCCTTTTCTAATAAATGTAAACACATTTCCCTGAAAATTTGTTAGGATAATAATATAAAAAAATTGAAACCTTCTGATAGGGTATTACGTATATAAATATAGCCGCATAGAGCGGAGGTTGTGAAATGGAAGCGTTAGTGAAAAAACGGATAAAACAAGTATTAAAAGGCGATCAAAACGCCTTTGCTGAATTAGTCGAACTTTATAAAGATAAGGTGTTTCAAATATGTTATCGTATGCTTGGAAATCGTCATGAGGCAGAAGACATTGCGCAAGAGGCGTTTATCAGGGCATATGTGAATATCGAGACCTTTAATCAAAAGAGAAAGTTTTCGACCTGGCTATTCCGGATAGCGACGAACCTGTGTATTGACCGGATACGGAAGAAGAAACCGGATTATTTTCTCGATGCAGAGGTGGCAGGGACGGAAGGCTTGACGATGTACTCACAAGTGGCTGCTGATGTTCAGCTCCCGGAGGATGAAGTGGAGAATATGGAGTTGCAGGAGACCATCCAAACAGAAATCTCGAAGTTACCCGAGAAGTATCGGTCGGTCATTGTTTTAAAATACATTGAAGAGCTCCCACTTCAAGAAATCAGCGAAATATTGGATTTACCACTGGGAACGGTCAAAACGAGGGTACATAGAGGGCGTGAAGCTCTCAGAAAACAATTACGATCACTGTAGAGAGGGTGAGTGAACATGAAGCCTTGTCCTGAAGAAATCATCGAGTATATGCACGATTATTTAGATGGAGATTTAAACCGTGAAAAAGAGGAAGAACTGAAACATCATTTGCAGGAATGCACTGAGTGTCAGCACCACTTCCATGAGCTGAAAAAAGCGATTGCGTTTGTACAGAGCACCTCCCACATCAGTGCTCCTGCAGACTTTACAGATAACGTCATGGCGGGACTGCCGAAAGAAAAGAAAAAAGTGGGAGTACAGAGATGGTTCCGTCATCATCCGCTTCTTACCGCAGCTGCCCTATTCCTATTCTTTATGACCGGAAGTTTTCTCACATCATGGAATGATGACCAAGATTTTTCTTTTACGAAAAACGCTCAATTAGTTGTGAAAGATCATACTGTTGTCGTACCTGAAGGTGAAGTCGTCAAAGGGGATCTGACCGTCCGAAATGGCGATGTGAAGATTGAAGGAAAAGTAGCTGGAAATGTCACGGTCATCAACGGAAAGGTCACAGGTATCGACGGAAAGCAATATTTGGCTTCTGCGGGTAGTGTGACTGGAGACATACATGAAATCGATGAAGCGTTCGAGTGGCTTTGGTACCAGATTAAAAAAGGGGCTAAAGACACGTTGGATTGGGGAAATTCGCAACTTGAAGAAAAGTAGGATAAAATAGAGGGGATGGAATGTAAGGTCCGTCCCTAAAGGGCTGACACTTATGATTTTCGTGTCAGTTTTTTTATGTAAAAACGTGAGTTCATGAATAGAAAAGAAAGAATCATGAAGCCGTGGGTGTCTTTCATTTGATGGTGCTGAATTGTGCTATAATAGGAACGTTACGAAAATGGAGAAGCCACACATGGCGGCTTACGCTTTCGATTAAGCTATTGGAGGATGTAATATGCCGTTTATCGATATTTTTTCGGATTACTCCGCGCTGGATTATGTCTCTGATATTGTAGATATACTCGTTGTATGGTTTGTAATCTATAAACTGATCATGCTGATAAAAGGAACGAAAGCAGTACAACTATTAAAAGGTATTTTTGTCATCATCATCGTAAGAGGCCTGAGTAGCATCTTCGGTCTTGACACCCTGGGGTGGATGATGGAACAAGCCCTCACTTGGGGGTTCCTCGCCATCATCATCATCTTCCAGCCTGAACTGAGGAGAGCTCTTGAACAGCTCGGCCGGGGCCGTTTGTTCTCAAGGACGGGCTTGCAGGAGGAAGAAGAGCAGGAACAGATGATTGAATCCATGACGAAAGCCGTAAGTTATATGGCGAAACGTCGGATTGGTGCTTTACTTACGCTGGAAAGAGAAACCGGGATGAGTGATTATATTGAAACGGGTATACCGCTTAATGCAAAGATCACTTCTCAGCTGCTCATTAATATCTTTATCCCTAATACACCTCTCCATGACGGAGCGGTGATCATCCAGAAGAACCAAATCGCAGCTGCCGCGTGCTATCTACCTCTTTCTGAGAGCCCATTTATTTCTAAGGAACTTGGGACAAGGCATAGAGCTGCACTAGGTGTCAGTGAAGTGACAGATAGTATTACCATCGTTGTGTCAGAAGAAACGGGAGCTATCTCCATCACAAAGAATGGAGAGTTGCATCGCGACCTCTCTCTGGAGCGCTTCAAGGAAATTCTAACGTTGGAGCTCATTGGCGATAAGACGAACGCTTCCTCGACGAAATGGAGTTTTAGGGGGAAGAAAGAAAATGGATAAATTCATGGAAAGCCGTTGGTTTATGCGGATTGTTGGACTATTGTTAGCCTTCATTCTCTACCTTTCTGTCAACTTTGACGATATCCAGAAAACAGCTAACAACAATGGCGGTAGCTCTCAGAATGCCATTGAAACAATCCAGGATGTCCCGCTAGAAGTATTCTATGATAGTGAGAATCTGGAAGTGTCAGGGCTGCCAGATACGGTGAATGTGACCGTGGAAGGGCCAAAAGCGGTTGTGCAGCAAGCGAAAACAGTGAAAGATTTTCAAGTATATGTGGATTTGAATGATATTGAAATTGGTGAACATCAGGTGGAAATCCAGATTCAAAACATTTCAGATAAGCTGGAAGTGAAGCTTGATCCTCAATTCGCGAATATTTCTGTTCAGGAAAAGGTCACAGAAGAGTTTACGATTGAACCCCAATTCAATGAGAGCATTCTATCGAATGGCTATGAGGCAGAGGGCCTTGCCGTGGATCCGAAAACCGTGAAAGTGACGGGTTCTAAGGATGAAGTAGAACGGATTGCCTATGTCATTGCGACTCTTGATGTCGATGAAGAAATCAATGAAAATGTGACTGGGGAAGCCCGGGTTCAGGTCCTTGACCGAGAATACAACAAATTGGATGTATTAGTAGATCCGGAAGTGGTGGATGTGACCGTTTCGGTTGTAAACCCGAGTAAAAGCGTCCCCGTAACGATTAAACAACAAGGAAGCCTCCCTGAGGGAACTACCCTGGAGTCCATATCGGTTGAGCCTAAAGAGGCCACGATCTTTGGAAGACAAGACGTTTTGGACACAGTAGAAGAACTGCTGGCAGAAGTCGACCTTTCCAAAATCAAGAAGGACTCGACGATTACAGTGCCACTTGCCCTTAAGGAAGGATTAAACAAAGTGGCTCCTGAGGAAGTGAAGGTCAAGATTGATGTGACTACGACTGAGGAAAAGAGTTTATCAGGAATTGAAATCAAACCTGAGGGGTTGGCTGACGAGTATGAATACACCATCACGACACCTGAGAATGGGCTAGTAGATGTTGCACTGAAAGGTCAGAACGGGGAAGTGAGTAAAGTGAAGAAAGAAGACTTCTCCCTTGCCCTCGATCTTTCGGGGCTTGAGCCAGGTGAACATGAAGTGGAAATACAAGCAGAAGGTCCAGAGAACGTCGAATGGACCCTTTCACAGAAAACGGTAAAAGTAGAAATCAAAGAAAAGAACACATCAGCATAAGAGCTGTAAAAAGGAGAGAATGACGATGGGTAAGTATTTTGGAACGGATGGAGTAAGAGGTGTAGCGAATACGGAATTGACACCGGAATTAGCCTTTAAGCTTGGACGATTTGGTGGGTATGTTCTGACGAAGGATGCTACACGTCCCAAAATATTGATTGGACGGGATACTCGAATTTCGGGGCATATGCTGGAAGGTGCACTTGTAGCTGGACTTCTTTCCATTGGTGCGGAAGTGATGCGTTTAGGGGTGATTTCAACTCCGGGTGTTGCATACTTAACAAAGGCATTGGGAGCCCAGGCAGGAGTCATGATTTCTGCATCCCATAACCCTGTGGGAGATAACGGGATTAAATTCTTTGGACCGGATGGTTTCAAGCTGTCAGACGATCAGGAAAGTGAGATTGAAGACCTGTTGGATCAAACCGTTGACGGTCTTCCTCGTCCGACCGGCGCTGACCTTGGTCAGGTAAGTGATTATTTCGAAGGCGGTCAAAAATATATCCAGTACTTGAAACAATCGGTTGACGAAGATTTCGACGGATTACATATTGCATTGGATTGCGCACATGGTGCTACTTCCGCTCTTGCCACTCACCTGTTTGCAGATCTTGATGCCGATATTTCCACGATGGGAGCATCTCCGAATGGATTGAACATCAATGAAGGAGTCGGTTCCACTCACCCTGAAGCATTGGCTGAAATGGTGAAGGAAAAAGGTGCCGATCTCGGTCTTGCCTTTGACGGGGATGGGGACCGGATCATTGCCATTGATGAACATGGCCAGATCGTAGATGGAGATCAAATCATGTACATTTGTGGTAAATATCTGAAATCACAGGGTCAATTGAAACAATCTACAGTTGTATCTACTGTGATGAGTAATCTAGGTTTCCATAAAGGTCTTGAGGAGAATGGCATCCAAAGCATCCAGACTGCCGTTGGGGACCGTTACGTTGTAGAAGAAATGAAGAAGCAAGGATATACCCTCGGCGGAGAGCAGTCAGGGCATATCATCTTCCTTGATTACAATACAACGGGTGACGGCCTGTTGACAGGTATCCAGCTTGTAAACATCATGAAGGTAACCGGTAAATCCTTATCGGAGCTTGCAGGAGAAATGCAGAAATTCCCTCAGAAGCTCGTGAATGTGCGTGTGACAGACAAGCATCATGTAACGGATAACGAAACAGTTAAAAACGTGATTCAAAAAGTAGAAGCCGAAATGAACGGTAACGGACGGATCCTAGTCCGTCCATCAGGAACGGAGCCACTTGTCCGTGTCATGGCTGAAGCACCTACAGAAGAGCTGTGTGAGAGATATGTAAATGAAATTGTACAAGTTGTCGACCAGGAAATGGGTCTGAACGAATAGTTGATTTTTCATGCGCAAGGGGTCATTTCGTGCCTCTTGTGCATATTTAATGAGTAGAGTCATTTTACATGAAGGTTTAGACCCTATCTGTGTCGGGAACATGACAAAGTGATAACAACTCCTTATCGTTGTCAGATTTTTATTGACGAAGGGAAACCCGCTGGTGTATGATGATTTTGTTTTCATTTTTCAAATAAAATGGGAATGTGAGTCAAGAAGAAAGGTGGATAGTGGGTAACAGATTTAACTAAAGCGCCAGGGCTGAGCGATGGATACGACAAAGGATCGTTCAGTTGACGAGGTGGAGGTTTATCGAGCATTCGGCGGATGCCTCCCGGTTTGCAACGTCACCGAACCGAAAGTTTCTTCCTTAAATCGTTAAGGCAACTTAATGGACAAAGGGAAGAAAACAGTGACGAACGTAAATACTAATGACAAACAGAGATAAGGGGGCAAGTTGTCCCCAAAAGAGTTCTTGCCCCCTTGCATGTTCAGGGAGGATATATTAATTATGTGTGGAATTGTTGGATATATTGGAAATTCAGATACAAAGGAAATTCTTTTAAAAGGTCTTGAGAAGCTTGAGTACCGCGGTTATGATTCTGCAGGAATCGCCGTTCAAAACGAAGAAGGCATCCATGTGTTCAAGGAGAAAGGCCGTATTGCAGACCTTCGCGGCATCGTTGATGAGAGCGTATTAAGCAACACTGGAATCGGACACACACGCTGGGCTACCCACGGTGTACCAAGCAAGGTGAATGCCCACCCTCATCAAAGTAATTCAGGCCGCTTCACAATCGTTCATAACGGAGTAATCGAAAACTACTCTCAGCTTAAACGTGAATATTTAACAGACGTAACGTTCAAGAGTGACACGGATACTGAAGTTATCGTTCAGCTGATCGAAAAGATTGTAGATGAAGGAAACACAGTAGAAGAAGCTTTCCGTCAAACGTTAATGCTGCTTAAAGGTTCTTATGCCATTGCCCTTTTAGATTCCGAGAATGATGAAACGATCTATGTAGCGAAAAACAAAAGTCCACTGCTTGTCGGTCTTGGAGAAGACTTCAACGTTGTAGCAAGTGATGCTATGGCGATGATTCAAGTAACGGATCAATATGTTGAGCTGATGGACAAAGAAATGGTCATCGTAACGAAGGAAAAGGTCGAAATCCAAAACCTCATCGGTGAAGTAATGGAACGTGCTCCTTACACGGCTGAAATCGATGCCAGTGATATCGAAAAAGGAACATACCCTCACTACATGCTGAAAGAAATTGATGAGCAGCCATTAGTGATGCGTAAAATCATTCAAGCTTACCAAAATGAGAACAATGAGCTTCACATCGATGAGCCGATCGTCGGAGCGATGAAGGAAGCGGATCGTGTTTACATCATTGCATGTGGAACGAGCTACCACGCTGGTCTTGTTGGAAAGCAATTCATCGAGAAGAGTGCAGGGATCCCTGTAGAAGTTCATGTAGCTAGTGAATTCAGCTACAATATGCCTCTACTTTCTAAGAAACCATTGTTCATCTTCATCTCTCAAAGTGGTGAAACGGCAGATAGCCGTGCCGTACTCGTTCAAATCAAAGAACTTGGACATAAATCATTAACGATCACAAACGTAGCGGGTTCTACCCTTTCACGTGAAGCGGATTACACGTTGCTCCTTCATGCAGGACCTGAAATCGCTGTAGCTTCAACGAAAGCGTACACGGCTCAGCTTGCGGTTCTTGCAATCCTTGCTCACGTTGCCGGTCAGGCATGTGGAACCAACCAGGACTTTGATCTTGTTCAAGAGCTTGGTATCGTAGCTACTGCAATGGAAGCACTTTGTGATACGAAAGAAGAGTTTGAAGATATCGCACGCGAATATCTGTCAACGACTCGCAACTGTTTCTTCATCGGCCGTTCACTCGACTTCTATGTAGGTCTTGAGGGAGCATTGAAATTGAAAGAAATCTCTTACATCCAGGCAGAAGGATTTGCCGGAGGAGAGCTTAAACACGGTACGATCGCCCTTATCGAAGAAGGAACACCGATCGTTGCCCTTGCAACACAGGAAGAAGTAAACCTTGGAATCAGAGGGAATGTGAAAGAGGTAGTCGCTCGTGGAGCCAACCCTTGTATCATTTCCATGAAAGGTTTAGAAGACGAAGAAGATCGCTTCGTCATCCCGGAGGTTAACCCATTGTTATCACCTCTTATCTCTGTCATCCCATTACAATTAATTTCTTACTACGCTGCCCTGCACCGCGATTGTGATGTAGATAAGCCGCGTAACTTAGCGAAATCTGTTACGGTTGAGTAAGGATTAAATAGAAAAGAAACCCGGTCAGTCCATGAGGCTGACCGGGTTTTTTTATTCCTGATCTGAAAGTAACACCCGATGATCCCTGAAGAACGGCATTAAATCCCTGCCCGTAGATTTTTCCATGGAAGCGATAAAATCCCGGGTGGTGGAAATACCGAATTTCTGCTGCTTGAAATAGGTCTGCATGGCGGAATAAAATGCCTCGTCCCCGAGCAATTCCCTTAAGTCATTGATGGTGCTTGATCCGTAATTGTAGATCATATAATAATAGGCACCGATGCCCCCTTCATCTGCTCTTGCAGTGAAATCGGAAATTTGGCTTGAGAGGTGATAGTACGTTTCTTCGGTAGGTTCAACTTGAAGTGAATCGAGTTCCCCATCATATAAAGCGGCAGCGAAACTGGCAAACGATTCGTCCAGCCACGGCTCATCATATTCGTTATTCCCGATGATGCCGTAGAACCATTGGTGCCCTATCTCATGGGCGTTGACCGATTTTGCCCAATCAAGTGGACGGTCACCTGCAAGACTGATCATGACAAGCTGTGGATACTCCATACCTCCGAACCAGCCTTCCATCGTCACGATATCGAGCTCGGGCCAAGGGTACTTGCCGAATTTCTCACTAAAGAGCCTGATGCTGTCCTCGCCGGATTCGAGGAGAGCGGCAGCATATTTGGAATGCTCTTCAGAATAATAAACATTCACTTTAATATTATTGACTTCAGTAGAGAGCATACGGTAATTCGGATTCATTTCCAGGGCAAAATCACGGACGTCCTTGGCTTTATAGCGGTGGGTGGCTTTATCGCCTGAAATCTTTGGTTGGCCGACCTCTTCCCCAGTAGCCGCAATCACCTGATTTTTGTCGGTTGTAACGGTTACGTCAAACTTCCCTGATAAAGAGTAGAAGGATTCACCATAGGGATAATAAGGATCCACATTCCACCCTTCATCATCGTAAACGGCCAGGATCGGGAACCAGTTTCCCATGGAAACCGTGTCACCGTACCAGCCGAATCGATCCTGTTGTTCCGGCAGGCTTACTTCGAAATGCATGCTGACCGTTGCTTTTTTATTTTTACTTAACGAAAGGTCCTTGATATGTAACACAGTAGCATTCACTTCAGATGTTGCCTCTTTACCGTTCACTATAACATCGGATACTTCCATTCCGCCGCCGTTCTCTTTAAAGACATCGGCATTTCCCCATAAATTAAAGTATAATTCGCTTAAGTTGTTTTTAATATTATTCTTAAACGTTACTTCCAGGGTGCCTTCAGCTTTATGAGTGGTAGAGTTGTAGTCTACATCGATGGTATAGGAAGGGGCAGCTGGTCCAAGAGCATGCTCGTTCTTCTTCTTGCCATTCATGGAAAATGGCTTATCGTGAAGCTTAGATAGGTCAGGCGTTACGGATGGGACATAAGCCCCTTCCGGATTCTGTTTCAACATATCATTTTCATTTGCGGATGCAGGTAAAGCAACCCCGGCTGCACATAGAAGTGCGATGGCTCCCATTGATATTCGCTTTGTGAAACGCTTAATATTCATTCTGAACCCTCCTTAAGTTGAACAATCCACTGTAACAATTTCTGGGATTATCCTTATGTTTACTGGATTCTGTAAAGGAGAGCGTCTTCCCTTGATACTATTTTCTCAATTTATGGAAATGTTTCAGTGGTTTAAATTGGTTGGGTATGTATATGTGCCTAGAAAGAGTTTGTCAAATCAGTTTCCTTTACCCAATCACATAAAACCCTTATAATCATACAAATAGATTCGTTCTCTATGTGCATCGGCGAATAAAGGTAACCTGCTGCTCCCTGCAGTCCAGGTTACTTTTTTATTGGAAAGGGTACGATAAAAGAGAATGAAATACGGTGCGAAGATAAGGGTTTGATAAGACATGAAACATTTACATAGACAGCATATATGGCTCGGGAGGATCCTTGCGTCCGATCCCGGCAGAAAAAGATTTCAGCAGGCAGGAAAAGCAACGATCAGTTTAATATCGGCTGTGTTTGCGATGCTTTTTATATTGAAGCAATTCAATCATCCATCCATCACTCCGGCGATTGTTTCCGGGATGGTAGGGATGCTGGGCATATTTGTCGTCATGGATGACACGACGGGCAAAAAGAAGGTAACGACCCCTTTGGTTGGTGTCGCAGTTGCAATCGGGATTACACTGGGTTCCGCTTTTGCTCATTACAGTCTTGTGGTGAATGCTTTATTAGTGGGGGCCATATTTAGTGCCTTTTACTTTTCACGTTTCGCCATCCGCTATTTTTCCATGGGGATGGCAGGCTTTATGTCCATTTATATATCATCGATCCTGCAGCTGGACGTGGCGCATCTTGAGTGGTTCTACATCGGAATTATACTGGGGGTTGTGTTTGCTTTCCTTTATAACTTCATCATCTTTAAGGACTCTGTCCATATGTTACGAAGAAGTATGCGTTCATTTCATATCCAATCCAATTTGACGTTTACCATCTTGATGAAGATGATTGAGGACCCTGAGACGAGCAGCAAGCGAAGGAAGCAGTTGGACCGTAACGTGAGAAGGCTGAATGAGTATGCCAGAAGTGTAGCGGGAGATATAAATGAGAATGATTTAAAAAAGCTGTGGCCTGGTATCGAGGCATCACAACTTCGGTTATATGTGTTTGATACAGAAATGCTCATCCAAACGCTCACCGATTCGCTGAAAAAGCTGAAGGACCTGGAAGCACTTGAGGTCATGGAGCTGAGGCGCCTGCTTGTATGGGTCATTCGTTCCCTTCGTGATGCCGAGGTACTGGCCCAGGATTATGATCCCCGTTCCCTTGAAGAGGCAGAAAAGGCAATCCAGGCTCTTCGTCTGGTGTTGTCCGAGGTCTTGAATCAGGAGGAGAAGCCAGAAGGGTGGGTATACCTGCTAAGACGGATTGAATCCATTGCTAATCATGTCCTGGAAGCGGCCATCACCATACAGGAGTCATTGAAAGTCTCTGAATATAGGGAGACGGCTGTGGAGAACGATGGTGAACCGGAAGTAGAGGAGAAAGAAGAAGCGTCTGAAGAGACCAAGAGTTTAAAGCCATCGACGCGTAAAGCGATACAAGCATTGGTAGCGGGAACGCTTGCAATCATTGTCGGGGAGCTTATCGCACCTGCACAGCCGTACTGGGTCCTGTTAACGACCTTTATTATTCAAATTGGAACGGAGTCTGTAGGCAGGACGTATATGAAGGCATTCCAACGATCGATTGGAACGGTGATCGGGGCCATCATTGGATTCGGAGCGGCCAATCTCGTATCCGGAAACTCGCAGCTGGAGGTCTTCCTCCTGTTTGCGGCCCTGTTCTTCGCCTTTTATCTATTCCCAGTTTCGTATACACTGATGAGCTTATTCATTACGATGCTCATCGCATTCATGTATGATCTCCTACTGGGCGGGATCAGCATACAACTGATGGGGGCCCGTGTGATTGACACAATTGCCGGAGCTGTGATCGCCCTGATCGTCTCGGCGTTTGTATTTCCAAAGAAAACAAAAGACAAAGTCGCGGATAGCTTCGACGATTTCTTTGAGGAACTTCAAGGCTATGTATCTTCCTATATAAAAACTTTTTCGATTCCGGAAGATAATGTATTGACGGACCAGGCCTTTGATCTGGATCAGAAGCTCCAAGGAATCAAGGATGAGGCACAATCCCTCCTTCAAAGACCGGGTGCCATGACAAGGTCAGGGGTAGGACGCTGGATCACGGTAGCAACGGCCATCAATTATTACGCAAAGCATCTGCTCGCCTCATCCCATCGAAAGGTTCCGGCAAAGGTTTCAGAGGAGCTCGACAGCGCATTCATGGTAACGGGAGAGAAAATGTCCCATAACATCGAAACGCTTCGTCAGTTGTTAAAAGAAAAGGAAAGTTCGCCTGTCATGTGGGATTTAAGCGCCGAAAGGCAACGAATAGAGACCCATGCCCCAAGCTGGCGTAAATCCCAAGTTGACCTCATACATCATCTTTACTATGTATGGAGAATCAACCAGTCGATTGTGGCACTTGGTGAGGAATTAGGGGCAGAGGTGAAAAAAGGGTGAAGCGGATTCCGCTTTACCCTTTTTTACTTAATAGATATCTACATTCCCACTGGATACAGAAACATTAATGTTATATTGGCCGGAGCCTGAAACTCCTGAAATATCGCCGTCTTCTATTTTCTGATCCTTTAAAGGAAGGTTGCAGGAAATGTCACCACTGCTTGCATTTCCATTCAGTTTAAAGCTCGCGTCATCGGGTAAATCAAGATTCACACCACCGGAGCTGACATCGAAATTCACGTCTCCCTTTAAGGAGTCCATGGAGACCGATAATTCTCCCGAGGATAAGTCACCTTCGAGTGGACCTTCATAATTCGATAATTCTACATCTCCTGAGCTGATTTCCACCTTACCGTCCTTTGTAGAGAGACCATTGACGACCAAATCACCTGACGAACCATCATGCTCGAACACATTCGTCTCTAGATTGTTCAGTTCCATGTTTCCCGATCCCATTTCAACGGATAGTTCATCAAGCTTCCATTTCGCTTTATCTGATTCTCCGGTCATGACCAGGTTACCGGACCCTATTTCGATTTCCATGCTTTGGTCATATTTCTTGGGAACATAAACCGTTACGTTCGATTTTTGGTTGAAACCAATCCATTCATACCATTTGTGTTTAACGTTTACTTGAATGGTGTTTCCCTTCTGATCCAATGTCATCGTTCCTTTTCCGTCGATCTCCACCTTTACCTCGTTCTTATCTGCAGGTAATATCTCTGTGTCGCTGCTTTCTAAGTCAAGGTCGATATGCTTCGTCTTGTTGGTTACTTCGATCCGGTCTCCAGACTGGCTTTCCTTTGCAAACAAGGATGTATTGTCACTCAAAATCACATAGAGCGTTCCGAGTGCAAGGAGCGCAATGATCACGGCAAATGCATTTTTCATTCCCTATCCCTCACTTTGGCTTGTTTTTCCATTTTATAATGTTAGTTTAATCTAGTCTGAAGTTCACCACAATGAGCCATAAGATTATTTTTGAATCAGACCTGAGGCTTAGAAAGGAAAAGGATGACGTGAAAAAAGTTCTTGGGAAGAGTGGATATCCCTTATAATGTAAAGACAGAATGAACAATAGGAGAGAGGGAATCAAGGTGACGATCGAAATTGGTGTAGCTACCGACATTGAAGTAGAGGAAATATTCGAAATGGCAGGGTTGAATCGGGAAGAGGCAACGGGAGTTCCATATGAGAAGCATAAAGAAGAAATGCAAAAAGCATATCGTCACTCCATCGAACATGGAGCCTACTTTCTCGTAGCCCGTGAGGAGGATGAACTGGCAGGATGGGTTCAGGTGGATAAAAGTGTTGACTGGATTACCATGAAAGGAATTGGTTGGATCAATGATGTGTATGTGAAGAAGTCCTTCCGAGGTAGGGGACATGCAACGAAGCTATTGAAACAGGCCATTGGGGAACTGAAAGACCGGGACTATGATGAAGTAAGATTGAATGTATACATGTTCAATGAACAGGCGATCAAACTGTATGAAAAATTGGGGTTTTCAGATGTATGCAAGTTTATGAAACTGAGCCTGGAGTAGATGAATAAAAAGTGGGACCGGTCATCAATACCGGTCCTTCTCCTTACTTGGCAATAAACATTTGGGTCCAATAAATCCCTTGGCTCGCATCCTTGGCTGTTCCCACGCCAATATGAGTGACTTGTTTATTTAAAATGTTTTTGCGATGACCTGGACTGTCCATCCAAGCGTTCACAACTGATTCAGGTGTTTTCTGACCGACTGCAATGTTCTCAGCTGCAGTTGAATAATCCACGCCAAAGTTCTCCATCATCTCAAACGGTGAACCATACGTTGGGGAGGTATGGGAGAAATAGTCATGCTCCTTCATATCCTCAGACTTCATCTCAGCTACATTCGATAGTTCTCCGTCCATCTTCAACGCACTGAGTCCATTCTTTTTACGTTCTTGGTTGGTTAAATCAATCACTTGCTTAACATACCCGCTTGCATTTGACGATTGAGAATCTTGTTTAGGCTCTTGTGCAGGTGGTTCAGGCTGTCCTGCATTTGGCTCCCCGGCAGGCTGATTAGGTTGAGGCGTACCTTCGTTAGAGAATTCTTCACCGGGATCTAAGTGAGTGAATTCACGCAAATCCCCGTTTGGATCGACAGGAGCAATAAAACGGTGGATGGGGTTTCGATTTTCTTGTAAATCGTTCATTCCCACTCTGTCTTGGTTTCTATAGGAAACTGGATCGTAATTCACGTTCTGTGTATCAGTCAGTGTATCGTTTTTATCGTTGTTATTACAGCCAGTCATCATCATGAACGGGATGACGGCGCAGATGAAGATTCGTTTTTTCATGAGAGTCCTCCAATTTGTAATTGCCTAAGATAAGGCTGATAACAGTTTTTAATATGTACGCCTGCCAGATTCTTTATCCTGTTAAAAATAGGTTTAAACGACGTACAGATTTAATTCTGTAAGGTTAGGGTATACCTATCATGAAGATCGATTAATTCTGTATGAGGAAGTGAAATTCATGAAACATATCCCTTTACCCTCCTCCTTTTACAAGCAGCCAACATTGGAACTCGCCAAGGCGCTACTGGGTTGCATATTAGTGAAAGAGACGGAGGAAGGAATGGCTTCAGGATATATCGTGGAAACGGAAGCCTACCTTGGACCGGAAGACAGGGCTGCCCACAGTTATGGAAACAGGCGTACGAAACGGACGGAAGTGATGTTCCATGAGGCAGGCCGGATTTATACATATGTCATGCATACTCATTGTCTGGTGAACGTTGTGAGCGGGGAGAAAGAGAAGCCTGAAGCGATCCTCATTAGAGCGGTAGAGCCACTTGAAGGAGAGGAGCTGATGGCATGCAGGAGACCCGGTCATATGAAGAAGAATTGGACTAATGGTCCAGGAAAACTGACGAAAGCGTTAGGCATCACGATGGAGGATTATGGAGGCCGTTTCAATGAGCCACCGCTCATGATCACCAAAGGATTTTCCCCTGAAAACATTTCTTCTGGAAAACGAATAGGGATTGATAACTCAGGAGAGGCCAGGGATTATCCATGGCGTTTTTGGATCAGTGACAACCCGTATGTGTCGAAGTAAACACTTTCTTTATGAATTTTCAAATAATTTATAGAAAACACACCCCAAAAGTACTAGTTTGTGGTATATTTTTCTTATAAACATCTTCATAATCGTACATTCGACTGGGGGGCTGTGAACCTAAATGATAGATGGGCGCTTACATTTAGGGGAGCCAGTAGCGCAACCGACCACATGCGAACGCGGGGAATGCGTTTTTGTGTGGTTTTTTTATGAAAAAAACAAAACTAAAGAGAGAGTATAGGGGTCCTATGAACATCTTTACTATTTTTCAAGACGACTTTATCTATCACGATTTTCAGCCATTATATGATATGGGTGAACATCGAACCCTCTATGCTTATGAGGGTCTGTTACGGAATAAATTCAACGAAAATCCTGAAAGTGTCTTTCAATCGGCGATGAAAGCAAATATCCTGTACAAACTTGATACTCTATCCATTTCTAAAGCCCTGGAAAGTTTTTCGGTTAATGGGCTAAAGGACTGTAAGCTATTTCTCAATATTTATATCACAACGATTCTTCATCCGAGTTTTCACACGTATTTTTCCGACCTTATGACCCGTTATCCTGATATAAAGGGGCGCCTTGTACTGGAGATTAACGAATCCAGTGCAGAAGAGTTGTGGCAGAATCCATTATTAAAAGAGTCATTGAAAGAATTGAAGCAATATGGTGTCTGGTATGCCATTGATGACTTTGGGCAGGGGACATCATCCATCAAGAAATCGATTGAGTATGAGCCTGAGATCATCAAGCTGGACCGCTACTTTGCCATGAATTTAGCCAAGGATGAAAAGAAACAGAGATTCCTTTCTTTCTTCAGTCAATTTTATGGGAGTGATACATTGATTGTATTGGAAGGAATCGAAACGAAACAGGATATGCAGGTGGCCAAGGAAATCGGGATCACCATCGGACAGGGATTTTATTTAGGAAGGCCAAGCCGGCTGTTGGCTTAATAGAAGAGCGACTCTCTAATAGGGAGTCCTTTTTTTGTTATGTAATTGTCAGACTTGAAATAAAATTGAAAAATTTTAACATTTCTATTAAACTGAGGAAAAAGAACAAAAGGGGATCCATACTATGAAATTTCTCATCTATCCGATTAAATTGATATTCTATTATATTCTTGGTCTGTTTGGGATTTTAGCCGTGAGTATAGCACCTGAAGTGTTCAGGGAGAGGGGGCTGTACAATGTTGTAGGGTACCTTGAGGAATTTGTGAAATTTATCTTTATATTCCTCGATGGGGCGAATTGGAGTTATTCGTACAAAGGTATCACCGTCAGTTTTCTGGATATGCTTTGGGGTCCATATGTATATTCCCTGCAGATTGTAGGGGGGGCGTTGGGAATAGGGCTTGGTATTGCCTTCATCCTTACCATCTTCACCGTATTTTTACCACGTCCTGTCACTTCTGTACTTAAGAAGGGTTTAAACCTGTTAGAGACTGTGCCGGATTTGATGTTTGCGTTCATGCTCCAGTTATTAATTGTCTATGTGTTTAAATATTTCGGAGTAGAACTGATGAACTTTGCAGAATACGGTGAGGAAAAAGTCTTCCTTGCCCCGATGATTACGTTATCCATCATTCCGATGATTTCATTCTTCCGGATCATGCTCTTTATTATGGAAGAAGAGCTGCTCAAGCCCCATATTGAATTCGCTCAAAGTAAAGGGATGTCGAAGGGCAGGATTCTGTTTTCACATGTGCTGAAAAATATATCCCCGAGTCTGTTTTATCATGGAAAGTTAATCATTTGGGGACTGTTGTCCAGCTTATTCATCATTGAAACGATTTTCAATATGAAAGGGATCACCTATTATATCATTCAAGATTTCAGACCAATGGTAATTGCCATCTCATTAATCATGATCTTCACACCTTTTTTTGTCGTGTATCAGGGAGTATACCTGTGGATCAACCATGAGAGCAGTGAAGATCACACGAAATATAAACGGGATAAAACAAAGTGGACAGAATGGAAGATATGGGGCATTCTTTCGACCATTCGAAAGCTATGGTGGCAACATATGCATAATGGTAAGTTTGCCATCGGGTTCAGCGTGATTTTTGGTTTGATTGCTGCGAGCTTCATCTATTCAACGGTGAAAGAAGAGCCGATCAAACAAATTCAATTCATGAAGAATGACGAGGGCAGGATCATCAGTGCCCCCCCACATAAACCATTCGGAGACATGATCCTCGGATCGGACTTCTTCGGTTACAGTATTCTTGATCAGCTTATTGTAGGAGCCAAGTATACCCTGCTATTTGCCTTGATAGTAGCTTCTTTACGGGTAATTGGCGGATTCTATCTTGGTATTGCCTATCATTTTCACTTGAAAGAAAGCAGGAAGAATTGGCTTGATCGAATGGTTGATTCCGTACACTTCCTTCCTTTAAGTCTTATCGCCTATCTTCTTTTAAGGCCTGTCCTATGGGGGCTGCCTGTTTTAGGCTGGGACCACTCGATATTTGAACGACTCGTATTTGAAGCAGTCGTGTTAACGATTCTCGTATTGCCTTTAACCACGGTATTGATCGGTAATGAGATGAAACTAATAGGAAAGCAGGATTTTGTCCTCTCAGCGAAACTATTGGGAGGGAGCAATAAACATCTGCTCTGGACGCATCTCTTCCCTCACCTGGCTCCGAGGCTGTTTATCATATGGGGGCAGCAGTTTATCCAAACGCTGCTCATCCTCGTCCATCTAGGATTATTTCATCTCTTCCTGGGAGGGACGATCATAACTGGAGGGCTTGTGCCGGATCCGCCGAAATCAGGGACGTTTGAATGGTCGGGTTTGATCAGCTCCACGAAGAATTCGCTTATGACAGGCAAGTACTGGATTGTCATTGCTCCGTTAGTCGCCTTCATGATTGCCATCATCGCCATGCAGCTGATCGTACAGGGCGTGAAGGAGATCCAGCAAACGAAAGTCGGGGTCCTTGTGAACAACAAGCCGATCAAGGCGAAACGCGCATTAGTTAAGAAGAAAGCGAACATTCCAGCGGTGGAAGATTTCCAATTTATCCACCGTCAAACGTTTAAAGGATAAGGAGGCGAATCAGGTGAGTAGAAAGAGTCCGAAACTTCCATTGACGGATAAAGAAAGGTCTGCCCTTCGGAAAGGGAAGATTCGACTGGGTGATCTGCATGGCCAATCTCCAGAGCATCTTAAGGAGGTACTGGGAATCTCTATAGGAAGAGCCCGTTACTTAGTCGGTATGTCCATTTTTCAACAAATCCCATCCATTGGACCCAATATGGCTCATAACGTGGTAGAGGATCTGGGGTTTTATACGTTCGAGGAAATAATGGATGAGAAGGGGGAAGACCTCATCATCGATTTAGAAAAGAAATACGGCGTCTGGATGGACCCCTGCGTCGAAGACTCACTCAGATGTGTCGTCCACCATGCAAACCATCCGGATAGCACCAAGAACTGGTGGGACTTCACCGCACAAAGAAAAACCCACCGCCAGACCCACGGATACCCAAAAGACCGCCCCACGAAAGCCTGGGATCAATAGGTCCGTCCCTCCTACATTCAAAGCCGGGAAGCGAAAACACGCTTCCCGGCTTTCTTTTATGCTGATTTTTGAGGGACGGACCTCATATGTATATCCCGTTCAAAATGGACATTATAAGTGGAAAGGAGTGATGTGAGATGAAAATCCTGCTAATCAGTTTACTAATGTCTTTTACTATTCAAACATCTGCATCAGCAAGAAACATCCTTCCCCTTCCGGCTCATCACAATGAACTCGCGATTGTAATAGATGACTTGGGGAATGACATGAAAGGAACAGAAGAAATTCTGAGCCTTCCCGTTACATTGACGATAGCCGTCATGCCGTTTCTGCCCACTACCAGGGCAGACGCTGAAAAGGCTCACCAAAATGGACACGAGGTCATCATCCATCTTCCCATGGAACCGATGACCGGGAAAGCGAGCTGGCTAGGTCCGGGGGCCATTACGACTTCCCTTACGGATGAAGAAATAAGAAAGAGGGTGGAGGGTGCGATCGAAGAGGTGCCTTATGCAGTGGGCGTCAACCATCATATGGGTTCGAAGGCTACTGCAGATGAACGCGTCATGCGGATCGTACTGGGCATATGCAAAGAGAAGGGATTATTTTATCTTGATAGTAAGACAACAGGGAAGAGCGTGATCCCTAAACTGGCCAAAGAGTTGGGGGTGCCGTACCTTGAGAACGAATTATTCTTTGATGATGTCTATACGATCCAGCATATCGGAAAGCAGGCGAGGCTTTTGTCAAAAGAATTGGATAGTGACGATGCAACCATTGCGATCGGACATGTGGGGGTCACAGGAATGAAGGTGGCCACCATGTTAAAGGAATTCCTTCCCCTTTATGAGAAGAAGGCCTCAATCGTACCACTATCAGATCTCATACCGGAGTATCATTTGATTGATGAGAGCATGCCTTGACCGTTTGCCATTCGAAGTCAATTGTAAAACTTCCGTTAATCGAATGCTTATTTATTTGTGAAAAGATCACTCTCCCTTATAATCAGTAGGTAAGAAGGAGATGATTCGATATGGATTATGCAATTGTGACAGGAGCAACAAGGGGATTAGGGGAATCCGTCGCCAGGCTGTTTATAGAGAAAGGCATTGGCGTGATGAATATTTCCCGTACGGATAATAGCAGTTTACAGAAGCTTGCCGGGGAAAATGAAGTGTTCTATGAATTCTTTCCATGTGATCTTTCACAGCCAAGCCAAACAGAAGCCGTTTTCCGTGAAGTGGGCACTAAGGTGTTTGGGTCTGAAGCAGAGAAGATTTATGTCGTGCAAAATGCCGGTGTGGTGACCCCGATCGATCCGTCTGGTGAAGTGGATAACGAAGCACTTGAAACGAGCGTGCATGTTAATTTACTGTCTCCTATGATTGCCACCAATGAGATGATCAAAGCAGCCAAAGGATCAGATTCGAAAATGATCATGGTCAACATCAGCTCAGGAGCAGGAAGCCGTCCCGTATATGGATGGAGCACCTATTGTGCAACGAAAGCGGGAATCAATATGCTGACGGAAACGGTGAGCCTGGAACTTTCCAATAAGCATAGCCGACATCAGGTGATCGCATTCAGTCCAGGGGTGATGGATACGGATATGCAGGGGGAAATCCGTTCTTCCTCTAAAGAATCCTTCGCGGATGTTGAATCATTCCAACGTTACAAAGACGAGGGGATGCTCCGCAGCACGGACACGGTTGCTGGTGCTCTACTGAATCTCATTACCGAGGGTGATATCGAAAGCGGCAAGCTATATCATGTGAATGATTTGTTATAAAAGAGAAGCAGATTCCGGGAACGGGATCTGTTTTTTTGACCGGTTTGTAGTGAAACATGGCCGATGGAAGAGTGATTCACTCCTTTTAAAAGGAATAAACTGGGTTATATTAAGCAAGTGGGAATAGTTGAGCAGTTAATTGCGTCGTTTTCATGAGTGATTGCGTCTTTCTCAGCATAATTGCGTCATTTTTTGATTAATTGCGTATTTTACCAAATATATACATAATTAAATGAACCCAACACATCCTCCAATACACTTGCCATAATAGAAAAAGAGACAAACCCAAAGGATTTGTCTCTTTCCAACCAATTATGAAGAACGGACAGGATCTCCATCAGGTGCCCTATGTCGAGTGAACTTCGGAAGGGCGAACTGAATCGCAATCAATCCGCAAATCGCAATCAATACAGGATAGAAGGCATATGGGATGATGCTGATCGGCGATATACCGGCTACTTCTGCCACGAGCAATGCCTGTGCCCCGTATGGGATCAAGCCTTGAACGGCACAAGAGAAAATATCCAAGATACTCGCTGATTTACGGGCATCCACACCATATTTATCACTAAGAGTTTTAGCCAGTGGACCTGCGATGATGATTGAAATGGTGTTATTCGCTGTGCAAAGATTCGTCGAGCTGACTAACCCCGCTGTTGCAAGCTGTGCTCCCTGAGGGGATTTAATCTTGCGGGTGGCGAGATAAAGGATCGCCTGAATCCCCCCGTTATGACGGATCAACTCGACTACTCCACCAATCATGATCGAAAGGATCACAATCTCTGCCATCCCAGTCATTCCGTCGGCTACACTGACGAAATAACTGGAAAGGGTAAAGCTTCCATCCACGAATCCGATGAACCCTGCTAACAGGATCCCGCCTAACAGGACGACAAATACGTTCAAACCTGCAAGCGCCCCGATTATGACTCCGAGGTAAGGAATGATTTTTACCCAATCAAAACTTTCTGCTTGTACAGAGGATGGAGTCCCCATGGTTAGAATAAAAAGAATGACCATGGTGACGATCGCTGCCGGTAATACAATGAAGAAGTTCACTTTGAATTTGTCCTTCATCTCCGTTTTCTGGGTACGGACAGCGGCAATGGTCGTATCAGAGATGAATGATAAGTTATCCCCAAACATTGCTCCTCCGATGACAGTGGCCATGGTCAGGGCCATTGAAATATCTGCGCCGGAACTGATTCCTACTCCAATCGGTGCCAGTGCTGCAATTGTACCCATGGACGTTCCCATTGATAAGGAAATGAAAGCGGCGATGATGAATAATCCAACAATGATCAAGTTCCCCGGAAGCACGGATAGAGCGAAGTTGACGGTTGAATCAACGGCTCCCATCTTTTCAGCCACACCGGAAAACGCACCTGCCAATAAGAAGATAAAGACCATTATCATAATATCCGGGTGTCCGGCTCCTTTAGCGAACCGTTCAATCTTCGCTGTCAACGTCTCTTTTCGGTTCATCAAGAGTGCCACAACGGATGCAATGATGATGGAAACGAGTACAGGGAACGCATAGAAGTCTCCTGAGATAATGCCTGCTCCCAGGAACAGTGATACAAATATGATCAAGGGCAATAAAGCCAATAAATTTCCTTTTTCTTGATTCATGCCTAACACTCCTTTGTCGTCGTAATAAGAAAAAAACCAAATAAAAAAACCTCTTCCAACATAAGAAGAGGTTTCATTCAAACGAAACACTCCTCTTATCTTTCAAGCATTACACTTGCTGGATGTGGCACAGCACTCTATATGAGTCCGCTGCCGAGACATCTTTGGGCCAGTCCCTCCGTCTCTCTGGATAAGAAGATATGTTATTTAGTTGATTTAAAATATACTTACATACTTTAAAGGGTTTAATTAAAAAAGTCAAACCGGAAATATTTTCAAACTAAAGCGGAGTTGCTTGTGGGGACTGGGTGGCGCAGCCGGTTGTCGCATTCATGAACCATGACTTTATCCATAAAAAGGCATAAACTCATAGACAATTGCCCGGTCAAGGTCTACTATAAAATAGACAAAAAACATCTTGGGGGATACGGAAGTGGAAAGAACAGTACGAAATCAAATTTTCACGTTACAAGGTTTTTATTTATTGACGTTTTTCGGGGTGGGGAGCCTCTACCCTTTACTCAGTGTGTATTTAAGTGAAAGCGTAGGACTGAACGGTTATCAAATTGGGACCATCATGTCCGTTGGTCCCATCATGATGATCTTCTTTCAGCCGATATGGGGGATGGTAAGCGACACAACCAACCGTCCAACCCTTGTGTTAGGAATGACTTCTTTAATAGCGGGTATCTTTGCCCTTGGTTACTTGTTCATGGACTTCTACTATGGGTTGCTGATCGTTGCGATTTTGGTTGCGATCTTCCAAAGTGCCATCATTCCTGTTTCGGATAGCATCAGTCTGAAGTACACAAGTAAAGTCCGGTATAACTACGGAAATATCCGTCTGTTTGGATCTCTCGGATTCGGAATTGCGGTCTTCATCATGGGAAGGCTTTCGGAGGGGTTCATCGGACCAACGATCATTTTCTACTCGTTCTTTATCTGCCTGGTCCTTTCAGGATTCCTCTCCTTCCGTTTTCCAAAAGAGAGAGCGGCTGCTAAGCTCGACTTAAAAGCGGGGATGAAGGAATTATTTACGATGAAGAAATTTCTGATCTTCCTGGCCGTAACCTTTTTGGTGTTCGGACCGAATTTAGCCAACAATGTTTATTTTGGGCTATTTGTAGAAAATTCCGGTGGTACGTACGCTGGAATTGGCCTCGCGTTTTTAATCGCCGTATTATCTGAAGTACCGTTCATGAGGATTGCAGGAGGGTGGATTGATAAGTTTGGTCTCCTGACCGTCGCAGCTCTTGCAGGTGCCGCTTCCATGATCCGATGGCTGTTTTACTTCACGGAACCAAGTCTTTGGCTCGTATACTCTTCGGCAGTGATGCAGGGTCTTGCCATCGGCTTATTCATTCCCGCAGGACTGCGTTACATTAAAGAAATCACACCGGCTCACATAACCGCCACAGCCGTCACCGTATATTCTGCCATCGGGAACGGTCTCGGTAATTGGTTCAGCACCTTTGTCGGAGGGTTCATCTATGAAACTTACTCCATATACACGGTGTACCTATTCTTTGCTGTACTATCACTTATAGGTATCCTCCTATGCTTCGTTCTCATGAAAGAAGAGAAGAAGAACGCATTGGCCTATTAATAAAGAAATGGCAGGCATCCAGTACTCAGGGTGCCTGTTTTTTTATGTAAAAGGAAGGATTTTCCTTATTTTGTATCGAAGTAAATATAAGAGAAGGATCTCTTTCTAACCCTCCATGTAAAAAAAAACACCACGGAAGGTTTCGACTTTATGAAATTGTGGTACAAAAAGGATAAGTCATACATTGATATTTATATAAATACACGTTAAAATAATATTATTAGAAAATTCTTTCAATTAAACAGAGAAACTCATAAAATATATATAAAGGGGATAATAAAATGGAAAACACATTCGTTTACTCAAAAGAGAATGCAAACCTTGGAGATACAGTTCAATTTAAAAGAAAGAAACACGTCATCAACGGCATCGTCACAACGCTAAGAGAAAATACCGTCATTGTTAAAATGGATAGGGATTTTGCAAAGAAGCTGGATTTGCCGGATGATCAAACCGTTGTGGCTCATAAAAACTACGTGGTGATTGAACGAGCGGAAAACGATTCACAGCCCGTATTTGTCTATGATGGGTGGAATAGCGCATTAAAAGCTTAATTTCTCAACAAAATAAAAAGCCCTGACCCAACTTCACCAGGAAAATGGATAGTTGTGAGTCAGGGTTATTTATGTTGTCTGAAATGAGGTTAGGCTTATGTTAACCGCCTAACGTATTCTTCAACCATTTCCGAAGTGACAATTTTTCTTTGAGGAACCACACCTTGACGGGCAAGGACATTTATCTCATTTGTCACTTGGTTGATGCGCTCAGTTGTAAACGGCTTCCCCGCTGAACACAGCTGAACCGCTTCATCAATCGCGCTTTCCCTTTTTTCATCCAGCCTTAAGAATTGCTGAACCAGCTGGTTTTGCTTGTTGGAATGCTTGGAAATTTCTTTATGAACACTCATGATTTCATTCCTCTCTATTCAATAGCAGATTACCTCTATTATGCCTTTTTCCCGCACCTCATGGCAATGTCGAAACACCCCTTTTTATAAGATGGGGGACAAAAGCCTCGATATGGACTCCTTCACCTTAATCATCAATGGTCTTTGATGATAATCATCCAGTGTTAATTCCCTGCTCTTTTCAATATCATCCTTAAACACTGAGGCCAGGTCTTCAGAGAGTGCCTGGTCATATAGAAATGCATTGACCTCGAAGTTTAAGCGGAAGCTTCGCACATCGATATTGGCTGTGCCGACAGACGAGATCGCTTCATCTACGACGATGGTTTTAGCATGTATGAACCCGTTATCGTAAATATAAATCCTGACTCCCGCTTTCAACAGTTCCCCGATATAGGAATAGGTGGCCCAGTACACAAATAAGTGATCCGGTTTATTCGGAATCATGATGCGGACATCCACTCCCGTAAGAGCGGCGATTCGCAATGAATCGAGGAGGCTGACGTCCGGAATAAAGTAAGGAGTCTGAATGAGGATCGACTTTTTGGCAGACGAAATCATTTTGATATATCCGTTTTTAATTTGCTCCCATTCCGAGTCCGGGCCGCATGTGACAATTTGAACCCCTGCTTCACCCGTAAAAGAAGAGAGGGGGAAGTATCTCAAGTCGTAGGCAATCTTCTTGGACCGGCTCGCCTGGTTCCAATCCAGTATGAAGCGGGTCTGCATGGCCAGAGCTGAACTTCCTTCAATTCTCAGATGAGTGTCCCGCCAATAACCGAACTTCGGATTTAAGCCTAAGTATTCATCTCCGACGTTGAAACCGCCGACGTAACCGACCTTCCCATCGACAATTACGAGCTTTCTGTGATTGCGGTAATTTAAGCGCAAATTGATAAAGGGAATCTTTGAAGGAAAAAATACTTCCACTTCGCCGCCTGCAGAGAGGAGGTCCTTGAAGAACCTGCGCCTCGTTCGCCGGGACCCCATCTCATCGTACAGAACCCTGACCTTAACACCTTGTCGGGCTTTTTCAGTGAGTTTCTCCAAGATCCGCTTTCCAAGCTGATCTTTTTTGAAAATATAATATTGGATATGGATGTGGTCCTGTGCAGCATCCATGTCTTCTAACAGTGCTTGGAACTTGTCTTCACCGTGTGTAAACAGTGTAATCTCATTATCCTGGGTCAGTAACGCTTCATTATTGATTAAATGCATATAGATAAGATCCTGATATCGTGAAGAAATATCATTCTTAAAAGGAAAACGATGTTCCTTCAGCGTATGGATTTGATTCTGTATCAAACCTTCTATTCCGATTTTCTTCATATCATCCCAATCAAACAACCGCTTCCTGCTTAAATTTTGGCCAAAGACCAAATAGAGGATGAACCCCAGTAATGGAATGAAGAACAATACCATCAGCCAAGCCCAGGTCGCCCCCGCATCCTTCCGCTCCAGAAAAATAATCACGGTTGCAAGGATCAGATTTAGAAAGAACAATATCCCCAGTAGAGTAGATAGGATACTCATAACGTTAAAGCTCCTTTGCTTACTTTCTATGACTAGTATACCTGAGAATGGAATAGAAAAAAATGACAAGAAAAAAAGAGCAGGACCCTGCTCTTTTTTAAATACTGTCTCTTACTCATTCACTGCCTTTTTAGGCATTCCCCTATCACGTTCCGGCCAGCTATCTACTCCCCGCAAGCCGGGAATATCATCCGCGTAGAAGACCGGATCCAGTCCTTGTCTGCGCTGGATCATATAGTTGTCCAGTGCCTTAAAGGCAATCGGGGCCAGGATACCGATGGCAACAAGATTTGTAAGGGCCATCAATGCCATGGAGAAATCAGCCAGGCTCCAAACGATATCAAGACTTGCAACGGAACCGAAGATCACCATCCCGAGTGCAATGAAACGATAGATGAGTAATCCTGTCTTGCTTTTATTGATGAATGGAAGATTGGCTTCGCCATAATAATAACTTCCAATGATGGAACTGAAGGCGAAGGTGAAGATGGCAATCGCCAGGAATATACCGGCCCATGAGTTAAAGTGTTCAGACATGGCTGCCTGAGACAATTCGATCCCCGTCAAGCCTGATCCGTAAGCATCTGATGTTAAAATGATGAATGCTGTTGCCGAACAGACAAGAATGGTATCAAAGAATACTCCAAGTGCCTGGATGAATCCCTGTTTAACCGGATGGGAAACAGATGCAGTAGCAGCAGCATTCGGTGCACTCCCCATACCGGCTTCATTGGAGAATAATCCACGCTTTACCCCGTTCATGATAGCGGCACCGATTCCGCCTCCGACCACTTGCTCAAAGCCAAATGCACTTTTGAAAATAAGGGCGATGACGCCGGGCATTTCAGTGATATTCGTAATGACGACATATAAAGCGAGTACAATATAAAATCCTGCCATGATCGGAACGATGAAGGATGAAAAGTTAGCGATGCGCTTTACTCCCCCAAAGATGATCAGTGCGGTCAATCCAGCCAATATAAGCCCGATAACGAAAGTATTGATTCCGAAAGAGTTACTGAACGCTGTTGCAATCGTATTACTTTGAACCGCATTAAAGGTTGTCCCGAAAGAAAGGATGATGGTGACCGCAAAGATCGAACTCATCCAAGGTTTGCCCAATTGTTTCTTCATATAGTAGCCGGGGCCGCCTTTGAATCCAACCTTATCTTTTTCTTTGTAAATCTGTGCCAATGTACTTTCAACAAAGGCGCTGGCACCTCCGAGAATGGCGACAAGCCACATCCAGAAGACCGCTCCAGGTCCTCCAATTGCTAAGGCAATGGCTACTCCTGCTAGATTACCTGTACCAATTCGAGTACCTGCTCCGATAAAGAATGCCTGCAGGGATGAAATCTGCTTTTCCCCGTCTGCTTCGACCACATCTTTATCTCCTAATAATCGAAACATTTCACCTAGATGGCGAATTTGAACAAATTTAGATCCGATGGTGAAGTATAATCCTAAAATGAGAAGTACGCCGATTAAAATGTACCCCCAAAGAATCGAATTAGCTTCCGTGACTAAATGGTTTAATATATCCATGATAACCCCCTCAGAAATTTGTGTCGGTTACACGTAATATTATCTGAAAATTTGAAATAAAAGTCAAGTTATTATCTGAATATTAAAATATTACCAACTTTTATTTAGAGGTACGAACTATTTTGTCATAGTATTAAAGGGTTTGATGAAGATAGTAGGACGAAGATACTAGAAGTTATAATTATATTAAAATAATTTATTGAGTCGATTGAAATAATATTGGCTTGAAAAGATTTTAAAGAAAGAATCACAAAAAAAGCCATAGGTATCCATGGCGTCAATGATATCAATAATATGAAAAATAATTGCAATTCAATGAATCAATAATAATTCCAAAAACCCAGTACAAATAATAATATACCTGTAATCATAGAAATCCCAAATAACATAAATAAAAAATCAAGAATGCTGTCGGCGAAGACTCTTTTGCGGTTCTCACGTTTGAAATGACGAACTTCCTTTCGGTACGATCGTGCAGTACGACTCATATAAAAACCTCCTCCTCCATAAACACCATTTGTATTAAATCACATATTCGTCACAAATAAAGAAAATCCTCCCTTTACAAGAAAATAATGACGATATACCCGTCTTTAAGTCAAAATGAGTCGAAGATAGAGACGAACCTGTTAAAACAGAAATAAGGGGCTGTACAGCCCCTTAATCTGTAGAAAGATATGAAGTTAGTGCCCTTTGGCTTTGTGTTAGCGAAGGTGATTCTGTGAAATTCCGCTTAGGGCACTTCCGGCACTTTGATCGGACTTATGTTGCACTGCCAAATCCCCCAAAGCCAGCATCCCGACAAGCTGTCCGTTTTCCACTACCGGTAAACGGCGCACCTGGTGTTGGGACATCAAAGCTGATGCCTCTTCGACAGAAGCATCCGGAGAAACGGTCACAACCTGCTGTGACATGACCTGAGAGACATTTCCTTGTGCACCTTGAGTCAGTCCACGAGTCGCAATATCACGGTCTGTAATCATACCGACAACCTGCCCGTTTTCAACGACGGGAACGGAACCAACGTTTCTGGAACTCATCTTAGAAGCGACGCTCTCAAGTGAATCCTGGTTAGAAGCGGCTTCCACATTTGTCGACATAATATCACGTACTTGCATGAAAAATTCCCCCTTGATCATAATGGCAGTACATGATTAGTATCGGGAATATCCACTTCGTTATTCCCAAAATGAATTTCCATTTTATTAATAGGGACGGACATACCCATCCATATTTATTTCGAAATGAAAAGCTGCGTCCAATACGTACCGTAAGCACCACCTTCTGCATATCCCACGCCTACATGGGTATAGGATCCGTTGAGGATATTCTTGCGGTGAACCGGGCTGTCCATCCATTTCTTCACAACCTCTTCGTAACTCGTCTGTCCGGCGGCAATATTTTCAGCAGCCTGCCTGTATGAAATGTGAAAGCTCTTCAACATATCATCAGGAGATCCGTAGGTCGGGCTCCTGTGAGAGAAATACCCGGCATCTCTCATATCACGGGACTTATATTCGGCGACCATGGAGAGATGCCCGTCTGTTTGAAGAGGGGAGAGCCCGTTTTTCTTCCTTTCCTGATTGATCAATGTAGTGACCCGGCCTTCAATTGAACCCTTGGAGGCTGTTGGAATATTAATTGCTTGACCGGGGAAAATGATATCGGGATGCCTCACTTGAGGATTCGCTTCGATCAATTCTGATAATCCCATGTGAAACATCCTTGAAATGGACCAAAAAGTATCTCCTTTTTTTACAGAATATGTGCTTTCTGCGGCAGCGATATGTAGATCAAATAGGCTATAAAAAAGGGTTGATGTGATAAGAATGAGTGATAGTTTCGTCTTCATGAGTATAAATTGTGTAATTCGGAACAAATTATTCTTCTGAAATGTGTAAAATTAGGATTATCGTTGCATTTTTAGGGAAAAGGGAAACCATATAACATTAAGTGAAACCTTTTACTGAGTAAAACGTACAAATAGGTAACGATATTATAAAAGAGGTGAATAACGTGGTAAAGGAGAACGATCGCTTTAAAAAAGTGATAACGAAATTGTCGAACGTCGGAGTTAATATTTCAAAAACGAAATCAAGACGGGAAATTCTTCATTCACTAAAGCAGTATCAACCATTACCTAAGACGTTAACACAAGATTCATAAACAAGCGCATCCAGAAATGTGGGACAGACATATTTCCCCTTTCTTCCCGATATACTATAGGTAAGGTGAAGAGGAGGGTGAGGCATGGAGAGAATGATGTTTGATCTACAGGCATTAAAGGAGATCAGGAAGAAGGCAGATGAGATTTCATACTACTGTATGAGCCGGGAGGAACCTTCAGATCCCCGAAGGATAAGCATGGCTTTGGATCAAGTTAGTCGTGCCCTGGCCATGTTTGCGGAAATGGAACTCCATCGTATGCAGAATCGGCATATTCCATATGATCCCCAAAGCTATATCAAAGGGCGTCTTGGGATTGCCCATCGATCCTTACTCCCTGTCCCACAGGAAGATTCCAATACAGCATCGTAAAAGAGGTTGACCCAAGATTAATTTGGTCATAGTAAACGCGACCACAGAATATGAAGGTATCTGAAACATATGGCCTGGTCCGATAAGGATGATAATCACTCATCGTTTTGGGTCAGCCTCTTTTTTTATATTAATTTAATGAAAGAGTCAGGTGACGATTTTTATGTCGAAATATTCGGATATATTATTCATATGCAACGGCAAAGCAGGTCAAGGGACACTTGAGGTCCTGTTAAAGGATGCTGTTCCTCCTCTACTGGATATATGCACTAATCTGATCATTCATAAGACAAAAGAAAAAGGCGACGCAGAGAGGGTTTGCAGAGAAACAGGAAGTCAATATGAGCTTGTTGTGATCATGGGCGGAGATGGCACGGTTCATGAATGCATCAATGGTTTGTCTGCCCTTGAAAGTCGTCCTCTTGTAAGCATCCTCCCTGGTGGGACGTGTAATGATTTTGCCCGTTCATTACATATACCCATGAACATTGGACAAGCTGTCAGGCTGATAACCGAACAGCCCCTTGAGCAGGAAATCGACATCGTCCAAGCGGGTGAGAGATATTTCAGTAATTTTTGGGGGACGGGATTGGTTGCCCAGACGAGCGATAATATCGATGTGGGATCAAAGAGCGTCCTTGGGAAATTAAGTTATTATATTAGTGCTTTCCAATCGATTCAAGATTCTCCTATTTTAAATGTAAAGGTTACAACGGAAAAGGAGACAGTGGAGGAAGAGGTAGTCATGCTGCTGGTTGCCAACGGGCGTTCCATCGGATCCAACCCGCTGCCAATCTGTATTGATATGAGTGACGGCCTCATGGACATCTATATCGTAAAGAAAAGTGGGTTTCCATTATTGAAGGAGTTTCTGGTGATCAAAAGTACGGGGAATATCAGTGAGGAATATGATGACATCATCCATATTCAAGCAAAGGAAGCCCATATTGAACTCGGGCAAAACGAAAAGCTTGATATGGACGGGGAGTTATATGAGGGAAGCAGGCAGTCCTTGAAAGTGCTGGAGAAACATCTGCAATTTGTGGTTGGTTCTGCCGACTAAAGGAAAAGGAGCATGGGTGCGTGTGTAACGTACGCCATGCTCCTTTTTATGTCATTGTATCAAGGGGTTCTTTTTTTCTTTTTGATGACCAGGTAGACAAGATATACAGCAATCAATACTCCACCAGCTGCAAGTGTAAGGAGTGTGAAATTTTCCTCGATAAAAGGTTTTGCCTTTGCCCCGAGGGTCAGGATGATGGCTCCTTCCAGGAAGAAACGGATACCTCTTCCGATAATCGACCAGATCACCAATACACGGATCCTTACGCCGGAAACCCCGGCGAAAATGGTGAAAATTTTATAAGGAACAGGTGTCAGACCGGCAATCAAGAGTGCCATGGGTCCGAATTTCGTGAAATATTCCTCTACTTTTTGGATGCGGGCTTCCGAGAATAAACGAACCAGAATCGGTCGTCCCAGTTTTTTTCCGATCAACCATCCAAATAGGGCTCCGATGACGGAAGCGACAGTCGTATAGAGTGCGTAAAGCAATGCGCTATCCGGGTTGGCAATCGAAAGTGGTATCAGTAACACATCAGGTGGGATGGGGAAGAATGATGAGTCTGCGAATGAAACCAGGATCAGTCCCCATACACCATAATCCAATAACCAGGCTTCGAACGTGTGAAGTAGTTCAGACATAGTACTCTCCTTTATGAATAAAGCGTTATTTTTCAAATTAAATAGAACATAAGAAAGTATATCACTTTTCATATAGGGAGTCATGAAATATCCCATTCATATCATTCTATTTCTCGGGAAATAGTGACAGAATTCTTTGCTTTTCTACATTTCTGAAGGTGATTTCATTCCGAGTAAACGCAAACCTTCGGATAGGACGATCCCGACAGCTTGAACCAGAGCGAGGCGCGAGTCTTGTTCTGAATCTCCTGCAAGGATCTTCGTTTTACCATAATAACGGTTGAAACTTTGGGATGTATCGATTAAATATTTAGCAATGATGGATGGGGCATAGTGCTGCCAGGCTTTTTCGATGATTTCCGGAAATAGGCGAAGTTGCTTGATCACTTCCCAGCTTTCGGGATCAGCAAGACCTTCGAACTTCATCGGAGACATGACCTCTGCTTTTCTGAGTAGTGACTGTGTTCTTGCGTAGGTGTATTGAATGTAAGGACCAGTTTCGCCTTCGAACGTGAGCATATGATCCAGGGAGAATTCTATATCATTAAGCCGATCATTTTTTAGATCATGAAATATGATCGCTCCGACTCCGACATTTCTAGCAACAACGTGAGCATTTTCTAAGCCGGGATTTTTCAGTTTAATGTTCTCCTCGGCCATTTTTATGGCCTCTTGAAGGACCTCTTCCAACAGGATGACTCGACCTTTTCGTGTCGACATCTTTTTACCGTCCTTTAAATACAGTCCGAATGGAATATGCTTCATATCATCCGCCCAATCGTACCCCAGCTGTTTCAGTACATTCATCACTTGTTTGAAATGGATCGTCTGCTCCTGGCCGACGATATACAGGGCTTCATCAAAGTCATATTGACGCTTTCTGTAGAGAGCGGCAGCCAGGTCGCGTGTGGCATAGAGAGTGGCGCCGTCTGATTTTGTAATCAGGCAGGGAGGCAGATTCCCATCTTCCATCCGCACTACCTGAGCCCCTTGGGATTCCTCAAGAAGCTGATTCTCCCGAAGGAGTGACACGACTTCTTCCATTTTGTCATTGAAAAACGCTTCCCCTTGATAGGAATCGAATTCGACTCCCAGTAAGGAGTAGATCGACTTGAAGGCTAGAAGAGATTCATTTTTGAACCATTTCCAAAGTTCCGTTACTTCTTCATCCCCATCTTCCAGTAGCTTAAAAGCTCTTCTTCCTTCATCTTCAAGGGCAGGATCGAGTTCCGCCTCAGCATGAAACTTCTTGTAAAGAACAAATAACTCGGCGATGGGATTCTCTTTCACTTTTTCGGGATCTCCCCCCTTTTTAAAAGCAACGATCAATTTTCCGAATTGGGTGCCCCAATCCCCGATATAATTGATTTTCTCGGTTGTATAGCCGCATTTTTCAGCGATGGTTGCAATGGCATTCCCGATGACCGTTGAACGTAGATGTCCCATGGAGAATGGTTTGGCGATGTTGGGAGAGGACATGTCTAATACGATGGTTTTCTCTTCTCCGAAAGTATGTGTACCATAACCTTTTCCTTTCGCCAAAATTTCCGACACGATTTCCTTTCCGGCTATTACCCCGTCGAAATGGATGTTGATATATGGTCCAACTGCCTCCACCTTGGTGAAAAGGGGAGAGGAGAGTGCAGCGGCAAACTCATTGGCGATTTGTGCCGGAGCTTTCTTTAGGGCTTTCGCCAGCTGGAAACATGGAAATGCCAGATCCCCTAAATGGCTATGCTTTGGTGTTTCAATCAAACCACAGAGATCTTCTTCGCTCCAATCTGATAAGAGCTGAGTCTTTATTTCATGGGCCAGTATTGATTTTAAATCCATCTTTGTGCACCTCCAATAATAGTAAACAAAACATAAAAAAACCCGCCTCTATATAACATAGAGACGAGTTTAGCTCGCGGTACCACTCCTATTCCCGAAAAGGGCGCTCATTGTATAACGGGAGATCCCGGTTTTTCCCTACTGATTTCAAGAAAAACTTCTCGGAAGTGCGGTTCATCCAGAGTTTAACACCGGGCTTCCACCGTCCCCGGCTCGCTTTTGATTCAACATCAGGATTACTCTCTTCTTCATTGAATGTCGATATCTAATTACTATTATTTTACACATCCAGTGGATGAATGCAACCAGTAATTAAGAATCTTCTGAAGAAAACATATACGTTTTATGGTGAAACCTCATACTGAACACAAGTCCGAGTGCCAGCATATTCCCCATTAGGGAGCTTCCTCCATAACTGATGAACGGAAGGGGGATACCGGTGATCGGCAATAACTGGATCGTCATGCCGATGTTTTGGAATACATGGAATGTAATCATACTGATGATCCCTGCACAAACGTAAGCGTTGAAGGGTTCTTTCGTATCCAGGGCCGTCTTGGTCAAATGATAAATTAACAGGAAATATAAGCTGATGACGACACTTGCCCCGATGAATCCGTACTCTTCACCGATGACACTGAATATAAAGTCCGTATGATTTTCCGGGATATACACTTCGCGATCGCTGTAGCCTTTTCCAAAAATCTGGCCGGAGCCAATGGCGTTAAGGGAGTTGATTAAGTGAAAACCTTCTAATTTCGCGTAGTTATACGGATCAAGCCAAGCATAAATACGTCCGAATTGATAGGGTTTTACATTTAAATACTTTTCTAATAATTCAGGTGCCCAAATCACAAGTGAAAGGATGCCCGCTCCTAAGACCCCGATGGATGCGTAGATGGGAACGATCAACTTCCACGTAATACCTGAAACGAGAATGATCCCTGTCATAATGGCCAGGATGACCAGTGATGTCCCTAAATCCGGCTGCTGCATGATGAAAGCAAGGGGGACAAGGGTGGTCAAGCCGATTTTAATTAACAACTGAAAGTCTGTCTGTACCGTTTTACTTGGATTAAGTTCATGATGATTGGTGATGACGCGTGCCAGAGCAAGAATCAGGAATGTCTTCATAAATTCTGAAGGCTGTATGGACCCGAGCGGTCCGAGCATGAACCAGCTTTTGGCCCCATTCCGATGAGGTGCGATGCTCTCTGGTGAAATCAATAATAAAACGAGCAAGAAAATTCCGGCACCGTATATGTACCAGGCAAGCCGCTTATACTGATCTGAATCCAGGAATAATGCTGCCCCGATAATGATTCCACCCACTACATACCAAAATGCTTGTCTAATGACGAAATTTGTTCCATATTGCCCTGAGGTCTGGGCACTGCTGATTCCCATTGCGCTTACGATGAAGAACAGCATTAATAAAAAGAGAAGACCCCAATCGATCTTATCAGCAAATCGCTGGCGAGTTTCCATATTCTATTCACCTGAATTTCTAAAGATTTCACATTCCCTAGTCTAATAGAAATGAAGGGAAATTTCTACTCATGACCGGAGAAATATGAGAACTTCTGTCGGGATCTGACAGGTATTTTGAACAGGTGAAGAAATGAATTCTTTGGAAATGTTGATAGCAGTAGGGCTTAATGGATAAACGAAGAGAACTTCTACCAGTAATTACTTATTTTTGAGGGTTCAATGAGTTTCCGTCTTGTGCTAATGAAGAGTAGTTACAGCCTCAAGTACCGTAATATGACTATTTTCGACAATTCCCTGCGACTTTTGTCATCATTTTGAAATGAAATAGAAAAGAACAAGTGGCTACCAAATTTGATAAAATGAAATATATGAACTGTGCACCGTGTTAATCAGATGGAGGGAATGTTCTTGAAGGCAAATAACCAAGTTAAAGATATCATCTATGTTCACAAGAATCCGGATCGTCAGTATGTCGTTTCTTACGGAATCCATTTTAATGAATTTGTACACAATGCCCGTAAGCCTTTAAAGAACTTACTTCTTATAAAGCACCAATACGAACAAGGTTCTTTCAATATACATACTCATATGGAATATGTGGAACAGAAAGAAATGAAGAAGCTCATGAACGACGGGGTTCAGAACTATGGAGATTTCTGCTGGATCGACTTTGAGGAAGAAGTGGGAGTCGATGAATTGAACGGCCAGGAAATTGCAGAACTCCTCTATATGGGACATATCAAGCAGCCGTTACATCCTCCTTTTTATTCCAAGCTGAATAATCGTTATGCCTATCTTTCCCACGATGATGGCTGGTTCAATAAGGTTTATTACCGGGACTTCGAGGACTTTTATCATATGCTGGGATCGACCCTTTCTTCAAAGCTCAGCAGCGTCAAGGGTGGGAAAGGCCTGTTCGGCATGAAAAAGGAGAAACCCTACCCTGTGATCGGGAAGGAAGTCATCCATTCCTTCAAAGATAAATTAAAAGAGGGAATGGTCATTTCCCTTGAAAAAGCCATACTAAGCAGAGGGAAGATCGAAATTCCCATCTGGGTGATCGGTGATTATTATGACATGGATGAAATGGCTGAGGATTATAAACAGATCCGCAAGTCACCTGCGAACGGCTTATTATCCTTTGACCGAAAAACGAAGAGTTGGAGTGCTCTGCTTAAATGAGAGGGCGTGAAGCATTAATAGACATACAATTTCAGGATACCCTGGTTCAAGGGGTCTTTCTCGAGAGACTCAATCGGTTTGTGTTAGTGTGTGAGCTTCCCTCGGGTTCAAGAGAAAAAGTCCATTTGCCTGACCCGGGAAGACTGAAGGATCTTTTGGTGCCTGGTGGACCGATTTGGCTCCAGGAATCCAACGATCCCAAAAGGAAAACAAAGTGGTCGGCAGTGATGACCCACGATCTCACAAACGATATATATGTTTCATTGAATACTCAATACCCAAATAGGCTGGTACTGGAAGCCCTTCAATTGGAAATGGTAGAGGAACTAAAAGATTGGCGCCTGGAAAAAGCCGAATATAAGGTAGGAGGGTCACGCTTTGACTTCTTACTTACACATAAACAAAATGATCAAAAGTTACTACTTGAGGTGAAAAGCGTCACCATGGTGGAAGATGGAATGGGTAAATTTCCCGATGCTGTTACGGCAAGGGGAGCAAGGCATGTAGAGGAACTCACCCATTTGCAAACGAAAGGAAACTACCAAACAGCGGTCTTATTCATTGCCCAGCGAACGGACTTGCAGGGAATCACGTCCGCTCCTGAAATCGATCCCCATTTTGCCCGGGTCATGGAAAGAGCCGCATGTCAAGGTGTCCGTTTCTTCGGAAGAAGCTGCATCGTAACGCCTGATCGCATCTCTTTAGATGGACCTATACCTGTATACACAAAAAAGGATTAATCTTATAAGATTAATCCTTTTTATATCCCTATTTGATTTCGACATCTGCCGTCGCTTTATAATCTTGATCCCCTTTGGCAGTCATCCAAACCGTTAGCGTATACGTACCGCTTTCGAGTTCCGGCAAAACAATCTTCTGAGAAAATTCTTCGCCCTGCTTCACTGTGATTTCCTGTATTGCCTGGGTATACATCTTATTCTTCGAATCTTTATATACGACCTCGCCTTTGTCGTTCTTCAGTTCGTAGTCGATTTTCTGACCCGATGAAAAGACAAACGTTTTTTCTTGCTCTGTTTGGTTTTTTACTGCATATACATAAACATTCTGATCTTCCGCATCTTGTACTGTTAATGAAGGTTCCATTGCTCCTGCAACAATTCCTTTCTGTACAGTCATATCTTCACCTGCTTCCTGGTCCGTTCCTTTATTCGTCGGCTCGCTGGCATTTTCATCAGCCGTCCCGCATCCGGCCAACCCCGCCATCAGAATGATCGTCATCATCATTAGTCGTTTCATGTTGAACGTCACCTCCTTACCGTATTAGACAGGCTCCTTTACAAAAGGTTACACACCTTATGAAAAATGAGCACGAAGACACAGGGGAATGTGTTCTACTGAGTTCTTTATGTCCTTCAGAAGGGTAATCTGCATATGTAAGGCAGATTACTTTTTTATATTATTGTGTTCAGTACAATAGAATTATAGTAAAACGCAGAGGAGTAGGATGGATGAGAAAATGGTTGGCTATGGTGAGCATTATTTCCTTACTATTAGTATCCGCTTGTGGTTCTTCGGATGCAACGGATACGAGCAAACTTCCGGATGATGATTGGGAGAGCATTGCTTCAAAAGCGGAAGGGAGCAAAGTGAATATATTCATGTGGGGAGGAGACGACGGGATCAACCGCTATATTGATGACGTCATGGCTCCCTTGCTGAAAGAAAGGAACAATATCGAACTGAACCGGGTACCATTGGATACGACTGAAATCCTTCAGAAGCTTCAAACTGAGAAACGGGCAGGCAAAGAAAAGGGGACAATCGATATCGTATGGATCAACGGGGAAAATTTTAAAAATGCAAAAGAAAATGATCTGCTGGCAGGAGCCTTCACTGAAAAGCTGCCGAACTATAAAAAATACTTCGATACCGATAGCGACGCATTCAAATACGACTTCGGAACCGAAACAGAAGGGTTTGAAGCTCCGTGGGGAAAGGTTCAATTCGTCTTTTTCTATAACAGTGAAAAAGTGAAAAATCCTCCTGCTACTTTTGATCAGTTAAAATCCTTCATGAAAGAGAATCCAGGTAAATTCACTTATCCTAACCCGAGTGATTTCACGGGAAATGCATTTCTTAGACATCTTCTTTATGCGAAAACCGACAAGAATTTGGCACAGGATGGATTTGATGAAGAAAGAGCGAAAGAACTCGGAAAGGATGTTTGGACTGAATTGAATGAAATGAAGCCATACCTATGGAGGAAAGGGGAAACCTACCCTTCCACCCTTACCGATCTGGATAAGCTGTACAGCCAGGGAGAAGTATGGATGACGATGGGCTATAACGAAGCAAGGGCTGAGCATTTGATCAAAGACGGAGTGTTTCCTGAAAGCACAAAGTCCTTCCTCCTTGAAGACGTCGGATCGATCGGAAATACTCATTTCCTGTCGATTCCATTCAACAGCCCCAATAAAGAGGGGGCCATGGTGGCCATTAATGAGTTCCTATCCCCGGAAGCACAGTACGAGAAACTGAAGCCGGATTATTGGGGGGAAAGCTCACCGATCTCTTATGAAAAGCTTGATGAAGACTGGAAGAAGAAATTCATGGAGATCAATCGTGGGGAAAGTGTGCTGGAGGCATCTACGCTTGAAGAATCTTTTAAAGGTGAGCTCGAAGCTGCTTACGTAGAATGGTTAAAGGAGAACTGGATCCGTGAAGTGGCTGAAAGTCAATAATGCGCTACTCATCCTTCCGGGCCTTCTCTTTTTCCTTCTGATCCCTGGCCTGGGAATTGTCCTGGCAATCTTTGAGAGTGTGAGGGACGGGGGAGACATCACCCTCAGGCACTACGGTAAATTGTTTGAAGAGGATCGTTTTGTCTCATCTGTCTTCTTCAGCTTGACGGTGACGGCCGTCTCGACCATCGTTGCACTTCTGATCGGCTTGGCAATCGTGAAGGCATTCGCTCCTCTATTAAAGGAAAACAAATATAAATTGATTGTGTGGATCCCGATGCTCGTTCCCCATTTTGTCTGGGCTTATCTTGTCTACTTACTTTTTAATCAGAGCGGCTTTTTCTCGAATGTTTCAGGGATGCTGGGATGGATTGACGATCGCAGTCAATTTCCGATTTTGGTTCAGGACCGGGACGGGATCGGCATTATCCTGACATATGTATGGAAGGAAGTTCCGTTTGTGACCCTGATGCTGCTGCCGATATATGCCACCCTTTCAAAAAGGTATAAAGAGGTCGCTTCGTTATTGGGAGCGGGACCTTATCAAGCTTTTTGGGTAGCGGAGTGGCCTTTGATCTTTCCGGTTTTCATTGAAACCGGGGCGATAGTATTTGCATTCATCTTTACTGCATTCGAGGTTCCTCTGCTTCTTGGAGTGACTTCCCCTCAGATGCTGCCGATCCTTGCATATGATTGGTTTTACAGCGGCAGCTGGAGTGACCGTCCACTGGCGTTTGCCTCCCTTGTCCTGACAGGCATCGTCATCGGGATCTTCATGTGGGCCGTCCTTTATAGCACGAACAAGAAACGGATGCACATCACTAAAGGGATTGGGAATTAGAGGTGTTACTATGAGAAAATCTTTATTTTACAGCCTATCCTTCATCCTTTTCGTCTTTCCCATTCTTTTTTTGCTCTACAAAAGCTTTTTCGGTGTATGGGTATGGGGGAGTCCGGATCTTGGCGAACCAAACGCAAGGGCTTGGAAACTGTTATGGCATGAAGGTGAATTCCATGATTCCATAGGAGTTTCAATTTGGATTGCCCTTATCGTACTTGCCCTCAATCTGCTGATCGGCATCACTTCCGGGAAAGCATATGCCTTCTCCTCTTTCAGGGGAAAAGCGGTGCTCGAAGCACTTCTGATGCTACCGCTCTTTATACCAGTATTGGTGGTGGCCATCGGACTTCATATCACGTTTATACGATATGGCCTTTCAGATCACTGGCTGGGTGTAGCCCTTGTCCATCTGGTTCCGACCATCCCTTACAGCATCAAAATGTTTAAAACAGGCTATGAACGGATCGGCTCCAAATTAATCGAACAATCGACTATCCTTGGAGGAAGTGCCATACAACGTTTGTACCATATTGAATTACCGCTGCTATTACCAAGCATCCGAAGTGTATTATTCCTGACGATTGTCATCTCTTTAAGTCAATACGTCTTGACGGCAATCATCGGGGGAGGGAACGTGGTGACACTGGCGATGGTTTACTACCCGTTTACCAACACGGCAGATGAAGCGGTCATGGCAGCATTCTCCATTGTGTTTGCCCTCATCCCCATCGCATTTTATATCATTCTTGAAGGGTGTTTGACGTTCATGCTCCCATATCAGCAGCAAAGAGGGAGGAAGAAAAGGTGAGTTCATTTATTGAGATTCAAGGGTTATCCAAAACATTTAAAGAGAAAGAAGTATTAACCGACACAACCCTTTCCTTGAAAAAAGGGGAGATCCTATCACTCGTAGGAGCTTCTGGTTCAGGGAAATCGACCTTTCTGCGCATTCTATCAGGCTTAGAATCTGCCACGAAGGGAAAGGTGTTAATAGAAGGAAGCGATATTTCCTCGATTAAGCCCCGGAACCGCCCCATCGGCATGGTCTTTCAACAGCCCTTACTCTTCCCCCATATGAACGTTCTTGAAAATGTCATATACGGGTTGAAAATGAAAGGGAAAAATAAAGAAAATAAGAAGAGAGCAAAGGATTATATAGAAAGAGTCGGACTCGGGGAATTCATGCTCCATTACCCATCAGAGCTTTCCGGGGGTCAGCAGCAGCGGGTTTCTTTGATACGCTCCCTCATCTTAAAGCCAAAACTGTTGCTTCTGGACGAGCCATTCAGCAGTCTTGATCTGCAGCTGAGGAAAGAATTGAGACAATGGGTACGGAGCATTCTGAAGGAAGAAGATACTACGGTCCTATTCGTGACCCATGACCGTGATGAGGCTTATGAGATGGGAGATCGCGTGGCGGTTTTACAAGACGGGCGCTTCCTGCAGATCGGGAGCCCAGGGGAGATCTACTATAATCCCGCTTCCCCGTTCGTCGCGTCGTTCATGAGTGACGTCCTCATCCTTCAGGAGCAGCAGTTTGTCCATGCTTCCCATATACGGGTCGTCCCTTCCGTAAAGGACCTCACCTCCCCTTGTTGGAAAGGGACGGTACGTCAAAAATTATTCATGGCAGGAACGGATATTTATGAAATATGGGTCGAAGAACTGAGGCAGAAGCTGAATCTTCCACTAGGTTGGGACTCAATAAACGGAACGGTTTGGCTCTATGCAGAGGAAGAGAACATTCGAACGTTTCAGATAGAGGAATAGGAGGGAAGAATAATGAAGAAGAAGGAAATCGGCAAGATCCTGTTATTCATTGCGGTATTACTGTTCCTCATGTGGCTGAGCCGGAATTTCTTTCATGTAAAGCCTCATGATATCAGGGACTGGATTGTGTCATTTGGCATATGGGCTCCAATAGTATTCATCGCCGCTTACACGATCCGGCCATTGATCCTTTTCCCGGCTTCCATCCTTTCCCTTGCAGCAGGGCTCGCATTCGGTGCTTTTGAAGGCTTCTTTTATATTATTTTAGGAGCCCTCGGCGGTGCGACGGTAGCCTATTATGCAGCCACCTTCCTGGGGGCGAAATTGCTGAAAAAACCATCCCCACGCTTAGAGAAGATTCGTGACAAAATGGATGAGAGCGGCTTCTTCTATGTTCTGCTCTTACGCCTCGTGCCATTTCTGAACTTTGATTTGATCAGCTATTTGGCAGGAATGGGAAAGGTGAGATACCTTCCATTCATTCTCGCGACGGCCATCGGAATTTTACCAGGCACCTTTGGCTACGTCTTCCTGGGGTCAAGCTTGGTAGGAGAAGATCGGACGAAATTATATTTCGCCCTCGCATTTTTCCTGGTCATGATCATCGTACCACTCATTTTCAAAAAGAAGATGAAAGTATGGCTGGGATTATCGAGTAAAGAAGATAAATAAAGGATGGGAACGATATGTTAGACACACACGCACGCAAATGGGTGCAGCCTAGTATAGAAGGAACGGCAAGGCTGTTTTTAAAGAAAGGCCTATCGGCGGATCAAGTGACGGTCACGGCCTTTGTCGTGGGATCTGTCACTGGATTGGTCTATTACATGGGGTTCCCGATCATCGCCGTCATCTTATTATGGTTGTCCGGATTCCTCGACGCAGTGGACGGCACGATGGCCCGATTGACCAAGCCGTCTCCCTTTGGGACCGTCATGGACGTGACCTTTGACCGGATCGTTGAGATCAGCGTTATCCTTGGTGTTGCCTTCCTGCACCCTGAAATCATGTGGGCACTCCTCTTACTGAGTGTCTCCATCATCGTTTCCATGACCATTTTTCTGACTGTCGGAGCTGTATCGGAAAAGCAGGGCATGAAGTCATTTTATTATCAGGCGGGACTCGCAGAAAGGACGGAAGGGTTCATCCTGTTCAGCGTCATGATGTTATTTCCGTCCATTGTCCTGTGGACGACCTTACTGTTTTTTGCAGTTGAATTGTATACGGGTATTCAACGTTTTCTAGAAGCGAAACGATTACTTTCATAAGGAGAGATGAAGATGGATCAATACGATTTGATTGTTATAGGCGGAGGCGCAGGTGGACTGACCGTCGCATCGGGAGCCGCTTCCCTTGGAGCCAAAGTGGCCCTCATCGAAAAAAGTGGACTGCTTGGCGGAGACTGCCTTCACTTTGGCTGTGTCCCATCAAAGGCCTTCATCCAGGCGGCTAGGGAAGTTGCGACCATCCGGAATGGAAGTGCTCTTGGGTTCGAAAGCAGTGGTACTGTCAATATGAAAAAGGTGAAAGAAAGAGTCAAGGGAGCCATAGCACATATTCAAAAGCATGATGATCCCGACCGGTTCCTGCAAATGGGAGTAGATATCTACTTCGGAGGTGCCGAGTTCCTGGATTCTCACAGTATTCTTGTGGAAAAGGAAGACCGGATCTCTGGGAAAAGAATCGTTGTCGCGACTGGATCAAGTCCTCTCGTGCCGGACATCGATGGCGTTTCCGAGGTGGAATATCACACGAATGAAACCGTATTTGACGTCGAAGAGCTGCCAAATAGGGTTGTATTCGTCGGCGGGGGTCCTATCGGGCTTGAACTTGCCCAGGCATTTTCTCAGTTGGGAGCTGAGGCTGTTGTCCTCGAACAAAATGATGGGATTCTAGGAAAAGAAGATAAGGAAATCCGTGAAGTGGCAACCGGCTTATTGGAGAAGGATATTCAGTTTGAATATGGAGCGGAAATCAAACGGGTTTCAGAGAAGGCTGGCGGTCAGAAGACGGTACAGTATATAAAAGAAGGAGTAGAGCAATCTGTAGATGGGGACCTGTTATTTTTGGCAACCGGCCGCAAACCTGGTACAGAATCCTTAAACCTCTCCGCTGCAGGAGTGGAAGTTGACGACCGTGGTTTCATCAAAGTAAATGATGAACTGAGGACCAATCATTCCCATATTTTCGCCATCGGGGACGTAAACGGACGCTACCCATTCACCCATGGAGCCGGAATGGAAGGAAAGCTCGTCGTCCAAAATGCTGTATTCGGATTGAAACGGAAGGTTTCCTACAACAAACTTCCGTGGACGACCTATACGACACCGGAAATCTTTCATATCGGACTGACCGAAGAAGAGGCCGTGGAAAAAGGGATAGAATATAAAGTGTACAAGACGACATTGAATGAGGTCGACCGTTTCGTGGCCGATCACCGAACTGAAGGGCTTGTCAAAATCATCACAGAACCGAATGGTAAGATACTCGGTGCCCACGCCGTCGGTACCGGTGCAGGCGACTGGATGCAGCCCGTCATATTCGCCATGGAAAAAGGGAGCAAAATCGGTGCCCTGTCGAATATGGTCTACCCGTATCCGAACCACGCAGCTGCCGTACAGCAAACAGCGGACCTGTATTGGAGAGAGAAACTGTTTGACGGCGTACTGCCTGTGATTAGTAAGAAATATGTGGAGTTGTTTCGATAGGGGGGTAGTGCACGACTGCTGGTGGGGTGGTCGTGTTTTTTTGTGTGGTGAGAAATAAAGAGATGCCCATGTATCATCATTATTTGACTATTGGAGGACAAAATCACGATATCTCTCCATTTAGAATTCAGAAAAACAGTGCTCAAGATTGTTCAGGCCCTAAACCTCCCCGCCACAGGCACCACCAACACCAAAACCTACTACATCACCCCTCATACTTTCCAACAAACCTCACATCAATCCAATTCTTCAACCGCCAAGCCCATCTGCTGACCAATGAAAACGATCCGTACGTCAGGAAGCCTTGTCCGTTGCCCACAGACATAATCGCCAAATACCTTTTCTGTGGTTCAAATGGAATAATCTTTCCATCCGCCGCTGCACCGGTCAGATTTCTCCACAAAACAGGACCTTGTCGGACGGCCGTGACCCCGTTTTTCGGAAGGTCGGGGAAGTCTTGTAAAGTCGCACAATCCCCGGTTCCGAACACGTTAGGGTAATCCACTGATTGAAGATAGCTGTTTACCAATAGGAAACCTTTTTCATCGTTCCCCAGCACGCTGCTTCCGAACAATGGAGGTGCTTTAGGTCCGCCCAGGAAGATGACTTCATCAAAGTCTAGAATCTCACCTTCATCTGTATGCAGTCGAGCACTCTCAATCTTTGTCACCCGTCCTTGGTGCAACTCGATTCCCTTTGAACGTGCAAGATCCGTCATTTTTTTGGATGAAAAGGAACCCGCCTTTTCTAACAGGGGAGAGGAGTGGACAACCGCTATGGAATGGTCTCCATATCCCTTGTCCATTTTCCATGCCTTTAAAGATAATGCCATTTCGATACTCGCCGCCCCGCCACCGATAAAGACGGTTCTCCGGCTGTTGTGCAGCTTTTCAATTTGCTCCGGGAAACGATAGTTTGGTTTGATGGGCAAATTGTGTTCATGCAAGCCCTGTATCTCCATTGAGTCATTACGGGATCCGATGTCGAAGGAAACAAAGTCGTACGTGAAAATGTCGCCTTGGTCTGTGAGGAGATGCTGTTGATCGGGATCGATGGAGAGGACGGTCCCCTCGACGAAGTCACAGCCGGACCTCTCACATAAGTTCTTTAAATCTATACGGGTTTCTTCCAGTGCGTAGATTCCTTCGGTGTACCCCGAGAACATTCCAGAATAATACTGATAACGGGAAGGGGAAATGAGCATCCACTTCACGTTTTCTTCCTTAGAGTCTATTTTCTTTAAGCAGTGAAGGTGACTGTGGCCGCCACCGACTAGGATGATTGTTTTCATTGAGGATCTCCTTTTTTTAGAGAGCGCGTTTTTCTTCCCACTCTTCCCTGATCATGCCCATGCGGATGGAATCGTAATAGACGCCATCGTAATAGCGGCATTTTCTCATGCGCCCTTCAAGCTGCATGCCGACTTTTTCTGCGGCCTTCATCATCCGCTCATTTCCTGACCACGTCGTGATGCCGACCCGACCGATTTCCTTTGTGGTAAAAAGATGGTCGATCCAAAGAGATAAGGCTTCGGTTCCATACCCGCCGTTCCAGTATGCAGGATCATATATGACAATGCCTGCCTCAAGCCATCTGGTTGGTTCATAGTCCCAGTAGTATGCCACGGTTCCAATGATGGTCCCATCTACCTCGATGATCCGCTGGAATTCATCGGTGCGGTTTCGATTCCGGATGGATGACTCCATATACTCTTCAAGGGGAACGTATTTATGTTCAAAATATGGAGCGTCCCATTTTTTCCACTCAGGCGATGGATTGCCATAAATATAATCCCATAGGGTAGGAAGGTCCCTCTCTTCTATTTTTCTAAGTGTTACACGCTGACCGGTTAATTTCAATGTAATAGCACTCCTTTATTATGTTAATATTTCCATTATACAGAAAATATCAGGATGATTCAGAAAAGATGAATGTAGGGCTTGGAACATATACCTCATAGCAAGCGGACACACGTGAAACAGTCAAAAGAAAGAATAAAGAAATCCCCCAAATAGAAACAGAGGTCCGTCCCTCACGATCGAGGGACGGACCTCTGGCAGGTCAGCTTGCTTTAATAGAAGATACGCGTGCTTTTTTCTTTTGGGTCAGTTTGTCGACGATGGATGTGATGGCACCGTCACCCGTTACGTTGCAGGCAGTACCGAAGCTGTCCTGAGCAAGGTAAAGGGCGATCATGAGGGACGTCATGGTCGGTCCGAATCCAAGCATTGTTTCAAGTAGTCCGAGTGCTGCCATGACCGCTCCACCGGGAACACCTGGTGCTGCGATCATCGTGATGCCGAGCATCAGTATGAATGGGAACAGCTGAGAGAACTGAAGTGCTTCACCCTGGATGAACATAACCGCCATGGCACAGCTGACAAGGGTGATTGTACTTCCTGATAGGTGAATCGTGGCCAGCAGTGGAACGGAGAAGTCGGCGATGCGTTCCCTGGCACCGATTTTCTTTGAGCGTTCAAGTGTCACCGGGATGGTAGACGCAGAAGACTGCGTTCCAAGTGCCGTGAAGTAAGCAGGAAGCATTCCCTTCATCATGGAAAGCGGGTTTTGCTTTCTCAGAGTACCGGCAGCAGTATATTGAATAACTAAAAAGATAAGATGTAATAGAATAATCATGACAAAGACTTTTGCGAATACAGACATGATTGCGCTCACCTGTCCGCCCTGAGTCATATTGGCGAAGATTCCAAGAATATGGATTGGCAGGAGTGGAATGATGATTTTTTCAATTACGAGCTCAATGATGTTCCTGAATTCATCCATCCCCTTTTGAAGGGTGTCCCCTTTGATGGCCGCCATACCAAGACCGATGGTGAAGGCGATAAGGAGTGCCGACATGACGCCCATGATCGGGGGCATGTCCACTGTGAAAAATCCTTTGAGAAGAGCTTCTTCCGGATTTTCAAATGATTGGGACGTTTGATTTGCGAGTAAAGATGGGTAAATAGACTTCGCAACTACAAAGGCGAGCAAACCTGCAAGCACCGTGGAACCATATGCGAGTGCAGTGGTTAATCCAAGAAGTTTTCCTGCGCCTTTACCCATGGAACCAATTCCAGGAGCGATAAAGCCGATGATGATCAGCGGGATCGCGAATCCAAGGAAATTCCCGAATAATCCATTGAATGTAGCGAAGATTTTCACAAACCATTCTGGTGCATATGCTCCAATGACAATACCTGACGCAATACCTAAAAGAATCTTAGGCAGTAAACCGAGCTTTCTCATCTGGGTGTCCTCCTTGAAAGTACAAATGTTTTTAATAGGAGGATTATACACCTTATAGAGTAAGATTTTAATAGCTTTTTAAATAGGCGAAATCTTAAGTGTATTCAGAATAATAATGGTAGGACTGTCGCAGGACTGGTTTTCGTTTGCATACATATATAATGGGCAATGATCCGAATGCCATTTGAATCAAGACAAATGTGGTAATTTTTGATTTCCAAAGGAATCATTCTTTCCCTTTCCCCTGAAAGTGATAAAATAGAAACATCTATTGTGAATATTGGAGGTAACACATACATGAAAACGAAGTTATGCTTACTGTACGGCGGTAAATCTGCTGAACATAATGTATCTCTGCAAACAGCCAAGGCCGTGATTGGTGCCCTGGACTTAAATAAATATGAAATCCACCCTGTTTTTATCTCGACAGAAGGCAAATGGGTCAAGGGTCCACAATTGAACGCCCCCGTTGAAGACGTGAAAGCATTACAATTCAAAGAAGGGGAGGAAATCGCCCCTAATGCGTTGAGTACATCCATCGCTCCTTCTGAATCTGAAGGATATGACATGATCTTCCCATTGCTTCACGGACCGAATGGGGAAGACGGAACGGTTCAAGGGATGCTTGAGCTGTTGAACCTCCCGTATGTAGGGAATGGGGTCCTTGCTTCATCAGCCGGGATGGATAAAGTCATCATGAAGAATCTGTTTGCTCAGGCGGGCATTCCACAAGTCAACTACACATGGTTCATCCGCAGCACTTGGAAAGGAAATCCTGACGCTGCTTATAAGCAAGTGGAAGATGAGATTGGGTATCCTTGTTTCGTGAAGCCGGCAAACCTGGGTTCATCTGTTGGAATCAGCAAGTGTACGTCCCGTAAAGAACTGGAGACGGCTTTTGAAGAAGCATTCCAATTCGACCGCAAGATTATCATCGAAGAAGGCGTGAAGGCACGTGAAATCGAGCTTGGCGTACTTGGAAATGATCAGCCTGAATGCTCTGTCGCAGGTGAAATCGTCCCTAAGAAAGATTTCTATGATTACAAAGCGAAATATGAGGATGGGGATACAGCCCTCATCATCCCTGCAGAAGTAGAAGGCGGCATCTACAATGAAATGAAAAACATCGCGATTCAATCCTATAAAGCCCTGGATTGTTCAGGACTTGTACGTGCGGACTTCTTCTTGACAGAAGATGGTCAAATCTTTATGAATGAAGTGAATACGATGCCTGGTTTCACGCCATTCAGTATGTTCCCGCTTCTTTGGAAGCACACAGGAGTCGATTATCCTACCCTGATCGGGAAACTTGTGGAGCTTGGAATGGAACGATATCAAGACAAACAAACCATTAAACATACGATGTAAAACAACATGGGACTGACCGCCAAAAGGCAGTCCCTGCTCTATTTTGATGATAAAATGAGTAAAAGGAGAAAGCGAATGTTCGAGAAGACGATTAAAGATATCTGTACCATGATTGATGTGAAAAACGATCTTTCCTCGTTTGATGCCGTTGTGGTAAAAGGCGTTTCCATCGATACGAGAAAAATTGAAAGCGGCAATCTATTTGTTCCTTTTAAAGGGGAGAATGTGGACGGTCACCAGTTTGTACGACAAGCCATTGATAATGGGGCGTCTGCTGCACTCTGGGATGTCAATGTCCCTAATCCACCTGAGGACATACCCGTTATAGTGGTGGAGGATCCACTCCTTGCCCTTCAGGATTTGGCGAACAAGTACCGGCATGAACTGGATCTAAAGGTAGTCGGGATTACAGGAAGTAATGGGAAAACAACGACCAAGGATATTGTGGCCAATCTTCTTTCCGTGAAATATCGGGTTCATAAGACGCAAGGGAACTATAATAACCATATTGGCCTCCCGTTAACGATCCTTTCCCTGCCTCAGGACGCGGAAGTGGCGGTGCTTGAAATGGGGATGAGCGGTTTCGGGGAAATTGAACTCTTATCTGAAATCTCCCAGCCGGATGCCGCCATCATTACGAATATCGGTGAATCCCATCTTCAAGACCTTGGCTCACGGGAAGGCATTGCCAAGGCTAAGCTTGAAATCGTAAAGGGCCTTAAAACTGACGGGTTGTTTGCCTACTACGGAGATGAACCGCTGCTGCAGGAAGGTGTTAAAAGTCTCGGTCTGAAGCATATGGAGACATTCGGAAGAAGCGAATCCAATACGATTTACCCGACAAAAATCGAAATGAACAATCAAGGAAGCTACTTTGAAACGTCTTTCGCTGAGGGTGAAACGTTCTACCTGCCTGTCTTAGGTCAGCATAATATCCATAACGCCCTTGCTGGAATCCTGATTGCCCGTCATTTCGGACTCAGTGTAGGTGAAATGAAAGAAGGCTTACAGTCATTGAAGCTGACCCAAATGAGAATGGAAATGCTGGAAGGAGCAAAAGGCGAAAGCATCATCAATGATGCCTATAATGCGAGTCCGACTTCCATGAAAGCGGCCATTGGGCTTGTATCAGAGCTTGAAGGCTTCCGCACGAAGATCCTTGTGCTTGGTGACATGCTGGAACTAGGGGAGAACGAAGATGATTTTCACAAAGAGATCGGGCGCATGATTGACTCTGAGAAGATCCAGCAAGTGTTTACGTTCGGTCCTCTTGCAGCCTTGATTGCAGAAGGAGCCCTGGAGAATTTCCCGGAAGACAGGGTTCACTCTTTTAGCGATAAAGAGAATTTGACGAGTGAATTGTCCTCCATTATTAAAGGGGATGAACTGATTTTATTCAAGGCGTCCCGGGGGATGAAGCTTGAAGAAATCATTGACGGCCTGAAGGCATAAGTTTAAACCTTCAGGAAAATGAACAAAATGAGCTTGTAGATGATGTGGGAGTTTGGCTCGCTCCCTACTTTTTGATAAGTGAGTGGGGATAACATGATCGGTTGTTTATTAATCCATGGTTTTACAGGGAGCCCATTTGAAGTGGAGCCTCTGGCAGAATTCCTCCAAGAACGGACCGATTGGGAAATCGTCGTGCCCACTCTCCCAGGTCATGGGGATACTCTTGATTTGAAAGGGATTAAGCATATTGAATGGATTGAACATGCTGAGTCTGAACTGAAGTGCCTGCTTGATACCTGTGACGAGGTCTATGTCATCGGTTTTTCAATGGGAGGATTAATTGCTTCCTATCTTTCTGTGAAATACGACATAGGTAAGCTCGTGCTCTTAAGCGCTGCAGCCTACTATATAAATGTCAAACAGTTACTGAAAGATATTGGAAATTTGATCAAAGAAGGAATGCAAGGCAATATAGTTGAAAACGAGCTGTACAAACGATATAAATTCAAGGTGACACAAACCCCAATTCTTTCCACATACGAATTCAGGAAAGTCGTCCGTATCGCTCGTCCACTTCTTTCTAAGGTGAATATCCCAACCTTTATCGCCCAAGGACAGAATGATGGAATAGTCCCCCCTAAAGCAGCGAAATATATATATGAGACTATTTCCTCAAAAGAGAAAAATTTATTCTATTCCCCAGAAGCAAAACACTTGATTTGTCATAGTGAAGATAAGCACGATCTTTTTGATAAGATCTACCAATTCCTGCAAAGTGAATAGATTGACTATTTGACATTAGATTGAAATTCATTTCTAGAAGTGGTAACATAACTACAACATAGTTCTTATTTTGTTGGACGTGCTAGCTCTTCTATTTTGAAGGGTGTATTTTTTTGTACCAAACATAAAACTAAACATCTCATATAGACGGTTTTAGATTAGATACCGAAGTCTTTCGGTGGGTAAGATTTCGTTCCGACCTAAAAATATAATCAGATATTGATTAGTTATAAAAGATGTAAATTAAAGGAGAATGTAACATTGACTAAGTTTGCAGATTTAAACTTAAGCGCATCTACGTTGAAATCAATCAAACGTATGGGCTTTGAAGAAGCAACACCAATTCAGGCGAGTACGATTCCAGTCGGTTTAGAAGGTAAGGATATCATCGGTCAGGCACAAACGGGAACAGGTAAAACGACAGCATTCGGAATTCCAATGATCGAGAAAATCGATGTGAAGAACCCGAAAGTTCAAGCATTGATCATTGCGCCTACTCGTGAACTTGCGATCCAGGTTTCTGAAGAGTTATACCGTATCGGAGCTGACAAGCGTGCCCGCGTCCTATCTGTATATGGAGGTCAGGACATCCAGCGTCAAATTCGTGCGATGAAGAAGAACCCTCATATCATCGTCGGTACACCTGGTCGTCTGCTTGACCATATCAAACGTAAGACGCTCAACCTTGAAAATGTTGAAACACTTGTACTGGACGAAGCAGACGAAATGCTGAACATGGGCTTCATCGAGGACATTGAAAGCATCCTTGAGACAGTTCCAAGCACAAGACAAACACTTCTATTCTCTGCTACAATGCCGGATCCGATCCGTCGCATTGCGAACCGTTTCATGTCAGAGCCTGAAGTCATCAAGGTTAAATCAAAAGAAGTAACGGTTTCAAACATCGAACAGTACTTCACGAAAGTAAGCGAAAAAGAAAAATTTGATACACTTTCACGTTTAATCGACGTACAATCACCTGAACTTGCGATTGTATTCGGTCGTACAAAGCGTAGAGTAGACGAATTGGCACGTGCTCTTAGCATCCGCGGCTACCTGGCAGAAGGAATCCACGGAGATCTTTCACAAGCTCGTCGTATGACAGTCCTTAAGAAATTTAAAGAAGGACGTATCGACATCCTTATCGCTACAGACGTTGCTGCCCGTGGATTAGATATCTCAGGCGTAACGCATGTATACAACTTTGATATTCCTCAAGATCCTGAAAGCTACGTTCACCGTATCGGACGTACAGGTCGTGCAGGTAAGAAGGGTATGTCCATCACTTTTGTTACACCAAGAGAAATGGGTTACCTGAAGATTGTTGAACAAACAACGAAGAAGAAAATGACTGCCCTTAAGCCACCTAGCTTAAACGAAGCTCTTGAAGGTCAGCAGCGTCTGGCTTTAGAGAAACTGGTTGAAGCAGCGAAGGAAAGCGACCTTAAAGATTACTATCCATTAGCAGAAGAGTTCCTTGGCGATCACGATCCAGTTCAAGCAGTTGCAGCAGCGATCCGTGTATTGACGAAAGAGCCTGATACAACTCCAGTTGAAATTACGGAAGAGCGCCCATTACCATCAAGAGGTGGAAATCGTGGCGGCGGAAACCGTGGTGGATACAAAGGTGGATCACGCAGTGGTAAAGGCGGAAGCCGTGGTGGATCATCACGCAGCGGCGGTGGAAACCGCGGAGGCGGAAGCCGTGGCGGAGATCGCAACCGTACTGGTGGCGGCAGACCACAATCTTCAACTAAACGTAAATCTTATAACAATTCTTGATTAGATAGATAGGACACGGCGACCTTTAGGGTTGTCGTGTTTTTTTATGGTTTTGGAAGAGATTGAGGGGAGTGTTGTACCAATATTGATTAAGTCCATATAATTGTGTAAAAAGAAAGAGTCATTTTATTCCTTCTTGTCAACACTGTTTTCAACGACGATAAACAATGAGAAGAGGAATAAAATGACTCAATTACAGTTTAACCTAGATTTGGATTCTTTAAAAGAAGCAGTTGTAAATTCTAATATCGAAACGGTGGTCCGTTCAGCCATCGTCCTTGTATTAAATGAATACATGGAAAGGGAGAGAGACCAATACCTACAAGCAGCTTCATACGAACGATCTACTGATCGTTTAGATTATCGTAATGGCTACTATGAACGTGATTTTACAATGAGTGTTGGAAAGATCAAATTAAAGGTGCCGCGTACCCGCAATGGAGACTTTTCTCCTTCTGTATTTGAAAAATACTCACGTTGTGATCAAGCTTTTGTCCTTTCGATGATTGAAATGGTGATCAATGGTGTTTCAACTCGCAAGGTTACTCATATTGTAGAACAGCTTTGTGGAGAAACGGTTTCTAAATCATTCGTTTCTTCCCTGACACAAAAATTAGACCCTATCATTAATGATTGGGCTAAGCGACCTTTGAACGGATCTTATTTTCCATATATATTTGTAGATGCCATGTATGTAAAAGTTCGTGAACACCATCGTGTCGTTTCAAAAGCCGTTTACATTGCGACAGCTCTCTCAGAGAACAATAATCGCGAGATTTTAGGGTTAATGGTCGATCATGTGGAGAGTTATGAGAGCTGGAGTAGGTTCTTTCAACAGTTGAAATCCCGAGGTCTACAATCTCCTAAGCTTGTGATATCAGATGCCCATAAGGGTCTTCAAAAAGCGGTACTACGTGAGTTTATTGGAACAAGCTGGCAGAGGTGTAATGTACACTTTAAACGAAACATCATTCAACACCTCCCTAAAAAAGATTCCAAAGAAATTAGAACTATGATTAAGAGAGTGTTTGAAGCTGTCAAAATTGAAGATATGAGAAACTTTAAGGAAGAATTGATGAGTCAATATAGCGAGAACACCAAATACGAAAAAGCGCTGGCCATCTTTGATGAAGGCTTTGAAGATACGATTCAGTACATGGACCACCCTGAAGAAATTCGACCACATATCCGCAGTACCAACTGTTTGGAACGCTTGAACCAAGAGGTTCGAAGAAGAGAAAAGGTCATACGGATTTTTCCTAATACCCAGTCAGCCTTTCGATTAGTCGGAGCCGTTTTGTTTCATTACCAACAAACCAATTATTCAAAGAGAAAATCCCTTTAAAAAGCCCTAAACATTTTTGAATGAAACTTCCCATTCAAATGGCTTCATGGAAGTTTCGCAAAAAAATGTTGAATTGAATAGCTATAGCTGATTAATAGTTGAAAAAGACAAGCAAGGAATTTACACAATATTAAGGACTTGACTCCAATATTTGTAAAAAGACGCAATTACTACTGAAAATGACGCAATAAATAAAAAAACGACGCAATTATGAAGAAAATGACGCAATCTTGGCCAAAAATGACGCAATCCATATTAATATGTTAATATTTCCAAATCAGAAGAAGGAAAATTCCAATCTGCGGCGAACTAATTAACCATACTGCTAAAGGAGAGTGATCAATTGATCTGTAAAGAGCTGAAAATCCCGATTATTCTTGAAAAAACAGAAGCATTATCCGTTCGGATCGTCAAAAATCATCCAAGGGTCCCCCTCATTGAAAAGGATTTAAGAAAAAGAAGGGCCGGCTACAACGGAGAATCCACGATCTACTACCACCTCACTTTTCTAAGAGATAAAAGATACAAGATCTTTTATAATGTAAGACTCCCCATCTTCTCAAACCATTTTCAAATGGACTTTCTCATCCTCACCCCATTCTATATCTTAATCATCGAAGTAAAAAACATATCAGGAATGGTAACCATTGACCCTTTCATCAAACAGCTTACCCGAACTCATAAAGGAATGACAGAAGGGTTGGTCGACCCGGTATCTCAAGTGCAAAGGTATAAGTTATTGATCCACAAATGGTTCATTACCCACAGAATAAAGCATCCCCCAATCGAACACCTCGTCGTATTCAGCAATCCATCGACCACTTTGAATTACACCGTATCCCCGGCGCCTGACGATCCCTATAAACAGATTATCCATGCTCAAAATGTCATCGATAAGATCAAGGAATTGAATGAAAAACATCCAACCCCAACCGTTACAGATAAAGAACTTTTAAAAATGAAAAGGCTCCTATTGAAAAATCATCATGACTCTGACACTGACATCTTAACATCCCATTCCTTAACCAAAAACGATATCCTCACCGGTGTACGCTGCGACAACTGCCAGCACATCCCGATGATCAGAGTCAGTGCAGCCTGGTACTGTCCTAAGTGCAACGACTCTTCAAAAACCGCACACACCAAAGCAATCCAAGAATACTTCTTACTAATAAACAACCACCTGACCAATAGGGAAATAAGAAACTTCCTTCATTTAAACTCAAGAAACACAGCCTATAAACTATTGAAATCCTTTCATCTCCAAACCCAAGGAAGCACCAAATCTGTCACCTATTCAAAACCGACGAGATAATTCCCCATCTAAAGCACATACTAACCCCAAAAAGGAGTCCATCACCCATGACACTCGTAAAACTGGGCTATGTAGCCATGAGCATGAATCTTCAAAATGCCTCTCCCTCACAAACGATGACGTACAAGCAATTTGCAGGCATAAAGGATCGAGAAGCAGCGATTCATAAATTAGAACGGATTGCCCGCTCGAATTTGCAAAATTGCCTCAGGCTTTTAAAACATAATGTCCTGAATGAAATCCATTTCTTCAGGTTCAGTTCGAAGTTGATCCCCCTTGCGAATCATCCGGAATTAAAGGGATGGGACTTCATTGCCCCTTTAAAGGATGAACTCCATGAGATAAAGAAATACCTCGAGCTTCATCCGATGAGGGTTGGGTTCCATCCCGATCACTTTGTCCTCTTAAATTCGAGCGATGTAGATGTGCTGAAGAATTCGCTGAAGACTTTAAAGATGCATGAGGCATTGCTAAAAGGAATGGGTATTGACCCGACTCACCGCTGTGTTCTTCATGTAGGCGGTGCCTATGAGGATAAGGAAAAGGCGCTTGAGCAATTTATTCATAATTGGGGGCTGACGCCTGTCTCGCTTCAACGGATGATCATTCTTGAAAATGACGATACGGTGTTCAGTGCAGCCGACGCCCTGTATTTGTGTGAGAAACTAGGCATTCCCCTTGTATTTGATTATCACCACCATCTAGCGTACAACGAACGGGACTGGTTACTGGACTGGGAAAGGGTGGTCGGAACGTGGAGTCAGTCCCCGCTTCCGGTGAAAATGCATATCTCAAGCCCCCGGTCACGTGAGGATTATAAAGCCCATGCGGAATTCATCGATCCCGACATGTTTATGGACTTCCTTCACGGGATCAAAGGGACGGTGGCTGAAATCGATTGTATGATCGAAGCGAAGAAAAAGGATGACGCTTTGTTCAAATTAGTGGAGGATCTGAAAGAACATGAAGATATAGAATGGGTGGATAAGAGTACCTTTATTTTAAAATAGATCTGAAACCATCTCTGTTCCAAATCGTATATATACTGTAAGATTTAGTAAGAGAGATGTGAGGGGGATTGGAATGATAGGGGAACCGCAGAAGAGAATTTCACCCAAGGCCTTAAAGGTGTGGAGGATATATGGAGTGTTGGAGTCGCTGGTCGTGGCGTTGCTTGCAGCCGGGGCGATCGTACTCACTTACCTTTTTGATTGGCCCGGGTGGGTAACGGTGATAGCAGGATCAGTTTTTATACTTTTTACATATGTGTTTGTATACTTGCTGCCGATGATCAAATGGAAGAGATGGCGGTATGAAGTGAGGGAACAGGAAATTGAACTGCAGCGTGGGATCTTCATTGTGAAGCGCACACTGGTCCCGATGGTGAGGGTTCAGCATGTCGATACAGTTCAGGGTCCGATTCTAAAGAAATATGGGCTATCGACGATTACGATATCTTCCGCTGCAACTGTTCATGAAATTCCCGCATTGAACATGGAGGAAGCGGATGAGCTGAGAAACTCAATATCGCAACTGGCAAGGGTGGCGGAAGATGATGTCTGAACATAAACGTCTTCATCCGATATCGGCAGTAGCGAGTTTCATTAAGCAGCTGAAGGATCTGATTGTACCCTTTGTCTTTTTATTTGTTATCAACAATCGTGGAGAGAAGAACGGATTCTGGGATTATCTCCCTTTATTATCCATGGCAGTCGTTCTTGTTGCCGTCCTTGCTTTCGGCATCATTAAATGGCTTCGGTTCACTTACCGGGTGGAAGAGGGAGAGCTCCGGATTGAGTATGGCCTTTTTGTCAAGAAGAAACGGTATATCCCGATAGACCGTATCCAGAGCCTGAATTTCTCCGAAGGGGTGCTTCACCGTCCATTTGGACTCGTGAAAGTGAAAGTCGAAACAGCGGGTTCTTCAAACGCGAGAGAATCGGAAGCTGAGCTGACGGCCATTTCAAAAGAGGAAGCAACCGACCTGGAAAAACTGATTTACCTGGAGAAAAAGGGCCAAAAAGGTACGGAGGATCTTTCGGTAGAACAACCTGAAAACCACAATGAGAAATCGGTTTTCACTCTGGGATCTAAAGATATCTGGGTGCTGGCTGCGACTTCTGGAGGAGTGGGTGTGATCATTTCGGGTGTTGCGATCTTCCTGTCGCAATTTAATGAACTCATTCCCTATGAAGCTGTATTTGAAGAGCTGGCCGTGTTTGTACAAAACGGAGTGCTCATTGTCGCGTTGACTGCATTTGTGGGGCTTGTCCTTGCCTGGTTGCTATCGATCATTTGGACATTCATTATTTACGGTGATTTTAAGATAAGAATTGTCGATGATCATATCGTGATTACCAGGGGGCTGCTTGAGAAGAAGCAGGTGACGGTTCCGTTAAACCGGGTTCAGGGAATCAGGATCGTGGAGAACCCAGTCAGGCAGCTGATCGGCTATTGTACCGTACATATTGAAAATGCAGGCGGGTCTGTATTGGAGAAAGATAGCATGAGTATCAAATTGTTTCCGATTGTAAAGAAGGAGCGGGTACCTGAGTTGTTAATGGGCTTGTTTCCTGATTATATCATCGAAAAAGATTTCAAGGGGCTGCCGGAACGCTCCATGAGAAGGTATGTTTTCAGGCAAACTGTATGGATATTGGTACCGACCGCAATCGCCTGTTATTTCTATTGGCCATATGGCCTTTGGGCAGCTCTATTGGCCCTGCCTTTTGGTATTCTTGGCTACTTTCAGTTCCGCGCAGGTGGCTTTAGGATCGATGGTGGACAATTAACGTTGCGGTATAGAGGCGTCCTGAAGAATACGATGTATATGAAGAAAAGCAGGATTCAGTCTTTGGATTCAAAAGTGAGCTGGTTCCAGGCGAGAAATGAGCTTGGGAGTCTTACGACCACAGTGAAGTCGGGGGTAGCCGGCTATGCTAGTCCTGTAAGGGATCTGGATCATGAAGATGTTAAAAGGATCACTTCCTGGTTTTCCCATAGTAAGTAAGTGAAGAAGCGGCCAGCTTATGCGGGCCGCTTCTTGCCTATTATTTTCTCCCGGAGATCCATCCGATAACGAAGCCGGCAATCAATCCGAAGATGTGGGCTGTAATATTGATACCCGATTGCATAAAGGTCATGACGACCCCGATGATGACGATGGGTAAGATAATCTGACGACTTTCCCTCGTAATGAAATGGTTCTTCAGAACAATCATGGCGATGTAATAACCGAACAAGCCGAATATGGCTCCTGATGCCCCGACGTGACTGTACGTGAGTGGTTTGACAAGGAATGTGATGATATTGGCAAACACACCGCTTGCTATATACAGGGCGACAAACTTCGCCTTTCCGAGATGCTTTTCCAAAGGTGGTCCGAACAATACAAGAGAAAAGGAGTTAAATAACAGATGGGCAAAACCCATATGAACGAAAATCGGGGTGATCAATCTCCACCATTCGCCTTCTTTAATAAACAAATTCACTCCGGCCAGTTGTTCATATACCCACAGTTGAGGGAAAATAGGGAGGGTGCTGACTGTGTAAAGGACGATATGAATCAAGACAATCAGGGAGATAATAGGATAGAACCGTAAGAATTGAGAAAAACTTTCCGTTCGTACAAACATAGTGTATCCTCCTAGACAAGATCATGACATAAAAAAACTAGTTAGTACTATAGTATAAGAAAACGGGAGAAATCACGAGTAGAGTTCATTATCAAAATATGCAGGGTAGGACAAAAGTAGAAGGGGAGTCACAGATGATTAAAGGAATAGGGATGGACATCGTGGAAATCGGGCGCATCCAGGAAATGCTGGATCGTCAACCAAAGTTCGTGAAGAGAATATTGACTGAGAGAGAAGAGGACACCTTCTCTTCATTGAGTGAACGGCGAAAAATAGAATATATGGCAGGTCGCTTTGCGGCGAAAGAGGCGTATGCGAAAGCGAATGGAACCGGGATCGGGGCGGCGATTTCATTTCAGGATATCGAAATCAGTAAGGACGGAAGCGGGAAGCCTTATTTTTCAAAGCCGCAGGGGGCGAATGCACATCTTTCCATTACCCATAGCAGGGAATTTGCGGCTGCTCAGGTTGTGATAGAGCAATAAATTTTAAGCTTGTCAGCATAATCCCCCGGGTTGTCTCATATATTCAGTAGTGCAATAGGAGAGACAAGGTCAGGTGTCTCACAATCGCGGTTCGTTGGCGAATGGAACAGGGCATTCTTTCAAGGATCGTCCATTCTTTGACACTTGGCCTTCCCCTCTCTCAATTACGTATATCCTGGGACAAAAGGGGTTGAAAAAATGAAGAAAAAGCTAGTGATACTAGTGATCGCCATGCTAGCGGTGCTTGCGCTCGCCGCTTGTGGAGAACAATCGAAAGAAGATGTAACCAAGGACCTTAAGGCAAAAGTAGAGGATATGAAGGGATACAAGGCGGATGCCAAAATGACCCTTCAAGTGGGAGATGAACCCCAGACCTATGATGTAGAAGTATGGCATAATGACCCTAATTATTACCGTGTAGCCTTAAAGAATGCTACGGAAGATCAAAGCCAGATGATCCTGCGTAATGATGATGGAGTATTCGTCCTGACGCCGGCTTTGAACAAGAGCTTCCGATTCCAAAGCAACTGGCCTGAAAACAGCAGTCAGGCATACTTGTACGAATCACTTGTCAAAGATGTGTTGGAAGACAAAGAAGCGACCTTCAAAGAAACAAAGAGTCACTACGTCTTTACGACAAAAACACGCTACCAGAACAGTCAGATGCTCCCAACTCAGGAGATTGCCTTTAACAAGAAAGACTTGACGCCTGCATCCGTCAGTGTCATGGATTCAGATCAGAATCCCCTTGTGAAAGTGGAATTTTCTAAAATGGATATGAAGGCGGCGTTTGATAAAAAGGATTTCGATATGAAGAAGAACATGACCGGCGCCCAACTTGAGGTTCCTGTAACGGCAGGTGTGGAAGATACGGAATTCACTGTACTTTATCCGATGTCAGAAATCACAGGGACGGAATTGATTGAGGAGAAAGAAGTGGCGACGGATACCGGAAAACGTGTCATCTTGACTTACGACGGTGAAAAATCGTTCACGATCGTCCAGGAGAAGACCACTGTCGTTCCGACGATGACCGTATCGACGTCACTGAAAGGTGAGGTAGTGGACCTTGGATTTACCGTAGCGGCCATGACGGATCAATCCATCAGGTGGACCAATAACGGCGTAGATTATATGCTTGCTTCAAATGATCTGACCCCATCCGAAATGGTGATGGTTGCGCAGTCTGTACAAGGTTCAATGGTGAAATAACTCTATGATCGGGGCGGGCTCTTTGGGTCCGTCCCTTTTCTATGGAAGGAATCAAGAGCGAAGAGAGTAAGTCGATAATAAATACCCCAAATTCGATAATAGATAGTTGCAGACTTCAAGAATCAAGCAATCCGGAGTGATCAAAGTCCCGCCTCAACCCATATTCTTCTTGAAACCTCTATGCTGAATTCCCTTCCCCGAAAAATCTTCTTATCACAATCCATGATAATATGAATAAACCATGGTATTCTTGAATAGAATGACAATGTTTTGTGTAAAGATATGAGGAAGTGAAGAGAGTGGAAACCCAGACGCAATTTTTTCGTGATACTTGGGCTGAAATTAATTTAGATCATTTATATGAAAATGTAAAGAATATTAAAGGGCATATCCCTGGGGATGTGAGCGTTTTCGCCGTTGTGAAGGCCAATGCTTATGGGCATGGGGATGTGCAGACTTCTCTGACGGCACTCGCTGCAGGGGCGCACGGCTTGGCTGTTGCATTCCTGGATGAAGCGATTTCCTTGCGAAGGGGAGGCATCATCGCTCCAATCCTTGTATTGGGTGCTACACGGCCAAAAGACGTGCAGATTGCCGCGCATTTGGATATTTCGTTAACCGTATTTCAGAAGGAATGGCTGATTGAAGCTGAAAAGCAATTGTCTAAAGGAGAGCGTTTAAACCTCCATATCAAGTGTGACACCGGTATGGGCCGGATAGGGGTCCGTACTATTGAAGAGTTAAAGGGGGTTGAGGAGTATATCCATGCCCATCCCCGATTTGAGCTTGAAGGGATCTTCACCCATTTTGCCACAGCGGATGAACTCAATGATGAATATCTTGGGGAGCAATTGGAGCGGTTTGAATATATGCTCGAACAATTGGAATCTCTTCCACTGTATATTCATTCTTCCAACAGTGCAGCTACACTGCGGAAGACGAACACCCTTTTCAACGCTGTACGGGTAGGGATTGCTATGTACGGCCTCACCCCTTCTATTGAAATGAAGCCGGAACTGCCTTTTCCCTTAAAGGAAGTCTTCTCCCTTCATTCGAGACTCATTCATATAAAAGAGCTCGGAGCTTTTGAGAAAGTCAGCTACGGGGCAACGTATCAGACAGATAATAAGGAGTGGATCGGCACGATTCCCATCGGGTATGCTGATGGATGGCTTCGGAAATTGCAAGGACAGGACGTTTTGGTGCAAGGTGAAAGAGTTCCAATTGTTGGAAGAGTTTGTATGGATCAATGCATGATCAGTCTGCCTGAATTCAAGGGAATCGGTACACGGATCACGTTAATCGGCAGCCAGGGTAATGACTCGATAACAATGGATGAAATCGCTGGAAAGCTTGATACCATTAACTATGAGATCCCTTGCATCATCTCCACAAGAGTACCGCGGATCTATATTCGAAATGGTGAAGCAACGGAAGTATCCAATAAACTCCTAATGCCAGGGGTACGCAGTCAACAGGAAAATAACGGCCCGTCCGATGAATAATTCCTATTTTAAATGGCGGATAATAGAAGAGATTGATAAATTAACTTTTCATTCCCTATAATTGATGGTATGATAAATATGTTAATGAACAGAAACGGTATGTAGTGATTGGTGGAGGTGTAGTTTGTGTCTGAATCCAGCGCAACAACAGAAATCTTAATTCGTCTACCGCAACAGCTCGTTACAGAATTAGACGGCTTTGCAGATCAAGAAAATGTGAATCGCAATGAGTTTATTTATCGTGCAACCAAAATGTATTTAAGAGAGCGTAAGAAGAGACAATTACGTGAATCTATGAGACGCGGCTATATGGAAATGGCTAAGATTAATCTTGCAATCGCTTCAGAAGCGATTCAAGCAGAATATGAGGCAGAACATACAGTCGAACGCTTAGTAAGCGGAGGTTAATCCTTTGATTGTAAAGCGTGGTGACGTATACTTTGCAGACCTTTCTCCTGTTGTAGGTTCAGAACAAGGCGGAGTTCGGCCGGTACTTGTAATTCAAAACGATATAGGGAACAGGTTCAGTCCCACCATTATTGTAGCTGCCATTACCGCACAAATTCAAAAAGCAAAACTGCCTACTCATGTTGAAATTGATGCAAAACGTTATGGCTTTGAACGTGATTCCGTTATCTTGCTTGAACAGATTCGAACGATTGATAAACAACGTCTTACCGATAAGATAACCCACTTGGACGATGAGATGATGGAGAAAGTGGACGACGCCCTGCAGATTAGTGTAGGTCTGATCCAGTTTTAACCGGAATTCTTTTCGATCATATGTGTAATCATGCTCATATGTACAATAGGGACAGTAATACTGCAAACCAGAAGGCTTGCTGATCAACACCATCTTGATCATTGAGCCTTTTTGTTTTGCCTTTTTTTATGTTCTGACCTATTTCTCGACCTGTTACGTAAGTTAAGAAGAATATGGATAATGGAAATATAGACAATTTTATGACAAAACAAGGTAAACAATTTATAATGGGAAAAGAAAGATAAATACCCGAAAAGGCATAGGTTTTTTCTTTTCCATGTTTATTTGTTACTATTAAATTAATTACGTCATTTTTCGACCACGGTTGTAAACTACTTTAAAATTGGATTACATCACCGGGCATAAATACTGAGGTTAAATTTCATATGATAGAATGGAGAGAACTAAATGTTTAGTGAAGTCACGGATTATATTCAAAATAATAAATCAGAGATCACTAGTATTTGGATGGAACGAATGAGAAATGAAGCGGATGAGAAATTTCTCCAAGTCGTTTCTGATCAGGTTTTCACTAAGACAAGCCATGAGTTTGTTGAAATGATTGCTTCCAATCTGAGAGATTCGAAAGAATTCAACAGCCGCTTGGAAGATTTCGCTGAGAAGGTTGTCAGATTGGGGTGGCCTCTGACGTTTGTGACAACGGCTTTAGGCACTTTTGGTAAAGTGGTATTTGAGGGCATGACGAATGATCAACTGATTTCAGAAGAAAATTACGCTGCTCAGGTTGAAAAATTCGATAAGTGGCTGACACCGATGTACAACAGAGTAGTCAAAGCGTATACAGAATCATGGGAAAGAACGGTTTCTCTTCAGAAGATCGCATTGCAGGAATTATCGGCACCGCTCATACCGGTTTTTGAAAAGATCTCCATTATGCCTCTTGTTGGTACGATTGACACAGAACGGGCGCGACTGATCATGGAAAACCTGTTAAACGGTGTAGTGAAGCATAGGGCGGAAGTTGTGCTGATTGACATTACGGGTGTACCTGTGGTCGATACAATGGTTGCTCATCATATCATTCAGGCAGCAGAGGCTGTGCGTCTGGTCGGTGCGAAGTGTATGCTTGTGGGAATCAGACCGGAGATTGCCCAGACCATCGTTAATTTAGGAATTGATCTTAATCAGTTCAGTACGAATAGTACGTTAAGAAAAGGAATAGAAAAGGCTCTTGAAATGACAAATCGAAAAATTGTTTCGGCGGAGGGATTAGAGTGAGAATACCAATTTTAAAGCTGCATGATTGTTTGTTAATTTCCATTCAGTGGGAGCTGGATGATCAAACCGCCCTTCAATTTCAAGAAGATCTTCTTCAGAAGATTCACGAGACGAGTGCAAGGGGAGTAGTAATCGATATCACCTCCATTGATTTTATAGATTCCTTTATCGCCAAAGTTCTTGGGGATGTCATCAATATGTCGAGATTGATGGGGGCTAAAGTGGTCATCACGGGTATTCAGCCTGCTGTAGCCATTACGTTGATTGAGCTTGGAATCAGGTTAGAGGACGTTCTAACCGCTCTCGACCTGGAAAAAGGTCTGGAGAAATTACAATTGGAACTGGGGGACTAGGTATGGATAGCCAATCCTGCGTGAAGATCACGAATGAATGGGACATCGTTGCTGCCCGCCAGTTAGGGAGGAATGTAGCGAAAGAGCTCGGATTCGGCACAGTTGACCAAGCTCGTATCACTACGGCTATCAGCGAATTAGCAAGGAACATCTATTTATATGCCGGCTATGGTCAAATTTGCATTGAAAAATTATTTGACGCCGGAAAGAAGGGTGTGCGCATTATCGCCTTAGATGAAGGTCCTGGTATTGCTGATATCAGGAAGGTAATGGAAGATGGATATTCCACATCGGGCGGATTAGGAGCAGGTTTGCCTGGGGTTAAACGTTTAATGGACGAATTTAACGTAGAATCTGTACCGGGTGAAGGAACAGATATTAGGGCGACTAAGTGGCTCCGCTAGGGGGAGTTAGATGAATTTCAGAGAATTGATGGATTCAAAATATAGAGAGATCATTGAGCATTATCTTAACGATCAAGATGAGAAAGCTCTTTACTTAGGGCAGAAATTCAGTCGTAAATCAATTGAGCATCACGTATCACCGGAAGAAATCATCAGCCTTCATAAGAATGTCATTCTTGAAATGGAACCGAATATACCGCATCAGGTACTGCACTCATTCGATATCCTGTTGGAAGTCATGATTGGCTATGGTTTTGCATACCGTGAGCATCAAAGTCTGAGAACGAAACAACAGGAATTAAACAATGAAATAGATGTAGCATCCAATATGCAGCAGACCCTGCTTGGTACAGTCATCCCTGCAGTGAAGGGACTGGATATTGGGGCAGTCAGCGTCCCTGCCAAGAAGATGAATGGGGATTACTACCACTTTGTCCAGGACGAAAATGATCATGTCAGTGTGGCTATTGCAGACGTCATCGGGAAGGGGATACCGGCTGCTCTTTGCATGTCCATGATTAAATACGCGATGGACAGCTTGCCCGAGTATCGCCATGAACCGAACGCCGTCTTGGAAAGTTTGAATAGAGTCGTGGAGCAGAACGTGGATGCAAGTATGTTCATCACTATGTTCTACGGGGTTTATAACCCTGAGAAACATTTGTTTTCATATTCATCAGCTGGGCATGAACCTGGCTTTTTTTATAGAGCGTCAACCGATGAATATGAGGATCTTGATGCAAAAGGACTTCTGTTGGGAGTCGATAAGAAAGCGAAGTACAGGCAGTATGAACGACGGGTAGAAGTTGGGGATATGATCATCCTCCTTTCCGACGGCGTAACGGAATGCCGGACAGAAGAAGGATTCATCGAGAGGGAAGATCTGGTCCAATTAATCAGCCGATATACTCATCTGCCTACACAGGAGATTGTGAATAAGGTGTATAAACAACTCGAAAAGCTTCAGCATTTTGAGCTTAGGGACGATTTCACCTTGATCATCATAAAAAGAAATTCATAAAGAAGTTTATTTTTATTTTAAATAGGGTAAATAATTAGAGACTTATTATAATGTTGCCAAAAAGGTGGTCTTTTTATGAACTTATCAATAGATATGAAAGAAAAAGAAAACGATCTGCTTGTGAAAGTGGCGGGGGAAATTGATGCATATACTGCTCCAAAGCTTAAAGAAACGCTTCAACCATCTGCTGAAGCTGATAATAAAGATATTACTGTCGACCTTTCCGAAGTGTCATATATGGATAGTACGGGACTTGGGGTTTTCGTCGGCCTGTTTAAAACGGTAAAAGCACGCGGGGGACAGCTTCATCTTGTAGGTTTGTCCGAACGTCTGCAAAGACTGTTTGATATTACAGGTTTAGGGGATATTATGAATATTAATTCCAAGGTAGAAGGTGGAGTGGAATGATGCAAGCTTTTGATTACATCGAAATGAAGATCCCCGCAAAACCGGAATATGTCGGAGTTATTCGTTTGACGCTTTCGGGAATTGCAAGTCGCATGGGGTTTGATTATGATGCCATCGAGGATTTGAAAATCGCTACAAGTGAGGCAATCACCAATGCTGTACAGCACGCATACAAGGACAATGACGGTGAAGTTGTTGTCGGGTTTGCACTGTATAGGGATCGTCTTGAGGTGATGGTGGCAGATCACGGTGAAAGTTTTGATTTCAAGGAAATCCGAAGTGCTGTTGGTCCTTATCATGCCGATCATTCCGTTGAGTTCTTGAGAGAAGGTGGGTTGGGTCTTTACCTTATTGAGAGCCTGATGGATGATGTAAAAGTGCATCACAAGGAGGGAGTGACAGTCTTCATGACTAAATTCCTATCAGGGGAGCAGGTGGAGAGGGATGAAAAAACTATCTCAACCTAACCAGCAGGCCCAAAAGGAAAAAGTACTGCAATGGATCAAGGATTACCAGGAAACCCAGGATGATGACGCTCAGAGTCAACTTATCCTGCACTATCAAAATCTTGTTGAGTCCATTGCGAGAAAATATTCAAAGGGCAGGTCTTTCCATGAGGATATCATCCAGGTGGGGATGATAGGACTTCTTGGAGCGATTAGAAGGTACGATGAATCTTTCGGCAGATCATTTGAAGCCTTTGCCATTCCAACCATCATCGGAGAAATCAAAAGGTTCTTAAGGGATAAAACATGGAGTGTACATGTCCCCCGCAGAATAAAAGAACTTGGCCCGAAAATAAAATCGACGGTTGAAGAGTTGACTAATAGATTGGAGCGTTCTCCCCAGGTTCATGAAATTGCAGAGTACTTGGAAGTGAGTGAAGAAGAAGTACTTGAAGCAATGGAAATGGGCAGAAGTTATCAGGCGTTGTCTGTTGATCACTCCATCGAGGCTGATTCAGAGGGTAGCACGGTAACGATACTGGATATTGTTGGAGACCAGGATGAGGGCTACGAGAAAGTAAATCAGAGACTTGTTCTGGAGAAAGTACTTCATGTTCTTACCGATAGGGAAAAATCTATTATACAACACACTTACTTGGAGAACTTAAGCCAAAAAGAAGCTGGTGAAAAGCTCGGAATTTCTCAAATGCATGTTTCCCGACTGCAAAGAAGAGCGATTAAGAAGCTAAGGGAAGCCATACAAGAAGAGATGAACGATTCGGAGAGTCATTATTAATGGCGTATCTTCAACAAAATGATATAGAGCTTTATGCAGAGCAGGTATCGAAAAATGGGAACCCCTTTTGTGGCGATAGTTATTACTATACGTCTACAAGCGATTACTTTATCTGTGTCCTGGCCGATGGTTTAGGAAGCGGTAAGTTTGCCTATGAGTCTTCTCATGTAGTCGTGGAAATTGTTGAAGAACATCACCACGAGGATGTGGATACACTTATGAGCCTCTGTAACGAAGCCCTTCAAAGAAAACGCGGGGCTGCCGTGGCGATTATCAAGGCCTATTACCATTCCAAAGAGTTTGTGTATAGTTGTGTAGGAAATATCCGTTTTTATATGTATGCACCTGAAGGAAAGATGACTTATCCCCTGCCGGTAACAGGTTATTTATCTGGCAGGCCGCAGAAGTATAAAACCCAACGCTTTCACTACAATCCTAATTCGAGATTCCTCATTCACTCGGATGGATTAAATATCTCTGGTGTGAAAAATATCCTGCAGAGATATCCAACGCTTCACGGAGCATTAGGTGATATTCAGTCGTTAGTCGACGGTACTTCAGATGATACAACATATATCATTGGAAACTTACTCTAAGAGCTTTAGGGTAAGTTTTTTTTGTATTTTGTATGTTTGGCGTACTTGTGGAATGGAATCAACAGCCTTTTCAATCCTAAAAGGTAATTATGGTAAAATATAAAAGAATCCTATTAATGGAGGTTATAGATGTGACAACAACCTTATCAAAGCAAGAACCATTACTCAACCAAGTATCAAAAGAATTAAACTTATCAATAAAGAATGTAAAAAACGTCATCTCACTACTGGAGGAAGGGAATACAGTTCCTTTCATCGCCAGGTATCGAAAAGAACAGACAGGCGCGCTGGACGAGGTTCAGATCCGGAATATCATGGATAAATGGAACTACCTGCAGAATCTTGAGCAGCGGAAAGAAGAAGTCATCCGCTTGATAGAAGAACAGGGGAAGTTAACAGAAGAATTAGCTCAAAACATAAAAAAAGCGGACAAGCTTCAAATGGTGGAAGATTTATACCGTCCTTATAAACAAAAGAGACGTACCAAAGCGACCGTAGCGAAAGAAAAAGGATTGGAACCCCTTGCTGAATGGATCCTTACTTTCCCTTCAAACGGAAACCTCGAAGCTGAGGCAACACGCTATATTTCTGAAGAAAAAGAAGTGAAAACTGTCGAAGAAGCCTTGAACGGAGCAAGGGATATCATTGCAGAATTTATTTCCGACGAAGCTTCTTACAGGGACTACATAAGAAAACATACATTTAGAAAAGGGTTAATTGAAACGAAGGTGAAAAAGGAAGAGCTGGACGAAAAAAGAGTTTTTGAAATGTATTATTCCTATCAGGAGCCTATACATAAAGTGGTTCCCCACCGGGTGCTGGCGATGAATAGAGGGGAAAAGGAAGACATCCTCAAAGTGAATATCCAGCCAGATGCAGAGGGTATTCAACACTATTTAGAAAAACAGGTCATTAAAAATATCCATTCCATTTCCACGCCTTTAGTGAAAGAAGCGGTGGAGGATAGTTATAAAAGGCTTATCCAGCCATCGGTGGAAAGGGAGATCCGTAACGAATTAACAGACAAAGCAGAAGACCAGGCCATCCATATCTTCTCTGAAAACTTACGGAAATTACTGCTTCAGCCCCCTATGAAAGGAAAGATGGTATTGGGTGTAGATCCTGCATTCCGTACGGGCTGTAAGCTGGCTGTCATTGATGAAACAGGGAAAACCCTCGATATCAATGTGGTCTACCCACACCCGCCTAAATCAAAACGGAGCCAGGCAGAAGACATAATGAAAAGCATTTTGAAGAAATATTCGATCGAAGTGATCGCGATTGGAAATGGAACAGCTTCGAGGGAAACAGAACAATTCGTGGTGGATATATTAAAAGATCTGAACGAAAACATTTCCTATTTGATTGTCAATGAAGCAGGGGCAAGTGTGTATTCCGCTTCTGATGTGGCGCGAGAAGAATTCCCTGATCTTCAGGTTGAAGAGAGGAGTGCCGTCTCCATTGCAAGACGACTGCAGGATCCGTTGGCAGAGTTAGTGAAGATCGATCCTAAATCCGTCGGAGTCGGCCAGTATCAACATGATGTTTCTCAGAAGAAATTGAATGAATCCTTAACCTTTGTCGTGGAAACAGCGGTGAACAAAGTAGGAGTTAACGTCAATACGGCGTCATCTTCTCTGCTTCAATATGTAGCAGGACTCTCAAAGACGGTGGCAAATAATATCGTGAAAAAGAGAGAGGAAGAAGGCAGGTTTCAATCGAGAGCCCAATTAAAGAAAATTCCACGGCTTGGAGCCAAAACGTATGAGCAGTGCATCGGATTCCTGCGGATCGTAGATGGGAAGGAACTTCTTGATCGTACTCCGATTCACCCTGACAACTATCAGGATGTGAAGAAGCTCCTCGCTAAAGTAGGATTAAGTGTTGAGGCCATTGGTTCAGAAGAATTAAAGCAGGCGCTCAGTCAGTTGGATCTAAATGAAGTTTCAGAAGAACTTGAGATTGGGAAACTGACCCTGAAGGATATCATTGATTCACTCGTTCGGCCGGGTCGGGATCCGAGGGACGAGTTTCCTAAACCATTACTGAAAAAGGACGTCCTGAAATTGGAGGATCTCACTCAAGGAATGGAACTACAAGGGACTGTGAGAAATGTAGTGGATTTTGGAGCGTTTATAGATATTGGTGTGAAACAGGATGGGCTTGTCCATATATCCAAATTGAAAAATGGTTTCGTAAAGCATCCATTAGATGTGGTATCTGTTGGAGATGTCGTAACGGTTTGGGTGGACGATGTGGACGTCCACAAAGGAAGAGTCTCACTGACGATGATTCAGTAGGGAATAAATAGGAGCTGACTCACGTGATAGGGAAACTATCAGGGGGTCAGCTCGTTTTCTTTATATGGGATTGAATGACTTTAGGATTGGCGGCTTTCATTAAGAGCAGTTCTTCTTTCGATAAAAGTACCAGCACTGATTAAGTAGTTTAATTTGATAACGATCCTTTTCAAAATAAGCTTTCCTTAATTGATTGACAAGCCAATTAGGCATGGATGAACCTCCTTGTCTCTAAGAAAACACCAGTGAAATCCCAGAGTAGATTGTCGGGTTTAAACAGTAAGGGTGATACCTAGTTTATGCTATAATAGGTTGTCATGTTCTAATAAAGAAAGAAGGATTTAAGATGACGAATGCCGAGTTACAACAGTTGGTTGAGAAAATTTCAATGAGGTCATTCCACAAGCCGTTCCTTCATAAGGCGTACTTTAATCCCAGATTAAGAACAACAGGCGGAAGATATATGTTGAGAAGCCACGACATCGATATTAATCGCAAATATCTTGATGAGCATGGGATGGACGAATTGATAGGCATCATAAAACATGAGCTGTGTCATTATCATTTGCATATAGAAGGAAAAGGGTATAAACATGGAGATCCGGACTTTAAGGGGCTTTTAAAGAAAGTTGGGGGACCGAGGCATTGTTCTTCGTTACCCAGTGTGAAGACGAGAAAGCGATTATTACTTTATATCTGTTCTAAGTGCGGATGGGAATTTGAAAGGAAGCGAAAGATTAATACGACTAAATATGTTTGTGGTCGCTGCAGAGGGAAGCTTCGATTGGAGAAGGAAATGGTAATTGAAAAAAGATGAAAAATGAGCTTATCGATCACATCCGGTTAATCGGGAAAAAAGTGTCTGAAAGTAGTTGACAAGAAATCGATGAGTCATTATAATCTAAAGAGTCGATAAGACGAGTTAAGCGAAAGAATACTTTACGTTCCGCAGTAGCTCAGTGGTAGAGCTATCGGCTGTTAACCGATCGGTCGCAAGTTCGAATCTTGCCTGCGGAGCCATTTTTATGGGGAAGTACTCAAGTGGCTGAAGAGGCGCCCCTGCTAAGGGTGTAGGTCGGGCAACTGGCGCGAGGGTTCAAATCCCTCCTTCTCCGCCATTACTACTTTTAAAACGCGGCCCGTTGGTCAAGCGGTTAAGACACCGCCCTTTCACGGCGGTAACACGGGTTCGAATCCCGTACGGGTCATTTCATTTTTACTTAATGAAATATATTGCTAGCAGAAGGGTAATGAAACCTATTTTGCTAACGCAAGGTAAGGATAGTTATTTTCGCTAATGCAATATAATGTAAGGTAAAATATTTTGCTGACGCAAAAATTTTTGGTCCGGTAGTTCAGTTGGTTAGAATGCCTGCCTGTCACGCAGGAGGTCGCGGGTTCGAGTCCCGTCCGGACCGCCAGATTTTTTTCATGAAAGTTATTGACTTCATCGGGGTGGACGTGCTATTATAAAAACCTCGTCACTTTTTAACAAAGTATTGGGCTATAGCCAAGCGGTAAGGCATCGCACTTTGACTGCGACATGCGTTGGTTCGAATCCAGCTAGCCCAGCCATTACGAGCCATTAGCTCAGTTGGTAGAGCATCTGACTTTTAATCAGAGGGTCGAAGGTTCGAGTCCTTCATGGCTCACCATTTTCGCCAATGCGAAAATATATCACAGATTCATGCGGGTGTGGCGGAATTGGCAGACGCACCAGACTTAGGATCTGGCGCCGCAAGGCGTGGGGGTTCAAGTCCCTTCACCCGCACTTTCAAAACTTTTTCAAAAAGTTATTGACAAGATAGATTATCCTCGATATAATAGTGTTTGTCGCTTTAAAACGCGGTCGTGGCGGAATGGCAGACGCGCTAGGTTGAGGGCCTAGTGGGGGCGACCCCGTGGAGGTTCAAGTCCTCTCGGCCGCACCAAAAGATCACAAAAGACATAATGCGCCCGTAGCTCAATTGGATAGAGCGTTTGACTACGGATCAAAAGGTTAGGGGTTCGACTCCTCTCGGGCGCGCCATCTTATTTCTACTAGCGAGCATCATGCACGCGGTTATACATATGCTTTTCTGACGGGAAGTAGCTCAGCTTGGTAGAGCACTTGGTTTGGGACCAAGGGGTCGCAGGTTCGAATCCTGTCTTCCCGACCATCATAATTTTATATGCGGGTGTAGTTTAGTGGTAAAACCTCAGCCTTCCAAGCTGATGATGAGGGTTCGATTCCCTTCACCCGCTCCAATTTTACCTTTTATTGAACCTTGAAAACTGAACAAAACAAGACAATACGTCAACGTTAATTCTAGATTTATTTTTAAAGAGCTATTCAAACTTTTATCGGAGAGTTTGATCCTGGCTCAGGACGAACGCTGGCGGCGTGCCTAATACATGCAAGTCGAGCGGATTGATGGGAGC
>NZ_JAHWGH010000032.1:0-107680 GCF_019334305.1 Rossellomorea orangium
CGCAGGCGTAGCCGAGGAGGCTCACCGCCAGCCCCGCGGAAAGCGAGCACCTGTAGCGGAAATCAACCGCCACTCGCTACATCCAAAAGCAACAATGTATACAAAAACAGCCAAAAGAAAAGTGGAGGCGGCTTGATCATGCCAGACAAGCATAAGAACAATAGACCATCTTTTGGTTCATTCAACTTCTTAACTTGAAGAACAAGTCGTCATCATGTACAGTTAAAATGGAAGAATGATAGAATAAGTGCCAAGCCCCCCAGAATGTGCCAGGGCTTGGCATTTACTTTCTGATTAAATTAATCTATCAATTTGTTTACATAGCTTTCTTTTAAAGGAAAATGTGTTAAACTCCTCCATAATCTTCTAAGAAAAAAGGATGTGTGAGGCAATGAAAAAATATTTGCCGATAATGTTAACTGTATCGCTCATGCTGGGAGCCTGTTCCTCCCCTACTGCGACAAAGGAAAAGGAAAAAGAAGAAGCATCTTCTGAACAGAAGCCAAGCGTAGAAAAAGAAATAGAAAAACAACAAGAGCCTGAAAAGAAACAGGAGCCTGAACAGCCTTATAAGCCTCTTGAACCTACTGAAGGTGCCGTTTCGCTGAAGGAAACCCTCGCGAAAGAGGCTCAGACCCAGACAGATCAAGAGAATCAAAAGAAACAGCCGGAACGTAAAGTGCCTTTTGGTGAAACTCTATCAACCGATATGGAAGATTTATCTGACGGACCATTAAAGGATCACCGTCTGGTAACCTATTACGGGACACCAGCGTCAAAACACATGGGGATCCTTGGCCAGCTGGAACCTGAAGAATACATAAAAAAACTGAAAGAACAGGCTCAGGTCTATTCCGACCTTGACCCTGAACGTCCAGCAGTACCTACGATTGAATTGATTACAACCATGGCCCAGAATGCACCGGGGAAAGATGGCGATTATGTGCAGATGACGTCCGAGGAGAATATCGAAACGTATGTGAAGCTTGCCGAGAAGCATGATGCCCTCGTCTTGCTTGATATTCAACTTGGAACGGATACGGTCATGAATCAGGTGAAGATGGTGGAGAAATGGCTCAAGCACCCGAATGTTCACCTTGCGATCGATACGGAATTCCACGTAGCCCAAGGGGAAAAACCTGGAGAAGATCTTGGTGAAGTGGATGGCCGGGACATACAGGAGGCAGTCGAATATATCTCTGACCTTGCCGAAAAGAACAACCTGCCGGATAAATTGGTACTCGTTCACCAGTTCACAGGTCCCGTACTGTTCAATAAGGATGCGATAGAACCGACTGAAAATGTGGAAGTGGCCATTAACTTTGACGGCTGGGGAGCCGCTGCGGATAAGCTGGCCCTCTACCGGAGATACATCCGTGATGAACCGGCTCAATATGGCGCATTCAAGATTTTCTATGATAAAGATGTGCCTGTCCTAACACCTGAAGAGGTGCTGAAAATGGACCCTAGCCCTGCCGTCGTCAACTATCAATAATGTAAAAAAGCAAGGACCTCCACTCTGGAAGTCCTTGCTTTTTATTGTTCCTCAAATTGGGGGTCGGTGATGATCACTTCAACCCGCCTGTTCTTTTGGAGATTTTCACTTGTATCATTCGGTGCAATCGGGCGTGTATCTCCATACCCCACAGCAATGAAGCGAGTGGGATCCAAATTCTCGGTCCGGGTTAAATAACGGATCACACTGCTGGCCCTGGCGGAGGAGAGCTCCCAGTTCGAAGGGAACCGGTATGTATCAATCGGACGATTATCCGTATGTCCTTCCACCTTTACAAAGTTCGGGATCCCTGCTAAAAGATCAGCTACTTTGTTTAAGAACGGATAAGCATCCTCGAGGACCGTCGCTTCACCGGAGTCAAACAGCGCCTGCTCCTGTAGTACAAGTACGACACCCCGCTCCGTTCTGGTCGCGACAATGACGTCACTCAGTTTATTTTCTTTCAAATAGCTTTGGATATTGGCAAGCAGCGAGTTTAAATCCTGATCCTCCTCACTCCCCTGGGGTTGTGAGTCCTCTGATTCCATTTCCGGTTCTGCCGACGGATCATCAAAAGGAATAACAGAAGGATAAAACTCAAGGATCTGACGCTGCTGAAAGGAATCAGCAATGGTCCTGAATTTCACAATATCGATTTGAGACATGGAGAATAATAGAATGAAGAATACGAGAATCAATGTGATAAGATCAGAAAACGTAACCATCCATCTCGGAGCCCCTTTAGGCTCTGATGCCGGTCTTCGCCTACGCTTCATCTTGTAGTGTCCTCTCTTTACCACTTTGTGAATATAACTGCAATTCTTCATGGGATAAGAAAACCCTTAGTTTTTCTTCCAGTATTTTCGGATTTTGACCGGACTGTACCCCGATCACGCCTTCTATTACAATCTGCTTCATGAATACTTCTTTCTCTGTCTTCATTGCAAGCTTGGATGCCATCGGCAGGAACACAAGATTTGCAAGTAACGATCCATACAGGGTCGTCAGGAGAGCAATCGCCATATTGGGACCCAGTGACGACGGATCGTTCAGATTTTTCAACATCAGCACAAGACCGATCAGCGTACCAATCATCCCCCAGGCAGGTGCATATTCCCCAGCCTTATCGAGTAAGCTCTTATTTTTACGATGTCTTTCTTCTAATGCAATGATTTCAGCATTCATAATATCGATGATGACGTCCTGCTCGATTCCATCGACGGCGAGCAAGACCCCTTTTCTGATAAACGGATCGTCGACCATTTCCACTTCCGCCTCAAGTGAAAGAAGACCTTCACGTCTAGCTTTTTCAGATAATGTGACGAACGTACGAATGAGATCGTGAAGATCATATTCCACATCACGAAAGGATTCTCTCATCACTTTACCCAGCTGTTTCAATTCCCTGATCGAAAAGCTGACCAGCATGGCCGCAATCAGTCCGCCGATGACAACCAGCATGGACGGAAGATCGATGAAGGAACTGAAGCCGGTCAAACCTGCATTCGAAATGATGGCGAACGCAACGAATAGAAACCCTACTACAACCCCGATTGGTGTAAGAACATCAAGCTTTTTCATTTTGACTCTCCCTACAAAAATAAGTTCTGTTTGTCTTTATCCTTTATATCGACAAACTTCTTATTTTGTTGAGTTGCGGTGCTCAATTCGATGAGGAAGAACAACCGTCGATTCATCCACTGTTTCTTTGTTCATATATTTCGTCAATAACCTCATGGCAACTGCCCCGATATCGTATAAAGGCTGTACGACTGAAGTCAGTTGAGGTCTTACCATAAGCGCTAATCGTGTATTATCGAAGCTGATAACCTCTACTTCTTCCGGGATGGAGACGTTTTGATCCTGTGCACCGTGAACGACACCGAGGGCCGTCTCGTCATTTCCGACGAAGATGGCTGTCGGCTTGTCCGAGAGCTCAGAGAACTTCTGCCATGCTTCAAGGCCAGAATCGTATGTGTATTCGCCTTCTACCACCAGATCATCGCTGTACTCGACGCCTGCCTTGGCAAGAGCCTCTCTATATCCTTCCAGCTTGAACTTCATGTTGATCGTATCGTGGAATGGACCGCTGACGAACCCGATGCGCTTATGGCCTTTTTCAAGCAGTTCAGAAACTGCGTCAAAGGAAGCTGCCTTGTAATCGATATTGACAGAAGGAATCTTGTTCGTTTCTTCCACCGCACCCGCTAACACGATCGGCACAGGAGAACGTTCAAACTCCTGAACATGCTCTTCTGAAATATGTCCCCCAAGGAACAGGATGCCGTCCACTTGTTTCCCGAGCATCGTATTCAACAGATGAAGTTCCTTCTCTGCATTTTGATCCGAGTTGCTTAGAATGATGTTGTATTTATACATTGTGGCGATATCTTCAATCCCACGTGCCAGTTCTGCATAGAAAATGTTCGAAATATCAGGGATGATAACTCCGACAGTCGTCGTCTTCTTACTGGCAAGACCCCTTGCAACAGCATTCGGGCGGTATCCGAGTCGATCAATGACCTCTAATACCTTCTTTCTAGTTGCCGGCTTCACATTCGGGTTTCCGTTCACTACACGGGAAACCGTCGCCATCGATACGTTGGCTTCTCTTGCTACATCATATATTGTCACGTTCATAGCTTACTTACACTCCTTTACTCTTCTACTCATTTACCTTATTCTACACCAATTAAACCTAAAGAAAAAAGCGATTACAATAGTTTGTTAAAAAATGCACATATTTATGTTCACATTAGTGTTTATATAGGTTATTTATCTGCAATTATGTAGATAATCATACGATAGTCTTTATATTCCTGCAATGCGTGTGCTTTTATTTGTGCAAAAAGATTATTATAGCATAGTGGTGGGGAGTTTGGTGGATCTATTTTTGTGTGGGGAAATTGGTGACAATGGTGTTTCGCTGATATTCGTTTTTAACGCAAAGACCGCATCTCATTCTAATAATCAAAAAGAGCCGGATCCCGATAAAAGGATCCAGCTCTTCTAAAATTACACCTCTATCGTTCTGCCCTTCATCAGCTCCTGGTAGAAATGATCGAATTGATCAAGATCCATTTGCTGAGCAGAGTCGGATAACGCTACGGCAGGATCAGGATGGACTTCTGCCATGACTCCGTCTGCGCCAATGGCAATTGCCGCTTTAGCCGTTGGAAGGAGTAAATCCCTGCGTCCAGTAGAGTGAGTGACATCTACGAATACCGGCAGATGCGTCTCCTGCTTCAGGATAGGGACAGCTGAAATGTCCAGGGTGTTTCTTGTTGCTTTTTCATACGTTCGGATTCCTCGTTCACAAAGGATGATGTCCCCATTACCTTGTGAAATGATATATTCGGCAGCATTGATGAATTCATCGATCGTTGCCGCTAAACCACGTTTAAGCAATACAGGCTTCTTTACGGAACCCGCGGCTTTTAGTAGCTCGAAGTTTTGCATATTTCGTGCACCGATTTGAATGACATCGATGTATTCTAATGCCGGCTCGATGTCTGCAGGATTCACGATTTCACTGACGACAGCCAAATCGTATTCGTCTGCCACTTTTTTAAGTATCTTTAAGCCTTCAATGCCAAGGCCCTGGAAGTCATAAGGTGATGTTCTCGGTTTGAACGCTCCGCCTCGAAGCAATTTCAATCCTTTTGCTTTTACTGCTTTCGCCACTGCCGCTACTTGTTCATAGGATTCAACGGCACAAGGACCGAAGACGAAATGAGGTTTTCCATCTCCAATGGCTTCTCCATTAATGTTGACAATTGTATCCTCAGGTTTCTTTTTACGGGAAACGAGCAATGCTTTACGATGATCGTCTTTTTGCAGCTCCAAACCGGCTTTAAAGATCTCTTTGAAAATATGTTCAATGGTCGAATGTTCGAATGGACCGTTATTATTTTCCTTGATCAAGTCAAGCATGCCTCTTTCACGAACAGGATCATAGCGGTATACTCCTTGAGTCTCCTTGACACGCCCGATTTCCTGAACTAGTTTAGCACGTTCATTGATGGTCTCTAATAGTTTTAAGTTCATCTCGTCGACTTGTTTTCGTAATTGATCGAGCTCTTGATTACTCACAATACAGCACCCTTTCTTTTTTTATCCTGTTCATACGTAAAAACTGTTATAGTATTAAGAAAGTATGATACATTTTTGATATTGAAACTTATTATAATAGAACAGATCTAAAATGTCACGACAAAATTCTTTATTAATTAGACGCTTTTAAGCGCTAAAGCATTTAGTATAGTATGAGAATAGGCTAAAGTGGGTGAACACGAATTGAAAAAAAAGCAAAAAATCTTTGCATTAGACATCGGTACCCGATCCGTTGTGGGTATTATTTTAGAAGAAATAGACGGAATATTTCAAGTTTCAGATATATTGATAGAAGAACATAAGAAGAGAGCCATGCTGGATGGGCAGATTCATGACGTTCCTGCGGTTGCAGAGGTCATCTCCTCCATTAAGGGACAGTTGGAGAAGAAACACGGCCCCCTTCACAAAGTGTGCGTCGCTGCAGCCGGACGGGCCCTTAAAACAGAAACGGCTCTATCCACATCCACTATAAAGGGAAAACCCCTTCTTCGGAAGAACGATATCCTGCATCTGGAGCTGAGCGCCGTTCAACAGGCACAGGCACTAGCAGCAGAACATCAAGAGAATGCGAAAGGCTATCATTACTATTGTGTAGGCTATTCCGTCCTCTTTTACCGGTTGGATGGAGAGGAGATCGGCAGTCTGATCGATCAGCAGGGCGATGAAGCGAGCGTGGAAATCATCGCCACATTCCTTCCCCGTGTTGTCGTGGAGTCCCTGATTGCTGCACTGAACCGTGCCGATCTGGAAATGGAAGCCCTGACCCTGGAACCGATTGCCGCAATCAATGTGCTCATCCCTGAGTCCATGCGGCGCCTGAACGTCGCTCTCGTGGATATTGGAGCGGGAACATCCGATATTGCCATTACCAACATGGGGACCGTCATCGCTTATGGGATGGTCCCGACAGCAGGAGACGAAATAACGGAAAGCATCAGCAATGAATTGCTCCTCGACTTTCCATTGGCAGAGCAGGCCAAAAGACAGCTCCATTCCTCTGGGGAGATGACGGTTACCGATATTCTCGGATTTGAAACGATTGTCACAACACAAGAAGTAATCGAAAAAATCTCACCTGCCGTAGATCGATTGTCCGGAGAGATCTCGAAGGAAATTCTTCGATTAAATAATGGGAAGCCCCCTCAGGCGGTCATGCTCGTAGGGGGAGGCAGCTTGACGCCGGAACTTCCCCAGAGACTCGCTTCATCTCTGGAGCTTCCGCATAATCGTGTAGCTGTAAGAGGCGTTGATGCTATTCAGAATGTGACCTTATCCGATGAAGTGACGAAGGGTCCAGAGCTTGTCACTCCGATTGGAATCGCCATCGCTGCGAAACAGGCACCTGTTCAATACGTAACAGCATATGTGAATGATCAGCCTGTCCGATTATTTGAAGTAAAAGACCTGACTGTCGGTGACTGCATCCTTGCTGCCGGCCTGAAGTTAACCAAATGGCATGGTACCCCGGGGCGAGGTTACTTTGTCAACGTGAATGGACAGGATATCACCTTACCCGGTGGCCATGGCGAACCGCCACTCATTGAGAAGAACGGTCAGCCGGGTGCACTTGATCAACCCATTCAGAATCATGACAGAATTACGGTTCAGAAAGGGAAGGACGGCTCTTCTCCTCACGTTACGATTGGAGAACTTGTAGATACTTCTTCTTCAAAACAGATTGTGATAGACGGAAACCCGTATCTGCTCACACCCCTTGTCTTCCGAAACAATCAGACCGGATCAGTGGACGAATTCATCCAGGACCGGGATGTGATCCGAATACAATTGATTGATACCCTGATGGACCTTCTTACCCACACGGGCTATCAACATTGGTTGGAGAGCACGAAGCCATTCCGCATCTCCATTAATGGTGTAGATACATTCTTCCCGGCCTATAGTGGGAAGTTATTCATACACGGAATCGAGGCTAAGCTCTCTGCGAAAATCCAGGAGGGGGATATCATTTCATTCAAGTCCGCCGTCACTCCTACCGTAAAGGATCTTCTCATCAAAAAGCAGATCAATATGGAATCCGGGATTCGCATCACGTTTAACGGCGAAGAGGTTTTTCTAAAGAAAGAAGGCTCCCGGATCACACGAAACGGCAGCAAGCTCGAAATGGACGACCAAGTATTCCATGGCGACTCGATAGATATAGCAGAACTTCAAGCGGGCTCGTTTATTTTCCAAGACTTATTCAACGAAGTGGAAATCAATATGCCACCTCATTCAAACGGAAACTTCGTCCTTTTGAAAAATGGTATGGAAACGACCTTTTATGAAGAAATTCAACAGGGTGACGAGCTGGAAATCGTCTGGCCACAAACCACCAGCTGAATAGAATGCAAAAAAACTGGCATTTACGCCAGTTTTTTTATTATGATCCAACTTGACCGGGGATACTGCTCGTACGGTTGGTTGGATGGATATGTTGATCCTCTGTGGATACGGAACTTGTCTGCTGTGTTGGAGTGGAAGTGGACTCTCCCGTCACTTCTTCTCCCGCCTCTTTCACCTTGCCTCCAATATCCTTTAATTCCTCTGCCGCTTCTTTCGTCGTAGCAATCATTTCGGTTGAATCATCTTTAATTTGATTGACTTGATCAATGACATCATCATTTACCTTTTCATACAGGCTCTGTGCATCGTTGATGGCTTCCTTTAACACCCCCGACGCTGTTTTGATGCGGTCTTGCATTTCATTTACAACTCCTGATGGATCTTCTTTCACCTTTGCTACCATATCCATAGTGGAATCCTTCATATTTGATGTTCGGGATGTCACGTTCTTTCGAGTCGTCTTATCCAGCATGGCGATGGCTCCACCCACGACGGCTCCCACTACCATTCCTTTTACCAATTTCCCATTTCTTTTCCCTTTCACTTGTGTATTATTTCTCGTCACAGTTTCATAAGGTACAGGTTGTGTCATGAATCGTTCCTCCATTAATTTGTTTTTTATTCTTATCTATTACCTTCCCGGTGAGAGGAGGAATAAACGTGCAGAAGGGAATTACCAGAAATTATCAAATGATTGTTATGAATAGTACTCAGATGAAACAAACATAAAAAAGACCCTGACATAATCAGAGTCCAATGTCTTACAGCTTATCCAATTCACTTTCTGTGATCTTCCAGTGGGAAGCATTCCAGCCCGGCTTCCCGTCGATAAATAGGAAGGCTTGGGGCGATTCATGCTTGATGCCGTATTTTTCGGCGATATGTTGGGATAGTTCCCTTGCCTCTTGCACGGCTAAGTAGTAGCCGTCTTCCTCTTCATGTTTGCTTAAAAATGCCTGGTACTCACTGAAAGCATTTGAGCTCACGGGACAAGTCAAGCTGTGCTTCATGAAGAAGAACCGTGGGTTTGTTTCAGAAAGCTGTTCAAATTCTTGAACGGTGTCAATCTTATTCATACAATCCATCTACCTTTCCTAAAGATGTTTGATATTTTCAGCCGAAAAAACCCGGCTTTTTTCTCAACAAAAAAACGGTGAAGTAATCATATCACTTCACCGTCCCTGGAATCAATTATTATTGATTATATGTTTTTTCAGTCTCATCAAACGCTTTTTTCGTTTCTTCGAGCTTTTGATTCACATTTTCTGTTTCTACTGCAGGTGTTGTCTCCCCTACTGAAACAGCTTGCAGTTCATCATTTGTTTCCTGCAGCTCTTTATTATTGGAACGGTATGTTTTCAGCTTACCAACCACATTGTTGGATTGCTCCTGTACTGATTTTGTAAGGGCGGATGACTTTTCTTTTGCCACCGCTGCCAGCTCATTGCTCTTTTCAACGGCCGTGTCTTTCCACTGACCTGTTTTTTCCTTGATAACGCCAGCCTGCTCATTGATATCATGGCGAAGATCTTTACCGGATTTCGGAGCGAGTAACAGGGCCGTTGCCGCACCCACGATTCCCCCGATCAGTGTCCCGATCATGAAATCCTTTGAATTGATGTTATTGCTGTCGTTTGCCTGATTTTGGTTCTGGTTTTGGTTTTGATTGTACTGTTGAGTCATGTAAAAATTCCCCTCTCTAATTGTTATAAGATCTTGCTCTTTTAACTAATTTTTCTCGAGATCGAACTTCCTTGGATGCTTGGTTTGGAACAGCTACATCAGCAACATCAGGTTGTGTTGGCTGTTTTTCCTGTTTTTGTTTCCATTTGTCCTTTAACTCAATAAATGCATTTCCCCATTGAACCACCTGTGAAATCTTGCCCTGGTTGCGCTCCAATTCAGTTGAAATGGACGTGCTCACCTTCTTCACCGAGTTATTAAGGTTCTGGATGGAATGCCCTACATCTCTAACCGCATAAACAACAGTGTTAAGATCCTCGGATTTCTTCTGGATATCCTCAGCCAATAAATTTGTTTTATGTAGTAGTTCTGTAGATTCCTTTGTAACTCCTTGAAGCTGGCTCTCAAGACCTGTCAATGTAGTCGATACACTGTCCAGGGTCGAACCAAGGGACTTCAAAGTCTTCATGACGCTCAAAACTAAAATAAAAAATGCAACGGCTATTACAGCAACGCTCAGATAAAGAATAATTTCCATATGCCACACCTCCATGTATAAAAATTCTTTACCCTTCTGATGAACAATTAAACATTATACTAGTATTTCTCCCTCGCCAGGAATAATCCTGCATGAAAAAATAAAAAAATTTATTTCTTATTTTATCATTTGTCTGTATGATTCTCTCATCCGTTTACATTTTAGGGTACAATAAAATAGACCAAAGACAAGGGGGAGAAACAATGAAAGATCCACGCATTGAAAAACTGGCTAAAAATTTAATTCAATATTCCGTTCAATTACAGCCTGGAGAAAAAGTATTGATCGAAAACTTCGGCTTGCAGCGGGAGCTCGTGACAGCACTTGTGAAGGAAGCATATGCAGCAGGAGGATATCCATTCGTATCCATCAAAGATCACGCAGTCGATCGTGCATTATTGATGGGGGCACAGGAAGAACAATATGATATGATCGCAAGCTTCGAAGCGAATGTCATGGAACAGATGGATGCCTACATCGGTTTGCGTGCAGGTGACAACATCAGCGAACAATCCGATGTCCCTGACGAAAAGATGAAGATCCACGGCAATACAATTGGAAAGAAAGTACATAGAGAAATTCGCGTTCCAAAGAAGAAGTGGGTCGTCCTTCGTTATCCGACGTCATCCATGGCACAGCTTGCCAACATGAGCACAGAAGGCTTCGAAGACTTCTACTTTGACGTCTGTAACCTGGACTACAGCAAAATGGACAAAGCCATGGACAACCTCGTTGAACTCATGAACAACACAGATAAAGTCCGCCTTGTCGGTGAAGGGACGGACCTTACTTTCTCCATCAAGGATATCCCGGCCGTGAAATGTGCTGGCCGCCTGAACATCCCTGATGGTGAAGTGTACAGCGCACCAGTGAAGGATTCAGTGAATGGTGTGATTTCGTACAATACACCATCTCCATACAATGGATTCACCTTCGAAAATGTGAAATTGACATTCAAGGAAGGTAAGATCGTCGAAGCTACGGCAAACGACACAGACCGAATCAACAAGATCTTCGATACGGATGAAGGAGCAAGATATGTAGGGGAATTCGCCATCGGTGTGAATCCGTTCATCCAGCATCCGATGCAGGATATTCTATTCGATGAAAAGATCGACGGCAGCTTCCACTTTACACCGGGAGAATGTTACGAAGAGGCCTATAACGGAAACCACTCAAACATCCACTGGGATATGGTGATGATCCAGCGCCCGGAATACGGCGGTGGAGAAATCTATTTCGATGATGTCTTGATTCGAAAAGATGGCAGGTTTGTGATTGAAGAGCTTGAAGTGTTGAATCCGGAGAATTTGAAGTAAGAAATATTGAACCACCGTCAGGTTTGGACGGTGGTTTTTTGTTGGGTGATGGGCTATGTTCACCTGCTGATTATTGGATTGATTTCACCTGCTGAATTCTGGCTTATTTTCACCTGCTGACTTTTCGCTTGTTTTCACCTGCTGAAATTCTGGCTTATATTCACCAGCTGACTTTTCGCTTGTTATCTCCTGCTTAATCCAAATTCCCCCATCAATCCCCCAGTCCAACCCACTCCAAACACAAAAAAACCGGTTCCCTAAAGAACCGGTCCTTCACTTTAATTTTCTTCTTTCACTTGCTCCCCAAGCGTCTCTTCATATGCCTGTTGGAACTTTTGAACGTCTCCTGCCCCCATGAAAATGAGCACTGCATTTTCATGTTTGAGTAAGGCAGATGTGTCTTGTTCATCTATGATTTCGCATCCTTCGATTTTGCTTGCAAGATCGTTGATGGAAAGTTTGCCATGGTTTTCACGTGCAGAACCGAAGATTTCACAAAGATACACTTTGTCGGCGAGACTCAATGTTTCTGCGAATTCCGTCAAGAAGGTTTGCGTACGCGTAAATGTGTGCGGCTGGAAGACAGCAATGATTTCCTTATCGGGATATTTCTGTCTTGCCGAGTCTACGGTAGCCTTGATTTCAGTCGGGTGATGCGCGTAGTCATCGATCAGGATCTGTGAACCGGCTTCTTTTTCGGAGAAGCGGCGTTTGACACCTTTGAAGGTGCTTAATCGATCCTGGACGACAGCTGTATCGAGTTCCTCGTAGTGACAAATGGCAATGACGGACAAGGCATTCATGATATTATGGTCACCGAACGTCGGGATTTTGAATGCAGCATAAAATTCATTGCGCACGAACACATCAAATGAAGTACCTGTCGAGTCCCTTGATACGTTACGTGCCTGGAAGTCATTTTCCTCGGCAAAGCCGTAGAACACGACCGGAACCTGAGCCTGGATTTTTTGTAATTGCTCGTCATCACCGCATGCGATGATTCCTTTTTTCACCTGCATGGCCATCTCCTGGAACGCAGAAAAGACGTCATCCACATTGGCAAAATAGTCTGGATGATCGAAATCGATGTTCGTCATGATCGCATAGTCAGGGAAATAAGACAGGAAGTGACGACGGTATTCGCATGCTTCGAATACAAAATATTGTGCATCGACTTCACCTTTACCCGTTCCATCCCCAATCAGGAAGGAAGTTGGCTTTGCGCCGCTGATGACATGTGCCAGTAATCCGGTTGTAGACGTTTTTCCGTGTGCACCGGTTACCGCTACGCTTGTGAATTTTTGCATAAAGTCACCAAGGAATTTATGGTACCTGGTTACAGGGAGACCCTGTTCCACTGCTTCTTGGATTTCTTCATGGGTATCAGGGAATGCATTCCCTGCAATCACGTGCATATCCCCTCCAATGTTTTCTTTCTGGAAAGGGAGTATTTTGATATTTGATTCATCCAGGGCTTTCTGTGTAAAGAAATATTTATCTACGTCAGATCCTTGGACCTCGTAGTCCATATCGTGGAGTATTTGGGCTAACGCACTCATGCCCGACCCCTTTATTCCTACGAAATGATATATCGTCATAATAGAACCTCCAACAATCGTCTATCTAAAAGCATTATATGAAATGAATATTTATTTTGCCATCGGTCTTTAGCTTTCGATATTTTGAGTATAGAAGAAAGCAAACTTTCTTCAACTTGAAACATTATATCATTTTTTAAAATCCCTGACCATGCACAAGCTACGAAAGACTTTGGAGAATAAAGTGAGGGGCTTCTTCTTTTAGAAATGTTCTCCATAATACCCCAGTTTTTTGATTCATTTGACTAAAACGTGATTTCAGATTTTCTGTCACATTCATTGATTCCATGGAAAATACAGGACCTATGATCCACTGGTGTGTCACCAGTGGGACTTTTCTCACGAAATACGCATGCTCTTCCTTTATTTCCATTTCCATACAAAGGTGGTTCATTTTAACCAAAGACTCATCACCTTGGATCAACGTTCGGCAATTTAGAATCCGCCCGCCTCTTTTCACCACTTGAATCGGTTCCCAGGCAGCTGTCAACATGACGGCACCAAGGAACTTTGTCGATTCATGCAACGGATGATTCTGAAGGAATTGAAAGAATAAGGTTTGTCCCGTGATGGTTTTATAATCGAACAGAAACCATTCTTGAAACAACTTTTCCACTCCTGGGCTCATCCTTGCTTCATCGTTGTGAAGAAAGCGTTTAGTGAATATCATCTTTGCCCGTACTTTTTCTCTTATATTGGTTTCCTTCAACGCGTATTCAAACGCTTTCCGGTAGAGATCTTCGATGTGTCCCTCTGCTATATTCTGCTTTTTCTGCCTGAACTGTTCAAGATCCAGCGTTCTTTCCTGCTCTTGCATGTTCTCACCTATTCAAATTCTACTTTTTCCAGACGGGGATTGGGACGAAGCTTTCGACCTGCCTTTGCTTCAGGAGAACCATCTATGACGACATTGTCTCCTGTAAACCCGACATGGATCTTAAGAAGGCTGCTTCCGACCCCATACATATCGACGGGAACCTGATTTTCCTCAAACTGGCGGATGCGGTCCTCGTTAAATCCGCCGGATACAACAATCTTTACGTGATTGTAGCCTTCTTCATCCAGGGCGTCCCTCAATGCATTGATCAGTTGCATGTTGACCCCGCGCGGATCAAAGGTTCCAAGTACGTGTTGATTCCTGAGGAAATATTTATCGATCATCATTCTTGATGTATCTACCCTTACCCCTTTTAATTCCTGGCCAAACTCTCTTGCGACCTTCAGGGAGTCGGTGATGACGTCATTATTGTAGTCCACAAGGGCGATGAGCTCGTCTTCGGGGAATGTTTCCTTATACGCTTTCGTCGCCTCAACGATATCGCCATTGAATAATTGGATGAGGGCATGGGGCATCGTTCCCATCCCTTTCTTTCCCCACCACTCGTTCATGGCATGGGTCGCCTGGGCCGTGGATCCCCCGATGAAGGCTGCATATCCGTCTCCCGCCTGCTGGGTGAAATGATCATCCCGATCCCCCATGAAGATGACGGGCTTCTGTTTCCCGGACAGGGAGGCTGCTTTCATGACATTGTAAACGCTCGTCGCAACAGACGTCCTTCTCGCCAGGATTCCGTCGATGATGCCTTCTAAATAACCAAAGTCCTGATAACGGCCCTTGATGGTCAGCACGGTTTCAAACGGGGCGATCTGATCTCCATCCTTTAAGGAATGGATTTCAAGCTTCTCCGGGTTATCAGCGAACGTGTGCAATAGGGCGATGACTTCATCGGTCCCGCATATCACGGCGTGGGTCTTTTGGAAGAATTGCATGGTCACATAAGCATCCGGCTTTTTCTTCTTGGCGATTTCCTTCGTTTTCAAAAAATAAACAGCTGAAAACCAGCCATCCTTGATTCTTTCGTCAAACTTGAATGTATGATTGGTCAACCTGTTGAGTTTTCCTTGAAGTTTCAATTCTATTTCTTTCATCTCTAGTGCTCCTTATGGCTCTTCCTACACAAAAATAATAGGTATTCTGTTTATGCGTCCAGAGTTGGACAGATATAAACAGAATACCATGTATTAAATGTTTGTACTAGTCTATGCCAATGTCTCCAATTCACTCTCGGAAATGAGGACATCCCTTGGTTTACTGCCTCTTGACTCAGAAATGATTCCATTACTCTCCATCATTTCCATCAATCTTGCCGCCCGGTTATAGCCGATTCTGAATCGGCGCTGCAGGCTTGAGGCCGATGCTCCTCCCTGATCGACGACAAACTCGCACGCTTCCAAAAATAGTTCATCTTCTTCTTCTGTGACCTGGGCTTTCTTGATCAATTCATCCTGCTGGAATAGATAATCCGGTTCTCTTTGCTCCCTTACATGACGGATGATTTCATCAATTTCATCATCGGATACGAAGGTACCTTGCAGGCGGACCGGCTTTGATGAGCCGTTTTCAAGGAAGAGCATATCCCCTTTACCAAGCAGCCTTTCTGCCCCGCTTCCATCGATGATCGTTCTTGAATCGACGCTTGAAGAGACAGAGAATGCGACCCTTGTCGGAACATTCGCCTTGATCAGGCCTGTAATGACATCGACTGACGGACGCTGGGTGGCAATGATCAAGTGTATCCCGCAGGCACGTGCCTTCTGTGCGATCCGACAGATGGCTTCTTCCACGTCTGCTGGAGACATCATCATTAAATCAGCGAGCTCATCGATGACAATCACCAGATAAGGAAGCATATCGCTATACTGTCCATTACGCTTAGCGAGTTCATTGAAACGCTTTATATCCCGCACGCCTGTATGGGCGAACAGTTCGTATCGCCTTTCCATTTCCTCCACGGCCCATTTAAGAGCGGCAGTTGCCGCTTTCACATCTGTGATCACGGGACTTACAAGGTGAGGGATCCGATTATACGGTGCAAGCTCCACCATCTTTGGATCGATGAGAAGCATCTTCAGCTCATCCGGTGATGCCTTGTACAAAAGGCTGACGAGAATCGAGTTGATACACACACTTTTACCAGATCCCGTAGCCCCTGCAATGAGACCATGTGGCATCTTACTCAGATCCGTCACGATGGGCTGGCCTGAGATATCCAGTCCAAGTGCGGCGGTCAAAGGAGAAGACGGCTCCTGGAACTGGGGACTTGCAATGACTTCACTGATGCATACCGGACGGCTCTCCCTATTCGGAACCTCGATACCGATCGTATGCTTACCAGGGATCGGTGCCTCCATCCGGATGTCCTTGGCAGCGAGGCTCAACTTTATATCATCTGTCAGATTCGTAATTTTATTGACCTTCACCCCAGGTTCCGGTTGAACTTCGAATCTCGTGACGGATGGCCCCTGCGTGACATTCACCACTTTGGCCCTGACGTTGAAGTTATGAAGGGTCTCATCCAGTAACAGTCTTTGGGAATCCATCCACTCTCCACTCATTTCCTTAGAAACGGGCGGCGTCAGATAGTCCATTGCCGGATAGACATAGTCTTTCGTTTTCTTAGGTGAGGAGCTCAATGCACTATAGCTCTTGACCGCTTCTTCTCCCTGGACCTGACTTGGTTGAGTCGGTTTGTCGTCCGATTGACGAGGTGCCTCAACGGTGTTTTCCCGGAGAGCTTCTTGAACTGGTGATTTCTGTACCGATTCAGCAACAGCAGCTCCCTGCTTCTCCATCGACCGGGAAGCTGGTGCTTTACGAGTATCCATCTGCCGCTTATCTTGCTTCAGCATAAGTACATTAAAAGGAAGATGTGATCTCTTACGTCTTTGCGGTTCTTCCTTGGCTGGTTCCTTAGGTGCGGATACTTCTTTCTCTGTCTCTAGAGAGCTTTCTTCCACGAGAGGTTCTACAACAACGTTCTTCTTGTCCGGGGCAGGACCTTCGATAACACCCTCTGTTGGTTCCGAGTCTGTGCCTGTCCCAACCGAAGAATCAACCTCATGTACCTGCTCATGGTCCAAAGCCACATCAGGCTCTTCTTCCGTCATTTCTGTAATGAGGGAGATTCGTTCACTTGAGTTTAGTGAAATGTCTTCGATGGCTTTCACATTGTGATCCACTTGTTCCGTTTCTTCCGAGGTATTTCCTTGCACATCTAGATTCTGATGTTCCTTCTCTTTTGATTGTTGAGTTTCTTGAATCTTGAGATCCAGATATTCATCTTCCTTATCGTGATTTTCTTGAAATAATTCTGAGTCCTGATCATCCATTTCTTCCATACTGTTTTCAAGTAACTCTGGATTCTGATATTCACTTGCCCCCACGTTGTTTTCCTGAACAACTGGTTCCTGGTATTCTGTTTTCTTCATGTCGTTATCCTGCAGGACTGTATCCTCATTGTTCGTTTCCTTTACATGGGTGCTTTGCACTGATGAATCCTGAATCGAAGGGGTAACTTGTGGTTCTTTTCGCATCCCTTGAACTTCGGATTCCTCAGGTGTAGCTGTTGCCTTCTCCAATGGAATGGATCCCTTCACTATTTCAAAGGCTTTATGGTCGGTGACTGCTTCTTTTTTCTCTTCTTCGTTATGTAAAAATTTCTTTAGCTCGTATTCGACATTTTCTGCTTTTTTGATCGGTCTATTTTTAAAACCATAAATGGGAGACGGAATTTCCGTCGGTGTAAACGGTCGGCTGTTTCCTTTTTCCACTTTTGACGTTTTCTTTGTGTTGACGGTAGGCGTCGGGCTTTCTTCTTTCCACTTTCGTTTACCGGTCAATTGGTTTTGACTCTTCGTCTTTTGTTCCTTTGGTTTCTCTTCTTTTTCCTGATTTCTCCTTTCCCTGCGAGGACGTTCTCTCGTCTCTCCATCGGATATTAGGGGAAACCGGAAATTTCCTTTTGGATATTGGTATGTCATCCTGGCTTCTATGTCCCGTGAATGATTGGGCCCTGCTATATGTTTACGTTCAGACTTTGGCGGTTCGGTTTGCTGAACATCATGATCATTTTCGTCATAGTACTCTTCAAATTGTTCATCATTATCTGATAATTTACCAAATATTTTTTTAATCCAGCTCACAAACATCACTCTTTCTTTCATACTTACTATTTATTTTATCAGTTAAAGAGAAAAATTCGAGTCATTTCGATAGATTAAGAGAATTGTTAAAGGATTGTGTCGAAATAAACATAGGTGTAAAGAGATTGTAATACGTTGGTTTATCATATGGGTGAGTGTTGGTTGATTCCGCTCCAGGTGCTCGCTTTCCGCTTCAATCAACTTATAAATTATCGTATCAAATAACAAACCCCGTCAAAAAACTTATTCTAACCTACGGATAAGTTTTCAATCATTCTCAATCCCAACATCTCTAACATTAAAATTAAAAAAACAAAAAAACCTGAGTCCACACTCCGGACCCAGGTATACATTTTATGCTGTGAAGGGTTGACCCACTTGGTATGTATCTTCAAGGACAAGGATCCCTTTTTCTTGCGGGGCATCCGGAAGTGCCAGTTCTTTGGCAGAGCAGATCATGCCTGATGATGCCACTCCGCGAAGCTCTGCATCCTTGATGACCATTCCGCTTGGCATGACTGCTCCTACTTTTGCGACAACGACTTTTTGTCCTTTGTCAACGTTAGGTGCACCACATACGATTTGGAGTGTTTCATCCCCAACATCAACTGTACAAATGTTCAATTTGTCTGCATTTGGATGCTTTTCTTTTTCTGATACAAAGCCGACAACGAATTTCGGTGAGAAGTCTGCTTCCAGTACTTCATCGAAACCGTTCTTCTTGATGGCTTCATTGATCGATTGAAGCTTTTCATCATTCATGTCGACAGGTCCCACTTCGCTTACATTCATATACTTTGATGCATGGAATAGGTTATATCCAAGTGTTTTCCCTGTTTTCTCATCGAATAAACGCACAGCGTCTTCTTTTCTTTCGTGAAGAACTTCTCCCTCGAATCCTGGATCGAGTGTAACGATCAGGGTATCACCAATGCCTTCCAAGTTGTAAAATACGTTCATTATTTCTTCTCCCTTTCCTTCTTGCGATTTTTTGCCAAAATGAAGATCGGTTCAAGCTCCCCATCTTCATATACAAAGGATAATGCCGTAATCGGGACATTTCCTGTCGTAAAGAAACTCATCGTCATCTGAGCGAGTACATCGTAACCTGTTTCGTTACGGATATCTCCGATGATCAATACATCCTGGTGCGGTACGGACACTGTCATCTCACCTTGAATATCCTTGCTTACCTGCTTTAAGAAGGCGTCATTCAAAATGCGACTTGCATCGTATCCATCATTATTGTTCAGAAAATAGAAGACGTTCCCTGCTACTTCATCCTTTTTCATGCCTGTTGGCAGGCTTCTGACATTGAACAGGGCCGTTTCCTTCATTTGCTCGTGTGTCCACCCTTCGGCCTTTAACATATTCTCATCCAATAGACGATAGGTTTTCCCTAAGTCAACGGCATAGTAGATACGCGTTTCTGCTGTATGGTCATCTGTCACAAGGGCAAGCCCTTCATTGGATTCAGTTGCAAACGAGGTGGAACGGATGACAGGAAAAACCTTTTTCTGCTTGCTGCCAAGATCCGCATCGGTTCCCATGACGTTCAAGGCTTCTTCTACATAATAAACCACTTCATCGATGATGGATTTATTATTTTCCTTCCATTTGGATACGATCGGGGGAAGGGCAACAGTGATGCCTTTTTTCGTTTCCGTGTTTTCAATCCTCAGTGAATCTTTGTCACGGTCATATGTAAACGTACGATTTGGTTTGTTTAATCGTTCCTGGAGTATGCCTTTTAGCTTTTTTATGTCCAAATCTGATCCTCCTTTGGTGATACATTTATATAGAAAGTACTGATACTATCTTTTCGCTATTCATTCACTTATAACATTTTACATCAAAACGGCGAGATTACAAAAGGATCCTGTTCATTTCGGGCAAAAAGAAAAGGGATCCCGTTAACGAAGGGAACCCTTTTGCTTTGTTATGAAGCCAGTGTGTTCATAAATTCCTCGATTTGTTCTTTGGATTTCCGGTCCTTGCTTACGAAGCGCCCCAGTTCACGGCCGTCTCCGTATGCAATAAAGCTCGGGATTCCAAAGATATCGAGCTCAATGCACAGGTCGATGAATTGATCCCGATCTACATATAGGAATGTATAGTCTGAATATTGACTCTCGATTTCCGGCAGGATCGGTTCAATGATCCGGCAATCAGGACACCAGTCTGCCGAGAACATGAATACATGCTTTCCGCTTTCTTTCAACTCATGGAATTCTTCTACTGATTCCAGTTTACGCATATTATTTGCCCCCTGTTTCTATCGTCATTTGATTAGGTTTGATCCAACCTAGTTTACGCATATATTCAGATAGTAACAGGCTTATGAATGCAGGTCCAACAAAATGCAACAGTAGGATTTTCATTGTGACATCCCAGCTGAACCCCATTGTTTTGAATGTCATGATTTGACCGACGAATCCGCTGGTCCCCATCCCTGCTCCGGCTGCATTGTTTTCCATCAGCCAGATGGTCGTGCCGATGGGAGCTAGGATCATCCCCGCCACTGTCGGCGGAATGAGGATAAGGGGGTTACGGACTATATTCGGGACTTGAAGCATGGAGGTCCCGATACCTTGGGCAAATAATCCGCCCACCCTGTTCTCGCGATAGCTGATGACGGCGAAGCCTACCATTTGCGCCGCACAGCCGATTGTCGCTGCCCCGGCAGCTACTCCGCTCAAGTCAAGCATGAGGGCGATGGCTGCGCTCGAAATCGGTGCCGTCAGCGCAAGACCCATGAGGGCCGCAACAAGGATCCCCATGATGATCGGTCTCTGTTCCGTTGCCCAGCTGATCCAGCCTCCGAACATGCTCATGAAATCAGCGATTCCCGGTCCGATCAAATAGGCCGTCGTAAACCCTGCAAGGATCGTCACAAATGGTGTAACAATAATATCTACTTTTGTTGTCTTGCTGACAAGTTTTCCAATCTCCGTGGAAAGGACTGCCGCTACATAAGCTCCGGCAGGTCCTCCAAGACTTGCCCCCGCAGCACCGGTAACCACGGCAGCGAATAAAACAAGCGGCGGTGCACCGAGACCAAAGGCAATCGCTACTCCAATGGCCGGGCCCATCAAGCTGATGGCAAGCCCACCCATGTCTACGAAGAATTCACTTAACCCCGAGGGAAGGGGAAGTTGTTCCCCAATCGTCTTGATAATCAATCCGATGATCAATGAACTGAACAAACCCAGTGCCATATAGCTTAATGCATCTATAAAATACGTTCTGGCAGACAACGTAATGCCTTTCTTCTCTAAATATGTTTTCATGCACTTCACTCCTCTGTGTACATTTCCTTTTACTAGTGTAAAGACACATGTTTGTTTTGTCTATCATTTTTGTTCTGAAGAGGATATGTATATTTATTTTCCATGCATGCATGACCGTTTATTCCTATCCATAGAAAAAAGGCTGTTTTCGCAAAGAGTCTTGCTATTCGCATACAAACTAAGATATACGATGCTCTGTCATTTAAGTTATGGTGCAGGAGGGTGAAGGGAACTGCTCCGCTTTCCACGGACGTTCGACCGAGCCTCCTCAGCAAAAACCGCTTCCGGGGTCTCGGCACGCCCGTTTTCCGTAGGAGTCTACGCAGTTCCCTTCACCCTCTAAAGTAGTCAGTAGTTGACAGAGCAAAATGGTTTGTGACCAGCCGTTTAGTAAGAGTAAAGGACTATTAAATAAAATCAATTACTGTTAAGAATGAAGAAACAGTGGCATACGTATCTCCACATTCCCTCTGTGATAGTCAAATTTTTGTCAGTTGATTCTCGTTGCAGGTGCTCGACTCCTGCAGGAAACGCTGGACAGTACGAAAAGCGGAGGCGGCTTGTTTAGCCCCGACAAGCATATGATGAATGGGCTAAGAAGGCGTTCTTTTGCCTTCTTGGGCCATTTAGCTTATGACCTCGAGGGGCTAGCCGCCGTAGCTGGACAGGTGAGACCCCGCAGGCGAAGCCGAGGAGGCTCACCGCCAGCCCCGCGGAAAGCGAGCACCTGTAGCGGAAATCAACCGCTACTCGCTACATCCAAAAGCAACAATGTTTACGAAAACAGCCAAAAAAAGACCGATTCTCCATTCAGAAAAGATCCGGTCTGCTACGATCTATTTATGTTTAACTGATGCTGCCATTTTCATCATCATTTCGGCGTTATCCGCCAAGTCTTTCATTTGTGATTGAGTCGTTACTTTCGTTCCACCCACTCCAACGGTAAGTTCATATTCTTCTGTATCAGGTAATTCCTTAATGACGTAGTATCCTAAGCGGTCGTCTTCTTTGAACGTCCCATTCTTCACGAGACTTTCTTTGTCATTAATGGCCATTTTATATAGAAGTTCACTATCCTTATCCTCTTGAGGGTTCGTGAAAAGTATAAACGTATCAGAATCTTTTGAAATAATGATATTATTAGGAGATTCTTTTTCTATTTCGGCACCGAACGGCAGATAGAAGCTGATATTTCCAGCCTGTTCATCAGCTGCTTCACTTGAATTCAAAGCACCCTTCACCGCACTTGCAGTCTCCTCTTTTTCTTGATCGATTGTCGTATTGCATCCTGCTAATAAAAGCATAAGAATAAAGAAAATGATCGATGCTTTCGTCTTCATCCTCATATTTCCTCCCTTCATGCCTAGGACCTACGCTTATGATACCCTCACAAAGTCCCGATTGACAACCCTTCCAATAAGAAATTATGCCTTTTTCATGGGAAAAGTGGTTACATTATCATCCATAGGGTATTTATGATAAGATGACTAAAAACAGGAAGGTGAATAAAATGGAATTTACCGTGTATTTAGCCGGAGAGATACATAGCTCCTGGAGGAACGAACTGAAAGATAAAGCAAAAGCGCTGAGACTTCCGCTACATTTTGTGGGTCCCATGGAAAATCATGACCGCTCGGATTCAATCGGGGAAGAAATCCTTGGTGAGCAGCCAAATAAGATCTTCCGTGATGAAGCTGCCTCACAGATCAATAACTTCCGCACAGAACTGCTCTTGAAAAAATCGGATGTGGTCGTTGCTCTATTCGGCGAAGAATATAAGCAATGGAACACGGCAATGGATGCCAGCACAGCCCTTGCATTACAAAAGCCCCTGATCCTCATTCGTCCGGAAAAACTCCATCATCCATTGAAAGAGCTTTCAAATAAGGCGAATGTCACCGTTTCGTCGATTGATCAGGCACTAAAGACCCTTTCGTATGTTTTCGAAGAGGAATAACGATATTCCAAAGAAATCCTGCAGCATCAATGCTGCAGGATTTCTTTATGCGAAAAAACGTATAAGTTAAAAAGACCTAAAATTTTTCACTATTTAAAAATAACATAATATTGGCAATGTATAGTCATTTTATGTTATTATTAACCATTTGCAAACTTTTTTTGACTTTAAGAAAATATTAAAATATTATAGTAAAAGAATAAGGGAGGTAGTAACATGTCATCAATGAATAAACAGAAAATTGTGGATAGTGTCCCTCAAAAAGGATTCTTCGGTCATCCAAAGGGATTATTCACTTTATTCTTCACAGAATTTTGGGAGCGCTTTTCCTACTACGGAATGCGTGCCATCCTCGTATTCTACATGTACTATGAGGTATCAAAAGGTGGACTGGGTCTAGAGCAAAATACAGCTTTAGCGATCATGTCCATTTATGGTTCACTTGTGTATATGTCAGGGGTTATCGGGGGCTGGTTAGCTGATAGGGTATTCGGTACTTCGAAAGCCGTTTTCTACGGTGGAATATTCATCATGTTTGGTCACATTGCTTTATCATTTCCAGGGAGCTTATCTCTGTTCTTTGTTTCAATGGTATTGATTGTTGTCGGAACAGGTTTATTAAAACCGAATGTTTCTACAGTTGTAGGTGAAATGTACAGTGAAAATGATACCCGCCGTGATGCGGCATTCAGTATCTTCTATATGGGTATCAACTTAGGTGCTTTCATTGCGCCACTGATCGTCGGTAGTCTTATGGAATCGAAAGGTTTCCACTGGGGATTCGCAGCTGCCGCTATCGGTATGTTCTTAGGTCTTGTCGTATTCATGCTAACGAAGAAGAACAACCTGGGTCTTGCAGGTACGTATGTACCAAACCCGCTTTCAGCACGTGAGAAGAAGAAATACGGTTTAATCGTAGGTGCAGTCGCAGTTGCTTTGGCTATCATCTTAGGTACTACAATTCCAGCAGGTTTATTTACACTGGACGTATTCATCAATATTGTCGGAATCTTTGGTATCGTCGTTCCAACCATCTACTTTATTGTGATGTACTATAGTCCAAAGACGACAGCAACGGAACGTTCAAGGGTCATTGCTTATATTCCATTATTTATTTCAGCCGTTATGTTCTGGTCGATTCAGGAACAAGGATCTACTATTCTTGCCGCATATGCAGACAAGCGTACACAGCTTGATTTCATGGGGATTTCCATCTCTCCTGCATGGTTCCAGTCACTGAATCCATTATTCATCATCCTATTAGCTCCTGTATTTGCTTGGATGTGGGTGAAATTAGGTGACCGTCAGCCATCCATTCCGAAGAAATTCTCATTCGGTCTATTGTTTGCCGGTTTATCTTTCTTAGTGATTCTGTTACCTGCCCAAATGGGAGGAGAAGATTCACTTGTTAATCCACTTTGGCTCGTGCTAAGTTACTTCATCGTTGTTCTTGGTGAACTATGCTTATCACCAGTCGGTCTTTCAGCTACAACGAAGCTTGCACCAGAAGCATTCTCTGCTCAAACCATGAGTCTTTGGTTCTTGGCATCTGCCGGTGCACAAGCTCTTAACGCGCAGCTTGTCCGCTTCTATTCACCAGAAAATGAAACACTTTACTTTGGTTCTATCGGTGGAATGGCGATTGCATTAGCCGTTATTCTATTCTTGATTTCACCTATGATCCAAAGAGCGATGAAAGGTGTAAAATAATTGTTCGAATCCCCTGAAATGATTCAGGGGATTTTTTAGTTTAAAAAAGAACCCCATTCAACACGGGGTTCCATTACTCTTACCAGAAAAGTCCACATCCGCAGCGTCTATGTCTTTTGCATCCGCATCGTCTGCGATTATCTTCATCGCCTCTTCTGCCTCTGCATCCTCTGTTCCGGTCTTCAGCACCTCTGACGTTGTCTCTACCGCATCCACTTCTTCTGCGATCATCATTTGCCCCAAATAAGTTGCATCTTCTTCTGTCCCCAAATAGGAATTTATCCCAGTCGCAACAGAAGCGGTTGTCACGGCGATCATCACGACGATCATCATCGCGACGCCCCCCAACTCGGTCGTTACAATAGTTGCATCCCATAAATTCTAACCTCCTTAGAAAGAATTTATCAGATAAAAGAAAGTCTGATATACTCCATCCTATGAAGGACCGGTATAATTGGTATGGGCCAAGTACCCTCCCGGGGCAAATCATCTTAAGATTATTTTGTTTTGAATTGCCACTGACCGATCAAAAGACCGACCACGTGACGGAACATTTCCTCTCTCGTCAAGAGACCGTTTGTAAACACACCGATGGCGCCTTCTTTCTTTCGGATTCCCGTTCTTTGAGTATACTCATCCATGAGGGGGCCGAGTTCTTTCCCTGCTCTTATTTCATTGCTGATTTCATTCGGGAGGGAAATCCTCGCTCCACCACCGATGATTTCAGTCCCATTCCGGTCTACAAGTGCCCCCCAGTTACATACGAACATCCCATAGAGGGACTCACTCACTCCACCTTCAAGCCCTATTCCCACATCACTACCCGTGGACTTCAGGACAATTTTGGCGCGATTTAGTGCTCCTTCTATCGTTTCCTGGTCGGACATGGGCTGCTCACTTACATGCGACTCGGTTTTGAGGCACTCGAAGTGAACCTCGACGTATTGCTCCTGAAAGGCTTTTTTTATGGCCTGTACTTTTGCGGGGTTGGTCGTTCCGATTGCTACTTTCAACAACATCATACCTCTTTTCTCGTCGGGAGCACTTTTTGCCCCCTTATCTCTTTATAAAAAAGCTGTCTCAGCAATTGAATGAGACAGCTTTTCTCTATTTATTCTTCATCAGCTATTCGATTTGATCGTTTCGATGGTCGTGCGGTCACATTGCTTCACTAACTTGACGATCAGCTCTTTCGCAGCTGCATAATCGTCTACATGGATCATGGACGCATGAGTATGGATATACCTCGAACAAATACCCACTACGGCACTCGGAACCCCTTCATTGGACATATGCACTCGTCCGGCGTCTGTACCGCCTTGCGAAACAAAGTACTGATAAGGAATGTCATTGGATTCAGCTGTATCCAGTACGAATTCCCTAATGCCCCTGTGAGTCACCATGGAACGGTCGAGGATCCGAAGAAGTGCTCCTTTTCCAAGCTGTCCAAATTCATTTTTATCACCTGACATATCATTGGCAGGACTCGCATCCAATGCAAAGAAGATATCGGGATTAATCATGTTGGCTGCCGTCTGGGCACCGCGTAACCCGACTTCCTCCTGAACCGTCGCCCCGGAATAAAGGGTATTCGGAAGGCTCACACCTTGAAGCTCTTTTAATAATTCAATGGATAATCCGCATCCATAACGGTTGTCCCAGGCTTTGGCAAGGATCTTCTTCTCATTTGCCATAGGAGTGAACGGGCAGATCGGTACAATCTGCTGACCCGGTTTAATTCCGATCTCACGTGCATTTTCCCGGTCATCGGCACCGATATCAATGAGCATATTCTTAATATCCATCGGTTTCCTGCGCTGTTCTTCCCCAAGCAGGTGAGGAGGGATACTGCCGATCACACCGGTTATCGGACCGTTGTCTGTGATGATTTGAACCCGCTGGGCCAAGAGCACCTGGCTCCACCATCCTCCAAGGGTCTGGAAGCGGATCATGCCATTATCCGTAATCGATGTAACCATGAAGCCTACTTCGTCCATATGACCGGCCACCATGACGACTGGATCCTGTTCACTGCCTTTTCTCAATCCGAATATCCCGCCTAATCGATCCTGTACGATCTCATCAGAGTATTGGGATAATTGTTCTTTCATAAACTTTCGTACACCATGTTCATTACCTGGCGCTCCAGGCAATTCCGTCAATGTCTTAAATAATTCCAACGTATCTTGTTTCATGTCTTATGCCCCTTTTATATAAAATCTAGAGTATGTATAATCTTATTTTACAGAACTTTCGCACCTCTTACCACCAATTGAGATAAAAGCATTTCTCTTTTTGATGTTTTCTTTGATAGAATGTACCTAAGGATAAAAAATTATCGACCATGGCCGGGAATTTGTCAGGACCGGATGAACGGATCCTGAGTGCCGGCATGCAAAAATGGCCTTTGGAGGGAATAACAGATGAACTGGAAATCATTCATATTTGGACTGGGAGTCGGAGCAGCCGGCGGTTACCTTCTTAAAGGGAAACTGGACGATTCACGCCTAGTATCTGCCGAGAAGGTGTTAAAAGACGTCAAACTATCTTTCAAAAGAGAAGGAAACATCGATGGATCATGGATCGGTATGAAACCTGAAGACTACCGGAAACACTCCATGAACACGAAGGTATATAAAGGCGGCATATCAAGGCGAAAAGACGGGGAACTTGAGCAATATGAATTCATAGCCGACGCTTATACCGGAACCGTTGTGGATGTGTACCCTTTAACTTAATAAAAGCAGGATGATCCCACTATTTCCGGGACCATCCTGCTTTTTATTTTTCCCTGATTACTTTATCGATGATTTCTCCATCTCTATTCCACTTGATCCCTCTATACTCTGCGTCATGATAAAAGAGGAACCAATACTCTCCTTCGACTGCCTGAGTGATCCATTTTTCTTTTGCTCCGATGGACGTCATCGGATAATCATCGTAGGCAAGTACCCAGAGTGGATTTTTATGGGCGTGAGTCGGCATGATGTCTGCCATGTGAATGAACTTCTCTCCATTATGCTCCATGATAATGATCGAATGTCCGTCACTATGCCCGCCGGTGTGCACCATCTTGATTCCGGGGAGGACTTCCATTTCTTCTTTATAGGTTGTCACTTGGGACCCGATGCTCTCCCAGTTTTCTTTCCAGTATGTATTGCGGGAACGAACATTTGGATTCCTCATTTCATCCCATTCCACCTGTGAAGTATAAATGGTGGCATTGGGAAAGACTGATACGAGCTCATCCCCCTCATATTTTGTCAATCCGCACGCATGATCGAAATGCATGTGAGTCATCAGGATCACATCGATATCGTTTGGTGAGATATCAAGGGCAGCAAGGGAAGCTTCGACATCCGATTCTTCATGGACTCCGTAATTGCGCTTTTGCTTGTCATTCAACTTGCCTTTACCGATACCTGATTCGATTAACACATTTTTCCCTTGCCATTTAAAGTACATCGGATCGGTCCGTAATTCGATCTGGTTCAGTTCATTCACGGCATATTTTTTTGACCAAAGAGGCTTAGGAACGACCCCAAACATCGCTCCCCCATCCATATGGGTCACGCCGCCATTCAGCCAGTGTATCGTTAGATCTCCAACTCTCAACGTTTCCATCTTTATTCCTCCTTTGTTCATACCCTTTCATTTTATCAGAATAGGTGGACAACTTGTAGGCGAATGCCTGATCAGTAAAAAAACAGCCCTTCAAATATCAGGGCTGTCTGGTCCATTTTTTATTTATTTTGAAACTGTGCTTCGACACGGTAAATCCTCTGGCCTTTGGCAGAGAATTTTTCTTCGTATTCGGTCATGATGTTGCCTTCGAAGTCGCTGTTATGGAGATCGAGGCTTAGGAAATTCAGATGCAGACCGTACCACGAGAAGCTCTGTAATGAGTATTCGAAAAGTCCCTGGTTATCTGTCTTGAAGTGGATTTCCCCATTTTCAACCAGGATCTGTTCATACATGGACAAGAAGTCCTTATATGTCAGGCGGCGTTTTTCATGACGATTTTTTGGCCATGGATCCGAGAAGTTCAGGTATACCCTGTCCACTTCCCCCGAATCGAAATACTCCGTCAGATTCCTTGCATCGACATTCAACAGCTTGACATTCGGAAGCTCAGCTTCAATCAGACGGTCGAGAGCGGTGACGATGACACTTTCATACAGCTCGATTCCAATATAATTAACGTCCGGATTGGCTCTTGCCATTTCCGTGACGAATTGACCTTTTCCTGTTCCGACCTCGATATGGAGGGGGTTATCGTTGCCAAATTCTTTGTTCCAATGACCTTTTTTCTCCTGGGGTTCTGCCACAACATACTGTGGATGATCACTGATCTTCTCAGAAGCCCATGGTTTGTGACGTAAACGCATGTAGACACCTCATTTTTTATTATCGAAAAAAACATACCATGACTCTCGGTCCTATGCAAGAGCCAAATAGTGAAATGCGACTTGAGAGGTCCGTCCCTCAAAAAAGGCGCATAAATGAAAAAGGAATTCACACACTATTAGTGAATTCCTTTTTTTAAGGTCTGGTCATTTAGAGGGATGTCCGACGCGGTTCCATTAAACTTACGAAAATGAAAGGGTGTACTTCATGCCTTTAAATTCACAGAATCAAATGCAGTTATTATCTGATATATTAAGCAATCATTCAACGGATTGCTGTGGATCGGTTTCAGAATGCGAGCAGGTTGAACGGTTGGTCAAGTCGCTGATGGTCAATGCTGATATCCACGAAAACGTCAAACCCGTTTTACAGGAGATTTATCAGTACAGCCAAAGCGGGATCTCATCGCCGGATCTTTCCAACCATATTACAACGAACAAGGATAACCTGTCCCAATGGGTCACAGATATGAACAGTTATTCTTGATTCATATCACCTTATGCAAGTATTGAATCCAGTGGTTCATCTCGTGAAAACGGGCTTTCCCCTTATGCCACTGGATGGATAAAATCGTTTGTGCCACGACATACCATTTCATCCGCAGCTTCAAGTTATCGGTCAGCTCGGCTCCATATTGAGTCAGCCAGCTTTCCCACTGATCTTCAGGGATGTACCAGTATAACAGTAATCCTACATCGAATGCAGGGTCTGCAATCATCGCTCCATCCCAGTCAATTAAATACAGCTGGTTGTAGTCGGATAACAGCCAGTTGTTATGGTTGACGTCTCCGTGACATACTACATATTCTTCCTGCTGAACTTCCATGAGTTCTTTTTGAAGAAACAAAAGCGCCTCACGGATGACAGGCAGTGAAAGAAGATCGAACTCGAGTCCCGTCTCCACTTCCGTCAGCATATGCTCCGGTTGGAACGGCTCTTTCCCCAATCTCTCAAGCATGGTGGAAAGAGGTTTCGAGGAATGAATCTTGTTCAACAGCCTCGCCACCCGCTCATCCTTCATCTCTTCGGGCTTTAATTCTCTCCCATTTAACCAGTGTTGTGCAGTGATGACGTCCCCGTTTTCCATCCGTTTGGTCCAAACAAGCTTGGGTACAATTCCCTCTGCTGATAATACAGCTACAAAAGGGGAAGAATTGCGCTTTAGAAATAATCTCTGCTCCTGGTATTGAGCAAAGAACGCTTCTCCGGTTGCACCGCCTGCGGGGACGATTTCCCAATCTTGGTCAAATAAGTGTTCCAATATATTCACCTTCTATTGGTCCTTTGTCATGTTTATATTTTCATGTGTATCATTTATTTCAATGTGTAAAAAGATCAAATAAAATAAAAAAGACAGCTATTGGGCAATACAAATCAATAGCCATCTGTTTACGATTTTATCGTCATCTTGCGTTTTCGTCAAGCACTGGAATGAACTGTCACCTTACAAATACATACGAAGAGACCGGTTCAAGGGTGATCGAAGGCTCCTTTACATCATACAGGCCGCTTACACTTGCCTGATGGCCATTGGATAAACAATTCCATTGTTTCCCTTCAGGCAGTCGGTACTCACATGCTTGCGTATCCGAATGAAAGACCAGGTGGATTTCATCCCACGGCCCGTATGGATGGACATTCTGATAGGAAACATGTATCAGGTTTGCCTGGCTGTGTGACACGTTTACATGCTCACGGATCAGCTCACTCGTATGAAACCGTAAGGCCCCGTGACTTTTCCTGATCTGGATCAGTGCTTTCACGTATTGAACCACATCATCATACTGTTCTCTTCTGATCCAGTCCATTTGATTGATTTCAATTGGGGAGTTATAGCTGTTCTCGATCCCCTTTTTGGTTCTGAAGAATTCCTGCCCGGCGTGGAGGAACGGAATTCCCTGAGACAAGATGACCATTGTGGTCGCCAATTTATGACGGGCTTTCAGGGTCTCCTCATCCTCATTCAAACACGCCTTCATTTTATCCCAAAGCGTATGGTTATCATGGGACTCCACATAATTGACCGATTGGGAAGGCTCTTTAAATAGCCCCCGTTCCCCACTCTTTACACCTATGCTGCCAGTAAGGACAAGCTCCACCTTCTGTTCCAAATGGCCATGCCCGAGAGCGAACCCTTTATCATATAAATTAAATGTACTGCCTTTAATTGTGTCCCTGAACCAATCATTGAATTGGCCGATGCCCTGAAGCTGATGTGCATTTCGCAGATTGGCTTTTTGATGTGGAGGAAGCGGCGTATTCAGATCCCACCCTTCTCCAATCAAGATTGCCCCGGGTAATACTTTATCCACTTCTTCACGGATCATGGTCATGGTTTTGACGTCGAGGATTCCCATTAAATCGAAACGGAAGCCGTCAACTCCGTATTCATTCAACCAGTAAAGGACCGAATCGACGATGAATTTCCTTGCCATGAGGCGTTCTGAGGCGAAATCATTCCCTACTCCTGTGCCGTTTGAGGGTAAGCCGTTTTCATCATGACGGAAGAAATAGCCCGGCACGAGCTTTTCAAACGACGAATCCTCGCGGATGAAGACGTGGTTGTACACCACATCTTGAATGACCCTGATATTTTCATCATGCAGACTCTGTATCACGGCTTTCAATTCCCGTATCCGCTCATATGGATCTTCGGGCTTTAGGCTGTAGCTCCCTTCAGGCGCATTGAAGAATAGTGGATTGTACCCCCAATTATAACTGGTATCTGAAGGACAATCCGTCACGCCATCAAAATCATTTACAGGAAGCAGTTCGACATGGGTGACACCCAGCTCCTTTAAATACTGGACCCCTGTTGAGGATCCTTTCGGTGTATAGGTTCCTTTTTCCGTAAAGGCGCGGTATTTCCCCCTGAACTTCATTCCACTTTCCTGTTGGGCGGAGAAATCCCTGATATTCAATTCGTAAATGACTGCATCTGTGGGAGAGGAAAGCGGAGGTAGCGGCTTCCCAACCGTGTTTCCAAGGTTGATGACACATCCCCATTCACTGTTCAATGAGACAGCTTTCGCATAAGGATCGATCAGCTCATCCCACACCAGATTGATACACGGAAGGATGGTGTAAAGATACCCTTCAACATCCGTATTCACCCGGCATTCCCACACTCCGTTTTCCATTCTTATAAATGGGTACTGTATTTCTTCATCGTCTGGTGACTTGAGCTTCAAACGCATCTCGGTTGCAGTTGGTGACCATACTTTAAAGACCGTATTCCCATCCTGGTATGTAACACCCAGGTCATTGCCATCGTAGTAGTATCGTTGATCAAATTCTTCCGTTCGTATGACAGCTCCTGTCTGAAGATCCGTCTTTGTATCATGTTCATCGATAATCTCATAGATCTCCCCTAACACGATCTTCTCGCTTACAACGGTCGTTACATATTTCATGGCATCATGAAGGGGAATCTTTTCTTCAATGTGAAGAGCGATCTTTTCCTCTCCCCTGACCAGGGTGAAGTGGCTCGAATTCCCATCATGATAATGATATGGAAGGATCATGGTGATTGTATTGAACGTATCCAAAAATGCATCATACTGCCTGCTAATGACTAACACTTCTGCCACCTACTTCTGTTTAACATTTTCCGACTCGGGAGGACCCTATTTAAGCCAATCTCCGTTTTCAACAAGCTTGAAGGGAGCCGCAATCCTGTTCTTATATTATTCATTGAAGGCCCATTTGGTCCGCCATTTATGGGAAAGAAGCCTTCATTACCCCACTGACAAACAGTTCATTTATCGCTTCTATAGTAAGGTATATGCTTGTTTCACGATGGTTAGGCCAAAGACGTTCCATTCATGGTGGGATTATACCCTGTAACCCCCTGGCCAAAACCAGCTGATACAGTCGGTTACGCTTGATCACCTTCTGCTACTTCTTGTTCCTCTTCCCATTGTAGCCTTTTGAAGGAAGTGATTTGACAATACTCCATAATCGCCTGAGCTGCTTTCAACTGCACACTTTTAATAGGGGAAGAGCTTGACCTCTGCTGCTGGAACCACTCATTATGGATTCGTTTATCTAAAAACTGGATCCCTGCCGGCGACTGAGGGTAATCTATGTAACCGTTCCTGCTGATGACGGCTTGATAAATGGGAAGCTCCACTCCCGCATACCGGATGATTTGATGGATGATGCGCTCCATCCTTTTCAAACCGATGAGAGGGTTTAACACCTTTGATTCCATGTCCCCCCATTTTTTTACCCAGAATCGTTCTCCTGAACCTATATAGGCTGTTCCCTCCTCGAATTCAAGAAAGGTTAAACACCATATGCCTGTCGGGGTGATCAGGATGGTTTCAAGTTCAACTGGTGCATTTTTTATTTTCAGGACAGGGTTGTACATCACGAATATATTATCAGGGAAGCGTTGGAGTAGATAGCGTAATCGCTCATCATACCGATAACTGTTATCCACATACGATTTCTCCATGATTGTAGAGCTCGCCCACTTCAGTTGAAAATCAAATAATAGATTTAAAAAAGAAACCTTCAACTCTTCTTCTGAGTGGATATCCTGATTTCTCTCCATCTCAAAAACCATTTCTTCATCACTGGGCTGAAGCACAGGTTCTTCTTCTTGAGCGTCTTTCTTTTTGAAAAGGGAGAAGAGCTTTTCCTTCACGGAATCCTTCTCTTCCTCCTCCTTTACGGATGGAGGCGCCGGGGGCAGATCCCCGTTTTCCCAATGTTGTTTCATTTTTTCCCATTGCTGCTTTTTTAATCGGACAAATTGGGAAGGATATCTATATAAATCCGTTTCGTATCGTGAAACGTAATCTTGAAGTTTAATCAGCTGTGCCATATGAATCGATCCTTTCGTGACGGTCAATTTGCCTGAAACGGTATGGTGTATATGGCTTCATACTTAGGCATCCGGTCAATGTGAGTTTGATACAAAACCATTTCTGTTGCTGTGAACGTATGGCCCTCGGCAGGTTGGAATCCGTCCAGCACCTCACTGGTAAAGGGAGATTGCTCATTCCATTTCCGCCCTACTGTGATATGAGGAGAAAATGGCCTTTTATCCAATTGAAATCCCGCCTCTTCACATGCACCATACACATGGTTCCTGACTTTGTGCAGCATGTCTGAATAGTCTACACCCATCCACAGGATTCTTGGAGAATCACTCTTCCCAAACGTACCGAACCTGTCCAGTGTCAGGGGAAAAGCCGTGAACTGCAGACTGCCGACTTTATCGAGTACCGGCCCGAGTTCATCCGCACTCCCTAAAAAGGCGAGAGTCAAGTGATAGTCCTCTGGATGTACCCACTTCTTACATGCACCTTGAGCCTTCAACGGCTGCATGCATTCATCTAAATATCGTTTTGTTTCAATTGGCAGGGAAAGGGCAAAGAAATAGTGAGTGTTCAACATATCACCTTTCCTTTCTATTATTACTTTATTTTAGCAAAATGTGTCATCAGAAAGAATGACTAGTGAGAATTGCAACAAAAATGAAATACAAAGCTTATTTATTTGATAAGATTTATTTGAATTAGTACGATAGAAAGAGATTGTTTTCTGAAAGGAAGTTGACCATGAAAGTTGTACAGAATATCGCAGATCTGATCGGGGATACCCCCCTCGTAAAATTAAATCGATTGAACCCTGCTGACGGGGCGGACGTGTATGTGAAACTGGAATTCTATAATCCGAGCAAAAGCGTCAAAGACAGAGCGGCCTATGAGATGATCGTGGAAGCAGAAAAAGAAGGCTTATTGAAAGAAGGTTCGACCATCATCGAGCCAACGAGCGGGAACACGGGTATCGGACTTGCCATGAATGCTGCGGCAAGGGGTTACCGTGCCATCCTCGTGATGCCTGATACGATGACGCAAGAGCGTATCAATCTTCTCAAGGCGTATGGAGCAGAAGTGGTATTGACGCCAGGGGACGAGAAAATGCCTGGTGCCATCGAAAAAGCCAAGGAACTGACGGAGAAAATCCCCAACAGTTTCATGCCTATGCAATTTGAAAACGATGCGAACCCGAATGCCCACCGGAAAACAACGGCCCTTGAGATCGTTGAAGCCATGAAGGAACTTGGAAAACCTTTATCGGCATTTGTGGCAACCGCAGGAACGGGTGGAACGATTACTGGAACGGGTGAAGTGTTGAAAGAGCATTATCCCGAACTGGCGGTCCATGTCGTCGAGCCGGCGGGCTCTCCCGTACTTTCAGGAGGAAAACCCGGCAAGCACAAGCTTGTGGGGACGAGTCCCGGCTTTGTGCCGGACATACTGAATACAAGTGTGTATGATGAAATCCATAAAATTGAAGACGAGCAGGCTTACGATATCGCCCGGAGAATGGCAAGCGAAGAAGGTATCTTAGTGGGACCTTCTTCAGGTGCTGCCTGTTACGCTGCCATTGAAGTGGCAAAGACATTATCACCTGGGGATGTAGTGGTATGCATAGCATGCGATACAGGAGAACGCTATCTATCAAGTGACTTGTTCAGATTCTAATGATAGGCAAAGGAAAAGAGGCTGCCCCATGAAACGGGCAGCCTCTTCTTATGTTCACTTGACCTGATGATAGTGAGAGATGAAGCGTTCGGGAGAAGACTTTACGACAAACGTCCGGACCCCTTCGATGGTGTGCAGGTATAAAAACGTATAGTAAGCGGACAAAGGCTTACTCGTCATGTCCAACACCTCTTTCATGATGAAGGTTCTTGTAGGAGTGACAATACGGTCACTGTACAAGTATAGATTCTCCTCCGTCTCTACCGTGAATTGCTGGTTGTCTTCTATTCTTCGTTCTGTTTTCATGAATGGTTGTGAACAAATCAACATGTAATGCCTCCAACTAAATTAACGGGCTTCGATTTCTTTTCTATCGCCGAACAGTGCCTGAAGCCTTTTCGTAACAGCACCCGGTCTTCCTTCGCCGATTACCTTTCCATCGATCCCGGTGACAGGCATCACTTCTGAAGTGGTACTCGCAATGAATACCTCATCCGCTGCCAACAGCTCAGGAACGGAGAATGTCTCTTCTTGGAACGTGATACCATTTTTCCTGCACAGATCTTCAATGACTCTTCTTGTAATTCCATTAAGGATCAGATTTGTAGCGGGATGTGTATAGATGACTCCGTCTTTCACCATAAAGGCATTGGAAGAAGAGCCTTCCGTAACCGTATCGCCACGGTGCAAGATCGCTTCAAAGTGTCCCTCTGATGCCGCCTCCTGTTTTGCCAGAAGGTTCCCCAGGAGATTCAGGCTCTTAATATCACAGCGGAGCCAACGGATATCTTCCACGAGCTTGGCCGTCACGCCATCCTCCATTTGTCCTTTGGGAACGGGGAAATCCTTCGTATAAGCAACGACACTTCCCACCACGTCCTGTGAAGGGAAGTGATGCTGACGTGCAGAGACGCCGCGCGTCACCTGTAAATACACGATTCCGTCTTGCACCCCGTTCATTTCAATCAAGCGAAGAAGTGTTGCAGTGAATTCCTCTTCACTATACGGAATGGAAAGCTTCATCTTTTCAGCGCTTTGATACAATCTTTCCATATGTTCTTTCATGGTGAAGGTCTTTCCGTTGTATACCCGGATTACTTCATAGATACCGTCACCGAATTGATAGCCCCGATCCTCAATGTCGATCTTTGCCTTGTCACGATCGATCAGTTCCCCGTTTACAAATACTGTGTTCATCCTCTGCTCTCCCCCTTGTATCCCTTAAGATTCACATGCCAATTCAAAAATGGCCTGAGCGTAAATGGCCGTAGCTTTAAGGAGATCCTCGATATACATATATTCATCTTTCTGATGGGCAATATCCTCACGGCCCGGGAACAACGCCCCAAAGGCGACTCCTGCTTCAAGACTTCTTGCATAAGTCCCTCCACCGATGCTTAATAACTCGCCTCTTTCTCCTGTCTGATCTTCATATACTTTCTTGAGGGTCTGTACGAGTTCATCATCCTTGGACACATGATGAGGCTTGCTGTCTGTGAAGTTCTCAATGGAATACCCCACAATGTTCTCAATGATGCTCTTTCCTTTTACCATATCAAACGTCACGGGATAACGCATGTTCAAACCTAAGCGTCCTCCGTCCGCTTCTGTATAACGAAGCTTTCCGACGTTGATGGTAAGATCCCCCGTAATGTCATCCGTGTAACTGACGCCAAGCTGTATCCCCCGGGAATCCTTGAAGAAATTCTTAGTCGTAAAGTCAAAGAATTCTTTCCCTTGAGAGGATAATGGCAGCTTGGAAAGGAAAGCCGCTAAATAAAGTCCGGCATTCTTCCCATTGTCGGGCTCCATCCCGTGTGATGACACGCCTTCCACCTGGAATACAAGCTCGCCGTTTTCAATATAATAGCTTCCTTTGACACCTTCTTCTTTTGTGAAGATTTCAAAGTTCTGCACCCATTTCGTATGATCCTCATCCACCACCAATATCGCTTTTGCATAGTCGGGAACCATGTTGTAGCGGCGACCTGACTCGAAGGAAAGGACCTTAATCCCTGATTTCTCAGGCTCCTCGTGTTTTGCCTGAACGAGGTCATAATCCGCTATTCCCTTTTCAGCATGAATGATCGGGAAGTCGGCATCCGGTGCAAATCCCACCGTCGGCATTTCTTCGTTCTTGAAGTAATAGTCGACGCATCTCCAGTCGCTTTCTTCATCGGTCCCGATGATCATGCGGATCCGCTTGTTGAAGGTCGGGTCAAGATCTTTTACGATTTTCATGGCATAATAGGCAGCCATCGTCGGCCCTTTATCATCAATCGCTCCACGTGCATAGATCTTTCCGTCCTTGATCTCGCCGCCATAAGGATCGACACTCCAGCCGTCCCCTTCAGGCACGACGTCCACGTGGCAGAGGATACCGAGGAGGTCCGTCCCTTCCCCGAATTCTAAATGACCGGCAAGGTGATCGACGTTCTTAGGAATGAAACCGTCCTTTTCCCCAAGGGCCAACAGGTAGGAAAGAGCTTCCTTCACACCTTTGCCGAGAGGTGCATCTTCTGTCGCATTCTCTTCATCCAGTACACTTTTAATCTGAAGGAATTTCTGCAAGTCTTTAAGCAACTCATCTTTCCGTTTCTCGACTTCGTTTGTCCAATTGATACTCATACACTTCCACCTGCTTTATATGTATTTTCTTCCCCTCCCATTTTATACTGTTTTGCAGGGAAATCCAAACAGGGACACCCGCAAAGATGAACACAATCTCTCACCTGCAGGACGACTAATTGGTGACTATAGAAAAAATACATAATATTAGCATTTTCTTCATATTCTAGGAATAGAGGTACCAAGTTACTACGTAAATAGTTTGTAAATTTGGACAATATTCTAGAAATTTTGTCGGATTAGGGGTACAATGTAATTGTCTGACATCTAGAATAACTTTATATGTAGAAAAGGGGTTGTCTAAAGCGCATAGTACATATGGTAGCACGTGAGGTGCACAAACGACGCTTGCAGTCTTTTGCCTTTGGAAAAATGATGAGGGAGTGGTTTTTTGAAACCTTCAACCAATCGTATGCTCACTAGAATCAAAGCTGTATACATGTACATCAAACAGAAGGGTACTGTAACAACTCAAGATCTTGTAGACGAATTTGGCATTACTCCTCGAACCATACAAAGAGATCTCAACGTGTTAGCCTATAATGACTTGGTACAAAGCCCGAGTCGGGGTCAGTGGACAACTACGGAGAAGAAAGTAAAGATGACGTCTTAAATAGACAACGTCGGCTACCGCCTAAACGAAAAAGAACGAATAACAGACTTAAATGAATAAAACACAATAAAACAGGGCGGCACCTTTATCATAAAGGTGCCGCCCCGTTTGTTATTCCGGCTTATATTCTTTAAGAAGGGTTACTTCCTCTTCTGTCAATTCACGGTACTCACCAAGCTCTAAATCTTCGTCAAGTTCGAGCGGTCCCATTGTCAGGCGTTTCAGATAGATCACACGCTTCCCGACACTTTCAAACATTCTCTTCACCTGATGGAATTTCCCTTCTGTGATGGTCAGCTCGATGTCTGAAGTCTGTCCCGACTTTAAGATTGTTAAATCTCCCGGCTTCGTTTCATACCCGTCATCCAGTGTAACACCATTTTTGAATGCTTCCACATCCGCTTCCGTCACTTCCCCTTCAATCACGGCAAAATACGTTTTCGGCACATGGCGCTTCGGTGAAAGAAGCTGGTGGGATAGTTGGCCGTCATTGGTGATCAGGAGGAAACCTTCAGTATCCTTATCAAGTCTCCCTACAGGAAATGGATTGAAAATTTGGTCCTCCAGCTGCAGTAAGTCAATCACGGTTTCATCCTGTGCGTCTTCAGTGGCTGAGATGACACCTGGCGGCTTATTCATCAGAAGATAGATGTATTCACGGTACTCCACCTGTTCACCGTAAAGCATGACCGTATCCTTTTCCGTATCGATATGGACCTTCCCATCCTTGATGACTTCCCCATTCACTTGAAGACCGCCATCCTTTAATAGTTTCTTTACTTCCTTACGGCTTCCATAGCCCATATTCGCCAGCATTTTATCTATTCTCATTTCATTCACACTCCGTCAGTTTTTCTTTCTATGATACTTTTCAATCGTTCGGACTCTTTCTGGGCTTTTACCCATTCATCTTTCTATTCTTAACATAGGCTACTATTGATAAGCAACTTTGATCAATACGAATGAGGTGAACCTATGTATCCTTATCGGCAGCAAGGTACGGGAGGAATTTTGATCCCGATTCCACTTCCCGGCGGTGGACAGGGGCAATACCCAGGCTATCCAGGGCAAGGTTATGGTGGCGGTATCAATGATCGATTAGACCGGCTCGAAAGGCAGTATGAACGCCTCGACCGCAAAGTGGACCGCCTGGAACGTAAAGTAGAACGTCTCGAAAGACAGCTGGGATATTACAATAATTAGTGCCTTCGCAATAAAAAAAGGGATGATCAACATGATTCATCCCTTTTTTATTCTTATCCAATACGCAGCTTACTGCGGATTTTCGTTATCTTATCACCAAACAGCCGGTCTGCAAGCTTACTTCTTAAACTCAGGTAGAAGTATACGAGAGCACCCACACCGCCACAGATGGCGACAAGGATGATTGACTGAAAGCCTGTCTCCGGACTGAGGAATTTAACCAGGATGCCATACAGAACCAATACGACACCGGCCATGACGGCATTCAGCGCTCCGATAAACATCGTTCTCCTCATGATCAATCGGAATTGATATTTTGCATATTTCTTGATCACATACAGATTGATCAGGATCGCCACAGCATATCCGATCGTTGTCGCCAGTACCGCTCCCTGGGTTTCAAGCAGGCGGATGAGCGGAATATTCAGGACAAGCTTCAGAAGCAGGCCGACAAGAAGGCTGAAAATCGTGAACTTCTGCTCATCAATCCCTTGAAGGATTGCTGCTGTAACAGCAAATAAAGCAAAAAGGATCGCAACCGGTGCATAGGAACGTAAGATGGATGTTCCGAGAGCGTCACTGTGGTAGAACAGCGTATACATCGGCTCGGCTAGAAGGGCAAGTCCTAGTGCTGCCGGCACGGTCAGGAACAATAAAATCTGAAACGTCTGATCAATGTTCCTGCGCATCGTTTTCCGGTCGCCACTTGTGTACGACGTCGTGATCAACGGAATGAGCGTCATGGAAAAGGCTGTTGCCAATGACACTGGGATGATAACAAGCTTATGCGTATAGAAATTCAATACGGCAAACGCATGATCCGAGATTTTCGCGTTCCCGATATCCGCCATGGCGGTATTGAAAGTGATCTGATCCACCAGTTGGAACAATGGATTGGCGAGACCTACGAAAATGAACGGAATCGAATAGGCAATGATTTCTTTGTACATCGCTTTTAACGAAACTTCTTCGTTGCCGCGATCCTCTTCAAGAAGCTCATCTAAATGAGGCTTCCGCTTATACCAATACCAGATCAGGGCTCCAAGACTAGCAAGTCCCCCTACGAACGCCGCGAATGTCGCAACGGAAATCGCCGTCGTCACGGTGCCGTCCAGTATGTTCAATACAACATAAATCCCGCCAAGCAGGAAGACGATCCGGACGATTTGTTCAATGACCTGTGAAACCGCCGTCGGTCCCATGGACTGGTGTCCCTGGAAGAATCCGCGGATCAAGCTCATGAATGGTATGATAATCAAGGCAAAGCTCACGGCCCTGATAACAGTTGTCACCTGTGCGACGGAAATGACCTGTTCATCACTTTTGATCGTCATCTCGGCGAAAATCGGTGCGAATGCATACATGATGAGGAAGGACACGACCCCCGTCAGCGTCATCAGCAAGAGCCCCGACTTAAATAACTTCCGCCCTACGGCATATTCCCCGATGGCATTATATTTTGAAACGAATTTTGAAACGGCCAGCGGCACTCCCGCAGTCGCTACGGTCAGAAAGATCGTATAAGGAACATACCCATATTGATAAAGGGATGCGCCTTCTTCATGACCTTTCAATAAATCATCAAACGGTATAACATAAAAAAGACCCAAAAACTTCGATATAAAGGTCCCTAACGTTAAGATAAACGTTCCTCTTATTAATTTAGATGACATAGTATCCCTCTCTATATATCTTGTTGCCCTATAAACAAACAAAATAAATATGAACTAAGAAATTTACACACTATACGTAGTTTACTACTGTACGAATCGAATGACAATTTTTTTCGAATGTTGTATTTAAATCCCATCCCCTTTAAAATAAGGTGAAACTTCTTTTGAGAAGCGAATATTAAAAGTTGGTGGGAAAATGGTGAAAAAATACGACGTCATCGTCATAGGCGGAGGACCATCGGGCTTAATGGCCAGTATCGCAGCCGGTGAAAACGGTGCGAAAGTCCTCCTTGTAGATAAAGGTACAAAACTAGGCAGAAAGCTCGCCATCTCGGGAGGCGGCCGATGCAACGTGACCAACCGGCTCCCTGTAGAGGAAATCATCAAGCATATCCCGGGGAACGGACGTTTTTTATACAGCGCTTTTTCTGAGTTTAATAATGAAGATATTATCTCTTTCTTTGAAAACCTGGGCATCCAGTTGAAAGAGGAAGATCACGGACGGATGTTCCCTGTCTCGAACAGGGCCATGGATGTCGTGGAAGCTCTATTGAGGCGAATGAAGGAATTGAATGTCGACACAAGGACAAGCACAAGCGTTGAAGACGTTTTATACGAAAACGGCGAAACCGTGGGAATTCTTTTAAAAGATGGAGAAACCATTCTTGCTAACGCTGTGGTGATTGCAGTCGGCGGGAAGTCCGTCCCTCACACGGGATCGACGGGAGACGGGTATCCGTGGGCAACGAATGCAGGGCACACGATCACGGATCTGTTTCCGACAGAAGTTCCTCTTACTTCGGACGAACCTTTCGTGAAGAAGAAAGAACTGCAGGGCCTTTCTTTGAGGAGTGTCGATTTGAGCGTACTGAATCCGAAAGGGAAAAAGATCATCACCCATCGGATGGATATGATTTTCACTCATCTGGGCATTTCCGGACCTGCTGTTCTACGCTGCAGTCAATATGTGGTGAAGGCCATGAAAAAATGGAATCTGACACATGTGGCCATGCAGATCGACTCCATGCCGGATCAAAATGAGGAGCAGCTGTTCCAGTCCCTCCATAAACAGGTGAAGGACGAGGGTAAGAAAGCGGCGAAGAATATCTTTAAAGGTCTTGTACCTGAAAGATATCTATTATTTTTACTCGACCGTGCGGAAATCGATCACGATGAAAAAGGCGATCACATTTCATCTGAGAAGATCCGCGATTTTGCTAGACTATTGAAGCAGTTCACCTTCAATGTGAACGGGACATTATCCATCGACAAGGCGTTCGTAACCGGCGGCGGGGTTTCCGTCAAAGAAATCGAACCGAAAACGATGGCTTCCAAGAAAATGAACGGTTTGTTCTTCTGCGGTGAGGTACTGGATATCCACGGATACACGGGAGGATACAATATTACCTCTGCACTCGTCACCGGACGACTTGCCGGATACAATGCCGCGAAGGTCTGATAGGCAAAAAGAAAGGTTGATCCTCATTTGAGAGTGATCAACCTTTTTTATTTCCTGTATACCACCATAGCCGAGAAACAGTAGATCTGATCCTCCACTTCCTCCGACATCGCCGCTACGTGATATTTAATATCGACGATCTTCTTATCATCCATTTTACTGAGAAAATGGTTCATATCTTTCTCTAAATCTTTTTCATGCTCGTAGTCGAATACTTTTACCTGGATCATGGTGTCCCCTCCTGGATTAATAGTTGGTAGTAGTATTGTCAGAATATTGGATCTTTAAACAAGGGTGGGTTATTTTCATTGGAGGAGTTGAGGTGTAGGTGTGTTTTGGTGTTTGGCCGATAAAATAAAAATTTCGCTGATAAATCCCCTTCAAAATCCATATCCCGCTTAAAAGATTGGTCAATCGCCACCCGTTTTCCATTAAACATAAAAAAGCACATCCTTCATTAAGGATGTGCTTCCCTACTAAAAAACCCCATTATTTCTTCGCTGCAGTCTCCCCAGCCCAGTTCATCATGCCGCCTTCCATGTTCACCACTTTATACCCTTGTTCCTGCATATAGTGGGCAACATTTCCACTGCGGTTGCCTGAACGGCAGATGAAGATATATTCTTTGTCCTTATCAAATTGATCCAATGACTCAGGGATCTCACCCATTTTGATATGCTTCGCTCCTGGAATCATACCCTCTGCCACTTCTTCATCTTCACGGACATCCACCAAAAGCAGATCCTCACCGTTCTTCAACTTTTGCTCCAGCTCATCCGTCGTAATCGTTTTAATACTATCCATCCTTCACAACTTCCTTTCCACATTCAATCATTATTCAACACGATTATACCAAAGCCTGTCCCCCAAACAAAAATATCAGACTCAAAAAGAGGGACGGACCTCATCGAAATGCTGATTTAAAGCGATTTACGCTTAAAATCAAGCCCATTTCGAGGTCCGTCCCTCCCATTTATTAGTTGGCGACGATGTTGACTAGTTTGCCTGGTACGGCGATGACTTTGTGGATGGTTTTGCCTTCGATTTGTGTTTTGATTTCATCGTTTTCCATCGCTGTTTTTTCTAGGTCATCTTTGGTCATGTCTCGTGGGATCATGACTTTGGCTTTCACTTTACCGTTTACTTGAAGGACGATTTCGACTTCGTTGTCCACAAGCTTCGATTCATCGAATGTCGGCCATGCTTCGTAGGAAATCGTTCCTTCGTGACCAAGCTTGCTCCAAAGTTCCTCTGTCATATGAGGAGCGATCGGCGCAAGAAGCTTGATGAATCCTTCTACGTATTCCTTCGGTAGAGTTTCCGCTTTGTAGGCATCATTGATGAATACCATCAGCTGGGAAATCCCTGTATTGAAACGAAGGCCTTCATAGTCTTCCGTCACTTTCTTAACGGTTTGGTTATACGTTTTATCAAGATCACTGTTCGGTGCATCCGTCACTTTAGAGGATAATGAACCATCCTCTTCAACAAGAAGGCGCCAGACACGATCAAGGAAACGACGTGCTCCATCAAGACCGTTTGTGCTCCATGCAATGGACGCTTCCAGTGGCCCCATGAACATTTCATATAGGCGAAGGGTATCGGCACCGTGAGATTCAACAACTTCATCCGGGTTCACGACATTCCCTTTTGATTTACTCATTTTTTCGTTGTTTTCCCCAAGGATCATTCCTTGGTTGAATAGCTTCTGGAACGGCTCCTTCGTCGGAACTACGCCGATATCATAAAGGAACTTATGCCAGAAACGCGCATACAGCAAGTGAAGTACCGCATGCTCGGCTCCACCGATATACGTATCGACCGGCAGCCACTCCTGCATTTTCTTCGCATCGGCAAGGGCATCTTCATTATGTGGGTCGATATAACGGATGTAGTACCAGCAGCTTCCCGCCCACTGTGGCATCGTGTTCGTTTCACGACGGCCTTTTTTACCTGTTTCAGGGTCCTCGACGTTCACCCATTCACTGATGTTCGCAAGTGGAGATTCACCTGTTCCGGACGGTTTGATTTCCGTCGTCTTTGGAAGCACAAGAGGAAGCTCACTTTCAGGAACAGTCGTTGTCGAACCGTCTTCCCAATGGATAACTGGAATCGGCTCACCCCAATAACGTTGACGGCTGAATAGCCAGTCGCGAAGGCGGTATGTCACTTTCTTCGTTCCGATATTCTTTTCCTCTAACCAGGAAATAGCTTTGGCAATCGCTTCTTCCTTTCCAAGTCCATCAAGGAAGCCGGAATTTACATGATCTCCGTCACCTGTGTATGCTTCTTCCTCCACGTTGCCGCCAGCGACGACTTCTAGAATTGGAAGATTGAATTCTTTTGCAAACTCATAATCACGTTCGTCATGGGCAGGAACAGCCATGATCGCTCCGGAACCGTAGCTCATTAAAACGTAATCGGCGATCCAGATCGGCATTTTCTCGCCGTTAGCCGGATTGATCGCATAAGCTCCCGTGAAAACACCCGTTTTTTCTTTCGCAAGGTCTGTACGCTCAAGATCGCTTTTTGACTTGATCTTGTCGATGTACTCATTCACTTTCGAGCGTTGTTCGTCTGTCGTGATTTCCGCAACGAACGGATGCTCAGGGGCAAGAACTGCGTATGTCGCACCGAAGATCGTATCAGGACGCGTCGTGAACACATCGAATGATTTGTCATGACCATCGATGGCAAAATTCACTTCTGCCCCTTCAGAACGGCCGATCCAGTTACGCTGCATATCTTTGATGCTTTCCGGCCAGTCAACCTCTTCAAGATCTTCCACAAGGCGATCGGCATAAGCCGTGATCTTCAGCATCCACTGTTTCATCGGACGGCGTTCTACAGGATGACCTCCGCGTTCACTCTTCCCGTCGATGACTTCTTCATTTGCAAGAACGGTTCCAAGGGCTGGACACCAGTTCACAGCAACCTCATCCACATAAGCTAATCCTTTTTCATAAAGTTTCGTGAAAATCCATTGCGTCCATTTGTAATAGCCTGGATCTGTCGTATTGACTTCACGGTCCCAATCATACGAAAATCCTAGTGATTTGATTTGACGACGGAACGTATCGATATTTTTTTGCGTGAATTCTGCCGGGTCATTCCCTGTATCAAGGGCATATTGCTCTGCCGGTAAACCGAATGCATCCCAGCCCATCGGATGAAGGACATTGTATCCCTGCATGCGCTTCATGCGGGAAAGGATGTCAGTCGCCGTAAACCCTTCCGGATGTCCTACGTGAAGACCTGCGCCAGATGGATACGGGAACATATCCAGCGCGTAGAAATTGGATTTCCCTTCGTCTTCCGTTGCCTTGAACGTTTTGTTTTCTTCCCAATACTGTTGCCATTTTGTCTCAACACTTTTATGATTAAAACTCATATTGAGATCCTCCTTTACCTTTTCATAAAAAACAAAAAAACTCTCATCCCAAATAAATATTTGGGACGAGAGTTTGTATGTACATTCTCCCGCGGTACCACCCACATTAGTGTACGCGCACTCAGCTTCATTCATCCTTAACGCGGAAAACGGCAAGTCTTACTAAATTGGTTCACACTTGCAACTCAGCAGGCGAGTTCATGATGCTTCTGGTTGACTTTCACCACCCGTCAACTCTCTAAGACAGAAAACACTCATTACTACTCCCGATCAACGTTCTAATATAGGGAAACATTCTATGTATTCACTATTTTAGTGAAAAATATACAGAAGCGCAAGCCTAATTATTGGTTTCTGAAAGAGATTCTTGTCATATGGATGGGATTTCCGATTTTGTTCGAACAGAATCCAGCCGTTTTTATCGAAAATCGAGCCGTTTTCGATAAAAATCCAGTCGTTCTGACGAAAAATCCAGCCAATTTAGGAGATAATACGGCCGTTCCAGGCAAAAATCCAGCCATTTACCATTTTACACCAAATATACAGCACCCTGGTCCATACATCCTATCAATCCCCCACAAAAAAAGAAACGGCCCCCTAAAAGGCCGTCCCCCAATCTATTGAACCGTATACCCTCCGTCCAGTACGACGGCCTGACCCGTTATTCCTTTCGCTGCATCACTGCACAGGAACATGGTATAGTCAGCAATCTCTTTCACATCCAACAATCTTCGCTGCGGGACGAGAGGATAGATGACTTCTTCAATCACTTTCTCAAAAGGTACATTTCGAGTCTTCGCTAGATCCGCCAGTTGATTCCGTACTAATGGCGTATCCACATAGCCCGGACACACCGCATTCACGGTGATGCCGTGCTCTGCCGCTTCCAGTGCTGCGACTTTCGTCAGTCCAATGACTCCATGCTTCGCAGAATTATAGGCCGCTTTCCCGGAGAAGCCGACTAACCCATTGATGGACGCCATATTGATGATCCGTCCCCATCCTTGTTCTTTCATATGCGGGAGAGCATGTTTGATCGCAATAAACGGAGCGGTCAGCATGACTTTTACAAGCAGCTCAAACTTTTCAGTCGGAAATTCTTCAATATGTGATACATGTTGGAGCCCGGCGTTGTTAATCAATACGTCTATCTTTCCGTAGTGATCCACTGCTTTGGCGATACTGTTTTTTAGTTCCGTTTCGGAGGTTACGTCACATCGCAAACCAAGAACTTCAAATCCTTCTGCATTCAGGGCATCTGCTGCTTCTTGAACGGTATCTTCCTTCAGATCGGTTAATACGACCTTTGCTCCTCCTGCGGCAAATTCCCTGCCGATTTGGTAGCCGATTCCCTGAGCTGCCCCTGTTATGAACACCACTTTATTTTCTACCATGATGACTCCTTTCTTAAATCCCCACTCCCAAGGTGAATAATAGAATTGCCAATGCCAATCCGAGTAGCGGTACGATGACGGTCAACGCACCGACAGCTCCATACGCTTCACCATGGGTTTCATTACAGATTGAACGAATCGTCGTTACCACATATCCATTATGCGGCAGTGAATCGAGCGCTCCGGAAGAAATCGCGACTACCCGGTGAAGGGCTTCAGGATTCACACCCATATCTACATAGTGCGGGGCAAGAATCGGCAGTGCAATTGCCTGACCACCCGATGCGGAACCGGTCATACCTGCAATCACACTGACGGCGATCGCGCCTCCTATTAATGGAGATCCCGGGATATTCGTCATGACGTCAACGGCTGTCGTAAAGGCTGGAACAGCTTTCGCCACTCCACCGAATCCGACAACTGCCGCAGTGTTACCGATGGCGATCAAGGCACCGACAGTCCCTTCAGAAACAGCACCCCAGAAGCCTTTAAAATATTTACGGTTTAACACATAGGCTGAAATCACTCCACCTAAAAGGGCAATGATCAGAGCCGATTGCTTTAAAGAATCGTGGAATGAAAAAGCCAGAATGAGTACAACTAATAATGGAATCAAGCCCATGAAAGGATTGGGTAACGGTCTTCCTTCATCAATGACCGGATCCTCTTCACGTGAACGGAATTTTTCTCCTTTGTTCACCGCTTTGGTGATCATTCGCTTTAACCACCAGTAACCGAACACAGCCATGAACACGGCTACGATTAAGCTGACTTCCCAGCCTGCATAGGGTGTTGTTCCTAAGTATTCAATCGGTATCCAGTTTTGGATCTCCGGTGAACCGGCCGAGGTCATTGTAAACGTGACGGAACCGAAAGCTAGTGCCGCCGGGATAAAGCGACGCGGCAAATCGGCTTGCTTAAATAAGCTGACAGCCATTGGATATACAGAGAATGCTACTACGAAGAGACTGACTCCCCCGTAAGTCAACACCGCACAAGCAAGCACGATGGCGAACACAGCGTATTTCATCCCTAGTTTTTCAACTACAAAACGGGATACACTATCTGCTGCACCGCTGTCTTCCATTACCTTCCCGAATACAGCACCCAATAAGAACATCAGATACCAGGCAGCAACAAAGCTTGTGAATCCTGACATATAGTTCGTGACGAGATCCGCTTCCCCTTCACCGGCTAATTGCGGGAAGAGAGGCATGCCGCTTAAAACGGCGACGAATAATGCCGATATGGGACCAACAATCAGGATGTTCATGCCCCTCATCGTTAAAAAGATCAATAAAATGAGTCCTCCAATAAGACCGATCATGCTTAACATGATAATTCCCCCTTTGTTCTCTGAAGATGATGACGCTTACATTTTATCTGGTTGTTCCCCTTTCAAAAATTTTACGTTCATTCATCATACATGCAAAAGTTGTGCCAACTTTCAGATTACTGCTCAGTCAGCCTTTTTCACCATGATATTCCGAGATTCTGGACAGACGGATGATTTTAGACACGAAACGTTCATAATTCCTCTCAAAGAAAAACAGTCCAGAATTCTGGACTACTTTCCACATTTCCGGACTGTTAAATAACCTTACAGCAACTCATATTTATTTAACTTTTCATAGATGCTTGATTTACTTATTCCCAGGGACTCGGCTGCCTTTCTCTTATCGTGTTGATGGGTCTGCAGACTCTGAGTCAAAACCGATTTCTCTGTTTCTTCGAGGATCTCCTTTAACGTTTTGGAGCCTACACCATATACATTACCAGCTTTCATATATGAAGGAAGCGATGTGAGGGAAATCTCATTTCCGTTGGACAGATACGTCGATGCGTTGATGACATTCTCCAATTCACGTAAATTCCCCGGCCAACTGTAGGAAAGAAAAATCTGCATCACTTCGTTTTCAAACCCTTGAATTCGTTTTCCTGAAGATTTTGTGGATTTCTCCAGGAAAAAAGAAGCCAGGGTTTCTATATCTTCTTTCCGTTCACGGAGGGGAGGGATTTGAAAAGGGACGACGTTAATACGGTAATACAAATCACTTCGAAATCGCTTTTCTTCCATCATTTTTTCAAGGGGACGGTTTGTGGCGGCAATGATCCGTACATCCACATGCTGGATGCGTGTTGAACCGACGGACTCGACTTCCCCTTCCTGCAACACTCTGAGCAGCTTAGCCTGCATATTGAGGGGCATGTCCCCGATTTCATCAAGAAACAGAGTCCCTTTGTGGGCAAGCTGGAACTTCCCTTTTTTCCCACCCTTTTTAGCCCCTGTGAATGCACCTTCTTCGTAACCAAAAAGTTCTGATTCCAGAAGATGTTCCGGAATCGCCGCGCAGTTCACTTTAATGAATGGCTGGCCGCTTCTTTCACTCAGCTGGTGTATGCTGTGAGCGAACAGTTCTTTTCCCGTTCCACTTTCGCCCCGAATGAGGATTGAAATGTCACTTGGAGCGATCATTTGGGCTTTGTCTTTCAATTCATTCATTCCGGGAGATTCTCCGATAATATCATTCAGTGAGTATTTCACCCCGGTATTGATATCCTGTATGTAACTTTGAATCTTCGACATCATATTCTTTACATGTGAACTCATTTGCATCCATTCACTTGTGTCCCGGAAAATGACGGACCCGAATGCCCCGATCACCTTGCCATCGACAGAAATGGGGATGCGATTCGCTATCATATAATTTCCCTTAATGTATTGAAGATCGGCTACTTCTTCTTTTCCACTGCCTGCAACCAGATGCATTCTTGTGTTTTCAATCACGTTCGTCACATGTGCACCAATCGCTTTATCCCGTTCCACCTCGAGGAAGCGACAATAATTATCATTTATGTAAATGATGATTCCTTCATTATCAACAACGACTAACCATTCGAAAGCGTTCTCAAGAATGATTTCAATCATTTCTACCGATACTTTTTTCAATAAGCTGCTCATTTTGCATTGCCTCCCGTGTTTACTAGAGAACATATACTTTCATATTAGCACATTCATTCCATACCTTTATGAAAAGAAATCACTTCTGCCAATAATTTCAATTACCAGTTCATAATCGGTTTAATGCCGGCAGTATTAGGGAATCTTCTTAACAATGAATGGAGGAATGAAAGGATGAAAATCGCAGAATTGAAACTATTTTATTTCGAAGACGATGGAATCATCCCGAATAATCCGGACCTGCCTGTACTCATCTATCGGAACGCCCTGGATCAGGGAAGTGAAGCTGAAAGGTTATTTAATCGAAATCTATGGCTGAATAGCTGGACGAACGGCATTTATGATTATCATCATTACCATAGTAACGCCCATGAAGCATTGGGTGTCATGCAGGGTGAAGCAACCGTCCAATTAGGCGGGGAGCTTGGAGAAGAAGTGACGGTCCATCAAGGCGATGTGATGATCCTGCCAGCGGGAACAGGACATAAGAAATTGAGTGCAAGCTCTGACTTTAAAGTAGCCGGCGCCTATCCCAACGGAGATGACTATAATTTGAAAAAAGGTTCCATGCGCGAACGGCCGAGCGTGCTCATTGAAATCAAAAACGTTCCCCTTCCATCTTCAGATCCAGTGTTTGGAGATAGTGGACCGTTGATGAAGTACTGGCTGAAGAAATGATTCAATCCTGTTCTGCGTCCTATTAAGTGAAAGGTAATTCATTCCTATTTCTCTTTAGCAATACTTCTCAGAAACAGCTATCCTTACTTTTTTTAAACCATTCATTATGAAGATAATGATTATTTATAACAATTGGCTTGTTTTCTTTTAAGTCCTGTGCTATTCTATTAAAGCGATGAGCTGAATTGTGTAAGTCGGTGATCACGTCCTTGTGACAACAAACGATGTGGCGTTTGCTGATTATCCGCCTCAATTTTTTGCAAGTGGGCTTCCATAGGAAATGGGAGCCCTTTTTATATGGAGAAACCCCCGGTGATTCCTCACCGGGGGTTTCTTTATTGTTGAACCGAAACGGGTACAGCACCTTTCTTTCTCAAAGGTCTGTCATATTGACTGGTGATCAATAATGATACGACGAAGAACCCAATGAGTGTCATAAACAGCACCTGCATGCTGAAAAGATCCACCAGCACTCCTCCTATGAACGGTCCGATCATTCTTCCACCCGTTGCCGTGCTGTTGACTATCCCCTGATAAAACCCTTCTCTGCCCTTGGGAGCCAGTGAGTTCGCGATGGTCGGAACCGCCGGCCAGATAAGCATTTCACCGATGGTCAAAATGATCATGGCAACCGCAAACCATTGAAATTGATCTGAAATCGACGCAACGCCGAACGAGATCATGAAGATAATGGTTCCGATCATGATTTGAAGCTTTAAATTGTTTTCAAAACGCTTGATCGCTTTTGATAATAGCGGCTGGGCAAGAACGATCAGTGCTCCATTGATGGTCCACAATAAGCTGTATTGTTTTAAAGAAATATTGATTTCCTGAGTATAGGTCGCAATGGTGGACTGCCATTGAACATACCCCATCCAACATAATAGATAAGCCACGCATATAAACAGCAGGGCTTTCAATTTTGATTTATCCTTAATCACCTTTGATTCATTCAATACGGATGTTTGATGACCTGCAACCGAGATATTCCGATACCCAAACAACGCAATGAAGAAAAATACGATATACATACTGAGATTAGCCAGGAATATATAGTTAAAGGAAAACGAGGCAACGAATCCACCCAATGCTGCTCCAACAGCCACTCCAATGTTTTGAGCGACATAGACAGAATTGAATGCCTTCCTCCCTCCTTCCGGCCAAACAGAACCTGCCATGGCATACATGGAAGGAAATACGATTCCTGAGCCAAATCCAACAATCGTCAAGAAAACAACATAGAAAGTAAAACCATGCCAGATATTCATACCGATCAGGGCCGATAATGTAATCGATATTCCTGTAAGGATAGAACGATAACCACCAAAACGATCGAATAAGCTTCCTCCGATCAGATTACCGATGACACTCGCGCCTGCATTCAGCATCAGCACGATACCTGCCACGGACAGTGACTTTCCTAAGTTCTCATGAAGGTAAATGGTATTAAGCGGCCATAAGAAAGAGGCACCCGTCACATTTACCATCATTCCTATGACAAGCAACCATAATGATTTGGGCATATTTTTGCCCCCTTTCCATCCTTTTATTTCGAGTCCCAAAAGGATTTTACTCCTTTTGGGGTTAGGGGGCAAGAATTATTTCTTAGATTCATAAAAATAACCAGGCACTCAAGATGAGCACCTGGCTTGTAAAGGTTATTTCCCGTTATGATGATTGGATTTAACAGGCTGACCCTGTTTTTCGTAACGTTTTTTTGCTTCTTTCACCGGATTGTTTTCTGCGCCGAATTCAGTATCCAGCTTACGGAAATCACTCCGGGTCTTTTGTTCAGGGTTGTTTTGATCAGAACGTGTACTCAATGTAATTTACCTCCTACGACATTCGGATCATGATCTAACAAGATCATCTCATTTTGAAGAGTCTGTAGCTGCAGTCGCATGCGATGCAATTGCTCACGCTGTTGGGAGTTGGCGCTGTTCGCCATGTGAGCTACGTCGTTCACTGCCTCTTCAAGCTGCTGCATGGCTTGAGTGTACTCCACATCATGATAATGCTCCTGCTGCGACCCTGATTTATATTGTTCTTGAGCGTAACGAATGGCATCTTCACACTTTTGAATGCATTCATCCATTGAATTTCTTGTTGCCATTTCGACTACCTCCCTGACATATGGAATCAAGAAGAGGAAGGTCCTATCCTTACTCTTCTCCATCTTAGTTTGAGCTTGATTGCCTGTTTCAAAAGTGGTAATCTTCGCCTATTTCTCACTGCAGGATACATTTGACCCCTTGTTCATGATAAAATCTTTTTGAACGTCCTGAATACATACGATTTTACACATTGAAATATAGGAGGTGTTTGTCGTCGTGACAAACCCATTTCCATATGCCACAGATTCAAAACGATATCATACGTGGAATTACCATTTGAGGAATCATTTTGGTCATAAAGTGTTTAAGGTTGCTTTAGACGGCGGCTTTGATTGCCCGAACAGAGATGGCACGGTTGCTCACGGAGGCTGCACGTTTTGCAGTGCTGCAGGCTCCGGGGACTTCGCCGGAAGCAGGGTCGATCCATTAGAAAAGCAATTCAATGACATCAAAGAAAAAATGCATAAGAAGTGGAAAGACGGAAAATATATGGCGTATTTCCAGGCATTCACGAACACTCATGCACCCGTAGAAGTGCTCAGGGAAAAATATGAGTCTGTTCTTAAACAAGAAGATGTCGTAGGGATCTCCATCGCCACTCGCCCCGATTGCCTTCCGGACGACGTCGTTGAATACTTGGCTGAATTAAATGAAAGAACGTATTTATGGGTGGAGCTGGGACTTCAAACCGTTCATGAAAAAACGGCTGGGCTGATCAACAGAGCTCATGATTACCAGTGTTATATTGATGGCGTCAATAAATTGCGAAAGCATGGAATTCGTGTATGTTCCCATATTATTAACGGTCTTCCTAAGGAAAATAAGGAAATGATGATGGAAACAGCACGTGAAGTAGCGAAATTAGACGTTCAAGGAATCAAGATACACCTCCTACATTTATTAAAAGGTACTCCAATGGTCAAGCAATACGAAAAAGGACTAGTGGAATTTATGGACTTCGACAACTACGTCAAACTCGTCTGCGATCAACTGGAAGTGATCCCCCCTGAAATGATCGTCCACCGCATTACCGGGGACGGACCTATCGACTTGATGATCGGACCTATGTGGAGTGTGAATAAATGGAGCGTACTGAACGCCATTGACGATGAACTGAAGCGCCGGGACAGCTGGCAGGGGAAATTTTACAAAGTGGATGTGAAAGCATGAAATTAGATCGAATCTTACCTTTTGCAAGACAGCTTCTGGAACGGGCTGTCAAGCCGGGAGATATCACCATAGACGCAACCCTTGGGAATGGGCATGATACCCTGTTCCTTGCTCGCTTGGTTGGAGAAAACGGACGTGTATATGGGTTTGATATTCAAGAAGAAGCCATCGAAAACACCAGGGAACAGCTCAACACCCATGATTTGGCCCATCGGGTGACCCTTTTTCACCAGGGACATGAAACTGTCATGAACGTCATCCCTCCATTGCATCACGGGAAAGTGACGGGTGCAGTCTTTAATCTTGGATACTTACCGGGCGGTGACAAGGATATCGTCACCCGTCCGAAAACGACGATACTCGCCTTAAATCAAATCCTTGAAATGATGGCCCCTGAAGGAATCCTTGTTCTGGTGATTTATCACGGACACCCTGAAGGCGCAGTGGAACGGGATTACATCCTTCGCTACGTTGAACGACTGGATCAAAACTACGTTCATGTCCTCAGGTACCAATTCATGAACCAACTCAATAACCCGCCGTTTATCGTGGCGTTGGAGAAGAGATGAAAATAGGGACGGACCTCCCCTCGGAGGTCCGTCCCTACTTTTTTATAATAATTCGTTCGCGATCAGTTCGAATGACTTGAGCTTATCGTTGAAGTCATATGTGATGCTCACGAGCATGATTTCATCGGTTTGGTACTGCTCGCTTAGTGCGAGTAGCTTTTCTCTCACTTTCTTCGGACCTCCCACGACCATACGTTTGCGATTTTCACGTACCCGCATTTCTTCGAATGGCGTGTACTGATATGCCGCCGCTTTCTCGGGGCTTGGGGTTCCGTTTGAGCGCATGCCCTGCTCGATCATCAGGATGGATAAATCAATGCTGGATGCGACTCTTTCCGCTTCTTCATCCGTTTCGGCACAGATGGCAAATACGGCAACGATGTTCTTCGGTTCTTTCAGGTATTCAGAAGGAACAAAGTTATTTCGGTAGGCTTGGGTGTATTGCGGTCCGCCTTCTCCATTGATGAACTGGGCAAATGTATAAGGCAGTCCTTTCTGTGCCGCAAGCATGGCACTGGATGGACTTGAACCGAGCATCCAGACTTCCGGCATGGTTTTGATCATCGGGGCTGCCGTGAGTCCCTGGTACGGATGGGCATCAGGCAGGGAATCCGTCAAATAGCCTAGCAAGTCATCTATTTGTTCCGGATACCGATTCACATCTCTCGGTTTCCCGTCATGTAGGGCCATCGTCGCCATCGGCATCCCACCAGGCGCCCTTCCCAATCCCAAATCGATTCGATTCGGATTCAATCCTTCAAGCAATCGGAAATTTTCGGCTACTTTGTATGAAGAATAATGGGGGAGCATGACGCCGCCGGAACCTACCCGGATTCTTGACGTATTTTGTGCAAGATGCGCAATCAATACTTCCGGTGATGAACCGGCAAGGCTCGTGGAATCATGATGCTCTGATACCCAGAACCGTTCAAACCCTAATTTCTCTGTATGTTGTGCTAATTTCACTGTATTATTCAAAGCCTCTTGAGGGCTCATTCCTTCGGCAATCGGTGACTGATCTAAGACACTTAGCTTCAAAATGGACATCTCCTTTAATTGATGTGTGTATTATTATCAATTCTGATGAAAAAAATGTCCACTAACATGCTTAAAGGGTGACGGCCGGAATGGCTGTCACCCTTTGTATGCTTATTTTTTGTAGATTAACACTTTACCGACTGATTTGTCAGAGCTTTGACCGATTACACGGAATTTCAATCCGTAGTTAGGTACGTTACGCCCAGCGTCTACCATACCTTTATTGCTGTAGTCTTTACTATCGTCGAATAGTGGATTACGTTTAGTATGGTTGTCTTTCATCGTCAGTCCAAGTAATTCAGTGTAATCAAGGAACATTTTTTCTGATTTGTCCAGGCTGAATGCTGCATCGTGAACCTGGTAGCGTGTAGATCCTACAGATCCGTCGCTCCAGTAGTTTGTTTTTTGGTCAGCATCGACAACCCCGACGAAACCGTCTCCTGGATGATTACCTGTCCAGTTATCGCTGTATGATTTATCTACATACCATACAACCAAACCATCATCGAATTGCATTAAGCTTGCACCGCGGCGGATGTTGGCAAGACCTTCATCTACACCGTTGTGACTGCGCCATTCAAGCAGGTAATAATGCTCTTTATAAGAAATTCCGTTTGATACTTCGAAGCCTTTTGTTTCAAATTGAGGCTCGCCTTCAGCACCATCTTCAAACACAACATTTCCATCGACTGTTAACGTGGCGTTATCCAAAGCGAAACCATCAAGAGCCAGGCCGCCATCTGTAACGTAATTGAATGTAAGGGTTACTTTTTGTCCTGCAAATTGGCTTAAATCGTATGACTTATCAACCCATTCACCTTTAGTTGATTCAGCACGAGTATCTCCATCCGTATCGTCGTCACCGATTGTGTCCAATTCAACTTCCTCACCGCTGTCCGTTGTAGCCGTAACGTGAAGGAAATCGTAATCGTACTCGACATCATATAACGTTTTGAAGCTGAATGTAGCGTTTGTTGCATTCGTTAAGTCAAATTCAGGAGAAACCAGTGATGTATTAAGGTCGTCACCTTTTGTACTGTAGTAGTACTTTTCACCAAACTCAGGCAGGATTCCTTGTACCTCTTTGGCAGGAAGATTCACTTTCACAACATCGTTATTTGTCCCCTTTGTTGCTGCTTCATCCAATAGATATTCTTCACCTTTGCGGGTAACATCTGCTGCATCGATTTCTTCGCCAGATTGCCAGTTCCCTTCAGTTCCTTCATTGTCCACTACAGCAGAAGCCTGGAGCATTTCTTTCATATAAGGACTGAATCCTGAAGGCATTGTACCCGGGATATCCCCTGCCCAGCTTCCGCTTGCCATGATGGACCAATAGCTCACCGGTTCACCTGTTCCAGTGTATTGGGTATCGTATTCATCTGGAAGGCCTAAATCATGTCCGAATTCATGGGCCATAACACCGACTGCACCGTCTTCAGGTTCAATTGTGTAGTCGTATGCATACATGGTTCCTTCACCCCAGTAATCAACTTCAGGAGTAGGAGATCCCGCAATCGGGAAGATTCCACCAAGGTTCCAGCGGTGAGACCAGATAGCGTCAGATCCCAATGATCCCCCACCAGCTTCTTCACCGACACCAGAATGTATAACCATCAGGTGGTCAACAAGTCCGTCCGGCTCTAAGTAGTTTCCGTCACCATCAAGGTCATATCGATCCCATTTGTCATAGTCAGCAAGATTTACGTCCGGGTCAGCTGCTGCTTGAGCAAGTGCTTCCTTGATCAGGCCGCGTGCATTGACGTCGCTTCCGTCCGGCTGAGGATCATTTCCGCCATATGCAGCTGCCGGTTTGCTTGCTGTGTACCAGCCTGCAACGTTTCCGTCAACTGAATAACTTCCACCAGATTGCTGCTCATAGTATTGCTTCATTGAAACATATGTCTTGCCATCGGGACCTTTCCAACCGCCTGTTCCGAATAGCATATCTTGGTAATGCTCGCGTGAATAGGCATCGTCCCCTTCATAATACATATCCGTTTCATCAGCTGTCATGGAATTATGAGGCTTGTCCGGATAGTCTACAAGAAGTACCAATACTTCATCGGTACGTTTTTCACCATCATACGCCTCTTCTTTTACCGGATCCGGAGAGTTCTTCTTGGCATGACCAAGTTTATTTCCTTTACCGTTTTTAACCCCATTGTCTTTCATGGCTTTTTGAAGTTTATCTTTCGTTTTTGCTTCTTCACTGTGAAGGTCGCCTTCACCTTCATCTGCTTGTTTCTCAGCGGATTCTGCTTTGGCTTCCAGGAATTTTTGCAATCCCTTTTGTGCTTCTGCAGCAGTAGCGTTCTTCTTGATTTTTCCTTCTTTCTTCAGCATCTCGATCAGGCGATCATCATTCGCAATACCTAAATCGAAAGCTCCTCCATGCTTATGATCATATTTCACCGTTGGCTTTGCTAACACATTCTCAGGCCCTACCGTTGCAGCTGATGCAGGTACAGCAAATGCCCCTACACTCAGAGCCGCAACCATGGCCATCGATAATACTTTACGAGATTTCAAACGCGTTTCCCCCTTTAAATATGTACTAAATATTTACACTAATTAAAATATACTCTACTATTCTGAAAAGTAAATATATTCAGAAAGCATTAGTTATTTAGTATTACGAAATATTGTTAATATGATTGTATGTACCTATATTCATCAAAGAAAATGTAAGGACTATCGACATATAAAATTAAAAATCAACAAATTATTAATGTATAAAAATGGTATTAACGGTCGTATTTAGAAAAATTTTGTCCAACTATAGTTGTGAAAAAAGACAAAAAGAGGGACGGACCTCGAAAACCATTTCGAAGGTCCGTCCCTCTTTTTTACTCTATTCATGACGTTTTTTTCCGGTTTCTCCATTTTCGATAGATTTTACCGTTCATGTAGAAGAATCGGGTGATCCAGCCTGCTTGTCCGATGAATTGTTTGGAGAAGGATTGGACGTTTGCTTGTTGTAAAGCTTTATCATCTGATAGATAGACTCCTATGAGTCCTTTATTGATCAGGCGATGGAAGTGAGCGTGGGGAAGTTCACGGGTATGTTCATCTGCTTTGGCCAGAAAATGGAGCAGGCGTTCTTTCAGATGCTCATCATCCTCATAGTAGAAGCAGAAATTCAGATCCCCTCCCTCCCGGTCTTCATCCTGATCGATGAAGTAGTCGAGAAGAATATGTAAACCTTGGATATAGGGAAAATAACCCCGTTTTATCTTTTCTGTATAGGACGGCTGGAAGTCCCGCCTGCAAGCGTATGATACTAAACAAAAGATACCCAGGGTAGAACCTGAGCAGGCGGAGAATTCATACCAATTCATTTCTGGCAGATTGGGACGATGGGTTTCAAACCAGTCCTGCAGCCTCCCTACTCTTTCTTCTTCCTTCACGTGCTTATGTATTTGAAGATCACAATAGTATTCACACAGTTCCAGGAGATCTTTTTTGATGTTGTCATAGTGATTTACATCAGAGAGAACGGATTGACAGGTCAGGACCAAATCCCTTAGATACCCACCATCATCCTGATCGCTTCTCAACGCATAATAATTTACAGGTTCCGCACCTACTGTCAATGAATCTCTCATGGACCGGTGAAGTAAGGCAAAGTCTTCCGGATCCAGTGATACACTCCGGTCGCATAAATTATCCAAATAATCGCTGATTGTCTGATAGGCGACGATGAAGCGGATCGTCTCAGGCTTCTTATCCAGTGCCAAAAGGGACAGGATCGCCCCTCCCTCGCAGTGGAACGTTTTATGTTCGATGCTGGCAAGGGCCTGGTTTCTCAGCTCCTGATTGGGTATTTCTTCGGCCCGCTTCTTCCAGCCGTTCAATTCCTGGTGCACGATTGGAAAAACATTGCGGTATACTCTTGTCATCAATGAAAAGGGATCACTCGGTATCGACAATTTCATCACCTCATTTACAAAATGTAACCAAGCGCTTTCAACCTGCTCTCTATGAAGATCTTCGAATACTCGAAGATTTCTTCTCTCTCAGGTTCATTATAGATTTCATGATAGCATTTTGGCCATTCTTTGTAATGCATTTCGGATAATGACAGTTCATTGAACCACTTTTTCACGGCTTTCTTATCAACGATTTGATCGTCACCTGCCTGCAGCGTCAATAATGGGACGTCAGGCATTTTCTCCAGGTTTGTAAAAGCCGCTTTAATCGCCTGGGAAAGTTCTCTGTACCAGCGGACTGACACTTTTGTAATATAAAGAGTATCGTTGCTGTCGATTTCACGGACATCCGCATTCCTGGTCGCCATATCGACGGTGAGTCCAGAAGGGAACTTCACCATTGGAGCGATTTTGTTTAAAGCGTGTGACAATAATTCAACAGGTTTAGCAGGCGTTGTCACCAATCCCAAACATGGTGAGGATAATATGACACCGGCTAGGTTCACATGGGATTCCTGAAGCAAACGAACAGCAATGAGACCGCCCATACTATGACCGATTACAAAGACAGGCAATTCGAACTGATAGGCCGCCTGGATCCAATCCTTCACTTCTACAATATACTCATCAAAGGAATCGATATGTCCCCTCTGGCTTCGGGACGTCATACCCTGACCTGGCAGGTCACCCATGACGACGTGGAATCCCGATGCACGCCACATTTCAATGAGCCAACCGTACCTGCCGTGATGCTCCATCGCACCATGTATGATGACGATGACTGCCTTTGCCTCTTGATCTGATTCCCATTTCCACATGGCAAATCCTCCTTTGTAGTTCTCTCCATGAATGAATTCTGCTACCATTATTATAATAAATATTATTGAAAGGGGTAGTAAAAAATGCTCTATCCATATTACGATAAAAAACCTGTCATCGCACAGTCGGCTTTTATTGCCGATTATGTAACCATCTCCGGAGACGTGGAGATTGGTGAAGAATCAAGTATTTGGTTCAATACCGTCATCAGGGGGGATGTTGCGCCCACTAAGATCGGTGATAAAGTAAATATACAGGATAACTCCATCCTTCATCAGAGTCCAAATAACCCTCTTATCCTTGAAGATGAAGTCACTGTCGGTCATGGGGTGATTTTACATAGCTGCAAGATCAGAAAAAAGGCATTGATCGGAATGGGATCAATCATCCTCGATAATGCTGAAATTGGCGAAGGGGCTTTTATCGGCGCAGGTAGCCTCGTACCCCAAGGAAAGGTCATACCGCCTAATACCCTTGCTTTCGGACGGCCGGCAAAAGTCGTGAGGGAACTGAACGAACATGATATTAGTGAAATGAAGCGCATTTCAAGGGAATACGCAGAAAAAGGTCAGTATTATAAAAATATCAAACCGTTTTAACTACCTATACTTGGGATACCCCATCCATCCTTAGATTACTCATGGAATATTTTCTTGTAAAGAAGATTGGGTATGTGACGAATGGAAGGTTAAGTGTCATTTTCCGAAAATTTGTGATAACGAACATGGAGGTTTTTAATGCTTTCTTATGATGAACTCATGGAAATTCATGCTAGAGTCAGATTCAAACACGATGAAACTGGACGATTGATAACTGGTCCTCTGCTCTTCATCGGCACCACAGGAAAAGGCATCGTCGAAAGATATCATCAAACCCTTGATAAGGATATTACAAATGAATTGAAACGTTTCGTCAAAAATTCCTCGTGGCTGGATAATCCAAATAAGGTAAACATGGTTAAAATGATTGAGATATTAAATAAAGAAAGACCGGTTGAGCGAGTCTATGCAGGACCTGTATACGTGTTCGATGACGTACAGGGTAAACCTACCGAGGCTGTTCGAATAACTCATGAAAATATCGAACTTCTGGAACAACATTTTTCGGATTATATCGAGGATGTTGATGTTGGGCAGCCTGTCTTCGCTGTTGTACGTGATAGGGTTGCAGTGTCACTTTGTTGTTCCGCAGTACAGACTTCTATTGGAGCTGAAGCGAGCCTGCGAACCGCTAAGGATTACCGAGGCAGAGCATACGCGTTAGATGTTACGACTGCATGGGCAGCCGAGATACAACAGCAGGGTCGTATAGCACTATTTAGCACTGCTTGGAATAATATGTCCTCTCAAGCTATCGCAAGAAAACTTGAGCTCAAACAATACGGTGTAGAATTGGAATTAAGGTGATGTATGAAGTTCCTGCTGAGTTTTTAATGTGTTAAAGGGTGCTTTAGTTGAAGAAATGGGCATTTTCCTATAAGGAATTTGCTCTTTTTTTGGGGAATTTCATTCGTTTTTGGACCTGAAATGATTAGTCTTCAAAATTTGCAAATTGGTTGCACTTTCTTGTGTAAATACCTACTTAAAACACACATAAATGTTGATATAACAAAAAAATGAGCGTTGAATTACAATGTAATTCAACGCTCATTTTATAATATATTCTTATTGTTTGTGTTCCAACACCGAACTACTTACCCTCAAAATGTTGGTCTTTTTATTCAGCCAAAGCTTCTGCTTTCAAAGCTTCTGCTTTGTTCGTACGCTCCCAAGGAAGATCAAGGTCGTTACGGCCGAAGTGTCCGTAAGCAGCTGTCTGCTTGTAGATCGGACGACGAAGGTCTAACATTTTGATGATTCCAGCCGGGCGCAGATCAAAGTTATTACGAACCACGTCAATTAGAACGTCTTCTGATACTTTACCTGTTCCGAATGTATCAACGGAGATGGACACCGGTTGTGCAACCCCGATTGCATACGCCAATTGAACTTCACATTTTTCAGCAAGTCCTGCTGCTACTATGTTTTTCGCTACATAACGCGCTGCGTAAGCCGCTGAACGGTCCACTTTCGTTGCATCCTTACCAGAGAATGCACCTCCACCGTGACGCGCGTATCCGCCATATGTGTCAACGATGATTTTACGTCCTGTTAATCCTGCATCACCTTGTGGTCCACCGATTACGAAGCGGCCAGTCGGGTTGATGAAGTATTTCGTTTCTTCATCGATCAGTTCTTTCGGTACAACTGGGTCAATGACATATTCTTTCAGGTTGCGCTGAATTTGCTCAAGCGTCACTTCAGGATGATGCTGAGTAGAGATAACGATTGTGTCGATGCGAACCGGCTTGTCGTTTTCATCGTATTCAACGGTTACTTGCGTTTTTCCATCCGGACGAAGGTAAGGAAGAATTTCTTCTTTACGAACCTCTGTCAGACGACGAGAGATTTTGTGTGCAAGAGAAATCGGAAGAGGCATAAGCTCTTTCGTTTCATTACAAGCAAATCCGAACATTAACCCCTGGTCCCCGGCACCGATGGCATCGATTTCTTCATCGGACATTTGACCTTCGCGAGCTTCAAGTGCCTGGTCCACACCTTGAGCGATATCGGCAGACTGCTCATCGATGGAAGTCAGAACAGCACATGTTTCAGCATCAAAGCCGTATTTCGCGCGAGTATAACCGATTTCACGGATCGTTTCACGAACGATTTTCGGAATATCGACATACGTATTTGTAGTGATTTCACCTGCAACCAGCACAAGACCCGTTGTAACAGATGTTTCACACGCTACACGTGCATTCGGATCATTGGTAAGAATTGCATCAAGAATTGAATCAGAGATTTGGTCACAAATTTTATCTGGATGTCCTTCGGTTACGGACTCAGATGTAAACAGACGACGTTTAGTTGACATCAAGGTTCCTCCTTAAGCATATTTGTCAGAAACAGTTCCGACAAAAAGTAAACAGATACGGTACTCATTTCCCTAAGTAGTATGAAGTAAACATGATTCTTTTATCAAACAATCATGATTTATGTGCATGTGGTCCACTATAAACAGAAAAAACCCTTCCTCGGGGAAAAGCTTCAGAGGAAAGGTTTCAGATCATAGCCGCGCCTTTTCTCTCTTATCGTTCAAGGTTTTAGAGACCTTGCCTCAGTTTAGCACCTTCGCTTAATCGGATCGATTCATAAAGAAGAAGATCCTTACACTATTTAGCAGGTTGCTGGGTTTCATAGGGTCTGCTCCCTCCACCAGCTCAGGATAAGAGTATCCGTTCAAGGAACAATGATAACGTTTAGGACAAAGGGTGTCAACTTTTTTTCGAATGACAGGTTTAACCAGCTTTAGAGCATGCCACTGGAAGTCACAGTCTGTCTAAAATAGCCTAATTCATCCATGAGGCTAAACATTCTTTTCACATTTTCATATATATAAGAAGAAACAAGCTATATCAGGGAGAAAAATGTGACAAAATGAAGACACATTATAAAATTAAATAAATAGTATAGACTAATAGCTTGATTGTGTTATACTATTTTTGTAAAGTAAACGATTCCATTTAAATAAATTTATATAAAGGAAGGGTTCTAATGAATTCAGTGAGCATGTCTAATGAATTAACGGAATTACTTAACGGTCAAAACATCCAGGAACAATTATCTGTTTCTCAACTAGTCGAAAAGGTCCTTCAACGAAATGAAGGAGTTTTAACTTCATCAGGTGCAATCAGAGCAGAAACTGGTAAATACACAGGACGCTCTCCTAAGGATAAATTTATTGTAGAAGAACCAACGACGAAAGATAAAATCGAATGGGGTTCTGTCAATCAGCCGATCTCTTCGGAATCATTCGATAAATTATATACGAAAGTCATCGAATACTTAAAAGAAAAAGAAGAAGTATTTTCATTTAAAGGGTTCGCAGGCGCCGACCCGAAACATAGACTGCCGATCCAGGTAATCAATGAATTTGCGTGGCATAATCTTTTTGCCCACCAATTATTCATCCGCCCGGAAACAGATGAGTTAAAAGATCATCAATCAGAGTTCACCGTCATTTCAGCGCCGAACTTCAAAGCTGATCCGGAAGTGGATGGCACTCACTCTGAAACGTTTATCATCGTTTCATTTGAAAAAAGAATCGTATTGATCGGCGGAACGGAATATGCCGGTGAAATGAAGAAGTCGATCTTCTCCGTGATGAACTATGTACTTCCTGAATCCGATATCCTGTCCATGCACTGTTCTTCAAACGTTGGACGCGAAGGCGATGTCGCATTGTTCTTCGGATTATCCGGTACTGGTAAAACGACTTTATCCGCAGATCCTAACCGCCGTTTGATCGGTGATGATGAGCACGGATGGTCCCCGAACGGTGTATTCAATATCGAAGGCGGCTGCTATGCGAAATGTATCGGGTTAACGCGTGAGAAGGAGCCACAGATTTTTGATGCAATCCGTTTCGGTTCAGTACTTGAAAATGTCGTTCTTGATGACATGTCCCGCCTCCCGGATTATGATGATAACACTTTAACAGAAAACACGCGTGCTGCCTACCCCCTTCAAGCGATGGAAAACATCGTGGAGCCAAGTATAGCAGGACACCCAAATACGATTGTATTCCTGACAGCTGATGCATTCGGCGTATTACCTCCGATCAGCAAGCTGACAAAAGAACAGGCAATGTACCATTTCTTAAGCGGATATACATCAAAGCTTGCAGGTACTGAGCGCGGAATCACGTCACCGCAAGCTACATTCTCAACTTGCTTTGGATCTCCATTCCTTCCGCTTCCTGCCACTCGTTATGCAGAAATGCTTGGTAAGAAGATCGATGAGCACAATGCACAGGTATTCTTAGTGAACACTGGTTGGACCGGTGGAGAATACGGTGTCGGAAACCGCATGAAGCTTTCTTACACCCGTGCCATGATTCAAGCCGCTCTTGAAGGCGAACTGACGAATGTTGAAACGGCGACAGATGAAATCTTCGGTCTGAACATCCCGGTCCACGTTCCTGGTGTTCCAGACGAAGTCCTTCAGCCTAAGAAGACCTGGTCCAATGAATCCGCTTATGAAGCGAAGGCAAAAGAACTTGCTCACAAGTTCAACGAGAACTTCAAGAAATTCTCAAACGTCCCTTCTGACATCGAACAAAAAGGCGGCCCGTCCGTTAAATAAATCATCCTGACATACAAAGGTCCGTCCCTCACATTTGAGGGACGGACCTTTGTTATCGTTATAGCCCTTTTTTCCGGCCGGTGATTCTGTTGAATAAGAATACAACAACGGCGATGATCAGTAGAACATGGATGACGGCTCCACCGATTTTAAAGATCAATCCTAGTAACCAAAGAACTAATAAAATTCCGATGATGGTCCAAAGCATTTGTGCTCCTCCTTAAAACTGTTCTTGCTCATAAGTTTCCCTAATACTCGGATTTTAAAACCATTACCAATTCCCCATTCTTTTTCTGATTTCACCTAAAAATAAAACTTTACTAAATATTACTAATTTTGGTATGATTATGTTTAAATTTTACAGGGGGAATCAAGATGATCAGACAGCTTACAGAAAAAGATCACGATAGTTGCCAGCAGCTTATTCAACAACAACCTGCTGAGAATTTATTCATCATCGGGGACATTGAAGCCTTCGGATATGAGCAGGATTTCCAGAGAATCTGGGGCGATTTCGATGATGAAGGAAACTTAAGGGGGATCCTCCTTAAGTACCGGGAAAACTTCATTCCGTTTTCCATGGGGGAATTCGATGCGGAAGGGTTCGCCGCTATTATCAACGGGACGGAAGACTACAGCATCGTTTCAGGTTTGAAACGAATTGTCACTGAAGTTGAACCCTACTTATCAAGGAAGATCGATTCGAAGAGACATATGTATTATGCCAAATGCGACAGTACCTCGGCCATGGATGACCACGATCTGCCCCATGTGAAAGAGGCCAATTTCGATGATTTACCGAAGCTTGTAGAGCTGTTGAACGCTATCCCTGAGTTCAGCGGAGGAAGTTTTACAGTGGAGAAAAGAAAGCACGGGATGGAAAAAGGGGTTGCCCGCAGCTACTTCGTGGAACAGGATGGACAGTTTGTTTCTTCCGCGTCCACTACGGCGGAAAATAGCATGTCCGCCATGATCGTCGCTGTATGCACCCACCCCCAGTATAAGAAAAAGGGATATGCCACAGAGTGCATGACGAAGCTTTGCCGTGACGTTCTAAACGAAGGAAAAGAGCTTTGCCTTTTCTATGATAATCCTGAAGCAGGAAAGATATATAAACGGATTGGATTTAAGGATATTGGTTACTGGTCAATGTATAAATTCTAAATAAAAAAAAGTGGATTCCTAAAAATAGGAGTCCACTTTTACTTATGCGGCCACTTTCCGATTCTGGATCAATTTTGCCTGAACCAAACGCTTTCTTACCGTAATACCTATCCAGCTTGCCAGGAACGCTTTGATCAGACCGACTACGATAAACGGATAAACTCCCGCTGCCATCGCCTGATTCCAGCCCAGGTCCGCTACAAATTTCAGTTGAATGGTCCCCAGGATCAATGTAATGATCATCCCAACCGTATTGGCGATCATCGCCATCGGAATGGTGAACTTCGTTTTTTCAAGAATATAACCTGTAAAGAAAGCCGCTACGATAAAGCCAAAAATATAGCCGCCGGTCGGACCGACAAGCACTTGCGCACCCCCGCTGAACCCTGCGAACACGGGTACCCCGACAGCACCTAGTGCCGCATAACAAATCAGCGACAATGCCCCATATCTGCTTCCAAGGATCGTAGCCGTGATTCCGACTGCCAGTGTTTGCCCGCTGATGGGAACGAGTGGCAATGGTATTTCAATCTGTGCGAAGATCCCCGTCATCGCTGCAAAGATCGCACAGTGGATGATCATCCTCAGTTTTTCTCCATTCATGTGTGAATCCCCCTTGTGTATGTAAACTCTATATAAGTATAAGTTAACACATATCACGTGTATTGGGGAAGAAAATTTTCATCTGTTGAGTAGACCCAAGGTTCTCTATTACTGGGGAGCATATATATTACATACCTTCTCACTTGCCATAAGCTTCACCGCAGATTTTAAAGATATTCTCCCCTTCTCCAACTCATCTTCTCTCTTATCACTGATCATATATAGGCAAGTATGCTGAGGGTATCGCTCATTGTATACCTGTATAATTCTCCCGATGGCTACGTAGGACATTTGTTGCTCCTTTCATGATGTTCATTCTATGACGCATGTTCTTACTCATTCTTCACGAGAAGTTCTGAACGGACATGCTTCGCTGATTCCACCATCACTTTTAGGGATGAAATGGTTTCAGCAATTCCCCTGGTTTTCAAACCACAATCAGGATTAATCCAAAACTGTGTAGGATTCAACACTTTTAAAGAACGCTTAATATGCTTGATGATTTCCTCACTCTCAGGTATCCGGGGACTGTGAATATCATACACACCCAAGCCTATCCCTTTGTCGTATATGCTTTCCTCAAAAATGTTGATCAGTTGACCATGACTCCTCGACGTCTCGATTGAGATGACATCTGCATCAAGTTCACTGATGGCTTCCATGATATCTTCAAAATCGGCATAACACATATGGGTATGAATTTGCGTTTCATCCCGAACTGACGAAGTGGCTAACTTAAATGAATGAACAGCAGCTTGTAAATAGTCATCCCACCGTTCCTTCTTCAATGGTAATCCCTCTCTGAGAGCGGGTTCATCAACCTGGATCATCCGAATTCCCTGTTCTTCAAGTGATTCAATTTCTTTGCAGAGAGAGCAGGCAATCTGGTTAGCTACTGTGTTGCGTGATAGATCCTCCCTCACGAATGACCAGTTCAGAATGGTGATCGGCCCTGTTAACATCCCTTTAACCGGCTTTTTGGTTAGCGACTGGGCATATACCGTCTCATCCACTGTCATCGGTTGTATAAATTTCACATCTCTATATATGATTGGCGGCTTCACACATCGCGATCCATAGGACTGGACCCATCCGAATCTTGTGAACTGAAAGCCCTCCAATTTTCCGCCGAAAAATTCGACCATATCCGTCCGTTCAAACTCACCGTGTACCAACACATCCAATCCGACTTCTTCCTGGATGGTGATCCACCGTTTTATTTCTCCACGAATGAATTCCCGATATGCGTCGTCACCAATCTCACCCTTACGCCACTTCAATCTCTGTCTCCTTACCTCACTGGTCTGAGGAAAGCTCCCGATTGTAGTAGTGGGAAGAAGGGGGAGCTCGGATTGTACCTTTCGGCGAATGGAATAGGGGGACAACCTCCTGACAGTCAATCGGTTTTCTTCATATGCTTCTCTGCTGCTACCGACTGATTCATGCCGGGCAGCGATGGATTTCACACTTCCATCCAACTCCTTCTGTAAGATCCCCGTTTCTTTCCCGATCGCTTTCGCAAGAATGACCACCTCCTTCAATTTCTCATCAGCAAAAGACAAGCGTTCTCTAAGGGTTTGATCCAAAGCATCTTCCCTCCGCACGGTCACCGGTACGTGAAGCAAGCTGGAGGATGGTTGAATGATTAATTGGTCCTTCGATACTAGATCAGTCAATGAAGATACAAATGAATGGGCGTCAACAAGATTCCTTCTCCAAATATTCCTGCCGTCCACCACCCCGGCAGCGAGTATCTTATCTGCAGGGAACCCGTTCCTTCTGATGGCATCCAAATTCTCTCCCCGATCATGAATAAAATCCATTCCTATCCCGTCCACAGGTATGGCCATCACCTCTTGATAATGCTCCAATCGATCGAAATAGGTTTGAAGAATAACCTTCACATGGGGAGCAGATTGCTTTAATACCCCATAGACCTCTTTAAAGCGTTCCACCTCCTGTCTGGAGATGGAGGTACATAAGATCGGCTCGTCCATTTGCACCCATTCTACTCCCTCCTCCTGTAATTCCTTTAAGACTCTGGCGTATAGAGGGACCAATTTTTCCACAAGTGCGTTTCCATCCCCATCATCATACCCTTTAGACAATTTCACAAATGTGAATGGCCCAATGATCACAGGCTTCCCCTTGATACCAAGCTTTTCTTTCGCTTCTCGGTAAAAAGCCAGCGGTCGATTTTCCACCAGCTTAGGTTCCGAGCCGGAAAATTCCGGGACGATATAATGATAGTTGGTATTAAACCATTTCGTCATTTCCGATGCTGGGGAATCCTTCGTCCCCCTTGCAATATCAAAATACGTATCGAGAGGTACTTTCCCACCTTGATAGTCAAATCTTTCCGGAACGACTCCAAACATCACGGCAGTATCCAGTACATGATCATAAAGCGAGAAGTCCCCAAGGGGAATCAAATCCACTCCCTGATCCCTCTGTTTCTTCACATGCGCGAGACGTATAACTTCCATTTGTTTTTGGAACGTCTCTTCGTCCACCTTATTGGACCAATATTTCTCCAATACCTTTTTCCATTCACGATTTTCCCCTATTCTCGGATACCCTAAATTCGAACTCATGACCTTACTCAAATAACACACTCCCCATCTTTTCAGAATTGTGATTATAGCCCCAACAAAAAAATCTCTCTTTCAAAAAGAAAGAGAGATTCATACGCATACTTAACTAGAGTCGAGACCAATCGGTATTCTCAACACGCATTCCTCACCCCTCTCTATATCCCCGTAGAGCATAAGTGCATACAACAGGCAGGTCTCCTGACTCAGGATCGTCGCTTCTTACCCCTTCCCATTTCGGATGAAATAGTGGTTAAATGATAAGTTGCTCCCCTATACAGTGGCGGGACCGCGCCGGATTTTCACCGGTCTTCCCTCTTAGCTGAGTAAAACTCAGCACCTATTGCATTTGTCTATTCAATTGTCCTTTTACCAGATAACGAAAAGCCCTCTCCATCAATGAAAGAGAGGGCTTCATATTTAGTGGAATCCCCTCTTATTTTCCAAAGCCAAGGCTTTGCAGGAATTAGCACCTTTTCAATAAAAATTGAACGGTTGCCGGGTTTCACAGGGCCAGTCCCTCCACCTCTCTACATAAGAGTTTTATGCTTATATTTTTACTATTCGGAAATTAGTACTTATCGTAGCACGGGAACAATTGACTGTCAAAAGAAAATTTCATCCTTTTTCAATCTCCTTAATAGTACGTACTTTCTGCATAATGGCACTTGATGCAATTCCGTGAGGCGGCCGTTTCATAGAAGACATGTTTGCACCTGGCCTGGATGCCCTTCACTTCTTTCTCAAGGTCCATGATCCTTTGGTGCAGAATCAGCATTTCTTTCTGCAACAAAAGTATATGAGAACCTTGATTACCGGTAGAGGTTGGATCCATTTTCAACAAACTCCTTCGCCTTTTCTTTCAACCCTTTGTCCCTCTCAAACTGTGACTCTACAGTACTGCCCTTCATCCCCCTGATATCATGTGAGATTCTCATAGAACAAAACTTGGGTCCGCACATGGAACAGAAGTGGGCGGTCTTTGCCCCTTCGGCAGGGAGGGTTTCATCATGATACTCCCTTGCCCGTTCAGGATCCAGGGAGAGATTGAATTGATCATTCCATCTAAACTCGAATCGTGCTTTGGAAAGGGCGTTGTCCCTTATGCGTGCACCTGGATGCCCCTTCGCTAAATCAGCTGCATGGGCGGCAATCTTGTATGCAATGACGCCTTCCCGGACATCGTCTTTATTCGGAAGCCCGAGATGTTCCTTTGGTGTTACATAACAGAGCATCGCCGTCCCGAACCAGCCGATCATCGCAGCCCCAATGGCAGAAGTGATATGATCGTATCCTGGTGCAATATCTGTCGTTAATGGTCCCAATGTATAGAAAGGGGCTTCATGACAGATTTCCATTTGCTTATCCACGTTTTCTTTAATCATATGCATCGGGACATGACCAGGCCCTTCAATCATCACCTGGACATCATGCCTCCAAGCGATTTTCGTTAACTCGCCCAGTGTTTCAAGCTCAGCAAATTGGGCTTCGTCATTGGCATCTGCGATCGACCCCGGTCTTAATCCATCCCCTAGTGAAATCGAAATATCATAAGCCTCTGCAATTTCACAAATTTCTTCAAAATGGGTATAAAGAAAGTTCTCCTTATGATGGGCCAGACACCACTGTGCCATGATCGAACCTCCCCGTGACACGATACCTGTGGTACGATCAACGGTTAAATGAATATATCTCAACAATACCCCGGAATGGATGGTAAAGTAATCAACACCCTGCTCTGCCTGCTCGATCAGCGTATCCCGGTACACCTCCCACGTAAGATCTTCTGCTATCCCGTTTACCTTTTCCAGAGCTTGATAGATCGGTACAGTACCTACAGGGACGGGAGAGTTCCGAATCACCCACTCACGTGTAGTATGAATGTCTTTCCCTGTCGATAAGTCCATGATGGTATCTGCGCCCCACCTGGTTGCCCATGTCATTTTCTCCACTTCTTCTTCAATCGAGGATGATACAGCAGAATTGCCGATATTCGCATTGATCTTCACATGGAAGTGTCGGCCGATGATCATGGGCTCACATTCAGGATGATTGATATTAGAAGGTATGATTGCCCTTCCGCTTGCCACCTCATCTCTTACAAAAGCCGGATCCACATTTTCCCGGATTGAGATGAACTCCATTTCTGGTGTAATGATTCCTTTCTTTGCGTAGTGCATTTGAGTGATGTTACCACCCTTTTTTGCCCGTAAAGGATTTCGGTTTGCATGAGGGAACCATTTCAGCCCGGCACCGGGGTCTTTACTTCTATAACCGTTATCTTCCGGAACGACTTCACGTCCTTCGTAGACTTCCACGTCTCCTCGTTCCATAATCCATTTCTTCCGCACCGAAGGCAATCCTTTATTGATATCCACACGATATTGTGGATCTGTATACGGCCCACTCGTATCGTAAACACAAACAGGAGCATTCTCTTCTTCCCCAAAGGCTGCCTTCGTCTTACTCTGTTCAATTTCTCTCATCGGAACGTTTATGTCCGGCCGTGATCCTCTGACGTACACTTTTTTACTGTTTGTAAATTGAGATTTTAACTCGATTGCCATCTACCTTCTCCTCCTTGTGATTGGGTCCGGAAGGTTACCTCGTCAGGCAGTTCACTTATCCTTAAGTGAAAATGAAGACACAAAAAAGGGTCCTGAATGATCAGAACCCGACATGTCAAAAAGTAGTAAGCGCCTTAAATAAAAACATTTGGCACTTCTCCACTACTTCCCTCCGCTGGTATCATCCAGATCAGGTTCAAAGGGTCAAAGAACTCCTGCGTTCTTCTCTCAGTCCAAGCTTGTATCGGACTCCCCCAGTAGAAATAAGAATATTCAGTTGTTACATACTATTTTTACCATACCGGAATTCCGTTTCATATAGGTTGAAAGAATCAATTCAGGACATGATCACTTTTTTGAATGCTGCTACTTTTTCCTGGTCTATTGCCCTATCGTATCTTCCCTGGTGGCGTACACCTGACCCTACATGGTATTCCTTCGCATGTAGCACACTGTGTATTTCGTCGATGTTATCAAGCGTTAACCCTGAACCGGGCATGATAAGAGGTCCGCCAGCCTTCTCTACTTTTATCATGCTTTTAATGTTTTCGAGCCCTTCTCTCACTACGGATCTACCTCCTGATGTAAGAATCCTCTCTACTGCCAGTTCCGATCGATGTATTTCTTTACAAAGGACTACCGGATCCAAAGCCTCGTCGATTGCCCTGTGAAATGTGATCGATTGCCCATCCGCGGCTTGAACAATTTCCTTTAACGCATTCACATCCAGTTTTCCCTCATGTGTTAGAGCACCAAATACGATCCCCTCACCACCGATTTCCTTAATGGTCCGAACCTGGTCTGCCATGACTTTAACCTCGTCCATGGAATACCGAAAGGATGAGGAATGCAGACGGATCATGATCTGAACAGGAATAGAGACTGCTTCCAATACCTTTTCTATGACATGGTACCCTGGTGTCAATCCTCCCGTATGTATGGCGGATACTAATTCAAGACGATCTGCTCCGGAAGCTTCTGCTGCCCTTGCATCTTCTTCATTTAAGACAATGATTTCAAGTTTACTCATGGTGTCCTCCAATCATTCATTATTTCCTTTACTGTACCACATAAGGAAAATCAACCCCTTCAAAAAAAAAAAAGAAACATGTTCACGTACAAGCCTGAATATCTTTTGAATATGTGCATTATGGTGAAGGAGGAGAAATATGAAGCGTCTGATTGTCTTGCTATTATGCGTATTTGTATTGAGTGCATGCGGGGAGAAAAAGCCTGCATCCTATGAGTTATGCGGATATGGGGATATGATGGTGGTGAACGACAAGGAATATGTGAAGGTATCCGTAGAGAAGAAGCTGACCCTAAATGAAAAGATCGGTTCCATCAAAGAAAAGATCGAAACCAAGTATCATCCAGTGAATGACTTTACGGCAAATACATTGGCAAAAGGGACACCCATTTATAGTGTGAAAGATCATAAGAATTATCTTATCGCTCAAACGAAGGATAACCGTTATCTGTTGTATGAGGAAATCAAATAAAACGAGTGGCTGCCTGCAGCCACTCGTTTTATTTAATTTGTCCTGTTCAGGGAGATCAACCGGTAGAAGATCGTCGTGACCCCATCCTTCCACTCCATCTTCTCAATTGTTCCGAAACCAATCGGATCACTGTGTTTCGACTTTCTCACATCAATGGGGATATGCATCGGAAATAGACGATATCCAGATTTTTGAAGGTGAAAGAGATTCCCTTCTTTTCTTTCTTCTTTCCCTTTTGTCACGATCATCGTGTTAAGTTCTAAGCCCATGCCCATTTTGTATGACCTCAATCCTTTTTAATCTCATCATACACCACTGACTATTGGTCCTTCATCCAGGAACAGAGCAGGGAAACGATCTGTTGGTTCTTTCGGGGCGGAAAATAGTGGGTGAACTCTTTGTAATAATGGGACGTGACCGGTTTCCCGAGTTCCTTCAATCTTTTTTCTAATCTATATGCATGCTCCACGGAAACGTTCTGGTCTTTTTCACCATGAATGATCAAAACCGGTGCCTCTAACTTCTGGAGTGAATAAAGGGGGGTTCGCCATTCATACCTTTCAGGAACTTTATTGGGGCTCCCCCCGATCACTCTCTTCATCATCCTGCGGAGATCCTTTCGCTCCTCATATGTAAGGAACATATCAGACACGCCCCCCCACGTGACCACGGACGTCACCTCCGTGTACTCGATCCCCGTCATGAGGGCCATGACACCACCCCTGGAAAAGCCGAATACATGGATCCGATTCCGGGTTGTTCGTGGATGGTTCTTAAGCAATTCCACTCCGGAAAGAGCATCTTCCCGGTCATCCCCGGCAAAGTCTTCATTCCCCTCTCCCCCTAGATTTCCTCTGTAATAGGGAGCAAAGACGATAAATCCGTGTGAGGCGAACTGGGCGATCCGTGCGGGTCTCACCATTCCGACCCCTTTGATCCCCCCTCTTAAATATAAGAAAGCATCATACTTCCCCTTCAGGACAGGTTCCGCGAGCAGCCCCTTCACCCTGAGCCCAGAGGATATATAAGTGACTTCAAACAACACCACATGTGGATTAGGTGATGGAAACAATACTTTTTGTATAACACTTCCGTCTTTCATATTCTCTTCCTTTCAAAACGTGCACTGGGTAATCACACATTTTTCGTACTTTACATAGAATACTTTAGCTAATTGAAATAGGCAAAGTCCCAAAAAGCTTTATGATCATCCTACCCTATTGCCTTATAGATAAAACTAGGCGACAACTGCACTCATCCCAACTATCGATCACCCTTAATAAGTAAAGGAGGAAGATTAAATTGAGAAAATGGCTTCAAACCGGTTTAGGTATACTCCTCATTCTCACGTTGACGATCGGCTTGACCGCATGCGGAGAAAAAGAAGAAGCAGTTCAAAAGGTCCGGGTGGCAGAAGTGACCCGCTCGATCTTCTACGCACCTGAATATGTCGCAATTGAAAAAGGGTTTTTCAAAGACGAGGGGCTCGACATTGAACTGACCACCACGTGGGGCGGGGATAAAACCATGACCACATTATTATCCGGCGGTGCGGATGTCGCTTTGGTCGGCTCTGAAACGTCCATCTATGTCCATGCACAAGGGTCCGATGATCCCGTCATCAACTTTGCACAATTGACCCAAACAGACGGAACGTTTCTTGTCTCAAGGGAAAAGGTAGAGAACTTTGAATGGGATCAGCTGAAGGGTTCTACCTTCCTAGGTCAGCGTAAAGGCGGAATGCCGCAAATGGTCGGTGAGTTCGTGTTAAAGAATCACGACATCGATCCTCAAAACGATTTAAATCTCATCCAGAACATCGATTTTGCCAATATAGCCAACGCCTTCGCATCCGGTACAGGAGATTATGTCCAATTATTCGAGCCGACAGCTTCCATCTTTGAACAAGAAGGCAAAGGACATATCGTCGCTTCCTTTGGAACGGAATCCGGACACGTGCCATACACGACCTTCATGTCCAAGGACAGCTATATGAAAGAAAACAAAGAGGCCGTAGAAAAGTTTACAAAAGCCTTATACAAAGCGCAGCAATGGGTGGAAGAAAATTCCGCAGCCGACATCGCCAAAGTGATCGAACCTTATTTTGAAGATACGGAACTGGACCTGATTGAAACCGTTGTGGACCGCTATAAATCACAAGGTTCCTATGCGACGGATCCTATCCTGGACGAAGAAGAGTGGAATAATCTCCAAACCATCATGGATGAAGCAGGAGAACTCCCTCAAACCGTCGACCATAAGACGCTTGTAAACACATCCATCGCTGAAAAAGCGGCAAAGTAATATCCGGGGGCTGACTTCAAACGTCAGCCCTTCCCTTGTAAAAAAAAGAAAAAATGGAGGCTTGCCACAGTGAATTTTCTAAAAATTGATACTGTCCACCACACCTATTTTTCACCGAAAACAGCCACCCATGCCCTCAGAGATATCACATTACAGGTAGAAGAAGGTGAATTCGTCTCTTTCATCGGTCCATCGGGATGCGGCAAAACGACTTTACTTTCCATCGTCGCAGGACTCATTAAGCCGACGGAAGGAACGGTAACATTATTGAATAAGCCCATAAGAACGATGAAAAAGAAACTGGGCTATATGCTGCAGCAGGATTATCTGTTTCCCTGGAAAACAATCGAAGAGAATATATTGTTGGGGTTGACCATCATGGGCACCCTGACTGAGGAAAAGCGAAGAGAGGCTCACTCGCTATTGAACGAAATGGGGCTTGAAGGAGTGGGATCATCCTATCCCCGGGAACTCTCTGGAGGGATGAGGCAGCGGGTCGCGCTGATCCGTACACTCATCACCGAACCTCAGCTGCTTCTCCTGGATGAACCCTTCTCCGCCCTTGATTATCAAACGAAATTAAAATTGGAGGACCTGGTGTTTTCCACCTTGAAGTCTTTCGGTAAAACAGCCATCCTCGTCACCCATGATATCGGGGAAGCCATCTCCATGAGTGACAGAATCATCTTATTCGGGACGAAACCGGGTCATATCCACACCATTTTCGATGTACCTGCACAATTAAAAGAATTGATGCCCTTTGAAGTCAGGAACCATGCAGCATACCCGGAATTTTTCCAATCCATATGGAAGGAGCTTGAAAAACTTGAATCACGAACATATTAAACAAAAGCATCAGGAATATATCCTGTCACTGAAAAAAGAGCAGCGATGGGTCTGGTTTTATCAAGCTCTCATATTCACCGTATTTTTCTCATTATGGGAGATAGCCAGTCGAAACAGCTGGGTGGATCCCCTCATCTTCAGTTCTCCTTTAAAAATATGGAGATTATTCATTGTGAAAATGGGAGACGGGAGCCTATTAGCCAATCTGTCTGTGACCCTTGGGGAAACCGTCATTGGATTCATCCTAGGAACCCTTCTTGGTACCATGCTTGCCGCCTTATTATGGTGGTCGCCTTTTCTCTCAAAAGTACTGGATCCGTATCTCGTCATCCTGAACGCCATGCCCAAGGTGGCACTCGGCCCGATATTGATCGTGGGACTCGGACCGGGCTTCACCTCGATCATCGCAATGGGGACCGTCATTTCTGTCATCATCACCACCATCGTCGTGTATACATCCTTTCGGGAAGTTGATCCCAATTACTTAAAGGTGATGCAGACCTTCGGGGCGAAAAGGGGACAGATGTTCAAAGAGGTCATTCTTCCCGCCTCCTTCCCTACGATCATTTCAACATTAAAAGTCAATGTAGGGCTGTCTTGGGTAGGGGTCATCGTAGGTGAGTTCCTTGTTTCCGCCAAAGGTCTTGGCTATATGATCATCTACGGCTTCCAGGTCTTTAACTTCACCCTTGTCCTGCTCTCACTTCTCGTGATTGCCGTATTCGCAACGATTATGTATAAACTGGTGGAAATGCTAGAGAAGAAATGGATCAAATCGTAACATCGAGATCAGCCAACCTGTCTACTGCCAGCTCCACCACTTGATCCTTCATGATAAAGCTAAAAGAAGGATCATCCTGAATTTCGTTAAAATTTCCTCTCCAAAGGACCGATCCATCCGTTTCCATATAATCGTCTTTGGGGATGAGCTCTTCTGCCTCAGCGAAGTATATCGTTTTAACAAACGGTGGATCATCATAGACCTTATATTCTCCAATGAATACCAGTTCCCTGATGATCCCGCCCGTCTCTTCATACGTTTCCCGTTTCGCAGCATCCGTTAGGGTCTCCCCCTCTTCCCGCTTTCCGCCGGGAAACTCAAGGCCCCTCTTCTTATGCCGGGTCAACAGCCAATGACCATCATAGCGGCACAGCACAAGGACGTGATTGGACGCCTCTCGAAACCGTCCTTTCTCAAACGACATCTCCACTTTCTTTCCGTTTTCATCTACAAACCGTTCCACCTGACTTCCCCCCATGCGTACGTTCTTTCCTCCATCTAACCATAAATAAAAAGCGTTGGTCCACAGAAATCACTTCTGAACCAACACTTTTCGTCCTTACTCGCTGTTTTCATGAGGATGATCATTCAGGATGCCGATACTTTCAATGAACTTCTTCACCTCTTCATCCCCGAGTCGATGCAGCATGCCGTACACCTGCTGCAGATTTTCATCATAGGCATCATTCTCCCGGTCAAAATGATATTGAACATACGGGACATGAGCCCTGTAGAAATTCTGCCAATCGACGGAATGATTGGAATCGAACACTTCCCGAAGCTGGGTGATTTCTTCATCCGTTGCAGATATTTTAAAATTCCATTCGGAATCAGTCGAGCTTCTTGAGATTTCTCCTGTCGCTACTTCTATATAATAATCGTGACGTTCTTCGCTCATCTTCCCACTCCTTCAATGTACTTACCCTTCATTTTCCTCAATTGACGGAATTCTATTCACTTCGATTTTTTCTTCAATACTTCAACCGCTCTCTTTAAAAATTCCGGAACAGGAACTCCCGCCCGACCGACATTCTCAATGATCGAAATCATTTCATTACATAAATAAAAAATAATCGTGGCATTACGAATAAAGTGTTGATTTGTTAGTATAGTATCAATAAGGTGGGCAACCGTGACGAGGGAAAAAATCAGCACTTTCCTGCCGATCCCTTTCACTCCGAATTTACTGGACAGCTTCCCTTCTATACCACTCGCAATCAACCCTGTTACATAATCGAGGGTCACGGCAATCAACAGAAATGTGATCAGCATGTCCCACTCACCGAATAGGTTAAGAATAATGGCACTAAGACCCGACCCAACGAACAGCGTACTTTTCTCCAAATAAAGCATCTCCTTTTCCTAATGGTTGGTATGAATTTGACAATCCTTTCCTCGGTATCTGAACAACTGGCTGATTAAATCAAAAACATCCCGGAACACCTTCCCATGGTTAAAAAGGACGGTAACGGGTAAAGGCAAATAAGAGTTGTCCTAGCATAATATGTAGAGAAATTCATAAACGTTCATGTTAAAATGAAACGAAAGGGAGGTGAAGCGCATGAAGTTGATCGAAGAGATTTATGAAATGTACCGTGGAAGAATCAAAGGTACCGACGAAGACTTAGACCTCATTGCCCTTACAATCTTAGAAGATACATCCAGGAACGAATTATTAGAACTCATACAGGAAATGGAAACAGAAGAATTACAATACTTCTTCCGCCTATACATATTCGAAACATTGAAAGAAAAATGGTCCAATAGTGAGGAAAGGGTAAGACTCGAGAAGAAAAGTCTTCATTAAGAAATGCTCCGGAGCTGGACAATAAAAAAAGGCGTTGCTCCGATTACCCGGAGGAACGCCTTTTTTTTCATCCTTTTACATCCACTGCATGTCCTTTACTTGGATGCGGAGCGGGCTGCATATCCTTCATCATCACCGTGACTTGTGCCGCTTGAGTGGCCATCTGGCTCTTCAGCAAATTCATACTGAGCGTCCTTTGAAGCTCAGCAACCTGTTTCCCCATCATAGAAGAGATTTCCATGGGAACTTCCCCCTCGCTTCGACTGTTAAGAATGGTGCATACTAAAATCTATTCATTCCTTATATTCAGAATAACAAACATCCATTGGAAATCATAGGAAATGACATAATATTGTTATTTTTACTCCATGAACGCTGGAACGTTCTATGGTAAAATAGTGAAAAAAAAGGGGGTTGCATGATGTCAGTGACTCTTGTTCTGATTATTGCGGTTGTCATTTGTATTCTGGTGATTTTCTTAAGTGCCCTAACGACTTCCAAAGCCTATACAACCGTTAAGCATACAGTCGATCCACTTGAAAATAATCCTCACCTTGAAAAGATGAAACAAGAAGAAGAGGAAAAGAAAGAATAAACATAAAGAAATCCACCGGCTCCCGGTGGATTTTCTTGTTTTTATGCAAATACTTGTTTCAATTCTTCTTTGCTTTGGCTGAGCCAGAAACGCATGAGTTTCTTGGCACCTTCTAAATCATGCAGCTTCGCCTGCCCGCACTGTTTTTCATTTGCTGCCGGGATTTCTTCGATTTCTACCGCTTCTTCCATGGTAGCATTCAACAGGTCGATGATTTCTTCTACTTTCGGCTCCCCGCTTACGACTAAATAGTAGCCCGTTTGGCAGCCCATCGGTGAAATATCAATGATATCAAAATGAGCATATGGCTCAGCATATTTACGGATCGTGAAGGCTAATAAATGCTCTAGTGTATGAATGGAATCAGGCTTCATCGCTTGCTTGTTCGGCTGACAGAAACGGATATCAAACTTATTCACAAGTCCGTCGCTTCCTACTTTATGCACACCGCAATGTCTGACATATGGTGCTTTCACTGCATTATGATCTAATTCAAAGCTTTCTACTGAAGGCATTAAAAATCACTCCCATTTAGTTTCTACTTCATAGTATAACGTAAATTCATAGTTATTTCATCAACTTAATCTGAATTAGGTAAAAAACCAGTTTTTCCACTCCTATCCACCATCTTCTAAATGCCAATCCCTTTCAATACCCGTACAGGTTCTGATATAGTAAAAGAAAATCTCTTTTAGGAGACGGATTATGAAAAGGGTTTTATTATTACTGTTCAAGTTCTACCAGCGCGTCATCTCTCCCCTTAAGCCTCCTACATGCCGGTTTTACCCTACATGTTCCCATTACGGGGTCGAGGCAGTAAGCCGTTTCGGTGCACTCAAAGGCGGCTGGCTGACGATCAAGAGGATTGTCAAATGTCACCCATTCCATCCCGGGGGCATCGATCACGTGCCGGAACAATGGCCAAGCAAGGAAAAAGAAGACTGATTCAGACTAGCTCCAACTCGGGAGGTAGTCTTTTTTAATAAAATCGTCCCATTTATCTTGCTTATTCCCCATATCGGTAGTAAAATAACCTTTGTGCTAAATCGTAATCATTACAGTTATGAAACAAAACCGTTAAAAGGAGGCTTCCTCTTGAACTATATTCGCATGAGTTTGCTATTATTATTGATTCTCGTCTTGTCTGCTTGCGGAACCGATTCCGCCCAGGATGGGGACAAAAAGAAAGATACACTAGAGGTATACACGACGGTCTATCCACTGGAGGACTTCACGAAAAAAATCGGCGGGAAGTATGTGGAGGTTGAAAGCATCTATCCTCCCGGTGCGGATGAACATACCTTTGAACCTTCCCAGAAAGATATGATGAAGATGGCTGATGGAGATGTTTTCTTCTACGTCGGAATGGGTCTTGAAGGATTTGTTGAAAAGTCTAAATCATTACTGGAAAATGAAGACGTTGAAGTAGTAGCGGCAAGTAAAGGAATCGAAGTTCATCACGAAAACAATGATGAGGATGGCCACGATCATGAAGATGGGCATAACCATGATGTGAATCCCCACATTTGGTTAGATCCCGTTTATTCGAAAGAAATGGCAAAGAACATCGCCGACACTCTTTCAAAAAAAATGCCCGAGCATAAAGATGAATTCCAAGCGAATCTTGAAACGTTGAACAGTGATTTAGACGAACTGAACACTGAGTTCAAAAGCATGGCGGACAATGCGCCCAAGAAAACCTTCTACGTTTCCCACGCAGCCTACAGCTATTGGGAAGAACGTTACGGACTCCATCAGGAAGCCATCGCCGGGTTAAATTCAGCAGACGAACCGTCCCAGCAGGAGTTGAAGAAAATCATAGAAAAAGGGAAAAGCGACAATGTCCAATACATCCTTTTTGAACAAAACGTCTCTTCACGCCTGACAGAAGTCGTCCAAAATGAATTGGGAGCAAAATCACTCACTCTTCACAACTTATCCGTCCTCACAGCAGAAGATCGCAAAAAGGATGAGGATTATTTTTCTTTGATGAAGAGGAATATTGATACACTGAAACAAGCATTACAGTAGAGCAGCCTCCGGGGCTGCTTTTTTTTTCTGGATGAGATGCGGTGCCATGGCAGACCCACTAATTTAAAAAACAGGTTATATTATCGACTTCGCCATTTGACTCCCTAAATACAATCCATTTCTCCTAAAATCATGAATATTATTTTCCATTAAGTGGACAATAAGGAAATGTTAAAGACTAGTAAGGGAGATTTGAGAATGGATGAATTAGTAATTGCTCGTTCCATGTTTGGGGTTACAATGGGGTTTCATATCATTTTTGCCACACTTGGAGTGGGTATACCGTTAATGATCCTTGTTGCAGAAATCATGTTTCAACGGACCAATGACCTTGATTATTCCGTGATGGCGAAGCGCTGGACCAAGGCGTTCGCAGTCTTGTTAGGAGTGGGCATCCCGACTGGGACAATCGCCGGTGTGCAGCTGTCACTCCTTTGGCCGGGATTCATGGAGGTCATCGGGCGCGTCATGGCCCTGCCGTTTCAAATTGAAATCTACGCCTTCTTTGTGGAAGCGTTATTTATGTCCATTTATGTGTATGCAGCGAATCGGATCGCTCCTTGGATGCGGATTGTGAGCCTGGTGCTTGTTGCAATCGGCGGCCTGGCTTCAGCCGTTCTGATTACCAATGTACACGCCTTTGAAGGGACGCCGGCCGGATTTGAAATCATCAATGGGGAAATCACCAATGTGGATCCTTGGAAAGCATTCTTTAATCCAAGCTTCTTCGTGACGGCCGGACACGTGGCATTATCTGCTTATGTAGCGGGCTCCTTTACGATTGCGACCGTATCGGCCTTTAAAATGCTTCGATCTTCTTTCGGTTCGAGAATCTATGCTTTTCATCGAAAGTCGCTCATGATTTGCTTATTGGTCGGTGGTGTCTTCGCCTTTCTCACAGCGATCAATGGACATGAATCCGCACAAAAGCTCCATGAGTATCAGCCTGAGAAATTGGCTGCGGCGGAGGGATTATTTGAAACCCAGACTCATGCTCCACTTTCCATCGGTGGATTCACCGATCCTGTTACAAAAGAAGTAAAGTGGGGGATTGAAGTTCCATGGGCCCTCAGTTTCCTGGCCGGGAACAGCTTTGATACAGAGGTAATCGGGTTGAATGACTTCCCTGAAGAATACTGGCCACCCCTATTCGTTCATACTCTATTTAACGCAATGGTTGGGATTGGATCACTGCTCATTCTTCTTTCCCTCGTCGCCTACGTGTGGAACAAGCTACTGAAAAAGGACCGTTTCCCGAAATGGCTGATGTGGGCATTCGTGGCTGGTGGACCTTTGTCGATCCTTTCCATCGAGTTTGGATGGATCTTCGCCTGCACTGGCCGACAACCATGGACGATTTACCGCATCCTGAGTACGGAAGATTCGGTTACCACTTCAGGTAACCTAGGGACTCTTTTCATTCTCTTCGTCTCAGTATATGCGATTTTGGCCGTTTCCGTTGTTCTGGTACTCCTGTATTACTTTAAGCGGAATCCTCCTGAAAAGGATATTAACAAAGCGGAATCAAATCAGAAGGATATTCCCCTGTCAACTTAAACAGCAGGAATTGGAGGTGAAGATATGACACAAGCTTTGATTGCCATCACAATCCTTTGGGGATTCGTCTTTATCTATGCCGTCATGGCAACAATGGACTTCGGTGCCGGTTTCTGGTCAATGATCTATATCAACCATGACAAAACGAAAGCAACGAATATCGCCAATCGGTATCTGTCTCCTACCTGGGAGGTTACGAACACATTCATCGTCGCCTTAGTTGTCGCCGTATACAGCATGTTCCCTGGTGCTGCCTATTCTTTAGGAACGGTATTACTCGTTCCGGGAAGCTTGATTCTATTGCTTCTGGCCCTGCGGAGTGCCTTTCTTGTATTCTCCCATGTGGCGGATGATTACAGGAAGCCGCTCACTTACGTAACGGGGATCACCGGCTTGTTGATCCCGGGCCTCCTTATCAGTGTTCTGCCTATCTCTCACGGACCTTATATCGATTTCGAAGACGGCCAGACCCTTCTCCTAGGGAAACTGTTCAGTAGTCCCCATGAATATGCTTTCTTCGGGTTCGCCGTCGCAAGTACATTGTTTCTGTCATCCCTGCTTCTTGCCGATTACTCGAAAGCTTCAAAAGAATTCGAAGCATTCAAGGTGTATAGGCGTGACGCTCTGATCATTGGTCCCATTTCGGTTGTCATGGCCTTCCTCATCATGTTCACTATGAAAAATGAGGCAGGATGGATTTATGACAAGATGATGGAAGACCTGCCTATCTTACTGATTTCCCTTCTCGGATTCCTCGTTGCGGGAGGTGCTTTGTTTCTCCCTACGAATAAAGAGGGAATGAAAGGGATGCCGCGGGTCGCGGTCATTGCCGTAACCTTTCAATATGTTTTGGCAAGTTATGTATACGGTAAAGCACACTTGCCCTATATCATCTATCCAGAAGTGACGATTCAGTCGGGATTTACAGATCCCAATTCATTTAAGGCCGTCTTCATCACCTATATCGTCGGGTTCATCATCCTGTTCCCGGGGTTTGTCTACTTCTGGAGCTTATTCATGAACGACAAACGGTACTTGAGGCAAAAAAGTGAATGAGAACGCTCCGGGACTCCCGGAGCGTTTTTTTTATTCCACCACATCAGGTATATTAGTTGCCTACCACTCTCCATCAATTTACACTTACCTTAGAACCAATTGAAAGGATGATTAAAATGGCACAACCGATCAATGGCAAAACGGCTTATATTACAGGTGCAGCGAGGGGAATCGGAAAAGCGACGGCATTGGAGTTTGCCCGGGAAGGCGTCCATGTCGGGTTGATCGCCCGTACAGAAAGCACTCTTGAAAAAGTGGCGGATGAAGCGAGGTCGCTTGGCGTGAAAGCGAGTGTGGCTGTTGCGGATATTTCCAATATGGACCAGGTCAATCAAGCAGTCGCGAAACTCAGTAAAGAATTGGGACCTGCCGACATCTTGATCAATAATGCCGGTATCGGAACGTACGGATCATTTCTTGAAATCGATCCCGAGGATTGGAAACGGACCTTTGAGGTGAATGTATTCGGAACATATTATGTCACCCGTGCCGTCCTGCCCCAATTGATCGAGAAAGACCGTGGGGATATCATCAATATTTCATCAAGCAGCGGATTGAAAGGTACAGCAGGGAGCACAGCGTATAGTGGGTCCAAATTTGCCATCCAAGGGATGACAGAAGCACTCATGCAGGAAGTCCGAAAACATAATATCCGTGTCATGACCTTGAACCCAAGCCTGGTGGCGACGGATCTGACTTTTGATCACGTGGATGAAGCTGACAAGGAGAAATACATGCAGCCGGAGGACCTGGCGGAGCATATGGTATCACAACTGAAGCTCCACCCGAGAATCTTCATCAAGCAGTCTCTTCAATGGGCGACAAACCCTTTTTAGACGGCATAAACATCTTAGAGGGACTTAAGGATACTGTTCCCTTTTAAGGTGCTTTTTTTAAACATGACATTTGTATATAAAAAAGTAAAACTCGCCGTAGTCATGTGGGCGAGTTTTTTCATCATTATTAGAATACTAGTGATGCGGAAATAAGGTGTCTTGTCGTTTATATAAAAAATCAGGAAACGGAAAATAAGCGGAGATTCTCCTGTTTAAGTCTGAACGAAACTTGTTCTGGGGATAAATAAGCGGAGATTTTCCGCTTAGGCACTGAAAAATCATCCATTTTTTGTATTTTCGAGTCAATAGGCGGAATCTTTCCCCCTATTTCAGTCTTTTTAATAATAATTAACTCATTAAGCGGAATTTCTCCGTCTATTGATCTGCCTTGGTGCTTAACCTGGTCTCCCACCCCAAACAAAAGTGCAACCCCCTCTTAAACCCAGCTTCAGTGATCAGCAGCTTCTTACCTGTGCTGATCAACAAGAATCATATTGCCGTCTGGGTCTTTAATCGTAAAGCTGGCTGGTCCCTCGCTCGATTCATCCGCTTCAGACAGCATGTCAATCCCTTTTTCTTTCAGCTGCTTCTGTAACTCCCTCACATCCGTAAAGGAATCGAGCTCTTCTGCATTCTGGTTCCAGCCCGGATTATAGGTCAGGATGTTGTTTTCGAACATACCCTGAAATAACCCGATGATGCAACTTTCATTTTTCATTATCAACCAATTCTGACTGAGATCTCCACCCATGACTTCAAAGCCAAGTTTCTCATAAAAGGATTTAGATACAGTAATGTCCTTTACGCTTAAACTTACAGAAAATGCACCTAGTTTCATAGTTCCTCCTCTAAGACTTTTTCTTTAAGTATATATGGACAGGATTGGGAAAACAATCAATCAGACGAAAATGTCTCCTTCCTCAAAGTCACTGAATTCAAACGCTTTCGATTTAATTCCACGCCGATTCCCGCACCATCCAACCTTTTCACCACACCATTTTCCACCACGATCGGGGAAGTGATAATATCCTCCTCCCAATACTTCGAGGAAGATGAAATATCACCGGGAATGGAGAAGCCTTTCAATGTGGCCAGAGCCAGATTATGGGCACGAGAAACTCCAAATTCGATCATCCCACCGCACCATACCTTAATATGATGCTCCTGGCACAGCCGGTAAATTTCGAGGGCACTCGAATATCCACCTACTCTGCCAAGCTTGATGTTGACCACTCCACAGCTTCCTAAATGAATCGCACTCTTCATATTGTGAGGGGTAATGATGCTTTCATCAAGGCAGATGGGGGTGGTGATCTCCTTTTGCAATAAAGAGTGTTCGACCAGATCGTCTATTCCCAGAGGCTGCTCAATCATCTCCAAATCATATTCGTCCAATGCCTGGAGTTGCGCTTTGTCTTCGAGAGAATACGCAGAATTGGCATCGGCTAAGAGGGAAAGTGCTGGAAAATGCCTTCGCAATTCTTTGACAATCTCTACATCTGCCAATGGTGAGATCTTCAGCTTTATTCGTTGATACCCTTCTTCCACCAGCTCTTCCGTCTGCTTGACCATCATTTGAGCGTTGTCGGCACCGACAACAGCTCCCGCCAGGATTTCTTCTCGTACACCGCCTATCAAATTCCACAGAGGCATTTGTTGCCGCCTGGCATAAAGATCCCATATTGCCATTTCAAGTGCGGCCTTTGCCATGGCATTTCCTCGAACGGCTTCGAACCGCTTCCCGATCTCTTCAGGATGATGGAACGATTTGCTGTTTACAAGGGGAATCAACACATCCTTTAGGATATGGTAGGATGTTTTCACTGTTTCTTCTGTATACCATGGAGTAGAAAAGGCGACACCTTCCCCAAGTCCCCGCAGTCCTTCATCATCCTCGACTTCGACAATGATCCCTTCCCGTTCATCAACGGTTTGGAGATGGGTCACAAACGGTTTCTTTAAAGGCATTGAAATGACATTCAGGGTGATGGACCTAATCTTCATCTGTAACCATTCCTTTTTCCCACTGATCTCTGAGCACTCTTCTCAGCAGTTTATTTGAAGCATTCCGTGGCAGTTCATCCATAAAGATGATTTTTTTCGGACATTTATAAGACGCAAGATTCTTTTTACAGTGCTCTAAGATTTCTTCTTTTGGAAGATGATTCTTTCTCACAATAAAGGCACAGGGAATCTGCCCCCATTCGTCACTTGTGATTCCTGTCACTCCTGCATCCTCCACGCCTTTACAGCCTAACAGTACACTTTCTATTTCTGCAGGGTACACATTTTCCCCACCTGAAATTATCAAATCTGATCGCCGGTCCAATACAAATAAGAATCCTTCTTCATCCACGTACCCGATATCCCCCGTATGAAACCAGCCGGAATCAAAGCTTTTAGCGTTCGCTTCCTCTCTCCGGTAATAACCGCTGGTCACATTCGGTCCTTTCACAAGGATCTCCCCTTCTTGATTCTCATGGGCTTTCCCATTCTTGCCCAGGATCATTAATTCAGAAGGAAAGAGTGGCTTTCCGGCAGACCCCAGCTTTGAAAAACTGTATTCAGGTGATAACGTCACGATCTGAGAAGCCGTTTCCGTCATCCCATACGTTTGAAAGACGGGTACACCTTTTTCTTTACACTCCTTCAGTAATGGAAGTGGCGCGGGTCCACCGCCGAGCAGCATACAGCGGAAATTCGGGTGATAGGTCCTGTCGTCCAAGTCTTTCATCAGACGCGTGAGCATATTACTGACAACAGACATAATCGTAACATCTCCCGATATCAATTCCCGATTGATTCCTTCCACATCAAAGCTTTCAAACAGGCGTACATTCATCCCATATATGACGCTTCTCATCAGGATTGAATATCCGCTGATATGAAAAAGGGGCACGGAACAAAGCCATGTATCATTTTCATTTATACCGAGATTCAACGAAGAACCAATGGCACTCCACCAGTGATTTCCGTACGATTGTAAAACCCCTTTAGGAGCTCCCGTCGTGCCCGACGTGTACATGACCGAGCATGCTTGGTCTAAATGAAAATGATCCTTCACCTCAAAACGTGTGGGTGATGTATTGAATAAGCGAGAGAAGGAAATCCCGTCAACGTCATCTCCTAAAAAAGAAAGCTTTCCCTCAAACTCATCATCATACAGAACCGTTGATAACGCCATATCTCTGATTTGGAAAGACAATTCATTTTCACTTAATTTATTGTTCAATAAGACAGTCGTGAAACCAAGCTGTTGGATGGCGTGAACAAGCAACACAGATTCCACTTTATTCTTAATCATGAGACCCACAAACGGATGCGATGATGATTGAACGATCGTTTGCAGCTGTTCGGCAATGGAAATGGCTTTCATCCATAATTCTTTGAATGTGTATTCAACATCACCATTACATAACGCCATCCGGTCAGGGGTTAAAAATGCTCTTTGTTTCAGCCAGTTGGGCAATTGCTGTGTTGTCATCCTGTCTAGTCCATTCCTTTCTTGTTGGTTCAATTGAATGAATTTGTTATTTTTTCATGTGTGGTTGGTTGTTTGTTGCGGCACTTTTATGAAACTCGTGCCACTTCCCGCTAAACCATCATCTAAAAAAAAGCCCGATGAATCCATATCTGATTCATCAGGCCGCCTCAAATCAAGGGAAACGAGGGAATTGTCCGAAGTCCGGCTTACGCTTTTCTTTGAATGCGTCACGGCCTTCTTTCGCTTCTTCCGTCGTGTAATATAGAAGGGTAGCGTCACCTGCAAGTTGCTGCAGTCCTGCCAGTCCATCTGTATCTGCGTTGAATGAAGCTTTAAGGAAACGAAGGGCAGTCGGACTCTTTTCAAGCATTTCTGAAGCCCACTGAACCGTTTCTGCTTCAAGCTGCTCGTATGGAACCACTGTATTGACAAGGCCCATTTCAAGCGCTTCCTGTGCGTTGTACTGACGGCACAGGTACCAGATTTCTTTCGCTTTCTTGTGACCGACGATGCGTGCAAGGTATCCTGCACCGTATCCTGCGTCAAAGCTTCCTACTTTAGGACCTGTTTGTCCGAAGATCGCATTATCAGCAGCAATCGTAATATCACAAACGACATGAAGGACGTGCCCTCCACCGATCGCGTAACCTGCTACCATTGCGATGACAGGTTTCGGAATCACACGGATCAGACGCTGAAGGTCCAATACGTTCAAGCGAGGAATTTCATCTTCCCCGACATATCCGCCGTGCCCGCGGACACGTTGGTCTCCACCTGAACAGAATGCTTTTTCACCCGCACCTGTTAAAACGATGACACCGACTTTGGAATCGTCGCGTGCATAAGCAAATGCATCGATTAATTCCATAACCGTTTTAGGACGGAATGCGTTACGTACTTCTGGTCGATTGATCGTAATCTTAGCGATCCCATTGTAAGTTTCGTACAAAATATCTTCGTAGTTTCTTTCTGAAACCCATTCAAAAGCCATTTAGTTGTTCCTCCTTTATGTAGTTAACAGTAGATCCTCTATTATTGTACCAAACTTTCGCGGTTCTTCCACATGAATTGCATGACCAGTGTTGGAAAATGTCACAATATTGAACATTGGATTGATCTTTTTCATGTTTTCTGCAATCCCTACGAACTTTTGATCGAGCTCACCGACAAGTACGTGGACAGGTACAGAGAGCTCTTCAAGCTCTTCCCATAAAGAGTCCTGTGCGCCTGTCCCCATCCCTCTCAAGCTATTGGACAAGCCTGTGACAGATTGACTCAGACGCTGCTTCCGGATTTCCGAGCGCTCTTTATCCGAAAGTCTTTTCTGAGAGGCAAATAAGGGGATCTCCTGCCAAAAATCGACAAAGGCTTCGATTCCACCTTTTTCAATTCTATCGGCAAGCACCTCATCCTTCTTCTTTCGCTCCGCTCTTGCTTCAACCGCCTTCAAACCAGGTGAAGAGCTTTCAAGTATCAACGCCTTCACCTTTTCAGGATAGTTCAGACTAAAGTGCAGAGCAGTACGTCCACCCATGGAATAACCGATCAGTACGGCAGGCCCAACGTCAAGCTCATCAAGAATACAGCAAATATCCTCGGAAACGCGATCCATCGTATACCTGCTGTCATCTTCAGGGGAATCCGTGCGTCCATGGCCAATCAAATCAATGCTGATGCACTGGTAGGATTCGGATAATGAATCAGTGACAGACGACCATGTTGTCGTGTCACCCGTGAAGCCATGGAGGAAAACCAGAGGCTGCCCTTCCCCTTTAACTTCTACAAAATACCGAATATCATTCACTTGAAGAATCACGATATCCACCCTTTATTTTCCGCGTCATTTCCCGGGAAACAAAATTCCACAATTTACGATGATTTGCTACATTTTCCTCTCGATTGGTCATCACTTCAATGATGCTTATCCCTTTGTATTGATCGGCTTCCAAAAGGGCAGGGATAAATTCCTCCTCCTCCGATACCTTGGAATAACCCGCTCCGTACAGCCTTGCTGCATGAGCAAAATCCAGGTCCATCGGGGTACCGAACAGGTCTTCAAAGTGTGTCTGATCAGATGCTTGCGGCAGGTATGAAAAGATGCCTCCACCATTATTATTCATGACGATGATGGTCATATCCAATTGATATTTCCTGGCGGTCAATAGTCCGTTTAAATCATGGAAAAAGGCAAGATCCCCAATCAGGAGATACATGGACTGTGACCCTGTACTCATGCCAAGGGCCGTGGATACCACTCCGTCTATTCCATTCGCTCCTCGATTGGCAAAAATCCGAATCGAACGGTCATCGGTAAATAAAAAGGTATCCAAATCCCTGATGGGCATGCTATTACTTGAAAACAGGGTTGCCCCGTCAGGCAGATGCCTGATCAGATGATGGACAGCCTTTCCTTCATCCCAGGATTCATGACCATCGTCGAGCAAGTCTTTTGTCTTGTCATTGACACCCACCCAATACTCGAGCCATTCCCTATCAGGCTTATCGTTTTTCCCAATGAAGGCCTGACAGAAAAGGTTCTCCTCACATTGGATGTAGTGGGTTCCCCGTGCAGTCGGGTCCTGCCATTCTTCTCCATTACTCACAACCCATGTCGGAATATCCGGCATGCTTTTCAGGAACAACATCAGTGCTTTCGATACCGGCATAGCACCGAACCGGATGACAAGGTCAGGCTGTAAAGATTCTTTAAGCTCATCGATCCTGATGAATGTGTCGTAGCAATCCATGATATTTTCCTTGGAGTGGCTACCATTCCTCACAAAGGATAACGGGTCTGCCAGAATCGGCAGGCCATATCCCTCGGAAAATGCGATAATGGACTGCACCGCCTCTTCACCTATTCCGGGTCCACACACAACGATGCCCCGATTTGATTTCTTTAATTGGTCCAGAAGGTCATGCTGATATCCTGAAGGCAATTGACGATCCCCCTGAATGACGGTCTTTCCCGATTGGTACGGTGTGAATTCCACCTGCTGTAGATTTGGGATAAGGGGTTCCCTGAATGGAAAATTGTAATGAACCGGCCCTTGTGGATACCCCGTAGAGATGGACACGCCCCTGGCGGCAGATGATCGTGCATATTGCACCATGGAAGGGATGCTTTCCGGCAATGCCATATCAACGGACCATTTCACGTGCTTTCCATATAAATCAATTTGATTGATCGCTTGAGGCGCACCCACTTCTCTCAGCTCATGAGGACGATCGGCCGTCAAGACAATGAGCGGCACCTTTCCGTAGCGTGCCTCAATGACAGCAGGGTAGTAATTTGCTCCTGCAGTCCCTGAACTGCACAAGATGGCTACGGGTTTCTTTTTTGCCTTGGAAATACCCAATCCAAAGAATGCTGCTGAACGTTCATCCACGTTTGTATACGTTTTGACTCCTGGATGATGGGCAAATAACAATGCCAAAGGAGTAGAACGAGAGCCGGGACTGATGACGACTTCGTCTACTCCATTTCCAACCAATTCTTCAATGAAGGCCGCTAAATAATGAGTTAATTTCTCCTGATGTTCATCAATCATGTACGGTTCCCCCTAATGCACGGAGCATTGGTCGAAATTTCATTTGTGTTTCTTTAAACTCACTTTCAGGCTGTGAATCGGCTACGATTCCGCAGCCTGCATATAAGTATGCTTTATCCCTTTGCAGGAGGCCGGAACGGAGGGCGACGGCGTACTCCCCATTCCCGTAGGCATCCATCCAGCCGATAGGACCTGCGTATAGTCCACGATCCATTTGTTCTTCCTGCCTGATCACGTGCAATGCCTTATCTCTTGGTACCCCGCCGAGTGCAGGAGTCGGGTGTAATTTTTCCACAAGATTTAGAATCGATGTATTCTCAGATGCCTGTCCAATAACGGGAGTGTATAAGTGCTGGATGTCCTTCAACTTCATAAGCTGCGGGGAAGTCGGGATCGACAGCTCGTTACAAAAAGGGTTCAAGGCATCCTGGATGCTGTCCACGACAAGCTGATGCTCATAACGGTTCTTTTCATCCCCCAGGAGCTCTTCCCCCAGTTTTTCATCCCTTTCAAGGGTATCCCCACGGGCAATCGATCCCGCTAAACAGGTAGACAGGATTTCTTCTCCCGTTTTTTTTACAAGTCGTTCTGGAGTTGCTCCGATGAAGCAGCTTTCTTCCCTTTCAAAGCTGAACACAAAGCTATCGGGCTGCTGCTTCCAAAGATTATCCAATACAAAATCAGATGACACGTGCTTTTCAAAGGAAATTTCACATTTTCTTGCAAGAACGACCTTATCCATTTCCCCCTGCTGTAACCGATTCACGACACTCTGAACAGAGTCCTTCCATTCTTCAGGCTTCACATCACGGTTACGGAGCCAATGGGCAATCTCAGGAATAATGGTCTTCCGGGCGTTAGCAAGAAGGCTTTCCTTTATGCGGATGCGTTCATGGAATATACTTTCATCTTCTTCCGGATGACAGATGACGTTCATCGTCAAATAATTCGTTTTCCCCGGCTTGGTCAACATGAACATCGGGAGCTGAAACGAACCTTCAGAGAAATGACTCCACTCGTCTCCCCTGGCGTTTAACGGGTCGAAGCTAAAACCACCGAATAGTAATGGCCCTGTTCCTGGCCACTTGTCCTCTGTCACGACTACGGACTCTCCAATTAAGCGCTTCCACTCATTCTCAATTGTAAAAAAGCGCTCTTCCATCTCATCCGTGGAAACGATATGGGCCGCTCCGAGTCCTACAAGCGTGATGGTGTGATCACGGTCCTTCCATAAAAAGCGCTCTCCAATAAAAGAACTGCCTCCATAGTAAAAGGAAAGAGGATCTACTGCATCGACTTCCTCCACTATGCTCAGAAGAACGGGACGATCTATTTGTTTAGCCTTCATTTTGGCTGAATCATATGCTTTTTCAATATTGGTTTTATGGATGGTAACCAATTGAATTCCCCCAAACAAAATCACGTACAATAGTCAAACTTACTATAAGATACACCTGTCTTTATGGTGTGTCAACGAAGTTCGAGCCATGTTTCAATATTTATCCTTATTATATATAATAAACCCTTTTTCGCCTTTTGAGAAACCAAAAGCGTTGTAAAAGTCCTCATTTACTGGAAAATAGCACCTTCACTGATTTGTAAAAAATGATTGACAGTCCCCCTCCCTTTACCTACACTTTAATCTGTAAAGGAATTGTAATGTTATCTGAAAATTCCTTATTGTGTAAGGGAGAGAGATTGATGGAACAACAAGCATCCAACGTGTTGGAATCAGATAAAGGGTGGAGAATCTGGTGGCAGCTCACAAGGCCACACACTCTTACAGCTGCATTTGTGCCTGTATTGCTTGGTACGGTACTTGCGCTGCAATTTACAGACGTTAACATTATGCTATTTTTGGCAATGCTGGTTGCCTGCCTGCTCATCCAGGCTGCTACAAATATGTTCAACGAATATTATGATTTTAAAAGAGGTCTTGATACAGAACACTCTATCGGAATCGGCGGAGCGATCGTCCGTAACGGCGTCAAACCATCAACGGTCATCAACCTTGCCTTTTCACTGTACGGCATCTCCCTGCTATTAGGGATTTATATTTGCCTCAGCAGTACATGGTGGCTGGCACTGATAGGCTTAGTTTGCATGGCAGCCGGGTACTTTTATACTGGCGGACCAATGCCAATTGCATACACTCCGTTCGGTGAAATCGTAGCAGGATTTTTCATGGGATTTGTGATCATCCTGATTTCCTTTTACATTCAGACCGGCTACATCAACGATGACAGCATCCTCATTTCCATTCCGGTTTCCATTTTAGTAGGCTCAATCCTACTGGCCAACAACATCCGGGATCTGGACGGCGATAAAGAAAACGGCCGCAAAACCATAGCCATCCTATTGGGTAAGAAGGGTGCCATCATCCTTTTAGGCGGAATGTTTGTCGTATCCTACGCCTGGATCATCGGGTTGGTCGTCACGGGTATCTCTTCACCTTGGCTGTTCGTAGCCTTTCTGAGTATCCCGAAAGCGGTCAAGGCCACAACAGGATTCATCGGCAAATCACAACCGATCGAAATGATGCCTGCCATGAAAGCCACTGCCCAGACCAATACCATCTTTGGATTCCTCATATCCATTGGATTATTACTTGCTTATATACTATAGAAAGACAAAGAGTCGACCCTTTCATTTACGGGTCGACTCTTTTTTTGTTTTGAGATGATATAACTCACAATAAATCGGATGATCTTTAAAATTACATACATAAAAAAGGTAGTTAAAACTTTAGGTATTATTTAAAAATTAAAAGCTACTGTTGATTGAAGCGGAAATCAACCAGCACTCACTAGTTGGTCAGCGCCATATTTACGAAATAAACCTTTTATGTTTTAACATCCCCACTTTCGGATAAAGTATGGTTAGGATAAATTTTTTGCGAACATAACAAAGGATGTGAAGAAATTGCTAACAGACAGCCAAAAACAGACACTCAAACAAGAATTGGTTCAACAGGAAAAGCAGTTAAAAGAACATTTACATCAGGATTTAGATAATCTTCACCATACAAACGAACGTGATAACTCAGGAGAACTTTCCCTTTACGATAATCACCCGGCCGATATGGGAACCGAATTATACGAGCGGGAAAAGGACTTCGCCATTGATGACCATTCAAAGCTAGAGCTTGATAAGATTCAACAGGCTCTTCACGCAATGGAAAACGGTACGTATGGTCAGTGTAAGGAATGCGGGAAGGAGATCCCATATGAGCGTTTGGAAGTCATCCCGACGACCCTTTATTGCCGGGACCATACACCGGAGCAGTCGACCCCTCAGGATCGACCTGTGGAGGAAGAAGTACTGCAGCCTCCTGTAGATAATGAATTCAGACATGAAACAGACGGAAATGTACGTGATGATCAGGACAGCTTCCAGGAAGTCGGCAGGTTCGGTACATCCGAAACACCATCCGACTTTGAAGGCGATCACGAGGATTATTCCGACCTGTATCAGGATGAGGATACGTCAGAAGGCTTCACCGAGGATTTCGAGTCATTCGTCGGCACTGATATGGAAGGATCGAACCGTAAAGCCTATCCATCGAAGACCCATGAAGAGTATGAAGATATGCTAGATGAGAATGATATCGAATCAACAATAGGGGACATCCCCTATAAAGACGGGGACAGCTACATCTCCGATAAGAAGAAATAGAAAAAACCGCCTGGGATCACTTTCCCAGACGTTTTTTTTATTTGGTCAAACTTCCCTGTGCAATGCCCCAAATATCCTTCGCGTATTGCTCAATGGTACGGTCACTCGAGAAGTAGCCGGAATTGGCAATATTCTGAAGACACATCCGGGACCAATGTTCCTTGTTTTCGTAAGCCTTTCCGGCCTGCTCATGAACCCTTACGTAGGAATCGAAATCCCGGAGGACAAAGAATTGATCGTTCTCCGTCAATAACGAATCATAAATGGTTTCGAAATGATCACCTGCATCCGGCAGGGTATCATCGATCAATTGGTTCAACACCTTTTTGATCCTTGTATCATAGTGGAAGTACTCCATGGCATAATAGCCGCCATGATGCTGGTATTTCATTACTTCCTCCGCGGTCAAGCCGAATATGAAGATGTTATCATTCCCGACTTGTTCCAGGATCTCGATATTGGCTCCATCCAGGGTTCCAAGGGTCAGTGCGCCGTTCATCATGAACTTCATATTCCCTGTACCGGACGCTTCTTTACTGGCCGTTGAAATCTGCTCGGACAAGTCAGCCGCCGGAATGATTTCTTCCGCCAGGGACACGCGGTAATTTTCAAGGAATACAACTTTGATGCGCCCTTTCACCAGTGGATGATCATTGACGAGATCAGCAACAGAGTGGATCAATTTTATGATTTTCTTAGCATAAAAGTAACCCGGTGACGCCTTTGCCCCGAAGATGAACGTCCGAGGATGGAAATCAAACGCCGGGTCCTCGACACAGCGATTATACAAATGGAGAATGTGCAACACATTCATCAGTTGACGTTTATAGGCATGAAGCCGCTTCACCTGGATGTCAAAGATAGAAGAAGGATCCACTACGATCCCATTGCTTTCAAAGATCCGTTCGGCAAGCTTCAATTTATTCTCCTGCTTTACATCATACAAGTCCTTCAGGAAAGCTGTATCGTGATGATACTCCTTCAGCTTCACAAGCTTCGAAGGATCTTTAATCCACTCATCCCCGATCGATGATGTAATCAGGTTCGCCAAGGATGGATTACTATTCAGGAGCCACCTTCTATGAGTAATTCCATTCGTTTTGCTATTAAATTTATCCGGATAATATTGATAGAATAAGTTCATTTCCCTTTGCTTCAAAATTTCCGTGTGGATCTTTGCGACCCCATTCACACTGAAGCTTCCTACGATCGCCAGATGAGCCATTTTGACTTCATCATGAGAGATGATCGCCATATCCTCTATTCTTTTCCATTCACCAGGATACTCTTTCCATAATTCCCTGCAGAACCGCTCATTGATTTCATTGACAATCATATGGATGCGGGGAAGGAGGGGCTGGAATATCCGGATCGGCCATCTTTCCAAAGCTTCTGATAGAGTTGTGTGATTCGTGTAAGCAAATGTGTTCGTCGTGATTTCCCAGGCTTCTTCCCAATCAAATGAATATTCATCCAGAAGCACTCTCATCAGTTCCGGTATGGCAAGAACCGGGTGGGTATCGTTGATATGAATGGATATATGTTCATGCAGCTCCTTCAGGTCCCCGTTCCGATATAAATAGGAGTCCAGAATCGAGCGGATGCTTGCGGATACCAGGAAATACTGCTGCTTCAGGCGCAGAATCTTACCTTCTTCATGGGTATCGTCAGGATAAAGAAATTCAGTAATGGCTTCCGTATCACGTTTATATTTCATCATATCCTTACCTGCTTTATAAGCAGCAGGCTCGGCACTCCACAGACGAAGTGTATTAACAGTGGACGTTTCATACCCCACAACTGGCATATCATAAGGGACGGCAGCTACCACTTCTGCATCGACATGGCGAAACCGTAAGACGTCCTTTTCCGTATACGACTCCACTTTCCCCCAGAAAGGCACCTCCACTGTCAGGTCCGACTTTCGGACCTCCCATACGTGACCGTGACGCAGCCATTGTTCAGGAAGCTCCATCTGAAAGCCGTTTACGATCTTTTGTTCGAATAACCCATGCTTGTATCGGATTCCATATCCGTGCCCGGGTAAATTCAGGGAAGCCAGTGAATCCAGGAAACAGGCGGCCAAGCGGCCAAGACCACCGTTCCCAAGACCGGCATCGTGCTCGACATCTTCCATATCGGCAAGGTCGATACCAAGATCCTGGAGTCCTTTTTCCACGATATCGTAAATCCCTAAATTCATCAGATTCTGACGAAGCAGGCGCCCGAGAAGGAATTCAATGGATAAATAATATACCTGCTTTTGTTTATTGAAACGGTACTGCTCGTTCGTATGGATCCAGTTCATCGAGATATATTCCCGGACCAGGTGACCCAATGTGAAGAACTGATCCTGACTGGTCGACTCAGGAAATGTCTTTCCATACATCATCTCAAGCTTCTTTAGAAACATCTCTTTAAATTCTATCGGATCAGAAAACATGACTTTCACTCCTTGATACCAGGTCAGCATATAGTTGATTATATTTAAAGGCCGATTGAGCCCAACTATAATCTTTATTCATTGCGGTTCGTACAATATGATTCCATGTTTCCGGATCTTCGTAGAAATAGGTCAGGGCCCTTCTATAGGTATAGAGCATGTCGTGAGCATTAAAGTTCCTGAATGAGAAGCCGTTGCCAGTCTTCGTTTCTTCATTGTAGGATTGAACCGTATCATTTAATCCACCGGTTTCACGGACAAGCGGCAGGGCACCATATCTCATCGCAATCAGTTGCCCGAGGCCACAAGGTTCAAACTTGGAAGGCATCAGGAACAAATCACTGGCGGAATAGATCTCCTTGGCCAGCTCCTCATTAAAGCCGATCTGAACCCTCACTTTATCGGGATACGTCCATTCCATCTCCCTGAAGAATTGCTCAAATTCCCAATCACCCGTTCCCAACAGTACGAATTGAACATTTTCCTGCATCATTTCATGAAAGACGCCCCTGACAAGTTCGAGCCCCTTCTGGTTTGTAAGCCTTGAGATGATGGACACAAGAGGAATCCCTTCGTTCTCCTCCAGCCCCAGACTTTTTTGCAGATGACGCTTCGCCTGCTTCTTCCCATGAAGATTGCCGCTGAAGTATGGAAACTCTCCCTCATCAGGGTTGTACACTTCATCATCGATCCCATTGACGATGCCCAATAGTTGGTTGTATCGCTGACCCAGGATATTATGTAGCTTTTCCCCATAGTAAGGCGTAAGGATTTCCTCTTTATATGTCGGACTCACCGTTGTGACAAAATCCGAAGAAATGAGAGCGGCTTTCATGAAATTGATATTTCCATAAAACTCTAGATATTCATGATGAAAATACTTATCGGGTATACCTAATAAATCCGTCATCACCTGTTTAGGGTAAATCCCTTGAAATTGCAGATTGTGAATGGTGAACACACTGCGGATAAATGCATAACCCGGTCTCTCCTGATACTCGCTTCGAAGTAAGAACGGAACCATTCCTGTGTGCCAATCATGACAGTGAATCACATCAGGGAAGTAATCAAGGACAGCGATGCTTTCCAGTACAGCCCTGGTAAAATAAGCAAAGCGCTCCCCGTCATCAAAGTATCCATACAGCCGGTCCCTGTTAAAATAATATTCATTGTCGACAAAATAATACGTTACGCCATTTTCTGTGTACTCTTCAATGCCACAATATTGATTGCGCCACCCGACTGATACGAAAAATTCTTTCTTCCGCTTCATTTTAGAATGGAACTCATGAGGGATCCCGCCGTATTTGGGCAGGATCACCCTGACATCGGTTCCTAAGCTTCTTAACTCCTTAGGCAGAGCACCTGCCACGTCAGCCAGGCCTCCGGATTTAATGAATGGGACACACTCCGATACGACAAATAACACTTTCACGAATTCATCAGCGCTCCTTGAATCATCCCTTTGCGAATGACAATTGGATTGTTTGGATCTCCGATAAGCTTGACGCCATCCTCTACTCGCACATCTTTATCCAAGATCACATTCTCTAGTACACAGTTATCTCCAATTTGGCTCTTCTGCATAATGATGCTGCCTGATATCTTCGTGTTTTTTCCAACCTTCACGGCTCTGAACATCGTAGAATTATTTACTTGGCCTTCAATGTAACATCCATTGGCGATGATACTATTCTTCACGCTTGCCAATGACGTGTAGCGTGTCGGCGGTTCATCCTTCACCTTCGTATAGATAGGCATTTCCTTCTTGAACAGCTCTTTCCAGTATGATAGATTCATCAGCTTCATGCTGGCATCATAGTATTCTTCAATGGAATCAATCTTCTGAACAAATCCATCATGTTCATAACCGCATATCTTAAAACCGCTGTCCATGTCCTCTACGACATCCTGCATGCAGGTGTAGCCCGTTTCACGGCGCTTAGCGATCAAATCTATGAGCATAGTCGTTTTGACTAAGTACATGTCTAGAGAGTTGCCATTGTGTCTCATTTCCGTGATATCACAACCTATACGGATATGACGTTCGAGTACGGGTTGATAATCGATATTACATAACGTAAAGCAATTGCTGATCAGTGCATATTCCTGTGTACTGCGTTTAAAATAGTCCATATGATGGGCAAAGTGGTTAAAGGAACCCACCCCTTCCTCATTCGCTTCCAGTCCCGGTGCAGGAAAGAAAAACAAGCCGTCCCGTTTCCGGTTCAGATCCCAGTTCTTTCCCGATCCCAGATGATCCATCAGGGATCTGTATTGAAACTTCGGAAAAATGGCAACGGAACCGATATCGGAATTCACCATATTGGAAAGGACAAAATCAATCAGACGGTATCTACCTGCAATCGGAAGTGCGGCTAATGAGCGATGCAACAATAAATCCTCCAACGAATCATAGTAACTCGTAGCATCAATAACACCAAGCATTGTATTTTTCAAAACACTTCTCCTCCTCTAATGTTGTAATGTTGGTCTTGAATCTTACACTCTTTCTTGTTCCAGCAGTGTTTCAATGAATGATTCCGTCACGAGGATGACTTCATCGGATCCCTCTTCCGGCATGATGCACAGCCCGCTCGGTACTTTCACATCCGAAGGCACGATCGCTTGCTCGATATACGCGTTCTCTCCAATGACTGCATCCGGCATAATGACTGATCGGTTGACGTGCGCCCCTTTTTTCACTGTCGTGCCCTGGAAGAGTACTGACTTCTGAATCGTTCCTTCAATCGTGCATCCCTCATTCACAAGTGATCCTTCTACAAGGGCGTCACCTGCAATATATTGAGGCGGCTCGTTCGGATTAACGGAATACACCCTCCAATCATGATCAAACAGGTTCAATTCATTTTTCTCGTCGATCAGATCCATATTCGCTTCCCACAAGCTCTTGACCGTACCGACATCCTTCCAATAGCCCTCGAATGGGTATGCCATCAATTTCTTCTTCTCATCAAGCAGGAGCGGGATGACATCCTTTCCAAAGTCATGGCTGGAATCAGGATTGCGTTCATCCATCTCGAGATAATCCTTCAGCACGGAATAGTTGAAAATATAGATACCCATCGAAGCAAGATTACTCTTAGGGAAAGGCGGCTTTTCTTCAAACTCTGTGACTCTCATCTCTTCGTTCGTATTCATCAGCCCGAAACGGCTCGCTTCGTCCCATCCCACTTCAATGACTGAGATCGATACGTCTGCTTTTTTCTCGATATGATAATCAAGCATTTTACTATAGTCCATCTTGTAAATATGATCACCAGACAGGATCAGAACGTACTCAGGATCATATTGCTCGAGATAATTCATATTTTGATAGATGGCGCTTGCCGTCCCTGTATACCAGCGCATTTCAGAGGATTCAGCATATGGTGGCAGCACGGTCACACCACCGTTTTTACGGTCAAGATCCCACGCACTCCCAATTCCAATATAAGAATTCAATACAAGTGGCTGATATTGGGTAAGGACCCCTACCGTATCGATACCTGAATTCGTACAGTTGCTCAGTGTAAAATCAATGATACGGTATTTCCCTCCAAATGGTACGGCGGGTTTCGCCAGACTTTTCGTCAATGAACTTAATCTGCTCCCCTTTCCACCTGCTAATAACATGGCCACACATCTACCTTTTGCCATCACTTTCTCTCCCCTTTCAATCGATTGGTTTTAAATAAACGGCTGCATACGGTGGAATCGTCATTTCCACATATCCTTCTCTTCCATGGTACATTTCATTGTGTACGGTAAGCGGCTCGGGGTTGACCTGGTGTGAACCACCAAATCGCTCATCATCACTATTCCAAATCTCTTCATAAGAAGAAACCTTATTTACTCCCACCTTATACCGGTGATACACATGTGGACTAAAATTGCAGATCACCACCAGATGCTCCTCTTTTTCAATCCCATAACGGATAAAGGAAAAAATCTGCTGTTCAGCATTATTCACATCCACCCACTCGAAGCCCTCTGAACGATGATCCATCTGGAATAATGGTTCAGCACCTTTATATAAATGCATGAGCTCTTTAAAATATGAATTGAATTTGTGATGATATTCGTAATCCAGTAAATGCCAATCTAATTCCTCAAGATCTTTCCACTCTGAAAACGGGGCAAGCTCACTTCCCATGAACAGAAGCTTTTTCCCCGGATGAGCCATCATATAGCTCAGGAGCAAACGATATTGTGCGAATTTCTGCCAGTAATCCCCCGGCATTTTGTTCAATAGTGACTTCTTCCCATGTACCACCTCATCATGTGAAAAAGGAAGTACATAGTTCTCTGAATAGGCATATAACAAAGAAAATGTTATGAGCGAATGTACATGCCTTCGTTCAGTCGTATCGGTTTCCATATATTTAAGGACGTCATTCATCCATCCCATATTCCACTTATAATTAAATCCAAGACCCCCATAATGAACAGGAGATGTCACCTGTGGCCAGTCCGTAGAATCCTCTGCAATCATCAAAATTGAAGAATCGTATTCAAACACAGCCTTATTCAAGTTTCTCAAGAACTGTATGGCACCTTCATTGGGAGCCATCTGTCCCTGATTTGCCCAATAAATGATATTTGCCACTGCATCGATCCGGAAGCCATCGATATGATACTTATCCATCCAGAAACGGGCATTGGAAATAAGGAAGCTTCTCACTTCACCTTTCCCTAAATCAAAATTCGCCGTTCCCCACGTATAATTCTCGCGATCCCTTTCCTGACTATATTCATAGGCAAACGAACCATCAAACTCATATAATCCATGTGAATCCTTACAAAAATGTCCAGGGACCCAATCCAAAATGACGCCGATATTGTGTAAATGACATTCATTCACAAATGCCATCAACTCATGTGGCGAGCCATACCTGCTGGTCGGTGAATAATACCCCGTCCCCTGATATCCCCAGGACCGGTCAAAAGGATGCTCCGTGACTGGCAGCAGTTCTATATGAGTGAAACCCTGCTCTTTCACATGAGGGATCAACTGTTCCGCCAATTCCTTGTAAGAAAGGAACTTTCCCGATTTCTTCTTCCATGTGCCCAAATGCACTTCATAAATCGACATAGGCTTGTCGTAGATCGTGTTAGCTGAACGATCCTCAATCCACTTCTCATCTTCCCAGGAAAATCCATCCAGCTCATACACGATGCTTGCCGTATGAGGGCGCTGTTCAGAGGCAAATCCATAAGGATCCGCCTTCAGTTTCTTTGAACCTGATGGTGTGGTGATTTCATACTTATACGTTTCGTTCGATAAATCCTTATCCACACGAATCGTCCACAAACCTTCCCTATTTCTTCTTTTCAGGTCATACCCACTCCCGTTCCACTGATTAAAGGATCCCACCAATGAAACATGCCTTGCTTTCGGTGCCCAAACGCAAAATTCTGTATAGGTCCCTGTCGAATCCCTTCTAACATGGGAACCCATAAACTGATAGGCCTGCTGTAAATTACCCTCATGAAACAAAAAAACATCATAATCTGTTATGGTCATTGCGTTCATCATCTCACCTACATTTTTTCAATCTACTTAACTATTTTCTAACAAGAACACTAAAATCCTCCTTATAATCGTCGCTCAATTACGACAATTTACTACATCCATAGATGAATAAATAGCTTATTTGGGAATTTATTCAAAATGATAAGGTTTACATTGTAAAAACATAGGGGAATCATGAAGAATTCATAGCGGAATTTGTCGAATTTTTTTTAATAATAGTTAATGAATTTTGCAAAAAATACAGAAGGATTACGGGATTTTGTATGGTTCATGGCTGGCTGCGAAAGGGGATGGTGATGTCGAATGGAGGTGTTAAAGATGGATATCTGATTTTGGATTTCTTTTAATCTGTTCTTATGAATGGAAAATGAAAATGAAGAGAAAAGTACAGAAGTTGATAATAAAATGGGGTAAGTCGATAATAAACTGCTCAAGGTCAATAATAAAGTAGAGAAAGCGATAACACAGTCACCCGTAAGGAAAAGACTTATCAATATAAAACCTGCCATGATGATCCCGTTCTCGCTCCATATTCAAAGATATCTCTTCAAATAGACTACTTAATTTAATACCAAAAAAAGACTATCAACAATGATAGTCTTTTCATAATGACCCATACGGGATTCGAACCCGTGTTACCGCCGTGAAAGGGCGGTGTCTTAACCGCTTGACCAATGGGCCTTAATGGCGGAGAAGGAGGGATTTGAACCCTCGCGCCAGTTGCCCGACCTACACCCTTAGCAGGGGCGCCTCTTCAGCCACTTGAGTACTTCTCCATATAAATTGGCTCCGCAGGCAAGATTCGAACTTGCGACCGATCGGTTAACAGCCGATAGCTCTACCACTGAGCTACTGCGGAATAATAGAATGGTGGGCCTAAGTGGACTCGAACCACCGACCTCACGCTTATCAGGCGTGCGCTCTAACCAGCTGAGCTATAGGCCCATATAAGAAATAATTGGAGCGGGTGAAGGGAATCGAACCCTCATCATCAGCTTGGAAGGCTGAGGTTTTACCACTAAACTACACCCGCATGAATACTTTGGAGGCGGCAACCGGATTTGAACCGGTGATAAAGGTTTTGCAGACCTCTGCCTTACCACTTGGCTATGCCGCCGTTGGCTGGGCTAGCTGGATTCGAACCAACGCATGTCGCAGTCAAAGTGCGATGCCTTACCGCTTGGCTATAGCCCAATATAAAGGGCGACTGATGGGAATCGAACCCACGAATGCCTGAACCACAATCAGGTGCGTTAACCACTTCGCCACAATCGCCATGCTTGAGATTTCTTTGGCAGGGGTAGTAGGAATCGAACCCACACCAAAGGTTTTGGAGACCTTCGTTCTACCGTTAAACTATACCCCTATGATGAAAGATATTAGTTCCACAAGAATCTCATGCTAATAAATTGGAGTATATTGCTCCGCTTCGCTACGCGTGAATTAAGGAGGATTATTTTACTCCGCTCACGCTGCGTAAAAAATCTTGGTGGAGGGGGGCAGATTCGAACTGCCGAACCCGAAGGAGCGGATTTACAGTCCGCCGCGTTTAGCCACTTCGCTACCCCTCCAAATAAAATAAATACTTAAAGGTTCTTAAGTATAAATGGTGGCTCAGGACGGAATCGAACCGCCGACACATGGATTTTCAGTCCATTGCTCTACCAACTGAGCTACTGAGCCATATTATATAGAAGATTAAATTTTCAAATGACCATCAAAAGATAAATGGCGGTCCGGACGGGACTCGAACCCGCGACCTCCTGCGTGACAGGCAGGCATTCTAACCAACTGAACTACCGGACCAAAGCTTTTTGCGTTAGCAAAATAGGTTTCCTTACCTTACTCTGGCAAAAATAACTATCCTTGCGTTACTCATAAAAGATAATCTCTTACTGATAACAAGCAAAAATGGTATTGCGGGGACAGGATTTGAACCTGCGACCTTCGGGTTATGAGCCCGACGAGCTACCGAACTGCTCC
>NZ_JAHWGH010000032.1:107690-108264 GCF_019334305.1 Rossellomorea orangium
AATTCTATTTAAGTAAATATGGGGCGACTGATGGGAATCGAACCCACGAATGCCTGAACCACAATCAGGTGCGTTAACCACTTCGCCACAATCGCCATGACATGTTTAAATAGAAAAATGGTGGCTCAGGACGGAATCGAACCGCCGACACATGGATTTTCAGTCCATTGCTCTACCAACTGAGCTACTGAGCCACTATGTAAAAGAAAATGGCGGTCCGGACGGGACTCGAACCCGCGACCTCCTGCGTGACAGGCAGGCATTCTAACCAACTGAACTACCGGACCAAAGTTTTTTCGCGCTAGCGAAAATAACTATCCTTGCGTTACTCATAAAAGGATCAAAGTTAATCTCTTACTGATAACAAGCAAAAATGGTATTGCGGGGACAGGATTTGAACCTGCGACCTTCGGGTTATGAGCCCGACGAGCTACCGAACTGCTCCACCCCGCGACGATATGAAATATGAAAGTAAATATGGAGGAGGAAGGGGGATTCGAACCCCCGCGGGCTGTTACACCCCTGTCGGTTTTCAAGACCGATCCCTTCAGCCGGACTTGGGTATTCCTCCGTA
>NZ_JAHWGH010000009.1 GCF_019334305.1 Rossellomorea orangium
CGGGCGTGCCGAGACCCCGGAAGCGGTTTTTGCTGAGGAGGCTCGGCCGAACGTCCGTGGAAAGCGGAGCAGTTCCCTTCACCCTCCTGCACCACAACCTAAATGACAGAGCATCGTAAATCTAAGTTTGGATGCAAATAGCAACAATCTTTGGGAAAACAACCCTTATAAAAAATAGTAGCTGCTGATGAAACTTTAGTAAGAGTATGTTCCGAGAGTTAATTGGAGCGGAAATCACCTACTCGCTTCTTTAAAAGTGATACATCCGTTTATTTCCATTCGAAAAGAGGTATATGTAAAAGCAATCAATGAATTAAGGAGATGAAAAAAAGCATGGAAACGAAACAAATTTATTATGTAGATATAAGCAGCGGGGACATCTTACAGGATCCGAATCAAAGCGCAAGTCCAAGCTTTCGTATATCTGCGACTCCTACAGAAGTGAACGAGCTTAAAATGCTCTTTAACGACAACTATGATGATGACATGTCGACCATGAGACGCGCTCAGGTTCCATTCCGTCAATATCATAACTCACCGGAAGACGATCGGTATGATCAGTCAATGAAGGATATCTACTCGAAGATTTATCTGCTCGGGGATGAAGAAGCACGCCGGCATATTGTAAACATCGGAGTATTGGAGCGAACAAGGGAAACCCCACTAAGAGAAGACATCAAGAACCTTAAGTAAAAGGACTTGGGTCCTCCGGCATATCCAGAAAATAAAAAAATTCGTTACATAAAATGTAACGAATTCTATCTCCAATGTTTATGCGCTATGGTTATAAAAAAATCAATGGAGGAGGAAGGGGGATTCGAACCCCCGCGGGCTGTTACACCCCTGTCGGTTTTCAAGACCGATCCCTTCAACCGGACTTGGGTATTCCTCCGTATCGACAAGAATTATAATATCATGGTGTACAAATAGAGTCAAGCATATTTATAAAAAAAATCAAAAGAAGTCTCACGGATAAGCGTGAGACTTCTTTTGATTGACCTAAGTCCTTTACTTAATGACTTCCACTCCACCCATATACGGACGAAGAGCTTCTGGAACAATGACTGATCCATCTTCCTGCTGGTAGTTTTCCAAGATCGCAGCTACCGTACGTCCAATCGCTAAACCTGATCCATTTAACGTATGCACATGTTCAGGTTTTGCATTCGGCTCTCTTCTGAAGCGGATATTGGCACGTCTCGCCTGGAAGCTTTCGAAATTACTGCAAGAAGAAATCTCGCGGTACGTTCCGTAGCTCGGAATCCATACTTCAATGTCGTATTTCTTGGCTGCAGTGAACCCTAGGTCCGCTGTACACATAGACAACACGCGGTATGGCAGGCCAAGTAATTGAAGGACTTTTTCAGCATGCCCGGTTAACTCCTCTAAAGCATCATAAGAATCTTCTGGCTTCACAAAGCGTACCAGTTCCACTTTATTGAACTGATGCTGACGGATCAAGCCTCGTGTATCGCGTCCTGCAGAACCGGCCTCAGAGCGGAAGTTCGCGCTGTATGCGACATAGCTGACCGGCAGTTCGTCAGCCTTCAGGATTTCATCACGATGATAATTCGTCACAGGGACTTCTGCTGTAGGGACTAAGAAATAGTCTTCACTTTCGATTCTGAACGCATCTTCCTCAAACTTAGGAAGCTGACCAGTTCCAGTCATGCTTGCTCTGTTCACAAGGAATGGAGGAATCATTTCTGTATAGCCATGCTCATCCATGTGAAGGTCCATCATGAAGTTGATGAGGGCCCTTTCAAGTCTTGCTCCAAGTCCTTTATAGAAAACGAAACGGCTTCCAGTCACTTTCCCTGCACGTTCAAAATCAAGGATCCCAAGTCCTGTGGCAACATCCCAGTGTGGCTGTGCTTCGAAATCAAATTCCCTGACTTCTCCCCATTTACGCGCTTCAATATTATCATCTTCTGTTTCACCAACAGGGACAGACTCATGAGGAATGTTTGGAATAGATAGAAGGATGCGTTCCAATTCTTCTTCAATCCCTCTTAGTTCATCATCCAGTTTCTTAACCATGGCCCCGACTTCACGCATTTCCACGATCATGTCCTGAGCATCTTTTTTCTCTTTCTTAAGCTCGGCAATTTGTTGGGACACTTCATTACGCTTGCTCTTCAACTCTTCACTTTCTACAAGCAGCTCTCTTCTTCTTTTATCAAGCTCTTCAAATTTGCCGAAATCCTCCAAGTTCTCACCACGGTGCTGAAGGCGCTCTTTCACATCTTCCAGATTGTTACGTAAATATCGAATGTCTAACATGAGATTCTCTCCTTTTTTATAAAAAAATAAAAAACCCCCATCCCTGGTAAAAGGGACGGAGGTTTCCGCGTTGCCACCCTAATTGAAGACGCAAAGCATCTTCCTCTTAAGAGATGGTAACGGAATCACCGAAAATACCTACTTCATTCAGTACTTCACTCAAGGATGGATTCGTAAAGCTCTTGCATCGATTCTCACCGGCCATCGACTCTCTTGGGCAAGCCTTCTTTACTACTATTTCCTATCAACGATTTAACTTTTTATTGGTTAGTTCATAATCTACTACAATGTTTTCCATTTTGCAATAGAATTATGCGATTGTTTTTTCCATGCTTTCTTTCACCATCTCGACGAAGAATGCAGTCAGGCGATGATCATCCGTCAATTCAGGATGGAATGAACAACCGAGGAACTGTCCGTGACGTGCAAGCACGATGCGTCCGTCATGTTTCGCCAGGATTTCAACATCTTCTCCCGCTTCCACGATATGCGGTGCACGGATGAAGACGGCATTAAATCCTTCCCCTACATGGGCGATGGAAAGATCCGCTTCAAAGCTCTCTTTCTGACGTCCGAATGAATTACGCTCCACTGTCACGTCCATTACTCCCAAATGAGGCTCATCGTACCCGACGATATGCTTCGCCAGGAGAATCAAGCCCGCGCATGTTCCAAAGATCGGCTTACCATCTGCAGCGAATTGTCTTAACGGCTCCATAAAGTCATACCGATCAATCAGCCTTCTCATCGTCGTACTTTCCCCACCGGGCATGATCAGTCCTTGAATCTCCTCCAGCTGCTCCACACGCTTAATGACGATCGCGTTGGCACCTGATGCTTCAATGGAACGCACATGCTCTCTGACGGCACCTTGAAGTCCTAATACACCGATGTTCAACATGTAATCACACCTTACCATCCACGATCTTGCATACGGTTTTCAGGTAAAATAGAAGCAATTTCTACACCCTTCATTGCTACACCAAGCTCTTTTGAAAGCTCTGCGATCAACTTGTAATCTTGATAATGAGTAGTCGCTTCTACAATCGCTCTCGCAAATTTCTCAGGATTTTCTGATTTGAAGATACCAGAACCTACGAATACTCCGTCTGCACCGAGTTCCATCATAAGAGCCGCATCAGCTGGTGTGGCAATTCCGCCTGCAGCAAAGTTTACAACAGGTAAACGGCCGTTTTCTTTAATTTCTAATAATAATTCGTATGGAGCTCCCAGCAGTTTAGCTTCAGTCATGATTTCATCTTCGTTCATGCTTACAAGCTTGCGAACCTGAGCATTCACTTTACGCATATGACGAACCGCTTCAACGATGTTACCCGTTCCAGGCTCACCCTTTGTACGAAGCATGGATGCTCCTTCACCGATACGGCGGGCAGCTTCACCTAAATCACGGCAACCACATACGAATGGCACAGTGAAATCTCTTTTATTCAAATGGTACTCTTCATCAGCAGGTGTTAATACTTCACTTTCATCAAGATAGTCAACACCCATTGACTCAAGGACTCTTGCCTCTACAATATGACCAATACGAGCCTTTGCCATTACAGGAATTGACACAGCGCCCATTACTTCTTCAATAATACGAGGATCTGCCATTCTTGCTACTCCACCTGCAGCACGGATGTCTGCTGGAACTCGTTCTAAAGCCATTACCGCCACTGCACCTGCAGCTTCAGCAATCTTCGCCTGCTCTGCATTGACAACATCCATGATGACGCCGCCTTTTTGCATCTCAGCCATACCTCTTTTTACACGATCTGTACCAGTCTTCATATCTATATCCCCCTTATATTTATCCCTTGCCTTCCCCACAACTTCCCAAAAAAGGAAGAAAACGTGACTAAAACAATCGGAATGATTATGTAACCCTACTGCTAAATAAACAATAAAAATGGGCTTATGTCAAGACGAAAAGCGGAAGCGGCTTGGTCAGGCCCGACAAGCATAAGATGAATCGAACGGAAAGGCGTTCTTTGCCTTTTTGGTCGATTTAGCTTATGACCTCGAGGGCCTAGCCGCTGAAGCTGGACATGACGAAAAGCGGAGGGGCTTTGCTCAGAGGCGACAAGCATAAGACGAACATGCCGGAAAGGCGCCTTTTGCCTTTTTGGCATGTTTGGCTTATGACCTCGAGCCTCTAAGCCCCGGAGCTAGACATAACGAAAAGCGGAAGCGGCTTGGTCAGGCCCGACAAGCATAAGATGAATATGCCGGAAAGGCGTTCTTTGCCTTTTTGGCATATTTAGCTTATGACCTCGAGGGGCTAGCCGCTCGAGCTCGACATGACGAAAAGCGGAGAGGCTTGGTCTGTGGCGACAAGCATTTCATGGAAATGCCTATGTGCCTCTTTGTATAGTTCCCTACAAGCATACGTTTATAAAAAAAACACCAAGACCTGTTCTTAAGTCTTGGTGTTTCATAATATTAGAACCAGCCTTTAACCGTAGAAGTAATGGAATTCCAGATATCTCCGAAGAAACCACCCACGGCTCTCATGGATAGGACAAACCAGTTGGCTTTCTCGACGCTATCCACTGTAACGACAGATGCTTTTGAAGCATTTGTTCCCTTATCTGTAAGGTATCCTAAATCCTTTTTGCCTTTTGCTTCTAACATGACATACCCGACTTTTTCTCCTTCTTTTACAGGAGCCGTCAGTTCGCCATCTTTATTTAATTTCTTTTTGTCCAATACAAATTTAGGCTTGTATTGATCTGCTTCCCCGTTCTTGATGACCATGCTTAATGGAGAATCGGTCTTGATTTGAACTTCTTTTTCTTTTCCTTTTTCAACAGAAAGTGTCTTTTGACCTTTTACTTTGTAATCGGCGGGCAGAACTTCTTCTATGCTATAGTTATTAAAAGCATAATCCAACATCTTTCTTGTTTCACTAAAACGGGCATCATAAGAGTTCTCACCAGGTGGTACATCCACATTCATTACTACAGTAATAAATCTAAGACCATCTCTTTCAGCTGTACCAGTAAAGTTGGCTCCTGCAAAATCAGTTGTTCCTGTTTTTAATCCGTCCATACCCTCATACTCACGTAATAACCCTTTTAACATCCAATTCCAGTTATCCATATGCGTCTCGTCTACAGTACCTTCTGCAAATACTTTCTTTGGGATGCTAGACGTTTCTAAAACTTCAGGATGATCATGTAATAAACGATATGCAAGAGTGGCTACATCATTAGCAGACATGACATTTTCCTCGTCTTGACCCCCTACCACCTGGTCTACATATGGTTGTAGGTCGCGATTGTTAAGACCCGTTGAATTGACAAATTTATATTCTTTCAAACCTAATTCTTTAGCTTTTTCATTCATCATCTTAACAAAATTAGCTTCTGAGCCGGCAATCGTCTCAGCTATCGCCATAGTAGCGGCATTCGCTGAATATATCGCCATTGCTTCATATAATTCTTTAATCGTATAAGAGTCTTCTTCTCGAAGACTTACATTACTTAAACCAGTATTATGGGACATCTCAGAAAGATTGCCTGGAACCGTATATTTTTGGTCCCATTTTACTTTGCCATCTTCTACAGCTTCAAGTAATAGGTATTCACTCATCATCTTCGTCATACTAGCAATACCTTGAGCTGTATCAGAATTCTTCTCATACAAGATCTTACCCGTACTTGCCTCTACTAAAATCGCAGCTTTTGCGTTTACGTCCAAGTCACCTTGAGCATTTGCAGGCTTCTGCACCATACTCATTGCCATCATAAAAACCATCATACAAACAAAAGATTTTTGAATCCAACTTCTTTTCACTGTTAGCCCTCCAAGATTTTATGTACACCTTCGTTATTTTATCATAGTTCCAAAGGTAAGAATAGACAGAGAATATGACTAGTTTTGACATGGGTCAAGGGACTTGCGGCCTCTGAACAATCGCGTTCCCTTCCCTCTCAAACAACATAAAAAAAGCTGACCAGGAAGTTCTGGTCAGCTTTTGGAATTATTTTCTTATAATGAATAATTTGGTGCTTCTTTCGTAATTTGAACATCATGGGGATGACTTTCACGAAGACCGGCACCCGTCATTTTAATGAACTGTGCCTTTTCCCTTAAGTCATATAAGTCTTTCGTTCCACAGTATCCCATGCCTGAACGCAATCCTCCAACCAGCTGATACAATGTATCAGCCAATGGTCCTTTATAAGGAATACGCCCTTCGATGCCTTCTGGAACGAATTTCTTCGCTTCTTCCTGGAAATAGCGGTCCTTCGATCCTTTTTCCATAGAGCTGACAGATCCCATTCCTCGATAAACTTTAAAGCGGCGTCCTTGGAAAATCTCCGTTTCGCCAGGGCTTTCAGAGGTCCCGGCCAATAAGCTTCCCAGCATGACAGCATGTCCGCCGGCTGCCAATGCTTTCACGATATCTCCGGAATACTTGATGCCACCATCGGCGATGATGCTCTTGCCGTGCTTTCTTGCTTCCGTAGCGCAATCATAGACAGCGGTAATTTGTGGTACCCCTACACCAGCAACAACGCGGGTCGTACAGATGGAACCAGGTCCGATTCCAACTTTCACCACATCAGCACCAGCTTCAATTAATTCTCTTGTCGCTTCAGCCGTTGCCACATTACCTGCTACGATATTTAATGTTGGATAAGCTTCGCGTATTTCACGAACAATAGAAAGGACGCCTGCAGAATGTCCGTGAGCTGTGTCGATTACGATGACATCTACATTTGCTTTTACTAAATGTTCTACACGGGTTAAGGTATCTTTCGAAATACCTACAGCTGCACCTACTAATAAACGCCCTTGAGCATCTTTAGCTGAGTTCGGGAACTCGATGACTTTCTCAATATCCTTGATCGTAATCAATCCTTTAAGTGTTCCTTCTTGATCGATCAAAGGCAGCTTTTCAATCTTATATTGCTGAAGAATTTTTTCCGCTTCTTCTAGGGTAGTGCCGACAGGAGCTGTTACAAGATTCTCCTTTGTCATGACATCCGAGATTTGGATAGAATAATCCTGGATGAAACGGAGGTCACGATTCGTTAAAATCCCGACAAGCTTCTGTTCTTGCTCGTTGTTCACAATCGGAACACCGGAAATTCTATATTTGCCCATCAAATGCTCTGCAGAAAACACTTGGTGATCTGGAGTTAAAAAGAATGGATCAGAGATAACTCCACTTTCGGAACGTTTTACTTTATCGACCTGTTCAGCTTGCTGTTCAATACTCATGTTCTTGTGGATGATACCCAGTCCACCTGTTCGAGCCATTGCAATCGCCATTTCAGCCTCGGTTACCGTATCCATCCCTGCACTGATGACAGGCACATTCAACTTGATTGAATCCGTTAACTCAACAGAGATATTGACATCCTTTGGCAATACCTCTGATTTGGCTGGTAATAATAAGACATCGTCAAACGTTAAACCTTCTTTTGCAAATTTAGAATCCCACATGTTTTCGGCCTCCCTAGTCCCAAAATATTATTAGTAGGTTATCAATTGGTTAAAATACTGTCAAGAAGAATAGGATTAATTTAATTATTCCGAATAGTTAGAAGGTGATTTCATGAAAGAATTGTTCCAGCACTGGGACTTCATCCACTATTTTCAGTCAGCAGAATACTCCCAGAAGTTTCTAAAAAAATGCTATGAAAAAATCGGATCATCAGAAGCCGAGTTGAAGAGTTATGACAATTGTTATCCGTTCATGTACTACCTTGAACAGGGAGAACTATATTACAAACAAGCCATGATATCCCCATTATCACTTAAGCCGATTTTGCTCTTTTATGGATATATTCATTTTATTAAAGCAATCGTTCTTACAGAAGATCCGGCATATCCAGAAACGACTACAGTACTTGCCCATGGAATCACTTCAAGAAAAAGAAAGAAACAGCACTATAGATTTCTTCAGGATGAAGTAAAGGTCCAAAAGAATGGTCTCTTTACGCACTTTTCAGACCTCGTGTTCCATGTGAAACACATCGTTGGAGAAAAGTATAAAATGGAAGATCTGCTCGTACAAATACCTGAACTTGAAGAAGCATTTCTCATTCTGCTCAAAAAGAAAACCATGTTCTGGTTCAACAACCAGCATGAATTGACCATCGATGAAACAGTTCTTTCACATTTTCACATGTCGGAGGATTTATTTAAACAATACTTGAGTGAAAAAGTAACGGGGAATCTAAGCTGGGGTGCACCTTCAACGTTACAGGCTGCTTCCCCTGAGGAATGCCTTCCATTCAGATGGCACCTGAACAGAAACCGCCTGGCACTGCCTGGAATCCGTAATGATGCTACGACCATTCCTGAAGTACTCATCCACTACGCCATCCTTTACAATCTGAGCATGATCGCAAGGTACGAAACAGAATGGTGGGTAGAGCTTTTAAAGAACCGAACAAATGAAGATTATCCGATAATCACTACTTTTATCAACGTGACAACAGAAAAATCACCATTTCTTTTACTTAAAATACTCAAAGATAAGTTATAGGGTCGAGAGGAAAGACAGCTGCCTCTCCCCCCTACCTTCTATTCAGCCAGAAGCTTTTTAATATCATCCTCGATCTTCCGCGGGTTGGTCTGTGGTGAATATCGATCAAATACCTCTCCATTCTTTCCAACCAGAAACTTTGTAAAGTTCCACTTGATGCTGGACATGAGTACACCCTTTTTCTCTTGGGTTAAAAAAGAGAAAAGTGGATGAGCCTCCTTCCCCTTCACATTCACCTTGGCAAACATCGGAAAAGATACACCGTAGTTTATCTGACAAAATTCCATGATGTCATCTTGATTATCAAATTCCTGATTCATAAATTGATCACATGGAAATCCAAGAACAACAAGCCCTTGTTCTTTATACTCCTCATAAAGGCCCTGCAGCTCTTCAAATTGGGGTGTAAATCCGCACTTACTGGCTGTGTTCACAATCAGCATTACCTTCCCCTGGTACTCTTCTAAAGAGGTTACAGACCCATTGGCTCTTTTCACAGTAAAATCATAAATCGTCGTCATGTTCTTCTCTCCTTGTTTTATACACTTACTTAAATAATACGTTAGGAGGTTAGTAGATAGCAATTTTGAGCTTTGGGTTAGTAGGGGTGCGTGGGGATGGTGCTTTTAGGGGTGGGGAGATGCGTGGTTGCGTGGTCGGAGGTCTGATATCAGATTCCATGAATTCTTTGGTCTTATAGAATCAGGTATTGATAGAAATACAGATATATAAAATATCCATGAAAAATCTACATCATAAGGTGAAAAGCCCTATAAAAAGTGCAGACAATATTTTAAACAGTGTGTAATTGCGTTGCGTCATTTTCGATGGGGATTGCGTCATTATTAAATTATTTGCGTCATTTTCACGCTAATTGCGTCATATTTCGTTTATTGCGTATTTTGCCAAATAATAACTTTCCAAGACTCACCGCACATTCATTTTAACAATCAAACCAAAAAAGAGTAACTCCCAATGAGCTACTCTTTCATCTATTTGCCTGGCGACGTCCTACTCTCACAGGGGGAGATCCCCCAACTACCATCGGCGCTGAA